>CAVPAG010000018.1:0-1544946 GCA_963701425.1 uncultured Actinomycetota bacterium | reverse complement strand
TGCGACCCCCGGGCCGGAGGCCGGGGCCCTGCCGAGGCGGGTGGGGACGCGGCACGAACAGACACCTCCGACGAACCGAAGGGACACCGCCTTACATGGCACGCCTCGTTGGTGTGGACCTCCCGCGCGACAAGCGCATCGAGATCGCACTCACCTACATCTACGGCATCGGCCGTACCCGCGCCCAGCAGCTCCTGGCATCGACCGGGGTCGACCCCAACATGCGGGTCCACCAGCTGGGTGACGAGGAGCTGGTCAAGCTCCGTGACGAGATCGAAGCCAACTTCAAGATCGAGGGTGACCTCCGTCGTGAGGTCCAGGCAGACATCCGTCGCAAGATCGAGATCGGCAGCTACCAGGGCCGCAGGCACCGTCAGGGCCTCCCGGTCCGTGGTCAGCGCACCAAGACCAACGCGCGTACCCGCAAGGGCCCCAAGCGCACCGTCGCCGGCAAGAAGAAGGCCAAGTGATCCCTGGATCGGCACTGCCGTCCGGAACGGGCTCACCGAACCTGCTTCCTCAGATCAGCTCACCAGCAAACCTCAGGAGAAACTGAATGCCTCCCAAGAGCCGTCAGGCTGCCGGCGCCAAGAAGGTGCGCCGCAAGGAGAAGAAGAACGTCGTCCAGGGCGAGGCTCACATCAAGAGCACGTTCAACAACACCATCGTCACGATCACCGACCCGACCGGTGCGGTGATCTCGTGGGCCTCGGCCGGCACCGTCGGCTTCAAGGGCTCCCGCAAGTCCACCCCGTTCGCCGCGCAGATGGCAGCCGAGGCTGCTGGTCGTCGGGCGATGGAGCACGGCATGAAGAAGATCGACGTCTTCGTCAAGGGCCCGGGCTCGGGCCGCGAGACGGCGATCCGTTCGCTCGGTGCGATCGGCCTCGAGGTCGGCACCATCGCGGACGTCACGCCCACGCCCCACAACGGATGCCGCCCGCCCAAGCGCCGCCGCGTCTGATCCCGACCCCCAGCGAATCCAAGGAGTTCTGAAACATGGCCCGCTACACCGGCCCCATGACGAAGAAGTCGCGCCGCCTGGGTGTCGACCTCGTCGGTGGCGACCAGGCTTACGAGCGTCGTCCCTACCCGCCCGGCCAGCACGGCCGCGGCCGCATCAAGGAGAGCGAGTACCTTCTCCAGCTTCGCGAGAAGCAGAAGGCCCGCTTCACCTACGGCGTGCTCGAGAAGCAGTTCCACAACTACTACACCGAGGCCAGCCGTCGCGCCGGCAAGACCGGTGACAACCTGCTGCAGCTGCTCGAGTGCCGTCTCGACAACGTGGTCTACCGCGCAGGCTTCGCCCGGACCCGGCGTCACGCCCGTCAGCTCGTCGTGCACGGCCACTTCCAGGTCAACGGCAAGAAGGTCGACATCCCGTCGTACCAGGTCAGCCAGCACGACGTGATCGACGTTCGCGAGAAGTCGAAGGAGATGACGCCGTTCATCATCGCTCGCGAGACGCACGGCGAGCGCAACGTCCCGGCGTGGCTCGAGGCGCTGCCGAACCGGATGCGCATCCTCGTGCACCAGCTTCCGGTCCGCGCGCAGATCGACCTGCCGGTCCAGGAGCAGCTCATCGTCGAGTACTACTCGAAGAAGTAGTACCCGACACAACGCCCTCTCCCTTTTAGGTTCGAGCCCGTCAAATAGCGGGTGGGCTCGGAAAGGAATCATCAGTGCTTATCGCTCAGCGCCCGACACTGTCGGAAGAGGTCGTCGACGAGTTCCGTTCGCGGTTCGTCATCGAGCCGCTGGAGCCCGGCTTCGGCTACACCCTCGGCAACTCGCTGCGCCGCACGCTGCTCTCGTCGATCCCCGGTGCCTCGGTCACGAGCATCAAGATCGACAGCGTGCTGCACGAGTTCTCGACGGTCGAAGGGGTCAAGGAGGACGTCACCGAGGTCATCCTCAACCTCAAGGACCTCGTCGTCTCCTCCGAGCACGACGAGCCGGTCACGATGTACCTCCGCAAGCAGGGTCCCGGTGACGTGACCGCTGCCGACATCGCGCCACCGGCCGGTGTCGAGGTGCACAACCCCGACCTGAAGATCGCGACCCTCAACGACAAGGGCAAGCTCGAGATGGAGCTCGTCGTCGAGCGGGGCCGTGGCTACGTCAGCGCGGTGCAGAACAAGGCCGGCGACGTCGAGATCGGCCGGATGCCGGTCGACTCGATCTACTCGCCGGTGCTCAAGGTGACCTACAAGGTCGAGGCCACCCGTGTCGAGCAGCGCACCGACTTCGACAAGCTCGTCATCGACGTCGAGACCAAGCCGTCGATCCGTCCTCGTGACGCGATCGCCTCGGCGGGCAAGACCCTGGTCGAGCTCTTCGGCCTCGCCCGTGAGCTCAACGTCGAGGCCGAGGGCATCGACATCGGGCCCTCGCCGGTCGACGAGGCGCTCGCTGCCGACCTCGCGCTGCCGGTCGAGGACCTCCAGCTGACCGTGCGCTCCTACAACTGCCTCAAGCGTGAGGGCATCCACACCGTGGGTGAGCTCATCTCGCGCTCGGAGCAGGACCTGCTCGACATCCGTAACTTCGGTGCGAAGTCGATCGACGAGGTCAAGGCGAAGCTGGTCGAGATGGGCCTCTCGCTCAAGGACAGCGCTCCGGGCTTCGACCCGCAGGCTGCCCTCGCGGCGTACGAGGACGACGACGACAGCTTCGTCGAGGACGAGCAGTACTGATCCACCCTGCCGGCCCCGTCATCGAGACGGGGCCGGAGCGGGGCCCGCGTTCTGGGCCTCGCACCACTCAGACGAAGACAGCTACCCGGGTACCTGATACGGCTCGGGAGAATTGAGAAGAGACCCATGCCTACCCCCAAGAAGGGCGCTCGCCTCGGCGGCAGCCCGGCTCACCAGAAGCTCATCCTCTCGAACCTCGCGACGAGCCTCTTCGAGCACGGCCGGATCACCACCACCGAGGCCAAGGCGCGCATGCTGCGTCCCTACGCCGAGCGGCTGATCACGAAGGCCAAGAAGGGCGACCTGCACAACCGTCGCCAGGTGCTCCGCGTGGTCCGTGACAAGGGAGTCGTGCACGCGCTGTTCGAGGAGATCGCTCCTCGCTTCGCCGAGCGTCCCGGCGGCTACACCCGGATCACCAAGCTCGGCCCCCGTAAGGGCGACAACGCCCCCATGGCGGTCATCGAGCTCGTGACCGAGGAGTACGTCGCCAAGGCCAAGACGGTCCGCACGCAGGAGACGGCCCAGGCCGCCCCCGCGGCTGCGCCGGCCGAGGAGACCTCGGTCGAGGAGACCGCGGCCACCGAGGCCCCGGCCGAGGAGACCACCTCGGAGGCCGACGTCGAGAACGCCGCCGAGGTCACCGAGGAGGAGGCTCCGGTCGAGGAGTCCGAGACCGCCGAGGCCACGGCCGACGAGGACAAGAAGTCCGAGTGAGCTGAGCTCGCACCTGCTGTACGTCGAGGGCCCGTCACCGTTCGCGGTGGCGGGCCCTCGTGCATGCCCCGCGGCAGCTGTGACGGGTCGGCAGGGCGTGCGCCGCCGGGTGTGACGGCACGGCGCGGCCGGGTGGATGCGGCGGATCCGTGGGTCAGTCCCAGAGCTCCTCGACCAGGCGGACGGCCTCGACCCGGGTGAGCCCGACCTTGCGGGCGACCCGGACGTAGCCGGCGGCGGCCTGGCGTGCGGCGTCGCCGCTGTCCGACGTACCGTCCATCACCGCCGACCGCACGAACGTGCCCTGGCGTCCGCGCGTCACCACGACGCCGTCCGCCTCGAGCTCGCGGTAGGCACGCGCGACCGTGTTGACGGCCAGCCCGAGGTCCGCGGCGGTCTGCCGGACCGTCCCGAGCCTGGTGCCGGGTGCGAGGTCGCCGCGCGCGACGAGGGCGGCGACCTGCGAGCGCAGCTGCTCGAAGGGCGGCACGGGGGAGTCGTGGTCGATGCTGATCCGTTCCATGGCGTAACGAAGATAACGCGGCGCGGCGCCGCGTCGAGGTTCTGAAAGGATGTGCGGGTGCGCCTGCGACTCGACCTTGCCTACGACGGCACGGACTTCCACGGTTGGGCAACCCAGCCCCGGCTTCGGACCGTGCAGGGCATTCTCGAGGCGGCGCTGACCCAGATCCTCCGCAGCGAGTCCGCGCCGGTGACGTGTGCGGGACGGACTGACACCGGGGTGCACGCGCGGGGCCAGGTCGTCCACCTCGACGTCGACGACGAGGTCCTCGCCGCGAGCGCGGGCCGCAGCACCCGGCCTCCCGCCGAGGCGCTGCTGCGACGGCTCAACGGGATCCTCCCCGACGACGTGCGGGTGCACCGGATCTCGACCGCCCCGGAGGGCTTCGACGCCAGGTTCTCGGCGGTGTGGCGGCGCTACGCCTACCGCATCGCGGACGCCCCCGCCCTGGTCGACCCGCTGACGCGGCGGTGGGTGCTCGCCTGGGGGCGGGCGCTCGACCTCGAGGCGATGAACGAGGCCGCGACGCTGCTGCAGGGCGAAAACGACTTCGCGGCGTTCTGCAAGAAGAGGGAGGGGGCGTCGACGATCCGCACCCTGCTCGAGCTGTCGTGGAGGCGTGACGACGCCGGCCTGGCCGTCGCCACCGTGCGGGCGGACGCCTTCTGCCACAACATGGTGCGCGCCCTCGTCGGCGCGATGATCACGGTCGGGGAGGGGCGCCGGGAGCCGGGATGGGCCGGCGAGGTGCTCCGACGGGGTGAGCGGGACCCTCGCGTGACCGTCGTGCACGCGCACGGTCTGACGCTCGAGGAGGTCGGCTACCCCGACGACGCCGGGCTCGCCGCGCAGGCCGATGCGGCCAGGCGGGTGCGGACGCTGCCGGGACAGCAGAGGTACGACGAGCCCGGCGGTGGGCTGGCCCGGGCGGGAGCCCCCCGTGGATGAGCACTACTTCAGCGCCGCCCCCGATGTCGCCTTCCGGCGGACCCCCGTGCGGGCGCAGGTGTGGGGGCACGACCTCGCGCTGACGAGCGGCTCCGGCGTCTTCGCCCAGGGCAGGCTCGACATCGGCACGGCGGTCCTCTTCCGCGAGACCACGCCGCCCGGGCCGGGCACGTTCCTCGACCTCGGCTGCGGCTACGGCGTCATCGGCCTCGCCCTCGCCGTTGCCGTCCCTGGAGCCCGGGTCTGGGCGGTCGACGTCAACGAGCGGGCGGTCCTGCTGGCCAACGAGAACGCCGCCGCTCTTGGAGTCACCGACAGGTACACCGCGGTGACGCCGGACGCGGTCCCGGCCGACGTGGAGTTCGACGAGATCTGGTCCAACCCGCCGATCCGGGTCGGCAAGCAGGCGCT
This sequence comes from uncultured Actinomycetota bacterium, assembly GCA_963701425.1. Taxonomy (GTDB): domain Bacteria; phylum Actinomycetota; class Actinomycetes; order Propionibacteriales; family Nocardioidaceae; genus Nocardioides_C. The sequence continues at coordinate 1,539,651 of CAVPAG010000018.1, read as the reverse complement.
GCACGACCTGCTGCTGACCTGGCTGCCGCGGCTGGCGCCCGACGGCCGTGCGGTGATGGTGGTCGGCAAGAACCTCGGCGCGGACTCCCTCCAGCGCTGGATGGGCGACAAGGGCTTCCCGACCGACCGGCTGGCGAGCGCGAAGGGGTTCCGAGTGCTCGAGACCCGACGCGGGGAGCGACCATGAACCTCCCCGGGCCCGTCCAGCAGGTGACCGGCCTCTTCCTCTCCCTGGCCGACGAGGCGATGCCCGGCCTGGTGGAGGGTCTCTACCTGCACGGCTCGATCGGGTTCGGCGAGTGGTACGACGGGCGCAGCGACATCGACTACGTCGCGGTGCTCGCCGAGCGGCCCGACGACGCGACCGTCGAGCGGCTGCGTGAGGTCCACGCCGAGGTGGGCACGACCTTCGCGCGTCCTCCGTTCGACGGCTTCCACCTCACCTGGGACGACCTGCGGCGGTCACCGTCGGTCTGCCCCGACCTGCCGTGCACGCAGGCGGGCATCTTCCACGAGGCCGAGCGCCTCGACGTACACCCGGTGACGTGGCACGAGCTCGCCAGGCACGGGGTGACCGTGCACGGCCCGGCCCTCGCCGAGGTGGAGATCTGGGCCGACGACGCCGAGCTGCGCAGGTACACCCACGAGAACCTCGGGTCCTACTGGCGCGAGCAGGCCGACGCGCTGGCTCAGTTCCCGTCCGAGGCCGGCAAGCCCGACATCGTCGCGTGGTGCGTCCTCGGGGTGAGCCGGCTGCACCACCTGCTGGCGACCGGGGAGCTGACCTCGAAGACCGGCGCCGGGCGGTACGCCATCACCGCCTTCGGGGAGAAGTGGCGCCCGATCGTCACCGAGGCGCTCGCCGTGCGCGTGACCGGCGAGACCAGCGGCACCTACGACGACGACCCGGAGGGCCGGGCCGAGGACTGCATCGCCTTCACGGACATGGTGGTCCGTGACGGACTGGACCTCCCCATCTGACCGAAACTTCTCGGAGCATGACAACCCGACGGTCCTCGCGTCCCGTCTGAGCAGCGAGAACCGAGCACCGAGGAGGGTCCCTTGCGCAGGAGCGAGACCGAGTACGTGGCCTTCGTGGCCGCGAGACGGCCGCACCTGCGGCGCATTGCCTACACCCTCTGCGGCGACTGGCACCAGGCGGAGGACCTCGTCCAGACGGCGCTGGCCAAGCTGTACGTCGCGTGGCCGCGGCTGCACAAGGCGGGTGCGGAGGAGGCCTACGCGCGACAGATCATCGTGCGCGCGAACATCGACGAGTCACGCCGCCCGTGGCGCAGGGAGCGCGCCGGCTTGGAGCACCACGACGTGCCGGTGGAGGCGGACACCTCCGAGGACGACCGGTCCGAGCTGGTCCGGGCGCTCCAGCAGCTGCCCACGATGCAGCGCAAGGTCGTCGTGCTCCGTCACTGGCTGGACCTGTCGGTGGAGGAGACCGCCCGCGAGCTCGGCATCTCGACCGGGACTGTGAAGAGCCACACGTCCCGGGCACTGACCAGCCTCGACGCGCTGCTGCGTGCCGAGGGCGTCGAGACGAGGAGCAACCGATGAACCGGCGTCTGATGGACCCCTCCGACTTCCGCGAGCGACTGAACGACTCGTTCGGCCCCGAGCCACTTCACGGGCCCTCCGCCGACGACGTGGCGCGCGGGCGCAAGCGGCTGCGTCGGCGCCGTGCCATGTCCTCGGTCGCCTTGATCGCCGCCGTCGGTGTGGTGGGGACGGGAGTGGCGATGCTGCCGAGACCGTCGACGGTCCGGCCGGCCGAGGTGGCGCCGGCCGCGCAACCGGAGCTGAGCGCGGCCGAGATCCTGTCGCGCTGCACCACCGGTGAGAACGCCCTCTTCCTCGACGGCACCGGTCAGAGGGACGAAGGTGCGGCGGTGCGCCTGCTGGGAGCGAGCCCGGAGCTGATGACGTCGGCGGTGATCGACAACCGCACCCACGCGACACTGCGGTCGGACGACGGGAGGTACTGGGGCTCCTGCCAGTTCGGCAACGCCCCGGAGAGCGGTGTCAAGAACGCTCTGGCCGTCTACCCGACCGCAGTGGACTTCCCTCGCAGGACGGTTGCGGGAGTGCAGGCCTACCAGCGGGCGGACGAGGCTGATCCGCGCTTGACGGGCGGTCCCGACTCGCCCGTTCCGCACCTCGAGGTGCCGTGTGTGAGCCTGTTGAGCGGCAAGGAGCGGTGGGTCGCCGACGCCGAGTGCCCGCAGTTCACCATGACCTGGAACGACCGGCGTCCCGCCGACGTCGCCGCGGTGAAGGTCGTGACCCCGGACGGCAAGGCGTCGTGGGCCGACGTGCGTGAGGGGTACCTGTCGTTCGCCTACACCGGTGACATGTCCCCTGAGATCGCTGCACAGGTGGCGCGGGGGGAGGCTCCGGGCGCGAAGCGGGTGGTCTTCTACGACGCGGACGGAGAGGTCCTCGTCGACGACCGCAACCCGGGCCACGTGCCGGGCAGCCGAGAGCTGTCGATCATCGACTTCCCGTCGCTGGCCTGGTGGCTGAGGTAGACGCCGCGGGGTGCCCCGCGGGTGGCAGAGTGGGTGCATGACCGCTTACGAGGCAGCCCCGGACCGTTACGACACGATGGAGTACCGCTTCACGGGCAGAAGCGGTCTCAAGCTCCCGGCCGTCTCGCTGGGCCTGTGGCAGAACTTCGGCGACGACAAGCCTGCCGACGTCCAGCGGGCGATCCTGCGCAGGGCGTTCGACCGGGGCATCACGCACTTCGACCTCGCCAACAACTACGGGCCTCCGTACGGCCAGGCGGAGGTCAACTTCGGCCACTTCCTTCAGCACGACTTCGCGCCCTACCGCGACGAGCTGGTCATCTCGACGAAGGCCGGCTGGGACATGTGGCCGGGCCCGTACGGTCAGGGCGGCGGCTCGCGCAAGTACGTGCTCGCCAGCCTCGACCAGTCCCTCGACCGGCTCGGCCTCGACTACGTCGACATCTTCTACAGCCACCGCTACGACCCCGAGACGCCCATCGAGGAGACGATGATGGCGCTCGACTACGCGGTCGCCTCCGGCAAGGCCCTGTACGCCGGCATCTCGTCGTACTCCGCCAAGAAGACCCACGAGGCAGCGACGATCGCCCGCGAGCTCGGCACACCCCTGCTGATCCACCAGCCGTCGTACTCCATGCTCAACCGTTGGATCGAGACCGACCTCCTCGACGAGCTCGAGGAGCAGGGGATGGGCTGCATCGTCTTCACCGCACTCGCCCAGGGCCTGCTCACCGACCGCTACCTCCAGGGCATCCCGGCCGACTCGCGCGCCGCGCGGGACACCTCTCTTCCGGAGGAGCACCTCGACGAGTCCGTGCTTCGCCACGTGCGGGCGCTGAACGAGATCGCGCAGGAGCGTGGGCAGAAGCTCGCCCAGATGGCGCTGCAGTGGGCGCTGCGCGACAAGCGGGTCACCTCGGTGGTCGTCGGGGCTTCGTCGGTCGAGCAGCTCGACATCAACCTCGACGCCCTGCAGGGTCCGGCGTTCAGCGAGGAGGAGCTCGCCCGGATCGACCAGTACGCCGTCGACGCGGGGATCAACCTCTGGGCAGAACAGACCAAGGACTGAGCAGGACAGGACGGTCCCGGGTCGGTCGCCCCCGGACAATGCGGACGAAGGTCCCCTGACTCGCCTCGGCTCGTGCGGCATGATCGGGTCATGACCCAGTACGTGTACGGATTCTCAGAGGGCAGCAAGGACCAGAAGGATCTTCTCGGGGGCAAGGGTGCCAACCTCGCCGAGATGACCAACCTCGGGCTGCCGGTCCCACCAGGTTTCACGATCACCACGGAGGCGTGCCGCGCCTACCTCGAGCAGGGGGACGAGCCTGCCGAGCTCGCCGCGCAGGTCGCCACGCATCTCGCCGAGCTCGAGGCGACGATGGGCAAGACGCTCGGGCAGGCCGACGACCCGCTGCTGGTCTCGGTGCGCTCCGGGGCGAAGTTCTCGATGCCCGGGATGATGGAGACGGTCCTCAACATCGGGCTCAACGACGAGTCCGTGCACGGCCTCGCAGCCCAGTCGGGTGACGAGCGGTTCGCCTACGACTCCTACCGTCGGCTGCTGACGATGTTCGGCAGGACCGTGCTGGGGATCGAGGGGGAGCTGTTCGAGTCCGAGCTCGAGGCCAAGAAGCACGCCAAGGGGTCCAAGAGCGACCTCGACCTCGACGCGGACGACTTCCGCGACCTGGTGGTGATCTACAAGGCCATCATCAAGGACCACGCGGGCAGGGACTTCCCCCAGGACCCGCGCGAGCAGCTCGACATGGCGGTGCGCGCGGTCTTCGACTCGTGGAACACCGAGCGGGCGGTGCTCTACCGCCGCCAGGAGCGGATCCCCTCCGACCTCGGCACCGCGGTCAACGTGATGGCGATGGTCTTCGGCAACGTCGGCATGGACTCCGGCACGGGCGTCGCGTTCACCCGTGACCCAGCGAGCGGCCACCAGGGTGTCTACGGCGACTACCTCCAGAACGCCCAGGGCGAGGACGTCGTCGCCGGCATCCGCAACACCGTCCCGCTCGCGGACCTCGAGAAGCTCGACAAGAAGTCCTACGACGAGCTGATGGCGATCATGAAGACGCTCGAGGAGCACTACAAGGACCTGTGCGACATCGAGTTCACCGTCGAGCACGGCAAGCTGTGGATGCTCCAGACGCGCGTCGGCAAGCGCACCGCGGAGGCGGCCTTCCGGATCGCGACCCAGCTCGTCGACCAGGGCCTCATCGACATGGACGAGGCGGTGCGCCGGGTCAACGGCGCCCAGCTCGCCCAGCTGATGTTCCCGCGCTTCGACGCGAGTGCCGACAAGCAGCTGATCGGCACCGGCATGAACGCCTCGCCCGGTGCGGCCGTCGGCAAGGCGGTGTTCGACTCGACCACGGCCGTCGAGTGGAGCGAGCGCGGCGAGCAGGTGATCCTGGTACGCCGGGAGACCAACCCCGACGACCTCAAGGGCATGGTGGCTGCGAAGGGCATCCTCACCAGCCGGGGCGGCAAGACCTCCCACGCCGCCGTCGTCGCACGCGGCATGGGCCGCACCTGTGTCTGCGGGGCCGACTCCCTCGACGTGGACGTGGCCGCCAAGAGGTTCGTCTCCGCGAGCGGCCACACCATCAACGAGGGCGACGTCATCTCCATCGACGGCACGACCGGCGAGATCTACGACGGCGACGTCCCGGTCGCCGACTCGCTCGTCGTCCGCTACTTCGAGGGTGACCCCACCGCCGACGAGGACGAGCTCGTCTTCGCCGTGGAGCGGATCATGCAGCACGCCGACAGGACCCGCCGTCTCCGTGTGCGTGCCAACGCCGACACCCCGGATGACGCCTTGCGGGCCCGCCGGTTCGGCGCCCAGGGCATCGGCCTGTGCCGGACCGAGCACATGTTCCTCGGCGAGCGGCGTGAGCTCGTGGAGCACCTGATCGTGGCCGAGACCGTGGACGAGCAGGAGGAGGCGCTCTCGGCGCTGCTGCCCCTCCAGCGGCAGGACTTCATCGAGATCCTGGAGGCGATGGACGGGCTGCCGGTGACGATCCGGCTGATCGACCCGCCGCTGCACGAGTTCCTCCCCGACCTCACCGACCTGTCGGTGGCGGTGGCGATCGAGGACGACCACGGCCACCGCGACAGCAAGCACCACAAGCTGCTCGACGCGGTGAAGCGGCTGCACGAGCAGAACCCGATGCTGGGTCTGCGTGGTGTCCGCCTCGGCATCGCGATCCCCGGACTGTTCAAGATGCAGGCACGCGCCATCCTCGAGGCCGCTGCCGAGCGCAAGAAGGCCGGCGGCGACCCGCAGCCGGAGATCATGATCCCGCTGGTGGCCGCGGTCCAGGAGCTCGAGCTGGTCAAGGCGGAGATCCTCGCCGTCGCCGCGGACGTGGAGAAGGAGACCGGCGTCGACCTCGACTTCAAGGTCGGCACGATGATCGAGCTCCCGCGTGCGGTGATGACCGCCGACGAGATCGCCGAGCCCGCGGAGTTCTTCTCCTTCGGCACCAACGACCTCACGCAGATGACCTGGGGCTTCTCGCGCGACGACGTCGAGGCGAAGTTCTTCGGCACCTACCTCGAGCAGGGCATCTTCGGGGTCTCCCCGTTCGAGACCCTCGACCGGGACGGCGTCGGCCAGCTCGTGCGGCTCGCGGTCGAGAAGGGCCGGACGACCCGGCCGGACATCCACCTCGGTGTCTGCGGCGAGCACGGAGGCGACCCGGACTCGATCCACTTCTTCGACGAGGTCGGGCTCGACTACGTCTCGTGCTCACCGTTCCGGGTGCCGGTGGCCCGCCTCGAGGCAGGGCGCTCGAACGTCTCGGAGCAGAGCGACACCGCCTGAGCGCTTGCCGCAACGTCATACGCCCCGGTCGCGATAGCGACCGGGGCGTTGACCTCTCGGGTCAGAGGCCGGTGACGACTCCGCGCCACCCGATCGCGCGACGCGACTGCAGTTCCCGTTCACATGAGTGGCAACGACGTCCGGTCGCGCGACGCGGCTGCAGTTCCCGTTCACGTGAACGGCAACGACGGCCCGGTCGTTCGACGGGCGAGAGGGCGGCTAGGTCGTCGGCGGGGTCGGGCGCCTGCGACGGCCGCCGGAGGGCTCGGCCACGACCATGAACAGCATGCCGAGGACCAGCAGCGGAGCGGCCAGAGCGGTTGCGGACCCGGCGGGGGCGCCGATGAACGCGCTGAACGCCAGGGCCAGGCCGATCGCGAGCAGCAGCTTGCCGGCCATCGCGGCCCGGTGAAGTCCCAGGAACGCGAGCGGGACGCTGACCACGAGCGCCGCGAGCGTCCCGACAGGCCCCACGTCGTCGGTCGGGACCATGTCCGTCAGCGCCTGGATGACGATGAACGCCACGACGACCCCGGTCACGACCATGAGGACCTGCTCGGCGCGAGCCGGCCGGAGGAACGCGTAGCCGCTCAGGGCCACTGCGGGCAGCAGCCAGGCGAGGATCACCACGGCTGCGGTGGCGCCGCCCGGGTCGTCGACGATCGCCCCGACGGCGAAGGCGGATGCGAGGAGCAGGAAGAACGCCGTCAGGCCGAACACGGTGTACCTCGCCAGGCGGCGTCGTCCGACCACCTTCGGGGGAGCCTTCTCGGCGGCGTCCGAAGCGGGCGTCACGGCGCTCTCGTCGGTGCTCGTGGCAGGCTGCTTGTCGGTGGGCTTGCCGGTGGCTGTCATCGCCCTCATCTCCTTCGCCCCCGTGCCGTGGGTGGGTGCATCCGGTCGATGCCCGATCGGGCACACCTCCTCGACTCCAGCATTGCGCCCGGCGCAAGGGACGATGAGGGACCTACGGCCCAGAACGGACGCCATTGGTCACCTCGGCCGAACGGCCCCGCCCGTCGTACCACCCGGTTATTGCGGTGCGAAGGTCCGCGCCGTGGGGGAGGATGGTCCGCTGTGGGCCACGTCGACGTCGCAGGTGTGAGGTACGAGCTCCCGGACGGCCGGGTGCTCCTCGATGACGTGTCGTTCCGCGTCGGGGAGGGCGCCAAGGTCGCTCTCGTCGGGGCGAACGGCGCGGGCAAGACGACGCTGCTGCGGATCATCACCGGTGACCTCGCTCCCCACGAGGGCGCGGTCACCCGCACCGGCGGGCTCGGCGTGATGCGGCAGATGGTGACCCACGGGAACGAAGGCAGGACCGTTCACGACCTGCTGCTCTCCGTCTCCCCGCCGCGCGTCCAGGCGGCTGCCGCCGCGGTCGACGCCTGCGAGCTCGCGATGATGGAGAACGACGACGAGGCGACCCAGATGAGGTACGCCGCGGCACTGGCCGAGTGGGCCGACGCGGGCGGGTACGACGTCGAGGTCACCTGGGACGTGTGCTGCACCGCGGCGCTCGGGATCTCCTACGACCAGGCGAAGTACCGCGACCTCGCGACCCTGTCGGGTGGCGAGCAGAAGCGGCTGGTGCTGGAGTTCCTGCTGCGCGGTCCCGACGAGGTGCTGCTCCTCGACGAGCCCGACAACTTCCTCGACGTGCCGGGCAAGACCTGGCTCGAGCAGCGGATCCGCGAGTCGCAGAAGACGATCCTCTTCATCAGCCACGACCGGGAGCTGCTCAACAACACCGCGACCCGCATCGTCACCGTCGAGCTCGGGGCGGCCGGCAACACCGTCTGGGTGCACCCGGGTGGCTTCGCGTCGTACCACGAGGCGAGGCGGGAGCGCTTCGAGCGGTTCGAGGAGCTGCGTCGCCGCTGGGACGAGGAGCACGCCAAGCTCAAGGCGCTCGTGCTCCGCTACAAGATCAAGGCGGAGTACAACGACGGGCTCGCCTCGCAGTACAGGGCCGCCCAGACCCGCCTCAGGAAGTTCGAGGAGGCCGGGCCGCCGCAGGCACTTCCGCGCGAGCAGCAGGTGACCATGCGGCTCACCGGTGGTCGCACCGGCAAGCGCGCGGTGATCTGCGAGCAGCTCGAGCTGACCGGGCTGATGAAGCCTTTCGACCTCGAGGTCTGGTACGGCGAGCGGGTGGCCGTCCTGGGCTCGAACGGTTCGGGCAAGTCCCACTTCCTGAGGCTGCTCGCGGCCGGCGGCTCCGACCCCGACGTCGAGCACCGTCCCGTCGGTGAGGCGACGATCGAGCCCGTGCGCCACAGCGGCCGGGCCCGACTGGGCGCGCGTGTGCGCCCCGGCTGGTTCGTGCAGACCCACGAGCATCCCGAGCTGCGGGGTCGCACCCTGCTCGAGATCCTGCACCGCGGCGACGAGCACCGTCAGGGCATGCCCCGCGAGCAGGCCTCGCGCGCGCTCGACCGCTACGAGCTCGCCCACGCCGCGGAGCAGCGGTTCGAGTCGCTGTCGGGCGGCCAGCAGGCACGCTTCCAGATCCTGCTGCTCGAGCTCTCCGGAGCGACGCTGCTGCTGCTCGACGAGCCCACCGACAACCTCGACGTCGAGTCGGCCGAGGCGCTCGAGGAGGGACTCGCCGCCTTCGAGGGGACGGTGCTCGCGGTGACCCACGACCGCTGGTTCGCCCGTGGCTTCGACCGGTTCCTGGTGTACGGCGCCGACGGGTCCGTCTACGAGTCGCCGGAGCCGGTGTGGGACGAGGGCCGGGTCGAGCGGGTCCGCTGAGCCGAGACGTGCTGCGTCCGGACATGGCCGGCGCGAGGAGATGACCCGGCGGCTACCGCTCGAGAGTCACGCTTTCGCAGTCGTCGTCGACCACGTCGTCGGGATCGAGGGCGTAGAAGTAGACCACCCGGTCCCGGCCCGGACCGCAGCCGACCCGGTCGACCGAGCCGTCGTCGCCGAAGACCTTGATCTCGTCGTCGCCGTCGCCGGCTCGGACCCGGTCGGCTCCGGCCTGGACGGCGACCATGTCGTTGCCGGGGCCGCCCACCAGCTGGTCTTCATCCGCCGGGACGGGGTCGGGCTGCCCTCCCGGTCCGGGCGACCCGATGTCGGTGTCGGTCAGCGAGTCGTCGCCCGCTCCGCCGTACACCCGGTCGTCGCCGTAGCCTCCGGCCAGATTGTCGATGTCGCCGCCACCGCGCAGGAGATCGGCACCCCTGCCGCCGTCGAGGAAGTCGGGTCCGGCACCGCCGTACATCAGATCGTCGCCGCCCCCGCCGAAGAGGTTGTCGACCGAGCCTCCGCCGCGGAGCAGGTCGTCGCCGGGGCCGGCCCACAGCCGGCTCCAGCCGGAACCGGAGTAGAGGCTGTCGTCCCCTCGCCCGCCCCAGAGCCGGTCGTCACCGGGCCCGGCGTCGAGGAGGTCGTTGCCGGCTTGCCCACGGAGCTGGTCCTCGCCGTCGAACGCGATCAGCCGGTCGGCCTTGGCGGTCCCTTCCAGGACGTCCGCGCCGGGTGTTCCGAGGAGCGTGACCGCCGACGCGGCCGGGCCGGCGAGGAGGAGCGGAGCAGTGAGCAGCGCGATCGTGGTGCGTCGTCGGAGCATGATGACTTCCCCCATTGTCTGGTGCGACGGATCGAGCATCGGCCTGGGGCGCGTGTGACGCCAGTGCCGAAGGTCATCACCGAGACACGCCGCCGCCGACGACCACGACCCTCTCGCAGGAGCGTAGGTCGTCGGTCGCCTCGCGCGGGCCGTAGTACAGCACCGTGTCGTGTCCGGGTCCGCAGTCGATGATGTCGGCGGCCCCGTCCTCGTCGAGCTTGATGCGGTCGTCGCCCCGTCCGGCGAGCACCCGGTCGAGGCCGTCGGCCAGCCCGAGGAAGTCGCCTCCCGGCCCGGCGACGAGCAGGTCCCGGTCGCGCGGACCCGGGGCGTCGAGCTCGGTCGGAACCCAGTCCGTGAGCGAGTCACGACCCGCGCCGCCGTGAAGCGTGTCGTCCCCGCTGCCGCCGGCGAGGTCGTCACGGCCCTTGCCGCCACGGAGGACGTCGCCACCGTTCCAGCCGAAGATCAGGTCGGCACGGGGCCCGCCGTACAGGGTGTCCGCGCCGTTGTCGCCGGACAGGTCGTCGCGTCCGTCGCCGCCGTGGAGCGTGTCGTCGCCGTCACCGCCGAACACGTGGTCGCGGCCGAGCGCGGCGAACACCTCGTCGTCCCCGGCGCCGCCGTGGACGACGTCGTAGCCCCGGCCGCCGAAGACCAGGTCGTCGCCGGCGTACGCCCGAACGACGTCGTCGCCGGCGAGGGCGCGGACCGTGTCGGCCGCGGGAGTGCCCACGAGGGAGTCGCCGCCCCCGGTCCCCGTGACGGGCAGCGCCCACGCCGACGCGGCCGGGAGGAGCAGTGCGGCGAGGGCCGCGGTGAGGACACTGGCGCGTGACATGTCGCGTCCCCCTTCGACGGGTCCTGCCTCGATCGTGGCCTCGGAGCCGAGGGAGCGCCAGGGTCCAAGGGCACCCGCGTCCCCTGGGAGATCAGCTCGCGTAGCGGATCTCGATGTCCTCGCAGCCGATGATCCTCTCGCCGCGGATGTCGTTGTGGAGGTGGAGGACGTCGCGGGAGCCCGGGCCGCAGTCGAGGACGGTGTCGCTGGTCGTGTAGTAGGACCACACGTGGTCGTTGCCGTTGCCTGCACGCACGATGTCGTTCGGGCCGGCCCGGATGACGTCGTGCCCGGGACCGCCGCGGAACACGTCGCGGCGCTTCGAGATGTTGAAGTCCTCACCCGGGATCCAGACGACGTCGCGCAGCCGGTCCGCGCCGGCGCCGCCGACGAGCAGGTCGGAGCCTGCGCCGCCGCGGAGGACGTCGTCACCGGCACGGCCGAGGATCACGTCGGCCTGCGCAGTGCCCTGCAGGCGGTCGTCACCGGCGGTGCCTTCAATGGTCTTCGCCGAGGTATCCGAGGCGGCAGGTCCGGCGAGCGAGTGCGACCATCAGCGCGGCGGCGACAGCGAGTACGGCGGTGAGGGTGCGTGTCATGGCGTGCTCCGGGAGTCGAGGGGGCCCTGTGGCCTCCCACTCCTCAGACGCGCGGGAAGGCGATCAGGTTGCACGCAGCCCCGTCCCGGGCGTCCACCGCGTCCACGCCGGACGTTGCCGACGTCGAAGACCACCGCGTCCGTCGTACCCATGCCGGCGACCCTACCGAGATGAGGCGACCGCGAAGACCCCGTGGGCGCCGCGCTCGGCGTCGACCATGACGTGCGAGACGAACGGGTACCTCCCGGCCTCCGGGAAGGTCAGCTCCACGAACCCGCCCTGCGCAGCGGCCAGTCCGAGACTCTGCGCGCCGCCGGGCCCGCCGCGCAGCAGGTAGGCACCCTCCGAGTAGACCGTGTCGAACTGGCCACCGACGACGTGGAAGGAGGTCGACCGGCTCGGTCCGGCGTCGAGGACCCAGACCCGGACCCGTTCGCCGACGCGGGCGACGAGGGGGTCCGCGTCGTACTGGTTGGCGTAGCCGTTGAAGACCACCGCGTCCGGCTGCTCGGCCTGCACCTTGTCGACGTCGACCACGCCCCCCTGCTCGCCGAGGTAGAGCTCGGACTGGACGAGCACGTAGCTGCGGTCGACCTCCGGCAGGTCCGGTGGCTCGATGACCACCGCCCCGAACATGCCGTTGGCGATGTGCGCGGACATCGGCATCGTCGAGCAGTGGTACATCCAGATGCCCGACCGCTGCGCGGTGAACTCGTAGACCAGGGACTCGCCCGGGGCGATGGTGCGCATCGGCCGGTCGGGAGCCAGCTCGCCCGCGTGGAAGTCGATCGAGTGGCCCATCGTGCCGTTGTTGACCAGTGTGATCACGAAGCGGTCGCCGATCCGTCCGTGGAGCACCGGGCCGGGCGCCGTACCCCCGAAGGTCCACAGACGCTGGGTCACCCCGGGGGCGACCTCGCGCTCGACCTCCTCGATGGTGAAGGTACGCCGATGGACCCGGCCCTCGGGGAGCGTCGGGAGCGCCGCGTCATGCGCCTCGAAGCCCTTGCCCGGAGCGGACATGGGGGCGAGGTCGTCGGCGGCGTCGCCGGGGTCGGCCGCGGCCTCGGGGGTGGACTCCGGCTGGGTCGCACCCGGTCCGTGCTGGTGGTCGGCGTGCCCGCCTGATGGCTCCGCCGCACCGGCGGCACGGACCATCTCGCCACCGACGACCTCGATGCTCAGCACCATGCCCATCTGGCGGTGCCCGACGACCGAGCACCAGCCGTCGATGTCGCGTCCCACGACGCCCACCTCGAGGGTCGTCGACTCGCCGGGGGAGAGCCTGCCGCTGTCGGCCCCGGAGTCGAGCACGAGGTCGTGGACGTCCTCGTCGTCGGTGTTCCTGAGCTCGATCACCAGGTTCGTGCCGGCCTCGACCTCGATGGTCGCGGGCGTGAACCGCATGTCGCGTGCCTCGACCTGCACGGTGCGGGTCTCGCCGTTGGCGGACACACCGGCTGCCGCCGCGGCGACCGTCCGGGTGCCGGCCAGGGAGGAGGGGTCGACGGCGACGCCGATCGCCACCGCGAGCACGACAGCGGCCAGCCCGGTCGCCGCCAGACCCGTGACCTGGCCGCGAGGGCGCTCGCCGTCCGGCCGCACCGGACGTCGTTCCGCGGGCACGACGGCGGGCGACGCCTTCGCCGTGCGGGACGCGCGGATCGCGCCGACGAGCAGCGGTACGAACGCGGCCAGGCCGCCCAGGACCAGCATCGACGCGGCGACGCGGACCACGCTGGGGACGGGCAGGACCGAGACCAGCAGGCCGCCGTTGACGAGCACGATCCGTAGCGCGCCGCCCTTGTCGAGAACTGTGTTCGCGGCCCTGACCGCGGTCGGGCCACCACCGAGCGCCATGGGCACCAGGTAGGAGAGCGCGCCCAGGAGGACCTGCGCCCCGAAGCCCGCGGCGAGGAACGGCGTCAGCCAGGAGACCCGCTCGTCCACCTCCTGCCAGGTCGGTGCAGTGGCGACGCCGACGGCCATTGCTGCCAGCGACCCGACGAGCCAGGCCAGACCGGCGAGGACCGACCAGGTCGGGTACGACGCCGGTCGCTTCGCCAGGGCAGTCCGCACGAACGGCACCGCGACCAGAGCCAGGCCGGCGAGGTAGCCCGCCAGACCGAGGACGACCGCAGGCCTGAGGCCGAGCAGCGCTCCACCGGCGGCCACGAGCACGGAGACCACCAGCACGGGAAGGGCCCGGCGCGCGGCGTGCTCGGTGCCCTCTGCCATCCGGGTGCGGAGCATGGTCGGCCACAGGGTCACGAGCGTGCCCACGATGGTCAGGCCCATCCAGCCGAGCAGGTTGACCGTCGCGTGCGCCAGCCGCATCTGGCCGTGCATCGGGTCGGAGAGACCGCGCGCGAGGATCGTGCCGAGGGTCGCACCCACGGGGAGCAGCGCAGCGGCCGCGACGTAGTACCGGACGGTGGCACCGAACCGCGAGGGGAGGGCCCGACGCATCTGGAGGACGAGGGCCACGCCGTGCCACGCGACCGCCGTGACGACCGCCGCCGCGCCGACGACGGTGGCGACCCACAGCCCGCTCAGCACCCCGGCCACGACGAGCACCACGCCACCGTTGAGCAGGAGCAGCCTGGCCGACTGCACACGCCGGTCGCCGGGAGCGGGGGCGGTGTGCAGCAGCGCGTCCGCGAAGTGCCGGCTCCACACGAGGATCGCGTGGCTGACCGCGCCGAGAAGCAGCAGGTGGATCATCAGCCAGCGCGGCGCCGGCACGAACGGGTGCACCAGCGCGGCGACACCGGTCGCGACCAGCCAGACAACGACCGGCAGGTCGCGCAGAGGCCAGAAGCCCCGGGAGCCTCCCGTGCCCATCACAGCCCGCCCTTCCGGCCGGTGCGGGCGAGCGTCCAGAGGACGACGCCCACGAAACCGAGCAGCGAGGCGATGTTGAGCGCCCCGCCGACCTGCCAGGCCAGCGGCAGCCCCAGCGCGTCACCCGCCCAGAGCCGGAGGGCCAGCGAAGCGTGAAGCGCGACGGCCGGCACCAGCAGCGCCGGGTGGTAGGTCAGCGGGCGCCGCAGGACCGCAGGGAGGATCACCGGAGCGTGCGCCATGATCATCGACAGGGTGAAGCCCAGGAACACGGCGTGCACCACCGCGTCGTACCTGACGCCCTCCGCCGCCTGGCCCCCGAGCAGCCAGACGGCGCCCGCGACCACGAGCCAGAAGTAGCCCGCGAGCATGCTCCCCGCCATGAACCTCACCAGCCCGGACGAGCGGACGGTACGTCGAGCGACGTCGTGCACCACGAGCCAGCCGACGAGGACGAGAAGCGCGAGGCCGAGCAGGGGAGTGGCAGGGCCCGGCCACAGCAGTGACGCCGTGACCGCGACGACGACCGCGGACGACAGCGTCACCAGGGTGGTGCCCGCTCGGGGACCCATGGCGATGCGGGCGAGCTCGAGTCGCTCGCCGGCGATGGTGAGCACGATGAACCCGACCAGCCACGGCAGCAGGACCGCGACCGGGACGCCGCCGAGCCACAGTGCCGCCGCGCCCACCGCGAGCACGCCGCCGAGGGCCTGGACGAGCACCGCGTCGTCGCGCTGACGTCGCCACAGGGGCACGTAGACCGCGACGAGCGCGACCGTGCCGGCCACGAGGGTTCCCCGACCCGCGGCGAGCGGGGCCGGGGACACCAGAAGAAGGGCGGCCGCTCCGAGGAGGCCCGGGGCCAGGTAGCCGGTGGGGCGCCCCAGGGCGACGGCTCGCTCGAGCGCGATCAGCGTCCCGACGAAGCCGAGGACGAGCAGCATGCCGTGCACCTCGGGGAGCCGGGCTGCGGACACCGGGGCGGGGAGCCCGAGGAGCATCAGGGCGGCGTCGAGCCCTGCTATCAGGGCGACGCCGCCGGGGAGCAGGAAGGGGACGCGGTGCCAACCCTGTCGATGGCGGCGCGCCGCCGCGTCGGCCCGGGGTGCGGCCGCGACCGTCGCGGTCATCGCCTGCCGGCCCGGGTGAGCAGCTCGAGGCGGCAGGCGCCGGGCTCGGCGAAGGGCTGGAGGTCGGTGCGCTCGGCGTCGGCGCCGTACTCCTCGAGCGCTCCGCGGACGATGCCGAGGTGCACGCCGCAGACGACGTCGGGGTACTCCTTGGCCGTCTCCAGGAGGGGGCAGCGCGTGAGGTGGGCGGTCGTCGCGCGGTCGTCGGTCTCGGGTGCGAACCCGACCTCGTCGAGAAGCTCGACCACCTTGCGGCGGGCGGCGACGGAGCCGGAGGCCTCGGGCCGACCTGCCTTGCGGGCGAGCTCGCGTCCCCAGGCGTGGCCCGCGGCCACGGCGTCCGCCCGAGGGTCACTGCTCGTGCGGTGGATGTGGGCGGCGAGGGTGGCCGCCAGACCGGCGTACTCCGAGCCGGCGGCGCCGACGTCCGGGTCCGTGGCCTCGTAGAGCCACGCGGGCCGTCCCCGCCCCGCCGGTGCCGACCGGGCCCTCGTCGCCAGGCCGCGCGCGACGAGCGCCTCGAGGTGCTCGCGGAGCGTGTTCGCGTGCAGGCCCGTCGACTCGCCCAGCCGGGCGAGGGAGATCGGCTCGGTCGCGGCACGCAACGCGTCCAGGACGGCGGCTCGGGACGCCGAGAGCGCGCGCCCCTCGCGGACCGGCGTCGCGGGACGCGGACCGTAGCCAGGTCGGCTGAAGTTGCCCGGAATATTTTCCACGGTGTTTACTGTAATAAATAAACGTGGGGGCCGCCAGCCGACGGCTCCGAGTCGAAGCCATGAAGGCGGAGGAAGAGATGGACAAGCTCGTTATCGCGTCGACCGAGGCGGACGCGCGCGCCGCGGAGGCGGTTGAGCAGCACCACGCGCAGATGGCGGGTGCGCTTGCGACCCAGGTGGAGGCGCTCGTCAGCGCCGCCGCCTCCAGGGACGACCAGGCGGCCGGGACCGCCCGTGCGGCCCTCGTGAGCTGGTGCGAGCACGAGCTGGTGCCGCACGCGCTCGCGGAGGAGAAGGCGATGTACCCCGCGGCACAGGCCAAGCCCGAGGGGCGCCTCCTGGTCGAGGGGATGCTGGGGGAGCACCAGGTGATCACCGGCCTCGTCCAGCTTCTTGGTGCCACCGCCGAGCCGGTGCGCGCGGCGGCTGCGGCCAAGGCGTTGCAGGTGGCCTTCGAGAACCACCTCGCCAAGGAGAACGAGCTCATCCTGCCTCTGCTCGTCGGCGCGCCCGACGTCTCGGTGGCCGAGGTGCTCGGCGGCATGCACGAGCTGCTCGGCGGAGGTGAGGCCCACGGCCACGGCCACGAGGCGGCGCACGGACATGGCCACGAGGCCACGGCACCGGCTGCCCACACGTGCAACTGCGGCGAGAAGGACGCCGAGGGCTACCCCGAGCTCGACGCCCGCGCGGTGCCCCACGCGATCCGGCACGCCACGATCTTCGGCGCGCTCGACGCGGTGCGTCCCGGCGGCGGGATGATCCTGGTCGCGCCGCACGACCCGCTGCCGCTGCTGGCCCAGATCGAGCAGCGCTCGCCGGGGATGTTCGAGGTCAGCTACGTCGAGCGCGGCCCTGAGGCCTGGCGGCTCGCCTTCGTGCGTCGTACGGCGGCCTGACGCACGCTCCACCGCCCACCGACGTACCGCTGCGCGGTGGGGGGTGCTTTCCCAAGGTCCCTTGGGAAAGCAGCACTCCCCTCAGGGAATTCCCTGAGGGGAGTGACGGTTTCGCAAGGTCCCTTGGTAAATAGGGAGGGCCGGGCGGGGCTTACTTCCAGCGCTCGCTGGCCGGCACGAAGTCGAGCGTGCGGGCGCCGGTGTAGATCTGCTTCGGGCGGGCGATCTTCTGCTCCGGGTCCTGGACCAGCTCGTGCCACTGCGCGAGCCAGCCGGAGGTCCGCGGGATCGCGAACAGGACCGTGAACATCTCCGGCGGGAACTGCAGCGCCTCGTAGATCAGGCCGCTGTAGAAGTCGACGTTCGGGTAGAGCTTGCGGCTGACGAAGTACTCGTCCTCGAGGGCGATCTTCTCCAGCTCGAGCGCGATCTGCAGGAGCGGGTTGACCCCGGTCACCTCGAACACGTCGTCGGCGGCCTTCTTGATGATCTTCGCCCGCGGGTCGTAGTTCTTGTACACCCGGTGGCCGAAGCCCATCAGGCGCTCCTTGCCGTTCTTCACGCCGTCGATGAAGTCGGGAACCTTGTCGACCGAGCCGATGCGGCGCAGCATCCGGAGCACGGCCTCGTTGGCGCCGCCGTGGAGCGGGCCGTAGAGGGCGGCGATGCCGGCGGTGATCGAGGAGTACGGGTCGACCTGCGTCGAGCCCACGGCGCGCACGGCGTTGGCCGAGGCGTTCTGCTCGTGGTCGGCGTGCAGGATGAAGAGCACCTCGAGGGCGCGGACGAGCCGCTCGTCGGCCCCGAACTTCGGCTCGCTCATCTTGAACAGCATCGCGAGGAAGTTCGCGGCGTAGCCGAGGTCGTTGTCGGGGTAGATGTACGGCTTGCCCTGCGCGTGACGGAAGGCCCAGGCGCCGAGGGTCGGCATCTTGGCGATCAGCCGGACGATCTGCATGTGGCGGTTGTCGGCGTCGGAGATGTTGCGCGACTCGGGGTAGAACGTCGAGAGCGCGCCGACCGAGGCCAGCAGCATGCCCATCGGGTGTGCGTCGTACCGGAAGCCCTCCATGAAGCGGCGGACGTTCTCGTGCACGAACGTGTGGTAGGTGATCTCGTGCACCCAGGAGTCGTACTGCTCCTTCGTGGGCAGGTCGCCGTGGATGAGGAGGTACGCGACCTCGAGGTAGGTGGACTTCTCCGCGAGCTGCTCGATCGGGTACCCGCGGTACTCGAGGATGCCCTTGTCGCCGTCGATGAAGGTGACCGAGCTGCGGCACGAGGCGGTGTTCACGAAGCCGGGGTCGTAGACCGCGAGGCCCGGAGCGTCGTCGTCGAGCCGGATCTTGCCCATGTCGCCGGCCTTGATCGCGCCGTCGAGGATCGGGACCTCGTACTCCTGGCCGGTCCGGTTGTCCCGGACGGTGAGGCTCTCGCTGGTGGCGCTGCCTGGGGTGGAGTTGATATCAGTGGCCGTGCTGTCGGTCACGTCGGCTCCTCGCTGAGTCGGGACCGTCCTGGGCCCGTACACGCACGTGACAGGGTGTGGGTCGAAATGCGCATCGGGGGACGTCGTACTGTTAGGTCACAGGTAGTCCTGTCTAACTTATGCCCGAACCGTCCCCTGAGGGAAACCGGGGCCGTTTTGACCGAGGGCGAGAGCCGCCGGTAGTCTTGGCGGTCGCGGCATGTTCTGGCATGGACTCGAAGCAGTCAGCTGATTGGCCGCCCGGCTCGTGACGCCCCCGGTGGCACGAAGCCGAACACACAACCGATTTCGATCAGAAGGCAAACAACCGTGCGTACGTACAGCCCGAAGCCCGCTGACATCCAGCGCGAGTGGCACGTCATCGACGCCACCGACGTGGTGCTCGGACGCCTCGCCGTCCAGACCGCGACGCTGCTTCGCGGCAAGCACAAGCCCACGTTTGCCCCCCACGTCGACGGTGGCGACTTCGTCATCATCGTCAACGCCGGGAAGGTCGCCCTGTCGGGCAGCAAGTCCACCACGAAGATGGCCTACCGCCACTCGGGCTACCCGGGCGGTCTCTCGTCCACCCCGATGGGCGAGCTCCTCGAGAAGGACCCGCGTCGGGCCATCGAGAAGGCCGTGTGGGGCATGCTCCCGAAGAACCGTCTCGGCCGCCAGATGCTGAAGAAGCTCAAGGTGTACGCCGGCCCGGAGCACCCGCACCAGGCACAGCAGGCCAAGCCTTTCGAGATCACGCAGATCTCCCAGTAATCCACCTGTATCTGTCAGCTGAGAACTGCAGTCGTTAAGTGAGGAACATCCGTGGCTGAGACCACCACCGAGGGCGTCGAGGAGACCTACGAGGTCAACGAGCAGGGCGTCGCCTACAGCTCCGAGAGCGCGCCGTCCGAGGGCGCCGAGGTTCGCCCCGCGACCATCGCCCCCGCAGGGGCCACCGGCCGTCGCAAGGAGGCGGTTGCCCGTGTGCGCCTCGTCCCGGGCACCGGCCAGTGGACCGTCAACGGCCGCACCCTCGAGAGCTACTTCCCGAACAAGCTGCACCAGCAGGTCGTCAACGAGCCCTTCGTGACCACCGACCTGGCCGGCCGCTTCGACGTGATCGCCCGCATCCACGGTGGCGGCATCACCGGCCAGGCCGGCGCGTTGCGTCTCGGCGTGGCCCGTGCGCTCAACGCCATCGACGTCGAGGCGAACCGCCCGTCGCTCAAGAAGGCCGGTCTGCTCACCCGTGACGCCCGCGTCATCGAGCGCAAGAAGGCTGGTCTCAAGAAGGCCCGCAAGGCGCCCCAGTTCAGCAAGCGTTGATCCGCTACTCCCTGTAGTAGTGGCACGCCTCTTCGGCACCGACGGTGTCCGCGGTCTCGCGAACGGTCAGCTGACCGCCGAGCTCGCGGTGGACCTGTCGGTCGCCGCAGCGCACGTCCTCGGCGAGGCCGGTGTCTTCTCTGGACACCGGCCCGTCGCCGTTGTCGGCCGTGACACCCGCATCTCGGGGCAGTTCCTCGAGGCGGCCGTCGTGGCCGGTCTGGCCTCCGCCGGGGTCGACGTACTCCTCCTCGGGGTGCTGCCGACGCCCGGCGTCGCCTACCTCACCGACGTCCTCGGCGCAGACCTGGGCGTGATGCTGTCGGCGAGCCACAACCCGATGCCCGACAACGGCATCAAGTTCCTCGCCCGCGGCGGCGTCAAGCTCGACGACGCCATCGAGATCGCCATCGAGCGGCGGCTCCGCGAGCCCTGGGACCGTCCCACCGGTGCCGGCGTCGGCCGGGTGTCCCCCTACGACGAGTCCGTCGAGCGGTACGCCGCCCACCTGGTCTCGACCCTCCCGCGCCGCCTCGACGGCATCCGGGTGGTCCTCGACTGCGCCCACGGCGCCGCGTGGGAGGCGGGGCCGAAGGCGCTGTCCGACGCGGGCGCCGAGGTGATCGCGATCTGCGACTCGCCTGACGGGCTCAACATCAACGACGGCTGCGGCTCGACCCATCTCGACGTGCTGCAGAAGGCGGTCGTCGAGCACGGCGCCGACGTCGGGTTCGCCCTCGACGGCGACGCCGACCGCTGCCTCGCGGTGGACCACGAGGGCAACGTCGTCGACGGAGACCAGATCCTGGCCATCCTCGCGCTCTCGATGCGCGACGCGGGCCGGCTCCACGCCGACACCGTGGTCGCGACCGTGATGAGCAACCTCGGCTTCGTGCAGGCCATGCGCCGCGAGGGGGTCGGGGTCCGCCAGACCAAGGTCGGCGACCGGTACGTCCTCGAGGCGATGAAGGCCGGCAGGTACTCCCTCGGCGGTGAGCAGTCCGGCCACGTGATCATGAGCGACCACGCGACCACCGGCGACGGGATCCTCACCGCCCTCCACGTCCTGGCGCGGATGGCGGAGAAGGACGCGTCGCTCGCCTCCCTGGCGGGAGTGATGAGCCGTCTGCCGCAGGTCCTCGTCAACGTCAAGGACGTCGACAAGTCGCGGGCCGACGAGGACGCTCTGCTCGCAGCCGCCGTCGCCGAGGCCGAGGCCGAGCTGGGCGAGTCCGGCCGTGTGCTCCTGCGTCCCTCCGGCACCGAGGCCCTCGTGCGCGTGATGGTCGAGGCGGCGACGGCCGAGCAGGCCCAGGACGTCGCGGACCGTCTCGCCGGCGTGGTGCGGCGGCAGCTCGCGCTCTGACGGCAAAACCAGGTGCGTCGTCCTCGGGGATGCACCTAGCCTCCCCCCGTGGAGATACGTGGGATCGACCCCGCCGACGAGGCACTGACCCGTCCGTTGTGGGAGGTCGGCAAGGTCGCCGAAGAGCAGGGCAGGCCGTGGAGCCCCTACTGGTCGTGGCCGGCCGCGCGAGCCTCGTTCACGTCGCCGACCTCTCCGCTGGAGAAGCTGCTGCTCGGCGCCTTCGACGGCCAGACCCTGCTCGGTGGCGCCGAGATCTCCCTGCCCCGGCACGACAACCATCACCTCGCCTGGCTCGAGGTGTACGTCGACCCGCAGCACCAGCGACGTGGTGCGGGCACCGCCCTGGTGGAGGCAGCTGTCGATGCGGTGGCCCGGCGTGGTCGCTCGGTCGTCATGGTGGACGTCGCCACGCCCCTCGACGGCCCTGAGTCGCCGGGGCTGCGCCTTGCGCGGCGCCTGGGCTTCGAGACCGGCGCCGTCAACGAGATGAAGGTCGTCGACCTCGACGAGACCCGGCACCTGTGGCCGAAGCTCATCGAGGAGACGGCCGCCTCAGTCGCGGACTACTCCCTGCGCAGCTGGCGCGGGGTCTGCCCCGACGACCTCGTGGCCGGCTACTGCGCGCTCCTGGAGTCCTTCAACGAGGAGACCCCCACGGGCGAGCTCGACCTCGAGGCGGAACGGTGGGACGAGACGCGGCTGCGGGAGAAGGAGAGCCGGTTCCGGAGCTCTGGGCGGCAGGAGCTCATCACGGTGGCCGTAGCGGCGGACGGCGAGGTGGTCGGCGTGACCGAGGCGATGCTGAGCGAGGACACTCCCGACCGCGGCTTCCAGGGAGCGACGATCGTCGCCCCGGGCCACCGGGGTCACCGCCTCGGCCTCCGGCTCAAGGTGACCAACGCGGAGCTCCTGAAGGGGGCGTTCCCCGCGTGCCGCACCCTGCTCACCGGCAACGCCGACGTCAACGCCGCCATGAACGCGGTGAACGACCGCCTCGGCTACCGTGCCGTCGAACAGATCCTCGAGATGCAGCGACAGGTGGAACCTCAGTGACGAGCCCGGCAGCGAGCCCAGCCGCGAGCACACGGACCACGCGCATGGTGATCGAGCCGCTCGTCGCCCGTGACGACGCGGCGATGAAGGCCTGGCACGACACCTTCCTCGCCTCGCACCGTCACGGCCGCCCCTACGCGACTCCGCTGATGCGCGAGGAGCTGCAGGCCAGGTTCACCGCCGACCTCGAGACCGAGCGTCACCTCGTGTACACCGGCGTCGTCGACGGCAGGCCCGCGGCGGTCGGCATGTGCTACCTGCCGATGCGCGACAACCTCGAGCAGGCCTTCGTCGAGGTGCACACGCACCCCGACTTCCGGGGGCGCGGCCACGGCACGGCCATGCTCGACCACCTCGAGCAGGTCGCCCGCGACCACGGCCGGACCGTTCTCGTCGGCGAGGTCGCCTACCCGTACGAGTCGCCGGCCGCCGGAGCGGGTACTCCGTCGGTGGACTTCGTCGCGCGCCGCGGCTACACCTTCGGCCTCGCGAACGTGCAGCGCGTGCTCGAGCTCCCCGCCGACGAGGGACTGCTGCGCGACCTCGTGAGCGCGGCCGAGCCCCATCACGGGGAGTACACCTTCCGGCAGTTCACCGGCGCGGTCCCCGAGGACCTCGTCGACTCGTTCGCCGCGATCATCGGCACGCTCTTGACCGAGGCGCCCACGGGCGAGATCGAGCACGAGCCGGAGGTCTTCGACGCGGCACGGATCCGTGCGGACGAGAAGGTCTTCGCCGCGTCCGGACGCACGAAGTTCACGACGGTCGCCCTCGACGCCAAGGGCGAGGTCGCGGCCTACAGCGAGCTGGTCCTGCCGAAGTACGACCCCGGCCGGGTGTACCAGTGGGGGACGTTGGCCCGCCCGCAGGACCGCGGCCACCGGCTCGGCCTCGCTACGAAGGCCCGCAACCTCCTGTGGGCCCAGCCGCGGCTCGGACAGGCCACGTTGGTCACGTTCAACGCCGAGGTGAACTCCCACATGGTGGGCGTCAACGAGCTCATGGGCTTCCGACCCGTCGAGCGGGTCGGGGAGTTCCAGAAGCGCCTCTGACACGGAGTCGACCCGCGACGGTCGCGGGCACGTCCGCCGCCTACTGCGGTAAGCTTCGTCTCGCCCTGGATGACGATCTCTGGACGTCCGGCCTGTCGTCCGCAGGCCCTGACCGACGAGCGTGGGAGCTGCTCGAGCTTTGTCAGTCGCCTGGTTGACAAAGGTGGCGTGCTTGACTGCCTGCATGCAGGTGCTCGGTGACGTGCAGACGACCTATCGCAACTTCGCGGTCTACGCAGCGGGCAACTCCCCCTGCTTCGAGGAGTGGGCGCTCGGCGTCGCCGAGGACCGCGAGGTGCAGCGCTGGCTGGCCCAGCTCCCGGAGCCGAAGCGCCAGCCGAACCTGGTCTTCGCCGCCGCCCGATGGCACGGCCTCGCCGCTCCGGCGCCTTACGACGACCTCCGAGGGGCCCTCTTGGGTGATACCGGCCGGATCCGCGCCACGATCCTGGAGCGCGCCACGCAGACCAACGAGGTCGGCAGGCTGGCGACGCTGTTGCCGGCCTTCGCGAGCGTGCCGGGTGACGGGCCGGTCGGCCTGCTCGAAGTCGGCGCGAGCGCGGGACTCTGCCTCTTTCCCGACCGGTGGTCCTACTCGTGGACCACCGACCACGGCACGGTGACGGCCGGCTCAGCGGCCCCGACCCTTCGCGCGCACGTCTCGGGTCGGGCAGCACTCCCGGACGACGTCCCAGAGGTCGCATGGCGAGGCGGCATCGACCTGAATCCCCTCGACGCCGCCGACCCCGATACCTGCCGCTGGCTGCTGACGCTGGTCTGGCCCGAGCACGAGGACCGCCGGGCGCGGCTCGAGGAGGCGTTGGACATCACGCGCCGCGAGCCGCCCGACCTCCGGCGGGGCGACCTGCTGCGGGAGCTGCCCGGCCTGGTGGCCGAGGCGCTGGCCGCATTGCCCGACGATTGCAGGCTGCTCGTGTTCCACTCCGCCGTGATCGCCTACCTCGACGTGCCCGGGCGTGAACTGTTCGCCGCCCTGATGCGGGACCTGCTGACCGATCCGCGCCTGCACTGGGTCAGCAACGAGCGCCCGCGCGCGCTTCCGGCTGTCACGGCGACCGGACCCGAGCCGCCGCCCGGACGCTACGTCCTCGGCGTCGACGGGCATGCCGTCGGTCACACGCACCAGCACGGCCGCAGCCTGCACTGGTGCGGCTAACCCTCCTGCCAATCGTCGGTGGCTCCTGGATCTGGCCTGTCCACGCCCCCAGTCAGACCTTGAGCATGAACTCCGGGCAGATCTCGACCACCCGGAAGCCGAGGCGCTCGTTGATGCCGATCATGGTGTCGTTGGCCTCGGCGTTCGTGGTGTGGACCTCGGTGCGCTCGGGGTAGCGCTCCTGGAGGGCCAGCAGGTTCTGCAGCTTCACCGCAGCCCCGAGGTGGTGGCCGCGGTGGTCCCGGCGGACGAGCGTGCCCCACTGGTAGACCTTCGGCCGGTCCTCGCGCGGGACGACCAGGTCGGTGTGGGCCACCGCCTCACCGTTCGGGGCGATCGCCACGGTCGAGAGGCGGTGGCGTCCCTGTCGCAGCAGCTTCTCCAGGTGCTTGCGGAAGAGGTCCGGCGTGAACGCCTCCTCCTCGAAGTCGATGTCGCCGGTCGGGGCGTCGAGCGCGAGCTGGTTGAGCAGGTGCACGTACGACGGGAGCAGCTCCTCGGGGATCTCGTCCTCGAAGGTGCGGATCTCGTAGCCCTCGTGGTGCGGTGCGGCCTCGGCCTGCATCGCCTGGATCTCCGCGGTGGCGAGAGGCAGGTCGAGCACCCGGTGCACCTCCACGTTGGCCATCGTGAAGCCGTGCTTGCGTGCGAACCGGGCGTAGGGGTGGTCCTCCCGCTGCTCGCCCGGGATGCCGGCCACGATGAGCAGGACGCCCCGGCCCTCGTCGCGCATCACCTCGACGATGTGCCCGACCAAGGCGCTGCCGATGCCTCGGCGACGCAGCTCCGGCTCCACGTAGGCCCCGCCGTAGATCTTGTCGGTGTTGTCGAGCTGGGGGAGCTGGAGCAGGCCGGCACCGACCATCTCCTCGTCGTCGAACGCCCCGGTCAGGATCCACCGCAGCGCCTCGTCGGGCGTGCGCACCGAGATGGTGAACTCCTGGAAGCTCCACTGGGAGGCCCATGGACGCTCGAACAGGTCGGCGGCCTCGGTGAGGTCGTACCACCTGCGCATGAGGCGGTCGTCGGCGAGGTCGATCTGCCGAACATCGACGGGGCGCGTCTGCGGGGTCGGCTGCGCGAGTCCGGTGGCCGTGGTCGGAGTCTGCATGAGAACGACGGTAAGGCGGACGCACTCGGGCTCGCACCGGGTTTTCGACCCCCATCGCCTCGCTACGGCCCGCGCGCCGTGAGGGTCCGGCTACAGCTTGCGCAGCCGCACGTAGCGCACCGAGTGGTCGGCGTCCTTGCGCAGCACGAGCGTGGCGCGGCTCCGGGTCGGCTGCACGTTCTGCTTCAGGTTGGGGCCGTTGATCGTGTCCCAGATCCGGTGGGACTCCTCGACGGCCTGCCCCTCGGTGAGCTCGCCGTACCGCGCGAAGTACGAGGCCGGGTTCCGGAAGGCGGTCTCGCGGAGGCGGAGGAAGCGCTCGGTGTACCACCGGCGGATGTCGCTGGTGCGCGCGTCGACGTACACCGAGAAGTCGAAGAAGTCGCTGACCGCCAGCCCGGTGCGGCCGTCCTCGCGCACCCGCGCCGGCTGGAGCACGTTGAGCCCCTCGATGATCACGATGTCCGGCCGCTTGATGACGACCTTCTCGTCCGGGACCACGTCGTAGACCAGGTGGGAGTACGTCGGAGCCTCCACCTCGTCCTTGCCCGACTTGAGGTCCATCACGAACCGCAGCAGCGCCTTGCGGTCGTAGGACTCCGGGAAGCCCTTGCGGGCGAGGATGCCGCGCCGCTCGAGCTCGGCGTTCGGGTAGAGGAAGCCGTCGGTGGTGACCAGCGACACCGAGGGGTGCTCGGGCCAGTGGGCGAGCATCTGCTGGAGCACGCGGGCGGTGGTCGACTTCCCGACCGCGACCGACCCGGCGAGGCCGATCACGAACGGGGTGCGTGGCGGGTGCGGCCGGGCCAGGAACTCCTCCTGCGCCCGGTGCAGCTGGCCGGCCGCCTTCACGTAGAGGCTCAGGAGCCGCGAGAGGGGGAGGTAGACCTGCACCACCTCGTCGAGGTCGAGCTCGTCGCCGAGGCCGCGGACCCGGGCGATCTCCTCCTCGGTCAGGGGCTGCTCGGTCGCGGCGCCGAGCGCCGCCCACGCGGCCCTCTCGAGCTCGACGTACGGCGAGGACTCGCGGTCGCCACCGTTGACCTGCCCGTTGGGCAGGCCGTTGCCGTGCGCATGAGCCATGCCCGCATTGTTCCGCACCCGCCGCGGGCAGGCCCGGCCGGTCTCGCCGGTAGGCTGAGGCGCATGTGTGGAATCGTTGGGTACGTCGGACCGCAGCAGGCCCAGGGCATCGTCATCGACGGTCTGAGGCGCCTGGAGTACCGGGGCTACGACTCCGCCGGGATCGCCCTCATCCACGACGGCGCGATCGTCTCGCAGAAGCGCGCCGGGAAGCTCGCGAACCTCGAGAAGGCGATCGTCGACGAGCCGCTCCCGGAGGCCTCGACCGGCATCGGCCACACCCGCTGGGCCACCCACGGCGCCCCCAACGACCGCAACGCCCACCCGCACCTGGGCCAGGAGCACCGCGTCGCGCTCGTGCACAACGGGATCATCGAGAACTTCGCCGCGCTCCGGGCAGAGCTCGAGGCGGCCGGCCACGACCTGCGCTCCGAGACCGACACCGAGGTGGCAGCGCACCTGCTCGAGAAGGAGCTCGACGGCGGCGGCTCGCTGACCGAGGCGATGCAGCACGTCGCCCGCCGCCTGCACGGTGCGTTCACGCTGGTCGCCGTCGACGCGCAGGACCCCGCCCGGGTGGTGGCCGCGCGCCGCAACTCGCCGCTCGTCGTCGGCGTGGGCAAGGGCGAGAACTTCGTCGCCTCGGACGTCGCCGCCTTCATCGAGCACACCCGCGACGCGCTCGAGCTCGGCCAGGACCAGGTGGTCACGATCACCGAGGCCGAGATCGAGGTCACCGACTTCGACGGCAAGCCCGCCGAGCCCAAGCCGTACCACGTCGACTGGGACCTCTCGGCCGCCGAGAAGGGCGGGTTCGACTGGTTCATGCGCAAGGAGATCTTCGAGCAGCCGCGCTCGGTCGCAGACACGCTCCTCGGGCGCCACGACGAGCAGGGCGCCCTCCAGCTCGACGAGATCCGGATCAGCGAGGAGGACCTCCGCGACGTCGACAAGATCATCGTGATCGCGTCGGGCACCTCCTTCTACGCCGGCCTCGTCGCGAAGTACGCCATCGAGCACTGGACCCGCATCGCCTGCGAGGTCGAGCTCGCCTCCGAGTTCCGCTACCGCGACCCGATCCTCACCCGCGACACGCTGGTGGTCGCGATCAGCCAGTCCGGCGAGACCGCCGACACCCTGATGGCGATCCGGCACGCCCGCGAGCAGCGCGCGAAGGTGCTCGCCATCTGCAACACCAACGGCTCGACGATCCCGCGCGAGTCCGACGCGGTGATCTACACCCACGCCGGCCCCGAGATCGGCGTCGCCTCCACGAAGGGGTTCACGACCCAGCTCGTCGCCTGCTACCTGCTCGGGCTCTACCTCGCCCAGGTGCGCGGGACCCGGTACGGCGACGAGATCGCCCAGGTGGTCGCTGCGATCGCCCAGACGCCGAAGAAGATCCAGCAGGTCCTCGACCAGGCCGAGGAGGTCTACGGCCTCGCCCGTGACCTCGCCGACTCGCGCTCGGTGCTCTTCCTCGGTCGCCACGCCGGCTACCCGGTGGCGCTCGAGGGCGCGCTGAAGCTCAAGGAGCTCGCCTACATCCACGCGGAAGGCTTCGCGGCCGGCGAGCTCAAGCACGGACCGATCGCCCTCATCGAGGAGGGGCTGCCGGTCTTCTGCGTCGTCCCGCCACGGGGCCGCGACCAGCTCCACGACAAGATGGTCAGCGGCATCCAGGAGGTGCGCGCCCGCGGCGCCCGCACGATCGTCCTGGCCGAGGAGGGCGACGACGTCGTGACGCCGTACGCCGACGTGATGATCCGGCTGCCCCGGGTGCCGACCCTGCTTCAGCCGCTGGTGTCGATCATCCCGCTGCAGCTGTTCGCCTGCGAGCTGGCCACCCACAAGGGCCTCGACGTGGACCAGCCCCGCAACCTCGCCAAGTCCGTCACGGTGGAGTAGGCCGGTGATCGTGGGCGTGGGCATCGACGTGGTCGACGTGGGGCGGTTCGAGGAGGCCCTCGACCGCACGCCCACCTTGCGCGAGCGGCTCTTCACCGAGCAGGAGCGCGATCGACCGCTGGCCTCCCTCGCGGCGCGGTTCGCGGCCAAGGAGGCCCTCGCCAAGGCGCTCGGCGCCCCGACCGGCATGGCCTGGCACGACGCCGAGGTGGTCAGCGAGTCCACCGGCAACCCACAGTTCGAGATCCGGGGGAGCGTCCTGGCACGGGCCGGCGACCTGGGGGTGAAGAGCGTCCACGTCTCGCTGTCCCACGACGCCGGCATCGCCTCCGCGGTCGTGGTCCTGGAGTCCTAGGCAGCAGCCTGGACCAGTGGGCCGCGGCCCGGTGACGCCGCCGCGGACGCGTCGTAGCGTGGAGACATGGGCAGCGACTTCGGCCGTGACTCGGAGCTCGTCGTCTACGTCGACCACTCCGAGATCCATGAGGGCAGGCTCGACGATCTCAAGGACGGGATCCGGCGGCTCGTCGCGTTCATCGAGTCCCGCGAGCCCCAGCTGATCTCCTACGGGTTCCACCTCGACGAGGAGCTGGGGCACATGACCGTGGTCGCCGTGCATCCGGACTCCGAGTCGCTCGAGACGCACCTGGAGGTCGGCGTGCCGGAGTTCCGCAAGCTGGCCGACCTGATCACGCTGCGACGGATCGAGGTGTACGGCTCCATCAGCCACCGGGCGCGCGTGATGCTCGAGCAGAAGGCGCTCCTGCTCGGGCCGGCAGGGGTGACCGTGCAGGAGCGGTTCTCCGGGTTCGCCCGCCCAGCGGTCGTCGGGAGTGCCTAGGACCGCGTGGCCACGACCGCCGTCAACGGCTCGCCCAGGGCGATCCGACGAGGCTTCTCCGGCGTGAGCCCGGCGGAGCGCAGCTGCTCGCAGAGGACGTCGATGTCGGGCAGCCCCATCTCGCCGCCCTCCTGCGTGCGCAGCAGCAGGTCGAAGTGCCTGCTGAACAGCGAGTCGGTGAGCGCGGTGGTCACGACCATGACCGCGCCGCCGGGCGACACGTGCTCGGCCACCGTCCTGAGGAGCGGAACGCGATCGTCCACGGGCAGGTAGTAGATGACGTTGGCGAGCAGGACGACGTCGAACGCGCCCATCGACAGGTCCAGCACCTCGCGGACGTCGCCGTCGACGATCTCGGCGCGTCCGTCGAGACGGGCGGCGGCCAGCGTGGCCCGTGCCAGGTTCGCCGCAGCCGAGTCCGTCTCGATCCCGACACCCGAGGCGCTCGGCGCAGCTCGCAGCATGTGCACGAGGTGGCTCCCGGAGCCGCACCCGACGTCGAGCACGGTCCGCGGACGACGCTGCTCGACCTCCTTGCCGAGGGCCTCGAGGACGAACGGGTCCATGGCGCGCGACAGCCGGGCGATCACGTCGCCCTTGTCGAGCACGTCCCGACGACCGGGCCCGCCGGTCAGCTGCTGCTCGATCTCGCCGTAGAGCCCGACGTGGTAGTCGGAGAACCCTTCGTACGTCGCTCGCACGACGTCGTCCTCGAGCACGGCGCGTCCGCGCCTTGTGAGCGTCCAGCGGCCCTGTGACTCGCGGACCAGCCCGAGCTCGGCCAGCACCAGCAGCAGGGCCTCGACCAGGCTGTCGTCCGACCAGCCGCCACGCTCCGCGAGAGCAGCCGTGGACTCGGGGGAGAGCTGCAGCAGGTCGAGGACGCCGGTCCGGAGCCCCGCCCCCACCGCGGCCACGCGCACGGCGGCCTGGCCGTCGCGCACCGCGGTCAGCCGCGACCGCACGTCCCCGCTGCGGGCGATCTGCAGCATCGTGCCGATCTTCATTCCCGTCACGGTAGACCTCGGCCACGGCAGGCGTGGGTCGTTTCCGCCGACGGCCACAAGGGCGGCTCTAGGGTGAGGGACATGCGCAGTGCTCACACCGTGGACGAGGTACGACGGGCGGAGGGCGAGCTCCTCGCCGCGCTGCCCGAGGGCGCGCTCATGCAGCGGGCGGCGGCCGGGCTGGCCTACGCCGTGCTCGACCTTCTCGGCGACGCCTACGGCCGCCGGGTCCTCCTCCTGGTCGGCTCCGGGGACAACGGGGGCGACGCGCTGTTCGCCGGGGCGATGCTCGCCCGCCGCGGTGCCGCCGTCGAGGCCCTCCTGCTCAGCCCCGAGAAGGCGCACCGGGGCGGACTCGAAACGCTGCGGGCGGCCGGTGGGCGCGTGGTCCCGGACGTCGGGGCCGCGCACCGGCCGGACGTGGTGCTCGACGGCATCGTCGGCATCGGCGGCACCGGGCCGTTGCGCGAGGGCGCGGCCCGTGTCGTGGAGGCGCTCGACGGCGTCCCGTTCGTCGCGGTGGACGTGCCCTCCGGCGTGAACGTGGACACCGGTGAGGTCGACGGCCCGCACGTCGAGGCCGCGGTGACCGTCACCTTCGGGACCCACAAGATCGCGCACCTCGTGGACCCCGCCGCGCGAGCCTGCGGGGCGGTGCACCTCGTCGACATCGGCCTCGACCTGTCCGAGGCGGCCGTCACGGCGCTCCAGGCCGACGACGTCGCGCGGATGCTGCCGGTGCCGGACGCCGCCGCGCACAAGTACTCCCGGGGCCTCGTCGGCGTCCGGGCCGGCTCGCAGCAGTACCCGGGTGCGGGCGTCCTGTGCGTCTCGGGAGCCTCGAGCGGTTTCGTCGGCATGGTCCGGTACGCCGGAGGTGCGGCCGACGAGGTCCGGCAGGCCCACCCCGAGGTCGTGGCCGGGCCCGGCCAGGTCCAGGCCTGGGTCGTGGGGTCGGGTGGGGGAGACGACGCGGGCGAGGCCCTGCGGCTCTGTCTCGAGGACGGCGTCCCGGTCGTGGTCGACGCCGACGCGCTGGCCCACGTCACCGGCCCGGTCGACGTACCGGCGCTGCTGACGCCCCATGCCGGTGAGCTCTCCCGGATGCTCGGGGTCGAGCGCGAGGAGGTGGAGCGGGAGCAGCTCCGCTTCGTGCGGGAGGCCGCGTCCCGGTTCGACGCCGTCGTGCTCCTCAAGGGCAGGCACACGCTCGTCGCCGCACCCGACGGCCGGGTCCGGGTGTCGACGTCGGGGGTGCCGTGGCTGGCCACCGCAGGATCCGGTGACGTCCTCGCGGGTCTGTGCGGCGCTCTCGTGGCGGCGGGGCTCGACCCGTTCGACGCCGGATCGGTCGGAGCCTGGCTGCACGGAGCGGCCGCGGCGCACGCAGGAGGGGGCGGTCCGGTGACGGCGCCGGACGTGGCGCGGGCGGTGCCGGAGGTGTCCCGTCTGCTGCTGTCCGGCACATGATGTCAAGATTGACCGCGTCATGAACTCTCACGCGACCCCTGCCCGCGCGGAGATCGTCGTGGACCTCGACGCGGTGCGCCACAACGTCCGCACGCTCAAGGAGCGGGTCGACGGACGAGCGCTCATGGTCGTGGTGAAGGCCGACGGCTACGGCCACGGCATGCTCGAGGTGGCCCGCGCCGCCCGCGAGGCGGGGGCGGACTGGCTCGGCGTCGCCGTCGTCGAGGAGGCCCTTGCCCTGCGCGAGGCGGGCGACGACGGCCCGCTGCTCACCTGGCTGGCCGTCCCCGGCGAGGACTTCCGCCCGGCGCTCGAGCACGCCGTCGACATCACCGCCTACACGGTCGAGGAGCTCGACGAGATCCGGGAGGCCGCGCGTGCGACGCGGACCGTCGCGCGGGTGCAGCTCAAGATCGACACCGGCCTCTCCCGGGGCGGCTCCAGCCAGGAGGCGTGGCCGGACCTGGTGGCCGCGGCCGTGGCCGCCGAGCGGGCGGGCGAGATCGCCGTGACCGGGATCTGGTCGCACTTCGCGTGCAGCGACGAGCCGGAGCACCCCGCGAACGACGCCCAGGAGGAGGTCTTCCGCTGGGCGCTCGACCTCGCCGAGCAGTCCGGCCTCCGGCCCGAGGTGCGTCACCTGTGCAACTCCGCGGGAGCGCTGACCCGGCCGTCCTCGTGGTTCGACCTGGTCCGGTGCGGGATCGCCGCCTACGGGCTGACCCCGATGCCGGAGGTGGCGAGCTCCGACGACCTCGGCCTGATCCCGGCGATGACCGTGCAGAGCCGCCTCGCGGTGGTGAAGGACGTCCGCGCGGGGTCCGGCGTCTCCTACGGCCACACGTACGTGACGCCCCACGACACCACGGTCGGCGTGGTGCCGGTCGGGTACGGCGACGGCATCCCGCGCCACGCCTCGTCGAAGGCGCCGGTGCTCGCCGCGGGCCAGGTCCGGCCCATCGCGGGACGGGTCTGCATGGACCAGTTCGTCCTCGACCTCGGCGAGTCCGACGCGGCCCCTGGCGACCCGGTGGTGCTGTTCGGGCCCGGGAAGGACGGCGAGCCCACCGCGCAGGACTGGGCCGAGGCGTGCGGCACCATCAACTACGAGATCGTCACACGCATCGGAGGACGCATGCAGCGCAGGTACGTCGGGGAGGCCCCGTGAGGCCCCGCGCCAAGGTGGCCGGGGTCGCCGCCGCGGCCGCGGGCACCCTCGTCGCGGGCGGGGTGGCCGCCGCGCTCGCGTCGCGTCGCTCGGTACGCCGGCGCCGGCAGCAGTCGACCTCCCGCGACCCGTTCGGCAGCCTGCGCTCCGAGCCGGTCGAGGTCGTCGCGACGGACGGGATCCATCTCCACGCCGAGGTGGACGAGCCCGACGGCCCGACCGACGAGCCGACCCTGGTGTTCGTCCACGGCTACGCCCTGAACCTCGACTGCTGGCACTTCCAGCGCAAGCACTTCCGCGGCCGGCACCGCCTGGTCTTCTTCGACCTGCGGTCCCACGGCCGCTCCGACCGGTCGGACGGCGACCACGCCACGATCGACCAGCTCGGCCACGACCTGCGCTCGGTGCTCGACCAGCTCGTCCCCGAGGGGCCGGTCGTCCTGGTCGGCCACTCGATGGGCGGCATGACGGTCATGTCGCTCGCCGACCACTACCCCGAGCTGTTCGGCGACCGCGTCGTGGGGGTCGGCCTGGTCTCCACCACCGCCGGTGGGCTCAAGACCCACCGGGTGATCAGCCCGTACCTCCCGGAACGTGTGATGCGGCAGGTCACGCCCCGAGCGATGGCGCTCCTGGCACGTGCCCCCGGCCTCGTGGACGGCGCGCGTCGTACCGGCTCCGACATCGGCTTCCTCGTCACCAGCAAGATGGCCTTCGCCTCGGAGGTGCCCACGCCGTACATCGAGTTCGTCGACGAGATGCTCGCCCAGACCCCGTTCGGGGTGATCGCGGAGTTCTTCCCGAACTTCGACCAGCTCGACAAGTTCGCCGTGCTCGACGCCTTCGAGCGGGTGCCGACGGTCATCGTCTGCGGCACCGACGACGTCCTCACCTCCATCGGCCACAGCCGCAAGATGGCCTCCCGGATCCAGGGTGCGGAGCTCGTCGAGATCCCGGACGCCGGCCACATGGTCATCCTCGAGCGCAGCGAGCAGGTCAACACCGCTCTCGACCGGATGATCGCGCAGGCCAGCAAGACCGGAGCCGTCGCCGGATGAGCCAACAGGTACTCCCTGGTGCCGTGGTCGTGCACGAGGTCGGGCCCGAGCGCGCCGCCGACGTCCTGGCCGTCGTCCACGCCGCTTTCGGCGCCCGTCCGGTGCTCGACCCGCCCTCGACCGCGACCGAGGAGACCGTCGAGTCGTTGGCCGAGGCGCTCACGGCCCACCGCGGCCTGCTCGCGGTCAGCGGCACCCTCCCGGTCGGGGCGATGCTGCTCGAGCCCGACGGGCACCTGCTTCGCATGCGACGCGTGTCCGTCGACCCCGAGGCGCAGGCCGCAGGAGTCGCAGGGGCGCTCGTGGGCACCGCTGAGCGGATCGCGACCGAGCAGGGGTACGACGGGCTGGTGCTCGGTGCGCGGGCGGAGCTGCCCGCGACCATCGAGTTCTGGCGCCACCTCGGCTACGACGAGCTCGACCGTGAAGGGACCTGGCTCACCATGGCGAAGGCGCTGCCTGTCGAGCGGACCGCGACGACCGCGGAGGACACGCGGACCTTGGGGGAGCGGCTGGCCGAGGTGCTGCGCCCGGGTGACCTCGTGATCCTCAGCGGCGACCTGGGTGCAGGGAAGACCACCTTCACCCAGGGTCTGGGCGAGGGGCTCGGCGTCCGCGGCGGGATCACCTCGCCGACGTTCGTGATCTCCCGCGTGCATCCGTCCCTGGCCGGCGGACCGGCGCTCGTGCACGTCGACGCCTACCGGCTCGGCGGGATCGAGGAGCTCGACGACCTCGACCTCGACACCTCCCTCGACGAGGCGGTGACCGTCGTGGAGTGGGGTGAGGGTGTCGCCGAGGGCCTCGCCGACACCCGGCTCGAGGTGACCCTCACCCGCGCCCGGGGCGACGACCCCCACGGCGAGAGCGACCCGCGCCACGTCCGGTTCACCCCGGTGGGCTCCCGCTGGATCGGTGCGGGGCTCCACGCGGCCCTCACGTAACCTCGACTCCGTGCTTCTCGCGTTCGACACCGCCACACCCGCCGTCACCGTCGCCCTGTACGACGGCGAGCGGGTCGTCGCCGAACGGACCACGGTCGACGCCATGCGCCACGGAGAGCTGCTGGCGCCGAGCATCGCCGGGGTGCTCGACGACGCCGGCCTGATCCGGCAGGACCTCACCGCTGTCGCGGTCGGGGTGGGGCCCGGCCCGTTCACCGGCCTCCGGGTCGGCCTGATGACGGCCCGGACCCTCGCCGCGGTCCTGGAGATCCCGGTCTACGGGGTGTGCACGCTCGACGTGCTCGCGGTGGAGGCGGTCGACAGCGGCATCGTCCAGGGACCGTTCCACGTGGCCACCGACGCCCGCCGCAAGGAGGTCTACTTCGCGTCGTACGACGCGGACGGCGGCCGCCTGAGCGGGCCCGAGGTGCTCAAGCCCGCCGCCGTCGCGACCGACGAGGCCGTCGTGGGTCGCGGCGCGATGCTCTACCCGGACTCGTTCCCCGACGGCCGGCTGCCGGAGAACCCCAGCGCCGCGGTGCTCGCCCGGGTGGTCGCCGAGGAGCGGGCCGAGCTCTACGACCCCGAGCCGATGTACCTCCGCAGGCCCGACACCGCGGAGCCCCACAAGCCCAAGCGGGTCTCGTGACGCTTCGCTCCGCCACACCTGCGGACGCCCCTGCGCTCGCGGCGCTCGAGACCATGCTGTTCGGGGTCGACGCCTGGTCGGAGTCCGCGGTCCTCGCCGAGCTCGAGGGGCCGGGCCGCCACGCCGTCGCCGCCGTCGAGGACGACGAGGTGGTCGGCTACGCCGTCACGATGCGGTCGGCCGACCTCGCCGACCTGCAGCGGATCGCGGTCAGGCCCGACCGGCAACGGCGGGGGATCGCGAGACGGCTGCTCGACGAGGTCCTCGAACATGCCCGCGCGGAGGGGGCGAACCGGATGCTGCTCGAGGTCAGTGCCTCGAACGCCGCGGCCATGGCCTTCTACGCCGCGGCCGACTTCGTGGAGATCGACCGTCGTCGCAGGTACTACCGCGACGGCACCGACGCCGTGGTGATGCGGCGCTCGCTGGGGAGCGCTTGCTGCGGCGGGAGAGGATAGGGACATGCACAGCAACGACGGGCCCCTGGTGCTCGGCGTCGAGACCTCGTGTGACGAGACCGGCGTCGGCATCGTGCGCGGCCACACCCTGCTCGCCGACGCGGTCGCCTCCAGCGTCGACGAGCACGCGCGGTTCGGCGGTGTCGTGCCGGAGGTGGCCTCACGAGCGCACCTCGAGGCGATGGTCCCCACGATCGAGCGCGCGTGCGACACCGCCGGCGTGAAGCTGCACGAGGTCGACGCGATCGCGGTCACCAGCGGCCCCGGCCTCGCCGGAGCGCTGCTCGTCGGCGTGGCCGCGGCAAAGGCCCTCTCGGTAGCCCTCGGGAAGCCGATCTACGGGGTGAACCACCTCGCCGCCCATGTCGCGGTGGACCAGCTCGAGCACGGGCCGCTCCCCGAGCCCTGCGTGGCGATGCTCGTCAGCGGCGGCCACTCGTCGCTGCTGAAGGTCGAGGACGTCACGACCGGGGTCGACCCGCTCGGCGCGACCATCGACGACGCCGCCGGCGAGGCCTTCGACAAGGTTGCCCGGCTGCTCGGACTGCCGTTCCCGGGAGGGCCCCACATCGACAAGGCCGCGCGGTCGGGCAGCTCCGTGGCGATCGACTTCCCGCGCGGCCTGACCTCCGGCCGCGACCTCGAACGTCACCGTTTCGACTTCTCCTTCTCCGGCCTCAAGACGGCGGTCGCCCGCTGGGTGGAGGCGAAGGAGCGGGCTGGCGAGTCCGTGCCCGTCAACGACGTCGCCGCGTCCTTCCAGGAGGCGGTGTGCGACGTGCTGACCCGCAAGGCGATCGACGCGGCCGTCGTACACGGCATCGACGACCTGCTGATCGGCGGCGGGGTCGCGGCCAACTCGCGGCTGCGCGTGCTCGCCGAGGAGCGCGGCGCCGCCAAGGGCATCCGGGTCCGCGTGCCGAGGCCCGGCCTGTGCACCGACAACGGCGCGATGGTCGCCGCCCTCGGGTCCGAGCTCGTCGCCCGCGGCCGCGACGCCTCGAGCCTCGACCTGCCCGCCGACAGCAGCATGCCGGTCACGACGATCGTCGCCTGAGGCAGCCCAGTCAGAAGCGGGGCTTCTCCGCGAACCAGAGCTGCGACGACATGTCGCTGCTCTTGTAGGTCCCGGTGGTCAGCTCGAGCCGCCCGTCGAGCTCGGCGCGCACGATGCCGAAGTCGTCGTTCTCGACGACGATCGCCGCGACGGTGTCCTCGTCCTCCCAGGTGGCCTGGGCGACCTGGCCGATCACGTCCTTCTCGGGTGAGAACTCCACGACCGGCTTCCACGTCTCGGTGTCGAGGACCGTCAGCTCGGACGGGCCCCACATGTCGAAGTACGTCGGGCCGGCGATGACGTAGCGGCCGTCGGGGCTGAACTCGTACAGCGAGTAGTCGCAGGTCTCGAACACCATCTCCGTCGTGCTGGCAGCAGGGTCCATGACGCCGTAGCAGGAACCCTTCATGACGTCGTAGGTGCCCTCGACCGACCCGGCCACGAGTCCGGTCGCCTCGGAGACCGAGGTGACCTTGCCGAAGCCCTCGAGCGGTACGGCGTGCGGGTCGTCGTCGTTCACGACCATCTCGATGACGAGGTTCTCGCCGTCGAGGGTCTGGTAGACCGCGCGCTGCTCGTCGAGGTAGCCGACCGGCGCGATGGCGCGGCCGCTCGGCGCGTCGTACGTGATCGCCTCCCGCTCGTAGTCGGACTCGGCGGGTCGGTCCTCGACCACGGTGCGGCCGGGGACGTTGAAGTCGCGCTGGACCATGAGCACCCGGGAGCCGTCGGCGTTCAGGGCCAGGCCCTCGCCGCCGAGCGTGCGGTCGAGGACGTTCATCTCGCTGTCCAGGACCAGGTTCACGAACCCGTTGCGGCTCTCGCCGAGGGCCAGCCAGCCGTCGCGGTAGGGAACGATCTGGGTGTAGGCCTCGGGCAGGTCGTACCTCCCCTCCGGGGTGACCAGCATCCGCTCGCTGTTGAGGACGTAGTCGACCTGGGGGTCCTCGCCGCGGGGGATGTCGCGGAGGGTGAGCGGGAAGCTGCCGTCGGGCCTCGGGGTGGGCGCAGGCGCCGGCGTCGTGTCCGCGGACGGGGCGTCGGTCTTCGGGCCGGTCGCGACGGTGGGCTCCTTGCCCCCGTCCGGGCCGTCGATCGCCGAGACGACCGCGACCCCGGTGGGGAGGGCGACGCTCGCGACGACCGCAGCGACCGCGCCGGTGACGATGTTGCGCCGGCGGCGGATCTTGCGGGCGCTCTGGCGGACGGCGTCGAAGCCGATCGGGTGGCCACCCACGTCGGTGGAGCGCTCCCGAAGCTCCCGGGCCAGCAGGTCCTTCTCGTCGAAGTTCGTCATCGCTCCTCCTCTCCTTCGCGGCTGAGTAGCGGTTGGGTGTGCACGCGCTCGCGCAGGGCGGCGAGGGCGCGGCTGGACTGTGACTTCACGGTGCCGACGGAGATCCCGAGGATGTCGGCGACCTCGGCCTCGGCGAGGTCCTCGTAGTAGCGGAGCACCACGACGGCCCGCTGCTTGCGGGGGAGGGTCTGCACGAACTCCCACAGGGCCGAGCGCTCGCCGTGGTCGTGGCGGTCGTCCACCCCGACGAGGTCGGGGATCGTGTCCGTCGCGACCTCCTTGCGCTTCCACGCGCGGCGCCACAGCGAGTTGTTCTCGTTGACCATGATCCGGCGGACGTAGCCGTCGAGGAGCTCGCGGCGCTGCACCTTGTCCCAGGACAGGTAGAGCTTGGCGAGCGAGGTCTGCACGAGGTCCTCGGCGCTGTGCCGGTCACCGGTGAGGAGGTAGGCGGTGCGCAGCAGGCTGGGCTGGCGCGCGGACATGTACTGCTCGAACTCCACGTCGCGCGCCGACGTCGAAGCGGACGCCTCACGCTCCATCGAAGCCCCTGTCTCGACCACGAGCTGCACTTGCTCTCACCATCCTCTCGTCTTTCCTGCCGCCAAGACGCGATAACCCGCGGTCGGGTTGCATCAGGGTCCCGGCGGCTGCTCCGGCAGGATGGGGGCGTGCTCGAGCTCCTCGTCGCGGTCGTCCTCCTCGTGCTCGGCGCCGTGCTCCTCACCGCCGGCGCCGAGGCGTTCGCAGAACACATCACCCCGGCGGCCTCCCGGCTCGGTGTCAGCGTCCTGGCCCTGGGCGTGCTCCTCGCCGGAGCGGAGCCCGAGGAGGCGGTGACCGCGATGCTCGCCGCGGGGCAGGGGCATCCCGCGCTCGCGGCCGGTGACGCCATCGGCGCGAACCTCGTCATCCTCACCGTGGCGGTCGGGCTCGCTGCCCTCCTCACCCCGCTGCCCGTGAGCCGGCGCGTCATGCAGTACGCCGCCGCGGCTGCCGCCGCCGGTGCACTCGCCGTGGTCCTCATGTGGAACGGCGTGCTGTCCCGGGTGGAGGGGACGCTGCTGGTCCTGCTCTACGCGGTGGGCGTGGTGTGGGTGTGGCGTCGCGAGAAGGAGCCCCCGCTCATCGGCGAGATGGCAGAGCTCGCCGAGGAGGAGCACGCGGAGGAGGCGGAGCAGGAGCCGTCCCGCGAGCTGCTGCTCGTGCTGCTCGGGCTCCTCGGCATGGTCGCCGGCGGCTTCCTCGCCGTGCGCGGCGCCGAGGGGCTCGTCGACGCCTTCGGGGCGACCGAGTCGGTCATCGGCCTCACCGTCCTGGCCCTCGCGACCAGCGCGGAGATGATCGCCCTGGTCATCGCCGCCCATCGACGCGGCGTCACCGAGATCGCCCTCGCCGGCGCGATCGGGTCGGTCGCCTACAACGCCACGATCACCCTGGGCCTCGCGGCCTGGGTCGACCCCCTGCTGCTCGGACGCAGCACCCCGGTGCTCAACGTCGGCGTGGTCACGGCGGTGCTGCCCCTGGTGCTCCTGGCCGGCCGTCGTACCGGCTCCTTCCCCCGGGTGCTCGGCGTGCTGCTGGTCGCGGTCTACGTCGCCTCCACTGCCTGGCTGTTCAGCCTCTGAGCCGTCTGGGGCCGCTCAGTAGGGTGGCCGACGACAGCGCAGTCGAGCACCGGGAGGTCACGTGCAGCAGGTCCGAGGAGTCATCGCGAGGTCCAAGGGAGCCCCGGTCGAGGTGGTCACGATCAACGTGCCCGACCCCGGTCCCGGCGAGGCGGTCGTGAAGGTCCAGGCCTGCGGTGTCTGCCACACCGACCTGCACTACCGCGAGGGCGGCATCAACGACGACTTCCCCTTCCTCCTCGGGCACGAGGCCGCCGGCGTCGTCGAGGCCGTGGGCGCGGGCGTGGAGAACGTCGCTCCCGGCGACTTCGTGATCCTGAACTGGCGGGCGGTGTGCGGCAACTGCCGCGCGTGCGACCGCGGTGAGCCGTGGTACTGCTTCGCCACCTTCAACGCCGACCAGAAGATGACGCTCGCCGATGGTGACGGAGCCGGCACACCGTTGACACCGGCTCTGGGCATCGGCGCCTTCGCGGACAAGACGCTCGTGCACGCGGGGCAGTGCACCAAGGTCGACCCCTCGGCCGACCCGGCCGCGGTCGGGCTGCTCGGCTGTGGCGTGATGGCCGGCATCGGCGCCGCGATCAACACCGGGCAGGTGAGCCGCGGGCAGTCCGTGGCGGTCATCGGCTGCGGCGGCGTGGGGGCGGCAGCCGTGATGGGTGCACGCCTGGCCGGTGCCGCGAAGATCATCGCCGTCGACATCGACGACAAGAAGCTCGCGTGGGCAAAGGAAATGGGCGCGACCCACACCGTGAACAGCAAGGAGACCGACCCGGTCGAGGCGGTCCAGCAGCTCACCGACGGCTTCGGTGCCGACGTGGTCATCGACGCGGTCGGCCGCCCCGAGACGTGGAAGCAGGCCTTCTACGCCCGGGACCTCGCCGGCACGGTCGTGCTCGTCGGGGTTCCGACCCCGGAGATGAAGGTGCCCGATATGCCGCTGCTCGACTTCTTCGGCCGGGGCGGCTCGCTGAAGTCGAGCTGGTACGGCGACTGCCTGCCCTCCCGCGACTTCCCGATGCTCGTGGACCTCTACCAGCAGGGGCGGCTCGACCTCGACGCCTTCGTCACCGAGCGGATCGGCCTCGACGAGGTCGAGCAGGCCTTCGAGCGCATGCACCACGGCGACGTACTCCGCTCCGTGGTGATCCTGTGACCACCCGCCACCACACCCACCCGCACCACCCCGGCAGAGAGGACCTCTCATGAGCGCCCGCATCGCCCACACGACCGCCAGCGGCACCTTCAGCCTCGACGGCCAGACCTTCGACGTGGACAACAACGTCTGGGTGGTCGGCGACGACCACGAGTGCGTGGTGATCGACGCTCCGCACGACGTGGACCGCATCCTCGCCGTCGTGGGGGAGCGGCGGGTCAAGGGGATCCTGTGCACGCACGCCCACGACGACCACGTCCGGGTGGCGCCGCGGCTGCGCCAGGAGACGCAGGCTCCGATCTTCCTGCACCCCGAGGACCGGCCGGTCTGGGAGCTGACCCACCCGACCGAGCTGTGGGACATCGACCTCGCCGACGGACAGGTGATCGAGGTCGCCGGCACGCGGCTGCAGGCCATCCACACCCCGGGGCATGCGCCCGGCGCGGTCTGCTTCTACGCCGAAGAGCTCGGCTGCGTCTTCACCGGTGACACGCTCTTCAACGGCGGCCCCGGGGCGACCGGACGCTCCTTCAGCGACCACGACACGATCGTGAAGTCGATCAGGGAGAGGCTCTTCGCGCTCCCCGACGACACGGTCGTCCACACCGGCCACGGCGAGGACACCACGATCGGCGCCGAGAAGGCCGCCCTGTCGCTGACGGTCAGAGCTTGGTCAGCGCCTCGCGCATGCCCTGCTCCGCCTCGTCGCCGAGCTTCTTGAAGAACGGGCCCATCAACGGGGCGACGAGCTTCACCGGCCCCTTGAACTCGAACTCCGCGACGTAGCGCACCTCGGTCCCGCCCGGCGTCTCGCGGAAGGTCATCGTGTCGTGGGCCACCACGGTCTTGTTCTCGCCCCGCAGCGCGAAGACCTGGTTCGGCACGACGTCCTCGACGACGTAGGTCAGCTCGGTCTCGCGGCCTGCGAACTTCGAGGTGTTGCGGTACGCCGTGCCGACCCCTCCGTCGCCGCTGACCCGGACGGTCTCGACCGTGCCGGGGTCCCACTCGTTGGTCGTCGTGAAGTCGCTGAGGTACTCGAAGACCTGAGCCAGCGGCCGGTCCACGGTGACGGTGCGCTCGATGGTGGTCATGAGACCCACGGTAGCCAGGGCCTGGTCGCCGGACGGTCGCTTCGGGGAGAGCGGCGGTCTAGGGTCGAGGGTCACAGGTTGAACCAGCGCTTTGGGGGAACGAGGACACCGTGATCGCCACCTACCGACTCCAGCTCCACGCCGGCTTCACCTTCGCCGACGCGGAGGCCAGGGTCCCGTACCTCGCCGCTCTGGGCATCAGCCACCTCTACCTCTCCCCGGTCCTCCAGGCCGTCCCCGGTTCCCAGCACGGGTACGACGTCCTCGACCACACGCGCATCAACGACGAGCTCGGCGGCGAGGCGGGCCTGCTCTCGCTGGCCGAGACCGCCAGGGCGCACGGTCTCGGGATCGTGGTCGACGTCGTGCCGAACCACATGGCGTTCGTCGCGCCCGAGCACGCCAACGCGCCGCTGTGGCAGACCCTGCGCGAGGGCCGCGACGCCGAGACCGCCCACTGGTTCGACATCGACTGGGACGCCGCCGACGGCAAGCTCGGCCTGCCCATCCTCGGCGGGACCCTCGACGAGGCGCTGGCGGCCGGCGAGGTCACGCTCGGCGAGCACGAGGGCGAGCCGGTCGTCCGCTACTTCGACCATGTGCTCCCCGTGGCGCCCGGCACCGAGGGCGACGACGTCGCGGAGGTCCTCGCGAGGCAGCACTACCTGCTGGCCAACTGGCGCGACAGCGACGCGATGCTCAACTACCGCAGGTTCTTCGACGTCACCGAGCTGATCGCGGTCCGGGTGGAGCTGCCCGACGTGTTCGAGGCGACCCACCGGCTGCTGCTCGACCTCAACCGCAAGGGCGTCATCGAGGGCTTCCGG
This sequence comes from uncultured Actinomycetota bacterium, assembly GCA_963701425.1. Classification (GTDB taxonomy): domain Bacteria; phylum Actinomycetota; class Actinomycetes; order Propionibacteriales; family Nocardioidaceae; genus Nocardioides_C. The sequence continues at coordinate 1,496,445 of CAVPAG010000018.1, read as the reverse complement.
ATCGACCACCCCGACGGGCTCGCCGACCCCGAGGGCTACCTGCGCCAGCTGCGCGAGGCGACCCTGTCCGGCACCGGCATCTGGGTCGAGAAGATCCTCGAGGGCGAGGAGCGGCTGCCGAGGTCCTGGGCGTGCGACGGGACGACCGGCTACGACGCGATGCGCGTGGTCAGCGCCGCACTCGTGGACCCTGCCGCGCTGCCGGTGCTCGACGAGTGCTGGGCCGAGGCGGGTGGTGGCCTCGACCTCGAGATCGCCGTCGAGCGGGCCAAGCGCAAGGTCGTCGACGAGCTCCTCGGCCCGGAGGTGCAGCGGCTCACCCGCCGCGCCTGTGACGCGCTGCCGGACCTCGACGAGGAGCGCACGCGCGACGCCGTCGTCGAGCTGCTCGTGGCGAGCGAGGTCTACCGCGCCTACATCAGCCCCGACGAGCGGCTCTCCCCGCTCGCGCGCAAGCGCCTGGCGCACGCACGCGACGAGGCGGTGGCGGCTCGCCCCGACCTTCGGCGCGAGCTCGACCAGCTCGCCGAGATCGCCAAGGCCGAGGACACGGGTGACGACAGCTCCCTGGACTTCGCGATCCGCCTCCAGCAGACCTGGGGGCCGGTGATGGCCAAGGGCATCGAGGACACCACGTTCTACCGGTGGCACCGGCTCGTCGCACTCAACGAGGTGGGCGGCGACCCCGCCGTGCTCGAGCGCGCGACCCCCGAGATCCTGCACGAGTGGGGGGCCTACCAGCAGGAGGCCTGGCCGCTGGGCATGACCACCCTGTCCACGCACGACACCAAGCGCAGCGAGGACGTCCGCGCCCGTCTCATCGCCGTCGCGCAGGACACCATCGCGTGGGAGGACTGCTCCAAGCTCTTCCGCGAGGCAGCCGACGAGGCCGGCGTCGACCGCCCGACCGCGCACCTGATCTGGCAGACCATGATCGGGGCCGGCCCCCTGCCGAAGGACCGGCTGCACGAGTACCTCACCAAGGCGATGCGGGAGGCCAAGCGCCACACCGGCTGGGTGGACGGCGACGAGGAGTACGAAGCACGTGTGCTCGCCTTCGCCGACCAGGCGGTGGCCCCGGGTCCGCTGCGGGCGGCCGTCGACGAGGCGGTCCTCGAGAACCGCGAGGGCATCCGCGCCACCGTGCTCGGGCAGAAGCTGCTCCAGCTGCTCCTGCCCGGCACCGCCGACACCTACCAGGGCTGCGAGGTCGTGAACCTCTCGCTGGTCGACCCCGACAACCGCCGTCCGGTCGACTACGACGCGCTCGAGGACCGGCTCGCACGGCTCGAGAAGGAGGCGCCCATCTCGCTCGCCGACGAGAAGATGCTGGTCACCTACCGAGCACTTCGCGTCCGCCGCGAGCTGCGCGAGTGCTTCGGCGACCACGCCACCTACGAGCCGCTGGCCACGAGCAGCGAGCACGCCGTCGGCTTCGTGCGCACCGGCCGTGTGGCAGCGGTCGTCACGCGTGCACCGCGCCGGCTGGTCGACGGCGGCGGGTGGACCGACCAGACGGTCACCCTGCCCGAAGGCACCTGGCGCGACGACCTCACCTGCCGGGTCCTCGAGGGCGGGCGGGACGTGGCCTGCCGCGAGCTGTTCGCGCAGCTGCCCGTCGCCCTGCTGGTCGCCCGCTGAGAGGAGAGGTCCATGCGTGAGCTCACGGTGTGGGCGCCCCGCGCCGAGTCGGTCGAGCTGCTGCTGCCCGGGTCGCGGCACGAGATGTCCCGAGGCGACGACGGCTACTGGCACGTCGCCGTCGAGGTCGAGCCCGGATCGACGTACGCCTTCTCGCTCGACGGCGGCGACCCCCGCCCCGACCCCCGCGGTCTGCGCCTGCCCGACGGGCCGCACGGCTGGTCGCAGCTCTTCGACCCCGGCGAGTTCGCCTGGACCGACCCCCGCTGGGCCGGCGTCGACCTCGAGGGTGCGGTGATCTACGAGCTGCACGTCGGCACCTTCACCCCCGAAGGCACGCTCGACGCCGCGGCCGAGCGTCTCGACCACCTCGTCGACCTCGGGGTCGGCCTGGTCGAGCTGATGCCGCTGGCGCCCTTCCCGGGCACGCACGGCTGGGGGTACGACGGGGTCGCGCCCTACGCCGTGCACGAGGTGTACGGCGGACCGGCGGCGCTCCAGCGCTTCGTCGACGCCGCCCATGCCCGGGGCCTCGGCGTCTGCCTCGACGTCGTCTACAACCACCTCGGCCCGGACGGGAACTACCTGGGGGAGTTCGGCCCCTACATGACCGACACCCACCACACGCCCTGGGGCTCCGCGCTGAACCTGGACGCCCCCGACAGCGAGCCCGTGCGGCGCTGGGTCCTCGACAACGTGCGCCAGTGGTTCCGTGACTTCCGGGTGGACGCGCTGCGGCTCGACGCCGTCCACGAGCTGCACGACGACCGCGCGCTGCACCTGCTCGAGGAGATGTCGCGCGAGGTCGACGAGCTCTCCGTGCAGGAGGGCCGCCGGATGTGGCTGATCGCCGAGTCCGACCGCAACGACCCGCGCACCGTCACCCCTCGTGGCCGCGGCGACGCGGTCGGAGGGCTGGGCCTGCACGCGCAGTGGGCCGACGACGTGCACCACGCGCTGCACGTCGCGCTGACCGGCGAGACCCAGGGCTACTACGCCGACTTCGCCGACCCGGGTGCGCTCGAGAAGGTCATGCACAGCCCGTTCTTCCACGACGGGACCTGGTCGTCGTTCCGCGGCCGGCGGCACGGCCGGCCCGTCGACGCGTCCTCGGTCCCCGGCTGGCGGTTCGTGGCGTCGCTGCAGACCCATGACCAGGTCGGCAACCGTGCGACGGGCGACCGGCTCTCCGCGACCCTGCCGACGGGCCTGCTCGCGTGCGGCGCCGCGCTGCTGCTCACCTCGCCGTGGACGCCGATGCTGTTCATGGGGGAGGAGTGGGGTGCGAGCACGCCGTGGCAGTACTTCACCGACCACACGGACCCCGACCTGGGCGAGGCCGTCCGTCAGGGACGTCGATCGGAGTTCGCCTCGCACGGCTGGGACCGCGAGGAGGTGCCCGACCCCCAGGACCCCGCGACCTTCGAGAGGTCACGGCTCGACTGGTCCGAGGTCGAGCAGGGCGAGCATGCCCGGCTGCTCCGCTGGTACCGCGACCTGATCCGCCTGCGTCGGGAGCGCCGAGCCCTGCGGGACCCGCACCTCGACCAGGTCCGCACGACCCACGACCCGGAGCGGGGGCTCTTCCTGCTCCAGCGCGGAGAGCACCAGGTTCTGGTCAACCTCTCTGAGCACCCGGTCCGGGCGGAGGCCTACGGCAAGGTGCTGCTCAGCTGGGAGGCCGGGGTCGAGATCGAGGACGGCGTGGTCGAGGTCCCGGCCCGGTCGGCGCTCGTCGTGGCACCGTGAGCCTCCGGTCCGAACCGACCCCTGAGAGGATCGAGGGATGACCTCGAGGAGAACCGCAGCGGCCCTGCTCGGGCTCGTCCTCCTGCTGACCTCGTGCTCGGACGAGGGCGGGACGAGCTCCGGCGATGTCGCGCAACGCACGTCAGCGACCACGAAGTCGTCGGAGCCGGCCTCCCCGTCCCCGGCGCCCTCCTCGCCCGGCCCGGGCGCGGTCACGTCGGCACCTCCGCGACCGGCTCGCGCCTCCGAGGGCGCAGCGTGGGGACCGACCGCCGAGGAGCTGCGCCGCGCCGAGCGACTCGCGGGGCGGATGCCCCTGGCGAAGCTCGCGGGCCAGGTCATCGTCGCCGAGTACGCCGGGAAGCAGGCGCCGGCCGGGCTGGTGAACAAGCTGCACCTCGGCGGCGTGATCGTGATGAGCGGCAACGTCGGGACGACCGCGCAGCTGCGACGCAGCAACAAGGCGTTGCAGGCCGCCGCCCGCGAGGCCGGGCGCGACTGGCCGGTGTTCATCGGCGTCGACCAGGAGGGCGGCATCGTCGAGCGTGTGAAGGGACGGGCCACCCGCTTCCCGGCCTTCATGAGTGCCGGCGCCGCTCGTGACACCGATCTCACGGAGCGCGCAGCGGCCGGGAGCGGCGCCGAGCTGCGCGACCTCGGCTTCAGTGTCGTGTTCGCCCCCGACGGCGACGTCACCTCGGGCCCGGACGACCCGACCATCGGCTCGCGCTCCGCGGGCAGCCGTCCGAAGGTCGTCGCGCGGCAGATGAACGCCGCCGTCGACGGCTACCTCTCCGCCGGGATCCTCCCGGTGATCAAGCACTTCCCGGGCCACGGGTCCGTCCCCGCCGACAGCCACAAGGAGCTGCCGGTCCAGGACAAGACCCTGCGTCAGCTGCGCGAGTCCGACCTGGTGCCGTTCGAGGCCGCCGTCTCCGAAGGTGTGCCTGCCGTGATGGCGGCCCACATCGACGTCCGGGCGGTCGACCCGGGCACCCCCTCGACGCTGTCGCGGCCGGTCGTGACGGGGCTGCTGCGCCGCGACCTCGGCTTCGACGGCCTCGTGGTGACCGACGCGATGAACATGGCGGCCGTGGCCGACCGGCACTCCAGCGGCGAGGCCGCGGTGCGCGCGCTCCTCGCGGGCAACGACGTCGTGCTCATGCCGCCGAGCGCCTCCGCCGCGCGCGACGGGATCATCCGGGCCGTGCGGTCGGGCCGGCTCACGAGGTCCCGGCTGGAGCAGGCGGCCGCCCGGCAGATCGCGGCGCTCCTGCACCAGCGAGCCGTCGAGCCGGCACTGAGGCGGAAGCCCGGCACGACCGGGCGTGCGTCGTACCGCCTCTCGGCGGGTGCCGCGACCCTCGCCAGCGGCGCCTGCCGTGGCCGGCTGGTGGGCCGCTCCGTCCGCGCGTACGGGCCGTCTGACGCGGTGGCGAGGTTCAACGCCGCCGCCGAGCGCGCAGGTCTGAGCACCGGCTCCGGCACGAGCGTGGCGCTGATCGGCTACGCCGGCTCGGGCCGGAGCGCCGACGTGGTGGTCACCATGGACACCCCGTACGCCCTCGGATCCAGCCGCGCACGGGTCGCGAAGGTCGCGATGTACGGCGACACCCCCGGCGCGATGAAGGCGCTCGTCGAGGTGCTGCTCGGCAGGGCCCGGGCCAGCGGACGGCTGCCCGTACCGGTCCGCGGCGTGCAGCGCACAGGCTGCTGACGCCGACCCGGCACGTCGGTCGGACCCGACCCCGCCGAGCCGTCACGCCCGCCGGGCTCAGCCGAGTTGGTAGTGGAGCACCAGCTCGTAGCCGTCCTCGCTGTGTCCGGAGATGACCAGGTCGGCCTCGCCGCGCAGGTTCTCGAGGCCGCCGGTGCCCATGCCGGGAACGACCTCGAGGCGAGCGCGGACCGATCCGGCGTCCTGCTCGCCCAGGTGGCGGAGCACGAACGAGCCCTCGTGCCCGTCCACCGAGCCCTCGAAGCGTTCGAGCCCGATAACCGGGGCTGCATCCGGCTTGTAGGCGATCAGGTACGTCAGCGTCGAGCTGCCCTCGACGTCTCCCCGATAGGTGTAGCGGACCTCGGCCCTGCTCAGACCGCGCTGCGGGTAGTACATCTCCCCGCGCGTGGTGCCCTCGCCGTCGATGTCGGCGTACGTCTGCTCGGTCCACGACGAGACGTCGAACCTGCAGACCGCCTTGTGCGTGTAGGTGTTCATGTCGTTCATGCCCGCCACGCTAGGAGGGGCCGCGGGGACGGTCTTGAACAAACGCGACGGCTAGCATCGGGCCACGTGAGCAGCTCCGACGAGGTTCCCCGAGGCAGGCCCGAGGCCATCGTCAGGCCCCGGGCCGGCGCCGACGTGTTCACGGTGCTGCGGATCCCGCCGCGGGAGTCCCTCGCGGAGTTCGTCGACTACCACTGGCTGGTGCGGTGGGACGTGCCCGGGACCTACCGCCAGCAGGTGGTGCCCCAGCCCCGCATCCACCTCGCGGCGGAGCAGGGACGCCTGCTCGTGCACGGGGTGAGCCGCGAGCCCTTCGAGCGCGTGCTCAGCGGTCGGGGTCTCGTCCTGGGCACGGCCTTCCACCCGGCCGGTTTCCGCTCTCTGCTCGGTCGGTCGGTGGCGGAGGTGTCAGGAACGGTGCAGACCGGCCTCGACGTGTTCTCCGTCGACGACCGGGCGGTCGCCGAGCTGATCCTCGCGGACGGACCTGACGAGGCGCTGGTCCGGGCGATGGAGGAGTACCTCGAGCGGGCTCGCCCCGCAGCCCGACGAGACCGCCCGGTGGGTGAACGAGCTGGTCGCCGAGGCCGAGCGCCGCCGTGAGATCCGCCGGGCCGAGCAGCTCGCCGACGTGGCAGGGGTCAGCCTGAGAGTCCTGCAGCGGCTGTTCACGGAGTACGTCGGCATCGGGCCCAAGTGGGTGATCCAGCGCTTCCGCATCCTCGACGCGGCCGCCGCCGCCCATGCCGAGAGACCGGTCGACTGGGCGGCCCTCGCGCAAGACCTCGGGTTCAGCGACCAGGCGCACCTGACGCGTGTCTTCACCCAGGTCGTCGGGACGCCTCCGGCGACCTACCGCCGCGACCCGGGCACCTGAGAAGCCGAGCAGCCGGCGGCCTGCCCCAGCGGGCACAAGTGGGCGATGCCGACAGGAGGATCGGTCGGAGACCTGCCCTATGTGCCCACTTCCGGGGGCCGGGCGAGTGCTCAGCCCAGGGGGCGGACGAGGAGCGCGACGCCCTTCCCCGCGGCCCGGGTCAGCACGATCGTGGCCTCCTCCTCGCCCTTGAGCGCGAGGCGGTGGCGGAGCTCCTCGGGCACGACGCTCACGCCACGCTTCTTGATCGTCAGTCGTCCGATGCCTCGCTCACGCAGGGCGGCCTTCAACGCCTTCTCCTTGTAGGGAAGCCGCTCGACCACCGCGTAGGTCCGGGCGAACGGGGTCGTGAACGCCTCGTCGCTGGTCACGTACGCGATGTGCTCGTCGACCAGCCCGCCGTGGACACCGGCGGCGACCGCGGTCACCAGGCCGGCCCGGATCACGGCGTCGTCGGGCTCGTAGAGGAACGCCTGCGGCTCGCGCACGACACGGTCGCCGGGATCGTCCTCGTCGGTGATCGTCGCGAGCCCGGCGGGCCGGATGACCGTCGCGCGCCGTCGCACGGTCGCGAGCTGCGGGCTCCACAGCGACGCCTCCTTCAGGTCGCCGTGGTCGCTGACCCATTCGGCCTCGACACCCTCCGGCACGAGGTCGTGGGGGATGCCGGGCGCGACCTTGACGACCGACGGCCGCTCCAGAAGCCGCTCGACGAAGGACCACGGCGGTGAGTACGCGTCGACGTCGAAGACCCGGCCACGGTCGGTACGACGGGCGGGGTCGGCGAAGACCACCCCGAACCCCGTGAGGTCCAGGGACTCGGCCTCCGCGACCTGGACCGCCCCGCCGAGACCCAGGGCATCGAGGTTCGCCCCGGCGACCGCCACCCGGAGCGGGTCGCGGTCAACGCCTGCGGCGGTGAGGCCCGTGCGGGCGAAGGCGATGAGGTCGCCGCCGATGCCGCAGCCGAGGTCGAGCACCGACGAGGGGGCGGCTGCGGCGACCCGGGCCGCGCGATGCGAGGAGACCCGCAGCCGGGTGGACTGCTCGAGGCCGTCGGGGGTGAAGTACATCGAGGCCGCGAGGTCGCCGAACTTGTCGTGCGCCCTGCGTCGCAGCTCGACCTGGGTCATCGCGGCCGCGACGTGCTCGGGAGAGGCCTCCCGGCGCAGGACGGCCGCCGCGTCGAGAGCGTGGACGGGCTGCCCGTCGTACACCTCGGTCGAGCGTGCGAGCAGGGACCTGCCCTCCTCGGAGAGCAGCCAACGGAACGCCTCGAGATCCACGGTCAGCAGTCTGGCACTCGACTTGACCGAGTGCTAATCCGGGCATAGATTCGCACTTAGCACTCTCCCCTGGAGGGTGCCAACGCCTGCAGGACGCACGACCCCCGCGACGGCGTGTGGACGACGCAGGCACCGCAATCCCATCAGCCATGTGAACCTCTCGATCACGAGAAAGTGGAGGTCGACATCGTGTCGGTCAACATCAAGCCGCTCGAGGACCGCATCGTCGTCAAGCCGCTCGACGCCGAGCAGACCACGGCTTCCGGCCTGGTCATCCCCGACACCGCCAAGGAGAAGCCGCAGGAGGGCGAGGTCATCGCCGTCGGCCCCGGCCGCTTCAACGAGGACGGTGACGAGCGCATCCCGATGGACATCAGCGTCGGCGACAAGGTCATCTACAGCAAGTACGGCGGCACCGAGGTGAAGTACTCCGGCGAGGAGCTCCTGATCCTCTCCGCCCGCGACGTCCTCGCTGTCATCGGCTGACCAATCTGACTCAGCCGTTCAGCACGATCTCTGCGACTCCGCCCCGGGCGGCCTGAACTCGTTCGGGCCCTCGGGGCTGTGTCTTTCATCAGCACAACCGGAAAGGTTGCACTCACACGATGCCGAAGATTCTTGAGTTCGACGAGAACGCCCGACGTTCCCTCGAGCGGGGCGTGGACACCCTCGCCAACGCGGTCAAGGTGACGCTCGGCCCCAAGGGCCGCTACGTCGTCCTCGACAAGAAGTGGGGCGCTCCGACCATCACCAACGACGGGGTCACCGTCGCCCGTGAGGTCGAGTGCGACGACCCGTTCGAGAACCTGGGTGCGCAACTGGCCAAGGAGGTCGCCACCAAGACCAACGACGTCGCCGGTGACGGTACGACGACCGCCACGGTGCTCGCGCAGTCGATGGTCCACCTCGGTCTCCGCGCGGTCGCCGCGGGCGCCAACCCGATGGGTCTCAAGCGGGGCATGGACCTCGCCGTCGAGGCCGTCGGCGACGCCCTGCGCAAGCAGGCCCGCGACGTGGACTCCAAGGAGGACATGGCCGCCGTCGCGACCGTCTCCTCGCGTGACTCCGTGATCGGCGACCTGCTCGCCGAGGCCTTCGACAAGGTCGGCAAGGACGGTGTGATCACCGTCGAGGAGTCCAACACGATGGGCACCGAGCTCGACTTCACCGAGGGCATGCAGTTCGACAAGGGCTACATCTCGCCCTACTTCGTCACCGACGCCGAGCGCATGGAGACCGTCCTCGACGACCCGTACATCCTTCTCCACCAGGGCAAGATCTCCGCGATCGCCGAGCTCCTCCCGCTGCTCGAGAAGGTCATCCAGGCCGGCAAGCCGCTGTTCATCCTGGCCGAGGACGTCGAGGGCGAGGCGCTCTCGACCCTGGTCGTGAACAAGATCCGCGGCACGTTCAACGCCGCCGCCGTGAAGGCTCCCGCCTTCGGTGACCGCCGCAAGGCGATGATGCAGGACATCGCGACCCTGACCGGTGGCCAGGTCGTCTCCTCGGAGGTCGGCCTCAAGCTCGACCAGGTCGGCCTCGAGGTGCTCGGCCAGGCCCGCCGCGTGGTGATCACCAAGGACAACACCACGATCGTCGACGGTGCCGGCAAGCCCGAGGACGTCGACGCCCGGGTCAACCAGATCAAGGCCGAGATCGAGTCGACCGACTCCGACTGGGACCGCGAGAAGCTCCAGGAGCGCCTCGCCAAGCTCGCCGGCGGTGTCTGCGTGATCCGCGTCGGTGCCGCGACCGAGGTCGAGCTCAAGGAGAAGAAGCACCGCATCGAGGACGCCGTCTCCGCGACGCGGGCCGCGATCGAGGAGGGCATCGTCGCCGGCGGCGGCTCGGCCCTCGTCCACGCGGTCTCCGTGCTCGACAACGACCTCGACCTGACCGGTGACGAGGCGATGGGCGTCAACGTCGTGCGCAAGGCCGCCGACGAGCCGCTGCGCTGGATCGCCGAGAACGGTGGCGAGAACGGCTACGTCATCGTCGCCAAGGTCCGCGAGGCCGGCCCCGGCAACGGCTACAACGCCGCCACCGGCGTCTACGGCGACCTCGTCGCCCAGGGCGTGCTCGACCCGGTCAAGGTGACCCGCTCCGCGCTGGTGAACGCCTCGTCGATCGCCGGAATGCTCCTCACGACCGAGACCCTGGTCGTCGAGAAGCCCGAGGAGGAGGACGAGAGCGCCTCCGCGGCCGGCCACGGCCACGGGCACGGGCACGGCCACTGAGCCCCGCTCCCTCCGCCGAACGCGTCGACGCCCCCGGACCCGATGGGTCCGGGGGCGTCGTGCTGTGTTGCCCGACGAGGCGGTACGCCGGCCGCGCGGCCGGCCAGGTGGGCCCGAGGTGCGGGGATCCCCTGTCCGACGGGCGCCTCAGGCCCGGCGGGGCGGAAACGGCTCGGTAGACTGGGGACTTGCAGCCACTTGCTTCGGAAGGCCCCATGAACCTCACCCCTGCCGGCGTACCCGAGAAGTTCGCAGCCCTCGGCCTCACCTACGACGACGTCCTCCTGCTCCCGGGCGAGACGGACGTGATCCCCAGCGAGGTCGACACCACCACGCGGCTGACCCGCGAGATCTCGATCAGGATCCCGCTCGTCTCGAGCGCGATGGACACCGTGACCGAGTCGCGGATGGCGATCGCCATGGCCCGCGAGGGCGGCATCGGCATCCTGCACCGCAACCTCTCGATCGAGGACCAGGCCTACCAGGTCGACCTGGTGAAGCGGACCCAGACCGGGATGATCTCGAACCCGGTGACGATCAGCCCGAAGGCCACGCTCGAGGAGCTCGACGAGCGCTGCGGCGAGTACCGCGTCTCGGGCCTCCCGGTCATCGACGGGGACAACACGCTCATCGGCATCATCACCAACCGCGACCTGCGCTTCGTGCCCGTCGCGGAGTGGGCCACCACCCTGGTGGGCGAGGTCATGACGAAGATGCCGCTGATCACCGCACCCGTCGGGATCAGCCGTGACGACGCGACAGCCCTGCTCCGCCAGCACAAGCTCGAGCGGCTGCCGCTCGTCGACGACCAGGGCAAGCTCTCGGGCCTGATCACGGTCAAGGACTTCGTCCGCTCCGAGCAGTACCCCAACGCCTCCAACGACGCCGACGGCCGCCTCCTCGTCGGCGCCGCGATCGGCTACTTCGGCGACGCGTGGGAGCGCGCCACGACCCTCGTCGAGGCAGGGGTCGACGTACTCGTCCCCGACGTGGCCAACGGCCACGCCCGGCTCATGCTCGAGATGATCCAGCGTCTCAAGAAGGACCCCGCGACCCGCCACGTCCAGGTGATCGGAGGCAACGTCGCGACGCGCGCCGGTGCCCAGGCCCTGGTCGACGCCGGGGCGGACGCGGTCAAGGTGGGCGTGGGCCCCGGCTCGATCTGCACGACGCGTGTCGTCGCCGGCGTCGGCGTTCCCCAGGTCACCGCGATCTACGAGGCCTCGCTCGCGGCCCGACCTGCCGGGGTCCCGGTGATCGGCGACGGCGGGCTCCAGTACTCCGGCGACATCGCCAAGGCGATCGTGGCCGGCGCCGACTCGGTGATGATCGGCTCGTTGCTCGCCGGCTGCGAGGAGAGCCCGGGCGACCTGATCTTCCTCAACGGCAAGCAGTACAAGGCCTACCGCGGCATGGGCTCCATCGGCGCGATGGCCTCGCGTGGGAAGAAGTCGTTCTCCAAGGACCGCTACTTCCAGGCCGACGTGGCCAGCGACGACAAGATCGTGCCCGAGGGGATCGAGGGCCAGGTCGCCTACCGGGGCCCGCTGTCCGCCGTGGCCCACCAGCTCATCGGCGGCCTGCAGCAGTCCATGTTCTACGTCGGGGCGCGCACGATCCCCGAGCTCCAGGAGCGCGGGCAGTTCGTCCGGATCACCTCCGCCGGCCTCAAGGAGAGCCACCCGCACGACGTGCAGATGGTCGCGGAGGCGCCGAACTACACCTACGCGCTAGCTGGCGGCCGTCCCTACGGGCGGCTTGCCTACCATCCGGCTTCGCTCCGCTCAGCCTCCCGCCAGACCCGACCACGGCTGCGCCGCCCGCAGGCCCGGCCGCGCCCAACGCCAGCAGATAGGCTCCTCACGTGACGGAAATCGAGATCGGCCGTGCCAAGCGCGGTCGCCGCGCCTACTCCTTCGACGACATCGCGATCGTCCCGAGCCGCCGCACGCGTGACCCCGAGGAGGTGTCGACGGCCTGGCAGATCGACGCCTACCGCTTCGAGATCCCGATCGTGGCGGCGCCGATGGACTCGGTGATGTCGCCGCAGACCGCGGTCGCGTTCGGCAAGCACGGCGGCCTCGGCGTCCTCGACCTCGAGGGGCTGTGGACCCGGTACGACGACCCGAGCCACCTGCTCGCCGAGGTCGGTCAGCTGCGCGGTCAGGCCGCCACCCGCAGGATGCAGGAGATCTACGCCGAGCCGATCAAGGCCGAGCTGATCACCGCCCGTCTCCAGCAGATGCGCGAGGCCGGCGTCACCGTGGCGGGGTCGCTCTCCCCGCAGCGCACCAAGGAGTTCGCCAAGACCGTGGTCGACGCCGGCGTCGACATGTTCGTGATCAGGGGCACGACCGTCTCCGCCGAGCACGTCTCGGGCCAGTCGGAGCCGCTGAACCTCAAGGAGTTCATCTACGAGCTCGACGTGCCGGTGATCGTCGGCGGTTGCGCGACGTACCAGGCGGCGCTGCACCTGATGCGCACCGGCGCCGCGGGCGTCCTCGTCGGCTTCGGCGGGGGAGCGGCGCACACCACCCGCACCGTCCTGGGGCTCGCCGTCCCGATGGCCTCCGCGGTCGCCGACGTCGCCGCCGCCCGTCGCGACTACCTCGACGAGTCCGGCGGCCGCTACGTCCACGTGATCGCCGACGGCTCGATCGGCCGCAGCGGCGACGTGGCCAAGGCAATTGCCTGCGGCGCCGACGCCGTGATGATCGGCTCCCCGCTCGCGCGCGCCGACGAGGCCCCGGGTGGGGGCTTCCACTGGGGCGCCGAGGCGTGGCACTCGAAGCTGCCGCGCGGTGAGCGCGTCGAGATCGGCACGGTCGGGACCCTCGAGCAGATCCTGTTCGGCCCCTCCCGCGTCGCCGACGGCACGATGAACCTCGTGGGGGCGCTGCGCCGCTCGATGGCCACCACCGGCTACACCGAGCTCAAGGAGTTCCAGCGCGTGGAGGTCGTGGTCCAGTGACCACGAGCAGCCGGTGAACGCCGTCCTGCGCGTCGCCGCTGCGCAGGCCGCGTCAGTTCCCTGGGACGTCCCCGCGAACGTCGCGACGGCGGTCTCGCTCGTCGCGTCGGCCGCTGACGAGGGCGCGCGGGTCGTCGTGCTCCCGGAGCTGTTCCTCACCGGCTACGCCCCTGAGGCCTGGACGGTCGACCGCGCGATCACCACCGACGACCACCGGCTGTCACCGCTGCGTGACGTCGCCCGGGACCGCGCGGTCGTGGTGGTGGCCGGGGCGGCGGTACGCCGGAGCGCCGACCGCGTCACGCTGAGCCTCCTGGTGTTCGACGACGACGGGGCCGTCACCGCGCCGTACGACAAGCAGCACCTCTTCGACAGCGAGCGCGGCTTCTTCAGCCCCGGCGACCACGGCGCGAGCATCGTCGTGGACGACTGGGAGCTCGGGCTCGGTGTCTGCTACGACGGCTGCTTCCCCGAGCACGCCTCCGCCGCGGCACGTGACGGTGCCCGCGCCTACCTGTGCCCTTCGGCCTACTACGTGGGGTCCGAGCACCGGCGCGACCTGTACTACGCCGCCCGGGCCCTCGACAACGGCATCTACGTCGTGTTCGCCGGACTCACGGGAAGGTGCGGGGAGCACGACTTCAACGGTGGCAGCGCGGTCTACGACCCCGAGGGTCGCGCGCTCCACCGCGCGGGTGACGACTCGCCTGCGATCGTCGTGGCCGACCTCGAGGCGTCGGAGGTGGCTCGTGTGCAGCAGCTGAACCCGATCGCCCGCGACAGGCTGGCGGACCTCGGCGACCGGTCGCGCCTCGTGCTGGGAGCACGCTGACGGCGCGTCCCTGCTCCTAGGCCGCCCTGTCGACGAGATGGGTCCGCACCGTCCCGGACCTCATCGGCCCGCGGTTGCCGGTCACGGCGCGAGTCAGCCCCTCGGCGGCGTACCAACCGCCCGAGACGAAGCGCATCACCGGCCCGAAGCTCAAGGCGGCCGGAGCCCCGAGGAAGTGCAGTCCTGGCACCGACGACTCGAGGCCGGTCGTCAGCACGGGATAGCCGCGCTCGGAACGCACGTGCGCCGCGAGGTCGCCCAGGAACTCGTACCTCGCCACGTCCACCCGGTAGCCGGTGCCCAGCATGAGGTGGTCGACCAGGCGGACGCCACCGTCCTCCGTCACGACCCGGAGCCCGTCTCCCCGCGGCGAGACCGTCTGCAGTCTCGTGCCGAGGCGGATCGGCACGTCTCGCAGGCGCTCGAGCAGCCACGCCGCACCGGCTGGTCGGATGGCCCGGTGTGCCATCGGTTCCTGGATCGCCCGGGGGAGCCGCCGGAACAAGTCCGGAGCCGCGACGACCCGCGAGATCCCCATCGGGCCGACGTCCGTGGGCGCGTACAGCAGCGGTGCCAGGCGGCCGAGCCTGCGCTGGTACTTCCCGCCGTGCAGCCAGTTGACGTGCGACGCTCGGGCGACGACCTCGACCGTCGCGCCGGCCTCGTGCATCAGCGCGGCCGACTCCAGGGCGCTCTGTCCGCTGCCCATGACGAGGACGCTCCTGCCCCGGAAACGGCTCAGGTCCCGGTGCTCGGAGGTGTGAGAGACCAGCTCTCGAGGCAGGTGCCTGGTGAGCGCCGGCTCGTGGGCGAAGGGGGCGATGCCGGCCGCGACGGCGACGCGGGCGGCCCTGGCCTCCGTGTCGTCGTCCAGGGTGAGCACGAACCCGTCGCGGTCACGTCGGACCGCGGTGACCCGTCGACGGTCCACGTCGGGTACCGCCTGGTCCTGGACCCACATGCCGTACCCGACGAAGTCGTGCAGCGGGATCGGAGAGCGCAGGTCCCTGCCTGTCGCCTCGCGGTAGCTGTCGAGCGAGAGCGGCCCGTCGTACTCAGAGATGCTGGAAGCGGTCCGGCTCGACCGCAGCAGCATCCCCGTCGGCATCGATCTCCAGAACGACATCGGATCGCCGAAGACGTGGGTCTCGACACCCTGCCGTCTCAGATGAGCGGCGGCCGCGAGCCCGTGCGGCCCCGCCCCGATCACGGCCATCTGCGCGTCGTGCATATTTCCGGCCCCCTCGGTTTTGATGAAGTCTCAAGTAGATGTCGCCACCAGGCGCGACCCAACGAAGCCCGGCCGGAACGTCCGGCTCGTCCCGATAGGTCGGGACCGCATCTCCCCAGAACTGGGTAGACCGCGGGCCGGGCAGGCCCACCGTCGTGGTTGGTCCGGTCGGTAGGTTGGTCGCGACGCCCACCGACCGAAGCAGGTGACATGAGCGCGAAGCTGAGTCCGGCCGCCCGCCAGGAGGCACTCGAGGCGATGCAGGACGGCGAGCTCGACGTCCTCGTCGTGGGCGGTGGCATCACCGGAGTCGGGACCGCCCTCGACGCCGTTACCCGAGGCCTCTCGGTCGCCCTCCTCGAACAGCGCGACTTCGCCTCCGGCACCTCCTCGCGCTCCAGCAAGCTCATCCACGGCGGGCTGCGCTACCTGGAGATGCTCGACTTCGGCCTGGTGCGGGAGGCGCTGCAGGAGCGCGGCCTTCTCGTGACGCGCCTCGCCCCCCACCTGGTCAAGCCGGTGCCGTTCCTCTACCCGCTGACCCGGCGAGTCTGGGAGCGCCCGTACGTCGGCGCGGGGCTCGCGCTGTACGACGCGATGGCCATGGCCGGCAAGTACGACATGGGCGTCCCGCGCCACCGGCATCTCTTCCGTCGCCAGATCCGCCGCATCGCCCCGGACTTCAAGGCCGACGATCTCGCCGGGGCGATCCAGTACTTCGACGCGCAGGTCGACGACGCCCGGCTCGTGGTCACGATCGCCAGGACCGCCGCCTCGCACGGCGCGCTGTGCGTCAACCGCACCAAGGTCGTCGGCTTCCTCCGCGAGGGGGAGCGCGTGACCGGTGTCCGCGCCGTGGACCTCGAGACCGGACGTGAGATCGAGGTCCGCGCGCGGGTCGTCGTGAACGCCGCCGGAGTGTGGACCGACGAGATCCAGGAGATGGTCGGCGGCCGTGGCGCCCTGCACGTGCAGGCCAGCAAGGGCGTGCACCTGGTGGTCCCGCGTGACCGGATCCGTTCCGAGTCCGGCCTGATCATGCGCACGTCGACCTCGGTGCTCTTCGTGATCCCCTGGGGCCGGCACTGGATCATCGGCACGACCGACACGCCCTGGGACCTCGACCGGGCACACCCGGCCGCCTCCCGCCGGGACATCGACTACCTGCTCGGCCAGGTCAACACGATCCTCAAGGAGCCGCTCTCCCACGAGGACGTCGAGGGCGTGTACGCCGGACTCCGCCCCCTGCTCTCGGGGGAGTCGGAGCCGACCAGCCGGATCTCGCGCGAGCACACCGTCGTCACACCTGTCCCGGGCCTGGTGATCGTCGCGGGCGGGAAGCTCACGACCTACCGGGTGATGGGGCGCGACGCCGTGGACGCGGCGGTCCACTCCCTCGGGGGAGCGGTGCCCGCGTCGATCACCGACCGGGTGCTTCTCGCGGGTGCCGGCGGCTACGAGGCCCGGGCGAACCAGCGCAGCGGCCTGGCCCGCCGGTCAGGGCTCCACCGGGCCCGGATCGACCACCTGCTCAACCGCTACGGAGGCCTGGTCGACGAGCTGCTCGACATCGTGGCCGAGCGTCCCGAGCTGGGGCAGCCGCTTTCGGGGGCGGAGGACTACCTGGCCGCGGAGGTGGTCCATGCCGTGACCCATGAGGGTGCGCGCCACCTCGACGACGTGCTGACCCGGCGTACCCGGATCTCGATCGAGACCTTCGACCGTGGCGTGAAGGCCGCGCAGCCTGCGGCGGAGCTCATGGCCGGCGAGCTCGGCTGGGACCCCGCGCGCCGCGACGACGAGGTGGACCACTACCTGAGGCGCGTCGAGGCGGAGCGTCAGAGCCAGCTGGCGCTCACCGACCAGGAGGCCGACGAGGCGCGCGTGAGTGCGCCCGACATCGTCTGAATGTCGGCCGGACAAGCGTCCGAAAGCCGTAGGAATGGGCTTTTCGGGACACGTGACCGCGGCCACAGGTTTCCGATTTGACGTCCTGGGCAGGCCCTCCGTAATGTTCTCTTCGTCGCCGGGAGCGACGGGGCGCAAGGCCGGAAGGTCGGGCGCTCGGCCCCCGCGAAAACCCAACTCACTCACCTCGCCGAGGTGGCTCGAGTGCGCGCAACAGCGGCCTCGGATCAGCTCGGTGAGATCGATGTGTGCGGGGCCGGAGGAGCAAAACCCGGATTTGACCGGGCGGAGCAAGACCGGTAAGTTTGATCGGGTTGCCCCAGACCGAGGCCGGGAGGCTGAGGGTGGTGTGCGTTTGATCTTTGAGAACTCAACAGTGTGCTAAAAGTCGACGAATTAATTTGTATCGCCAGTCGGCAGGCTGCTTGGTGTCCTTTTGGGGGTGCTGGGGTGTCTGCTGGTTGTTTGATTCCTTTAGGTTAGACGGCCTGTGCCTGTCCTTTGGGGTGGGTGTGGGTCACTTCTAGCCTGGATGGATTCTTCTTAGAGTGTTGATGATTCGCCCTGCTTTTGTGGGGTGGTTGTCGTAATACTTCAACGGAGAGTTTGATCCTGGCTCAGGACGAACGCTGGCGGCGTGCTTAACACATGCAAGTCGAGCGGTAAGGCCCTTTCGGGGGTACACGAGCGGCGAACGGGTGAGTAACACGTGAGCAATCTGCCCTTCACTTTGGGATAACCACCGGAAACGGTGGCTAATACCGAATACGACCGCCCCGGGCATCTGGTGGTGGTGGAAAGTTCTGGCGGTGGAGGATGAGCTCGCGGCCTATCAGCTTGTTGGTGGGGTAATGGCCTACCAAGGCGACGACGGGTAGCCGGCCTGAGAGGGTGACCGGCCACACTGGGACTGAGACACGGCCCAGACTCCTACGGGAGGCAGCAGTGGGGAATATTGGACAATGGGCGAAAGCCTGATCCAGCAACGCCGCGTGAGGGATGACGGCCTTCGGGTTGTAAACCTCTTTCAGTAGGGACGAAGCGCAAGTGACGGTACCTACAGAAGAAGCACCGGCCAACTACGTGCCAGCAGCCGCGGTAATACGTAGGGTGCGAGCGTTGTCCGGAATTATTGGGCGTAAAGGGCTCGTAGGCGGTTTGTCACGTCGGGAGTGAAAACTCGGGGCTTAACCCCGAGCCTGCTTCCGATACGGGCTGACTAGAGGTATGCAGGGGAGAACGGAATTCCTGGTGTAGCGGTGAAATGCGCAGATATCAGGAGGAACACCGGTGGCGAAGGCGGTTCTCTGGGCATTACCTGACGCTGAGGAGCGAAAGTGTGGGGAGCGAACAGGATTAGATACCCTGGTAGTCCACACCGTAAACGTTGGGCGCTAGGTGTGGGACTCATTCCACGAGTTCCGTGCCGCAGCTAACGCATTAAGCGCCCCGCCTGGGGAGTACGGCCGCAAGGCTAAAACTCAAAGGAATTGACGGGGGCCCGCACAAGCGGCGGAGCATGCGGATTAATTCGATGCAACGCGAAGAACCTTACCTGGGTTTGACATATGCCGGAAAGCCGTAGAGATACGGCCCCTTTTAGTCGGTATACAGGTGGTGCATGGCTGTCGTCAGCTCGTGTCGTGAGATGTTGGGTTAAGTCCCGCAACGAGCGCAACCCTCGTCTTATGTTGCCAGCACGTCATGGTGGGGACTCATAAGAGACTGCCGGGGTCAACTCGGAGGAAGGTGGGGATGACGTCAAGTCATCATGCCCCTTATGTCCAGGGCTTCACGCATGCTACAATGGCCGGTACAAAGGGCTGCGAAACTGTAAGGTGGAGCGAATCCCAAAAAGCCGGTCTCAGTTCGGATTGGGGTCTGCAACTCGACCCCATGAAGTCGGAGTCGCTAGTAATCGCAGATCAGCAACGCTGCGGTGAATACGTTCCCGGGCCTTGTACACACCGCCCGTCACGTCACGAAAGTCGGCAACACCCGAAGCCGGTGGCCCAACCCCTTGTGGGAGGGAGCCGTCGAAGGTGGGGCTGGCGATTGGGACGAAGTCGTAACAAGGTAGCCGTACCGGAAGGTGCGGCTGGATCACCTCCTTTCTAAGGAGCAAGTTGGCCGGCCACCCTCGTGTGGTTGGTCCATGTCTGTCTGTTTCGTGGCCGCGTGTGCCACGGCAGCGGATGCTCACTAGTGGAACGTCGACTATTCACGTCATCTGGTTGATGGCCTCGTCAGTACTACCGGCTCGCTCCCTTGGGGGTGGGTTGGTGTGGAACCTCGGGGCCGGAGGCTCGGGTGGGGTGGGCACACTGTTGGGTCCTGAGGGATCGAATCGCTGTCCCGAGTTGTTCGGGGGTGGGGTTGCCTTCTGGTCCGGGCTTTCGCTTCCGCGAACCGTTCCGCACAGTTCTTGTGTGGGGTAGGCGTGGGGTGGTGGGGGTTGCCGGTTGTTGTTTGAGAACTACACAGTGGACGCGAGCATCTTTGTAGTAATGACAAGCTACTAAGTGCACATGGTGGATGCCTTGGCACCAAGAGCCGATGAAGGACGTAGGAGCCTGCGATAAGCCCCGGGGAGTTGGCAACCGAGCTGTGATCCGGGGATGTCCGAATGGGGAAACCCAGCTGGAGTCATGTCCAGTTACCTCTGCCTGAACACATAGGGCAGTTGGAGGGAACGTGGGGAAGTGAAACATCTCAGTACCCACAGGAAGAGAAAACAATAGTGATTCCGTGAGTAGTGGCGAGCGAAAGCGGAAGAGGCCAAACCGAGGGCGTGTGATAGCCGGCAGGCGTTGCGCTTTCGGGGTTGTGGGGCCGTTCGGTCAGTTCTGCCGAGCTGGCGCAGAGTCATAAACCATCAGTGAAGTCGAAGCAGGTTGGAAAGCCTGGGCGTAGAGGGTGATACCCCCGTAGACGTAAGCTGGTGGCTCTGGAGCGTGACCCCAAGTAACACGGAACCCCTGAAATTCCGTGTGAATCTGGCGGGACCACCCGTTAAGCCTAAATACTCCTTGGTGACCGATAGCGGACAAGTACCGTGAGGGAAAGGTGAAAAGTACCCCTGGCGGGGAGTGAAATAGTACCTGAAACCATGTGCATACAATCCGTCGGAGCACTTCCTTGTGAACGGTGACGGCGTGCCTTTTGAAGAATGAGCCTGCGAGTTAGTGTTATGTGGCGAGGTTAACCCGTGTGGGGAAGCCGTAGCGAAAGCGAGTCCGAATAGGGCGTTTGAGTCGCATGATCTAGACCCGAAGCGGAGTGATCTATCCATGGGCAGGTTGAAGCGCCGGTAAGACGGCGTGGAGGACCGAACCCACCAGGGTTGAAAACCTGGGGGATGACCTGTGGATAGGGGTGAAAGGCCAATCAAACTCCGTGATAGCTGGTTCTCCCCGAAATGCATTTAGGTGCAGCGTCGCGTGTTTCTTGCTGGAGGTAGAGCACTGGATGGTCTAGGGGGCCCACAAGCTTACCGAAATCAACCAAACTCCGAATGCCAGTAAGTGAGAGCGCGGCAGTGAGACTGCGGGGGATAAGCTCCGTAGTCGAGAGGGAAACAGCCCAGACCATCAGCTAAGGTCCCTAAGCGATAACTAAGTGGAAAAGGATGTGGAGTCGCACAGACAACCAGGAGGTTGGCTTAGAAGCAGCCACCCTTGAAAGAGTGCGTAATAGCTCACTGGTCAAGTGATTCCGCGCCGACAATGTAGCGGGGCTCAAGTTATCCACCGAAGCTATGGCATTCACGCATTAAACTAGGCCACCACTTGATGGTGGTCCAGGTGTGTGGATGGGTAGGGGAGCGTCGTGTGGGGGGTGAAGCGGCGGAGTGATCCAGCCGTGGACGCCACACGAGTGAGAATGCAGGCATGAGTAGCGAATGACAGGTGAGAAACCTGTCCGCCGAATGATCAAGGGTTCCAGGGTCAAGCTAATCTGCCCTGGGTAAGTCGGGACCTAAGGCGAGGCCGACAGGCGTAGTCGATGGACAACGGGTTGATATTCCCGTACCGGCAAAACAGCGCCCATGACGAACCCGGTGATGCTAACCGCCCAAAGCGCCGGCGATCCTTCGGGAGAGCTGGTGTGGAGCGCGGGACCCGAACTGGTAGTAGTCAAGCGATGGGGTGACGCAGGAAGGCAGTCCAACCGTG
Organism: uncultured Actinomycetota bacterium; assembly: GCA_963701425.1. Classification (GTDB taxonomy): domain Bacteria; phylum Actinomycetota; class Actinomycetes; order Propionibacteriales; family Nocardioidaceae; genus Nocardioides_C. Next base: position 1,475,311 of record CAVPAG010000018.1, on the reverse strand, counting down.
GCGATGGTAGACCACGGCCAAGGATGTAGGCCGAGACATAGGCAAATCCGTGTCTCATGTGGCTGAGATCTGATGGGGAGCCCGTTGGGGCGAAGTGGATGATCCTATGCTGTCGAGAAAAACCTCTAGCGAGCTGTGCGCCGCCCGTACCCCAAACCGACTCAGGTGATCAGGTAGAGAATACCAAGGCGATCGAGTGAACCATGGTTAAGGAACTCGGCAAAATGCCCCCGTAACTTCGGGAGAAGGGGGGCCGGATCCGTGAGCACACCTTGCGTGCGAAAGCGGTGATGGCCGCAGAGACCAGGCCCAAGCGACTGTTTACTAAAAACACAGGTCCGTGCGAAGTTGTAAGACGATGTATACGGACTGACTCCTGCCCGGTGCTGGAAGGTTAAGGGGACGTGTTAGCCAGCAATGGCGAAGCGCAGAACTTAAGCCCCAGTAAACGGCGGTGGTAACTATAACCATCCTAAGGTAGCGAAATTCCTTGTCGGGTAAGTTCCGACCTGCACGAATGGAGTAACGACTTGGGCGCTGTCTCAACCGTGGACTCGGCGAAATTGCACTACGAGTAAAGATGCTCGTTACGCGCGGCAGGACGGAAAGACCCCGGGACCTTTACTACAACTTGGTATTGGTGTTTGGTTCGGCTTGTGTAGGATAGGTGGGAGGCTGTGAAACTCGGACGCCAGTTCGGGTGGAGCCATCGTTGAAATACCACTCTGGTCGTACTAGATGTCTAACCTAGGTCCGTTATCCGGATCAGGGACAGTGCCTGGTGGGTAGTTTAACTGGGGCGGTTGCCTCCTAAAATGTAACGGAGGCGCTCAAAGGTTCCCTCAGCCTGGTTGGCAATCAGGTTTCGAGTGTAAGTGCACAAGGGAGCTTGACTGTGAGACAGACATGTCGAGCAGGGACGAAAGTCGGAACTAGTGATCCGGCGCTGGCATGTGGAAGCGGCGTCGCTCAACGGATAAAAGGTACCCCGGGGATAACAGGCTGATCTTCCCCAAGAGTCCATATCGACGGGATGGTTTGGCACCTCGATGTCGGCTCGTCGCATCCTGGGGCTGGAGTAGGTCCCAAGGGTTGGGCTGTTCGCCCATTAAAGCGGCACGCGAGCTGGGTTTAGAACGTCGTGAGACAGTTCGGTCCCTATCCGCCGCGCGCGCAGGAAACTTGAGAAAGGCTGTCCCTAGTACGAGAGGACCGGGATGGACGAACCTCTGGTGTGCCAGTTGTTCCGCCAGGAGCACGGCTGGTTAGCTACGTTCGGAAGTGATAACCGCTGAAAGCATCTAAGCGGGAAGCACGTTTCAAGATGAGGTTTCCCACCGAATCAATCGGGTAAGGCCCCCAGTAGACGACTGGGTTGATAGGCCGGAGGTCGAAGGCAGTAATGCACGGAGCCGACCGGTACTAATAGGCCGAGGGCTTGTCTTACAAAGATGCTACGCGTCCACTGTGTGGTTCCCGAGTAACAAACGGGAACCCAAACCCCCGCAAGGGGTTGGTCTGGTTTTGATTACTCCATAGAGTTTCGGCGGCCATAGCGAAAGGGAAACACCCGGTCCCATTCCGAACCCGGAAGTTAAGCCTTTCAGCGCCGATGGTACTGCACACGCGAGTGTGTGGGAGAGTAGGACGTCGCCGGACATAAATTTGCACAAAGCCCCCGCGGGCTCGTCTCGCGGGGGCTTTGTCGTGTCCGGACAAGGGCGGTCTCGCTGACGCGCGTCGGCCAGGGCGATGAGCCGGCGGGTGGTCTAGGGAGCCGCCGTGCTCGAGCTGTGACGGTCGTCTCAATCGCGAGGGCGTCTCTGGTCCTTGAGACCGCGGTCACATACTCTCGGTATCATGTCTGCCATGCCTGATCCCGCCCGTTCGATCGTCCGGCTCCGGACCTGGGTGCCTCCGGTCCCGCCGATCCCGAGCTCGACCCGACCGCGTCGTACGCTCTCGATCCCGCCTACGTCCGCGGCGCTGACCTCGCGGATCCTCGCCACGACGCGGCGAGAGCGTGACGACCTTCTGCCCGTTCAACGGGCAGCCGCTCGCGATGATCCCGCAGTCGAGCGCCGCAGGACGTGGCGGAGGCGTTCACGCGTGCCCGCCGGGCGCAGGAGATCTGGGCGGCGACGCCGCTGAAGGAGCGGGCGCGAGAAGCTGCTGAACCTCCACGACGTGATCCTCGAGCGGCAGGACGAGATCACCGACCTGATCTGCTGGGAGTCGGGCAAGTCCCGCAAGCACGCCTTCGACGAGCCGCTGCACGTCGCGATGACCGCGCGCTACTACGCGCGCACCTTCGAGCGCCACCTCGCACCGGCCAAGCGGGTCGGCATCGTGCCGGTGCTGACCCAGGTCGAGGTGAACCGTGTGCCCAAGGGCGTGGTCGGGATCATCTCGCCGTGGAACTACCCGTTCACGATGGCGCTCTCCGACGGCCTGCCGGCGCTGATGGCCGGCAACGCCGTCGTGCACAAGCCCGACGCCCAGACCATGCTCTCCGCCCTGCTCGGGGCCGCAGCTCCTCGAGGAGGCGGGCTTCCCCAAGGACCTCTGGCAGATCGTGGCCGGCCCGGGCAAGGTGCTCGGCAGCGAGATCATCAGCCGCTCCAACTACATCTGCTTCACCGGCTCCACGGCCACCGGCCGCTGATCGCCGAGCAGGCCGGCCGCAACCTGATCGGCTGCTCCCTCGAGCTCGGCGGCAAGAACCCGATGCTCGTCCTGCGCGACGCCGACGTCGAGCGAGCCGCCGAGGGCGCCGTGCGCGCCTGCTTCTCCTCCGCCGGCCAGCTCTGCGTGTCCATGGAGCGGCTGTTCGTGGCCGACCAGGTGTACGACAGGTTCGTGGAGCGATTCGTCGCCCGGACCAAGGCGCAGAAGATCGGCCCCGGCCTGGAGTGGGGCACCGACATCGGCTCGCTGATCTCGCAGCAGCAGCTCGACGCCGTGACCGCCCACGTCGACGACGCCGTCGCGAAGGGTGCCCGCGTGCTCGCCGGCGGCCGGGCCCGCCCGGACCTCGGGCCCTACTTCTACGAGCCGACCATCCTCGAGGGCGTCGACCCGGACATGAAGTGCTTCGGCGAGGAGACCTTCGGGCCGGTCGTGTCGCTCTACCGGTTCCACGACGAGGCGGACGCGATCGCCCGCGCGAACGAGGGGGAGTACGGCCTCAACGCCTCGATCTACACCCGCGACGTCAAGCGCGGCCGTGCAGATCGCCGGCCAGATCAAGTGCGGCACCGTGAACGTCAACGAGGCCTTCGCGGCGACCTTCGGCAGCCTCGACGCGCCGATGGGCGGCATGCGCGAGTCCGGCCTCGGTCGCCGGCAGGGAGCCGAGGGCATCCACCGCTACACCGACCCGCAGGCGGTCGCCGTGCAGCGGCTCTTCCGCTTCTCGCCGGTCCTCGGGATGAGCGACGAGACCTTCGCCAAGGTGATGACCGCCCAGATGCGCCTGATGCGCAAGACCAAGCGCCCCTGAGGGAGACACAAGTGACACACGACTTCGACTACGACGTCCTCGTCATCGGTTCCGGCTTCGGCGGCTCGGTCTCGGCCCTCCGGCTGACCGAGAAGGGCTACCGGGTCGGTGTCCTCGAGGCGGGTGCCCGCTTCGACGACAAGGACTTCGCGGCTACGTCCTTCGACGTCGAGAAGTACCTGTTCCGGCCCGAGGTCGGCTGCTACGGCATCCAGCGCATCGACGCGCTCAAGGACGCCCTGATCCTCTCCGGTGCGGGAGTCGGCGGCGGCTCGCTCGTCTACGCCAACACCCTCTACGAACCGCTGCCGGCGTTCTACCGCGACCCGCAGTGGCGTGACATCACCGACTGGAAGGACGAGCTCGCCCCGTTCTACGACCAGGCGAAGCGGATGCTCGGCGTCGTCGAGAACCCTCTGCGCACTCCCTCCGACGACGTCATGGAGAAGGTCGCCAACGACATGGGCGTCGGAGACACCTTCCACCCCACGCCGGTCGGTGTCTTCTTCGGCGGCCCCGAGCAGGCCAAGGGCGAGAAGGTGGCGGACCCCTACTTCGGGGGTGCCGGCCCGGACCGCAACACCTGCCTCGGCTGCGGCGAGTGCATGACCGGCTGCCGTCACAACGCCAAGAACACGCTGGTCAAGAACTACCTGTACCTCGCCGAGCAGAAGGGGGCGCGGGTGCACCCCCTCACGACGGTGGAGCGGGTGCGGCCCCTCGAGGACGGTGGCTACGCCGTCGACGTGCGGTTCACGAAGGCCAAGGTACGCCGGAAGGCGGTGCGTCGTACGCTCACGGCGGAGCAGGTCGTCTTCTCCGCCTCCGCGCTGGGCACGCAGCGACTGCTGTTCAAGATGCGCGACCAGGGGCACCTGCCGAAGCTGTCGCAGCGGCTGGGCTTCCTGTCGCGGACGAACTCCGAGTCGATCCTCGGCGCGATCGCCCCGGACACGAAGGTCGACTACAGCCAGGGTGTCGCGATCACGTCGTCGTTCCACCCCGACGAGGACACCCACGTCGAGCCGGTGCGCTACGGCAAGGGCAGCAACGTGATGTCGCTGCTCCAGACCGTGCTCACCGACCACCACGTCGCGCACTACCCGCGCTGGAAGATCTGGCTGAAGGAGATGTGGAAGGAGCGGGCCAACGTCCTCGACCTCTACGACCTCAGCACTGGTCCGAGCGCACGGTGATCGCCCTGGTCATGCAGTCGATCGACAACTCGATCACGACCTACTCCAAGCGCAGCCGGACGACCGGCCGCCGGTACCTGAGCTCGCGGCAGGGCCACGGGGCACCCAACCCGACCTGGATCCCGGTGGGCAACAAGGTGGTCCGGGAGATGGCCAAGTTCCTCGGCGGCACGCCCGGCGGCTCGATCGGCGAGCCCTTCAACCGGCCGCTGACCGCCCACTTCATCGGCGGCTGCACGATCGGTGAGACGCCCGAGACCGGGGTGATCGACCCGTTCCAGCGGGTCTTCAACTACCCGGGCCTGCACGTGGTGGACGGCTCGGCGATCTCGGCGAACCTCGGCGTGAACCCGTCCCTGACGATCACCGCCCAGGCCGAGCGAGCCGTGGCGTTCTGGCCGAACAAGGGCGAGGCCGACCCGCGACCGCCGCTCGGTGCGACGTACGAGCGGATCGCCCCTGTGGAGCCGAGGGACCCGGCGGTGCCACCGAGCGCGCCCGGTGCCCTCCGGCTGCCGATCGTCGGAGTCTCCTGACGCCGTCTGCTCACGAGGTGGGTGAGGCCAGGGTGATCTCGGGGGACGTGAGCGGGCGTGCGCCTGGACCTAGAGCTCCTTGCGGAAGTGCACGTCGGCGGAGTCGGGTGTGGGCAGACCCTCCCACCGGAAGATCTCGCGGTAGCCGTGCTTCTCGTAGAAGCCCGGCGCCTGGAATGTGAACGACGTGACGAACACGTGCGTGCAGCCCCGCGCACGTGCCTCGCCTTCGAAGCTCGTCAGCAGCCTCTCCCCGAGGCCGAGACCACGGGCCTCCTCGCGCACCCACGTCATCCCGATCCCGGCGGCCACACCCCAGGTCCAACCGCTGATGCCGGCGGCGAGATCTCCGGAGTCGTCGAGGATCTGCACGGTCAGCTCGCGGGACGGCGCGACGCCTTCGGTCGCCGCAGCGTTGACCTTGTCGAGCTCGTCGGACAGCCGCTGGTCCAGCTCGGGCAGCCCGTCTGCCACCACGGTGCGGTACGGCGTCGAACGTCGTGCGGTGGGTCCGTCTGAGTAAGTCACGAGGCCTGATCGTGCCATCGCGGCTGCGCGGCCGATCCGGCCGGGCTGCCCTCGCCTCTGTCCGGACCCTCCTAGGAACCCCGAAGTCCTGGGGTAGGCGCGCACGCACCTACCCCAGGAAAGACTCAGGGCCCGACCGGGGAGGGAGGGTTGGTCGGGCCCTGAACCGTCCACGCATCTGATGGACAGGTGCACGGACTTCGAGAGACCCGGCCTGGGAGGGAGCAAAGCCACCGGGTCTGTCCTGATCAACGAGGCCCGCATCCGGTGGTTACGCGGTTCCGGACATTTTTCTCGAACTTTTCTTGGTGACTGCAAAGGCGCAGGTCAGAGGCGTGGAAAAGCAGCGGCGGGCGGCCGGACGAGAGTCCGACCGCCCGCCACCTGGGACACCCCCCGGTGTGAGTTCAGGGTCCGTTCGGCGTCACGTCGTCGGCAGGCCGTTCTCGTAGAGCCGCGGAACCGGGTGGTTCGCCAGGAAGACGCCCTGTGGGTCGACCGCGGAGCGGACCCCGGCCAGCTGGCGCCAGGTCTCGGCCGCGTAGGAGGCGCTCACGTCAACGGGCTTCTCGGCGAAGTTGAGGTAGTTCCGGCCGTTGGCGAAGGGCGCGAGCGCGTCCACGAGGGCCCGCGCGTCGGCGTACCCCTGCTCCTCGATCTCCGGGGTGGCGGCGATCGCGGCGGCGAACAGGATGAACTGGCCGTCGAGCCTCGGCAGCGCGCCGGCCCCAGGGTGCGGCCGGCCGAGGGCGCCGCCGAGCTGCCGCAGCTCGGCCATCAGCAGGGACGTGCCCGAGCCCGGTCCCGCGGTTGCCAGGAACGCCTCGATCGCCTCCTCGGGGAAGCTGTCCAGCATGGAGCTGGCCGAGGTCGCCGGCGTCGGTCCCTCGGGGTCCATGTGGAGGCGGACCAGCGAGGCGGCCGGGACCCGCGCGAACGTGTCCATCTCCGGCTCGAGCGCACGGAGCGACGCCAGGATCTCCTCGGCGCGCTCGTCGGTGTCGAGCACGGCACCGTCGATCACCACGAGGGAGCGGCCGCGGATCGGCTCGGGGATCTCCGGCAGCGGCGGCAGGTTCATCAGCCGGAACGCCGTGGTCACCTCGTCAGGCGCGCCGACGCTCCACTCGGCCCAGCGCCGCAGCACCTTCTCGGCGTGCTGCTGGTCCCAGACGAGCATCCCGGCGTACGCGGTCTCGATCGCGTAGAGGCGGAACTCCATCGCGGTGACGACACCGAAGCTCCCGCCACCGCCGCGCACCGCCCAGAACAGCTCGGGGTTGGTGTGCGAGTCGGCGCGGACCATCGAGCCGTCGCCGAGGACGAGCTCGACCGCGGTGACGCTGTTGGTGGCGAGGCCGAGCTTGCGGGCGTACCAGCCGATGCCGCCGCCGAGGGAGTAGCCCACGATGCCGACGTCGGGGGAGGAGCCGTGAAGGGCGGCGAGGCCGGCCTCGGCGGCGGGTTCCACCGCGTCGAGCCAGAGTGCACCCGCCTCGACCCGGGCGATGCGGCGCTGGGCGTCGATGGTCACCCCGGTCATGGCCGAGGTGCGGAGGAGGACGACGTCCTCCAGCGAGCCGAGCGGGCCTGCGTTGTGGCCGGTGCCCTGCGGGGCCACCCGGAGCCCCACCGCAGCCGCCGCGCGGACCACCGAGCTGACCTCCTCGGCGGTGGCGGGGTAGGCCACGGCGGCGGGTCGCTGGTCGACGGCGACGTTCCACGGCATGCGTGCCTCGTCGTACCCGGGGTCACCGGGCAGGTGGATCGCTCCCGCACAGAGCCCGCGCAGGGTTGCGGCGCGGGGGTCACCGGTCGACGTGGTGGTCGTGGTGGTCGTGGTGGTCGGAACGGTTGAAGCGGTGGTCATGCTGGCTCCCTCGCCGGTGAGATCGGTTCGTGGTCTCACCGTGGAGCCGGCTGCTTGGGCCGGGCTTGGGCGTGACTTGGGGCCTGTCCCAAGCGGCCCGTCAGACGTGCGAGAGCGCGTGTCGCAGCTCGCCGAGGGTCGTCACGCCGAGGAGACGTGAGACGGACTCGATGGTGTTCTGCACCGTCCGCGGGGTGATGAAGAGCGCCTCGGCGATGTCCCGCTCCGACAGACCGTCGAGCGCGAGGCCGACGATCCGGCGCTCGGTGCTGGTGAGCGCCGAGCGCACCGGTGGCTCCTCGGGTACGTCGACGCCGGCGGTCCGCAGGGCGACGGCGACCCTGGCGCGCAGGGGAGCGGCTCCACACAGGTCGGCCAGGTCGAGAGCCGGAAGCAGCACGTCCACGGCCTCCGCCCTGTCGCCGGGGCCCGAGGCCAGCAGGGCCTCGCCGAGCGCGGCCCGGGCCTTGGCGCGCTCGAGGAGCTGTGGCCGCTGCTGCAGCAGGCCCACCGCCTCGCGGAGGACGTCGACGCTGTCCGGCGTACCGAGCTCGCCCAGGATCCGCAGCGTGCGGCCGACCAGCTCGGGGGCTCCCCAGGCGCGTGCGGCGTCGAGCTCCTCCTGGACCAGGGCCACGGCCTCGTCGCGGTGCCCCAGCGCCGTGAGGACGACCGCCCGCCGCGACCGCCAGGCCCGCCAGACCGGGTTCTCCACGCCGGCCATCACACCCTGCACCTCGTCGAGCCGGGCCAGCGCCTCCTGCGGCCTGCCCTCCGCGAGCAGCACCGCCGCCTCCGCCTCGCCGAACAGGCGGCGCCCGTCGCCGAAGCGCTCGCGGGACCGGGCCAGGTCCACCCGGCGACGCGCCTCGGGGAGGTCACCCCGCTCCAGCAGGATCGGGATGCTGAAGCCGTCGACGTAGGCCTGGCCGATCGGGTTGGCGCCCCACAGCTGGTTCTGCTCCGCGCAGGTGGCCAGCGACTGGAGAGCCTCCCTGAGGTCGCCGCGCGTCCACTGCGTCCAGCCCAGCCAGAGGTGGGCGCGCATCGCGGCGAAGAGGGCCCCGCTGCGGTGGGCGTCGCCGAGCGCCCGCTCCCAGAAGTCGAGGGTGTCCTCGCCGGCCATCTCGAGGACGATCCCGGAGACCACCCACAGCAGGCCGGCGTCGACCTGCTGCAGTCGGCCGTCGGCGACCGCGAACCGCGCCAGCTCGACCGCCCGGTCACGGTGCGTGCTCGTGGTCAGGTCGTCCCAGGCCAGGGCGGCTGCCAGGGCGCGGGCTCCTGTCCCGGTGCCCTCCACGGTCGGCCGGTGCCGGCCGTCGTACTCGTGGAGGGGAAGCTCGTGCAGGTAGCCCGCGAAGCGCTGCAGCGCCAGGAGTCCCTGCCGCTCGTCGACCAGCTCGGGCGGCAGCTCGTCGATGGCCTGGCGGGCGAACGCGCTGGCCCGGCCCTTCTCGCCGCCGAAGACGAGGGTCCGCGCCAGCATGATCGCGGTCTGCGCCTTGTGGCTCGGGTCGGCAAGGGAGCGGTAGGCCTCGGCCAGGTGCTCGATCGCGGATCCGCCGTGGGTGAGCTCCTCGACCCGGCCGAGCCACATCAGGAGCTCGGGCAGGTCCTCCTCGAGAGGGGGCTCGGCCAGCGCGCGGCGCAGGTAGGCGACGGCGCTCTCCGCCGCCCCCCGGTCGAGGTCCCGCCGGGCTGCGTCCTCGAGCACGCGGACGACCCCGAGGTCACCGCGAGGCGGGACGAGAAGCAGGTGTGCCGCGGTCTGCTCAGGCGCTGCGCCGACCGCGGCGAGGACGCGGGCGGCCTGGTCGTGGGCGAGCTCCCGCTCGCCGACCGAGAGGTCGCCGTACACCGCGTCGCCGACCAGCGGGTGCACGAACCGAAGCGGGTGGTTCTCCCGGAGCACCTCGGCGCGGGCGAGGGAGGCGATCGCCGCGGCCGTGGCGTCCTCGGACAGCTCTGTCATGGCCGCGACGACCGGGAGCGAGGCGCCGTTGCCGAGGACCGCGACGGCGCGCGCCACGGTGCGGTTCTCCGGTGGCATCCGGCTGAACCGCATGAGGACGAGGCTGGAGACGGCGCGCGAGCCGATCGCCCGGACGGTGTCGGCGTGGGCCGCGTCCGGCCGGACCCGCTCGGCCTCGAGCGCCCGGAGCAGCTGCCGGAGCAGCAGTGGGTTGCCGGCCGTCGTCCGGTAGCAGGCCGTGACGAAGGGCGCCTCCGTCTCGGCGCCGAGCCGGGCACGCACCAGGTCGGCCACGCCGTCGCCCGACAACGGCTCCGGCGTCACGACGGTGGTGGCGGGGTCGCCGGCGAGCTCGTTGAGGAGGCCGTCGTCGTCGTACTCGTCGCCGGTGCGCATCGTCCCCACGATGAGGACCGGCATGCCCTCGAGGCGTCGCAGCAGGTAGGCGAGGTAGCGCAGCGAGCCGGTGTCGCAGTACTGCAGGTCGTCGATGGCGAGCACCAGCGGGCTCCGCGAGCTCGCGTTGACGGTCAGCCAGTAGAGGCCGTGGAGTACGCCGAACAGGCCCTCGCTGCGGGGAGGGGTGAACGAGCTCGACTCGAAGACGGTGTCGGCCGTTGCCGCGGCCCCGACCAGCAGCGACTGCCGGGAGGTCTCGTCGGCGAGCAGCGGGTCGAAGAGCTGGCGCACGACGCCGAAGCCGAAGGCTCTCTCGAGCTGGCTGCCGCGTGCCCTGAGCACGGTCGCACCCGCCGCGGAGGCGATCTGCCGGAGCTCCCCGAGCAGCCGGCTCTTGCCGATGCCCGCCGGCCCGGTGATCAGTGCCAGACCGGCCAGGCCGTCGAGCGCGTCGTCCAGGCAGCCGCGGAGCAGGGTGAGCTCGTGCTCCCTCTCCACGAGGTCGCCGCCGGTCTCGGCCGCCGGGCGTCGGGTCTCGGCCGGGGTCGCGGCGGCCGGGGCCGGCCGGACCTGGGGTGTGGCGAGCGTGTCCGACTGCGCGAGGATCTCGGCCTCCAGCGACCGCAACGCGGGTCCGGGGTCGACGCCGAGCTCCTCTGCCAGGAGGGTGCGCGCACGGCGGAGCGTGGCCAGGGCGTCCGCCTGGCGGTGGGAGCGGTACTGCGCGATCGCCAGGAGGCGCCAGGGCTCCTCGCGCAGAGGCTCCTCGGCGATCAGGGCCTCGATCTCCGGGACGAGGATGGCGGTCTCGCCGCTGTCGAGGCGCGCGGAGAGGAGCTGCTCCCGGGCCAGGTTGCGCAGGTCGGTGAGGCGGTGCACGTCGGACATCGCCCAGGCCTGGTCGGCGTACTCGGAGAGGGCGGGGCCCCGCCACAGCCCCAGGGCCTCGCGGAGGCCGGCCACCCGTGCGGCCGGGTCGGCGACGGAGGACGCCTGGGTGACGAGTGCGGTGAAACGCCAGGCGTCGACGGACTCCTCGGGTACCCGCAGCGCGTAGCCGGTGCCGTGGCTGACCAGCACGGTGCTCGGCTCACGCGCGGCGCGGTCCGGCTCGAGGAGCCGTCGAAGGTGCGAGACATAGGCGTGGAGACTGCCCGCAGCGCTCCGGGGCGCGCCGTCCGGCCAGAGCGCCTCGAGGAGGCGGTCGGTGGTCACGACCTCGCCACGGGCCACGAGGAGCGCCGCGATCACGCTGCTCTGACGGCGGCCGCCGAGGTGCACCGTCTGGCCGTCGAGGGTGGCCACGAGCGGTCCGAGGATGCCGAAACGGAGACGTGTCGACACAGGGTCGCGCATCAACGTCATCGGTCCCTCCCGGCTGCCCCCGACAGAGCGACGATAGGGGTTCGCCCGAGGAGGGGCCAGGCAAATTCGAGATGTCCGTTTTGCGTGGACGGACCGGAGGGGCCGCTGGGCCGGCCGATAGACTTGCCGCGCCGTGACCCCGCGGCTGTCAGTCTCTCTGCCCACGTGAAAGGGCCCCGGTGACCACCGAACACGACCTGGTTCTCGTCGTCGACTTCGGGGCGCAGTACGCCCAGCTCATCGCCCGCCGGGTGCGCGAGGCCCGCGTCTACTCCGAGATCGTGCCGCACACGATGCCCGTGGAGGAGATGCTGGCCCGCAAGCCCAAGGCGATCGTCCTCTCCGGTGGCCCCTCGTCGGTCTACGAGCCGGGAGCCCCGCAGGTGGGTCCCGCGATCTTCGAGGCCGGGGTGCCGGTCTTCGGCATGTGCTACGGCTTCCAGGCGATGGCGCTGGCCCTCGGCGGCGAGGTACGACGCACGGGCGCCTCGGAGTACGGCCGGACCCAGGTCACCGTCACCGAGCGCGGGACGCTTCTGTCCGACGTCCCCCAGAGCCACCGCGTCTGGATGAGCCACGGCGACTCGGTCGTCGCGGCCCCGGCGGGCTTCACCGCCCTGGCGACGTCGGCCGGCTCGCCGGTCGCCGCCTTCGAGGACCTCGACCGCGGGCTCGCCGGCGTGCAGTGGCACCCCGAGGTCATGCACACCGAGCACGGCCAGGCCGTCCTCACGCACTTCCTCCACAACATCGCGGGCTGCCGGCCGACCTGGACCATGGTCAACATCGTCGACGACCAGGTCGAGCGCATCCGCGAGCAGATCGGCGACAAGCAGGCAATCTGCGGCCTCTCCGGCGGTGTCGACTCCGCGGTCGCGGCTGCCCTGGTGCAGCGCGCGATCGGCGACCAGCTGACGTGTGTCTTCGTCGACCACGGCCTGCTGCGCAAGGGCGAGGCCGAGCAGGTCGAGCGTGACTTCGTCGCGGCCACCGGGGTCTCGCTGCACGTCGTCGACGCCCAGCAGCGGTTCCTCGAGGCGCTCGCCGGGGTGACCGACCCGGAGGAGAAGCGGAAGATCATCGGCCGCGAGTTCATCCGCGTCTTCGAGGCCGCCGAGCTCGAGATCGTGGGCGAGGCCGCGGAGCACGGCGAGAAGGTCTCCTACCTCGTCCAGGGCACGCTCTACCCCGACGTGGTCGAGTCGGGTGGGGGAGCCGGCACCTCCAACATCAAGTCCCACCACAACGTGGGCGGCCTGCCCGAGGACCTCGAGTTCGAGCTCGTCGAGCCGCTGCGCACGCTGTTCAAGGACGAGGTCCGCCTCGTCGGCGAGCAGCTGGGCCTCCCGCCGGAGATCGTGTGGCGCCACCCGTTCCCCGGCCCCGGCCTCGGGATCCGGATCATCGGCGAGGTCACCCACGAGCGGCTCGAGATCCTGCGCGAGGCGGACGCGATCGCGCGCGAGGAGCTCACCAAGGCGGGCCTGGACCGTGACATCTGGCAGTTCCCGGTCGTGTTGCTGGGCGACGTACGCTCCGTCGGCGTCCAGGGCGACGGGCGCACCTACGGGCACCCCGTCGTGCTCCGCCCGGTGACCTCCGAGGACGCGATGACAGCCGACTGGGCGAGGCTGCCCTACGACGTGCTCGAGGCGATCTCCACGCGGATCACCAACGAGGTCCGCGAGATCAACCGCGTCACCGTCGACATCACGAGCAAGCCGCCGGGCACCATCGAGTGGGAGTGAGCCGACCGCTCTGAGCCGCGTGCTCCGACCCGTGTCGGTGCTCTGCGGCCGGTGCGACGGCCTCATGGGTTGGTCCGCCGACAGGGCACGCGGGGTTCAGGCGGCCGGGCCCTTCGCGCGGACGTCCGCGACGTGCGACATGGCCTCGCGGAGCTCGCCGAGCCACTCGTCGGTGTGCTGACCGACCAGTCGGACGCACCACGCGAGCGCCTCGGAGCGAGAGCGCGCCACACCGGCGTCCACCAGCGTGTCGAGCACCTGGCGCTGGGGCTGGCGCAGTCTCGTCATGACCGGTACCGCGATGTTCGTGAACAGCTCCCGGTGGTCGCCGACGGTGACCCCCCAGGCGACCTTCCGGTCGAACCGGTGCTCTGCCTCGCGGGCGATCCGCATCCGCTGCTCGCGCGTCTCCTCGCGGAAGGCACGCGCCCGACCGAGCCTCGCCTCCGCGGCCTCCGCCGGGCTCGCGTCGTCGGCGGTCTGCACGTCGACGATGTCGAGCATGACGACGATCTCCTCACGGTCGACGCTCACGGCCGCGGTCCGGCCTGCCAGTCCTGCGGCAGCCGGCCGGTGAACCAGCCCCGCACCCTCTCCAGTGCTTCTGATGTAATCATGTAATCAGCGTTGCACCAGGCTCCAAGGCGGACCAGACCGCTGTCCGACGGGACGCGTGCCGCGAGCCCGAGACCCGGCGTATCCGACTAGACCGCTCTCAGGCTGCAGCTACCTCGTGCCGATCATCCAGGCGAGAGGAAGGTGAGCCAGATGGCCAGCTACACGACGAAGAGGGTCACCGAGCCGGTCCCGGCGCTGCGGTTCTGCCCCTCGTGCAAGAGCGCGGAGACCTCGGTCAGCTACCGCAACAGCGAGGGGCACCGCTACTGCCGGTGCCTGACCTGCGCCTGCCGGTTCTGGGGCGCCTGATCCCCTCAGGCGTCGGCCTCGAGCAGCTCGCGGGTGGAGACCACTGTCGCGAACTCCCCGTGGAGGTTCGTGGCCGTCGCGCGGGCGAGCTCGTCCGCGGTCATCGTGTCCCCGTCGGGGCCGGTCCGGTCGAAGGTGTGCGTCGCGTCGATCGCGAACAGCACGTCGTGGCCGAGGTTCCCGCCCACGCGAGCGGTGGTCTCGCAGCAGTGGTTCGTCGTGATCCCGCAGACCACGATCCCGTCGCAGCTCGTGAGCGACGAGCCAGGCATGCAGGTCGGGGGAGCCGTGGAAGCTGGAGTTCACGCTCTTGACGACGAGCAGGTCCGGCGGCGTCGACAGGTAGTCCTTGAGCTGGTTGCCGGGCGAGCCCGGGTGCAGCGGCGAACCAGGGTTGGTCGAGTCGTGCCTCACGTGTACGACGGGCCGCCCGCCGGCGTGCCAGCGCTCCACGAGGGCGGCGATGTTGTCGTCGCAGGCGGGGTTGTTGCGCCTGCCCCATGCAGGGTCGTCGAAACCCTTCTGGGCGTCGACGACGACGAGGGCGTAGCGCGCCAGGTCCCGGCTGTCCATGGCCGGACCCTAGCCCGCGCCGCGGTCCGGTGGGGTCGAACGACCCTGGACGGGCGACGACGCCGCGACGCATGCTGCACCTGTCAGGAGCGAAGGACGGTGAACCATGCGAGGTGACGGCTACGGTCCGATGGGTCGCGACAGCGGCCGCGGCGGGTACGGCGAAGGACCCTGGATGCACGACGGGATGGGCTGGGGCGGCTGGCTCCTCATGACCCTCTTCCTCCTGCTCCTCGTCGCACTCATCGTCGGTGTCGTGATCGTGCTCGTCCGCTCCTCGGGCAGCCGGAGCTCCCAGTCCGCTCCGCCGTTTGGCGGGTCGGCGGCGGCGCAACAGATGCTCGACGAGCGCTACGCCCGCGGCGAGATCGACGAGATCGAGTACCTGCACCGTCGGGCGGTGCTGCGGGGGAGCTAGCTCCTAGCCGATGCCGTGGGCGGGCACGAGCTCGGTGCGGTCGAGCGCCAGCAGCAGGGCCCCCATCACCGAGGCGCGGTCTCCCAGAGCTGCCCGTGTCACCAGCGTCCCGGACGACACCGAGGCGAGCGCGTGGCGGCGCATGCCGATGTGGATGGCGTCCAGCAGCAGGTCGCCGGCGCGGGACATGTCACCGCCCACCACGATCGCGCTCGGGTTGATCAGGTTGGCCAGCATCGCCAGGCCCCAGCCCAGGTGCAGGCCGGCGTCCTCGAACATGCGGAGCGCCGAGACGTTG
Organism: uncultured Actinomycetota bacterium; assembly: GCA_963701425.1. Lineage (GTDB taxonomy): Bacteria > Actinomycetota > Actinomycetes > Propionibacteriales > Nocardioidaceae > Nocardioides_C. Next base: position 1,459,976 of record CAVPAG010000018.1, on the reverse strand, counting down.
CCGCTCTTCGCGGCCGCGACGATCTCCTCGATGTCGGCACCCGGCATCTGCACTCCCAGCGCGGTCTGCGCCATGCCGACCGAGGCGTAGGCCTCGAGGCACCCGCGGCTCCCGCACCGGCAGAACGGCCCCTGCTCGTCGATGGTGAGGTGGCCGATCTCGCCGGCCGTGCCGTTGGCGCCCCGGAAGAGCTCGCCTCGCAGGATCATGCCGGCGCCGACACCTGAGGAGACCTTCACGTAGACCATGTCCGTGTGCCCCACGCCGGCTCCGTGGCGGTGCTCCGCCAAGGCGCCGAGGTTCGCGTCGTTCTCGATGTGCGCGGGGCGGCCGATGCGCGCCTCCACCTCGGTCCTGGCGTTGACGCCGACCCAGCCGGGCAGGATCGCGGAGGAGAGGACGACGTTCTCGTTGGTGATCGGCGCGGGAAGGCCGAGGCCGATGTTGAGCAGGTCGTCGCGAGACGCGTCGAGCTTCTTCAGGACCCTGTCGAGCAGGCTGGCGGCCCGCTCGAGCCCGTCGGCGTACCCGTGGTCCTGGGCGATCGCCTCGCGGTCGCCGCCGAGGACCTCGCCGGTGAGGTCGCCGACCGCGACGCGCACGTGCCGGTGGCCGAAGTCGATGCCCGCGACCAGACCGGCCCGCCGGGAGATGCGCACGGCAGTGCCTCGCCGGCCGCTGCCGAGGACGACCTCGACCATGCCCGCTGCCGCCAGGTCGCGCACGATGTTCGACACCGTGGCCGGCGCGAGGTGGGTGCTCCGCGCGATCTCGGCCTGGGTCAGGGTCGTGCCTTCGCGCAGCTGCTGCAGCGCCCGGACGACGCGTCGCTGGTTCGCAGCGCGCAACGAGGCGGTCGACCCGGGAGCCGGGCGCGCCGTCGTCCCCTCTTCGCGAGCAGCAGGCATGCGTGAACTGTGCTCTACGGCGCCGTAAGCGTCAAGAGGTGACGAGAAACTCGTGCTTTCCGGCAAAGCGGGCAATCTTGCATTCAAGTCTTGACGGCTAGTGGAGTGACGGAGCACACTCGGTCACCAACCAGAACGTGCGGGGCGAGGACCCGGACATGAGGAGGAGAAGTGATGCTTTCCATCCGGCGTGCCGGGGTGACCGCGGCCGCAGTCGTCATTGGTATCGGCAGCCTCGCTGCCTGTGGCGCCAACGATGCAGAGACCGAGAGCGGGGACGGCGCCAAGAAGATCGCCCTGCTTCTGCCCGAGTCGAAGACCACGCGCTACGAGGCGGCGGACAAGCCGATCTTCGAGGCGAAGGTCGCCGAGCTGTGCGACGACTGCGAGGTCGTCTACTTCAACGCCGACCAGGACCCCGCCAAGCAGCAGCAGCAGGTCGAGACCGCGATCACCGACCAGGTCGACGTGATGGTCCTCGACCCGGTCGACAGCGAGTCCGCTGCGAGCCTGGTGACCTCCGCGCAGGAGGCGGACATCCCGGTGATCGCCTACGACCGGTTCATCGCGGGCGCGGACTACTACCTGTCCTTCGACAACTCCAATGTGGGCAAGCTCCAGGGCGAGGCTCTCGTCGAGGCGGTCGGCAGCGGCGGCATCCTGATGCTGAACGGCGCGCCGACCGACCCGAACGCAGCCGGGTTCAAGGAGGGCGCGCACAGCGTCATCGACAACAGCGACCTGGAGATTCTCGCGGAGTACGACAACCCCGACTGGAGCCCGGACAACGCCCAGCAGTGGACCACCGACCAGCTCGGCAAGTTCGACCCGAAGGACATCAAGGGCGTCTACGCGGCGAACGACGGTCAGGCCGGCGGCGTGGTGGCTGCGATGACCGGCGCAGGTGTGAGTCCCGACGCGCTCCCGCCGATCACCGGACAGGACGCCGAGCTGGCCGCCGTCCAGCGGATCGTGGCCGGAGAGCAGTTCATGACGATCTACAAGTCGTACAAGATCGAGGCCGAGAAGGCCGCCGAGGTCGCCGTGGATCTTGCCAACGGCGAGGAGATCACCGGGACCGAGGACTTCGAGGGTGTCGCCTCGTTCATCTTCGACCCCGTCGTCCTGACGACCGAGAACATCGAGGACACCGTGGTCAAGGACGAGCTGTACAGCGTCGAGGACATCTGCACCCCCAACTACGCAGACGCCTGCGCCGAGGCCGGGCTGTCCTGACGAAGCGGAACTTGGGGTGGCCTACTGACAAGGTGGGCCACCCCCTGTCACGATCAATTCAGGTGGAATCAGGAGGCGGCATGACCGCGACCACAACCGAGCGTCCCGCTCCAGCCGTTACCCCCGTGCTCTCCCTGGAGGGCATCAACAAGAGGTTCGGCGCCGTCCAGGCTCTGACCGACGTCAGTCTCCAGGTGTCCGAGGGCGAGGTCGTCGCCCTGGTGGGAGACAACGGCGCCGGCAAGTCGACGTTGGTCAAGATCATCGCCGGCGTGTACCAGTCCGACGGCGGGACCATGACCTTCGGCGGACGTCAGGTCCACGTCGGCGGACCGAGCGAAGCACAGGCGCTGGGCATCTCGACGGTCTTCCAGGACCTCGCTCTGTGCGACAACCTCGATGTCGTCGCCAACCTCTTCCTCGGCCAGGAGAAGGGCACGGGCGGGTGGCTCGACGAGGTCACCATGGAGAAGGAGGCCTGGCGGCTGCTGCGCACCCTCTCGGCCAAGATCCCGTCGGTCCGGATCCCCATCGCCAGTCTCTCCGGAGGCCAGCGACAGACGGTGGCCATCGCCCGGAGCCTCGTCGGGGCACCCAAGATCGTGATGCTCGACGAGCCCACCGCAGCCCTCGGTGTCGCCCAGACCGCCGAGGTGCTCAACCTGATCGAACGGCTGCGCGAGACCGGCCTCGGCGTGATCCTGGTCAGCCACAACATGGCGGACGTCCAAGCGGTCTCCGACCGGATCGTCGTCCTCCGGCTAGGGCGCAACGCAGCGGAGTTCAACGTCGACGAGACCACCACCGAGGACCTGGTGGCCGCGATCACCGGGGCGTCGGACAACGTGGTCGCCGACCGGATCCGCCGCAACCAGGAAATCCACCACACGGCCCACGAAGCAGGAGCTCACGATGCCTGAGTCGACGACGAAGCTCCCTGACGAGACCGGCCCGGCCGCTCCGGCCCCCGCGGACCGCAGCGACGAGCGGCTGGTCCAGAGCACCGGCCTGAAGGGCGCGATCGACAACTTCGGCCGCCGGGTGCGCGGCGGTGACCTCGGCAGTCTCCCGGTCATCATCGGGCTGGTCGTCATCTCCCTGGTCTTCTATGCCCAGGAGCCGACGTTCCTCTCCTCACGCACCCTGGTCACGATCACGCTGTTCGCGGCGCCCATCGGCATCATCGCGATCGGTGTCGTGCTGGTCCTGCTGCTCGGGGAGATCGACCTGTCCGTCGGGTCGGTGAGCGGCCTCGCGGCTGCGGTGATGGCGGTCCTCGTCGTCTATCACGACCAGTCCCTCTGGCTCGCTCTGCTCGCGGGCGCCGGGACCGGTCTGGTGATCGGCCTGTTCTACGCGCTGCTGTACACCAAGGTGGGCGTGCCGAGCTTCGTGATCACCCTTGCGGGTCTGCTCGGCTTCCTCGGGCTGCAGCTGTGGGTGCTGGGGGAGAACGGAACGGTCAACCTTCCCCCGGACTCGGGCCTGGTCGACTTCACCCGGTTCTCCTTCGTGAGCGGGACCGCGTCGTACGTGCTCGTCGTCCTGGTGGCGCTCGGCTACGGCGCAGCGCTGTTCTGGGGGATCCGCAGGCGCTCGGCGGCCGGCCTGTCGGCGCCGTCGATGACGTCCGTCGCGGTCAAGACCGGCCTGCTCGCAGCCGGGTTGCTGTACCTGACCTACTACCTCAACATCGACCGCGGTCTCGGCTACCTCCCGCTGCTCTTCGTCGCGCTGGTGGTGGTCATGGACCTGCTGCTGCGCAAGTCGACGTGGGGCCGGCACGTGTTCGCGGTCGGCGGCAACGTCGAGGCCGCTCGACGTTCCGGCATCCGCGTGAACCGCGTGTACTTCTCGGTCTTCGCGCTCACCGGCTTCTTCGCCGCACTCGGGGGTCTGATGGCGGCCGGTCAGCTGACCTCGGTCTCGCAGGCCAGCGGCGGCACCGACACCAACCTCACCGCGATCGCGGCCGCGGTCATCGGCGGCACCAGCCTCTTCGGCGGTCGTGGTTCGGCGTACGCCGCACTGCTCGGCATCTTCGTCCTCCAGTCGATCCAGACCGGCCTCAACGTCGTGGGCGTGGACTCGTCAGTGCGCTACATGGTCACCGGCGCCGTGCTCCTGCTCGCCGTCTCGATCGACTCGGTCTCCCGCCGGGCCCGTTCGAGCAGCGGCCGAGGCTAGCTGCCGCGGGTGGCGGGATGGCCCCGCCACCCGTTCAGCGACGTCGCTCAGGCACCAGGTCGGCGTACACCGCCGTCTGGAGGTACTCGTTCTCTCGCGGGTGACCGCTGCCGGGCGCCAGCGCAGCGGCAACGTCTCGGAGACGGTCGCGACCCGCGTCGCGGACGACCCAGGGGGTGAGCGCGACGAACTCCCGCTTCGGTCCGGCGTAGGGCCGGTAGACGCTCTCGTCCTCCGCGAGGAAGCGACCGTTGCCGACGTAGTGGCGCAGGGGAGCACGTGCACCGCGGCGGGTGATCGCGCTCTGGCCGTCGAAGGCGAGGTCGAGGAGGTTCCCGACCATGTGCGCGGTCACGTTGTAGCGGAACCCGACCGTGGGGTCGGCCACCGCTCGCCACGTCGAGCCCATCCACTCCAGCGGCTGCCAGGTGCTGTACCCGCCAGGACCGGCCCAGCGGGTCGGGTTCGCCTCGGCCTGCACCACCACGTCGACACCGAGGTGGTCCATGCACGCCATGAACGTCTTCGACGTGTCCGCGCAAGGACGCAGGTCATCGGGCCGCCGGCCGAAGGGGTAGCCGTAGGTGAACGCGGGCAGCGAGGTCCCGAAGCCGAGGCGGAACCCCTCGACCACCACCCCGGCGGCGTTGCGCCGACCGGCCCGACCGGTCGACGCGCCCTCGTCGAGCCCGAGCAGGTCCACCTCCAGACTGGTCAGCGGCACCTTGTCGTTGCGGAACATCAGGTTCCGCTCGCCGCGTGGGGCCTGCGGCCGGGTGGTGTACGGCGCCCAGGTGAACGTGCCGTTCGTGACCCGCGCGCTCGTGGCCACGTAGGCGACTCCCTCGTCGCGCAGGGCGGGGTCTGCGAAGAGAGCCACCTCGTCGGGGTCTCGGGTCTGCCGGTAGCGGGCCTGGTTGTTCGAGGCGACGACGTACACGCCGTAGTCGCGCGCGATGTCGGAGAAGGTCTGGCTGAAGGCACGCGCGAAGGTGTCGGTGGCGGCCAGGAGGACCTGCTTGCGCGGGTCGACGGGGCCGAACAGCTTCTGGTACGCCGCGACCTGGGGCGAGTACGCGGTGTTCAGCTGGGCCAGTGCCGAGGCCGCCGAGAGCGGTGCCTGGTCCCCGGCCGGAGCGCGCAGCGGCGTCGCCGCCTGCTCCCGCACGCTCCTGCCGCGGTCCCCGACGGCCAGGGTCATCAGGCCGACGTCCTCGGGGTAGACGACCAGCGTGGGCTTGCCCGGATCCAGGTACGGCACGACGAGCTCCTCCATCATGCAGCGCATGGCAGTACGGAAGGAGCGGTAGCTGCGGACGTGGCGGATCGCCTGCTTGTACTGGATGCCGAAGACGCGAAGGGTGCCGCGCCGGTTCGGCCCCCCGATGGTCGGTCGCCAGCGGTCCGGACGCAGACTCTCGCAGAGCTCTGCGGAGGGGCGTGGGCCGGTGATCGTGCCAGGTGGCGGCTGTGCCGTGGACGCGCCCGACGACAGGCCGGCGACGACGGCGCAGACCATTCCGGCGACAGCAAGCCGGGCTGAACGCATGCACACCTCTTCCCCCGAAGGTCGTTGCCGGCCCAACGAGGGGAGGGGTTCGGTGGTTACGTCCAGGCATTTGGTCCGTCCGCGACCAGGGCGCTACTCGGTGGCCGCTCCGACCGGGATCCGCGCTGCGAAGGCCTCCACCTTCTTCTCCCAGCCCTCCTCCAGGGGTCCCTTCATGCCGGTCACGTAGACCTTGTCCTCAGCGACCTCGACCATGCCCTTCGCCTGCAGCAGCTCGTTCATGATCGGGATGACGTGCTGCCATCTCGCGATCTCCTCCTCGGTGGGCATCCGGCCCGTCTTCTTGTCGGGCTGGGGGGCTCCCTCCGTGGTCAGGATGGCGTACTTCGTGCCTGCCGGCAGGTCCACCTGCTTCAGGAAGCGGCGCATCTCGCCCTTGGGCTTGCCCATGCGTCCGGGCGAGCTGAACACGTACAGGTCCGCCGCCGGCACCTTCTTGGGCTTCTCCTCCCGGACATGGTGGACGTCGACGGCGACACCCTTGGCGGCCATCAGCCGCTTGAACTCCTCGGCGACCATCGCTCCGTTGCCGTACTTCGAGGCGTGGATGTACTCGACTTTCATGGTGACCTCCTCACGGTCGAGATCCACGAGCAAGCCTGAGCGAGGCAGTCGACCCGCCAGGTCTGCCCTCACCATCCACGCTGCGCCTGCGGTCCTCGACGTACCAGCGCAGGAAGCCCCCTTTCCCCGGGCATGACGTCCCGGATGGTGCACCGGGGGCGGTGGGGCAGAGTGTCCCGTCGGGTGGCCCGGAAAGGGTAGGCGTCGGGGACGTTCGCCTCTGCATCGAGGTCCGGCGCGGTCGCACGGTGGGCCTATGGGTGCAGTGGTCAAGACCGCGCGGGGCGAGCTGCGCGGCACCGAGGTCGACGGTGTGCACGCGTTCCTGGGCATTCCGTACGCCGCCCCGCCCGTGGGGCCGTTCCGGCTGCGCCCGCCCCAGCCGGTCGAGCCGTGGGACGGCGTACGCGACGCCACCGAGTACGGCCCGACACCGCCCCAGGCGGCGGCGCCCGAGGTGGCGGGCTCCGAGTGGGACTCGGGCGTGACGGGCGAGGACTACCTGCTCCTCAACGTCTGGACGCCCGACCCGAGCGCTACGGGGTTGCCGGTGATGGTCTGGATCCAGGGCGGCGCGTTCGAGATCAGCTCCACGGCGGCGTACGACGGACGCCACTTCGCCCGCGACGGGGTCGTCTGCGTGGTCATCAACTGGCGTGTCGGGGCCGACGGGTTCCTCTACCTCGACGACGGGGTCGCCAACCTCGGCCTGCTCGACCAGGTCGCGTCGCTGGAGTGGGTGCGGGAGAACATCACCGCGTTCGGCGGTGACCCGGGCAACGTGACCGTCTTCGGGGAGTCGGCCGGTGCGATGAGCATCGGCACGCTGCTCGGGATGCCCCGTGCCGACGGGCTCTTCCGGCGCGCGATCCTGCAGAGCGGCGTGGGCCACTTCGTGAGCTCCCCCGAGACGGCCTCGGACATCGGGCGGTTCCTCGCCGAGAGGCTCGGTGTCCCGGCGACCCGTGAGGCGATCGCAGCGGCCCCGGTCGAGCGGGTGATCGAGGCGCAGGCGGAGGTGACGGCGGAGCTCATCGCCCATCCCGGACGCACGTTCGGAGGGGTGCCGGCGGTGCTCATCATGCCGTGGCAGCCGGTGCTCGACGGCGACGTCCTCCCGGGCCCTTCGCTCCAGCGGGTCACGGCCGGTGCGGCCGGCGACGTCGACCTGCTCGTCGGCACCAACGTCGACGAATGGAAGATGTTCCTCGTCCTGACCGGCGAGATCGGCCAGATCACGGACGAGATGCTGGAGGGGCCGCTCGACGTCCACGGTCGTCGCGCAGTGGCTGCCTTCGGGCTCCCGGTCGAGCCGGCGCTCCGCGCGTACCGGGCCAGGTATCCCGATGCGAGCCCCGGTGACATCCTCGCGGCCGTGCACACCGACTGGTGGATGCGCATCCCGGCGCTCCGGCTGGCGGACGCCCACGCGGTTGCTCCGGCAGGCACGTACATGTACGAGTTCGCGTGGGCCGCGCCGGGCCTCGGTGCCGTCCACGCGCTGGAGGTCCCGTTCGTCTTCGACTCCCTCGGCAAGGACGCCCGGCTCTTCGGGCCGCTCCTCGGCGACGCTGCGCCGCAGGAGCTCGCGGACACCATGCACGCCGCGTGGATCTCCTTCGCCCGCAGCGGCGACCCGGGCTGGCCGAGGTACGAGCTCAGCCGCAGGGCGACCATGCGCTTCGACGTGCCCTCACGCATGGTGGACGACCCGCGGTCCTGGGAACGGGCCCTGTGGGAGGGCCGCCGGTAGCCTGCAGGTCGCAGCCGGCTGGCAGAACTCCTTGACGAGAGGGAGGTGCCCCGTCATGCATGACTTCGACGAGCTGCGCGGACTCGCCGCCTTGATCCGCCAACCCTCCCTTGAGGACATCAAGTCCACCGCCCGGCGTCGCCGCCGGCGCGCCGTGATGGCCGGGACTGCGGTCGGTGCTGCGCTTGCCCTCGTCGCCGGTGGCGGAGCCCTCATGAGCGGATACGACGACCTCTCGGCTCCGCAGGAGCGCGAGCCGGCGCACCAGCCGGCGCCCGGACGGATGAGCCCGGAGGGGATCGTCACCGGCGAGGCCAGCCGCCTGGTCACGGCCGGGACGTCACTCGATGACCTCGACGTCCGGATCGCGCTCTGGGAGGCAGACTGCCCGGGATGCGGGCCGGACGGCACCGGAGCGACGAGGTCCGCGCTGGCGCTGACCACTGACGGATTCGCCAGTACGACGTACGTCAACGCCCCTGCCCTGACCGTGCAAGAACCCTTCATGGTGCGATGGGGGACCCCGACGCCCTGTTCGACCCCGCCGGCTGCCGAGGTCAGCGGGCCGGGACCTGGTCGACGAGCCCGTACGTCGTCGTGCGCTGGCGTACTGGGCGACCGATGCCTGCACCGATCTCGACGAGCTCCTCGACGGTCTTGGCGGAGCCGTGCTCCGATCCGGCCATCCGGGAGATCGTCTCCTCCATCAGGGTCCCGCCGAGGTCGTTGGCACCGGCGCGGAGCATCGCCTGTGCCCCCTCGACACCGAGCTTCACCCATGAGGTCTGGATGTTGTCGATGCGGCCGTGAAGCATGATGCGGGCCATCGCGTGCACGGCGAGGTTGTCGCGCATCGACGGTCCGGGTCGCGCCACGCCCGCGAGGTAGATAGGGGCCGACTGGTGCACGAACGGCAGCGGCACGAACTCCGTGAAGCCGCCGGTCTCGTCCTGGATCCGTGACAGGACCCGGAGGTGCGTCACCCAGTGGGCCGGGTTGTCCACGTGGCCGAACATCATCGTCGAGCTCGACCGGATGCCGACCTGGTGGGCCGTGGTCACCACGTCGATCCACGTGGACGTGGGCAGCTTGCCCTTGGTCAGGATCCACCGCACGTCGTCGTCGAGGATCTCGGCCGCGGTGCCCGGGATCGTGTCGAGCCCCGACTCCTTGGCCCGCGTCAGCCAGTCGCGGAACGACAGACCGGTGCGCGAGGCGCCGTTGACGATCTCCATGGGCGAGAACGCGTGCACGTGCATGCCCGGCACCCGGGCCTTCACCGCAGCCGCGAGGTCGAAGTACGCCGTGCCGGGCAGCTCGGGGTCGATGCCGCCCTGCATGCACACCTCGGTCGCGCCGTCGCGCCACGCCTCCTCGGCACGGTCGGCGACGTCGTCGAGGGAGAGCGAGTAGGCGTCGGCGTCGGTGCGTCGCTGGGCGAACGCGCAGAAGCGGCAGCCGGTGTAGCAGACGTTGGTGAAGTTGATGTTGCGGTTGACGACGTAGGTGACCTCGTCGCCCACGACGTCGCGGCGCAGGTCGTCGGCGATCCGGCAGACCTCACGCAGGGCGTCGCCGTCGGCGGTCATCAGGGTCAGGGCCTGCGCGTCGGTGAGGCGGTCCGGGTGCGTCTCCGCAGCCGTCAGCGCCGACCTCGTCGCCGGATCGAGCCCGTCCGGCCTGCGCCCGAGGGGGCCGCGTCCAACCAGCCTCGCTCCTTCGTCGCTCGGCGGCCAGTCCCATCCACGGCCGGGCCCCCGTCCGCGCTCCGGCCGTCCTCGGTGCCCACGTCGCCGTCCGCGCGGCTGCTCATCGACTCGCGGAGGGCGTCCCAGCTGCCGTAGACGGACTCGAAGTCGTCGCGGCGGTCGGCGGTGCGCCCGTCGGTGTCGATGGACTCGTGCAGGTCGGTCCGGCCGACCGACGCGAAGCCGCCGTCGGGCTCCTGCCAGCGCAGGCCGCTCGGCTTACGCCCGGGCACGGCGAGGCCGTCGTCCTGGGCGAGGGAGGCGACGTGGCCTGAGACGCGTGGGTCGATCCAGGGCTCGCCGGCGCGGACGTACTCCGGGTGCACGGTGAGCCGCTCGGCCAGCTCGAAGCCGGCCTTCGCCGTCACCGAGCGGAGGCGTTCGAGGGAGGGCCACGGCCGTTCGGGGTTCACATGGTCCGGCGTCAGCGGGGAGACGCCGCCCCAGTCGTCGACGCCGGCACCCAGCAGGGCGGTGCACTCGGCGAGGTCGACCAGGTTCGGCGGCGCCTGCACGCGCATCCTGGGCCCCAGCACGACCCTCGTCACGGCGATCGCGGCGAGGTACTCCTCGAGGCCGAGGTCGTCCGTCGAGCGCATCGCGGTGTCGGGCTTGGCGCGGAAGTTCTGGACGATGACCTCCTGCACGTGGCCGTACTGCCGCGCCACCTTGCGCAGCGCGAAGATCGACTCTGCGCGCTCCTGCACGGTCTCCCCGATGCCCACGAGCAGCCCGGTGGTGAACGGCACGTTGAGCCGCCCGGCGTCCTCGAGTACCCGGAGCCTGATCGCCGGGTCCTTGTCGGGCGAGCCGTAGTGCGCCTGACCCTTCTCGGTGAAGAGCCGCGTCGAGGTGGTCTCGAGCATCATCCCCATCGACGGAGAGACCGGCTTGAGGCGGTTGATCTCCTCCCACGACATGACGCCCGGGTTGAGGTGGGGGAGCAGCCCGGTCTCCTCGAGCACGAGGACCGCCATCGCCCGGACGTAGTCGAGGGTGGAGTCGTACCCCTTCTCGTCCAGCCACTGGGCCGCCGCGGGCCACCGGTCCTCGGGCCGGTCACCGAGCGTGAACAGCGCCTCCTTGCAGCCGAGTGCGGCACCCTGCCGGGCGATCGCGAGCACCTCGTCGGGGGAGAGGTAGGGCGCCTCGCCGGCCGCGGCCAGCTTGCTCGGTGTCGTGACGAAGGTGCAGTAGTGGCAGCGGTCGCGGCACAGGCGCGTCAGCGGGATGAAGACCTTCGGCGAGTACGTCACCACGCCGGGCCGGCCCGCCGCCTCCAGCCCCGCGTCGCGGACCCGCGCGGCCGTCGTACGCAGGGCCTCGAGGTCCTCGCCACGGGCGGTCAGGAGTACGGCGGCCTCCGACTCGTCGAGCGTCACCCCGCGAGCTGCCCTGGCGAGCGCTCGCCGCATCGCCTGGGGGGTCACGCCGTGGTCGTCCATGCCCCGGGAGACTACCTACGTGCGTCGCTCTCGCGGTCGGCGGTCCACGTGGCGACCCAGGCCGGGCCGAGGTCGGCCAGGGAGTAGCCGAACGGGTAGGTGCGGCTCGCGTCGTGCTCGTAGGGCCGCGACTCCGGCCGCGGGGGTACGACGGTCCGCAGCACGAGCGCACGCAGCCGCAACCCGGTGTCGAGCAGCCTGCTGAGCCAACGCGGCTGACGCGGCAGGCCGAGGGCCTCGACCAGGGGGTCGTCGAACATCGCGATGCTGACCCGGCGCACGAGCGGGCGCAGAGGCTTGGGGTACCAGTTGGCGACGATCCGGATCGACGCCTCGGCGACCCTTCGGTTGGAGGGGGCGAACTCGAACCGCTCGGCTTCGTACTCGTCGAGGAACCGCTCGTAGCCCTCGTAGCTGTCCGGCAGACCCTTGATCCCCATCAGCTCCCCGAACCGAGTGGTGACCCGGTGCATCGCCTCGATCTCGTGGGGGTGCAGGGCGCGCCAGCCGTAGGCGTCGATGAACCGCTTCGGCCCGACGACGGTGGTCGCGAGGACGTAGATGAACTCGTCGTTGGGGATGTCGTACTTCCCGTGGATCTTGTTCAGGTGCCGGATCGCCGCCCGGCCCCTCGGCGACTCGAGGGTGTCCACGGTGGCCTCGTAGCCGATCAGGATCGTGTCGTCGTACCGCTTCTGGCCGTGGTGCTCGAACTCGCCGGTGCGGTCGAGGAGGGCGCTGATCGAGGGGACGCCGTAGTCGCGCATGAACGCGATCGAGGTGCCCTGGACGTACTCCCACGGGAACTCGTGCTGCGTGACGAGGCGGAAGATCTCGTCGTAGTCCTCGGCCGGGTCGAGCGTCTCGATCCGACGGAGGTTCGCGTACCGGCCGAAGGCCATGGTCGAGGTCCTGATCTCGCGGCGAAGTCCTGACGACGCAACTGTGACAGTGGAACTGTCATCGGGGCAAGGTGCTCGAAAGAGGACGATCCTGCGACCGTGATGCGAAGAGCCGAGACTGAGCGGTCCAGACCGTTGACCGGCTCGATGAGCCAGGCTGTCGGTGCCGGTCGGTAGAGGTAGACGGTGTAGGGAATCTGTCCGGCCCTCGCAGGTTGCACTCTCTATGGCGCCAGGCCGCCCGACCAGGTGCCGCACAGCTCGCCCGGAGGGAGAATCTCGTGTCCGAACCCGTGCGCCACGACCAGCCGGCGGCCTCGGTCGAAGCTGCTCAGGACCCTTATCCGCGACGCTGGTGGGCCCTGGCGGTGCTCGCCGCCGCCCAGCTGATGATCATCCTCGATGCATCGATCGTGAACATCGCGCTGCCGTCGGCTCAGGAGGATCTGGCGATCAGCAACGCCGACCGACAGTGGGTCGTCACCGCCTACACGCTCGCCTTCGGAGCACTGCTGCTGCTCGGAGGCCGCATCGCCGACTACACCGGCCGGAAACGCACCTTCCTCATCGGCCTGCTCGGCTTCGCGGTGGCGTCGGCGCATCGGTGGGCTCGCGCCGAACCAGGAGCTGCTCTTCGCCGCTCGCGCTCTGCAAGGCGCCTTCGCGGCGCTGATGGCCCCTGCGGCGCTGTCCCTCGTCACGGTGACGTTCGTCGAGTCAAAGGAGCGCGCGAAGGCGTTCGGTGTCTTCGGCGCGCTGGCCGGCGCCGGCGCGGCGATCGGCCTCATCGTCGGAGGCGTGCTCACCGAGTACGCCTCGTGGCGGTGGTGCCTCGGCGTCAACGTGCCGGTGGCCATCATCGTCGCCGCGGCCGCGGTGCCCCTCGTGCGCGAGAGCAAGGCCCACGGCGACACCCGGTACGACATCCCCGGTGTGCTTCTCGCGACGGTCGGCCTGTTCTCCCTGGTCTTCGGCTTCACCGAGGCAGCCCGCGTCAAGAACCCCGACAACCCGCAGGACACCTCCGTCCAGGGCTGGACCGCGCCGACGACGCTCACCTTCCTGGCGATCGCCGTCGTGCTCCTGGTCGCCTTCGTCCTCTGGGAGAGCCGCGTGAAGAACCCGCATGCTGCCGCTGCGCGTCGTGCTCGACCGCAACCGTGGCGGGTCCTACCTGGTGTTCCTCCTGGTCGGCGCCGGGCTTGTTCGCGATGTTCCTGTTCCTGACCTACTACTTCCAGGTCAACCTCGGTTACAGCCCGCTGAAGTCCGGCTTCGCGTTCCTGCCGTTCAGCCTCGGAGTCATCCTCACCGCCGGCGTCGTCGCGCAGCTGCTGCCGCGCCTCGGTCCGAAGGCGCTGATGGTGCCGGGGCTGGCGCTCGCCACCATCGGGATGCTGCTCCTCACGCACATCGACGCGGACACGGCGTACTGGTCACACGTGCTGCCCGTCGGAGATCCTGATGAGCGTCGGCCTGGCCTGCGTGTTCATCCCCGCCTCGAGCACCGCGCTGCTCGGGGTGGGCAGCCACGACGCCGGAGTCGCGAGTGCCGTGCTGAACACCTCGCAGCAGATCGGCGGCTCGCTGGGCACGGCGCTGCTGAACACCCTGTTCGCCGGGGCGGTCACGAGCTACCTGACGGCCAACGTCCGGAGCCCGCAGGATGTCCAGCGTCTCGCGCCCGATGCGCTCATCCACGGCTACCACGTCGCGTTCTTCTGGGGCGCGATGCTGTTCGCCGCGGCGTTCGTGGTGGCCTTGCTCCTGATGAACGCACGCAAGCACCACCTGTCCACGCAGGTCGTCCCGGCGCCCGGATAGCCGGGGTGCCGGTCGCGCCCGACCGGCCGTCGGGCGCGACCGCCGCTCGGCGCGACCGCGATCAGGCGTAGAGCCGCTCGAGGACGTCCTGGTACTTCGCGTGCACGACCCGTCGCTTGAGCTTCAGCGTCGGGGTGAGCTCCTCGCTCTCCGCGGTCCACTCCGTCGGCAGCAGCTCCCACTTCTTGACCTGCTCGGGGCGGGAGAGGCGTTCGTTGGCCGCGTCGACCGACTGCTGCACGAGGCCGAGGACCTGCGGGTTCCGGGCGAGGTCGGCGAGGTCGGTGAACTCGATGCCGTGCTTCTGCGCGATGACCGGGGCGATCTCGCCGTCGAGGGTGAGCACCGCGACGCAGTAGGGACGACCCTCGCCGAAGACGAGCGCGTGGCCCACGAGCGGGCTCTCCTTGAGGAGGTTCTCGATGTTGGAGGGGGCGATGTTCTTGCCGGCGGAGGTGATGATCATCTCCTTCTTCCGGTCGACGATGTAGAAGAAGCCGTCCTCGTCCATCTGCCCGATGTCGCCGGTGTGCAGCCAGCCCTCCTCGTCGATGAGCGCGCGGGTGGCGTCCTCCTGCTTGAAGTAGCCAAGAGTGGTGACCGGGCCGCGGACGAGGATCTCGTTGTCCTCGCCGAGCCGGACCTCGACACCTTCGATGGCGCGGCCGACGCTGCCGAGGCGGAAGCCGGTCGGGCCGTTCGCGGTCACCACGGCGCTGGTCTCGGTCATGCCGTAGACGTCGTAGATCTCCAGGCCGAGGCCGGCGAAGAACCGGGTGACGTCGACGGGCATCGGCGCCGCCGCGGAGGCCGCCCACTCGACCTTGTCGAGGCCCAGCAGACCGCGGATCGGCCCGAGGACGGCGGCGTCCATCTTGGCGTACTCCTCGGCGAGCTCGGGCGAGGTCGTCTGGCCGGTCTGGCGCGACTCGACGTACCGCAGTCCGATCTCCATCGCCTTGTTCACCGCGGCCTTCTTGGCCTCGTCGGTCTCCGCTGAGAGCAGGCCCGAGACCCCGGTGCGGATCTTCTCCCAGACCCTCGGCACCCCGAAGAACCGCGTCGGGTGGACCTCGCCGAGCGCGCCGACCAGCAGGGACGGGTCGCCGATCAGGTGGACGTGGCCGCCCTGGAACTGCGGGATGTAGATGCCGAGCATGCGCTCTGCGATGTGGGCGAAGGGCAGGTAGGAGATGGACACACCCGGGGTCGAACATCTGGTGGGTCTCGAGCGAGCTCTCGGTCTCGAAGCAGATGTTGTGGTGGCTCAGCACCACGCCCTTCGGGTTCCCGGTGGTGCCGGAGGTGTAGAGGATCGTCAACGGCTGGTCGGGGCTGACCGAGCGCCACAGCTCGTCGTACTTCTCCGGCTCCGCGGCCCGCGCCTCACGTCCACGGGCGAGCAGGTCGTCCCACGTGATCGCGCGCTCGTCCTCGCCCGCAGCTGCGGGGTCGAGCACCACGACCGCCTTGATGCTGGGCACCTCTGCGAGCGCCTTCTGCCACCGGTTGAGCTGGTCGGTCCCCTCGAGCACGACGACGGTCGGCTCGGAGTGGCCGGCGACGTAGGCAACCTGCTCCGGGGCCAGTGTGGCGTAGATCGACATGGGCGTGGCGCTCGCATGCACCGCCGCGATGTCGGCGAGGACGTGCTCCATACGGTTCGTGGCCATGATCGCCATCGTGTCGCCGGGCGCCAGGCCCACCTGGGAGAGGCCGGCCGCGAGGTCGAGGGCCTGCCCGCGGACCTCGCGCCAGGTCAGCGTCCGCCAGCCCTGCTCGCCCGGGGCGATCCCCACCTTGTCGGAGTACGCCGGAGCGTCCCCCCGCTCTGCGACCGTCTGCTCGAGCCGGGTGCAGAACGTCATGCCGGCGATCCGCTCCTCGATCCCCTTGCGCTGCTGCAGGACGTCGCTCATGGTTCTCCTTCGTCAGTTCGGTGACCGGGGTCACATCATGCCGTGGACGGCCCGGGTTGGGGAGGGGCTGGCAGCAGTGCCGAGACGGTGCGCGGTCGACAACCAGCTCCACCAGATGACCGCCACGAAGGTCGTCGTGCGCACCGGCCGGGAGAACCGCGGCAGCTCGACGGCGACTCGTTCTGCCGAAAGTGGTCGATAACGGCAAGAAATCGTCTCCGAAAACGGTCGTCTTTGACCCTTTCGCGGAGCTGCCGGCGGCGGCCGGCAGCCGGGGGTCTCACCCGGGTGTGAGGACGAAGAGGGGTCGGCAAGGTCCGCACCATCACCTGCGACAGGCGCTCGCGCTGCTCCGACCACCCCATTTGAGGTATTGCTGGTTTCGCCGGGTTTGCTCAAACTGGTGGCAACGCCCAGGACCGGGGGGTCGGGCGTTCCGGGGGGTCCGCGATGACTCAGGCAGGCAGCGTCGACGCCGTGGCCACGGCGAGCACGTGCACGCCCTGCCGGCTGGGCATCCACTCCTGCTGCAGCACCCGCTTGCGCGCCTGCCACTGCACCGCCGACTGGCATCGCGGCCACTCCGCCGCCATTGCCCCGCAGGCATCCTGACGCAGCACGGACCCGCCCGTCAGAGACCGAGCGAGCGGCCGATGATCTCCTTCTGGATCTCGGTCGTGCCGCCGTAGATCGTCTGGATCCGGCTGTCGACGTAAGCCCGGGCGATCGGGTACTCCATCATGTAGCCGTAGCCGCCGTGGAGCTGGACCGCTCGGTCGACGAGCTTGTTCTGCAGCTCGGTGGTCCACCACTTGGCCATGGAGGCGAGCTTGGCGTCGAGCTGGCCGGCGTTGTGCTTGCGCACGCAGTCGTCGACGAAGACCCGGGCGATGTGGGCCTCGGTCGCCATCTCGGCGATGAGGAACCGGTTGTGCTGGAACTTCCCGATCGGCTTCCCGAAGGCCTCGCGCTCCTTGGCGTAGTCGAGCGACAGCTCGAGGATGCTCTCGCAGGCGGCCGCCGCGATCATCGCGATCGACAGGCGCTCCTGCGGAAGGTTCACCATCAGCGAGATGAAGCCGCTGCCCTCCTCGCCGAGGAGGTTCTCCTTCGGCACCACGACGTTGTCGAAGAACAGCTCCGCGGTGTCCTGAGCCTTGAGGCCCATCTTGTCGAGGTTGCGGCCCCGCTCGAAGCCGTCCATGCCGCGCTCGACGACGAGCAGGCTGACGCCCTTGTGGCCGGCCTCGGGATCGGTCTTGGCGACGACGATCACCAGGTCGGCGAGGATGCCGTTGCTGATGAAGGTCTTCGAGCCGTTGAGGACGTAGTGGTCGCCCTTGTCGACCGCGTGGGTGCGGATGCCCTGGAGGTCGCTGCCGGCCCCTGGCTCGGTCATCGCGATCGCGCTGATCAGCTCGCCGCTGACCAGGCCGGGAAGCCAGCGCTGCTTCTGCTCCTCGGTGCCGAGGCTGCTGATGTAGGGGACGATGATGTCGGTGTGGACCAGGAAACCGGGGCCGTTGACGCCGGCCCGGGTCAGCTCCTCGGCCATCACCATGTTGTAGCGGAAGTCCTCGACCCCGGCGCCGCCGTACTGCTCCTCGACGTCGAAGCACAGCAGCCCGAGCTCACCGGCCTTGGTCCATACCGACCGGTCGACGACCCCGTCCTTCTCCCACTGGTCGTGGTAGGGCGTGACCTCCTTCTCGATGAAGGAGCGGACGGTCTGGCGGAACGACTCGTGCTCGGGTTCCAAGATCTCGCGACGTTCGGACATCAGGACACCCATTCCTTCATCTGGCTCACGAGGGCCGCCGGGTCGTCGGCGACCGGAGTGATCTGCAGGCTGGTGACGCCGGACTCGCGGAACGCCGCGATGCGCTCCTTCACGTAGGACTCGGGCCCCACGAAGTTGCACATCTCGAGCAGCTCGAGCGGGACGAGCGCCTCGGCGTCGCGCTTGTGGCCGTCGAGGTAGAGGTCCTGGATCTTCTTGGCCTCGGCCTCGAAGCCGTACTGGCTGACGAGGTGGTTGTAGAAGTTCTTGCCGCGGGCGCCCATGCCGCCGATGTAGAGGGCGAACATCGGGCGCGCGAAGTCGAGCATGCCCTTGACGTCGTCGCCGACCGCGACCATGCCGCCGGCTGCGACCTCGAGGGGACCGAGGTCGTCGGAGCGCTTCGCCTTGCCCTTGGCGAGCGCCTCGCCCCAGACCTCGTCGGCCTTCTCGGGGGCGTACAGGAACGGCAGCCAGCCGTCGGCGTACTCCGCGGTGCCCTGGACGTTCTTCTCGCCGAGCGCCGCGATGTAGATCGGGACCGCGGGACGCTCGGGCTTGGTCAGCATCTTCAGCGGCTTGCCGAGGCCGAGCCCCTGGTCGGCGGGAAGGGGCAGGTCGAAGACCTTGCCGTGGTAGTCGATCGTCTCGCGGCGGACCATCGCGCGGATGATCTCCACGACCTCGCGGGTCCGGGTCAGCGGCTTGTCGTAGGGCATCCCGTGCCAGCCCTCGATCACCTGCGGCCCGGACGCGCCGAGCCCGAGGACGGCGCGGCCGCCGGAGACGTTGTCGAGTCCGGCTGCGGTCGAGGCGAGGGTGCCGGGCGTGCGGGAGTAGATGTTGAGGATCGCCGAGCCGATCTCGAGGGTCTCGGTCTTGGCCGCGAGGTAGCCCATCAGGGTGGGGGAGTCGAACCCGTAGACCTCGGCGACCCATACGGTGTCGAGGCCGGCCTTCTCGAGGGCGACGACCTGGTCGGCGGCGTCACGGGGGTTTCCGGCGTACATCAGGGGCATCGAGAGCTTCATGGCCCTACTTTCGCGTGTGTCGAGGCATGGTCACGTCGGGGGTCCACCCGTGCAAGGCACTACCGTGACAGCAGCGCTGTCATGATTCAAGAGGCACGCAGACCAATGGACAGGAGCAGGACGTGACGAGCTACCGCATCGCGGTCATCGGTGGAACCGGCCCGCAAGGCAAGGGCCTGGCCTACCGTTTCGCCAAGCACGGGCACACCGTGGTCCTGGGTTCGCGCTCGGCCGAGCGCGCCGAGGCCGCCGCTGCGGAGATCCGTGAGCGGGTGCCGTCGGGCGAGGTCTCGGGCACCGGCAACGCCGACGCCGCGGCCGCCGCGGACGTCGTGCTGCTCGCGGTGCCGTACGACGGACATGACGAGCTCGTGGACGACCTCGCCCCCGTCCTGGAGGGCAAGACCGTCATCTCCTGCGTGAACCCGCTCGGCTTCGACAAGCAGGGCCCCTACGGGCTGGACGTCCAGGGCGGGAGCGCCGCCGAGTCGGCGGCCCGGATCGTGCCGGAGGCGACTGTCGTCGGCGCCTTCCACCACGTGTCGGCGGTGACGTTGTGGGGCGACGCGGAGTACCTCGACCACGAGGACGTGCTCGTCTGCGGTGACGACAGCGACGCCAAGCAGGTCGCGATCGAGCTGGCCCGGACCGTGACCGGGCGTGACGGGGTCGACGCCGGCCGACTGCGGCTGGCTCGCCAGCTCGAGCCGCTGACCGCCGTGCTGATCAGCATCAACAAGCGCTACAAGACCCGCTCCGGCATCGCGATCTCCGGCATTCCCAGCGCCTGACCGCCGACCCGTCACGTTCCCGACCGCCTGTCGCCGGCGCAACCGTGAGTTGAAGCAAGATGGCTCCCACACCGCTCACGATCGGTGCAACTTGCTACAAACGGCGGCGGGAAACCGCTCCGGTGAGCGAAAACCGATGGAAGGCAGGGGTCGCCCGGGGGAGAATCACCGCTCGTGACCCTCGCCGCCCGCATCGCCCCTGCCCGCCTGGGTCGTGACTTCCGCTGGATCTGGGGCGCGTCGACCGTCTCCAACCTGGGCGACGGCATCGTCCTGGCCGCCGGGCCGCTGCTGGTCGCCTCGATCACCCGTGAGCCGTTCGCGGTCGCGATGGCGGCCTTCCTGCAGCAGCTGCCGTGGCTGCTCTTCGGGGTCCCGGCCGGGGCGGTGATCGACCGGCTCGACCGCCGCACGCTGACGATCGTGGTCGACCTGGTCCGGTTCGCCGTGATCGGGCTGCTCGGCGTAGCCGTCGCCCTCGACGCGGCGACGCTGCCGATCGTCTTCGTGGCGGTGTTCCTGCTGGGTACGTCCGAGACGTTCGCCGACAACGCCGCGAGCACCCTGGTCGCGACGGCCGTCCCCAAGGAGGGTCTCGGCCTGGCCAACTCCCGCCTCTTCGGCACCGCGATCCTGACCAACCACCTCGCCGGCCCGCCGCTCGGAGCCTTCCTGTTCGGCGTGGGCATGGCGGTGCCGTTCGGCGCGAACGCCCTCTGCTTCCTCCTCGCGGCCGTGCTGATCTCCCGCATCTCGACCCCCGCCGTCGAACGTGACGGCGCGCCGCGGGCGATGCGCCACGAGATCGCGGAGGGCCTGCGCTGGCTGTGGGACCACGCACCGGTACGCACGCTCGCCCTGACGATCACCGCCTTCAACGTCACGTTCGGTGCCGCCATGGCGGTCTACGTTCTCTACGCCACCGAGCTGCTCGGCCTCGACGAGTTCGGTTACGGCCTGCTCATGACGGCCAGCGCGGTCGGCGGGCTCACCGGCGCGACGACGTACCGCTGGCTCGAGGAGCGCTTCAGCCTCGCCACACTCATGCGCTTCGGCCTGGTGGTCGAGACCCTGACCCACCTCGGCCTCGCCCTGACCCGCGAGCCGGTCCTCGCCGGACTGATCATGGCGGTCTTCGGCGTGCACGCGGTCGTCTGGGGGACCACGTCCACGACGGTGCGGCAACGGGCCGTCCCGTCCCGCCTCCTCGGCCGGGTCACGAGCGTCTACCTGCTGGGTGCGGTCGGCGGGCTCGCGCTCGGGTCGGTGCTCGGCGGCGCGATCGCCCAGCGCTGGGGGGTCGTGGCGCCGTACTGGTTCGGCTTCGTCGGGTCCGCGCTGCTGACCGTCGTGATGTGGCGGTCGTTCCTCAACATCGCCCACGCCGCCGAGGCCGGGCCCGAACCCGACGAGGCCGCCATCGCCGACGCCGCCGACGCCTCCCGACCGGCGACCGACCCCGCCCGCGACTGAGAGGGACCCTGTGTTCGAGACATCGCCCGCCGTCGAGCTGGTCCGCTGCCCCTCTCTGACGGACCAGGTTCCCTATGCCTACGCGTCCGTCGTGGGGGAGGGGCGGCTCGTCTTCACCGCAGGGGCCTGCCCGCTCGACGAGGAGGGCGAGGTCGTGGCACCCGGCGACGTCACCGCCCAGGCCGAGCGGGTGGTCGCCAACCTCCGTGAGGCGCTGGCCGCCGCCGGCTGTGGACTGACCGACGTCGCGAGGACCACCGTGTACGTCGCATCGGCGGACCGTGCCGACCTGGTCGCGGCGTGGAAGGTGGTCAGTGCCGCCTTCGCCGACCACGACGTACCGAGCACCCTCCTCGGCGTCGCCGTCCTCGGCTACCCCGAACAGCTCGTCGAGGTCGAGGCCGTGGCCGTGGCGCCTCGGTAGAAGGTCGGTGTCGGCTTGACCACGGCGCGGCCGACAGTCCGCTGGACCGACGAGCGCTATCGTCGCCGAGCAGGCCAATCCCCAGGGGGACGAGGATGGATGAGCGCCCGACGCTGCCGGTGACGCGAAAGATCGTGTCTCGCCATGCCAGCAAGGTCCTCGGCGGCGAGTCGAGCGTCCACGCCTTCTACGACGAGTCCGAGGACAACGTCGTGGCGATCGTGACGTGCTCAGGCACACCCTCCGGTCGGCTGGCGGCCGTCTCGACCGCCTCACTCCACGTGACCCCGAACCTGCTCGAGGACGACGACATACGCGTCGAGCTGTTGCTCGTCACGGACGCGCGCTACGACGACGCGGCGAACGTGCTGGCGACGTCGGCATTCGACGTGGTCAAGGACGGGTGGCTGGCGGCCCCGGGTGTGGTCTTCCCGAATGCAGTCGGCGAGTACTACCGAGATGCCACGACACCGCACCTCATGTGGACGGAGCCGTTCGACTTCCCCGAGCTGAGCACCGTGCAGCTGGAGGGCCTCGACCACGATGTCCATTGGCTGCAGGGCGTGCCGCTGACCGAGAGCGAGCGCGCTTTCCTGGTCGACTCCGGCTTCGACGCACTGTCAGGCCGTCTCGAGGCGGCAGCTGCTCCGTACTACGACCTTTCCCGACAGTCGGTCGTCTGATGGCAGTCGACGCGTTTCAGGAGCTGAGTTGAACGAACAGGCGCTTGTCGACGAGTTCGCACAACGGCTCGTGCGCGAGGTACGCGACCGTGCCATCCACATGGGTGACGCGATCCTCGAGGGTCAAGGCCCGCCGGACGTGGTGCGGCGGTGGGCCGAGGCCCGGTCAGAAGGTGGCGATGCGCTGGCAGCCCAGGTCATCGCGGACTGCGTGGACGAGGCCATCGGTTACCTGCTCGTCGCGATCGACGAGGAGCTCCTCCCGCTGGTCTACCGAGGTCGGTCAGGCGAGACGGTCGACCTGACGGAGGTGGGGGACGAGGGGCTCGCGGGGGCGTACATCGCCAGCGGTGGCTGGGTCATGCAGTACTCGCAGGAGCGCTTCACAGACGACTTCAGCGATCTCCGATGACGCACGAGGGCTCAGGTGCGGTGCGCTCACTCATGGCCGCGCGCGGCAGTCGGCATACGAGCCCAGTGTGACTGCGTCGAGCGCACTGGACGCCTGAGCCCGGCCGTAGTTCCACTCCAGCCAGTCGTCGTCGCTAGGCGGCACGTCCTGGAAGACGCAGGTTCGGTACTTCTCCGGTAGATCGGCGAGCACCGGCACGGCGTCGGCGGAGAGGCCGGACAGGTAGTACCAGTCGATGCGCCCGGTCTCCTCGAAGCGCTCGACGTTGCGCTCGGCGATGTAGGCGTCGGGGTTGACCGCTGCGAGACCCAGCAGCATCACCGCTCCGCTGAGCAGCGCGGCTCGGGGTACCCACGGCCCGCGCAGCCTGGCCACGGCGGCCAGGGTGAGTACGACGACCAGCCCGAGCCAGGCCTCGAACACCGACACCAGCATGCGCAGCTGGGTGAACCCGTAGGCCTCCTCGTACACGTGCATCCGGTACAGGGCCGAGGCCACGACCACCAGCGTCAGGGCACCCAGGGCGCTGAGCAGGACCCGCAGCACCAGCCGGTCGCGGCTCGTCGCACGCGAGGCCTTGCGCATCGCCATGGCCACGACGGCGAGCGTGAGCGCGGTTGCGACGGTGAGCTGGCCGAAGCCCTGGTGGACGTACTCCGCATAGGTCAGGCCCGTCGTCCGGCGCAGGTAGTCATGCCCGCCGAACATCACCGTCAGCTGCGCGGCGACGAAGATCGCGAAGACGCCGACCACCAACCCGACAGGCACGGCCCACTCGAACGACCGGCTCACCGGGCGGCCTGTCGGGAGGGCCAGTCGCTCCACCCGCGGCGGGCAGAGTGCGACGTACACCCCGGCAAGGCTCAGGCCGGCGAAGACAGCCAGCACGAAGCCGCGGACGAACAGGTCCTCCGAGCCGACGTCGGGCACGAGCGCCCCGACCCAGCGGGCGAACACTGCGTCCGCCGAGGCGAACAGCGCCCCGAACACGCCGACCAGCACCAGCGAGACGGCCGCTGTACGCGCGAGGGACCACCAGGCCTCCGCCGGCCGACCGGCGACGACGGGGCCGTGAAGAGATCGGCCGAGCCAGGGTAGGCCCCGCACCGCCGCGAGCGGGACGGCCGCACTCGACGCGAGGATGCCGATGACAGAGCGACCATCGGCGAGCACGGCGGCACCCACCGCGAACGCCGCCAGGAGGCAGAGGGCCACGATCCACGCGGCGTCGCGGACGAGCACCGTCGAAACCAGCAGGACACAGAGTCCGAGGGCGGCCACGTGGGGCGCGGACCGCAGCCCGCGGGCGGCCATCGCGACCACACCGAGGACCGCGGCGAGTGTCAGGAACAGTGCCAGACCGTGCGCACGGTACGGGACGAGAACCGCCCCGAGCACGCCGACACCGGCGGCGGCCGCGACCAGGCGCGGACGTCCGGGCGTCGATCGGTCAGGCCAGAGGTCGCCGAACACCGCGTCCAGCAGCGGCTTCGCCGGAACGGTCGCGCCGGCGGTGGTCGGGGGCGTGGTCATCGGTTGCTCCTGTCGGGAAGGGCTACGCGGATGTGGCAGCCGGAGTCTGAGTCGGCGACCTCGATGGAGCCGCCGTGGAGATCCGCCACCCAGCGGCTGATCGCGAGGCCGAGTCCGGTCCCGCCGTCACCGGACGCGGCGGCGCCGGTGGTGAACCTCTGGAAGACCGCCGACCTGTCGGCCGGCGCGATGCCGGGTCCTTCGTCGACCACGTCGAGCAGCACGCGGTCGGTGTCGCGCGTCGCGCGCAGGGTGACCGTCCCGCCGGTCGGGCTGTGCCGCCCGGCGTTGTCGACGAGGTTGGCCAGCAGCTGGTGGAGGCGCTCCCGGTCCGCGGGCACGACCAGGCCGGCAGGGCGTACGTCGACCGCGTACTCGACCGGGCGAGCGGTGACCCTGGCCTCGTCCACCACGGACCGGAGGAACGGCTCGACCTCCAGGTGCTCGACGTCCAGCGGGGTGAGGCCGGCGTCGACCCGGGACAGGTCGAGCAGGTCGGTGACCAGCCGGCCGAGCCGCTCGGTCTGCTCGAGCGCGGCCTGCAGCGTGGCGTGGTCCGGCGGGGACACCCCGTCGACGAGGTTCTCCAGCACGGCACGGAGCGCGGACACGGGGGTGCGGAGCTCGTGGGAGACGTTGGCGACCAGGTCGCGCCGTTGCTGGTCGACCGCCTCGAGGTCCGCGGCCATCGTGTTGAAGGCCCTGGCCAGCTCGCCCACCTCGTCGCGCGACGTGGCCTGGACCCGGCGTGAGTAGTCGCCGGTGGCCATCGCCCGCGCAGCAGCGGTCATCTCGCGCAGAGGGGAGGTCATGCCGCGCGCGAGAACCTGGGTCACGGCAAGGGCGACGAGCACGGCGGCGGGGATCGTGTAGCGGGGCCAGAGACCGAGCCGCACGCCGACCACCGAGAGCGTCGCGGCGACGGCCACGGTGACCGCGACGAGGACACCGAGCTTGGTCTTGATCGACCCGAACCGGTCGAGCGGGCGGATCACGACGTGGCCTCGAGCGCGTACCCGACCCCGTGCACCGTCCGTACCCGCTGCGGCCCGAGCTTGCTGCGGAGCGACTTCACGTGGCTGTCGACGGTGCGGGTCCCGGCGGCGTCCTGCCAGTCCCACACCTCGGCCAACAGGTGCTCTCGCGTGAGCACGGTCCCCGGCTTCGCCGCGAGGCACACGAGCAGGTCGAACTCCGTCGGCGTGAGGTGTACGTCGACCCCGTCGCTGTTCACGCGTCGGCGCGCCTGGTCGATGCGCAGGGTCCCCACGACGAGCTCGGCAGGGGCGCGGTTCGCGAGCTCGGCCGCCCGGTCGACCCGACGCAGCAGCACGCGGATCCGGGCCACGAGCTCGCGCATGCTGAACGGCTTGGTCAGGTAGTCGTCCGCCCCGACTCCCAGGCCGACCAGCACGTCCGTCTCGTCGTCACGGGCGGTGAGCATCAGGACGGGCACGGGGTGCTCGGCCTGGACCCGTCGGCAGACCTCGTGCCCGTCGAACCCGGGGAGCATGACGTCGAGCACCACGAGGTCCGGAGCCCACTCGGCCGCAGCCGCGACGGCAGACGGGCCGTCGTACTCCTGCCGGACGGCGAAGCCCTCGGCGGTCAGCCGGTCGGCCACGGCCTGGGCGATCGTGCGCTCGTCCTCGACGACGAGCACGCGCCGGGTCCCCGTTTCGGTCATAGGGGGAGCGTACGAGCGAAACCGGCGGGGTTGTGCGGATGACTTGTGAAGATCCTGTGCAGGCTTCGGCTTCCACAACGGCGGGCCTGGCAGCGGTCGCGATCCCGGCACACAAGGTTGGTCCCGGGCACGCGCCCCGCACCGTGCGATCCCCGTACACAAGGTGGAGCCCGGGTCGGTGACCCGGGCTCGTGGCTGTCTGCCTTTCTCTCTGGACGTTGCCTAGTCAGCCGGGATCGTCACAGTCCCCTGCGTGTGGAACTGGTTGATCGTCGCGTTGACCGGATCAGTGAGGTTGACGTAGAAGACCTCTTGGAGCTCATGGAGAGGAGGTCCAGCAACCGTCTCGAGCGTGATGTTCTCGCTCAGGTCTCCGGGCACGAAGGTCAGGGTGCCGCTGGCGGCCTTGTAGTCCTCGACCTTCACGGCGCTGCCGTCGGCGGTCGCCCACTTGACGGTGACCGTCTTCCCGCTCGCGGTCGACAGGTCGACCTTCAGGACAGCGTGGTAGCCCTCGTGCGTGATCGTCGTGCTACCGATCGCCAAGGATGGCTGCGGGTCGTCGTCCACGATGGTCGCCTTCCCCTGGAGGTCGCCAGGGAGGGCGCCCTTGAGGTCAGAGACGTTCAGGAAGAACGTCTCGTTGATCTCGTCGAGCGTGTCCTGGTTGGTCTTCACAGCGATGGTGACGCTGTCGCTGCCCTTGGGGATCTTCACGTCGTTCCCGGTCAGGGCGATGTAGTCAAGAGCCGCCCCGGACTTCGCGGAGTCGTCAGCTGTGGCGAAGTCGAAGGTGACGTCCTGCGGGCGCCTTGAGCGGAGAGCGTGACGTCGAAGTAGGCGTACCCGCCCTCGTCCACCGAGTCGTTGTGGACGTTCAGCGTCGGCTTGGGAGCCGGGGTCGGGTCGTCGTCGAGGATGACTGCCTTGCCGGTGTCGTCGGCCACGGTGGCTCCGTGGACGTCGAAGACCTTGAGGTAGAACGCCTCGTTCGACTCGTCGAAGTCGTCCTCCCTGGTCATCACCTTGACCCAGACATGGGTGTCGCCCTTGGCGATCACCCTGTTGAAGTCCTTGGTGGCGTCGTAGTCGGCAGGCGCCTTCGCGTCACCGTCCTGCGTCGTGTAGTCGAAGCTGACGGCGTTCGGAGCCCTCTGGTCGAGGAACACCTTGAACCAGACGGCGTCCCCCTCGTTGACGGTCTCGTCACTGACGAAGAGCTTCGGCTTGGCGGGCTCGTCGTCGTCGAGGATCGATCCGGTGCCCCGACCGTCGGCGACGGTCGCGTTGTGAACGTCGGCCACGTCGAGGAAGAGGGTCTCGGTCGACTCGTCGAAGTCGTCCTCGCGGGTCTGGACGGGGACGTAGACGCTGGTCTCCCCAGCAGGGATGGCCTTGTTGTTACCGATTGCGGTGTCGTAGTCGACGCCCGCCTTGGCGGAGTTCTCCACCGTGGCGAAGTCGAAGGTCACCGTGTCGGTCCACGCCTTCGACAGCGAGACCTTGAACCAGAGCTTGCCACCCTCGTAGACGGAGTCGTCACCGACCGAGAGCGTCGGCAGTGCCGGCGGAGGCGGCGGAGGCGGCGGCGTGGGCGCGTCGTTGTCGAGGATGTCGACGATGCCTACGCGGTCAGCGATCTTCGCCCGGAACGGGTCGTAGAGGCGAACCTTGAAGTACTCGTCGGACTCGTCGGTGGTGTCACCGACGACGGCGACACGGACGAAGGCAACCTTGGTTCCCTTGGGGAAGTAGATGCGGCCGGTCTTGGCTACGTAGTCCGAGCCGGCTGTGGCCGTGCCGTCCCTCGTCGTGTACGAGACGCTGACCTTCTTGTGCGCCCGCTGGCTCAGGACGACCTTGACCTTGGCAGTCGATGTGCCGGAGTCGGCCTCCACGACTGTCGTGTCCTTGACCTGCAGCAGGTTCGGGGCTGCGGAGGCCGTAAACGGTTGTAATACCCCGAGCGTCAGAAGGCCGGCGAACAAGAGAACAAGTACTCGCCAGCCGCGGGACAACCCGCCTGAGTGGGGCTTCTTGAGTGGAACGAACTGCATGATTGCATACCCCCCTTTTCAGTTGTGGTCGTGCGCGAGGGCACGTCGTTCCACTCTCAGGATGTGTCACGCCATGTCGAACCGTCAGAGTCGAAGCACCCTATTCGGACGGTCCATGTGGGCTGGCCCGGCGACGACAAATCACGGGTTACCGTGCCACGACTCCCAAAGGCCCGCGTAGGAACCGCCCTGGGCGACCAGCTCGTCGTGGGAGCCGAACTCCGTGATCCGGCCGTCCTCGACGACGGCCACCCGGTCTGCGTCGTGCGCGGAGAACAGCCGGTGCGCGATGGCGATCACGGTGCGCCCCTCGAGTACGGCTGCCAGCGACCGTTCGAGGTGACGGGCAGCGCGCGGGTCGATCAGGGAGGTCGCCTCGTCGAGCACCAGGGTGTGCGGGTCGGCGAGCACCAGCCGGGCGAGCGCGACCTGCTGCGCCTGAGGAGCGGTGAGCGTCCTACCGCCCGAGCCGACGACCGTCTCCAGTCCCTGGGGGAGGGCCTCGACCCATTCGCGTGCGTCGACTGCCTCGAGGGCTGCGTACAGCGCGGAGTCGTCGGCGGCCTGCTCGCGACCGTCGAGCGCGAGGGCGAGGTTCTCCCGCAGCGTGCCGACGAAGACATGGTGCTCCTGGGTCACCAGCGCCACGTGTCCGCGGAGGTCGCCCAGCGGCAGCTCGGTCAGGCCTACGCCGCCGACCGTCACCTCACCGGTGCGCGGCGGGTGGATGCCGGCGAGCAGGCGCCCGAGGGTGGACTTGCCCGCACCGGACGGGCCGACCATGGCGATCCGTTCACCGACCCGGACGGACATGTCGACCCCGTGCAGGACGTCACGCCCGTCGACGTACGAGAAGCGGACGTCCTCGACCTCGATCTGCTCGCCGCGCGGCTCGCGTCCCGTGGCGGTGCGGTCGTCGGGGACGTGCGCGACGCCGAGCAGGCGTGCCAGCGAGGCCGCGCCGACCTGGAGCTCGTCGAGGATGGAGACGATCCGGTCCACCGGGTCGATCAGCATCTGGACGTACAGCGTGGCCGCGGTGACGTCGCCGAGCGAGACCGTTCCTTGCGTGTAGAGGTACCCGCCGAACAGCAGGGTGGCCACGGTCGGGATCAGGTAGGCGACCTCGACCGAGGGGAAGAAGACCGTGCGCAGGAAGAGGGTGTACTTCTCCGCCGCATAGGAGCCGGCGATGTCCTCGTCGATCCGCGCGAGGCGCTCCTGGCCGAGGCCGAGCGCCTCGACCGTGCGCGCGCCCTCGACGGTCTCGGTGAGCGAGGCGTTGATGGCGGAGTACGACGCGTTCTCGCGCAGGTAGCCGTCCTTGGCCCGCTTGAGGTACCACCGCAGGCCGATCACCAGCGGGGGCACGCCCAGCAGGCACGGCACCGCGACCCACCAGCCGACGAGGAGAGCGGCGGAGAAGGTCATGACCGCGGTGAGCACGGCGATGCTCCACTCCGGCAGCGCCCAGCGCACCGACCAGCCGAGCTGCTCGACGTCGCGCGAGGTCCGCGTCAGCAGGTCGCCGCTGCCGGCGCTCTCGACGACGCCGACCGGGAGGGCGAGCGTGTTCTCGACGAAGTCCTCGCGGAGCTCGGCCAGGATCTTCTCGCCGAGCACGAACGAGAGGTACCTGGCGTAGCGGGTGAGCACGGTCTGCGCGACGAGGAACCCCGCGAGCAGCAGCACGGTCTGGTTGACGTACGACAGGGTCGTGCCGCGCTCCACGGCCTCGACCAGGTTGCCGAGCAGGCGAGGGCCGGCCAGCGCCGCCAACGCGGCGGACCCGTGCAGCAGGGTCGCCAGGATGACCGGACGGCGGTGGTGGCCGAGCAGCCGCGTCACGTAGCGGCGGACCTGCCGCCCGTCGGCCACGGGCAGGATCTCGGTGGCTGCCGTGCTCATACGGTCGCCTCCTCCTCACGGGTCACGACGGAGCGGTACGCCGGCACGTCGGCCAGCAGCTCACGGTGGGGGCCCCAGGCCACGACGACGCCGTCGCGGAGGAAGGCCACGTTGTCGACGCGGTCCAGGAGCAGGGGGCTCGACGTGGTCACGACCGTCGTGCGACCGGCCCGGTGCCGGTGCAGACGCTCGGCCACCCGGGCCTCGGTGTGCGCGTCGACCGCCGACGTCGGCTCGACGAGGACCAGGACCTCGGGGTCGGCGGCGAGGGCACGGGCGAGCACCAGGCGCTGGCGCTGGCCGCCCGAGAAGGAGCGGCCCCGCTCGGTGACGACGGTGTCCATGCCGTCGGGCAGCGCCTCGAGGACGTCCTCGGCCGAGGCGGTGTGCAGGGCGGCGGCGACGTGTTGATGGCCGCGGCCACGTACGTCGACCTGGGTCTCGAGGCGACCCGAGAACAGCGTGCTCCCGGTGTCCGACACGACGATGCGGCGACGGACCGCGTCCCGGTCGAGCCCGTCGAGGGGGACCCCGCCCCAGAGGACCTCGCCCTCGGCGTACCGGCCGAGGCGGTCGGCCAGGGCGGCGGCGTCCTCGGGCGGGTCGGAGACCACCGCGGTGATCTGCCCGGTCGGGACCCGCAGGCCGCTGCTGACGTCGAACAGCTCCGCGCCGGCAGGCGGCTCGACGTACTCCCCGGCGTCGGGCGAGACCTCGGGCTCGAGTGCGAGGACCCGGATCACGCGACGGGCGGCGACGAACGCGCGGATCCACTTGTTCGCGAACTCCGTCGCGGTGCGTAGCGGGATCATCAGGAACGCCGCGTAGCCGTAGAACGCCACCAGCTCACCGGGGCTGATCCGGCCCTGCACCGAGAAGCGCGCGCCGATCCACACCACGACCACGACGAAGACGCCGGGCAGGAGGATCTGGAGCGCGTCGAGGACCGACTGCAGCCGACCCACCTGGACGCCTGCCTTCCGGACCTCCTGGGACTCGCGCACGTAACGGTCGTGGAACACCCGCTCGCCGCCGATCCCGCGCAGCACGCGCAGGCCGCTGACGATGTCGGTCGCGAGGTTCGACAGGTCGCCCATCATCTCGCGCTGGGTGAGGTTGCGGCGCTGGAGCGGCTTGAGCAGCGGGCCGACCGCGAGCAGCAGGAGGGGGACGCCGAGGAGCACCACCAGGCCGAGAGTCACCGAGGTGCGCAGGAGGATGACCGCGACCACGAGGAACGACACGATCGCCCCCGCCGCCCGGGCGATGACGTCCATCGCGTTCCCGAGGTGGGAGAGGTCGTTCGTGCCGATCGCGACCACCTCGCCGGTGGCGACCTTCTTCGGCAGGGTCGCGCCGAGGTTCACCGCCTGGCGGGCCACGAGCTGCACGGTGCGGTAGGCCGCGGTCAGCCAGTTCGTCACCGCGAACCGGTGGCGCATGATGCCCGCCACGGCCTGGACGAGGCCGATCCCGAACAGCACCCCGGTCCACATCAGCAGGGCGTCGGTGTCCCTGGCGGCGATGCCCTCGTCGATCGCTCGGCCGATGACCGCCGGCATGACCGCCTGGGCGACCATCCAGACGATGCCGAAGAACATGCCCATCGCCAGCGTGCGCCACTGACCGCGCATCAGCCACCACAGGAACCGCATAGGGCTGCGGTGGTCGGCGGTGCCGGGATGGTCGAGCGGGAGGTGTCGCACCCGGTAACGGTACGGATCGGACACCCCGCGCTGCCATCGATTTTCCGACCCTCGTAAGCGGTCGTTCACCTCGTGGTGGCGAGTCCGACATGTCGCGTCGATTGGGTCGACCCATGTTCGCTCTCGGGAAGTCGGGCCTGCTCCGCAGGGGAGTCCTCGCCATGGCAGTCAGCACACTCGTCACCTCAAGCGCCGCCGGAGTCCTCGTGGCTCCGAGCGCCGGCGCCTCAGAAGCACGCGACCCGGAGGCCGGCGTACCGATCGTGATCGGGCATCGCGGCGCCAGCGGCTACCGGCCCGAGCACACCCTCGCCTCCTACAAGCTCGCCATCGAGATGGGCGCCGACTACGTCGAGCCCGACCTCGTCTCCACCAAGGACGGCGTCCTCGTCGCCCGGCACGAGAACGAGATCTCCGGTACGACGGACGTGGCCGACCACCCCGAGTTCGCCGACCGGTACACGACCAAGACCATCGACGGGCGCAGCGTCAGCGGCTGGTTCACCGAGGACTTCACCCTGGCCGAGCTCAAGACGCTCCGGGCGGTGGAGCGGCTTCCCGCGACTCGTCCGGACAACACCAGGTACGACGGCCGCTTCGAGATCCCCACCTTCGAGGAGGTCCTCGACCTGGTCGCCCGCGAGAGCCGGCGTCGCGGCGAGGTCGTCGGCGTCTACCCGGAGACCAAGCACCCGACGTACTTCCGGGAGATCGGCCTCGGCCTCGAGGAGCCCCTGGTCGACGCGCTGCGCGCCCACCATCTCGACCGGCCCAACGCCGAGGTCTTCATCCAGTCCTTCGAGACCGGGAACCTCAAAGCGCTGGCGGACCAGGTCAGGGTCCCGCTCGTCCAGCTCGTGGATGCCTCAGGAGCGCCGTACGACTTCCAGGCCTCGGGTGACGACCGCACGTACGCGGACCTGGTGACGCCGGAGGGTCTGCGTGAGATCTCGACCTACGCCGACGCGGTGGGGGCGAACAAGGACCTGGTGCTGCCGCGCAACGCGGCCGGCGAGACGACCGAGCCGAGCGCCCTCGTCGACGACGCCCACGCGGTCGGTCTCGACGTCCACGTGTGGACGATGCGCGACGAGAACATGTTCATGGCCCGTAACTACTGGAACGGCGTCGACCCCCAGGCCAAGGGCGACGCCTACGAGGAGTACGCGGACTTCTTCGCGGCCGGGGTGGACGGAGTCTTCTCCGACCACCCCGACACAGCGGTTGCCGCTCGCGAGGAGTGGCTGGCTCACTCCTCCGGCATGAGGATCCACGCGACGACGTAGGCGACCGCGAGGGAGCCGAAGCCGATGATGGTGCCGAGCACCACGATCAGCCGGACGAGGTTGCTGTCCACGCCGAGGTAGCGGGCGAACCCGCCGCAGACTCCGGCGATCCACCGGTCGTCACGGCTGCGGGCCAGCCGCTTCGGTGCCGGGGAGGACGGGGGAGGGGTCATCGGCTGGGTCATCGGTCTTCTCCTTCAGTGCTGTCGTACGTCGAGTCGTAGGTCGGGTAGGTCGTGTCGTGCTCGGAGTCTCGTCGCGAGAGGCCCTTCGCGGCCATGGCCACCAGGCCGATGACTCCGGCCAGCACGAGGGTCAGCGGGAAGAGCCAGCGGACCTCGGCGAGGTCGACCACGCCCGCCTCCTTGAGGGCCCACGAGGAGGCGAGGCCCAGGAAGACCAGGCCGACGACCAGGTAGCTGACGTTGAGCGGGTGGGTTCGGGGAGTACTCATCACTGCCTCACTTCGATGCTGCCGAGCAGCAGGTCAAGGTTCAGGTCGATCTCGGGGGCGTCCTCGCCACCGTCGATCGTGCGCTCGATCGAGACGCCGGTGCCACCGCGGGTGTCCCCGAGGACGGTGACCTCACCGGCCACGGAGACGTCCGCGTCGACGGTGGCGTCGACTCCTTCGGGCAGGGTCACGATGATCTCGCCGGCGTTCGCCTCGAGGTCGATCTCCCGGCCGTCGAGCCGCTCGATGTCACGGATGTTGCTCATGTCGAGGTGCAGCGACCCGGCGGGGACGAAGTAGCTGTCCTCGACCTGGGTGGCGATGGTCGGCGTCTCGACCTGCCGGCGGTCACCGTCGAAGCGCGGCTCCGCCACCGAGGTGCCGAGCAGTGCGATCGCGGAGACGATCGCCGATCGCGATCAGCCCGCCGGGCCTGCCGAACCACGCACCCACCACGAGCATCCCGCCGATGATCGCGAGTGCCAGTGCCGGGTAGGCCGCGTCGGCGACACCACCCACGGTCACGTCGTACAGACCGAGCGCGCCGAGCGCGACCGCCAGCAGTGCGAGCGTGAACCAGAACAGCTTCGGGCCGCGGTCGGGGCGCGGAGCAGGCGGCTGCTGGACCGGGTAGGGGGCGGCCGACGGCGGGACGGGACCCGAGTAGGGCCCCTCCGGCGGAACGGTGCCCGAGTACGGCGCCGACGGCGGCATCGTCATGGTCTCGCCGCTGGTGCCGTCGGTCTGGTCGGCGGCCACGGGGGCCCCGCCGGTCACGCCGCCGGTCCACGGCTGCTGTGGGGAGTCCTGTGAGCTCATTGCTTTGTCTCGATTCATGAAGACGATGAAGAGGACGAGGGCGATGAGGGCCAGCGGCCACGGGAAGCCGAGCCCGCCCCAGCTGTCGCCGACCAGCAGCAGGCCGGCCAGGACGGCGGCCACGATCAGGAGCGCGTTGCGGGTGCTGGGGCTGGTCGAGACGACGGCCTCGTCCTGGCCCTCCTCCGGCACGAACAGCCAGAGGGCGCCGTACAGGAGGAACCCTGCGCCGCCGAAGAGAGCGAGAACGACGAAGGCGACCCTCAGGATGGTCGGGTCGATGTTGAGGTGCCGGCCGAGACCGCCCGCGACACCGGCCACCTTGCGGTCGGTGACGCTGCGGCGCAGCTGGCTGTAGTCACGCAGGTGGTCGGTGTCGACGCGGTCCTGCTGCGGTGTTTCTGTCATGGCTCGATCCTTCTCCTCGGGCGGAGCCGCCGCCATCGGGGAAGGCCCTGATTCGGGGAGGCGTTCGGTCCCACCGGGTCAGGGGTGCTCCGGGGGTCGGACCAGGGTCCGGTCAGGGTCGAAACTCATGGTTCGCGCCTGTGCCCTGTGTGACGATTGGGGCGATGACCAGCAACGTCGCGGACCGTGAGCCGCACCCGGTTGCCCGCAGGGCCACCCGCCGCACCGACGGGCGCGTCCTCGGCGGGGTGGCCGCCGGCCTCTCCGACCACCTCGGCGTCGACGTGACGACGGTCCGCCTGGCGTTCGTGCTCACCTCGCTGCTCGGCGGCTTCGGCGTCGCGATGTACGCCGGCCTCTGGATGATCCTGCCGAGCGACGCGAGGTTCCACGCCGACGCCCCGGGCCTCGAGGCCGCCTCCCGCCAGGGGAAGCGGCCCGGACGCACCTCCCGCCTGGAGGACAACGGCTGGCTGGTGGCGCTGACCGCCGTCGCGCTGGGCGTGGTCGTCCTCGTGCAGTCGTTCGTGGGCATCGGCTTCGTGTTCTGGCCGATCCTGCTCGGCGTCGTCGGCCTCGCCGTGCTCTGGCGCCAGGCCGACGAGGCCCAGCGTGAGCGGTGGGCCGACACGACCAGCCGGATCGACCCGGTCCGGGCCGTCCTCGGCAAGGGCGGCGTCTCGTCCTACGCCCGGCTGGCCGCGGGCGTCGCCCTGCTCGCGTCGGCGCTGGTGCTGTTCGCCGTGCAGACCGACCAGGCGGGGGTCGCTCGCGACGTGCTGGTCGCCGGGGGCCTCGGCATGCTGGGTCTCGCCCTGACCGTCGGGCCGTGGCTGTTCCGGCTCGCCTCCGACCTCACCGAGGAGCGCGCCGCCCGGGTCCGCTCCCAGGAGCGCGCCGATGTCGCGGCCCACCTGCACGACTCCGTCCTCCAGACCCTCGCCCTGATCCAGAAGCACGCCGAGGACTCACGGGCGGTCGCCACGCTGGCCCGGGCCCAGGAGCGCGACCTCCGAGCCTGGTTGTACGGCGACAGCGCCGCGGCCGACACCACGCTGGCCGGCGCGCTCCGGTCCGCGGCCGCCGAGGTGGAGGACACCCACGGGACCCCGGTCGAGGTGGTCACGGTCGGCGACGCCGCCATGACCGAGGAGGCGCGCCCCCTCGTCCTCGCAGCCCGGGAGGCGATGGTCAACGCGGCGAAGCACGCCGGCGCGGACAAGGTCGACGTCTACGCCGAGACGACCGCCGACCAGGTCGAGGTGTTCGTCCGCGACCGGGGCCGCGGGTTCGACCCCGACGAGGTCCCGGAGGACCGCCTCGGAGTACGCCGGAGCATCGTCGACCGCATGCAGCGCCACGGCGGCGCCGCCTCGGTCCGCTCCGCCCACGGCGACGGGACCGAGGTCCGCCTGTCCATGCCGCTTCCGCACCGAACCGAGGAGAGCCGATGAACGAGGCCAGCCCACGCCGACGGGTCGTCATCGTCGACGACCACGCGATGTTCCGCACCGGCGTCCGTGCCGAGATCGCCTCCGCGGTCGAGGTCGTGGGCGAGGCGGCCGACGTCGACGAGGCGGTCGCGGTGGTGGCCGCCTCGCGCCCGGACGTCGTGCTGCTCGACGTACACCTTCCCGGCGGCGGCGGGGTCGAGGTGATGCGCCGGGTCGTCCCCGCGCGTGCCCGAGACGAAGTTCCTCGCGCTCAGCGTCTCCGACGCCGCCGAGGACGTCATCGGCACGATCCGAGGAGGTGCGCGCGGCTACGTCACCAAGTCGATCACCGGCCCCGAGCTGGTCAGCGCGATCGACCGGGTCGCGGACGGGGACGCCGTCTTCTCACCCCGCCTGGCCGGGTTCGTGCTCGACGCGTTCGCGGGGACCATCGAGGTGGCGCAGGTGGACGAGGACCTCGACCGGCTGACCGAGCGGGAACGGGAGGTGATGCGGCTGATCGCGCGCGGGTACGCCTACAAGGAGGTCGCCTCCGAGCTGTTCATCTCCGTCAAGACCGTGGAGACCCACGTCTCGAGCGTGCTGCGCAAGCTCCAGCTGTCCTCGCGTCACGAGCTCACCCGCTGGGCGTCCGACAGGCGGCTTCTGTGAGGATGTGCGCATGGAGATCCTGCGCGACATCCTCGTCTTCCTGCACTTCGTAGGCCTCGCTGCACTCTTCGGCGGGCTGTTCGTGCAGATCAAGTCCGACCCGCGAGTGGTGAACAACGCCGTGCTGCACGGCATCCTCACCCAGGTCGTCACCGGCCTCCTCCTCGTCGGGGTGCTGGAGGGCATGGACAAGGAGGTCGACAACGTCAAGATCGGCGTGAAGCTCCTCGTCGCGATCGTGATCGCCGTCCTCGTCCTCGCCAACCGCAAGAAGACCTCCATCCCGAACGGCCTGTTCTTCGGCCTCATGGGCCTGACCCTGCTCAACATCGGCGTCGCCGTCTTCTGGTGACCGCTCGGCGCTGACGCCCGCGCCGGCCGTGTTCTCGGACCGGGCGGTCCGACCTGGGGACTGCCGCAGGAGCCCTGCCGCGGCTAGCCTCTGTGCATGAGGGACACGGGGCCGAGGCCTTCCTCGTTCCGGGCGTCGGACGCCGACCGCGAACGAGCCTTGCGGCTGCTCCGCGACTCCGCCGTCGAGGGCCGCCTGTCTCACGAGAGCTTCGTGCGCCGGGTGGACCAGGCGCTGCGCGCGCGTGAGCGGAAGGCCCTCGACGACCTCCTGGTCGACCTCCCCGGCGGCAGGTCGCACGGCGTCTACACGGCGGTGCGTACGTCGCTCAGCCGGCTGCCTCGACAGCTGGGCGCAGGCGGCAGGTCGCCGCGGCTGCCCCTGTTGATCCTGCCGCTGCCACATCAGCCGGTTCTGACCGTCGGCAGGCACCGCGACCGTGACCTCGTCCTCGTCGACCCCACCGTCTCGCGTCTCCACGCCGTGCTCAGGCTGTTCGGCGACCAGTGGTTCCTCGAGGACCTCGGGTCGACGAACGGGACCCGCGTGAACGGGATCCGGATCAGGAGAGCCGTGGCCGTGCGGCCCGGTGACCGGGTGGGCTTCGGAGCGGTCGCGATGCGCGTCGACCGGGGCGCCCGATCACGGCAAGGGCGGGCCCGTCTGCCCTGAGGGGTGGCGCGTCCGGCGTGAGAGACGGCACGAGGACGCGGTCGGTCGGTGTCGGTGATCGGACGTAGGCTGGCCGGGACATGAGTGCGCTGTTCCCGATTCCCCAGGCCCCTGCTCCTTCGCGTGCCGCCGAGGCGTCCTCCGACCACGACGGGCGGGAGTCCGAGAGCGGTGAGCGGCGCCGTCGTACGCCGTCGCCCGACGAGCTGCTCGAGGGTCTCAACGAGCCGCAGCGCCAGGCCGTCGTCCACGCAGGCACACCGCTGCTCGTCGTCGCCGGCGCTGGGTCGGGGAAGACCCGGGTGCTGACCCGGCGGATCGCCTGGCTGATCTCCGAGCGCAACGCCCACCCGGGCTCGATCCTCGCGATCACGTTCACCAACAAGGCCGCCGCCGAGATGCGTGAGCGGGTCGAGGAGCTCGTCGGTCGTCGGGCCCGGCTGATGTGGGTCTCCACCTTCCACTCGTCCTGCGTGCGCATCCTGCGCAAGGAGATCGACAGGTTCGGCTACAAGTCGTCGTTCTCGATCTACGACGCGGCGGACTCCAAGCGGCTGATGACGCTGGTCCTTCGCGACCTCGACCTCGACCCGAAGCGGTACCAGCCCCGCGCGGTGCTCAACTGGGTCTCCAACGCCAAGAACGAGCTCGTCGACGAGGAGCAGGCGGCCAAGAACGCCAAGAACCACCTCGAGGAGACCTACGCCGAGGCCTACGCCATCTACCAGCGGCGCCTGCGCGAGGCCAACGCGCTCGACTTCGACGACCTGATCATGACGACGGTGCACCTGTTGCAGGCGTTCCCCGAGGTCCGGGAGACCTACCGCAGGCGGTTCCGGCACGTGCTCGTCGACGAGTACCAGGACACCAACCATGCGCAGTACGCCCTGATCCGGGAGCTCTGCGGCCACGTCGGCGAGGGCGACGGAGGAGGAACTCCCGGTGTGGAGCCGTCGGAGCTGATGGTCGTGGGCGACGCGGACCAGTCGATCTACGCCTTCCGTGGTGCCAACATCCGCAACATCCTGGCCTTCGAGGAGGACTTCCCCGAGGCCCGGACCATCCTGCTCGAGCAGAACTACCGCTCCACCCAGACCATCCTCACCGCCGCCAACTCGGTGATCAGCAAGAACGCCGGCCGGAAGCCCAAGAACCTCTGGTCCGACGCGGGCGAGGGCGAGCCGCTCGTCGGGTACGTCGCCGACGACGAGCACGACGAGGCGCGCTTCGTCGCCGAGGAGGTCGACCGGCTCACCGACGGCGGCAAGGCCCGTCCCGGCGACGTCGCGGTGTTCTACCGGACCAACGCGCAGTCGCGTGTGTTCGAGGAGGTCTTCATCCGCGTCGGCCTGCCCTACAAGGTCGTCGGGGGTGTCCGCTTCTACGAGCGCAAGGAGGTCAAGGACGCGCTGGCCTACCTGCGGATGCTGGTCAACCCCGCCGACGAGATCTCGCTGCGCCGCATCCTCAACGTCCCGAAGCGAGGCATCGGCGACCGCGCCGAGGCCTGCGTCCAGGCCCTCGCGCAGCGCGAGCGGGTCTCGTTCTGGGAGGCGCTGCGGCGGGCCGAGGAGGCCCCCGGCATCGCCAGCCGCTCGCTCAACTGCATCCGCTCGTTCGTGGCGATGGTCGAGGAGCTCCAGTCGATGGTCGACGCGGGGGAGCGGCCGGACGTGGTCCTCGAGCAGGTGCTCGCCCGCAGCGGCTACCTCAAGGAGCTCGAGGAGTCCGACGACCCGCAGGACGAGACCAGGGTGGAGAACCTCGCCGAGCTCGTGGCCGTGGCCCGCGAGTTCGCCGACTCCCCGGAGGACACCGGGGCCGGGCTGGGCGACTTCCTCGAGCGGGTCGCGCTCGTCGCCGACTCCGACCAGATCCCCGACCAGCCCGAGGAGGGCGACGACTCGGGGGTGGTCACGCTGATGACGCTCCACACCGCCAAGGGCCTGGAGTTCCCGGTGGTCTTCCTCACCGGGCTCGAGGACGGCGTCTTCCCCCACATGCGCTCCCTCGGAGACCAGACCGAGCTGGAGGAGGAGCGCCGGCTCGCCTACGTCGGGCTCACCCGCGCCCGCGAGCGCCTCTACGTCTCACGCGCCGTGGTCCGATCGGCGTGGGGAGCCCCCTCACACAACCCTGCGTCACGGTTCGTCGACGAGCTCCCGGTCGACCTGGTCGACTGGCGCCGCACCGAGGCCGCACAGACCTCGTGGAACCGTCAGGCTGCGCCGTCCCTGCCGCAGCGTGCCGCCGGCGCGGTACGTCGCTTCGGCACCGCCGCGATCCGGGCCGACTCCTCCGCGAAGGCGAAGGTGAGCCGGGAGATCCCCTCGCTCGCGCCCGGCGACAGGGTGGTTCACGACAGCTTCGGCATGGGGAGCGTCGTGTCGCTCGACGGCGCAGGGGAGAACGCCGTCGCCTCGATCGACTTCGGCTCCGGAGGGGTCAAGCGCCTGCTGCTGCGCTACGCGCCGGTCGAGAAGCTCTGACCGGTCGATGCACGTCTACGGTCGGGTGAGTCGGTCCCGCACGGCCCCGACCTCGTCGCCGGTGAGCCCGCAGGGCCCGCGCAGGTAGCCCACCACCCCGCCGTACGACGCGTCGAGATGCCCCAGCGCGGCTGCCATCGTGGCCGGCCGGGTGCGCCAGTGCTTCTCCGCGTGCGCCCGGGCCTCGGGCGGTCCCGGGTGGTCGGCCAGCACGGCCGGGATGCCGAGCGCCTCCTCGCTGAGGGCGTAGTCCGCCACGACGTGTTCGCGCGGGACGCCGGCCGCCTCGAGCAGCAGGGCGACCGCCATCCCGGTGCGGTCCTTGCCGGCCGCGCAGTGGAGCACCACCGGACCCGAGGGCGCGTCGAGGAACGTGCGCACCACGGCGGCGACCCGGCGCACGTTGCGGTCGAGGCTGCCGCGGTAGACGTCGGCCAGCGTCGACTCCGCCTCCGGATCGCGCTCGTGGTCCCGCTCCGGGTCGATCCACGGCACGCTCACGACCAGACGGTCCTGGGACGGGGTGCTGGGCTCGGGCTCGCCGGCAACACCACCGCGGAGGTCGACGACCCGCGCCACGCCGTAGGCGAGCAGTGCTCGATAGCCGCTGTCGTCGAGGCCGGCCACGTTGTCG
Organism: uncultured Actinomycetota bacterium; assembly: GCA_963701425.1. GTDB lineage: Bacteria > Actinomycetota > Actinomycetes > Propionibacteriales > Nocardioidaceae > Nocardioides_C. The sequence continues at coordinate 1,419,216 of CAVPAG010000018.1, read as the reverse complement.
GAGCGCACCAGGCGCCGTGGGCGGACCACGCGCCCGTCCCGGGTCGGCAGGCCGCCGAGGTCACGGACGTTCCGGCAGCCTGACCAGGTGAGCGTCGTCATGGCGTCATTGAATCGCTCCGCCCGTCACCTGCGCTCCCGACACACGCCCCACCGCGGAAGGACGTGAAAAGCATCGAGCCCACCGCCGGGAAGGTGATGGGCTCGAACGGTGTTCTCAGGTCTTACGGGGCGAGGCCGTGAGCCAGGAGAGCGGCGTACGGGTCGACCGGGTCACCGGCACCGGGCCGCACCTCGAGGTGCAGGTGGTCGCCGGTGGAGTTGCCCGTCGAGCCCACGGCGCCGAGCTGCTCGCCGCCGCGCACCGTCTCGCCGACGTTGACGCTGAACGATGAGAGGTGGCAGTACCAGATCTCGGTGCCGTCCTCGAGCGCGAGCACGATCTTGTTGCCGTAGGAGCCGTCGTAGGAGGCGGAGCGGACCACGCCGTTGGCCACCGCGACGACCGGCGTGCCGTAAGGGGCGGCGAAGTCGAGACCGGTGTGGGTGCTGGCCCACAGGCTCGAGGAGTAGCCGAACCGGGCAGTCAGGCGGTAGCCGCCGAGCGGCAGCTGCCAGGCGTTGGCCGCGATCTGGCCGGCGTACTTCTCGGCGCTCGCGGCGAGGGCGGCGAGCGCCGCGTTGCGCTCCTCGGCCTGCGCCTCGACAGCGTCCTGGAGGTCGGCGTCGGCGGCGTCCTCGAGGGCCGCGCGGTGCGTGTCACGGCTGACGGCCTGCATCCGGCTGTCGAGCTCGAGGTTGGAGGTCGCCTCGCTGGTGCCGGTGAGGGCGCTCGCCGGCGTGAACATCTTGGTGCTCTCCGCCGCGGCCAGCTCGCCGGCGCCGTCGGTGACCGTGATGGCACCGGTGGCCGCGATGACGAGGGCGGCCGCACCGACGGCGGTGGGGGCAGAGGGGAGGAGCGGGAAGAACGGCTTGCGGCTTCCGGAGTGGGCGCGAGCCGCAGTCGGAGCTCCGACGCGAGCCGCAGCCGGGGCTCCGAGAGGAGAGGGGGTTTGCGTGCGACGGGGGAGGGTACGGGACGCTCGCGTCGGCTTGACGGCCTTGCGCTTGCCCGGGGCGGAGACAGGCGCTACGGCCGGGATCTCGGCGGTGGTCTCGGACAGAGACGTGCCGTCGGTGGTGCCGGTGCGCGAAGCTGGGCGCCTCGGTGCGCGGTGGTTTGCCACGAAACGGTGTCCTTACGTCGAATGTGCACGCAACGCCCCACCATAACGGACTAGTCATGGCATGGGGTGCTGGGCCACCTTACTTGTGGACCAGGTCACACGAGCCGACCCTCGGCCCCGCGTGTCCCACCCCGGTTTCCGCGGCGTTCACCTCCGCTTCGGCCCGGGGCCTCCTCGTCATTCGTCCTCTTCGTCTTATTTTCCGGTTCTTCTAACGGGGCAGGTTTCCCGGCGTCACGTCTCGTCAACCGCCGGTCTAGTCGGCTGCGGAGAAACGTCGGATACCCTGCGGCCAAGAGATCTCGCGCCCGAGGTGGCCACTGCCCGACCGGCAGCTGCCCACCCCGGCACAGTCCCAAGGTGGTGGCAGTTCTGATGGTGGCTCCGATCCGGATCGTGGTGGCCAAGCCCGGGCTCGACGGGCACGACCGCGGTGCGAAGGTCGTCGCGCGTGCACTTCGCGACGCCGGCAACGAGGTGATCTACACGGGCCTGCACCAGACGCCGGAGCAGATCGTGGAGACCGCCATCCAGGAGGACGCCGACGTGATCGGTCTCTCGGTCCTCTCGGGCGCCCACATGACGCTGTTCAAGCGCGTGATCGAGCTTCTCGACGAGCGCGACGCCCGCGACATCGTCGTCTTCGGCGGCGGCATCATCCCCGAGGGCGACATCCCGCTGCTCGAGCAGGCCGGGGTCGCGAAGGTGTTCACCCCCGGCGCCACCACCACCGAGATCGTCGAGTGGGTGCGCGCGAACGTCGCCGACACCACGGGCGTCGAGGCCTGACTCCCTAGTCCTTCCGGGCCAGAGGCCTGGTCAGGTCCAGGCTCGGATCGGTCTGGCGCGCCCGATCGGCCCGCGAGTACAACGTGGTCATGAAGGTTCTCGTCACTGGTGGAACGGGCTTCGTCGGCGGCCACATCGCGGCCGCCCTCGTCAAGGCGGGCCACGACGTCCGTCTCCTCGTGCGACGCCCCGCGCAGGTGGCCACGACGATGGCGCCCCTCGACGTACACATCGACGACGTCGTCGTGGGCGACGCCCTCGACGCGGCCTCCGTCGCAGTGGCCCTCGACGGGTGCGACGCCGTCGTGCACGCCGCCGCGGTCTTCTCGCTCAACGCCGGTCGCGCAGGGGAGATCCGCGAGACCAACGCCCGGGCCGCCGAGACCGTGCTCACCGCGGCGGTCGAGCGCGGGCTCGACCCGGTGGTGCACATCTCGAGCACGGTCGCGTTGACCCGACCCGACGGGAGCGGTCCCGACCTGCCGCTCAGCACCCTTGACTGGCCGTATACGCAGTCGAAGGTCGCCTCCGAGATCGTGGCGCGGCGGCTGCAGGCCGACGGGGCGCCGGTGGTGACCGTCTACCCGGGGTCGGTGTACGGGCCGCACGACCCCTACCGCGGCGAGCAGAGCGAACGGCTGCGCTGGGTCCTGCTCGGCCGATTCCCCTTGTGGCCGACGGGACGCATGCACTCCGTCGACGTGCGGACGGTGTCGGACACCGTGCTCGCCGCCCTCGAGCGCGGCCAGGGGCCGAAGCGGTACGTCGTGCCCGGCGATGCCGTGGACGGCGAGACGTACTACGGCACGGCCGAGGCGGTCACCGGAAGGCGCCTGCCCCGGCTGATCCAGCCTGCGGCTGTCGTGGTGCCGGTCGCGCGAGCGATGTCGCTGCTCCAGCGTCCGCTGCCCGACAGGTGGCACTACCCGGCCGACCCCGAAGGGGCGGCGCTGAACGCCTGCGCGACCGTCTTCGACGACACCCCGGCCCGAGCCGGCCTCGGCGTCGAGCCCGTGCCGTTCGAGAAGAGCGTGCGCGACACGGTCGTCTGGCTCGCGGAGTCCGGTCGCCTCAAGCCGAAGTACGCCGGAAGGGCGCTGGCCGCCCGGTCGTGAGCGGCCAGGCGGGCGTTCGCGCGAGATCCTGACCGGGCTTCGGCCGGCCAGCGGGACCCTGCCCTGAGGCCGTCGGCAGGTGTGCTGGGCGAGGTCCCGGGGTAGAGGGGTGTGACGGACCCTACGTGGTGGTGACGCCGGTTACAGGTCTATGGTCGGCCAAGGAAAATCCGCCCCCTGTGTGCTCACCGGCTGAGTCGCGCGCCGCAGGGGAGATGAGGGAAACCGAATAGGACGGGCCTAACCGTGGACTTGATGGAGTACCAAGCGAAGGAGCTCTTCGCGAAGCATGACGTGCCGGTCACTCTCGGCAGTGTTGTGGAGAAGGCCGAGGACGCCGCCGCAGCAGCCGAGTCGCTCGGCGGCCGCGTGGTCGTCAAGGCGCAGGTGAAGACCGGCGGCCGCGGCAAGGCGGGCGGCGTGAAGCTGGCCGAGACCCCCGACGAGGCCGTTGCCCGTGCGCGGGACATCCTCGGCATGGACATCAAGGGCCACACGGTCCACCGCGTCCTGGTCGCGCCGACCGCCGACATCGCGGAGGAGTACTACTTCTCCTTCCTCGTCGACCGGGCCAACCGCAACTACCTCTGCATCGCGAGCATCGAGGGCGGTGTCGAGATCGAGGAGGTCGCGAGGACCAACCCCGACGCCGTCGCGAAGATCTCGATCGACCCCGGCACCGGCGTCGACGACGCCAAGGCAGCGGAGATCGTCGCCGCCACCCGCTTCCCGGCCGAGGTCGCCGACGAGGCGAAGGACGTCATCAAGAAGCTGTGGGACGTCTTCATCAAGGAGGACGCCTCCCTCGTCGAGGTCAACCCGCTCGTCCGCCTCGGTGACGGCCACCTCGAGGCGCTCGACGGCAAGGTCACCCTCGACGAGAACGCCGACTTCCGCCACGAGGACCACGCGCAGTTCGAGGACAAGGCCGCGGCCGACCCCCTCGAGGCCGAGGCCAAGGAGAAGGGCCTCAACTACGTCAAGCTCGACGGCGAGGTCGGGATCATCGGCAACGGCGCGGGCCTGGTCATGTCGACGCTCGACGTCGTCGCCTACGCCGGTGAGAAGCACAGCGGCGTGAAGCCGGCGAACTTCCTCGACATCGGTGGCGGTGCCTCGGCCCAGGTCATGGCGAACGGCCTGCACATCATCCTCAACGACCCGCAGGTCAAGAGCGTGTTCGTGAACGTCTTCGGCGGCATCACCGCCTGCGACGCGGTCGCCGACGGCATCGTGCACGCCCTCGAGATGCTCGGCGACGAGGCGAACAAGCCGCTCGTCGTGCGCCTCGACGGCAACAACGTGGAGGAGGGTCGCCGCATCCTGAACGAGGCGAACCACCCGCTGGTCACCATGGTCGACACGATGGACGGTGCGGCTGACCGCGCCGCCGAGCTGGCTGCGAAGTAGGGGCAAGAGACATGGCAATCTTTTTGAACGAGTCCAGCAAGGTCGTCGTCCAGGGCATGACCGGCTCCGAGGGCCAGAAGCACACCCGCCGGATGATCGCCTCGGGCACCACCATCGTCGGCGGCGTGAACCCGCGCAAGGCGGGGGAGAGCGTCGACTTCGACGGCACCTCGGTCCCCGTCTTCGGCTCCGTGAAGGAGTCGATGGACGCCACCGGCGCCGACGTGTCGGTGGTCTTCGTGCCGCCGGCCTTCACCAAGGCTGCGGTCATCGAGGCCGTCGACGCGGGCATGCCGCTCGTCGTCGTGATCACCGAGGGCGTGCCCGTGCACGACACCGCGGAGTTCTTCGCGTACGCGCAGTCCAAGGGCACGACCCGCATCATCGGCCCCAACTGCCCCGGCCTGATCAGCCCCGGCAAGTCCAACGCCGGCATCATCCCCGCCGACATCAGCAAGGGCGGCCGGGTCGGTCTCGTGTCGAAGTCCGGCACGCTGACCTACCAGATGATGTACGAGCTGCGTGACTACGGCTTCTCCTCCGCCGTCGGCATCGGCGGTGACCCGATCATCGGTACGACGCACATCGACTGCCTCCAGGCGTTCCAGGACGACCCGGAGACCGACGCGATCGTGATGATCGGCGAGATCGGCGGCGACGCCGAGGAGCGGGCCGCGGAGTACATCAAGGACAACGTGACGAAGCCGGTCGTCGGCTACGTCGCCGGGTTCACCGCTCCCGAGGGCAAGACCATGGGCCACGCCGGCGCCATCGTGTCGGGCTCCTCGGGCACCGCGCAGGCCAAGAAGGAGGCCCTCGAGGCCGTGGGCGTCAAGGTCGGCAAGACGCCGTCCGAGACCGCTCAGCTCATGCGTGAGGTCCTCGAGAACCTCTGACGCAAGGCACCACCCAGCGCGACACGAAGGCCGCCGTACTCCTCGGAGTGCGGCGGTCTTCGTCTCTCCTGCTGCATCGTTGCCGGCTCCGCCCGCCGGCCCGGCCAGCTCGGCGGGGCACGGGTCAGTCGAAGCAGTCGCCGTTGTCGAGGAGCAAGGCCATCTCGGTCATCTTCCCGTCGACGTCCCAGTCGAAGGAGTAGCTCCGGCCTGAGCTGCCGGGGACCGGGGCGAGCCAGCCCTGACGCACCGAGCTGGGGGTGAGGTCGCCGTACGCCTCCTCGACCTCGGCCCTCGTCGAGTCGAAACCGATGCCCTCCGGCGTCCGGACCGGCGGCCGGGCGAAGATCGCCTCGACGCCCCAGGTCTGTGACGCGTAGCCGTCGATGCGCCCCTCGAGCGCCGTGGCGTCGAACCCTTCGCAGCTCTCCGGGGTCCCGCGCACGAGGTCTCCGGACTCGAGGTCCGCCAGGGACATGCCCAGGCCGATCGGGCCAAGGGCTCCCGGTCCGAGGGTGAGGAGCTCGGCCTTCTCCTTGGCGTCGTCGGGGTGGAGGCCGCCCTTCGCGGCCAGGCCGGCGGCCACGTCCAGCAGCTTCGGCATCGGGCTCGAGTCCTCGTCGACCGAGCCCTGCATGTCGCCGCTGTAGGAGACCTGGAGGATCACGAGCCGGTCGCCGCCGAGCGCGACTGCCTGGTGGTTGTTCCAGGCCGCGTCGCACTCCACGCAGATCTCCGGGGCGCTGCTCATCACCGTCCTCCAGACCCAGGGTCCGTGGGCCGTCTCGCCGCGGTGCACCTCGCCGTAGGCCTCGCCGGCGGAGAAGATGCCGTGTTCCCGGTCGACGGGGTCGTCACAGGTCGTGAGCCAGTCCGCCGCGAGGTCGTAGCCTCGGGTCTTCCAGGTGCTCGGGCTGAAGTCGAGCACGGTGGCGGTCGCCATGGCCCGCACGCCTTGGCGCAGGGTCACCGCGAAGTGCATCGTGCTCGTGCGGTCTCCGGCCAAGGCCTCGGTGGAGTCCTCCGCGCAGACCATGGGCGGTCCGAAGCCGTCCTCCACGACCTCCCAGCCCTTGACGCCGGTCGTGTCCCGGAGCTGGTCGGGACCGATCATGTAAGGCAGCTGTGCCGCTGCCTCGGTCTCGTCCGGCTGCTCGGGGGCGGGTGGCTCTCCACAGCCCTCGGCCGCGAAGACGCACATCTCGCCGGCGAAGCGCGTGGCCAGCTCCACGACCCGGGCGGCGTCGGGCTCGGTCAGGTCCTCGAGCGGTGACGACGACTCATCGGAGAGAGTGACCGTGAGGACGGCGTTCCCCTGCCTGACGAGGCCGATGAGCTGCCGGCCCACACCACGTGCGTCGGAGTCGAGAGCGAACTCGCCGCCTGCGAGGAGCAGCCCCTCGTCGCCCCCGAAGTCGAACGGCCTGGCCGACCAGCGGAACTCGGCGGCCCCGGGTATCGACTCCAGGGGGCCACAGCTCTCGGTCTGCTCACGGATCGCCTCGACGACCGAGGTCGCGGTCTCGCCGTCGCGGTAGACGACGAGCTGGCGTGCGTGGGCCTCGGCCGGCGGCTCGATGAGGTGGAACCTCTGGTCGGTGCGCTTGTCGTCGAGCCCGGGGTGCCACGTCTCGCCCAGCGTCGGAAAGGCGTCCTCGTCGACCTCGCCGCAGGGGAGCGCCTTCCAGGGGGTCTTCTTGCCGGCGAAGGTGTACGTGTCCTCGCCCTCGACGGGGTCGGGGAGGCTGTCGAAGAGCGCCTGACCGAGGTCGTCGGGCACCGTGGTGACCCAGTCCACGTTCTCCGGCGTGGGCTCCTGCGTCGGGGTGGGGCGCTGGCTTGCCGGGCCCGGAGGAGGGGGTGTGGCATCGGTGAGGTTCCCCGCGGCGAAGGCGCCGCCCGAGACGACGACCGCTACGGCTGCTGCCGCCGCCACTGCCTGGCCCAGGGTGCGGCGCCGGCGCATCCGGTTGCCGCGGCGGCGGACCTCTGCCGGTGGCAGCGGGCGTGCGTCCAGGCTGCTGCTGAGGTTCTTCAGCTCGTCGAGGGGGTCACGCATGGCTCACTCCTTCCAGGTCGTCGGCGGGTCCGTCGCCGAGCAGCGACATGAGGGCGGTGCGGCCCCGGCTGAGGCGGGCCTTGACGGTGCCGACGGGTACGCCGGTCTCGGCGGCGACCTCGGCGACGGGCAGGTCGCACATGTGGTGCAGCACGATCGCGCGGCGCTGGGCCTCGGGGAGGTCGCGCAGGGCGCGGACCAGGGCGACGTGGTCGGGGCTGAGCTCGGTTGCGTTCTCGCGTCGTTGGAGGGCCCGGTCGGGGTCGCGTCGGGCGCGGACGGTGCGTCGCCATCTGCTGACCGCGAGGCGGTAGGCGGTGGTGCGCACCCAGGCTTCGGGTGCGTGTGCCTTCTCGAGCTGGCGGCGGTGGGACCAGGCCCGGACGAACGCTTCCTGGACGCATTCCTGCGCCTCGTCGCGGTCGCCGATCATGGCGTACACCTGGCCGACCAGCCGGTTGAAGGACGCGGTGTAGAAGTCGTCGAACTCCTCCGCATCCATGTGCTGACCCCCGGATCGTCGCTGCTCTTCGTCGTCTTTCGGTGTCTCTACGCGCCAGGTCGGGGTTCGGTTGCACCCCATCTGTCACGAGTTTCCGCCCTGGACAGGTCGTGGGTCACACAGCTCAGGTCACGGCGTTGCGGGTGGCGTACTCCGGCCGGGCGTACTCCTTGTTCTCCATCACCGCGACGAGGTGGTCGACCGCGTCGTACACGTCCAGGTGCGTGACGTAGAGCGGTGCGAACCCGAACCGCGCGACGTCGGGGGTGCGGAAGTCCCCGACGACCTTCCGCGCGACGAGGGCCTGGACGATCCCGTAGGCGTCGGGGTGGCGCAGCGAGACCTGGCTGCCGCGTCGCTCGTGCTCACGCGGGGTCACCACGTCGAACACCCCGGCCAGGCGTACGTCGACCAGCTCGATGAAGTAGTCGGTCAGGGACAGCGACCTCGCGCGGAGGTCGGCCGGGTCGACCCCGTCGAACGCGTCGAGCGCGGCGTCGAGGGCGGACAGGGCCAGGATCGGCGGGGTGCCCGAGGCCAGGCGGCCGACCCCCGCGACGGGCTCGTAACCGAGCTCCATGTCGAACGGGCGGGCGTGGCCCATCCACCCCGAGAGCGGCTGGTCGATCGTGTCCTGGTGCTGCGGTGCGACGTACATGAAGGCGGGGGAGCCGGGGCCCGCGTTGAGGTACTTGTAGCTGCATCCGACGGCGAAGTCGGCGCCCGCGGCGACGAGGTCGACCGGGACGGCGCCGGCGGAGTGGCAGAGGTCCCAGAGCATCAGCGCGCCGACGTCGTGGGCCGCCGCGGTCACGGCAGCGGCGTCGAACATGGCACCCGTGCGGAAGTCGACGTGGGTGAGGCAGACCAGGGCCACCCGGTCGTCGAAGGCGTCCTCCACGCGCTCGGAGTCCGCCCAGCGCAGCTCCAGGTCGAGCATCCGGGCGACGCTGGCAGCGATGTAGCCGTCGGTGGGGAAGGTCGACCGCTCCACGACGATCACGTCGCGTCCGGGCCGGAGGCGGCAGGCGGCGACCATGGTCTTGAACAGGCTCACGCTCGTGCTGTCGCTGACCCAGACCGAGCTCTCGGGCAGCCCGAGGAGGCGGGCGATCCGGTCGCCGACGTGGCGAGGCAGGTTGATCCAGTCGGCGGTGTTCCACGACGCGATCAGGTCGCGGCCCCACTCCTCGGCGACCACCCGGTTGATCCGCTCGGGGACCGACCGGGGGAGCGCGCCGAGGGAGTTCCCGTCGAGGTACACGGTGCCCTCGGGGAGGTGGAACAGCTCTCGTCGCTCGCGGAGCGGGGCAGCGGCGTCGAGCTCGAGCGCCCTGGACCGTGCCGAGGACTGGGTCATGGGCTGACTTTAGTGCTCACTCGATCTCGTCGAGCTCGGCGAGTCGCTGACCGGCCCGGACCACCAGGGCGCGGAAGGCACCGTCCTCGAGGTCGGCCGTCCCGGCCGGGATGAACGTCAGCTGGGCGACCGCGTCGCCGCGGCGGACGAAGCCCACGTCGTAGTACACCTCCCGGCTCTCCGACAGCTCCGTGCGCAGGCGCCAGGTCGAGCCGTCGAGACGGCCGACGTCGAACGACCGTGGGCTGAGCACCTCGGTGGCCAGGTCGCGATCCTCGCAGGTCACGAAGCGGCTTCGGACCTTGCGCATGAAGGCGGCGGCGTCCTTCGCGGACTTGAAGGTGCCGTAGGTCTCGGTGAGGCCGAACCGGTCGGGCATCCGGGCCTCGGGGACCAGCAGGAAGGTGCGGGTGCGGGTACGGGTCGCCCCCTCCTTGCGGAAGTCCGCGCGGTCGCAGGACGTCGCTGCCGCGTTGTTCGTGGTCGCCTCGGGTGAGGTGCCGACCCAGGGCTGACCGACGCCGACGAGTGGCGGCATGTCCACGGTGGCCAGGACTCCCGGCGCCTCGCCTGAAGGTGCAGGTGCCGTGGCCTCGAGACTCGGCCGCTCGTCGCAGTCGTCCCGACCTGCACGCTCGCAGATCGAGCGGCTGGCCTCCGCGAGGACCTTGGCGGCATAGGTGGCCCGCGGGGCGTCGCCCTTCACGATCCGGACGTCGGAGGTGGTGACCACCTGCCCGACCTGGGAGACGAGCACCGTGTGCGTCGTCCTGGGTCGCCCCCACGACTCGAGCTCGAGGAGGGTGGCCCGGTCGCCCACACCCCCGACGTCGAACGCGCGCGCAAGGTGGAGGTCGCCACCCGCGCAGCCGGCGAACCAGGACAGCACCGTGCTGTACGTGGCGGCCGCGTCGTCCTCGGTCTCGGAGATCTCCACAGCCTGGACGACGGACCGCACCGGGCGGTCGGCCGAGCCCTGCAGCACCCGCACCAGGGTCGCGAGGCCCTCGGGGTCGGCGAAGCGCTCCTGCTGGCAGACGTAGTTGATGCCCTCGCCCTCGATGTTGTCGTGGGTCTCGACGACCTTCCACGCGGCCTTCGTGTCCAGCGGCCGCACCTGCTGCGAGGTCAGCAGGTCGTCGGCGGAGGGCAGCGTGGTGTTCTCCTCGTCGATGCCCTTCTGCTTCGTGGGAGCGGCCTCGTCCTCCTCCTGGGGCACGGCGACGAGGGGGCCCGCCTCGGAGGCCTGGCCGGCGGGCTCGTGGGCGAAGGCGCCGGCTCCGACGGCGAGGAAGCAGGCCGCTGCGGCCGCCACGACCGAGTGGGTACGCCGGCGGTTGCGGCCCTCACGACGGATCGCCCCCGGCCGGGGCAGCGCGGCCTGCGACGCCGCCTCGGAGAGGGCCAGGAGAGGGGCGCGGACCGAGTCCTCGTCGATCTCGAGCGCCGCCGCGAACCCGGCGCCGGCCGAGGCGGCCTGGCGCTCGAGCGTCTCCGGGGTGACGTTGAGGTCGCGAGCGCCCACCTCGAGAGACACCCCGGCCAGGTGGACCATCAGCAGGGCACGGCGCTCGGCGACCGGGAGCTTGTGCAGCGCGTCGAGGACGGCACGGTCCTCGGGGGAGAGGTCACGGGTCCGCTGCCACAGCCGGGCGGTGTGCCTGCGCTGAGCCTGGGCCCAGGCCCGGGGCCGGACCCAGTCGCGAGGGTCCTCCTGGTGCTTGACCTTGCGCCAGTGGTGCCACGCGGCGACGTAGGCGTCACGGACGGCGCGCTGGGCCGCAGCGAGGTCCCCGGTGAGCGCGAACGTCTGGTGGACGAGGGCACGCCGGGACTTGAGATAGAAGGAGTCGAACTGCTCCTCCGCACGCATGGACCGCACCCTCCTCCCTAGCCGACCAACCTTGAACGGTACCGGGCCGGGTGTCGCGGCGCGAACCCGGCAGGGCGCCGGTGAGGGTTCGGTGTGAGCCGCACCTCGCCGCGGCGTGGCTTCGTGACCGGCCCCGGGTGGTCGAGGAAGATCGACGTGATGACCGACCTGCTGAGCCCCGCTGCCCGTCGTACCTCCTCGGCCGGAGGCCGCCCGAGGGGCAGGCCGCTGGTGCTCACCGCGTTCGTCGGCGGAGTGGTCTCCGCCGGGTCGACCGTGCTCGTGGCGATCGGCGTCGCGCTGGCGGGCTGGTTCGCGGCCGACGCGGGCAGGTACGGCGACACCCGTGATGCCATGCGGGTCGGCGCCGACGCGTGGCTGATGGCCCACGGTGCCGACCTCCACCTCGACTCGGCCACGGTCACGCTGTTGCCGCTGGGAGTCACCCTGCTCTGCGTCTACGTCGCGTACCGGGTCGGCGTCTGGGCCGCGGCGACGTCGGCCGCCGGCGACGCCGCGACGGACCTGCGGCCGGTGCTGACCGGTGTCGGCGTGCAGGCGGCGACCTACGCGGTGTGCGCCCTCCTCGCGGCGGTGCTCGCGGCCCACCCGCGCGCCGAGTCCGCTCCGGCGCAGGCGCTCCTGGGCGGCTTCGTGCTCTCGGTGCTCGCCGGCGGCGGCGGGCTGCTGGCCGGGTCCGGGCAGGGCGCTGCCCTGTGGCGACGGTCGCCCGTGTGGCTGCGGTCGGTCCTGGCCGGAGCCACGGCGACCCTGCTGGTGCTCTTCGCCGCGGGCTGCTTCCTGGTCGGCGCGGCGCTGGTGTCGGACTTCGGTACGGCGGCCACGGTGCTGTCGCGGCTGCACGCAGACGGGCCCGGCGGGCTGATGTACACGGTGGTGGGGGTGCTCTTCGTGCCCAACGCGGCGCTGCTGGGCCTCGCCTATCTCCTGGGACCGGGCTTCGCGATCGGCACGGGCACCGTCGTCTCGCCGACCGCCGTCATGATCGGGCCGGTGCCCGCCTTCCCGCTTCTCGCCGCCCTCCCCGCTGACGGCGCGACCCCTGCCTGGACGACGGCCCTGATGGGCCTGCCGGTGCTGCTGGCGCTCGTGGGTGTCGTGCTCGCCGCACGGGTCGCCCCCGTGGCGCGTTTCGAGGTCGGCGCGATGTGCGGCCTCGCCGCAGGGCTCCTGGCAGCGGTTGCGCTGACCGCCCTCGTCTCGCTGGCCGGCGGGGCTGCCGGTCCCGGCCGGATGGCCGACATCGGTGCGGACCCCGCGGGCACCTTCCTCGCCGCCGCGGTCTCGCTCGGCGGGGGCGGCCTGGTCGGAGGGGTGCTCGCCGTGTGGCGGGCGCGCCGTCGCGCACGAGCCGAGCTGTCCACCGCGGGGACCGCCGCAGGCTGACCGGCCGGGGCCTGGGTAGCCTGGGCCCGTGCCCCTGACACCACCCTTGCGTCGCCCTGCTCGGGTCGTCGTCCTCGTCTCAGGCACCGGCACCAACCTCCAGGCCCTCATCGACGCGAGCCGCGACCCGGCGTACGGCGTCAGCGTGGTCGCCGTGGGCGCGGACCGGGACGGCATCGAGGGGCTCGCCCGCGCCGAGCGCGCCGGGATCCCCACGTTCGTGCGCAGGGTCAAGGACCACGACACCCGGGACGACTGGGACCGCGCCCTCACCGAGGCCTGCCAGGAGCACGACCCGGACCTGGTGGTGCTCGCGGGCTTCATGAAGCTGACCGGCAAGGCCTTCCTCGACGTGTTCGGCGGCCGCTGCGTGAACACCCACCCCGCGCTCTCGCCGTCGTTCCCCGGGATGCACGGTCCCGCCGACGCGCTCGGCCTACGGCGTCAAGGTCACCGGTGCGACCCTCTTCGTCGTCGACGCGGGGGTCGACACCGGCCCGATCGTCGACCAGACCGTGGTCCGGGTCGAGGACGACGACGACGTCGAGTCGCTCCACGAACGCATCAAGGTCGCCGAGCGGGAGATGCTCGTGACCTGTGTGGGCCGGATGGCCCGAGAAGGTTTCACCATCACCGACAGGAAGGTCCGGTTCGGCACGTGACGACCCAGCAGCAGCCAGACGGCAGGCGACCGATCAAGCGGGCGCTCGTGTCGGTGTACGACAAGAGCGGGCTCGAGGAGCTCGTGACGGGCCTGCACCGTTCCGGGGTCGCGATCGTGTCGACCGGCTCGACCGCGGGCCGGATCGCCGACGCCGGGGTCCCGGTGACCAAGGTCGAGGAGCTGACCGGCTTCCCCGAGTGCCTCGACGGCCGCGTCAAGACGCTGCACCCGAAGGTGCACGCGGGCATCCTGGCCGACCTCCGGCTCGAGTCGCACCGGGCGCAGCTCGAGGAGCTCGGGATCGAGCCCTTCGACCTCGTCGTGTCGAACCTCTACCCCTTCACCGAGACCGTCGCCTCGGGCGCGGCTCCCGACGAGTGCGTGGAGCAGATCGACATCGGCGGCCCCTCGATGGTCCGGGCCGCGGCCAAGAACCACCCCAGCGTCGCGATCGTCACCTCGCCGACGAGGTACGCCGACGTGCTGGCTGCCGTGGAGCGCGGCGGGTTCACCCTGCAGGAGCGGCAGGGCCTCGCGGCCGAGGCGTTCGTGCACACGGCGACCTACGACGTGGCGGTGGCGTCGTGGATGGGCAACGTGCTGACCGACACGTCCGACGGCACCGGCTTCCCGGCGTGGATGGGCGCGACCTGGGACAAGAGCGCGGTGCTGCGCTACGGCGAGAACCCGCACCAGCCCGCGGCCCTCTACGCCAACGGCTACGCCCCGCAGCCTGGTCTCGCGCAGGCGACCCAGCTGCACGGCAAGGAGATGTCCTACAACAACTACGTCGACGCCGACGCCGCCCGCCGTGCGGCGTACGACTTCGACGAGCCCGCCGTGGCGATCATCAAGCACGCGAACCCCTGCGGCATCGCCGTCGGCGCCGACGTCGCCGAGGCCCACCGCAAGGCCCACGCCTGCGACCCGCTCTCGGCGTTCGGCGGCGTGATCGCGACGAACCGTGCCGGTCAGCATGGCGATGGCCGAGCAGGTCGCGGAGATCTTCACCGAGGTCGTCGTCGCCCCCGGCGTACGAGGACGGCGCGGTCGAGGTGCTCAGCGGCAAGAAGAACATCCGGCTGCTCCAGTGCGCCCCCCTGGCGCGGGGCGGCGTGGAGCTGCGCCCGATCTCGGGTGGGCTCCTGCTCCAGGCCCGCGACAACGTCGACGCCTCGGTCGAGGGCGGGGGCGACGACCCGTCCGCGTGGACGCTGGCCGCGGGTGACCCGGCCGACGGACGACGTGCTCGCCGACCTGGCGTTCGCCTGGAAGGCCTGCCGGTCGGTGAAGTCCAACGCGATCCTCCTCGCCTCCGACGGTGCGTCGGTCGGCGTCGGCATGGGTCAGGTCAACCGGGTCGACTCGGCCCGGCTGGCCGTCGCGCGGGCGGGGGAGCGGGCAGCCGGCTCGGTCGCCGCGTCGGACGCGTTCTTCCCCTTCCCCGACGGGCTCCAGATCCTGGTCGACGGCGGCGTGAAGGCCGTCGTGCAGCCCGGAGGGTCGGTCCGCGACGAGGAGGTCGTCGAGGCCGCGCGCAAGGCGGGCATCACGATGTACCTCACCGGGACGCGGCACTTCTTCCACTGACGCTCGGCTCCGGGCAGACTGACAGGATGGACGGCGTGACGGCACAGATTCTCGACGGGAAGAAGACCGCGTCCGCGATCAAGGCGGAGCTGACCGAGCGGGTCACCAAGCTGCGTGAGCAGGGCATCGTCCCCGGCCTCGGCGACGGTGCTCGTCGGTGACGACCCCGGCAGCCGCTCGTACGTCGCCGGCAAGCACCGCGACTGCGCCGAGGTCGGCATCGCCTCGATCCGGGTCGACCTGCCCGAGGACGCCGCCGCAGTCCGCGGTCGAGGAGGTGATCGCCGAGCTGAACGCCGACCCCGCCTGCACCGGCTACATCGTCCAGCTGCCGCTGCCCGGCACCTGGACGAGAACCACATCCTCGGGCTGATCGACCCGGCCAAGGACGCCGACGGCCTGCACCCGGTCAACCTCGGCCGGCTCGTGCTCGGCAAGGACGGCCCGCTGCCGTGCACGCCGCACGGCATCGTCGAGCTGCTCCGCCGCCACGAGGTCCCGATCGCCGGCGCCGAGGTCTGCGTCGTCGGCCGCGGCATCACGGTCGGCCGCCCGCTCGGCCTGCTGCTCACCCGCCGCAGCGAGAACGCCACCGTCACCCTCTGCCACACCGGCACCGTCGACCTCGCCGCGCACACCCGCGGCGGCCGACATCGTCGTCGCGGCGGCGGGCGTCACCGGGCATCATCACCGGCGACATGGTCAAGCCCGGCGCCGCCGTGCTCGACGTCGGCATCACCCGCGACGCCGAGGGCAAGATCGCCGGCGACGTCGCGCCCGACGTGTACGACGTGGCCGGCTGGCTCTCCCCGATCCCCGGTGGCGTGGGCCCCATGACGCGCGCCATGCTCCTCGCGAACATCGTCGACGCCGCCGAGCAGTCCGTCTCGGCGTGACCCTCGAGGAAGGCCAGGATCGCCGGCCGCAGACCTTCGGCGGTGCCGTGTACCTCCTCGTCGTGGCCGGCGCCCTGACCGGTCTCGCGATCACGGTCGCCGGCGCCTGGCGCACCGGCGTGATCTGGATGGGCGCCGGCCTGCTCGTCGGCGGCGCCGCCCGGCTGCTGCTGCCGGAGCGGAAGGCCGGCATGCTCCGGGTACGCCGCAAGCCCTCCGACGTCGTGATGCTGCTCCTCGCCGGGGCGGCCCTGGTCGTGCTGGCGATCGTCGTACCCGAGCAGCCGTCCTGACCGTGCGCTGACCTGCGCCGCCCGCCCCCTCCTCAGGAGTCGCCCTACTGCGGCGCTGACCGACCCACGGGGCCGAGACTGCGCACGTGGACGACCTGAGCCCCTGTTTCGTCGCCGAGCGGGGCTCAACTGCGCACCTGGACGATCTTGGCCCTGTGTACCCGCCGCCCTGTACCGCCTGTCGTGCGCACCCATCCGGACGGCACAGAAACGCTCCCGAAAAGAGAAACGTCGTTGCCGTCCACGTGGACGACAACGACGTTCCGGGTCGTGCTGCGCGGAGGCGCTCAGATCAGGCCGAGCTCCTTGCACGGCCTCGCGCTCCTCGGCGAGCTCGGCGGTGCTGGCGTCGATCTTGCCGCGCGAGAAGTCGTCGATCTCGAGGCCCTGGACGATCTCCCAGTTGCCGTCCTTGGTCGTGACGGGGAAGGAGGAGATAGGCCCTCGGGGACGCCGTACGAGCCGTCGGAGACGACCGCCATCGAGACCCAGTCACCCTCGGGCGTGCCCTGGAGCCAGTCGCGGGCGGCGTCGATCGTCGCGGAGGCGGCGCTCGCCGCGGAGGAGGAGCCGCGGGCCTCGATGATCGCGGCGCCGCGCTTGGCGACGGTCGGGATGAAGTCGTTCTCGATCCAGGCCTGGTCGCCGACGACCTCGGCGGCGTTCCGGCCGGCGATCTCGGCGTGGAAGATGTCGGGGTACTGGGTCGCGGAGTGGTTGCCCCAGATCGTCATCTTCTTGATGTCGGCGACCTTCGCGCCGGTCTTGGCGGCGAGCTGCGAGAGCGCGCGGTTGTGGTCGAGACGGGTCAGCGCGGTGAACCGCTCCTTCGGGATGTCCGGGGCGTTGGTCATCGCGATGAGCGCGTTGGTGTTCGCGGGGTTGCCGGTCACGCCGATGCGGATGTCGTCGGCGGCCACCTCGTTGAGCGCCTTGCCCTGGGCGGTGAAGATCGCGCCGTTCGCCTCGAGCAGGTCGCCGCGCTCCATGCCCTTGGTGCGGGGGCGGGCGCCGACGAGCAGGGCGAGGTTCGCGCCGTCGAAGATCTTGTTCGGGTCGTCGCCGATCTCGACGCCGGCCAGGGTCGGGAACGCGCAGTCGTCGAGCTCCATGACGACGCCCTCGAGCGCACCCAGGGCGGGGGTGATCTCGAGCAGGCGCAGCTCGATCGGGGTGTCCGGCCCGAGCAGGGCACCGCTCGCGAGGCGGAACAGCAGGCTGTAGCCGATCTGGCCGGCAGCGCCGGTGACGGCGACCTTGACGGGGGTGTTGCTCACGACGACTCCTTGGATGTGGTCTGGGCGCACTCGTGCGGGTTGCACACGGGGGACTCTCCGACGCTAGCAGCGCGTCCGGGCGTCCCCGACCGGTGGGTTGTCAGGCGGACGGCAGGCGTACGACGAACCGGGCGCCGCGGCTCCCGTCGGCGAGCTCGACCGTTCCGTGATGCCGCTCCGCGACAGAACGCACGATGGCGAGACCCAGCCCGGTCCCGGTCGACGACCTGCGTTCGCGCCGGGTCCGCCCGGTAGAACCGCTCGAAGACGCGGTCGCGGTGCTCGGCAGGGACGCCGGGCCCGTCGTCCTCGACCGTCAGCGTGACCCGTGCGAGCCGTTCGACAGCGTGACGTCGATGAGCCCCTCCGCGTGGTCGCGGGCGTTCTCGAGGAGGTTCCGCACGAGCCGAGCGAGGTCGTCGCGGTTGCCGCGCACGGGTGCGGCCGTGACGCGGCTGGTGTCGACCACCGTCGTACCGCTCGCCCGGACCCTCGCCGACTCCTCCAGGACGACGTCGTCGAGGTCCACGAGCTGCTGGCGCCGCTGGGTGTCGCCGGCGTCCTCCCGGGCGAGGAAGAGCAGGTCGCGGACCAGACGCTCCATGCGGTCGCCCTCGTCGTGCAGTGCCGCCGCCGTCGTGGGCCAGTCCGTCGCCTCGGGGTGGGCGAGCGCGACCTCGAGCTGGGTCCGGAAGGACGCGAGCGGGCTCTGGAGGTCGTGGGAGGCGTTCGCCACGAAGTCCCGCTGCTGCTCGGCTGCGGTCTCGAGCCGCGCCAGCATCGAGTTCATGGTCTCGGCGAGCCGGCTGACCTCGTCGTCGGTCGGGGGCACCGGCACGCGTCGATCGAGCTCCCGGTGGGAGATGGCGGCGACCTCCGAGCGGATGCCCTCGACCGGGTGCAGCGCCCGCCCGACCACGACCCACATCGCCCGGCCAGCAGCGCGATGACCAGGGGCAGCCCCACCAGCAGGCTGGCCGTGAGCCGGGCGATGACCTCCTGCGTGGACTCGAGGCTGCGTCCGACGTACACCGTCACCGCGCCGTCGTCGTGGGCACGCGCTGGACCCAGACCCGGTAGTCCTCGGTCTCGTCGTCGTCGGGGACGTCGGTCAGCGTGCGGACCGCGAGCTCGCCGGGGATGGGGAGAACCGGCTGATCGGGCCCACCCCGTCGATGTTCGGGGAGGCCGACAACACGACCCGTCGCCGGCGACCACCACCTGCGCCACCGCGTCGTCACCGAGGTTCGTCAGGTCCTCGGCAGCCCACCAGCCGCGGCGAGTGCCGCAAGGTCCTCGACCCGGGAGCGGGAGAGCTCGTCACCGGCCCGGGTGAGGGACCGGTCGAGTGTCGTGACGAGCACCAGCGAACCCAGCGTGAGCGCGGCGGTCACCAGGACTGCCGCGAGCGCTGTGGTCCGAGCCCGGACCGAGCGGGTCCTCCGCAGCGGGAGCATCAGCCACCCCCGGGTCGAGCCGGTAGCCGGCCCCGCGAACGGTCTGGAGGGCGGTGCTTGCCGAACGGCTCGTCGAGCGCTTTCGCAGCTGCCGGACGTAGACCTCGACGATGTTGGGGTCGCCCTCGAAGTCGAAGTCCCACACGTGCTCGAGGATCGTCCCGCTTCGAGAGCACCTCGCCGGGGCGCCGCATGAGGAACTCGAGCAGCGAGAACTGGCGTGGCGTCAGCTCGACGCTCTGCGTCGCCGCGTCGCACCTCGTGCGTGGCCGGGTCGAGGCGCAGGTCGCCCGCCTCGAGCACCGCAGGACGGGCTCGCGGCCGCGACGCAGGAGTGCGCGCAGCCGAGCCACGAGCACCACGTAGGCGAAGGGCTTCGCGAGGTAGTCGTCGGCGCCGGTGTCGAGCGCCTGCGCCTCGTCGTCGACCCCGTCCTTGGCCGTCAGCATGAGGATCGGCGTCCAGTTGCCCGCCTCGCGGAGGTGCTCGCACAGCTCGTAGCCGTTCCTCCCGGGGAGCATGACGTCGAGAACCATGGCGTCGTACGGGTTCTCCGTGGCCAGCCACTCGCCCTCGATGCCGTCGAAGGCCACGTCGACGGCGAAGCCCTCGGCCTCCAGGCCACGCTTGACCGCCCGGGCGAGGTGCTTGTCGTCGTCCACCACGAGGATCCTCACGCCTCCACGGTGGCACGATCCGCTGAAGACGCGCTGAAGACCTCTGAAGGAGCGCGGACGTTCAGCGAGCGTTCAGGTCGGCGGGCGCCATCGTGGAGCCATGAGCGCGACGAGCAGAGGGTGGACCGCCGCGAGTCCTGGTCACGGTGCTGCCGGCCGGCCTCGCCGGGTGCGGCGGGGACGCAGGCGACCGCAGCGACGACCGCGGCGTCCGCGGCCGCCGCGCGTGCCGTCGCGAGGTCGCCGACCCCGACGCCGGAGCCCGACGACTTCGTCGACACGATCGACAACCCGTACCTGCCCTACCTGCCCGGGACGCGCTGGGTCTACGAGAACACCAGCTCCGAGGGCGACGAGCGCATCGTGGTCACGGTGACCGACCGGACCCGGGTGGTCCAGGGCGTGCGCACCACCGTCGTGCGCGACACGGTCACCGACGAGAACGGCGAGGTCGTCGAGGACACCTACGACTGGTTCGCCCAGGACACGGCGGGCAACGTCTGGTACTTCGGCGAGGACACCACCGTCCTACGAGGACGGGAAGGCCATCGAAGGAGGGCTCGTGGGAGGCCGGCGTCGACGGGGCCCAGGCGGGGATCGTGATGCTCGCCGACCCGCGGCCCGGTGACACGTACCAGCAGGAGTACCTCGAGGGCGAGGCCGAGGACGGGGCCGAGGTCGCTCGCCGGTCGACGCCGAGGCGACCGTGCCGTTCGGGCAGCTACGCGGACATGGTCAAGACCGCGGACACGACGCCGCTCGAGCCCGAGGTCGAGGAGCACAAGTACTACGCCGAGGGCGTCGGCTTCGTCTACGAGGAGAAGGTCAGCGGCGGGGACGACCGGGGCCGCCTCGTCTCGATGGCAACTCCGTGAACGAGGAAGCGAGAGAGGATGAGGAGCATGAGAAGGATGAAGAAGCGGACCGTGATCGCGGCCGGCGGCGGCGGCGGTCGTCGTCGCGGCCACGGCCGGAGGCGTCGCGGTCGCGACCGACGACGACGGGGACGTCCACGTCACCGGCCCGGAGGCGGAGGCGGCGACCAAGGCGGCATTGAAGGCCACCGGCGGCGGCACGGCGAACTCCGTCGAGCGGGACTCCGAGAACGGCGCGACCTGGGAGGTCGAGGTGACCCGCGAGGACGGTACGACGGTCGACGTCCGGCTCGACGAGGACTACCGGGTCGTGGTGATCGAGGGCGACTCCGAGGACGAGTGAGCCTCAGCCCTCGGTCGCCACCTCGAGCGGGGCGGCCGGGGCCGCCTTGCCCACCAGGTAGGCGTAGGTGAAGCCCGCGATCAGCGCGCCGAGCGGTGGCGCCACGAAGAACAGCCACACCTGGCCCATCGCGTCCCCGCCCGCGAACAGCGCGGGCCGAGCGAGCGTGCCGGGTTCACCGAGGTGTTCGTGACCGGGATGCTGACCAGGTGGATCAGCGTCAGCGAGAGGCCGATCGCGAGCGGTGCGAAGCCCTTGGGTGCGCGGGTGTCGGTGACGCCGAGGATCACGTAGAGGAACACCGCGGTCAGCACCAGCTCGATGACGAACGCGGCCAGCAGGCTGTACTCGCCGGGGGAGCGGTCGCCGTACCCGTTCGTGGCGAAGCCCGACTCCGAGGCCGAGAAGCCGTCCTGACCTGACGCGATCAGCAGCAGCACCGCAGCAGCGACGATCGCGGCGACGAGCTGGGTGAGGATGTAGCCG
This sequence comes from uncultured Actinomycetota bacterium, assembly GCA_963701425.1. Lineage (GTDB taxonomy): Bacteria > Actinomycetota > Actinomycetes > Propionibacteriales > Nocardioidaceae > Nocardioides_C. Next base: position 1,398,019 of record CAVPAG010000018.1, on the reverse strand, counting down.
ACGAGGTCCCGCCTCGCGAAGCGGCCGGCGGCGGCCAGGCCGACCGTCACGGCGGGGTTGAAGTGGCCGCCCGAGACGTGACCGACGGCGTAGGCCATGACGACGACGGTCAGGCCGAAGGCGAGCGAGACGCCGAGGAACCCGATGCCGAGCTGGACGTCGTCGTCGGAGAGGAACTGTGCGGCCAGGACGGCCGAGCCGCAGCCGCCGAACACCAGCACGAACGTCCCGAGGAACTCTGCCGCGAGCCGCTGGGGCATCGTCGGCTCCATCGGCGGGCGATGTCCTGAGCCGCCGGGTGTCTTCTGACTCAGCCATGACGTCTCCTCGCTGAACCGGTGGTGACCGATGGGCGGACGCTTCTCACGCTAGGACCGCCGCCTGCCCACGCGGAGACGATCGGGCATTCGTCCCGGTTCGGACGGACTGCTCCCGGATGGGCATGTCCCGCGCGCAGGGTGGGCACGAGGCGTGAGAACGACCCTCGCCCGCAGGCGCCCGAGCGGGCAGGATGGGGGTCGCGGCCGCCGTACGGTCGGTCGTGAGATATCTTGACGTCAAGAAATTTCTCGAAGTCGGAACGGAGCCTCGGTGACGGACTCGAAGATCATCTACACGCACACGGACGAAGCGCCCCTGCTGGCGACGTACTCGTTCCTGCCGGTCATCGAGGCCTACGCCTCCACGGCGGGTGTGGCCGTCGAGACCCGCGACATCTCCCTCGCGGGCCGGATCATCGCCAGCTTCCCCGAGCGGCTCACCGCGGAGCAGCGCCTCGACGACGCGCTCGCCGAGCTCGGCGAGCTGGCCAAGACGCCCGAGGCCAACATCATCAAGCTGCCGAACATCAGCGCGTCGATCCCGCAGCTGAAGGCCGCGATCGCCGAGCTGCAGGAGCAGGGCTACGACCTGCCGGACTACCCGGACGACCCGAAGACCGACGAGGAGAAGGACGTCCGCGCCCGCTACGACAAGGTCAAGGGCAGCGCCGTCAACCCGGTCCTGCGCGAGGGCAACTCCGACCGCCGCGCGCCCGCGTCGGTCAAGAACTACGCCAAGCAGCACCCGCACTCGATGGGCGCCTGGTCCGCGGACTCGAAGACCAACGTCGCGCACATGACCGCCGAGCGACTTCCGCTCGAACGAGAAGTCCGTGGTGCTCGACAAGGACGACACGCTGCGCATCGAGCTCGTCGGCGACGACGGTACGACGACCGTGCTGCGTGACTCGGTGCCGGTGCTCGCCGGCGAGGTCGTGGACGCCACCGTCATGCGCGTCGCCGCGCTGCGGGAGTTCCTCACCGAGCAGATCGCGCGCGCCAAGGCCGAGGGCGTGCTGTTCTCGGTGCACCTCAAGGCCACGATGATGAAGGTCTCCGACCCGATCATCTTCGGCCACGTCGTCCGCGCCTTCTTCCCCAAGCTCTTCGCCGAGCACGGTGAGGCCCTCGCTGCCGCCGGGGTCAGCCCCAACGACGGCCTCGGCGCGCTGCTCAAGGCGGTCGAGTCGCTGCCGGCCGACCAGCGCGACGCCATCGCCGCGGCCGTGAAGCAGGGCCTCGACGAGGGCCCCGCCCTGGCCATGGTCGACTCCGACAAGGGCATCACGAACCTCCACGTCCCGAGCGACGTGATCGTCGACGCCTCGATGCCGGCGATGATCCGCACCTCGGGCCACATGTGGGGCCCCGACGGCAACGAGGCCGACACCCTCGCGGTGATCCCGGACAGCAGCTACGCCGGGATCTACCAGGTCGTGCTCGACGACTGCCGCGCCAACGGTGCCTTCGACCCGGCGACGATGGGCTCGGTGCCCAACGTCGGCCTCATGGCCCAGGCGGCCGAGGAGTACGGCAGCCACGACAAGACCTTCGAGATCCCGACCACCGGCACGGTGCGCGTGGTCGACAGCGGCGGCAACGCGCTGCTCGAGCAGACCGTGAGCGCGGGCGACATCTGGCGCGCCTGCCAGACCAAGGACGTGCCGATCCGCGACTGGGTGAAGCTCGCCGTCACCCGCGCACGGGCAACCGGCGTGCCGGCCGTGTTCTGGCTCGACGAGTCCCGCGCGCACGACGCGAACCTCATCGCGAAGGTGCGGGAGTACCTCACCGAGCACGACACCGACGGCCTGCAGATCGAGATCATGGCGCCGGCCGACGCCATGGCGTTCTCGCTCGAGCGGATCCGCAAGGGCGAGGACACCATCTCGGTCACCGGCAACGTGCTGCGTGACTACCTGACCGACCTGTTCCCGATCATGGAGCTCGGCACCAGCGCCAAGATGCTCTCGGTCGTGCCGCTGATCAACGGCGGCGGCCTGTTCGAGACCGGCGCCGGCGGCTCGGCTCCCAAGCACGTGCAGCAGCTGGTGAAGGAGAACCACCTGCGCTGGGACAGCCTGGGTGAGTTCCTCGCGCTGGCCGAGAGCTTCGCGCACCTCGGGGAGAAGACCGACAACGCGCGGGCGCGGATCCTCGCCGACACGCTCGACAAGGCGACCGGCCGGTTCCTCAACGAGAACAAGTCGCCGAGCCGCAAGGCGGGTGAGATCGACAACCGGGGCAGCCACTTCTACCTCGCGCTGTTCTGGGCCAAGGAGCTCGCCTCGCAGTCCGAGGACGCCGACCTGGCCGCGGCGTTCGCCGACATCGCCTCGTCGCTGGAGTCCAACGAGTCGGCGATCAGCGAGGAGCTGCTCGCGGTGCAGGGCTCGCCGGCCGACATCGGCGGCTACTACCGGCCCGACCCGGAGAAGGCCTCGGCGGTCATGCGCCCGTCGAAGACCTTCAACGAGATCCTCGCCACGCTCGGCTAGGAACGTCGACCGACGCGACCGGCCGCGGACCCCACCATCACGGTGGAGTCCGCGGCCGGTGTCGTTCTTCCCGGCCTCAGGCGGGCAGGCCGGGCAGCGGCCACGCGGGGTCCGGGCGGAACGAGTCCCAGCCGTCGCAGAACGGGCTGCCCCAGGCACGCACGACGGCCTCGGCGTCCTCGAGGTCGCGGTGGAGCCGCTCCGCCTCGGCGGGGGAGTACCGACCCTGCTCGACCGCCAGCACCAGCTCGTCCTCGTCCTTGCGCCGCCAGGTCCCGTCCGGATCCACGTCGAGGTCGAGGACGCGGTCGGAGGTGTACACGTTGCGGTCGTCCCGCACGTGCCCTGCCTCGAGGTTGACGTAGTAGCCGTCGAAGGGGCCGCCGTCCGGCTTCCAGAAGAGCCACACCGACCACGGCCGTCCGGTCGGGGCGACCCGGAGGATGTCCCAGTCCTTCCACGTCGTCGTGACCTGGCGCCGGCGGGCGGTGAACATCGTCGCGGGGTCCGCGCGCAGCCCGTGCCCGTCCGCCCGCTCGACGGAGTGCACGGGTGTCCCGACCGGCATCCAGGCGACCAGGCCGTCGGCGTCGTCGCGCACCACGGTCATCGGGTTCACCCACTCGGGGTCGCCCGGTGTGTAGCGGTCGCCCTCCCAGCGGTACCGCCACCAGATCTGGTCGCCGCTCTGCCAGTACGGCGGCCCGCCGCTCGGTCCTGGGTCCCTCGTGCTCACCGGCGGCATCCTGCCACTCACGGTCCGGGGTACTCCGACAGAAGCAGGTCGTAGTAGATCGTGTCGGTGAACGAGTCGTCGCGCAGCGGGTTCTCCTGCCGCATCCGCCCGGTCTCGACGAACCCGTTCGCCTCGATCACGCGGCGCGAGGCGGTGTTGCTCTCTGCGGCGATGATGTGCAGCCGGCGCAGCCCGAGGCCGCCGTCCTCCTTCGGCACGAACGCGTGGCGCACGACCAGCCCGCAGGCCTCGGTCATCACGCCACGGCCGCGCGCGGAGGGGTGGGTCCAGTAGCCGATCTCCGCGTCCCCGCGCTTGTCGAGGTCGAAGAGGGAGATGTTGGCGAGGAGCTCGTCGGTCTCCGGGTCGGCGACCACCCAGCTCAGGCCCTTGCCCTCGGCCCTCTGCTCGCGGCGGCTCTCGATGAAGCCGTGGGCGTCGTCGAGCGTGTAGGGCGAGGGCATGTCGGGGAGCCAGTACGCCGTGCGCTCGTCCGAGCACGCCTCGACGATCCGCTCCGCGTCGGTCTCACGATGCCCCCGCAGGACGACGCCACGGCCCGAGATGCGGGGGACGTCGAACCACGGCGTGCGAGGGAGCCGCTCGTCGTCGGAGGTGAGGACACCGACCCATCCGTCGTACAGCTCGCCTCTCTGGTCCATCCACTGGCGCACCGTGCCGTCCACGGAGAAACCCAGCCGCCACGCCACCTTGCGCGAGGCCCAGTTCCCCTTGTTGGCCCACCAGATGACGGTCCGCAGGCCACGCTCCCGGAACCCCCAGTCGAGCAGCAGCTCGAGGGCGCGAACGACGTACCCGCGCCCGCGGGCCCACGGGTGCGCGCCGTACGCGATCTCCGCGCGCCCGTTCCCCTCGTTCCGCAGGGAGACCGTGCCCACGAACCGCGGCGTGCCGTCCTCGTCGGGCGCCTCGACCGCGAACGCCCACTCGCGGTCCTCCCGCCACCCCGCGGGGATGACCTGGGTCGCGAACTCCTTCGCGGTCTCGGGCGTGGACGGGTCCGGGACGGTCGTCCACCGCAGCATCACCGAGTCGACGGCCTGCTCGTAGAGCGCCTGCACGTCGTCCTCGGTGTGCGCTCGCAGGGTCACCACGCCGTCGGTCAGCCGGGGTACGCAGCCGGGGAAGCTCGTCGATGCGCTCATGGGGCGAAACCCTGCCGCTTACACACCTGCCGGGCAAACCCTTATCCTCGGGCGCATGGATGAAGGTCAAAGACCGTGAACGGCACGCTCGCCAGCATCGGGCTTGTCGTCGTCTTCGTCCTCATCGGCGGCGTCTTCGCCGCTGCTGAGATCGCCCTCGTGTCCCTGCGCGACAGCCAGGTGCGCACGATCGCCGGGCAGAGCAAGCGGGGGCGGACCGTCGCCGAGCTCAACGAGGACCCCAACCGCTTCCTCTCCGCCGTCCAGGTCGGCGTCACGCTGGCGGGCTTCCTGTCCGCGGCGTTCGGTGGCGCGACCCTGTCCGACGACCTGGCGCCGGTGCTGGCCGGCTGGGGGATCCCCGAGCGCGCGTCGTCCGCGGTCGCTCTCGTCCTGGTCACCATCGCGATCTCCTACCTCTCCCTGGTCTTCGGCGAGCTGGTCCCCAAGCGGCTCGCCCTGCAGCGCTCCGAGGCGTTCGCGCTGGCGCTGGGCCCGATGATCGACCGGGTCTCGAAGGCTTCGCGCCCGGTGATCTGGCTGCTCTCGAAGTCCACCGACGCGGTCGTGCGGCTGCTCGGCGGCGACCCGGGTGCCCAGAAGGAGCAGATGAGCGACGAGGAGCTGCGCGAGCTCATCGACCAGCACGAGACGCTCGGCGAGGAGGAGCGCCGCATCGTCGAGGACGTCTTCGAGGCCGGTGACCGGCAGATCCGGGAGGTGATGATCCCGCGGACCGAGGTGGACTTCCTCGACGCGGCGACCCCGGTCTACAAGGCGGCGAAGTACGCCCTCACCCAGCCGCACTCGCGCTACCCGGTCACCCGCGGCTCCGTGGACGACGTGATCGGCTTCGTCCACGTGCGCGACCTGCTCGACCCGCAGATGTCCGGCCGCTCGGTCCGGGTCGGCGAGCTCGCCCGCGACACCCTGGTCCTGCCGTGGACCCGCCCGATCCTCGCCGCGCTCGCGGACATGCGACGCGAGGGCACCCACCTCGCGATGGTCGCCGACGAGTACGGCGGCACCGCAGGCATCGTCACGATGGAGGACCTCGTCGAGGAGCTGATCGGCGACATCCGCGACGAGTACGACCTCGAGGAGGCGGAGACGACTCGCCACGGCGGTGGCGACCTCGAGGTCGACGGCCTGCTCAACCTCGACGACTTCGAGGACGAGACCGGTGTCGAGCTGCCCGAGGGGCCCTACGAGACCGTCGCCGGCTACATCGTGGCGAATCTCGGCCGGCTGCCCGAGGTCGGCGACTCGGTGGAGTTCGAGGGCGTGCGGCTCGTGGTCCGCGACCTCGAGGGGCGGCGGGTCTCCCGCGTGCTCGTCACGGTGGGCTCGGCGTCCCAGGTGGCCGCACAGGTCGTCCCCGAGGGTCCCTCCGACCCCGAGCCCGACGCAGGCGCGAGCCCCCAGGAGCAGGACAGCCCCAGGACGGACCAGGCGAGCTGACACCGACCGGCTCCTGACAGAATGCCTGCCATGTCTGAGGCCGCCCCCACCTCCAAGCCGACCGCACGTCCGCGGGTCCTCTCCGGGATCCAGCCGACCGCCGACTCCTTCCACTTCGGCAACTACCTCGGGGCGCTCCGGCAGTGGGTGAAGCTGCAGGACGAGTTCGAGCCGTTCTTCTTCATCGCGGACATGCACGCGATCACCGTCGAGCAGGACCCCAAGCAGCTGCGTCGGCGGTCGCTGCGGTCCGCGGCCCAGCTCCTGGCCATGGGCATCGACCCCGAGCGGTCTGCGGTCTTCATGCAGTCCCACATCGCCGCGCACGCGCAGCTCGGCTGGGTGCTCCAGTGCCTGACCGGCTTCGGCGAGGCGCGTCGCATGACGCAGTTCAAGGACAAGTCCGCCAAGGGCGGCGAGGGGACGTCGTCGGTCGGCCTCTTCACCTACCCGATGCTCCAGGCCGCCGACATCCTGCTCTACCGCCCGCAGTACGTCCCGGTGGGGGAGGACCAGCGCCAGCACCTCGAGCTGACCCGCGACCTCGCGCAGCGGTTCAACCACCGCTACAAGAAGACCTTCCGCCTCCCCGAGCCGTTCATCCTCAAGGAGACCGCGAAGATCCTCGACCTCCAGGACCCCACCTCCAAGATGTCGAAGTCCGCGTCGTCCCCCAACGGGATCATCGACCTGCTCGACGACCCCAAGGCGTCCGCGAAGAAGATCCGCTCCGCCGTGACCGACTCCGGCACCGAGATCCGCTTCGACGTCGAGAACAAGCCTGGTGTCTCCAACCTCCTGACGATCTACTCCGCCCTCACCGGCAGGTCGGTGGAGTCCCTCGAGAGCGAGTACGACGGGCGGGGCTACGGCGACCTGAAGAAGGACCTCGCCGAGATCGTCGTGGACTTCGTCACGCCGTTCCGCGACCGCACCCTCGAGCTGCTCGAGGACGAGGCCGAGCTCGACGCCGTGCTGTGGCGCGGAGCCGAGAAGGCCGGCGCGGTGGCGGAGCGGACACTGGCCGACGTCTACGACAGGGTCGGTTTCGTCCCGGTCGGTCGGTAGGGTTCACGACGTGACGACGATCGGAGTGGCCATCGCGGTGCCGGACCCCTGGGGCGCTGAGCTCCAGGAGTACCGCACGTCCCTCGGGGACGCCTCCGCCCAAGGCATCCCGACCCACATCACCCTGATGCCGCCGTTCGAGGTGGACGAAGCGCAGCTCCCCGAGGTCGAGAAGCACCTCGCCGAGGCGGCCGCGTCCCGGCCGTCGTTCCGGATCCATCTGCGCGGCACGGGGACCTTCCGACCGGTGTCCCCGGTGGTGTTCGTGACCGTCGTACGCGGGATCTCCTCGTGCGAGCAGCTCGCGTTCGCGATCCGCAGCGGCCCGCTGGCGACCGACCTCGTCTTCCCCTACCACCCGCACGTCACGGTGGCCCACGACCTCGAGGACCACCTCCTCGACCGCGCCTTCGACGAGCTCGCCGACTTCGAGTGCCAGTTCGACGCCGACCACTTCCTGCTCTACGCACACGACCCCGAGGTCGGGTGGCAGCCCACCCGGGAGTTCGTCCTCACCGGCCCGCAGGGCGGCTGATGGCCCCGCTCAAGGAGCGCGTCTCCACCCGGACGAAGGCGCTCCGCGAGCGGTACCCCTTCGTCGACCACGTCGTGGAGGCGCTCACCTACTACAGCGAGCGCAACGGCAACGCGCACGCGGGTGCCGTGACGTTCTTCGCCTTCCTGTCGTTCTTCCCCGTCCTCGCCCTCGCGTTCTTCGTCGTGGGGTACATCAGCGCCGTCGCTCCCGATGTGCGCAGCGAGCTCGTGGACGCGATCGAGGCGCTCTTCCCCGACCTCATCGGCACGGAAGAGGGCCAGATCTCGCTCGCGACCTTCGAGGAGTACGCCGGAACGATCGGTCTCATCGGTCTGGTCACCCTGCTCTACACCGGCCTCGCCTGGGTCTCGGCCATGCGCCGGGCGCTCGGCGAGATGTTCCGCCTGCCGGAGACCGACCGCCTGTCCTTCGTCCCCGGCAAGCTCCGGGACCTCGTCGCACTCGTGGGCCTGGGCGTCGTGCTCGTGCTCTCGCTCAGCCTCAGCGGCGGGATGACGTGGTTCTCCGAGTCGATCTTGGAGTGGGTCGGCTTCGACGGACCTCTCGCCGGGGTCGTGCTCTGGATCGTGACGCACGGCCTTGCCATCGGGGCCACGACCGTCCTGTTCATGGCGCTGTTCGCGCTCGTCCCGCGCCCTCACGTGGCCAGGCGGGCGTTGTGGCAGGGGGCGCTCGCCGGGGCTCTCGGGTTCGAGGTGCTCAAGTCGGCGGCGGGGGCTCTCATCGCGTTCACGATGGACCGGCCGGCGTTCCAGGCGTTCGGGGTGTCGCTGATCCTGCTCATCTGGATCAACTACTTCTCCCGCCTCGTGATGCTGAGCACTGCGTGGGCCTACACCGCGCCGGCGGCCGAGGTGGTGCGCACGCTCGAGAGGCAGCCGCTGGTCACCGAGGAGGAGAGCGAGGTGATGGCGCCGGCGCCCGCGGCGGTCGTGGCCGAGGACCCCGAGGGGGCCCCCTTGCCGCTGGTGCGGCTCAGGCGCCGGCGCATCGAGCGCATCGGCGTACTCTCGGCCGTCGGGGTCGGCGTTGTGGCCGCTCTCACGTGGCTCGGGCGCCGTCTGCACCACTGACGCCGGGCAAGATGGAGCGGTGAAGCTCGAACGCAAGCACGCAGTCCTGTTCCTGCTCATCGCGGCCTGGAACGTCCTCAGCTACGCCAACTTCGCCAAGAACCTCGCCGAGACCGCGGCGAGCGGCGCCGACCGCTCGACGGGCTACTACGTGGCCCACATCGTGCTGATCGTGGTGAACCTGCTGATCGCGGCGGTGCTCGGTCGTCTCGGCTGGAAGGTCTGGCGGGCCACCACGCCGTCCGAGCCGGCCGAAGCGACGCGCTGACCCCCACAGGGCAGGATGGGGTGATGCTGCCCCACAGAACAGACGTCGAGAGCGCGGCCGCCCGGCTGGGCGAGAAGATCCGCCACACCCCGACCCTGGTGCTCCACAGCGACGAGCTCGGTGTGCCCTACCGGGTGGTGCTCAAGCTCGAGCTGCTCCAGCACACCGGGTCGTTCAAGGCGCGCGGCGCCCTCAACTCCGTCATGAGCCTGGACCCGGGCGCACGGAGCGTGGCGGCCGCGTCCGGTGGCAACCACGGAGCAGCGGTCGCCTGGGCGGCGCGGCGGACGGGCCTGACGGCTGACATCTTCGTGCCGTCCACGTCGACCCCCGCGAAGCTGGCGCGCATCCGTGAGTACGGCGGGCGCCTCCACACGGTCGAGGGGGACGTCGGGGACGCGCTCGAGGCCTGCCGGCAGCTGTGCGAGCGCGAGGGCGTGCCGCTCGTCCACCCCTACGACACCTTCGAGACCGTCTGCGGCGCGGGCACCGTGGGCCTCGAGGTGGGGGAGGCCGTGCCGGACGCCGAGCTCCTGCTGGTCGGCTGCGGAGGAGGAGGCCTCTACACCGGGCTCACCGCCGCGCTCGAGGGCCGGGTCCCTGTCCAGCCGGTGGAGGCCGAGCTGTGCCCCCACCTGCACGTCGCGCGGGAGGCGGGAAGGCCGTTGCCGCACACGTCGGCGGGTGCGGCAGCGGACTCGCTCGGCCCGCCGCAGATCGGGCAGCTGGCCTACGAGACGGCCGAGAAGCACGACACGACGTCCCTGCTCGTCACGGAGGACGAGCTGCTCGCCGCGCGCAGGTTCCTCTGGGAGCGGGTGCGGGTGCTGGCCGAGCCCGGGGCGAGCGTCGCCCTGGCGGCCGTCCTGTCCGGCAAGGTCGAGGCCCACCCCGGGTCCTCGGTGGTGGTCGTGGTCAGCGGCGGGAACAACCCCGCGATTCCCTAGGCGGTCAGGGACCGGTGCGGTGCAGCCAGTCGAGGAGGTCTGCCGGGGCGAGCCGGGCCGCGCGTTCGAGGTAGTGCTCCTCGTCGGTCGGTGTGAGCAGGGCCCGCCCGGACCCCGAGACGCCTGCCCGGAAGAATGCCCGGTGGCTCTTCAGCACCCCGGACGTATCGGGGACGAGCTCGTCGGCCCGCGACCTCATCTCCTCGAACGTCGCCGCCTGCACGAGTCGCGGCCAGGCCGACTCCGGTACGTCGATGCCGAGGAGCGACGCCAGCCGCCGCATCTCGCCGCCCAGGTCCCGCCGGAGGTCGTCGTAGTGGACCAGGACGACGTTCTCCTCGTTTCGTCGCGACCACGCGTCCGACAGGTGCCACATGACTCCCGGCAGCGAGTCGAGCTGCTCTCGCGGGTCGGCCTCCGAGGCGATCCAGGACCGGAGCCACTGCTCCGCGGGGGGTCGCTGACCCCTGACGACGAGCGGCTGCCCGGTCAGCTCAGCGATCCGCTCCCGGTCCAGGTTGGCCCCCTGGTGGTAGAGGGAGACGGCCATGTCCAGGGGGTGCCGGGCGACCACGACGTAGGTCACGCGCGGCTCGACGGGAACCCCGTCCAGCGGCGTGTGGGTCTTGATGAAGCGCCGGTGCTGCTGCGCCTCCAGGGCGGCGAAGACCTGCTCCTGCGGGACCACCAGCCAGTCGAGCCACGGTGACAGCTCCGACAGTCGGGCGGGCAGGTCCGGCGTCTGGAAGACCAGGAGGGCGCAGATCATCTGCATCCAGGTGGTGCCGCTCTTGGACCGGGTGCTGATCACGATGTCGCCGTCGCGGAACCGGAAGTCCCGCCACCGTCCGCTGTCCTCGTCGGCGGATCGGTAGCGGTAGGGCGTGTCGGGCACCCGGCGAACCTACCGCTGTCCCGGCAGGCTCAGCGTGCGGTGATCTCGGGGTCGACCTTCACGTCGAAGTTCACCGACTGCGCGATGAAGCACATCTCGTGCGCCTTCTCGTGCAGGGCGGTCGCCTTCTCGACCTGGTCCGGGGCGCCGACCACGATGCGGGGCCGCAGCACGACCTCGGTGAACCTCGCCGAGTGGTCCGCCCCGCTGACCATGGTCCCGACAGCCTCGTCGGTGTAGTCGTGGACGACGACTCCCGCGCGAGCGCACAGGCCGAGGTACCACAGCATGTGGCACTGCGAGATCGAGGCGGTGAACAGCTGCTCGGGGTTCCAACGCTTCGGGTCGCCGAGGAAGCCGGGGTCGGCGGTGCCCTCGATCGTCGGCGGGCCATCGGCCGCGATGGTGTGGTCGCGGTCGTAGTCGCGGATGCCGGTCGTGCCCTCGCCGCGGTTGCCGGTCCAGGTGATCGTCACGTCGTAGGTGTGCGCAGTCATGTTCCTCGTCTCTCCTCGGTCGTACCCCGATCGTGTCATGTACGGGTGGGGGTATTCAGGGACGAAGGTCCCCATGACGCGTCCCAGACGGCCCGCCTGGTCCGGGTACGCAGAAGGGGTACGTCGTCGACGTACCCCTTCTGGAGCGGTGTGCTGCGTCAGCGGCGCCTCGGCTCACCGGCGGAAGATCAGCGCCCGCTTCACTTCCTGGATCGCCTTGGTCACCTCGATGCCACGCGGGCAGGCCTCGGTGCAGTTGAAGGTCGTGCGGCAGCGCCACACACCTTCCTTGTCGTTGAGGATCTCCAGACGCTGGTCGGTGCCCTCGTCGCGGCTGTCGAAGATGAACCGGTGCGCGCCGACGATGGCCTGCGGGCCGAAGTACTGCCCGTCGGTCCAGTACACCGGGCACGAGGTCGTGCACGCGGCGCACAGGATGCACTTGGTCGTGTCGTCGAAGCGCTCGCGGTCCTCCTGGGACTGCAGGCGCTCACGGGTCGGCTCGTTGCCGCCGGTCACCAGGAACGGCATGACCGAGCGGTAGGCGTCGAAGAACGGCTCCATGTCGACGACGAGGTCCTTGAGGACCGGCAGACCCTTGATCGGCTCGACCGTGATCGGCTTGGACGGGTTGACGTCCTTGATCAGCGTCTTGCAGGCAAGGCGGTTCTTGCCGTTGATGCGCATCGCGTCGGAGCCGCAGACCCCGTGCGCGCAGGAGCGCCGGAAGGTCAGCGACCCGTCGAGGTCCCACTTGACCTTGTGGAGCGCGTCGAGCACGCGGTCGGTCGGCTCGGCCGTGACCTGGTAGGTCTCCCACTTCGCCTCCTCCGAGAACTCGGGGTTGTAGCGAAGGATCTTGATCGTGACGTCCATCAGTACTTGCGCTCCATCGGCTCGTAACGGGTCTGCACGACCGGCTTGTAGTCCAGGCGAATCCGATAGCCGGCGCCGTCGTCCGTCTGCTCCCGGTAGGCCATCGTGTGACGCATGAAGTTCACGTCGTCGCGGTTCGGGTAGTCCTCGCGGTAGTGGCCGCCGCGCGACTCGTTGCGGGCGAGCGCGGAGACGACGAGCACCTCGGCGAGGTCGAGCAGGAAGCCGAGCTCGATCGCCTCGAGCAGGTCGGTGTTGAACCGCTTGCCCTTGTCCTGCACCGAGATGTTCACGTAGCGGGCCTTGAGGCCCTCGATGTCGGAGAGCGCCTGCTTCAGCGAGCCCTCGTCGCGGTACACCTGGGCGTTGATGTCCATCGTCGCCTGGAGCTCGGCGCGGATGGTGGCCACCCGCTCGGAGCCGCCGGCGTCGCGGAGCATCTGGATCTGGTCGACGACGTACTTCTCGGGGTCCTCCGGCAGCTCGTCGTAGCCGACGGTCGCGGCGTACTCCGCGGCGTAGATGCCCGCCCGGCGGCCGAAGACGTTGATGTCGAGCAGCGAGTTGGTGCCGAGGCGGTTCGCGCCGTGGACCGAGACGCAGGCGACCTCGCCGGCGGCGTAGAGGCCCGGCACGACCGTCTCGTTGTCGCTGAGCACCTCGCCCTTGATGTTCGTGGGGATGCCACCCATCGCGTAGTGCGCGGTCGGGAACACCGGGATCATCTCGGTGTAGGGCTCGACGCCGAGGTAGGTCCGCGCGAACTCCGTGATGTCGGGGAGCTTCGCGTCGATCTGCTCCTTCGGCAGGTGCGTCAGGTCGAGGTAGACATAGGCCTTGTCGGGCCCGGCGCCGCGGCCCTCACGCACCTCGTTGGCCATCGCGCGGGCGACCATGTCACGCGGCGCGAGGTCCTTGATCGTGGGGGCGTAGCGCTCCATGAAGCGCTCGTTCTCGCTGTTGCGCAGGATGCCGCCCTCGCCTCGCGCCGCCTCGGAGAGGAGCACGCCGAGGCCGGCGAGACCGGTTGGGTGGAACTGGAAGAACTCCATGTCCTCGAGGGGCATGCCCTTGCGCCACACGATGCCCATGCCGTCACCGGTGAGGGTGTGGGCGTTGGAGGTGGTCCGGAAGACCTTCCCGAAGCCGCCCGAGGCGAAGATGATCGACTTCGCGTTGAAGACGTGGATCTCGCCGGTCGCCAGCTCGTAGGCCACGACACCCGAGGCGCGACCGTCGGTCATCAGCACGTCGAGCACGTAGAACTCGTTGTAGAACTCCACGTTGTGCTTGATGCACTGTTGGTAGAGCGTCTGCAGGATCATGTGGCCGGTGCGGTCCGCGGCGAAGCAGGACCGGCGGACGGCAGCCTCGCCGTGGTTGCGGGTGTGGCCGCCGAAGCGGCGCTGGTCGATGCGCCCCTCCTCGGTCCGGTTGAACGGAAGGCCCATCTTCTCGAGGTCGAGCACCGCGTCGATGGCCTCCTTGGCCATCACCTCGGCGGCGTCCTGGTCGACGAGGTAGTCGCCACCCTTGACGGTGTCGAAGGTGTGCCACTCCCAGTTGTCCTCCTCGACGTTGGCCAGCGCGGCGCACATGCCGCCCTGTGCCGCGCCGGTGTGGGACCGGGTCGGGTAGAGCTTGGTCAGCACCGCGGTGCGCGTGCGCTGGCCGGACTCGAGCGCGGCGCGCATGCCTGCGCCACCCGCGCCGACGATGACGACGTCGTACTTGTGGGTCTGAACCATGCTGATCAGCGCCTTACCTGTTGGTGCAGACCTCGAGCGTCGACGCGGGGTCGATGCACGGGTCGAACGTGAAGATGACGAGGGTGCCGAGGACCACGGTCACGAAGGTCGCGAAGTACAGCAGCGTCTTGAGCGTGAAGCGGGTGCGGCCCTTGGTGGCGTAGTCGTTGATGATCGTGCGGAGGCCGTTCATGCCGTGCAGCATCGCCAGCCACAGCATGGCGAGGTCCCAGACCTGCCAGAAGGGGCTCGCCCACTTGCCGGCGACGAAGGCGAAGTCGATCTGCTGGATGCCGTCGCCCTGCCAGAGGTTCACGAACAGGTGGCCGATGACGAGGACGACGAGCAGCAGGCCCGAGCCGCGCATGAACAGCCAGGAGTTCAGCTCGAAGTTGTTGCTCTTGCGGGCCTTGTAGGGCGAGCGGGGCTGGGGGATCGAGGTCAGGGTCATCGCGATCAGTGTCCAAACACGTTCGAGAGGTGGCGGACCACGAAGGGAACGAACAGCACGAGGAAGAGCCCGAGCACGCCCCAGGTCATCTGCCGCTGGTAGCGGGGACCGTTGCCCCAGAAGTCGACCAGGATGATCCGGACGCCGTTGAACGCGTGGAAGAGCACCGCGGCGACCAGGCCGATCTCCATGACCCCGACGACCGGGTTCTTGTAGGTCTCGACGGCCGTGTTGTAGGCCTCGGGGGAGACCCGGACCATCGCGGTGTCGATGACGTGGGCGAAGAGGAAGAAGAAGAGCGTGACGCCGGTGATGCGGTGCGCGACCCACGACCACATCCCCTCACGGCCTCGGTAGAGCGTTCCCGCCGGTGAGCTGGCCAAGGGGGGTCCTTTCGAAACGCAAGAGCAGGCTTGGCTGACAGCGCCGGACATCCAGCGCAACCCTGGCACTCTAACGGCGCGGGAATTGTTACCGACCAGTCGGTCGCTGTGAAATCAATTACCGCACGGAATCGTTGTCAATTGATTCTCCCAGAGTCCTTCGGCCCGAGGTGGCCCGGACGTTAGGCATCTCACGGTGCACCACGAGGCGAACTCGCCGTAACCTTCGACCATGGCAGAGGAGACCAGCCCCCAGTCGCATGCCGAGCTCTCGGCGGACCCCAAGACCCACACCGAGTCGGGCCTGCCGTTCCGGCCGGTCTACGGCCCCGACGCGCTGGAGGGCTTCGACCCCGCCGTGCAGCTCGGCGACCCGGGTGAGTTCCCCTTCACGCGCGGTGTGTACCCGACCATGTACACCGGCCGTCCCTGGACGATGCGGCAGTACGCCGGCTTCGGCACCGCCAAGGAGTCCAACGAGCGGTACAAGCAGCTCGTCGCGCACGGCACCGGCGGCCTCTCCGTCGCCTTCGACCTCCCGACGCAGATGGGCCACGACTCCGACTCGGCGATCGCCCACGGCGAGGTCGGCAAGGTCGGCGTCGCCATCGACTCCATCGACGACATGAAGGTGCTCTTCGACGGGATCCCGCTCGACGAGGTCTCCACGTCGATGACCATCAACGCGCCTGCCGCGCTCCTGCTGCTGATGTACCAGATCGTGGCCGAGGACGCCGGCATCCCCGGCGACAAGCTCACGGGCACGATCCAGAACGACGTGCTCAAGGAGTACATCGCCCGCGGCACCTACATCTTCCCGCCGCAGGAGTCGCTGCGCCTGATCACCGACATCTTCAAGTACTGCCGCGAGGAGATCCCGCGGTGGAACACCATCTCGATCTCGGGCTACCACATGGCCGAGGCCGGTGCGACGCCCGCGCAGGAGATCGCCTTCACCCTGGCGGACGGCATCGAGTACGTCCGCGCCGCCGTCGCCTCGGGGCAGGACGTCGACGAGTTCGCGCCGCGCCTGGCCTTCTTCTTCGTCTCCCGGACCACCATCCTCGAGGAGGTGGCGAAGTTCCGCGCCGCCCGCCGGATCTGGGCCCAGGTGATGCGCGACGAGTTCGGGGCCAAGAACCCCAAGTCGCTGATGCTCCGCTTCCACACCCAGACCGCCGGCGTACAGCTGACCGCCCAGCAGCCCGAGGTGAACCTGGTCCGCGTCGCGGTGCAGGCGCTCGCGGCGGTGCTCGGCGGCACCCAGTCGCTGCACACCAACTCCTACGACGAGGCGATCGCGCTCCCCTCCGAGAAGGCCGCCCGCCTCGCGCTGCGCACCCAGCAGGTCCTCGCCTACGAGTCCGACGTGACCAAGACGGTCGACCCGTTCGCGGGCTCGTACGCCGTCGAGTCGCTCACCGACGAGCTCGAGGAGGAGACACGCGCGCTCATGGCGAAGGTCGAGGACCTCGGCGGCGCGGTGAAGGCGATCGAGCACGGCTTCCAGAAGAACGAGATCGAGAAGGCGGCCTACCAGATCGCCAAGGACATCGACTCGGGCAACCGGACCGTGGTGGGCCTCAACAAGTACGGCATCGACGAGGAGGAGCCCTACGAGCCCCTGCGCGTCGACCCGGCGATCGAGGCCCAGCAGGCCGACCGCCTCGCCAGGCTCCGTGCGGAGCGTGACAACGAGGCTGTCGAGAGGCACCTCGCCGCGATGAAGCAGGCCGCGCAGGGCTCGGAGAACGTGCTCTACCCGATGAAGGAGGCACTGCGTGCGCGCGCCACGGTCGGCGAGGTGTGCAACGCGCTCCGCGACGTGTGGGGCGTGTACTCGCCGCCGGACGCCTTCTGACCGACGCGCGGACGAGGCCTGCGCCGCCGCTCCAGCACGGTGAACGTGCGCGTCGACGAGTCCCGGGCGCTCGTCCGTTCCGTCAGCTGACCCCGTTCGGCTCGGTTCGGTGATGGCCGCCGGGGGCGGGTAGCCTTTTGTGCTGTGTCGTCCCTCTTCCCTCTCGCCTTCGCCGCCGTCGACAAGATCGCCGACGACCTGACCGCGATCCGGAGGGACCTCCACGCGCACCCTGAGCTCGCGCGGGAGGAGGAGCGCACGACGAACCTGGTCGCCAAGCGCCTCGAGGAGGCCGGCGTACGCGTCCAGATGCTCCCCAAGAGTGGCCTCATCGCCGAGGTGGGCAGCACCGACGGGCCCATCGTGGCCCTGCGGGCGGACCTCGACGCCCTGGCCGTGGACGACCTGACCGACGACCCGTGGCGGAGCACGTACCCCGGAGTCGCGCACGCCTGCGGCCACGACGTGCACACCGCCGCGCTGCTCGGCACGGGACTCGCGCTGGCGCAGGTCCACGCGGCGCACCCGCTCTCCGGTCGGGCCCGGCTGCTGTTCCAGCCCGCCGAGGAGGTCATGCCCGGCGGCGCGCTCGAGGTGATCGCGACAGGTGCGCTCGACGGTGTCCGCAACGTGTTCGGGCTGCACTGCGACCCCGGCCTCGACGTCGGCCAGGTCGGCCTGCGCGAAGGACCCCTCACCGGAGCCGCCGACGCCATGACGGTCCGGCTGAGCGGACGCGGCGGCCACACGTCCCGCCCGCACCTCACCCAGGACCTCACCTACGCTCTCGCGACGCTGGTCACGGAGCTCCCGGCCGCCCTGTCGCGGCGGCTCGACCCGCGTGCCGGCGTGAGCCTCGTCTGGGGCATCGTCCGGTCGGGCTCGGCGAAGAACGTCATCCCGGCGAGCGGCGAGGCCGCCGGCACGGTCCGCATGCTCGACGCCGTCGCCTGGGCGGAGGCCGAGGAGCTGATCCGCGAGCTGATCGCGCAGATCGTCGCTCCGTACGGCGTCGAGGCCGAGGTCGACTACGTCCGCGGCGTCCCTCCGGTGGTGAACGAGGTCCACTCGACCCACCTCCTCGCCCACGCGGTGGAGGCGGTCGTGGGGGAGGAGGGCCACGTGTACACCCCGCAGAGCCTGGGCGGCGAGGACTTCGCCTGGTACCTCGAGACCGTGCCCGGCGCGATGGCCCGGCTCGGCACCCGCACTCCCGGCGGGCCGACCTACGACCTGCACCAGGGTGACCTCCGGGTCGACGAGGCCGCCACGGCCATCGGGGCCAAGGTGCTCGCCGCGGCCGCCCTCGAGGCTCTGTCCCGGGCCTAGAGACCCTCGCGAAGGGGGCATAGGTCCCGCAGCGGCGGGCGGCAAGTCACCGACCCATAACAAATGAGGTCGCAACGCCCCCGATGTGCGGAATCACACCCTGGCGCGGTACTAGGGTGACCCCTGGTTCGCGCCAGACCCGTGGCGCACATGATCTAGGAGGCGTCTTGCGTCGGCTGACCAAGATTGCAGCAGCATCGGCGGTGCTCGCGCTCGCGCTGACCGGCTGTGGCAGCAACAACGATGATGAAGAAGAGACCACTGGTGGGTCGCTCGCGGACGTCTGCACGGACGCCTCCGGTGACGGCCCGAAGATCGGTGTCGCCTACGACGTCGGCGGTGTCGGTGACCTGTCGTTCAACGACTCGGCCACCGTCGGCCTGAAGAAGGCCGTCGACGACCTCGACGCGAGCTGCCGCACGGTCGAGGCCGGCCAGGGCGAGAACGACGCCGACCGCGAGGAGCGGCTGCGCCTGCTCGCCGACGAGGGCTTCAACCCGATCGTCGCGGTGGGCTACGTCTACTCGCCCGCCGTCGCGACGGTCGCGGCCGAGTACCCCGAGACCAACTTCGCGGTCGTCGACGGCTACGCCACCGCTCTCAAGGAGCAGGAGAACGTCGCGGACCTGACC
The DNA here is from genome assembly GCA_963701425.1 of uncultured Actinomycetota bacterium. Lineage (GTDB taxonomy): Bacteria > Actinomycetota > Actinomycetes > Propionibacteriales > Nocardioidaceae > Nocardioides_C. The sequence goes on along the minus strand of CAVPAG010000018.1, from coordinate 1,379,251 downwards.
TTCGCCGAGCACGAGGGCTCCTTCCTCGTCGGCGTCGCTGCCGCCCTGACCACCGAGAAGAAGAACGTCGGCTTCGTCGGCGGCGTCAACGGCCCGCTCATCCAGAAGTTCGAGGCCGGGTTCAAGGCCGGTGTCGAGGAGATCGACCCGAACATCGAGATCCAGACCCAGTACCTCTCGCAGGACGACCCGGTGAAGGGCTACGAGAACCCGGCCGGCGGCGAGACCGCGGCGACGGGTATGTACGAGAACGGCGCCGACGTGGTCTACCACGCCGCCGGCAAGTCCGGCCTCGGTGTCTTCGACGCGGTCGTGGCCGCAGGGGAGGGCAACTGGGCGATCGGCGTCGACTCCGACCAGTGGCTGACGGCCGACGAGTCGCAGCAGCCGTTCATCCTCACCTCGATGCTCAAGCGGATCGACACTGCGGTCTTCGAGTACTCCGAGGCCTTCGTCGACGGTGAGCCGCCTGCGGGCTTCGTCACCTACGACATGAAGAGCGGTGGTGTCGACTACTCGACCTCGGGTGACCACCTGAGCGAGGACGCCCTCGACCAGATGGAGGAGTACAAGCAGCGGATCAGTGACGGCGACCTCACCGTCCCGAGCACCGTCGGCGGCGCGAAGCAGTGACCTCGGCGCACCACTGAGAAAGCGATGCCCGGGGGGACGCGGTAGCGTTCCCCCGGGTTCTCTATGTCGCCTCACGCCGGCACACCCCCGCCGGGTCCGGGGCGGACCAGAAGGGCAAGGAATGACGGAGACCAGTACGGCGGCCCCCGCGGCGGTCAGCCTCTCAGGCATCGAGAAACGGTTCCCGGGAGTCGTCGCGAACCATGACGTCTCGCTCGAGGTACGACCGGCCACGGTGCACGCGCTCGTCGGCGAGAACGGGGCCGGCAAGTCGACCCTGATGAAGATCCTGTACGGGGTGCAGAAGCCCGACGAGGGCACGATCGTCGTCAACGGCGAGACCGTGCACTTCTCGTCTCCGTCCGACGCCATCAAGCACGGTATCGGGATGGTCTTCCAGCACTTCCAGCTCGCCGACAACCTCACCGTCCTCGAGAACGTCGTCCTCGGCGCGGAGAAGCTGCACGGCATCGGCGAGAAGGCCCGCGAGGAGGTCCGCCGCATCTCCACCGCCTACGGCTTCGGCCTCGACCCCGACGAGCTCGTCGAGGACCTCGGGGTGGGTGAGCGCCAGCGTGTGGAGATCCTCAAGGTCCTCTACCGCGGCGCCAAGATCATCATCCTCGACGAGCCGACGGCCGTGCTCGTCCCGCAGGAGGTCGACGCCCTCTTCGACAACCTGCGCGAGCTCAAGCGCGAGGGCAACACGCTGCTGTTCATCTCACACAAGCTCGACGAGGTCCGCGCGATCGCCGACGACATCACCGTGCTGCGACGGGGGACGACGGTCACCACGGTCAAGCCGGACGAGGTCACCCAGCGCCAGCTCGCCGAGCTCATGGTGGGCGAGGAGCTCCCGAGCCCGAGCACCGCCGAGTCGACCGTCACCGACCGCGAGGTGCTCGAGGTGCGCGAGCTCGAGGTCAAGGACTCGAGCGGCCGCTCCGTCCTCAGCGACATCAGCTTCACGATCCACGCGGGCGAGGTGCTCGGCATTGCCGGCGTCGAGGGCAACGGGCAGACCGAGCTCGTCGAGGCGGTCGTGGGCATGGTGAAGCCGGCCGCGGGCGTGGTCGAGCTCTCCGACCAGGACGTCACCGCCTGGGGCACGCGCGAGCGCCGCGCGTCGGGCGTCGGGTACATCCCGGAGGATCGGCAGCGGCACGGGCTGCTCCTCGACGCCCCGCTCTGGGAGAACCGCATCCTCGGCCACCAGACCCGGGAGCCGAGCGTGAAGGGGCCGTGGATCAACCGCGACGGCGCCCGCACGGACGCCCAGCGCATCATCGAGCAGTACGACGTCCGCACCCCGGGCATCGACACGACGGCTCGCGCCCTCTCCGGCGGTAACCAGCAGAAGTTCATCGTCGGCCGGGAGATGAGCGGGAACCCCAAGCTGCTCATCGCCTCGCACCCGACCCGCGGCGTCGACGTCGGCGCCCAGGCAGCCATCTGGGACCACATCCGCGAGGCCCGCCGCCGTGGTCTGGCCGTGCTCCTGATCTCGGCGGACCTCGACGAGCTGATCGGCCTCTCCGACAGCCTCAAGGTGATCCTGCGAGGTCGCTTCGTCGGCGACTTCGACCCGCAGACCGTGACGCCACAGCAGCTCGGCTCCGCCATGACCGGTGCCCAGAGCCACGAGACCACCGACAGTCGTTTGCAAGCAGACGACGTGCACCGTCCCGCGCACGGTGACGGACCCGCGACCGGGGAGGACGCATGAGTTTCGTTCGACGTCTGGGGCTCGTCCTCGCCGCACCGGTGCTGGCGCTCGTCGTCGCCGGCATCATCACCAGCCTCGTGCTGGTGATGGTGGGGGACTCGCCAGCCGACTTCTGGGAGACGATGCTCACCTGGCCCGAGAACCGCAGCCTGGTGAACATCATCAACGAGGCATCGGTGCTCTACCTCTCCGGACTGGCCGCAGCGATCGGCTTCCGGATGAACCTGTTCAACATCGGTGTCGAAGGGCAGTACCGCGTCGCCACCTTCGCGGCCGCGCTCTTCGGCGCCCAGGCGTTCCTGCCCGGCTACGCCAACACGATCGCGACGATCATCGTGGCCATGCTGGCCGGCGCGGCCTGGGCCGGGATCGCGGCACTGCTTCGTGTGACCCGGGGCGTCTCCGAGGTCATCTCGACGATCATGCTGAACGCGATCGCACTGTCGATGGTGGCCTACCTGCTGCGCAATACGGGCCGCCGGGAGGGCCAGACGATCGTCACCGAGACCATTCCGGAGTCGAACTGGATCCCCGGCATCCCGTTCCCGGACTCGGTCACGGAGGTCTACGGTCTTGCCTTCCTCGCCGTCGTCGCGGGCTTCGCCTTCTCCTTCCTTCTCAACCGGACGCGGTTCGGGTTCGACCTGCGGGCCACGGGCCAGTCCGAGACCGCGGCCGTCGCGAGCGGCGTGAACGTCAAGCGGATGATCGTCTACTCGATGCTGCTCTCCGGCGCGGTGGCAGGCCTGATCGGGATGCCGAACCTCTTCGGGGTCGCGCACAACTACGGCTCGACCATCCAGACCGGCATCGGCTTCGCCGGTATCGCGGTCGCGCTCCTCGGTCGCAACCACCCCCTCGGCATCGCGGCGGGCGCCCTGGTCTTCGCCTACCTGAGCGAGCAGGCGAACCCGCTCGGCATCCTCGCCGGGATCTCGCCGGAGATCGTGGCGGTCATGCAGGGTGTCGTCGTGCTCTGCGTCGTGATCGCCTACGAGGTCGTCCGCCGTTACCGCAACAGGCTCGAGCAGAGCGCCGTCGCCGAGGCGCTCGATGCCTCGAGCCCGTCCAAGGAGGTGGCGGCATGAGCGTCCCCACGACCGCGTCCTCTGCCGCTCTGGTCAAGCCGAGCGCGGCCCGCAGCCACCGGCTGTGGCTCTACTTCCTGCTCCTGCTGGTGGTGCTGTCCGGCACGCGGGTGATCACCGGCGCCGACGACATCACCTCGGCGGGCACGATCCGCGCGGCCATGATCGCCGCGATCCCGATCGCGATGGCCGGTCTCGGCGGTCTCTGGTCGGAGCGCGCCGGCGTGGTCAACATCGGCCTCGAGGGCATGATGATCCTCGGCACTCTCGGCGCCGGCTACTTCACCTACCACTACGGCGTGTGGGTCGGACTCCTCGGCGCCGCCCTCTTCGGCGCGGTCGGCGGGGCCCTGCACGCGTTGGCGACGGTCGTCTTCGGCGTCGACCACATCGTCTCCGGCGTCGCGGTCAACATCATCGCCGCGGGTGTGGCGGGCTTCCTCGCAGAGGTGCTCTTCACGGGCCTCCCCGGCGGAGGACCGACGCAGTCGCCGTCGCTCGACCGTCCGCCGACGATCACGATCCCGGGGCTGGACGACTTCACCTCGGAGATCGCGTCCAAGGGGTGGTTCCTCATCTCGGACCTCGCGGCGCTGGTGAACGCCCTGACCTCGAACATGTCCTGGTTCACGATCCTGGGCCTCGCCCTGATCGTGGGCACGGCTCTGCTCCTGTGGCGCACGTCGTTCGGCCTTCGCCTACGCTCCTGCGGCGAGTCGCCCTCGGCCGCGGAGACCCTCGGCGTGAACGTGTACCGCTACAAGTTCGTCGCCGTCACCATGTCGGGTGTGTTCGCGGGCATCGGCGGCGCCTACCTGGCTCTGGTCGCGTCCTCCGGCTACCAGAACGGCCAGACCGGTGGCCGGGGCTACATCGGCCTCGCGGCGATGATCTTCGGCAACTGGCGTCCGGGCGGTCTGCTGACCGGCTCGCTGCTCTTCGGCTACACCGACGCCGCTCGTCTGCGCAGCGGCGGCGAGTCCGTGCACGCGCTGCTGCTGATCGTCGGCGTCGGACTGCTCGCGATCGCCGTGTGGCAGCTGCTCCGCGGCTCCCGGGTGATGGCGGCCGCCGGCTTCGCGGTCGGCGTCCTCGCGCTGTTGTGGTACTTCTCCACCGACACGGTGCCCGGTGACTTCACCGACATGACGCCGTACGTCGTCACCATGCTGGTCCTCGCGCTGGCGTCGCAACAGCTACGAATGCCGGCAGCCGACGGGCTGAGATACCGACGAGGGGAAGCCGGGTAGCGCCGTGCCCGAGGAGACCACCGAGCAGTCCGGCGAGGACTTCGACTGGTCGTCGCTCAAGGAGCGGGCGACCCAGGCGATGGCGCACGCGTACGCGCCGTACTCGAAGTTCCCGGTCGGCGCCGCCGCACTCGTGGACGACGGGCGCGTCATCGTCGGCTGCAACGTGGAGAACGCCGCGTACGGCGTCGCGCTCTGTGCGGAGTGCGGCGTGGTCTCGCAGCTGCACGCCTCGGGTGGCGGCCGGCTCACGCACTTCGTCTGCGTCAACGGCGACGGCGACGTGATCATGCCGTGCGGCCGGTGCCGCCAGCTGCTGTTCGAGCACGGCGGGCCGGGCCTCGAGCTGCTCACGGTCTCGGGTGTGCGCCGGATGGACGAGGTCCTGCCCGACGCCTTCGGACCCGCGGCGTTGAGCGACTATGCCGACCACGCGGATTGACCTGACCGCACCCGCGGTGGTGGCCGACCCCTACCCGTCCTTCGCGGAGGAGCGCCGGCGCCACCCGGTGGCCTGGCACGACGCGTCGGGCATGTGGCTGACCTTCGACCACGCCGCCGCTAACGCCGTCCTGCGCCACCGGAGCCTCGGCCGGATCTGGAAGGACAAGCAGCCGGCTGAGAGGTTCGAGCCGTTCAACCTGCTGCACCGCAACCAGATGATGGAGAACGAGCCGCCGGAGCACACCCGGCTGCGGCGCCTCGTCGCGGGCGCGTTCGCTCGCGGCCACGTCGAGCGGCTGCGACCCCGGGTCCGCGCCCTCGCCGAGGAGCTGCTCGGCGAGGTCGACCCCGCCGGCTTCGACGTCGTCGGGGAGTACGCCGAACCGCTGCCGGTCCTCGTGATCGCCGAGCTGCTCGGGGTCCCCACCGACCTCGCGCCGCAGCTCCGGGCCTGGTCGCAGGCGATCGTGCGGATGTACGAGGTCGCACCCGGCGAGGAGCAGAAGGACGCGGCAGTCAGGGCCGCCGAGGAGTTCGCCGAGACGATCCGGGAGCTTGCCCGGGACCGTGCCGCCGCCCCGCGCGACGACCTGGTCACCGACCTCGTCGCGGCACGAGAGGGCTCGGCGCGCCTGAGCGAGGACGAGGTCGTGGCGTCCGCCGTACTCCTGCTCAACGCCGGGCACGAGGCGTCGGTGAACGTCTTCGGCAACGGGCTCGTCGCCATGCTCTCGCGCGGGCTCGCACCCGTCCCCGGTCGCGTGCCGGAGTGTGTCGAGGAGATGCTGCGCTTCGACTCGGCACTACAGCTGTTCGAGCGCACGGCCACCGCGGACGTGCGCATCGGTGACGTGACCGTCGAGAAAGGCCAGAAGATCGCGGCCCTGCTCGGAGCGGCCAACCGGGACCCTGCGGTGTTCGAGGACCCGGACACGTTCCTGCCGACGAGGGACCCCAACCCGCACCTCGCTTTCGGGGCAGGCGTGCACTTCTGCCTCGGCGCCCCGCTCGCCCGCATGGAGCTGGCCGAGTCGCTCGGTCTGCTCTGGTCGCGGATGCCGGGCCTGCACCTGGCGTCCGACCCGACCCCGCGCGGCACGTTCGTGCTCCGCGGCTACACCGCCGTTCCCGTCGCCGACCACCCGAACCGCACCCGATCGAGAGAGGTCCACTCATGACAGAAGCCCACGACGCAGTCGAGGTGATCGTCGCCAAGCGTGACCGCGGCGAGCTCACCGACTCCCAGATCGACTGGGTGGTCGACGCCTACACCCGCGGCGATGTCGCCGACGAGCAGATGTCGGCGCTGGCGATGGCGATCCTGCTCAACGGGATGAACCGCCGCGAGATCTCCCGCTGGACCGCGGCGATGATCGCGTCGGGGGAGCGGATGGACTTCTCCTCGCTCTCGCGGCCGACCGCGGACAAGCACTCGACCGGGGGCGTCGGCGACAAGATCACCCTGCCGCTGGCCCCGCTGGTCGCCGCCTGTGGCGTGGCGGTGCCTCAGCTCTCGGGCCGCGGCCTCGGGCACACCGGAGGCACGCTCGACAAGCTGGAGTCGATCCCGGGCTGGCGCGCAGACCTCGGCAACGACGAGATGATGCGTCAGCTCGAGGAGGTCGGGGCGGTCGTCTGCGCGGCCGGGGCCGGGCTGGCGCCGGCCGACAAGAAGCTCTACGCGCTGCGTGACGTGACGGGCACCGTCGAGGCGATCCCGCTGATCGCGAGCTCGATCATGAGCAAGAAGATCGCCGAGGGCACGGGTGCGCTCGTCCTCGACGTGAAGGTCGGCACCGGTGCCTTCATGAAGGAGCTCGACCTGGCGCGTGAGCTGGCCGAGACGATGGTCGCGCTCGGCACGGACGCGGGCGTGAAGACGGTCGCCCTGCTCACCGACATGTCCACGCCGCTCGGCCTCACCGCGGGCAACGCGCTCGAGGTGCGGGAGTCCGTAGAGGTTCTTGCCGGGGGAGGGCCGGCCGACGTGGTCGAGCTGACCCTCGCGCTGGCGCGCGAGATGCTGGCGGCAGCCGGGGTCACGGACGTCGACCCGGCCGACAAGCTCTCCGACGGCTCCGCCATGGACACCTGGAAGGCGATGGTCCGAGCCCAGGGCGGCGACCCCGACGCCGCGCTGCCGACCGCGCGCGAGACCCACGTCGTGACCGCCCCCGCGACCGGTGTGCTCACCCGCCTCGACGCGATGGCGGTCGGCATGGCGGCCTGGCGGCTCGGGGCGGGTAGGGCTCGCAAGGAGGACCCGGTGCAGGCGGGTGCCGGCGTGGAGCTGCACGCCAAGCCCGGCGACACCGTGACCGAGGGCGAGCCGCTGATGACCCTGCACACCGACGACCCGGAGCGCTTCGAGCGTGCCCTCGGCGGCCTGCTCGACGGTGTCGAGGTCGCGGCTGATGCATCGACGTACTCGCCGAGCCCGCTCGTGATCGACCGCGTGGCCGGCTGAGCCTGCGTGGACCGGTCAGGAGAGCAGCAGCACGACGGTCTCGGCGACGCAGGCGGGCTTCTCCTCGCCCTCGATCTCGACGACGTAGCGGGTGGTCAGCTGCTTCCCGGCCGGGATGTCGGTGACCTCACCGATGCTCGCCGTGCAGCGGATACGTGAGCCGACCCTGACCGGGTTGGGGAAGCGCACCTTGTTCACGCCGTAGTTGAGCTTCGCGCCCGGGGTCTCGAGGGTGAAGATCTGCGAGGCGAACAGCGGCACGAGCGAGAGCGTCAGGTAGCCGTGCGCGATCGTGCCCCCGAACGGGCCCTCCTTCGCGCGCTCGACGTCGACGTGGATCCACTGGTGGTCGCCCGTGGCGTGGGCGAAGGCGTCGACCCGGTCCTGGTCGATCGTGAGCCACTCACTCGTGCCGAGCTCCTGGCCGGCCGCCTCGCTGACTTCGTCGAAGGTCTTGAAAACGCGCATGGTCGCCCCTCAGGTACGGATGCAAGGATGTCGTCATGGCTGAACTTATCTCTGCCCCGACACGGATCCCCGTCCCGGGTGGCAAGGTCATCGACGAGTACGTCGGACGTGTCACCACCGGCACCGAGGCCGTCTCCGTCGCCCACATGATCGCCCCGGGCGGCTGGAGCGAGCCCGCGCAGCAGCCCGAGTTCGACGAGGTGACCGTCGTGCTCCGTGGCCTGGTCCAGGTCGAGGTGACCGACGGCGACGGCTCGACGCGCACCGTCGACGTCCCTGCGGGTCAGGCGGTGGTGACCAAGGCAGGGGAGCGGGTCCGCTACTCGACCGGCGACGAGGAGACCGAGTACGTCGCGGTCTGCCTGCCCGCCTTCTCGCCCGACATCGTCAACCGCGACCCCGAGTCGGCCTGATGACCGCCGTCACCGAGGTCCACGTCCCCACCCACGACCAGGTGCACCGTGCGCCCAAGGTGCTCCTGCACGACCACCTCGACGGCGGGCTCCGCCCCCAGACGATCCTCGACCTCGCTCCGGGTGCCGGCCACAGCCTGCCCGCCGACGACGCCGAGTCCCTGGGCAAGTGGTTCGAGGACTCCGCGAACTCCGGCTCGCTCGAGCGGTACCTCGAGACCTTCGACCACACCGTCGCGGTGATGCAGTCGGCCGAGAACATCCGCCGGGTGGCCCAGGAGTGCGTCGAGGACCTCGCCGAGGACGGCGTCGTGTACGCCGAGGTGCGCTACGCCCCGGAGCAGCACCTCCAGGGCGGGCTCTCCCTCGAGCAGGTCGTGGAGGCCGTCAAGGCGGGCTTCGAAGCGGGGGAGGAGCAGGCGCTCAGGAACGGTCAGCCCATCGTCGTACGCCAGCTCCTGACCGCGATGCGTCACCAGGCCCGCTCCCGCGAGATCGCCGAGATCGTCGTGAGGTACCGCGACGAGGGCGTGCTCGGGTTCGACATCGCGGGGGCGGAGGCCGGCTTCCCGCCCACCCGGCACCTCGACGCGTTCGAGTACCTCCAGCGGGAGAACGCCCACTTCACGATCCACGCCGGCGAGGCGTTCGGGCTGCCCTCGATCTGGGAGGCGATCCAGTGGTGCGGCGCCGACAGGCTCGGGCACGGTGTGCGCATCATCGACGACATCACGCAGGGGTCTGACGACGAGTACGTCCTCGGCCGGCTCGCCTCCTACGTCCGCGACAAGCGGATCCCGCTCGAGATGTGCCCGCGCTCCAACGTGCAGACCGGTGCGGCGACCTCCATCGCGGAGCACCCGATCGGCGTCCTGAAGGAGCTCGGCTTCCGCGTGACTGTCAACACCGACAACCGGTTGATGAGCGGTACGTCGATGACCGAGGAGATGTTCGGGCTCGTCGAGGCGTTCGGCTACACCCTCGCGGACCTGCGCTGGTTCACGATCAACGCGATGAAATCGGCCTTCCTGCCCTTCGACGAGAGGCTCGCGATCATCAACCAGGAGATCAAGCCGGCATACGCGGTTCTCGGCGCGATGGCCTAGCACGGTAGTCTCCCTCCGGTCACAAGGAGGGAGGACCCGAGCATGGCCGGACGACACAGTGGACCCGCTCGGGCTCGCGCGCGCTCGCGATCCCGGCTTCGTGTGCTGCCGTTGCTGCTGGTGCTCGTGGGCGCGACGGTCGTCGCAGCCGGCGGGTTCGTGATGACGAGCAGCAACCTGCCCGAGGCAGCGGAGTGCAAGGACTCCTCGACGGTGCGCCTCGCGTCGACCGCCGAGATGGCGGCTGCCATCGGCGAGGCGACGCGGGACCTCGAGGCCGAGGGCGTCGAGGTCGGCGGTGTCTGCGTCGACTACGAGGTCGAGGTCGCCGCGCCCGACTCGGTCCTCGGGACGTTGACCAGCGAGCCGGAGGCCGCTCCCGACCTGTGGATCCCGGACTTCTCGGTCTGGGCGGTGCGTGCCGCCCAGTCCGGAGTCATGCTCGCGCGGCTGTCGGAGTCGGTCGCGAAGTCACCGGTGGTGGTCGTCGGCAAGAACGCCAAGCCACCCGCCTCCTGGGCGGAGGTCGGCATGAACACCGTCGCCTACCTCGACCCGCTGACCAGCTCGGCGAGCACCGTCGCGTTGCTGTCGGCCTTCGGCGAGATGGCCCGGACCGGTGCCTCCCGGGAAGAGCTCGGAGCCATGATGGTGCCGCTCGCACAGCGGTACGGCGCCCAGCCGGACAAGCCCAAGACGGTGGGCGACGTCGCCGACGCCACGAGCAAGGGCGCGCTCGGCGTGATGACCGAGCAGCAGCTGGTGAGCCTGCAGCGCACCGGTGAGGCCGAGGAGCTCGATGCCACTGTGCCCGAGTCGGGGACGATGGTGCTCGACTACCCGCTGACCGCGGTGTCACAGGATGCGTTCGCCAAGGAGTCCGGACGGCTCCTCGGTGACTACCTCTCCGGGGCCAACGGCGAGGAGCTCCTCGCGGTCCACGGCTTCCGCGACCCGCAGGGCAGGCCTCTCGCCTCCGGTGAGGGGCTCGGCGGGACGAGCTGGGTCACGCTCCCGTCGCCGTCTCCTGACGCCGTGACCGGCGCTCTGCGGCAGTGGGAGGTCCTGACCGTCCCGTCGCGCAGCCTGGCCGTCGTCGACGTCTCCGGGTCCATGGACTTCACCGACAACGGGCGCAAGCGGATCTCCCTGGCGGTCGCCGCCGCGAAGGGGGCGCTCGACCTCTTCCCAGACAACGCCGAGCTCGGGCTGTGGGCCTTCTCGATCGGCCTCGGCGGGGGGAACCAGGACTACCTGTCGCTGCTCCCGGTCAAGAGCCTGGCGTCCACGTCGGGTGGCGTCTCGCATCGCCAGGCGCTGGGCGACGCCCTGCGTGAGCTGCCGAGGATGACGGCCGGCGGCACGGGCCTGTACGACACCACTCTCGCCGCGATCCGCTCCCTGCGCGCGGACTACGACCCGGCCGCGGTCAACACGGTCATCCTGCTGACCGACGGCAAGAACGAGGACCGCGGCAGCCTGTCGCTCAAGGAGCTGGTCAGCAAGATCGAGCAGGAGCGCGACCCGGGCCAGCCGCTCGAGCTGATCGCGATCGGGATGGGGCCCGACGCGGACGCGAAGTCGCTGGAGCGCATCGCGAAGGCGACGGGCGGACGGAGCTACCTCGCGCGCGACCCCGGCGACATCTCCAAGGTCTTCATCGACGCGATGCTCAGCCGGTAGCCCTGCCGGGTGCGGCGACGAGCCGTGTGATGTGCCGGTAGGCGTCCTCCGAGGTCATCGGGGTGCACCCGAGCCCGACCGCGTGCGCCACGACCCTGGGCTCGGCGCGCAGCAGCATCACGCCACGGTGCAGCAGCACGAGGGGATGCTTGCGCCGCTCGCGCAGGTCTCGCGTGAGGCGACGCCAGAACGTCACGCCCCGGTGGTTGTGCACGCAGATCGCATCCGCGAGCAGCCCTCGCGCCCGGCACTCCTGGACGACCTCCTGGGCGAAGATGCCCTCCGCGATGAAGTACCTCGCCCCGCCGAGCTCCATGACGCGGTTCCCGGTGCGTCCGTCGTGGGCGATGTCGTAGACGGGGACCTCGGCCTTCCCGTCGCTGCACAGCCGCTCGATGGCGTCCACGGCCTCGTCGAGGTGCCACGAGGCCGGGTCGTCCCAGTCGACGATCGAGTCGTGGCCGAGCGCGACGCGGGGCAGCGTGGGGTCCGAGCCGTCCTTGTAGAAGTCGTCGAGGTTCAGTGCCGGCAGACCGATGCGTCGCGTGAGGCGCGACTTGCCCGATCCCGAGGGACCGGCGAGGACGATGACCCGAGCGCGCACCGGGCCATTCTGCCGTCGCGCCTGCGGCGTCGAGGCAAGGGGGTGCACCGGAGCCGGCGGCGTACGTCGACCGCTCGGCCCGGCGAGCCGTAGGCCGTCCACACCTCGGGCCCTGTGGCATGCTGTGCCCGTCGTCGAGGCACCCCGCCTCTTCTCCGTCCGTCGGACGCGACGTCGACCGACCTCGCTCCGACCTCGAGGGAGGGCCCCATGCAGCCGAGCCCGCTCCTGTTCCAGAGAGATCGAGGAATGGATGGGGAACGTCGCGTGCGGCGCATGAGGACCGGATCTCGACGCGTCCGCGGGCAAGCTCTGCGGGCGTTGGGCACAGCAGCGCTGGTCGCCGCTCTCGCCGCGTGTGGTGGGGGCAGCGACGAGGTGGCGCCCGAGCTCGTCTCGGCGCCGGAGGAGCCGTTCGAGATCGTCGAGCACGAGGACTCCCGCTACGTGGTGGGCCACGGCGTGGTGCTGGAGCTGGCTCCCGGCTGGGCCGACTACGAGCCGGAGCGCGAAGGAACCGACGGCACCACCTACGAGTGGGCGGTGGGACTCCCGGTCGAGGAGGGCACCTTCCCGTCGGGGCTGCAGTTCTCCATGGGCAAGCCCGGTGAGGGCGCCCAGATCGACACGCTGCCCGACGCTCATCGGGAGCTCGCCGAGCTCAGCGCCGGCTACGAGCTCGTCGAGGAGGGCGAGGCCGACGTCCCGGGGGCACAGGAGGCCGCGATCCTGCGGTTCGTGCGGGACTTCGAGTACGAAGACGAGACGGTCAGGCTCGAGCAGCTCACGCTGATGCTCGAGGTCGACGAAGGCACCACCTCGACCATCAGGTTCCTTGCTCCCGAGGGGGAGTGGGAGGAGCAGATGGAGGACGTCTACGAGAGCGTCAGGGTCACCGCGGGGGAGGCCTGACCATCGGCTCTGCCGACCAGGGACGAGGGGCGCGGCCGCACCCGGCCGGGATGCTCAGATCCCTATCGGGTGCCAGACCGTCTTCGTCTCGAGGAACGCCGTCATCCGCTCGATGCCGGGCTGGAGGCTCCAGTCGGTGCCGCGTGCCGGGCGCACGACGCGCTTGAGGTTCTCGGCCGCCGACTCCTCGAGGGTGCGGGCGAGCTCGCCGCCCTCGATGCCGGTGAGGTCGATCGCGTTGACGTCCATGTGCGAGGCCAGCCACGGCGCGACCTCGGCCGCGTCGCCGGTGAGGATGTTGACCACACCGCCCGGCACGTCGGAGGTGGCGAGCACCTCGGAGAACGTGATGGCCGGCAGCGGCCGTTCGTACGACGACACGACGACCGTGGTGTTCCCGGTGACGATGACCGGCGCGACCACGGAGACCAGCCCCAGCAGGGAGGAGTCCTGCGGCGCGACGACGGCGACGACGCCGGTGGGGTCCGGCAGGGAGAAGTTGAAGTAGGGGCCGGAGACCGGGTTCGCGCCGCCGACCACCTGCGCGATCTTGTCCGCCCAGCCGGCGTACCAGACGAGGCGGTCGACGGAGGCGTCGACGGCGGCCTCGGCCTTGGAGGTGGACAGGCCCTCGCTCAGGCCGACCTCCTCGACGAACTGGCCGCGACGGCCCTCGAGCACCTCGGCGATCCGGTAGAGGATCTGGCCGCGGTTGTAGGGCGTGCGCGCGGACCAGCCGCCGAAGGCCTTGCGAGCTGCCGCTACGGCGTCCCGGCCGTCCTTGCGCGAGGCCTTGGAGGCGTTGGCGAGGAACCGGCCCTTGCGGTCGGTCACCTCGTAGGAGCGGCCCGACTCCGAGCGCGGGAAGGCACCTCCGACGTACAGCTTGTAGGTCTTGCGCACGTCGAGGCGGCTGCTGCTGGGGGGTGTCATCGGACGTATGCCTCCAAGCCGTGGCGGCCACCCTCGCGGCCGTATCCGGACTCCTTGTAGCCACCGAAGGGGCTCGCGGGGTCGAAGCGGTTGAACGTGTTGGCCCACACCACACCGGCGCGGAGCTGGTCGGCCATCCAGAGGATGCGCGAGCCCTTGTCGGTCCACACGCCGGCCGAGAGACCGAACGGCGTGTTGTTGGCCTTCTCGACCGCCTCGGCCGGGGTGCGGAAGGTGAGGACCGAGAGCACGGGGCCGAAGATCTCCTCGCGCGCGATCCGGTGCGCCTGCGTCACGCCGGTGAAGATGGTCGGCGGGAACCAGTACCCGGTCGCCGGCAGCTCGCAGGCCGGGGACCAGCGGGCGGCACCCTCCTCGTCGCCGACGTCGGAGAGCTCGCGGATCTTCTCGAGCTGCTCACGGGAGTTGATCGCGCCGATGTCGGTGTTCTTGTCGAGCGGGTCGCCCACGCGCAGTGTCGCCATCCGGCGCTTGAGGCTGTGCAGGACCTCCTCGGCGACGGACTCCTGCACCAGCAGGCGCGAGCCCGCGCAGCACACGTGGCCCTGGTTGAAGAAGATGCCGTTGACGATGCCCTCGACGGCCTGGTCGACGGGAGCGTCGTCGAACACGATGTTCGCCGCCTTGCCGCCGAGCTCGAGGGTGACGCGCTTGTCGCTGCCGGCGACGGCCTTGGCGATCTGGCGGCCGACGTCGGTCGAGCCGGTGAAGGCGACCTTGTCGACATCGGGGTGGGCGACGAGCGCGCGGCCGGTCTCACCGGCGCCGGTGACGATGTTGACGACACCCGGCGGGAGGTCGGCCTGCTGGCAGATCTCGGCGAACAGCAGCGCGGTCAGCGGAGTCGTCTCGGCCGGCTTGAGCACCACCGTGTTGCCCGCTGCCAGAGCAGGGGCGATCTTCCACGCGAGCATCATCAGCGGGAAGTTCCACGGGATCACCTGTGCCGCCACGCCCAGGGGCCTCGGGTCGGGTCCCATACCGGCGTACTCGAGCTTGTCGGCCCAGCCGGCGTAGTAGAAGAACCACGACGCCACCAGTGGTACGTCGACGTCGCGCGACTCGCGGATCGGCTTGCCGTTGTCGAGGGACTCCAGCACGGCGAGCTCGCGCGAGCGCTCCTGGATGATCCGCGCGATGCGGAAGAGGTACTTCGCGCGCTCGCGGCCCGGCATCGTCGACCAGACCTTGTCGTAGGCGCGACGGGCGGCCTTCACCGCGGCGTCGACGTCCTCGGCCGAGGCCTCCGCGACCTCCGCGAGGACCTCCTCCGTGGCCGGGCTCACCGTCTTGAACGAGTGGCCGCCCGAGGGGTCGGTGAACTCGCCGTTCACGAAGAGCCCGTAGGACGACTTGATGTCCACGACCGCCCTCGACTCGGGGGCGGGGGCGTAGTCGAACGCAGCCCGCGGGTCGACCGCGTGCGTGCCTGTCTTCTCCGATGCCATCAGCGATCAGTCCAGGGTGAAGTAGTCGGGGCCGGAGTAGCGGCCGGTCTTCATCTTCGTGCGCTGCATCAGCAGGTCGTTGAGCAGCGTGGAGGCTCCGAAGCGGAACCAGTCGGGGTCGAGCCAGTCGGGGCCGGCGACCTCGTTGACCATCACGAGGTACTTGATGGCGTCCTTGCTGGTGCGGATGCCGCCGGCGGGCTTCACGCCGACCATCTGGCCGGTGACCTCGCGGAAGTCGCGCACCGCCTCGAGCATGACCAGCGTGACGGGCAGGGTGGCGGCGGGCTGGACCTTGCCGGTCGAGGTCTTGATGAAGTCGGCCCCGGCCATCATCGCCAGCCAGGAGACCCGGCGGACGTTGTCGTAGGTCTGCAGCTCGCCGGTCTCGAAGATCACCTTCAGGTGCGCGGCGGTGCCGTCGGGGCGTGCGCAGGCCTCGCGCACCGCGACGATCTCCTCGAACACCTCGAGGTAGCGACCCGACAGGAAGGCCCCGCGGTCGATCACCATGTCGATCTCGTCGGCCCCGGCCTCGACCGCGTCACGGGTGTCGGCGAGCTTGATGTCCATCGCGGCGCGGCCGGACGGGAAGGCGGTCGCCACGGACGCGACGTGCACCCCGCTGTTGCCGAGCGTCTCCTTCGCCACCGCGACCATGTCGGGGTAGACGCAGACCGCGGCCACCTGCGGGCACGACGGGTCGGCCGGGTCCGGGCGCATCGCCTTCGACGACAGCGCACGCACCTTGCCGGGGGTGTCCTGCCCCTCGAGCGTGGTGAGGTCGACCATCCGGATCGCGAGGTCGATCGCGAACTCCTTGGCCGTGGTCTTGATGGAGCGGGTAGCCAGCATGGCGGCTCGGGCCTCGGCGCCGACCTGGTCCACGCCGGGCAGGCCGTGGAGGAAGCGGCGAAGCGAGGAGTCGGACGACGTCGCCTCCGCCAGGTCTCCGCTGCCGGCTCCCTTGCCTGGGCTTACGACGGTAGTCACCGGCCCAGCATATGGCGGGGGACCTGGATGTGGAGAATCGCGGACCGGCAGGGAGAATCGACGCCATGACAGCAGCGCAAGGGCGACCCGGAGGGGCCGAGCCCGTCGAGCGGTTCGTGCCCACCAGCGGCCGCCTCGTCGGGTACCTCAGCCTCGTCGTCATCGCCGGACTGCTCGTCCACCTGGCGCTGAACGTCCACACGACGACCGGCCTGCGGCTGGGCACCGGCCTGCTCTTCCTCGGCGTCCTCGTCTGGGTCACCCAGCTCCGGCCCCGCGCGACGGCATACCCGGAGACGCTGCACCTGCGGAACTCCCTGCGCGACGCGACCGTCCCGCTCGCCCTGGTCGACGAGATCAGCGTCCGCCGGATGCTCGTCGTCTGGGTCGGTCCCGAGCGGTACGTGTGCATCGGCATCGGCACGCCCCTGCGCAAGATCGTGAAGGCCAAGACCCGGGGACCCTCGTCACTCCTCGGCTGGGACCGCCTGGAGGCCTACACCGAGTCGGCCACCCCGCTGCGTCCCGACCAGACCGCGATGAGCTACCAGGACTTCGTCGAGACGCGCATCGCCGCTCTCGTCGAGGACGCCCGACGCCGCTCGCAGTCCCCCGGCGCCGAGGCGCGTACGTCGGACGAGGAGCCGCGCCGGACCTGGGCCTGGCCGGAGATCATCGCCCTCGCGGGCACCGGCACGGCGTTCGTGCTGAGCCTCGTCCTCTGACATTGCCCTAGAGGCCCGCGGCCTTGGAGAGGTCGGTGCGAATGGCGTCGAGGCGCCCGGCAGCGGCGATCCGCGCGGCGTCGACACCGCCTTCCTCGCCCTCCTCGACCGGCACGACCACCTCGAGGTAGCACTTGAGCTTGGGCTCTGTCCCGGACGGTCGCACGACGACGCGGGCCCCTTCGGCCAGCCGGTAGCGGAGTCCCTCGGTCGGAGGCAGCCCGGCCCCGCCCTCGGTGAGGTCGTCGACCTGCTCCACGGCGAGTCCGCCGAGAGACGCCGGAGGAGCCGCTCGCAGCTGCGCCATCGCGTCGGCGATCTGCGAGAGGTCGGTGACGCGCACCGAGAGCTGGTCGGTGGCGTGCAGGCCGTAGATGCGCGCGATGTCGTCGAGCTGGTCGGTGAGCGTGCGTCCCTCCGCCCGGAGGATCGCGGCGAGCTCGGCGACCCGCAGCAGCGCGGAGACCCCGTCCTTGTCGCGGACGAGCTCGGGCGCGGCGCAGTAGCCGAGGGCCTCCTCGTAGCCGAACGCCAGCCCGTCGACGCGGCCGAGCCACTTGAAACCGGTCAGTGTCTCGCGGTACTCCTGCCCGTGCGCCGCCGCCATCTTCCCGAGCAGTGACGAGGAGACGATCGTGGTGGCGTAGACGCCCTGCACGCCGAGGCGGAGGAGGAAGTCCGCGAGCAGCGCGCCCACCTCGTCGCCGCGCAGCATCCGCCAGCCGTGCGGGCCGGGGAGGCCGACCGCACACCGGTCGGCGTCAGGGTCGTTGGCCAGGACGACGTCCGCGTCGACCTCCTCGGCGAGGCGCATGGCGAGGTCCATCGCGCCCGGCTCCTCGGGGTTGGGGAACGCCACCGTCGGGAAGTCCGGGTCCGGCTGCGCCTGCTCGGCCGCCACGTGGGGGGCGGCGAACCCTGCCCGCTCGAGCACGTCCACGACGACCTCGCCGCCCACGCCGTGCAGCGGGGTGTAGACGGCGGTCAGCTCCCGGGGCGAGCTCGGGCTCACCAGTCCCGCGACCCGCGCCGCGTAGGAGTCGGCCACCGACCCGTCGAGCCACTCCCACCCGTCGGCCCGCGGGACCGAGGCGAGCGAGCCGACCGCGTCGATGCGTGCGGAGATCTCGGCGTCGGCGGGAGGCACGATCTGGCTGCCGTCGCCGAGGTAGACCTTGTAGCCGTTGTCCTGCGGCGGGTTGTGCGAGGCGGTGACCATGACTCCGGCGACACAGCCGAGCTCGCGGATCGCGAAGGCCAGGACCGGGGTCGGCAGCGGCCGGGAGAGCACCAGCGCGCGCAGGCCCGCGCCTGCCATCACCTCCGCGGTGTCGCGGGCGAAGACGTCGGAGTTGTGCCGCGCGTCGAAGCCGACGACCACGGTGTCGCCGTCGGCCGCCCCGTTGTCACGGAGGTACGCCGCGAGCCCGGCTGCCGCCCGGATGACCACGACGCGGTTCATCCGGTTCGGGCCTGCGCCCAGGGCACCACGCAGGCCCGCCGTACCGAACTCCAGCGTGCCTGCGAACCGGTCCGCCAGGTCCGCGGCGTCCGCACCCGACGGGTCCTGCTCCACCTTCGCCAGGAGCGCCTCGAGCTCGGCGCGGGTCTGCGGGTCGGGGTCCTCGGCCGCCCACGCGCGGGCGCGCTCGATCAGGTCGGCGGGGGTCGTGGATGCGGTCATGCCCGAAGGCTAGCGTTGCCCGCGTGAGCCCGCCGACGTCACCGCCCGCCCCCGCGACGTCCATCCGCGAGGCCGTGGAGGCGCTCGCGGCGCGTGCCGGGGAGCTCCGGGTGGTCGAGGTGTGCGCAGCGCTGCTGGAGGGCGAGCCGCCCGAGGCGTTCCCCCACATCGCCGTCGGGCTCACGGGACACGGGAGGACCATCGAGCAGCTCCGCTCCACCGGGTACGGCCAGGACTACTGGTGGCGGACCTGGGGAGGGCGGGGCCTGCTGTACGTGTGGTCGGACCGCGCGGCCCCGGCGGTCGTGCACGGCCTCGGAGACGAGCACTGGCGACCCGCCGAGATGTGCCTGAAGGTGGCGGCCCGCCGCGAGCTCGCCGAGGCAGCCGAGGGAGCTCTGCCCCTCACCGGCCACGACCTGCCACGGGTGCGCGCGAACGCCGTCCGGCTGCTCGGGATCGTCGGTGACACCGACCATGTCGCTGTGGTCCGCGCCGCGCTGGGCGACGCCGACCCCCAGGTACGACGCGCGTCGGGGCTCGCTCTCGAACGCATGGTCGCGCGCCTCGACCTGCCGGGGGAGGAGCTGCCATGAGCCCGCGCTACCGCTTCGAGAGCCGCTGGTCGCTGCCGTCACCGCGTGACCACCTGTTCGAGGTGCTCGCGGACGTGGGCGGCTACCCCACGTGGTGGCCCCAGGTGCGGGCGGTCGCGCGCCTCGACGACGACAACGCCCACGTCGTGGCGCGCTCCCTGCTGCCGTACTCCCTCGACCTCGTGCTCACGCGCGCCGTCGAGGACCGGGCAGCCGGGATCCTGGAGGCGCGGATCACCGGGGAGCTCGACGGATGGTCGCGGTGGACCCTGCGCGAGCGCGGCCCCGGGACCGCCCTCCGCTACGAGCAGGAGGTCACCACGCCAGGGCGGCTGATGACGGCGGCGTCAGGGGTCGCCCGGCCGGTGCTGGTGGCCAACCACGCCTGGATGATGCGAGGTGGCCGCAGAGGGCTGCTCAGGCGCGGTCGAGGGCCGGGCGGTAGTACTCCTCGGTGACGAAGGGCCCACCGACGTGGGCGGCCTCGACCCGGTCGTCGTCGCTCTCCGGGCTCTCCTCGATCGCGGCAGCGAACGGCTCGGCGTCGTCCTGCGGCTCGTAGCCGAGGGCACGGCCGGCCTCGAGGTCCCACCAGGCCCGCGTGTTGGCCGAGATCCCGTAGATCACGGCGAAGCCGGGGTCCGGCGCGGTGAGCGAGGCGTGGACCATGCGCACCGCGTCGTCGTGGGACAGCCAGGTCGACAGGTGGCGGCGGGTCTCCGGCTGCGGGAGGAAGCTCCCGATGCGGGCGGCCACCGCGTCGACGGAGTAGCGGTCGACGTACAGCCGGAGGAGCGCCTCGGCCGCCACCTTGCCCACGCCGTAGAACGTGTCGGGGCGTGGTGGCACCTCGGTGTCGAGGAGGTCGCTGCGGGGAGTGCGACCGACCGCGTGGTTGCTGCTGGCGTAGAAGATCCGGCTGACGGAGTGGGCGACCATCGCGTCGAGGAGCGCACCCGTGGTGACCACGTGGGACTCGAGGATGACCGGCAGCGAGGCCTCGTCCGGGATGCTCGCGAGGTGCACGACCGCGTCGAGCGGCCCGCTCTCCTCGAGCTCGGTGAAGACCGCGGCCACGGCGTCGGCGTCTGCGCAGTCGACGGTGAACCAGGGGCCGCCCGTGAAGCCCTCGGGCTCGGCGGCCATGTCGAGCCCGGCCACCTGCCAGCCGCGGTCGATCAGGCCGGCGCACACCACCGTGCCGATGCTCCCGGCGGCGCCGGTGACCAGGACTCGCATCAGATCTTGGGGACGATCGCGCCGAGCAGGTCGCCCATGCGGGAGGCCGCGGCCCGGCCCGCCTCGAGGACCTCTTCATGGTTGAGCGGCTCGCCGGTGATGCCGGCGGCGAGGTTGGTCACCAGCGAGATCCCCAGGACCTCCAGGCCGGCCTCGCGCGCTGCGATCGCCTCGAGCGTCGTCGACATGCCGACGAGGTCGCCGCCGATCGCCCGGACCATGCCGATCTCGGCGGGGGTCTCGTAGTGGGGGCCGGGGAACTGCACGTAGACGCCCTCGTCGAGGGTGGGGTCGACCTCGTGGCACAGGGCGCGCAGTCGGGCGCTGTAGAGGTCGGTGAGGTCGACGAAGTTGGCGCCCTCGATCGGCGAGGTGGCGGTGAGGTTGATGTGGTCCTTGATCAGCACAGGGGTGCCGGGCTGCCAGGTCTCCTTCAGGCCGCCGCAGCCGTTGGTGAGCACGGCGACGGTGCATCCGGCCGCGGCGGCGGTGCGGACGCCGTGCACGACGGAGCGCACGCCGAGGCCTTCGTAGAAGTGGGTCCTCCCCAGGAAGACCAGGAGGTTCTTGTCGCCGGCGCGGACCGAGCGGATCTTGCCGGCGTGACCCTCGACGGCCGGGGGCGCGAACCCGGGCAGGTCGGTCGTGCTGACCTCCGCCGTCGCCTCACCGAGCGCGTCGACGGCCGGAAGCCAGCCGGAGCCCATCACGAGGGTGACGTCGTGACGCTCGACTCCGGTGAGCTCGCGCAGGCGGGCCGCGGCCTCGGTGGCGAAATCCTGGGGCGTGGGGGACGTGCTCGTCGTGGTCACCGCGGCAGCCTAGCGCCGTGCGCCGACCGACGTACGTCAGAGGCCGGTGGAGCGGCAGGGACGCGCGCGGAGGGCGGCCACGTAGTCCTCGGGGGCGTCGGCCGCCTCGGCCGCGTCGGCGAGGATCCCGAGGGTGCTCGCCGACGGCAGCCCGCCTTCGTAGGCGTCGAGCACGTAGGTCCACGCGAGGTGGCTCCCGGCCATCGTCGCGACCCGCACCCGGGTCTTGCGGTAGAGGCCGGAGTCGGCGCTCTCGAGCTCGTCGAGGACCGATATGTCCTCCTCGGTGACGTCGTACAGAGCGACGAAGACCTGCTCGAAATGGTCCTGCACGATCGTGGGGAGGGCGCCGTCCCAGCCGTGCTCCTCGCCGCCGAACGTCAGACGCCATCCGGTGAGCCATCCCGTGCTGCGCAGCGGGGAGTGCGGGCATCGCTCGCTCATGCGGGAGGGGTCGAGGTTGGACCCGTAGGCGGCGTAGAGAGGCACGCCTCGGAGGTTAGCGCGCGGATGGAACAATGGGGGCCGTGAATCGCGTAGTGATCGTCGGTGGAGGACCTGGTGGCTACGAGTCGGCGCTGGTCGCGGCGCAGCTCGGGGCGGAGGTCACCGTCGTCGACTCCGACGGGATCGGCGGCTCGGCGGTGCTCACCGACTGCGTGCCGAGCAAGACGCTTATCGCGACCGCCGAGCTGATGGCGGACATGGAGGAGGCGACCGAGCTCGGGATCAACCTCGGTGACCCCTCCGCGGGCGTGTCGGTCGACCTGCTGAAGGTCAACGAGCGTGTGAAGGACCTGGCACTGGCCCAGTCCCGTGACATCGAGCGCAGGCTCACCCGGGAGAAGGTTCGTGTCCTACCTGGCCGCGGTCGGCTCGACGGTCCGAACCGCGTCGTGGCCGAGCTGCCCGACGGCACGTCCGAGACGCTCGAGGCCGACGCCGTGCTCGTCGCGACCGGCGCGAGCCCCCGCACGCTGGAGACCGCCCGGCCCGACGGCGAGCGGATCCTGAGCTGGGACCAGGTCTATGACCTGAAGGAGGTCCCCGAACGCCTCATCGTCGTGGGTTCGGGTGTGACCGGCGCGGAGTTCGCCGGCGCCTACAACGCGCTCGGCATCGACGTGGTCCTGGTCTCGAGCCGCGACCGGGTCCTGCCGGGGGAGGACCCCGACGCCGCCGAGGTGCTCGAGCAGGTCTTCACCCGCCGCGGCATGACCGTGCTCTCGAAGTCGCGCATGGAGTCCGTCGTCCGCGAGGGCGACCGCGTCGTCGTGACCCTCACCGACGGGCGCACCGTCGAGGGGTCCCACTGCCTGCTCGCGCTGGGCTCGGTGCCCAACACCTCCGGCATCGGCCTGGAGGACGCGGGCGTGAACCTCAAGGACGGCGGATTCGTCAACGTCGACAGGGTCTCCCGTACGTCGGCCCGCGGCATCTACGCCGCCGGCGACTGCACCGGGGTGTTCATGCTCGCCTCCGTCGCGGCCATGCAGGGTCGCATCGCGATGTGGCACTTCCTCGGCGACGCCGTCCAGCCCCTCGACCTCAAGACCGTCTCGGCCAACGTCTTCACCGCTCCCGAGATCGCGACGGTCGGCTGGACCCAGAGCGCGGTCGACGCCGGCGAGATCCAGGTCGAGACGGTGATGCTCCCGCTCTCCGGCAACGCCCGCGCCAAGATGCACGGCGTCCGCGACGGCTTCGTGAAGCTCTTCTGCCGCCCCGGCACAGGCATCGTCGTCGGGGGAGTGGTGGTCGGTCCGCGCGCGAGCGAGCTGATCCACCCGGTCTCGATCGCGGTGTCGGAGAACCTCACCGCCGACCAGCTCGCCCAGGCCTTCACGGTCTACCCGTCGATGAGCGGGTCGATCGCGGAGGCCGCTCGCCGTCTGCACCGGCACCACGGCTCGTCGATGTGAGGCGGCCTCACGTGGAGCCGCCCACCACCGCGACCTCGACGGTGGCGTGTCCGCGGCCCGTGGCGGCTGCCCGGTGAAGGTCGTCGTCGCCGGAGGCTCGGGTGCCCTGGGTCGACGGCTGTGCGAGGACCTGGCCGACCGCGGTCACGAGGTGGTCGTGCTCACGCGGCGCCCGCGACCGGGCAGGTTCCGCCAGGTGGAGTGGGACGGCAGGACGGTCGGCCCCTGGCGGGTCGAGCTCGAGGGCAGCGCGGTGGTCAACCTCGCCGGCGAGCTTGTCGACCGCCGGCCAACGGCGGCGAACACCGAGCTGCTGACGCGGTCGCGGGTGGAGCCGACGAGGGCCCTCGTCGCGGCCAGCGCAGGCCTGTCCGAGGCGGTTCCGGTCTGGGTCCAGGCCAGCACGCTGGCGATCTACGGCGACGCCGGCGACCAGGTGCTGGTCGAGTCAGCACCTCCTGCCGAGGGTCCTCCGCAGATGGCGGGTGTGGCCCGCGCCTGGGAGGACGCCGTGCGGGAGGCCCGCGCGGGACGCCTCGTCGTCCTCAGGACCGGCATCGTCCTCGACAACGACACACCCGCGCTCGACCGGCTGCTGTCGCTCGCGCGCTGGGGGCTCGGCGGGCGGGTCGGCTCCGGGCGGCAGTGGATCAGCTGGATCCACATCGACGACTGGCTGGCCATCGTCCGGGAGGCGCTCGAGCCGGGGGCGGACCCCCTCGCGGGCGTCGTCCACGCCACCGCCCCGAACCCGGTGACCAATGCCGAGCTCATGGCCTGCCTGCGCAAGGTCACGCGGCGCCCGGTTGCCCCGCCGACGCCGGCGCCACTCGTTCGCGTGGGCGCGGTCGCCCTCCGAACAGACCCCGCGCTGGCCCTCACGGGCAGGCGGGCAGTCCCGGCGCGTCTGACGGAGGCCGGGTTCGAGTTCCGGCATCCCGATCTCGACGGGGCGCTGGCGGACCTGATGGCTCGCCGGTCCGACGGATCGAGGGTGTGACGGCGAGTCAGAAGCCGCCGAAGTCGCCCCCGCCGAAGTCGCCGAAACCGCCCCAGCCGCCTCCGTCGCCGAAGCCGCCGCCGACGTCACCGCCGCCCCCGTAGTCGCCGCCGCCGTCCCCGGCGTAGTCGCCACCCCCGTCACCGCCACCCGCGTCACCGCCACCCGCGTCACCGCCACCCGCGTCGCCGGCGTCCCCGCCCTCGCCACCAGCCGCCTCGCCGGCTCCGAAGTCGGTGTCCGCACCCTCGACCGCGCCGCCGTCCCACGTGGGTGAGAGCAGCGTGAGCAGCAGGAAGGTGGGCAGGAGGTTCGAGGCCGCGTAGGCGCCGAAGTACCCCGTCGCCCAGGGGGAGTAGGCGGGGCCGGCCTGCCAGTACGGCACCCTGCGGTAGCCCTCCTGGACCGTGCGGATGTCGGGCTCGGCGCCCTGGCTCACCCGGTCGGCGTCGGCAAGACAGACGGGGACCTGCCGGGGGATGCCCGCGGGGGGTGCCCACTCGATGTCGGTGGCCGAGGGCCCGTGGGCGGGGTTGAAGAAGCAGGGCGGCCGTCGGACGGGAAGCGGCTCTCCGTCCCGGCGCGCGAGCACGCAGGCCATGGCGTACCGGCCGTCCTCGAGCGCCTCGGTCACGTGCTTGATGTGGTCCGGCTCGGTGGCGGTGCGCAGGGTCTCCTTGGCGGACTCGTAGGAGTCGAGCGCGCGCTGGTAGTCCTGGCGCATCGGCTCGTCGAGCGCGGTCACGAGCATCTCGACGTCGAGGCGCTGCAGCTCCTCACCGAAGCGCGTCACGTCCTCGTCGGCCACCTTCTTCACGGCGGAGAGGTCGGCGGCCTTGCGTTGCGCGAGCTGGTTGCGCTGCTGCCGCCGCGAGGTCGCGACGACGACGGCCAGGACGGCCCCGACGACGAGCAGGACCAACAACAGATCACCCATGAAATGAGCCTAGCCCGCAGCGGGAAACCAGGGGTCCTGTCGCGTCACGCATTTCCGGCTCGAAAAGGGCTCTGAAAATTCGAGGCGAATTACATGAGTGTAATTATCTCGATGTATTTCTTCCGCTTTATGCGTTACGTGGACAGGAATACCGCAATCATGCGCATAATTTGCTGTTCACACGCGCAACAGCGTTCACATTGTTCACGCGAATTCAGCCGGCAGAGGGGAAGCTGCGGATGGGTGCACGGAGGCGCGCGGCGGCCGTCGTGGTGGTGTCGGCACTGGTAGCGGGGTCGTTCAGCGGGGCGCTCACGAGTGCCCCTGCGTCCGCGGTGTCGACCGACCAGTCCTACTGGGTGCCGGTCGGCAAGAAGATCGTGGTGAACGGCCACGGCTACGGCCACGGCCATGGCATGTCGCAGCATGGTGCACAGGGAGCAGCGCTCAGAGGCCTTGCCTACAAGGACATCGCGAGCTTCTACTACCCGGGCACGCAGTGGGGGGCGGTCAAGGGGGACGTCCGCGTCCTGATCAGCGCCGACACCTCCGACGACGTCGTGGTGAGCCCGGCCGAGGGGCTGAGCGTCCGCGACCTCGGCGACAAGTCGACCCATCTCCTCCCGGTCCGCGACAACGTGTCACGGTGGCGCATCGACGTACGTGACGGCCGGACGGTCATCGAGCTCTACTCCGACCAGTGGCGGCGCTTCAAAGCTCCCTGGACGCGGCAGATAACCGGTGACGGGGAATTCTTCGCAAAGGAGCCGATCACCCTCTGGACGCCTTCGGGTTCGAGGACCTACCGCGGAATTCTGCGGTCTGCCTCTCCGGCGCCCGGCTCGTCGTCGCGCGACACCGTCAACGTGGTTTCCATGGACCAGTACGTCATGGGTGTCGTGCCCTACGAGATGCCCGCGTCCTGGCACCCGGAGGCGGTCAAGGCACAGGCCGTTGCGGCGCGCACCTACGCGACGTGGTCGCGCAACCAGCGGATGCGCGGGCACTACCAGATCTGCGACACCACCTCCTGCCAGGTGTACGGCGGCACCGACGGGGAGGACCCCCGCAGCAACGCCGCGGTCAAGGAGACCGCCCGGCAGATCCTCACGTTCGACGGCAAGCCCGCGTTCACGCAGTTCTCGGCGAGCAGCGGCGGCTGGACCTCGGCCGGGAGCGTGCCCTACCTGCCCGCGCAGGAGGACCCCTACGACGGCTGGGACGGCAACACGGTCCACACCTGGACCGCCACGGTGGACGCCGGTCGGCTCGAGCGGAGCAACCCCTCGATCGGCACCCTGGAGCGGATCTGGGTGACCAGCCGTGACGGCAACGGCGAGTGGCAGGGCCGGGTCACCGAGCTGGTCCTCGACGGCACCAAGGGCAACGTGACGATCTCCGGCGACAGCTTCCGTTGGGCGTTCGGCCTCCGATCGAGCTGGTTCTCGATCGAGCCGACGCCGATCATGAACCGCTGGACCCGGATCGGCGGCACCGACTCCCAGCTCGGAGCGGTGAGAAGCGGCGAGTACGCCGTCGCCGCGGGCGCGGCCCAGCGCTTCGAGGGCGGCCGGATCTTCTACTCGCGCAGGACCGGGGCGAAGGAGCTGTACGGGCGGATTCTCAAGACCTACAACAAAGCCGGTGGACCGGGCTCCGCTCTCGGGTTCCCGCGGACCCCGGTGCGCCTGCGCGGCCCGAACCGGCTGGCGAGGTTCCAGAACGGCTCGATCTACTACAAGACCCCGGCGGCTCCGGTCGTGGTGACCGGTGCCATCGACAAGCGGTACCTCGCGGCGGGTGGCCTGAACGCGGGTATCGGCTGGCCCACGACGTCGAACTACGCCGTGCCCGGCGGCGAGCGCGTCGACTTCGAGGCCGGGTCGATCATCTGGGTCAAGCAGACCGGTGCCACCGAGCTGGTCAGGAACTGAGCGAGGCGACGGGCCTCGCTCGGGTCGCCAGGGGGCGGACCCGGATCACACCTGCTCGCCGAGCCCAGGACGCCCGGGGTGCGAGTAGGGTGAACGAACCGGCCCGTTGAGCCGCTCCGTCGGAACGGCTCTCATCGTCGGTGGAAAGGCGACGTCGCGATGACGTCCCACAAAGCCCCGAATCCGCGCAACTCCCACGCCGATGAGGTGCACGCTCACCCGAGCGGCTGGTCCCACGAGACCGCCCTCGCGGCCGAGCTCGTCAGTGCATCGCTCGCGCGCGACTTCATCGAGCTTCATCTCGGCGAGCACGACCTCGCCCACCTCTCCGACGACGTGCAGCTGGTCGTGAGCGAGCTCGCGACGAACGCGTTGCTGCACGCGGGCACACCGTTCACCGTCACGCTGTGCGGAGGCGGTGGATCGGTGCTCCTCGTCGTCCAGGACGGCTCCTCGTCCGCGCCGGTCCACGACACCGTGAGCGAGCTGGAGACACGGGGCCGCGGCCTGACGCTGGTCGACGCGCTCAGCCACGACTGGGGCGTGAAGTCCGGCGACGGCCCGTCGAAGTCGGTCTGGGCATCCTTCGTGACCGGCGCCGTCGACGCCGTTCACGTCTGAGCGGCTCGCTCAGGAGGGCGTCAGCACGAGGACGAGGTCGCCGCCCTCGACCTGCTGGGTGCCCTGGATGGCGATCCGCTCGACCGTCCCCGCCACGGGCGCGGTGATCGATGCCTCCATCTTCATCGCCTCGATCGTCGCGACGGTGTCACCGGCCGCGACGGTCGCGCCGTTCTCGAGGGCGATCGTGACCACGCCGTCGAAGGGGGCCGCGACGTGGCCGGGCTTGGAGGTGTCGGCCTTCTCCTGGGCAGGTACGTCGGAGGCGACCGCGCGGTCGCGCACGGCGACCGGCCGCAGCTGGCCGTTGAGGGTCGACATGACCGTCCGGAAGCCGCGCTCGTCCGGCTCGCTGACCGCCTGGACGCCGAGCAGGAGGCGCTTGCCCTCCTCGATGTCGACCTCGTACTCCTCGCCGGCCACCATCCCGTAGAGGTACAGGGTCGTCGGGAGCACCGACAGGTCGCTGTAGGTCTCCCGGGACTCCTCGAAGGTGCTCGTCGGCCCGGGGAAGAGCAGCCGGTTCAACGTCGCGCGGCGGTCCTGGGCGAGGCCTTCCCGGTCCTCGTCGGAGAGCTCCGCGACGGGCGGCTTGGTCTTGCGTCCGGCGAGCGCCTTGGTGCGGAACGGCTCAGGCCAGCCACCCGGCGGGTCGCCGAGCTCGCCGGAGAGGAAGCCGATGACCGAGTCGGGGACGTCGAACTTCCCGGGCTCCTCGGCGAACTCCTTCGGGTCGGCGCCGACCGCGACGAGGTGCAGGGCGAGGTCGCCGACCACCTTGCTGGACGGGGTGACCTTGACGATGTTGCCGAGGATGTCGTTGGCCGCGGCGTACATGTCCTCGATCTGCTCGAACTTCTCGCCGAGTCCGAGGGCGATCGCCTGCTGGCGCAGGTTGGACAGCTGCCCGCCGGGGATCTCGTGCGTGTACACGCGACCCGTGGGGGAGGGCAGGCCCGACTCGAACGGTGCGTAGACGCGGCGGGTGGCCTCCCAGTACGGCTCGAGGTCGCACACGGCGTCGAGGTCGAGGCCGGTCTCGCGCTCGGAGTGGTCGGTCGTGGCCACCAGCGCCGAGAGGGCCGGCTGGCTGGTCGTGCCCGCGACCGCGGCGCAGGCGGCGTCGACCGCGTCCACACCCGCGTCGATCGCGGCGAGGAGGGTGGCGAGCTGTCCGCCCGGTGTGTCGTGGGTGTGCAGGTGCACCGGGAGGTCGAAGCGCTCGCGCAGCGCGGTGACCAGGGTGCGAGCAGCCGGTGCCCGCAGCAGGCCGGCCATGTCCTTGATGGCGATGACGTGCGCGCCCGCGTCGACGATCCGCTCGGCGAGGCGGAGGTAGTAGTCGAGCGTGTAGAGCTTCTCGTCGGGGCTCGACAGGTCGCCGGTGTAGCAGAGCGCGACCTCCGCGACCGTCGTACCGGTCTCCCGGACCGCCTCGATGGCCGGCCGCATCTGCTCGACGTCGTTGAGGGCGTCGAAGATCCGGAAGACGTCGATGCCGGTCGCCGCGGCCTCCTCGACGAAGGCCCGGGTGACGTCGGTGGGGTACGGCGTGTAGCCGACCGTGTTGCGGCCGCGCAGCAGCATCTGGAGGCAGATGTTCGGCACCGTCTGGCGCAGGGCGGCGAGCCGCTCCCAGGGGTCCTCGGAGAGGAAGCGCAGCGCCACGTCGTACGTCGCTCCGCCCCACGCCTCGAGGCTCCACAGGTTCGGGGTCATCCGTGCCACGTGGCCGGCGACCGTGACCAGGTCACGGGTACGCACCCGGGTTGCGAGCAACGACTGGTGTGCGTCGCGGAACGTCGTGTCGGTGACCGCGACCGCCTTCTGCTCACGCAGCGCGCGGGCGAACCCCTCCGGGCCGAGCGCGAGCAGCTGCTGGCGGGTGCCGTCGGGCGCCGGGACGTCGAGGGCGAGCGCGGGCAGCTTGCTCGCGGGGTCGACGCTGACCGGGGCCTTGCCGTGGGGCTGGTTCACGGTGACGTCGGCCAGGTAGGTCAGCAGCTTCGTGCCCCGGTCGGCGGACGACCGCGCGGTCAGCAGGTGCGGGTGGTCCTCGATGAAGGCGGTCGACAGCCGTCCGGCCCTGAAGTCCGGGTCGTCGAGCACGGCCTGCAGGAACGGGATGTTCGTCGCGACGCCGCGGATGCGGAACTCCGCGACGGCGCGACGGGCACGCTCGACCGCGTCGGCGAAGGTGCGGCCGCGGCAGGTCAGCTTGGTCAGCATCGAGTCGAAGTGCGCGCTGACCTCGGCGCCGGTGTAGGTCGTGCCGCCGTCGAGACGGATCCCTGCGCCGCCGGGGGAGCGGTAGGTGGTGATCTTGCCCGTGTCGGGGCGGAAGCCGTTGGCGGGGTCCTCGGTGGTGATCCGGCACTGCAGGGCGGCGCCGCGCAGGACGATGCCGTCCTGGCTCAGCCCGAGGTCCTCGAGGGTCTCGCCGGAGGCGATCCGCATCTGGGACCGGACCAGGTCGACGTCGGTGACCTCCTCGGTGACCGTGTGCTCGACCTGGATGCGGGGGTTCATCTCGATGAAGACGTAGGAGCCGTCGGGCGCGAGGAGGAACTCGACCGTGCCGGCGTTGCGGTAGCCGATCTCCTTGGCGAAGCGGACCGCGTCGGCGCAGATCCGCTCCCGCAGCTCGGGGTCGAGGTTCGGCGCGGGCGCGATCTCGACGACCTTCTGGTGCCGCCGCTGCACCGAGCAGTCGCGTTCGAAGAGGTGGATGACGTTCCCCTCGCCGTCGGCGAGGATCTGCACCTCGATGTGGCGCGGGTCCACGACCGCCTGCTCGATGAAGACCGTCGGGTCGCCGAAGGCGCTCTCGGCCTCGCGCATGCAGATCTCGATGGCCTCGCGCAGCTTCTCCGGGGCGTCGACCCGCCGCATGCCGCGCCCGCCACCGCCGGCGACCGCCTTGACGAAGAGCGGGTAGGGGATGCCCTCGGTCGCGGCGGCGAGCTCGTCGACGTCCGTCCCCGGCTCGACCGACTGCAGCGTGGGCACACCGGCCGCCTTGGCCGCCGCGATCGCGCGCGCCTTGTTGCCGGTGAGGGTGAGTACGTCGGAGGTGGGACCGATGAAGGTGATGCCGGCGTTGGCACAGGCCTCGGCGAGCTGGGGGTTCTCGGACAGGAAGCCGTAGCCCGGATAGACCGCGTCGGCCCCTGCCCTGACCGCGGTGGCGACGATGGCCTCCGGGTCGAGGTAGGCCCGGACCGGGTGGCCCCGCTCACCGATCTCGTAGGCCTCGTCGGCCTTCAGCCGGTGCTCGGACCCGCGGTCCTCGTAGGGGAAGACCGCCACGGTCTGGGCCCCGAGCTCGTAGGCGGCCCGGAAGGCGCGGATCGCGATCTCGCCCCGGTTGGCGACCAGGACCTTCTTGAACATCGCCACGCCGGGCTCAGTCCTTGAGCTCGCAGATCACGGCGCCGCTGGTGACCGTCGCCCCGACCTCGGCGGTCAGGCCCGTGACGGTGCCGCTCTTGTGGGCCTTGAGCGGCTGCTCCATCTTCATCGCCTCGAGGACCACGATCATGTCGCCCTCGGCGACCTCCTGGCCCTCCTCGACGCCGACCTTGACGATCGTGCCCTGCATCGGCGAGGTGAGGGAGTCGCCGCTCACGGCCGCGCCGGCCTTCTTCTTCTCGCGCTTGGGCTTCTTGCCGCCGGCCGTGGCGGCGCCAGCACCCGCGGCGGCCGCGAAGCCGGCGGGCAGCACGACCTCGAGACGGCGGCCGCCGACCTCGACGGTGACGCTCTGGCGCTCCTCGGCCTCCGACCCCTCGGCGCCGTCGCCGGACCAGGGCTCGATCTGGTTGTCGAAGTCGGTCTCGATCCAGGTCGTGTAGACGTCGAAGGACCCCTTGCCGGACGGGTTCGAGGCCCCGACGTAGGCCGCGTCGGAGACGACCGCCCGGTGGAAGGGGATGACCGTCGGCATGCCCTCGACGACGAACTCCGACAGCGCCCGGCGGGACCGCTCCAGTGCCTGGGTGCGGTCGCGGCCGGTGACGATGAGCTTGGCGACCAGCGAGTCGAACGAGCCCGGGACGGTCTCGCCCTGGTCGTAGCCACCGTCGAGGCGTACTCCCGGGCCGGCCGGCGCGTGCCAGCGGGTCAGCGTGCCTGGGGCCGGCATGAAGTTGCGGCCGCCGTCCTCGGCGTTGATGCGGAACTCGATCGAGTGGCCGCGCACCTCCGGGTCGCCGTAGCCGAGCTCCTCGCCCGCGGCGATGCGGAACATCTCGCGGACCAGGTCGATGCCGGTGACCTCCTCGGAGACGCAGTGCTCGACCTGGAGGCGGGTGTTGACCTCGAGGAAGGAGATGGTGCCGTCGGCGGCGACGAGGAACTCGCAGGTGCCCGCGCCCACGTAGCCCGCCTCCTTGAGGATCGCCTTGGACGACTCGTAGAGCTTGGCCACCTGCTCCTCGGACAGGAACGGCGCCGGCGCCTCCTCGACGAGCTTCTGGTGACGGCGCTGCAGCGAGCAGTCGCGCGTGGAGACCACCACGACGTTGCCGTGGGAGTCGGCGAGGCACTGGGTCTCGACGTGACGCGGGCGGTCGAGGAACTTCTCCACGAAGCACTCGCCGCGGCCGAAGGCCGTGACCGCCTCCCTGACGGCGGAGTCGAAGGCCTCGGCGACGTCCTTCAGCTCGCGGGCGACCTTGAGGCCGCGGCCTCCGCCGCCGAAGGCAGCCTTGATCGCGATCGGCAGGCCGTGCTCCTCGGCGAACTTCACCGCCTCGTCGGCGTCGGCGAGCGGGTCCTTGGTGCCAGGGGCCAGCGGGGCGCCGACCTTCTCGGCGATGTGGCGCGCCTGCACCTTGTCGCCGAGGGCGTCGATGGCCGCGGGCGGGGGACCGATCCACACCAGGCCGGCGTCGACCACGGCCTGGGCGAAGGAGGAGTTCTCGGCGAGGAAGCCGTAGCCGGGGTGGACCGAGTCGGCGCCGGCCTTCTTCGCGACGTCGACGATCTTCTCGATCGAGAGGTAGGAGTCGGCGGGCGTGGCCCCACCGAGGCTGTACGCCTCGTCGGCGAGGCGCACGTGCAGCGCGTCCCGGTCGGGCTCGGCGTACACCGCGACGCTGCCGATGCCGGCGTCCTTGCACGCGCGGATCACACGGACCGCGATCTCGCCACGGTTGGCGATCAGGACCTTCTGCAGTGGCTTGATCTCGGGCTTGATCTCGGGGCTGCCGGACACACGTGCTCCTGGGTCTCTCGGATCGTCAGGGTGTAGCGGAGTCTAGAGCCTGCCCGGTCACCCGAGAGAGGGGTGCCCATGTGACGGTCACCCACCGCGGTGATGCCGGTCAGACCGGCGCGAGCTGCCGCCCGCGCGCAGGAAGCGATCGAGGTGAGTCTCAGCTGCCGGTGAGCGCGGGGACCGTCTCCCGCAGACCCTCGTCGAGGCCGCGGGCCGACCAGCCGAGCTCCTGCTCCGCGCGGGCCGGTGTGCCGAGGTAGGTGGCCACCGAGGCGCGCAGGGACTCGCCGGTGTAGTCGGCGGGAAGCGGCACCGCCTTGCCGACCACCGTGTTCATCGCAGCAGTCGCGCGGACCATCGAGACCGGCAGGGTCAGTGGCGGCTTGGTCCCGGCCAGCGACGCCACCTTCCGGAGGACCTCGGCCAAGCTCGCACGAGGACCCGCGAGCATGTACGCCGCACCGGTGGCGCCCTTCTCCATGGCCAGGACGTGGCCGTGGGCGACGTCCTCGACGTGAGCCCAGCACATGCCGCCGTCCCGGGGCGCAACGACCCGCTTGCCGCGCGCGGTGCTCTCGACGAGCGCTCCCACCTGGCTGGTGTCACCGGGGCCGTAGACGACCCCCGGCTGGAGGATGACGACGTCGAGCCCGTCGGCGGCGTACTCCACGGCGATGTCGTGCGCGAGGGCCTTCGTCTCGTCGTAGACCGAGATGTGCCTGCCGGCGAACCGGTACGACTCGTCGACCACGCGGCCACCGGTGTCGGAGTTGACCGCGAGGGTGCTCGTGTAGACGACGCGCGGCACGCTGTTGCGGCGGGCCGCCTCGAGCGCGTTGCGGGTGCCGTCGACGTTGACGTGGTAGCCCTCCTCCGGCGTGCGGCTGCCGACCTTGTACCAGCCGGCGACGTGGAAGAGTCCGTCCGCACCTGCGCAGAGCCGGTCGAGGGCAGGGGCGTCGCCGAGGTCGCCCTCCACGAGCTCCACGCCGGCGTCGACCAGCGCCGTTGCCCGGCCCGGGTCACGGACCAGGGCGACGACGTCGTGGCCTGCATCGCGGAGCTGACGGGCGAGGACCCCGCCGAGGAAGCCTGTGGCACCGGTGATCGCGTAGCGCATGGGGCTGATGAAACCACGAGCCACGGCTCAGCGGACGGCCCGTCCAGGGGCGAAGACGGCCGCGACCACCGCGACGCCGACCGCTGCCGCACCCGTGAGGAGCGCGGGACCGATCGCGCCGTCGTACCCGGTCGGGCTGAGGGTGCCGTCCTGCGCGAGGAAGACCGCGGTGAGCAGTGCGACGCCCAGCGCGACGCCGAACTCGCGGATCGTGGAGTTAGCGGAGCTGGCGGTGGCGAAGTCCGACTCGGCCAGGCCGTCGAGGACCGCTGTCGCACTCGGCGCGAAGGTCAGCCCCATGCCGACTCCCGCCATGGCCAGCGCGGGAACCATCGAGCCGTACGACGACGCGTTCTCGGTCAGGGCCGCCATCCACGCCAGTGACGCCGCCTGGAGCACGAGACCGGGGACCAGCAGGGCCCGCAGGCCTGTCCGCGAGACCAGGGCGCCGGCGATCGGAGCCACCACCATCGGCGCCGCGGTCCAGGGCAGGGTGCGCAGGCCTGCCTCGAGCGGGCTGTAGCCCATCACGATCTGGAGGTTCTGCGACAGGAGGAACACGGCCCCGAACATGCCGAGGGTGAAGAACAGGCCGAGGGCGTTGGCCACGGAGAAGCCGCGGGAGGAGAACAGGTGCAGCGGCAGGATGGCATGGCTGCGGTTGCGGGCCCAGAGCAGGTACGCCGGGATCAGGAGGACCGCCGCGACGAGCGGCCCGGCGACACCGACGGATGCCCAGCCGTCCTCGTTGCCCTGGGTGATTCCCCAGACGCCGAGGAAGACCGCACCGCCCAGGAGCAGCGTTCCCACGAGGTCGAGCGGCCGCGGCACGTCGCGCGACTCCACGACGGCGAGGCGGAGCAGCGGGAAGGCGACGAGGGCGACGGGCACGTTCAGCCAGAAGATCGCCTGCCAGCTCAGGCCCTCCACGACTGCACCGCCGACCACGGGGCCGAGGGCGACGCCCAGGCCGGAGACCCCTCCCCAGACGCCGATCGCGAGAGCACGCCGAGCGGCGGGCACGGCGGCGGCCAGGAGCGTGAGCGAGAGGGGCATGATCGCCGCCGCGCCGAAGCCCTGGACCGCCCGGGCGGCGATGAGCGCCTCGGCGCTCTGGCTGAGTGCGGAGGCGATGGAGGCGGCCGTGAACACCGTCAGCCCGAGAAGCATCACGCGCCGGCGGCCGAACCGGTCGCCCAGCGTCGCAGCCGGGAGCATGAAGGTCGCGAACGCCAGCGTGTAGGCGTTCACGAACCACGACAGCTCTCCGACGGTCGCGCCGAGGTCGGCCCGGACGACGGGGAGGGCCGTGGTCATCACGAGGTTGTCGAGCGTCGCCATGAACATCGGCAGCGACGTGGCGAGCACGGCGAGCCAGACCGGCGCCGAGCGGTGGGCGGTGCCCGGCGAGTCAGGTTCGCGGGTCCTCGGGCCCGATGTCACGGGACCGGACAGGGTGGCGGTCATCGCTCCTCCAGGGGTATGCATCGAATGATTACCAAGACTTCTGACGAGGCTAAGTAATCGATCGATTACTCGTCAAGGGCCTCGTGGTAATCAACTGATAATCTTTTGCCATGGCCACCACCACGGGCACGCGGATGCGCGCCGAGGACCGCAGGGTGCACATCCTCGAGGCCGCCACGCGGTGCTTCGCGCGCACCGGCTTCGTCGGCACCAGCACGGACGCGATCGCGCGCGAGGCGGGTGTCTCGCAGCCCTACGTCGTCCGCATGTTCGGGACCAAGCAGGAGCTCTTCCTCGAGGTGTTCGACAAGGCGGCCCGCCGCGTGGCCGACGCGTTCGAGGCGGTCCTCGTCGGCGGAGAGTTCGACCCTGCGAGCGAGGAGGACCGGGCCCGTCTCGGAGCGGCCTACACCGACCTCCTCGCCGACCGCGACCTGATGCTCGTGATGCTGCACGGCTTCGCGGCCGGCGACAGCCCCGAGATCGGCGAGCGGGCGCGGTCGTCCATGGCCACGATCTACGAGCTGTTGCGCCGCGGCGGGATCGAGGCGGACGACGTGCGGGACTTCATCGCGCACGGCATGCTGCTCACCGTGCTCATGGCCATGCGCGCGCCGGACCACCTCGCCGGCTCCGACGCCCTGCGAGAGCTCGCCGTCTGCGCCTTCGGGGACGACATGCCCCTCGTCGTACCCCAGTCCGACTAGCGCGACCTGCCGGGTGCCACTGGTTCCCGTGCTCGTGCGCTGAGGGCCTACCGCAGTCGGCGCAGGTCCTCGCGGCAGCGGGCCTCGACCTCGCCGAGCTCGGCGAGGGTCTCCTCGATGTCACGGCGGCGCTGCTCGAGGTCACGACGCCGGACCTCGATCTGGTCGAGGAGGTACTGCAGCTGCCCTGCCTCGCCGGGCTGCTCGTCGTACATGTTGACGATCGTCGCGATCTCGTCGAGGGAGAACCCGAGACGCCGGCCGCGCAGGATCAGGGCGAGCCGGACCCGGTCGCGGTTGTGGAAGACCCGGACCGTCCCTCGCCGCTCGGGGGAGAGCAGGCCGCGGTCCTCGTAGTGCCGGATCGTGCGCAGCGTGACGCCGAACTCCTCGGCGAGGTCGGCAATGGTCCAGGTCGGTGCGGCTGCATCTTGCGTCACGTTCTCCACCCGCCTAGAGTGCCTTACGTTTACGTAAGCGTAAACCCAACCCCACCCAGAAGAGCCCAGGAGCGTCATGTCGTTCGAGCTGTCCCGTGAGCACGAGGAGTTCCGCCGCAGCGTTCGCGAGTTCGCGGAGGCCGAGATCGCGCCGCACGCCGCGCAGTGGGACAGGGAGCACCACTTCCCGACCGACGTGGTGCAGAAGATGGGCGGCCTCGGGCTGTTCGGGCTGACCTCGCCCGAAGAGTTCGGGGGAGCGGGTGAGGACGGCGACTTCACCAGCCTCTGCGTGGCGATCGAGGAGATCGGCCGCGTGGACCAGTCCATGGGCATCACCCTCGAGGCCGCCGTCGGCCTCGGCATCAACCCGATCCTGACCTTCGGCAGCGACGAGCAGAAGAACACCTGGCTCCCCGACCTCGTGGCCGGCCGCACCCTCGCGGGCTTCGGGCTGACCGAGCCGGGGTCCGGCTCCGACGCCGGGGCGACGAAGACGAAGGCCGAGCTCGTCGACGGCCAGTGGGTCGTCAACGGCTCGAAGCAGTTCATCACCAACTCCGGCTCCTCGATCACCTCGCTGGTCACCGTCACCGCCCGCACGGGCACGCGTGAGGGCGGCCGGGCCGAGGTGAGCACGATCATCGTCCCCTCGGACACCCCCGGCTTCACCGCCGAGAAGGCCTACGACAAGCTCGGCTGGCACGCCTCGGACACCCACCCGCTGACCTTCGAGGACGTCCGCGTCCCGGAGGCGAACCTGCTCGGTGAGCGGGGCCGCGGCTTCGCCCAGTTCCTCGCCACGCTCGACGACGGCCGCGTCGCGATCGCCGCGCTCGCCGTCGGCGCGATCCAGGCGTGCCTCGACATGTCGGTGGAGTACGCCGGGGAGCGGACCACCTTCGGGGTCCCCATCGGCACGAAGCAGGGCGTCGCCTTCCAGGTGGCCGACCTCCAGGTCATGCTCGAGGCCTCGCGCGCGCTGACCTACAAGGCCGCCGCCATGAAGGACGCCGGGCGACCCGTGAAGGAGTTCAAGCAGGCCGCGGCGATCGCGAAGCTCTACGCGACCGAGTCCGCCGTGACCGCGACCCGGATCGCCACGCAGGTCTTCGGCGGCTACGGCTTCATGGAGGAGTACCCCGTCGCCCGCTTCTACCGCGACGCGAAGGTGCTCGAGATCGGGGAGGGCACCTCCGAGGTCCAGCGCATGCTGATCGCCCGGGGTCTCGGCCTGCCGGTCGAGTGAACGGGGCGCCGGCTCGGCACTTACGCTGAGCGCATGGGTCGCCGCCTGCAACGCCTCGCCACCGAGGCCGCCAAGTTCCTCACCGTGGGTGGTGTGGCGACGCTGGTGGCGTTCGTGCTCTTCAACGCGCTCGTGCACGGGTTCTTCGGCAACCCCACCGGGCCGATGAACCAGTGGCCGCTGACGGCGTTCGTGCTGGCGAACCTCGTGGGCATGGCCGTGAGCTACCGCGGCAGCCGCTCATGGGCCTTCCGTCACCGCGAGGTGGTGGGGGCCGCGGGCGGACGCATCTCGTTCCTCGTGATCAACCTCGTCACGATGGGCATCCCGCTGCTCTGCCTGGCGTTCAGCCGGTACGTCCTCGACCTCGACAGCGCCTTCGCCGACAACGTCGCGGCGAACGTGATCGGTCTCGGGCTCGGCACGGCGGCACGCTTCTGGGCCTTCCGCCGCTTCGTGTTCCTGTCCCCCAGAAGGGCGCGGGAGCAGGAGCTCGCGTCCTGACCGCGTCGCTTGGGGCGGTGGGATACCCTGTGGGGTATGCGTAGGACCCTGTCAACCACCCTTGCCGGGGCGGCCGCCGTGCTGCTCCTGTCCGCCGCCGCCTGCTCGTCCGACACCGCGGAGGTCGAGACCGTCGACGCGCCGCAGGCCGTCGGGATCATCGAGGCCGGCGAGCACACGGTCATCGACGTCCGCACGCCCGCGGAGTACGCCGCCGGGCACGTCGACGGCGCGGAGAACATCGACGTCACCGCGGCGACCTTCGAGCAGCAGGTCGAGAAGCTCGACAAGGACGAGGAGTACGTCGTCTACTGCCAGAGCGGCAACCGCTCGGCGAGCGCCGCCGCGACGATGGCCGACCTCGGGTTCACCGAGGTGGTCGACGCGGGCGGGATCCTCTCGCTCGAGGCCGCGGGCGCACCCATCGTCCAGGGCGGCTGACCGCACAGGGTGGGCCGGCCTGTCAGCCGGCCGTCTCGGACGGAGCGGGGAAGAGCCGCCACAGGTCGGGCCAGGCGACGCCGAGCTCGGCGAACATGTCGCGCAGCAGCGGCAGCCCGATGCCCACCACCGTGTGCGGGTCGCCCTCGATGCCGCGGACGAAGGCGCCTCCGAGCCCGTCGAGCGTGAACGCCCCGGCCACCTTCAGCGGCTCTCCCGTGGCGACGTAGGCGTCGATCTCCTCGTCGGAGAGGTCGGCGAAGTGCACCACCGTGTCGGCCGAGCGGGCGACCTCGCGCCCCGAGCCGGTGTCCACGAGGCAGTGGCCCGTGTGGAGGACACCGGAGTGCCCTCGCATCGCGCGCCACCTGCTCCGCGCCTCCTGGGCGTCCGCGGGCTTCCCGTGGATCGCGCCGTCGAGCTCGAGCACAGAGTCGCAGCCGATCACCCAGGCGGGCCCCGCCGCGGCGTCGAGCCCGTCCGCGACGGCACGTGCCTTGAGCCGGGCGAGCTCGAGCGCCAGCCTGGCCGGGTCGTGGACGCGCACCTGCGACTCGTCGACGCCGGAGACGACGACCTCCGGACCGACCCCGGCGCTGCGCAGCGTCGCGAGCCGCGCGGGGGAGGCGGAGGCGAGGACGAGCCGGCGGTTCACGAGATGCGGGCCAGGGCGGCCTGCAGCGGGTCGAGCCCGATCGAGCCGAGGTCGAGCGCGCTGCGGTGGAACGCCTTGAGGTCGAAGCCCTCGCCGAGCCGCGACTGCGCGTCCGCGCGGGCCTGGAGCCAGATCCGCTCGCCGACCTTGTACGACGGCGCCTGCCCCGGCCAGCCGAGGTACCTGTTGACCTCGAAGACGATCACCGGGTCCTCCATCCGGCAGTGCTGCCGCATGAACTCCAGACCGAGCTCCGGCGTCCAGCGCTCGCCGGGCCGGAAGTCGAAGGGGTTGTCCTTGGGGATCTCGAGCTGCAGGTGCATGCCGATGTCGACGATCACCCGCGCCGCCCGCATCGCCTGGGCGTCGAGCATCCCGAGGCGGTCGCCCGGGTCGGCGAGGTAGCCGAGCTCCTCCATGAGTCGCTCGGCGTACAGCGCCCAGCCCTCGCCGTGGCCGGAGACCCAGCACATGAGGCGCTGCCAGCGGTTGAGCTTCTCGGTGCGGTAGGCGGTCTGGCCGATCTGGAGGTGATGGCCCGGGACGCCCTCGTGGAAGACCGTGGTGACCTCCCGCCAGGTCGAGAACTTCTCGATGCCGTCCGGTACC
Organism: uncultured Actinomycetota bacterium; assembly: GCA_963701425.1. Lineage (GTDB taxonomy): Bacteria > Actinomycetota > Actinomycetes > Propionibacteriales > Nocardioidaceae > Nocardioides_C. Next base: position 1,339,179 of record CAVPAG010000018.1, on the reverse strand, counting down.
GACCACCACATGCGGCCCGGTCGGCTGAAGTCCTCGTTGGGGCCGGTGTAGTAGATGCCGCCGTCGTCCGTCGGCGCGATGCAGCACTCGATCCGGCGTACCGGCTCGGGGATGTCGAAGTGCACGTCGGCCAGCTCGGCCACGGTGCGGTCCGCGAGCTGCTGCATCCAGTCGCGGAACGCGTCCTTGCCGGCGATCGTCCGCGCGGGGTCGGCGTCGAGGGCCGCGACGGCGTCGTCGACCGAGCCGTTCGGCACGATCCGCCGGGCGACCTCGGCCATCTCGGTCTCGATCCGGTGCAGCTCCTCGAAGCCCCAGGCGTAGGTCTCCTCGAGGTCGACCGTGGCGCCGAGGAAGTAGCGGGAGCCGAGGGAGTACAGGTCGCGGCCCACCGCCTCGACCTCCCGTCCCTTCGGGGCGAGCTCGTCGTCGAGGAAGCCGCCGAAGTCGCTGAACGCCTCGGTGGCCGTGCCGGCGTGCTGCTCGAGGCGGCTGCGCAGGCTCTGGCTCACGTCCGCCCCCGAGACCAGGCCGCCGAAGACGCCGCCCCCCGACCCGCCGGTCCAGGAGCGCACCTGCCCGGCGACCTCCTGGATCTGGCGGCGCGCCGCGACGTGGCCCCGGCCGGCCTCCTCCGACAGCGTGCGCCGGTAGCCCTCGAGGGCGTCGGGGATGCCGGCGAGCCGCGCGTCGATCGCGGACCATGCCTCCTCGCCGTCGGTCGACATCAGGTCGAAGGCCATCCGCAGCTCGTGGAGCCCGCTCACGATCACCGAGAGCTCGGACTGGGGCACGTGGGCGTCGTACCTCTCCACCTCGAGACCGAGCCGCTCGAGGAAGGCCTCCTTGGCGACCCGCTCGCGCTCGTCGCTCGGGGTCGCCGCCTCGGCCGCGGCCAGTGCCCGGCGGGTCAGCTCGTGACGGGCGGCGAAGCCGTCGGGGGAGAGATCGGTCAGCGCGTCCTCGTGCCCCGCCACACCCATCCCCGTCGCGGCGAGCGGGTCGAGTGCGCAGTAGTCCTCGACGAAGGCCTCTGCGATAGCGTCTACGGGCCGGGCGGCGTTGGCGGGGGATGTGTTCGTGTCGGTCACGTCCTGCACCCTAACGGCGGCGGAGGTCAGCACGGATGAATGAGCGCGGTCCGCTCCCCGGCGGCGTGCCGCAGGCTCCCGAGGCGAGATCGCGCCGGACGGTGCTCGCCGTGGCCGCCACCGTGGCCGCCTGGGTCGTCACCCGCGGCCTGGTCCTCTGGCTCTACCTCGACCGGCACTCGTGGGTGACCGGCGACATCGACTACTTCGCCCGCAGCCTCGCCGCGGTGCCGGACGAGGGCCTGGCGCGGACGCTCGTGGAGTACCCCCTTCCGGGCGTCCTCGTGGTGGCGTTGCCGTGGCTGCTGGTGACCATGCTCGATGCGCCCGAGGCGTACGCCGAGGCGGTGCTCGTCCTCTCGATGGCCGCCGACGCGGCCTTCCTGTTCCTCCTGGCCCGCTTCGGCGGCGCCGGGCGCCGGGCCGCGGTCGTCGTCTGGCTCCTCGCCGTGCCGCTGCTCGGCGCCACGGCCTACGCCCGCTTCGACCTGGTCCCCGGGGTGCTCGCCGGGACGGCGCTGCTCCTGCTCCCGGTCCACCCTCGTGCGGCCGCCGGAGCGGGAGCCCTCGCGACCGGGTTCAAGCTCTGGCCGGCGCTGGTGCTGCCCGCGCTCGCCGCCCCGGCCGCGACCCGCCGCGCGGTGCTGACCGTGGTCGGCCTGGTCGGCGGGGTGCTCGCCGTGGCCAGTCTCGTCGTCGCCGGCTGGGGTCGGCTGGTCTCGCCGCTGACGTGGCAGAGCGAGCGGGGGCTGCAGATCGAGTCGGTGGCGGCCACGCCGGCGATGGTCGGCTGGGCCGCGTTCCCCGACCGCTACATGGTGGTCTTCACGCAGCACAACGCCTTCGAGGTCCTCGGGCCCGCCACGGGCCTGCTGGTCCGGCTGTCGGAGGCCGCGATGCTGATGCTGGCGGCGGCCCTCGTCTGGCTGTGGGCAGCTGCGTGGCGACGGGGCCAGGCCGTCTCGGCCCGGTCGGTCGCCTGGCTCGCCCTCGCGGCGGTCTCGGCGTTCGTCGTCACCAGCAAGGTGCTCAGCCCGCAGTACCTGCTGTGGCTGCTGCCGCTCGCCGCAGCGGCGACCGCCGTGGCCGGCTCCGTGGCGCTCCGCGCCTGGACCGCGCTGCTGCTGGTCGCCACCGCCGCGACGCAGGTGGTCTTCCCGGAGCTCTACTCGTACGTCGTCGCCCCGGGCGACCTCACGGGTGTCGCGGTGCTCGTGCTCGCCACCCGCAACCTCCTGCTCGTCGCGCTCACGGCGTGGGCGGGCGTGATGGCCGTGCGGACCCTCCGGAGTGACGCGGCGGGTGACCTCAGCGGGGGAGGGCGCTCGAGCGCCAGCCCCCCGGCCCCGAGAGGTACGACGGCCGCAGCTTCCGGTGATGGGCCGACCACTCGGAGGTGACCTCGGGCTCCTCGGCCGGGGCGGCCGCGGCCGCGATGCCCTGGAGCACGACGGTCAGCGCCGCGACCTCCTCGGGGCTCGCGTCGCCCTTGACGAGGAACAGCGGCGGGGTCTCGGCCGGCTCGGCCGCCGGGCTCTTCTCGTCGCTCACAGCGGGATGTTCCCGTGCTTCTTCGGCGGCAGCGTCTCCCGCTTGGAGCGCAGGAGGCGAAGCGCCCTGACGACCTCGATCCGGGTCTCGTGCGGCTGGATCACCGCGTCGACGTACCCGCGCTCGGCCGCGAGGTAGGGGTTGGCGAGGTGGTCTTCGTACTCCTGGATCAGCTCGGCGCGCCTGGCCTCCTCGTTGCCGGCCTCGGCGGCCTCCGCGATCTCCTTGCGGTACAGGATGTTGACCGCACCCTGGGCGCCCATGACCGCGATCTGCGCGGTGGGCCAGGCGACGTTGATGTCGGCCCCGAGGTGCTTGGAGCCCATGACGTCGTAGGCGCCGCCGTACGCCTTGCGGGTGATCACCGTGATCAGCGGGACTGTCGCCTCGGCGTAGGCGTAGATGAGCTTGGCGCCGCGGCGGATGATGCCGTTCCACTCCTGGTCGGTGCCGGGGAGGAAGCCCGGGACGTCCACGAAGGTGAGCACCGGGACGTTGAAGGCGTCGCAGGTGCGCACGAAGCGCGCGGCCTTCTCGGAGGCGTCGATGTCGAGGGTGCCCGCGAACTGCATCGGCTGGTTCGCCACGACGCCGACCGGGCGGCCCTCCACGCGGCCGAAGCCGACGATCATGTTGGGCGCGAACATCGCCTGGACCTCGAGGAACTCCTGGTCGTCGAGGACCGACTCGATCACCGTGTGCATGTCGTAGGGCTGGTTCGGCGAGTCCGGGATGAGCGTGTCGAGGGCACGGTCCTCGTCGGAGATCTCGAGGTCCGCCACCTCCGGGAACGCCGGGGGCTCGTCGAGGTTGTTCTGCGGCAGGTAGGAGATCAGCGCCTTGACGTAGTCGATCGCGTCGGACTCGTCGTGGCCCATGTAGTGGGCGTTGCCGGACTTCGTGTTGTGGGAGCGGGCGCCGCCGAGCTCCTCCATGGAGACGTCCTCACCGGTGACGGTCTTGATCACGTCGGGACCGGTGATGAACATGTGCGAGGTCTGGTCGACCATCACGGTGAAGTCGGTGACGGCGGGGGAGTACACCGCACCGCCGGCGCAGGGGCCCATGATCAGCGAGATCTGCGGGATCACGCCGGAGGCGTGGACGTTGCGACGGAAGATCTCGCCGTAGAGGCCGAGGGAGACCACGCCCTCCTGGATGCGCGCGCCGCCGGAGTCGTTGATGCCGATGACCGGGCAGCCGGTCTTCATGGCGAGGTCCATGACCTTGACGATCTTCTCGCCGAAGACCTGGCCGAGGCTGCCGCCGAACACGGTGAAGTCCTGGGCGAAGACGCAGACCTGGCGACCGTCGATGGTGCCGTAGCCGGTGACCACGCCGTCGCCGTACGGACGGTTCTTCTCGAGGCCGAACGCGGTCGAGCGGTGCCGGGCGAGCTCGTCGAGCTCCACGAACGACCCCTCGTCGAGCAGCTCCAGGATGCGCTCGCGGGCGGTCTTCTTGCCCTTGGCGTGCTGCTTCTCGATCGCACGCTCGGAGCCTGCGTGGACCGCCTCCTCGAGCCTGCGGTCGAGGTCGGCGACCTTGCCGGCGGTGGTGTGGATGTCCACGCCCTCGGCGATCTCGGTGCCCTCGCCGGGTTGCGTCATGGCTGCTTCGCTCACGGGTGAATGGCCTCTCTCGATTGCGTGGGTGTCAATGTAGTGCCTGTGACGTACGACGATCTGCGGCGCCCACCACTCGACCCTGTGGCCTTGTCCACAGCGCTGACGCGGGCCGGTTCGATCTGGCGCGAGGTCGACGTCATGGCGTCGTGCCCCTCCACCAACGCCGAGCTCGCCCGTCGTGCGCGGGCCGGCACGCAGGCGGGGTCGGTGCTCGTCGCCGACCACCAGACGGCCGGCCGCGGCCGGCTGGACCGGACCTGGGTGAGCCCGCCCGGGGCGGCGCTGACGTTCTCGGTGCTGCTCGCGCCGGACCGGGTCCCGGTGGCGCGCTGGCCCTGGTTGCCGCTCCTGGTCGGCATCGCGGTCGCCGAGGGGGTACGCCGGGTGGCCGAGGTCGACTGCAGCCTGAAGTGGCCCAACGACGTCCTGGTCGACGACCGCAAGCTCGCCGGGATCCTGGTCGAGCGCGTCGAGCGACCGTCGGGCGCCGTGGCCGTCGTGGGCGTCGGGCTCAACGTCTCGCAGGGCCGCGACGAGCTGCCGGTCGCCACCGCGACCTCGCTGGCGCTCGAGGGTGCGGCCACGACGGACCGCACGGTGGTCCTGCGGGAGGTGCTGCGCTCGCTCGAGGCGCTCTTCCTCCAGTGGCAGGCCGACCTCGGCGACCCGACCCGCGGCCTCGTCGACTCCTACGTCCGCCGTTGCGGCACGCTCGGCCGCCAGGTGCGGGTGGACCTGCCGAACGGGGAGCAGGTGCGGGGCGAGGCGAGCGGGATCGACACCGACGGCCGGCTCGAGGTGCGTACGTCGGACGGCAGGCGGATCCTCGGGGCAGGCGACGTCGTGCACGTGCGCGCGACGTCCTGACCGACCCCTCGTGCGAGAATCGAACCCGTGGCAATCTCGCGAAAACTGCTCAACGACGACGAGTCGGTGGTGGTCTCCACGCGTACCCACGGCAAGGCCCTGCTGGGTCCGCTGCTGCTCCTCATCCTGATCGCGGCCGTCGCAGGCTTCATCGGCACCTTCACGGGCGCAGCCGGACGCGCAGCGCCGCTCCTCCAGGCGGTGATCTGGGGCGCGGCCGCGCTCGTCGCCGTGAAGCTCGTCGTGCGCCCGTTCCTGGTCTGGCTGACCACGACCTACACCGTCACCGACCAGCGCCTGATCACCCGCTGGGGAGTCCTGAGCCGCCACGGCCACGACATCCCGCTCTCGCGGATCAGCGACGTCGCCTACGAGCGCGGCCTGCTCGACCGGGTCCTCGGCTGCGGCACGCTGCTGGTCTCCGTGGCGAGCGAGCAGCGGGTCACGCTGCACGACATCCCGCACGTGGAGCGCGTCCACCTCGACATCCAGGACCTGCTCTTCGGCGGGGCCGAGACGCAGGCCTTCCGCCCAGGGGACCGATGACGGACGCCGACGCGCCGAAGGAGCCGACCTCCGAGCCGCCCCGGCACTTCACGCGGGAGCAGCTCGAGCAGGTGATCCTGGGCGACCTGCCGGGCCTGACGAGCATCGACGTCGCCTCCGCCGCGGGCGTGACGATCGAGCAGGCCCGGAGGCTGTGGCGGGCGCTCGGCTTCCCCGACGCGGGGGAGCAGCCGGCCTTCAACGAGGCCGACCTGGCCGCCCTCAGCACGCTCATCGGCACGGTCGAGTCCGGAGCCATCGACTTCGACACGGCCGTGCGCATGACCCGTGCCGTGGGCCAGACCATGGCCCGCCTCGCGGACTGGCAGGTCGCCACCCTCGCCCCGCGGGTGGAGGAGCTCGAGACCGGGCCGGAGGCCACGGGGTCGCGCATCGGCAGCGCACTGCGGCTCGCGGACCAGGTCGGGGTGCCGTTCGAGCGGCTGCTCATCTACTCGTGGCGCCGCCACCTCGCCGCCGCCGTCGGCCGGGTCGAGGCTCTCGGTGCCGCCGACGAGGACCTGCACACCACGCAGGTCACGGTCGGGTTCGCCGACCTGGTCAGCTTCACCGCGCTGTCGAACGAGATGGACGAGGCGAAGCTCGCGGACATGGTGGAGATCTTCGAGTCGCGGTGTGCCGACGTGGTCGCCGGTCGGCACGGCCGGGTGATCAAGACCCTCGGCGACTCGGTGCTCTTCGTCTCCGAGGACCCGGTGCAGGCGATGAACATCGCCTTCGACATCGTCGGTGTCATCGGTCAGGACAGCCGCCTGCCCGACGTACGCCTCGGGCTCGCCACGGGCTCGGTGATCATGCGGCTCGGCGACGTGTTCGGGCCCCCGGTCAACATGGCCGCCCGGCTCACCGGGGTGGCCCGACGCAACCGGGTGATCATCGACCACGTCACCGCCGAGCGGCTCCCGCAGAACGGTTTCGAGACCCGCGCGCTGCCCGCGCGGCCGGTCCGCGGCTTCGGTCTGGTGGAGCCGGTGGCCGCCCGCCGCCGCTGATCGCGGTCTAGACCTTGCGCACTGCTTGAACGGCAAACTTTTTGGATTCCCGAGTGGTGTCCGATTTGTCGCATTAACTTTTATTCCATGTTGAGTGTGCAGGGGGTGGACCTCGACGTGGAGACACGTCGAGTGTGGCGCGACGGCAAGGAGATCAAGATGTCGAACAAGGAGTTCGACCTCTTGCATGCTCTGATCAGCCGTGCGGGGGAGATCGTCACGCGTGAGGAGCTCATGCGTGATGTGTGGCAGACGACCTTCTGGACGTCCGCCAAGACCATTGACGTGCACCTGGGATGGGTCCGCCGGAAGCTCGGCGACGACACCAGGCGACCGACACTGATCACGACGATTCGGGGAAGGGGCCTGCGGTTCGAGACCCAGCCGCCGGTCTACGCCCCAAAAGCGGAGCAGGTCGTGGCCGTATGAGGTGAGGGCGGGCACGGGGAGGGTCGTCGTTAGGCTCTCCCCGTGACATCGCCCCCACCCGCGTCCCACCAGGGGATCCGCACGACACCCGTGCTCGCAGTCATCGGCGGCGGCCAGCTCGCCCGGATGATGGCGCAGTACGCCGTGCCGCTCGGGCTGCCCCTCCGGCTGCTCGCCGAGGCGGAGGGAGTATCCGCCGCCCAGGTGATCCCCGATGCCGTGGTGGGCGACTACCGCGACCTGGACACCCTCCGGAAGGTGACCGAGGGGTGTGCCGTGGTCACGTTCGACCACGAGCACGTCCCGACCGAGCACCTGCATGCGCTGGCCGAGGCGGGAGTGGCCTGCCGGCCCGGACCGCAGGCTCTCGTGCACGCCCAGGACAAGGGCGTCATGAGGGCGAGGCTCCACCACCTGGGCGTGCCCTGCCCTCGCAACGAGATCGTGGGGGACGCCTCCGACGTCGCGCGCTTCGCGGAGTCCCTCGACGGCTTCCCCGTGGTCCTCAAGACGACCCGCGGCGGCTACGACGGCAAGGGCGTGTGGGTCGTGGAGTCCGAGGCCGACTGCGCCCCGGCGTTCGAGGTCGCCCGAAGGGCAGGGGTGGAGATCCTCGCCGAGGAGAAGGTCGACTTCCGTCGCGAGCTGTCCGCCCTGGTGGCGCGGTCCCCGTCGGGGCAGGTCGCGGCCTACCCGGTCGTGGAGTCGGTGCAGGTCGACGGCATCTGCAGCGAGGTGGTCGCACCCGCCCCGGGACTCGACCCGGAGCTCGCCGTGCAGGCGCAGCAGATCGCGATGACCGTCGCGGCCGAGCTCGACGTGACCGGCATCCTCGCCGTCGAGCTGTTCGAGACCGCCGACGGCCGGGTGCTCGTCAACGAGCTCGCCATGCGGCCCCACAACACCGGCCACTGGAGCATGGACGGCGCGGTCACCGGCCAGTTCGAGAACCACCTGCGCGCCGTCCTCGACCTCCCGCTCGGGTCGCCGGAGAGCCGGCAGCCGTGGACGGTGATGGTGAACATCCTCGGCGGGGACCACGGTCCGATGTCGGAGGACCTGTTCGGGGGCTACCCCCACGCGTTCGCCCGCGACCCGCGGCTGAAGGTGCACCTCTACGGCAAGGACGTGAAGCCGGGCCGCAAGGTCGGTCACGTCACCGCCTACGGCGACGACCTCGACGACGTACTCGAACGCGCACGCCACGCCGCGGCCTGGTTCCGCGGAGACCTCGGGATGGAGAGCGAGTGAACATGGACGACCAGACGCCCCGTGTCGGCATCGTGATGGGGTCGGACTCCGACTGGCCGACGATGAAGGCCGCAGCCGAGGCGCTCGAGGAGTTCGGCGTGCCCTACGAGGCCGACGTGGTCTCCGCGCACCGCATGCCGGAGGAGATGCTCGCCTACGGCAAGGAGGCCGCCGGCCGCGGGCTCTCGGTGGTCATCGCGGGTGCTGGTGGGGCGGCCCACCTGCCCGGCATGATCGCCGCGGTCACCCCGCTGCCCGTGATCGGGGTGCCGGTGCCCTTGAAGTACCTCGACGGGATGGACTCGCTGCTCTCGATCGTGCAGATGCCGGCCGGGGTCCCCGTCGCGACGGTGGCGATCGGCAACGCCCGCAACGCCGGCCTGCTCGCCGTACGCATCCTCGCCGCGTCCGACGACGCGCTGCGGGAGAAGATGGAGCGCTTCCAGGAGTCCCTGGCCGAGGCCGCCCGCGCGAAGGGCGCCGTCGTCCGCGGTCAGCAGAGCCGGACCATCGGCTTCGGCTGAGCCGCGCCGTGGATGGGAGCGGTCAGAGGTGGTCCAGTCGGGGCCACTCCATGACCGGGCAGGTGTCCATCACCATCGGCACGCCTGCCTCGGTGGTCCGCCGGAAGGCGTCGTGGTCGACCACCCCGAGCTGGAACCACACGGCCCTGGCCCCGATCGCAACCGCCTGGTCCGCGAACTCGCCGGCCGCCTCGGAGCGACGGAAGACGTCGACGCAGTCGACCTGGAACGGGATCTCCGCCAAGGAGGCGTAGCCGTCCTCGCCCAGCACGTGGTTGGCCTCGGGATGGACCGGCACGATCCGCTTGCCCCGGTCCTGCAGGAACTTCGCGACCCGGTAGGCGGTCCGCGACGGGTCGCCGCTGAGCCCGACGACCGCCCAGGTGTCGCACTTCTCGAGCATGAGCCGGATGCTGTCCTCGTCCAGCCACGGGGCGCGTGAGTTACCCATGTCTCAACTGTTACCCGAGCGGTGGTGAGCAAACACCGGCAGTCGCGGGGGTGACCACCTAGCCTGTCCCGGTGACCACCTACGCACGGGGGAGCGAGACGGCTGCCGCGGAGACACCGAAACCCGGACGCATCGCCTCTCTGGACTGGGTTCGTGGCTGGTTCCTGTGTGCCAGCGTCGCCACCGTGAGCGTGCTGGCGCCGCGACCCGAGCAGCTCGTCCACGCCGAATGGTTCGGCGTGACTGCCCAGGACCTGATCTTCCCGCTGTTCGTGACCCTCTCCGGTGCGGGCCTCGCCTTCGCGTACCGCAACGCGGTCGGCTGGGGTGCGACGATCCGGCGTAGCGTCGTCCTGCTGCTCTGCGGCCTGGCCTACAACATGGTGGCCGCCCAGACGACCGACCTCTCGAACCTGCGGTGGACCGGGGCGCTGCAGGTGTACGCCGTGCTGGTGCTCGTCATCGGGGTGCTCCACAAGGTGGCCCGCGGCCCCAAGGCATGGGTCGTCGTCGCCGCGGTGGTCGCGATCGGCCAGGGGACCCTGCTCTACCTGTGGCAGGACGGCTGCGCCGGCGACGTACTGTCCCCGGAGTGCAACCCGTCACGGGTCATCGACCAGGCCGTGCTCGGCACGGCGCACATGTACGCCGGGGGAGCGCTCGGGCACGACCCTGAGGGTGTCATCGGCATCGTCGGCGCGCTCCTCACGGCGTGTGTCGGCGCCGTCGCGGGTCATCTCGCGCTCTCCGCCCGGGGCACCCACCGCGGACCGGCGTACCTCCTGGGCTGGGCGGCCGCTCTGATGCTCGCGGCCGTGGCCGCCGCGCAGCTGCTGCCGGCGATGAAGCGGCTGTGGACCACCCCGTTCGCCCTCGGCGCGGGCGCTCTCGGCATCGTCCTGCTCGCGGTCGGCATGGCGGTCCTCGACCTCCCGGCCGGGCAGCGCTGGCGGACCACTCGCGAGCGGCTGGCCTGGCCGCTGGTGGCGATGGGGCGCAACAGCCTGCTGGTCTACTTCGGCAGCCACCTGCTGATGGTCGTGCTGCTCACGCGCACCGACGAGAACGGGCACCCGTGGGCAAACGTCCTCAGCGACGAGGTCGAGGACCTCGTCCTCGGTCACAACCGGGCCGGGGTGGTCCTCGTCATGCTGGTGCTGTGGGCGGGGCTCGCCGCGGTGCTGCACTGGCGGCGGGTCTACCTGCGGCCCTGAGCGCCCCTACCGGCGAGTAGAATTCGGCGCCATGAGCGCTGAGTACCCCATGTTCGCCCTTTCCGAGGAGCACCAGGCCATCCGCGAGGCCGTGCGCGCCGTGTGCGACGCCAAGGTCGCCCCGAACGCCGCCGCCGTCGACGAGGCCGGTGAGTTCCCGCAGGCCGCCTTCGACGCCCTCGCGGGTGCCGACTTCGCCGCTCCGCACATCGCCGAGGAGTACGGCGGGGCGGGCGCCGACGCGCTCATGACGGCCATCGTCATCGAGGAGGTCGCCCGCGCCGACGTCTCAGCGTCCCTGATCCCCGCGGTGAACAAGCTCGGCACGCTTGCCGCTGATCCTCGCCGGCGTCCGAGGAGCTCAAGCGCAAGTACCTGCCCCCGGTGGCGGCGGGCGACGCGATGTTCTCCTACTGCCTCTCGGAGCCCGAGGCCGGCTCCGACGCCGCTGCCATGACGACCCGCGCGGTGAAGGACGGCGACTCGTGGGTGCTCAACGGGGTCAAGCGCTGGATCACCAACGCCGGGATCTCGGAGTACTACACGGTCTTCGCGATGACCGACGAGTCGAAGCGCTCTCGCGGCATCTCTGCGTTCGTCGTCGAGAAGTCCGACGAGGGCGTCTCCTTCGGCGCCCAGGAGAAGAAGCTGGGCATCAAGGGCTCGCCCACCCGTGAGGTGTACCTCGACAACGTGCGGCTCCCGGCCGACCGGATGATCGGCGAGGAGGGCACCGGGTTCGCGACCGCGATGCGCACGCTCGACCACACCCGGGTCACCATCGCCGTCGCAAGCCGTCGGAGTCGCGCAAGGAGCGCTCGACTACGCCCTGCAGTACGCCAAGGAGCGCCAGCAGTTCGGCAAGCCGATCGCGGACTTCCAGGGCCTGCAGTTCATGCTCGCCGACATGGGCATGAAGGTCGAGGCCGCGCGCCAGCTGACCTACGCCGCGGCCGGACGTTCCGAGCGGGGCGACAAGGACCTGACCTTCTTCGGTGCCGCGGCCAAGTGCTTCGCCTCCGACACCGCGATGCAGGTGACCACCGACGCGGTACAGGTCCTCGGCGGCTACGGCTACACGAGCGACTACCCGGTCGAGCGGATGATGCGCGACGCGAAGATCACCCAGATCTACGAGGGCACCAACCAGGTGCAGCGGATCGTGATGGCACGCCAGCTCCTCGCGGGGATCCAGTCGCAGCTCTGACCTGCGCGGGCCCTCCCGTTCGCGAAACGGGGACCTGTGACCCTGTCCAGGGCGCACCGCAGACGGCATGCTCAGCTCAGGAAGCCTGCGTGACACGTGTGAGGTGAACCGTGCGCAAATGGGGTGTGGTCGTCGCCGTGCTCGGCCTGCTCATGCTGGTCGGCGCCGCGGCGTTGAGCTTCGTCCTGGTCCCGAACGGGCAGCAGCTCCCGGCGGACACCAACGAGAAGGTCCAGTACGCCGGCACGCTGACCGCCCTGGACCCGGCCGCGCTGCTCAGCGATGAGACCGATGCCGAGGACGCGGTCGTCCGCGACCTACCCGTCACCGTCGACCGGCGGCTCGAGGTGCTGGAGACCGACGAGGACCGGGCGCGGGTGGTGGACTCCTCCGTAATCACCGCGACCGACTCGGGCGAGACCATCAGCGAGAGGGAGTACTTCTACGCCATCGACCGCAAGACGATGCACGCGGTGCCGAGCTTCACCGACGAGCCCGTCGAGGACGCCGAGGGGCTGGTCGTCGGCTTCCCCATCGGGGCGGAGAAGCTGAACTACGTCGGCTGGGTCCAGGAGGCCGAGGACACCGCGCACGTGATGTACGAGGGCGAGGACGAGGTCCGGGGGCTCGCCGTCTACAAGTACGGCGGGCAGTTCTCGGGCGTCCCGACCCCCGACCAGATCCCCGGCGCGCCGACCTCGCTGCCCAAGGACCAGCTCGCCGGACTGCTCGAGGCTGTGGACGCCCCGGCCGACCTCCAGGACCAGCTCGAGGCGGCGTTGCCCCTGCTCCCCGACGACATCCCGCTGGCCTACACCTACACCACCGACGACAGCTACTCGATCGAGCCGGCCACCGGGATCATCGTCGACCTGACGAAGGTCTCGACCATCTCGGTCGGGATGGCGGGACTCCCGGACGTGACGTTCCCCATCGTCGAGAACACCGTCGGCTACACCCCCGCGAACGTCGTCAACGAGGTCGCTCGCGCCCAGGACGCCCTGGACCAGATCCGGCTCTACGGCACGACGATCCCGCTGGTGCTGCTCGGCCTCGGTGTGGTCGCCCTGGTCGCGTCGGTCCCGATGATGCGCCACCGCCGGCGTACCGAGGACGAGGCACCGCCCACGGCAGCCCCTCGGCCGCCAGCGATGACCAGCTGAGGCGCTCGACGCTTCCCAAGGGCCCTTGGTAGACCGTCACTCCCCGGAGGGACTCCCAAGGGAAGTGGCGCTTTCCCCAGCGACCTTGGGAGAGCGGGAGCCCACCTGGCGCGAGTAGCCTGCGACCATGTCACTCGAGCACGTCGACGTCCTGATCGTCGGTGCCGGCCTCTCGGGCATCGGCGCCGCCTGCCACCTCCAGGACGAGTGCCCGGAACGGACCTTCGCGATCCTCGAGGCGCGCGGTGCCGTCGGCGGCACCTGGGACCTCTTCCGCTACCCGGGGATCCGCTCCGACTCCGACATGTTCACCCTCGGCTACCGCTTCCGGCCGTGGACGCAGGCGAAGGCGATCGCCGACGGGGAGTCCATCCGCACCTACATCCAGGACACCGCCCGCGAGCGCGGGGTGGACCAGGCGATCCGCTTCCACCACCGGGTCGTGCGTGCGGAGTGGTCGGGCGAGCGGGCGCGATGGACCGTCGAGGCGGAGGTCGGGTCCGGGGAGACCGTGCGGATGACCTGCTCGTTCCTCTCCGTGTGCTCCGGCTACTACCGGTACGACGAGGGCTACGCCCCCGACTTCCCCGGCGTCGACCGGTTCCGCGGGCAGGTCGTGCACCCGCAGCACTGGCCCGAGGACCTCGACTACGACGGCAAGCGGGTGGTCGTCATCGGCAGCGGGGCCACCGCGGTCACCCTGGTCCCGGCCATGGCGGACCGGGCCGGCCACGTGACGATGCTCCAGCGCTCGCCGAGCTACGTCGCGTCGCTCCCGGCGCGGGACCCGCTGGCGGACCTGCTGCGTCGCCGCCTGTCGGCCCGAGCCGCTTATCCCCTCGTGCGCTGGAAGAACGTCCTCATCTCCATGGCGAGCTTCCAGCTGAGCCGTCGCCGGCCCACCCTGATGAAGGCGCTGCTCCGTAGGGGAGCCCAGAGGCTGCTGCCCGAGGGGTACGACGTCGACACGCACTTCGCGCCGACCTACGACCCGTGGGACCAGCGCCTGTGCCTCGTCCCGGACGGCGACCTCTTCAAAGCGATCCGGAGGGGCAGGGCCTCGGTCGTGACCGACCACGTCGACCGGTTCACCGAGCGGGGGATCCGGCTCGCCTCGGGGGAGGAGCTCGAGGCCGACGTCGTGGTGACCGCCACGGGGCTCAACCTGCTCGCGATCGGCGGGATGACCCTGGTGGTCGACGGCCGTGAGGTCGACCTGTCGCAGACGGTGTCGTACAAGGGCATGATGCTCTCCGGCGTACCCAACTTCTCCCTGACCCTCGGGTACACCAACGCCTCGTGGACGCTGAAGGCCGACCTCGTGGCCCACTACGTCTGCCGGCTCCTCGACCACATGCGGGACAAGGGGTACGACGTCGTCACACCGGTCGTCCCGCCCGAGGCGGAGTCCTGGGACCCGGTCCCGCTCATCGACCTGGCGTCCGGGTACGTCCTTCGCAGCATCCACCTGCTTCCCAAGCAGGGCCCCGCTGCGCCCTGGCGGCTGCACCAGAACTACCCCCGCGACGTGCGCCTGATGCGGCGGGGCAGGCTCGAGGACGAGGGGATCGAGTTCTCGCGTGTCACGCAGGCCCCGGGCGGGTCGTCGCGCGCGGCGGACCCCTCCTTCGCCTAGGACGGCGGCCGCTCCAGCGGCAGGGCGAACATCGCCTTCTCGCTGTAGCGCCGGCCTACCGAGAGGTCGTACTGCACCATGCGGTAGTCGTCGAGCACCTGCTGCGACGTGGGCGGGAGCTCCTCCCACTCACGCTGCACGTTCGTGGGGTCGATGAAGTAGTCGTGCGTCATCGCCGGCACCTGCGTCTCCAGCTCCGCGAGCAGGGCGTAGTAGGGCGAGACCGGGGCACCGGCCGCCTCGAGGACGTGGTTCACGAGGTGGACCGGGTCGGTGGTGGGGAGCGGCTCCGCCTGGGGCCCGCCGAACGTCGAGTAGACCAGGAACGGCGTCTCGTGCTTCATCCGCCGGGTCATCCCGGTGTCGTGCCAGATCGGCGGGAGGTGGTCGCCGTAGATCACGAGGACGGTCTTCTCGCCCGAGGCCTCCAGCCCCTCCAGGAGCTCCGCCAGCGCGTCGTCGCTGTGGCGCAGCCCCCGGGCGTAGTGCTCGAGGTGCGCGTCCGTGTCGCGGTCGGGCATCCCCAGGGCAGGGATCGGGTCGTCGTACTTCCCGGCTGTCGGGAAGTGGTTCTGCATCGTGACCACGTTGAAGAACACCGGGTCGTCGCTGTCGCCGAGGCGGTCGAGGACCTCCCGGAACGTCGCCTCGTCCGAGATGAACCGGCTGTCGTCGATCCTGGCGGTGTACCTCATGTCGTCCTCGAACGCGATCTCGTCGAAGCCGAGCACCGGGTAGACCTCCGCCCGTCGGTACAGGGTCGAGGTGTACGAGTGGAGGGTCTCCGAGCGAAGTCCCCGGCCCTCGAAGAACCTCACCGCCGAGGGGAACTCCGCGTAGTGCGGCACGAGCATCTGGTACGGCGTGGTCAGCTGTGGCCGGAACTGCGAGATCGACATCCCGGTGAGGATCTCGAACTCGACGTTGGCCGTCCCGCCGCCGTACTTCTCGGTCAGCATGTTGCCCGACGTGGTGCGCGCCATCAGCCGCCGGGTGAACGGGAGCGGGTCCTCGGCCAGCTGGACCGGCCCGTACCTCGTGGGGTCGGAGAGCGACTCGCTGAGGATGGAGAGGACGTTGACGTCCGCCAGCGCCTCGGGGTCCCGGCCGGTGTTGATCTCCAGGGCCGCCGCGGAGTACCTCGCGACGAGCTCGCGCATGGCCTCCTGGCTGTAGCCGGGCGGCGGTGCCATCGCCGGCATGGGCAGGTTGTAGAGGATCCCGGCGACCACGCCGTTGTCGGTGTAGTTCATCGTCTGGTGCCAGGGCCTCCAGTGGGCGCCGTAGCGCTCGTAGGCCGCCCTGACGTAGTTGCCCGGCGAGTGGAACTGCAGGGTGTAGGCGAGCGACGCGAACGCGACCACGGCGACGACGACCCGGAGCCCCACCAGGCCCCAGGCCAGCCGCGGGTGGGTACGTCGGTCGGGGTGCGGGAAGGCCTTGCCGGCGAGACGGCCGAGGAGCAACGCGCCGGCCAGGGCCAGGAGCGAGACGGCCACCATCGTCACCACCACGCGGGTGCCCACCATCTGGGTGAGGAACCCCGCGTCGCCGGGGAAGGCGGCGAGGTCGGAGGGGAAGACCGGCTCGGAGAGCAGCTCCCGCTTGACGTGGTCGGCGTACCCGAGGAGCCCCGCTGCGACCAGGGTGATCCCCACGCCCAGCCAGAGCCTGCCCAGCACGGCCACGAGCAGCACGACGACCAGCCAGATCAGCAGGCTCCCGAGGAGGAAGAGCGGCAGCTCCTCGGTGAGCCGACTCCAGACGTGCGTGGTGTTCCCGCCGGTGTGCCAGAGCTCGAGGGAGAGGTTGGCCGCGAGTGCCGCGACGACGGTGACGAGCAGGCACCAGCCGACGATTGCGGCGGGGGAGGTGAGCCACCTGGCGATCTTGCTGCCCACGGCACCCCCTCACGTGCTCCCTCACAGGGTAAAGGCGGTGCACGAGGGTCGTGAGGGGAGATCGCGCGAGCGCTCGCTACGAGTCGTCGGCGCCGACCGCGTGGACGCGGCGGCAGGTCGCGGAGGGGCCGGTCACTGCCACGGGTAGAACGGCGGCATGTCCGAGGCGCGACCGGTGAACTCGGGGTCCCGCTTGTCGAGGAAGGCGGCCACACCCTCCTTGCCGTCGCCGATGCTGGTGTAGAACATCGCCAGCGAGTCCACGCGATGCGCCTCGACCGGGTGCGGCTGTGCGGCGTTGCGGTACATCATCTGCCGGGCCAGCGCGGTCGCCACGGGGGAGCGGTGGCGGGTGAAGCGACGGGCGAGGTCGTAGGCCGCGTCGAGCAGCTCGTGCTCCGGGTGGACCGACCGGACGAGGCCGCCCTCGAAGGCCTCCTGGGCGCTGAGGATGTCGGCGCTGTAGACCCACTCGAGGGCCCGGCTGACCCCGACGATCCGCGGGAGGAACCAGGTCGAGGTGGCCTCGGGCACGATCCCGAGCTTGCCGAAGACGAAGCCGATCCGGGCCCGCTCGGAGGCGAGCCGCACGTCCATCGGCAGCGTCATGGTCGCGCCGATGCCCACGGCGGGCCCGTTGATCGCGCCGACGATCGGCTTGGTGCAGTCGTACATCGCGAGCGCGACGCGGCCGCCGGTGTCGCGGACCCCGGCGATCACCTCGGGGTCCTCGAGGCGCTCCTGCAGGTCGGCCATGGTCGGCTCGAGCGACTCGTCGAGGCCGAAGACGTTGCCGTCGACCGAGAGGTCCATCCCCGCGCAGAAGGCCCGGCCGCGGCCGGTGACCACGATCGCCTCCACCTCGTCGTCGGCGCTCGCCCGCTCGTAGGCGTCGACGAGCTCCTCGGCCATGGTCACGGTGAAGGCGTTGAGGTGCTCGGGACGGTCGAGGGTCAGCGTGAGGATGCCGTCGGCGACGGACCAGTCGAGCGTGTCGTACGTCGGCACGCTCACTTGGGAAGACCTGAGGGCGTGCAGAGGCTCTTCGGGATGTCCTCGGTGCGGTCCTCCTTGATGTAGCCGAACATCTCCAGCGCCCGCTCCCGGTCCCAGGTCACCGCAAGGTCGGCGATCGGGACGCCGCACGTGAGGCCCTTGTCACCGGTCACCCGGGTCATCGCCCAGGCGAAGCGGACCGTGTCGATGGGGCCGGTGTCCTCACCGAGCCTCAGCGCCTCGGAGCCCGCGCCCGCCAGCCGGACGTAGCGGACGGGGTTGAGGACCGACCACGGGGAGGCTGCCTTGTCGCCCACCGCGCTGACGACCTCCCGCTGTCGCTCGGCGCGGTCGATGTCGCCGAGCTGGGAGATCTTCCGCGACCGTGCATAGCCGAGGGCGGTGGGACCGTCGGCCTCCTGGCAGCCCTTCTCTACGTCGAGCTTGGCGAGTCGGTCCTTCATCGCGGTCTTGGGGCAGATCTCCACCCCGCCCACGGCGTCGACGACGTTGACGAAGCCGCCGAGGCCGATCTCGACGTAGCTGTCGATGCGGATGCCGGTCTCGTTCTCGAGGGTCTCGACGAGCAGCTCGGGGCCCTTGTAGGCGTAGGCGGCGTTGACCTTCGTGGTGCCGTAGCCGGGCACGTCCACGATGGAGTCGCGGGGGATCGAGAGCAGCAGGTTCGGGCCGGCGCCGGTGTGCAGGAGCATGATCGTGTCGGTCCGCTGCCCGTCTGCGGTGCCGGTGCCGTACTCCCCGCGCTGCTCCCGGGTCAGGCCCTCGCGGCTGTCGCTGCCCACCAGGAGGTAGGTGTGGCCGGGCTGCGAGTCGGGACGCTCCCCGTCGGGCTCGGCGTCGACCTTCTCGATCTGCGACCAGGCCCACAGGGGTACGGCGACCAGGAACACGACCCACAGCAGGAGCACGAGCTTGACCCAGCCGAACCGGCGGCGACCCCTCGTCGGACGCGAGGGGGGCGGGGGTGTGCTCGGTCCCCGGCGCGGTGGGGCGGAGGGTCGGCCGGAGCCCTGGCCGGGCGGCTGTCCGTAGGAGGCGCCGCGCCCGGCGGGACGCTTCGTCGTGGGGAGGACCCGGGTGGGCTCGGGGTCGCCGGGGGCGCTGCCCTCGCCATGACCGGCGTTCCTGCCGCCGTAGAGCCAGCTGTACTCCGGAGATCCTTCTTGCGGGTCTCCACTTCCGCGGCGTCGGTCTGCCATGGGGCAAAACGGTACCTTGCCACGTCACACCGGCTGTCGGCGCGCCGTACCGGCTGTGACTCCTGTGGCTGGTGATACTTGAGGAGTCCATCCTCGTCCGCAGCACCGAAAGGCCTCATCGCATGCCACCCGCAGCCGCCAGCCGGTCGGCCGACCGCCTGGCCCGTGTGCGCTTCCGGCGAGCGGTGACGCTGATGCTGATGACCCTGTTCATCCCGGGGTCCGCCCAGCTGGTCGCGGGGCGCAAGCAGGTGGGCCGTGTCGCGCTGCGCATCTGGATCTCGCTCGTCAGCTCCCTGGCGCTGGTGGTCCTCGTCGGACTGGTCTGGCCCGGCTTCGTGTTCTGGCTGCTGAGCAACACCTTCATGCTCGGTGTCATCCGGCTCACGCTGTTCGCCCTGGCCCTCGGCTGGGCCGGGCTCTTCGTCGACGCCTGGCGCCTCGGCCGGCCGCTCGAGCTGCGTCAGAAGCAGCGCCTGGCGATGGTCGGACTCAACGGCGTGCTGTGCTTCTCGGTCGCGGGGGCGCTGCTCTTCGCCTCCCACACGGTCGGGGTGGGGCGCGACCTCATCACCGCGATGTTCGGGGACGGCGTCGTCACGGACTCGACCCACGGCCGCTACAACGTCCTGCTCCTCGGCGGCGACTCCGGCGCCGACCGCTGGGGACTCCGTCCCGACAGCATCACCGTGGCCAGCATCGACGAGGACACCGGGCGGACGATCCTCTTCGGCCTGCCCCGGAACATGCAGAACTTCCCCTTCCCCGAGGGGTCGGTGATGGCCGAGCAGTTCCCCGACGGCTACGACTGCGACGACTGCTACCTCAACTCCCTGAGCACGTTCGCGGTCGACAACGAGGAGCTGTTCACCACCTACGACGACCCCGGCGTCGAGGCCACCATCGAGGGCGTCGAGGGCATCACCGGTCTGGACATCAACTACTACGCCATGGTGAACCTCAAGGGGTTCCGCGACCTGGTGGACGCGGTCGGCGGGGTGAAGCTCAACGTCCGCGACCGGATCCCGATCGGCGGCGTCGGCGCACCCATCACCGGCTACATCGAGCCGGGCGTCAAGCGTCTCGACGGCTTCGAGACGCTGTGGTTCGCCCGGTCCAGGTCGGGGGCCGACGACTACTCGCGGATGGCGCGCCAGAAGTGCGTGATGAACGCCATGCTCGACCAGCTCAGCCCCCAGGTCGTGGTGAGCAAGTTCAGCGAGATCGCCAAGGCCAGCCAGCAGGTCATCTCGACGAACCTGCCGGCCTCCGAGCTCGACCGCTTCATGGCGCTGGCGCTCAAGGCCAAGTCGCAGCCGCTCGGCACAGTGTCGTTCGTGCCGCCGCTGGTGAACACCGCCGAGCCCGACATCGCGCTCATCCAGGACCGGGTGCAGCAGGCGATCGACAGGTCCCGGCCGGGCGAGGACGACGAGACCGTCAGCGCCCAGGAGAGCGAGCAGAAGAAGGTGCGCCGGCCCGCCGGCGGTGCCGGTGCTCCGTCCGCCCCCACCACGGGAGGCTCGATCGGCAGTCTCGCCGAGGGCTACGCCGCCAACGACTCGACCGACCTGTCCGCCGCCTGCTGAGCGGTCGGTAGGGTCTCTGCCTGTGCCTGCCCGGATCGTCGCTGTCGTCGTCACGTGGAACCGCCGTGACCTCCTGCGCGAGTCCCTCGACGCGATCGCGGCGCAGACGCTCGCACCCGTCCAGACCGTGGTGGTCGACAACGCCTCCACCGACGGGACCCAGGAGCTCCTCGCCTCCGACTACGCCGGGCTCGAGGTGCTCCGCCTCGAGACCAACACCGGCGGCGCCGGCGGGTTCGCCGCGGGGATCGAGCGGGCCCTGACCTTCGAGCCGGACCTGGTCTGGCTCCTCGACGACGACACCGTGCCGACTCCCACCGCGGCGGAGGCCCTGGCCGATGCCTGGACCGGCTACGAGCAGGTGACCGGCCGACACCCGTCGGTGCTCGCGAGCCGGGTGGTCTGGACCGACGGCCGCGACCACCCGATGAACACCCCTCGCGTCAAGCCGGGGGCGTCCGCCGCGGAGCTCGCCGCAGCGGCCGAGGTGGGCTGCGTGCCGATCCGGTCGGCGTCCTTCGTGTCGATCATGTGCGACGCGGACGTGATCGGCGAGCGTGGGCTGCCGGTCGCCGACTACTTCCTGTGGAACGACGACTTCGAGTACTCCACCCGTCTGATCCGCGACCACTCCGGTCTGTACTGCCCCGGCAGCCTGGTCGAGCACAAGACCAAGGTCTTCGGGGCCACAGACGCCGACCCGGGTGAGCGGTTCTTCTACGAGGTCCGCAACAAGGCCTGGCTGTTCGGCCGCAGCACCGGTCTCAGCCCCGCCGAGAAGGTGCTGTACGGCGGCTCGACCGCTCGTCGCTGGGCACGGACCTTCGCGAGGTCCCAGGACCGCCGGACGCTGGCGCGGGCCCTCGGCAGGGGCCTGCGCGCCGGGCTGACCACCGAGCCGCGCACCAACGCCGAGGTCCTGTCGGCCGCGGGCTTCGAGCTCCACAGGCCCGGGGCCGAGGAGGTCCCCGCCGGCACGGGCGAGCCTGAGCCGTTCAGCCTGCTGCTCTCCACCTACGGCGGCGACGACCCGACCTTCCTCCGCGAGGCGTTCGTCTCGACCGTGCAAGAGCAGACGCGGCGCCCCGACGAGGTGGTCCTCGTGCAGGACGGCCCGGTCCCCGTGCCCCTCGCCGAGACGATCCGCGACCTGGTCGCGACCAGCCCGGTGCCGGTCAAGCACGTCGTCATGGAGGCCAACGTCGGACTCGGGCCGGCGCTCGACGAGGGCCTCGAGGCCTGCGACCACGAGATCGTCGCCCGCATGGACGCCGACGACGTGAGCCGGGCGGACCGGTTCGAGAAGCAGCTGCCGCTGGTCGAGGCAGGAGCCGACATCGTCGGGTCGGGCCTGGTCGAGTTCGGCGCCACCGTGGACGAGGTCGTCGGTCGACGTACCCCTCCGACGGACCCTGACGAGATCCGGCGGGTGATCAGGTTCCGCGACCCGTTCAACCACCCGACCGTGGTCTACCGCAAGAGCGCGGTGCTCGGCGCGGGCGGCTACACCGACATGGCGCTGATGGAGGACTACCTGCTTTTCACGCGGATGATCGACGCCGGGGCACGCCCGGCCAACCTCGCCGAGCCCCTCGTCTACTACCGTGTCGGGGCCGGCGCGTATGCCCGTCGCGGCGGTATGCAGCTGCTGCGCTCCGAGCTCGCGCTGCAGCGCCGGTTCCGGGACCTGGGCATCACCAGCCGGGGGGAGTACCTCCGCAACGTCGCGGTCCGCGGTGGCTACCGGCTCGTGCCCGAGGGTGTGAGAAAGGTCGCCTACCGCAGCCTCCTCGCGAATCGCGGGTACAAGTACCGCCGTTAGACTGCCCTGCGGCAGATCCCACCTAGGAGTTGTGTGTGAACGTAGATCTCGTCGTCGTCGGGTCCGGCTTCTTCGGCCTCACGGTCGCAGAGCGCTGTGCCAACGAGCTCGGCCTGAAGGTCCTGGTGCTCGACCGGCGCCACCACCTGGGTGGCAACGCCTACAGCGAGCGCGACCCCGAGACCAACGTGGAGGTGCACAAGTACGGCGCGCACCTCTTCCACACCTCCAACGAGAAGGTGTGGGAGTACGTCAACCGGTTCACGAGCTTCACCGACTACAAGCACCGGGTCTTCGGCAAGTACCAGGGTCAGGTCTACTCCCTGCCGATGAACCTGGGCCTGATCAACCAGTTCTTCGGCAAGAGCCACACGCCCGACGAGGCGCGCGCGCTCATCGCCGAGCAGGCGAGCGAGATCGCGACCGAGGACGCCACCAACCTCGAGGAGAAGGCGATCTCCCTGATCGGCCGCCCGCTCTACGAGGCCTTCATCAAGGGCTACACCGCCAAGCAGTGGCAGACCGATCCCACGAAGCTGAGCGCGGACATCATCACGAGGCTCCCGGTCCGCTACACCTTCGACAACCGCTGGTTCAACGACAAGTACGAAGGTCTCCCGGTCGACGGCTACACCGCCTGGCTGGAGAGGATGGCCGACCACCCCAACATCGAGGTGCGGCTCGACACCGACTTCTTCGACGTTGCCGAGGAGTACAAGGGCAAGGTGCCGATCGTCTACACCGGCCCCGTCGACGAGTACTTCGGCAACTCCGAGGGCAAGCTGTCGTGGCGCACGGTCGACCTCGAGGAGAGCGTCGTCGACGTCGACGACTTCCAGGGCACCGGTGTCGTCAACTACAACGACCAGGACGTGCCCTACACCCGCATCATCGAGTTCCAGCACTTCCACCCCGAGCGGGAGAAGACCCACCTGCCCGGCAAGAGCGTCATCGTCCACGAGTACTCCCGCTTCGCCCAGGAGGGCGACGAGCCGTACTACCCGATCAACACCGCCGAGGACCGCGAGAAGCTGCTGAAGTACCGCGAGCTCGCCAAGAAGGAGCCGATGGTCCTCTTCGGCGGCCGGCTGGGCACCTACAAGTACCTCGACATGCACATGGCGATCGGATCGGCGCTGTCGATGTTCGAGAACAAGCTCAAGCCGCACTTCGCCCAGGGCCAGCCCCTGGAGAGCGGTGGCGTGGACGCGTGAGCACGACCGTGGCGGACCCGGACCGGGTCCCCGAAGCGCCACTGGTCGCTCCTGGTGAGCAGGGCGGCCTGCACAACGTCTTCCGGCAGCGCTACCTGCTGAAGCTCCTCGTGCGCAAGGAGCTCGCCGCGCGCTACCAGGGCTCGTTCCTCGGGCTGTTCTGGTCCTACGTGCAGCCTGCCGTCCGCTTCGCGGCGTACTACTTCGTGATCGGCTTCGTCTTCGAGCTCGACAAGAGCATGACGAACTTCCCGATCCACATCTTCACCGGCATGGTGATCGTCCACTACTTCACCGAGACGTTCTCCTCGGGCACGCGCTCGATCGTGAAGAACAAGCGGATCATCCAGAAGCTGCCGCTGCCACGCGAGCTGTTCCCGGTCGCGTCGATGCTGGTCTCGGCCTACCACACGTTCCCGCAGATGGTGATCCTCCTCGTGGGCGTGCTCATCGTCGGCTGGGACCCGTCGTTCTACGACCTCGCCTGCGGCGTGCTCGGGTTCACCACGATCGCCGTCTTCGGCATGTCCCTCGCCCTGATGTTCAGCGCGGCCAACGTCTTCTTCCGCGACTTCCAGAACATCGTGCAGACCTTCACGATCTTCGTGACCTGGTCGGTGCCGATGATCTACCCCTACGACCGGATCGAGAACCTCTTCGGCGGCACGTGGGCCGAGCAGGTCTACCTCGCCAACCCGATCGCGAACTGCGTGATCCTCTTCCAGCAGCTGTTCTGGGTGCCCACCGTCGGACCTGACGCGGAGTACCCGGCGGTCATGCCCGACCACCTGCTCACCCGGGGCGGGATCATCCTGGTGGTCTGCCTGCTCTGGCTGGCGCTCGCCCAGATGGTCTTCACCCGCCTCGAGGCCAAGTTCGCGGAGCGTCTCTGATGACCCGTTCGATCGTGGTGGAAAACGTGAGCAAGCGCTTCACGATGCAGTACACCCGCACCATCAAGCAGATGTCGATCGCGGCGATCCGCGGCCAGAAGCTCAGCGACAGCTTCCTCGCGGTGAACGACGTGTCCTTCACCGTCGAGCAGGGGGAGTCCATCGGCCTGATGGGCCTCAACGGCTCCGGCAAGAGCACCCTGCTCAAGCTGATCTCCGGTGTCATGAGGCCCGACGGGGGCAGCGTGCTGACCCGCGGCCGGATCGCCGGGCTCATCGCCGCCGGCGCCGGCTTCCACCCGCAGCTGACCGGGCGGGAGAACATCTTCCTCAACGCGGCCATCCTCGGGATGAACGAGGCCGAGACCAAGCGGAAGTTCGACCAGATCGTGAACTTCGCCGCGATCGGCAAGTTCCTCGAGACGCCGGTCGGCCACTACTCCTCGGGCATGAGCGCGCGGCTCGGGTTCGCGGTCGCGGCGTTCGCGGAGTCGGACATCTTCCTGGCCGACGAGGCCCTCTCGGTCGGGGACCGGCCCTTCAAGCGCAAGTGCATCGCGCGCATGGAGGAGATCAAGAAGGAGGGGCGGACGCTGTTCTACGTCAGCCACGCCCCCGGGTCGGTGCGCAAGATGTGCGACCGCGCGCTGGTGCTCGTCGACGGCAAGCTCGGCTTCGACGGCCCGGTCGCCGACGGCATCCACTTCCTCAAGTACGACGACAGCGAGGGTCCCGACCAGGACGAGGACGACCTCGGGGCGGACATCTGAGCCGTCTCGAGGGCGGTCGCGAGACCGTTCCGAGACCTGTGCGAGACCGGGTCGAGACCGACCCGACGGGCGTTCAGGCGTAATCGGGCAAGGCCTCCCGAATTACACATTTGTAGTTACCCAGAACCGATAGCGGGTCCCTGTTACTGGTGTGAAACTTGGTACTCCTGTGACTCACTGACCACCCCTGGGAGCTCCTGGAATGCCCGAGAACAAGAGCCGTTTCGTCCTTCTGTGCCAGCAGATCCTGGCGTTCGGGACGGTGGCTGCGCTCGCTGCACCCGCCGCAGGTGTCGTGTCGCTCGACATCGTCAGCCCCACGCCGCAGCCGGCCGAGGAGCAGACCGTGGCGGCGCCCGCCGCCGTGGCGCTCGTGGCGTCCGAGCCGGTCGAGCCCGAGGTCACCGAGGTGCCCGTCGACGGCGTGGAGAAGGCCGGTCTTCAGGCTCTCACGCGTCGCCAGGCAGTGCAGGAGAAAGCCGCAACCGACCTCGCCGCGCTGAGCGCACCGACGGAGGTCGACGGCTTCGCGACGGTGGGCGTGACGTGGAACCCGGGGGAGCACCTCGACGAGGACGACGTCACGGTCTCCGTGCGCAGCCTGGACGACGGCGAGTGGAGCGGCTGGCAGCCCGTCGAGTACCACGACGACCACGGCCCCGACCCCGACAGCGAGGAGGCGCGCAACGCGCGTCAGGGAACCGACCCGATCGTGGTCGGCGCCGTCGACGAGGTCCAGGTCAAGATCGAGACCGCCGACGGGGAGGTCCCTGCCGGCGCCGAGCTCGCGGTGATCGACCCGAAGGAGACCGCCGCCCCGACCCTCCAGACCCCGGCGATCGACACCGCCGACCTCCCCGAGGGGGGAGCGGTCGCGCTGTCCTCGTCGACCACCGGTACGACGGACACCGGCACCTACGAGGAGCCCACCACCGACCCGACCGTCCCGGGTGACGGCACGGAGACCGGTGAGCTCCCCGACCCGGGCACCGACCCCGACGGCGTACTCACCGGGGCCGTCGGCATCACGCCCAAGCCGCAGATCTTCTCCCGCGCCCAGTGGGGCGCCGACGAGCGGATGCGCGACAAGTCCTCGCTCGCCTACTACGAGGTGCACGCGGGCTTCGTGCACCACACCGTGAACGCCAACGGCTACACCAAGGCCCAGGTCCCGTCGCTGCTGCGCGGCATCTACGCGTACCACACCCAGTCCAAGGGGTGGAGCGACATCGGCTACAACTTCATCGTCGACCGCTTCGGCCGGATCTGGGAGGGCCGGTACGGCGGGGTCGACCGCGCGGTCGTGGGTGCGCACACCCTCGGCTACAACGAGTACTCCTTCGCGATGTCGGCCCTCGGCAACTTCGACAAGGCCCAGCCCTCGTCGGCGATGCTCGACGCCTACGGCCGTCTGTTCGCCTGGAAGCTCTCGCTGCACGGCGTCTCTGCGGCGTCCTCGAAGCAGTGGGTCGCCAAGAGGTACTTCCCGGGCATCAACGGTCACCGCGACGCGGGCTCCACGGCCTGCCCCGGTCGCTACCTGTACGCGCAGCTCGGTCAGATCCGGTCCCTCGCCGCCAAGTACCAGGCGCCCTTCACCACTCGGACGAGGTCGACCAACCTGGCCGGCTCGCCGTGGCCCGACGTGGTCGTCCGCGACTCCGCGACCAAGCGCGCGTACGTCGTCCGCACCGGCGGCCAGACCAACTTCCAGCGCGGCGTGCAGGCAGCGGTCGGCTGGAAGGGGATGGACCTCGTGGCCGCCTCACGCGACCTCACCGGCGACGGCATCCCCGACGTCGTGGCCCGCAACGGCTCCACCAAGATGACCGCGGTCTTCCCGGGCACGCCGCAGGGGACCCTCGGCACACCCGCCCTGGAGACCGACCGGTTCGCCGACGTCGACCAGCTCGTCGCGGCCATGGACATGACCGGCGACGGGAAGGCCGACCTGGTCGCCCGCGTCGTGGACACCCCGAACCTGTGGGTCTACCCGGGTGACGGCAACGGCGGCTTCCGCCAGCGAGAGATGCTGTCGCGCGAGTGGGACGGCTACAACCTGACCGCGGCCGTCGGCGACCTCGACGGTGACAACCGCAACGACCTCGTCGCGCGGAACGGCAGCAAGCTCTACCTCGTGCCCGGCACCGCCCGTGGCCTCGGCACACCCGTGGCGCTGCCCGGCGGCTGGGGGCAGTACAGCCTGATCTCCGGAGCGGGCGACGTCACCAACGACAGCAAGCCCGACATCATCGTCAAGAACAGGACGACCAACCTGGTCCTCGTGTTCCCCGGTGACGGCAGCGGCCGCCTGACCCACCCGCTCGGCCCGTTCCCGCAGTTCAAGGGGCTCAACTACATCGCGGCCGCGGGACAGCTGGCCGGCGAGCCGGGCAACGACCTGGTCGGCCGCAACGGCAACGGTGGCGTCTTCGTCTTCCCGAACAACGGTGCGAAGAACCTCGAGGCCGTCTCGGACACCGGGCTCACGCTCCGCGCCGCCAACCTGATCCTCAACGTGGGCGACTGGAACGGCGACGGCTACGGCGACATCATGACGCGCACCCCGCTCGGCCGGATGGACCTGCGCCTCGGCAACGGCTCCGGCGGCTTCGCGGCACCGGTCATGGCTGCCAGCGGCTGGGGCAAGGTCAAGCTGCTGGCGTCGGTCGGCGACATCACCGGCGACGGGTACCCCGACCTGATGGGCCAGCCGTCGGGATCGGCCATGCGGATCTACCCCGGTAACGGCACGACCGGCTTCCTCACCAGCTACGTCGCCCACGCACCCATCAACGCGAACCAGCAGACCGGCCTCGGCCTGTGGGACACCGACGGCTCCCCGGACACCCTGCTCCGCCGGGCCGACGGCGTGCTCCTGCTCTATCGCGGGAACGGCCCCGGCGGCCTGCTCAACCCGGTCAAGGTCGGCGCAGGCACGAAGGGCTACGACTGGCTCCAGTCGGTCGGCGACGCCACCGGTGACGGCCGGCCCGACGTGGTCGCCCGCGAGAGCGCGACCGGGAAGCTGTGGCTGCTGCCCGGCACGACGAAGGGCTTCGGCCTGCGGCGGCTCGTCGCCGAGGGCTACGGTGCCTTCGACCTGAGCAGCTAGAGCTCACGAGGAGCGGGCGGCACGCACCTGAGCGGTCGCCCGCTCCTCGTCGTGACGGCGCTCCCACCGCGACTCGTCCGGGTGGGCGACCCACACCGCGCCGCCCGAGCGGAGCAGCGGTGAGACCAGGGTCGCCAGGCCCTGGGGAGAACACGGGTTCATGTCGGTCAGCAGCCGGCCGCCCTCCTCGAGCAGGGGCGCCGCCTCCGCCTCCGCCAGCAGCTCGGCCTGGCTCCGCGACCCGGCCTCGTCGCGCCACGCATCGTCGTCGGGTGTGGGCGGGTCCAGCGGAAGGAACACGTCGGGCTGGGCGAGCACGACGGCGCCGTAGTCGACCACCCCGGTGGGGAGCGGGTCGGCGAAGCGAGCACCGAGCGGGCGGAGCGACAGGGCGACCACGGGGACCGAGTCGGCACGTCCGGCGTACCGCTCGACGCCGTCGGGGCCGCACACCACCAGGTCGGCCCGGTCCGCGGCTGCGGGGTCGGTGGTGACCACCAGCCCCCCGGTCCACGCGGCGCCGAGCCACACGGCGCCGAGCCAGTGCGTGGGCAGGTCGACGAGGACCAGGCCGCCGCGCTCGACGTCCAGCTCGTCCTGCACGAGGCCCGCGGTCTTGGCCACCCAGTTGGCGTACGTCGTCACCGACAGCTCGACCCGCTCACCGGTCCGGTCGTCGTAGAAGGTGACGAACGGCCGGGCGGGGTCGGCGCGCAGGGCCGCGGCCAGGACGTCGGGAAAGCTGCGGGGTGCGGGGGAGGGGCTCACCCGCAGCACACTACGCAATGGCAGGATGCCGACATGTCGCACCATGCAGAGGCCGTCATCGTCGCCGGGGGGTTCGGCACCCGTCTGCTGCCCCTCACCGCCCGCCACCCCAAGCACCTGCTGAACGTCGGGGGCGTCCCGTTCCTCGAGCACCAGATCGCGCGGCTGGCCGAGGCCGGCGTCGACCACGTCGTGCTGGCCACCTCCTACCGCGCGGAGCTCTTCGAGCCGGTGCTCGGCGACGGCAGCCGATGGGGCGTGCGCCTGGACTACGTGCAGGAGGAGGAGCCGCTCGGCACGGCCGGCGCGATCCGCAACGTCGCGGGTGCGCTGCGCGACGACCCCGACGGGGCGGTCGTGATCCTCAACGGCGACATCCTGTCCGGCCACGACCTGCGTCGCCAGCTCGAGGACTTCGAGAGCCCTCGCGACGGCCGGAAGGTCGACGTCTCGCTGCACCTCGTGGAGGTCCCGGACGCCCGGCCCTTCGGCTGCGTGCCGACCGACGAGTCCGGCCGGGTGACCGGCTTCACGGAGAAGTCGGAGAACCCCGTCACCAACCAGGTCAACGCCGGCTGCTACGTCTTCCGGCGCGGCGTGATCGACGAGATCCCGGCCGGACGGGTCGTCTCCGTGGAGCGCGAGACGTTCCCCGCCCTCGTCGACGCCGGGCGCCTCGTGGTCGGCTTCGTCGACACGGCGTACTGGCGCGACGTCGGGACGCCCGAGGCGCTGGTCGCCGCCTCCCGTGACCTGGTGCTGGGGGTCGCCACCAGCCCGGCACTGAGCGACCAGCCGGGAGAGTCCCGCGTGCTCGAGGGTGCCGTGGTGGACCCGACGGCCAAGCTCGAGGGCGGCTCGCTCGTCGACACCGGCGCCTGGGTCGGTCGAGGCGCGACGGTCTCGGGCAGCGTCGTGATGAGTGGTGCGGTCGTGGGGGAGGACGCCGTGGTCGTCGACTCCGTCGTCGGGCCCTCGGCGGTCGTGGGGCGCTCGGCGCACCTCCAGGAGGTCACCCTCGGCGACGAGGCCACGGTCGGGGCGGGCGGCAGGCTCGAGGACGTGCGGGTCGACTGCGCGGTGAACGCCTGAGCGCTCACGCAGGCCGGGTGGCCACCAGAACCCCGATCTTGTCGATCCGGTGCTCGGGGTTGCCGAACTCGTCCGCCCAGTAGTTGCCCCGGGCATGGTCCTCGGGCGTGGCGCAGGTCGAGAGCGTGATCATCGCCCGGGTCGGTGTCCGGGCGGGGTGGCCGGGCACGGCCGCGGACTGGCGGGCCAGCGACTTCGTGGAGCGGAACGACGTGCTGCGGGTGGCCGTGACCCGGTAGACGTAGCGCGTCCCTCCCGCGACGACGTGCACCCGGTCGCCGACCCGGAGCCTCGGCAGGTCCTCGAACGCCCGCGTGGACGAGGTGCGGTGAGCGGTGACGAGGTAGTTGCCCACCCCGCCGGGGCCGACCCCGCCTCGCGGGCCGTGCGGGCTGGCCGCGACGCCGCCGTTCTGGATCCGGGTCCCGGGCCGGTCGTCGGGCGACCCCCGGTAGGGCAAGACAGGCAGCGCGCGTACGTCGATCGCCGGGATGCTCATCAGCGCCTGGCGGGGGCTCCCGTCCGACGTACGCCACGCAGGCTCCGCCGTCCTGGGTGGCGACGGCTCCGTCGGCCGGGCACCCACCGTGGCTCGCGGTTCGTCGGGCGTGCTTCGGGTGGTGGCACGGCGACCGGCCTCCTCGGCCGGAACGGTCGAGGCGACGCAACCCGTGAGGGCGAGGATCGAGGTCGTGGCGATCACGACGGCGGGAATGGGGGGCATGGCCCCTTCCACGGTACGCCGCCCGCCGGAAGCCGGCCGGGCCTCAGGTCGGGCCTCAGGCCGGGCGTCAGAGCAGCGCGGTGTCCTGGAGCCAGCCCACGCCGCCGAGCACGACCACGAAGCGCAGCCACCGGCCGACGAACCCGAGCGTGAGGAAGAGCGTCAGGCTCATCCTGAGCTGGCCGGCGACCACCGCGAGGATCGCGAACGGCGGCAGGCCGAGCAGCGCGGAGACGAACACCAGGGCGCCGGCCAGGACCGGACGCTCGTGGGTACGAGACCGCCAGAGGTCGAGGCGGGCCCGCGCCTTGGGCTTCTCGACCTTCCGGCGTACCCAGGCCCAGCCCAGCGACGAGGCGCCGATCTGGTACCAGATGAGCTTGCCGGCCATCTGGCCCACTGCGGCGACGAACGAGAGCGTCCAGACGGAGCCGACATCGGTGACCGCTGCGCGGACCGCGAGGTAGGCCTCGATGTTGATGATCGGGACGAGGGCGGAGGCGAACCCCAGCGCGAACAGGGTGAGCACGTCCTTCATCGCCGCGCCACCCGCTCCCCGTCCCCCGTCGACCCGGAGGTCAGGAGGCGCCGGGCTCCGGGGAGTCGGTGTACGGGTAGTCCTCGACGAAGGCCGCGACGGCCTCGCCGCTCGGCTCTCCGCAGTACTGCGTGATGCCGTGCTGCCCCTCGGGGTTGCCGTTGGTGCCGCCCATCGACCAGTGAGTCAGGGCGATGTGGGCGCCGTCGGGGAAGGGCTCGCCGTCCTCGGAGGTCCACGGCGCGGCGATGAACTTGTCCTCGAAGTCGGTGCCCTCGAACTTCTTCGCGATGGCCTCGACGTCGGCGAGCTTCGCGTCGTCCTCGGCGATGGTCTCGTCGTACCAGAGGATGTTGTAGCCGTGCTCGAGGTTGTGCACGAGCAGACCGAGGTCCGGACGCTCCTGCGCGGTGTAGAACTTGCGCTCCATCTGCGCCCACGTGGGGTAGTGCGGCCCGGTCGCCGGCGGGGAGTCGGTGTAGGGCAGGTCCGAGCCCGGCTCGCGGTGGTCGGCGGAGCCGGTGGCCTCCTTGGCCTCGACCTCGGTGCAGCTCGCGGCGTCGGCCGAGACTCCGAGCGCGTCGAGGTCCTTCTTGGCGAGCGCGCTCTGGGTGCGGTCGTCCATGATCAGCGGGTAGGCGGCGGCACCGATGATCAGCAGACCGACCAGCGCGGCACCGAAGATGATCATCGCGGTGCGCTTCTTCTCGGCAGCCTGCTGCTCGCGACGCATCTCCTCGATGACGGCGCGACGGTCCTTGTCCTTGTTCACCTTGGCCACGAGACCGACCTTCTTCGACAGGGGTGGAACGGGTCGAGGGCAGTCTACGGATGGACCGGGACGAACCGGAGCACGGGACCGTCGCCGTGGACACCCGCCATGTCCGGCGAGGGGCGCCACCCGAGAGCGAAGCCGATGGTCTTAGCCCGCTCGGCGACGGCGCCGAGCCTCCGCGGGCCTGCCTCCGCCTCGGCCGGGAGGGTCACCTCGACGGCGGACCCGTCGCCGGCCGCCGCGACCGTCGCCTCGGGCAGCACCCGCTCCAGAGCGGCGGCGACGTCCTCGGCCGTCGCCGGCTGCCCGAAGCCGCGGCCCTCGTCGCGCAGCAGCGCGTGGAGGACCGCCTCGCGGCTGCCGAGGCCGAACATGTCCTGCGCCTCCGCGCGTACCAGCGCGGCTGCCCCCGGGCCGTGCTCGCCGCGAGGCAGGATCACGTCGAGACCGCGCACCACGGCGGCGGGGGAACGGCTGAGCTTGCCGGTCACCAGGTCGGCGGCGGCGGTGATCTCGTCCGCGACGGCAGGTGCGGTCACCGCGAGCAGGTTGCCGTAGCCGTCGTCGCGGCCGGCGTGGTCGTCGAGAACCTTCAGCCCGGCGGCCCCGACCGCGATGTCGGTCTGCCCGTTGCGCCAGGCCCTCCCGGAGGTGTCGCTGACCAGCACGCCCACGTTCGGCCCGCCGTGCGCCCCGATCGCCTCGCGGAGCGCCCGTGCCGAGGCGTCGGGGTCGACGGGGAGCAGGACGAGCGTCCCGGGCTCGGTGTTGGAGGCGTCGATGCCTGCTGCGGCCATGACCAGGCCGTGGTGGGTCCGCACGATCGCCGTCTGGCCGCGTCGGGCGACGACCCGGTCGGTCTCCGCGACCAGGGCCTCGGCCTTGTCGCCGCGGACGACCCGGCCCTCGGCCTTGCTCACGATCTTGCTCGTGACGACGAGGACGTCGCCGTCGCGCAGCTCCACGGCCTCGGCGAGCAGCCCGGCGAGGTCGGCGCCCTCGGACACCTCACCCAGGCCCGCCACCGGCAGGCAGGTGATCACCGCCGGCCGCCCGCGCGGTCGGCGGTCCCGGCGAGGGCGTAGGCCTCGTGCACCATCGCCGCGGTCGCGTCCGGGTCGGTCATCATGAGCGGGACGGCCCGGCAGGCGATGCCCGCGGCCTCGACGCGTGCCACCTGCTCTTCGTCGCGTACGTCGACGAGCCACCCGTCGAGGACGCCGCCGGCGCGGCGCGAGCCGTAGTGCTCTGCGACGGCGGCGGCACTCGTCTCGACGCCGATGGCGCTGAGCATCTGGGCGGCCATCCCGCGCACGTGGGTCCCGGCCACGATGGGGGAGAGCCCGACGACCGGGGCCGCCGTGGCCTGCAGCGCCTCGCGGATGCCCGCGACGCCGAGGATGGTCCCCACCGACACGACCGGGTTGGAGGGCGGCACCACCACGACGTCCGCGGCGCCGATCGCCTCGACCACGCCGGGTGCGGGGGCGGCCTGGTCGATCCCGACCGGGACGACCGCCCGCGCCGGGACCTCGGCGTGCAGGCGGACCCAGTACTCCTGGAAGTGGACGACCCGCTGCCCCGAGGGCGAGGACTCGTCGTCGATGGCCACGTGGGTCTCGACGCGGTCGTCGGTCATCGGCAGCAGGGTCACCCCGGGCTGCCACCGCTTGCAGAGGGCCGTCGTGACCGCGGAGAGGGGGAACCCGGCCTCGAGCATCTCGGTGCGGACCAGGTGGGTGGCCAGGTCGCGGTCGCCGAGCCCGAACCAGGTCGGCTCGACGCCGTACGCCTCGAGCTCCTCCTTGACGCTCCACGTCTCCTGGGTGCGCCCCCAGCCGCGGTCGGTGTCGATCCCGTTCCCCAGCGTGTACATCACGGTGTCGAGGTCGGGGCAGATCTTGAGCCCGTGCAGCCAGATGTCGTCGGCGGTGTTCGCCACGACCGTGACCTCGGCCGCGTGGCCCCGGGCGGCGTGGTGGTGGAGGAGGCCGCTGATGAAGCGAGCACCCCCGATGCCGCCGGAGAGGACGACCACGTTCGAGGGCAGGCCGCCGTTCGATGAGACTGGTGTGATTGGTGGGGTTTGACCTGAGTTTTCAGGGGTACTCACGGGGGCACTTCCTACGCAATGGCACGTCTGGGTCAACTTGGGGACGGGTCGGGCTATATAGCAGATGTGGGCTTGACTTCGTGTCTGCGACAGGCATGTAATTCCAACAGTGTTCTTCATTTCCGTCACACCGCGAAGTGAGGTCCACTAGCGTCAGGAGCCAGTGCTACACAACAGCACAGGTTGTCAATGGGGGTCCTGCGAAAGGATCTCACGGGTCGAAGGGCGGAATGTCCGTGAGAGAGCTCTACGTGCTTGACGGGGAAACCGAAGAGCTGGGTTGGCAGGAGCGCGCCTTGTGCGCGCAGACCGACCCGGAGGCGTTCTTCCCGGAGAAGGGCGGCTCGACGAGAGAGGCCAAGCGGGTCTGCCTGACCTGCGACGTGCGGGGCGAGTGCCTTGAGTACGCGCTCGAGCACGACGAACGGTTCGGCATCTGGGGCGGTCTCTCCGAACGCGAACGCCGCAAGCTAAAAAAGCGGGCGGTGTAAGCGCGACAACGGGCAGTGTGGCGAAAGCCGCACTGCCCGTCGCGGTTCTCCGTCCGATCACCGACTGGGTTCTTCGGGCCAGGTCACCGATGGTTAGGGTGGGGCGCCGTGAGGGTTACTGCGCTTCTGGTCAGCCACAACGGCGCTCGATGGCTACCGGCGGTGCTGGAGGGCCTCGCTGCGCAGACCCGGGTCCCCGACCGAGTCCTGGCGGTCGACACCGGCAGCGGTGACGCCAGCGTCGACCTGCTGACCGCCCGGCTCGGGTCGGAGTCCCTGGTCGGCGCGCCGGCACGGACCAGCTTCCCCGACGCGGTCACCCTCGGTTTGAGGCACCTCGCCAGTGCCTCCGTCCCGGCCGGCCCGTCCTCCGGCGACGGCGCCGACGAGTGGATCTGGCTCCTCCACGACGACAGCCGGCCCGCGCCCGACGCCCTCGAGCGGCTCGTCGAGGCCGCCTCCGCCAACCCCTCCGTCTCCATCTTCGGCCCCAAGCTGCGGGAGTGGCCCTCGCTGCGGCGGCTCCTCGAGGTCGGCATCACGATGAGCGGCACGGGCCGCCGCGAGACCGGCCTCGAGCGAGGGGAGTACGACCAGGGCCAGCACGACCGGGTCCGCGAGGTCCTGGCCGTCGGGTCGGCCGGCATGCTCATCCGCCGCGACATGCTCGACGAGCTCGGCGGCTTCGACCGCCGCCTCCCCATGTACGGCAACGACCTCGACCTCGGGTGGCGGGCGGCCCGAGCCGGTCACCGCACCCTCGTGGTGCCCGACGCGATCCTGTTCCACGTCGAGGCGGCACACCGCGGCGTCCGACGTACCCCTGTCACCGGGAACCACCGCCGCGGTGAGCGCAGCGCGGCCCTCTACACCTTGCTGGCCAACTGCTCCGCGGTCGCGCTGCCGTTCCTCGTCGTTCGCCTCTTCCTCGGCAGTCTCCTGCGGGCGCTCGGCCTGCTGCTCGTCCGGGCTCCTCGCGAGGCGCTCGACGAGCTGGTCGCGCTCGCCGCCACGTACCTCCGCCCGGACCGCATCCTCGCGGGCAGGATGGCGCGACGACGTACGGCGAAGGTGCCGCCCAAGGAGGTCCGCCACCTCCTCGCGCCGTTCTGGCTGCCCTACCGGCACGGGCTGGACTTCGTCTCCGACATGGCCATGGCGGTGGTGCACCAGGCCTCCGACGCGTCCTCCGCGCGCCGCAGCTCGCGGGCCGTGGCCGCCGAGACCGGCCCGGTCCCGGAGGAGGCGCAGAACCTGGCCGCGGACACCGGCCTGCTCGCCCGACTGCTCACGAGCCCCACCGCGGGTGTCTTCGTGGGCCTCGTGCTGCTGGCGCTGGTCGGCGCCCGGGGCCTGGTCGGCAGCGGCTTCCTCTCCGGCGGCGCGCTGCTGCCCGCGCCGGGCTCGGCCTCGGCGTGGTGGGCCCTCTACCTCGAGGGCTGGCACACCGGCGGAGTCGGCTCCGACGCCCCGGCCGGGCCGTACCTCGCCCCGCTCGCGTTGGCCGGCTCGGTGCTGCTCGGGAACGCCTGGCTCGTCGTCGACGTGCTCTTCCTGCTCAGCGTCCCGCTGGCCGCGTGGGGCGCCTCCCACTTCCTGCGGACCCTCACCGGGCCCGGCCACACGCACCTGTGGGGTGCGGTGGCCTACGGCCTCTTCCCGGTCCTGTCCGGCGCTGTGGGCCAGGGCCGCCTCGGCACGGTCGCGGCCGCCGTGATCCTGCCGTGGGTGGCGCACGCCGCGCTCTTCCTGAGGCTGCCCGGGGACCGTGACCGCCGGTGGCGGGCGGCCTGGCGCACGGCACTGCTGCTCGCGCTGCTCACGGCGTTCGCACCCGTCGCCTGGGTCCTCGCCGTCGTCCTGGCCGTGGCCGGCGTAGGGACCGGGATGGCCCGCGACCGCCAGGCATGGTCGACGCCGCGGGCCTGGGGGCCGGTCGCGGTCGCCGTCGGCATGGTGCCGGTTCTCGTGCTCCCGTGGTCGCTGCAGCGTTTCATGACCGAGGGCGTGGCTCCCTGGTACGCCGAGGCGGGACTGGCCGCGACCGACCTCGTCGCCGACCTGGGGTTGTGGGAGCTGCTCGGAGGTCGCGCGACGACCACCGACCTCGGTGCCGCACCGGTGTGGCTGAGCCTCGGCATCGCCGCGGCCGCGGTCGCATCGTTGATCCGTCGCAACACGCGTGCCGTGGTCGTGACCTCCTGGAGCGTCGTGGTCGTCGCCCTCGTCGCCACCCTGCTTCTCGACGCGGCGGGGGAGTGGGCCGGCTTCCCGGTCCTGCTCGCCCAGGCAGCGGCCGTGACCGCGGTGACCGTTGCGGGCACCGGCATCACCACCCAGCTGTCCGGAAGCAGCTTCGGCTGGCGCCAGCCGGTCGGACTCCTCGTCGTCATCGGCGCGTTCCTTGCCCCGGTCGCGGGCCTGGTGTGGTGGGCGGTGTCCGGGGTCGACGGACCCCTCGACCGCGGGCCGGCACACCGGATCCCCGCGTACATGACCGATGCCGCGCTGCGCGACCCCGACCAGGGCATCCTCGTCGTCCGCAGCGAGGACGGCGGCCTCGGCTACACGCTGCTGCGCAAGGACGGCGCACGCCTCGGCGACGACACGGTCGCGTCCACCAGCCAGGCCCAGGACGACCTCACGGCTCTCGTCGCCGACCTCGCGACCGCGCCGACCGCGGACCACGTGACCGAGCTCAGCAGGTACGCCGTGGAGTTCGTCTACCTGCCGCCTCCGGCCGACGCCGACCTCGTCGGCAACCTCGACTCGGTGAGCGGCCTGCGCACCGCGAGCGCGGTCCGGCCCGGGTCGCGGGCCTGGCAGGTCGAGGCCGACCCGACCCGGGAGGCGCTGCCCGACCCTGACGGGTCGATGCGCACGCTGCTGCTCGGGCTCCAAGGCCTGGCGGTCCTCGCCGCGATCGTCCTGGCCGCACCGAGCAGGAGGGTACGTCGATGAGCACCCCGACCACCGGGCGCCGGGTCGCCGTCCGGCAGCGGCGCCGACCCGACCGCGGCGCAGTCGTCGGGATCGTGCTCGTCGCGCTCTCCGGCCTCCTGCTGGCGACCGCCGGCCTGGTCGAGGCCGAGCCGGAGCATGCAGCGAGCCCCGCCACGGTCGCCGTCGACAACGTCGCCACCGCCTGTCTCGGGTCCCCGGCCGCCGGCCGGCCCCGGGTCTACACCCTCGCGGCGCCCCTGGCAGAGACGCCCGAGGGCGCGGCCGACGAGGGCACCCTGACCGCCGGACCCGTCGGCGGAGAGGGAGCACCCCAGGACGGCGCCGCCCGGGGCGAGCTCGGGACGCTCGAGGCCCCCGGACGCGGGTCGGCGCTCGCGGTCACGGCGACCGGGGACGCCGCCGTCGGACGCGGCACGTTCCAGGTCGAGCAGGCGGAGGACGGCACCGCGCTGGCTGCCCAGGAGTGCCTCGCGCCGCGCGCCCGGTGGTGGTTCACCGGAGGCGGCGCGGGGCTGGACCACCGCTCCGAGCTCGTCATGGCCAACCTCGACCCCGGGCCTGCCGTCGTGGACGTCATCGTGCACGGGCCCGACGGTCTCGTCGACAGCGTGAACACCCGTGGGATCACGATCGCGCCGGGTGAGGTGAGGACCGTCGACCTGGTCGAGATCGCCCCGCAGTCCGAGGAGCTCGCCGTCCACGTCGAGGCCTCCCGGGGTCGTGTCGTGGCCGGGCTCGCCGACAGCTTCGCCACCAGCCCCGCCGCCGAGCCCGGCCTGGAGTGGGTGCCGGCCCAGACCGAGTCGTCCCGCACGCTCCGGCTCGCACCCCTGGCAAGCCGCGCGGACCGTCGTACCCTCGTGGTCACCAACCCCGGCGACCGGGAGGCGCTCGTCGACGTGGAGGTCTCGGGGGCGTCGGGCTCCTTCGCGCCGACCGACGTCGCGCAGGTGCGCGTCCCGCCGGGCTCCGTGGTCACCGCGGACCTGGGCACCGCGATCGGCCGGGACGCCTCCGCCGTGGTTCTGCGGTCACCGGTGCCGGTCACGGCCACGGTGCGGTCCGCCCTCGGGGCAGACGTCTCCTACGCGGCGGCCGTCCCGGTGCTCGACGGGCCGGCAGCCGGCGTGCTCGCGGAAGGCACGCAGGCCGCTGTCCTGCTCACCGCCGGCGAGAGCGGCGGGAAGGCCACCGCCACCGCCTACGCGGCAGACGGGGCCGAGGTCGACTCCGCCGATCTCGAGGTGGAGCCCACCGCGACCCTCGCCTGGAGCCCGGAGGGGAGGGCCGCCTACATCGTGGTGACCCCCCGGGGAGGACAGCTCTCGGGTGGCCTTTCGGTGGCCGGTGACGCGGGGGTCTCACAGCTCGCCCTGCGGCCGCTGCCGGTCGTGCTGCGCAAGCCCGTGGTCGTCCCCGTCGTGCGCTGACGAGCGCGTCCTCAGTGTTCGGCGGCCGCCGGCGCGGTCACTCGGCCTCGTAGCCGGGGTCGATCTCCTCGGGAGGCAGGCCGAGCAGCTCCGAGACCTGCTCGACGAGCACGGTGAGCACCATGGCGTGCAGGTCCGAGCGGGTCTCGCAGCGCAGCTCGATCGGGCGCCGGAAGAGCACGAGCCGGGTCGGCGTCGCCCCCGTGCCGCGCACGAGCGAGGCCAGCGGGACGGTGTCGGCCGACCAGTCTTCGGGGACGATCGGCGTCTCCTCGACCGCGAACTCGATCAGGCCGAGCTCGTCGTGCCAGCGCTCCTCGAGCCGCCGCACGACACCGAGGACGATCGTGTCGAAGACCTCCCGGGACGACCGCGTGACGGGGACCCCGCGCGGTGAGAGGGGGCCGGGCAGAACGGCCGGACCGCGCATCCCGCGACCGCGGCGGTCGCGCCGGCTGTCACGACGAGGACCGGCCGCCGGGGCAGGGCCCGCTCCTGCAGCTGATCGGCTCGCGTCCACGCCGCGAGCCTAGTCGCTGGCAGGGGGGCCACGATGTACCGTCTGCCTCGTGAGTTCTGCCCGTCGCTGTTCGCGCACCGCCTGTGGGCGGCCGGCGGTGGCCACCTTGACCTACGTCTACTCCGACCAGACCGCCGTCCTGGGGCCTCTCGCCACCTATGCGGAGCCGCACGCCTACGACCTCTGCGAGGCACACAGCGAGCGGCTGAGCGCCCCCCGGGGCTGGGAGATCATGCGCCTGGCCCCCGACCCCGACGCCCTGGGGCCCTCCAGCGACGACCTCCTCGCGCTGGCCGACGCGGTGCGCGAGGCCGCCCGACCCGTGCCCGCCCCGCAGCGCCCCGAGCAGGCGGTCGGCCTGGTCCAGGAGACGGGTCGCGAGGTCGGTCGGCGCGGGCACCTGCGGGTGCTCCGGTCCCCCGACAGCTGACCCTTCACGGACGGTAGGGTCGAGCCATGCCTGCGACCACGGACCCGGAGAACCTCTCCGCCGTCTTCAAGGCCTACGACGTCCGGGGCACCGTCCCCGACCAGATCGACGAGGACCTCGCCCGGGCGACCGGCGCCGCGTTCGTCGAGGTGACCGGCGCGACCGGCGGGTCGGTGGTGGTGGGCCACGACATGCGGCCGTCCTCGCCCGGACTGGCCCGGGCCTTCGCCGAGGGCGCCACCGCCGCCGGGGCCGACGTGGTCATGATCGGGCTCGCCTCGACCGACGAGCTCTACTACGCCGCCGGCCATCTCGACATGCCCGGCGCCATGTTCACCGCGAGCCACAACCCGGCGCAGTACAACGGCATCAAGATGTGCCGCGCCCGCGCCGTCCCGATCGGCGCCGACACCGGCCTCTCCGAGATCCGCGACCTCGTCGCTGCGGGGGTGCCGGCGCCTCGCGCAGGGGCGGCTCCCGGATCGGTGACCGCGTCCGACGTACTCGCCGACTATGCCGACCACCTGCTCTCCCTCGCCCCGGTGCGAGGCCGGCGGCTGAAGGTCGTGGTCGACGCGGGCAACGGCATGGCCGGCCACACGGTGCCTGCTGTGCTGGGCCGGGTCGACGTCGACCTGGTGCCGCTCTACTTCGAGCTCGACGGGACCTTCCCGAACCACGAGGCCAACCCGATCGACCCCGACACCATGACCGACCTGGTCGCGAAGGTGCGCGAGGTGGGGGCCGACGTGGGTCTCGCCTTCGACGGCGACGCCGACCGCTGCTTCCTCGTCGACGAGCGGGGCGAGCTCGTGAGCCCGTCGGTGCTCACCGCGCTGATCGCCGCGCGTGAGCTCGCCAAGCATCCCGGGGCCACCGTGATCCACAACCTGATCACCTCGCGCGCCGTGCCCGAGATCGTCGCCGAGCACGGCGGCACCCCGGTGCGCACCCGCGTCGGCCACTCCTTCATCAAGGCGACCATGGCCGAGACCGGGGCGGTGTTCGGCGGCGAGCACTCCGGGCACTTCTACTTCCAGGACTTCTGGCGCGCCGACTCCGGCCTGCTGGCCGCGCTCCACGCGCTGGCGGCCCTCGCCGAGCACGACGGCCCGCTGTCCGACCTCCTGGAGAGCTACAGCCGCTACGCCGCCTCCGGTGAGATCAACTCGACCGTCGTGGACCAGGCCGAGGTCATGGGCCGGATCCAGAAGGAGTACGACGGCCGCCCCGACGTGACCATCGACCACCTCGACGGTCTCACCGTGACCCACGACGCGTGGTGGTTCAACGTCCGCCCCTCCAACACCGAGCCGCTGCTCAGGCTCAACGCCGAGGGCAAGGACGTGGCCACCATGACCCAGGTCCGAGACGATGTTCTGGCCATGATCAGGAGAGACGCATGAACCTCAACCCCGCACTGCTCGAGATCATCGTGTGCCCGGACTGCCACGGGAAGCTCGCCGTGGACGACTCCGCGCAGGAGCTCGTCTGCACCTCGTGCGGCCTGGCCTACCCGGTCCGGGACGACATCCCCGTGCTCCTCGTCGACGAGGCACGCCGACCCGAGCAGGCCTGATGGCCGACGTGTTCGACGAGTCCCGGCTCGACGACGAGGCCGCCCTCGAACGGGCCGACACGCTGCTGCGCCCGCTCGCCGAGGCCGGCGCCCGGGTGCGTCGAGAGGCCGTCGAGGCGGCCGAGGCGATCGAGGCCGCCGTCGCCGCGGGCGAGGGGGACACCCGACCGAGGGCCGTGGTCGCCGCGGGTCCGGACTCCCGGCTGCTCCGGGCGGTGCTCGAGCCCTGGTGCCCGGTGCCGTTCGTGGCCTGGCCCGGCCCCAGCCTTCCCGGCTGGGCAGGCTCCCTCGACCTCGTGGTCGTCCTCGCCCCGGAGGGCAGCGACTCGGGCACCGCGTCCGCGGTCGCCGAGGCGGTACGCCGCGGCTGCCAGCTCGTCGTGGCCTGCCCGGAGCGGAGCATGGTCGCCGAGCACGCCGCGGGACGCCACAGCACGGTGCTTCCGGTCATCAGCGGTGACCAGCTCGCCACGGCCGTGGTCATGCTCGAGTTCCTCGCCCGTCTCGACCTCGGGCCCGAGACCGACCCGGAGACGGTGGCCAACGCCCTCGACGACGTCGCGCTCACGTGCTCCCCCTACAAGGACCTCTCGGTCAACCCCGCGAAGATGCTCGCGATCTCCCTCGCCGACACGACGCCGCTGGTGTGGGGAGGGTCGGTCCTCGCGGCCCGTGCCGCGCGCCGGGTCGCGGAGTCGATCCGGCGTACCACCGGCCGTGCCGCGCTCGCGGCCGACGCCGAGCACCTGCTGCCGGTGATCGCGGCGGCCCGCCGCCGTGACGTCTTCGCCGACCCGTTCACCGACCCCGACGCGGACCTCGGCGACCCGGCAGCCTCCGAGCGCCGCCCGATCCTCGTCATCCTCGACGACGGCTCGGCCGACGCCTCCGTGCGGGAGCAGCGCGGTCGGCTCGTCACGGCCGCACAGGAGCGGGACATCCGGGTCGAGACCGTGGCCACCGAGGCCCCGAGCGAGGTCGCCCGCTACGCGGCCCTGCTCGCCACCGGGACCTTCGCCGCGGTGTACCTCGGGGTGGGCCTGGACCGGCTCAACGGCGCGCCGACCGGCTAGCCCGCCTCGCCGGCGAGTCCCGGGCCGCCGTCCGGAGGCGCTTGGAGCTCGCCGACGCGGGTAACCTGCGATCGACGCGCCGGCCGGGGAGGCCGGCCAGGAACGGAAGGACTCGCCATGGCAGCCGGGCTGTTCGGCCTGCTCGACGACATCGCTGCGCTGGCCAAGCTCGCCGCTGCCTCGGTGGACGACATCGGCGCGGCTGCGACCCGTGCGGGGGTCAAGTCGGCCGGCGTCGTCGTCGACGACACCGCGGTCACCCCGCAGTACGTGCACGGCGTCACCGCGAAGCGGGAGCTCCCGATCATCCGCCGCATCGCGACGGGATCTCTCCGCAACAAGCTCCTGATCATCCTCCCCGCGGTGCTGCTGCTCAGCCAGTTCCTGCCTGTTCTCATCACCCCGCTCCTGATGGTGGGCGCGACCTACCTGTGCTTCGAGGGTGCCGAGAAGGTCTGGGGGGCGGTGCGAGGCCATGAGAAGGAGGCGCCGGCGGCGGCGAGGGGGCCGGAGGCGGAGGAGACCGTGGTGTCGGGCGCCGTCCGCACC
Organism: uncultured Actinomycetota bacterium; assembly: GCA_963701425.1. Classification (GTDB taxonomy): domain Bacteria; phylum Actinomycetota; class Actinomycetes; order Propionibacteriales; family Nocardioidaceae; genus Nocardioides_C. The sequence goes on along the minus strand of CAVPAG010000018.1, from coordinate 1,296,042 downwards.
GACTTCATCCTCTCCACCGAGATCATGGTGATCGCCCTCAACGAGGTCACCGACGAGCCGTTCCTGTCACGGGCGGCGATCCTGTTCGTCGTCGCGATCGGCATCACCGTGCTGGTGTACGGCGTGGTCGCTCTGATCGTGAAGATGGACGACGTGGGCCTGCACCTCGCCGAGCGCACCAGCGACGGTCTCCCGGCGGATCGGGCGTGCCCTCGTCAAGGGCATGCCGGTGCTGCTGCGGCTCCTCTCGGTGGTCGGCGTCGCGGCGATGCTGTGGGTGGGCGGTCACATCATCCTGGTGGGTGCCGACGACCTCGGCTGGCACGCCCCCTATGAGCTGGTGCACCACGTCGAGGAGGCGGTGCACGACGCGGTGGACGCCCTCGGCGGCTTCCTCGCCTGGGTGGTCAACACCCTTGCCTCGGCGCTGGTCGGCCTGGTGGTCGGTGCGGTCGCCGTGGCCGTCTGGCACGTCCTGCCGTGGCCGGGTCGCAAGCACAAGACGGCGCACTGACGCCGGGTCCCCCTGGCAACCCGGTTGCTGTCTCCGGCGCCCGGTAGTCTGGACGAGTTGCCCCCGAGATGAGGATGTACATGGATTTCAAGGTTGCTGACCTCTCCCTGGCCGACTACGGCCGGACCGAGATCACCCTGGCCGAGCACGAGATGCCCGGCCTGATGGCGATGCGTGAGCGCTACGGCGACTCCAAGCCGCTCGCCGGCGCGAAGATCGCCGGCTCGCTGCACATGACGATCCAGACCGCCGTCCTGATCGAGACCCTCACCGCGCTCGGTGCCGAGGTCCGGTGGGCATCCTGCAACATCTTCTCCACGCAGGACCACGCCGCAGCCGCGGTCGTCGTGGGCCCCGACGGCACGCCCGAGAACCCCCAGGGCGTCCCGGTGTTCGCCTGGAAGGGCGAGACGCTGGAGGAGTACTGGTGGTGCACCCAGCAGATCCTCCGCTGGCCGGGCGGTCGGTTCGCGAACATGATCCTCGACGACGGCGGTGACGCCACGCTGCTCGTGCACATGGGTGTCGAGGCCGAGAAGACCGGCCGGATCGACTCGCCGGACTCCACGGACAACGCCGAGCAGAAGGTCGTCCTCAAGGTCCTCGCCGACTCGCTGGCCGAGGACACCGGCCGCTGGACGGCGATCGCCAACGAGATCAAGGGCGTCACCGAGGAGACCACCACCGGTGTGCACCGCCTCTACGACATGATGAAGGAAGGCTCGCTGCTCTTCCCCGGCATCAACGTCAACGACTCGGTCACCAAGAGCAAGTTCGACAACAAGTACGGCTGCCGCCACTCGCTGATCGACGGCATCAACCGGGCCACCGACGTGCTGATCGGCGGCAAGGTCGCGGTCGTCTGTGGCTACGGCGACGTGGGCAAGGGCTGCGCCGAGTCGCTGCGCGGCCAGGGCGCTCGTGTGGTCGTCACGGAGATCGACCCGATCTGCGCGCTCCAGGCGGCGATGGACGGCTACCAGGTCACGACCCTCGAGGACGTGCTGCCCGTGGCCGACATCGTGATCACCGCGACCGGCAACAAGAACGTCGTCACCGTGGACCAGATGCGCCGGATGAAGCACCAGGCGATCGTCGGGAACATCGGCCACTTCGACAACGAGATCGACATGGCCGGGCTCGAGAAGTTCCCGGGCATCAGCCGGAAGACCGTGAAGCCCCAGGTCGACGTGTTCACGTTCCCCGAGGGGAACTCGGTGATCATGCTCTCCGAGGGTCGCCTGATGAACCTCGGCAACGCGACCGGCCACCCGTCGTTCGTCATGTCGAACTCGTTCACGAACCAGGTGCTCGCCCAGATCGAGCTGTTCACCAAGACCGACGAGTACCCGGTCGGCGTGTACACCCTGCCCAAGCACCTCGACGAGGAGGTCGCACGCCTGCACCTCGGCTCGCTCGGCGTGAAGCTCACCGAGCTCACCCCGGACCAGTCCGAGTACCTCGGTGTGCCCCTCGAGGGTCCCTACAAGTCCGACCACTACCGGTACTGACCGGCAGGGGAGAAGGCGGGGAGGAGAGCGATGGCTGAGCCGGGGAACCGGGGACGGGTCCTCGTCGTCGACGACGACGCCGCTCTGGCGGAGATGCTCACGATCGTGCTCCGCAACGAGGGCTTCGAGCCGCGCGTGTGCCCGACGGGCGACCAGGCGCTCTCGGACTTCCGTGACTTCCGGCCCGACGTGGTGCTGCTCGACCTGATGCTCCCGGGCAAGGACGGCATCGACGTCTGCCGGGAGATCCGGGCCGAGTCCGGCGTGCCCATCGTGATGCTCACCGCCAAGAGCGACACCATCGACGTGGTCGTCGGCCTCGAGTCCGGGGCCGACGACTACGTCGCCAAGCCGTTCAAGCCGAAGGAGCTCGTGGCCCGGATTCGTGCACGGGTGCGTCGCCACGACGACTCGGGCCCTGAGTCGCTCACGATCGGCGACCTCGCGATCGACGTCGCGGGCCACCAGGTCACGCGCGACGGCAAGCCGATCGCGCTGACCCCGCTCGAGTTCGACCTGCTCGTGTGCCTGGCGCGCAAGCCGTGGCAGGTCTTCACCCGCGAGGTGCTGCTCGAGCAGGTCTGGGGCTACCGCCACGCCGCCGACACACGTCTGGTCAACGTGCACGTGCAGCGCCTGCGCTCCAAGGTGGAGCACGACCCCGAGAACCCCGAGATCGTCCTCACCGTGAGGGGTGTCGGGTACAAGGCCGGCACGTCCTAGGACCTCGATGAGACTCGTGGGGCCACTTCGCCGGGCGGCGACCTTCTGGCAGCGCTCGATCCAGGCCCGCGTCGTCGTCAGCACCCTGCTGCTCTCCGCCGTCGTGGTGACGCTGGTCGGCTGGGTCCTGCTGCGCCAGATCACCGACGGCCTCGTGGCCGGCAAGACCAACAGCTCCGTGGCGGAGGCGACCCGTGGCGCCTACGAGGCACAGAGCCGCCTCGAGGGTGCGCCGGGCACCGAGTTCGACTCCAGCGCCCAGCTCGCCCAGCTCGTCGCCGGGCATCGTCGCGCGCGGCGACGTGCAGGGGTACGACGTCGTGCTCGACGGTCCGGTCCCGGGCACGAGCGAGGGGCCGACGGCCGGGTCCGGCGGGACGTTCAAGTCGCCCGACGTCCTCACGTCGAGCATCCCTGAACGGCTGCGCGACGTGGTCGAGCAGACCCCGGGCACGTCGTGGACGTACTCCACGCTCCTCTACGAGCCGGGCACCGGGCGGGCCGACGTCGCGGGCGTGGTGGCCGGGTCGCAGATCGAGGTCCCCAGCGACGGTGGCACCTACAGCCTCTACTACCTCTTCCCGATGACCGAGGAGGCCGAGACCCTCGGGCTCGTACGCCGCGCGCTCCTCACCGGCGGGGCACTGCTCCTGCTGCTCGTGGGTGGCCTGACCTGGCTGGTGACACGCCAGGTGGTCACGCCCGTCCGGATGGCCCGTCGCGTCGCCGAGCGGCTCGCCTCGGGCCGCCTCGAGGAGCGCATGCAGGTCCGGGGCGACGACGACATCGCCCGCCTCGGTACGTCGTTCAACCAGATGGCCGCGAGCCTTCAGAAGCAGATCCGCCAGCTCGAGGAGCTCTCCCGGGTTCAGCGGCGGTTCGTCTCCGACGTCTCCCACGAGCTGCGCACGCCGCTGACCACGGTCCGGATGGCCGGAGACGTGCTCCACGACGCACGCGACCGCTTCGACCCGGTCACCGCGCGTGCCGCCGAGCTGCTGCAGAAGGAGCTCGACCGCTTCGAGCTTCTGCTCACCGACCTGCTCGAGATCAGCCGCTTCGACGCCGGTGCCGCGGTGCTCGACCTCGAGGACGCCAACCTGGTCGACATCGCGCACCGGATCGCGGACTCCACGATGCCCCTGGCCGAGAGAAGGGGCATCCGCGTCGTCGTACGCGACCCCGGGCGGCCGTGCGTCGCCGAGATGGACGCACGCCGTGTCGAACGGATCGTCCGCAACCTCGTGTCCAACGCGGTCGACCACGCCGAGGGCAAGGACATCGTGATCCTGGTCGCGGCCAACGACCAGGCGGCCGCCCTGGCCGTCCGCGACCATGGCGTGGGCCTGCGTGAGGGGGAGGCGCAGATGGTGTTCAACCGGTTCTGGCGGGCCGACCCGGCTCGGGCGCGCACGACCGGCGGCACCGGTCTCGGCCTGGCCATCTCGCTCGAGGACGCCCATCTGCACGGCGGATGGCTCCAGGCGTGGGGCGAGCCGGGGCAGGGTGCGCAGTTCCGTCTGACGCTCCCACGACGGGCCGGCGACCCGCTGACCTCGAGCCCGTTGCCGCTGGTCCCACGGGACGCGCGCTGGCGCCGGGCGGTCCGCGCGGTGGCGCGCGACGAGCGGGCGGGGACGCCATGAGGGTCCGCGCGCTCGGCGTGCTCGCCGTCCTGATGTCGCTCGTCCTGGGCGGCTGCGTGAGCCTCCCGGAGGCGGGCAGTGTCAGCACCCGTCCGGGCCAGGAGACCGTGGACCAGGCTGCGGGCTCCTTCGACTACACGCCGTCCGGCCCACGGCCCGGTGCACCGCCGGTGGAGATCGTGGAGGACTTCCTGCTCTCCATGCAGGCCTCGCCGCAGTCGACGGCCGTCGCGCGCAAGTTCCTCACCGACGAGGGCAGGGCCGGCTGGTTCCCGGAGAAGACCACCCTGGTGTACGGCACCAAGCTCGTGACCGGCAACCGGCACACCTTCGAGGTGAGCCTCCAGGCGACCGTCCAGCTCGACGACCGTGGCACCTGGCTCGGCCAGGTGGGCGACGGCGACGGGATCGACTACACCCTCGACCTCGTCCGCGAGCGGGGGGAGTGGCGGATCACCAACCCGCCGGACGCACTGGTGATCCCGCGCAGCCACTTCGAGACCCGCTACCAGCAGTACTTCGCCTACTTCTTCGACCCGACCGCCGGCGTGCTCGTCCCCGAGCCCACCTACCAGCCGCGCGGCGAGCAGGCGGCGACGCTCCTCGTGCGACGGCTGCTGCGGGGTCCCCACCCGAAGCTGGACGGGGTGCTCCGCAGCTTCATCCCGGGCGGCACCGAGTACGTCTTGTCGGTGCCGGTCTCACCGGAGGGCGTTGCCGAGCTGGAGCTGAGCGACCAGCTGCTCCAGCTCGACGAGGACAGCCGCCAGATGGCGCTGGCCCAGCTGGCCTGGACGCTGCGTCAGGTGACGGGACTCGAGTCCATGCGGGTCACCGTCGACGGCGCCCCGATCGACATCCCGGGTGCCGGCAGCCCGCTGAGCGTCTCGTCCTGGGCCGAGTTCGACCCCTCGATCCACTGGGCGTCGCAGGAGCTGTTCGGCCTCCGTGACGGGCAGGTGGTGGCGCTCGCGCAGGGCAGCGACGAAGTGGTCGGCCGGTTCGGTGGGCAGGAGTACGCCCTCCGCGACATCGCCGTCGACCTCGCGGGGGAGCGCGTGGCAGGTGTGACCCAGGACGGTACGACGGTGGTCCTCGCGCCGCGGGGACGGTCCGACGGGGAGCCCCCGCCTCCCGACAAGAGCCAGGTCGCCTACGACCGGGGCACGGACGTGCTCAGGCCCTCCTGGGACGTCTTCGGCCAGGTGTGGCTGGTGGACCGCACACCACGCGGAGCCGCGGTGAACGTGGTCAGGGACGGCGAGGTGACCCGTCTCGAGGCGCCCGGGATCGACGGCGAGGACGTCTCGGCGTTCGTCGTCTCCCGTGACGGCTCCCGGCTGGTCGCCGTGCTGAGCGGCCGTTCGTCGGACCGCCTGGTGATCGCACGCGTGCTGCGCGGCGAGAACGGCCGGGTCCGCGGCCTCACCGGCGCCGTCGAGCTGACCCTCGCCCAGAGCGGCGTCGACGAGATCCGCGACCTGGCCTGGCGGACGCCCGGCAGCCTGGCCGTGCTGACCGGCCCGACCCCGGAGTCGTCGCAGGTCCTGCTCGCTCTCGTCGACGGTTCGACCGCGCTCGCCGACGTGGACACCACCGCCGAGATCTTCCGCCGTCGCGCGGTGCGCCTGGTCGCCTCGCCGTCTCCGGGCACGTCGATGTTCCTCGGCGGGCCCGAGGGCGAGCTGTACGAGCTCGGCGCGGACGGTCAGTGGACCGAGGCGCCGGTCCGCCGGCCGCTCCTCGCCCCCACCTACGTGGGCTGACCGGTTCGCGTCCACAGCGAACCGTCGGAGCCGGGAGTCCACCGCCGCTCCGGCGTGGCGCCGAGGTCCGGCACCTCCGGGGCCAGCGTGGCGGCATGCGCGACGCCCTGCTCGACCTCCTCCTCGGAAGCACGTGCGCGGTGTGCGGGCGAGGCGGCCGCGTGCTCTGCGACGGGTGCCGCCATGCGTTGCCGACCCGGGCGACCACCTGCTGGCCGACGCCGAGACCCGCGGGGCTCGCGCGCCCGGTCGCGGTGGGGGAGTACGACGGGCCGCTCAAGCTCCTGGTCAACGCCCACAAGGAGCAGCACCGCTTCGCGCTCGCCGCGCCGCTCGGTGACCTGCTCGCGCTCGCCGTGCTCGGCCTCACGGGCCCGCCCCTGGCACGGGCGGACCCGTCAGACCTGCCTGTTCGTGAGGTCGCCCTGGTCCCCGTGCCCTCGAGAGCGGCGGTGGTCCGCCGCCGAGGGCACGACCCGCTTCTGCGCCTCACGCGGAGGGCCGCGGCGAACCTGCGGGGCACAGGTGTCCAGACCGGAGTGGTCCAGCTGCTGAGGAGCGTCAGGGCCGCCGAGGACCAGGCGGGGCTCGGCGCGGCAGCACGGGCGGGCAACCTCGCCGGCAGCATGACCTGCCCGCGCGATGCCGTGATGAGACGGCTCATGACGGCTTCGGGAGCGCCTCCTCTCGTGGTCGTCGTGGACGACGTGATCACGACCGGCTCGACGGTGCGCGAGGCCCAGCGGGCCCTCGAGGAGGCGGGCGTCGAGGTGGCCGGCATCGCGGTCGTCGCGGCGACGCGGCGTACCACTCCTCGGACGCACGACGCCACGGAATCGAGCCATGGCCTCGTGTGAGGAGCCAATCGCGTGGCGTCACTACCGTTTTGTTCCACGGGCGACTAGCGTCTAGTCATGGAGTCCGTCCGGGTCCGTGGTTGCACCGACAGGATCCGGCTGAGTGCGGCCCTCTGGGCGGGGCTCGGCACGGGCAGTCGGCTAGCCGATGCCAGTCGCAGGCGAAACGGTCCACGTAAGGCGCTGCCCTCGCAGGTGTCTCCGGACACCGAGGATGGTCGCCGATCACGGTGCGGCTTAGAAGTAAGTCCTGCCTCGTCCGCGTCGTCAGATACGACGCGAGCGCGGGAGAAGGTCAGTAGTGGCGGAGAAGCTGCGAGAGCCTCAGCAGGCGGTTGTGGGGTCGAAGACCAGGTCGGCCGGACGGATCTCCATCTCTCAAGGCCGCCGCTCGTCGGCGGTCAACACACCCCAGGTGACGTGTTCACCGAGACAACCGGGAGGTTAGCCGTGGAAATCGTGGTCAAGAGTCGGCACATGGACGTGTCGGACCGGTTTCGCAGTCACGTCGAAGAGAAGCTCGTCCGGTTGGAGAAGCACGATCACCGCATCATGCGGGTCGAGGTCGAGGTCGACAAGGAGCGCAACCCCCGCCAGCACGACCGCGCCGTGCGCGTCGAGCTCACCGCCTTCTCGAAGGGCCCCGTGATCCGCGCCGAGGCGGCAGCCGAGGACAAGATGTCCGCGCTCGACATGGCGATGGACAAGATGGCCACCCAGATGCGCCGCGCAGCCGACCGCAAGCGGGTCCACCGCGGCCGGCACACCCCGACCTCCGTCGCCGAGGCGCTCGCAGGGATCGAGCCCGCACCCAACGGCACCGCACCCGCGGCCGAGACCGGGAAGACCGCCGAGACCGAGCGTCACGTCGGTCCCATCACCGTCATGGGTGACGGTCCCCTCGTCGTGAGGGAGAAGAGCCACCCCGCCGACCCGATGACCCTCGACCAGGCGCTCTACGAGATGGAGCTGGTCGGCCACGACTTCTTCCTCTTCGTGGACAAGGAGAGCGAGAAGCCGTCGGTCGTCTACCGCCGGCGCGGCTACGACTACGGTGTCATCTCGCTCGATCTCGACCGGGAGTGAGCCACAAGGTCGCTGTTGGATGTTTTTCGACCCATCGCCCCGTACTGCATGACATGATCAGGGCGTGTCCGTACCTCAACAGCGCGTGAACGCCGGCGAGCCCATCCGCGTCGCAGTCGTCGACGACCAGGAGCTCTTCAGGCGTGGCCTCACCATGCTGCTCGGGGTCGAGGACGACATCGAGGTCGTGGGCGAGGCTGGTGACGGCGTGGCCGCGACCGAGCTCGCGGCCACGGCCGTCCCCGACGTCGTCCTGATGGACGTCCGGATGCCCAAGCGCTCGGGCATCGAGGCGTGCCTCTCGATCAAGGACGTCGCGCCCTCGGCCAAGATCATCATGCTGACCGTCAGTGACGAGGAGGCCGACCTGTACGACGCCGTCAAGAACGGCGCGTCCGGGTACCTCCTCAAGGACTCCTCGATCGACGAGGTCGCCCAGGCGATCCGGGTCGTGGCCGAGGGGCAGTCACTGATCAGCCCGTCGATGGCGGTCAAGCTGCTCGACGAGTTCAAGCAGATGACCCGCTCCGAGCGCCAGCAGGTGCCCACACCGCGGCTGACGGACCGTGAGCTCGAGGTGCTCAAGCTGGTGGCCCAGGGTCTCAACAACCGCGAGATCGCCAAGCGGCTGTTCATCAGCGAGAACACCGTGAAGAACCACGTGCGCAACATCCTGGAGAAGCTGCAGCTGCACTCGCGGATGGAGGCGGTCATGTACGCCGTCCGCGAGAAGCTCCTCGACATCCCCTGACCTCGGCCTCGGCAACGACATCGTGTCGGTGCCGTCCGGCATAGTGACCCTCATGTCGAACGGACCGACGGTGGTGGGGACTCTCAGCAAGGCGCAGGCCCGCCGGATCGCGCTGGTCGCCCAGGGGTTCCGCGACCCCCGGCACACCGTGCCGACGATGCGCACCTTCAACCGCACCCTGGCCCGCACCGGGGTGCTCCAGATCGACTCGGTCAACGTGTTCCAGCGCGCCCACTACATGCCGCTGTTCAGCCGGATGGGCCGCTACGACACCGAGCTGCTGCGGCGGGCGGCGGAGCGGCGTCCTCGCAAGATCGTGGAGTACTGGGCGCACGTCGCGGCCTTCATGCCCGTCGACCTGTGGCCGCACATGCAGCACCGGATGGCGGGCTACCGCGAGCGGGGCCACGAGTGGCCGATCATGCGCACCAAGCCCGAGCTCGCCGAGTCCCTCCTCGCCGAGGTGCGCGAGGTGGGGCCCGCGACCGCGCGCGACCTCGACGACGGCCTCCCGCGCGTCAAGGAGCACTGGGGCTGGAACTGGTCCGACACCAAGAAGGCGCTCGAGTACCTCTTCTTCGCGGGGCAGCTCACCGTGGCGGGTCGCAACTCCGCCTTCGAGCGGCTCTACGACGTCCCGGAACGCGTCCTCCCGCCCGAGGTGCTGGACGCACCGACGCCGTCGGTCGAGGAGGCGAACATCGAGCTGGTCCGGCGGGCGGCGATGTCGCACGGCGTGGGCACGGAGTACTGCCTGCGCGACTACTTCCGGATGCACCACGCGGCTGCCCGACCGGCGATCGACGCCCTCGTGGAGTCCGGCGAGCTGCTGCCCGTGAGCGTCGAGGGGTGGGGCCGGCCGGCGTACCTCCACAAGGACGCCAGGCTGCCGCGGAAGGTGGACGCCCGGGCGCTGCTCAGCCCCTTCGACCCGGTGGTCTGGGAGCGGGCCCGCACCGAGCACCTGTTCGGCTTCCGCTACCGCATCGAGATCTACGTGCCCGAGGAGAAGCGGGTGCACGGCTACTACGTGCTGCCGTTCCTGCTCGGCGACCAGCTCGTCGCGCGGGTCGACCTCAAGGCCGACCGGCAGGGGAGCGTGCTCGTGGTGAAGTCGGCCCACGCCGAGCCGGGTGCGCCGGAGGAGACGGCGTCCGAGCTTGCCGCGGAGCTCGCGGAGGCGGCGCTGTGGCTTGGCCTCGACGACATCGCCGTCGAGCCGAGGGGAGACCTGGCCGACGAGCTCCTCCACGAGGTGAAGGCGCTCGCCGGCCGCTAGGTCGTCAGCCCTTGGTGGCGCCGGCGCTCAGACCGCCGACGAGGTGGCGCTGGGCGAACATGAACACCAGCGCCGCGGGGATGAGCACCAGGATCGCCGCCGGGGTGAGGTACTCCCACCGCTGGTTGAACTGCGGCACGAACGTCTGGAGCCCGTAGCCCAGGGTGAACTTGTTGTCGGTCTGGAGGAACGCCGTCGCGTAGGCGATCTCGCTCCAGGCGGTGAGGAACGTGTAGAACATCGTCACCGCGAGCCCCGGACGTGCCAGCGGGAGGATGACCCGCCAGAACGTCTGGAAGGGGCCCAGGCCGTCCAGTGCCGCTGCCTCGTCGAGCTCGCGGGGGATCGTGTCGTAGTAGCCCTTGAGCATCCAGGTGCAGAAGGGAACCGCGACGGTGCAGTAGGCGATCACCAGCGAGGTCAAGGTGTTGATGAGGCCGAGGTTCGACATGATCGTGTAGATCGGCACGATCAGGATCGCGACCGGGAACATCTGGGTGATGAGGAAGGTCCACATCAGCGAGCGGCGGCCGGGGAAGTTGAACCGGCTCAGGGCGTACCCCGCCGTCGCGGCCATGAAGACACCGAAGAGCATCGTGAAGGCAGCCGTGATGACCGAGTTCATGAACCACGTCGGGAAGTCGGTCTCGGTGAGGACCCGGATGTAGTTCTCGAGCGTGAAGTTGTCGACGAACTTGATCTCGCTCGCCAGGATCCGGTTGGCCGGCTTGAACGACGACACGAAGATCCAGAAGACCGGGAACACCGCGATCACGGTCGCGGTCAGCAACGTGGCGTGGAGCAGTACGGACGAGCCCTTGCTGCGGCGGCGGTCGATGGCAGCCATCACCACACCTCTCCCTGTCGGCTGAGCATCTTGCGGTAGGCGACGGCGAAGACCAGCAGCATCGAGAGGATGATGATCCCGTACGCCGACGCGAGGGCGTACTGGCGGATCCCCTCGAACGCGTACTTGAACGAGCCGGTGACGAGGATCTCGGTCTGGCCGGCCGGCTGGCCCTCGGTGACGAGGAAGATGATCGGGAACATGTTGAAGGTCCAGATCGTGCCGAGCAGGATCACGGTGGCACTGACCGGACGCAGACCGGGCAGCGTCACGTTGACGAAGCGCTGCCACGCGCTCGCGCCGTCCATCTCCGCCGCCTCGTAGAGGTCCGACGAGATCGACTGGAGGCCGCCGAGGAGCGCGACCATCATGAACGGCACCCCGATCCAGATGTTGGCGACGACCGCGGTGAACATCGAGGTCCACCGCTCCGCGAACCATTCGACCCGGTCGAAGCCGAGGGTCGTCAGGAGCACGTTCGCCAGGCCGTTGCGCTCGTTGAAGATGAACTTCCAGGCGAAGGCGGCGACGAACGCGGGCACTGCCCAGGGCACGATCAGCAGCACGCGGTACAAACCTCGTCCGCGTATTCGACGGTTCAGCAGGACGGCGAGGCCGAGGCCGAGGCCGTAGTGGAAGACGACGCACGCCGCCGTCCAGATGATCGTGTTGCCGAACTGCAGCCAGAAGTCGCCCTTCTCGCCGGAGATGATGTCGATGTAGTTCTGGAAGCCGGTGAACTCGGCTGCGTTCGGGTTGGGCCGGCAGGTCTCACCGCCGCCGAGCGTCTTGGTGCAGATCTCGGTGCGCTGGTTGGACTCGTTCAGGTTGGTGAAGCTGATGTAGACGCCGCGCGCGAGCGGGTAGAGCACCAGCACGCCGAGCACGATCACGACCGGGAGCACCATCGCCCACGCGTACCAGTGCTTCGACGCGAGGCTGCGCCCACGCCCGGGCGTCCGGCCGCCGTTCTCGGGCGGGACCTCGCCCGGAGGCCTGGCGGCAACAGCGGTTCCGGAGTCGATCGCCATGGGGGAACTTCCTCCTCGTACGAGCGGGGACCGCACCCGACATCGGATGCGGCCCCCGGCACTATCTCACGGTTGGTACGACGGTCACTGCAGGCTGTAGTCGGGAACGACCTCGGCCTTGTAGGTCTTGGCAGCGTCGTCGAGCGCGCCCTTGGGGTCGCGACCCTGGACGAGGACCTCGACCGCCATCTTGTCGAGCGCGGCGAAGAACTGACCGCCCTCGGGGATCCACGGACGGGCGACGGCTGCGTCGACGACGTCCTTGAACGCCGAGACGACCTCGTTGCTGGCAACGGCCTCGTTCTCGTACGCCGACTTGCGGGTCGGCAGCAGGCCGAGCTCGTCGGCCAGGTAGGCCTGGGAGTCGGCGGAGTTCATGAAGTCGATGAAAGCCACCGCGGCGTCGGCCTTGGCCTCGTCCATGCCGGACCACACCACGTAGTTGTGGCCGCCGACCGGCGCGCCCGCCGTCTCGGAGCCGGCCGGGACCGGCGCGATGCCGAGGTTCTCGATGCCGCCGAAGCCCTCTGCGTTGCGGATGTTCGCGACCTCCCAGGGGCCGTTGATGATCATGGCGACCTTGCCCTCGTTGAACGCGGTCATCATCGCGGAGTAGCCGTCGGCAGCCGGCGGCTTCACAGCAGCGCCGCTCTTGACGAGCTCAGCGGCGGTGGAGATGCCCTTCACGTTCGCCTCGGAGTTCACGACGATCTCCTGGGCCTCGGTGTCGACCATGTCGCCACCCTCGCCGTACATGAACGGGAGCAGGAAGTAGCCGCCGGGGTTGATGAAGATGCCGTCGACGCCGGCCTCGGACTTCAGCGCCTCGGCCGCCTCGGCGACCTCGTCCCAGGTGGTCGGCGCGGAGTCGATCCCGGCCTTCTCGAAGAGCTCCTTGTTGTAGAGCAGCGCGAGCGAGTCCGTCACCTGCGGCACGCCGTAGGTCTGGCCGTCGAAGACGTTCGAGGACAGCGGGGTCTCGAAGTAGTCGTCGGCGTCGTCGAGAGCGGCGGTGCCGTCGAGGGCGTAGAGGTAGCCGAGCGATGCGAACTCGGGCACCCAGGCGACCTCGGCGCGGAGGATGTCCGGGGCGCCGCTGCCGGCCTCGGCCGCGGTCTTGAACTTGTTCTGCGCCTCGCCGAACGGAACGTACTGGTGGTCGATGGTGACGTCGGGGTACTCCGCCTCGAAGTCCTTGATGAGCTTGTCGAACGCGGGGCCCTCGTTGGTGGGGTCGGAGGTGTCCCACCAGGTCAGGGAACCGGAGACCTCGTCAGGCGCGGGCGCACTGTCGTTCTCGGTCTCGTCGGTGTCGGCCGATCCGCAGGCGGTGGCCAGCAGGCTGACGGCTGCCACGAGGGCGCCGGCCCGAGCAAAGCGTCGCATCGGAATATCTCCTTATTTCGTGATGGACTCGCGGAGGTCAACCTAACACCGGCTTTGCAAGGATTGGAAGATATTGAAAGTTCTTGCTGCAAAGTTGCAACAGTGGTGACTAAAGTCCTGCCTATGAGACGACCACGGCTGCATGACGTCGCTACTCAGGCAGGCGTGAGCGAGGCGACGGTCTCCCGCGTCCTCAACGGCAAGCCCGGCGTGGGGGAGGAGACCCGCCTCCAGGTGCTCACGGCCCTCGACGTACTCGGCTACGAGCGACCTGCCGCGCTCCGGTCCACGAGCGCCGGCCTGGTCGGGCTGGTCGTGCCGGAGCTGGTGAACCCGATCTTCCCGGCGTTCGCGCAGCTCATCGAGTCCGGCCTCGCCGGCCACCGCTACACCCCGGTGCTCTGCACGCAGACCCCGGGCGGCGTCACCGAGGACGAGTACGTCGAGATGCTGCTGGAGCGGGGAGTCGCCGGGATCATCTTCATCTCCGGCCTCCACGCCGACCAGACCGCCGACCCGGCGCGCTACCACGCCCTCGTCGACCGCGGTCTGCCGATCCTGCTGGTCAACGGCAGCCGTCCTGACCTGCCCGTGCCGTGCATCTCCACCGACGACGAGGGGGCGGTGCGCACCGCCGTGAACCACCTCGCCTCCCTGGGGCACACGCGCTTCGGGCTGGCCGTGGGGCCGAGCCGGTTCGTGCCCGTGGAGCGCAAGGTGCTCGGCTTCAGGGCCGCGATGGAGTCGGATCCGCGCATCAAGGGAGTCGAGGAGTACGGCCTCTTCTCCGTCGAGGGCGGCCATGCCGCGGCGGCGCGCCTGCTCGACGCGGGCGTCACCGCGATCATCTGCGGCTCCGACATCATGGCGCTCGGCGCCATCCGGGCCGTCCGGGCTCGCGGCCTCGACGTGCCGGGCGACGTCTCGGTCGTCGGCTACGACGACTCCCCTTTCATGGCCTTCACCGACCCACCGCTGACCACGGTGCGCCAGCCGGTGGCGGCGATGTCGCAGTCGGCGGTGCAGACGCTCGTCGACGCGATCACCGGGCACGAGACGCCGCGCGGCGAGTACCTCTTCGCCGGCGAGCTCGTCGTGCGGGGCTCGACGGGCCCTGCTCGGCCGCTCTGACCAGGACGTGGCGAGCCGCCTGCCCGCGCGCTCGGTAGCATGGGGCGGGTGGCCGCCGTAGGCTGGCTGCTCGCCCGCCCCCACCCGGGGAGACCCGGGACACCACCTGGGTGATCGTCTCGCAACACCGCAGACCACTGAAACTGGAGTCGACTCTCGTGCCTGCCATTCTCGACAAGATCCTTCGCATCGGTGAGGGCAAGATCCTCCGTCAGCTGGAGTCGATCACGCGTGCCGTCAACGCGATCGAGGATGACTTCGTCTCGATGACCGACGACGAGCTGCGCGGCCAGACCGCTCTCTTCAAGGAGCGGCTCGAGAACGGCGAGACCCTCGACGACCTGATGCCGGAGGCCTTCGCCACCGTGCGCGAGGCTGCCAAGCGGGTCCTCGGCCAGCGCCACTACGACGTACAGATCATGGGCGGCGCGGCGCTCCACCTCGGCAACATCGCCGAGATGAAGACCGGTGAGGGCAAGACCCTCGTCGCCACGCTGCCGACGTACCTCAACGCGCTCGCCGGCAAGGGCGTGCACGTGGTCACCGTGAACGACTACCTCGCGAAGTACCACGCCGAGTGGATGGGCCGCGTCTACCACTTCCTCGGCCTGACCACCGGGATGATCCTCCCGGAGATGCGCCCTGACCAGCGCCGCGTCTCCTACGCCGCGGACGTCACCTACGGCACGAACAACGAGTTCGGCTTCGACTACCTGCGCGACAACATGGCCAGCTCGATCGAGGACTGCGTCCAGCGCGGCCACTTCTTCTCCATCGTCGACGAGGTCGACTCGATCCTCATCGACGAGGCGCGGACCCCGCTGATCATCTCCGGCCCCACACAGGACGAGGTGAAGTGGTACGGCGAGTTCGCCGCGATCGCCCGCCAGATGGTCAAGGACGTCGACTACGAGGTCGACGAGAAGAAGCGCACCATCTCCGTGCTCGAGCCGGGCATCACCAAGGTCGAGGACTACCTCGGCATCGACAACCTCTACGACTCGGTCAACACCCCGCTGATCTCGTTCATGAACAACGCGATCAAGGCCAAGGAGCTCTTCCGCCACGACAAGGAGTACGTCGTGATGAACGGCGAGGTCCTGATCGTCGACGAGCACACCGGCCGCATGCTCGCCGGCCGCCGCTACAACGAGGGTCTGCACCAGGCGATCGAGGCCAAGGAGGGCGTGCAGATCCGCGAGGAGTACCAGACCCTCGCCACGGTCACGCTGCAGAACTACTTCCGCCTCTACGAGAAGCTCGGCGGCATGACCGGCACCGCGATGACCGAGGCGTCGGAGTTCGACAAGATCTACGGCCTCGGCGTCGTGCCGATCCCGACGAACAAGCCGATGGCGCGCATGGACCAGCCCGACCTCGTCTACCGGACCGAGGAGGCGAAGTTCAACGCCGTGGTCGAGGACATCGCCGAGCGTCAGAAGGCCGGCCAGCCGGTGCTCGTCGGCACCACCTCGGTGGAGAAGTCCGAGCACCTGTCCCAGCTGCTCAAGAAGCAGGGCATCCCGCACTCGGTCCTGAACGCCAAGCAGCACGCCGACGAGGCGAAGATCGTCGCGCAGGCGGGTCACAAGGGCTCGGTCACCGTCGCCACCAACATGGCCGGTCGAGGCACCGACATCATGCTCGGCGGCTCCATCGAGTTCCTCGCCGACCTCGAGCTGCGCAAGCAGGGCCTCGACCCGCTCGAGAACAACGAGGAGTACGAAGCCGCCTGGCCTCACATGGTCGAGCAGATCAAGGCCCAGGTCGCGGCCGAGCACGACGAGGTCAAGGAGCTCGGCGGCCTTTACGTGATCGGCACCGAGCGTCACGAGTCCCGCCGCATCGACAACCAGCTGCGTGGACGCTCCGGCCGCCAGGGCGACCCGGGCGAGTCGCGCTTCTACCTGTCCCTGCAGGACGACCTGATGCGGCTGTTCAAGTCCGACTGGGTCGACTGGGTGCTCACCACCCTCAAGGTTCCCGAC
This sequence comes from uncultured Actinomycetota bacterium, assembly GCA_963701425.1. Classification (GTDB taxonomy): domain Bacteria; phylum Actinomycetota; class Actinomycetes; order Propionibacteriales; family Nocardioidaceae; genus Nocardioides_C. The sequence goes on along the minus strand of CAVPAG010000018.1, from coordinate 1,279,526 downwards.
GACGTCCCGATCGAGAACAAGCGCGTGACGGGCGCGATCGCCTCCGCGCAGGCGCAGGTCGAGGCGCAGAACTTCGACTCCCGCAAGAACGTCCTCAAGTACGACGACGTCATGAACCGCCAGCGTCAGGTGATCTACGCCGAGCGCCGCGCCGTGCTCGAGGGCGCCGACCTGCGCGACCAGGTGCGCGGCATGATCGACGACGTCGTCTCGGGTTACGTGGTCGGCGCGACCGAGGGCATTCCGGTGGAGTGGGACCTCGAGGCGCTTTGGGCCGCGCTCAAGACGCTCTACCCGATGTCGCTCAAGCTCGACGGCGTCGAGGCGGAGGCCGGTGGCCGCGAGGGCATCTCGCGCGAGCAGCTCATCGAGGACCTCAAGGCCGACGCGCAGAGCGCCTACGCCGAGCGCGAAGGGGTCATCGGCGAGGAGGTCATGCGCGAGCTCGAGCGCCGCGTCGTCCTGTCGGTGCTCGACCGCAAGTGGCGTGAGCACCTCTACGAGATGGACTACCTGCGCGAGGGCATCGGGCTGCGGGCCTACTCGCAACGTGACCCGCTCGTGGAGTACCAGCGCGAGGGCTTCGACATGTTCGCCGCCATGATGGACGGCATCAAGGAGGAGTCGGTCGGCTACCTGTTCAACCTCGAGGTCCAGGTCGAGGAGGCCGCGCCCGCCGAGGAGGCAGAGGCGGCCGAGGAGCTCGGACGCGGTGCCGCGATCGCGCAGGCCGCCGCCGCGGGCCAGGCGGTCGCCCCGCACATCGTCGCCAAGGGGCTCGAGGGTCCGAAGGCGCCCCAGAAGCTCGCCTACTCCGCTCCCGACGAGGGCGGCGACGCCGAGGTCAAGGGTTCGGCTCCGACGCAGGTCGACGACGAGTTCGCCGGCGTCGGTCGCAACGACGAGTGCCCCTGCGGGTCGGGCAAGAAGTACAAGAAGTGCCACGGCGCCCCCGGCGGGCCCACGGGGCTCACGACCCGCGTGAACGGCTGACACCCACAGGAGTGAGGGGCTCGACGACCTGGCGACTACACGGTCGTCGAGCCTGACGCCTCGGTCAGCCGAGCTGGAGGACGGTGCACTGCCAGCGGCCGCGCGTGAGCTCGAGGCGTGCCGCGATGGCACGCGAACGCTGGCCGTGACGCACGTGGACGCTCACCTCCGCGGACTCCGGGGTCGGGTGGAAGACGTGCACGCTGCGCACCTGAGGCCGCACCGTGCGCTTGCGCCGACCGGCGTCCGAGGTGCGCGCCAGGATGTTCATCCGGCGCTCGAGCTCGACGTAGACGCGCTGCGACGTCCAGCGCACCAGCTGGGGGAGTGGACGGTCCCCTCCGAGGACCTCCACGACCGCCTGGGCGAACCTGGCCGCCCACAGCTGCACGTCCTCGCCCGACCCGCCACCGGTGACCAGCCGTAGCTCGGGCGTCTGCGGCACACCGCGGGTCGGCGGGCCGCCGACCGGGGTCTTCAGCGCGAGGCTGCCGTCGACGGCGGCCGAGGGCGCCACCGGCACCGGGCCCTGCTCTCCGGCGAGGCCGAGTCTCGTGACCGTGGCCCACTGGGCCGGAGCGGCGGGCGGGCGGCGAGGCGATGAGGGGGTGTTGTCGTCGGTGGGTGGCGTCATGACGCGTCCTTTCGGGGGTGGTGGGAGCCGGGAGCATCGGGTCCGCGGCTGCCCGCAGGGCCCGTCAGGGGTTCAGGTAGCCGGAGCGTCATGCCGGGGAGGACGAGGTCCGGGTCAGGGCCGATCGCATCGCGGTTCGCGTGGTGGATCCGCCGCCACGCCTCGTCGACCTCATCGGCGCGCGCCGCGGGCAGGAGGTCCTCGGCGATCGTCCAGAGGCAGTCGCCGGTGCGGACCTGGTAGGTGGTGGGCGTCCGAGGACGCACCGGGCCCGACGCGGAGGTCATGACGACGGTGTCGCCGTCGTACCCCGGGTGCACGCCGTGGGCCCGCAGCCGGGCTGTGGACGTGGGGCGACGCGGTGCGGCCCCGAGCACCCGGTCGGGCAGCGGCAGCCCGGTCAGGACGTCCGACCCGGAAGGGCTCCGCGTCGGGCTCGCACGCTCGCCCGTCTCGTGCGGGGTGGCGGACGCCGGCACCAGACTGCCCGCGCCACCGACGGCGAGGCCGCAGCAGGCAGCCACCACGCGGCGTACGAGGTGCGGTGAGACGGCCCGCACCACGGCGGAGGACGCGCCGGTCACCACCTCGTAGGCCGTCGCGAGCGTGACCGTGGCGAGCCAGATGCCACAGCCGCCGAGCCCCACGGCGGCCAGTGCCGTGAGCAGGAGGTCGAGGGGGAGAGCGGTCAACGGCTGGCCGGCCGCGGTGCGCACGCGCACCTGGCTCAACGGGGACGCGCACAGGCGGAGGAGCACGACCAGACCGCCGAAGGAAGCGACTGCGACCAGGGCCGCACGACCGAGCGCGGCCGCGTTCCTCGGCTGCGCAGTCCACCGCGACTTGTCCATGTTTCGACCCCGACCCGTGCATTTGCTTGTGTTTGCATGTTCTAGACCCTGTTGGAATGAGTCGTCAACGCTTTGTCCACAGCCATTGACAGGGCCGGCCCGTCTCGCGAGGGTGACCGTCCATGGACGACGACTCCGGCGGAGCCGGCCGCGACGGCGTCGAGCGCCTCGGCCGGCTCTTCGAGGACCTCGAGCAGCAGGCCGCCGGCCTGCATCTCGCCGAGCGCGACGCCGAGCTCGCCGACCGGGCCCGCGGGGAGTACGCCGCGGTGACGTTCGCGAGCCGCATCCATGCCTCGCTCGCGCACGAGGTTGCGCTGACCCTCGTCACCGGCTACGTCGTCGAGGGCACGCTCACGCAGGCCGGTGTGGACTGGTGCAGCGTCGTGAAGGCCGAAGGGCAGGCGGTGTGGCTCGTCAGGCTGGGAGCGGTCGCGGCGGCCTACGGCCTGTCGTCACGGGCGGTCCCGGAAGCAGCAAGGCCCGCGGTGGCGCGGTTGTCGTTCGGCTCGGCGCTGCACCGGCTCGGCGTCGACCACGACGAGGTGCTCATGCAGCTCGCCTCCGGAGCGAGCCTCAGGGTCCGGGTGCTCCGCATCGGTGCCGACTTCGTCGAGGTCGAGTCCGCCGGCGCTGCGCAGACCCCGACAGTCATCGCGTTCGGCGCGGTCCTGGCCGTGCGGGTCTAGCCCGGCGAGCCGGTCAGAGCCGCGCGTCGTCGTCCTGCTCGGACTCCGCGAAGGGGTGGTCACGGACGAAGGTACCGGGTCTGCTCGTAGGAGTGCTGGATGAACGCCTCGAGCTCGGAGGTCTCCACACGCCACTGACCCCGGCCGCCGATCTTGATCGCCGGCAGCTCGCCTCGGCGCACCAGGGCGTAGACCTGGGCGGTCGAGGTGTTGAGTATCTCTGCCACGTCCGCGAGCTGGAGGAAGCGGGGAGGGGTCGCACCGGCGCTCATACCGGCATTCTGCCACCGGACACCCCTGTTCACGGGAGCTTGCCCCCGTTTGCCTGTGGACAAGGTCTGGCGAGGTCGGAACGCTGCGGCCATGATGTCCCGGTGACCGCCACCAGCCACCACCAGCCTCCGTCGAGGGCTTCCTCGGTCGGCGCCACGACGGGCGCGACGAGGGACCCGATCTCCGGTCTCGGTCCGCCCGAGAGCCCCGCGGCGACCCGGGCTTCGAGACGTACCTGGAGGGACCCCCGCCTGCTCGTCGGCGTGACGATCGTGTCCGTGTCCGTGCTTCTGGGTGCCCGCCTCCTGGCGACCGCCGACGACACCGTGGCCGTGTGGGCCGCACGGGGCGACCTGCCCGACGGCACCGAGGTGAGCCTCGCCGACCTCGAGCGGCAGGACTTGCGGTTCAGCTCCCAGGACCTCGCCGCGAGCTACCTCTCGGCGGACGACGTCCTGCCTGAGGGAACGGTCCTCACGCGTGACGTCGCCGGTGGTGAGCTGCTGCCGCGGGGCGCGCTGAGCACGGGCGAGGGGCCGGACCTGGTCGAGGTCCCGATCGCCTTGCCCTCCGAGGCCGTGCCCTCGACGCTCCGCGCCGGCGAGGTGGTCGACGTCTGGGTCACGCCTGCGGCCGAGGCCGGGCCGGAGCCTCGCGCTGTCCGGGTGCTCCAGGAGGTGCGCGTCGTCGCGGTGCCCCGCAACAGCAGCGCGCTAGGGCCGTCCTCCACCCGCCAGGTGGTGGTGGGCCTGCCGGCTGAGGACGAGAGCGTGCTCGGGACGGCGCTCGCTCGGCTCTCCACCGGCACCGCCGTGATCGTGCGACGGGGCTGAGCCGTGTGGGGTGAACGGGTCGGTGTGCTCCTGGCAGCGGGGAGCGCCCCCTGGGAGGTCGAGGCGCTCCGGGTCGTAGGTGGCGCGTCGTCGGGAGCGGTGGTCCTCAAGCGCTGCGTGGACCTGCCCGACCTGCTCGCGACGGCTGCGACGGGGCAGGCCAGGGTCGCGATCGTCGCCGCAGGGCTCCCCGGCCTCGACGCCGACAGCGTCGGACACCTGAGAGCGGCGGGGGTCGGCGTGGTGCTCGTCGCCGATGCGGCCGACCGGGAGGGTGTTCCCGACCTCCCCGGCGTGGGCGGGGTCGTGACCTCGACGGACCTGGGGAGCCTGCCTGCCGTGGTGCGCACCGCTGCCGAGGACGCCGCGGGGCAGGACCACACTCCAGGCCGGCCCGGACGCGGCGTGGGGCCGCAGGAGCCGGCGGTCCTCCTCGACGACGGCGACGACCTCGACCCCCTCGGAGCCGGCCATGACGCCCACGGGCGCGTCCTGGCGGTGTGGGGCCCCACCGGCGCCCCGGGGCGCACGACGGTGGCTGTCGGGGTCGCTGCCGAGCTGGCCCGGAGGGGGCACGACGTGCTCCTGGTCGACGCCGACGCGTACGGCGGCGCCGTCGCCCAGCACCTCGGTGTGCTCGACGAGGTCTCCGGAGTCCTGAGCGCTGTCCGGCTCGCCAACGCCGGGCGGCTCGACGTCACGCGGCTTGCGTCGGTCGCCCGGACGGTGTCACCGGGGCTGCGCGTGCTCACCGGGCTGCCCCGGGCGGACCGGTGGGTGGAGGTCCGTGGCGTCGCCTTCGACGCGCTGGTGGAAGCCGCACGGAGCCTGTGCCCCTACGTCGTCCTGGACCTCGGCTTCAGCCTCGAGCAGGCCGACCAGGCGTTCGGCAGCAGCGCACCCCAGCGCAACCAGATGACGGTCGCCGGGCTCGACCACGCCGACGAGGTGCTCGTCGTCGGGTCGGCCGACCCCGTCGGGCTCTCACGCCTCGCCAGAGGGCTCGTCGAGCTGCCCGAGATCGCGCCGGCCGCGACGACCCGGGTGGTCGTGAACCGCGTCCGCTCCTCGCTCGGCTGGGGAGAGCGGGAGGTGCGGGCGATGGTCGAGGGGTTCGTGACGCCGGCGAGCATCCATTTCCTGCCGGAGGACCGTGTCGCGGCGGACCGTGCCCTGGTGGCCGGACGGCCGCTGGTCGACACGGGCGAGTCGGCGCTGCGGAGCGCGGTCGGGCGCCTCGTCGACACCCTCGACGAGAACCGGGCCGCGGCGCCCGTCCGGCGCGGCAGCAGGCTTCTGAGGCGGAGGGCTCAGGCGCCGAAGAGCAGGTAGAGGCCCGTGATCGTGTAGAACACCATGACCACGAGAAGCGGCAGCTGGCCGGTCAGCTGGTGCCGCTTCGGGAGCAGCTTCATCGCCCGGTCGTGGGCGGCGATGACGCCGAGGACGTGACCTGTGACCACGGCGAGCACCTTGGTGACCGCGAGGAACGTCGGATGCGTCGACAGCCAGTAGTTCACCTCGGCGTCGGCGGTCCCGAGCAGGTTCGCCCCGGTGCCCATCGGGTCGCTGAGCTGGATCAGGGTCTGCTGCCCCGACTCGACCAAGTACGTGAGGTAGTGGGCGACCATGTAGCCGACGATGATCGGCACCACGGAGTGGGCGAAGAGCGCCGGGAGGTCGGATCGGCGTACTCCCTCTCGAGGCGCCGCGAGCATCGTCGCGACCGTGAGGCTGACGCCGACGCCGGCGCAGAACCCGAACATCACCACGGTGTTCACGATCGTCACGTCGAGGCTCGTCGCCTGGGTGAACTGGAGCCAGGTGTTGGAGTCCTTGAAGCTGTCGAACGCGGTGCTTCCGAAGAGGACCGAGACGACCGCCACGAGCCCGGGCGCTGCGGGGACGGCGTCGAGGTTGGCCAGGGGGGTGCGGAGGACGAGGGCCCCGTCCTCCCGGCGGCCGAAGACCGAGAGGTGGCCGACGAGGGTGGAGTAGACCTCGAACGGGTCGGCGCGCTCGAACCACGCGGAGCCGAACAGCGCGCTGCCCAGCAGCAGGACGGCCGCGTACACGGCGAACCACAAGATGACCGGCATCTTGTACGTCGAGTCCGGGTAGATCAGCTCCAGCCACACGAACGCGAAGAGGCCGATCGCCGCCGGCCAGTAGCCGACCCACCGGGGGAGCGCGTACGCCCCTTTGTCCGGGTCGGCCCCGATGAGCCGGTTGAGCAGCAGCGTGATCGTGCGGATGGGGTTCACGGCCTTGTAGAACGGGCCGAACAGCAGCGAGGCGGGGACCAGGCCCACCCACAGGAGCACGTAGACGACACCGAAGACCGGGTTGATCAGCAGGTCCGGTCCGGCGATCGCCGCCCAGGCGACGTAGCCGAAGAAGGCCAGCCCGAGCAGCCGCAGCGCCCACGCGAAGGAGGGCGAGTCGACCATTCCGCTGAGCCAGGCTGGGGCGCGGCGGCCCGAGGTGGCCGCGTCGTACCTCGGCGTCCGCCAGGCCACGGCGAGCACGATGAAGGAGATCGCGAGAGCCGCGCTGGCGCCCGCGATCGCGAGCTCCGCAGGGATCGGCAGGTCCTGGGCGCCTCCGACGCCGTGGGCGAAGACCATGGGTCAGCGGACCTCGAGCTGGAGGACGATCTTGCCGGTCTCGTGCTCCTCGACGTCGACGATGCCCGGCCGCTCGATCGTCAGGGTCAGCGTGGACTCGCCCTCCTCGACCTCGAGCACCTGTTCGGGCGAGGAGTGCACGTGGAGCTCGGCCGGCCTGTCGGACTCGACCTCGAGGTTGATCGGCTCGCCGGCGGCCACCTTCACCCGCATGCCGTTCGGCTCGATGCGGTCGCCCTCGATCTCGATCTCGATGGCCTCGGTCGCGGGCGGCGAGGTCTTCTCCGTCGGCTCCTCCGACGCGCTCGGGGAGTCGGAGGCGCGGCGTCTCGCTCGCGGTCGGCTGCTCCGCGGTCGTCGGCTCGTCGGACTCGCCGCAGCCGGCGAGGACGAGAGCGGCGAGGGCAGCGGCGGCGAGTGCCCGGCGCATGCGTGTCTCCTTCGGTCGGCAGGCGTTTTGCGTACTCCCAGGATTCCATGGCCGCCGGCGGCGATGGACGGGGGTCCGGCTGTCGGGTGGCGGGCCGATAGCCTGGGTGGTCGACCGACCCGCACCGAGGTCGAGCAGAGAAGGGGACTCGATGAGTGAGCGGCTCCGCCCCGCGGACATGGCCTTCCTGGCCGACGAGTCTGCGAGTGCGCCCATGCACAACGCCACTCTGGAGATCTTCGAGCCCTCCAGCCGGGGCTTCGACTACGAGAAGCTGCTCGGGCTGATCGCCGACCGGATCGCCTTCGTGCCGAGGTACCGCCAGCGGATCCGCAGCGTCCCCGGCCGGCTCGCCAACCCGGTCTGGCTCGACGACGACGACTTCGACCTGACCTACCACGTGCGCCGGTCGGCGCTCCCGCGCCCCGGCTCCATGGAGCAGCTGCGCGAGCTCGTCGCGCGGATCATGTCGCGACGCCTCGACCGCAACCGCCCGCTGTGGGAGGTGTACCTCGTCGAGGGGCTCGAGGGCGGCAGGTTCGCGATCCTGTCGAAGTCCCACCAGATCCTGGTCGACGGGATCTCGACGGTCGACCTGGGCCAGGTGCTCCTCGACGTCGACCCGCGCCCCCGCGAGGTGGTTCACGACCACTGGCGGCCCGAGAGGGAGCCGAGCCCGCCGGCGCTCGTCGCGGAGGCGCTGTCCGAGCAGGTGCGCAACCCGGCGAGGCTCGCGGAGACCGTCCGCGGCAACGTCGACGGCCTGTGGCGGGTCGCCGGGTCGGTCGGCCGCGCCGCGGTCACCACGGCAGGCGTGCTGTCGAACCGGCGCTGGACCCCGGACACCCCGATCCACGCGCAGCTCTCGGAGCAGCGCCGGTTCGTGTCCGTGCGCACCGACCTGCAGGACTACCGCACCATCCGCCGCGTCCACGGCGGCACCGTCAACGACGTCATCATGGCGACCATCGCCGGGGCCATGCGCGCCTGGCTGATGACCCGGGCCGAGGCCGTGCACGGCACCCGCAGCCTCAGGGCGATGGTGCCGATGAGCGTGATCGACAACGAGCTCGAGCCGACCTCGCTCGGCAGCCAGGTCACCGGCCACCTCGTCAACCTGCCCATCGGGGAGTCGAGCCCGGTCGTGCGGCTCCACCAGGTCTCCTACGCGTTCAAGGCGCACAAGGACACCGGGATGGCGGTGGCGGCCGACCGTCTCGCGGACGTCGCGGGCTTCGCGCCCACCACCTTCCACGCCCTGGGCTCGCGGGTCGCGGCCTCGCAGGTCCGCCGGGGCTTCGACCTGGTCGTCACGAACGTCCCGGGGCCGCAGTTCCCGCTCTACGCCGCCGGCGCGCAGATGCTCGAGAGCTACCCGGTGCAGCCGCTGCTCCCCGGGCACGCCATGGCGATCGGCGTGACGTCGTACGACGGGGGTGTGTACTTCGGCATCAACGCCGACCGGGACGCGCTGCCCGACATCGACGTGCTCGGGCAGTGTCTCGAGGAGGCGCTCGCCGAGCTCGTCGACAGCGCGAGCGACACCCGGCCACGAGCCCCGCGGGGCCGCAAGGGCACGGCCGCGCCACGCCAGACCCGCAAGGGAAACAAGGGGAGCAAGCCGTGACCACCCGTGTGTACGTCCCGAGCAGCATCTCGCTGCTCCGTCAGCTCCTCGTCAGCGGCGGGGTCGGGCCCGTCCCGGTGCTCGCGCACGCGGTGACCGACGCGCTGCGCGCCGCCTTCCCCGACGAGGGGGAGGAGGAGTGGGAGTACGCCGCACTCACGGCGGCCGCCCAGGACTCCCTCGCGCTGATCGCCGAGGACGACGAGCCCCGTCGTGTCGTGGTGGTCGCCGAGGCCGACTCGGTGATGCCTGTCTCGGGTGCCGAGGGGAGCGAGGTCGAGCTCGACCAGGTCGTGCCGCTCCGCAAGGTCGTCGCGGTGCACGTCGACTCCGACGAGGCCACCGAGGACGTCGCGGCGGCCCGGGCCTGCTGGCCGGATGCCGAGGCCGGCGACGAGGCCGCCCTGGCCACGGTCGAGCGGTGCCTGGACCACGAGCTCGGCTGGTTCGCGACCCAGGAGATCGGCGAGCTGGTCGGCACCTGAGCCTCGCACCCCGCCGAGGTTCGACGAGTAGCGACCGATGACTTGGGAGTAACCCAGGGCGTCTGACACGATCGGCCTCATGGACGCGATCACCCAGCCCCCTGCTCCGGTCAACGAGCCGAACCTCAGCTACGCCCCCGGCAGCCCCGAACGTGCTGAGCTCGAGCGCGAGCTCGAGCGCCAGGAGTCCCGCGAGGTCCAGCTCACCGCGACGATCGGCGGCGAGAAGAAGATGGGCGGCGGCCCCGAGATCCCCGTCGTCCAGCCGCACGACCACCAGCACGTCCTCGGCGTCCTGAAGAACTCCACCCAGGCCGATGCGAAGGCCGCCATCGCAGCCGCCCAGGCCGCGGCGCCCGAGTGGCGGGCGCTGTCGCTCGACGACCGCGCAGGCGTGCTGCTGAAGGCCGCCGACCTGCTGGCCGGACCGTGGCGCCAGCGTATGAACGCCGCGACGATGCTCGGCCAGTCCAAGACCGCGTGGCAGGCGGAGATCGACTCGGCCTGCGAGCTGATCGACTTCTGGCGGTTCAACGCCCACTACGCCCGCCAGATCGTGGCCGAGCAGCCGATGGCGAACGCCCGCGGCGTCTGGAACCGCACCGACCACCGGCCGCTCGAGGGTTTCGTCTACGCGATCACGCCGTTCAACTTCACCGCCATCGCGGGCAACCTGCCGACGGCGCCGGCGCTCATGGGCAACACCGTGGTCTGGAAGCCGTCGCCGACCCAGCAGTTCGCCGCGCACCTCGTGATGGAGCTGCTCGAGGAGGCCGGCATGCCTCCGGGCGTGGTCAACATGCTTCCCGGTGACGGCATCGACGTCTCCAACGTGGCGCTCAAGCACCCCGACCTCGCCGGGATCCACTTCACCGGCTCCACGCCCACCTTCCAGTACCTCTGGTCCACGGTCGGCGAGAACATCTCGAAGTACCGCGCCTACCCGCGCCTGGTCGGCGAGACCGGCGGCAAGGACTTCATCGTCGCCCACCCCTCGGCCGACCCCGACGTGCTGCGGGTCGCGATGCTCCGCGGTGCCTTCGAGTACCAGGGCCAGAAGTGCTCGGCGGCCTCGCGCGCCTACGTGCCGCGGTCGCTGTGGAAGCGGATGCGCGACGACTTCCTCGCCGAGGTCGAGTCGCTCCCGATGGGTGACGTCACCGACCTGTCCAACTTCATGGGTGCGGTCATCGACGACCGGGCCTTCGCCAAGCACAAGGCCGCCATCACGCGGGCCAAGCGCTCGAAGTCCCTCGACGTGGTCGCCGGTGGCCAGGTCGACGACTCCAAGGGCTACTTCGTGCGGCCCACGGTCGTCGAGGGAGGCGACCCGACCGACCAGATGTTCGCGACGGAGTACTTCGGTCCGATCCTGGCGGTGCACGTGTACGACGACGGCGACTTCGAGGACGTCGTCGCCCAGATGGAGTCGTTCGCGTCGTACGCCCTGACGGGCGCGATCATCGCGCAGGACCGCCGCGCGATCGCCTGGGCGAGCGAGACCCTGCGGTTCGCCGCCGGCAACTTCTACATCAACGACAAGCCGACAGGTGCGGTCGTCGGACAGCAGCCGTTCGGCGGCGCCCGTGCCTCGGGCACCAACGACAAGGCCGGCGCCCCGTCGAACCTCCAGCGGTGGACCTCGCCGCGCTCGATCAAGGAGACCTTCGACCCGCCGAAGGACTACCGCTACCCGCACATGTCCTGACCGGGCGCCGCTCGCTTCGGTCAGGTGGGGTCAGGCAGGGCAGCGTGGACCGCCGTGACCGACCGCTGATGTGATGGCGGACAATGGGGCGATGAGCTCAGCATTCGTGCCGATGCACCTCGGCGACCTGCACGCCTACGAGACCGCGCTGCTCGCGCTGCTGGCGTTCGGGCCGTTCGTGGTCCTCGCCGTCGTCGTGGTCGTCATGCGCCGTCGGGACGCCGAGGAGTCGGACGCGGGCGCCTCGGAGCAGGCCGCCCCTCGTCAGGACGACGGGTCCCGCAGGTAGCCGGACAGGTCAGCGAGCCAGCCAGGTCTTCCCGATGCGCTGCTCGGCCTCGAGGGCGTGCTCGAAGAGCTCGATGACGAGGCCCTCGATCTTGCCGCCGACGATCGGGATGTGGACCTTCAGCTCACCCGAGACGGTCTCGACGGTGCCGTCGCCGTCCGGGCGCAGCGTGATCGCGCCCTTCATGTGGCCGGGCTTGCCGGGGATCGTCACGTCGAGGACGGCGTCGGTCGCGCTCGACCACTCCTCGCGCTGAGCGATGTGGATCGTGTCGCCCACGAACTTCTTGGCGAAGGACGGGATGCCGTCGGCGGGCCGGCGCTGGTCGATGCTCACGGTCATCGTGTCGTCGACGCCGTCGATCTCCACGGTCGCCTCGGAGACGTGCTGGGCCTCGCAGACCCGCTCACGGAAGACGGCGTCGCCGAGCATGGCGAAGACCTCGGCCGGGCTCGCGTCGTAGCGCAGCGTGTGCTCGAACTTCATCTCAGCGCTGACCCTTCAGCCATGCGACGCCCGCGGCGTGCTCCTTGTCCATGCCTGCCTTGAAGAGGTCCGCGACGAGAGCCTCGAGCTTGCCGCCGATGAGTGGCACCTTCGCCTTCGCCTCGCCCTCGAACGCCTCGACGGTCGTCGAGCCGGTCTGCGTGAGGGTCAGTCGCCCCGAGATCTCCGTGGGCTTGCCGGGGGTCTTCACCGACATCGTGGCCTCGGTGCCGTCGGTCCACTCCTCGGTCTGGATCGCGCGGGTGCTGTCCCCGGCGATCTTCTTCGCGAAGGAGGGCACGCCCTCGGTGGGCTGGACCTGGTCGATCACGACCCGGGCGTTCGGGCCGTCTGCCTCGATGGAGATGTCGGCGGACAGGACGCCCATCGCGTCACAGCTCCTCTGCCGGAACGTGGGGTCGGTGAGCATGGCGTACACCTCGGCGGCGGGCGCGTCGTAGGTGATCTCGTGGCGGAACTTCATGGCGCACCATCATGACGTATCGCCCTACCCGTGGCTACGCTCCGCGGTGTGACTTCGAACCCGCACCCGGACACCTCCCGACCCTCCGCCTCGACCGCCGCCGACGAGCCCCAGGAACAGGCACAGGCCGAACCGGCACGGGCCGAAGCGGCAGGGGAGTGGGGAGGCACCGACATCGCCTTCGGCGAGCACGGTGCCCGGCTGACCTACGGCAGCTACCTCGCGCTCGAGCAGCTGCTCAGCGCGCAGCGGTTCGAGTCCGACCCGCCTGCCCACGACGAGCTGCTGTTCATCACGATCCACCAGGTCTACGAGCTCTGGTTCAAGCAGCTGCTGCACGAGGCGACCGCCGCCCGTGACGCGATGCTCGGCCGCGAGAACGGCCAGGCCACCGGCCCCAACCGGCTGTGGTGGGCCCAGCACCTGCTGCAGCGGATGCACGCGATCGAGCGGGTCCTGGTCTCCCAGGTCGACGTACTCGAGACCATGACCCCGCAGGACTTCCTGCAGTTCCGCCAGGCGCTCGCCCCGGCGAGCGGGTTCCAGTCCGTCCAGTACCGCGAGCTCGAGTTCCTGTCCGGGGCGAAGGACGCCTCGTTCGTCGAGCGGTTCAAGGGGCTGACGGACACCGAGCGTGCGCGTCTGCAGCGCCGGCTCGACGAGCCGACCCTGTGGGACGCCTTCCTGCACGTGCTCCGGGAGCGCGGCCTCCCTGCGGACACCGACGACGACGTCACCGCGTCGGTACGACGGGCCGCCCACGACCGTGCCACCTACTCCGACGTCTGGGCGCTGGCCGAGGCGCTCCTGCAGCACGACGAGCTCGCTGCCGCCTGGCGGGCCCGTCATGTGGTGATGGTGGAGCGGATGATCGGCACCAGGACGGGCACGGGAGGGTCGTCCGGGGCGGCGTACCTGCGCTCTCGCCTGCCCCTCCAGTACTACCCGTTGTTGTGGGAGCTGCGCTCGCATCTCTGAACCCCGCTCAGCGTCTCGGTGACGAGACACGCGGCAGCCACCCGTTGTTGTAGGGCACCTGTGCAGGATCTAGGGTCAGAAGCGTCGGCACAACGGCGTGCCGCCAGGGAGCGACAAAAGGTTGATGCCTCGTGCGTACGACGCTGGATGACAGCAAGGATGAGCTCATCGCCAAGGCGGCGGAGCTGGGCTCGAGCCGCAAGGGGGCGAGCGGTCCTCCCGGCGTAAGTGCCCAGCAGTTCCTGAGGTCCTACTACCGCCACGTCGCGCCCGAGGACATCCTCGACCGCTCCGAGGTCGACCTCTACGGCGCCGCGATGAGCCAGTACCGCCTCGCGACGCACCGCCCGCAGGGCACCGCGAACATCCGGGTCTTCACCCCCTCGGTCTCCGAGCACGGCTGGTCCGTCAACGGCCACACCGTGGTCGAGGTCGTCACCGACGACATGCCGTTCCTCGTCGACTCGGTGACGATGGAGCTCAACGACGAGCACCGCTCGGTCCACATGGTCGTGCACCCGCAGCTGCTGGTGCGCCGCGACCTCACCGGCGAGCTCAAGGAGATCTACACCTCTGAGGGGCACGACGGTCCCGGCCGCGACATGCCGCACGACGTCTTCCGCGAGTCATGGATGCACATCGAGATCGACCGCGAGACCGACGCGGAGGACCTCGAGGCGATCGAGCAGGCACTGGGCAAGGTGCTGCGCGACGTGCGCGAGGCCGTCGAGGACTGGCAGCGGATGAACGCCCAGGCCCGTCAGGTCATCGAGGACCTCGAGAAGAACCCGCCGGCGCTCGACGAGCAGGAGGTGGCCGAGGGCAAGGCGTTGCTCGAGTGGCTCGCCGACGACCACTTCACCTTCCTGGGCTACCGCGAGTACCAGCTCGAGCAGCTCGACGGCGAGGACTACCTCCGGGCGGTGCCCGGCACCGGCTACGGCATCCTCCGCACCGACCAGGACATGTCGCCGTCGTTCGGCAAGCTGCCTCCTCTGGTCGCGGCCAAGGCCAGGGAGAAGACCCTCCTGGTGCTGGCGAAGGCGAACTCCAAGGCCACGGTCCACCGGCCCGCCCACCTCGACTACATCGGGGTGAAGACCTTCGACGAGTCCGGCGAGGTGGTGGGGGAGCGGCGCTTCCTCGGGCTGTTCTCCTCGGCCGCCTACACCGAGTCGCTGACCCGGATCCCGGTCCTGCGCCGGAAGGCGCGCCAGGTGATCGACCACGCCGGCTTCGACCCGCTGAGCCACACCGGCAAGGCGCTCATGGACATCCTGGAGACCTATCCGCGCGACGAGCTGTTCCAGACGCCCATCGAGGAGCTGGTCCCGATCGCTGAGGCGGTCCTCCACACGCGGGACCGCCGTCAGGTCAGGCTGTTCATCCGGCGCGACGTCTACGGCCGCTTCCTCTCGTGCCTGGTCTACCTGCCGCGTGACCGCTACACCACGGCGGTGCGCGAGCGGATCGCCTCGATCCTCAAGAGCCAGCTCGGCGGAGAGTCGATCGAGTACACCGCCCGGGTCAGCGAGTCGATGCTCGCCCGGCTGCACTTCGTCGTCCGTCCGCCGAAGGGCGAGCTGGTCGGTGACTTCGACCAGGCCGACCTCGAGCGGCGCCTTGCGGAAGCGGCCCGCTCCTGGCGCGACGACCTCGTGGCGGCCGTGCACAGCGAGTACGGCGAGGAGGAGGGCTCGCGGCTCGGGCGGCAGTACGCCGATGCCTTCCCGGAGGCCTACAAGGAGGACTACCCGCCGCGCACCGGAGCCGTCGACCTCGGCCGTCTCGAGGCCCTGAAGGGCGAGGAGGGGCTGTCCATCTCGTTCTACGAGCGCATGGACGCCGCCCCGGGCGAGGCTCGGCTGAAGGTGTTCCGGGTCGGCCCGCCGCTGTCCCTGAGCCAGGTCCTGCCCGCGCTGTCGGCGATGGGCGTGGAGGTCATCGACGAGCGGCCCTACGAGCTCGACGGGCTGCCGCGTCCGGCGTACATCTACGACTTCGGGCTGCGCTACCTGCAGCCCCTGCCCACCGGGGCGCGCGAGCTCTTCCAGGACACCGTCAACGCGGTGTGGGAGGGGCGCAACGAGAGCGACGGCTTCAACGCCCTCGTGCTCGCCGCCGGTCTCACCTGGCGCCAGGTCGTGGTGCTGCGTGCCTACGCGAAGTACATGCGCCAGGGCGGCACGCCGTTCGCCCAGGACTCCATCGAGGACGCGCTGCGCAGCAACGTCGACATCACACGGCTGCTCGTCCGGCTGTTCGAGACGCGGTTCAACCCTGGACGCAACGGCGACATCGAGGCCGCGAGCGAGAGCCGCACCGTCGCGATGGCCGAGATCGAGGACCGGATCAACAGCGCGCTCGAGGACGTCGCGAGCCTCGACCACGACCGCATCCTGCGGTCCTACCTGTCGATCATGAAGGCGACCCTGCGCACGAACTACTACCAGACCGACGCACAGGGCGGGCCCAAGAGCTACCTGTCGCTCAAGCTCGAGCCCAGCGCGATCCCGGACCTTCCCGAGCCCCGGCCGAAGTTCGAGATCTTCGTCTACTCCCCGCGGGTGGAGGGCGTGCACCTGCGCTTCGGCGCCGTCGCGCGAGGCGGACTGCGCTGGTCCGACCGCCGCGACGACTTCCGCACCGAGGTACTCGGCCTGGTCAAGGCGCAGATGGTCAAGAACGCCGTGATCGTGCCGGTCGGCGCCAAGGGCGGCTTCTACTGCAAGCAGCTGCCTGACCCCGGTGAGCGCGACGCGTGGCTGGCCGAGGGCGTGGCCTGCTACAAGACCTTCATCTGCGGCCTGCTCGACATCACCGACAACCTGGTCGTTGGGGAGACGGTCGCGCCCGAGCGCGTCGTGCGTCACGACTCCGACGACTCCTACCTCGTCGTCGCGGCCGACAAGGGCACCGCGACGTTCTCCGACATCGCCAACGAGATCTCGTCCGACTACGGGTTCTGGCTGGGCGACGCCTTCGCCTCCGGAGGCTCCGCGGGCTACGACCACAAGGCGATGGGCATCACGGCCCGGGGCGCCTGGGTCTCGGTGCGCCGGCACTTCCGTGAGATGGGCATCGACTGCCAGAACGAGGACTTCACCGCGGTCGGCATCGGCGACATGTCGGGCGACGTCTTCGGCAACGGCATGCTCCTCTCGGAGCACACCAAGCTCGTGGCCGCCTTCGACCACCGCGACATCTTCCTCGACCCCGACCCGGACCCGGCGAGCTCCTTCGCCGAGCGCCGCCGTCTCTTCGACCTGCCGCGGTCGTCGTGGCGCGACTACGACACCTCGCTGATCAGCGAGGGCGGCGGTGTCTTCTCGCGTCTGCAGAAGTCGATCCCCGTCTCCGCCCAGGTACGACGTGCGCTCGGCATCGACGACAAGGTCAGCTCGATGACCCCCCACGAGCTGATGCGGGCGATCCTGCTCGCCGACGTCGACCTGCTGTGGAACGGCGGCATCGGCACCTACGTCAAGGGGTCGACGGAGACCCACGCCGATGCCGGCGACAAGTCCAACGACCCGATCCGGGTCAACGGCTCGGACCTGCGCTGCCGCTGCGTCGGCGAGGGCGGCAACCTGGGCCTCACCCAGGCCGGCAGGGTGGAGTACGCCCGCAACGGGGGCCGGATCAACACCGACTTCATCGACAACTCGGCCGGCGTGGACACCTCGGACCACGAGGTGAACATCAAGATCCTGCTCGACCGGGTGGTGGCCCAGGGCGACCTCACCGGGAAGCAGCGCAACGACCTCCTGGTCTCGATGACCGACGAGGTCGGCGAGCTCGTCCTCGCGGACAACTACGAGCAGAACCTCGCGCTGGCCAGTGCCGTGGCGAACGCCTCGGGCCTGCTCCACGTCCACGAGGACTGGATGCGGCGGCTCGAGCGTCAGGGCCTCCTGAACCGCGAGCTGGAGTTCCTACCCTCGCGCAAGCAGGTCACGGAGCGGCTCGACAAGGGCCAGGGGCTGAGCGCACCCGAGCTCGCGGTGCTGCTGGCCTACACCAAGATCGTGCTCGCCGACGAGCTGATCGCGACCGACCTCCCCGACGACCCGTTCCTGCGCAGCGACCTGTTCCGGTACTTCCCGAGCAAGATGCGCCAGGAGTACCGCGCGCAGATGGAGGAGCACCCGCTGCGTCGCGAGATCATCGTGACCCAGATCGTGAACGCGCTCGTCAACGGCGCCGGCATGACCTACTTCCACCGGCTCTCCGGGGAGACCGGGGGGCCCGCCTCCGAGATCACGCGTGCCAACTTCCTGGCCCGGGAGATCTACGGCTCGGACGCCCTGCTCGAGGAGATCGCGTCGTACGACAACAAGATCGACGCCTCGGTGCAGACCCGGATGCGGCTCGAGGTCCGCACCCTGGTGGAGCGGGCCTCGCGGTGGCTGGTCACCAACCGGCGTCCGCCCATGGACTCCGACGCGATCGTGGACTTCTTCGAGGTGGTCGTGCAGCGCGTGCTGGCCGAGCTGCCGGAGCTGCTGACCGGCCAGGAGCTCGAGGCCTACGAGAAGCGTCGCGACGCGTTGGTGGCGGAGTCGGTGCCCGAGGACCTCGCGCGCCGGATCGCAGCCCTGCCCCCGGCGTACAGCATCCTCGGCGTGGTCGACACCGCCAAGCGCGACGAGCTCGACCCGCTCGAGGTCGCGCGCGTGCACTTCACGCTGGGCGAGGCGCTCGGCCTTCCCGCCCTGGCCACCCGGATCCTGGCCCTTCCGCGCAAGGACCGCTGGCAGACCATGGCACGCGCGGCGCTGCGTGACGAGCTCCACTCGGTGCACGCCCAGCTGACCGCACAGGTGCTGGCCGAGACCGAGGCGGGCGGAGCCGCCGCTGCTCGGGTCGCGGAGTGGGAGAAGCAGGAGGACATCGCGGTCATGCGCGCGGTCGCGACCCTCGGGGAGATCTGCAGCGACGAGCACGCGGACCTCGCCCGGCTCTCGGTCGGGCTGCGCGTGGTGCGGGCGCTGCTGGCTGTCCCGTAGGGGCAGACTCGCCTGACGCGCACGGTTCCGGTCGGCATGATGACGTCATGTCATCAAGGCTCGACGAGATCTCCTGGCCCGTTCGGACCGAGCGGCTGTCGATCCGCCCTGCCGTCGAGGCAGACGTCGACGCGGCGTGGCGGGTCAGGCGGATCGAGTCGGTCAGCCGGTGGATCACGACCGCCCCGGCCACGCGTGAGGAGTTCCGCGTGTACTTCGAGGATCCCGACCGGCTGGCCAAGACGCTCGTGGTCGAGCTCGACGGCCTCGTCGTCGGGGACCTGATGCTCGCGATCGAGGACGCCTGGTCCCAGTCGGAGGTCGCGGCGCAGGCTCGAGGCGTGCAGGCGGAGCTCGGGTGGTGCCTGGACCCTGGCTACGGAGGTCGCGGCTACGCCACGGAGGCGGTCAGGGCGCTGATGCGGATCTGCTTCGAGGACCTCGGGCTGCGTCGCGTCACGGCCAACACCTTCGCCGACAACGAGTCGTCATGGCGCCTCATGGAGCGCGTGGGCATGCGGCGCGAGCTGCACACCGTCAGGGAGTCCCTGCACCGGTCGGGGGAGTGGCTGGACGGCTTGGGTTATGCCCTTCTCGCCGACGAGTGGCGGCAGGCCTAGAACACCCGGCACCGGCTCTTGAGGCCGAGCACCAGGTACGGACGGCGACAGTCAGCCACCGAACTCGCGCGCGAGCCACGCCGCGCCCACGATGCCGGCCTGGTTGCGCAGCTTGGCCGGCACGATCGGCGTGCGGAGGTCGAGCAGCGGCAGGAACTTGTCGGAGCTCTTGCTGATCCCGCCGCCCACGACGAACAGGTCGGGCCAGAAGAGGCTCTCCACGTGGCTGTAGTAGCGCTGGAGGCGCTTGGCCCACTGCGCGTAGGAGAGGTTCTCGCGCTCCTTGGCGGACTGGGCCGCGCGGTGCTCGGCGTCGTGGCCGTCGATCTCGAGGTGACCGAGCTCGCTGTTGGGCATGAGCTTGCCGTCGAGGAGGAAGGCCGAGCCGATGCCGGTGCCCAAGGTCGTGAGGATCACCAGCCCTGGCACGTCCCGCGCGACGCCGTACCTCGCCTCGGCCACGCCTGCGGCGTCGGCGTCGTTCACGACGTGGACCGGACGTCCGAGCCGCTCGGTGAAGAGAGCGTCGACGTCCGTGTCGACCCACGAGGGGTCGATGTTCGCGGCAGAGCGCGCCACCCCGTGCTGGCACACCGCCGGGATCGCGATGCCGATCGGGCTCTCGCCGAGGGAGCCCGAGAACTGGCCCGCGATCTCCTCGACGACGTCGGCGACCGCCTCGGGCGTCGCCGGCTTCGGGGTCTTGATCTTGAGGCGGTCGGCGGCGAGCTCGCCGGTCGCCAGGTCCACGGGCGCGCCCTTGACTCCCGTGCCGCCGATGTCGATGCCCAGGACCAGTCCGGACTCGTGTGCCTCACCCATGTGTTTGCCTCCTCAGGCACAACCCTAGACACTCGCACCCATGAGCTCTCACGGCCGTACCGACCTCGAGTCCTTCGTTCTGGACCACCTCGACGAGGACGCCCTTGTCGAGACCCTCGCCGCGCTCGTCCGCATGCCCAGCGTGGCGGGCAGCGAGGCCGAGGTCGAGGTCCAGGACTTCTGCGCGGAGGTGCTGCGGAGCCAGGCCGCCGTCGTCGACCGGTGGGACATCGACCTCGCCGAGCTGCAGGAGGACCCGTGGTTCCCCGGCTCGGAGGCGCACCGCGACCACGCCGTCGGTGTCGTCGGCGCGACCTCCGGCGACGGTGTGCCCGCGCTGGTCCTCCAGGGGCACCTCGACGTGGTCCCGCCCGGGGACCCCGAGACCTGGGGCGGCGCCGACCCGTTCTCCTCGGAGATCCGCGACGGCGCGCTGCACGGGCGTGGCGCCTGCGACATGAAGGCCGGCGTGGCCGCGAACCTCGCCGTCGTGCGCACGCTCCGTGCCGCCGGCGTCCAGCTCGAGCGTCCGCTCGCGGTGCACTGTGTCGTCGGCGAGGAGGACGGTGGCCTCGGAGCCTTCGCGACCCTTCGTCGCGGGCACCGCGGTGAGGCAGCGGTGATCACGGAGCCCACCAGCGCCCGGATCGTGACCGCGACGGCGGGCGCGCTGACCTTCCGGATCGAGGTGGGTGGCCGGTCGGCCCACGGCAGCATGCGACGCGAGGGCGTCAGCGCCTTCGAGGCGTTCCTGCCGATCTACGACGCGCTGGGCAGCCTCGAGAAGGAGCGGAACAAGGACCCGGACCCGTTGTTCGGCAGCGACCTTCCCTACGCCCTGTCGGTGGGCGTCGTGGGCGCGGGAGACTGGGCAAGCAACGTGCCCGACAAGCTCGTCGCCGAGGGCAGGCTCGGGGTCCAGCTCGACGAGGACCCCCGCCACGCGAGGCTTGCCCTCGAGGACGCCGTCGCCGAGGTCAGCGCCAAGGACCCGTGGCTGCGGGAGAACCGGCCGGTGGTGACCTGGCCGGGAGGCCAGTTCGCGAGCGGACGCACCGACTCCGACCACCCGCTCGTCGAGGAGGTCATCGCCGCGGTGAAGGACACCGGCGGCCCCGCCCCCGTGCTCGGCGCCGAGGTCTACGGCAGCGACCTGCGGCTGTACGCCGGGATCGGCGGGATCCCGACCCTGCACTACGGCCCCGGCGACATCCGGGTGGCCCACGGACCCCAGGAGCACGTGAACCTCGAGGAGCTCGCGCAGGTGACCCGGGCGCTCGTCGTGCTCACGCTCCGCCGGTGCGGCGTACGCGCCTGACCGTGCCCCGGGCGGCCTTGATCGTCCGGGGCACGGCCTGACGGCTCAGACGGCGGAGAGCCCGCCCATGGCGCTCGTCAGGCGAGAGCGGGCTCGCGCTCGCCGCTGCCCGGCTCGGTCGAGTCGTCCTCGGCGGTCAGGGGCTGGGCGATGCTCTCCAGCGACCGGCCCTCGGCCTTCACGCCGAGGAAGACCTCGACGAGGCCACCGACGATCATCAGCGCGGCGCCGATGAAGTAGCCGAGGGCGATCTGGGTGATGTCCTTCGACGCGGACGCGTTCTCGATGAGGGCACCGAACAGCAGGGGGCCGCTGATGCCGCCGGCTGCCGTGCCGACCGCGTAGAAGAACGCGATGCACATCGCGCGGGTCTCCATCGGGAAGACCTCGCTGGCGGTGAGGTACGCCGCGCTCGCCCCTGCGGAGGCGAAGAAGAAGATGATCGCGCCCATCATGGTCAGGGTCACGGCTGTCAGGTCGCCGAGGATGAACCCGGTCACCGCGAGCAGCGTGCCGGAGACGATGTAGGTGCCCGCGATCATCCGCACCCGGCCGATCGAGTCGAACAGCGGGCTGAGGACCAGCGCGCCGAGGAAGTTGCTGGCCGCGAAGACCGCGAGGTACCAGCCGGTCTGCTTGACGTCGAGGAACGTGCCGAGCGTGTCGCCGTAGGTGAAGAAGAAGGCGTTGTAGAGGAAGGCCTGGCCGATGAAGAGCGCGAGGCACAGGATCGTGCGCTTCGGGTAGAGCGTGAAGACGGTCCTGGCGATCGTGCCCATGCCGATCGAGCGGCGCTGGCGGATCGTGATCGTGTCGCGGGGGCTGGGCAGCTCGCGGCCGGTCTCCTCCCGCACGGTCTGCTCGATGCCGGAGACGATGCGCTCGCTCTCGTCCTCGCGGCCGTGGATGAACAGCCAGCGCGGGCTCTCCGGGACGTTACGACGAACGACCAGGATGCCGACGGCAAGGATCGCGCCGAGGGCGAAGGCCGCTCGCCATCCCCACTCGGGGTTGACCATCGTCGGGTCGAGCAGCGGGATCGTCAGGAGCGAGCCACCGGCGGCGCCGACCCAGAACGAGCCGTTGATCGCGACGTCGACGCGGCCGCGGTACTTCGCGGGGATGAGCTCGTCGATCGCGGAGTTGATGGCGGCGTACTCACCGCCGATGCCGGCGCCGGTGAGGAAACGGCAGAAGAAGTACCACATCGGGTTCATGGAGAACGCCGTGAGCACGGTCGCCACGGTGTACACGCCGAGGGTGATGAGGAAGAGCTTCTTGCGACCGAGGCGGTCGGTCAGCTGGCCGAAGAACAGCGCGCCCAGACACGCACCGGCGACGTAGATCGCGCCGGCGACGCCGACGTCGAAGCTGCTCAGGCCGAGACCGGTCTTCTCCTCCTGGAGCGCGGCGGACATCGAGCCGACGATCGTGACCTCGAGGCCGTCGAGGATCCACACCGTCCCGAGCCCGATCACGACGAGCCAGTGCCATCTCGCCCAGGGCAGCCGGTCGAGTCTCGCCGGGATGTCGGTGGTGATCCGCCCGGTCTCCACGCCTGTGGCCATCTCTCCTCCTTGTCGAATGGCGGCCCTCGTGTGGTGTGCTTCACAGCCGCTGCACGCGGAGTTACCCGGGCGCTGTCTCGTTCATGCGCCGCCGCCCGGCAGGGTGCGTCGGCGGGTGGCGGAGGCGCGGGAGGGCCCCTGGACGGCCGAACACGTACGCCCGGGGATGCACTACCGTCCAGACATGGACGACGAGACGTTCTACGCCGGCGTCGCCGGCCAGGCCGCCCTGGTGCGCGAGGGCCGGCTCTCCTCGGGGGAGCTGACCGCCGCGTGCCTGGACAGGATCGACGCCTTGGACCACCGCCTCAACGCGTTCACGAACGTGATGCGGGACCGGGCGCTCGCCGAGGCCGACGCGCGAGACACGGCACGTGCTGCCGGCGAGGAGCTCGGCCCGCTGCACGGCGTGCCGGTCGCGATCAAGGAGGAGCTCCACGTCGCGGGGGAGGTCAGCTCGTTCGGGGGGCGCGCGAACCGGACACCCAGGTCCGAGGACTCAGAGCCTGTGCGTCGCCTCCGCGCGGCAGGAGCGGTGGTGATCGGCAAGACCGCCATGCCGGAGTTCGGCGAATGGCCGTTCACGGAGTCCGCCGCCCACGGCCACACCAGGAATCCCTGGGACCTCGACAAGTCCACCGGAGGATCCAGCGGGGGCACCGCGGCGGCGGTGGCGTCGGGCATGGTCGCGTTCGGGATGGGCGGCGACGGGGGCGGCTCCATCCGCATTCCAGCGGCCTGCTGCGGGCTGTACGGCCTCAAGCCGCAGCGCGGCCGGGTCAGCTGGGCCCCTGAGCCGCACGTCTGGTGGGCATTGGGCACGAACGGTCCGCTCACGCGCTCGGTGATGGACAGCGCGATCGTGTACGACGTCGTGCGCGGATCGGTCCCCGGTGACCGCTTCCGGGCCGCCGAGCCGTCGTCCTCGTTCGTCGAGGCCGTCCGAGCGCCGATGCGGCCCCTTCGCATCGGCTGGTCGACGCGGCCCGCCTCGGTGGGCGTACGCCCTCACCCCGAGAACGTGCGTGCCGTCACCGACACCGCGGCACTGCTCGAGTCGCTCGGTCACCAGGTCGAGGAGATCGACCCGAAGTACCCCGACGCCACGGCGGCGTTCGTCCCCCAGTTCTTCGGTGGGGTACGTTCCGAGGCCGCCGAGGTCGAGCGTCCCGAGCTCCTCGAGCGGCGGACGCGGGAGCTGGTCCGGCTGGGCGCGTGGGTGCGGCCGGCTGTCCTCGAGTGGGCAATGGCCTACGGCGAGAAGCTGGCGGTGAAGGTGCAGCCGATCTTCGACGCCTACGACCTGCTGCTCACGCCGACGATCGCGCCTCGCCCTCCGCAGGTCGGGGTCCTCGACGGCGTGGGAGCGGTACGTGCCGCGTTGAAGTCGATCCCGATGGTCGCCTACGCCGCGCTGTGGAACGTCACGGGCAACCCGGCAGCCTCCGTGCCCGCGGGCTTCGGGAGCGACGGTCTGCCCCTCGCCGTACAGCTGGTCGGGGGCCAGGATGACGAGGCGACCGTCCTGACCGTGTCGGCGCAGCTGGAGCAGGCGCGTCCGTGGGCGGACAAGCGGCCGGTGGTCGCGTGAGCGGTCTGCTGCTGACCACACCCAAGGCGCTGGCTCGGCGGGCCGTGGGCAGCCTGCCGGGGGTGACGTTGACGAGCCCGCTGGCCGGCCGGACCGTGATGGTGACGGGGGCGTCGTCCGGCATCGGTGAGGCCACGGCGCATGCGGTAGCCGAGCGAGGTGCCACGGTCCTGCTCGTCGCCCGGAGGTCCGACGAGCTCGCCCGGGTGCGCGCGGAGATCGAGAAGGCCGGAGGTGCGGCGTACGCCTACTCCTGCGACCTCACCGACGGGCCGGCCGTCGACCGGATGATCGCCGAGGTCCTGCGCGAGCACGACGGGGTCGACATGCTCGTCAACAACGCGGGCCGCTCGATCCGCCGCTCGCTCGCGCTCTCCTACGACCGGCTCCATGACGTCGAGCGGACCGTGGCGATCAACTACGTCGCCCCGGTGCGGCTGATCCTCGCCCTGCTCCCGCAGATGGTGGAGCGTGGCGACGGGCACGTGGTGAACATCCTGACCTGGGGGGTGCAGGTGAAGGCGCCGAAGTTCGCGGCGTACATCGCGTCCAAGACCGCGCTCGACACGTTCAGCCGGATCGCCGGCCGGGAGACCTACGGCGACGGCGTGACGTTCACGAACATCCGCCTGTCGCTGGTGCGCACCGACATGATCGGGCCGACCGACGTCTACCGACGCTCCCCGGCGATGAGCCCGGAGCGGGCCGCGGCGAAGGTGGTGCGAGCGCTGGAGGAGCGGCCGCTCACCGTGAACACGCTCGCCGGCTCGGTGGCGGAGGTGCTGAACCTCGTCGTCCCACGACTGTCCGACGCGCTGAGCCACGCCGCCGCGAAACGGTTCCCCGACTCGCCCGCGGCGGCCAGGCACGCATCCTCGAGCGAGGACCGCGCCACCGGTTGAGCAGGGTCGCGTTGTCGTTGCCGTCCATGTGAGCGGCAACGCGCCATGACCCCTCAGCTGGCCCGCTTGGCCGTCGTCTTCTTGGCCGTGCTCTTCTTCGAGGCTGTCTTCTTCGCCGGGGCCTTCTTCTTGGCCGGCGCCTTGGACGCAGCCTTCTTCTTCGCGGCCGGCTTCTCCTCGGCCTCCTCCGCAACCTCCTCGGCAGGCTCCGGCGCCTCGGCGGTCTCGCCGCGGGAGGTCTTGGCGGCGTCGACGCTGCGCTGGAGGGCCGCGAGCAGGTCCACGACCTCGCCCTTCTTCGGCTCCTCCTTCTCGACGTGCTTGACCTCGCCGCCCTCGAGCTTGGCCTGCACGAGTGCCTCGACCGCCGTGGCGTAGTCGTCCTCGTACTCGTCGGGGTCGTAGTCGCCGGCCAGCGTCTCCACGAGCATCCGCGCCATCTTGAGCTCCTGCGGCTTGGCGGCCTCCTCGGTCGCGCCGAGGGTCGCGAAGTCGGGCTTGCGGATCTCGTCGGGCCACAACATCGTCTGGAGCACCAGCACGTCGTCGCGCACCCGCAGGACCGCCGTGCTCATCCGGCTGCGCAGCGACACGGTCACCACCGCCATCCGGTCGGCCTCGCGGATCGCCTCACGCAGGAGGGCGTACGGCTTGGCCGCGGCCTTGTCGGGCTCGAGGTAGTAGGACCGGTCCAGGATCATCGGGTCGATCTGGTCGCTCGGGACGAACTTGTCGACCGAGATCTCGCGGCTGCTGCTCGAGGGGAGCTCGGCGAGGTCGTTGTCGTCGAGGATGACCATCTGGCCGTCCTCGGTCTCGTAGCCCTTGGCGATGTCGGCGTACTCGACCTCCTCGCCGTCGACGCTGCAGACCCGCTTGTACTTGATGCGGCCGCCGTCCTTGGCGTGCACCTGCCGGAACGAGATGTCGTGGCTCTCGGTCGCGGAGTAGAGCTTGACCGGCACGCTGACCAGGCCGAAGGACACGGCACCTTTCCAGATGGCACGCACGAGCGGCTCCTCTCCCTCCAGCGGTGCGACACGGTGGTTCTCGTAAGTCAGGATGGACCCATGCGACCGATGCTGGCTAGTCGAGGCACCTCGGTACCCACCGGTGCCGGATGGATTCACGAGGTGAAGTGGGACGGCATGCGCGTCCTCGCCGAGGTCCGCGACGGAGCCCTGACGCTGTGGTCGCGCAACGAGAACGACGTGACCGTCAGCTTCCCCGAGCTCCGGGACGTGGGGGTGCTCGCGGGCGACGACGTCCTGCTCGACGGCGAGGTCGTCGCGATGGCAAGCGGTATTCCCACGTTCGGCGCGCTCGCGGACCGGATGCACGTCTCCAACGCTGCGCGCGCGAAGCAGCTGGCCCGGAGGAACCCGGTCACGCTCATCGTCTTCGACGTGCTGCGCCTCGAGGGCCGCGACCTGACCGGTGAGCCCTGGACGGTACGACGCGCGGCGCTGGAGTCCCTCGGCATCGGCAGCGCGCACTGGCAGGTCCCGCCGGTGTACGACGACGGGGAGATGCTGATGGACGCGACGAAGTCGCAGGGGCTGGAGGGCGTCCTCAGCAAGAGGCGCTCGTCGACGTACCAGGCGGGACGGCGGAGCAAGGACTGGCTGAAGTTCCCGCACCGGCCCACGCTGTCGTACGTCGTCGGCGGCTGGCGGCACGAGACCGACAGCGACTCGCGGCTCGGAGCGGTGCTCGTGGGGGCGCCCGGGCCGAGCGGCCTCAGCTACCGCGGGCGCGTGGGCAGCGGGATCACCGGCAAGGCGGCGCAGCGGCTGCTCGAGGTCCTCGAGCCTCTCGAGACCGAGAGGTCGCCGTTCTGCGACGAGGTTCCCCGGGTAGACGCCCTGGGTACGGTCTGGGTGCGCCCCGAGGTGGTCGTCGAGGTCGCCGCGCTCGGTGTCACCAACGGCGGCCGCCTGCGGCAGCCGAGCTACCAGGGCGTGCGGTTCGACCTGTCGCCGTCAGACGTGGGGGAGTGAGGCGTGGCCAGGACCGAGGAGCAGGTGACCGTCGAGGTCGGGGGCCGACGGCTCAAGCTGAGCAACCTCGACAAGGTGCTCTACCCCGCGACGGGCACGACGAAGGGCGAGGTCCTGCACTACTACGCCCAGGTCGCGCCGGTCATGCTGCCGCATCTCGCCGACCGCGCGGTGACCCGGATCCGCTGGCCCAACGGGACCGCTGAGCAGAGCTTCTTCGAGAAGAACCTCCCGTCCGGGGCACCGGACTGGCTCCGCTTCGTCACGGTCTCCTCCACCGGATCTCGCGGGGGCGGAGACAGGATCGACTACCCGATCGTCGACGACCTCGCGACGCTGACGTACCTCGCCAACCTCGCCTCGCTCGAGCTCCACGTGCACCAGTGGAAGGTCGGGCGCAACAACCAGCCGAAGAACCCCGACCGGCTCGTCATCGACCTCGACCCCGGGGCCCCGGCCGGCCTCGACGAGTGTGCGCAGGTGGCCCTGCTCGTGCGTGACCGGCTCGCCGAGATGGACCTGCCCACGGCGCCGGTCACGAGCGGAAGCAAGGGCCTCCACCTGTACGCCGCACTGCCCGGGAGGCTCAACTCCGACGAGGTCCGTGACGTGGCGAAGAAGGTCGCGCAGGAGCTGACGAAGTCCCACCCGGACCTGGTCCTGTGGCAGATGACCAAGGCGAAGCGGTCCGGCAAGGTCTTCCTCGACTGGAGCCAGAACACCGGTTCGAAGACGACGATCAGCCCGTACTCGCTGCGAGGGACCGACGCGCCGTACGTCGCCGCGCCGCGCACCTGGGACGAGATCGAGGAGGGTGCTGCCGAACCGGGCACCCTCCAGCATCTACGTATGGACGAGGTGCTCGACCGGGTCGACGAGTTGGGCGACGTCTTCGGGGAGCTGCTCCACCGCACCTGAGAGCCCTGGAAAACGAACAGTCCCGCCGTTCCCGAGAGACGGCGGGACCTGTCGCGGCCCGGTGGCCAGCCCGACTTCTACCCAGCCGGGTCCCTTTCCATGCCTCGAAAGGGCTATCCGGTCCGCATCAGCTCTCACGGTTTCCCCACCTGTCTCAGACGCCCCAGTTGTCCACAGATCGGCGGGATCGGGTCTAGCCCGCGGGCCCTGTCCTGGTCCAGACTCCACTCGACCGATCCGGGCTCGGGGTGGACGAGGACATGAGCGTGACTCTTGCCGACGCGTACGACGACATCGTCGAGGACCTCGATGCGCGGCTCCGGGAGGCCGTGCGAGGTGACGGCATCGACCCGCAGCGTGACGTCGGGCTGGTGCGGAGCATTGCCGCCCGGCTCGTCGCCGAGCACGACCAGCGCAGCCTGACCGGTGCCGTCTCGCCGGTCGGCGACGCGGAGGCGGTCGTCGAGGAGCTGGTCGCCCGCGTCGCCGGCTTCGGTCCTCTTCAGCGCTACCTCGACGACCCCGAGGTCGAAGAGATCTGGGTGAACGACCCCAGCAGGGTCTTCGTGGCGCGGGCGGGTCGACACGAGCTGACCAGCACGATCCTCAGCCGCGCTCAGGTCGACGAGCTCGTCGAGCGGATGCTCAAGTCCAGCGGTCGCCGGATCGACCTTTCACAGCCCTTCGTGGACGCCATGCTGCCCGACGGCCATCGCCTGCACGTCGTGCTCGAGGGGATCTCCCGGGGCTTCAGCGCGGTCAACATCCGCAAGTTCGTCGTCCGGGCCTCCCGCCTGCAGGACCTCGTGGCGCTCGGCAGTCTCTCCGACCAGGCCGCGAGGTTCCTCGACGCGTCCGTGAAGGCGGGTCTCAACATCGTCGTCGCCGGCGGCACTCAGTGCGGCAAGACCACGTTCCTCAACTGCCTCTCCGCCAGCATCCCTGGCGAGGACCGGGTGATCTCCGTTGAGGAGGTCTTCGAGCTGCGGTTCAACCACCCGGACTGGGTCGCGCTCCAGACCCGCCAGAGCGGCCTGGAAGGGACGGGAGAGGTGACGCTGCGCGACCTGGTCAAGGAGAGCCTGCGGATGCGCCCCTCGCGGATCATCGTCGGAGAGGTGCGGGCCGAGGAGTGCCTCGACCTCCTGCTCGCCCTCAACGCCGGGCTGCCCGGGATGGCCTCGCTCCACGCGAACAGCGCCCGTGAGGCCCTGGTGAAGATGTGCACGCTGCCGTTGCTGGCCGGTGAGAACATCGGCGCCAGGTTCGTCGTGCCCACGGTCGCCTCGTCCGTGGACCTCGTCGTCCACCTCGGCATGGACGGACGGGGTGTACGACGGGTGAACGAGATCGTCGCTGTCCCCGGTCGCGCGGAGAACGACACGATCGAGACCGAGGTGGTGTTCCGGCGCGAAGGCGACCGCCTCGTGCGCGCGACGGGCATGCCGCCGCGCCTCGAGCGTTTCGAACGCGCCTCGGTCGACATCCACGCGCTGCTGAACGGGGTCGGCTGAAGGTGGGCGTCGTTCTCGGTCTGGGCGTCGGGGTCGGGCTTCTGCTCGTCTACTGGTCCTTTGTCTCGCCGCGGCGTGAGCGCCCGGAGAGAGGACCGTCGCGCCTCGAGACGCTGCTGCGCAGGGCCGGCCTGACCGGGACGTCGACCGCGGGAGTCGTGGCGCTGTGTCTGGGGTCGGGCGCGACCGCCGGCCTCGTCGTCCAGGTGATCTCCCGGACCTGGCCCGTAAGTGCGGCGTTCGCCCTGCTCGCCTGCTACCTGCCGATCGCGGTGCTCAACGGCCGAGCCCTACGCCGGCAGCGCGAGCTCGCCGAGGTCTGGCCGGAGGCCGTCGACAACCTGGCGTCGGGCGTCAGGGCGGGGATGTCGCTGCCGGAGGCTCTCGCCCAGCTCGCCGTGCGGGGCCCGGAGCCTCTCCGGCCGGCGTTCGCGGGATTCGCCGTGGACTACCAGGTGACCGGCCGGTTCGGCGACTCGCTGGACCGGTTGAAGGAACGGCTGGCCGACCCGGTCGGGGACCGGGTGGTCGAGGGGCTCCGGATCGCCCGCGAGGTGGGCGGCGGCGAGCTCGGCCGACTGCTGCGCAGCCTCTCGGTCTACCTCCGCGACGACGCGCGCACCCGGTCGGAGCTGGAGTCGCGACAGGCCTGGGCGGTCAACGGTGCCCGGCTCGCGGTGGCCGCTCCCTGGCTGGTGCTTCTGATGCTGTCGTTCCAGCGCGAGGTGATCACGCGCTACGCCTCGCCGGCCGGGGTAGTCGTCCTGGTCGTGGGCGGCGCCTCCTGCCTGGTCGCCTACCGCCTCATGGTGCGGATAGGTCGCCTGCCGGAAGAGCGGCGGATCCTGTCGTGAGCCTCGCTGTGTGGGGTGGCGTCCTCGGAGCGGTCGCGGGTGCTGGAATGCTGCTGTTGCTGGACCGGGCCTGGGCGTTCCGTCGGCCGCGGCTCGAGGTCCGCGTCCTGCCCTACGTCCGTGACCTGCCTTCCGTGGCTCGTCGTACGCCGCACATCAGCTCTGACCGGCCACGCTCTGCCTTCGTCGCGGTCTTCGGCCCTGTTCTGGCCTCGGTCGCCCGTCGCCTGGACCGCGTGCTGGGCGGTGCGGCGTCGGTACGCCGTCGCCTCGACCGCGCGAACCTGCCGATGACGGTCCACGACTTCCGGGTCGAGCAGGTCGTCTGGGGACTGGTCGCGTTCGCGGTCACCGCCGCCTTCTCGGTCCTCGTCGCGCTGCGCACCCCGGGACGCGCGGTGCCCCTTCTCATGCTGTGCGTGATCGCCTTCGTCCTCGGGGCTCTGTGGCGCGAGAACCGCCTCAGCGCGCAGGTCAGGGCGCGAGAGCGTCGCATGCTCGCCGAGTTCCCCACGGTCGCGGAGCTGCTCGCGCTCGCGGTTGCGGCAGGCGAGGGGCCGGTCTCCGCGCTAGACCGGGTGGTGACGCGGGCGCGGGGGGAGCTGTCCACCGAGCTGGCCGGCGTCCTGGCCCAGGTCCGCACAGGGACCCCGGTGTCGAGAGCCCTCGACGACCTGGCTGCCCGCACGGGCCTCCCGGTCGTCGCGAGGTTCGCCGAGGCAGTGGCCGTAGCCCTGGAGCGGGGAACGCCGTTGACGGATGTGATGCATGCGCAGGCGGCCGACGTCCGCGAGGCCGGTCGCCGCGCACTCATCGAGACGGGCGCCCGCAAGGAGGTGCTCATGATGGTTCCGGTGGTCTTCCTGGTCCTGCCGGTGACCGTTCTGTTCGCGTTCTGGCCGGGTGTGGTGGGACTCCGGCTGGTCACGCCGTGAGTCGCAAGTAGGAAGAGGCAGGGGAAGACACGATGGTCGAACAGTTCAGGGACTGGTGCCTGAGGATGCTGGTGAGCGCGGCGGCTCGCCGCGACGAGCGTGGTGACGTGCCCGGGTGGGTGCTGATCACCGTGATGACCGCAGGCCTGGTGACCGCGCTGTGGGCGGTCGCGGGCGATGCGCTCAGCCAGATGCTCACCGACGCGCTGCGGTCGGTGTCGAGCTGACGATGCGGGAGAGCCGCTCCCGTGGCGACGACGGCTCCGCGGTGGTCGACTTCGTGCTCGTCATGATCGTCCTCGTGCCGCTGTTCCTGGGCATCGTCCACGTGGCGCTGGTCCTGCACGTGCGCAACACGCTGACCTCCGCGGCGTCCGAAGGAGCCAGGTACGCCGCCACCGTCGACAGACCCCTTGCGGCGGGGGTGGAGCGGACCCGGGCGCAGATCACCGGAGCGGTGGCAGCGCGCTTCGCGCAGGACGTGTCGGCCACGGAGACGGTGCTCGACGGGGTGCCCGTGGTCCGTGTCGACGTCGTGGCGGAGGTACCCCCGCTCGGGCTCTGGGGTCCCGCGGTACGGCTGGCCGTCTCGGGCCACGCGATGGAGGAGGTCGTCCCGTGATCCCGCGCCACCGGCACGGCCGGCGAGGGGAGGAACGGGGGAGCGCCCTGGTGGAGTTCACCTGGCTGGCGATCCTGCTGATGGTGCCGCTGCTGTACATCGTGCTGACCGTCTTCGAGGTGCAGCGGGCAGCCTTCGGCGTCAGCACCGCCGCGCGAGCAGCCGGACGTGCGTTCACGCAGGCGCCGAGCGAGGCCACGGCGATGGACCACGCAGCGGCGGCCGCAGCCCTCGCGCTGCGCGACCAGGACCTCGAGGTCGACCGGCGTTCGCTCGAGGTTGCGTGTGCTCCCGACCCGTCCAACTGTCTGGCGCCCGGCTCCGTGGTCACGGTCGGCGTCGCCTACCCGGTCGCGCTTCCCCTCCTACCGGCGGTGCTCGGCGGGCAGCGGCCCAGTATCCGGGTCGAGGCCGAGCACACCGTTCCTTACGGCACCTTCCGCGAGGACCGGCCATGAGAGCCCCAGCGATGGTGCGAGCGCTGTGTGGAGTCTCGGACGAGCGACGCACCTCGTCTGGGGAGTCCCTCCGTCGCGACGAGCGCGGCCAGACGACCGTCCTGATCATCGGGTTCGTCCTCGTCATCGCGATGGCGGTCGTGGTCGTGGTCGACGCCTCTGCGGCTTACCTGCGACGTCAGGCGCTGAGCTCGCTTGCCGACGGTGCAGCCCTCGCCGCAGCCGACGGGCTCCAGGGCGAGCAGGTCTACACGGCCGGGCTGGGAGAGCGCGCGACCGTGGACCCACAGGCAGCCAGAGCGCTGGTCGAGGCCTACCTCGTGTCGGTCCGCGCGGGACAGAGGTACCCGGGGCTGAGCCACTCCGTGGAGACCGATGGGGAGCGGGTCGTCGTGCGGGTCGGGGCGCCGCTCGACCTGCCGCTGCCCCTGCCGGGTGTGGCCCAGGGGGGTGTCCCGGTCAGAGCCACGGCGGCGGCCGTCATCGCGGTGAGCCCCTGAATCGCTCTCGAAGCCCTGGATCTCTAGTGCGAAGAGACTATGGACCACCAGGATGTTTGAGTCAGGTCAAACCGGGACAGGATGTGTTTGTACGGCCGTACC
This sequence comes from uncultured Actinomycetota bacterium, assembly GCA_963701425.1. Taxonomy (GTDB): domain Bacteria; phylum Actinomycetota; class Actinomycetes; order Propionibacteriales; family Nocardioidaceae; genus Nocardioides_C. The sequence goes on along the minus strand of CAVPAG010000018.1, from coordinate 1,246,406 downwards.
GGCCTTGATGGCCGGTGCCGGAAGTGATTGAGTGCAACAACGTGGTCAAGCAAAAGTGCCACGAACAGATCAATCCAGAAGTAGGTAGTAAGCAATGACCGCTTCGCCTGAGCTTGAACAGCACGTACTGGAAGGATCCGCGGCCCAGACCGACCAGGTCACCGAGGCCCATCGCAGCCAGATCACCGCCCGTCTTCTCGGGCAGATCGCCGAGACCACCGACGAGGTGGAGAAGAAGCGGCTGCGCGACGAGATCGTCGTTCTCAACATGGGCGTGGCGCGTGCCATCGCCTCCCGGTACCGCGACCGGGGTATTTCGCGGGATGACTTGTTGCAGGCCGCCTATGTCGGTCTGGTCAAGGCCGTGCAGGGGTTCGACCCTGCGTATGAGCGGGACTTCCTGTCTTATGCGGTGCCGACGGTGACCGGTGAGGTCAAGCGGTACTTCCGTGACTTCGGGTGGACGGTGCGTCCGCCGCGTCGGATCCAGGAGCTGCAGGCGCAGATCTCGCGGGCCTCGAACGAGCTGTCGCAGTCGCCTGCACCGGTCGCCGAAGCCGCGGGAGGTGGCGGAGTTCCTCGGTATCGATGTGGACTCGGTGATCGAGGCGCTCGCGGCCGATGGTTGTTTCACCCCGGCGTCGTTGGATGTGCCGGTGGGTGAGGACGGTAGTGGGTCGTTGGGGGAGCTGCTCGGTGGTGAGGATGCCGACCTGGGTCGGGCGGAGGCGCGGATCCTGTTGGGTCCGGCGGTGCGCCGGCTCAAGGAGCGGGACCGTCGGATCATCGAGCTGCGGTTCTTCTACGGGTGGACCCAGGAGCAGATCGCGCAGGACATCGGGGTGACCCAGATGCAGGTCTCGCGGCTGCTGTCGAGGATCCTCTCCGACCTGAGGACCGAGCTGGCCTGACGCAACGAAGAGTGGGCGAGAACGACCGCTCTGCATCGAGCAGAGCTGTCGTTCTCGCCCATTTCTGCGTCGTCGCGGACGGAGCCGCGCTCCCCGCTCAGCCGAAGCGGCGGCGTGAGGTGATGGGCAGGACCGCCCACAGGAGGGCGAAGAGGGCGAGCGACAACCCTCCGGCCAGGTGGGACTCGGGTGCACCGATCACCACGTCGAAGACCAGCCACACCACGCCTGCCATGGTGATGGCCAGGGCAGCCAGGCCGGCCTGAGCGGCGCGGTTGGCCGACTCGACGATCCACTCGCGCTCGCCCTGCCGGAAGAGCGTGCGGTGGAAGGCCACGGGGGCGACGATCAGGGCGGTCGCGATCACCGAGCCGCTGAGCACGCCGAGGTACACCCACTTCTGCAGCGAGCCGAGGTCGGTGAAGCGGGACGTGAAGGGCACGGTCAGCAGGAAGCCGGTGAGGATCTGCACACCGGTCTGCATGACGCGCAGCTCCTGGAGGAGCTCGTTCAGGTTGCGCGTGAGCTGCTCGTGCTTGTCCTCGTCGTTCCCGCCTGAGGCTTGGCCGTACTGGCCCGAGCTCGATGAGCCGCCGTTGCTCTGGTCGGGCTCACTCTTCATCTTCGCGTCTCCTCAGGGGTCGGGTGGCGGGGCCCTGCAGGACCGCGCCGTCGAGATCGAAACGGGAGCCGTGACAAGGGCATTCCCACGCCTTCTCCACGCCGTTGAACGAGACCAGGCAGCCCAGGTGCGTGCAGGTCGGGGAGACGGCGTGCGCCGCACCCTCCTCGTCGACGTAGGTTGCCCACTCGCCCCGGCCGTCGCTGACGATGCCGGCCTCGCCGGGACCGAGCTCCTCGGTCGAGAGCACCTTCCTGAGCTTGGCCTTCACCCGTGCGCCGGCGTTGCCCGCGAGACCGGCCATGGAACGAGCGCCGGAGGTGACGACGGTCTTCGCCTCCAGCGCCGGGTGGACGCGGCGGGTGTCGTAGATCCTCGCCCAGGGCGCGGGCCCACCGGCGAGCATGTCGCGGAGCATGAGACCGGCGAGGACACCGTTCGTCATGCCCCAGCCGCCGAAGCCCGTGGCGACCCAAGCGTGCTTCGCGCCCGGATGGAGGGGACCGATGAACGGCACCTTGTCGCCGCTGAAGTTGTCCTGCGCCGCCCACGTGAAGCGGACCTCGTCGACAGGGAACCGGTCGGTGAGCCAGGCCTTGAGCTCCGCGAGACGCTCGGGCGCCTTGGCGTCGCCCGGCGTGAACGGTGCGCCCGTCGCGATCAGGAGGCGGCCTCCGTCGTACGGCGCGCCGCGCAGCGACCGGGTGTCCTGGCCGGTGGAGACGTACATCGCGCGAGGGTCGGCCGACTCCTCGACGACTCCGGCGATCGCGAACTCGCGCTTCGGGGTCAGCCGGGTGAACATCATCGAGCGGTCGAAGACGGGGTAGTGCGTGGTCACGACGACCTCGCGCGCGGTGACCCGGTGTCCCGCCTCGGTGGTGAGCACGCAGGGCGTGCCCTCGGTGAGGTCCGTGACGCGGGTGTTCTCGAAGATCAGGCCCCCTTGCTCGACGTACTCCTCGGCGACCGCGCGGAGGTACTTGCGCGGGTGGAAGACGAGCTGGTCCTCGACCCGGACCGCGCCGCTGACCGGGAAGGGGAGGCCGGTGGCGTGCGTGAACGTCGCTGCGAGCCCCGCGCGCCGGGCGGCGTCCGCCTCGCGGCGGAGCATGTCGACCTCGGACTCGGACTCGGAGTACACGTAGGCAGGCTGCCGCTCGAGGTCGCAGTCGATGCCGAGCCGCTTGACCGTGTCGGCGACGTGCTCCATCGCCAGTGTCTGGCTGGTGGCATAGGCCTCTGCGGCCTCCTCACCGAGCTTCTCGGCGAGGTGGTGGTAGATGGTGCCGTGGAGCACCGAGACCTTCGCGGTGGTGCCACCGGTCACCCCGGCCGCGATCCCCCCGGCCTCCAGGAGGGCGACGGAGCGGTCGGTGCGCGCGATCTCCGCGGCCACGCTGAGCCCGGCGATCCCGGCACCGACCACAGCGACGTCGACGGTGATGTCCTCGTCGAGGATGGGGTGGTCCGGTGTCTCCGCCGACACCATCCAGTACGACGCGTTCGTCTCCATTCAGCGACCAACCGCCTTCTCGAGCTCAGCCTTGCTCATCTTCGATCGCCCCTCGATGTTCTTGCGCTTCGCCTCTTCGTAGAGCTGTTCTCGGGTCCGCCCACCGGAGCCCTTGTGGGAGCGTAGACCTCCGCGCCGCCCCGGGGAGATGTCTTCGGTCGACGTACGGCTGCTCTCCCTGGACTCGCCGGACTGCGCCCGCTCCTTGTTCACGGTCCGGGCCGCGATCTCCTCGGCGGTGTCCTCGTCGCGGCCACGCTCCTCGAGGCCCTCCTTGATGTGCTCGTACTGCCGTTCGCGCTTCTCGCTCCACGCCTTGGGGGACATGACGACTCCTCTCCTCGGAAGGTTCGGTCGTACGCCGCCTTTACCCGTCGCCCGGTGGCGCCATGCACGGCCGCGAGCCAGCCGGGCACAGGGAAGCCCGAATGAGACCGCTCTCCCCGGGTATGGAAGTCGAGAGCGAGAAGGAAGGAAGACGAAGATGATGAAGAAGCTGATGCTCGTCGGTGCCGGCGCGGTCGGTTACGTCCTCGGCGCGAAGGCCGGGCGGGAGCGCTACGACCAGATCGCCGAGCAGGCCAGGAAGCTGCGGAACAACCCGACGGTCCAGGACAAGGTGGACCAGGCCAAGCACGCGGCCAAGGACGCTGCCGACACCGCTGTCGGGAAGGCCAAGGAACAGGCCCACGGCGGCTCCTCCACCCCGGCCGGCACCGCGCCGAACGCCACCTCGACCCCGAGCGGTGCGGCCGGGCCGAAATCCTTCGGTGTGGGCAGCGAAGGGACCTGAGCCGGGCTTCCACCACCCGTCCCGCGCGACACGGACAGGGTGTGGCGCAGCCATCGAGGTCAGATGGCTGCGCTACACCCTGTCGCGTACTCTTGCGACGTGGCAGGCCCCGACTTCGCAACCCAGATCAAGCAGCTTCAGGCGACCATGCACACGATCGAGCAGGTGCTCGACGTGGACGACATGCGCAAGGAGATCGCCGAGCTCGGTGAGCAGGTGGCCGCCCCCGACCTGTGGGACGACCAGTCGAACGCGCAGAAGATCACCGGTCGCCTCTCCACCCTCCAGGGCGAGCTGGAGCGGTTCACCTCGCTCCAGAGCCGCATCGACGACCTCTCGACCCTGCTCCAGCTCGCGCAGGAGGAGGACGACGCGGACTCGCTGAAGGAGGTCGAGGCCGAGCTCCATCGCATCCACAAGGCAGTCGAGCTGCTCGAGGTGCGCACGCTCCTCTCCGGGGAGTACGACGCGCGTGAGGCTCTCGTGACGATCCGCTCCGGAGCCGGTGGTGTCGACGCCGCCGACTTCGCCGAGATGCTGATGCGGATGTACACCCGTTGGGCCGAGCGCAACAAGTACCCCGTCGAGGTCTTCGACACCTCCTACGCCGAGGAGGCGGGCCTGAAGTCCGCCACCTTCGCAATCCACGCGCCCTACGCCTACGGCACCCTCTCGGTCGAGGCCGGCACCCACCGCCTCGTGCGGATCAGCCCCTTCGACAACCAGGGCCGCCGCCAGACCTCCTTCGCGGCCGTCGAGGTCGTGCCGGTGCTCGAGCAGACCGACGAGATCGAGATCCCCGACGAGGAGATCCGCGTCGACGTCTACCGCTCGTCCGGTCCGGGCGGCCAGTCGGTCAACACCACCGACTCGGCGGTCCGCCTCACGCACATCCCGACGGGCACCGTGGTCAGCTGCCAGAACGAGAAGAGCCAGCTTCAGAACAAGGCCAGCGCGATGGTCATCCTCAAGGCGAAGCTGCTCGCGCTGAAGAAGGCCGAGGAGCGCGCGCATCTCGACTCGCTGCGCGGCGACGTGCAGGGCTCGTGGGGCGACCAGATGCGCAACTACGTGCTGCACCCGTACCAGCTCGTGAAGGACCTGCGCACCGAGTACGAGGCCGGCAACCCGAAGGCGGTCTTCGACGGTGACATCGACGCCTTCCTCGAGGCAGGCATCCGCTGGCGCAGCGGCGCCGACAAAGCACCCCAGAACTGAGCTGTCCGGCGCCGCCGCGCGCCCGCCGCACCTAGCTCGGCACGACGAGACGGATCAGCTCAACGGCCCGGAGCTCGTGCTCGGCGGCAGTGTCGACATGACGTGCCAGCTCGGTGAAGACCTCGCCGGGGGAGGCCGCTGAAGGGTGCTCCTCGGCCGCGGCCCGCGCCTTGTCGGCGATGGCCTGCCACTCCGCGCCTGACGAGGCGATCGCCTCCGCGGCGCTCTTCAGCCTCGGCGCGTCCAGGAGGCCCGAAGCCTCCTCCAGAAACTCGGCGTACAGCGGCCGGGTCGCTCCCGGTGCCGTGTATGCCGAGGTGAGGCACTCGGCCAGTCGCGCGGTGACGTACCTGAACCCCGGCTCGTCCGAGAACCGCGCCGTCCAGCCGGACCTGGTCCGGGTGTCCCGGAGGTCCTTCGCGAGCCTCGCCATGCCGCTGAGGCCGAAGTTCACGTCGAACGCGTTGCCGAGGACCGGCCCGGTCAGGTGGTCGGCGGTCAACGTCAGGGCCTGCCGGACGGCACTCGTCAGGTCCGGCCCGTCGAGGACCTCCGCCACGGTGGTCATCTCGTGACGCCCCTTGCGGTGGGCTGCCCACGCCAGGCCGAGGACGTCTCCGTCGACGAGCTGAGGACCGCCCGGCACGTCGTCGACGAGGAACGAGCCGTCCCGCGTGCCCGCGACCACGACGGCGTACGGGTCGGCCGCCTCCATCGGACTGCCCGCGGGGTGCCAGGGCAGCTCACCCTTCGCCACGAGGATCTGGGCCGGCTTCCCGTCCGCCAGCGCCTTCTCGAGCTTCCCGACGGCCGCCCGTGTCGCGGAGGAGTGCTGGGTCATCGTGGGGACGCCCAGGTGGCCGGCAGCGGTCTCCAGCCAAGGTGCAGGGTGGTGCTGCGCCACGATCGTGAGGAGCGGGTGGTCGAGCTGCCTGTACTCGAAGACGGCGTACATGAACCCGATCCCGCCACCGAGCCCGCAGGCCATCGTCTCGGTGACGTCGCAGCCTGCCTGGGTGAGCATGCGGCTCGCCAGTGCCGACGGGCGGTGGGTGTGGTCGGTGAAGCCGTCGTAGCCGGCCACCACACCGGGGACACCGGGGACGCCGGTCGTGGAGCGGCCTGACACGACATGGCGGTGGGCCGTCGTGTAGGACTCGCCGGTGCGAGCCATGCGGTCGCGGACCCTCGCCTTGAGCTGTTTGTTCTCGGTCATCGTCGAACTTCCTCGGCAGCCCGCGTCGTGCCGTCCCTGCGCCCCGGTACGACGGCCACCTGTTCGATCGACTCCGAGCCAGGACCGTGCCGACCGCGATGACATCGGGTCACCTCTGCCTCCACGGATCGCCGACAGGCGCAGGCTGCCGGTGAAGGAGGTCTGGCGTGCGGAACGCCGGTTCCACGGTACCAGCGGGAGACGTTCTGGGACCGCCTCAGGTACGACGACCAGGGGCGGTCAGCCCTGGCCGGCCACCGTCGTCACGACCTCGGTGCACCACTGGTCCGCACGCTGCACGACGTCGGCCCGCGGCCCCGTCCGAGTGCCGGCTGCCTCGAGCGGCTCGGCGACCTCGCAGCCGACCCAGCTGTCGCCGAAGAGCCCCTCCAGCCGCGCCCGCACCAGGGGCCCGACGTCGGGGTCGGCCCCCGGGACCTCGCACACCGACGTCAGGCCGGGGGAGCCGAACCCGATCGACTCGGGGAAGGCACAGTCGCGCCCGCGGCGCGCGCGACGTACCAGCGACCGGGCCTCGCCCCGCGTCACGGGACGCGCGAACACCCACACCTTCGCCGAGGTCCCGTCCGCGGCCTCGAACACGCAGCCGTACTCGTGCGAGACGTCGACGTAGCCGGGGCTGACCTCGACCTCGTCGCCGTTGGCGTAGTGGTCGGTGCCGGCGACCCGTCCGTCGAGGGCCTGGGCGACGTCGTCCTCGGCGAGCACGTCGCAGAAGGGGACGCGCGGCACCGGCAGGCCGCTCAGGTCGAGGTGCGCGTCGCTGGGCCCCACCGAGCTCGCACCGGACGGCTCGGGCGGCTCGGGGGAGGAGGTGCACGCGCCTGCGAGGAGGGTCAGGGCCAGGAGCGGCGGGAGGAACCGACGCCGCACGCGCACAGGACGAGCGGTGCGAGGCGGCATGACACCAACGTAGGCGAAACACCGAGCCGGTCGCCCTGTTAGGGCGGTTGGGGCGGGTCGCCTAAACTCAACTGTTGGTCGGATACGCCCTCACTGCCCGAGCTTGAGCAGCGTTCGCGTGAACCCCTGTGTCCCCGAGCCCGGCCAACCCAACGCCCGTGATTCGGTTCGAGAACGTCACCAAGACTTACGCCGGCCAGAGCCGCGCAGCACTCGACGACGTGAGCGTCGAGGTCGACAAGGGGGAGTTCGTGTTCCTGGTCGGTGCCTCCGGCTCCGGCAAGTCCACCTTCCTGAGGTTGGTGCTGCGCGAGGCGCGCCCCACCCACGGCAAGGTGTACGTCGCCGGCAAGGAGATCAACCGGCTGGCCGGCTGGAAGGTCCCGGGCCTCCGCCGCCAGATCGGCACCGTGTTCCAGGACTTCCGGCTGCTGCCGAACAAGACCGTCTCGGAGAACGTCGCCTTCGCGCTCCAGGTCATCGGCAAGCCGCGGACGCACATCAACAAGGTGGTTCCCGAGACCCTCGAGCTCGTCGGTCTCGAGGGCAAGGGCGACCGGATGCCCGACGAGCTCTCGGGTGGCGAGCAGCAGCGTGTCGCGATCGCCCGCGCCTTCGTGAACCGGCCGATGATCCTGATCGCCGACGAGCCCACCGGAAACCTCGACCCGAACACCTCGGTCGGGATCATGAAGCTCCTCGACCGGATCAACCGCACCGGCACCACCGTGATCATGGCGACCCACGACGCGGGCATCGTCGACCAGATGCGCAAGCGCGTGATCGAGCTCGCCGGCGGCCACATCGTGCGCGACCAGTCGCGTGGTGTCTACGGCTACCAGCACTGACCAGGCCACCTGACCAAGGACCGAGGAACCCCACTCGATGCAGCTGACCTACGTCTTCTCCGAGCTCGGCAACGGGCTCAAGCGCAACGTCTCCATGACGATCGCGGTGATCGTGACGATCTTCGTCTCGCTGACCCTCGTCGGGATGGGCCTGTTGCTCAACGCGCAGGCCGACAAGGCCGAGCAGTACTGGGGCAGCAAGCTCCAGATCACCGTCTTCCTCTGCAACCAGAACTCCACGACTGCCAACTGCGTCGACGGGGAGGCGACCCAGGCTCAGAAGAAGGAGATCGAGACCGTCCTCGATGAGCACCCCGAGGTCAGTTCCTGGCGCATGCAGAGCAAGCAGGAGGCCTACGACAAGTGGCGCAGCGCCTACGTCTCCAACGACGAGACCGAGCAGCGCGTCTACGAGTCGATCCGGCCCTCGGACATGCAGGAGTCCTACTGGGTCCAGCTCAAGGACCCCGAGAAGTTCATGGGCATCAAGAGCCAGGTCGCCGGCCTCGAGGGCGTGAACACGGTCCGCGACCTGCGAGAGGTGCTCAAACCGATCTATTTCTGGATGAACGTGATGAAGTGGGGCGCGATCGGTATCGCGGTGTTCCTGATCTTCGCGGCCGTGCTCCAGGTCGGCAACACCATCCGACTCGCGGCGTTCGCGCGCCGGCGGGAGATCGGGATCATGCGGCTGGTGGGCGCCTCGAGCCTCTACATCCAGCTGCCGTTCCTGATGGAGGCCCTGGTGGCCGCGCTGATCGGCGTACTGCTCTCCAGCGCCGCGATCGTGGCGTTCGTGTACTTCGTGATCTACCAGATGCTCCGGCCGACCTCGAACATCGTCGCCTGGATCGACTGGTCCGACGGGCTGTGGGCAGTCGGGTGGATCGCGCTCATCGGACTGATGCTCACGTTGGTGCCGACTCTCGCAATGACCCGGAAATACCTAAAAGTCTAGGTAAAGCCAGTTAACGTCGAAGGCTCAAGCATCGACGACAGCTAAGGCAGACCGGTGGTACGCAACTTCCCCTGCACCCCCCGTCGCCGCGTGATAGCCGCTCTGGCGGCAGGCAGCATGCTCTTGAGCTTCGCTGCTATCCCGCTGGCCTCGGCTGATGACCTGCGCGACCGCCAGGAGCGTGTCAAGGGCGACATCTCGGCGACCCTCGACGACCTCGACCAGTCGAGTGCGCAGCTCCTCGCTGCGACGGAGGCGCTGCAAGCGGCCCAGGTCCAGCTGGACGCCGCCCAGGCGCACCTGGCCAAGACCCGCGGGGAGCTCGCCGTCGCGATCGTGCTCGACCGCCGCATGCAGGCCGCACTCGACAAGGCGATCCTGCGCCTGAGCGACGCGCGCGAGGACCTCGCCGAGGGAAAGGCCGAGCTCGCCGCACAGGAGGAGGTCCTCGGGCAGATCGCGGTCCAGAACTACCAGCAGGGCGACCCCAACCTCCTCGGCCTGTCGATGGTGCTGACCTCTCAGGACCCTGCTGAGCTGACCAGCCAGCTCAACTCCGTGCGCAACGTCCTCGACAAGGAGTCGGTCACGCTCGACCGGCTCGACGCGACCCGCGTGCTCCTCACCGTCAAGGAGGAGGAGGTCGAGGCGGCCAAGGAGGAGGTCGCCGAGAAGCGTCGCGAGGCCGCCGAGAACCTCGAGCGCAAGAAGGTGCTGGAGGCCAAGGCAGAGGACGCCGAGAAGGCGGTCTCGAACCTCGTCGCCGCCCGGGCCGAGGCCCACGACGCCGCCGCGGCCGCGAAGCGTGCGGACCTCGAGATGCTGCGCGGCCTGCAGCAGGAGCGCGACCGGATCTCCGACATGCTGGCGCGGCGGGCAGAGGCAGCCCGGCGCCGTGCCGAGGCCGCAGCCGCCCGCGCCGCGGCAGACGCGGCCGCTGCCGCAGCGGATGCCGCCAAGGAGTCCAACGGCTTCCTGGACTACCCGGTCGACGGGTACATCACCTCGTCGTACGGCATGCGCCTCCACCCGGTCTACAAGCGGTGGACCCTCCACGACGGCACCGACTTCGGCGCGAGCTGCGGTACGCCGGTCACGGCAGCCGCCGGGGGCCGGGTCATCGCGGTGTACTACAACGAGGGCTACGGCAACCGGGTGATCATCGACAACGGCTACCACCGTGGCGTCGGCCTCGGTACGGCGTACAACCACCTCAGCTCCTACGCGACGTACGTCGGGCAGAAGGTCGAGCGCGGCGACGTGATCGGCTACGTCGGCAACACCGGCTACTCCACGGGCTGCCACCTGCACTTCATGGTGTTCGAGAACGGCGCCACCGTGAACCCGATGCACTGGCTCTGACGGTCCGTCCGGCGAAACCGCCGGGAAACTGAATTGTCCTCGCCTGACACAATCGGGTCATGGTCAAGGAGCAGGGGCAGAAGCTGATCGCGCAGAACAAGAAGGCGCGGCACGACTACCACATCGAGGACACCTACGAGGCGGGGCTGGTGCTCACCGGCACCGAGGTGAAGTCCCTGCGCGCCGGCCGGGCGTCCCTGGTCGACGGCTTCGCCGAGATCCACGAGGGCGAGGCCTGGCTCCACGGTGTGCACATCCCGGAGTACGCCCAGGGCACCTGGACCAACCACTCGGCACGTCGCAAGCGCAAGCTGCTGCTCAACCGCCACGAGATCGACAAGATCGAGTCCCGCGTGAACGAGAAGGGCCTCACCCTGGTGCCGCTGTCGCTGTACTTCAAGGACGGCCGGGCCAAGGTCGAGATCGCCCTGGCCAAGGGCAAGAAGACCTGGGACAAACGGCACGCGCTCGCCGAGCGGCAGGCCAAGCGAGAGACCGAGCAGGCGGTGGGCCGGCGGATGAAGGGCATGGCGTGAGCCTGACCGACGCCGAGGTGCCTGCCTGGACCGAGCGCCTCGGGATCCCGGGGCTGTACGACGTCCACGTGCACTTCCTGCCGCCGAACATCATGGCGAAGGTGTGGGAGCAGTTCGACACGGCCGGCCCTCTGATCGGTCGTCCGTGGCCGATCGCGTATCGCGGCACGGACGAGGAGCGTGTCGCAGCAGCTCCGCGCTCTCGGTGTACGGCGGTTCTCGGCGCTGCCCTACGCGCACAAGCCGGGGATCGCCGGGTACCTCAACGACTGGGCCAGGTCGTTCGCGCGTGAGGTGCCCGAGTGTCTGCACTCCGCGACCTTCTTCCCCGAGCCGTCGGCCGCCGACTACGTCGCGGACGCCATCGACGAGGGCGTCGAGATCTTCAAGGTCCACGTGCAGGTCGGTGACTTCGACGTGCGGGACACCTACCTGGACAAGGTCTGGGGACAGATCGCGGACGCGGGGACTCCGGTCGTGATCCACGCCGGCTCCGGGCCGGTCCCCAACGAGAACACCGGCCCAGGGCCCGTGCTCGAGGTGCTCGAGCGGCATCCCCGGCTCACCGCGGTCATGGCCCACATGGGGGCGCCGGAGTACGTCGAGTTCCTCGAGATGGCTGAGCGCTTCGAGCGGGTCCACCTCGACACGACCATGGCGTTCACCGACTTCTTCGAGGAGATGGCGGCGTTCCCCGACGAGCTGCGACCGCGGTTGCGCGACCTCGCCGACAAGGTGCTGCTCGGGTCTGACTTCCCGAACATCCCGTATCCCTATGCCCACCAGGTCGAGTCGCTCGAACGGCTCGGGATGGGGGAGGAGTGGCTCCGCAAGGTGTGCTGGGAGAACGCCGCGGCGCTCCTCGGCTGACCCGGAGCGGCGCTGTCCCTAGACTCGGCACGAAAGAACGGGGGCTCGTCATGATGTGGTTCGTGGTCGCGGCGTTGGTCGCTGTCGTTGTCGGGCTGGAGCTGCGCTCCAGGAGGCAGGACCGAGGCAGGCACCATGCCGCACGTGAGCGCCCCTTCGAGAACGACCGTCATCTGACGGGTCGGCGCCACCTCCCCAAGGGGCTCCGCGGCGAATAGGTTGTCGCGGGCCTGGGCCTCCTCAGGCCGGGACCAGGAGGCGCTCCAGTCGCTCCTCCGCCACGCTCGGTGCATAGCCGGTGCTGCGTCGTACCGCCGCGAGGGGTGGTCGGCCTCCGGGGAGGTCGGGTGGCATGGACGTGTAGCTGTGGCCCGTGGGCGTCCTGATGGTGACCGGGTGGCCAGGGCCCGCCCGAGTCGCCGCGGTCTCCCAGCCGAGCGCCTCCTTGGCCTGGTTGCAGGCCTCGCAGAGGCCCTGACCGTTGACCGCGGACGTCTCGCCGCCGTCGGCTGCTCGGAGCACGTGGTCGGCATGCCGGATCGGGGCGTCGCACCACGGGGTGCGGCACACCTCGTCACGGATGACGAAGAAGCGGCGCAGCCCCACCGGAAACTCGCGTCGACGGGAGTCCATGGCGATGAGGTCCCCGGTGACCGGGTTGGTGAAGAGACGGCGTACCCAGACTCGTGCCTTCTCGCCGGCCGAACCCGCCCGGACGAGGGCACGACCCAGTGCCGCCGGGATGGGGCCGTGGCCGACGATCCGAGCAGGCGTGTCGTCGCCGCCGAAGAGTGTGCGGTCGGTCATCACGAGCTGGACCTCGACCGGAACGTCACCGGCGCGAGCCTGCCCTGTCAGTCGCTCGACGAACGTGTCGGCCATGATCTGGCCGCGGCTCCGCTGGTCGCCTGCGGCACGGAGCGCGTCGGCGTGCTTGGTGAGCGCCGCATGGACGGCTACTCCCTGTGCAACCGGGAGCAGGCCGGTGACGTAGCTCATCGTGTCGGGCGCAGGGCGGATGGAGACCCGGCGCTCCTCGTGTGGCGCGCCGGGTCCGCCGCAGCACTGACCCGGGATCGAGCTGGTAGGCGAGCTTCATCGCCTCGCGCTTGACGCCCGCGTCGCCGAGGTCGCCGATCTTGTCAGCCAGGGCGGCGTCGACTGAGCTCCGATGCTCAGCGCTGAGGACCGCGGTCTCACGCACGAGGATCGTTGCGCGCCACTCGCTGATCCGACCCGCGGCGAGGGCCCGAAGGGTGTGCGGCATCTCGTGGACCAACGCCTTCGCCAGGCCGAGGTGTCGCGCCCCCTTGGTGGGGGAGTCTCGGCGTGCCAGGGCCACCTGGCCGGCGACGCCGAGGCCTTGCTTCTTCGCCGGGACACCCTGGGCGGCCTGCTCCTTCCGCTGTGACGCGTCGAACGCGACGGTGAGCCTCGCCTGGGCTGCCGCCGCGGCGCCCTTGAGCTTCTCCAGCTCGGCGATGAGGTCGATGCGCTCGGTGTCGGATGCCACCTCCGCCGTTCCGGACAGGCGCGTCAGGAAGGCCTCCAGCTCTGCGACGCTGGGAAGCGTCCGACTCATCTGGAGCCTCCCTCGCGTCGATTCGAACGTATGTTCGATTCTCCCGTCCTGTCCGTAGCCGGTCAAGAGGTGACGCGGAGCCTGTGGAGGGAATACCCGCTGCGTCCTGTCGGTTGGAACGGCTACAGTGTCATCACTGTTTGAAAACTCAAGAGGGGCTGATCGGTTTCGACTTGGGACGTTAGTTCCAGGGGAAGCGGGTCGAGGATCCAAGGTCATCTCGTAAACGATCCTTGGAAACCAATAACTGCCAACAACCAGCGCAGTTCGTTCGCCCTCGCCGCCTGAGCGACTGGTGAACGGGTCAGACTGAGCGCCGCCTCCGGCTCAGATCCTGACCTCATTTAGGAGGCTTGCTGGTGATCCCTGGCCACAGGGGGTCACCGGGACAATTTTGTGGCTGAGTCTGTCGGCAACGTGTCTGTGCGAGTGCCGGGACTGAGAAAACGACATCGCAGACTGCACCCGGAGAAGCCCTGGATCAGCGCCGAAGGACGCGGGTTCGATTCCCGCCAGCTCCACTGTGTGATGTCTCAGGACATCGCGGACGGCCGGACCCACATTTTGTGGGTCCGGCCGTTTGTCGTTCCCGAGGTGGTCGGCCGGTGCGCATGGGCTCAGGCGTGAATCCTGACGCTGGTCGGCTGGTGAGCTCACAGCCCGCTCACAGGATCTTCCCAGGAACTTCGAGACCCTGGTGCGGCATGGTGGGTGTGTGAGCCAGGCGCCCGCCCCGCTGACCCGTAGCGACGGGTCGCCCCTGCGCATCCTGATCGTGGACGACGAGGTCAACATCGCCGAGCTCCTCGGCATGGCGCTGCGTAACGAGGGCTGGCAGACGAGGCTGGCGCACACGGGACGCAAGGCGGTGTCAGCGGCCAAGGAGATGCGCCCGGACGCCGTCGTCCTCGACATCATGCTGCCCGACTTCGACGGTATGGAGGTGCTTCGTCGCCTTCGCGCCCACCTACCCGACGTACCGGTTCTCTTCCTGACCGCGCGGGACGCCGTCGAGGACCGGGTCGCGGGGCTGACGGCCGGAGGCGACGACTACGTGACCAAGCCGTTCAGCCTGGAGGAGGTCGTCGCCCGCCTTCGTGGCCTCATGCGACGGGCAGGGGCGACCGACCGGCGGGAGAGCTCGGTGCTGTCCGTCGGTGACCTCAAGCTCGACGAGGACAGCCATGAGGTCTTCCGCGGCGGTGACGAGATCAACCTGACCGCAACCGAGTTCGAGCTGCTTCGGTTCCTGATGCGCAACCCGCGCCGTGTGCTGTCCAAGACACAGATCCTGGATCGGGTCTGGGACTACGACTTCGGTGGTCAGGCCAACGTCGTCGAGCTGTACATCTCCTACCTGCGCAAGAAGGTGGACGCCGGGCGGGAACCGATGATCCACACCATGCGTGGTGCCGGCTACGTCTTGAAGCCTGCGGGCTGAGACGTGCCCAGGGTCCTTCCCACCTCCCTCACGGGTCGTCTCGTCGTCACCGCTGTGGCCCTGGTCGCCCTCGTGAGCCTTCTGATCGCTACCGCGACGACGACGGCGATCCGCGTCTACCTGACCGGTCAGCTCGACACCGAGGTCGACCAGGCCTCGGTCCGCGCCGTCGGCGCCTTCCGGGAGGGTCCGTCGTTCCCGCCACACGACGAGGAAGCGGAGGAGGAGTCGGAGGAGCGATCGGAGCGACCGGAGATCGAAGCGGCGTTCGGGCAGGGCCCGGGCACCGTGACGGTCTACCTGAGCGGCAACGTGGCCGGCGGAGAGGTGATCACCTCAGGCGGCGACCGGCAGGCCCTGTCCGCCGACGCCGTACGCACGCTCACCGCTGTCGAGGCCGACGGCACCCCGCGCACGGTCGAGCTGCCGGGACTCGGGAGCTATCGCGTCCTCGCCACCGATTCCGGCGACACGACCGTGGTCACCGGCCTGCCGACCGGGAGAGTCGACGACACGGTGCGCAGCCTCGTCGGCTGGGACCTGCTGTTCACGCTGCTCGGCGTTGCCGTAGCCGGAGCCGCAGCACTCCTTCTCGTGAGGCGTCAGCTCAGGCCGCTGAGGGAGGTCGCGCAGACGGCGCACCAGGTGGCCGCGCTCCCTCTCGCCACCGGTGAGATCGGCATGACGGCTCGCGTCCCCGGCCGCCTGACCGACGAGCGCACGGAGGTGGGCCAGGTCGGTGCCGCGCTCAACACCCTGCTCGGCCATGTCGAACGAGCTCTCGACGCGCGGCACCGCAGCGAACAGCAGGTCCGGCAGTTCGTCGCCGACGCCTCCCATGAGCTCCGGACCCCTCTGGCGACGATCCAGGGGTACGCCGAGCTGAGCCGACGCACCTCCCCACCTGACGCCGAGCAGCTGAGCCATGCCATGGGCAAGGTCGAGGTCGAGGCATCACGGATGTCCTCCCTCGTCCAGGACCTCCTCCTGCTGGCCCGGCTCGATGCCGGCCGACCGCTCGAGCGCCAGGAGGTGGACCTGACCAAGATGGTGCTCGAGTCGGTCGGCGACGCACGTGTCGTCGCTCCCGAGCACCGGTGGGCGATGGAGCTGACCGAGGAGCCGGTCACCGTCACAGGCGACGCACAGCGCCTGCACCAGGTGGTCACCAACCTGCTCAGCAACGCGCGGCGCCACACCCCTGCCGGCACGACGGTGACCGTGGGAGTCCGTCCTTCCGATGACGGCACCGCCGCCGTCGTGACCGTGTGCGACGACGGGCCCGGAATCCCAGAGGCCCTGCTGGGCAGCGTCTTCGAGCGCTTCACCCGCGGCGACTCGGCACGCACGCGCGGTGCCGGCGGAACCGGCCTGGGGCTGTCTCTCGCACAGGCGATCACAGAAGCCCACGGCGGGGAGATCAGGGTCAGCTCCCCGCCCGGCGCCACCTGCTTCACGGTGACCCTGCCCAGGCAGGGGAAGCCGGCGACGACCGCAGGCTGAACGGACGGGACTCACAGCCCGCTCACAGTTCCGCGACACGGCTTTCCCAGGCTTCCTCGACACGGTGGTCCCATGACGCCGTCCTCGGCCGACGAGGGATGGCCACGGGAAGGAGAAGGCATGAACGACAAGGACACCCCGCACAGCGGCTCCCGCTGGGAACCGGCGCCCGTACCGCCCACCACGGTGTCGGACTCCTCGACCCAGTCGGCTTCCTCGACCGGTACGACGGCCGAGCGGCCGGCAACGCCTGAAGCGGCAGGCCCGGGCCGGCGCGTCCGGCCCTTCGGGCAGCGGGGCCGGGGTGCCCTGGCCGGTGCGACGGTGGCGGTGGTGGCGCTGGGAGGTCTCGGCGGGTTCGCCCTGGGTTACGCATCCGCGGGCGACGAGACCGACCGGGTCGGGCTGGTCGAGGACCTCGTCCGGCCCGGCGACGACGACGCCGGGCAGCTGCCCGGTCGGCTCCCGGCACCGCCACCGGCTCTCGACGACGACGGCGACGACGGCTCCGGTGCCCAGCCACGGTTCGGCGATGGGGAAGGTACGTCGCCCGACGGATCGAGCGACTCGGACGGGTCTTCCGACCTGGACGACGTCGAGCTCGACGAAGACGAGCCGGGGGCCTCCTCGTCATGACCGCGCTTTCGACGTACCGCCGATCCGGGACGACGACGGTCGCCGGTCACCGCGCGGCGGGCGCGGACACCGTGGGGCGACGCGCACGGGCAGACGCTGCAACCAGGGAGGTGGCAGGAGCGGCCCTCTGGCTGAGTCTGGTGCTCGTCGCCTACTGGTGGGCGGCCGGCGGCGGGATCTCGGACCTCACCGGCTGGGCGACAGGGCTGACCTCGGCGGGCCGGCTCACCGGCCTCGTGGCCTCGAACCTCCTCCTCGTGCAGGTCCTGCTGATCGCGCGGGTGCCGCTGCTCGAGCGTGCGTTCGGCCAGGACCGGCTGCTGAAGCACCACCGCACCATCGGGTTCACGTCGTTCAACCTGATGGTCGCGCACATCGTGCTGATCACCTGGGGATACGCGGCGGGCGACCTTGCGCGCACGCCCGGGACGCTCTGGCAGCTCACGAGGGACTACCCGGGGATGCTGCTCGCCGTCGGCGGCACGGCTTTCCTGGTCCTGACCGTGGTCACCAGTATCAAGGCCTCCCGCAGGCGGCTTCGCTACGAGTCGTGGCACCTGCTTCACCTCTACGCCTACCTGGGCGTGGGCCTGGCCCTGCCGCACCAGCTGTGGACCGGAAGAGAGTTCCTGGCCTCCACGGTGGCCACCGTGTACTGGTGGGGCTTCTGGGCGCTCGCCGCCGGAGCGGTCCTCGTGTGGCGGGTTGCATTGCCTCTCTGGCGGAGCACCCGGCACCGGCTCCGGGTCACCTCCGTGGTCCCTGAGGGCGACGGGGTGTTCTCGGTGTACATGACCGGGCGGCGGCTCGAGCGCCTGCAGGTGGAGGCCGGGCAGTTCTTCGGCTGGCGGTTCCTGGACCGGCACGGCTGGACGCGGGGCAACCCCTTCTCCCTGTCAGCGGCCCCGGACGGCCGGAGCCTGCGGATCTCGGTGAAGGCGACGGGCGACAACAGCGCGCGCCTCCGTGCTCTCCGGCCCGGCACGCGGGTCCTCCTCGAGGGTCCTTACGGGCGGCTCAGCGGGCGGGCCCGCACCCGACCGCGTGTGGCGCTGGTCGGGGCCGGCGTCGGGGTCGCTCCGCTGCGTGCCCTCGCCGAGGGGCTCGACTACGCCCCGGGGGAGGCGGTGCTCCTGCATCGGTTCACCGACCGGCCGCTGTTCGAGCGTGAGCTCGACACCCTCGCGCGCGAGCGCGGACTTCGCGTGCTGTGGCTTCCCGGACATCGCAGGTCCGGGGACTCCTGGCTGGGCCGAGGTGTCGGGGAAGCCGACGACGTGACGGCTCTGCAGTACTGGGTGCCCGACATCGCCGAGCACGACGTGTACGTCTGCGGCCCCGAAGCCTGGACCGACACCGTCCAGCGCGTCGCCGTCGCGGCCGGCGTCCCCTCGGAACAGCTGCACATCGAGAACTTCCGGTGGTGACCCATGAGACGCATCGCCCTGTGGATCCTCAGCACGATCACGATCGTGGTGCTCCTGTTCGGCTACCACACCTCGACCTCGGGGGCGTTGACCACGTCGGACACCGTCGTACCGTCGACGCTCGACCCGGGGTCCCCCGGCAGGAGCGGCGGGACGGCCGGGGCGGCCGGTGGCGCCGGCTCAGGCCGAAGCGGCGGGGGAGGGAAGGCGCAGCAGGCTGCGTCCACCGTGACCGGTCCGGTAGTCGAGACCCAGTGGGGTCCCGTGCAGGTGCAGGTGACGACCGCGGGTGGTCGGATCAATGACGTCACCGTCCTGCAGCACCCCGAGGGCAACTCCACCGACCAGCAGATCAACGACTACGCCCTGCCCATCCTGGTCCAGAACACTCTCGACGCGCAGAGCGCGAGCATCGACATGGTCAGTGGCGCGACCGTGACCAGCGAGGGGTACCTCCAGTCACTCCAGGCTGCGCTCGACCAGGCGGGCCTGTGAGTACGTCGATGCGGCCGACGGGCGAGTTCACACAACCCGAGCCGGTCGTCCGGTACGTCGAGCACGTCATGGGCATGCCGATCAGCGTCGCCCTCCGCGGCCGGCACGCCTCCGACGGGACCGGGCGTGCGGCATGGGGGAGAGTCATGGCCGAGCTGCGCGAGGTGGACCGCGTGTTCAGCACCTACCGTGCCGACTCCTTCGTCGCCCGGCTCGGCCGGGGCGAGATCGCCCTCGAGGACTGCCCGCCCGAGGTGGCCGAGGTGATCGCTCTCGGCGAGCAGGCGGAGCAGGAGTCCGGAGGGGCCTTCAGGATCCGAAGGCCCGGGCCTGACGGTGAGGTCGTGCTCGACCCCGACGGCGTGGTGAAGGGATGGGCCCTCGAGCGGGCCGCCGGACACCTGCGGCCGCTGGAGGCCACGGACTTCTGTCTCTCCGCCGGAGGTGACCTGGTCTGCCGGACCGTCGATGCCGAGGCGCCGCCATGGCGCATCGGCATCGAGGACCCTCACGACCCACGACGGCTCATCGCGGTGGTCCCGGTCGGCAACGGCGCGGTCGCGACGTCGGGTACGGCGCATCGTGGGGATCACCTCGTCGACGGTCGCACCGGCCGCGCACCGTCCGGCGTCTCCTCGGTGACCGTGGTGGGTGCGTCGTTGACGTGGGTCGACATCGACGCGACCGCCGCCTACGCCCATGGGCCCGGAGCCGCCGAGTGGCTGCGTGCCCGTGGCGGCTGCAGCGGCCTTGTCGTCTGGAAGAACGGCACGACCACCCTCGTCGGCGGCGGCACGTGAGTTTCACCCTCAGCGGGTGAGGCCGGAGCCCCGCCGCCGGTGCCAGGGTGAGCCGGAGACCGAGCGGACGTGTGGGACCGAGGTTGCCGTGGACATCAGAACGTCACCTCTCGTGATGGCTGCCGGCGCGTGGCCGGCACCGTGAGACGCGCACGTCGCTCCGCCCTGGCGACCCTGGACATGCTGTTGTTCGGGTTCGCCGGGATCTCCGCGGTCTGGCTGGCCTACCTGGTGCTGCGAGAGAGCTTCCGGCCGAACTGGCACGTTCTGCTCCTCGTGGTGTTCTGGCTTCTTGTGGCCTACCTGGTGCTGCCCCGGGTGCACCGGGTGCTGACCTACCTGTACCTGCCCGGCTACTTCATCGGCCGCACCCGGACCAGCGACGGCCTGCTCGGGGATCCGGTCAACCTGGCCCTGCTCGGTGAGGAGGCCCAGATCCGCGAGGCCATGACCCGGGCAGGCTGGACCCAGGCCGACGAGGTGGGCCTTGCGAGCAGCATGCGCATCGTGACCTCGACGTTGTCGCGGCGGACCTACCCCGAGGCGCCGGTGAGCCCGCTCCACCTGTTCGACAGGCAGCAGGACTTCGCCTACCAGCAGGAGGTCGCGGGAAACCCGGCGAAGCGGCACCACGTGCGATTCTGGCGCTGCCCCGAGGGCTGGATGCTGCCCGGTGGGTACGCCGTGGACTGGGTTGCCGCAGGTACCTACGACCGCCGTGTCGGCCTGTCCCTGATGACGTTCCAGGTCACCCACCGCATCGCCGGTGACATCGACGCCGAGCGCGACCACATCGTCGCCACCTTGACCGAGGCCAGCCCGACCGCCTCGGTCGCGGTCATCCGCAACTTCTCCACCGGCTATCACGACCGCAACGGGGGAGGCGACGCGATAGACACCGACGGTGATCTGCCCGTGGTGGACCTCCGGGCGACCGGCGGCGCCGTCGTCAAGGCCGCCTCGGGACCCACGGACAGTCGCGACAAGCGCCCTGCGCCCACGACGTTCGGGGCGATGGTCGCCGGCCTTCGCGGGCTGGGGGCCCTCATCGTGGCGTTGATCCTCCTCATCGCGCCGGAGGCGGACAACGTCCTTCCCTCGAACGCACAGGCCGACTCCGCAGCGACCACCGCGCTCGCGTTCATCCTCGTCGGACTGGTGGACATCGCGCTCGGTCTGGCCGTCTTCTTCGGCAGCAACGTGGCGCGTCTCGTGCTGATGCTCGACTCCGCGGTCGCGATCGTGATCGCATTCGTCGCCACGATCGGTGGTGGTCCCGAGCCGACCATCGGGGCGGGCCTTCCCGCGATCGCTCTCAGCATCCTCGCCCTGCTGGCCCTGACGAGTCATCGGGCCCGCGACTACGCAACCCGAGACCGCGCGGCGCCCGTGCGGGTCGCGGGACGACCGAGGTCCGGCGACCCGTTCGTTCGGGGCGGCTCAGGACCTAGTTCCCTGTCATGAACCGGTGGGTCGGTGAAGCATGGGCGGGAGAGCCGAGGTGACCGTCATGGCAGGGCCGAGTTCTTCGATGGCCTGAACCCGACCCGACCGCCGGCCCGGGTAGCCCGCAGTGGGGACAACCGAGGCCCACGTGGACTAGTCCGCCTGTGCGTTCGTACCGCTCGATGTGCGGATGTCGCGGGTGGTGCCTGCGGTGCTGTCCTGATCGTGGAGAAGGGAGAGCTCGATGAGGGATGCCCAGTCGGAGCACGAGCGGAAGGTCCTCCTGGAGGCGTTCACCGCTGGATGGCAGGCAGCCCTCGCGGTGAACATCCGTGATCCCAGGGTTCTTGCGGTGATCGAGTCCTGTTTCGAGCTGTGGCTGGAGGAGGCGGTCGACGAGGCCGAGGTCCTCGGCCTGGTGTTCCGCGGCCGTTACGACATCCCCGGCCCGGGGATGCGTCCCGGCCGAGCCAAGAGCTCCTCCCCGGCTGAGGCGAGCTCGGGCCGTCACTCACGACTCGCCGAGGACCGCGACTTCGCCGTCTGAGGAGACTCGCCCGACGTGACCTTTTTGGTGGCGACGCCGTTGAAGCGGTACGTCGCCGGTTGTGCGGCGCCCGGCACGGTTCCCAGGAGGAACGTTGGGCAGGATCCCGCTCGTCGTCACCGTCGTGTGCATGGCAGGAGCCCTCTCCGCCTGCACGTCGTCCACGCCGGAGCGGGAGGTGGCGATGCCAGACGCCGAGGCGGGTCCGCTCGAGGTGGTCCGTGCGTACGTCGATGCGCTCGATGCGAACGACGAGGAAACCGCGTCCCGGCTGGTCACGAGCGAGCACTACGAGTCGTCCTGGATCGGGTCCGTCGAGGCCGTCGCCGAGCTGAAGGCCTGGGAGCCGGTGCGTGAGGACCCGCGCTGGAGCGGCCATCCCCGGACCGCCGACATCGTGCGCGTGCCGGTCAAGTTCGACGTCACGTGGTCCGATCCGGACCCCTCGGTCGAGGACGGGCAGCAGATGTGGAGCTACCTGCTGATCCGCGACGAGGGCTCCGGCCGCTGGCTCATCTTCGACGAGGGCATGGGCTGACGCTCGATCGACCGCGGAGTGCGTAGGATCCGCGTGCAGCACACCTGACAGAGGGGGGAGGGTGCTCATGGGCGCAGCACGCGCAGCGCTGGTCACCGGCGTGGGACGCCGCGGTGGCATCGGGGCCGAGATCGCACTGGGACTCGCGGAGGACGGGTGGGACCTCGCGCTCTCGTACTGGGCGCCCTACGACGAGCGGCTGGGCCTGCCACGGTCACCGGACGAGCTGGACCGGCTCACCGACGACATCCGCGCCCTGGGGCGGTCCGTCGTACTGCTGCCTGCGGACCTGGAACGCCCGGACCAGGCGGCCGGACTCGTCGACGCGGCCGTCGTGCAGCTCGGCCCCCTCTCGGGACTGGTCCTCTCGCACTGCGAGTCGGTGGACTCGGGCTTCCTGGACACCACGGTCGAGAGCTTCGACCGCCACTACGCGGTCAACGTGCGCGCATCCTGGCTCCTCATCTCGTCGCTGGCCCGGCAGCTGCCGGACTCAGGCGGGCGGGTCGTCGCGCTGACCAGCGACGCCACGGCCGGGAACCTCCCTTACGGCTCGACCAAGGGTGCTCTCGACCGCCTCGTCATCGCGGCCGCCGAGGAGCTCGCGGACCATGGTCTGCTGGCGAACGTGATCAACCCCGGGCCGGTCGACACGGGCTGGATGGACGACCAGATCCGTGCGGCAGTCCTGGAGCGTCAGCCGACCAAGCGGCTGGGCACGCCGCGGGACACCGCGAACCTCGTGCGCTTCCTCCTCTCCGAGCAGGGCTCCTGGATCAACGGGCAGCTGCTGCACAGCGACGGCGGCTTCCTGCGTCACTGACCGGGTTCGCCCGGGTCCGTCCGCCGGTCCCCGTCGAACCGCGCTCGTAGGATCGGCGTCATGACCGAGGACACGGACCGTTCGGAGCGCGCGATCGCTGCCGCCGACGCACTCGGGCTGGCCTACCGGGTGACCCGGCACGGCCCGGTCAGGTCACTCGAGGAGGCGGCAGCCGCCCGTGGCGTGCCCCCGGCCGCAGTGGTCAAGACGATCGTGGTGCGGCTCGCGGACGACGACTACCGCTTCGTGCTCGTGCCCGGGGACCGCGAGATCGCCTGGCCGAAGCTGCGGGCGCTGCTCGGGGTCAACCGGCTCTCCATGCCGGACGCCGAGACGGCGCGGCAGGTCACGGGGTACGTGCGCGGCACGATCACCCCGCTCGGGAGCACCTCGGCCTGGCCGGTGATCGCGGACCAGAGCATGACGGGCACGGTGTCACTGGGCGGCGGGGCGCACGGCGTCGCGCTGAGCCTCGACGCCGGCGAGCTGGTGACGGCCCTCGAGGCGACCGTCGCCGACGTCACCGAGCCCGTCGGCTGAGCCGACCTCGAGCCGACCTCGAGACCGGGTCAGCGCGGCCGATCGGCTCAGGCGAGAGCGGCTCTCACCACGAGCTCGAACGCAGGACGGGGATCGGTGTCGTCGTGCCGCGCGATGCGGTGCAGGACAAGGCCCTCGAAGCAGGCGGCGATCGCATCAGAAGCCGACTTCGCGTCCCGCGCCCCGAGGCTGGCGATCGTCGGCACGAACCACGACTCCATCGCGGCCCGCCCCTTGGACACGGTCTCCCGGAGGTCGGGGTCGTGGCTCGCCTCCATGAACATGACCAGCCGGGCGGTGGTCAAGGTGCGGTTGCGGACCGTCGCGTGCTCGAGGAGAACGACGAGCCAGTCCACGAGCTCGTCTGCCGTGGTCGGTGCAGGCACGTTGGGGTAGTCGGCCATCTCCCGCTCCAACATCCCGTCCATGACCCCGGACAGCAGGGCGGCTCGCGTGCGGAAGTAGTTGGACGTGGAGCCGCGGGGGATCCCGGCCCGCTCGTCGATCCGGGCGTGGGTGAGCGCGCGCAGCCCCTCCGTGCCGAGAAGCTCGATCGCGGCGTCCAGCGCCCGCGTCCTGGTCGAGGTCACGCAGTGGACTATAACTGTAGTGACATGACACTACGAACGTAGTAGCGTCGATCCATGACACTCTCAGCCCGAACCCACAGCGCGGTGGCCCGGCCGGGCAGGCTGGAGTCGAAACCGGTCGCGGCCGCCTTCCCCGAGCTCGACGGCGTCGAGCACCGTTACGTGGACCTTCCCGGCCTGCGCATGCACGTCGCCGAGGCCGGCCGCGGAGAGCCGGTCCTGCTCCTCCACGGCGTCCCTCAGCACTGGTGGGAGTGGCGCAAGGTCATCCCCGGACTGGCCGAGCGCTACCGCGTCATCGTCCCCGACCTCCGCGGGGCAGGGTGGACCGACGCCCCGCGCAAGGGGTACAGCCCGGACCAGCAGCTCGCGGACGTCGTGGCGCTCCTCGACGTGCTCGAGCTGGAGCGCGTCGACCTGGTCTCCCATGACGTCGGGGCCCTGGTCGGCTACCAGCTCTGCCTCAGCCACCCCGACCGGGTGCGGCGACACCTGTCCCTCAGCATCCCGCCCCCGTACTTCGAGTTCGACGTCCGGTTCGTCCTCGCGTTCCTGAGGTACGTCTGGTTCGACCTCCTGGTCCCCGTGCCGGTCCTGGGTCCCTCGCTCCTGGCGAAGGGGAAGCAGCGGATGGCGCGTTACATGCTGCTTGGAATGAGGGTGGACCAGGACGCCGTCTCCGACGCGGACGCCGACATCTTCCTCGGTCGCCTCCGCGACCCAGCGCGCGCTCGGGCGGTCTCATCGCTCTACCGCCACTTCATCCTGCCCGAAGCCGCCCGGATCGTGGCCGGTGCCTACCGGAAGAGCCGGCTGCGCACGCCGACCACGTGGTCATCGGCGCCGACGACCCCAACGTCCGCGCCGAGTTCCTCCACGGCTTCGAGGAGTACGTCGACGACCTGCAGGTGGAGTACGTCGAGGGGGCCTCGCACTTCGTCGCCGAGGACCGGCCCGACGTCGTGGTCGACCGTGCCCTCGAGCTCTTCGCGAGGCCCTGAGCCGATCGGTGTCCTGTCACCCGAGTCGCTGACGGAGGACCTTCGGACTCTGGCTGTGGGCACGTCGCGTCCCTAGCGTGGGCAGCACGGGCAGTGACCCTGCTTGTCCGAGCGCGGGAGTGTGAGAAGCCATGCAGACCACCTACGACGCGCTGCTGCCGCTCGACATGCCGGCCAGGGTGGTGGGCGGATGAGGATCGGTCCCGCTCGACGTACGGCGTACTCCGCCTTCGCGGCCCTGGCGCTGGGGGCGGCAGGGATGGTCTTCGAGCGCGCGGGGCCGTCGGTGCTCTCGGCGAGCCCGGCCGACTTCGCCGCCTGGGCGCGTGCCCATCACCGGGAGCTCCTGGCCCAGAGCGCGTTCCTGGGGCCCGGCACCGTGCCGCTCCTGGTCTTCTTCGCGGGGCTCCGGGCCTACCTGGGCCGCCGGCAAGGGATGGGGCGCGTGGACCTGTCCCTGGTGGTGCTGGCCGGCGGCGCCGCCTGGGCCACGATCAACCTGCTCGCCCAGGGCGTGCAGGTGTCCCTGGCCCTGGCTGCCGGGGGAGGCGCGGACGACGAGCATCTGGCCGACCTCGGTGACCGGATGCTCGACGTACTGCTGGTGGGCAACGTGCCGGTCGCGGTCGCGATC
Organism: uncultured Actinomycetota bacterium; assembly: GCA_963701425.1. Classification (GTDB taxonomy): domain Bacteria; phylum Actinomycetota; class Actinomycetes; order Propionibacteriales; family Nocardioidaceae; genus Nocardioides_C. Next base: position 1,220,629 of record CAVPAG010000018.1, on the reverse strand, counting down.
GCGACGACGGGCTACCTGGGGGCACGGGACCGGTCTCTGCCCGGCTGGCTCGTCGTCCTGTCGTTCGTCACGGCTCTCGCGCACGCGGTCCCCGTCGCCGCCGCCGGGGTCCGAGAGGGACCCCTCTCGCGCGAAGGGGCGCTCGCCTACCTGCCCTACCCGCTCTTCGTCGCCTGGCTCGTCGGTGTCGCCGTGACCCTGCTCCGGAGAGGTCGTGAGGGAACTCACGCGGCACCGGGGACGGGGGTTCGCGTTCCCCTGCTGGGCAGGAGCTTCAGACCTACGCTGGCGGTATGGACCGAAAGAGCGGTGACCCGTTCCGGAGGTACGCCGAGCGGTTCGGCCGGCCTATCGAGTCCCTGAGGGACGAGCTGCGGGACGGCGTCGAGCCCGCCACGGTCGCTCTCCGCCTCGGCCTTCCCCAGGCGGCGGTCCGAGGGCCCGCGACCTTCTTCTCCGACTTCGCCGCCGACCGCGCGCCGCGGCACATCCGCGTGTGCGGAGCCGGTGCCTGCTTCGCCGCGACCGGAGGGCGCCACGTCGCAGCGGTCTCCGATGCCCTCGGCGTACCGCCGGACGGAATCAGCCCTGACGGGTCCGTCTCCCTCCAGGAGGTGCGCTGCCTCGGGTACTGCTACGCGGCGCCTGCCGCGCTCGGTGTCGACGGGCCCTGCGTCGGGGAGGGGCTGGCCGACCAGCTCCTCGACCGGGCGCCCAGGAACGACCCGCCGATCCCGGTCGTCTGCGACAGTCCGGTGCCGGTCGTCACCGCCGGACTCGTCGGTGAGGAGGAGGCGTGGGCGGTCTGGCCCCGGACCGTGAAGCGGGGGGACCGCACCGGCATCCTCGACAAGGTCGAGCGGGCCGGACTTCGGGGCCGCGGCGGGGCCGGCTTCCCCACCGCGCGCAAGTGGCGGGCGGTGCTCGACGAGCCCGCCCCACGAGTCGTGGTCGTCAACGGCGACGAGGGCGACCCGGGCTCGTTCGTCGACCGTCTGCTCATGGAGCGCGACCCGCACCGCCTCCTCGAAGGCCTGGCCCTCGCCTGCTTCGCCGTGGGAGCGCGCGAGGGCGTCGTCTTCGTCCGGTCCGAGTATCCGAACGCGCGGCTCCGGCTGACCGAGGCCATCGAGGAGGCGTACGCCGCCGGCCATCTCGGACCCGACGTGCACGGCACCGGCTTCGACCTCGACGTCCGCGTCGTCGAAGGGGCCGGATCCTACGTCTCGGGGGAGGAGACCGCGCTGCTCAACGGCCTCGAGGGCCTGCGGGGAGTCGTCCGACGCCGGCCGCCGTACCCGTCCGAGCACGGCCTCCACGGACTGCCGACCCTCGTCAACAACGTCGAGACGTTGGCCGCCGTGCCCTGGATCGTCCGGCACGGGGGAGAGGCGTACACGCGGATGGGGACTCCCGAGGAGAGCGGCACCGTCGTCGTGAGCCTGTCCGAGCGGTTCAGGCGGCCCGGCGCCTACGAGGTGCAGATCGGGGTCACCCTCGGCCATGTCGTGGAGGTGCTCGGCGCAGGCCTGAAGGACGGGCGGCGCCTCCACGCGGTCCAGGTGGGCGGTCCCCTCGGCGGCTTCCTCGGCCCGGGTGACATGGACGTGCCGCTGAGCGAGGCCGGGCTGCGTCCCTTCGAGGTCTCGCTCGGCCACGGGGGCATCGTCGCCTTCGACGACCGGGTCACGGGGGAGGAGGTGCTCCGCAACCTCTGGTCGTTCGCGGAGGCGGAGAGCTGCGGTCGTTGCTCGCCCTGCCGGGTCGGTTCGCGACGGGGCCTCGAGCTCGCCGCGAGACCCGCCGAGGCCGAGGTCGTCGGGGCGCGGGAGCACGTGCTGCGAAGCATGGGATCGGGCAGCCTGTGCGCGTTCGGCCGGCGGGTGCCGGCCGCGGTGCGCAGCCTCGTGCGGGTCTACGGGCTGGAGGGGTGGCCGACATGAGGGTCGTGGTGGAGGGCGTCAGCGTCGAGGTCCAGGCTGGTGCCACGCTGCTCGACGCGCTCAGGGCGGCCGGCCACACGGTCCCGACGCTCTGCCACGACGACCGGCTCACCCCGGTCGGCGCGTGCCGCACCTGCCTCGTGGACGTCGAAGGTCGTGGCCCCCAGGCCGCCTGCAGCACGCCGGTGGCGGATGGCATGAGCGTCTCGGTGGGCTCCGCAGCAGACGTGCGCCGTGACTCGCTGGCCGCCGTCGTCGCCGGTCTGCCGGCCCGAGCCCTGGCCGTGCCGGCCGACCGCAGCGAGCTCGTGAGGGCCTGCGCGGACCTCGGCGTCGGTGACCAGCCCGAGCCGCTGGCGCCGGACCGCGGCACCGACCACTCGCACCCCTACGTCCTCCTCGACCGCGACCTCTGCATCGCCTGCGGCCGCTGCGTGCGGGCCTGCGCGGAGGTGCAGGGCACGTTCGCCCTCACGCTGGTGGGTCGGGGCAACGACACCGTCGTCGCTCCGGGAACCGGGGGGCCGTGGGCCGAGTCGGACTGCGTCAGCTGCGGAGCCTGCGTCGACACCTGCCCTACGGGGGCGATCTCCGAGGCAGGGCTCCTCGACCCGCGCCCGATCGAGCGCTGGACACGCACCACGTGCGGCTACTGCGGCGTGGGCTGCACGCTCGACTTCGCCACCAGGGGCGAGGAGATCGTGACCGTCCGTGCCGTCGACGGCAGGAGCGTCAACCGGGGCCACTCGTGTGTGAAGGGTCGGTTCGCGCACGGCTTCGTCAGCTCCCCGGAGCGGCTCACGACTCCGCTCGTACGACGCGACGGTCGTCTGGTGCCTGCCACGTGGGACGAGGCGCTGGGTCTCCTCGCCGACCGGCTGGCCCGGGTCCGCGACACCGACCCCGACCGGTTCGCGGTCGTCTCGTCCTCGCGAGCGACGAACGAGGAGAACTACCTGGTGCAGAAGTTCGCGCGCGTCGCGATGGGCACCAACAACGTCGACAACTGCGCGCGCGTCTGCCACGCCCCGTCGGCGGCGGGCCTCGCCATGACCTTCGGCCTCGGCGGCGGCACCAACGCCTTCGACGACCTCGACGAGTGCGACATGGTGCTCCTGGCGGGCGCGAACCCCACCGAGGCTCACCCGGTCGTCGGCTCGCGGATCTTCCAGCAGGTCATGGGCGGCGCCCGGCTGGTCGTCGTCGACCCCCGGCGTACCCGTCTTGCCCGGCATGCCGACGTGCACCTGCGGCCGCGCCCGGGCACCAACGTCGCGGTCTTCCACGGGCTCGCCCACGTCCTGGTGCGTGACGGCCTGGCCGACCTGCCGTTCGTCGAGGAGCACGCGGGCGGGTACGACGAGCTGCTGGACCTGCTCGAGGAGTACCCGCCCGACCGCGTCGAGGAGATCTCCGGGGTGCCGGCCGACGAGCTGGTGCGCGCCGCCCACGAGTACGGCGAGGCCGGAGCGCCGGCGATCTTCTACGGCCTCGGCGTGACCGAGCACCTGCACGGCACCGACGGGGTGCGGACACTGGCGAACCTGGCCATCCTCCGGGGTGCCGTGGGACTCGGCCGCAACGGTGGCGTCAACCCGCTGCGCGGGCAGAACAACGTGCAGGGTGCGTGCGACGTCGGTGCGCTCCCGGACCTGCTCCCCGGCTACCAGAAGGTGGCCGACGCGCAGGCACGCGCCCGTGTGGGAGAGGGCTGGGGCGTCGTGCTGCCGGAGCGCCCCGGGCTGCGGATCCCGCAGATGCTCTCGGCCGCGCGCGAGGGTCGTCTCGATGTGCTCTGGGCGATCGGGGAGGACCTGCTCGCCACCGACCCGGACAGCACGTCGGTCCGCGCCGCCCTGGAGGCGTGCCCGCTGGTGGTGTGCAGCGACCCCTTCCTCTCGCCCACGGCGCAGGCCTCGGACGTCGTGCTCCCCGTCTCCACGTGGCTGGAGAAGGACGGCACGTTCGTCAACTTCGACCGTCGCTTCCAGCGCACCCGCCCCGTCGTGCCGGGACCTGACGGCGTCCGGTCCGACTTCGACGTCGTGAACGACCTCGCCGGCCGTCTCGGGGTCGACCTTCGCTGTCCGACGCCGGCCGCGGCGATGAGCGAGTGTGCCGCGGTGGCGCCTCACTTCGGCGGCATCACGCACGAGCGCCTGGACCGGGAGGGCTTCCTGCACTGGCCGTGCCCCACCTCGGACTCGCCGGGCACCCCGACGCTGTACGAAGCAGGCTTCTCGACCCCTGACGGCCGGGCCCGGCTGGCGGCCAAGCCCTACCTGCCTCCGGGGGAGAGCGCCGACTCGTCCTTCCCCTACCTGCTGATCACCGGACGCCGCGGCCAGCACTACAACTCGGGCAGCATGACGAGGCGTACGTCGAACGCCCGGCTGCTCCCGGCGGAGACGCTCGACGTCAGCCCTTCGGACGCCGACCGTCTCGGGGTCCGCGACGGCGAGCCGGTGGAGGTGGTGAGCCGGCACGGGCGTGCTGCGCTCGCGGCGCGGGTGACCGACGACGTCGAGACCGGCCAGGTGTTCACCTCGTTCCACTTCGCGGAGGCGTTCGTCAACGCGGTGACCTCCGGTGTGGGCGACGAGGTGACCGGCTGCCCGGAGTACAAGCTGACCGCGGTGCGGCTCAGCCCCGCCTGACGCGGATCGTGACCGGGACGCTCGTGCCGGTCACACCGTCGGACGACTGGCTCGCCTGGACGGTGTAGGTGCCGTTGCGCAGCGGCTTGCCGGGCATGGCCTTCCACTGCCCGCGGACGGCCTTGGTGCCGAGGACGCGGAGCGGCTTGCCGACGCTGTAGGCGCCTCGGTAGATCCTGACCCGCACCGCTCCCGAGCCCTGCGCCGTGCCCGAGAGCTTCGGACGGCCCACCTTCACGGTCGCGCCGGTGACCGGCCGGGTGACCCGCACCCGCGGGGTCAGGACACCGCTGTTGAGCACCTCGCTGACCGTCCTGAACGTGATCCCGGGCTGGCTGTCCGCCCAGCTGAGGAACTTCTTGACCACCGTCGCGTCGACAGGGCGGTAGCTGTTCATGCACTTGTCGTAGGTGTCCGTCCCCGGATGGCAGACCCGGTGGAACAGGATCGGCAGCCATCCGCCGCCGTGGGTGTACGCCGCGGTCACAGCCGCCTGGAGCGACTCGAGCGACATCGGGCCGTTGTGCCTGACACCGAGCACCTGGATCTCGTAGGGGCCGAAGATGGGCGGAACGGTCTCCGCACGGTAGGGGCCCCCGGGCCACAGCGAGCCGGCCTTGCGGGCGGACTGGTAGCCGCAGCCGCGGACGATGGCCTTCGCGCGGTCGTCGAGGGCACCCTCGACGTACGCGAAGGTGTTGACGTGGAAGCCCTGCGCGATCAGGCGTGCCCGGTCGTCGCAGACCTGGCGCCACTTCTGCCGGAAGGTCAGCCGCCTGCCGGTGATCGCCGCGTGGTCCACGGTGTGTCCGCCGATCTCGTGGCCCGCGGTGGCGAGCTCACGGACCCACTCCCACGACATCGTCCCGGCCCCACCGCGGGTGTCCAGCGCACCGCTGTTGAGGTAGAAGGTGGCCCGGACGCCGTGATCCCGGAACGTCGGCGCCAGCTTGTACTGCGAGGTCAGCCCGTCGTCGAAGACCAGCGAGACGGCGACCGGGCCCTCCGCGACGGCCGCAGGCTGGAGCGCTGTCGCCCCTGTCGTCGTCGCCGTCAGCGCAGTCGCCGTCGACACCGCCGTCGCCGTCGCGATCGCGACGATGCCGCTCGCGATCCTTGCAGGCCGTCCAGGTTGCCTCATGATCGTCCCCTGTTTCCCCCGTGCACGCCGACCTGTGGCGTGCTCCGTCGTCCGTCCCGGCACGTGCGCTCGGCCGGTCTTTACGATGCAAGCAACGGCTGCTAGGAACGGTCGCCACCCAAATTGGTGAGATCCACCAGGGAACGGGCGACCCGCTCCCCGCTTCGCGCCCCTGTGACACCCCGGCCCTGGCACACCGACCGGCCAGGCCCGGAACCTCCCGGGCCTGGCCGATGCGATCGACGTCAGACGATCCGCAGGCTTCGCGGCATCGTGTCGCTTCCGAGCGTGACCGTGTCCGTGACGGTCACGGAGCGGGCGACCCGCTTCGCGCCGGGTGCGACGTACACCGCCACCTTGATACGGCGCGGGCCGACCACCACGACCTTGCGGACGCTGACGCCCTTGCCACTCACGGCCACCTCCGTCGTCCTGCCGAAGCCGGAACCACGGACCGCCACCCAGGTGGTGCTACCGCGCTCGAGCCGGTCCTGGAGCAGTGCCTTGATGCGCGGACCCTTGACCACCCGGAAGCACTTGTCGCAGGTGAAGCTGCCGCCGTCGGCGTTCTTGACGGTGACGTCCCGCGGCTGCATCCCGGCGTTGCGGGCCACGGTGACCGCGAGCTCGACCGTGGTGGTGGACCGGCTGAGGACCCGAGTCCACACACCCTTGCCGGAGAAGGTCACCACGGAGTCGGGCCGGAACTCACCCGTCACGACCACGGTCGCGTTCGTCGCACCCCGGCCCAGCGTGGCGCGGGACAGCGTCGTGATCGTCGGCTTGCTCGTGGGCGGCTTGGCGGGCGTCTTGACGGTGAAGGTCACGGCGTTGCTGGTGCCGGTGTTGCCGGCTGCGTCCTTCTGGGTCGCCCGGACCGTGTAGGTGCCGTCGGCGAGGGTCGCCGTCGTGACCGACCAGGTCCCGTCCTTGGCAAGCGTGGCGGTCGAGGTCTGGGCCGGTGTGCCCGTGGCCGAGCTCCCGCTGTAGACCGAGACCGAGACCGTGCCCTGGTCGCCGGAGGCGATGCCGCCCTTGCCGGAGATCGTGGGCCGTGGGGTGGTCACGGTCGCGCCGGTGCTCGGGCTGCTGATGCTCACCGACGGGTGCGGTGGTGTCCCCGGGCGGCGGAGGCGGCGGGGTCGTCGAGCCGACCTTGACCGTGAAGGTCACGGTGTCCGCGCCGGTCGTTGCCGGCCGCGTCCCTCTGGGTGGCCTGTGACGGTGTAGGTGCCGTCGGCGAGCGTGGCGGGCGTGACCGACCAGGCGCCGTTGGCGCGCGATCGTCGCGGTCAGGTGCTGGAGGGCCGGGGCCGCGCCGAGGTGCCGGAGTGAGACCCGGACCGTCGACGGTCTTCTCGTCGCTGGCGAGCGGTCCCGCCGTGCCGCTGATCGTCGGCGTCGCCGTGGTCACGGTCGAGCCGTTGGCCGGGCTGCTGATGGTCACGGTCGGAGCCGTGGTGTCCGTCGGCGGGGGCGGCGGGGGCGGCGTGGCACCGCCGAGGGCGCCGGTGACGGTCTTGAAGCTGACGCCAGTGTGGGTCTTGGCCCAGGTGAGGAACGCGTCGAGCTCGACCACGTCGACGTTGCCGGCGGTGGTCCTGCACGTCGCGTAGTCGACCGCGGCGGGGTGGCAGACCCGGTGGAAGAGCATCGGGACCCATCCGCCGTCGTTGGCGTAGGCGTTCTCCACCGCCGTGCGCATGGCCGCGGCCGTGATCTGGCCGTCGGCGAAGGGAAGCACGCGGATGGAGTACCGACCCTCGATCGGGTTCGGGCAGCCGGTCCGCGTAGTTGGGGCCGGCCGGGTCGATGCCGCCCGCCCTGCGCGCCGACTGGTAGCCGCAGGTCCGCACGATCTCCTGTGCCCGGGCGTCCTGGGCGCCGTAGGGGTAGGCGAAAGCGACGGGGTTGAAGCCCTCGGCGACGAGCTTGGCGCGGTCGTCGCAGACCTGCGCGCACCTTCTCCTCGTCGGATGATCGTCGACGAGTGTCCCGCCGATCCGGACGTGGTCGAGTGGTGTGGCCGCCGATCTCGTGACCGGCCGCGGCAAGCTCCCGCGCCTGGTCCCAGCTCATGTTCCGGCGCCGCCGTACCTGTCGATCTCACCGGAGTTCACGTAGAAGGTGGCCTTCACGCCCTGGGCCGCGAGCAGCGGCGCGAGCTGGTACTGCGTCATCAGCCCGTCGTCGAAGGTCAGCGAGACCACGACCGGTCCCTCGGCGGCTTGCGCAGGTGCCGGGTTGAGGGCGGCTGACCCAGCCACCGCTACGGCGAGTGCAATGCCCGCGCGGGCCCAGGCGCGGAGTCGTCCCTGATGGTTCATGGTGCCCCCCATGGCTCCAGCCGTGATTTCGGCGTACGTGTGGTGATCACGATCGAACCAAGAGGACGAATCACCGTCGCCACCAAAATTGGCGAGGTTTACCTTGTGTCGGTCAGGCGCGACAAGGGCGTCCGGACATGCAACCGCCCGGGCCGAGGGTGGTCACGGCCCGGGCGGTGGCTCGAGGGGTCAGGCCTGCGCGAAGCTCCGCAGCGGGCAGGAGGCGACGAACTTCCAGCACGCTCCGGCGGCGAGTCCCAGACCCGAGACGACCGCGATGATCGGGATCGCGAGGTCGGCGGGGGCCTGCTGGGCAAGGACGAACCCGCCCATGACCAGGACGAACCAGCCGAAGCCCTTCCGCAGGGCGGCCTCGGGGATCCGGCCGGCGAGGCGACCACCGACGACGCTGCCGAGGACGGCGGCGACGGTCACGGCGATCACCAGGTTCCAGTCGAGGTGGACCGAGCTGAGGTACCCGGCGAGACCGCCGAGCGACTTCATGGCGATCACCAGCAGCGACGTACCGACCGCGACCGCCATCGGCAGGCCGCCCAGCAGCGCAAGGGCAGGCACGACGAGGAAGCCGCCGCCGGCGCCGACGAGGCCGGTGACGAGACCCACCACGAGCCCGTCGAGCAGGACCCGGAAGACGGGCAGCTCGCTGTGCTTCCTGGACTCGTCGACCTTGCGGCCGCGGATCATCGCGATCGAGGTCGCGACCATCATCAGCGCGAACGCCACGAGCAGCAGCTCACCCGGCAGGTGGCCGCCGAGCATGCCGCCCAGGAAGGCGCCGACCAGGCCGGCGGCTCCGAACATGAGCCCTGTCCGCCAGCGGACGCGTCCGCCACGAGCATGGCTGATCGCGCCGGCCGCGGAGGTCACGCCGACGACGAAGAGCGAGGCGGCGATGGCCTCCTTCGGCTCCATGCCGGCGACGTACACCAGGATCGGGACGGTGAGGATCGAGCCTCCGCCGCCGAGCACACCGAGAGAGACCCCGATGAGCAGCGACAGCGCGAGGACGATCACGAGGGTCACGGAGAGGTCCATCAGGCGGCCTCGGCCAGTGCCTTGACGACCTCGTCCATGTCGCAGGAGTCGCCGCGGTTGTTCCACGGCATCTTGGCCAGGAGCATGCCCATGGCGCAGGTGTTGGAGAGCGCGGCGAAGGTGAGGCCGCCGCCGACGAAGCCGGCCACCCACTTCAGCTCGGGGACGATCGTGCTGCCGAGGATGCTCGACAGCACGAGGCCGCCGGCGACGAGGCGGACCTGGCGTTCGAGCTCCCAGGTCTGCGCGCCGCGGTTCACGGGTGCTCCGGCCGACTCCCAGGCCACCATCCCGCCCTCGAGGACGCGGAGGCCGGGGAGGCCGACCTCGGCGAGGGCCTTCTCGGCCTGCTCGGCGCGGCCGCCGGTGCGGCAGACGAGCACCACGTCGTCGTCGAGGTGCCGACGCAGCTCGGCGCGGTGCTCCTTCAGGTTGTCGAGCGGGACGTTGTACGAGCCGGGGATGTGCGACGACTCGAACTCGGCCGGGGTCCGGACGTCGAGGACGCGCGGGGCGTCCTCACTGCTCAAGCGCTCCTGCAGGGTCTGCACGTCGAGTCGGCGGGCCGCAGTAGGGGTGCTGTTCATAGAGCTTTCGATCTCCTTGTTGTTGTCAGGCGGGCGCCCTCCGGCGGGTCGCCGGAGGGCACTCTTGCATCCTCGGTTCAGGCGACGATCGGCAGGCCCGCGGGGGCGGCGTTCTCGCCGAACGAGTCGTCGACGGCGACGACGTCGTAGCCACGGGAGTCGAGGATCGAGGCCACCACGCTGGCGCGGTACCCACCTGCGCAGTGGATCCACAGCTTCTTGCGCGGGATGTCGTCGACGTGCGCGAGCACGTTGTGGATCGGCACGTTGACCGCGCCGTCGATGTGGCTCTCGTCGAACTCCTGGCCGCGACGGACGTCGAGGACCACGAAGTCCTCGTCACCCGCGTCGAGCGCTGCCTTGAGGTCCTTGAAGGTGGCGACGGGGAAGCTGCCGAGCGGCTCGCCGCCGGCCCACTCGTCGGGCTTGCCGGTGGCCATCGCAACGGGCTTGCCGAGGCCGATGCGCGCCATGTCGCGCTGCGCCTCGGCGACCTGCTCCGGGGTCTCGCCGAGCAGGGTCACGGTGGCGTCGTACGGCATGATCCAGCCCAGGTAGGTGATGAACTGCCCGTCGATGCCGAAGTTCACGCTGCCCATGAGGTGGCCGGCGGCGAACGCCTCGCGGGTGCGCAGGTCGACGACCCACTCGCCCGCCTCGATGCGGCGACGCAGCTCGGCCGGGTCGGCCGGCGTCGGCTCGGACAGGTCCGGTGCGTCGGGGCCGGCGGAGTTCGCGGGGCCCATCTGGGCGTAGTAGGCGGGCCACTCGTCGAGGCCGGCGAGGAGCTTCTCGACGTACTCCTCCTCGTCCTGGGTCAGCGCGGGGTTGGCGACCTTCTCCTGGCCGATCGTGCTCGAGAGCGCCTCGCTCTGCGTGGCCGAGCAGAAGCTGCCGAAGCCGTGGGTCGGGTAGACCTCGGTCTCGTCGGGGAGCTCCTCGGCGAGCCGGTGCGCCGAGCGCCACTGGGCGCGGACGAGGGTGTCGGTGTGGTCCGGACCGAGCAGGTCGGGACGGCCGGTCGAGCCGTAGAGGAGGGAGCCTCCGGTGAAGACGGCAACCGGCTTGTCCTCGGCCGTGAGGGCGTAGGACATGTGCGTGTGGGTGTGGCCCGGCGTGTGCACGGCGCGGACGCGCATCGCGTCGCCGACCTCGACCACGTCACCGTCGCGGACGCCCACGCGCTCGAAGTCCACCTCGTCGTCGGCGTTCACGTGGTACGCCGCGCCGACCTCCTTGGCCAGCGCCAGGCCGCCGGTCACGTAGTCGTTGTGGATGTGCGTCTCGAACACGTGGGTGATCTGGACGCCGGCGTCCTCCGCGACGGCCAGCACCCGGTCGTAGTCACGCTGCGGGTCGACGACCAGCGCCACCTTGCCGTCGTGGGCGAGGTAGGTCCGGTCGCCGAGACCGGGGGTGTCGATGGGGGTCACGGTGATCATGCGCACTGCCTCCTGAGAAACTGCGGGTAATACCCGAGGGGGTATCGGAACGTCTACGGTAACCATCAATGCCCAATACCCTCCAGGGTATTCCCGCGAGGTGCAAATCGAGGCGTCAGCGGGCTGCGGACCCGCCTCGGCGACTAGGGTCGGCAGCGTGCGCGAATGCCTCTTCTGCCGGATCGTCGCGGGGGAGACGACTGCCCACACCGTGCTCGAGACCCCGGAGATGCTGGCCTTCCTCGACCACCGCCCGGTCTTCAAGGGGCACGTGCTGCTCGTGCCGCGGCAGCACATCGCGACGCTGACGGAGCTTCCAGCGGCGCTGCGCGACCCGTTTTTCGCGGCGGGCCAGCGCCTCGCGGCCGCGGTCGTCACGGGTCTGGGCGCCCAGGGGTCGTTCGTCGCGATGAACAACACGGTCAGCCAGAGCGTGCCCCACCTGCACCTGCACGTCGTGCCGCGCACCAAGGGCGACGGCCTCCGGGGGTTCTTCTGGCCGCGGACGAAGTACGCCTCCGAGCGCGAGATGAAGGAGTACGCCGGCCGCCTGGCCGCCGCGCTCGCCGACCACCCGGCCGAGGCGGGAGTCCCTGGCGGGGACCCGGCCGAGGTCGACACGAGGAGAGGGGACTGACATGCGCTGGTGGAACGAACAGGTCGTGCCTCGCGTGACCGACCTGCTGCTCGGGGCAGGGGAGATCCACAAGCTGCGCGAGCGGGTGTGCGCGGGGCTCGAGGGGGAGGTGCTCGAGATCGGCTTCGGCTCGGGCCTCAACATCGAGCACTACCCGCCCGCGGTGGAGCGGGTCTCCGGCGTCGAGCCGTCCGACGTCGCCTGGCACATCGCGGAGGCCAAGCACATGGGGGCCGGGGGGCCGCCCGTCGTACGCGCAGGGCTGGACGGTCAGGCGCTCGAGCTCGCCGACGCCTCCATGGACGCAGCCCTGTCGACGTTCACCCTGTGCACGATCCCGCACCTCGACGTGGCCCTGAAGGAGGTCGCGCGGGTGCTCAAGCCGGGCGGCGACTTCCACTTCCTCGAGCACGGGCTGGCACCCGACCCGCGCGTCGCCCGCTGGCAGCACCGCCTGACACCCGTCCAGCGCCGGCTGGCCGCCGGCTGCCACCTCGACCGGCCCGTCGCCGACGCGGTGTCGCGCAGCGGGCTCGTCATCGAGGACCTCGACACCTTCTACCTGCCGGGCCTCAAGGTGTTCGGCCGCATCTACCTCGGCCGGGCCGTCAAGTCCTGAGCGCGGATGGCTACAGTGAGCCAGCCCACTTCCAGGTCTCACAGTCCGCGCCGGGACACCGGTGCACAGGAGGAGCTCACATGAGTCGTTACGCCGGTCGGGTCGCCGTCGTCACCGGATCCGCTCGCGGCATCGGTGCCGCCACCGCCAAGCGCTTCGCCGAGGAGGGCGCCGCCGTCGCCGTGCTCGACCTCGACCAGGAGGCCGCTGCCGCCACCGCGGACGGTCTCGGCGCGCACAAGGCGGTCGGGGTCGCGTGCAACGTCTCCGACGCGGCGTCGGTCGAGACCGCGGTGGCCCAGGTCGTCGAGGAGCTCGGCAAGATCGACGTGCTCGTCAACAACGCCGGCGTGACGCGCGACAACCTGCTGTTCAAGATGACCGAGGACGACTGGGACGCGGTCATGAACGTGCACCTGCGCGGCTCGTTCCTGATGAGCCGCGAGGTCCAGAAGCACATGGTCCAGCACAAGTACGGCAAGATCCTGAACCTCTCGAGCACCTCGGCGCTCGGCAACCGCGGCCAGGCCAACTACTCCGCGGCCAAGATGGGCCTCCAGGGCTTCACCCGGACCCTGGCGCTCGAGCTCGGCCCCTTCGGCATCAACGTCAACGCGATCGCCCCTGGCTTCATCGTGACGGACATGACCGACGCCACCGCCCGGCGCGTCGGCGTCGAGCCCGAGGAGTGGCGCAAGGCCGCTGCGGAGGCCAACCCGGTCCGCCGCGTCGGCTACCCCGAGGACATCGCCGCGGCAGCCGCGTTCCTCTGCAGCGACGAGGCCTCGTTCATCACCGGCCAGACCCTCTACGTCGACGGCGGCGCCAAGATCTAGTGCGGTCTGGTCAGCCGAAAACCCTGTGACGGGGGCCGCATCGCCCGCTTTGCGGCGATGTGATCCTCGCCGCAGTTCCCGGCTCCGTTGAGCGGTAAACGTCCCGTGGGCATGTGACCCACGGGACGTTTTCGCGTCCCCGGGATTGGAAATGAGTCGTGAAGTCTGCCTAACCTCTCGGGGTTTGCTCGGCGGGTCACAGGCCGGGGGGTCTGAGAGTGGCCGCGACCGAGCATCACAACTTCATAGTCAGACCGGGTAACGCCGAATCCTGCCCGCCCGTCGTCTGACCTTTGTCCCGTAACCGATCTCATCCAGGGCAGGAGTGGGGGACCCACATCATCACGCGTCCGTCCCAGGACGCTCGGGGTGAAGCCACCCGTAGCCGGTGGCGGAGCACCTTTCAGCTCCAACCCGACAGCTCACCTCACAGGCGTGGAAAGGAACCTTCTTCATGTCTGCGATCCTTCGCATGCGCAGTTTTGCTGCGCTCACACTCATGCTCGCCGGCGTTCTCGTCGCCAGCATGTTCGCCTTCACCCCGTCCGCCGACGCCGCCACCCGTGGCAAGCGCGTCATGAACGCACTCGAGGTCGTCCGCAACCAGAAGGGCGACCCCTACGTGTACGGCGCGGCCGGCCCGAGCCGCTTCGACTGCTCCGGCCTCGTCTACTACAGCTACCGCAAGGCCGGCTTCACGAACATCCCGCGTACGTCGGACGCCCAGGCGCGCTTCGCCGACCGCATCAAGCGCAAGAACATGCGCAGGGGCGACCTGATGTTCTTCTACGACGGTGGCGGCGTCTACCACGTGGCCGTCTTCTCCGGCTGGAAGAACGGCAAGCGCTGGATGGTGCACGCGCCGTACGGCGGCAAGAACGTCCACCGCGCCACGCCGTGGACCAACCGCTGGTACGCCGGCACCCTCCGCTGACCCCGCCGACACGCTGATGGGTCGCAGGGCCGCTCCAGACCACGGGGCGGCCCTGCGTCACACTTATTCACATGGTTGGAATCCCCTTGCGCACTTCACCACGTTATGTCCGCCGTGGGTCGCGTCCGGTGCTGTCCCTGGCCGCCCTCGTCCTCGCCGGCTCCGTCACTCTCGCCGCCTGCGGCGGGGACGACGCTGCTCCTGAGGCCGAGGACTCGCCGGACGCCCAGAACACCGCCGCCGGCGCGACCCTCTCGGGACAGTGGCCGCTGACCGGCCTGCCTGCCGAGGGGGCGGCGCCCAAGCACCCGGTGACGGTCGTGAAGATCGACAACACCGGCGCGAGCAACCCGCAGCTCGGCCTCGGCAAGGCCGACCTCGTCGCGGAGGAGCTCGTCGAGGGCGGCTCGACCCGGCTCGCGGTCTTCTACTACTCGCAGGTCCCCGACCGGGTCGGCCCGGTGCGGTCGATGCGCGCCACCGACATCGGGATCATCGAGCCCGCGGAAGCGGTCCTCGTGGCCAGCGGGGGAGCACCGGCCACGGTGCGCCGGGTCAAGGCCGCCGGGATCAAGGTGGTCTCCGAGGGCGGCACGGGCTACGAGCGCGACAGCGGCCGCCAGTCGCCGTACAACCTCTTCATGAACCTGCCCGAGCTCGCCCGGACGCTCAAGTCGGACGGCCCGCCGGACAGCTACTTCTCCTGGGGCGACGCGGAGGACTTCCCGGGCGGACAGCGCGCCCGTCGCATCTCGGCGACGTTCTCCGGTGGCCACACCACCAACTGGGAGTTCAAGAAGGGCTCCTACGTCAACCTCAACTCCGAGGCCGCAGCGGGCGACGAGTTCCGCCCCGACACCGTGCTGGTGCTGCGGGTGAAGGTCGGCGACGCCGGCTACAAGGACCCCGCAGGCAACCCGGTCCCCGAGACCAAGTTCACGGGGACGGGCCAGGCCATGGTCTTCCACGACGGCTCGATGGTCCGCGCCACGTGGACCAAGAAGGGCCTCGACGGCTCGGTCACGCTGCGCACGAAGGCCGGCGAGCTCACGCTGCCTCCGGGCAAGGTGTGGATGGAGCTCGTGCCGACCAACGGCGGCGACGTCACGTTCCAGAAGTGAGGTGAGGGCGGGGCGTGCTCACGCCCGGCCCTCACTGCTCCCGAAGAGGGCGCCGGCTCAGCCGGCGTCCTCTTCTGTGCTCTCGGAGCTCACCAGGTCCTCCGGGCCGGGCAGCCGGCCGCCGGACTCCGCCTGCTGGCGGAGGCCGGAGAGGATGAACGCGATCGCGGCCTCGACCTCGGCGCTCGCGCGCTTGGTGTCCTCGGCGGAGGAGACGGCCGCCCCGGCGGCGGACATCGCCCCGAAGAAGACCCGGCTGAAGGTCTCGACCATGCTCGGCTCGAGGTCGTAGGACTTCAGCACCGACGAGACGATCTCCCGGACGATGCCGAACGTCGAGCGCTCCTCCTGCTCGCGGTAGCGCTCGTAGCCCAGGACCACCGGGCCCTCCTGGATCACCACGCGGCTGTACGCGGGCTGCTGCACGATCTCGAGGAACTCGCGCAGACCCGTCGTGGCCTTCTCCCACGGGTCCTTCGTGGTACGGATCGCCTTGCCGATCGACTTGCTGGCGTCGGCCTCGACCTTCTCGAAGACCGCCTCGAACAGCGCCTGCTTGCCGCTGAAGTGGTGGTAGAGCGCACCCTTCGTGACCCTCGCCCCCGCGACGATCGCGTCGAGGCTCGTCCCGGCGTACCCCTGCTCGGTGAAGAGCTTCGTGGCCACGTCGACCAGCGCGCGCTTGGTGGAGGCGGAGTACTGCTGGCGGCGTGAGGCGCCGGGCACCTTGCGCAGGACTTTGGTGGTCATCCCCCGAGCATATGTCCGCACCTGCCCTGAGGTGTGCAGCAGATCACGGGGTGCTCCAGGGCGGGGTGGGACGGTGTGCGGCAGGTCACCGGGAACTGGTCCGGACAAAAGGTTTAGAGGGTGGCGAACTGTGGGTATCTCCCATACTGTTGGTACGTACCAACGGTATGTAGAAAGGATGAACCCATGACCTGGGACGCTTTCCACCGCCGCGGAGAGGTACTCCGAAACGTTCTCGAGCACGCCGAGAACCACCGCGACGGGGCGCTTCCGATGGAGCTGCCCGGCGTGGCTGAGACCTTCGGCGACGAGCTCACCCTGCTCGGCGCTCTCCAGCTCCGCTGGCACACCCGGCTCGCCGGGACCATCGAGCGTGAGCTCATGGGGCAGCCGATGGACCTCGAGCCCGCCGTGATGTCCGCCTGGCGCAAGACCGCCACCGAGCTCACCGGCCTCCGCGCGATCCTGGACGCCTACACCGCAGCACCGCTGTCCGACGAGATGGCGCAGATGCTCGACAAGGCGCACCGCAAGGACTGGACCCTGATGGCCGCGATGGCCGGCAAGGCCAGCCCCGCCGACAAGGGCGCCGCCCGCGTGGGCCGCGCGATCGAGCAGAAGGCCCGCGAGGCCTACCGCCCGACCGCCGTACGCCCGACCGGGGGAGGCCGCCGCCGTGCGGAGGCCCCGGCACGCCAGTCGCTCCTCGAGCGCGTCAAGGCACACCTCGCCGCCTGACCCGAGAACCACCCGACCGAGGGGACCCACCCCTCCCTGAGCAGCCCCGGCTGCGACGCCGCCCGCGGTCTCCCTCCGCGACTCCCTCCCCGCGCGTCGCAGCCGGGGCTCGTGTGCTCCTGGCATGACAACATGAGGGGCGTGGCTTCTACACCGAGCATCTCCTACTCGATCACCGTCCGCCTCGAGCTGCCTGCCGGAGGTACGGCGACCAGCGAGCTGACCGCGACCGTGGAGCGTTGCGGAGGGCTGGTCACCGCCCTCGACGTGACCGCCTCGGGTCACGACAAGCTGAGCATCGACGTCACCTGTGCTGCCGCGGACACCGCGCACGCCGACCGCATCGTCGAGGCCCTCAAGGCCGTCGAGGGCGTCGTGGTGCACAAGGTCTCCGACCGCACCTTCCTCATGCACCTCGGCGGCACCATCGAGATGGCGTCCAAGCACCCGATCCGCAGCCGCGACGACCTCTCGATGATCTACACCCCCGGCGTGGCCAGGGTCTGCGAGGCGATCGCGGAGAACCCCGAGGACGCCCGTCGCCTCACCGTGAAGCGCAACGCCGTCGCGGTCGTCACCGACGGCTCGGCGGTGCTCGGGCTCGGCAACATCGGACCCGCCGCCGCGCTGCCGGTCATGGAGGGCAAGTCCGCCCTGTTCAAGCGCTTCGGCGGCATCGACGCCTGGCCTCTGTGCCTCGACACCCAGGACACCGACCAGATCGTCGAGATCGTCCGGGCCATCGCGCCGGGGTTCGCCGGGATCAACCTCGAGGACATCTCCGCGCCGCGCTGCTTCGAGGTCGAGGCCAGGCTGCGTGAGCTCCTCGACATCCCGGTCTTCCACGACGACCAGCACGGCACCGCCATCGTCGTCCTCGCGGCGCTGACCAACGCGCTTCGCGTGGTGGGCAAGAAGATGTCCGACGTACGCGTGGTCATGTCCGGGGCCGGTGCCGCCGGCACCGCGATCCTTCGGGTCCTCCTCGAGGCCGGCGTCACCGACGTCGTGGTCGCCGACATCGAGGGCGTGATCCACCGCGACCGCCCGGGGCTGCACGACTCGCTCCGCTGGCTCGCCCAGGCGACCAACCAGGCGTCGGTCACCGGCAGCCTCCGCGACGCGCTGCGGGGCGCCGACGTCTTCATCGGGGTCTCCGCGCCGAACATCCTCACCGGCGACGACATCGCCACCATGGCCGACGACTCGATCGTCTTCGCGCTCGCCAACCCGGTGCCCGAGGTCGACCCGGCCGCGGCGCGCAGGCATGCCACCGTCGTGGCGACCGGCCGCTCGGACTACCCCAACCAGATCAACAACGTGCTGGCCTTCCCCGGTGTCTTCCGTGGGCTGCTCGACGCCCACGCGCGCGGCATCGACAACAGCGTGCTCGTGGCGGCCGCCGAAGCGGTGGCCGGGGCGGTGACCGAGGAGGAGCTCAACGCCAACTACATCATCCCGAGCGTCTTCCACCCCGACGTCCACAAGTCGGTGGCGGCCGCCGTGCGGCATGCCGCGGAGCAGGCCGCCACGCAGGAGGCCGGAGGTGTGCCCTCGTCGGCGGAGGGCAGCGATGGCTGAGCCCGGTGAGACCGTCCTCCGGGCGGGCAAGCTGCTCGTCGCGACGCCGAGGCTGGTCGACCCGAACTTCGAGCGGACCGTCGTGCTCGTGCTCGACCACGACGAGAGCGGCACGCTCGGGGTGGTCCTGAACCGGCCGTCCCCGGTCCCGGTCGGTGACATCCTCCACGACTGGCAGGACCTCGTCGCCGAGCCGGGCGTGCTGTTCCACGGCGGTCCCGTGGCGACCGACTCGGCGCTGGCGGTGGCCTCCCTTCCCGCCGGCCAGGACCCGGACGGGGACCCGGTCGGCTTCCGCCGGCTCTTCGGCGACACCGGGATCATCGACCTCGACACGCCGACCGAGCTCCTCGACGACGCGATCTCCCGGATGCGGATCTTCGCCGGGTACGCCGGGTGGGGCGACGGGCAGCTCGTCGCCGAGATCGAGGAGGGGTCCTGGTACGTCGTACCGGTTGACAGCGGCGACGTCTTCGGGGCGACCCCCGACGGGCTCTGGGCGCGGGTGCTGCGCCGCCAGCCCGGCGAGCTGGCGTGGGTGTCGACCAGACCGACCGACCCGACCCTGAACTGACCCGGGTCGCGGGGAGGCTCGTTAGACTATGGCGTTGTGAGTACCCAGATGAGCCCCGGCGCCCAGACCATCGAGCAGCAGCAGACGGTCCCGACCGACTCGGGGGACCACGAGCGGTTCTCCCACTACGTCCCGAAGGACAAGCTCACCGAGGCGATGGTGATGGGCACGCCCGTCGTCGCCCTCTGCGGCAAGGTGTGGGTCCCGAGCCGTGACCCCGAGAAGTACCCGGTCTGCCCGGAGTGCAAGGAGGCCTGGGAGGAGCTGAAGGACGGCTCCGGCGAGGAGTGACCTCCCGCGCCTGTCCTGCTCGCACCCTCCCGAAAGGTAGTTCGTGGCGTCCGCGAACCGCGCTGACCAGCACCCCGGCACCTCCGCCGACCCGATTCCGGCACCGCTCCAGGACCTCCCGCCGGCGTACCCTGCCCGTGCCGCCTGGGGCACCGCGACCAAGCTCCGCGCCTGGCAGCAGGCCGCGATCGAGCAGTACTTCACGACCAGCCCGCGCGACTTCCTCGCGGTCGCGACCCCTGGCGCCGGTAAGACCACCTTCGCGCTGACGGTGGCGGCCGAGCTGCTCGCCCGCCGCGTCGTCGAACGGGTCACCGTGGTCGCTCCGACCGAGCACCTGAAGACCCAGTGGGCCGAGGCCGCGGCCCGCGTGGGCATCCCCATCGACCCGACGTACTCCGGCAAGAGGGGCCCGACCAGCAAGGACTACGTCGGGGTCGCGGTCACCTACGCGGGCGTGGCGACGAACGCGCTGGCCCACCGGATCCGCGTCGAGCGGTTCAAGACGCTCGTGATCCTCGACGAGGTGCACCACGCCGGCGACGCGCTCTCGTGGGGTGACTCGGTCCGCGAGGCGTTCGAGCCCGCGACGCGGCGGCTGGCGCTGACCGGTACTCCCTTCCGGTCCGACATCAACCCGATCCCGTTCGTGACCTACGCGCCCGACACCGACGGCGTCGCGAAGAGCGTCGCGGACTTCACCTACGGCTACGCCCACGCGCTCGCCGACCACGTCGTCCGACCCGTCCTGTTCATGGCCTACAGCGGCGAGATGCAGTGGCGCACCCGCGCCGGCGACGAGGTGGCGGCCCGCCTCGGTGAGCCGCTGACCAAGGACCTGACCGCGCAGGCGCTGCGCACGGCGCTGGACCCCAAGGGCTCCTGGATGCCCTCGGTGCTGCAGGCCGCGGACCGGCGGCTGGAGGAGGTACGCCGGCACGTCCCCGACGCAGCGCGGCCTGGTGATCGCCTCGGACCAGGACTCCGCGCGGGCCTACGCCGCCCTGCTGAAGGAGATCACCGGCACCCGTCCGGTGGTGGTCCTCTCCGACGAGAAGGAGTCCTCCAAGCGCATCGCGAAGTTCTCCGAGGGCGACGACCGCTGGATGGTGGCGGTCCGGATGGTGTCCGAGGGGGTCGACGTACCCCGTCTCGCCGTCGGCGTCTACGCCACCACCGTCTCGACCCCGCTCTTCTTCGCCCAGGCGGTCGGCCGTTTCGTGCGGGCGCGCAAGCGCGGTGAGACCGCCTCGGTCTTCCTGCCGTCGGTGCCGAACCTCCTCGGGTTCGCCTCGGAGATGGAGGTGCAGCGCGACCACGTGCTGCAGCGCAAGGTCAACGACGAGGGCGACATCTTCGCCGCGGAGGAGGACCTCCTCAACCAGGCGCAGGCCTCGGAGGCCGCGAGCGCCGAGGAGCTCGGCACGTTCGAGGCGATGGGCTCGCAGGCCACCTTCGACCGGGTCCTCTACGACGGCGGCGAGTTCGGCCACTCCGGGGAGGTTCACGTCGGGTCGGAGGAGGAGATGGACTTCCTCGGCATTCCCGGCCTCCTCGAGCCAGACCAGGTGCGCGACCTGCTGCACCAGCGTCAGAGCGACCGTGCGAAGCGGCAGCGGGCCACCTCCTCGACGCCCGAGGACGTCGACCGCGACGTCTCCACGCACGAGCACCTCGCCGTGCTCCGGCGCGAGCTCAACGGCCTGGTCGCCGCCTGGAACCACCGCACGGGCCAGCCTCACGGCGTGACCCACGCGGCGCTTCGTCGCGAGTGCGGTGGGCCCGCCGCTGCGGTCGCCACGGCCGATCAGCTCACCAAGCGGATCGACCGGATCCGCGAGTGGGCGGTCCGCAAGACCTCCTGAGGCCGCACGCCCGCGGCCGTTCGGCGCAGCGCAAGCCCGCGTGCGGTACGACGGGCGCGGCTACGCTGCTCGCATGCCTGCTGAGACCTCGCAGACGCTCGACCGTGGCCTCCGGGTCCTGGCCGTGCTCGCGAGCCACCCGAACGGGCTCACGGTCACCGAGCTCGCCGCGGCGGTCGGGGTGAACCGGACCGTCGTGTACCGGCTGGTGACGACGCTGGAGCAGCACGGCCTCGCCCGACGGGACGCCGCGGGCCGGATGCACGTGGGCCTGGGGGTGCTCGCGCTCGCCCGCGGCCTCCAGCCGGTTCTCCGGGAGATGGCGAACCCCGTGCTCCGCAGGCTCGCCGAGGACCTCGGCGCGACCGCACACCTGACCCTGGCCGACGGCGGGGAGGCGCTCGCCATCGCCGTGGTCGAGCCGAGCTGGACCGACTTCCACGTGGCCTACCGCGTCGGCGCGCGGCACCCCCTGAACCAGGGCGCCGCCGGCCGGGCGATCCTGCTGGGCCGCGAGATCAACGCCGGCAGCGAGGTCACGGACCGCTTCGTGCAGACGGCGGGGGAGCTCCAGCCGGGGGCCCGCGGCCTCGCCTCGCCGGTGCTCGGCGTCGAGGGGCTCGAGGCATCGGTCGGCATCGTCACCCTGGGGGAGCTCGACTCGGCGACCGCGGGGCCACGGGTTGCCGCCGCGGCCGGCGAGGTCGCCCGCCGTCTCTCCTGAGGCGTCGTGCGGGCCCCCGTGCGGGCGGAGCCGTCCGCCCGCCGGGACACATCAGCGCTTGATGACGACCTTGAGGGCCTTGGTCTCCGCGGCCCGGCCGAAGGTGTCGTAGGCGTCCATCATCTGGTCGAGCGTGAAGTGGTGCGTGGCGAACTTCTCGGCCGCCAGCTTCCGCTGCGCCACCAGCTTCAGCAGCATCGGCGTGGTCGACGTGCTGACCAGGCCCATCGTGATCGAGATGTCCATGATCCAGAGGTCCTGGAGTGCCAGCTCGACCGGCGCCCCGTGGACACCGACGTTGGCGACCGACCCGCCGGGGCGGACGATCTTGGTGCAGGCCTCGAAGGTGGCCGGGATGCCCACGGCCTCGATCGCCACGTCCACGCCGAGCCCGTCGGTCATGGCCCTGACCTGGTCGGCCCAGTCCTCCGCGCCGCTGTTGACGGTGTCGGACGCCCCGAAGGCACGGGCCTGCTCGAGACGGTTGTCGTCGAGGTCGAGCGCGATGACCCGCGCCGCGCCGTACAGGCTCGCGGTCATGATCGAGGCCAGCCCGACCGGGCCCGCGCCGATGACCGCGACCACGTCACCGGGCTTGACCCGGCCGTACTGCACGCCGATCTCGAAGCCGGTGGGCAGGATGTCGGAGAGCATGACCGCGGCCTCGTCGCTGACCCCCTCGGGGACCTTGTAGACGGAGTTGTCCGCGAACGGCACCCGGACCAGCTCGGCCTGCGTCCCGTCGATGAGGTGGCCGAAGATCCAGCCGATCCCGCTGGCCCCCTCGTCGGCCAGGCAGTGCGCGTAGAGGCCCTGGTGGCAGTAGGAGCAGGAACCGCAGGCGCTGATGCAGGAGATGATCACCCGGTCGCCGACCTTGACGGTCGAGACCGCTGAGCCGACCTCGCTCACGGTGCCCACACCCTCGTGCCCGAGGATCCGTCCCTCGGTGACGGCGGGGACGTCGCCCTTGAGGATGTGCAGGTCGGTGCCGCAGATCGTGGTGGTGTCGATGCGGACGATGACGTCCGTGGGGTCGACGATCACCGGGTCCGGTACCTCTTCCCACGCCTTCTTGCCGGGGCCGTGGTAGACGAGTGCCTTCATCGCAAGCCTTTCTCCAGATGGCGCGCCCGGGTCTCGGGTGTGCGGCGGAGCCGGATCCAGTCTTCGGCGAGACCGGGTCGGCCGGCAGGGCACAACGTCCCGACGGGAGGTGCCATCCGCCACGCGGGCCGAGTCCGGCGCCTACCCGCCGGCAGCCTCCTCGAGCAGCGGGAGCACCCGGTGGGGGATCTGGGTGGCCAGGGCGATCACCGTGGTGGACCGCACGATGCCCGGGTCGGACAGGACCGCGTCGATCACCCGCTGGAGGTCGGCGTTGGAGCGCGCGACCACCCGCGCCCACATGTCGCCGGCGCCGGTGATCGTGTAGGCCTCGAGCACCTCCGGGATCGCCGCGAGGTGCTTCGCGATCGCCTCGTGGCCTGATCCCTGGCGGATCTCGAGGGTGAGGAACGCGGTCACGGGGTAGCCGATCGCCTCGGCGTCGAGCACCGGCCCCCAGCCCGCGATCACCCCGGTGTGGGAGAGCTTGTCGAGGCGTGCCTGCACCGTCCCACGGGCCACGCCGAGACGTCGCGACGCCTCGAGCACCCCGATCCTGGGGTGCTCCGAGAACAGACGGAGCAAAGTGGCATCCAGACCGTCCATTCCGGACCTCCCTGTTGAACAGTTTGCACAGGCTTTCGGCGTACTCTTGCACACAATGCGCGTGCCCACCATGCTGCGGGCATGACTGCGACCCCGACATCCGCCAACGCCCTGACCCCTGACGAGCTCAAGGCCGATCTCACGCTCGAGCAGCTCAAGCAGCTGGTCGGGCTCGTGGAGTACGACGCGAGCGCGGACCCGTTCCCGGTCACCGCGATGGACTCGGTCGGCTTCGTCGTGGGCAACGCGACCCAGACCGCGAACTTCTACCAGCTCGCGCTGGGCATGGACCTCGAGGCCTACCGCGGGCCCGAGACGGGCTGCCGCGACTCGAAGAGCTACGTGCTCCGCTCGGGCTCGGCCCGGTTCGTCTTCACCGGCGGCGTGACCCCGGACAGCCCCGTCCTCGACCACCACCGCAAGCACGGCGACGGCGTCGTCGACCTCGCCCTCGAGGTGCCGGACGTCGACAAGTGCATCGAGCACGCCCGTGCCCAGGGGGCGACGATCCTGGAGGAGCCCCACGACGTCAGCGACGAGCACGGCACCGTCCGCCTCGCAGCGATCGCGACGTACGGCGAGACGCGGCACACCCTCGTCGACCGCTCGCGCTACGACGGGCCCTACCTCCCCGGCTACGTCGCCCGGAAGACGACGGTGAACCGCGCCGAGGGCCACCCCAAGCGGCTCTTCCAGGCCGTCGACCACTGCGTCGGCAACGTCGAGCTCGGCCGCATGGACGAGTGGGTCACGTTCTACAACAAGGTCATGGGCTTCACGAACATGGCGGAGTTCATCGGCGACGACATCGCCACCGACTACTCCGCCCTGATGTCGAAGGTCGTGGCCAGCGGCAACCACCGGGTGAAGTTCCCGCTCAACGAGCCCGCGATCGCGAAGAGGAAGTCGCAGATCGACGAGTACCTCGAGTTCTACGACGGTGCCGGCTGCCAGCACATCGCGCTCGCCACCAACGACATCCTGCGCACCGTCGACATCCTGCGCGCCAACGGCATCGAGTTCCTCGACACCCCGGACTCCTACTACGACGACCCCGAGCTGCGCGAGCGCATCGGCAACGTGCGGGTGCCGATCGAGGAGCTCAAGAAGCGCCGGATCCTCGTCGACCGCGACGAGGACGGCTACCTGCTCCAGATCTTCACCAAGCCGATGGGCGACCGGCCGACGGTCTTCTACGAGTTCATCGAGCGCCACGGGTCGCTCGGCTTCGGCAAGGGCAACTTCAAGGCGCTGTTCGAGGCGATCGAGCGCGAGCAGGAGGCTCGCGGCAACCTCTGACGGCTCCGACGGCCGGTTCCTGCGCCGGCCGCGGTGCAACACCTGGGCGGGGTCGTGGACGAGTCGGGAGACCGTCCACGACCGCCTTGCGTCTCGGGGCTGCGTCTCAGCCGTAGCGGGCGGCGAAGTTCGCCAGGATCCTCGGCGGGTCCGTGACCTGGGTGCCGTCGAGCCGGGCGATGAGCTCCTCCATCTCCTCCGGCGGGAAGTAGCCGTAGTGCTGGTACACCCGCACCCGGGTGATGATGCCCGCCCGGTCGAGCTCGGGGTGGAACTGCGTTGCGTAGAGGTTCTTCTTGACCCGGAACATCTGCACCGGGCAGTCCGGTGAGGCGGCGAGCAGGGTGGCGCGTCGGCGGCAGGACGCTGCAGGCCTCCTTGTGGCCGACGTAGGCCTCGAACACCTGCGGCACCCCGTCGAGCACCGGGTCGGTCCGACCCTCGTCGGTGAGGGTGATCGTCGTCCAGCCGACCGGTTCGGCGTACCGCCTGTCGATCACCCCGCCCTGGTGTACGCCGAGCGTCCCGACGCCGTAGCAGGCACCCATGAACGGGAAGTCCCGCGCGACGATCTCGTCGAGCAGGGCGCTGATCTCGCGCTCCACGCGGACCTGTCCGGTCGACTTCTTCTCGGGCGGGTCGCTGGAGTTGAACGGCCCACCGCCCACGAAGACCCCGGCGAAGTCGTCGAGGTCGATCCGGGGCAGCGGTCCCTGCTCCATCCGCACCCGCACCAGATGCCTGGGCGACAGGCCGGTCTCGCGGAGGAACGCGACGTACTCGTCGTCCGCCGCGAGGTCCTCGCCACGGGAGGACAGCAGCAGGAACGGCTTCACGCGATGATCGTAGGGGGAACGTCCGGGATCAGAGGACCTTGGACAAGAAGTCCTGGGTCCGCCGGTGCTGCGGGTTCGCCAGGACCTCGGTCGGGTCGCCCTCCTCGACGATCACGCCGCCGTCCATGAACACGAGCTTGTCGCCGGCCTCGCGGGCGAAGCCCATCTCGTGGGTGACCACCATCATCGTCATGCCCTCGTGGGCCAGCTCCCTCATGACGGCGAGGACATCACCGACGAGCTCGGGGTCGAGCGCGCTCGTGGGCTCGTCGAAGAGCATCATGTCCGGGTCCATCGACAAGGCCCGGGCGATCGCGACCCGCTGCTGCTGCCCGCCGGACAGGTGTGCGGGGTAGGCGTCGATCTTGTCGGAGAGCCCTACCCGGTCGAGGTTCTTGCGGGCGATCTCCTCGGCCTCGTCCTTGCTGCGCTTGCGCACCCGCCGCTGCGCCAGCGTCAGGTTCGCCAGGACGTTGAGGTGAGGGAAGAGGTTGAACGACTGGAAGACCATGCCGATCCTGGAGCGGACGGCGTCGACGTCCGTCTCGGGGTCGGTGACGTCGATGCCCTCGACGATGATCGTCCCCGAGGTCGGGGCCTCGAGAAGGTTCACGCATCGCAGGAGCGTGGACTTCCCGGAGCCGGAGGGGCCGATCACGCACACGGTGTGCCCATGCGCGACCTCGAAGTCGATGCCCTTGAGCACCTCGTTGTCGCCGAAGTACTTGTGCAGGTCGCGCACCTCGATCGCTGCGGTCACGGCGCGGTCACCTCGCCCTCTGGGTGCGGCGCTCGAGCCTGGCGATGAGCCGGGTGAGCGGAAGCGTGATGATCAGGTAGAGCACCGCGGCGGCGAGCAGCGGTGAGGAGTCCTGGTTCGTCGTGACGGCGTCCCGGGCGAACGTGGTGAGCTCCCGCTCGTCCGCCGCGACCCCGAGCACGAAGAGCAGCGAGGTGTCCTTGATCAGGATCACGAACTCGTTCGTGAGGGGAGGGATGACGATCCGGAAGGCCTGCGGAAGCACCACCGACACCGTCGTCCACGACGTGCTCATCCCCAGCGACCGGGCGGCCTCGGTCTGGCCCTTCGGCACCGCCTGGATGCCCGCCCGGATGGTCTCGGCCATGTAGGCGCCCGAGACCACGATCAGGGCGATGATGCCGGCGCCGATGGTCCCTCCGGGAGGGCGCCAGCCGAAGGCGATCGGTACGGCGAACCCGAACCCGATGATCACCACCAGCGCGGGGAGCCCGCGGAAGAACTCGATGTACGACGTGGCGATCCAGCGGTAGGGACCGATCGGCGAGAGCTTCATCAGCGCCAGGAAGAGCGCGATCACCAGGCCACCTGCGAAGGCGATCACCGTGTAGACGATGGTGTTCTTCGCCGCCACGGTGACGATCTCCGGCCACAGCGTCTTGAGGACCTCGACGTCGAAGAAGTTCTCCTTGATCGCCGCCCAGTCCGCCAGGAGGATCACCACGCCGAGGGCGACCAGGAGGATGGCGTAGAGAATGCCGCGGTTGACCTTCGTCCGGGTAGAGCGCTTCATGGGTGCCCCGATTCCTCAGCGAACGCGCTCAGTCGACGGCGAAGTACGTGTCGTAGATCTCCTGGTACTTCCCGGAGTCACGTAGCTCCTGGAGCTGTTCGTTGACCGCCTCGAGCAGGGCCTCCGAGCCCTCCTCGCGGACCGCGAAGCCGTACGACTCGTCGGTCTCGTACTCCTCCACGATCTTGAACTCGCCGTCCTCGGTGTGGTTGATGTTCACCGGCAGGTCCTGCAGCAGGGCGTCGACCTGGCCCGCCTGGACAGCGGGGTACATCTCGCCGTCGCTGGGGAAGCTGATGATGTCCGCGTCCGGTGCGTTCTCCTCCGCGTAGGTCTTGCCGGTCGTGCCCTGCTGGACGCCGACCTTCTTGCCCGCCAGGTCGTCGATCGACTTGATGTCGGAGTCGTTCGGCACGAGAAGTGACTGCTTGGAGTCGTAGTACGGCTCGGTGAAGTCGATGTTCTGCTCGCGGTCCTCGGTGATGGTCATCGCGCTCGCGACGATGTCGCACTGCGACGAGTTCAGCGACAGTCCGCTCTGCAGACCGTCGAACGAGGAGTCCTGGACCGACAGCTCGAGGTCGAGGCCGGCGGCGATCTCCTTCATCAGGTCCATGTCGAAGCCGGTGTAGTCGCCGCCGCTCTCCATCTCGAAGGGTGGGTAGGGGATGTCCGAGCACACCGTGAGCGTGCCCTCGTTGATGAGGTCGAGCCCGGAGGAGGCCCCACCGCCGCCGTCGTCGTCCCCGCCACAGGCGGACAGGCCGGTGGCAAGAAGCAGTGCACCCGCCGCGAAGAACATCGTGATTCGCCGATTCCTCATACACAGCACACTGCGCTTCAAGGGGAGGTCTGGACATGACCAACTTGGGGCATTTGGCGAGGCCGATGCGGCTGTCCTGCCCGCTATGCGCACTTCGCGTCGGCAGACGACTCGGAAAAAAGCCTGCAACAAGGCTGTGCAATCTGGTCCGTCTCGATGCATCCTGGGGGGCACGAACTCGGCGGTTGACGCGTGGCCGCCGGTCCAGGGGGAGTCAAGTTGAGTACTACGTCTTGCGCTGAGCAGCGCGCGGTCGAACGGTTCGAGCACCAGGCGGTCTTCTACCGCGGCCTCGACGGGCTGGTCGAAGCCGTCGTCCCGTTCATCCGCGAGGGCATCAGCCGGGGCGAGCCCGTGCTCGTCGCCCTCCTGCCCGAGCGGCTCGCGGCGGTCGAGGCAGCGCTCGGCAGCGACGCGACGAGGGTGGACTTCGTCGACATGGCCGAGCTCGGCGCCAACCCGGCGTGCATCATCCCCGAGTGGCGGCGGTTCGTCGACGACGCGCGGGGCGAGGCGCGGGTCCGTGGTGTGGGCGAGCCGGTGTGGTCGGGTCGCCGGGACGTCGAGATCGAGGAGGCCGCCCTCCACGAGGCACTGCTCAACGTCGCCTTCGACAGGGGACCGGCCTGGCAGCTGATGTGCCCCTACGACATCGACGCGCTGCCCACCGCGGTGATCGAGGAGGCGGTGCGCTGTCACCCGATCGCCGTCGGTTCCGCGGTCGAGGCGACATACGCCGGACCCGCCCTGGCGCACACGCGGTTCTCAGGCGCGCTGTCGCCGGCACCGGCCGATGCCGACATGTGCGACTTCGGACCGGCGGACCTCAAGGGCCTGAGGAGCGTGGTGAGCCGCCTCGCCGACCAGGCCGGTGTGTCCTCGGGCGCTGCGGACGACCTGGTCCTCGCAGCGCACGAGCTCGCCACGAACAGCATCGTCCACGGTGGCGGGGGAGGCGTCCTCACCGCCTGGGCCGAGCCCGGGGCCTTCGTGGTCGAGGTCCACGACCGCGGTGTGATCGACGACCCCATGGTGGGCCGCGACCTGCTTCAGGGTCTCGCCGAGAACGGGCGCGGCATCTGGATGGCCAACCAGCTGTGTGACCTCGTGCAGGTCCGGTCCGGCTCGGGTGGGACCGTCGTACGCATCTTCGCCTGGCTCTGACGCGGCGCCGCGCCTCAGTCCCGCGCGGGCAGGATCGTCCCGGACACCTCGCCGAGGGCGATCCGCCCACCCCGGGCACCCGGTGCGGTGGCTCGGATCGTGACCTCGTCGCCGTCCTCGAGGAACGTGCGCTCCTTGCCCGCGACCACGAACGGCTCCTTGCCGCCCCACGAGAGCTCGAGGAACGAGCCGCGCTGGTCGCGCCCGGGCCCGCTCACCGTGCCCGACGCGAACAGGTCGCCGACCCGCAGCGAGGCGCCGTTGACGGTCATGTGGGCGAGCATCTGCGCCGGTGACCAGTACATGCTGGAGTACGGCGGCCGCGCGACCGTCTCGCCGTTGAGCAGCACCTCCATGTCGATGTCGTAGCCGGCGCGAGGACCGACCCGGAGGTACTCCGGCGGCTCGGGGTCCTGGCCGGGCAGGTCCACCCGGGCCGCCTCGAGAGCGGCGAGCGGGGTGACCCAGCCGCTGACCGAGGTCGCGAAGGACTTGCCGAGGAACGGGCCGAGCGGGACGTACTCCCAGGCCTGGATGTCGCGCGCGGACCAGTCGTTGAGCGGCAGGACCCCGAACACGTGGTCGGCGAACGCCCCGACCGTGACCTGATCGCCCATCTGGCTGGGAGTGCCGACCACGAAGCCGAGCTCGGCCTCGATGTCGAGCCGCTGCGACGGGCCGTACACCGGCCTGTCGGCCGTCGGTGGTTTGCGCTGGCCGCGAGGGCGGATGACCGGGGTCCCCGAGACGACGACCGTGCCGGCCCGCCCGTGGTAGCCGACCGGGAGGTGGCGCCAGTTCGGGAGCAGCGGCTCGGAGTCGGGACGGAAGATCTTGCCGACGTTGGAGGCGTGGTCGAGCGAGCAGTAGAAGTCGACGTAGTCGGCGACGACCACCGGAAGGTGCATCGTCACGTCGGCGACGGGCAGGAGCATCGGCTCGACCAGGTCACGCCGGGCCGGGTCGGTGAGCAGGGAGACGATCCAGGTGCGCACGGACTCCCAGGTCGGGCGGCCCATGCTCATCAGCGCGTTGAGGTCGGGGGCCTCGAAGACGTGGGCCACCTCGAGCATGTCTCCGGCCGCGACGGGCGCGAGGTCGAGCACCTGGTCGCCGATGCGCACCCCGACCCGGGGCGGCTCACCGTCGTGGGAGAAGACGCCGTAGGGCAGGTTGTCGATGTCGTGGAGGGAGCCGGCCGCTCCCTCCACCCAGGTGTCGGGCGTGTGCGCGGTGGTGGCCGGGTCGCTCGTCATGCGTGCTCCAGGGGCAGGTCGGGGAGGAGGCCGAGGTCGATCAGGTCCTCGAGCGGCTCGAGCACGCTGCACGAGCCGAAGGAGGTGAACCAGCGTCGGGCGGAGGCGAGGCCGTCGGTGCCCGCGGCGTCGAGCGCCTCGCGGACCGTCCGGGGGTCGGTGATGTCGAGGACGCGGGCCACGTCCGGGACCGCCGACCCGTCGAGCGCCGCCCGGGTCGCCGCGAGGACGTTGAGGAAGCCGTGGTGCTCGAAGCCGGTCTCCTCGTCACGGTGGCGCAGGGCGTTGTGGAGGCCCGCGGTGCACTTGAACCTCAGCTCCCGGTCGAGGGCGGCGTCGATGCAGGTGGCCAGCTCGGCCGGGCCGGGGAAGGCGTCGGCGGTTGCCCCGCCGGTGCGGAACTTCAGGCGCAGGTCGAGGGCGGCGACCTCGTCGAGCGCGGAGAGCCACGACGGCGCGGGCTCCGGCCCCATGACACGGGGAGGCTCGACGTACACCGGTGTCTCGTCGTCGAGGTCGCCGGAGGCGCGGAGCTGGTCGACCACGGTGGCGACGCGGCGGGCGTTGCGAGGCAGGTCCTGCTCGTCGCGGAGCCCGAGCTCGACGGCGACGAGCGTGAGCTCCTCGGCGCGCACCGCCCAGCGGACGGCGGGCTCGATCGCGCCGGCGCCGCCGGTCACCACGACCGAGACGGAGAGAGGCTCGACGGCACCCTCGTCGCGTACCGCCGCGATGAGGTCGGGGAGGGCGACGTCGCTCACGACGAAGGCCCCGACCAGCTCGGCGTAGGGCGCGGCACGGTGCTCGCGGTGAGCGCGGAGAGCCTCGGTCAGAGGGGCGTTTCCGGGTGGGAAGATCGCGGCGTCGTCGACCAGCGACCCGAAGGCGGCAGGGATGGTTGACACGCCGCCGACCCTAACGCATCGTTGCGGTGGACGGACGGATGCGTTCGATTAACGGACGCACGGGAGTGACGGAGACGAACGAGATGGCGTACTACCGCCAGGTGGGCACGATCCCCGCGAAGCGGCACACCCAGTTCCGCAGCGACACCGGCGGGCTGCACTACGAGGAGCTGATGGGGGAGGAGGGCTTCTCCTCGGACTCCTCGCTCCTCTACCACCGCGGCGTCCCCTCGGCCATCGTGGACAGCCAGGTCTGGGAGCTGCCCGACCTCACCACGACCGCCAACCACCCGCTCAAGCCGCGTCACCTCAAGCTGCACGGTCTCTTCGACCTCGAGGCCTCCGCGAAGGTCGACCCCGTGCAGGGCAGGCGCCTCGTCCTGGGCAACGGCGACGTCCGGATCTCCTACGTCGTCGCGGGTTCGCCCTCGCCCTACTACCGCAACGCGGTCGGCGACGAGTGCGTGTACGTCGAGTCCGGTGACGGCGTCGTGGAGACGGTCTTCGGCGAGCTGCCCTACCGCACCGGCGACTACGTCGTGATCCCGCGGGCGACCACGCACCGCTGGGTCCCCGCCTCGACCGGCGACGGCGTGAGCCGCCTCTACGCCATCGAGGCCAACAGCCACGTCGCACCGCCCAGGCGCTACCTCTCGCGCTACGGCCAGTTCCTGGAGCACGCGCCGTACTGCGAGCGCGACCTCTACGGCCCGGACGAGCCGCTGCTCGTCGAGGGCGAGGACGTCGAGGTCCTGGTGAAGCACCGAGGCTCCTCGCCGAGCGGCCTGGTCGGCACCCGGATGACCTACGCGACGCACCCCTTCGACGTCGTCGGGTGGGACGGCTGCCTGTACCCCTACACGTTCAACATCGAGGACTTCGAGCCGATCACCGGCCGGGTGCACCAGCCGCCGCCGGTGCACCAGGTGTTCGAGGGCCACAACTTCGTGGTCTGCAACTTCGTGCCGCGCAAGGTCGACTACCACCCGCTCTCGGTGCCCGTGCCCTACTACCACTCGAACGTCGACAGCGACGAGGTGATGTTCTACGTCGGCGGCGACTACGAGGCCCGCAAGGGCTCGGGCATCAACATCGGCTCGATCTCGCTGCACCCGGGCGGCTACGCGCACGGGCCCCAGCCCTCGGCGATCGAGGCCTCGCTCGGCGCGGAGTTCTTCGACGAGCTCGCGGTCATGGTCGACACGTTCCGCCCGCTCGACCTCGGCGAGGCGGGGTCGGCCGCGGAGGACCCGGCGTACGCCTGGACCTGGGCGGGTCGCGGCCCCGACGCGGCGGGGGACGACGGCGGCCCGGCGGTCTACAGCAACAGCTGAGCCGTGCTGGGAGACTGAGGCCGTGGCCACGTTCATCGCGTTCCTCCGGGCGGTCAACCTCGGTCGGACCCGCAAGGTCCCGATGGCCGACGCGCGCGTCTGGCTGGGCGCGGCGGGCCTCGGCGACGTCGAGACCTACATCCAGACCGGCAACGTCCGCTTCACCACGTCGCTGCGCTCGCGGTCCAAGGTCGAGCGGGTCGTCGAGGAGGTGCTCGAGGAGCGCTGCGGGTTCGACGTACCGGCCATGGTGTTCACGCCCGCCGAGCTCCGCCAGGTGTACGACGACGCGCTCGCCCTGCCTCTCCGCTGGACGGCGAGGTGCGTCGCTACGTCACCTTCCTCAAGGAGGAGCCCGGCGTCGACGTGGCCGCCCCGATCGACGGGTGGGACCACGACGGGGAGGCCGCCAGGGTCGTCGGCCGGACGGTGCACTGGTGGCTGGCCAAGCCGAGCCAGGCCGCGAGGACTCAGCAACGCCCGGATCGAGAAGGTGCTCGGTCCGGGCACCACCCGCGACCTGAAGGTGGTCACGACCCTGGCCGAGCGCTGGGGCGGCTGAGGCCCGCTGCGGTCAGACGCTGACGGTCTCGGCCAGCGGTGCCCGTGGGAGCTGCCGCACGGAGCGCGAGGCGAGCGCCGACAGGGCCACGAGCGCGTAGGCCACCCCGCTGACCACGAGCACGCTGCGGTAGCCGAACGAGTCCCCGAGCGGGCCGTAGACGATCTGCCCGACGGGCATCGCCACGAACGAGCCGAGCGCGTCGTAGGAGTAGGCGCGGGAGAGCATGTTCTCGTCGATGTTCTCCTGCATGGCGAGGTTCCAGCCCAGGCTGAAGAGCTCCATGCCCATGCCTGCGACGAAGGCGCCGCAGACCAGGGGTACGACGGCCGGGTTCACGCCGAGCGTCAGGAGCGGGACGGCGAAAGCCGCACAGCCGAGCATGCCCGTGAGAAGGGGCCGTCTCAGCCGTCACCCGCATCAGCACGAGCGTCATCAGGAGCAGCCCTACCGACTCGGCCGACAGGACCAGGCCCCAGCCGCGCTCGCCGATCGTGTCCTTGGCGAGGACCGGGCCGAGCGTGTACCAGGCGCCGGCATGGATGAAGTTGAGGAAGGCGAACGCGACCACGACGACCCACAGCCAGGTGTGGCTGCGGAAGACCGTCCAGCCCTCGCGCAGCTCGGTGAGCATGCTCGCCTCGTCGGCTCGGTCTCGCACCCGGGGCGGGACCCTCACCTTCGTGAGGAGAGCGGCGGCGAGGAGCCAGGCGAGCGCGTCGACCGCGAGCGCCCAGCCGGCGCCGAAGGTGACGACGATGAGCGCGGCCAGGGTCGGCCCGACGACCGCGATGCCGCCGCGCGACATCGACAGGAGCACGTTCGCCTGCTGGAGCCGGTCGCGCGGCACGAGCTGCGGCACCACGCCGGCCATCGCCGGGAAGCTCATCGCCGAGACCATCCCGTTGAGGACCTCGAGGACGATGACCATCCACAGCTCGGCGACCCCGCTGATCACCAGGTACGCCACCGTGCCCTGCGTCGCGGCGGAGAGGACCGCGGACACCCGCATGATCAGCGCCCGGTCCCAGCGGTCGGCGACCACGCCGCCGAAGAGCAGGAAGACGACCATCGGGATGGTGTGCGCCGCGAGGACGAGGCCGAGCGCGCTCGCGGAGTCGCTGATGTCGAGCACCGCGAAGGCCAGCGCGACCGAGACCATGAGCGAGGCCACCATGGAGGCGAGGCGGGCTGCGTAGTACCAGGCGAAGTTGCGCTCACGCAACGGCGACAGTGCGTCAGGGAGCCTCGGGGTCACGGTCGGGCAGTCTTCCATCCTTCGCCGACGCAGCCTGCGATTTCGTGCAGTGCAGAGACACGTCGTTCGCCAATGGCGAGATCCGTCCGTGCGGTCAGGTAGGAACGACCTCGGCGCGACCCCGCGCCACCCGCACCTGAACACGAGGGGACCCCTTGTCCGAGAACAACAACGCCCTGCGCGAGACCACCCACGACTCCGTCCGGCAGGGCCCGGACGACCGGCCCACTCGACGTACCGTCCTCACGGGCGCCGCCGCGCTGGCCGCCGCCGGGTTCGTGCCCGGGGCCGCAAGCGCGTCCGAGCGGAAGGGGGCGGGGCCGGAGGTCCGCCTCACCGTCCTCGGCACGACCGACCTGCACGGGAACGTCTTCAACTGGGACTACTTCCGCGACGCGGAGTACACCGACAGCGCCCTCAACGACATCGGCCTGGCCAAGATCTCCACGCTCGTCACGGCGATGCGCGAGGAACGCGGCGCGAGCCGCACCCTCCTGCTCGACGCGGGCGACACGATCCAGGGCACGCCGCTGGCGTACTACTACGCCAAGATCGACCCGATCACCGAGGGATCGACGCACCCGATGGCCGAGGCGATGAACATCGTCGGCTACGACGCGGCAGCGCTCGGCAACCACGAGTTCAACTACGGCATCCCGCTGCTGCGGAAGTTCGAGGAGCAGCTCGACTTCCCGCTGCTCGGCGCGAACGCGGTCGATGCCGCCACGAAGCTCCCCGCCTTCGAGCCCTACGTCATCAAGCCGGTCCGCATCGGTCGTCACACACTCAAGGTCGGCATCCTCGGCCTGACCAACCCGGGGATCGCGATCTGGGACAAGGCCCACGTCGACGGCAAGATGGAGTTCCCGGGTCTGGTGGAGCAGGCGAAGGTCTTCGTGCCGCGCATGCGCAAGGCAGGGGCGGACCTCGTCATCGTGTCGGCGCACTCCGGTGCGGACACCAGCTCGTCGTACGGCGACGCGCTGCCCTTCCCCGAGAACGCCTCGACCCTGGTGGCCGAGCAGGTTCCCGGCATCGACGCGATCCTCGTCGGTCACGCCCACAAGGAGGTCGTGGAGCGCTGGGTGACCAACGCCGAGACCGGCAAGAAGGTGCTGCTCACCGAGCCGCTGCGCTGGGGGATGCGCCTGTCGGTGATGACCTTCGACGTCAAGCTCACCAAGGAGGGCTGGACGGTCCTGTCGAAGGGCGCCCAGCTCCTCAACGCCAACACCGTCGACGAGGACCCGGCGGTCGTGGCGGCACTGACCAAGCAGCACGACGTCGTGGTGGAGTACGTCAACTCGGTGATCGGCAGCTCCCTCCAGCCGATGTCCGCCGCGCGCGCCGTGGTGGAGGACGTGGCGGCGATCGACTTCGTCAACCACGTGCAGGGCCAGGCCGTGAAGGAGGCGCTCGCCAACACGGCGGACGCGGCGCTGCCGGTGCTCAGCATCGCGGCGCCCTTCAACCGGCAGGCCGCCATCCCGGAGGGCGAGGTGACCGTCCGTGACGTGGCAGGCCTCTACATCTACGACAACACGCTGCTCGGCGTGCGGATCACCGGCGCCCAGCTTCGCGACTACCTCGAGTTCTCGGCGCGGTACTTCAAGCAGGTCAGCGGCACCGGCCCGTTCGCGATGGACGAGGTCACCAACGCCGTGACCCCCACGGCCCCGAACGGCACCCCCGACTACAACTACGACATCGTCGGAGGGCTCGACGCGCCGCTCACCTACAAGATCGACGTCTCCAAGGCCGCCGGTGGGGGCCGGATCCTCGACCTCGCGTACGCCGGAGCGCCTGTCGCGGACGACCAGGAGTTCGCCCTCGCCATCAACAACTACCGACAGTCGGGTGGCGGCAACTTCCCGCACGTCAAGGACGCCCCGGTCCTCTACAACCGTCAGGTCGAGATCCGGCAGATGATCATCGACTGGGTCACCGCGCAGGGCGTCGTCGACGCTCGTGAGTTCGCCTCGGTCGACTGGAAGCTGGTCTCCGGCGGTGGTGACGTGGTGGTCAGCTGAGGACGCTCGGGTCGGGGCCGCCTGGTGGACGGCAGCCCTG
The DNA here is from genome assembly GCA_963701425.1 of uncultured Actinomycetota bacterium. Classification (GTDB taxonomy): domain Bacteria; phylum Actinomycetota; class Actinomycetes; order Propionibacteriales; family Nocardioidaceae; genus Nocardioides_C. The sequence continues at coordinate 1,184,033 of CAVPAG010000018.1, read as the reverse complement.
AGGAGTGAGCAGCGGACGGTCCGGGACGGCCCTGGACCGTCCGTCGCTCACATCGCGCGGGTGGAAAGACCGCTAGGTTGCTGCAATGACCGAGGGGCTGAGCATCAGGACCGAGTCAGGCGCACTGTGGATCACGCTCGAACGACCCGAGTATCTCAACGCGCTCACGGCCGACATGGCCGACCGGGTCGCGGAGGAGATCGAGGAGGCCGCTGCGCGCGACGATGTACGCGTCGTCGTGATCCGGGGCAGCGGCGCGGCGTTCAGCGCGGGTGCGGACCTGAGCGGGACCGACGCCCACGAGAACTTCGACGTGAGCGCCCTCGACCGTGCCAACCGCATCATCCGCGCGATCACGATGCTGCCGAAACCCTGTGTCGCGGCCGTCAACGGGGTGGCCGCGGGGGTGGGCTGCTCCGCCGCGCTGGCCTGTGACCTGGTCGTGGCCGCCGAGTCGGCGAGCTTCCTGCTCGCCTTCGCGCGGGTGGGTCTGATGCCCGACGGAGGTGCGAGCGCGACCGTGGCCGCGTCCATCGGCCGGGCGAGGGCGATGCGGATGGCGCTGCTCGGCGAGGCGATGCCGGCGAAGGAGGCGTACGACGCCGGCCTGGTCAGCCACCTGGTGGTGGACGCGGAGTTCGACGAGACGGTGTCGAAGGTCGTGCGCCGGCTCGCCTCGGGGCCGCCGCTGGCGTACGCCGCCACGAAGAAGGCCGTGAACGCCGCGACCCTCGACCGGCTCGAGGAGGCACTGGAGCGGGAGCGGAGCGGGCAGACCGTGCTCCTGCGCACGGCCGACGCGGCCGAGGGCATGCGGGCCTTCTCGGAGAAGCGTCGCCCGGTCTTCCGCGGCGAGTCGGCGAGTGACCCTCGGCGTCAGGCGCTGCGGCCGGCGTCGGGGTGCAGCGCCAGGAACACCGACCACGGCTCGGCGTCCGGCGAGGTGGGCCGGCGGTGGAACTCCTCGAGCAGGTCGTGGAGTCGCTTCCGGAGCTCCTCGACCTCGTCGTCGGTCAGTCGCAGCCCGAGACGGCTCGTCTCCAACGCCTCCGCGGGGACCTGCTCGGCCTCCGCGAGGAACGCCGCGAGCACGGCTCCGCTGACGTTGGGGACCTCGAGCTGCCAGGACTTCCCGGTCGCGCGATAGGGGACCTCCCGCGACCCCCGCGCGCCGCGTCGTACCGACTCTGCTCGCAGGAAGCCGGCGTCGACCAGCGTGCGCACGTGGTGGAGCACCGACGCGGGGTTCCGGTCCAGCCGCTCGGCGATCTCCTTGTTCGTCAGCGCCTCGTCGAGGGTGAGGCGGAGGATCTGCAGCCGCAGGCCGGAGGCGAGCGCGCGCGCCTCGACGTCCGTTGCCGGTCGCCGCTCCGGCGCCTCCTCGGGCAGTCCCATGGCGGCAGCCTAGCCGCCCTGTAGACCCGGGAAGGCCAAAGTGATTGACAAATCCCAATCAGTGGTCGACGGTGTCCGGGTGACCCCAGGACCGAGTACGTCGACGAAGCCCCGCAGCCTCGTCCACCACCACGACTTCCGCCAGCTCTGGATGGGCGACTCGGTCAGCCAGCTCGGCGTGCAGCTCGTCGGCCTGGCCCTGCCGATCATGGCCGTCCGGCTCCTGGACGCCGACGAGCTCCAGATGGGTCTCCTCGGGATGTTCGAGATGCTGGCCTTCCTCGTCGTGGGGCTGCCCGCCGGGGCCTGGGTGGACCGCTGGCGCAAGAAACGCGTGGTCATGGCCGGCGATCTCATCCGCGGGCTGGTGCTGCTCAGCCTCCCGGCTGCGTGGATGCTCGACTCGCTCACCATGACGCAGGTGTACGTGGTCGCGCTCGTCGTCGGCACGGCCACGGTGTTCTTCGACGTGGCCCACCAGAGCTACCTCCCGGACATCGTGCCGGAGGCACAGATCGGCGAGGGCAACGCCAAGCTGATGGCCACCCAGTCGACCGCGAACATCGCCGGGCCCGCCATCGGGGCAGCGTTGATCCGTCTCGTCGGCGCCCCGCTGACGATCGGCGCGACCGCCCTGTCGATGGTCGCCTCCACGTTCTTCGTCTGGCGGATCCGTCACGTCGAGGAGCCGCCGAGCGTGGAGCACCGGCGCCCCCTGAAGACCGAGATCTGGGAAGGGCTGTCGTTCGTCCTGGGGCAGTCACTCCTGCGACGGATCGTGCTGTGCACGATGCTGAGCAACCTCGCGGCGTCGGTCTCGTCGGTGCTGCTCGTGCTCTACGTGATCCGCGACCTCGGCCTCACGGAGGCGACGCTCGGCCTGGTGTTCTCGGTCGGGTCGGTCGGCGGCCTGTTCGCGGCGCTGACCGTCACGCGGATCGCCCGGGTCGTGGGGGAGGGGCGCACGATCCCGCTCATGGCCCTGCTGACCGTGCCGTTCGGGGCGCTCACCCCGCTGGCCTCGCAGCTCCCGCCCGTGCCTGCCCTCGCCGTGGGCGCCTTCGGGGTCTCCTACGGCGCGGTCGGCTACAACGTGATCCAGGTCAGCTTCCGGCAGCGGCTGTGCCCCAGGCCGCTGCTGGGCCGGATGAACGCCTCGATCCGGTTCATCGTGTGGGGCAGCATGCCGATCGGGGCGTTCGCCGGTGGCGTCCTGGGCGGGCAGCTCGGCGTCGTACCCACTCTGTGGCTCACCGTCGGAGGGTTCCTGCTCGGCGGGCTGACCGTGCTCTTCTCGCCCCTGCGCGGGATGCGTGACCTGCCGCGGGAGCTCGACGCGCTGGCGGACTCCACGGCGCAGCGCTGAGGCTGCCGAGTCGCGGAACCACCCGCTGCGGATGAGGCGCTGGGGCGACCGACGAAGGACGCTAGGAACAGGGAGTCCATCCCTGCTCACGGGAGGTCCGAGAGATGTCTGAGTCATTCCAGCTTCGCCGCACCGGGTGGGACGTAGCCATCGGTGCCCTGCTTGCCGTCGCCGGTCTGGTGGTGATCGGCCATGCCGCCATCGCCACGACCGTGTCCGTCCTGTTCATCGGGTGGACGCTGATCATCGCCGGCGTCCTGGGCCTGGTCGCCGCGCTGTTCCGGATCGGGAAGGGCGGCTTCTGGTCGGCTGCGCTCGGCGGCGGTCTCCTCACCGCCCTCGGGCTGGTGATCGTCAACAACACGGAGGCCACGGCGCTCACGCTCACGCTCATTGCAGGGACGCTGTTCCTGGTCAGCGGCGTCGTGCGGTTGATGGCGGCCGCTCAGGACGCGGAGTACCGCGTGCCGCTGATCTTCGGCGGCGTCGTCTCCACGGCGCTGGGCCTGATCGTGCTGTTCAACCTGTTCGATGTGTCCTTCGTGCTGCTCGGCGTGCTCATCGGCGTCCAGCTGCTCGTCGACGGCATCACGGTGATGCTCATCGGACGCTGGCACGTGGCGACCACGGGCGCGATGGGCGGACTCGCCTCTCACTGAGCGCCAGGCCTAGTCGTCAGGAGATGGCCGCGCCTGCAGCCCGCATCTCCTCGATGGCCGCCTTCGAGGTGTCCTCGGCGACCCCTGCGATCAGGTCGGTGAGCACCCGCGCCTTGAACCCCTCGCGAACGGCGTCGAGCGTGGTGGCCCGGACGCAGTGGTCGGTCGCGATGCCGCACACGTCCACGTCGGTGATCTCGTGGGTGCGCAGCCACTCCGCGAGGGTCGCGCCCTCGACCGTGTGCCCGTCGAAGCCCGAGTAGGCCGCGGAGTGCTCGCCCTTCATGAAGATCGCGTCGAAGGGCTGCGGGTCGAGGTTGGGGTGGAACGCAGCGCCGTCGGTGTCGGCGAGGCAGTGCGGGGGCCAGCTGGTGACGAAGTCCGGGTTGTCGGAGAAGTGGCTCCCCGGGTCGATGTGGTGCTCGCGAACCGCCACTGCTGCCGCGTAGTCGGGCGCCTTGGGGTCCTCCGCGGTCCAGTGGTGGAGCAGGGTGCCGATCCGGTAGGCCACCTCCGCGCCGCCCGCGACGGGGAGGCTGCCGCCTTCGCAGAAGTCGTTCTGGACATCGACCACGATCAGTGCGCGCTTCATAGCCCCCACGCTAGCGCGACCACGCAGCCTTGACAGGGGGTCGGGGTGCCCGACACGAGCGGGTTTCGCCCCTCACTCGCCCAGGTGCAGCGTCGGGATGACCGGCTCGCCGCGCGACATCATCCGGGCGGGCAGCGGGAGCTCCTCGCGCACCCGCAGGTGCCGGTCGCGCGCCACGTCGAGGCTCTCGCGGCCCACGACCTCACCGTCACGCACCAGCGGCACGAGCAGCTCGCGGTCGTCGCCGTCGTCGACGGGCGGCTCGCCGATGCCGACCACCTCTGCCTCGGCGACCCCGCTGGTGTTGCGCCGCCGCAGGGCGTACTTGCGGCCGCCGATGGAGACCTTGTCCTTGCTCTTCTTCGCCACCGAGACCAGCTCGCCGCGGTCGTCGGTGCGCGCGACGAGCTTGTAGACGAACCCGGACGTGGGGTGGCCGCTGCCCGTGACGAGCGACGTGCCGACGCCGTACCCGTCGACCGGCGCGGCCGCGAGCGCGGCGATCGAGTGCTCGTCGAGGTCGGAGGTGACGATGATCCGGGTGTTGGTCGCGCCGAGGGAGTCGAGCTGGTTCCGCACCCGCTGCGCGAGCATGCCGAGGTCGCCGGAGTCGATCCGGACCGCACCGAGCTCGGGGCCGGCGATCTCCACCGCGGCCTTCACGGCCTCGGTGATGTCGAAGGTGTCGACGAGCAGGCTCGTGCCCTTGCCGAGCGACTCCACCTGGGCCGTGAAGGCGTCGTGCTCGCTGTCGTGCAGGAGGGTGAAGCTGTGCGCGCTCGTGCCGGTCGTCGGGACGCCGTACCGCTGTCGGGCGGCGAGGTTCGAGGTGGCCGAGAAGCCCGCGACGTACGCCGCCCTCGCGGCCGCGACGGCTGCCTCCTCGTGGGTCCGCCGTGACCCCATCTCGATGCACGGGCGCTCGCAGCTGACCCAGGTCATCCGGGAGGCCGCGGAGGCGATGGCCGAGTCGTGGTTGAGGATCGAGAGCAGCAGCGTCTCGAGGAGGACCGCCTCGGCGAACGTCGACTCGACCACCATCAGCGGCGAGTAGGGGAAGTACACCTCACCCTCGGGGTAGCCCCAGATGTCGCCGGTGAACCGGTAGCCCGCGAGCCACTCCAGCGTGGCCTCGTCGACGACCCGGTGGGTGCGGAGGACCTCGAGCACCTCGTCGTCGAACCGGAACCGCTCGAACGCGTCGAGGACCCGTCCGACTCCGGCCACGACGCCGTACCTGCGGCCCTCGGGAAGCCGTCGCGGGAAGAGCTCGAAGACCGACCGCCGATGCGCGGTGCCGGCCCGCAGGGCGGCCTGCACCATGGTCAGCTCGTAGTGGTCGGTCAGCAGTGCCGTCGATGCAGTCGTCACGTGCCACAGCCTAGGATGTGAGTCGTGTCTGCACCCACGCCCGTCGAGATCGAGCAGCCGGAGGCGGATGAGGTCGTCCGGGTCGCCCGACCGTGGGTGACGATCGTGTGGAACGACCCGGTGAACCTCATGTCCTACGTCACGTACGTGTTCCAGACCTACTTCGGCTACCCCCGCAAGAAGGCGGAGAAGCTGATGTTCGAGGTGCACAACGACGGCAAGTCCGTGGTCTCGACGGGGTCGCGCGAGGAGATGGAGCGCGACGTCCAGGCGATGCACGAGTACGGCCTGTGGGCCACGATGGAGAAGGCGGACTCATGAGCTTCCCCCTGTTCGGGGACCTGTCATGAGCGGGTTCGTGCCGCGCGGCGGCGGAGCGATGGCGACGTTCTCCGGCTTCGAGGCGGACCTGCTGCGCTCGCTGGCCTCCCAGCTGGTCGAGCTGCTGCGCAACGAGGCAGCGGCTCCCAAGAACGTCACCGACCCGCTCGAGGCGCTGCTCGACTTCACCGGTCCCACCACCGAGCCCGACGACCCGGTCCTGGCGCGGCTCTTCCCGACCGCCTACCCCGACGACGAGGAGGCGGCCGGCGAGTTCCGCCGCTTCACCGAGGGCGCGCTGCGCGACGGGAAGGCCGGCAACGCCGGGCTGATCATCGACCAGCTCGAGGAGGCGGGGCTGCCGCAGGAGCTGGAGGAGGACGGGCTCTGGATCGACGTGGAGCTCGACCACGCCCAGGCCGGTGCCTGGATGCGGTCGTTCACCGACATCCGGCTCGCGCTCGCGACACGGCTGGGGGTCGAGGAGGGCGACGAGGACTACTGGCGCAGCCTCCCCGACGACGACCCGCGCACCCACGTCCACGACATCTACGAGTGGGTCGGCTACCTCCAGGAGACCCTCGTCGAGTCCCTGTCCCGGCGGGACTGACCGGACAGGTCTCACGATCCGGACGTACGGCGGGCAGGGTGGGTGGTTCGGGCGCCCCCGATACCCTCGTGACGTGCTGAAGATCGACCGAGCGACCTACGACGCGATCGTCGCCCACGCCAAGAAGGACCACCCCGACGAGGCGTGCGGTGTCGTCGCCGGACCCGCGGGCTCGGACACGCCCACCCGGTTCGTCCCGATGGTCAACGCCGCGGGCTCCCCGACGTTCTACGAGTTCGACTCGCAGGAGCTGCTCGCGCTCTACAAGGAGATGGACGCGCGCGACGAGGAGCCGGTGGTGATCTACCACTCGCACACCGCGACCGAGGCCTACCCCTCGCGCACCGACATCGGCCTCGCGTCGGAGCCGAACGCGCACTATGTGCTCGTCTCCACACGCGAGCACGGGAATAGCGAGGGACCGGTGGAGTTTAGGTCCTACAGGATCGTTGACGGCGAGGTCACCGAGGAAGAAGTCTCGGTGGTGGACACGCTCGACGCGTGACCCACGACGACCGACCCGCGCCACCGCAGAACACGAGCCCAGAGCTTCACGAGAGCCGACGAGAGAGTTTGAGGAGCCAGACCTGATGGCCATCGACGTACGCATCCCGACCATCCTGCGCACCTACACCGGCGGCGAGAAGGCCGTCTCCGGTGAGGGCGGCACGCTGGCCGACCTCATCGACAACCTCGAGTCGAACCACCCCGGCCTCAAGGAGCGCCTGATCGACGGCACCGAGCTGCGCCGCTTCGTCAACGTCTACGTCAACGACGAGGACGTCCGCTTCACCGGCGGCCTCGAGACCAAGCTCGACGACGGCGACGAGGTCGTCGTGCTTCCCGCCGTGGCAGGCGGTTCCGGCAGCTCACCGGTGGCGCAGGGCTAGATGCTCTACAACTCCCTCCTCGACTCGGTGGGGCGCACCCCGTTGGTGGGCCTGCCCCGGCTCTCGCCGACCCCCGAGGTGCGGCTGTGGGCCAAGCTCGAGGACCGGAACCCGACCGGCTCGATCAAGGACCGGGCCGCGCTCAAGATGTTCGAGCAGGCCGAGAAGGACGGGACGCTGACCCCCGGCTGCACGATCCTCGAGCCGACGTCGGGGAACACCGGTATCTCGCTCGCCATGGTCGCCAAGCTGCGCGGCTACCGGATGGTGTGCGTGATGCCCGAGAACACCTCCGAGGAGCGTCGGCAGCTGCTGCGGATGTGGGGCGCCGAGATCGTCTCCTCGCCCGGGGCCGGCGGCTCCAACGAGGCCGTGCGCGTCGCGAAGATCATGGCGGCCGACAACCCCGACTGGGTGATGCTCTACCAGTACGGCAACCCCGCCAACGCCCTCGCGCACTACGAGGGCACGGCGCCGGAGATCCTCGCCGACCTGCCCACCGTGACCCACTTCGTCGCCGGCCTCGGCACGACCGGCACGCTCATGGGCACCGGCCGCTTCTTCAAGGAGCACGCCCCGCACGTGCGCATCGTCGCCGCCGAGCCCCGCTACGGCGAGCTCGTCTACGGCCTGCGCAACATGGACGAGGGCTTCGTGCCCGAGCTCTACGACCCCTCGCTGATCGACTCGCGGTTCTCCGTGGGTCCCCGCGACGCGGTACGCCGGGTGCGGGAGCTGCTCGAGGAGGAGGGCATCTTCGCCGGCATCTCGACCGGCGCGATCCTTCACGCCGCGATGGCCCAGGCACGGAAGTCGGTGAAGGCCGGCGACCGCGCCGACATCGTCTTCATCGTCGCCGACGGCGGCTGGAAGTACATGTCCACCGGCGCCTACGAGGGGACCCTCGAGGAGGCCGAGGAGCGCCTCGACGGCCAGCTCTGGGCCTGAGGTCGGGACACGCATGGTCTACGCACTCCTGAAGGCAGTGCTCGCCGCCCTTTTCCGGGTCGGCTGGCGCCCCACCGTCACCGGCCTCGAGAACATCCCGAAGCAGGGGCCGGTGATCCTGGCGAGCAACCACCTGTCCTTCATGGACAGCATGGTGATCCCGCTCGTCGTCCCGCGGCGGGTCGCCTTCCTCGCCAAGAGCGAGTACTTCACCGGGACCGGTGTGAAGGGCACGCTGAGCCGCTGGTGGTTCGGCGGGTTCGGGATGATCCCGGTCGACCGCGACGACACCCGGGCGGCTCAGGCCTCTCTCGACGCAGCCCTGTCCGTGCTCCGCTCGGGCGGGGCCTTCGGCATCTACCCGGAGGGGACCCGCTCCCGTGACGGGCTGCTGTACCGGGGGCGCACCGGCGTGGCCTGGCTCGCGATGACCTCGGGAGCGCCCGTCGTACCCGTGGGCCTGGTCGGGACCGAGAAGCTCCAGCCTGTCGGGTCGCGCCTTCCCCGGCGGGCGAAGGTGTCCGTGCAGTTCGGCGCGCCCATCGAGGTGGGGACGCGGATCGCGGGAGTCCCTGTCGGCCGGGCCCGCCGCGAGCTCACCGACGAGATCATGGCGGCGATCCAGGAGATGTCCGGGCAGCAGCCTGCCGGCCGCTACAACGAGCGACCTGCCGCGGTGGACTGACCCCTGCGGCCGCCGGCCTCAGTGGTGCACCGGGTGGGCGGCGGTGCAGGGGATGAAGACCTCGGTCCTCGGCTCGGGGACCTCCGGCCCGTCGAGGTAGCACTCCCACGGGGTCGCCACGGTGACGTACCCCTCGTCGGTCAGCCAGGCGATGGCTGCCTCGTACGCCGCCCCGACGTCGCCGTACGCCCCGACGTGCATGGTGCGGGCCACGCGTCCGCCGGGCAGCTCGGAGGCCTCGACCCGGCCGTCGGGCTTGACGACGTCGTTGCACGGGAATCCGATCTCGGCGTCGAAGCCACCTTCCTCCGAGATGCCCCAGCGCCCGAAGGGAGCACCGGTCGGGTGCAGGCCCTGCTTGTCGAGGACGTGGATCACCTCGCCGAAGGCCGGGCCCAGGAACTCCGCGATCTCCTCGGTCGTGACGTGCTCGCGCACGACGGCCGTGTGCTGTGCCTGAAGGTCAACGAACTGCGTCTCGTACCTCATGAGGCCAGTCTCGGGCCCGGTCGCCGACCCGCACGAGAGGCCAAGGTCCCGCCCGTGCCCACCTCGCCGTGACGGAACGTGACCACCGTCGCAGCGTGACGTGGGTCGCTCACGCGCACGATCTCCGAGAGTCCCCACTAGCCTTGTCCGCGTGGCGGACGCACCAATCGGGATCTTCGACTCAGGCTTCGGTGGACTCACCGTGGCCCGTGCGGTCATCGACCAGCTGCCCCACGAGCCGATCCTCTACCTCGGCGACACCGCGCGGCAGCCGTACGGGCCCAAGCCGATCGGCGAGGTGCGGGAGTACGCCCTCGAGTGCCTCGACCACCTCGTCGACGAGGGCGTGAAGGCGCTCGTCATCGCGTGCAACTCCGCGAGTGCGGCCGTGCTGCGGGACGCCCGGGAGCGGTACCCGGTGCCGGTCGTCGAGGTGATCTTTCCCGCGACCCGGCGTGCCGTCGCCGCGAGCCGCACCGGCCAGATCGGCGTGATCTGCACCCGCGCGACCGCGGAGTCGATGGCCTACGACGACGCCTTCGCGGCCGCGCCCCACGTCACGCTCCACACCCAGGCCTGTCCGCGCTTCGTCGAGTTCGTCGAGGCCGGGGTCACCAGCGGCCCCGAGCTGCTGGCCGTCGCCCACGAGTACCTCGACCCGCTGATCTCCGACGGCATCGACACCCTCGTGCTCGGCTGCACGCACTACCCGCTGCTCACCGGCGTCGTCTCCTACGTGATGGGCGACCAGGTCACGCTGGTCTCCAGCGCCGAGGAGACCGCCAAGGACGTCTACAAGCTGTCTGGTGCGGCACGGCCTCGAGCGCGACCCCTCGCTCGGCCAGCCGGAGCACCGGTTCCTCACGACGGGCAGCCCCGAGGAGTTCGCGCGCATCGGCGGGCGCTTCCTCGGGCCCGAGCTCCAGTCCGCGAGCCAGCTCGCCCAGCAGACGGCGTGGACACGCGCGGCCTTCCCGGCCGGGGAGCCGGCATGAGGCTCACCGTCATCGGCTGCTCCGGCTCCTTCCCGGGTCCGCAGTCTCCCGCGAGCAGCTACCTCGTCGAGGCCGACGACGACGGGCGCACCTGGCGGGTCCTGCTCGACCTCGGCAGCGGCGCGCTCGGTCGCCTGCCCGAGTACGCCGACCCGCTGTCGATCGACGCGGTCTTCGTGAGCCACCTGCACCCCGACCACTTCTTCGACATGAGCGGCTACTACGTGCTGCGGAAGTACCACCCGGCCGGAGCACCTCCCCGCATCCCGGTCTACGGCCCGCGCGGTGTCGCGAAGCGCCTGGCCCAGGCCTACGGCCTCTCGGAGCACCCCGGGATGACCGAGGAGTTCGACTTCCACGAGTACGACGACGAGACGACGGTCTCGGTCGGGCCGCTGACCGTCGAGGTGAGGCCCGTGCTGCACCCGATCGCCACCTACGCGATGAAGGTGACCCACGACGGCCGGTCGCTCGTGTACAGCGGTGACACCGCTCCCTGTGACGCGCTCGACGACCTCGCCCGAGGCACCGACCTGCTCGTCGCCGAGGCCAGCTTCCGGGAGGGCGAGGAGAACCCGCCGGACCTGCACATGACCGGCAAGGAGGCCGCCGAGACCGCGGTCCGCGCCGGGGCGGGGCGGCTCGTCCTGACCCACATCCCGCCGTGGTACGACCCGAAGCTCGCCCTCGACGAGGCCCGGCCGGTGTTCGGCGGCCCGCTCGAGCTCGCGCGCTGCGGAGCGACGTACGACCTCTGACCGGCGCCGGGCCAGCCGACCGCCGAGCGGTTGGTGGCGGCGACGATGCCCTGGGTAGTGTCTCGCGCATGACGAACCGACCTGACGGACGTGAGAACGACGAGCTCCGACCCATCAAGATCACCCGCAACTGGCTCGACCACGCCGCCGGGTCGGTGCTGGTGGAGTTCGGGAAGACCCGGGTGCTCTGTGCGGCGTCGGCCTCGATCGGTGTGCCTCGCTGGCGCAAGGACTCCGGGCTCGGCTGGGTCACCGCGGAGTACGCCATGCTCCCGTCGTCGACCCACACGCGCTCGGACCGCGAGTCGGTCAAGGGCCGCATCGGTGGCCGCACCCACGAGATCTCCCGCCTGATCGGCCGCTCCCTGCGCGCCGTCATCGACTACAAGGCGCTCGGCGAGAACACCATCGTGCTCGACTGCGACGTGCTCCAGGCCGACGGCGGCACCCGCACGGCCGCCATCACCGGCGCGTACGTCGCGCTGGCAGATGCCTGTGCGCACCTGCGCGAGAAGGGCGCGTTGAAGGGCGAGCCGCTGACCGGGTCGGTCTCCGCGGTCTCGGTCGGGATCGTCGACGGCGAGATCCGGCTCGACCTGCCGTACGAGGAGGACGTCCGCGCCGAGACCGACATGAACGTCGTCATGACCGGCGACGGGCTCTTCGTCGAGGTGCAGGGGACCGCCGAGGGCGAGCCGTTCGACCGGCGCCACCTCGACGGCCTGCTGTCGATGGCAGAGAAGGGCTGCGCAGACCTCACCCGGCTCCAGCAGGAGGCGCTCCGTGGCTGAGGGCGCTGAGGACACAGCGCGCCCGCAGGTCTTCCTCGCCTCGCGCAACGCCAAGAAGCTCGCCGAGATGCAGCGGATCCTCGAGCCGTTCGTGCCGCACATCGAGGTGCTCGGTCTCGACGACGTCGAGCACTACGACGAGCCGGCCGAGACCGAGCCGACCTTCGAGGGCAACGCGCTGATCAAGGCCCGTTCCGCCGTCGAGGCGACCGGGCTGCCGTCGCTCGCGGACGACAGCGGCCTCTGCGTCGACGCGCTGAACGGCATGCCCGGTGTCCTCTCGGCGCGCTGGAGCGGCCTGACCAAGGACGGCGTCACGGACGTCGACCTGGCCAACAACGAGCTGCTCCTCACCCAGATCGCCGACGTCCCGGACGAGCGTCGGAGCGCACGGTTCCGCTGTGCCGTCGCCTTCGTCCACCCCGACGGTGCGGGCGGTGTCGTCGAACACGTCGAGCACGGGGAGATGCCGGGTCGGATCATCCGGGAGATGCGGGGGAGTGGTGGCTTCGGCTACGACGTCCTCTTCGTCGCCGACGGCCATGACGTCACGTCCGCCGAGCTTCCCCCGGACGAGAAGGACGCGATCTCCCACCGCGGCCAGGCGCTGCGACGGATGGCCCCCGTCGTGGCGGAGGCGTTGAGGCGCTGAAGTCGTGCCGGGGCCGGCTCGGCCACCGGCTCAGGCGCACGGCGTTCACCGGATCCCGTCGCGATGAGTTCAGCCGGCCCCCGAGGTCCACACTGGTGAGACCACGAGGGAAGGGAGACCGGCATGGACGAGACGTTCACCGCGACGCTCGTGAAGAGTCCCGCCAAGGGCGGCTGGACCTACGTCATCTGGCCCGAGTCGGCGGAGTTCTTCGGGACTCGCGGCCTCGTGAAGGTGCGGGGCACGATCGACGGCCACCCGTTCCGCAGCTCGTTCATGGCGATGGGCGACGGGACGCACAAGCTTCCCGTGAAGGCTGACGTGAGGAAGGCGATCGGCAAGGAGGCCGGGGCCGCCGTCGACGTACATCTGCTCGAGCGTCTTCGCGACTGACGTCGCGTCAGTCGACGCCCTGGGAGACGATGTCCTGGAACCGCTCGTGCACCGCCTCGTCGCCCGTGCGGAGCAGTGCCTCGACCGTGGGGCGGCCCCACAGCCAGCAGTCGAGGTCGGCGGCGGAACCCTCGATGGTCGCCTTGGTCTCCTCGCCGGAATCCTCGTCGGCGACCAGGATGTCGTCCTCGGCGGTGTAGACCTTGCCGTCGGGGTCGGTGCCGCTGAACGTGCCGAGCGTCACGAGCCAGGAACGGCCCGTGTCCGTCGTCCGGATCCGCAACGTCACGCCCGGCTCGGGGTCGATCTGCCCCCACGGCGGGCAGCCGCCGAACATGATGCGCAACGCCTCGTCGATGCCGTCCGAGGCCAGCTCCCCGTCCACGGGGTCGCGCTGGACGTCGGCCGTCAGCTCGGCGTCGATGCGGTGGATCAAGGCCTCGTGGGCCTGGCGACGGCGGATGAAGCCGGCCGTCTGCTCCCGCGACCACGTCCAGCGGTGCTCCGCCGGGTCGGTGTCCGCGAGCGCGGACTGCAGCTGCTTGGAGGCGTCGTCGAAGAACGCCAGCAGGCCCGACCGGTCGGCCGGCCGCTCGGGATGCTCGATGCCGTCGGGGTCGGTGCGCCCGTCTCGCACGATCGTGCCCCAGAACCACTGCACCTCGGCGAGGTGCCAGAGCAGGTCGTCGGTCTGCCAGTCGGGGCAGGACGGGACCTGCCCGTCGGCCGGAGCGTCGCGAAGCACCGACACGAACCGAGCCGAGTCCTCGCGCAGATGGGAGAGGTAGTCGAGCGCCATGGCAGCAGCCAACCACGCGGAACCGACACAGTCACCGGTTTTCGGCTCCGACGTGCCGGGCCGCCACGACTGCTGCGGGACGAGCAGCGGCAGCGACGCCCTCCGACGCCGCTGCCGCCTCTTGTCTCTGGCTCAGATCTTGACGACGATCTTGCCGCGCGTGTGGCCGCTCTCGGAGCTGCGGTGTGCCTCGGCGATCTGCTCCAGGGTGAACGTCTCGGTGACGTCGACGCGGAGCTTGCCTTCCTCGATGAGCTCGGTGAGCGCGTCGAGGGTGCCCATGTCGGGGCGGACGAAGACGTACCTGCCGCCGAGCTTCAGCACGGTGTCGGCATCGACGATCGAGACGATGCGGCTCGGGTCCTTGACCTGCTTAGGAGCGTCCTCGAGGGCTGGGCCCCCGACCAGGTCGAGGACGACGTCGACGGGCTCGTCGAGCTGCTCGCTGACGGGGCCTGCGCTGTGGTCGAGCACGGTAGTGGCGCCCAGGCCTTCGACGTACTCGTGGTTGCGTACGCTCGCCGTGCCGATCACCTCGGCACCCAGGGCGGTCGCGATCTGGACCGCGAAGTGGCCGACGCCTCCGGCGGCGGCGTGCACGAGCACCCTGTCGCCGGCCTCGACCTGTCCTGCCTCGACCAAGGCCTGGTAGGCGGTCATCGCAGCAAGCGGTACGGCGGCCGCGTCCTCGAACGAGAGGCCCCGCGGCTTGCGGGTGACCAGGCGCTCGGGGACCGGGACGAGCTCGGCCGCCGTACCGAACTTCACGTCGTCGCGACGGACGTAGCCGTAGACCTCGTCGCCGACCTCGATCCCGGTGCCCACCGCCGGGCCGACGGCCTCGACGACGCCGGACACATCCCAGCCGGGGATGATCGGCAGGTGATGCGGGAAGGCGCCCTGGAGGTAGCCCTCGCGCACCTTCCAGTCGACGGGGTTCACACTCGTCGCCTTCGCCCGCACGAGGACGGTGTCGGGTCCGACGGGCGGGTTGTCCACCTCACGGACCTCGAGGACGTCTGCACTGCCGAACTGGTCGTAGACCGCTGCACGCACGCTGCGTTCCTTTCTCCCGAAAAGTCTCTGTCCCGGGTTCAAGGCATGTCGCGGCGCTGGTGTTCCTGATCGGGAGGGCGTCGTACGTCACGGTTTGGTCAGGCGCCGGGGTAGATGCGGAAGCCCGGCATCGTCTTGTGCTGGAAGGTCTCGTAGAAGTCCTCGGCCTCGTCCGTGATGAGGTCCATGCGCTTCGTGCCGGTGGCCTGGAACGTCGCCACGGTGAGCAGCCTCGCGATCCCACGGCGTCGGTGCTCGGGGTGGACGGCGAGGAAGCTCAGGTGCGACTGGAGGACGCCGTCGCCGAGCGCCTGGGCGAAGCCGACGACCTCTCCGTCGACGAGTGCGGTGTAGGCGGATGAGCCCGGGGCCGTGCACACCTGGAGTACGACATCGGGGTCGGCGAGCGAGGGCCATCGGACCGTCGTGCACAGGCGGGCGATGCCTGCGGCGTGCTCGGGCTCGAACGGCACGATCTCCACGGAGCTCATGTGGCCAGACCCTACGACGGACCCGTGGGGAGCACGTCGGACTTCGTCATTGCCGCGAGTCGCCCTCCGGCCCCATCGTGGGAGGAGAGACAGGAGGTCTGCCATGCGGCTCGACGTGGTGCAGGTGGCGCCCGGCGTCCACCAGGCGCGCGCCAAGTACGTCGCGTGGGTGATCGTCGAGGACGGTGACGAGGTCACCCTGGTCGACACCGGCTGGCCCCGCGACCGCGGTCGCCTGATCGCCTCGTTGGAGCGGATCGGGCGAAGCCCCGCCGACGTCGCGGCCATCGTGCTCACACACGGCCACCGCGACCACCAGGGAAGCGCCGAGTGGTTCCGGAGGCGGTACGACGTGCCGGTCGAGGTCCACGAGGACGAGCGGGCGAACGCCCTTGGAGAACGGGTCGAGGAGGCGGCCACGCTGAAGGTGCTCGGCATGGCGTGGCGGCCCAGTGTGCTGGTCTGGGGTCTGGAGGTCGGACTGCACGGCCGTTTCCGCACCGAGTACGTGAGGACGGTGGAGACGTTCACGGACGGGGTCCTCGACGTGCCGGGGAGGCCGGTCTGCATTCCCACGCCCGGGCACACGTCGGGTCACACGGCCTTCCACCTGCCGGACAGGGGAGTGCTCATCGCCGGTGACGCGCTGATGACGAGGCACCCGTTCGACCGGAGCGAGAGCGGGGTGCGGCTCCTGTCGGACTACTTCAACACGGACACCGCGCAGGCGGCGGCCTCACTGGAACGGCTGCGACCTCTTGCAGCAGAGGTCGTGGTCCCCGGTCACGGACCGCCGTACTTCGGCACGCCGGCCGACGCGGTCGACGAGGCGCTGGCGCATCGGTGGGCCCCGATCGGATCACGAGCTCCCGCAGCAGCCGCGAACGTGCGCCCGGAGAGAGTCGAACTCTCACTGGATCGGACCTAAACCGATTGCCTCTACCGTTGGGCTACGGGCGCGCGCCGGACAGTCTAGGGGGAGCGCCCGCTCACGACCACGGCGCCAGGCCCGCCTAGCTCGCGAGGCCGAGGTCCTTGCGCAGCTTGGCCACGTGACCGGTCGCCTTGACGTTGTACTGCGCCACCTCGACCTTGCCGTCCTCGTCGACCACGATCGTCGAGCGGATGACGCCCTGGACGACCTTGCCGTACAGCTTCTTCTCGCCGAACGCACCCCACTCGGTCATCACGGCCTTGTCCTGGTCGGAGAGCAGGGTGATCGTCAGCGCGTCGCGCTCCCGGAACTTCGCGAGCTTCTCGGGCTTGTCGGGGGAGATGCCGAGCACCTCGTAGCCGGCCGCCTTGAGGGAGTCGAGGGAGTCGGTGAAGTCGCAGGCCTGCTTGGTGCAGCCGGGCGTCATCGCCGCCGGGTAGAAGTACACGATCACCTTGCGGCCGCGCAGGTCCGACAGGGTCACGCTCGAGCCGTCGTCGGTCGGCAGGGTGAAGTCGGGGGCCGGGTCTCCAGGGGACAGGCGGTTCTCGCTCATCAACGCTCCTCCGTGGTGCGTCCCGGCCATGTCGACCGGGAATAGGGGCTTATTGCAAGTCGTTCGCAATAACGTACAGTCGTCAGGTAGTCGGAGGCTGCCCGGTCACCCGGACTCCAGCCGACAGCGACCAACGTATTGCCCCCGACCGACACAGCGAGCACCCGGCCGCCGCAGCCGCCACGGAGGACAACCATGCACGTGCCCGACGGATTCCTCGACGCACCGACGTCGATCGCCACGGGTGCCGCTGCCGCGGCCGTGCTGGGTGTCGCTCTGCGCAAGGCCCGCAACGAGCTCGACGACCGCACCGCCCCGATGGCCGGGCTGGTCGCGACCTTCGTGTTCTCGGCGCAGATGGTGAACTTCCCGGTCGGTCTCGGCACCAGCGGACACCTGCTCGGGGGAGCGCTGGCCGCGGTCCTGGTCGGGCCCTGGACCGGCCTGCTCGCCGTGAGCGTGGTCCTCATCGTCCAGGCCCTGCTCCTGGCCGACGGCGGCATCACCGCGCTCGGCACGAACATCAGCCTGCTCGCCGTCGCCGGCGTCGTCGTGGGCTGGTTCACCTTCCGGATCCTGCAGAAGCTGATGCCCAAGCGCCTCGGGCTCGTACCGGTCCTCGCCGCCGTGGGCGCGCTGGTCTCCGTCCCGGTCGCGGCACTGGTCTTCGTCGGCCTGTACGCGGTCGGCGGCACCGCACCCGTCCCGCTGGACGGACTCGCCACCGCGATGCTGGGGTGGCACACCCTGATCGGCCTCGGGGAGGCGGTCATCACCGGCCTCGTGGTCGGGAGCGTGATCGCGCTGCGACCCGACCTGGTGTACGGCGCCCGGGCAGCGCTGCGTCGTCGCGAGCTCGAGATCCGCACGGGTCATCGCACCGCGGAGCAGGAGGCTGCCGCGTGAGAACCCGCACCTTCGTCGTGATCGGGCTCCTCGCAACCCTGTTGGTCGCGGGCGTGGCGAGCTACTACGCCTCCAGCCACCCCGACGGACTGGAGTACGTCGCCGAGCAGGCGGGCTTCGCGGACACCGCCGAGGACTCCGCGACCACCGACTCGCCGCTGTCGGACTACCAGGTCAAGGGCGTGGAGAACGACGCGGTCTCCGGCGGCCTCGCCGGCGTGATCGGCGCGCTCGTCGTGCTGCTCGTCGCCGGCGGCCTCGTGTACGTCGTGCGACGGAAGGGGACGGCCGGACCCGACCAGGGCGACGATCCGGGTCACGACGAGCTCGACCACCGGGACCAGCTCGAGAAGCCGGGACCCGCTCGCCCACCAGGAGGCCCCCGAGGCTCGCCAGAGGGAGCGCGGCTGACATGGGTGCCGGACACGGCCACAAGCTGCACTTCCACGGCCACTCACCGGTGCACCGCGCCCCGGCCCACCTGAAGGTCGCGGCCCTCCTCGTCTTCATGCTGACCGTGGTGGCGACGCCGCGAGAGTGGTTCCCGGCCTTCGGCGTCTACCTGGCCCTGGTGGTCGGGGTCATCGCCCTGTCACAGGTGCCCTTCGGCTACATCGCGAAGCGCATGGTCGTCGAGGTGCCCTTCGTGCTGTTCGCGCTGCTGATGCCGTTCGTCGCGACAGGCCCGCAGGTCGACGTACTCGGGGTGAGCGTCTCGGAGCCGGGTCTGCTCGCAGCGTGGGGCCTGCTCGCCAAGGGCACGCTCGGCGTCATGGCCAGCCTCACGCTCGCCGCCACCACCGAGCCGCGCGAGCTGTTGGTCGGTCTGGAGCGGCTGCGGATGCCGACCCAGCTCGTGCAGATCATCGGCTTCATGATCCGGTACCTCGACGTCGTGACCGACGAGATGCGCAGGATGCGGATCGCGCGGGAGTCCCGCGGGTTCAGCGGCCGGGGGCTGCGCGCGTGGCCGGTGTACGCGCGGACCGCCGGCGCCTTGTTCATCCGCTCCTACGAGCGGGGGGAGCGGGTCCACCTCGCGATGCTGTCTCGCGGCTACACCGGCGCGACGCCGGCTGCTGCGAGGCCCGCCCACGCTCACCCACCCGCCGCTCCGGCAGGGAGGACCCGATGAGCGCACCCGTCCTCGACGTCAACGGGCTCGCGTACGCCTACCCGGACGGGCACCAGGCGCTGTACGGGGTGGACCTGCACGTCCACCAGGGCGAACGGGTCGCCCTGCTCGGCCCCAACGGCGCCGGCAAGACCACGCTCGTGCTGCACCTCAACGGCATCCTCACCGCAGGAGCGGGCTCGGTGTCGGTCTCGGGGCTGCCCGTGGCGAAGGAGAACCTCCAGGAGATCCGGCGACGGGTCGGGGTCGTGTTCCAGGACCCTGACGACCAGCTGTTCATGCCGACCGTCCGCGACGACGTGGCATTCGGGCCGGCGAACCTCGGGTTGAAGGGCGCAGCGCTCGAGCAACGGGTCATGGACGCCCTCGACAAGGTGGGCATGGCCGACTTCGTCGACCGGCCGCCGCACCACCTGAGCTTCGGCCAGCGTCGCAGGGTGGCGGTGGCCACGGTGCTCGCGATGGAGCCCGAGATCCTCGTGCTCGACGAGCCGTCCTCGAACCTCGACCCCGCGTCCCGTCGTGAGCTCGCCGAGATCCTCCGAGGGCTCGACGTGACGGTGCTGATGGTGACCCACGACCTGCCGTACGCGTTCGAGCTCTGCCCCCGCTCGGTCGTGCTCTCCGACGGCGTGATCGTGGCGGACGGGTCGACGTACGACGTGCTCACCGACGACGACCTCATGGCCCGCCACCGGCTCGAGCTGCCCTTCGGCTTCGATCCCCGGACGATTGCCGATCGGGCTGCCGGGTAATGCCGGTAGTGTTCGACTGAATCTGCCCGCGACGCGGGCGCAGTGCCCGACCCCGACGAGGAGACAGACGTGAGCAACGCCGCCAAGCCGGCTGACACTCGAGCCCCCGAGACGATCGAGAGCGAGATCGAGGCAACCCGCGACCGGCTCGCCCACACGGTCGACCAGCTCCTCTACCGCTCCAGCCCGAAGACCATCGCCAAGCGCGAGGCCGCGAGCATCAAGGGCTACTTCGTGGACCCGGAGACCGGTCCTCGCACCGACAACATCGTCAAGGTCGCTGCCGGGGTGGGCGGTTTCATCGCAGTCATGCTGATCATCCGGAAGGTCGCGAAGTAGCACCGTGTCCACGGACAAGCTCCCGATCCGGATGCTTCACGACCGGGTCCTCGTCGAGATCGACAAGGAATCGGGGGAGCGCCGCTCCAGCGGCGGCATCGTGATCCCTGCGACGGCTGCGCTCGGTGGCGCCCGTCGCCTCGCCTGGTGCCGTGTCGTCGCCGTGGGTGCTCATGTTCGCACCGTCGAGGTCGGCGACCGCGTGCTCTTCGACCCCGAGGACAAGGCCGAGGTCGAGGTCCAGGGGGAGACCTACGTGGTCATGCGCGAGCGCGACATCCACGCCGTGGCCGCGCAGCGCCTCGGCGACAGCCAGACCGGCCTCTACCTCTGACACCCGCCGGCCTGGTCGGCCGGAGCTCCTGAAACACGAAGCGGCCGGGTCGGGCAGGGCGTGTGCCCTGTCCGACCCGGCCACGTGGGTGCGAGTCGCGTCGTGGCGGGTTCGGCAGCTGAGAAGCGCGGCCGGCCCATCGCCCACGTGGGGCTCAGGCGCGGTGGCTGCCCCCGCTCTGCTCGGTGGTCTCGATCCGCTGGGTCTCGTGCGGCTCGGCGGCATGCGTGCCGTGCGTGTCGGCGGTGTGGCCATCCGTCGTACCGGCGTGTGAGCCCTCGGGAGCGGTCGTGGGCGCGGCGTGCTTGACGTCGGGGTCGAGCGCGTCGGCCTTCCGCAGGTGCTCCTGGTGCTCCTCGCGGTGCTGGGCAGCCATGTTCGCCCGGTCCTGGGCCTCGGCCTCGAGCCGCTGGGCCTCCGCGGCCTTGCGCTCCGCCTCCGCACGGGCGGCGGCTGCCTTGGCCTCGGTCTCCTTGGCCATCGCCTCCCTGCGCTGGAGCTCGGTCGCCTTGTCGGCAGCCTTGTCGCGCAGCTCGGCCGCCTGGGCGCGGTTGCGCTCCTGCTTCTTCTTGTTGGCCATCATCGCGACTACGACGAGCAGCGCGATCACGGCGACTGCGATGACGATCCACACCACGGTTGAGGTGTCCATGGGGTTCCCCTCCTGGGTCCGTTTGACGGCGGGGTGGTACCCCCCGGTGTAGTCGCCAAACGCCGCGCCGGGTCGCCCCTCGGCCCGGCGCGGTGGCGGCCGGTCAGACCTGGAAGGTGAGGCGGCCGGGGCGGATGTAGTCGGCGGGGTCGGTGAGGAACCGGACCTGCGGTCGGCGCCGCTTCGGGATCCGCTGGAGCTCTGCCCGCAACGGCTCCTCGTAGTGGGCGCCCTTGGTGCTCACGCCGGGCACCGCCCAGTCGTCGTGGTGGCAGGGCACGAAGACCGACGCACGCAGCGCCTCGATGTACATGCGTGGGTCGCGGAGCCCGTTCACCGGCTGGTTGAAGCCCTGGATCGTGCCCACGTGGACGTCGCTGCGCGGCAGGCCGCGGAGCACGTCGAGCACCTCGGGCGCTTCGTCCTTGAGCGGCCCGGCGCTGTTGTTCCACGCCAGCCGGAAGCCGGGCATCCGCAGCTGGTAGAGCAGGCAGCCGCCCTCCTCGTCGGGCAGGTGGGAGACGGTGTCGAGTACGTCGGACGGGGTCGGCGGGTTCTCGACCACCGAGGACGGGTCCGGGGGCGGCACCAGGGGAGCGTGCGGGTCCTCGGCATCGGGCGCGGAGGGCGCCGAGTGCAGGTGCTTCACCGCGGTCACGCCGATGTTGCCGACGCGGAAGCGGTACGTCGTGCCCGGCGCGGAGTCGACCGAGCCGAGGCGGCGTACCCGGACGTGCTCCTCGCCGGCGTGGTCGCGGGCCTGGGCGCAGTGCTCCGCGGTGCCGACGACCACCGCGCCGGAGCCTGTCGCGATGGGCGCGGCGTCGGCCGCGTGGTCGAAGTGGCCGTGGCCCAGGAGGATCGCCTCGGGGGCGAGGTCCGCCACCTCGTCCGGGTCGGTGGGCACGTAGCCGGAGTGCTGTCCGCGGGGCACCCAGGCGTCGAGCAGGAGGACGGTGCCGTTCATGGCCACCGCGAAGCTCGTGCAGCCGAACCACGACAGCACCACGCGGTCGCGGCGTACCGCACCGGTCAGCGGGTGCACGTTGGACTTGCCGAAGAAGCGCTGCCGGGCACGGACCCTCGCGCGCCGCGACGTGGGGCTCGCGATGGCGGCGGGGGTGTCGAAAGAGGGGGCGGTCGCGGCCACGGCGACCCCGGTGCCGGCCAGGCCGCGCACCAGCGCCCGTCGGGTCAGGGGCGAGTCGGGCTTCATGCGAGGACAACGAGCACAGCGGCTGGTGGTCACGGCGGACTGGACCAAGAACCATAACCTGTTCCAGTCTTCGGCGTTGTGGTACTCGACTGCCCCACGAAGACGGAGAGCTCATGCGATTCACACGCCGCGCGACCGCGGTCCTCGCCTCGTTGGCCCTGCTACCAGCGTTGACCACGGTCCAGGCCGTGACCGCGCCCGAGGAGGCCGCTGCGGCGGAGTCCCTGCTGCGGCCGGGCGACGGGATCTACCGCGCGTCGATCAAGCGGACGAAGCACGGCATCCCGCACATCGTCGCGAAGGACTACGGCTCACTCGGCTTCGGCCACGGCTTCGCGACCGCGGAGACCTCGATCTGCTCGCTCGCCGACACGCTCCTGACCGCCCGCGGCCAGCGCTCCCGGTACCTCGGCCCGAACCGCCGCTACTCCGACCAGGTCACGCTGTTCGCGTCGAACCGGCAGACCGACACGCTCTTCACCGACATCCGCAACCGACGGGTCGTCGAGAAGCTGCTGCGCGACCCCAAGCGCGGCCCGGGCGCCGAGGCCAAGGCCATCGTGCGCGGGTACGTCGCGGGCATCAACGACTACCTCCGCTCGGTCGGCGGCTCGAAGGGGATCGAGGACCCGTCGTGCCGGGGCGCCCGCTGGATCAAGCCGACCGCCACCCCGCTCGACCTCTGGTACGGCGTCTACGCAGCCAACCTCCTCGCCTCGAGCGGCGTCTTCGTGCCTCAGATCGTCGACGCCGCCCCGCCGAGCCCCGACACCGCCGGCGACGCTGCTGCCGGGTTCGCGGAGGTCCCGGCCCGGCTGCCGTCGAGGAAGGCGCTGCTCAAGGGCCTCGGCAAGGACCCGGACTCGCCCTTCGGCTCCAACGCCACGGCGGTCGGGTCCGCCTCGACCACGACCAAGCGCGGCATGCTGCTCGGCAACCCGCACTTCCCGTGGCGCGGCCGCTACCGGTTCGCCCAGGCCCACCTGACGATCCCGGGGGAGTACGACGTCGCGGGCGCGGGCCTCATCGGGTCGCCGGTGATCAACATCGGCTTCAACCGCAACGTCGCCTGGAGCCACACCGTGTCGACGGCCTACCGGTTCACGCCGTACGAGTACCCGACCGTCCCCGGCAGCGGGACGACGTACATGACCGCCGAGGGGCCCAAGGAGCTCAAGCGGCGCACGGTCACCTTCAAGGCGCGCACCAAGGACGGGTCGCTGAAGACGATCACCGAGGACGTGTACCGCACCGACGAGGGGTATGTCCTGCACGCCCCCGACGTGCTGATGAGCTGGACCCCCGCGAGCTTCTTCGCGCTGCGTGACGCCAACGCCGAGCACCTGCGCACGATCGACACCTTCCACGGCATGGCGAAGGCCAAGAACGTCCGCCAGCTCCTCGCCGCCCAGGACCGCGGGTCAGGCATGCCCTGGGTGAACACCATCGCCGCGGACCGCAACGGTGACGTCCTGTACGCCGACCACTCGGTGGTCCCCAACGTCCCGAACGACATGGCCGAGGAGTGCATGACCCCGGTGGGCCGCGCGCTGTTCGAGGTCGCCGGGCTGCCGGGTCTCGACGGCAGTCGCGCCTCGGGTGCCTGCAAGTGGCGCACCGACGCCGACGCGAGCCGCCCCGGCATCTTCGGGCCGAAGAACCTCCCGCACACCTTCCGCAAGGACTGGGTGATCAACGCCAACGACAGCTACTGGCTGCCGAACCCCAAGCAGCGCGTCGAGGGCTTCGCGCGGATCATCGGCTGCGAGGCCTGCGAGCGGACGCTGCGGACCCGGGTCGTGTACCGGTACGTGATGGACCGGCTCGCGGGCAGGGACAAGCTGGCGCGGAACAAGAAGGTGTCGCACCGGACCCTGAAGGCCTTCGAGCACGAGAACCGCGTCTTCGGCGCTGAGGTCACGCGCGGCGACAACGACCTCCAGGATGTCTGTCAGGCCGCCGACGGAGGCAAGGCCTGCACCGTCCTGCGGAAGTGGGACGGCCGGTCGGACATCGACAGCGTGGGCACGCACATCTTCCAGGAGTTCTGGAAGCGGGCGCAGAGCGTGACCGGCCTGTGGCAGGTCCCGTTCGACGCCTCCGACCCGGTCGGCACGCCGCGCGACCTCAACGAGGCGAACCCGCAGGTGGTCCAGGCGATGCGTGACGCGCTCACGTTCCTCGACCAGAGGAAGGTCGCCTACGACGCGCCGTGGGGCTCGCTCCAGGTCGCCGGCGACGACGGCGCACCGGCGATCGCGATCGGTGGTGGTGAGGGGTACGCCGGCAACGCGAACGCAGTGGCCAGCCGTGACCCGGGAGCGAACCGGAAGCGGCTGTACCCGATCAGCTACGGCTCCTCGCACATCCAGGCCGTGGCGTTCACCGACGCCGGCGTCGACGCGGACACGATCCTGACCTACGGGCAGTCGCTGAACCGTCGCTCGAAGAACTCCTACGACCAGACCCGGCTGTTCAGCAAGGAGAGGTGGGTGGACTTCGCGTTCACGCCGAGGCAGATCCGCCGGGCGCTGGTGAGCAGCTACCGGGTCAGCGGACGGGCCTGAGTCCTCACCCAGGCGCGGCCGGTCATCTCGTCCGAGGTGGCCGGCCGCACCCGTGTCCGGGGCGGGCTGCGCTGCGGGCTGCGCTGGGGTGCGGTCAGCCGGGGTCGCCCGTCGTGCTGTTCTTCTCCTGCTCGTGGACTGCCCATCGCCCGAGGAGCTCCTCGCGCAGGTCCGGATCGGACATCACCAGGTAGACCAGGCCACAGGTCTGTGGGTCCGACGCACCGGGGTGGCACAGCGAGCACGGGTCACCGATCCGGATCGGACACTGCGCTTCCGTCGTGGAGGCCATCGACATCCTCCCCTCAGGTGGTCCTTCACGGGGTGTCGTGGGATGTCACACCTGAAGTGAACCGCCATCCGGTCCTTGTGGGGAACGCGCACAGGTCCCGACCGCTCGGACCTTGGTCAGGTGTCGCAGTGGCCCGTGCGGGTCAGGCCGAGAGCTCCGGCGTACGACGGGCGTCGTCCTGCTGGTAGCGCCGCACGCGCTGGAGCTCCCCGCGAAGGTCGTCGTCGGACATCACGAGATAGACCAGCCCACAGTCCTGGGGGCCGGTCGCGCCGGGCTGGCAGAGCGAGCACGCGTCGCCGGGCCGGATCGGGCACTTGGCCTCCGGGAACGTCCGCCTGCTCGTCATACCGCCTCCTCGTGGATCCTCCACCAGGGACAACCCTGTCGGGGGCGAGCCGCTTCCGTGCAGAGGTCCTGACCTGAGGGGACCTTGGTCCCCTTCCGCCGCTTATGGGCAGAGAGGACCGATCTGGGCTACGGAAACAGGTCTCGTCGCCCCGTCGTGGGGCCACGGCGACGAGGTCAGGCGTAGGCGGAGAGGAAGGCCGTGACCAGGCCGCCGAGCGAGGGCAGGTGGTAGCCGCCCTCCTGGACCAGCACCGTCGGCAGGCCCAGGGATGCGAGCCGCTCACCCGCCTGCCGGTAGCCGTCCCGGGTCACCTCGAGCGGGCTCTCGGGGTCGTCGGCGGCGGCATCGACGCCGAGCGACACGACGACGGCCGTCGACCCGTGACCGGAGACCGCGTCGGCCAGGGCGGCCACCCCGTCGAGGAAGACGGCGTCGCCGGAGCCGGGTGCCAGCGGGATGTTGAGGTTCGCGCCGACCCCCTCGCCGGTCCCGCGCTCACCGGCATGCCCGACGTAGTGGGGGAACCAGCCGGCCGCGGGGTCCACGTGCACCGAGCCGTACAGGACGTCGCCGCGGTCGTAGAAGATCGCGGAGGTGCCGTTGCCGTGGTGGGCGTCGACGTCGACGACCGAGACGCGTTCGTGGCCGGCGCGACGCAGCGCCTCGGCGGCGACCGCGGCGTTGTTGAGGTAGCACGAGCCGCCGTAGGCCGAGGCCGTGACGTGGTGGCCGGGCGGACGGGAGAGGGCGTAGACCGCGCTCGCTCCCGTCGCCACCCGGTCGACGGCGGTCAGCGCACAGTCGGCGGCGGCTCGGGCGGCGGGCCAGGTCCCCGGGCCGACCAGCGTCATCGTGTCGTAGCAGAACGCACCCGCGAGGCCGTGCACCGCCGTCGCCTGGGTCATCGGCAGGCCGCCGAGCATGGCCGCGGTCGGGAAGACGTAGGGGACCACCCGGTCCTGACCGACCTCGGCGGGGATGCCGGACTCGGTCCACCGCTCGTAGACCGTGGCGAGGTGCTCGAGCAGTGCCGGATCGTGAACGGCACCGAGCACCTCGTCGTCGTGGGGTGCGGCCTCGACCAGCGGGTGCCCGGCGGCGGTCAGGGCTTCCCGCAGTACGTCGACCCGCTCGGCCACCTCGGTGCCCGGTGTACGAACGCCGACCCAGATCTCGGCCGAGGGGACGTGCTCGCGGGTGGTGGGTGACCAGACGACATCGATCGGCGACATGGGCGTCAGCATGCCATCGCGTGCGGCAGGATCTCCCACATGCCACGAGCCACTGACCTCGGTATCAGGATCGGTTCGCTGCCGAGCGGCCCCACGAGCTCCGTGCTCGACGTCGAGGGCGTCGGGCTCGGTCACGCGACCGTCGTACGCGACGAGCCGGCACCGCCCGAGGGACGAGGAGTGGCGCGCACCGGGGTGACCGTGCTCGTGGCGGCAGACGACGCCTACGACCGCATGCTCCCGGCAGGAGGTGCGGTGCTCAACGGCGCCGGGGAGTGCACCGGCTTCATCACCGCCGCCGAGTGGGGGTCGCTCGAGACGCCCGTCTTCCTGACCTCGACGCTCCAGCTCGGCCGGGTCTACGACGCGGCCTGCGAGCTCTTGGTCGAGCGCGACGAGCGGGTGGCCGACGACGTGGTCATCCCCGTCGTGGCGGAGTGCGACGACTCGTTCCTCAACGACAACCGCCGGATGCACGTCACGCGCTCCGACGTCGAGGCTGCGTGGTCCTCCGCGCTGGCCTCGCGTGGGTCGTCGACACCTCCTGAGGAGGGGAGCGTCGGCGCGGGCACGGGCATGTCCTGCCTCGGGTTCAAGGGCGGCATCGGCACCGCGTCACGGGTCACGCCCGAGGGCCACATCGTGGCCGTGCTCCTGATGACCAACTACGGCGTCCGCGAACAGCTCGTCGTCGACGGGGTGCCGGTCGGCCGTCTGCTCGGTCCCGCCGAGGCGCCAGGAGTCCCCAAACCCGCGGGGTCCTGCATCGGCGTGGTGGTGACCGACGCTCCTGTCGACGGGGCGGCCTGCGCACGGCTCGCGCGCAGGGTCGGCCTGGGCCTCGCACGCACCGGCTCGGTGGCACAGCACGGCAGCGGCGAGATCTTCCTGGCCTGCTCCACCGGACTGCGCCTCGACCGCGATGGCC
This sequence comes from uncultured Actinomycetota bacterium, assembly GCA_963701425.1. Classification (GTDB taxonomy): domain Bacteria; phylum Actinomycetota; class Actinomycetes; order Propionibacteriales; family Nocardioidaceae; genus Nocardioides_C. Next base: position 1,156,574 of record CAVPAG010000018.1, on the reverse strand, counting down.
GGTACGACGGGCGCGCGACCGTCTCGGGCAGGGCGCTGGACCCGATGTTCGCCGCCGTCGTCGAGGCGACGGAGGAGGCCGTGCTCAACTCGATGCTCGCCTCGCCGACGATGACCGGTCGCGCCGGCAACAGGAGCGAGGGGCTCGACCCGGACACGGTGGTCCGCCTGCTGCGCGAGCACGGCCGCCTCTGAGCCCGTGAACGCGGGCGTGGTCGTCCACGGAGTCCGGAGCTGGCGGAGTCGGTGGCGCCGGGTGTCGCCTCTGGTGACGGTCTAGGGACGTGGTTTCCGTGTGGCGGAGGAGTCAGCTGCTCGCTCCATGCGGCTCCAGCCTGTCCAGCCGCGTTCTGCCAACAGCTCCTGGAGGCGCTCCACCATGGGGTGGGCGTCGACTGCGTACGAGTCGACGAGGCCGATGAACGTGTCGTCGCTCAGCTCGTCGTTCTGTCGGTCCAGCTCACCGCGGTCTGCCGACTGCTCGGCCATCTCGGCCATCAGGTCGGCCACGGCACTCAGCCGGTCCTCGTCGATGCCGCCCTCGACCAGCTCATCGATCAGCCGATACAGCTGCACGGTCCGCGGGTCGTCCAGCTGAGCCGTCTTGTGGACCATGAACTCGGGGATCTTCTCCGGCCAGCGAGCAGCCATGAGGATCCAGCCATCGCGTTCGCCCTCGACCATCGCTTCCGATGCGCCGCCGGCGCGCAGCTTGTCGAGATAGTCGACCACCTCGGGCGGCAGCGCGAGTGAGTCCCCGTCGGCCAGCCGGGCGATCCGTCGACGGTGCTCCTGCAGCTCGCGGATCCTTGCGCGGAGCTCGGCGTCGATCTGGGCGACCGCCTCGCTGAACTCCGCAGGCGTGGCGTCGAGCAGCTCCTGCACCCTGGCCAGCGGTACGCCGGCCTCGGCCAGGGTGCGGATCCGGATGAGGCGTACGACGTCGCCGGCGCCGTACTTCCGGTAGCCGGAGCCGTCCCGAGCCGGCTCCGGCATCAGGCCGATGTGGTGGTAGTGGCGCACCGCGCGAACCGTGACCCCGGCGTACGCCGCCAGCTGACTGATGGTGAGCATGAGGATCAGACTGCCCGAACCCGCCCGAAGAGCCGACCGGCCCACCAGAAGCAGACCCCGGTGATCAGGACGCACCAGCCGATCGCCCACCAGGCATCCGACCCCGGATCGCGCCCCTCGAGGCAGGCGCGGAGCGTGTCGATGATCGGGGTGAAGGGTTGGTGCTCTGCGAACCACGCCAGAGCGGTCGGCATGGACTCGGTCGGCACGAAGCCGCTTGACAGGAAGGGCAGCAGGATGAGCGGCAACGGCGCGTTGCTGGCGGCCTCGACGCTGCCGCTGGCCAGCCCGAGTGCGACGCTCAGCCAGGTCACTGCCCAGCCCAGCAGCACGATCATGCCGGCGGCGCCGACCCACCCGGCCACCGAGGCGCCTCCGCGGTAGCCCAGCGCGAGCGCGATGGCCAGGACGACGACCACGGCGAAGACTGTCTGCGCCATCGCGGCCAGCACGTGACCGGTCAGCGGGGCTGACCGGGCGATCGGCATGGTCCGGAACCGGTCGATGATCCCTTCGGTCGCGTCCTTCGCGACCACGATCGCGGTGCTGTTCGCCACCGACGCCACCGTCATCACCAAGATCGCCGGCGTGACGTAGTGCAGGTAGTCGGCCCGATGGTCCGCACTGCCGGTTCCGCCGGGCAGTCCGGCGCCCATGGTGCCGCCGAAGACAAAGACGAACAGCAGCAGGAAGACCACCGGCATCCCGATGATCGTCAGGGTCAGCGACGGGTAGCGCATCAGGTGTTTGAGGTTGCGCCGCAGCATCGTGACCGAGTCGCGGGCGGCATAGGTCATCGTGGTCATCGGGCCGTCTCCGTCTCGTCCTGGTCGTCGTCGGTGGTCACGCCGTGGCCGGTGAGCGCCAGGAACACGTCGTCGAGCGTCTCGCCGCCGGTCTTGGCCTTGAGCTCGGCGGGCGTACCCGTCGCGACCAGTCGTCCGCCGTCGAGCAGTCCGACGGTGTGGGCAAGCTGGTCTGCCTCTTCCAGGTACTGGGTGGTGAGGAAGATCGTCACGCCGTCGGCGAGCAGCTCGCGCACGATCTGCCACAGGTCGCGGCGGCTGCGCGGGTCCAGCCCGGCGGTCGGTTCGTCGAGGAAGATCAGCCGTGGGCGGCTCACCAGCGTCATGGCGAGGTCGAGTCGGCGCTTCATGCCGCCGGAGTACGTCGCCGCGCGCCGGTCGGCGGCGTCGACCAGCCCGAACCGGGCCAGCAGCTCGTCCACCCGGGCGCCGGCCTCGCGTGCGGGCAGGTGCGCGAGGTCGGCCATCAAACGGAGGTTCTCCCGGCCGGACAGCAGCTCGTCGATCGCGGAGAACTGCCCGGTCACACCGATGGAGCGGCGTACGCCGTCGGGGTGCGCCTTGACGTCGAACCCGGCGATCCGGGCCTCGCCCTCGTCCGCGGCAATGAGCGTGGAGAGGATGCGGATCATGGTGGTCTTGCCGGCGCCGTTGGGCCCCAACAGTGCGTAGACGGTGCCGGTGGGCACGGTGAGGTCGATGCCGCGCAGGACCGGCTGATCGCCGTAAGACTTCGCGATCCCGGTGACCTCGATGGCTGTGGCTTGGTGGGTCATGAGCACAGCGTGGGGGGTTGACGCTGCGTCAAGGTCAAGCCGGTGCGGCCGTGCCGCAGCGACAGGCGAGGCCATGGGAGTCACACCAGGTCAGATAGCCACTCGGGATCTCGTCGGTCATCCAGGCCGTAGGAACCCATACGGCACCCGAAGCGTCAGAGAGTCATGACCAGCAAGATCCATCGCAGTCGCAGTGTCGCCGTCATCATCGCCGCACTGGTGACGACCGGCTGCGGTGGCGCGGCGTCGATTCGGAATGCGCCCGAAGGGACGAGTAGCACGCCGTTGACGGTCTACACGCACTGTGGAGTCGAGAACGTCCGTATCGACGGGCGGTGGTGGCACGCCAGGCCACCCCTCTACAACCAGGAGGGGAGCGGCCCGCCGGCGGGGTGGGGAGACCCTCACCAGGAGGGAATGCTCACGATGGAGTCGGCTGACCGAGCGGTCTTCGAGGCCCTTGGGCAGCGCGTCGTGTTCGTGCCCGCCCCTGACGACGAGCCGGTTCGCGTCTGCCGATAGAGGCCAGGACGTGGACCTCAGGACGCCGAGGTGTGGGGCCCGGGCTACGAGGTGGGCTCCCGCGCTCAGCGTGTATCGCTGCCTCGCCACCGCGCCCGCAGGATCTGTCATGCTGCGGATCATGGGACTGTTCAAGGCGCTCCGGGGGACGGATCTCACTCCCGACCAAGAGCAGGCGATCAAGTCGCTGGAGGCCACCTTGCCGGACGGATGGAGGTTCAAGGAGCTCCGACGCCAGCTCGTCGGCAGGCGCCCGGTGAAGCACGAAACCTACGGGGCAGTGGTCAAGGGACCCGACCGCACAGTGGTCGCGATCGCCCTCGACGGCGTCAGGGCGGTGCAGGCGGTCGCCTCGGCCGTCCCCGGGCCAGCTGCGACTTCCCGCCAGTGGGCGCCGCCACCGATCCTGCCCAGCAGCCCTGACTTCCGTGCGCCGTGGGCACCATTGACACAGTCACCCGAGGAAGAAGACGCGCGTGCAGCAGCCGTGGAGCTCCTCCCCGAGGGCGCGGTCCTGTCACCCGCCGACGAGGAGCGTTTCGGTCGGCTGACGATTGTGGGTGTCACCGCGCACATGCCGGATCGGACCGGGATCGCCGGCTTCGGACTCGATCCGACTTCCGCGTTCTCCGCGCTCGCCGCCCGCTTGCGAGGCGAGCTGCCGGTCAGCGACGTGTGGTTTCCCCAGACCTAGACGCACCGGCGGGCACGGCGCGGGGGCCTTGAGATGGCCCGACCTCAGTCGGTCTCGATGACGTGCCGCAGGTATCTCATGGGTGCCTCCAGGTAGCGCCGCCAGTGGGTGACGAGCTCGAGCTCCTCCCAGACCGTCTCGCGGATCCCCCACGGTCCGACCTCGAGGATCCGGGCTCCGGGCAGGGCCGCCAAGAGGGGGGAGTGTGTTGCGCAGAGCACCTGCGCGCCCGCGACGGCGAGGTCGTGCAGCGTTCCGACCAGGGCGATCTGGGCACTGAACGACAGCGCTGCTTCCGGCTCGTCCAGGCAGTACAGGCCGGGGGAGTCGAAGCGGGTGCGCAGGATCTCCAGGAACGACTCCCCGTGGCTCATCTCGTGGAACAGGGGGTCACGATTGCTGCTGAACGACTCCTGCCGGGTGAAGTAGCCGTGCATGGTCTCGGCACGCAGGAAGAACCCCCACCGAGGCGCACCCGGGGATCGCTCCAGCCTGATCCACCGATGGAGCGGCGGCTCTGTGGCGCGGGTGCCTTCCTGCACGTTGCGGGTGCCGCCCTCGGCGGCGAGCCCGAACGCCATTGCGACCGCTTCGACGAGCGTCGACTTCCCGCTGCCGTTCTCTCCCACCAGAAGTGTGACGCCCGCTGGCAGCTCGAGCCCGGACTGCAGGACCTGGGCGACTGCGGGGATGGAGGCCGGCCAGTCTCGACTCTCGACTGGCGCTGCCTCGTCTGCAACCACCCGGCGCACGGGCCGGCGATCGCGGATCCGATCCCCTGCCCTCATGTCGGAGACGCTACAGCGGAACCCAGACGGCGTCGGCGCGACGGAACTCATCGCGGCTACAGATCCGTGCGTCTGGTTGGCCTCCTGCCGGCAGGTGGGTAGCCATCCGAGCGGCGCCCGATCAGGATGGGGCACCCTATGGTCATGCCCGACCAAGAGCAGAGCACTCGCTACTCGGCCGCTCAGCTTGTCGAGGCGATCGGCCGCGCTCGTGGCGACAGTCGCTACTTCCTTGTGGCGGCCTTGACGAACTTTCCCGGGCCTGAGCGTGAAGATGCGTTGGCTCGCATCCTCGATGCGGAGCTCCGGCCGGATGAGCGGCACATGACGCGTAGCGCTCTGGCGCGGCTGCGGCCAGACAGGTACCTGCGGCCTCTGGTTGTGGAGGGCTTGCGCTCGCGGTCCATCAACGTGCAGCAGCTGGTCGTCGCCGAGCTTCCTTCCCTGCTCGACGACGGGCAGGGCGGAGACATCGCCGATGAACTCGAGAGATGGCTTCGCAAGCGCTTGAAGAGTCCCGGACGCACGAATACCTGGGCGGTGTGGGAGGTCCCCGGCATCGCGCTCTCGATCCTGCCGTCGCGCAGCCCGGCGAGGGTCTGGGAGCTCCTCGAGGAGCTATCGCCGCGGATGCAGCCCGAAGAGCGTGAGCGATGGCGCGTCGCTCAAGAGGCAGGCGACGACGCGGCTCGCATCCAGAGTCTGCGCAACTGGTACCAGGAGTGCATCGATGAAGAGGCCGACGCTCGACGTCGATCGCGATCCCACCGCCCTGGTCTATGTCGACCGTGCGATGAAGCGCCTGGCATTCAGCCCGGCCAATCCCGGGAGCGCGACATACGACGAGCCTGACGACGACGCGTTGCTGTTCGAGGTCACCGTGGACGTGCGACTCCTCGAGATGTAGAAATCCTGGCGCTCGTCGAAGGCAGAGTGGCGAAGATGCTCGACGGAGCGCCGCAGCTCCTCGCTGCCAGCGAAGCCCGCGTCGGGCACCATGTCGAGCGAGGGGTCGCCGGCATGGGCCGCGCAGGTCACAGAACAAGTCAGGGATAAGGGAGATGGCTCATGGGGAAGAACCGCGACGAACGGCTCCCGGTGCAGCGAGCGTTGGATGCAGTCGCCAGCCTCAAGCCTGGGTCTTGGGAGAGCGTTGAGGCGCTCGGTCTACTCGCGATCGAGGCGAAGGGGCGACCGGAGAGCGCATCGCTCCTCGATGCCGCCCGCATTACCTCGACCGGGCTCAAGTCCGGCACATGGGAGAGCGTTCGGGCGCTAGCCTGTCTGGCACGTGCCGACCGGGAGCTCGCCGCTGAGGCCTGACCAGTCGCGGCATGGCCGGACCGGTGTCGTGGATGCTTCTGTGGATGTGGGCGTTGGGTCGGGCGGTGGGCGGGAGTCGCGGGCCCGGTGTGCCGATGGGCAACGCCACTGATCCCCCGTGGGTTGGGGTCTGGGGTCTGGTGGCTACAGTCCGGCCGCCACGGCGATGGCGGTCTCATATTCGCTAGCGGTGATCCGAACGACGCCCGCTTGGAAGTCGGCCTTGGCATTCTCTGACGGGCCGATCCTCGACAGCACGGTGTTCATCGGCACGGGCGGGTCCCATTCCTCGACCTGAGTCAGGAACACTCCGCCAGGGGAGTCGCCCGGGTACACCTGTGCCTCGGACGGTGTCCAATCTTGGACCGCCGTGGCAAGCTCGGCTCGGCCGATGAACACCCGGGCGGGCGCGCCCAGGTAGATGAGGATGAGGTCGCCCGGCGCAAGCGCGTCGCGGTGCGGCTCGTCTGCGTCGATGCCCCACATGCTGACGCCCAGGAACCCAGCGGCCAGTTCGCCCGGCGCTGACCCGTTCGCTGGGTTCCCCTTCACACAGTTGAACAGGTAGTGCGCCACGCCTGCAGGGTACCTCTGCGGGTCGAGGCCAGGTCCAAGAAATCCAACGCCCTGACGTCGGCTACAGATCCGCGTGCTCGACCTGCTACTCCATCAAGAACGTCTCGGCGAGCACCGTGAGGGCAAGCAGGGCCGGGAACACCGACAGCGGCAGCCACAGGAGAGGCCACCGTCCCGTGCCTGACCTTCGCGAAGACGGCCATCGCGAAGGCAGCAAGCGACACCGCCAACCCGCTCAACAGCGCAAGCGCGCCGAGGAACCCGACCCAGGTGTCCGAGATGGCGTCCGAGCCGCCGACCGCGTACGCCACGGCGAAGATCGTGTACGACACCACGACCATGACGACGACGGCGGCCGCGAGACCGACGGCCCATCGCGCCAGACGGGTGGGTCCAGGCGCGGGAGCCGCGGAGAGGGATGCGCGTCCTGAAGCGGGGTTGGTTGTCATCGGACCCACCTCTCTCGCGAACCGCCGCTCGCTCTCGTTGCTTCGATGCTCCCTCCGGGGCAAGACCAGCAGGAGAGGCCAACGGCCCTCGTTCCCGTTCCGCCTGGCACGCTTGGCGGGTGACGTCGTCGGCCCACCGCACCCTCGTGATGCATCCGCAGGCTTCCTGGCTTCCCCGTGGGGGGCGAGCCGAGGTGGTGCTCGCCCATGAGGACGCTGCGCCTCCGGAGCCCACCTGCATGGTCCGCGTGCTCGCGACTCGTCGTGGGGCCGTGCTGACCCGGCGCCGCCCAGACGGAAGGGGCTCGGACATCCCGACGGAGCCGGTGGGCGACGACTCCGTCGAGCACACCCTGCAGTCGGTGCTGGCCGGCGTGGCGCCCGAGGTGGGTGCGGCCAGGCTGCTCGGGTGGGTGCGGAACGTCGTCGACGCGCCGGAACCTGGATACCCGTGGCCGACACCCGAGGCGTACTTCGCCGTCTGGCACTGCGAGGTGGCCCCGGACTCCGACCCTGAGGGGGAGTGGCTCCAGGCAGAGGAGGCCGAAGCACAGCTCGGAGAGCGGCACTGGTGGCCGCTCGCCGCGCACGTGGGCGTGCGCTAACCCAGCGGTCTCTCGCCGACCAGCTGCCAGAACAGGCCGGTGCGCTTGAACGGCTCCCGGTCGCACAGCGCCAGCTCCAGCTGCTCCAGATCGGAGTAGAACCCGGCGTCATGCTTGGCGTCGTCGTCGACGACCAGGTCGTTCGCGCAGCGGCCGCCGTACTGCGCTACGACCTCGAGCCCGACAGCCGCCAGGTCGGCGTGCATCTGCTCGTAGCCGATCTTGCGCACCACCTGCTGGAACGTCGCAGTCTCCGACATGTCCCGGTCCAGCTCGTCCCTCGCTGCAGCAGGGCCTTGGCGCACCAGCCGCGACAGGACGGCCCCGGCTGGGTTCGGTGCGATGACAGAGAGCCGACCGCCCGGTCGGAGCGTCCGGGCGAGCCGCTGGAGGTCGGCCAGACCGGCCGGACGGTACTGCAGCACGAAGTGGCAGAGCACGAGGTCGAACCCGTCGTCACCGCCCGACGCCTCGAGGTCCTCGAGCGAGCCCTCCACCACCCGAAACCGGTCGGTCACGCCCAGTCTCTCGGCGGACGCCTGCGCCTCACGCAGCATGCCGGGCGAGGTGTCGAGCACGGTGACCGTGTGCCCCTGCTGGGCCAGCGGCAGCGAGTCGCGACCGTCCCCGCCACCCACGTCCAGAATTCGGAGCGGGCCCGAGCCGAGGGCGTCGACCTGCCACGAGAGGGTCCGGCGGACGACTGCGAAGCGGATCCGACCCCACGGGGACGACGCCCAGCTTCGCCACTGGTCCAGATGCTCGTCGAATCCATCGGTGCTCTGCCCGGGTACGTCGCTCACGCACTCTCCCTCTCCCGATGCCGTCCCACCGCCACCCGGGCGAACGATAGCTGGCGTCACGCGGGCCGGAAGACCTCACCGGCCGCCGTCGGCGGGGCCTCGCCGCCGGCGGGACGTCCCAGGGGGATCCAGCACGCCGCCCGGTGCTCGCCGTCGGGCGCCAGGAGGGGGAGCGGGGCGGTCGTGCACAGGTCTGCCACGCCTGCCCGCTCTGCGGCGCCGCTCTCCAGGGCCTGGCAACGTGGATGGAAGCGGCAGCCGGTGGGGATCGAGGTCGGGTCGGGCGCCTCTCCGCTCAGGACGACCTGCTCGACATGACCGACCTCCGGCACCACGGACAGGAGGGCCTGGGTGTAAGGGTGCTCAGGGGTCAGCAGCACGTCCTCGGTGCTGCCGACCTCGACGAGCCTGCCGAGGTACATCACAGCGACCCGGTCGGCGATGTTCCAGGCGAGCCCGAGGTCGTGGGTGACCACGAGGACGGTGAGGCCGTGCTCGTCACGCAGGCGCAGCAGCAGCGCGAGGATCTCGCCGCGGATGGAGGCGTCGAGGGCCGACACCGGCTCGTCGGCGATCAGCAGGTCGGGCTCGAGCGCCAGAGCTCCGGCGATCACGACCCGCTGCCGCTGTCCGCCGGAGAGCTCGTGCGGGTAGGCCATGAAGATCCGCTCGGGTGGCCTGAGCCCGGCCTTGGAGAGAGCGTCGGAGACCAGGGCGCTCTCGGTCGTCTCGATGCCCTGGGCCCTCTTGGCTGCGACGATCTTGTGGATGCGCAGGCCCTCCGCGACCGACTCGTAGACCGTCTGACGAGGGTTGAGGGCACCAGTCGGGTCCTGCAGGACCAGCTGCACCTGGCGGCGGTAGCGACGCAGTGCCCCGCTGCCGTACTCGAGCGGCTGGCCGCGGAACGACACGGACCCCGACAGCGGGCGCTCCAGGCCCAGGAGGGTGCGCACCAGGGTCGTCTTGCCACAGCCCGACTCGCCGACCAGTGCCACGATCTCGCCGGCGTGCGACGGCGAGGTCGACCCCGTCGACAGCCCGGGCTCGAGGGGCCTTCCGAGCGGTCCGGAAGTGGACGTGCAGGTCGTGGGCCTCGAGCAGTGGCGTGCTCACGTGGTCTCCATCCTGTTCTGCATCGACGTCGGGTCGGTGTCGCTCTCGCCGACCCGGATACAGGCTGCCGACCTCCCTGCTCCGAACGGCACCAGTGGTGGGTCCACCTCGTGACAGCGGTCGATGACCAGGGGGCACCGGGGCGCGAACGAGCAGCCCGCCGGCAGGTCGCGCGGGTCCGGGGGGTCACCCGGCAGGCCGGCGGGTGCGAAGCGGGCGGCTGGATCACCCACCCGCGGGAAAGCCGCGGCCAACGCGGTGGAGTACGGGTGCCGCGGGTCGTCGAACACCTCGGCCGCCGTCCCCTCCTCGACGATGCGGCCGCCGTACATCACCACGACCCGGTCGCAGGTCGTGCTGAGGGCCGACAGGTCGTGGCTGATCATCAACAGGCCCAGCCCGAGCTCGCGCACCAGGTCGGTGAGCAGGGTCAGCACCTGGGCCTGGACCATGACGTCGAGGCCGGTGGTCGGCTCGTCGGCGATGAGCAGCCGGGGCCGGCAGGCCAGGGCCATCGCGATCATCACGCGCTGGCGCTGACCGCCGGAGAGCTCGTGCGGGTACGCCGATGCGCGGGACCGTGGCAGGCCGACCTGCTCGAGGAGCTCGCCCACCCGTGTCTCCGCGTCGGAGGACGAGACCGACGGGTCGTGCAGGGTGATCGGCTCGGCGATCTGGTGGCCGACGCGCCGGACGGGGTTCAGGGAGTGCATCGCGCCCTGGAAGACCATCGACGCGCCGGCCCAGCGCAGCGTGCGCAGGTCTCCCCAGCGCATGTCGAGCACGTCCTCACCCTCGACGAGCACCTCGCCGGTCACCTCCGCGTTCGCGGGCTGGAGACGCAGAACCGTAGAAGCCAGGGTCGACTTGCCGCATCCGGACTCGCCGGCCACGCCGACGCACTCGCCTGCGGCGACGTCGAGCGTCACCCCTCGTACGGCCGGCAGGGGACCGGTGCCTGTCCGGTACACGACGCTGACGTCGCGGAACTGGAGCAGGGTCGTCATGCGCGCTCCCTGAGCCGTGGGTTGAAGATCTCCTCGAGCGCGCGGCCGATCAGCGTGAAGGAGAGGACCACCAGGATCACGCAGAGGCCCGGCGGCACGATGTACCACCACGCTCCTGTGGTCATCGCTCCCGCGCCGAACGCCTCCTCGAGCATCGACCCCCAGGACACGCGCAGCGGGTCGCCGAGCCCGAGGAAGGAGAGCGTGGTCTCGGTCAGGATCGCGATGGCCACGGTGAGAGTCGTGTTCGCGAAGACCATCGGCATCACGTTCGGCAGCACGTGGCGCGTCATCTGGTGCCAGTGGCCGGCGCCCAGCACACGTGCGCGTTCGAGGTAGGGCCGCGCCTCGATCGACAGGGTCTGCGACCTGATCAGCATCGCCGTCCCCGACCAGGTGCTGACCCCGATCACGAGGGCGATCGTGAAGAGCCCGCGACCGAGCACGGTGGCCAGGACGATGGCGAGCGGCAGGAACGGGATGACGAGGAACCACTCCGTGAAGCGGTACAGCGCGGCGCTGACCCAGCCCTTGAAGTGGCCCGAGGTGAGCCCGACGAGCGTGCCGATCACCATCGAGATGGCGGTGGCGAGGAGACCCACGAAGAGCGAGACCCTCGTGCCCCAGATCAGCAGTGTGAGGATCGAGCGGCCGTTGTCGTCGGTGCCGAGGGGGTACTCCGCCGACGGGGACTCGAGCACGCCTCCCGTGGCCTGGGTGACCTTGAGGCCGCTCTCGTCGGCGAGGAACGGCGCGAAGATCGCGACCGCTGTGAAGAGCGTGAGGATGCCGAGGCCGACCACGCCTGCCCGATGCCGGCGGAACTCGGTCCAGGTACGGCGGGCAGAGGCACGGCGTCGTCGCCAGGTGACCTGGCGAGCGGTCAGGGGGCGGGCGCTCTCGTTGGTCGTGGTCATCCGCGTACCCTCGGGTCGAGCCAGGCGTAGAGCAGGTTGGCGCCCAGGTTCGCGAACACCACCGCCGCTGAGAAGAACAGGAAGGTCCCCTGCAGCAAGGGGAAGTCGGGCACCTCGAGCGCCTCGTAGGTGAGCAGGCCCAGGCCCGGCACGGAGAACACCGTCTCGATGGTGATCGCACCCGCCACGACGAAGCCGAGGTTGAGCGCCACCAGCGTGGTCGCCGGGAGCAGCGCGTTGGGGACCGCGTGGTGCTTTCGGACCATCACGTCACGCAGGCCCTTGGCCCGCGCCGTGGTGAGGTAGTCCTCCCCGAGCTCGTCGAGCAGCGAGGACCGCATGATCAGGCCGTACTCGGCGACGTACGCAGCCGTCAGCGTGATGATCGGCAGCGTCAGGTGCCAGGCGACGTCGAGGACACCCTCCCACGACGTGGGGTCCACCCCCGGCGAGACCAGGCCGCCGGTGGGGAAGATGCCCGGGATGGGGCCGACACCGACGGCGAAGACGGAGAGCAGCAGCAGGCCGAGCCACCACTCCGGCATCGAGTAGAGCGTGAGCGAGATCCCTGTCGAGGACTTGTCGAACCGTGAGCCCCGGTTCCACGCCGAGCGGATGCCCATCCAGAGCCCGATGACGGTGGCCAGCAGCGTGCCGATGCCCACCAGGAGCAGCGTCGGCCACAGCCGGTCGAGGATCAGCTCGCCCACGGGTGTCCGGTACTTGAACGAGACTCCGAACTCCCCGGTGAAGGTGTTCTTCAGGTACGTCAGGAACTGAACCGGCAGCGGCTGGTCCAGGCCCAGGGTCCTGGTGAGCTCGTCCACCTGCTCCTGGCTGACCAGCCGGTTGCGCGCCAGGGTGCGCACCGGATCGCCGGGGAGCACCCGGAACAGGAAGAAGTTGAACACCAGGACGAAGAGGAGGCTGCCCAGGGCGCCGGCCACCTTGCCGAGGACGTACCTCCCTTCGAGGCGATTCACTCCCGGTCTTCCGCCGTCGCCCGGTCACGGCGACGGAACAGGACGGCCCCCAGGAGACCGGCCACGGCCACACCGCCGACGACCATGCCGCCGACCGCCGCCCCGGACAGCCCGCCGTCGTCGCCGCCGGACTCGGCCGACACCGGCTTCACGTTCAGGTAGTTGTGGATGTCGTTCGTGAACACCCGCAGGCCATTTGGCTCGGGCATCGGCACGAAGCCCTCCCACTCGTCGCTGCGCCAGGCCTCACCGTTCGTGTTGTAGACCGTGAGGAGGTACGGCGCTTCGAGGTAGGCGATCTCCTGCATCCGGTCGATCAGCTCCGCTCGCTTGTCCTCGTCGATCTCGGACTGCTGCTGCTCGTAGAGCTCGTCGTACTCCTTGTTGCAGTACCAGGTGTCGGACCAGTCACCGCGCTGGTCGCAGGTGAGGTAGCTCAGCATCGAGCCGGGATCGGGGTCGACGAACCAGCCCCACTCGAAGACGTCGAACTCGCCGTCCAAGACCTGGTTGGTGAGCTTGCTGCTCTCCATCGCCTGAACCTCGGCGTCGATGCCGACCTCGCCGAGCCACTCGCTGAAGTACTGCATGACGTCGACCGAGGTCTCGGAGTCGGTGCGCCCGATCAAGCGCAGCGTGCCGATCGGCTTGCCGTTCGGCAGCGTCCGCTTGCCGTCGTCACCGAGGGTGTAGCCGGCCTCGTCGAGGAGCTGGCCCGCCCGCTCGAGGTCGAAGGTGAAGGCGACGTCCTCCGGGGGCTCCCAGTGGAAGCGCTCCTGGTTCGGCGGGATGATCGTGGAGCCGGTCTGTCCGGCACCCTCGTAGACGCGGTCCCGGATCGCCTCACGGTCGAGCGCGAAGCCGAGGGCGTAGCGGAAGGCCGGGTCGAGGACCGCGGGATTCGGGTCGCCGATGGGCTCGCCGGTCTCGAGGTCTACCGAGCCCGTGTTGAAGCCGATGTTGTCGAAGCCGGGGTAGTCGGCGTTGACCGCCGTGATTCCCGGCTCGCCCTCCAGTGCGGCGATCTGGGTGGGGTTGACGCCCGTGACGAAGTCGATCTCGCCCTTCTGGAGCGCCTGTACGGCCGGGTCCGCCGCCTTGAACACCCGGAAGACCACCTCGTCGACGTGGGGGGTGCCTCGCCAGTAGTCGGGGTTCTTCTCGAACCTGATCGTGGACCCGCCCGCGCTGCCCTCGACGAGGCGGAACGGCCCGGAACCGACCACGCCCGGAGGTGTGTTGTCGTAGCTCTTGACCTCCTTCTCCGAGATCTCCGACCACACGTGCTCCGGCAGGATCGGGATCGGGAGGAAGGGGAAGGCTGCGTTGGGCCTCGACAGCTCCATCACGACGGTGGTGTCGTCGGGGGCAGTGACCTTCTCGACGCCCCGGACCCACGTCTCCCACGTGCCGAGCTCCGGACCGCCGTCGATGATCCGGCCGTAGGTGTGGGCGATGTCGGCAGCGGTCAAGGGCTCGCCGTCGGACCACGTCACGTCATCTCGGATGTCGAAGGTCCACTCGAGCCCGTCCTCCGACGACTCCCACCCGGTCGCGAGTGCGGGCTGCGGGCTCAGGTCCTTCGTGCTGGGCACGGTCAAGGAGTCGTAGGTCAGTGCCCACATCTCGTAGGACTCCAGCTCGATCCCGAGGAACGGGTTGAAGGAGTCGGGCTGGTTGGTGATCCCGACGGTGAAGGTCAGCTTCTCGTCCCCGGCGGCCGGCGACTCCTCTGCGTGGGCGCCGGCGAGGCCGACCAGAGCAGGCGCGGCGACGAGCGCCGTCGCGGCCGTGAGGCCCAGGCTCCGCCTGAGCATGGGTCGGCGGGGTGACGTTTTCAAGGCTGCCTCCGGAGCGGTGGGCGGGGGATAGGTTGTCCGCCATGACTGAGCTGGCGAGCAAGGGTGAGCCTCGGGCGCGACGTGAACCGGTCGAGCGCACCGACCACGGCATCACCCGCGTGGACGACTACGCCTGGCTCCGCCACGTCGACCGCCCTGAGGTGCTCGCGCACCTCGAGGCCGAGCGGTCGTACTACGACGCGGCGACGGGCCATCTACGTCCTCTGGTCGAGACACTCGCAAGGGAGATGTCGGTTCGCGTTCCAGCCACGGAGGCGACGTCGGCTCCGTGGCGGCTTGAGGCCTTTTCCTACTACATGCTGACGCCAACCGGTAGTGAGTACCCCCAGTTATTTCGAACTTTTGATCAGTTCGATACCGACTTCACGACGGATTCCGATGTCAGCGCTGCGGTATCGCACGGATTCTTGAGCTCGGGTGAGATGCTGCTCGATCCTGCCGAGCTCGCCGAAGGGTCCTCGTACGTCGAGCTCGGACTGACCCTGGTGAGCCCCGACGAGCGGCTGCTGGCCTACTCGGTCGACCGCACCGGGGACGAGGTCTACGAGCTGCGCTTCCGTGACCTCGAGAGCGGGGAGGACCTCGCCGACCGGCTTCCTCGGACCTACTACGGGGGCGCGTGGAGCGCGGACTCGACGCACTTCTTCTACACCGTGCACGACGAGAAGTACCGCCCGTTCCAGGTGTGGCGGCACCGGTTGGGGACGCCGCCGGGCTCCGACGTGCTCGTGCTCGAGGAGCCGGACGAGCGCTTCGAGCTGAACGTGCGTGGCTGCCGCTCCGGGGACGTCGCGCTGGCCTGGTCCGAGAGCCGGGACACCTCCGAGGTGTGGGTCATCGACACGCACGACCCCGAGGCACAGGCGCGGAGCGTCACGCCGCGACGGAAGGGAGTGCTGTACTCCTGCGAGCACGCGCGAACGTCCGACGGCGACGTGCTCCTGGTCGTCACCAACGACGGGGCACCGGAGTTCCGGCTGATGTCCGCGCCGCTGGCCGACCCCGGACGCGAGCAGTGGCGTGAGGTCGTGGCCGAGCGGAACGACCGGCGGCTGCACACCGTCGACGCCTTCGCCGGCCACCTCGTCCTGGGCTACCGGGCGCCGGAGTCGCTGCTGCTGACCGTGCTCCCGCTCGACGGGCGTGAGGCCTGTGACGTCCTGCCCACGTCGCGCTACGGCACGATCCGGCTCGACCGCAACGAGCTGTTCGACGCGGCCACGATCACGGTCGCGGAGGAGTCCTACACCGACCCCGTCAGCTGGCACGTGGTCGAGCTCGCGACGGGCAGGCGGCGCCGGGTGCTCGCGCGCGAGGTGCCCTCCTACGACGCGACCGACTACCTGACCGAGCAGCGATCCTTCCCGTCCGCCGACGGGGCCGACGTGCCCGTGACGATCGTCAGGCACCGCGACACGCCGCTCGACGGCGCCGCGCCCTGCCTGCTCTACGGGTACGGCGCCTACGAGGCGGTCTTCGAGCCGGAGTTCGACCCGGCGCTGACCGTCCTCCTCGACCACGGTGTGGTGTTCGCGCACGCCCACGTCCGGGGTGGGGGAGAGCGCGGACGCGGATGGTGGGAGGACGGCCGGCTGGCGACGAAGCAGCACACCTTCGACGACCACATCGCCGCGGCGAGGGGCCTGGCCGACGGCGTGGTGGACGCTGCGCGCATCGTCACCCGGGGCCTCTCGGCGGGCGGCCTGCTCCAAGGCGCGGTGTTCTCCCAGGCCCCGGAGCTCTGGGCGGGTGTGGTCGCGGAGGTTCCGTTCGTCGACGTGGTCAACACGATGCTGGACGCGTCGATCCCGCTCACCGTCAACGAGTGGGACGAGTGGGGCGACCCGGCTCGCGCGGACGAGTTCCGGTGGATGCTGGGCTACTCGCCCTACGACAACATCCCGCCTGCCGGCGGCAGGCCGCCGCTGCTGGTGACGGGTGCGCTGCACGACCCGCGGGTGATGGTGTGGGAGCCCGCGAAGTGGGTGGCCGCGTTGCGCGAGAGCGACCCCGCGTGGTCGCCGCAGTGCGTCTTCCGCTGCGAGACCGGGGCCGGTGCGCACGTCGGACCCTCGGGCCGTTTCGCGCACCTGCGCTACGAGGCCGAGATCCAGGCCTGGGTCCTGGACCGGTTCGGCCTGGCCGGTGCTCCGGACGAGTCGCCGGTCGTGGAAGGGTAGCGGCATGGAGCTTCGTGTCTTCACCGAACCACAGCAGGGTGCGACGTACGACGACCTTCTCGCCGTCGCCCGGACCGCGGAGGACCTCGGCTACGGGGCGTTCTTCCGCTCCGACCACTACCTCGGCATGGGCACGGAGGGACTCCCCGGCCCGACCGACGCCTGGGTCACCCTGGCCGGTCTGGCGCGCGACACGAACACCATCCGCCTCGGCACGCTGATGACCTCGGCGACCTTCCGCTACCCCGGCCCGCTCGCCATCTCGGTCGCCCAGGTCGACCAGATGAGCGGCGGCCGGGTCGAGCTCGGCATCGGCGCAGGGTGGTACGACGCGGAGCACACGGCGTACGGCATCCCGTTCCCTGACGTCCGCGAGCGCTTCGACCGGCTCGAGGAGTCGCTCGCGATCGTCACCGGCCTGTGGGAGACACCGACGGGGGAGCGGTTCGGCTTCGACGGCAAGCACTACCAGCTGGCCGACTCGCCGGCGCTGCCCAAGCCCGTGCAGTCGCCCCGCCCGCCGGTCCTGGTCGGTGGCAAGGGCAAGAAGCGCACACCGGCACTCGCCGCCCGTTACGCCGACGAGTTCAACATCCCGTTCGACGGCATCGCCGAGAGCGAGGCGATCTTCGCCCGGGTTCGCGAGGCGTGTACGGCGCAGGGGCGGGACCCGTCCACGCTGACCTACTCGAACGCGCTGGTCCTGTGCTGCGGCGAGAACGAGGCCGAGGTCGCCCGACGCGCTGCCGCCATCGGCCGGGAGGTCGACGAGCTGCGGCAGAACGGCCTGGCCGGCACACCCGACGAGGTGGTCGACAAGATCGGCCGCTACGCAGAGGTCGGCTCGCAGCGGGTCTACCTCCAGATGCTCGACCTAGCCGACCTCGACCACCTCGAGCTGGTCGCCGAGAAGGTCATGCCGCAGGTCTGAGGACTCCGGCCGCTGCGGTCTCAGGCCTTCTCGCCGGCCTCCTGTGCGACCTGCTCCAGGCGGTCGCGGTAGTCGCGCCACCACGCCTCGTCGGCCGGCGGGAGGTTGTCGTTGCCGTCGCGCAGTCCGGCCGCGCCGTCGATCAGCTCGCGGACGATGTCGGCGTGGCCGGCGTGCCGGTTGGTCTCGGCGATCACGTGCACCAGGATCTGGTGGAGTGTCACCTGGCTGCGCTCCTCCGGCCACCAGGCCACCTGGCCCGCCGCGTCGAGGGGCAGGGCGTCGATCGTCGCGTCGGAGTGCTCCCAGACCCGGTGGTACAGAGCGACGATCTGCTCGCGCGACTCGTCGGCGGTCGCCCACATGTCGGCGTTGGGCTCCGCGTCCTCGGCGAACCAGGGGAACGGACTCGGGATAGGGCCGTCCGAAGGTGTCACCGAGGTAGCCGGCCTCGACGCTCGGCCACGTGCTTGACCACGCCGAGGAGGTTCGTGCCGGTCGGCGTGAGCGGTCGTCGTGCGTCGTACTCGGAGAGCCCGTCGAGCTTCCACAGCAGGGCGTCGCGGGCGGTCTGGAGGTAGCGGTGGAGGACTGCCTTGGGGTCGTTTCCGTTCATGCCGGCAGCCTTGCACCAGCCGCGGACAGGCGCCACGCCGCACATCCGACCGTCCGTCCGTGAGTCAGCCGTGGTCCAAGCGGCAGGCGGCGAAAGGGCGCGGCCCCGAAGACGCCTGGAGTGCGACATGCCCGGTGCGTTCGAAGCGACCGTGTGCCGAAGGCGTGGTCGATGATCGGATCGGACCGCGATGATCGGGCGCGGTCCCTGCGGCGGTGGCCAGGCTTGACCGTGAAAGGGGGGACCGCATGATCGCAGTTCTCAACCAGCTGGTCGATCTGGTCGAGGAGCACCTCACCGAGGAGCTCGATGTCGGCGGGCTGGCGGTGCGCCTTGGTACGACCGAGTACCACGTGCGTCGGATGTTCTCGTCGTTGGCCGGTATGCCGTTGTCGGAGTATGTCCGCCGGCGCCGTATGACGGTCGCCGCCGGCGAGGTGATCGCCGGTGAGGAGGAGCTGCTGGGTATCGCGGTGCGGTACGGCTACGGCTCGACCGAGGCGTTCGGGCGCGCCTTCCGGTCCGTCCACGGTGCCGGCCCCGGCGACGTACGTCGTGACGGCGGTCCCCTTCGTACACAGCCACTGCTCAGGTTCCGGCTGACAGTAGAAGGGAGCACCACCATGGACACCCGAATAGTCGAACGACCGGCGTTCCGCCTCGTCGGACATGCCACGCGTGTGCCGCTGATCCACGAAGGCGTCAACCCGCACATTCAGGCGCACGTCACCTCCATCCCAGAGGAGGAGCATCTCCGTCTGAAGAGTCTGGGGAACACCGAGCCCGCGGGGCTGCTGCACGTGAGCGACGACCTCGACCCCGACGGGACGGAGGGCAGCGAGCTGACCTATCTGCATGGTGTCGCAGTCACCGAGGACACCCCGGTGCCCGATGGTCTCGACGCGATCGAGGTCCCGGCCGGTGCCTGGGCGGCGTTCCGCACGTCGGGCTCGTACCCGGCGGCCCTGCAGGAGACTTGGGCCGCGACCGCGACCGAGTGGTTTCCTTCCAACCCATGGCGCCTTCGGCCGGGTCCCTCGGTCGTCGCGGTGCTCGACCGAGCGGAGGACTTCAGTACGGCGACGTGCGAGCTGTGGCTGCCCGTCGAGCGGGCATAGCCAGCTCCGGATGTGCGATCGCTCCGGATGACCGCATCACGGGCGTCCCCGATCCGCGGTGCGACGGCGGCGGAAAGGCCGCAGTTGGTCCGACACCGCGCGGATGGCTCCGTTACCTGTCCGACGTGTCCTGGGTGCCGTCGTTCAGCCCGAGGCCGGGGGCGGGTGGAGTCGGATCGACACCAGGGTGGGGCCGGGCGTGCCGCGGGTGGCCGAGAGTCCAGGCGTCACACGACGTCGGGTTCCGATGAGCAGGCCGTCGAAGGGTTGGTTGTCATCGACTGACTGGGAGGCGAGGGCCCATCGGCCGAAGGCGGTGGCAACGTAGTGGTGGCGTTGGATCCGTCCGTGCTCGCCGATCACGAGGGTGTGCGTCGGCCCGTGGACTCCGAGACCGGTCGGCAGCGTGAGTCGAAGCGCGCGAGTCTCATGGTGCCGACCCAGGTGTGGCACCTCGACGGTGACCCCGTCCAGGAACGCCAGCAGCGGTGCGTTGACGTAGGTCCACAAGGCGCCGGCGGTGAACTCGGCGGCCTGGTCGACGCTCCAGCGTCCGCGCCATGCGGTCGACCGACCTGGGTGCTCGCCGAGACGGTATTGCCAGGGGTGGGGATGTCGGCCATCGAGGCTGACGCTCGGGTGCCCGATCGCGACGGTGGCGGTGACGTCGTGCAGCGTCTGGGTGTGGCCCTTGGTGCGGAAGGCGAGTCCTCCGGCCCACAGTCTCAAGCTCACTGATTCGGTGGCTTGCCATCGGGCCAGGCCGCCGTGTGCCTCGATGACTTCCTCGGCCAGTTTCATCATCGTGTCGTTCCTGACAGTCAACCGGCGGGGGTTGTGGCAAGGGATCGGATCGCTGCGGCCACCTGGTCGGGTCTCTCCTCGGGCAGGAAGTGTCCTGCCTTCTGCAGGAGCTCGAACGTGGCGTTCAGGGCTGTGGCCGTTCGCCGTCCTTGTTCGACGGAGAAGAAGGGATCACGATCTCCCCACCCGACGTGGGTGGGTATGCGCAGGGCGTCGAGGGCCGCCTCGACCGGTGCGTAGAGCTCGGACAGGTGCCTGAGGCTGCCGTCGAAGATCGTGCGGATCGCGTGCCGTTGGTTCGGGTCGCCGAGGTGTGCGGGGGCGGGGAGGCGGATGTGAGGCTGTCCGACTCCCACGCGGAGCATCAGTCGCAGGGAAGGTGCGGAGAAGAGGAATGCTGCGGCCAGCCGTCCCACGAACGGCAGCTTGATCGTGGAGAGGGGAAAGGGCACGGGGGTGTCGGTAAAGGTGTTTGTCGCGAACAAGGCCAGGCGGGCGACCAGGTCGGGTCTTGATCGCGCCAGCAGCAGTGCGACCGGACCCCCGAAGTCGTGGCCGGCGACCGTCACTTCGCTGCAGCGGAGCTCGTCGAGCAGAACCTCCACTGCGGCCGCCTGTGCTGTGGCGTGCAACTGGCGGAGCTTTCTCGGTCGGTGGCTGCTGCCGAAGCCCAACAGGTCAGGGATCACCACGTCGTGCTCCCGAGCGAGCAAGTCGCCAACTGCGTGCCAGGAGGCCGACGACCCCGGGATGCCGTGGAGGAGCAGCACTGGCGGACCTTGCCCGTGCCGCTGGTACCCGAGGCCGCTGCGCGACGTGGAGGTGACCATCGCCGGTCCTACCCTTCGCTATCTCTACTAGAGATTATCAAGTAGACTCTCCTTCGTGCGCAAGGGCAAGACGTATGGGCAGTTCTGCGCATTGGCCCGCGCCTTGGACCATGTGGGGGACCGCTGGACGTTGCTGATCGTCCGCGAGCTCTTACCCGGGCCTCGGCGGTTTGCCGAGCTTGCCGCCGGACTGCCCGGGGTTGCGCCGAACCTGCTGGTCGACCGCCTCCGTTCACTGCAGGCGAGTGGCATCGTCGAGCGCAGCGACCATCCGCCGCGGTCATTGTCGGTTACCTACGCGTTGACGGACCTCGGCCGCGGACTCGAAGAGTCCGTCCACGCACTCATCCGTTGGGGAGCCGCCTGGATGCACACCGGACCCGACGGCGACCAAGTTGATCCCCGCTGGGGCGCGATCGCGCTCAAGGCGCTTCTCGAGGAGCCCTCCGTGACCGAGCCCTCCGGCCGCCTCGGGGTGCAGATCGGCGAAGAGCATGTCGTCATCGAGATCGGCAGCCACGGTAGACGAGTCTCTGTGCCCGGTCCGGCTGCCGACGTCGATGCCCGCGTGCATGGTGACCTTCCCACGCTGCTTGCCGTGGCCGCGGGCACGGCCACCGTGCCGTCCTCGTCCGTACGCGTCGAGGGCGACGCAGAGTTTGCAGCAGCGGCAATGACACCCGAGCAGCGAGTCGGGACGTGAACAGATCTGGTCTCACCCGTACAGGAAATCGCCGCGGAGTGACGCACCTTTGTCACACGGTCCAAATGTCCGCCGTGACCTGCCGGGTGCCACATGAGGGTCGACCAGGGGTCAGGTCTTCTTCAGCTCCTCGGCAAGCATGACGAGGATGCCGCTGGGGCCGCGGACGTAGGTGAGCTTGTACACGTCCTGATAGGTCGCCACGCCGCGCAGCGGGTGGCAGCCGTGCCTCGCGGCGATCTCGAGGGCCTCGTCGATGTCGTCGACCGAGAAAGCGACGCGGTGCATGCCGATCTCGTTGGGGCGGGTGGGCTCGGTCTCGATCGCGTCGGGGTGGATGTACTCGAAGAGCTCGAGACGCCCGTGGCCGTCTGGCGTCTGGAGCATGGCGATGTTGGCGTGGTTGCCGTCGAGGCCGACGGCTGTGTCGGTCCACTCTCCGCTGACCGTGTCACGGCCGAGGACGGTAAGCCCGAGGTCGGTGAAGAAGGTGATCGTCGCTTCGAGGTCGCGGACGGCGATCCCGACGTTCTCGAGTTTGATGGGCATGCGTTGCACGCTATCGAGTCAAGCGCGGTTCGCTCGAGTGAGCATGGGGCCCGACAGTTGGCCGCCGGCGCTGTTACGCATGTGACTGATGTTACGATTTGATGAATCTCCTCCGCGGGCCGACCGGCGTCCCTAACCTTGTCGCATCGGCATGATTCTGAGGGGAGCCGCCATGAGCATGGGGGCAGTCCGGGAGCCCCGGCGCACCGCACGTCACCACGAGCTGGCGCAGCGCAGATGGCGGGAGTTCCGCAACGTGCGGCACCCCCTGAGGCCCGACCTCCGGGTGGAGTGGGTGCTGGTCTGCCCGAGCGGGGTCCACGTCGTCACCACCCTCCCCGCGGACGCCGACCGCTTCCTGGTGTCGCGCAGCAGGCTGGCCGCCGAGATGGTCGCGGCGCTCCTGCCCGAGCGGTACCGCGCCCGGGTGCGTCCGGTGCTCTGCCGCGAGGACGACGTCGCGATGGCCGACCTCGTCCAGGACGTCCTGGTCACCTCGGCGACCACGCTCGAGCACATCGTGCGGTCCTCGCCCGTGGTCCTCTCGACCTCGGAGATCAACGAGGTCGCCCTGCGTCTCGACGCCCGTCTGGAGCCGTTCCCGGTCGCTCAGGCGACCAGGACCCGCCGGTGGAGCCGTCGCCACAGCATCGTCGCGCTGGCCACGATCGCCTCGGGTGCCACCGCCTTCGTGCTCACGCAGGAGGTCGGCTCGCTGCCGCTGCCGTGGTGAGTGGGAGGCTCCTCCCATGACATCGCGGTTCGAGCCCGTTCCCGACGCGCGCCCCGACGACGGACCGTGGCCGGCGATGGAGTGGCCGGTCGACCCCGACGTCCGCCTGACGGGGGAGGTCGTGGAGCTGAGGGTGGTCGACATCGCCCGTGACGCGGGGGACCTCTTCGCCGCCCTCGACGACGAGCGCGTCTGGCAGCACATGTCGCTGCGGCCGAAGAGCGTGGAGGAGTACGTCGAGCAGGTCGGCCGTGCGCTCGCCACGGGCCGCCTGCCCTGGACGGTGCGGCTTCGCCGGCCCGTGAACGGGCTCCCTGCCGGAAGTGTCGTGGGGGCCTCGTCCTACCTCGAGGTCTCCGTGTCCGATGCTCGTCTGGAGATCGGCTCCACGGCGTACTCGCCCGCGGTGTGGGGGAGCGCGGTCAACCCGGAGGCGAAGCTGCTGCTCCTGGGGCACGCGTTCGACATGCTCCGGGTCGGTCGGGTGCAGCTGAAGACCGACGTGCGCAACGTCCGGTCGCAGCAGGCGATCGCCCGGCTCGGTGCGACGTACGAGGGAACCCTGCGTCGCTACCAGCGGCGGGCCGACGGGTCGGTGCGTGACACGGTGATGTTCTCGGTGACCGCCGACGAGTGGCCGAACGTCCGGCAGGGGCTGCGGGAGCGCCTCGCCTGACACTCGGCCCGCCTGAGCCCCCGCTCGCGCAGACCCGGCCAGGGTCGGTGACGACGAGCCGTTCGGTGGTTAGCGTGACCGCCATGACCGAGACGCCTCCTTCGCCCTTGACCGAACGACGCGACCCGCCGCTCGTGGCCGGCAGAGCGCGAGATGCTCGACGCCTGGCTGGACTACCACCGGGCCACGCTCCTCGTGAAGTGCGAGGGGCTGACCGACGAGCAGCTCAAGACCCGGTCCGTCGAGCCCTCCTCGCTGAGCCTTCTCGGCCTGGTCCGCCACATGACCGAGGTGGAGAGGAACTGGTTCCGCAGGGTCCTCGCGGCCGAGGACGCGAAGCCGCTCTACTACGCCCCGGGCAACGAGGACGGGGACTTCGACGACGTCGAGACCGCGGACGTGGCCGCGGACATGACGCGGTTCCGCGACGAGGTGGAGCACTGCAGTCGGGTGGCAGCCGAGCACCCGGATCTCGACACGATCGGCAAGGGAGCGCGTCACGGGCGCGAGTTCTCGCTGCGCTGGATCTACGTCCACATGATCGAGGAGTACGCCCGGCACAACGGCCACGCCGACTTCCTCCGCGAGCGCATCGACGGCCGCACGGGCGACTGACAGGATGCCGGGCAGAGCAGAGCGGACCTACTGAGCAGGACGAGCCGCACCACGGAGGGTTGTATGCAACGCATCGAGGCAGATCTGCTGATCCCCGGCGAAGGCGAGCCGGTCAAGGACGGCGTCGTGGTCCTGGACGGTGACCGCATCGCCTACGCCGGCCCCGCGTCCGATGCCCCGGCCGGTGGCGACGTCGTGCGGGTGCCCGTGGTGATGCCGGGCCTCTGGGACTGTCACGGCCACTTCCTCGGCGTGAACTCCTTGGACCTGCTCCGCTGGGCTACCGACCCGGCACCGTTGCGTGGCGCCAGGAGCGCGCACGACCTCCGCGCGGCACTCGACGCGGGTGTCACCTCGGTGCGCGAGGTGGGCGGGCTCGGCGTGCACCTGGCGCGAGCAGTTGCTGAAGGGATCCTCGACGGGCCGACCATCTACGGCGCCGGTGCCATCCTCGGGACGACGGGAGGGCACTCCGACATCCACGCGCTGCCGCTGGCCTGGGTGGGTGACTTCTCCTGGAACGGCGGCGAGCTCAGGCAGTGCGACGGGGTGGACGACTGTGTGAAGGCGGTCCGCGAGCAGCTGCGCAAGAACGCCCGGGTCATCAAGGTCTGCGCCTCCGGTGGTGTGCTCTCGGAGGTGGACGACCCGATCCACCAGCAGTTCACCCTCGCCGAGCTGCGGGCGATGGTGGAGGTCGCGGCGATGGCCGATCGCGTGGTCGCCGCGCACTGTCACGGCAAGCCGGGCATGATGGCCGCCCTCGAGGCCGGGGTGCGGACGATCGAGCACGGGACCTACCTCGACGACGAGGTCTGCGACGCCATGCTCGAGACGGGGGCGATCCTCGTGCCCACCCGGACGGTCCTGGCGGAGACGCTCGACAGTCCCGCACTCCCGGCGTACGCGAAGGTCAAGATGGAGCAGGTCGCAGCCCGTCACGCGGACGCCGTCGCACTCGCTCACCAGCGCGGCGTGACCATCGCCATGGGCACCGACATCTTCTGCACCGGCAAGGACGAGGCCAACTCCTGGGGGCGCAACGGCCGCGAGCTGCCCCTCATGGTCGAGGTCGGCATGACGCCGCTCGAGGCGATCCGGGCGGCGACCGCCCACGGCCCCAAGACGGTCGGGCCGCAGGCTCCACGCAGCGGCATCCTGGCGGAGGGGTACGACGCCGACGTGATCGCCCTCGACGCGGACCCGCTCGACGACATCGGGGTCCTGGCGAGGCCCGAGCAGGTGGTCGGGGTCTGGAGTGGAGGCAGGCGGGTCAAGGGAGGAGCAGGACATGGGTGACCAGGTGGGCGCGCGGCGCGTGCTGCAGATGCGGCTCGTGGTCGAGGCGGCCGACTACGACGAGGCGGTCGCGTTCTACCGCGACGTGCTGGGGGCGCCGGAGGAGCTCGTCGTGGAGGGCGAGGCGGGGGAGAAGGTGACGATCCTCGACGTCGGCCGCGCCACGCTGGAGCTCTCGAACCCCGCGCAGGTGGCGATGATCGACGAGCTGGAGGTGGGCCGCCGGGTGAGCCCCCGGCTCCGGGTCTGCTTCGAGGTCACGGATGCCGAGTCGACCACCCGGGAGCTCGTCGAGGCGGGAGCCGAGCTCGTGGCGCCGCCGACCGTCACGCCCTGGCAGTCGCTCAACTCCCGGCTGCAGGCCCCGGCAGACCTCCAGGTCACCCTGTTCGAGGAGCTCGACCGGTAGCGGTGTCGCGGCCGTCGGGGGCGGCTCACCTGCGACACGGAGCTTCGGCTCCACGCTGGACCGGCCGTCAACCGTCCTCATCGGGCCATTGCCGCACCGCTGCGGCCGGGGTGATGCTCGCAGCATGGAACCCACCACCACCCCGGCCGAGATCGCGGCCGCGTACTTCGCTGCCCTCCGCGAGCACGACCTCGACACCGCCCTGTCGATGGGCCATCCGGACATGGTCGACGACTTCGTGGCGGTCGGCGAGCTCCACGGCAGAGGTGCCGTGCGTGACTTCTTCGAGGAGGTCTTCTCGGCCTTCCCCGACTTCGACCTCGAGGCCGTGGAGATCCTGGGCGACGCCGACCGTGCCTTCGTCCAGTGGCGTGCGACCGGGACCTTCACCGGGACCCCGTTCCAGGGCGTCCACGCCACCGGCCGGTCGGTCGAGCTCCGTGGCTGCGACGCGCTGCGGTTCGAGGCCGGCAAGATCAGGCACAACACGGTCTACTACGACGGGCTCGGCTTCGCGCGGCAGATCGGCCTCCTCCCGAAGCGAGGGTCGGCCGGCGACAAGGCGATGACGGTGGCCTTCAACGCGGGGGTCGACGTCTGGACCAGGGTCCGCCAGCCGGCCAAGGCCGGGGCGCACTGACCCCGGACCTCGCAAGCGGGGCCTTCGTGACTTTCGGCCCTGACGCACCCGAGTCGCACGGAACACCATGGGGATATCGCCTGGTGGATCGTGCCCTGGGGGTGTCACATGAAGATCCTGCGATTCCTGCCCTTACTCCTGCTCGCCCCGCTGCTCGTGCCGGCGGCGGCCACCCACAGCGTCGCGGCAGAGCCCGTTCCCACGCTCGTGGGCATCCGCGCCACACACCATCCCGGCTTCGACCGGGTCGTCTTCGACTTCGAGGGTGGGCTGCCCTCGAGCCGTCGCGTGCGGTACGTCGACGAGCTGCTCGCCGACGGCTCGGGGCTGCCCGTGCGCATCGCCGGCCGGGCTGTCCTCCGCGTGAGGTTCGAGCTCGCCCAGGCACACGACGGGGGAGAGGTCACGGCCCCTGCGCGCAAGACGTTCGCGCTGCCCAACGTGATGACGACCGTTCGCGCCGGTGACTTCGAGGCGGTCACGACGTACGGCATCGGGCTGGCGAAACGGACTGACTTCGAGGTGTTCACGCTGCGGAACCCGGACCGGGTGGTCGTGGACATCCGGGCGGCGTTCCGGACCGTGAACCGCCGGGTCTACTTCTTCGACAGCGACCGCTTCGTGGCGAACCAGGAGCCGTTCTTCGTCCCACGGCTTCGTCCTGTCCGGCCGCGCACTCCGGCCACGGGGGTGATGGACCGGCTGTTCGCGGGGCCGCTTCCCGCCGAGCGTGTGGACGGTCTGCGACTGCTGCGCTCGGAGGCGACCGGGTTCGAGGACCTCTCGATCGACGGCCGGATCGCCAGGGTCACGCTGACCGGCGGCTGCAGCAGCCACGGGTCCACGGTGACGATCGCCGGGCACATCCTTCCCACGCTGCGGCAGCTCCCGACTGTCGACTGGGTGAAGGTCTACGACCCGGATGGTGACACCGGCAGTCCCACCGGCAACACCGACTCGATCCCGGAGTGCCTCGAACCGTGACAGGGTCGGGCCGTCGGGACCCCTGGCTAGACTCACGAACGGGCGAGCGAGGGAGTCCGGGGTGGACGCTGGAGGGGCATCGAGGCTGCGGCTGGAGCCGCGGGCGTCGTCCGTGTCCACGGCGCGCAAGTTCGTGCGACGGGCCCTGACCGAAGCCGGGCGCGACGACCTGGCCGACGCGGCGGAGCTGGTGACCAGCGAGCTCGTGACCAACGCGCTCGTCCACGCGGGAACCCACATCGATGTCTCCGTCGTCCTGCGGCCTGACAGCGTGCGCGTCGAGATCGCCGACGGAAGTCCTCACCTGCCGGCGACGCGGCAGTACGGCACCATCGCGGGCACCGGCCGCGGGCTGGTCATGGTCGAGGAGATGGCGGACTCCTGGGGCGTGGCCCGCCGCACCGCCGGCCGGACCGGCAAGGTGGTCTGGTTCGAGATCGGCACGTCGGAGATCACCGGAGAGCCCGCGGCGGAGGAGCGGCTCCCGGCCGAGTCACGCGGCGACGTCGTACCGGTGCGGCTGCTCAACGTCCCGCTGCTCCTCCACGCAGCCTGGCAACAGCACGCGGAGGCTCTCCTGCGCGAGTACATGCTGGCCACGCTCGACGACGAGACCGGCGACGAGGCGGTGCAGGTGCACGCCGAGGCCAGCGACGCCCTCGCTCTCCTGGCGGAGCACCTGCCCCACCCGGACCTGGGGGAGGAGCCCGAGCACATGCTCGCGACGGCCCGCGACCCCTCGCACTCCTGCGCCCACGTCGAGGTCCCCGTGCCGACCGCCTCGGTCCCGCACTTCTCGGCGCTGGACGAAGCCATGAACAACGCGATCGACGCCGCGAACCGGAACCTCTTCCTGACACCGCCCACCCAGCCGGAGCTCCAGGCGTTCCGGCGATGGGTGTGCCGGCAGGTGGCCGACCAGAGCGGCGGCGGCCCACCGGAGGCCTGGTCCGCCGACGAGCTCGAGTCGTGGGTGGCGACCCCGCCGAGCTGGGACACCGGCGGCGTGACAGCAGCACAGGAAGCGCTCGTCGCGATCGACGACACCAACTCGATCATCGCGGTCAGCCACGTCGCGGCGTCGCTGCTCGGGTACGACGACCCGCGCGAGCTCGTGGGGCGGCGCCTCGTCGCGATCGTCCCGCCGGCGTACCGCCAGGCTCACCTCGCGGGCTTCACGCTGCACCTCTACACAGGCAGGCGCCCGTTGCTCGACCGGACGACGAAGGTGCCCGTCCTGAGGCGTGACGGGACCGAGCTTCCCGTCGACATGACCGTCAGCGCCCATGTCCTGCCTGGTGAGCGGACGGTGTTCACGGCCCTGCTGGAGGCCTAGCGGGACGCGGGACGTCAGGTGCTGCTCGCCTTGGCGCGGGCCCGGACCATGCGCGGACGGCTGAGCAGGTAGGCGACGAGAACCATCGCGACTGCCGAGACGATCCGGTTGGGGTCGACCGCCGGGCGCCAGCTGACCTGGCCGTCCTTGATCACGTAGGCGCCGGCCGGGCGACCGCTCACCCCGAAGCCACCGCCCTCGCCTTCCTGCCCCTTCTCGTCGTGGCCGGACCCACCACCGGCGCCCCCGCCCACCACGGCGGCGGGGATGACGGTGAGACCGTCCTTCTCGTAGGGCTCGGCGTACACGCGCTTGACGGTGATCGCGTCCTTGGCGCTCGTGACGAACTCGCTGACCTTCATGTTCCCTCCTTCTCAGTCCGTGCGCGGTGAGTCCCGACCGGTCGACGGCCGCCGCCGATGGCGTCGTTGAGACCGGTCTGGAGGTAGCTGACCAGGGCCATCGCGACCAGCGGCCAGGCGACGCCGATCAGCAGGCCCGACGGGATGGCGAGCACCGAGAGCGCGAACCAGGCAACGGCGCCGGCGAGTGCTGCGGCGGCGAGACCGACCGCGACGTTGACGCTCACCGTGCTGGTTGCGCCGCGAGCGCGCTGTGCGTCCGCGACCAGGAGGGTGGTCTGCTGGACAGCCGCCAGCGACAGGCCGACCGGGACCACGCTCAGCGCGACGACCACCCACATCCAGCTCGCGAGCAGAGCCGGGAAGACGACCAGCCAGCCGAGGGTCACCAGGCCCAGGGCCTTCCACGGTCGGGCGGGCTGGCCCAGGGCGCGGAGCTGCCGGTTGAGGTCCCACCACCACCAGAACCCGTAGACCGACGCGGTGACCAAGGACAGCACCGCGGCCCGCACGGGACCTCGCGTGTGTACGGCGCCTCGCGCGCCGGCCTGCGCCGCTACTGGACGCTGGAGCGACTCGCACCATCGTGGAGCCCCTCCCTCCGCACGCCGACCAACCGCGTCATGTGGGTTCACGTCCACGCTGCGCCGCCGATCCCTCCCTCGCCAGGGACCAAAGGCCCCTCGCGCTCAAGTCGAGCGCACGGCGGGCCGATGCTTCTCGCGCCGGGTGCGTGCTGTCGCTGGTCCTGGCCACGAGGTTTACATCTAGTCAAGTCTTGTCAAGCCAGCAGACAACCTCTACCTTTCTGTAAAACCCCGACGGCAGGAGGTCTCACCCATGACCAGCGTCCTCAGCAGCAGCGGCACGGTCCCCGAAGGATCGACGGAGCAGTGGAAGGACAAGAAGCGGTACCTGTGGCTCATCGGCCTCGTGGTCCCGTCCCTCGCGTTCGCGGCGATCGGGCTGCACGCGCTGACGGGGTGGTCGGCGTGGTTCTGGATCGGCCCGATCGTGGTGCTCGGCGTCGTCCCGGCCCTGGACCTGGTCGCGGGTCTCGACCGCTCGAACCCTCCGGACGACGTGATCGAGGCGCTGGAGAGCGACAGGTACTACCGCTGGATCACCTACCTGTTCCTGCCGATCCAGTACGCCGGCTTCCTCGCGGCCTTCTGGCTGATCGGCACCGGTGACCTGTCCTTGCTCGACAAAGTCGGCCTCGCGGCGACGATCGGCACGATCGGTGGCATCGGCATCAACACCGCGCACGAGCTCGGCCACAAGAAGGAGAGCCACGAGCGGTGGCTGTCCAAGATCGCCCTGGCGCAGAGCTTCTACGGACACTTCTACATCGAGCACAACCGTGGCCACCATGTCCGCGTCGCCACCCCGGAGGACCCGGCCAGCAGCCGCGTGGGGGAGAGCTTCTACGAGTTCTGGCCCCGCACCGTGCTCGGTTCGCTGGAGAGCGCGTGGCACCTCGAGAAGCGGCGCTACGCCCGGAAGAACCAGCACCCCTTCCGGATCGGCAACGACGTCCTCAACGCCTGGCTCATGTCCGCGGTCCTGTGGGGCGCGATGGTCGCCTGGCTCGGCGTCGGGATCGTGCCCTTCCTCCTCGTCCAGGCCGTCGTCGGCTTCTCGCTGCTCGAGGTCGTCAACTACATGGAGCACTACGGGATGCTGCGCCAGAAGGTCGGCGTCGAGGGGCGTCGCCGCTACGAGCGGGTCGACCCCAGCCACAGCTGGAACTCCAACAACATCGCCACGAACGTGCTGCTCTACCACCTGCAGCGTCACAGCGACCACCACGCGAACCCGACCCGCCGCTACCAGACGTTGCGCGACTTCGAGGAGTCGCCGGTGCTGCCGACCGGGTACGCCGGGATGATCCTGCTGGCGCTGTTCCCGCCCCTGTGGCGGAAGGTGATGGACCGCCGCGTCCTGGCCCACTTCGACGGCGACATCACGCGCGCCAACATCGCCCCGCGCAAGCGTGACCAGGTCCTGGCGAGATACGGCGGCCCGAGCCACGACATCGCGACGACCGCGCCCTCGCAGCGTGGTGGTTCTGGCGAGCTGACCCCGCAGGCCGCCACGGTCGCGGCCGAGCAGATCGTGGGCGGGGAGTGCCCCGGCTGCGAGTACGTGTACGACGAGGCGGTCGGTGACGCACGCGAAGGGTTCCCGCCCGGGACGCCCTGGTCGTCCATCCCCGACAGCTGGTGCTGCCCCGACTGCGGCGTCCGAGAGAAGGTCGACTTCGCCCCGCTGACCCGCGAGGTGACCCGATGAGGATCGTCGCCGACCGTCACACCTGCGAGGGCCTCGGCATGTGCGAGGCGATGGCTCCGGACTTCTTCGAGGTCGGCGAGGACGGCTTCGTCGAGATTCTCGACGAGCACCCGGGCGCGGAGCACCGCACCGACCTGGCCGCGGCCGTCGACTCCTGCCCGGTGCTGGCACTGCGGCTGGAGGGCTGAGGCCGTGGAGCGACTCGTGGTGGTCGGTGCCTCTCTCGCAGGGCTGCGTGCGGTCGAGGCTGCCCGGCGGTCCGGCTGGTCCGGACCGATCACGCTGGTGGGGGCCGAGGAGCACCTGCCCTACGACCGGCCACCGCTCTCCAAGGCCTTCCTCGGCATCGACGGGCCCGCCCGGGTCGAGCCGTTCCGGACCGAGGCGGAGCTGCGCGACGAGCTCGGTGTCGAGCTGCTGCTGGGCGCGCCGGCCGACGGTCTCGACACCGCGGCCCGTGAGATCGCCGTGGCGGGGACGCTCGTGCCGTACGACGCGCTGGTGATCGCCACCGGGGCGTCGCCGCGGCCCTTTCCCGGGGCAGACGGCGTCACCGGAGTGCACTCCCTCCGGACCGCAGAGGACGCGATGTCGATCCGTGCGGCGCTCGACGCAGGTGCTCGCACGGTCGTGATCGGGGCGGGGTTCATCGGCTCCGAGGTGGCCTCGGCGGCGCGCAGACGCGGTCTGCCCGTCACGGTCGTCGAGGCGCTCGACGTACCCCTCACGCGGTCGGTGGGCGCCGAGGCCGGCACGGTCTGCGCGGAGCTGCACCGGGCGGCGGGCACCGACCTCCGGCTCGGGACCGGGGTCGCGGGCATCGAGTCCGCAGGCGGCAAGGTCGTCGGCGTCCGGCTCGACACCGGGGAGCTGCTGCCGGCCGACCTCGTCGTGCTCGGCATCGGGGTCCTCCCGGCGACCGGCTGGCTCGAGGGCAGCGGCCTGGCCCTGCACGAGCGTGACCGCGGGGTCGTCTGCGACGCGACGCTGGCGACCGGGGCACCTGGTGTGTACGCCGCCGGCGACGTCGCCCACGTCCCGAACCCGCTGTTCGACGGCGACCTCATGCGGCTCGAGCACTGGACCAACGCCGCCGAGCAGGGGGCTGCCGCAGCCCGCCACGCGCTCGACCCTGGTGCGGCCAGACCCCTGGCCACCGTGCCGTACTTCTGGTCCGACTGGTACTCCCACCGGATCCAGTTCGTGGGCACGCCGCACGCCGACGAGGTGGCCGTCGTCAGCCCGTTCGACGCGGGCTTCGTCGCGCTGTACCGACGTGGCGAGAGGGTCGTCGGGGCACTGACCGTGGACCGTCCCCGCGACATCATGAAGCTCCGGCGCAGGATCGCCGAGCGGGGGGCCTGGGACGAGGCGGTGGCGTGGGTCGGAGGCGGCGCCGCGGCGGTCTCCGTCCGAGGCTGACCTCCGGCACCTGACCGGGCGCGACATCCATGACGAAGGGCTCTGGTGGGACATCGCTGTCCGCACGACTCTGGGAGTGGGCCTTCCCGGGTTGACGGTCGGCCCGAGAACGGAGGGGCGGGATGGACACCAACCTGGACGCAGGCGGGCAGGTCCCGCCTCCTGAGGCGACCGCCACCGAGCCCGGACGCGACGAGCTGGTCAGGGCCTGGGTCGCAGTCGCGATCTCCCTGACCGTGGTGCTCGCAGCAATGACCTGGGGTCCGAGACCCGGCGACTCGGTCGTGGTCCTCGTGCTCGAGCTCGCTGTGGTTGGAACGCTCGGCCTCGGTGGCGCGATCGCCGCGATCGTGTTCGCGGTCCGGGCACTTCGCCTCGGTCGGAACCTCGCGGCCGTGCCCCTCGTCATCGCGGCCTTCCTGGTGCTCCGGGCGCTCCTCACGCTGCTCGGGACGCTGGGCCGCTTCTACGGCTGGGGCTAGGGCCTGCTCGACTGCGGTGGACCCGGGGGCCTAGCCTGACGGCGGTTCGCACAACGTCATGGTGAGGAGCGGGGGATGCTCAGGTTCGCGTATGCGGCGACTTCGCACGTGGGGCTGGTACGGGAGAACAACGAGGACTCCGGCTTCGCGGGGCCCTACCTGCAGCTCGTGGCCGACGGCGTCGGCGGCGCCGCCGCGGGCGAGGTCGCGTCGGCGACCACCGCCTACGTCATGAGCGCCCGAGCTGCGACGAAGCCGGACGAGGACCTGCGACGCCTGCTCGCCTCGGCCGTCCAGGAGTCGTACGCACAGCTGAGCGTCGGGGTCGAGCAGGACCCGGAGCGGGACGGCATGGCGACCACGCTCACGGCGGTGCTGACCCACGACAACCGGTTCGCGATGGCCCACATCGGCGACTCGCGGGCCTACCTGATGCGCGACGGCCGGCTGACCCAGCTGACCTCGGACCACACGTTCGTCCAGGCGCTCGTCGAGGAGGGCCGGCTGGCCCCCGAGGAGGTTCGGTCCCACCCCTACAGGTCGGTGGTGCTGAAGTCGGTCAACGGTGAGCAGCCGCCCGAGCCCGACCTGTGCTTCCTGGACCTCGAGGAGGGCGACCGCCTGCTGCTGTGCAGCGACGGGCTGAGCGACCTCGTGCCGGAGGAACGGATCGCCGACCTGCTGTCCCAGGCCGACCGGGACGCTGCTGTCTCGGCCCTCGTTGCCGCTGCGCTGGAGGAGGGCGGCCGCGACAACATCACCTGTCTCGTCGCGGACGTCGAGGACGGCCCCGTCATCTGCGGCGACGGAAGGCTTCTCGGCGCGATGCAGGATCCCTACCTGGTCGTCGACCCCGGAGCCGTGCGCGCCTGACCTCGCCGCACCCGGCCTGCGTCAGCTCCAGCTGTGGTCGTGTCCACGCACTCTTCCGGCTGAGGCAGCCCTGTGGTCACGGCGCGGCCACGTTCGCGTCACCCGGCTCGGCCAGCCTCGGGAGGGCCACAGGCATCTCCCGAAGGGACGACCATGCGTCTGCCGCTCCCCGTCGCCACTGCCCGAACCACCTCCGAGACGAGACGCCGGACCGTCAACGTCGCCCACCGGGGCGCGAGTGACGATGCCCCCGAGAACACCCTCGCCGCCATCCGTCGGGCGATCGCCCTCGGCGCGGACATGGTCGAGGTCGACGTACAACGCACGCGGGACGGAGAGCTCGTCCTTCTCCACGACACGACGCTGGTCCGCACGACCGACGTCCGGGAGGTCTTCCCCTCCCGGGGTCCGTGGCGGGTCGCCGACTTCAGCTACGACGAGCTGCGTCGGCTCGACGCCGGCTCGTGGAAGGGACGCGCCTTCGCCGCGGAGCGCGTCCCCACCCTCACCGAGGCGCTCGAGGCGGTCGGCGAGAGCCCCACGGGCCTCCTGCTCGAGCTCAAGGCGCCGGAGCTCTATCCGGGCGTGGTGTCCGATCTGGTGGGCACCCTGCGGGCGGTGCCGGGCTACGTGGACTCAGCCGCCCCTGCGGGTCGGCTGGTCGTGCAGTCGTTCAGCATCGCCGCCATGAAGGAGCACAAGACGCAGGCGCCGGAGGTCCCGGTGGGCCTGCTCGGCCTGCCCGCCCGTGCGAACCTGCCCGCCCTGGGCAGCTGGGCCGACCAGGTGAACCCGAGCCACCTCACCGTGGACAGGGCGTACGTCGACGAGCTCCACCGCCTGGGCATGCGGTGCCTGGTGTGGACGGTCAACCACTCGTACCTCATGCGGCGCGCCCTGAGGATCGGGGTCGACGGGGTCATCACGAACCGGCCAGGAGTCCTCGGCGGGGTGCTCGCGACGGGCTAGCTCCCGGCGAGGTCCGACTCGGCCGGCGCGTGGTGCCCGAAGGGCAGCGAGTCCTCGGAGCCGAGAGCGGCGAGCACGCTGGGCAGGATCGCCTTGGCGGTGCGCCGGTAGCCCGCCCCGGACGGGTGGAACCGGTCGATCGCGAACATCTCGTCAGGCTGCGTCACGAAGAAGGGCCCCACCACCTCGGCCAGGGAGACCGCCCTGCCACCGAGCTCGGTCACGACGTCCCGCTGGGCTACCGCGAGCTGTCTCGACGCGAAGCGCGCGAGGGTCCGGAGCGGCTGGGGGACCGCCGTGAGCGCGCCGAGGTCCGGACAGGTCCCGACGACCACCTCGGTGCCGCGCTCCCGCAACGAGCTGACAGCCTCGGCGAGGTGGTGGGTCGAGACGGAGGCCTTGACCCGATGGGTGACGTCGTTGCCCCCGACGACGATCACGGCGACGTCGGCCTTGTAGCCCGCGGGGAGAGCGGCGAGCTGGGCCCTCAGCATCGACGTCTCGGAGCCGACGTGCGCCGCCGTGTGCAGGCGGACCGAACGACGGGTGCGCGCAGCGAGGCGCTTCGCGAGCTGAGCCCCCAGCGTGTGACCGGGCTTCTCCGCCCCCAGCCCGGCCGCGATGGAGTCGCCGAGCAGCAGCAGGTCGATCGGGTCGCCGTACTTCTTCTTGTACACCCGGTCGGCCTTGTGGGCGTCTTCCCCGAGAGTCTTCCCGATCACTCGGCGTGCCACCCCGGCCTGGAGCCGGAGCACGCGATGCGTCACGAGCGCGGACACCGCGACGCCGCCGGCCAACGCCGCGCCCGTCGTGACCAGCCGCCGCGTGGCCGGGTCGACCCTTGATGAGGCCGACGTGAGGGCAGGCTGCTGAGCTCCGCTCATGCGAGATCGAGCAGGCCGTCCAGCGAGACGCCGCAGCCGTCCGTCGCCCGCGCCCGGAGGGGCAGTGACGTAGGGACGACCGCCGGAGTGTGGACACGAGGCTGCGTCCCGCGACCCACGCCGTGGAAGACCCAGCCCGCCTGACGCCACCGGTCCTGGTCGAGCCGGTTCCGGCCGTCGATCATCCGGGGGCTCCTCACCAGGCGAGCGGCGCGATGCGGGTCGATCTCGCGGAACTGCGGCCACTCGGTCAGGTGGAGCACCAGGTCGGCGTCGGTGAGGGCTGCGTCGATGCCGGCGACGTAGGTCAGGGCGGGGAAGACGGCTCTCGCGTTGTTGCTGGCCTCGGGGTCGTAGACCCGGACCTCTGCGCCCTGCAGGTGGAGCTGTCCGGCCACGTGCAGGGCGGGGGAGTCGCGGACGTCGTCGGACAGCGGTTTGAAGGCGGCGCCGAGGACCGCGACACGGCGGCCTCGCAGGTCGGGGCCGCACAGCTCCGTCGCCAGGTCGACCGTTCGCTGTCGCGCCCTCACGTTGATGCCGTCCACCTCGTTCAGGAGGCCTGCCACGGAGTGCGCCCCGAGCTCGGTGGCGCGGGCCGAGAACGCCCGGATGTCCTTGGGGAGGCAGCCACCACCGAAGCCGATCCCGGCGTCGAGGAAGCGCCGTCCGATGCGGGTGTCGTCCCCGAGGATGTCGGCCAGGGCCACGACGTCCGCACCGGACCGCTCGCTGACCTCGGCCATCGCGTTGATGAAGGAGATCTTCGTCGCCAGGAACGCGTTGGCCGCGACCTTGGCGAGCTCGGCCGTCGCGATGTCGGTGACGTGCACGGCGACGCCGGCGGCGAGCGGTTGCTCGTAGACGCGACGCAGCGTGACCTCCGCGGCCGGTGTCGAGACGCCGAAGACCAGCCGGTCCGGGTGCAGGGTGTCCTCGACCCCGTGTCCTTCGCGGAGGAACTCCGGGTTCCACGCCACCTCGGCGGTGACCCCCGACGGGACCAGCGCGGCGACCTCGTCGGCCAGGGTGGCCGCCGTACCTACCGGGACCGTGGACTTGCCGATGATCAGGCAGTCCCGAGTGACGGCTGCGGCGAGCCCGCGGACGACCGCGAAGACCGCGCCGAGGTCGGCGGACAGTGCGGTCCGCGACTGTGGTGTGCCCACGCAGACGAAGTGGACGTCGGCGAAGGTGGCCGCCTCACGCAGCTCTGTGGTGAACCGCAGGCGGCCTGCCCCGACATGCCGGGTGAGCAGCTCGTCGAGCCCGGGCTCCGAGAAGGGGGCGATGCCGCGCGAGAGCAGGGCGACCTTCTCGGGGTCGCTGTCGACGCCGAGGACCTCGAAGCCGAGCTCGGCCAGGCACGCCGCGTGCGTCGCTCCGAGGTAGCCGGTACCGATGACGCTGATGCGCATGTTCATGGACCAAGACGACCAGCCTCGTCTGAAAGGTCACCCGCTGCGAGGAAGATGCCTGATGACCGTGTGGTGTACAGACGGGCAATCGACCGGCTCAGGCCGACTGCTCGGCCAGCGCGGGGACGCCGGGGGAGCCTGGGCGATGCAGCTCCAGCATCCCCTCGACGGCGCGGGCCCAGGAGAACTGCTCGGCACGGTGTCGCGCCGCCGCGCGGGCCTCCCTGGGCGGCCGGGCGGCCAGCCGGAGCACGGCGTCGGCGAGCGCCTCCGGCTCGGCCTCCGCCCACGCGCCCGAGGTCTCGTCGACGAGCTCGCGGGCGCCACCCTCGTCGGCGGTGACGACCGGCGTACCGCAGGCCAGTGCCTCGAGGACGGCTAGCCCGAAGGTCTCCCCGGGGCAGACGGAGAGCGCGACGTCGGCTCCGCTGACCAGCCTGCTCAGCTCGCGGCGGTTCGCCACGTGGCCGTGGAAGGTGACCGGTGCGTCGCGAGCGATGTCCTCGAGCTCGTCCCGGTGGGGGCCGTCGCCGTAGACGTCGAGCTGCACCGGGACTCCCCGGCGATGCAGCGCCACCGCCGTGGCGACAGCCAGGTGCGGGCTCTTCTCCCGGGAGAGCCTGCCCACGTGGACGAGCCGAAGCGGGCCTCGGCGTGGTGCGGCGGACGGGTGTGGACGGAAGGTCTCGAGGTCGACGCCCAGTGCGATCTGGTGCAGCGGTGTCCCCACGGCCTCGGCGAGAGAGGCGAACTCGCGTCGCGCGAACGACGACGTGACGACGACGCCGTCGAACTGGCGCACCAGCACACGGTTGAGCACGGAGACCGGCGCCGCGACCCCCACGGGCCACCCCGTCCGCAACGCCAGCATCGCGTCGAGACGCTCGTGCGAGAAGAGCAACGAGCGCACCCCGTTCTTGCGAGCCCAGCGCGTCACCGGCAGCAGCGTGGACTTGTCGGAGACCTCCAGCGACGTCGGCCCGAACTCCTCGAGCGCCTCGATGACGCGCCACGGCTCGAGGATGAGCCGGTACCCACCCCCGACGCGAGGGGCGCGGAGCTGGACCACGTCTCCGGAGTCGGTCGAGTACCGGTCGTCCCGCGGTCCGGGCACGACGAGAAGGCGGGCGGCGCCGGAGGCGACGTAGCCGGCTCCGAGAGCGTTCACGGCCGTCTTCATCCCGCCTGAGGCGGGACCGATGAAGTTGGCGAGCTGGGCGATACGCACCCGTTCAGGCGGCGAGGACGTCGGCGCTCCGGCCGAGCACGGCGGCGTAGTGGTTCCTGACCAGCTCGTCCACGACCGCGGCCCAGCTGCGGTCACCGACCCGCTGGAGCGCCTCGCGGGACAGCGACTCGCGGAGTCCCGCGGTCACCGACGAGCGTCGCCACCGTCCGACGCAGCGACTCGGCGTCGGCCGGGTCGTAGAGCAGTCCGGTGCGACCGGGGTCGACGAGGTCGAGCGGGCCGCCGGCAGCCGGTGCGACCACCGGCACGCCGCTCGCCTGAGCCTCCTGGACGGTCTGGCAGAACGTCTCGGCCTCACCGGTGTGGACGAACACGTCGAGCGAGGCGAAGGCCCGGGCGAGGTCCATGCCGCGCAGCATGCCGGTGAACTTGGCCTCCGGCAGGCGCTTCTCCAGCCAGGGGCGGGAAGGCCCGTCGCCGATCACGACCAGCCGGGTCCCCGGGATCCGAGCCAGCTCCGTGAGCCGGGACACCTGCTTCTCCGGCGCGAGCCTGCCGACGTAGCCCACCACGACCTGGTCGCTGCGGCGGCGGGTCCAGTGCTGGTGCAGCACGTCGCTGCGGTGCTCGGGCCCGAAGAGGTCGAGGTCCACACCGCGTCGCCAGAGGTGCATGTTCCCGCACCCCGAGCTCGTCGAGCTGCTGGTAGGACGCGGTCGACGGCACGAGCGTCCTGCTGGAGCGGCGGTGGATACGGCCGACCCATTTCGCCACGACCGCATCCGCGCGGATGCCGTACTGGCGGGCGAAGCCGCCGATGTCGGTCTGGTAGACCGCCACGGTGGGGATGCCCAGCCGCCGTGCGGCGCGGAGCCCCATGGCGCCCAGCAGGATCGGGGAGGCGAGGTGTACGACGTCGGGTCGGAACTCCGCGAGTGCCCGCTCGACCGAGGCGTCGGGAAGGCCGAGCGAGAACGACCTGTAGCCCGGCAGCGCCACCGACCGGACCCGCACGACCCGTGCGCTGCGGTAGCTCGTGAGGCCTGGTCCCGGGGCGATGACGAGGGCGTCGTGCCCGGTCTCGAGCAGGCGGTCGACGGTGTGGCGGACCGTGTTGGTCACGCCGTTGACCTGGGGGAAGAACGACTCGGTCACGATGGCAACGCGCATGGCTTCACGCTGCGGGCGGCGGGTGAACGGGCGGTGTCGTCGGGGACGGCATCCGGTGAAGATCACGGGGCCGCTCGGTCGCGGCGTCGGGGGACAGCCCTGACTAGATAGTTGAAGTTTCTTCATCTGCGACCGATCCGGTCCCTGGGTGCTCGCGAAGCAGGGGTAGGCAACACCCCCGCTACCGAAAGGAACACCCATCATGCGACGCAGCATCGCAGCAGCAGGAACCGCCGGTCTGGTGGCACTCATCGCCACCCCCATGTCGGCCGCCAACGCCACCGAGGGAGCAGGCGAGGCCACGGTCTCGGTGCTCCACGGCGTACCCGGCCTCACCGTCGACGTGTACGCCAACGGCGAGGAGCTGATCCCCGACTTCGAGCCCGGCACGCTGACCGACCCGCTCAGCCTTCCGGCCGGCACCTACGACCTCCAGGTGTTCGCCGACGGAGACACCCCTGACTCCGCCGACCCCGCCATCGAGGCCAACGGCGTCCAGGTGCCCGCCGGCGCCAACGCCACCGTCGTCGCCCACCTCGACGCCGACGGCAACCCTACCCTGACGCCGTTCGTCAACGACACCGCCGCCACGGCGCCGGGCGAGTCGCGTCTGACCGTCCGCCACACCGCCGCCGCACCCGCGGTGGACGTGCGCGCCGACGGCGAGGTGCTCTTCGCCGGCCTCACCAACCCGAACGAGGAGTCCGGCGACGTCCCGGCCGGGACGTACTCGGCCGACGTGGTGCTCGCAGGCACCGAGGACGTCGCGATCGGGCCGGCCGACCTCGACCTCGCCGAGGGCACCAGCACGATCGTCTACGCCTGGGGGAGCGCCGAGGACGGCAACCTGGACCTCGCCGTCCAGACCATCGACGGCCTGCACTCCGCCCCGGCGGGTGTGCCGGGTGGTGAGGCCGGTCTCGCCCCCGAGTCGAACGGCGTCCCCGCCTGGGCGCTCGGACTCGGCCTGACCTCGGCGCTGGCACTGGCCTTCGCGGGTCGGCAGCTCATGCCTGCTCGCGCCCGTCGCTGACCGCCGGCTGAGAACGGCGAGCGACATGAGGACGAGATCGGCAGCAGCAGTGGCCCTGGTGGCCCTGGTCGGACTCGTCGTCAGCCTGCTCGTGGTGTGGCCCCGACTCGCTCCTGGCACCCCTGTCCAAGAGAGCGAGCCGGGGCCACCCGCGGCTGTCGCCAGCCCGTCGCCCGAGCCGGCGAGAGTCCCGGACCCTTCCGAGATCGGTCGGAGCGACGCGGCTCTGGAGGCGTCCGAGACCTCGGACGGGGCTCGCCCGGTGCGGGTTGCCCTGGCCTCGGTCGGCATCGAGTCACCGGTCAGGCCGGTCGGGCGTGGCCGAGGACGGGCAGATGCGGCTTCCGCCTGACCCGCGAGTCATGGGCTGGTACCGGTTCGGGCCCGCGCCGGGAGCGGAGAGCGGAGGGTCCGTCGTGATCGCCGGACACCTGGACTCGAAGCGTTTCGGTCTCGGGCCTCTGGCGCGGCTGCGAGACATCGAGGTCGGCCAGCCGATCGAGGTCACGCTGGCCGACGGCGCCACGTCGACGTACACGGTGGTCGGGGTGGAGCGCTTCGACCGCCAGGCGCTGCCCGCCGAGCTCTTCACCCGGCAGGGTCCGGAGCGGCTCCGCGTGATCACCTGCGGGGGCGAGTACGACCCCGAGGCCGGCGGCTACCAGCAGAACCTCGTGGTCACCGCGGCACCGGCCTGACGCCTTGCCGGTGGTATCGACCAGCTTGAAAAACGTAGAGCAATACCGGAATCTAGATTCGTACGTGAGGGGAGTAGCCCCCTGACGCCTCATCGCCAGTACGTCCCGGCAGTCCGGGTCCGGTGAGGCGGGCCGCCGATCAGGCGGCTGGGCGAGACCTCCGGAGTGGTCCTGCGCGAGCAGGCAGAACCGGAGGAGTGTCATGGACGTACCTTTGTGGGGCTGGGCCGCCGTCCTGGCGGTGATCCTGGCCATGTTGGCGGTCGACCTCTTCGCCCACCGCCGTGAGCACGTCGTGTCGGTGCGAGAGGCCGCCGTGTGGAGCGCGATCTGGGTGAGCCTCGGCCTCGGCTTCGGCGTCGTGGTGTGGAGCGTGTACGGCGCCCAGGCCGGTGGCGAGTACTTCGCCGGCTACCTCATCGAGAAGAGCCTCGCCGTCGACAACGTCTTCGTCTTCGCGCTGATCTTCACCTACTTCGCCGTGCCGAGGCAGTACCAGCACCGGGTGCTGTTCTACGGCGTGCTCGGCGCCCTGGTCTTCCGCGCGATCTTCATCGCCGGGCGGTGTCGCCCTGCTCGACCAGTTCCACTGGATCCTCTACGTCTTCGGTGCCTTCCTCGTCATCACCGGCTGGCGGATGTTCCGCCACCGCAACGAGGAGTCCGACCCCGGCCGCAACCCGGTCCTGAGACTGGTCCGGCGGTTCGTGCCCACCACGGACGAGTACCACGGCCAGAAGTTCTGGGTGAAGAAGGCCGGCAAGTGGGTCGCGACGCCGCTGTTCGTGGTGCTGGTCCTGGTGGAGACCACCGACATCGTCTTCGCCGTCGACTCGATCCCCGCGATCTTCGCGGTCACGCAGGAGCCGTTCCTGGTCTTCACGAGCAACGCCTTCGCGATCCTGGGCCTGCGCGCGATGTACTTCCTGCTTGCCGACCTGATCCACCGCTTCGTGTACCTCAAGCTCGGGCTCTCCGCGATCCTGGTGTTCGTCGGCGTCAAGATGCTCCTGCTCGACGTCTACAAGGTGCCCATCGGCCTCTCTCTCGCCGTGATCGGAACCCTGATCACGGTGTCGGTCGTCATGAGCCTTCGCGCGACAAGAGGCACCGGCCCTGAGCCGGACCGTGAGCCGGCGGAGGTCGAGCGATGAAGTACGACGTCGGGTTTCTCGGTCTCCTGCTCGTCCTGCTGGCGATCTGGTTGCGGGTCTGGCCGGCCACCCGTCGATGGGCGCCGCGGCATCACCGCCGGTACGACGGCAGAGGTGGCCGAAGTCCAGCGGGTCAGGCTGAGCTCGGGTTCGCGGCCAGCACGAGGTCGATGAACTCTCCGACGGACGTGCCTGACTCGAGAGGATGACGGAACCGGCCGGCGCGGACGACGGTGTAGTTGTTGCGACGCCCGACCCGCTGCTTGACGACGTACCCCGACTGCTCGAGCTCCCGGACGATCTGCTGGACCGCGCGCTCGGTGATGCCGACGCGCTCGGCGACGTCCCGGAGCCGGGCGTCGGGGGTCGCGGCCAGACAGACGAGGACGTGTCCGTGGTTGGTCAGGAAGGTCCAGCCGTGCGCAGCGGTCATGGACACACGGTAGGACAACCACGAACCGGAGTTCCGGTGTCAGTCCGCGAGCGTGCCTCCGAAGATCTGCCAGGCCAGCGCCGACTTCGCCGTCAGGCTCAGCACGATGTAGGCCTTCTCGCCGTACAGGTAGTCGGCCCACCTGCCCCGGCCGCGGTACTGCAGCCACTGGTTGAGCGCGAAGACGTTGAAGAAGACGAACAGCGACACGAAGATCGCGTAGACGAACCCGGGTGGTTCTGCCGACGAGGTCGATCCCGGCGACACGAGGTAGACGGCGATGGCCAGCCAGGGCACGATTCCGGCGATGCAGCCGAAGACGAAGGGCAGCCAGCCGCCGCTGCGCGGCTCCTCGTAGTTCTCCTGGAGCCAGCCGAACAGGATCATGGCTGCGTTCACGCCGAAGAGTGCCATGAGCGCCGCGACGTCGGAGATGCCCACGAGCTGGGCGATGAGCACGATCATCAGCGACGCGGAGAGGGAGTACTCCACCCAGCGTGCGGCGTTGCGCCGACGCGACAGGTCGTTGAGGTAGCCCCGCCACCAGACGGTGCTCACGAGGACGTGGGCGACGGCGGACAGCGCGAGGAAGCCGGCGACGGCCAGGCCGGTGGCGATGTCGAACAGCACGACCGGGTCCTGCGGAGTCGTGCCGGGTGGCCCCTCCAGATAGGTGCCGGTCACCGGCAGGCTGAAGTCCGAGGCCAGCACGACCACGACCACGGCCTGGAAGGCGTGGAGGGCCGCGGCAGCCAGGTTGAGCCGCCTGAGGCCTCGCTGCTGCCTCTCCGGGATGCTGTGCGTCTCCATGGTGACCCCCTCCTGCCGACACGCGGTGTCCTCAGTGTGCCGGTCCGTGCCTGCCCCCGGGTGAAATC
Organism: uncultured Actinomycetota bacterium; assembly: GCA_963701425.1. Classification (GTDB taxonomy): domain Bacteria; phylum Actinomycetota; class Actinomycetes; order Propionibacteriales; family Nocardioidaceae; genus Nocardioides_C. Next base: position 1,112,591 of record CAVPAG010000018.1, on the reverse strand, counting down.
GACCTTCTCGCCACAGAGCGGATGAGGCCGCGCCGAAGCGACCGGAAAACGGTTCCCGACCCCTCCGCGCGCCCCTACAGTCGAACTGTTCCGGCGGTAGGAGGGCGGGGCGATGACGGGTGTGTTCCTGTACGACGGTGACTGCGGCTTCTGCACGACGTCGGCTCGCTGGCTGCAACGTCACGCGAGCAGCACGGCGCGGGTCGAGCCCTGGCAGTACGTCGACCTCGGGCCCCTCGGGCTGAGGCCGGAGGACTGTGCCGAGGCGCTGCTCTGGGTCGACGACGGCCGTCGGATGGTCGGCCCCGACGCGGTCGCGGCGTACCTCGACACGAGCGGGTCATCGTGGCGGACCGCCGGCCACGTCCTCACCGCCCCGGTCTCGCGCCACGTGACGTGGCCGGTGTACCACTGGCTCACGCATCACCGCGGCCAGCTGCCCGGGGGGACTCCGGCCACGCAGCTGCCCCGGGTCTCCCCGCCGGTGAAGGGGATCCGGCGGCGCAGGTCCAGGGACCTGGGGGCATGTGTCCGTCTCCTCCGGATCGTCCACTCCGAAGGGCGGTACCCGGTCTACTGGCCCGACGCGCCGCGTGCCTGGCTCGACGGCGAGGACCTGCTCGAGGCCTGGGTCGTCGAACGGCAGGGCGAGATCCTCGGGCACATCGCGATCTCGAAGGTGGGCCTCGACCCGGTCTCCGCTCTGCGGTGGCGTGAGGTCACCGGCAGGGACCCCTCGGAGCTCGCCGCGAGCTCGAAGTTCTTCGTCCGGCCTCGGGTGCGCGGCCAGGGCATCGGGTCGGCACTCCTCGACGTGGCCGTCGCGGAGACCCGCGCACGTGGTCTCGTCCCGGTGGCCGAGGTGGTGAACGCGAGCAAGGACGCGGTCAGGCTCTACGAGGAGCGCGGGTGGCGGCTGCTCGCGATGCACCCGTGGGGGAGGAAGGCCGACGACCTCCACGTCTACTTCTACGCCGCACCTCCCGAGGCCGAGCAGCAGTAGGCCAGACCTCGGATGAGGCAGCCGCCGTCCTCACTCGAGGAAGCGACGGTAGCTGCGCCGCTTCCTCGGCTCGATCAGCGCCGAGAGGGTCAGGGTGGTCTGCTTCCGGACGTACTCGTCGAAGGTGAGGCTCTGCTCGAAGTACCAGTGCTTGAGCGCCCACGCGTGGGCGAGGAGGAGCAGGTTGTAGGCGACCAGGTCCGGGTCCTCCGTGGTCAGCACACCCGCCGCCACGCCCTCCCTGATCACCTGGCGCAGCGGCTCACTGGTCTGGACCTCGAGCTCCTTGATCTTCTCCCGCCCCTCGGGGCTGAGGCTCTTGCTCTCCCGGTAGGTCAGCACGGCGGCGTGCCGGTGCGCGTCGATGACCTCGCAGTAGGAGCCGAAGGCCGCGACCAGCCGCTCGACCGGGTCGTCGCCGGCGGCCTCGATCGCCTCGGGCACCGCTGTCGAGAACGTCTCGAGCACGTCGACGATCACGGCGAGCAGCAGGTCCTCCTTGCCCCCGAAGTAGCGGTAGATGAGGCCGACGCTGACCCCCGCCTCCTCGGCGACCGCCTGCATCGAGACACCCTGCGACCCGGCGCGCTCCATCAGCTTGGCCGCTGCGGCGAGAAGCTGCTCGCTGCGGCGCTCGGCCCGGGTCAGCCGAGCCGCCTCGTCCACGTCGACGCCAAGGGCCGTGCTGTCTGTCGCCATGCTTCTCGTCACCTCTCCGAAAATGAACCGGCGTTCACTCTAACGCACGAAAGCCTTGACGGCGGCTGGAAGTGAACCTATGTTCATTCTAAATGAACGAAGATTCATGGACCAGAGCAGCGGGAAACGAGGGTGAATGGCAGTGACGACTTTCGAGGACATCACCTACGTCGTGGAGGACTCGGCGGCGGTCATCACGATCAACCGGCCGGAGCGGTACAACGCCTTCCGGGCCAAGACCGTGGAGGAGATGATCAAGGCCTTCCGCCTGGCCTGGGCCGACAGGCAGGTCCAGTCGGTGATCCTCACCGGTGCCGGTGACAAGGCGTTCTGCACCGGCGGCGACGTCAAGCAGCGCGCCGAGACCGGCGACTACGGACCGAGCGAGAGCGGCATGTTCGAGATCGGCTACCTCCACAAGCTGATCCGCGACATCCCCAAGCCCGTCATCGCCGCCGTGAACGGTGTCGCGGTCGGCGGCGGGCACGTCCTGCACGTGCTCTGCGACGTGTCGATAGCCAGCGAGACGGCGCGCTTCGGCCAGGCCGGTCCCAAGGTCGGGTCGTTCGACGCCGGCTTCGGTTCGGCGTACCTGGCTCGCGTCGTGGGGGAGAAGAAGGCACGCGAGATCTGGTTCTGGTGCCGCATGTACGACGCGAACGAGGCTCTCGCGATGAACCTCGTGAACAAGGTCGTCCCCGCCGACCAGCTGCTCAAGGAGGCCAAGGCCTGGGCCGCCGAGGTAGCCGAGAAGAGCCCCACCGCGATCCGTTTCCTCAAGCAGTCCTTCAACGCCGACACCGACCACCAGGCCGGGTTCAGCAACATGGCGATGACGGCGCTCGACATGTTCACGTCCTCGCCGGAGGGCCTGGAGGGGGCCGAGGCGTTCGCGGAGAAGCGCAAGCCGGACTTCAACAAGCACGTGAACTGGCACTGAGCCACCGCGCACACCAGGAGCAGGGAGAACCGGCATGGATTTCCGATTCGACGACGACGAGGAGTCGTTCCGTCAGGAGCTGCGTCGCTTCGCGACCAAGACGCTCGCGCCGCACTACCAGTCCGACGACAAGGCCGCGGAGTTCCGGCGCGACCTCGCGCTCGACATGGCCGGCATGGGGCTGACCGGGCTCCGGATCCCCGAGGAGTACGGCGGGCAGGAGGCGACGGCCGTGATCGCCGGTCTCGCCGCCGAGGAGATCGGGCGTGCGGACTTCAACGCCACCTACCTGATCATCAACACCGCCCTCATCAGCGACATCATCGTGCGCAACGCGACGGACGACCAGAAGCGTGCCTGGCTGCCGGGCATCGCGTCCGGCGAGACCGTGCCGTGCATCTGCATCACCGAGCCGGGCCACGGCACCGACGCGGCGAACCTCGAGCTCAAGGCCGTCCCCGACGGTGACGGGTGGCGTCTCCACGGCGAGAAGACCTCGATCACGCTGGGCATGGCCTCGGACCGCGGCGTCGTGCTCGCCCGCACCGGGGGACCGGGCGCTCGAGGGGTCAGCGCCTTCTGGGTCGACCTGAACACCGAGCACGTGACCCGCGCAGGGTTCGACGACCTCGGCGGCCGGGCGATCGGCCGGGCGTCCCTGCACTTCGAGGGCGCCCCCGTCAGCCGGGCCGACCTCATCGGCGGTGAGGGCGACGGCTTCGTCTCGGTGATGCAGGGCTTCGACTACTCCCGCGCGATCATCGGCCTGGCCTGCCTCGGTGCCGCCCAGGTGTCGCTGGAGGAGGCCTTCCAGTGGTCCCGCGACCGGGAGGCCTTCGGGCAGCCGATCGGGAAGTTCCAGGGCGTCTCCTTCCCGCTCGCGGAGTACGCCACCTACGTCCGCGGCGCCCGCCACGTCTGCTACGAGGCGCTGTGGAAGAAGGACAACGACCTCGAGCACAGCGCCGAGGCGGCGATGGCGAAGTTCTGGGCCCCGAAGCTGTCGACCGAGGTCATCCACCAGTGCCTGCTCACCTTCGGTCACATGGGCTACTCCACCGAGAGTGCCCTCGGACAGCGGCTGCGCGACGTGATCGGTCTCGAGATCGGTGACGGGACCGCCCAGGTGTCCAAGCTCGTCATCTCCCGCAACCTCCTCGGTCGCGCCTACGCGCCGTGACCCCTCCGCCACCGACAGACCCCACAGACAAGGAACCACCATGGGAAAGCTCGACGACAAGATCGCGATCGTGACCGGTGCCGGCCAGGGCATCGGCAAGGCGATCGCGGAGAAGCTCGCGGCGGAGGGGGCGACCGTCGTCGTCACCGACGTCAACGAGTCCACCGCCAAGGAGACGGCTGAGGCCATCGGCGGGGGAGCGGTCGGCATCCACACCGACGTCACCTCGCGCGAGTCGGTCAACGCGATGGTCGAGCAGGTGAGGAACCAGTTCGGGCGGATCGACGTACTCGTGAACAACGCGGGCTGGGACAAGGCAGGCCCCTTCGTCGACTCCGACCCGGCCGACTGGGACCGCGTCATCCAGATCAACCTCTACGGCGTCCTCAACATGTCCAAGGCGGTGCTGCCGGTCATGGCCGAGCAGGGCCACGGCTCCGTCGTGAACCTCGCCTCCGACGCGGGCCGCGTGGGCTCCTCGGGTGAGGCGGTGTACTCGGCCGCCAAGGGCGGGGTGATCGCCTTCACCAAGGCCAGTGCGCGGGAGATGGCGCGGCACCAGGTGAACGTCAACTGCGTCTCGCCGGGCCCCACCGACACGGCTCTCTTCGCGTCCATGGGCGGCGACAACCCCAAGCTGCGCGAAGCCCTCATCAAGGCGATCCCGTTCCGCAGGCTGGCCCAGCCGAGCGACCTGGCCAACATGGTGGCCTTCTTCGCCTCCGACGAGGCCGACTTCATCACCGGCCAGACCGTCAGCGTCAGCGGCGGCCTCACGATGAGCTGAGAGACGAGACCGCCATGACCTTCGAGACGATCCTGACCCCCGAGCAGGTCGACGAGTACACGAGCGCCGGGCTCTGGGTGAACCGCACCATCACCGACTTCCTCGACGACGTCGCCGAGCGCACCCCCGACAAGGTGGCGTTCGTCGACCCGCGTCGCCAGATCACCTACGGCGAGCTGAAGCAGCAGGTCGACCACTGCGCGCTCGGCCTGCTCGAGCTCGGCGTCGAGCCCGGTGACGTCGTGTCCTTCCAGCTGCCGAACTGGATCGAGTGGGTCGTGCTGCACTACGCGGCCACCCGCATCGGGGCGGTCAGCAACCCGCTCATCCCGATCTACCGCCAACGCGAGGTCGGCTTCATGGTCGGGCTGGCGAGGTCCAAGGTGATCGTGGTGCCGTCGGAGTTCCGGGGCTTCGACTACGTCGCGATGGTCGACGAGCTGAAGCCCGGCTGGCCGGGGCTCGAGCACGTGCTCGTCGTGGACGGCAAGCCCGGCCAGGGCACGCAGTCCTGGGAGGACTTCATGGCGACGCCGTGGGAGGCACGACGCGACCCGGCCTCCCTGCCGTCGCTGCGTCCGGACCCCAACGAGGTGACCCTGCTGATCTTCACCTCCGGCACGACCGGGGAGCCCAAGGGCGTCATGCACACCCACAACACGGCGGTCGCCGCCAACAACCCCCTGCCCGCCAGACTCGGTATCACCGGCGACAGCGTGTTCCACATGGCCTCCACGCTCGCGCACCTGACGGGCTTCCTGTACGGCGCGCGGCTCAACGTGCAGAACGGCGCGACCTGCGTGCTCCAGGACGTGTGGGACGCAGGCCGCTTCGTGGAGCTCGTCGAGGAGCACCGGATCAGCTACACCTCCGCCGCCACGCCGTTCCTGCACGACACCCTGAACGCGCCGAACCTGGGCGAGCACGACCTGTCCTCGTTGGTGCGCTTCTGCTGCATGGGCGCGCCGATCCCGCGAGCCCTGGTGCGGGAGGCCAAGCAGAAGCTCCCCGGCATGGTGGTGCTCGGTGGCTGGGGACAGAGCGAGAACGGCCTGGTCACCCTCGGCATCCCGGGCGACCCTGAGGAGAAGATCATCGAGACCGACGGGTACCCGTGGCCGGGCATGCACGTCCGGGCTGTCGACTTCGAGGGCAAGGAGGTGCCGGCAGGCGAGGAGGGCCGGCTCCAGGTCCACGGTCCGACCCTTTTCGTCGGCTACGCCGAGCGGCTCGAGATGACCCGGGCCGGCTTCGACGGCCCCTGGTTCGACACCGGTGACCTGGCCAGGATCGACGTCGACGGCTACGTCAACATCTCCGGCCGCACCAAGGACGTGATCATCCGGGGCGGCGAGAACATCCCTGTGTCGTACGTCGAGAACGTCCTCTACGAGAACCCCAAGCTCGACGGGGTCGCGATCGTCGCGATGCCCGACCCCCGGCTGCAGGAGCGGGCCTGTGCCTGCGTGATCCTGAAGCCCGGGGTCGAGGAGTTCACGTTCGAGGAGATGCAGGGCTTCCTGCGCGACAAGGGCGTCGCCAAGCAGTACTGGCCCGAGCACCTCGAGGTGCTCGGCGAGTTCCCGAAGACACCTAGTGGGAAGATCCGTAAGTTCGAGCTGCGCGAGCAGGTTTCCGGAGGAGCATGATGGACCTTTCCCTGAACGAGGACCAGAAGAGCTTCAAGCAGCTCGCCCGCGAGTTCCTCGACAAGGAGGTCGTGCCGCACCGCGCGGAGTGGGACCGCGCGGAGTCGGTCGACACCTCGATCATCCCGAGGCTCGGCGAGATCGGGTTCTTCGGCCTGACGATCCCCGAGGAGTACGGCGGCCTCGGCGGCGACTACATCACCTACTGCATCGGCATGGAGGAGCTCGGCCGGGCCGACTCCTCGGTGCGGGGCATCGTCTCGGTGTCGATGGGCCTGGTCGGCAAGGTGATCCTGTCCCACGGCACCGAGGAGCAGAAGCAGCAGTGGCTGCCCGGCATCGCGGCGGGCACGTTGCTCGGCTGCTTCGGGCTGACCGAGCCCGACACCGGCTCCGACGCCGGCAACCTCACGACCCGCGCGGTCCGCGACGGTGACGACTACGTCATCAACGGGTCGAAGATCTTCATCACCAACGGCACGTGGGCCGACGTCTGCCTCGTCTTCGCCCGCACCGGTGGCCCCGGCCCCAAGGGCGTGTCGGCGTTCCTCGTGCCGACCGACACTCCCGGGTTCCGGCGGACCGAGATCAAGGGCAAGCTGGGCCTGCGGGGCCAGGCGACGGCCGAGCTGGCGTTCGACGACGTGCGGGTCCCGGCCTCGGCGATGCTCGGCGGGGAGGGCGAGGGCTTCAAGATCGCGATGTACTCCCTGGACAAGGGGAGGGTCTCGGTCGCGGCCGGCTGCGTCGGCATCATCCAGGGCTGCCTGGAGTCGGTGGTGTCCTACTCCCAGGAGCGCAAGCAGTTCGGGAGGCAGCTCGCGTCGTTCCAGCTGATCCAGGACATGATCGCCGACATCTCCGTCGACGCCGACGCGGCGCGGCTGCTCACCTGGCGGGCGGCCGACCTGATCGAGCGAGGGGAGCCGTTCGGTGTCGAGGCGTCGAAGGCCAAGCTCTTCGCGTCCGAGGCGGCCGTGCGTGCGGCCAACCTGGCCATCCAGGTCTTCGGCGGCTACGGGTACGTCGACGAGTACCCCGTGCAGAAGTACATGCGCGACGCTCGTGTCATGACCCTCTACGAGGGCACCAGCCAGATCCAGAAGCTCCTCATCGGTCGCGCCGAGACCGGCGTGAGCGCGTTCCTCTGACCATCGGAAGGCTCATCACCATGGCACCTGTGACACCCCAGACCCCGCTCGGCCTGTTCGGCACCGACGCGTTGATCGACGAGGAGTCGCTCGCGATCCGCGACACGGTGCGCCGGTTCGTGGAGGAGAAGGTGAAGCCGGAGATCTCCGAGTGGTACGAAACCGGCTCGATCCCGGCCCGGGACCTGGCCAAGGAGCTCGGGTCGCTCGGCGTGCTCGGCATGCACCTGGAGGGCTACGGCTGTGCGGGGACGACCGCGACGGCGTACGGGCTGGCGTGCATGGAGCTCGAGGCAGGTGACTCCGGGCTGCGGTCGCTGGTGTCCGTGCAGGGATCGCTGGCGATGTTCGCGATCTGGAAGCACGGGTCGGAGGAGCAGAAGGCCGAGTGGCTGCCGCGGATGGCCGCCGGGGAGGCGATCGGCTGCTTCGGGCTGACCGAGTCCGACTTCGGCTCCAACCCGGCCGGGATGCGCACCCGGGCCCGCCGCGACGGCGACGACTGGGTCCTCAACGGGAGCAAGATGTGGATCACCAACGGGTCGGTGGCCGACGTCGCCGTCGTGTGGGCCCGCGTGGACGACCCGGCCGACGACCGGATCCGCGGCTTCGTCGTGCCCACGGACGCGCCTGGGTTCTCCGCACCCGAGATCAAGAAGAAGATGTCGCTGCGCGCGTCCGTGACCTCCGAGCTCGTGCTCGACGACGTGCGGCTGCCCGCGTCGGCGATGCTGCCCGAGGCAGCGGGGCTGTCCGGTCCGCTGTCCTGCCTGAACGAGGCCCGCTACGGCATCGTGTTCGGCGCCCTGGGCGCGGCCCGCGACTGCCTGGAGACCGCGATCGCCTACACCCGTGACCGCGAGATCTTCGACAAGTCGCTGGCGGCCTACCAGCTCACCCAGGCCAAGCTCGCCGACATGACCCTCGAGCTCGGCAAGGGCATGCTCCTCGCCCTGCACCTGGGCGCGTTGAAGGACGCCGGCACGCTGCGCCCCGAGCAGGTCTCCCTGGGCAAGCTCAACAACGTGCGCGAGGCGATCGCGATCGCGCGCGAGAGCCGCACCCTGCTCGGCGCGGCCGGGATCACGCTGGAGTACCCGATCATGCGGCACGCCAACAACCTCGAGTCCGTGCTCACCTACGAGGGCACCTCCGAGGTGCACCAGCTCGTCATCGGCCAGGCCCTCACCGGACAGGCAGCCTTCCGCTGAAGCGTTGCAGGTCCTGAGCGACGGCGTCGTTCAGTAGGCTCCGACGGGTGACGGGGAGCACCGGACGGGACGTGCGGCTGTCGGCCGCGGTGGTGGCCGGGCTGCTGCTTCTCGTGTGGGCGACCGTCTCGGGGCCGCCGGAGTTCTTCGGCTCGGGAGTCCAGCGGTTCCAGGCCGACGACCCCGTGGCCACGCCGTCCGCGGCTCCGTCCACCCCGACGGACGAGCCCGCCGCGAGCAGCGCCGACCAGCAGCCGCGGCCCGAGGACGTCGAGGGGCTCGGAGACCTCCTCCTGTGGACCGCGATGCTCCTGCTGGTCGTGCTCCTCGCCGTCTTCCTCTCCTGGGTGCTGTTCCAGCGCTGGCGGCCGCCCCCAGGGCGTTCCGACGACGACTTCGAGGTGCTGCCCGAGGTCTCGGACGTCTCCGAGGCGCTCGTCCGCGACGCGGAACGACAGCTGGCGGCCGTCTCCGAGGGCAGCCCCAGGAACGGGATCGTGCGCTGCTGGCTCCGGCTGGAGGAGAGCGTCGCCGAGGCGGGCCTGCCGCGAGAGCCGTGGGAGACCTCGGCCGAGCTCACGCTGCGCGTCCTGAGGACCCTCGACGTGGACCCGCGCGCGCTCGGGACGCTGGCCGCGCTCTACCGGGAGGCGCGCTTCTCCGACCACGAGCTCGACGAGGACGCCCGCGCCACGGCGTACGCCGCGCTGCGGGCGATGCACGACGACCTGAAGAACCCCGCCGCCAGGGGCGGCTCATGACACGGGGTGCCTGGGTCAGGCAGCTCGGGACCGCGTTCGTCGTCTGGTTCGTCGTCGTCGCGACGGCGCTCTTCCTCGGCATGCAGCCGCGTCCCGCGCTCCTGGCCGCCCTCGTCGCAGCGGTCGGCGCCGGCCTCCTGCTCTTCCTCGACGCCTCCGACCAGGTCGCGGGCAACAGGTGGGCCGTCCCCGACACCGACCCCACCCGCGAGCGGGGCGAGGACCTGCGGCTCTCCTCGCTCAGCCGGATGGTCGACTCGCACCTCGTGTCGCACCAGGTCGACGACCAGCTCCACCGACAGCTGCTGCGTCTTCTCGACCAGCGGCTCGTGGCCCGGCACGGGGTGAGCCTCCAGGCCGACCCGGAGCGGGCAGCCGACCTCGCCGGACCCGAGCTCGCGGCGCTGATGCGGCAAGGACCTCCCTACCCGCGGCTGAAGATCGGCCAGATCGACGTACTCATCGCAAGGATCGAGGAGCTGTGAACCAAGCACTGCAGGACATCCGTGAGGCCTCCCGGCTCGCCGGCGCCGTTCTCGACGAGGTCGAGCGAGCCGTGGTCGGGAAGCGGGAGGCGCTGACGCTCGTGCTGAGCAGCATCCTCGCCGGAGGCCATGTGCTCATCGAGGACTTCCCGGGTCTCGGCAAGACGCTGGCGGCACGCTCCTTCGCCCAGACGCTCGGGCTGGAGTTCACGCGCGCGCAGTTCACGCCCGACCTGCTCCCCGCCGACCTGACCGGCTCGTTCATCTACGACCAGCGGGCTGCCGAGTTCGAGTTCCGTCCCGGCCCGCTGTTCACCGGGCTCCTGCTCGCCGACGAGATCAACCGGACCCCGCCGAAGACCCAGGCAGCGCTGCTCGAGGCGATGCAGGAGCGGCAGGTCACGGTCGAGGGGCAGACCTTCCCGCTCGCGGCTCCCTTCCACGTCATGGCCACCGCCAACCCGGTGGAGTACGAAGGCACCTACCCGCTGCCCGAGGCGCAGCTCGACCGCTTCCTGATGCGCGTGAGCTTCGGCTACCCGAGCCGTGACCAGGAGTGGGAGGTCCTCAGCCGCCGCATGGAGCGGCGACGGGAGGAGCAGGAGCTCGCGCCGGTGACCGACGCGGCAGGCCTGCTCAGGATGCAGGCGGCGGTGGAGGAGGTCACCGTCGACGAGAGCGTCGGGCGCTACTGCGTCGACCTCGCCGCCGCGACCCGCGACCACCCGCACGTCCTGCTCGGCTCCTCGCCTCGCGGCGCTCTGGCGCTGCTGCTGACCGCCCGTGCCTACGCGGTGGTCGACGGCCGCGACTACGTGGTCCCCGAGGACGTCAAGGCGGTCGCCCCGTCGGTGCTTGCCCATCGCATCACCGTCCGGCCGGAGCTCTGGATGAGCGACGTCTCGGGGGCGTCGGTGGTGACGAGCGTGCTCACGCAGGTGCCCACCCCCTCGGCCCGTGAGCAGCTCGCCGACCTCGAACGGCGCTCGGCGGCCGACCTGTGACCACCAGCTGGCAGCCGACCCACGCGTTGCTGCGTGCGGCGCTGGCCTCGGTGACCTTCGCCGTCGTGGCGGTGGCCCGCGGCCGCGCGGACCTGCTGGTGATCGCGGTGCCTCTGCTCCTGTGGACCGTCGCCGCCGTGGTACGTCGACCCGCGGCGGTGCCTCAGGTCCGGGACGGCCTGCTCCACGACTCGGTGCGCGAGGGCGAGGGGACCGTGCTGCGAACGGTCCTCCACGACTCAGGCGGTGTGGAGCATGCCGTGGTCCGCGTGGCGCGGCACCGCTGGCTGCTGTGGCGTCCGTCCAGCGGTGTCGCTGGTGTGACGGCCGGTTCTCCGCGAAGCGAGCTGCGGGTCGACGTACCGGTGTCGAGCAGGCGGTGGGGGAGCCGCCGGGTGGGGGAGGGACTCGTCGCGGCCACGAGCCCGTGGGCGGCGTACCGGTGGGGACCCCACGCCCTGCACGGGCACACCCTGACGACGCTTCCCGTGCCGGGCCGGTTCGACACCAAGGCGCCCGCGCCGCACCCGATCGGCCTGGTCGGCACGCACCCGTCGCGGCGCGTCGGCGGAGGCACCGAGCTCGCCGGCATCCGACCGTTCCAGCCCGGGGACCGGCTTCGCAGGCTCCACTGGCCCGTGTCGTTGCGCACCGGGACCCTGCACGTGACGAGCACGCTCGCGGAGGAGGACAGCAGCATCCTGCTCGTCGTCGACGCCGGCGTCTCGGTCGGGGGCGGCGGAGGCCTGGACGAGCCGGCCGGCAGCCTCGACGTCGCGGTCCGGGCCGCGGGGGCGGTCGCCGAGCACTACCTGCACCGCGGTGACCGGGTAGGTCTCCGGGTGCTCGGCTCCACGGAGCGCAACGCCGTCCACACCAGCACCGGCCGCAGGCACCTGCTCCGCATCCTCGACACGCTGGCACGCATCGTGCCCGGCGAGAGACGGTCTGCGGACCCCTCCCGGATCCACTTCGGCGTCTCGGGCGGCACCGTCGTCATCATGCTCTCGCCGATGCTGTCGGACCAGGCCGTGACGGCGACGCTCACGCTCGCGCGCCAGGGGCTGAGCGTGATCGTGGTCGACACGCTGCCCGACGACGCCCACCTCGCCGAGAAGGACCGCAGGGTCCTGCTCGCGTGGCGCATGCGCCTGCTGGAGAGGGAGGCCCTGCTGAGCAGGGTGCAGCTGTCAGGGACCCCGGTCGTCGCCTGGCGAGGGCCGGGCACCCTCGACGAGGTCCTGCGCAGGCTCGGACGGCGAGCCTCGCTGCCGAGGCTGGTGCGCCGATGAGCCTGCTCAACGACTTCCTCGACGAGACCAGCCGGCTGAGCCGTCAGCAGCTGGTGCTGCGCGCGGCGGCTCCGGCCGGGACCGCCCTGATGGTCGTGCTGGAGGGCGTCGCCGGGGGCAGTCCGGGTGTCCTGTTCCTGATGCTCGCGGCCCTGCTGTCGTTGCTGGTGGCGGCGATCCCGGACTCCGGCGCCGGCACGTTCCTGGTCCTGCTCCTCGGCGGGCACTGGCTGGTCACCGTGCCCGAGCAGCTCGGCGGCAGCCTGCTCCTCGCGGCGATGGTCCTGACCGCGATCCACCTGGCAACGGCTCTGGCGGCGTACGGGCCTCCCGGACTCGTGCTCGACCGTGACCTGCTCCTGCTGTGGGCACGCCGCTACGGCCTGCTCGCCGCGGCCGCTGCCGTCACGTGGCTCGCGGCACGCCTGATCGCGGCGTCGGAGGTGACCGGCGGCGGCTGGCTGCTCGTCGTCGCACTCGTGGTCCTCGCGGGTTGGGCGGCGTACCTCAACCGGCGTCTGGCCTGGCCCGGCTGACCGGTACGCGCCCCGGAGGGAGTGCGCCGCACCCCCGTCAGCGGCGCAGCCTCCCCGAGATCGCACCCGCCGGGTAGTCGGCGTTGTGCACGTTGAAGTAGTAGCGGCCCGGTCGCGCCAGGATCCTGCCGATGAGCTTGCGCGGCACCTTCCTCGCGCACTTCGCCCCACCGGTCACGGAGCCGGTCAGGTCCACGACCACGCCCCCGTCGGAGCGCCGGTGGATGTGGGCTGCGTCCGGCGTGGCGATGTTGCGCCACTCGACGGTGGCGCAGACCCTGCGCTTGGCCTTGTTCAGCCTGAACGTGGCCTCGCCCGAGCCGTCCGGGTCCCCGCTCGGCGTCAGCTTCGCCTCGAGCCGGGCCGCCGCCTGCTGCTCGGCAGAGGCGCCCTCGGCGGGCGCGGTCAGCGTCGCGGTCGACAGGCCGGCCACGAGGCACATGCTCAGCGCAGCGGCACCCGCCCGTCGGCGTACCGGCCCCACGATGATCGACATGGTGTGCTCCTCCTCGGTTGGAAGACGGTCGCCCCGTGGCGGTCGGTGATGGGGAGCCGCCGCCACGGGGCGTCGCCCGGTCAGCCCTCCTCGACCACGCCGTCGACGACCCTCACCCGGAGGACGGCGAGCGGACGTGGCGCGGGGCCGCCGGTGTTCTCGCCCGTGGCCAGGTCGTACGTCGACCCGTGGCACGGGCACTCCAGGGCGTCCTCCCCGGGGGCCACGGTGCAGCCCCGATGGGTGCACACGGCGGAGAACGCCACGACGTGGCCGCTCCGCGGCTGCGCCACGATCACCGGCTGACCGTTCTTCCCGGTCGCCGACACCGCTCCGCCGACGGGGACCTCCGCGAGCGGGACCAGGCCGGCGCTGCCGCCGTCCGAGGCCTTCGACGGGGAGCTGCCGGACGAGGCCGTGCTGTCGTCGCCCTCACCGCACGCGGCGAGAGTCGCCCCTGCTGCGACTCCGGCCCCGACGGCGAGGAGACCGCGGCGGGAGAGACCGGTGGGCTTCGGATCCATGGGCACCTCCGGAGAGTGGTCACCTCCCCTGAAGACGGCGGGCAGGCCCCCGAGGTTCAGGAGGTGAGCCTGAGCACCGGATCACCCGAGGTGGTCCGGACATCTATGGAGGCGATGTCGGCGACGTCGGCGGCCGTCGCGGCCGACAGGGTGGTGCTTCGCCCCGGAACGGCCCGCCACGTGGCGACCTGCTCGGTCCGGCCGTCCCGGGTGTGCACCACGAGGGCGTAGGTCGGCGGCACGGGCGGCGCGTAGCCGTAGCCCTCGCCGCTGTCGGTGTAGGTGCAGGTCAGGTTCAGGCGCGTACCCCAGGGCACGGGCTCCATCGTCAGGCTCGCCCGGACCACGCTCTGGCCCAGCTGCTCCATCTGCTCCGGCGATCCGACGGACACCGATGCCTCCGGCCCGGGCCGCTCCGGTGCGCCGTCGTCCCGGAGCAGTCCGACCACACCGGCCCCGACGAGGAGGGCGGCGGTGGAGGCGGCGGCCACGGTCATGGTCAGTCGGCGCCGCCGCCTCCGGCGTACCTGCTGGAGGAGGCCCGGGAGCAGGGTGTCGGGCACCGCGAGCGCGTCGTCCGGGGAGTCGAACATCGCCGCGTCGACCTGCGAGAGCAGCTCCGGCAGCGGGGCGAGCGCGCGCACGGAGCGTGCACAGTCGTCACAGGTGAGCAGGTGCTCCTCGAAGGCGCGTCGCTCGTCGGCCTCGAGGGCGTCGAGGACGTAGGCGCCGTCGGCGTACCTGAGCTCGTCGTGGGTCACCCGGTCACCCCGTTCTCCTCGAGGGCGAGCCGCAGGGCCCGCAGGGCGTAGTGGGTGCGTGACTTCACGGTGCCCTCCGGCACCCCGAGCCGGCGGGCTGTCTCGGCGACCGACCTGCCCTGGTAGTAGCACTCGTACAGGACCTGCCGATGCTCCGTCGAGAGCCGCGCGACCGCCTCGACCACGACCCACGACTGGAGGAGCCGGTCGACCTCCTCCTGCTCGGGGGCCCGGTCCGGCGGGTCGGGGGTGATCGTCTCCTGGCGGACGCGGCGCGACCGCCACTCGTCGATGACGATGTTGCGTGCCACGGTGAAGAGCCACTTGCGCACGGAGCCGGGCGGCTTCGAGAGCACATCAGGGTGCTGCCAGGCGCGGAGCAGCGTCTCCTGGCAGACGTCCTGGGCGCGTGCCCGGTCCCGGCCGGTCAGGCTGACGCAGTAGACCCACAGCGCCGCCGCGTGCTCGTCGTGCAGCGCCTGCATGAGCTGGTCCTGGCTCCCGGGCAAAGAACCTCCCCTCGTGAACTGAGACGAGCATCGACCCGTGACGGTTCAACCACTCCCAGACTGGCCCCGGGGGACGCCCGCGGGGAAGGGGCACGGTCGGTGCTCCGCCCCTCCTCTCACCCGCCGGGGATGATCCGCGGGCAGGTGCCAGGGCGGTGCAATAGGCGGAGGAGGTCGACATGTCCCACCGACCCGCGTGCTCCGGTCCGCCCGTCCGTTCGGCAATGACGTGACCGCGCCCGCCGTGCCCGCTGCTCGCGCTGCGGCCGCCTCCGGGCTCGTGCTCTTCACGCTGTCGTCGGGCCAGTTCCTGATGGCACTCGACAGCTCCGTGATGAACGTGTCGATCGCGACCGTGGCGAAAGACCTCGGTACGACGGTCACCGGGATCCAGACCGCGATCACCCTGTACACGCTCGTCATGGCGTCACTGATGATCACCGGTGGCAAGATCGGCCAGATCATGGGCCGCAAACGAGCCTTCTCGCTGGGCTGTGTCATCTACGGGGCAGGCTCGTTCACCACGGCCCTGGCCCCTAACCTGACGGTGCTGCTGATCGGCTGGTCGCTGCTCGAGGGCATGGGCGCGGCGTTGATCATGCCCGCGATCGTTGCTCTGGTCGCATCGAACTTCGAGTCGGCCGACCGTCCTCGCGCCTACGGCCTGGTCGCCGCTGCGGCTGGGGTGGCCGTGGCGCTGGGGCCGCTCATCGGCGGCCTCGCGACGACGTACGCCTCCTGGCGCTGGGTGTTCGCCGGTGAGGTGATCATCGTCCTCGGCATCCTGTTGCTGGCCAGGCGCATGGCGGACGCACCGGCGGAGCCAGGCGTCCACCTCGACCTCGTCGGCACCGCACTGTCGGCTTCGGGGCTCGGGCTGGTCGTCTACGGGGTTCTCCGTGCCGGTTCCTGGGGCCTGGTCAACCCGAAGCCCGGCGCACCGGTCTGGCTGGGCATGTCGCTGGCGATCTGGATGGTCCTGGCCGGTGGCGTGGTCCTGCTGGGCTTCCTGACCTGGGAGCGGCGCCGCCAGGCATCCGGGGCGGCGGTGCTCATCGACCCGGCCATGCTCGGCAACAAGCGGCTGCGTGGCGGGCTGACCTCGTTCTTCTACCAGTACCTCCTCCAGGCGGGCCTGTTCTTCGCGGTGCCGCTGTTCCTCTCGGTCGCGCTCGGACTCTCGGCGATCGAGACCGGGCTGCGCATCCTGCCGCTCTCGATCGCGCTGCTCCTGGCGGCGATCGGTGTGCCGAAGTTCTTCCCCGACGCCTCACCGCGCACGGTGGTGCGCCTTGGGTTCTCATCGCTGTTCGTCGGGATCGTCATGCTGGCCGCGGCTCTCGACGTCGGCGTCGGCCCCGAGGTCGTCACATTGCCGATGCTGCTCGCCGGGCTGGGGATCGGGGCACTGGCCTCGCAGCTCGGCAGCGTCACGGTCTCGGCGGTCCCGGACGAGCAGACCGCGGAGGTGGGCGGTGTGCAGAACACCGTCATGTTCCTGGGCGCCTCGATCGGGACCGCACTCGCCGGTGCGGTGCTGATCTCGGGGTTGACCAGCTCGTTCTTCGCGGGCATCGAGGAGAACCCCGACATTCCGCAGGACCTCTCGTCACAGGCGCAGGTGGACCTCGCCGGTGGCGTGCCCTTCATCCCGGACGACGATCTCGACGCGGCGCTGTCAGATGCCGGGGTGACGGGGGAGACGGCGGACGCGGTCGTCGAGGAGAACGAGGCCGCCCGCCTGGACGGGCTCAGGGCGGCGCTGGCCGTGCTCGCCCTGATCTCGCTCCTCGCGCTCTTCGTCACCCGTGGCATCCCCACCCGACAACCAGGTGCGCAGCCCGACCAGGTCGCGGTCGGCTGAGGCTGGGGGTCTCCCGCCGACCGGGCTAGCGCCGGGCCGTTCGCAGCAGCGACGACACGATGCTCCGGTACCTGGTCCAGCCGTTGAGGCCGCCGTTGACCTTCAGCCTCACGTCGCGCCACTGACCACGCCGGGCGGCGCTGTCGACGCCGCGCTGCGCGAAGTACTCGGCGAGGACCCGGGCGCCGACGGCAGGGCGCAGGGCGATGCCCGGCCGTTCCTCGAGAGGTACGTCGAGGCGCTCCCCGTAGTGCCGGTAGTTCGCCCGGCCGGTGAGCTGGATGTAGCCGCGGCCGTGGTAGCGCGCGCCGTCACCTCGCCGGACGTTGCCGAGGTCCGACCGTCCTTCATACATCTGGGTGAAGTAACCCGGGCCGCCGTACTCCTTGACCGGGCGGAAGCCCGTCCCGACCTCCGTCACGATGGTGGCCACGGCGGCGATCCTGCTCCGCACGTCGGTCATCCCCTTCTCGCGCAGCGCCTCGTCGATGACCGGCCAGTGCTTCGCGACGTCCCGCTCCGGAGCCCCGACCGCTCGGGCGATCTCGTGAGGACGCAGCCCGAGCGACGGACGCGAGCCCGACCTGGCCGGGCGGCTCTCGACGTCGCGGGTCTCCTCGGTCGTCTCCGGCAGCTCGGGCAGCAGCGCCGAGGCACTGGGGTGGACCACGTCAGGCCTCGGTGGCGCCGGCTGAGCATTCGTCGTGGCCGGAGCCGGTTCCTCGGCGTTGCTGACCTCCGCCCCCGTCACCACGGCCGAGACGGCCAGGGTGGAGGCGACGAACGCCTGGACTCCCCGTCGTAGTCGGACCCTGTGCATGGATCAATTCCCTCCCTATGCGGACACACCCCCTCGAGGTGCCGTGCGGCAAGCACTCGAGAGAGACACATGCCCAGGGGGGTATCCCCCGGAAACCGTGAGTGAGGTCGCACGTGAGGCGGGAACAGGCTGGATCCGGTCTCCGCGGAAGAGCAGCAGGCAGGCTCCAGGGCGACCTACATTGAGGACATGAACACGATCCATCTCACGGACACCGAGCTCGAGATGGCCCGCCACGCGCTGCGTGCCTACCTGGGCGCCTTCGGCCACGAGGAGGCCGACACCCTGGACCAGATCAGGCGGGTGATCGCCAAGCTCGACGCTGCCCAGCCAGAGGGGGAGGACCCTCGCTTCATCGCCTGAGCGGCGCGTCGCCACTCACGGCGTGACTCTTCGGCGGCATGGGGACTCGCGAGCGTCAGCTCGCGCCGAAGACCTGTACGCCGTACCAGGAGCCGTCGCGTGCCTGTGCGGCGCCGATGCCGATGAGGGAGTAGCTGCTGCTCAGCAGGTTCGCCCGGTGACCGGAGGAGTTCAGCCACTGCCGGACCATGTCGGAGGGGCCGCTGTAGTTCATCGCCACGTTCTCCGCCGCAGCGGACATGCCGCACACGCTCATCACCGAGCCGAGGTCCTGGTGCTGCAGGGTCTGCGAGGCGGCGAGCCGCTCGGCGTGCCGCTGCGCCAGGTCGGTCAGGCAGGAGCTCTCGGAGAGGGGCGCGAGTCCGGCGTTCGAACGGGCGGCGTTGGTGCCGCCGAGGATGCCCGAACCCGAGGTCGTCGCGCCGGTCGGCTCCGGAGCCTCGTCGGTGGCCTTCGTGGTCGTCTTCGTCGGCTCCGGGTCCGGAGTGGGCGTCGGCGTCTCGACGATCTCCTCGGGCTCCGGAGTGGGCTCGGGCGTGGTCCTGCGGCGCCTTCGGCGTCTTCTCCGCCTTGTCCTGGCGCTTCTCCGCGAGCTTCTCGCGGGGGGTCCGGGCGCTCCGCGACGGCCGGACGTCTCGCTCGTCCACGCTGTCGGCGGCGCTCGACGAGGTCGGCGAGGAGGGCGCACTGGTCGCCGTGAGCGGCTCCGGCGCCGTGCTCACCGGCTCCGGCTCGACCTGGACCGCGAACGCCACGCCCGAGCAGGCGAGGGCCGTCCCGAGTGCGGCGGCAATGATCTTGGGGCGGTGGGTGGGCTTGCGGTGCGCAGGCACGTGGGACCCTTCTGGCTTCGGCGGCAGGCCCGGACGGACCGGACAACTTCACGAATTCCGTCTATAGCAACCGAAGGTCCGTCCTCGACGCAAATCCCGCGTAGACCACCTGGGCGGCGTGAGCCACGTCACCGGGTCGGCCGCCCGACTGGGGCCCCGGGCTATCTTCTCCGGGGAGCGAGGTACCGGGAGGCGGAGAGTTGGGCATGGAGTGGCTCACGGCGGGCTGGTGGAGCTACCCCGTCCTCGCTGTCACCATCGCCGGGTCGGCGGTGCTGCCTCCGGTGCCGAGCGAGAGCGCCATGGTCTCGGCCATGAGCATCGCTGTCGCGGGCGAGCTCAGCCTGGTCCTGGTGGCTGTCGCGAGTGCCTTCGGCTCCGCCCTCGGTGATCTCCTGGCGTACGGGTTCGGCCGGGGCATGAGCGGCCGCGCCCGCCGACGCGCTGAACGCTCGAAGCGTGGCCAGGCCGCGCTGGCGTGGGTGGAGGAGCACGAGCGGGACTGGGGGCCCGGCCTGATCGTGGTGGGCCGGTTCATTCCCGGAGGGACCACCGCTGTGGGGATGTCTGCCGGCATCGTGGAATACCCGCTGCGGCGCTTCGTCGTCTTCGCAGCCATCGGGGCCGCGCTGTGGAGCGTCTACGGCGTGGCGCTGGCCTACCTGGGGCGTGCGGCCTTCCCGGGGAACATCTGGGCCAGCACCGCGGTGGCCGTGGCACTGGTCTTCGCCCTGAGCGGGGTGGTCCACCTGTGGCGGGTTCGCAGACGCAAGGACGACCGCTGACGACCGGATTCTCCGAGCTCTCTCCGCGATCGCGATGAGTTCTGCTTGGCCGGGGCGTCTCATAGTGCAGAGGCGCAGACGAGCCGTCGCCCCGACCGAGAGGACACAGACCATGAGAAAGCTGATCGTGAGCACCTTCTTGACCCTCGACGGGGTCATGCAGGCCCCGGGCGGTCCGGAGGAGGACGACAGCGGGGGCTTCGCGCACGGAGGTTGGTCGGTGAACTACTGGGACGAGCTCATGGGCGAGGTCATGGGAGAGGCGACGAGCAAGCCCTTCGCGCTGGTCCTCGGACGAAAGACCTACGACATCTTCGCCGCACACTGGCCGCACGCCTCCGAGGAGGAGGGCGCCTCGCTCTTCAACGACGCCACCAAGTACGTCGCGTCGCGGAGTCGTCCCACGCTGGAGTGGAGCAACTCGGCCCTGATCGAGGGAGACGCCGCCGAGGGCATCGCCGCGCTCAAGGAGCAGGACGGGCCCGAGCTGCAGGTGCACGGCAGCGGGAACCTGATCCAGACGCTGCTGCGCCACAACCTCGTCGACGAGTACCGCCTGATGGTCTTCCCCCTCGTCGTCGGGTCGGGCAAGCGCCTGTTCTCCGAAGGAACCGTCCCCGCAGCGCTGAAGCTCGTCGACAGCAAGGTCTCCACCACCGGAGTCGTGATGGGGACGTACCAGCCGGCAGGCGAGATCGTCACGGGGTCGTTCGCGCTGGACTGATCGTGTGCTCCCACCGCGCCGTGCTCGTCAGCGGTGGTCGGGGCGGCGCCTGTCCGGACCGTCGCCCGGGAGCCTCGGCAGGAGCTGGGTCTCGTCGTCCGGCGTGGGCTCAGGTGAGGTCGGTGGCCGGCCGGTCGGCCGTGGCCCACTCGGGCGTGGCGACCGCGACCGGGCCGGGCGGCGCACCAGCCGGACCTGCCGTCGGATCCGCTCGTCGAGGTCCATCTCGCTGAGCAGCCGCTTGACCGTCGAGAGCACAGCGGCGTCCAGCTCGAGGAGCTCTGGGGTGGTCCCGACGATGAGCAGGTCCTCGAGGCGGGCACGTGCCTCGTGCAGACCCTGGAGCGCTTCGCGGACGACCTGAACGTCGGCGGAGCTCATGCGCTTTCCCGGATCGGCCTCGTCGTGGACCAGCTGCCCGAACGCGTCGACGCTCGCGGCCATCTCCCGGAAGGTCTGGGCGAGCCCGATGAGCACGTCCTGCGTGCTCTCGTCGACGGACCACGCCGGGTCCCGGGTCGCGTCCACCAGGGCGCGGAACATGCTGCGGATCGCCACCGCGGAGTGCTCCAGCGCCTCGAGCCCCTGGCGGAGCCCGGGCCCCACGTTCGGCGTACCGACAGCGCGGACGTTGAACCGGCGCCCCTGCTCCGCATGCAGGAGGGCCGCTCCCACCCGCGGGATGTCGTGGGTGATGCGACGCGCGTCGCCCAGCCACCCGCCTGTGGCCGCCGCCACGTCACCGCCATCGGCGACAAGCTCGGTCAGCTCGTCCGCGGCGCGGTAGAGCAGCTCGCTGACGGAGTCCGCGAGCCCGTCGATGGCGCGGCCGGCGTCGGCGCTGGCGACCTTCGGCGGGAACAGCAGGTTCGCCACGATGCCCACGGCGGCGCCCACCAGCGTCTCCGCGATGCGTTGCCAGGCGGCGGACTCCGCGCTCAGCGAGCCGACGCCGAGCACGAGCATGCCGCTGATCGCGACCTCGACGAGGTTCGAGCGCAGCCGCAGCGCCTGGCCGATCGTGATGGAGACCAGGATGAGCAGTCCTAGGCTCCACCACTCGAGCGGTACGACGGCGGCGAAGACCACCGCGACGGAGACACCGGCCACCACCGCGACCACCCGGTCGAGCCCGCTGGCGAGGAGCGAGACCGGAGTGACCTGCACGACCAGCATCGCGGTCAGCGGTGCGAGCAGCGGCTGCGTGCCCGGGAAGAAGAGGGTCGCGACGACATAGCTCGCCACGGCGGCGAACGTGACCCGCAACGACCACAGCACGGCGCCGCGGCCGTCGTTCCGTAGCCGCGTCATCTCGCGGGTGAAGCGCCCTCGCCACTCGTCTCGCACACTTCATCTTGCTGGATGCGACGGCAGGCGCCCAGGTTGTCGGTCGCACAGGCGCCTTCACAGCCATGACTGCGCTCTCGAGGGGGGCCTTTGCCCGGTGGGTCCGAGCCCCCTAGGCGACACCCGATGCCAAGAGCTCGCGCAGCTTCACGAGACTCTCCGTCCAGCCGGTCTTGTGCAGTGCGAGCCGCGCCTCGGTCGCGAACTCGCCTTGCGAGAGGGCGACCTTCGTCGCGTCATCCAGGGCGTCGAGCGAGAGCGTCACGACTGTCTCCCGGTCGTCAGGGTCAGGCTCTTCCCAGCGGAAGGTGTAGGCGAGGCGGCGAGGCGGGTCGATCTCGAGGAACTCGCCGGCGAGGTGGAACAGGTCCCCGTCGGGTGGTTGCATGCCGAGGCGAAATCCGCCACCCACCCGGAGGTCGAGCTCGATCTCCGGCGTCGTGAAGCCGGACGGCCCCCACCACCTCGCCAGCCAGGAAGGCTCGCTCAGCGCTCGGAAGATCTGCTCGCGTGGGGCGTCCAGGACCCACGTGAGCTCCAGGACCAGTCCGTCCGGTCGATCGCTCACCACTCCACTCTGGCACCGGACCGCCGGGGGAGTCTCATGTCGTGGAGCGGACACCCGGCGGTCTGGACACCGAGGTGACCGCGAGCCCACTCAGGCGCCTCCGGCGAGCGACCGGTTGTCGAGTGGACGCGGTCCACGCAAACCGGCCTCACGGAGTCGATCGAGGCTCCACGTCCGCCGCGACCTCCGGCAACGGTTCGACCACTGCACCCTCACGCGGAACGCCGAGCTCCCTGATCTCGCACTGCGCGCCGCGCGGCCATTCGCGGAAGCGCCGGAACGCCATCGGAACCCCTCGAGCAACAGACAGGTCCAGGCTGTCCATGACCTGGAGGTGAACGTGGGGCTGGGTCGAGTTGCCAGAGTTGCCGCATTCCGCGACTGGCTGTCCCGCCGTCACCTCCTCGCCGACCTCCACGCGAAGGGAGCCGACCCGCAGATGGGCGAGGGCCACGAACGCGCCGGTGTGCGGCAGCGCGATGACCACATGGTTGCCGGCGATGGCACCTACTCCCTGGCGGAGCCGGGCGCGTTGGCCCAACGCGTAGGGCACCAGGGTCAGCTGCGACCGCCGGCCCCCGTGGTCGATCTCGCCATCGTGCACCTGGACGACGATGCCGTGGGCGGGTGCCAGGATCGGTCGGCCGTAGGCGAAGAACCGCTCAACCGGTTCGGTGGAGAGAAAGGTCCGCCAGTCACGGCGGTCTGCCGTCCGGTGGTGGTCGTCCACACCGACGAAGTCGATGGCATACCGCCCACCCAAGAGGTCCGTGCCGTGACTGGGCACCCGCCGGGCAGGACTGTTCCTCGCCAACCACCGGCCCACGAACGGCAGCGAGATCACGATCTCGCCGGTCATCGCGCTCCGTGACGGCTGCCTCTCGGCCATGGATTGATGCTAGGTGAGGCCGCCAGTGCTGGGGCGTCCCAAGCGGAGCGAGCCGGCGTAGCGCGTGTCCGACCTACGGGCGCAGCCAGTCGCCGAGCTCGGCGTCGACGAGCAGCTCGCGGGCCTCTGCCTCGTGCTCATCCGGCACCAGGATCCTGATCTGGATCGCGGTGATGGAGCCCTCGAGGACGCTCATGTTGCGGTCTGTGACCTGGTACGGGATGTCGGCCCCGCCGAGCAGGCCCTCGATCACCGAGATCATGCCGGGGTCATTCGTCCGGACCAGCTCCGCCATGTGTAGTACCTCCCGTGAGTGCCCGCTGAACGCGATCATGCCAGCCGCGAAGGACTTGACGGGTGCTGACACTGGAGTCTGGGTCGCTGGGTCGGCGGCCACGTGGCGCTCCGGATGTCTCTGGGCGACGACGAGCGTGGCGTGAGCGGGAACCGACTCGGCCCGGAGTACGTCGTTTCGTCCCGGTCCCGGTTCCCTCGGACCGACCAGTGAGAGACGCTGAGTGCAGCAGCGTGACTTCTGCGCCAGTAGGGGGAGGGGACCCGTGACACAGCAGGACGGTAACGGAGAGCTCGCTGTCGGGCCGCACGCAATCTTCGGCCTCGACACTTCAGGTGTCTGTACGCACTCGACAGGGCCCGCGCTGACCTATCTCGGCCTGCGGCCGGGAGAGCTGGTGGGCACGAACCTCTTCGCGCTCTATCGCCACGACCCGGTCAACGTCGCGGCCCTGAGGCAGGTGCTCGCCGGGGAGAGCTTCAGCCTCGAGCGAGAGTTCGAGGGCCGCCTCATGTCGACGTACTTCGAGCCGGTGCGCGACCTCGATGGCGCGGTCACCGGTGCGCTCGGCGTGACCACGGACATCACCGAACAGAGGCGGCTCGAGGGTCTGCTGCGAGCGGCCAGGGAGCGAGCCGGCCTGCTTGCCGACGTCTCAGCGGCGCTCAGCCGGGACCTCCTCGACCCGGACGCCCTGCTCCGCACCACGGTCCGCTCCGTCACCGAGGCGGTTGCCGACGTCGGAGTGGTCTGGGTACGCGGGGCCGGGGACCAGAACCTCGTCCCGGGGGCAGCCTGGCGCTCCGGCGTCGGTGCCGACGGGTCCACCGAGGACGAACTGCCCCTCAGCGAGGGGTGGCCGCGACGGCTAGAGATCTCCGCGGTGGAGGCCATGACAGGGGCGGCGCCCTTCGAGGTCGACGCTGCGGACGGCACGGGTGTCCCGGCTGAGCTGGCAGGGTGGGACGACGCGTCGGCCGGCCTCCGTGTGCCTCTTCGGTCGCGCGGCCTGCTGTTCGGCGCCATCGACATCGTCCGGGGCCCCGCGCGGGGAGGGTTCACCCAGGACGAGATCGACCTTGTGGTCGAGGTGAGCCAGAGGTGCGCCCTCGCGCTCGACCACTCGCTCCTCCTCAGGTCCGAGCGGGAGTCACGAGAGGAGCTGGTGAAGTTCAAGGCGCTCGCCGACGCATCCGAGGACGTCATCGGCATCTCAGATGATGAGGGCGACATCGTCTACGTCAACCCCCGCGTCGGCGACTACGGCATCGATCTGGCGGGTAACGACGCCTTCGCATCAGCGGCCGCGTCGATCGGTGAGTCGTGGAGCAACGAGGTCCGCCAAGGCTTGGAGACAGAGGGGCGCTGGTCGGGCGACCTCACCTACTCCCAGCACGACCAGGATCTTGTGGGGCATCTGGACGTCTTCCGCATCTTCCACCCCGACACCCAGGCGTCACTGGGGGCAGCCTGGATCAGCCGAGACGTCACGGAGCTCCGGGTCACCGAAGCCGCCTTGCGCGCCGCCAACGCGGATCTCAAGCAGTTCAAGGCGCTCGTAGAAGCCTCACCCGACTTCATCGCGATCGCCGACCTGGACGGGAAGCTCAAGTACGTGAACCCCGGCGGGCGACGGCTCATCGGAATGGACCCGGACGTCGACGTCGCGACGACCACGATCACGGACTACCTCACACCGGAGGGCCTGACGGTCTCCCTCGAGGTGGAGCAGCCCGCGGTCATCGCGAACGGGCACTGGGAGGGCGAGTCGACGCTGCGCAACTACCAAGGGCCCCCGATCCCCGTCGCCATCGCGAGCTTCCTGATCGGTGACAGCGAGACCGGTGAACCCTTCGCGTTGGCCACCGTGCAACGAGACATGAGCGAGCGGCTGGCCGCGGAGACGGCGCTGCGAGAGCTCGCCGACCAGCGGCAGGCTCTCCTGACACGGCTCGTCGACGCCCAGGACGAGGAGCGGGCGCGCATCGCCGCAGACGTCCACGACGACTCCGTGCAGGCACTCGCATCGGTCGACCTCCGGCTCGGACTGCTGAGACGGCGGCTGGCCGAGCATGCGCCAGAGCTGCTCGCGGTGCTCGAGCCCCTGCAGCTCAGCATCACCGGAGCCACCGACAGGCTGCGTGCGCTGTTGTTCGACCTCGAGCCGCCCGACATGCAACATGGCCTCACCGGGGTCCTGACCAGGGCAGCCGAGGAGATCTTCGAGACCACGGAAACCCGATGGACGGTCGACGGTGACGACGAGCCGGACGTGCCGGATGCCACCCGTGGCATCGCCTACCTGATCAGCAAGGAGGCGTTGAACAACGTGCGCAAGCATGCGTCGGCTCACAACGTCACCGTGACCATCGAGCAGCGGGACGGGGGCGTTGAGGTCACCATCGCAGACGACGGTGTCGGACTCGGGCCCGCCCAGCTGGAAGCCTCGCCCGGCCACCGCGGCGTGTTCAACATGCAGGATCGGGCCGCGGTGGCCGGGGGGCGATGCACCATCCGCGAGGGGGAGCTGGGAGGAACGGTGGTGACCGTATGGCTTCCCGGCCCCTCCGTCGATCCTGGACGAGCGGCCGATCCGGGGCCGAACACGTGATGTCCCGACATAGCACTGCACTTCCGTAGCTTCTGGGGCACGGGCTATCCCTCTCGCTCTCCCGTGTGCGTGCAGAGGCCATGAGGTCGGGTCCATGGGCCATGGCGCGGCTCCCGCGGCCCGGTGTTCAGTCGAGTCGAGGGATCTCTTCAGGAGGTGCACCATGGCCAGATCACTGGCGCGAGCTGGATGCTCGCTCGCGGTAGGTGCCTTGCTCGCCGGCTTTGCCCTGCTCCCACCCGCTCAGGGCCAACAAGCGACGACCAACCCATCGGAGCCTGACGACCGTTCCGCGGCAAAGCCCTGGAACGCGAGGCTCACGAAGGCGTTGATCAGGGATCTGAGGAGCAAGAACCTCGAGGTCACGCTGGGCTATACCCGCTTGTGGACGCAGGAGGGTTGCGACAACTACACCTATCCCGTGCTGAGGAACTGCTTCGGGAACAACCCGGCCTCGCCGTACGTGGTCCCGGTCGTGAAGAGGTGGCCCGAGGAGTACGTCGACCCGCGGACCGAGAATGCGTTGGGCAGGACGCGTCCCGGCTACACCGGCACTCCTCGCCTGGATCCGCGCGAAGCGATCGTCATCTTCGGGCGGATGCCGTCTGCCGCCAGGTACTTCGGAGAGCAGTCGTGGGTCTTCACCAAGCAAGGTCGCTGGAGCCCCAAGTTCTACGACGAGCTCGCGAGCGTCCAGCCGGACCTCGTCCAGTACCTGTTCAGCTCATTGCCGCCCGGCAAGGGACAGACCGGTCGCATCGTGAGCTTCTCGAGCGTGAACAACAACATCAACAATGTGACCATCGAGAGGCAGTCCGGGTCTGTGTGGGGCCAGGTGCGTTACTTCGTCGTCACGCCCGACCAGAGGATGGACCGGGCGGTCCGCAGCTCGCTCGAGCGGTTGGGCGTCGCCGGCAAGGCCGTGTTCACCGACGCCATCCCGCCGAAGGACGAGCTGGGTTCGATCGGGTCCCTCGGACTGGGCAAGCGAGCCAACGACTTCCTCACCTTCCTCCGCTACACCATGCCCGAGGACGAGCAGGCTGGAGATGCCTGGTTGAAGAGGCGTCCCCTCACGGTCCTCAGAGTCCGAGAGCGGCCGTCCTCGCAGCGGCCGGCGAAGCCGTACCCGCCGTCCGTCCTCGACGAGCGGACGGCAGTGTCCGAGCAGGGGCTCGCGGCCTCTCAGGACCAGCTGGTCAAGGCGGTCTGCGCCCGTGCCGCACGAGGACCGTGGATGCTCGACGTGACGAACAGCGGCTGTGACGAGGTGGCGCCGTACCCGAGCTCGGCCATGGTCGACATCCTCAACGAGCTCGGCCAGTCCGGTCCTGAATGCCGCGCGACCGGCATGGACTGCCTCGGCGACAACCAGGACGCGAGCTTCTTCATCGCGCCCGCTCGCCCGCTGGACGGTGGGCAGGTCTACGCCGTGCTCGGCACGCTCGCCACGGAGACGGGCAACGGCACCTACGTCGGCCTCTCGGTCAACGACGCCTCCAAGCTCAAGGGCGTGGTGAACATCCCTGACACCGACCCGGACGCGCCGCTGGCTGACCTGACCGGATCCGCGGACGCGTACGTGAAGGTGGCGAACCGCGACAAGTTCTTCATCCACTACTTCAGCCGGGAGTGCGGCGACCTCCGCGGCCTCACCGGTGGCGCGTGCACCACCATCACCGAGGACATGGTCGCCAAGGCCGGCGACGATCGTGCGCAAGGCGACCCGAGGCTGCACGGGAAGATCAACTTCGCCGTGCGTGCCTACGTGAAGCCCGGGACCGAGCGTGGCCCGGACCCCGAGCTGCAGCTCAAGGGCAGGGTCCTGACCTTCGTGCGGCGGTGACCCGCGGGACTGACGACCGCATCGAGAGCCCGGCACCCGGAAGGAGTGGCGGGCTCGCCCCTGCCGTCGTCAGCTCTGCGCAGTGCAGGTCCACGGATGCAACCTCCTCGAGGGTGGTCGCGTCTTGTGTGCGTGCCCCACCGGGGACGCGGCCCGGCAGGGCAACACCATCTGTGAGAAACGAGAAGGCAATGCACAAGATCATCGCCGGCACCGCCGCCCTGTCGGCCGCTGTCCTCACGCTCGGGCTCGCCGCCCCGGCGAGCGCCAGCAGCATCGGGGTGAAGGACCCGCAGGACACCTTCCACGGATCGGACCTCCGAGCCGTCCGGGTGAAGAACGGTGACAGCAACGTCGTCGTCGTCACGCACCACGACAACCTTCGGCGCGACCCGAAGACAGGCTCAGCCGGTGCCGTGTACGTCGACACCGACCGCAGCGACAAGGGTCCGGAGTTCGTGTTCGTCGGCGGCTACTACGAGGGCACCGACTACCAGCTCCTCCGCACCGAGGGGTTCGGGCACAAGAACTGGGGCGCACCGGTCGACGGTTCCTACGAGATGACCGTCGACTACGCCAAGGAGTGGGTCGTCATGCGGATGTCTCGCCAGGCACTCGGCAACCCCGGCGACGTGCGCGTCGCGGTCCGTGTCTCGGGCACCCGCACCGACGGCACCAGCACCGGTCTCGTCGACTGGCTCGGCGAACCGCGCAGCTTCACCGAGTGGGTCGCCAAGGGCTGACCTACGGACGCAGCAGCACACAGGCCGGCCCGAATCGCGTCCTTCCGACGTGATTCGGGCCGGATCGCTCACGGGGTTGGTCGGCGGCCAGTCCCATGGACCGAGCAGGCACTAGGCCTGATGAGCGCCGGAGTCGTCGGCCAGCCACTCCGTCGGCGGTCCACCGGGAAGATCGAGCGTGTGCTTGCCGTGGCGGGCCTTCGCCGCAAGGTAGCGCGCGTTCGCCGTGGACAGGTGCACACCCGTCGGCACCTGCTCGGTCACGGTCACACCGAGCCTGCTGAGCTGTGCGACCTTGTCGGAGTTGTTGGTCAGCAGAGCCACCCGGGGCAGGCCCAGCGCATGCAGCATCTGGGCCGCGACGGTGTAGTCGCGCTCGTCGTCGGCGTAGCCGAGGGCGCGGTTGGCCTCGTAGGTGTCCAGACCCGCGTCCTGGAGCGCGTACGCGTCGAGCTTGGCGTACAGGCCGATCCCGCGGCCCTCCTGCCTCAGGTACAGCAGGTACCCACCGGCGCTGGAGATGCGCTTGACGGCATGGCTCATCTGCGCCCCGCAGTCGCAACGCTCGCTGCCGAAGACATCGCCGGTGAGGCACTCGCTGTGCGGCCGGACGAGCGGCGGCGAGTCTCGATGCCAGTCCGGTGTGAACGCACCAGCACGGTCACCCAGGCCCAGCGCCAGGTGCTCCCGTCCGTCGGCCAGCCCGTTGAAGGTGAACACACGAGCGGTCGTGGAGTACCCGTCGGCGAACCGCAACGGCACCCTCAGGTGGGTGCGGACCGTCGCGGCCGGTGGAGTGTGTGACATGGGACCTCCTGGTCAGTCCATCCGGAACCGCGAAGAGAGCGCATACCGCAGCAGTACGACGTCATCGATGGGGCGAACCTCGGCGAGCTTCGCGCGCCGGTCCGGGTTCCAGGGAAACCGGCCGTCGCCGACGAAACGCCTCGCCCGCGAGTCGCCGACGAAGAGCGGGGCGACGACCAGGTGAAGCTCGTCGGCCAGGTCGGCGGTCAGGAACTGGGTGTGCACCATGCCCCCGCCCTCCACCATGAGCCGTTGCGCCCCGCGGGCGTAGAGGTCCTCGCTCACTCGCTCCATGCTCACCGATCGGCCGCCGTCGACCACGGTCGCCACCGATCCCAGCCGGTCGCGGGCCTCATCCACGGTCGCGCTCGGGCAGTACACCAGCTTCTCGGAGTCCCCCGTGGTGAAGAAGTTCGCGCAAGCGTCGAGCTTCGCCCCGCGGGTCACCGTGACCTTCATCGGCGAGGGCGGAAGCCCACGAGCGACCCGCTCGTCGCGCCTGGCCTGGGCACGGACCAACAGTCGTGGGTTGTCGTTCCGTACGGTGGCAGCACCGACGAAGATCGCGTCGCAGGTGGCGCGAACGGCGTCGACCCGGTCGAGGTCGGCGTCGTTGGAGAGCAGCAACCGCTGGTCGGTGGCACTGTCGAGATAGCCGTCGATGGAGATACCGCAGCTCAGCAGGGTGTAGGGACGATCAGCCACGCGGGGCGCCTTCCGGTGCGGCAGTGGCGAACCGCCGTCCGGGGGAGTGCGGCCGGTCACGGCCACCGGCCTCAGGCTCGATCGCGCCCTCCCTCGGACGGAGCCATGCAACCACCAGCAGGACTGCACCGGGGAGGGTGGCGACGAGTGCCATGACGCCGTACACCACGGCGGTGCCGACACCTTCGGCCGCGCCCAGCCCCGCCACGGCGAAGACCCACGCAGCCGCGCCCTCACGGGGTCCCCAGCCGGCGATGTTGATGGGCAGCCCCATGGCCAGCAGCACGAGCAGCGCAAGCGGCAGCAGCTGCGCCAGTGAGGCGGTCGCCCCGGCGGTCCGGGCAGCGACCAGGAAAGTGGCTGTGTGGCCGGCCACCACCACGATGGAGGCCAGCACGACGCCCGGCCAGGCTCGCCGAGCAAGCAGCCCCTGACGAAGGTCGGTGGCCAGCGCACGCGCGATCCGAGCCAGCGGGGGAGCTCCCCAGCGAGGCAGGGTCCGGCCCAGGAGTACGACGGACAGGGCGACTGCCACGACCGCTCCCGCGACGACCGGCATGGACGAGCGCACGGGCGACGGCAGCGTGAGCAGAACAACGACCGTCAGGGCGATCTGAACCGCCTGCC
Source organism: uncultured Actinomycetota bacterium (assembly GCA_963701425.1). Taxonomy (GTDB): domain Bacteria; phylum Actinomycetota; class Actinomycetes; order Propionibacteriales; family Nocardioidaceae; genus Nocardioides_C. Next base: position 1,081,776 of record CAVPAG010000018.1, on the reverse strand, counting down.
CGGAGGTGCGCTCCCAGGCAACGACCCGAACGCCGTGGCCGACATCGCCGACGTCGCGGCCGCGCCGCACAGCCCGGTGCACGTCGCCCAGCACTCCACCGGGAAGGACTGTGTTGAGGAACTGGGACCGGTAGTACGCGCCGACGGCCTCGCGCAGTGGCAGGTCTGAGCCCAGACCGCGGGAGACGAGTCGCCAGCGCCAGGCGCAGCACACGGTCGTCGGCACCGCGATGGCCGCTGCTGCCACAAGAACCCAGAGGTCGATGCGCTGAAGGGCCTCGAGGAAGGGACGGGCGCCCAGCTGCCAGAGCAGGACGCCGAGGATCGCGGCGCCGACCGCGGGTCTCGTCCAGGCCCACGGGCTACGGCTCCGTCCCGGCACCCGTTCTGCTTGCGCGAGGTGCATACGGAAACCCCCTCCGTCCTGCTCTCGACGGTACAGACGTGCGCCGCCCCTCGCGCGAGAGTTCACACCCTCGGAAGGAGGTCATATGGGACGAGCCAGCAGATCCTGGTGGTGCACGGTGACGGACAGCCGACCCTCGGCCGCCTCGGCCAGCCGTCGCCGCGCGTACGACGGGGCCACGGCGCCGAGCTCTGGATGCTGCTCGCATGCCGCGGCCAGCCAGCCCATGAGCCACTCCGCCGCCAGCGCAGCCTCCTCGGGGCCGAGCCGCCACGGGCTCGGTCGGCACAGGACGTCGACGCCCAGCCGGGTGAAGCCGTCGACCGCCGCGCCGACCGCGTCGGGGCCGAGCAGCCTCCGAGTGCCGGTCGTGCGTCGCTGGTGGGCGTTGAACGCGTCGGTGACAGCCTGGTCGAACGGATCGGGCGGCGCGAGGTCGACGCGTCCGGTGACACTGAGGGTGATCAGAACGGGGCAGCCCGCTCCGGCACAGGTGACGACCATGCGGTCGAGCTCCTCCGCGGTCATCATGTCCAGCAGCGCCGAGGCGGTGATGAGGTGGGCGCCCGCCAGCTCCTCCGGGACCAGCCGGGTGATGTCGCACCGACGGGCCTCGATGGTGACCGGGGCGCCGTCGGAGGCACTGGTCGGCGGGTCTGCGGCGGCACGGGTGAGCAGCGCCTCATCCCTGTCGTGCATGACCCAGCGCTGGGGTCCGGGGAGCTGCACGGCGAGCCAGCGGGCCATGGCCCCGGTTCCGGAACCGAGGTCGTGGACGGCCGTCTCGCCATGGCTCGGTAAGTACGAGCGGACCTCCTCGACGAGTGAAGGCGCCCTCGCTGCCGCGTCGGCGGTCTCTCGCAACGACAGCCACTCGGGGCTGACTCGAACCTGTTCGGTCGTCATGCGACCTCCGCGATGACGCGAGCGACCCGATCCGCGGTCGACGACCACCCGGAAAGCGTGGCGCGGCGCTGCTCGGCCGCGTGCCTCAGGCTCCGCCGCAGCTCGGCGTCACCCAACCAGGCACTGAGAGCCTCGGCGAGGGCGTCCGGGGCCTCGGGCGGCACGAGCAGACCGGGCGAGCTTCCCCCGGGTCCTCGACCCAGGGCCTCCGGAAGTCCACCGACGGCCGTGGCGACCACCGGAAGCCCGCGAGCCAGTGCCTCGGTGACGACCATGCCGTAGGTCTCCCCGCGCGAGGCCAGCACGAGTACGTCGGCCCCGGCGTACGCAGTCTCGAGCCCTGCCCCCGTAAGCGGACCCGTGGTGCACACCCGGTCGCTGATCCCGAGCGCGCGGGCCTGGCTGCGCAGTCGTTCGACAAAGCCCCGGTCACGGTCCAGGCTCCCCACCCACGTGCACTGCCATGGCAGGTGCTTGATCATCGCCAGCGCCGCGAGAAGCACGTCATGCCCCTTGTGAGGCGTCACCGCGGCAACGCAGAGCAGCTCGCCGCCGCCCGGCGTACCTGGCGCGATGTCCGCGGGGTCGGCGCCGGGCCGGGCGACGTGGACCCGGTCGGGTCGGAGCGAGTGCCGGTCGAGCAGCCGGCTCCGGGTCCACGTGCTGGTCGTCACGACGGCGACGGCGGCCCCCAGCACCGCACCTTCCCGTCTGCGTTCCGCTGCTGACTCCTGACCTGGCAGGCCGTCGCCCAGCGGCAGGTGCACGAGGACGACCAGTCGCAGACGGCGTGCCTCAGGCACGAGCACGTCTGGGACGGTCGAGGCGACCAGCCCGTCGACGAGCAGCACCGCACCGTCAGGGATGCCCGCCAGGATCTCGCCGAGGGCGGCTCGGTCCGCCGGAGCAGGAGTCGGCCAGGAGCCACGGACGGCGTGCTCCTTCACCGACCATCCGATTCCGGTGAGCTCATCGCACAGCCGACGGTCGTAGACGTTTCCGCCGCTCGGCCTCTCGGGATCGTCGATCCCGTCGGGCACGACGACGTGGACGTCCATCACAGCAACCGTTCGTAGGTCGCCCACGCGATGTGCGACTCGTGGAGGGTGACCACGAGGCCCGCCAGCTCCCGGCCACCGTCACCGAGGGCTCCCGCCCGCACGCGCTCGGCGAGCCGGTCGGCGACCACCTGGGCGAGAGCCTCGGTGGAGGTGTTCATGCCCTTGAACTCGGGTTCGTCGTCCAGGTTGCGGTAGCTGAGCTCGCTGAGTACGGCGCGCAGCTCCTGGGCCGCTCGCCCGATGTCGACCACGATGTTGTCGGCATCGAGAGCCTGACGCCTGAAGGTCGCGTCGACGACGTAGGTCGCACCGTGCAGACGCTGCGCCGGCCCGAACACCTCGCCCTGGAAGCTGTGGGCGATCATCATGTGGTCTCGTACGGTCACGCTGAACACGACGTCACCCCTCGCCGTAGCTGACGGTGTGGCAGAGCGCCGGCATCTTTCCCTCGGCCAGCTTCGACATCAGAGCGGGCAGCTCGTCGAAGGGAGAGACACCGGTGATGATCGCGTCGAAGCCAGGATCGCGCAGAAGCTCGAGGGCCAGCGCAAGCCGGTCGGCATGGGTGCGGCTGCCGCGCCGGGCGGGCGAGACCGTCCCGACCTGGCTGGCACGGATCCCGAGGCGCCCCGCGTGAAAGGCGCCCCCGAGCGAGAGACGAACCTCGGCGTCGCCGTACCAGGAAAGGTCGAGGACGACGCCCTCCGGGGCGAGCAGGTCCAGCGAGAGCTGGAGTCCCGTGGAGGTGGCGCTGGTGTGCACGACCAGGTCGCGGCCGCCCGCGGCATCGGAGGGGGAAGCGAAGCGTGCGCCCAGTCCGGCAACGACCTGGGCCTTCGCCGGGTCCGTGTCCACGACGGTGACCTCGACGCCGGGGAACCCTGCCAGGAGGCGCGCGACGCAGCAGCCGACCATGCCGGCACCGACCACCGTCACGCGGTCACCGACGAGTGGCGCGGCGTCCCACAGGGCGTTCACGGCAGTCTCCACCGTTCCGGCGAGCACCGCACGCTCCGGTGGGACGTCGTCGGGCACGGGGACCACTGCCCGGGCCGGTACGACGTAGGCGGTCTGGTGCGGGTACAGGCAGAAGACGGTGCGACCGCGCAGGTCCGGTGGGCCTTGTTCCACGACACCGACACTGAGGTAGCCGTACTTGACCGGCCCTGGGAAGTCCCCCTCCTGGAAGGGCGCGCGCATCGCGGCGTACTGGCTCTCCGGGACGCGGCCCCGGAACACCAGAGTCTCCGTGCCCCGGCTGATCCCGGAACGCAACGTGCGGACCGCGACATCGCCCGCACCGGGCTCGGGCAACCGGACGGGCCTGATCTCGCCCTCGCCCGGCTCGCGCACCCAGAACGCCAACGCCTCACCCCGCACAGGCGCTCACCTCGCCTCCAGTGAACCGAACACTAGCCGCGTTCGTGGAAGTCCTGTACCCATGAATTGGGGAGGCGCGATGCTTTCGGTTCGAAGCGGCGCTGCGGTTGGCCTGATCGTGCAGGTCGCGCTGCTCACTGCCCTCGAGCTGCGCGTCGGCCTGAGCTCTTTCGGCTGGGTCGTCGGGATCGCGTGCGGTGTCGTAATGAACGTGGCGGTGGCTCGTGGCCTGGCCCGGGGTGGCACCGAGGCGCTGGGGCCGGCAGACCTGGTGACGCTCACCCGGGCGACGCTGGCGTGTGGCGTGGCGGCGCTGGTCGCGGACGCATACCTGGAGCAACCGGCCGCAACAGCTCTGGTGGCAGTCGCGGTGGTGGCGCTCGTGCTCGACGCGGTCGACGGCTGGGTGGCCAGGCACACCCGCACGTCGTCGAGGTTCGGCACGCGGTTCGACGGGGAGGTCGACGCCTTCCTCATCCTGGTCCTCAGCGTGTACGTCGCCCGCTCGGTCGGCTGGTGGGTGCTCGTGATCGGCGCGATGCGCTACGCGTTCGCCGTGGCCGGCTGGGGCTTGCCCTGGCTGCGCGCGCAGCTGCCTCCCCGCTACTGGCGCAAGGTGGTCGCCGCGACCCAGGGCATCGTGCTGACCTTCGCCGCAGCCGACATCGCGCCCGGCTGGTTGACCTATGGCGCTGTGCTGGCCGCCCTCGTGCTCCTGTCGGAGTCCTTCGGTCGGGACGTGTGGTGGCTGTGGCGCCACCGGTCGGCCGAGGTCCCGGAGCCGGTCGAGGTCCCGGAGCCGGTCGAGGCAGCCGGGGTCGGCACCGACCTGCCTGTCGACCTGCCGGAGCCCGCGCCGGCCCTCGCCGGAGCTGAGCATCGGGGCGGCAGGTCACGACCTCGGGCGGTCGTGGCCGTGCTGACCAACACGCTGGCTCTGCTGCTCGTGTGGTTCGCGCTCGTCGCCCCGAACCAGGTCGATCACGTGACGGCCGGCGCGTTCCTCCGCATCCCGATCGAGGGTCTGGCAGTGGTGTTCCTCGCTCTCGTCCTCCCGCCGTGGGGGAGGAGGATCATGGCGGCCGTGGTCGGAGTGGTCCTCGGCCTGCTCATGGTGGTGAAGGTCCTCGACATGGGGTTCATCGAGGCTCTCGACCGACCGTTCGACCCGGTCGGGGATCTGGGCTACCTCGGACCCGCCGTCGGTCTCCTGAGGGACTCGATCGGCCATGTCGCGGGGACCGTTGCGGTCGTCGCTGTCGCCGTGGTCCTCCTCGCCGTTCTCGTCTGCATGCCGCTGGCGGTGGGGCGGCTGACCAAGCTCGTGGCGCGCCATCACAGCTGGTCCGTGCGCGCCGCCACGGGGCTTGTCGTCATCTGGATCCCCTGTGCGGCGCTCGGCCTGCAGCTCGGACAAGGGGAGTCGATCGCTTCCACGAGTGCGGGTCGCCTCGTCGTCGGCGAGGTTCGCGCCATCACCACCGGCATGGCCGACGAGCAGGCGTTCGACGCGGCGGCAGCGGTCGACCGCTTCCGCGACTCGGCCGACGGTGAGCTGCTCGACGGGTTGCGCGGCAAGGACGTGCTGATCGTTTTCGTGGAGAGCTACGGGCGCGTCGCGATCGAGGGTTTGCCGTCCTCGCCGCGGATCCGGGACTTGCTCGACCGGGGCACCAGTCGGCTGCACGCGTCCGGGTACTCCGCGCGGAGCGCCTTCCTCACCTCGCCGACGTTCGGTGGCCTCAGCTGGCTTGCCCACGCCACGCTCCAGTCCGGGCTGTGGGTCGACAACGAGCGACGCCACGACCGACTCCTGTCGAGCAACCGGATGACCCTCAGCAGCGCGTTCGGCGACGCGGGCTGGCGGAGCGTGGCCCTCATGCCCTCCAACCGCGCGGAGTGGCCGGAAGGGAAGGAGTTCTACCAGTTCGACAAGATCTACGACCGGTCGGACATCAGGTACCGCGGGCCCCAGTTCGGCTGGTCGTCCATGCCGGACCAGTTCGCGCTGCGAGCCCTGCAGCGCCGGGAGCTGGCGAGACGCAACCGCATGCCCGTGATGGCCGAGCTCTCCCTCTCTTCGAGTCATGTGCCGTGGGCGCCGCTGCCCCGCATGCTCCCCTGGAACAGGCTTGGTGACGGCTCGGTCTACGAGCGCATCTACCGTCAGGGGGAGTCCGCCCAGGACGTGTGGCGTGACCCCGACAAGGTGAAAGCCGCCTACTCGACGTCGATCGTCTACTGCCTCGACGGTGCTCATCTCCTTCGTCGAGAGGTACGGCGACGACGACCTCGTCGTCATCCTGCTCGGTGACCACCAGCCCTCCACGGCCGTGAGCGGTCACGGAGGGAGCCACGACGTGCCGATCACGCTCATCGCCCGCGACCCGACCGTCATGGGCCAGATCTCGGGATGGGGTTGGCAGGAGGGCATGAGGCCTGACTCCCGGGCACCGGTCTGGCCCATGGACGCCTTCCGTGACCGCTTTCTCTCCGCGTACACCGACACCCCGACTGCGCCGTCGATGCCGACACGGCCTGCACCTCGACGACAGCCATGAACGGGGACGAGCGTGCTGTGTACGACCTGGCCTTGCTGCCGGCTCGGCTGTCGGCGTACCCCGCCGGAGAGTTCGTCGGTCAGGAAAGCTTCATGCGTGCCGGCGAGATCCTGTCCCTGGCAGTCAAGGCCGGTGTCTCGACCGGAGTCTCCGTGCTCGACCTGTGCTGCGGAGTGGCCGGACCCGGCCGTTTCATCACATCGGAGCTGGGATGCGAGTACCTGGGAGTCGACGCCAGCGCCGGCGCCATCGACATCGCACGTGAGCGGGCCGCCGACCTTGCGTGTCGCTTCGAGGTCGCGCAGGTTCCCCCGATTCCGTCCGGCCCTTTCGACGTGGTGCTACTGCTCGAGACCGTGCTCGCCTTTCCCGACAAGGAGACCCTGCTACGTGAGATAACCACGGCGCTGAAGGTCGGCGGGCGCTTCGCCTTCACCTTGGAGGAGGGCCGGCCCTTGACGAGGGCGGAACGACAGCGCATGCCCGGCGCCGACACCGTCTGGCTCATGCCACTGCCGGAGATGCTCTCGACCTTGGAGCGGGTCGGTCTGCGGGTTCTGTGGCAGGACGAGTGCAGTGAGTCCCACCGGGTCGTCGTCGACTCGCTGACCAATGCGTTCGCAGCCGAAGCGAACGCCATCGCCGCGCAGCTCGGACGCCGCGCCGTCGATGACCTGCTTTCCTCTCATCGGATCTGGAGCGGCTGGCTGCAGGAAGGACGGGCACGGAAGTTCGCGTTCGTCGCCGAGAAGACCCAGATGCCTTGAAAAAGGCCGCGATGTCACCCCCGTTGCGCCGGGACGGCTGAGCATGGGCAGTGCTGGATCGCTGACCTTCCCGGGTTGGCCCCCCACGCGTCGATTTTCGGCCTACAGTCCGAGTCATGGCCGAGATGAGCATGAACAAGGTGATCCATGGCGCGTTCCGGCGGGACCTGGATCGCTTCGTCACCGCGCTCGGCTCGTTCCGAGACGGAGACCAGCGGCGTGCGGACGAGCTGAACACTGCGTGGGCGAACTTCGATGACCAGCTCACCCACCACCACGAGGGCGAGCACGAGACCGCGTGGCCGGCGTTGCAGGAGGTCGGCGTGAGCCCCGACCTGCTGGCAACGATGGATGCAGAGCACGACACGATGGCTCAGGCGCTGGTCGCCACTCGCGCAGCGATGGCGGAGCTGGTCCGGACACCGGGTCGCGAGCAGGCTGACCGCGCGCGAGCCGCCTTCGAGCAGCTTCGCACGGTCACGGTGGCCCACCTCGACCACGAGGAGGCCGAGATCGAGCAGGTCTACCTCGACAACCAGGACCACCCGGCGATCGTGGAGATGGGCAAGAAGTTCGCGAAGGTGAGTCCGGCCCGCGGCGGTCGCTTCTTCGCGTGGCTGCTCGACGGGGCTTCCCCCGACCAGCGCGCCGCGCTCAGCGGTACCGTCCCCGGCCCGGTGCTGAAGATCGTCACCGGCGTCTTCGGCCGCGGCTACAACAAGAACGTCGCTCCCGTGTGGACCCGCTGATCCTCAGCCGCCCACGGCGGATGGGAGGGCCCGAGTCAGGGGTTGCTCGGGCCCGGTCGGGGGAGGCCGAGCTCGTCTTGGACGTCGAGTTCGATAGCCATCCGTTGCAGCGTTGGCCGTGCTCCAACGGTCAGGACGGTGCGCCCGCCTTGCTTCATGCGGCGGGTGAAGGTGGTCAGTTGGCGGAGAGAGGCGACGTCGACGAAGGTCAGGTCAGACACCTGTAGCTTCACGGTCTTCGCGCCGTCCAGGTGGATGCTGTCAAGGGCGGCTTCGAGGTGGTCGACGTTGGCGATGTCGGCCTCGCCGTGGATGATGATCCACGCGGCGTTCTCGTCGTGGAAGGCTTCGACGCTGAGGCGGGCATCGCCTGGGTTACCAACGGAGGTCATGACTTTCCCGGTTCCCTCGAAGCGCTAACACTGCCTGAGCGCGCTTCGGTTAGTTCATTCGCCGGGAACGACGCCGTCTTGGACGACGGTGCACGGGTAGACCTCGGTGCTTCGACCGTACTGCGGTTCGTGGCCGGGCGCCAGTGCGGTGCATGGGATCGGCCGGGGGTATGTCCGGTGCTGGTAGAGCGCCTGGTCCGAGTCCGCCTGTGTTTCGTGTTCGCCGACGGGGGTACCGCCCCCGGAGTCGCGCGAGCCTTCAACCGTCCGGGATGGGTGGGAGGCTGCGCCGAGGAGTCGTCGCTTCGAAGCCTTGCGCCCGGCGGCGGTTCCGACAGACAAGCCAGGGGGCTTGGAAGTTGGATTCGAGCTCAGCGAACATGTGGGTCCTGCCGTCAGATCTGACGGCAGCCCGCTTGGCGCGCGGTCACGTCGTAGGTGCTTGTCAGGGTGTGTCCACGGAGAAGGTGGATGTCGCGCGTCTCCTTGTTACCGAGCTCGTCTCGAACGCCGTGCGGCATGGCTCGGGGATAGTGCTCCTGGTCGTCGCTCGGGACGGTGAGGGCATGCGGGTTGACGTCTACGACGAGAGTCCCGACCTGCCTGTCGTCGTCGAGCCGCGGTCACTGATGGAGCACGGAGCGGGGATGCGCCTGGTCGCGGCCCTGGCGGACAGCTGGGGTGTGGACTCACGCGGTGACGGCCGGCCCGGGAAGCAGGTGTGGTTCGCGCTGCTCGTCTGACGCTTGCCGTCAGCGTTCCTCGCGCGAATGGGCGACCACAGCCGCCGCGTCTCCTGATAACTGCCCGCACTTGTCGTCCGGTGGCCAGGAGCGAGGCCGGAGACGGCGAAGCTCCGCTCGGACTACGCGCACGCTCGAGGGCGCCGAAGCTTCAGCGCAGGCCCATCGAACCTGACACGTCCGGCTCCCAAGGCAAACCGGCATCCTCGGTGATGCGTCGGTCGAGGGCGGCCGCGACGTCGTCGGGCCACGGGGCCGTGCGGCGGGTCTCCATGTCGATGTGGAGGAAGATCTCCTCCATCACGAAACTCAGTCGGTGGTGTGAGTCGTCGAGCAGGTAGACCAGGGCGTGCGCGGCCCGCTCGGCACGCCCAAGCAGCCGGACTCGCGCAGACATCCTGTCGCCGGTGCGCAGCTCGGCGAGATAGACCAGGTGGTGTTCGGACGAGAAGCACGCGTGCCCGGTGACCGGCCAGTTCTGAGGTATCCCCAGCTCAACCAACGCTTCGTCGAGCCCCTCGCTTGCGATGCCGGTGTAGTGACGGACGTTGAGGTGGCCGTTGACGTCCTCGAAAGCGACCGGAACCGGCTGCTGGACGTACGCCGGCAAGGGCTCGAGCTGCTGGTACGTGGGGTGCGGTGCTCTCATGAGGCGTGACCATACCCGGCCCGGATCACCAGCGGGTCGTCCTCGACGTCGAGGACCCACACCCGGTAGGTCCAGCCGGGGAACACCGAGGTGTAGGAGCCGCTCCCGAGTCCGAACGGCTTGAGGGACTCACCGTCCCAGCACTCCGCGACGTCCAGCCCCGAGGGCACCCGGAACCGCACCAGCTGACCGGAGTAGCCGTCGATCGAGACAGGCCGTGCCCCACTCGGCTGCACGCACCGAGAGTCGAGCGGGGAGCGGACCCTGCCACTGCCCGAGAGTGTGGTCGCGTTGTTGCGGCGACGGTTTCATGACCGCCGACGTTCGGACCTCTGGCCCTAGCAGGGCCCGTCCCGAACGGTCACGCTGTGGTCATGTCCAGTGATCGTGAGGCGCGAGCAGCAGTGGCGCGTAGTCGGCGTGCACGGCTTCCGCCGCGCTGGTTCATTGTGGCCTTCTGGCATGGTCATCGCGCGCTGTTGCGCGCGACCGGCGGCCGGTTCGGTTTGTGGAGGCCGAAGCCGGGCGGGTGGGGGACGCTGCGGCTCACGACGACGGGCCGACGCAGTGGGATGCCACGACAGGTCGTCATCGGCTACTTCGAGGACGGTCGCAACCTGGTCACGATGGCGATGAACGGATGGGGTCCGGCCGAACCCGCGTGGTGGCTGAACCTGCAGGATCATCCGGACGCCATCGCCCAGACCCGCAACGGAGTACGACAGGTCCGTGCGCGCCGCGCACAAGGCGAAGAGCGCGAGCGGCTATGGTCCCGCTGGGCCGAGATCGACAAGAACCTCGACGACTACGCCGCCCGGCGGCCAACCGAGACCGCCGTTGTCGTCCTCGAGCCGCGCGACGCCGCCGAGCCCGGCGCTTGACCCTACCGGCCGAGCGCATCACCGAGGATCGACGCGGCTACGAACCCCGATGAGCTTCTCAGCCACGCTTGCGAGCCGGCTGCGTTCTTCCAGGCGCCGAGCACAGTGACCGGGTCGTTCCGTGACCAGATGGCACGCCGCGGGGAAGCGTCGCCGTTGTGGACTGCCACCTCCTCCTCCCTGAGAACCGTGTGCACCCAGGTAATGAACTCCTCGCGCTGGCTCATCCCTTCATGCTCCTCCGACTCGACGCCACCTGGCACCGGAAACGAAGGTCGCGCTGCGCGATCTCGTCCCTCGCGCACCTACTCACGGGAGTAGGCTTGCTGGCCGAATACAAAGGGGTGCGACATGACGGCGAGCCGATCTGCTCGTGAGAGGAAGGCCGCCTCAGAGGCCGGTCCTCTGGCGAGAGTGAAGATCGATCTTGATGGGCAAGGCCAGTTCGTTTACAAGATCAGTTGCTCCGTGTGCATCGTGAGGGGCCACCTCAACTGGTCGGCCTATCGCCCCGGCGGTGACAACGGCTTCATGGCGGCGATGGACCGGTGGATCTTTCACCTGAACGAGAAGCACCCAGGGACCGATGCGCCGTGCATGGCGTTTCTGTCGGCTGCTCAGCAGCGCTTGCACCAGCGGCGCGAGACGCAGGAAGCCAACCAAACTGCCCTCTCGGCCGACATCGATACCTGACGAACCGAGTCCGCCCAGCAGGCGGTCGGGTGCATCAAGTAGTCGTGGCGATAAGGCGCACATGGCGACGCTCGCGCGGACGCGCGGATCCGACAGCTCCGGATGGCCGTCCACGGCGACAGAACTGGCAGGCAGTTGACGCCTCGGGTTCTCTCGCCTTCAGGCGTGAGGACTCGTTGGGGCCACGCACCGTACTTCTGCGGCGGGATGCCCGCCTCGGCCAGCCGCAGCCGAGACCACCTGTCTGGCCGCTCTGGCGCCGACCTGGACAGGGCGAGGGGGCAGGTCGACGATGACAGATGCGGCGCTGCCGTCCTCGGCTCCGGAAGCGTCGTGGGGGATTCTTCGCGCAGCACCCTTGCTGGGTCCGCGCGAACCATCGAGAAGTTCGGGCCCAGCGGGCCAGGCGAAGACGCGAGGAGGACCAATGGAGCATGCAACGACGATGAGGCGCCTGTACGACTTGCTGAGCGTGGGCGACATCGACGGGTTCGGCGACCTGTTGGCGGATGGTTTCGTCGAGCACGACGTAACTCCGGGTATGGAGCCGACCAAGGAGGGGGTCAAGCAGCTCTTCCGCATGTACCGGGCATCGTTCCCAGACCTGCGCATGGAGGTCCAGGAGCTCCTCCCGAGCGGGGACAAAGTCGTCGGTCGCATCAGGGCGACGGGCACACACACGGGCGAAGCGTTCATGGGCATGCCCGCCAGCGGCAAGGCCGTCAACATGCAGCTGATCGACATCATCCGGTTCGACGAGGGCGGCCTCGCCTGCGAGCACTGGGGTGTGTCCGACGGGCTGAGCATGATGCAGCAGCTGGGCGCGATGCCGGCGGTTGCGCCGCCCACGTGAGTACCGCGACAGGCGCCAATCGAGCCGGCGCCACGGCGTCAGGCTGGAGCGGCAGCAGGCTGGTGTTCGCTTTCGCATGCTCTCGGCGAGGGTCGCGATCAGCCTTGGGCTTCTCCGCAGACGTGCCGTGAGGCGAACCACTACGCTGACGAGGATGAGCCGAATCTTCACCACCAGTTTCGCGTCGGTGTATCCCCACTACGTCACGAAGGTGGAGAAGAAGGGGCGCACGAAGGCCGAGCTCGATCAGGTCATCGAGTGGCTGACCGGCTTCGACGAGTCAAAGTTGAGTAGTCACGTGGCCGCGGGCACGACCTTCGAGGACTTCTTCGCCGACTCAGAGCTCAACCCGCATGCGTCGTTGATCACCGGTGTGGTGTGCGGGGTGCGCGTCGAGCACGTCGACGATCCGTTGATGCAGAAGATTCGCTACCTGGACAAGCTGGTCGACGAACTTGCCAAGGGCAAGTCGATGGACAGGATCTTGAGGGCGTAACGGTCGGCGGCTCGGGACTTCTGCACGGGCTGCCGCTTCCGCGGCTGGTCGTCGCTGAAGCACCTCGAGCGGCGCTCGGCTGGCCAGGCAAGAGCCACGGGCTGGGGCTACAGTCGCCGACCTGCCGCGCCTGATCTACCTCAAACGGTCACTCACGCGTCGGGAAGTCGACGCCGGCTCGCAGGTACGTCGACGAGCACCCAGGAGCACTCGCGACGCAGGGTCGAATTTGCGCGACTCGCGGCCATGCCGATCGCAAGGTTTCTGTGGCAGGTTGTCGTATCGGCGGGATGCCATTCGTGGTGTGGGTGGAAGGCGGTCATCGGGACCGTCCGGAACTGAGGAGAAGCGGGATGACGCACTACCTGTTGACCGTGCACGGCCCGGCCGAGATGGACGAGTTCGGCAACTACGGCTCCAAGGAGGAGATGGAGGAGGCGTTCGCTGCGACCGGCGCCTTCAATGACAAGCTTCGCGCCGATGGCTACTGGGTCTTCGCCGGTGGGCTTCAGCCGGCATCGACGGCGACCGTCGTCGACGGCCAGGGTGAGACGCCGGTGATGACCGACGGCCCCTACCTCGAGACCAAGGAGGTCCTCGGGGGTTTCTGGGTCATCGACGCGCCCGACCTCGACGTGGCGCTCAGGCTCGCGGCCGAGGGGTCCAAGGCGTGCCGGGGCAAGGTCGAGGTCCGTCCGTTCGAGGGCCTCGCCTGAGCCCGGTCCGACGGACGACTGATCGATGCAGGGCGGAACGGCGGCCGTCGAGCGGGTCTTCCGCGAGGAGTACGGCCGCCTGATCGCCTCGCTCGTCCGCCGCTTCGGTGACATCGACATCGCCGAGGAGGCGGCGGGTGAGGCGCTCGTGGCTGCGTTGGAGAAGTGGCCGGAGTTCGGCGTACCTCCCAACCCCGGCGGCTGGCTCACCATCACCGCGGGGAACCGGGCGGTCGATCGGATCCGCCGCGAGAAGCAGCGCGACGCGAAGCACCAGGCGGCCTTCATGTACTACGACGACACGCCCCACGAGCCCACCGGACCGGTCGAGGACGACCGATTGCGGCTGCTCTTCACCTGCTGCCATCCGGCGCTCGCCCCGGAGGCGCGGATCGCGCTGACGCTCCGACTCCTCGGTGGGTTGACCGTGGCTGAGATCGCGCGGGCGTTTCTGGTGCCCGAGACCACGATGGCGCAGCGGATCACCAGGGCGAAGAAGAAGATCGCGGCGGCGAAGGTGCCCTACCGGGTGCCCGAGGCCGCCGACCTCCCCGAGCGGCTCCGTGGGGTGCTGGCGGTACTGTTCCTCGTCTTCAACGAGGGCTACCTCGCCAGCGGCGACGGTGACCCAGTTCGCGCCGAGCTCACGGCCGAGGCCATCCGGCTGACGCGGATCCTCCGCCGGCTGCTCCCCGAGGAGCCGGAGGTGGCCGGTCTGCTCGGGCTGCTGGTGCTCATCGAGGCCCGGCGTGAGGCCCGTGTACGGAATGGGCAGCTGGTCCCGCTCGACGAGCAGGACCGTGCCGGCTGGGACCGCGCGCTGATCGCCGAGGGCCACCACCTGGTCCGCGAGTGCCTCGCGATCAACCGCCCAGGCCGCTATCAGATACTCGCGGCGATCAACGCCGTCCACACCGACGCCCCCACCGCGTCGGACACGGACTGGTCGCAGGTGGTCGCACTGTACGACCAGCTGACCCGGCTCGACCCGTCGCCGATCGTCGCACTCAACCGCGCGGTCGCGGTGGCGGAACTGGACGGCCCGAAGGTCGCCCTCACTCTGGTCGACCGGCTGCCGCTCACGGGCTACCACGCATGGCACGCCGCCCGCGCCGACCTGCTCCGCAGGCTTGGCCGGAGCGCCGAGGCGAAGGAGGCCTACGACGCCGCGATCGCCGCTACCCAGAACTCCGCCGAGCGCGCCTACCTGAGCAGGAAGCGCGGCGAGTTGGTTTGAGCGGTCCGACCAGTCGGCATGAGACCGACGGCGCAGTCCTTGTCGGGCTGGTGACGCTCCTGGCAGTCGGAGGCTGAGCCGAAACACTGGCTACCCGATGCGGGGGAAAACCACGTCCCGAAGGGTTCGACCGACCTCGATGCGCTGAACGGTGGCTTTTCGGTGGCCAAAGAAAAAGGTCAGACACCGTGAGGGCGTCTGACCTGGGGTTTTGTGCGCCATCAGGGACTCGAACCCCGAACCCGCTGATTAAGAGTCAGCTGCTCTGCCAATTGAGCTAATGGCGCGCGAAGCGAGTGGAACTCTAGCAACACAGCCGCCCCACCACGAAATCGGGGCGATGTGACACCCGGCACCGCCGCAGGCGCGGCGATGCCGGGCGCGGCAAGCCCGATCAGGTGGACTTCGTGGAGGCGAGAAGGTCGTCGAGCTTGGTGAAGGAGCTGGTCCATCCCTCGCGGGCCATGCCGACGAAGTCGTCCTTGTAGGGGCCCTGACGGACGACGAGGCGGGTCTTGCCGTTCTCGTCATGCAGCTCGATCCGGATGTCGAGCCGGTCCGAGCCGAACAGCTCTGCCATCTCGCCCTCGAGGTCTTCGTGCATGACGAGCAGCTCGTGCTCGACGATCTCGTCGAAGACACCGTCGGAAGGTCCGCCCGGCGGGTAGTCCGGGCTGTCGGGCACCATCGTCAGCTTCTGGTGGCCGCCGACGCGGAGGTCGACCTCGACGGTCTCCCGGGGGACCGAGTAGCCGACCGGTCCGAACCACTGTGAGATCTGGTCGGGGTCGGTGAACGCCTTCCACACCAGCTCGCGCGGAGCGTCGAAGACCCGCTCGATGTGAAGCTCTGCCATTGTCTTGTCCTCTCGTGGGGTGGGCGACCTGTCACCCACCGGCTTCCTGTTCCTTCTTCATGCGCTTGAGGTGGGCGTCGAGCCGGTCGAGCCTGGCGTCCCAGAGCTCCCGGTACGGCTCCACCCAGTCGATGACCTCTCGCAACGTGTCGGCCTGGAGGGTGCTCGACCGCCACTGCGCGTTGCGGCTCCGCGTGATGAGGCCGGCCTGCTCGAGCACCTTCAGATGCCGCGAGATCGCTGGGAGGCTGATGGTGAACGGCTCGGCAAGCTCCGAGACTGTCGCGTCCCCTTCGGCGAGGCGGGCCAGGATCGCCCGTCGGGTGGGATCGGCGAGTGCCGCGAAGATCATGCTCAGGCGGTCCGTCGCCATCGTCCTTAACCAATCCGTTAATTAACCTGTGTGTTAAACAGTACGCCGCACCGGGCCGCTGTCAAGAGGTCGCAGCCGATTTCTCATCCGACCCATCCGCCCCGCGGTGACATGCGAACTACAGTCGCAATCACGCGGTACCCACTCGTCCTGCCCAGGAGGCCCGATGCCCGAGCCCGAGCTGAGGCTGGTGTCCCCCCGGGGCCCGGTTGACGTCGACGAACTCATGCGCCGAGCGGCCCGGGGCGACTCCCAGGCGTTCGAGGAGCTGTACGACGAGCTCTCCGCGGCGGTCTACGGACTGGCGCGACGTGTCGTCCGCGACCCGGCGAGGGCCGAGGACGTCACGCAGGAGGTCTTCCTCGACGTGTGGCGCAAGGCCACGAGGTTCGACGTCCAGCGCGGCAAGGCCAAGACCTGGGTCATGACGATCGCCCATCGCAGGGCGGTGGACGCCGTACGCCGGAGCGAGGCCCAGAAACGGCAGGACCATCAGGGCGCACCCGACGAGGTCTCGCACGACGAGCCGGGTGAAGCCCTGATCGCGGCCGAGGAGCACACCGCCGTACGCGACTGTCTGGAGACCCTGACGGACCTCCAGCTCGAGTCGGTGAGGCTGGCGTACTTCAACGGGTACACGTACGGGGAGGTGGCCACCTTGCTGGACAAGCCACTTCCGACGATCAAGACGAGAATGAGAGACGGCCTGATCCGTCTTCGCGACTGCTTGGAGGGGGCGCGATGAGCACCGATCTTCACACGCTGTCAGGCGCCTACGCCCTCAATGCCCTGAGCGCGGAGGAGGCCGAGCAGTTCCGACGTCACCTGGAGGCGTGCCCGGCGTGCAGCCAGGAGGTCCGCGAGCTCCAGCAGGCGGCGGCCACGATGGGGACGAGCGAGGCGGTCGCCCCGCCGGCGTACCTCAAGGCACGCGTGCTGACCGCCGCCGACCGGACCGCCGCAGCTTCCGCCGCAGACCACGCGCGGCAACGTCATCGAGGTGCCCCGTCACCGGTGGGGGACCCGGTTTCTCCTCGCCGCGGCGGCCGCGGTGGTGATCGTCGCAGGGGCGATCGGCATCAGCCAGATCGGCGACGACGGGTCGGGGGAGCGGCAGAGCCTGCTCGCCGACGGGGTGGTCCGGGTCTTCGACGCCGAGGACGCCCACAAGGCAGAGATGGAGACCGAGATCGGCGGCAAGATCGCCGTCGCCGCCTCGCCCGAGCTCAACCAGATGGCCGTCGACACCGACGAGCTGCCGCCCTTGGACGCGGACCACGTCTACCAGCTCTGGGCGGTCCGCGACGGTGCCATGGAGTCGGTCGGGGTGCTCGAGCCGGAGAAGGGCGCGTACATGGACATGCCCACGCCCGACACCGAGGTCGCGATCACGGTCGAGCCGCGCGGCGGTTCGGCACAGCCGACGACCGAGCCGATCATGCGGGTGAACCCGAGCGAGATCTGAGCCAGGTCGTCGTCCCGGCGGGCGTCCCTCCAGGGCGCCCGCCGAACATGCAGTCAGCCGTCTCCCGCGGCGACGTCAGGCGTGGACACCCTCATGGCATGCGGCAAGTGCATGTCCGGCGGGCCGACGATGATGGGCCCTCGCCGCAGACAGCCCGAGCCGGTACGGCGGTCAGCCCTCCTTGTGGGCCTCGAGGACGGCCTGCGCCGCGTTGTGGCCGGCGATGCCGCTGACCGCGCCGCCGCGACGGGCGCCTGAGCCGCAGAGCAGGATGTTCTCCACGTCGGTCGCCACGCCCCAACGCTGTGCGGGGCTGTCCATCCGCGTGCGGTTGGGGGCCCAGGGCCACGACAGGTCGCCGTGGAAGATGTGGCCGCCGGGCATCGCGAGGGCCTGGTCGACGTCCTGAGGCGTCCTCGCCTCCAGGCACGGCCTGCCGTTGCCGTCGAGGGCCAGGCAGCTCTCGATCGGCTCCTCGAGGTGCTCGTTGATCGCGTCGAGGACCCGCTCGACCGCCTGGTCGCGCAGCGCGTCGCTGTCGCCCTCGAACACCGCGGGCGGCATGTGCACGCCGAAGTAGGTCAGCGTGTGCTTCCCGCTCCCGGCGAGGTCGCCCAGGATCGACGGGTCGGTGAGGGAGTGGCAGTACAGCTCGCCCGGCGGGACGGTCGGGATGTTGCCCGCCGAGGCCTCCTCGAACGCCTTCTGCAGCTGGCTGTAGTCCTCGGCGACGTGGAAGGTGCCGGCGAAGGCGACCTCCGGGTCGACGCCCGACTTCAGCCGGGGCAGCCGGTCGAGGAGGAAGTTCACCTTGAGCTGGGCGCCCTTCGGCGGCTCGCCGGGCTCCTCGCCGAGCAGGATCTGGAGGACCCAGGGGGCGACGTTCGACAGCACCCAGCGGGCCTCGACGTTGTGGGTCAGGCGACCGTCGTGCCACAGGACGTCGGCCGTCGTACCGTCGGTCTCGATGCGGCTGACACCGGCGCCGGTGATGATCTCGGCCCCCGCCCGACGGGCCGCGTCGGCGAGCGCGTCGGTGACCGCCCCCATGCCGCCGACCGGCACCCGCCACTCGCCGGTGCCGTTGCCCACGACGTGGTAGAGGAAGCAGCGGTTCTGGATCAGCGACGGGTCGTCCATCGCCGCGAACGTGCCGATCACCGCGTCGGTGGCGACCACGCCGCGCACGGTGTCGTCGGAGAAGCGGTCCTCGATGACCCGGCTCAGCGGGTCGGCGACGAGCGACTGCCAGGTCTCGGCCTCGACGAGCTCGCGCATCTCCTTCTCGGTGCGCAGCGGCTCGAGCATCGTGGGGGCGACGGCCTGCGCGAAGTCGGTGACCTCGGCGTAGAACGACCGCCATGCGTCGTACTCCTCGTCGGAGCCGGTCAGCGCGCGGAAGGACTCGGCGGTCATCGTGCCCTCGGGTCGCTCGACCAGGAGCCCGGTGTGCTTGCCGTCCCGGACGACCGGGGTGTACGACGCGGTGACGCGCGACTTCAGCTCGAGGTCGAGCTCGAGGTCGGAGATGATCTGCTCCGGCATGAGGCTGACCAGGTAGGAGTACCGCGAGAGGCGAGCCTCGAGGCCCGTGAACGCCTGCGTGCTGATCGCGGCGCCTCCGGTGTTGTCGAGACGCTCGAGCACCAGGACGGAGAGCCCTGCCTTGGCGAGGTAGGTCGCGGAGACCAGGCCGTTGTGGCCGCCTCCGACGATGACGACGTCGTACTTGCGCTGCTTACTCCCAGTGGTCACGGGTGGCACGCTACCTGCCGGGTGCTGAGAGGCTCGACTCTGGTGAAAAGTTGAATGTTGAACTACTATCGATCACATGCCCGCACTCACCGTCGACGACCTCACCGTCCTGCCGCGCATGAACCGTCCCGGCCTCGGTGACACCGTCCGCCCTGTCGTCCAGGTCACAGAAGCGCCCCGTGGTTTCGAGGGGGAGGGGTTCCCGGTACGACGGGCGTTCGCCGGTGTCGATCTGGCGCTGCTCGACCCCTTCATCCACATGGACCAGATGGGCGAGGTGGAGTACGCCCCGGGTGAGCCGAAGGGCACGCCGTGGCACCCGCACCGGGGCTTCGAGACCGTGACCTACATGATCGACGGCCTGCTCGACCACCACGACTCCAACGGCGGTGGCGGCAGCATCACCGACGGCGACACCCAGTGGATGACCGCCGGCTCCGGGCTGCTCCACATCGAGGCGCCGCCGGAGTGGCTCGTCCAGAAGGGCGGCCTGTTCCACGGTGTCCAGCTGTGGGTCAACCTGCCTCGTGCCCAGAAGATGACGGCGCCGCGCTACCAGGACCTGCGCGCCGGCCAGGTCGGTCTCGTGACGAGCGCCGACGCAGGCGCCCTTGTGCGGATCATCGCCGGTGACGTCGCCGGGCAGAAGGGGCCGGGTGTCACGCACACCCCGATGGCGATGGTCCACGCGACCCTGCAGCCGACCGCCTCGCTCGACCTGCCCTGGGACCCTGAGTTCAACGCCCTCGTCTACGTCCTCAGCGGCGAGGGGAGCGTCGGTGTCGAGGGTCGCCCGGTCCGCGCCGGCAACCTCGCCGTCCTCGGCCGCGGCGACTTCGTCAGCCTCGCCGCGCACCGCACCCAGGACAGCCGCAGCCCCGCACTCGACGTACTCGTCATCGGCGGCAGGCCGATCCGCGAGCCGGTGGCCTGGGCGGGCCCGTTCGTGATGAACACCAAGGCCGAGGTGATGAAGGCCTACGAGGACTTCCAGGCCGGTCGGCTGGGCCAGATCCCGGCCGTGCACGGCCTCTAACCCACGACGGGCCGTCCGGCAGGCCCTCTGGATCGCCGGACGTCTGGGAGTCATTCCCCGCTTGAGACGCGGTTCTTCCTGCTGCACAAACTCGCAATGCAAGAACCTGCAGGGTTGTTAGCGCACGTTTTCTCCCTCTCGGTGCTTAGCGTTGCCGGGTTCAGTGCGACCGGACCGGTCGCGCTTCTTCATCGAGGGAGAACCCAGCCCATGCGCTATCGCTCCATGCTCGCAGCCACGGCTGCCGTAGCACTGGCGGCTACGACGACGGTCGTCACCGCGACCACGTCGTCGGCCGTCGACAACGTGACCGTCACCGACAACCAGTCCGCACGGCCCGCCGGTTCCTTCGCGCTCAGCGGACCGGCCGCCGCCCGCTACCGGCTGCCCTCCGGGATGCGCGAGGTGCACACGACGACCTTCCCGGACGGCCGCACCCAGACCCGCTACCAGCAGATGGTCGAGGGTGCCTCCGTGTACGGCGGGCAGATCACCATTGTGCGCGATGCCTCCGGCAAGGCCGAGACCGTCATCGGCGCGCACTTCCCGTCGCTGGCGGCCAAGAACAACGCCCGCCTGTCGAAGGCCGAGGCCAAGCAGCGGGTCACCCGTGAAATCGGGACCGAGGGCGACTTCTCCAACGAGCTGCGCCTCGACCCCAAGACCGGTCGCCTCTTCTACGAGGTGCAGAGCATCCGCTCCGACGAGCGTCCGGTCCGCTGGGTCGACGCGGCCAGCGGAGAGATGCTCAAGGAGTACGACGCGCTGGCCCACGGTGAGGGCATCGGCGTCAAGGGCGACACCAAGACCATCGACACGACCCTGCAGGAGAGCACCGGCCTCTACCGCCTCGTCACCGGTGACCTCCGCCAGGTCACCTACGACGCGTTCAACTCCAACGGCCAGAACAAGCCGTTCGCGCCCAAGGTGATGACCGACGACGGACGACATCTGGGACCTCGCCGGGAACACCAGCCCGGGCCAGTCCGCCGGTGTGGACGCCCACTACTACGCGGGCGTGGTCGACGACTTCTACCAGACACCTTCGGCCGCAACAGCATCGACGACAACGGCATGCGGATCACCTCCGTGGTCCACTTCGGCGAGAACTACTGCAACGCCTTCTGGAACGGGGCGTACATGACCTACGGCGACGGCAACGGCACCACCTGCAAGTCGCTCTCGGGCGGCCTCGACGTCGACGGTCACGAGCTCACCCACGGCGTCACGGACTTCACCTCGAACCTGATCTACGAGGACGAGTCCGGCGCGCTCAACGAGGCGTTCAGCGACATGATGGGCAACGCCATCGAGTTCTACGCCGACGAGAACGACCTCGACCCGTCGGCCGTGCCGGACTGGTTCATCGGTGAGGACGTCATCAACCGCACCACCGACCCGACCCCCGGCTTCCGCAACATGGGCGACCCGATGCAGGACGGCGACCCGAGCCACGTCTCGCAGCAGTACTTCGGCGAGGAGGACAACGGTGGTGTGCACAGCAACAGCGGCATCCCCAACCACGCCTTCTACCTGAGCGTCAACGGCGGCTCCAACGCCAGCTGCACGGCCAACGAGTACCACGGCGTCCTGGTCCGCGGTAAGGACTGCACCATCGTCGTCCCGGCCATCGGCCTCGACGAGGCATCGCAGATCTACTACGAGGCGTTCACCGGACTGACGGAGTACGCCAACTTCTGCGACGCCCGCAAGGCCACCATCGCGGTTGCCGACGGTGGCGCCGGAACCGGCAAGCAGAACCCGAACGCCAAGGCGGTCGGCATGGCCTGGGACGCCGTCGGTGTCCACAACGGCTGCAAGGAGGGCACTCCGCCCCCGCCGCCGTGCGAGGGCTCGGCCAACGCCTCCCTGCCGATCGAGTCGCCGCACCCCTACGGCAACAACGGTGACTGCACCTGGACCTACGACAACGGCTCGGCCGGCTTCAAGTTCCACTTCACGCTGATGGACATGGAGCTCGACTACGACTACGTCTACGTCAAGGACGCGAACGGGAACGTGCTGAACACCTACACGGGCACGATCCCTGGCGGCTTCACGTCGGCCTGCATCCCGACCTCGACCGGCTCGGTGCAGATGGTCACCGACCCGGCCGTCGTCGGTCAGGGCTTCACGATCGACTCGGTGTCATCCTGCTGACCTGACCGAGCGACCACGCACGGCCCCGGCCCGAGACCTCTCGGGTCGGGGCCGTGTGGCGTCCGTCCCCGTAACTCCGTCGGTGCTGCCGCGTTGAGCAGACGACCGGAAGGGGTGAACGGATGCGTCGCAGACAGCGGACCTTGGCAGAGCTGCTCACCCGTTCCCTGGCGGTCTCGGGCCTGCTCTACGCCGTGGTGATCGCGTACGCCGTACCGGCCACCCTGGTCGCCGACGCCGGCGGGCGCCCCGAGCCCTTCGACGCCGGCACGAGCTCGCTGAGCCGCGCTGTCGACCACCCCACCTGGCGCCGCGCGCATGCGCAGCGTTTCCCCGGCTGCGTCGACATGGCGCGGTGGAGCGCCTCGATCGTGCCTCCCACGGTGGTCGTCGCGCGCCGTGACGGCGACCTCGAGCGGATGGACTTCGACGAGGCCTTCCGTCGCGCCACGAGCCCCTCCGCCGCCGACGACGTCTGGACGATCGGTGCCTGTCGCTGATTCGATCTCGCGCCGGTGGCTGTTGCCCTAGGGTCGGTCTTGTCTGAATAGGCAGGGAAGTGACGAAGATGAGCTTCGGCAGGAACTGGGCGTCTCTGTCCGAGATCCGCCAGGCCAGCAGGCAGTGGCACTGCAGCTGGTTCGTGGCGTGGTGCCGGCTCCGGTGCCGTCGCATCTACTGGGATCGCGCGGCGTGCGCTCTGCCCGAGTCCACGAACGCCGGAGCCTCACGAGACGCGTTGGCGGAAAGCAAGATGCCCCACCTGCGCTGACGCAGATGGGGCCTTGGGGTGAACGACGGGACTCGAACCCGCGACATCCTGGACCACAACCAGGTGCTCTACCAACTGAGCTACGCCCACCATGCACGTGACTGTGCAGTCACGCGGCTCCTCCTGGCGCGCCACGAGGAGCCGAGCAGGGAAGAGTGTACCTGTTGCTACGAGCTGCTCTGACCAGGGTCTTGTTCCGTGCCGGGGACCTCGACGGCGGACGTGGCCGAGGGCTCGGTCGCCTCGGCGGACGGCTCCTCGGCGAGCTCTTCTCCGGTGCCGCCGGTGAGCGAGCCGCCGTGCTCGGCAGCCAGCGCCTTGGCGGCCGTGGAGTCCGGACCGGGCGGCGGGACGAAGACGGCGGCGCGGTAGTAGCGCAGCTCCTCGATGCTCTCCTGGATGTCGGCGAGCGCCCGGTGGTTGCCCGTCTTCGGCGGGGAGTTGAAGTAGGTGCGGGGGTACCAGCGCCGCGCCAGCTCCTTGATCGAGGACACGTCGACGATCCGGTAGTGCAGGAACGACTCGAGCTCGGGCATGTCGCGCTGGAGGAACGCCCGGTCGGTGGCGACGGTGTTGCCCGCCAGGGGAGGGCGGCTGCCCTCGGGACAGTGCTCCTTGATGTAGGCGAGCACCTGCTCCTCCGCCTCGCGCAGCGTGATGCCGTTGTCGAGCTCGGTGAGCAGCCCCGAGACGGTGTGCATGTTGCGCACGAAGTCGTCCATCTGGTCGATCGCCTCCTGGGGAGGCTTGACCACGACGTCGACGCCCTCGCCGAGGACGTTGAGGTCGAAGTCGGTCACGAGAGCCGCCACCTCGATCAGCGCATCAGCGCCGAGGTCGAGGCCGGTCATCTCACAGTCGATCCACACCAGACGGTCATTCACGACTAGCACCCTACTCAGTGGTGGGTTGCCGCCTCTCCCTAGCATGACTCCATGGGCTGGATCGGGTTGGCGGCGCGGCTCGTCGTCGGGGGTGTCTGGATCGTTGCCGGGCTGCTGAAGCTGCCCGACCTTCAGTCGAGCGTCCGGGCGGTACGCGCCTACCAGCTGCTCCCCGAGGCGATCGTCCCCGCCATCGGGTACGCCCTCCCGATCGTCGAGGTCGTGGTCGGCATCCTGCTCGTGGTCGGCCTGCTCGTCCGGGCGAGCGCAGTGGTGTCCGCCGTGCTCTTCCTCGCCTTCATCATCGGGATCTCGTCCGCGTGGGCACGGGAGCTGCAGATCGACTGCGGCTGCTTCGGTGGTGGTGGGTACGACGCGAACGCGACCGACAAGTACCCCTGGGAGATAGCTCGGGACCTTGGTCTCCTCTTTGCCTCCCTTTGGCTCGTTTGGAGGCCTCGCTCTCGCTGGGCGTTGGACAATCGACTGGTGTACGACCGCACCCCCGAGCACACCATGACCGGAGATCCGACGCGATGACCAAGAAGCAGTCGAAGGCGACCAAGCAGGCCAACATGCAGCGCGCCTCGGAGCGTGCGGCCGCCATCCGCGCCGAGCACGAGCGCAAGGAGCGCCGTAGCCGAGCGCTGGTGGTCGCCGCGTCGGTCATCGGCGTGCTGCTCGTGGTCATCGCCATCGCCGTGGGTCTCCAGCAGGGCGGCAACGGCGAGGGGCAGACGAGCACCCCGCCGGACAACGCCGTCGACGACTACGCGCTCGCCATGGGCGACAACGACGCGCCAGTCACGGTGACGGTCTACGAGGACATGATGTGCCCCTACTGCGGGCTCTTCGAGGAGGCCAGCTCCGAACGGCTCAAGGAGTACGCCGCGTCGGGCGACGTCGAGGTGAGGTACCACGTGGTGTCCTTCCTCGACCGCGCGTCCGAGGACCAGTACTCCACCCGGGCCGCCAACGCCCTGGCCGTCGTGCTCGACACCGCCGGGGCCGAGGTGGCGGTCGAGTTCCACGACGCCCTGTTCGCCAACCAGCCCGAGGAGGGCGGCGCCGGGCTGTCCGACGAGCAGATGATCGACATGGCCGTCGACGCCGGAGCGGACGAGGACGCGATCACCGGCCCGATCGCGGACCTCAAGTTCGAGCCCTGGGTGGAGGACGCCACGGAGGCGTGGTCCAAGGCCGGCTACACCGGGACCCCGACGGTCACCGTGAACGACGAGAAGGTGGACTTCACGAGCGCGGAGGACCTGCTCGCGAACACCGAGAAGGCGATCGCCGACGCCCTCGGGGAGCAGTGACAGGTAGCGCAAAGGTAGTAGACAGCATCTGGGTGAAATGACCCCCCGAGTCGGGCTTGTCCTACCAGATGTGCTAGCCCGGGGGACCTAGGTCCCTTGCCGGATGCTCCCAAGGGCGGTAAAACTTGTCTCACGCCGGCGGAGGACCGCCCGACCGGCGGGACCGGACGAAGTTCGGATCCCGGACAGGGACTACGCGTTCCTGCGGCCGTTGACGAGGTCAGGGGATCCGGTGAACGCGTCCGCGAGATGGCTGTCGTCAAGCAGCTGTCAAATTTTGAGGCCCCGCAAACTCGTACTTTGCGGGGCCTCGCTACGTCTACCCGTGGCTCAGTGCCCGAAACACCCCGCCACTCCGGTCTGGACCGAACCGTGACCTGAGCGGCTCATGCACTGGAGCCGGCCGGGACGTCGAAGACGTTCGGCTGCCCCGCCCGGTAGAGCTCGGCGTCCGCGGCCTTGAGGGCCTCGAACTCCGGAGGACGGTACAACGTGAACATCTCGACCTTTTCGGCAGGGGAGTCGGCCGCGTCGAGGATCGCGTTCGCGGCTGCCCGCCCCGACTCGTTGGCGCCCTCCATCGTGGCCAGGTCGACGTTCGTGCGGACGTAGTCGCCGGCGAGGAAGAGGTTCGGGATCTTCGTTCGTGCCGTCGGCCTCCGCTCCCAGGAGCCGACGGTGTTCACCAGCAGGGGCGTCGCGTTGCGGTTGCGCCCGGCCGCCGGGTCCCAGCGGATCCCGGGGTCGAGGAACCAGGAGTGCACGATCCCGTCGGGGAGCTTGTCGCCGGCGGTGTGGTGCTGCTGGATCTGCGCCCACACCTCCTGGGCGACCTCCTGGGCGGTGCAGCGCTTGGCCGGTTTGCCGAAGAGGATGCCGGGGGCGTCCCAGTTGGAGATGTCGACCGAGAGGGAGTCGACCGCCCTGCCGTCGCCGTACGCCTCGGGGAAGTCCCGCTCGGGCCAGAACTGCGCCTGCGTGAGCGCGGTGAGAGCCCAGGGCGCATCGATGAAGGTGATGTGGCCGCGGGTGATGTCGACCTTGCGGCGCAGGTAGTACTGGATGCCGACCATCCAGTCGGTGAACAGGTCGTCCATCAGCTCCAGGCGAGGGTCGACGGCGAGCACGTCCCGGCTCCACAGCCTCCGGGCGCGCTCGGCGGGCATCGCGCTGACGAACCAGTCCGCCCGGACGAGGCTCCGGCGCCCTCGCCTGTCACGCATGCGCGCGGCGGTGATCCGGCCACCCCGGACGGCGAGCGACTCCACGCGCTGTCCCATGACGAACCGCACGCCGAGCGACCTCAGGTGGCGGACCCAGGGTCGGATCCAGGCCTCGTTCGTGGGGAGGTCGAGCACGCGGTCGACCGAGCCGTCGTTGCCCCTGCCCATGATGTTGTAGACGAAAGCCTCGCCCATGTTGCCGATCGTCCGGGTGCTCGCGACCGTCTCCTTCGCCGCGACGAGGTTGCGCGTGAGGCCGGCCGCGAGCACGGTCTTGTACTCCGCCGACTTGTCCTCGGCCGCGATGAAGTCCCACCAGCTCACGTGCTCCCACTGGCCGAAGCGGCGCTCGTCGCTGCTGGTCAGGAAGACCATCAGCCGGTCCACGAAGTAGGCGAGCTCGTGTGGCGGGATGCCGCGCATGTAGAGCCCGTCCATCAGGTAGCGGCGCAGACCGTCCGGCGTGAGCAGCTGCTCGTAGTCGGGGCCGAGCCCGAACGGTCCCGCGTCGGCGCGGTCGCCCGCCCGCAGGAACTTGCTCCCGGTGGCGTCGACCAGGTTGTCCCAGACGCCGTTGGGGTTCTTGCCGTACGGCGTGCGCCGCATCGAGTCGGGGACGTGGTGGTAGAAGCCGGGGAAGAAGCGGAAGCCGTGCTCGCCCGGCAGGTCGCGCCGACCGCCCCTCGCGGTGCCGGCGACCGGGATGCTGCGGGCCTTGCCGCCGAGTGCCGTCGGCTCGTAGACGGTGACGCGGAAGCCTCGTTCGACGAGCTCGTGCGCGGCTGCGAGACCGGCCATCCCGCCGCCGAGCACCGCGACGTCGCGCCTGCGTCCCGCCGCGAAGGCGGGGGGACCGGTCAGTGTCGGCAGCGCGCCGAGCGCTCCCGTGGCCGCGGCGCCGCGGAGCAGCTGCCGGCGGGTCAGGTCGGGGATGGGGGAACGGTCGTGGTCGTGGGGCACAGGATCTCCAGGGCTCGGTCCCTCCCCAAGCTCCCTGTGCGGGTGCCTGTCGGACCCTAGGGAGACGGCCCCGAGGTGTCAACGGCCCGCCACGGCCAGTGAGCAGGCCGCCTGTTCGGCAGTGCCCGTAACCGGGCAGGGCTAGAACGCGTTACACATCCTGTGACCCAGGACATCGAGATCACGCGGCGAGCCGCGATCCAGGGCGCCGCCGTGGCCGGGGTGGCGCTGTTCGCAGGGGCTGGCGCCTCGGGCTCGTCTGCCGTCGCCGTGCCCCTCGGCGCCGACCGCGCCCGGTTCCTCCGCCCCGGCGAGATGCGGACCCTCGAGGCGGTCGTCGACCGCGTCGTGCCCGGCGTACCGGAGGACACCGTGCCGGGCGCCGTCGCCGCGGGCTGTCACGAGGCCATCGACGCGCTGCTCGCCGCGTTCACGGTCTCGCCGCCGCGGATCTACGCGGGCGGGCCGTTCTCCGACCGCGGAGGCTCGCGCACCAACCACTTCGAGAAGTTCCTGCGCCTCGACCGCTACGAGACGAAGGCGTGGCGGCTGCGCATCGAGGGCTCGCGGGGCCGCCGGTCGCTGGAGCGCAACGGGCGGGTGAAGGGCTACCAGCGTGTGTACCGCGAGGGCCTGGCCGCGCTCGAGGCGTCGGTGCCGGGCGGCTTCTCCACCCTGCCCGGTCCGGCTCGCGACCTCGCGCTCCAGCAGAGCGACGACCCGCGGGTGCGGGCGATGCTCGACCTCGTCGTGCCGCACACGCTCGAGTTCCTCTACGGCGCTCCCGAGTACGGCGGCAACCGCGACCTCGTGGGATGGCGCACCACCGACTACGAGGGCGACACCCAGCCCCGTGGCTACACGCGTGAGCAGGTGCTCCACCCGGAGAGCTCCGGCCCGCTCGACGTCGTGACCGACCTGCTCGGCACCGACGCCGGTGCGGCGGTCGCCATGGGGTCGACCGAGCTGCTCCACGGGATGCTCGCGAGGTCCGGCGGACGGCTCAGCGGGCTGCGCGAGGAGGCCGCGCGTCTCGCGACGCCCCCGGATGACGTCGCCGAGCAGCTCGACCTGATGCGCTCGATGGCGGAGGCGCTGGTGCGCTCGACGCGTCTCGCGGAGGGGGAGTCCCGATGAGCCGAGAGGCAGTGGTGGTCGGCTCCGGCGCCGCGGGCAGCGCGGTCGCCTGGGAGCTGGCACGACAGGGCTGGGACGTCACCGTCCTCGAACGCGGGCGCAACCTGCGGCCGGGGCTCGGCAAGGTGCCCAGCGGCGAGCTCGACACCCGTTACGGCAGCGACGAGATCAAGGGGACGCGTCAGTTCGGCTTCCCCGACCCGCTGCTCGAGCCGTACACCACCCGGACGCAGGCCGAGGCGGCACAGGGCATCGCCCGCTCGGCGAAGGGCGCGCTGGGCCAGCTCGGTGCCGCGGTCGGAGGCACGTCGCTGCACTACAACGCGAAGACGCCGAGGTTCTGGAAGCAGGACTTCACCCAGCTCTCCGACCTCGGTCCGGTCGAGGGGGCCCAGGTCGCCGACTGGCCGATCGGCTACGACGACCTCGCCCCGTTCTACGACCTGGTCGAGTACCGGGTGGGGATCCAGGGCGACCGCCGCCGGATGCCCGCACGGACCCTCGAGCAGTCCCCGCGGCGGCGGCAGTTCGTGATGCCGCCCAACCCGACAGGGCACGCGGCGAGCCTGGTGGCGGAGGGTGCGAGCCGGCTCGGCTTCGAGGCCTACCCCTATCCGGCGGCGGTCAACTCCCGGCCCTTCGACGGCAGGCCCGCCTGCAACTCGTGCGGCCTGTGCTCCGGCTTCGGGTGCACCATCAACGCCCGCGGCGACGCGCTCGTGTCCTGGCTGAACCCCGCGATGCGCACCGGCCGGGTCCGCGTCCTCGACCGGGCGTACGTGCACCGCATCGAGACCACCCGCAACGGGCGGCGGGCCCGGGCCGTGCACTGGACCGACGTACACGGTCGGCGTCACAGGCTGCCGGCCACGACCGTCGTGCTGGCCGGCAGCCCGATCAACACCGCCCGGCTGCTGCTGCTCTCGGCGAGCAACGCGCATCCACGAGGGCTCGGGAACCGCTCCGACCAGGTCGGCCGGAACATGATGTTCCACAACTTCACGCTGGCGGCGGCGTTGTACGCCGAGGACATCAAGCCGCTGCGCGCGCAGAGCACGACGCTGCAGATCGACGACCTCGTCGGGCCGTTCACGGGGCCGGAGGTCAGCGCGCTCGGTGTGCCCTACATCGCCGGCGGGATCGTCCAGGTCGGGTCGGCGATCCCGGCCGTGGGGGCCGCGACGATGCTGGCCGGGATGGTCGGCTACGGCAGCCGGCTCAAGCAGCTGATGAAGGCGGGCATCCTGCACGCACGGACGGCCGGGTCGCAGCTGATCCACCAGGACCTTCCGCAGGCCGAGAACCGCGTCGACCTCGACCCGAAGGTGCGCGACTTCCTCGGCTTCCCGGCGGCCCGGATCACCTACAGCCCGCACCAGCACGAGAAGGCGGCGGCGGTCTACCTCGGCGCACGGATGCAGGCGATCCACGAGCTCGCCCCCGGAGCGGTCGGTGCGGTCACCTTGCCGATGCCGTTGCTCAACGACGGGATCACCTACACGGCGCACCTCGCCGGCACCGCACGCATGGGCACCGATCCACGCACCTCGGTGTGCGCGCCCTCGGGACGGCTCCACGACGTCGAGAACGTGTACGTCGCCGACGCCTCGACCTTCCCGACCTTCCCGGGCTTCAACCCCACGCTCACGATCATGGCCAACGCGCTGCGCATCGCCCGCGGCATCGCCGGTGGCTCCAGGAAAGAGGTCTGACCATGTGCCAGCACGACAGCGACCAGGCCGCGCGCTCACAGCTCCGGGGCTCGACCCGGCGGGCGGTCCTGCGAGGGGCCGGCGCGCTGGGTGTCTCGGTGGCGGCTGCTCCGGCGCTGGGCCTGACCGGCGCGGCCGCCGGCCCGGGGCGTGCGCACCGCGTCCTCGTCTACTCGCGCACCGGCGGCTACCGCCATGCCTCGATCCCGGTGGGGGTTGCGACCATCGAGCAGCTCGGCGCCGAGAACGGCTTCGCCGTCGAGGCGAGCGAGGACCCGGCCGTCTTCACCGACCGCAACCTGCGCCGGTTCACCGCGGTGGTCTTCCTCAACACGACCGCCGAGGTGATGACCCCGCCGGGCCGCACCGCGCTGCGCAGGTTCGTCCTCGACGGCGGGGGATGGGCGGGAGTCCACTCCGCCGCGGACACGGAGTACGACTGGCCGTTCTACACAAGGCTCCTCGCCGGTGGGCGCTTCCTGGCGCACCCGCTGGAGCAGCCCGGCGTGATCGTGCGCGAGTCGGCGAGGCACATCTCGACGAGACACCTGCCCGAGCGGTGGCAGATCCCGCTCGAGGAGTTCTACTCCTTCAAGGCCAACCCGCGCGACCGGGCGAACGTCCTGCTGAGCATCGACGAGTCGACCTACCTGCAGGACCCGAACACGTCGCACCTGCCGTCGGAGGAGTACCCGGACGGCTACGAGCCGGTCTCCGGCGTGATGGGTGACCACCCGATGAGCTGGCAGCACCGCGTCGGGGAGGGGCTCTCCTGGTACACCGCCCTCGGGCACGAGGTGAACATGTACCTCGACCCGGCGTACCGGCAGCACCTGCTCGGCGGGCTCCTGACGGCCACCCGTCACGGCAGGCGCCACCTTCCGGTCTGACGGACTCGGCCTGCGGTCCCGTCAGGGGCGCCGCGTCGCGGTGATCAGCCACATCGCCGAGGAGTACAACACTCCTCGGGGCGTCTCGTGTGCCTTGATGCTGACGTAGAGGTCGTCGAGGGCTCGCTGCTTGGCTGCGTCGTCGAGGCCGTCGCGCATCCAGGCGGTCTGGTCGCCGAGGAGGCGATGCCCCGCGGCAGCGTCCGCGCCGAAGTACATCGGTGCGTGGATGTCCTCGAACCGGTGGTCGACGAGTCCCGCCGCAGTGAGCAGCGGAGCTACCCGGCCGGGGTCGGCGAGGGTGAAGGGTCCAGGCGCGTCCGGCGGCGGAGCGGGGAGGTCGCGACCTTGCGCCATCGCGGTGACCAGCGACGTGAACCACTCGTTCTCCGACGGTGGCTGCCAGGCGACCATGACCAGGCGGCCTTCCGGCCGTACCGCCCGGGCGATGTTCGTGAACGCCGCGACGGGGTCGCCGAAGAACATCGTCCCCGTGCGGCTGATCGCGACGTCGAACGACGCCGGCTCGAAGGGGTGGACCTGCGCGTCGGCGTACTCGAAGTCGACGTTGCGCAGACCTTCCTCCTCCGCGAGCCTGCGCGCTACGTGCAGCATCTTGCTGGACAGGTCGACGCCGACCGCCCGGCCGGAGGTGGCGATGCGTGCCGCGTCCCTCGTGGCCTGACCGGTGCCGCAACCGATGTCCAGTACGCGGAAGCCGGGCTGGATTGCGGCTGCGGCGAGGAGGGACTGGTGGTAGGCGGCGACCGCGTCGTCGAAGGCTTTCCGGTTCGCGGCCCAGAACTCGCCTTCGTCGCCGTCCCAGGCACGGCTCTGCTCGAGGTTCGAAGGGTCGACGTGCTGTGTCTTGGTGTCTCCCATGGTGTCGCCTTCTCTCGGTTGCCTATACTCCCAAGGGGACTATTTCTGTGGTACGCCGGGAGGCACCGGATGTCAAGAGCCGGCAGGCTGAGCACCACGTCTTACGCGATCCTGGGTCTGCTCGCGGTGAGGTCGTGGAGCACCTACGAGCTCACCCAGCAGATGGACCGCAGCCTCGGTCGCATCTGGCCGCGCGCGCAGAGCAAGCTCTACGAGGAGCCGAAGAAGCTCGCGGCGAACGGCTATGCGCGAGCGAAGGAGGAGCGGGTCGGGGACCGGCCGCGCACCGTCTACAGCATCACGCGCAAAGGTCGCCGCGCGCTGGCCTCATGGCTGCGGGAACCCGCCGCGGGGTTCGTGCTCGAGTCCGAGCACCTGCTGAAGATCTTCTTCGCCGAGAACGGCACGCGGGAGGACGCGCTGGCCACTCTCGCGAGCGCGCGGGCGTGGGCCGAGGAGCGCAACGCCGGCAGCCTGGAGGCGGCCCGGTCCTATCTGGCCGGGGAGGCACCGTTCCAGGAGCGTGCTGCGCAGACGGTGCTGGTGGGGAGCTTCATCAGCGACTTCTACAAGCTCGTCGCGGAGTGGGCCGACTGGGCGAGCGAGCTCGTCGAGCAGTGGCCTGACGACCCCGGGCTGGCGATCCCGGACGTCGACGCCTTCAAGCGCGCCATCGACCGCGCCGGCTGGAGCGAGTGAGCTCACCCGCCCTCGTCGGCGGTCTCGCTTCCCTTGCTCTCGAGAGAGACCGCGCGGCCCTCGAGGTAGCGGCGCTCCGGCGGGCTCGTCGTACGCCCTGCGGCCTGACGGTAGAAGGCGATTGCCGCGCCGTCGTCACCCACCATCTCCAGGAGGTGGGCTCGCACCGCGTCGAGCCGGTGGGTCCTGTTCATACGGCTGTCGTGCTCCAGGCGGCTCAGCATGTCGAGCCCGGCCTGGGGCCCGTGCACCATCGCCGCGGCGACGGCATGGTTGAGGACGACGACCGGGTTGTCCTCGATCCGCTCGAGGAGCTCGTAGAGCCCCAGGATCTGCTGCCAGTCGGTGTCCTCGGCCCTCTCTGCGGCAGCGTGCACGGCGGCCATGGCTGCCTGGAGCTGGTACGACCCGGGCTTGCCGTGGGAGAGGGCCTCGTCCACGAGCGCACGGCCCTCAGCGATCAGGCCACGGTCCCAGAGGCCCCGGTCCTGCTCGGACAGCGGGACGAGGTCTCCGTCGGGACGCGTGCGGGCCGGGCCACGAGCGTCGGTCAGGAGCATCAACGCGAGCAGGCCGGTGACCTCGCCGTCCTCGGGAAGCATCCGGTGGACCATGCGGGTGAGCCGGATCGCCTCGCCGGAGAGCTCGGTGCGCTGGAGGGTGGAGCCCGAGGTCGCGGTGTAGCCCTCGTTGAACACGAGGTACAGCACGTGAAGCACGGCACCCAGACGTTCGGCGTACCCGTCCGGCGAGGGCATGCGGAAGCGACCACCGGCTTCGACGACGCGCTGCTTGGCCCTGCTGATGCGCTGCGCCATCGTCGTCTCAGGGACGAGGAACGCGTGCGCGATCTCTGCCGTGGTCAGGCCACCCACCACGCGCAGGGTGAGCGCGATCTGTGAGGCGACCGACAGGGAGGGATGACAGCACAGGAACAGCAGCAGGAGCGAGTCGTCCCTGTCGGTCGTCGGTCGGTCGTCGACTGCCTCTTCGGAGACGGGGCTCGGCCTGAGCCGTGCGACGGTGTCCTCGCGTCGTCGACGGGACTGCTCGGCGCGAAGCATGTCGGTCATGCGCCTGGAGGCAACGCGGATCGTCCATGCGCGCGGATCGTCCGGCACCCCCTCGCGTGGCCACTGGGTGGCGGCCGCGAGCAGCGCCTCCTGCACCGCGTCCTCGGCGATGTCGAAGTGGCCGTACCGACGGACGAGCGCACCGACGACCTGCGGCGTCAGCACACGCAGCAGGTCGTCGGTGGCCGCGTCGGTCGTCATGTCATACGTCGGCGCCGTCACCCTCGATCGGACGCAGCTCGACCCGGCCGAACGCCTGCGCCATGCCGGCCGCGATCTCCACCGCCCGGTCGTGGCTGTCGACGTCGATGATGCCGAAGCTGGCCAGGAACTCCTTGGCCTCTGCGTACGGGCCGTCCGTGACGACCGGGGAGCCGTCGAGCAGCTCGATCGTCTGGGTGTGGGTGGGGTCGGCCAGTCCGGCCGTGTAGACGAGCTCACCGGAGGCAACCAGCTCCTGGGCCGCCGCGTCCGCCGGCCCGAACTGCTCCTCCGGGTGTTCCTGCTGGTACTCCCGGCCGGCGTCCCAGTCGGCCTGGGTGCCGTAGCTCATGAGGATGTACTTCATCGTTCCCTCCTGATCTCGGGTGCCCCCGGTCGGGACACCGTTCATCCGAGACGTCGGAACGGTCGGAGCGATGTCGACATCCGCCAGCGTAGTCCTCTCCTCGAGATCCGTTCCGGCCCAGATGTCGAGGGAGCGTGGTCGGCTCCGACGTCGCAGGTGATAGGTCCAGACCAACCAGCTAGGAGTCGGTGATCCTCATGTCCACGTCGACCGTCACTGCCGCACCCACCACCAAGAGCACCGGAGCCCTGCTCACCTGCGGCCTCGTCGCAGGACCGCTGTTCACCACGGTCGCGCTCGCCCAGGTGCTGACCCGCGACGGGTTCGACCTCGCCACCCACCCGCTCAGCCTGCTGAGCCTGGGCGACCTGGGGTGGGTCCAGATCGGCAACTTCGTCGCGACCGGGATGTTGTCCGTCGCGTTCGCAGTCGGGATGAGGCGCGCCCTGCCGCCGGGACGGTCCGGCGCGTGGGCCTCGGGGCTCTACGCGGCCTTCGGTCTCGGCATGGTCGCGGGAGGGATCTTCGTGACCGATCCCAGCCTCGGCTTCCCGCCCGGCGTACCCTCAGCCGACGGCTCCGCGAGCTGGCACAGCGTCATGCACGACGTCGCTGCCGGCGTCGCTCTCGACCTCGCCCTGGTGGCATGCCTCGTCGTCGCTCGTGTGTTCCGCCGCGAGCGGCAGACGGGCTGGGCGGTCTACAGCGCAGTGACGGCGGTAGTCGGCTTCGCCCTGAGCTGGTGGCCCGACCAGGACGGGATCAGCGTGCGGCTGGCGCTCGTCGTGGTCCTCGTTCTCGCCTGGGCGACGGTGATGAGCGCACGGCTCCGGGCGGGACGCGGGAACGGCCCGCACGCGGACCGTTCCCGGCACTGAAGCCCCAGGACGGGAACACCCCGGACCCGACGAGGTCCGGGGTGTTCCCGTCGTCCTGACGAGCGCGACGACCGTGAAGGTCATCACGCGGCGTTCGCTAGCCCAGCGAGCTTCCGGCGAACATGTCCGGTCCGAACACCTCGTAGCGGATCCGCGTCGTCGGCAGTCCGCGGCGGATGAGCTCCGCCCGGGCGTCGCGCATGAACGGCAGGGGCCCGCACATGAACACGTCCGCGTCGGTCGGCACCTCAACACTCGCCAGGTCCATCAGGCCGGTCCTCGCGCCGCGCTCCTCACCGGCCGCGTCGACGCGCTCGTACCAGGTGTGGGTCTCCACCGTCCCGAGCGCGGACACGGACGCCGAGACCGCCGTGAAGAGCGGGTGGCTGTCCGCGGACCTGTCGGCGTGCGCCACCGTGACCGGACGGTTCACTCCGCGTGCGGACAGGTCATCGAGGATCGCCGCGACGGGGGTGATCCCGACGCCTGCGCTGATCAGCACCAACGGGTTCTCGCCCTCGTCGAGCACCAGGTCGCCCGCCGGCGGTCCGACCTCCAGCACGTCACCGGTCGAGACGTGCTCGTGCAGGTACGTCGACACCATGCCGTCCGGAGCGCCGTCCCTGCCCCGGAGGCGGCGGACCGTGATCTGGAGGGAGTTCTCACGAGCCCCCGTCGAGACGGTGTACTGCCGCGGCTGGCGCGAGCCGTCAGGCAGGTCCACGGCCACGGACACGTACTGACCGGGTGCGTGCGGCGGCACCGGGGCGCCGTCCATCGGGCGCAGGACGAGCGTGACGGTGTCGAGCGCATCCTCCACGCGCTCGATCACGGCGTACTTGCGCCACGGTGTCGCGGGGTCGACACCGGCCAGCGTGTACAGGCGTGCCTCCTCCGCGATCAGCTGCGTGGAGAACAGCCAGTACACCTCGTCCCAGGCCCGGGCGACCTCAGGCGTCACCGCATCGCCGAGAACCTCCCCGACCGCCTTCATCAGGTGATGGCCGACGATCGTGTACTGCTCCGGGCGGATCCCGAGCGACACGTGCTTGTGGGCGATGCGCTGCATGACGGGGCGGAAGGACGGAGCGTCAGGGTCGACCAGCTGGGTCGCGTACGCGACCACGGCGGAGGCCAGCGCCTGTCGCTGCTCGCCGTTGGCCTGGTTGCCCTTGTTGAACACGTTCAGCAGCTCGGGGTGGGCTTCGAACATCGACGGGTAGAACCGGGACGTGATCTCCACGGCGTGTTCGGCGACCACGGCCGCGGTGGCTTTGACCACGGCCTCGGACTCGGGTGAAAGCAGCAAGATGGGCTCCCTCAGTTGTTGGTACGTCGCCGGATCGCGGCGACGCAGGGAGTGTAGAAACCCGTCTTTACCTTCAGAATCCTGGGTCAAAGGGGACTTTCGGCCCTGGAGGCTCGGGTCGCCTGGGAGCATCGCCAGATGAGACCTGGACAGGCAGTGACAGGCAGCGTGGTGTTCTTCTTCGTCACGCCGGGAGTCGTCGCAGGCCTGCTCCCGTGGTTCATCGGCCGGGCGACCGCCGGCGCGACGACGTGGCCGATACAGGCCCTAGGACTGCTGGTGGGCCTGGCCGGATTGGTCGCGCTGGTCGCGTGCTTCGCCGACTTCGTCGCTGCCCGGGGCACGCCCGCACCCGTGGCGCCGACGGAGAGGCTCGTGGTGGAGGGCCTCTACCGCTACGTCCGGAACCCGATGTACGTCGCGGTCGTGACGATCATCCTCGGCCAGGCGCTGTGGCACGGCAGCTGGTGGGTCCTGGCGTACGGGTTCCTCGTCTGGGCGGCCACCGCGGCGTTCGCCCGCTTCCACGAGGAGCCGGTGCTCCGCAACCGGTTCGGCTCCGAGTACGAGTCCTACCGACGTGCGGTCCGGGCGTGGATCCCGCGAGCCCGGCCGTGGACCGCATCCGAGGACCCTGGCCGGCCTGCCTAGAGGGATCCGGCCTGATGACCAGGTCATGTCCTGCGACATCACCACAAAAGCGCCCCCGGCAGGATTCGAACCTGCGGCCATCAGATTAGAAGTCTGCCGCTCTATCCAGCTGAGCTACGGGGGCGGGGGATCGGACCTCACCTCTGACCGAGCATCGGGATGACCTCCGCGCAACTTTCAGTCCGACTCGTCCGATCCACGGCCCAGTATGCCTGAGTTGACCCGGGCATCCGGCAGGGACCGACCGAACGGTCCCGCCCTGAGGGGGCATTCTCGGGTGCGACCGACCCTCGACCGTCTTTGGGAGATTCGTGACCGTTCGAGCACATCAGCTCACTGGGTCGGCATGCCCGTCGGTCCGCCACAGGCCGGGATGGTCCTCGACCCAACGCCGGGCGTCGCGACGCCCGAGCTCGGAAGCTGCGTCGAAGAAGTCGGGGTCGAACAACAGATAGGACAGGAGCTCGCCCTGAAGCGGGCTGTCGCTGCCGAGCAGCCGGTGCATGATCTGCATGTCGGGATCGCCGAGGGTGCGGCGCAGCGATCCGTGGTTGGCGCGGAAGACCTGCATCGCGGTGCGGGCCAGCTCCTCGCCGTTCTCGGGGGCGACTGCGACGTGGGGCACCGTGCGGTACGGCGACAGGCCGCGGGCCTCGCGGTGGCGTTCGAGGACCGGGCCCAGCTCCGGGTCCTCGGTCATCGCGTTGATCTCCGCGAGCCGCCGCAGGTCCTGGCGCATCGGGTCGTCCATGACCGACCCGAGCAGGGTCGCCCCACCGTCTCCGAGGTCGACGTCGACCGCGTCGAGGTCGGGGTCCGGAGTCGGTGGGTGGAGCGCACCCGTGCCGACCGCCACCACGCGATCGGCATTCAGCTCGAGCGCCGGAGCGAGTGGTACGCGACGGCGGGTCGCGCCGTCGACGTACCACCCCGCGGCCTCGGCAGGCTCATGGACGCGCACGGAGGGAAAGAGGGCGGGGATGGCCGCCGAGGCCATAAGGTGCGAGACGTTGAGCCTGGTGGCGACGTAGCGACGGTGGTGCTGGGGGGCCGAGGGTGGCACCGGGGAGCCGGACTCGGTGAACATCACGACCTGCCCGGTCCGCACGGACGTCGCCGTGACGACAGAGGCCTCGACGCGACCCTCCTCGACGTTGCGGTGCAGGGCTTCCCAGTCGATGGACCGCGCGAGGGTATGAGCAAGCGGCTGGGTCCCGAACAACCCGCGCAGACGGAAGGACGACAGGCCCAGCGTCTCCGACGCGTAGCGCGCCAGCACATCTGGCACCTGCCTCCACAGCGGCCGGATCACGTGCCGCTTGGTGGCCTGGCCGAGCACCTCCCTGAGCCGCGCGACCTGGTCGTCCGGCTCCAGGTGAGCCGTCGCCGTGAGCACGCCGCTGAGCAGGGCGCCGGCGCTGGTGCCGATCAGCAGGCTCGGCCGAGTGCCGCGTTCTGCCAAGGCAGGCAGCAGCACCTCCAAAGCACCGACCTGGTACGCCGAGCGGGCGCCCCCGGCGTCGAGAATCAGAGCCACCCGTGTCGCGGTGTTGTCCGGTGTCCTGCTGGCCGACTGCATCCGGCGATGCTAGACCGTCCGTGGAACGGTGTTCCGCCTCAGGCGCGGAGGGCGCCCATCCACTCCTCGATGGCGGTCACCTCGCGGGGGAGCGCCTCCGAGAGGTTCCGTGAACCCTCCTCGGTGACGACGATGTCGTCCTCGATCCGGATCCCGATACCGCGCAGCTCCTCGGGGACGAGCAGGTCGTCCTCCTGGAAGTACAGGCCGGGCTCCACGGTGAGCACCATGCCCGCCTCGAGGTTGCCCTTGGGGTAGATGTCGAGCGAGGCGCGCGCGCAGTCGTGCACGTCCATGCCGAGCATGTGGCTGGTGCCGTGCAGCGTCCAGCGGGCGTAGACCTTGCTGTCGGGGGAGAGGGCCTCCTCCGCCGGCACGGGCAGCAGCCCCATGTCCTCGAGCCCGTGGGCGATCACGTTCATCGCGGCGTTGTGCGCGGCAAGGAACGGCACACCCGGACGGACCGCCTCGATGCCGGCCTTCTGGGCGTCGAGCACGAGCGTGTAGAGGTCGCGCTGGAGCGGCGTGAACGTGCCGTCGATGGGCAGGGTGCGCGTCACGTCGGCCGTGTAGAGCGAGGACGCCTCGACACCCATGTCCAGAAGGACCAGCTCGCCGGGGTTGATCGGTCCGCTGTTGTCGATCCAGTGCAGGGTCGTGGCGTGGCGACCGCCGCCGACGATCGAGTCGTAGCCGATGTCGTTGCCCATCGCGCGGGCGCGCCGGAAGAAGGTGCCCTCGATCCAGCGCTCGCCGTACTTGAGCACGTTGTCCCACTCACGCACGCTGTCGGCGAACCCGAGCGTGGTGATGTCGCACGCCTCCTGGAGCTGCTCGAGCTCCCAGGCGTCCTTGACGAGGCGCATCTCGCCGAGCACTCGCGCGAACTCCACGTCGCGAGCCTCGTCCGCCGCGACGGCCGCGTCGACGGTGGCGTCGACGTTCCGCAGCACCCGCACCTTGCCCGAGGCCTTCAGCTCCGCAGGGAGCTCCGCGATGTGGCGACAAGTCACACCAAGGGAGGACTGCATCTCGTTCAGCGACGGCCGGCGTCCCGCCCACAGCTCGCCGTACTGACGGTCGCGGAAGAACTCGTCGGTCTGGCGCGAGGAGCGGGGGCGGGCGTACAGGGTCGACTCGCCGTCCTCGATGACGAGGACCGCGTCGGTGGTCTGGTTGCCGCACAGGTAGGTGTGGGCGGTCTCCGGACGGAAGCGGTAGTCGGTGTCGTTGGAGCGGACCTTGAACGTGCCCGCCGGGATCACGAGGCGCTCGCCGGGGAACATCTCCGCGAGCCTCGCCCTGCGCTTCTCGGCCCACGACGCCACGGGATGCGGCGGCAGGTCGAGCTCGCGCTCGCCCCAGCCCTGGCGCATGAACGCCGCATAGGCCTCCGGGACAGCCGGGTCGTGGCTCTCCGTCTTCGGCTGGTGGTTGTCGGTGCCCTCAGGCGGGGTCGCCGCGTCGGCGGGCACGAGCATGTCGTCGTTGCGGGTGTCGTCGCTCACAGCAGCACTGTACGTCGGGCGAGACGCGTGCCGCGACGCGGAATCGCCGCTCACGGTGCAGATAGGCTCGGCCCCATGAACGGGGCGACCAGGCGGCACCACGGCAACGTGGTGTTCACCGTCGTTGTCACGGTCACCATGCTGGTGGGGGCGGGCGTGATGGCCTTCGTCCTCCTCGCCTCCGGCGCGCCGGGGGCGCTGGTCATCGGCACGCTGCTCGCGGCGCTGCCCGTCGGGCCCCTCGTCGCGGTGTTCCTGTGGCTCGACCGTTACGAGCCCGAGCCGCGCAGCCTGATCGCCATGGCGCTCGGCTGGGGTGCGCTCGTCGCGACCGCGGCCGCGCTGGTGCTGCAGACCCTCGACGCGTTCGCCTTCGGCCGGCCCGAGTCGCTGAGCGCGGCCATCGTCGCGCCGATCACCGAGGAGGCGGCCAAGGGCGTCTTCGTGGTGCTGCTCGTGGTCGCGCGCCGCCGGGTGATCGACGGTGTCCTCGACGGGATCGTCTACGGCGCAATGGTCGGGATCGGCTTCGCCTTCACCGAGAACATCCTCTATCTCGCCGCGGCGTACATGGGCGGGGAGGGCATCGGTCCCGGCGGCATCGGCGCGGTGACCGGGACGTTCGTCGTACGCGGGATCTTCAGCCCCTTCGCGCACCCGTTCTTCACCGCGCTGTTCGGAGTCGGGATCGGCTATGCCGTGGTCACGCGAAGCAGCTTCTGGCGGGTTGCTTCGCCGCTTCTCGGGTACGCCGCGGCTGTGCTCGCCCATGCGCTGTGGAACGGCGCCGCCTACTTCGGCGGCGGGGAGTTCTTCGTGCTCACCTACCTGTTCCTCATGGTCCCCGCATTCCTGCTCATGGCCGGCTTCGCGGTGTGGGCGCGGAAGCGCGAGGGCCAGATGCTCGCCCGGGCCCTGACCGACGCGGCGAACCGTGGCCTCATCGCTCCCCACGAGGTGCCCTGGCTGGTCCGGATCCCGGGCCGCCGTGCAGCACGTGAGTACGCCAAGGGAGTGGGTGGCGAGCCTGCGCTGCGCGCGATGCAGGAGTACCAGGAGCAGGCCATCGAGCTGGGCTTCCTGCACGACCGGTACCTTCGCGGCACGGCTCCAGCGGACGTCGTACCCCGCGGACAGGCCATGGTCGACCGGCTCGCCGTGCTGCGGCCGTACGTGGCCTTCCCGACAGTGCCTGGTACAACTTCAATGACCCAACCCTGGCTGGAAGGTGGACGGTGAGCACGCCCGCGACGCCGACTGACATGATCACGGCGCTGGTGCGTCTCCGCGAGGCCCTCCAAGCGGCGCACCTGCCGCTGGACCTGCCGGACGTCGAGAAGCGACGCAAAGAGCAGCGCGAGATGATCGACCAGATCGAGGACTACGTCCTCCCGCGCCTGATCCAGATCGACGCCCCGCTGCTCACCGTCGTCGGCGGTTCGACCGGCGCCGGCAAGTCGACCCTGGTCAACTCGCTGGTCGGCACCCGCGTGACCGAGCCGGGTGTCCTGCGGCCCACGACCCGCTCACCGGTGCTCGTCCACAACCCCGCCGACGCCGACTGGTTCGACAAGGACCGGATCCTGCCCGACCTCGCGCGCACCAGTCGCGCGACGGGCGACCCCGGCGCGCTCCAGCTCGTGCCCTCCGACGCCGTTCCCCCCGGCCTGGCGGTCCTCGACGCCCCCGACATCGACTCGGTCGAGGAGCACAACCGGACCCTGGCGGCGCAGCTGCTCGCCGCCGCGGACCTGTGGCTGTTCGTCACCTCGGCCGCGCGGTACGCCGACCAGGTGCCCTGGGACTACCTCAAGGCCGCCGCCGAGCGAAGCACCGCCGTGGCCATCGTGCTCGACCGTACGCCGGCCGAGGCGATCGGCGAGGTCAGCGGCCACCTCGCCCGGATGCTCACCACGCGTGGTCTCAGGGACTCGCCGCTGTTCACGATCGCCGAGGGGCGCGTCGACTCCGACGGGCTGCTGCCGCCCGAGGCGGTCGAGGACATCCGGGGCTGGCTGCACTCCCTCGCTGCAGACGCCGGGGCCCGCGCGGCTGTGGTGAAGCAGACCCTCGACGGTGCCATCCGGACCCTGTCTCACCATGCTCACGACGTCGCCGACGCGGCGGCTGCCCAGGCCACGATGGTCGCGCGGCTGCGCGAGGACGTCGACCGGGCCTACGACGAGGCGCTCAAGCAGGTCGACGAGGCGTCGGCCGACGGGACGCTGCTGCGCGGTGAGGTGCTCGCCCGCTGGCAGGAGTTCGTCGGCACCGGTGAGCTGCTGCGCTCGCTCGAGACGAAGGTCGGCTGGATCCGCGACCGCATCGTCGGCGCCGTCAAGGGCCGCCCGCACCAGGTCGAGAAGGTGACCGTCGCCGTCGAGTCGGGGCTCGAGACGCTGATCCTCGAGCACGCCGAGAACGCCGCCGAGAAGGCCGAGGAGTCGTGGAGCTCGGTCCAGGCCGGCCGCCACCTGCTCGAGGACTCCGGGCGCGACCTCGGCCGGGCCTCGAGGGACTTCCGCGCCCGGGCGGAGCGTGCCGTGCGCGACTGGCAGCAGGGCGTGCTCGAGATGGTGCGCACGGAGGGGGCCGACAAGCGCTCCACGGCGCGCTTCCTAGCCTTCGGCGTCAACGGCCTCAGCGTCGCGCTGATGATCGTGGTCTTCGCCTCGACCGCAGGCGTCACGGGCGCGGAGGTCGGTATCGCCGGGGGCTCCGCGGTGATCGGGCAGAAGCTGCTCGAGGCGGTCTTCGGGGACCAGGCGGTACGCCGGCTCGCGGCGAACGCCCGCAAGGACCTCAACCGCCGGGTGACCGAGCTGCTCGACACCGAGCGTCGTCGTTACCTCGAGGTGCTCGACGACCTCGACGTCGACCCCCAGGGTGCCGAGAACATCCGTGGGGTGGCCCGCCGCATCGACGACCTGCGCTTCGCCGCCCAGATCGCCCCCACCCCCGCCGAGGAGAGCTCCTTGCAGAAGATCGCCCCCGACGACGTCCACGGAGAGCGAGCATGACCGCGCTCGTGGAGGGTGCGAAGCGGCTGGTCGGCAAGGGCTCCTCGGACGTCGCCGGTCGGGTCGAGGGTCTGGAGCAGGCGGTCGAGGCAGCGCGCGGCCGGCTCGACGATGCCGTGGTCGACGACGCCGCGGCGGTCGTTCAGCGGGCCGGCGCCCGGCTCAAGCTGTCCGCCGAGCACACCGTGGTCGCGCTGGCAGGTGCGACCGGGTCCGGCAAGTCCTCGACGTTCAACGCGATCACGGACCTCGACCTCGCCGCCGTCGGGGTGAAGCGCCCTACGACCTCCTGGACCATGGCCTGCACGTGGGGCGCCGAGGGGTCCGCCGAGCTGCTCGACTGGCTCGGTGTGCCGGGCCGCCACCAGGTCAGCCGCAACAGCATGCTCGACTCGCCCTCCAACGACGACAAGGACCTCCACGGCCTGGTCCTGCTGGACCTGCCCGACCACGACTCGACCGAGGTCGCCCACCACGTCGAGGTCGACCGGCTGGTCAAGCTCACCGACGTGCTCGTCTGGGTCCTCGACCCGCAGAAGTACGCCGACGCGGCGATCCACGACCGGTACCTCCGTCCTCTGTCGACGCACAGGGACGTGATGCTGGTCGTGCTCAACCACATCGACGAGGTGCCGGAGGAGCGCCGCGACTCGATGGTCGCCGACCTCGAACGGCTGCTGAAGGACGACGGTCTCGAGGGAGTGCCGGTCTTCACCACCTCTGCCCGCCACGGCGACGGCATCGCGGCGCTGAAGAAGGAGCTCGCGGCTCGCGTCGCGGCCAAGAAGGCCACCCGCACCCGGCTCCTCGCGGACGTGAAGAGCGTCGCGCAGCGGATGCAGGAGAAGAACGGCGACGCGAAGCCGTCGGACGTCGCTCGTGCCCGCAAGAACGAGCTCGTCCACGCCTTCGCGGACGCAGCCGGCGTGCCCACAGTCGTACACGCCGTCGACAAGGCCACCCGGGTCCGGGCTCGGCAGGCCACCGGCTGGCCGGTGACCAAATGGGCCTCCCGTTTCCGCCCCGACCCTCTCAAGCGGCTGCACCTGGACCTCGGCCCGCGCGGCAAGGAGCTCACCGCGGGAGCTCGGTCCTCGGTGCCCGAGGCGACCCAGGTCGAGCGCGCACGTGTCGACACCGTCGTTCGCGCCGTCGCCGACGACGCGGCCGAGGGTCTGACCCACCCGTGGGCTGCTGCGATCCGCCACGCGTCCGTCTCCCGCCTCGACGACCTGAACGACGCACTCGACCGTGCGGTCGGTGGCACGGACCTCGGCGTCGGGCGTACGCCGATCTGGTGGAAGCTCGTCCGCACCCTCCAATGGCTGTTGTTCTTCGTCGCGGTCGCAGGCGGTCTCTGGCTGGCGGGCCTCGCCGTGATGGGCTACCTCCAGATGCCCGAGCCGTCGACGCCCGACTACCTCGGACTTCCGGTGCCGACCCTGATGTTGCTCGGGGGAGTGCTCGCAGGTGTGGTGGTCGCCCTGCTGTCACGGCTCTTCGCCACCCTCGGGGCGCGGCGCAAGGCCCGCTCGGCGGACCGTCGCCTCCGCGCGGCGATCGCCGAGGTCACCGACGAGCTCGTCATCGAGCCGATCGAGACCGAGCTCGAGGCCTACCGTCGCGCCCGCGACGGCCTCGCGACCGCCCTGCGCTGACCCGGGCCGGGTCACGTCCACAAGCCAACCCGTCGGTCGCCCTTCCACAAGGCGTACGACGGCCGCTCCCGGCTCGCCTCGCGCCGCGGCAGCCTTGCGTCATCAGGACGAACCGACGCAAAGG
Organism: uncultured Actinomycetota bacterium; assembly: GCA_963701425.1. Lineage (GTDB taxonomy): Bacteria > Actinomycetota > Actinomycetes > Propionibacteriales > Nocardioidaceae > Nocardioides_C. Next base: position 1,036,795 of record CAVPAG010000018.1, on the reverse strand, counting down.
AGCAGCGACATGGGCGACACGTACGTGACCTTCCACGGATGGGTGGGCGGCGACGTCACGCACCGCAAGGTGAACGGCATCAGCGTGGCCAACCTCCGGGTGGCCTCGACCCCACGGATCAAGCGCAAGGGCGAGTGGATGGACGGCACCACCACCTGGTACTCCGTCTCCGCCTGGCGCGCCCTCGCAGACAACATCAGCGACTCGGTGAAGAAGGGCGACGCGGTGATCGTGCACGGCCGGCTGCGCAGCGACGCCTGGGAGCGCGAGGACGGTCAGATCTCGAGCACCCTCCTGGTGGAGGCGAGCTTCGTCGGCCACGACCTGTGCCGGGGCACCAGCACCTTCGTGCGCTCGACGAAGCCGGAGCGACCCGAGGCCGACCTGCACGACGAGCTCGCCGAGATGATCCACCGCGAGGCCGACGTCACGACCCAGCTCGACAGCTGGGGCAACCCGGTGGCCTCGCAGGGTGACGGCGGCCAGGCCGACCGCGACCAGCCCGCCGCCTGAGGGCCCACCGGTGCAGGCCGATTGGAGCAGGCGGGGGCGCGCGCCGTAGGCTCTTCGACTATGGCTGAGTATGTGTTCACGCTGCGCAATGTGCGCAAGGCCCACGGCGACAAGCTGGTTCTCGACAACGTCACCTTGTCGTTCCTGCACGGGGCCAAGATCGGTGTCGTCGGACCCAACGGAACCGGTAAGTCCACGCTGCTGAAGATCATGGCGGGGCTCGACCAGCCGTCCAACGGCGACGCGATCATCGACCCCGAGGCGACGGTCGGGATGCTCCAGCAGGAGCCGCCGCTGACCGAGGGCAAGACGGTGCTCGAGAACGTCGAGGAGGCCGTCGGTGACATCAAGGCCAAGCTCGACCGGTTCAACAAGATCTCCGAGGAGCTCGGCGAGCCCGACGCCGACTACGACAAGCTCCTCGCCGAGATGGGCGACCTCCAGGGCGACCTCGACCACGCGAACGCGTGGGATCTCGACAGCCGGCTCGACCAGGCGATGGACGCGCTGCGGTGCCCGCCGCCGGAGGCACTCGTGGACAACCTCTCCGGTGGCGAGCGTCGCCGCGTCGCGCTGTGCAAGCTGCTGCTCCAGCAGCCCGACCTGCTGCTGCTCGACGAGCCCACCAACCACCTCGACGCCGAGTCCGTGCAGTGGCTCGAGAGCCACCTCGCGACGTACCCCGGTGCGGTCCTGGCCGTGACCCACGACCGGTACTTCCTCGACAACGTCGCGAGCTGGATCCTCGAGCTCGACCGCGGCAAGACCCACCCCTACGAGGGCAACTACTCCACCTACCTCGAGACCAAGAAGTCCCGCCTCCAGATCGAGGGCCAGAAGGACGCCAAGCGCGCCAAGATGCTCGAGCGCGAGCTCGAGTGGGTGCGGTCGAACCCCAAGGCCCGCCAGGCCAAGAGCAAGTCGCGTCTGGCTCGCTACGAGGAGATGGCAGCCGAGGCGGACCGGAACCGCAAGGTCGACCTCGCCGAGATCAACATCCCGGCCGGTCCCCGCCTCGGTGACGTGGTGCTCGAGGCCAAGAACCTCAAGAAGGGCTTCGACGACCGCGTGCTGATGCACGACCTGTCGTTCTCCCTGCCGCGGGCGGGCATTGTCGGTGTGATCGGCCCCAACGGCGTCGGAAAGACCACGCTGTTCAAGATGATCATCGGCGAGGAGAAGCCCGACGGCGGCGAGCTGAACGTCGGCCAGACGGTGAAGATCTCCTACGTCGACCAGAGCCGAGGCGGCATCGACCCGAACAAGAACGTCTGGGAGGTCGTCTCCGACGGCCTGGACTTCATCAAGGTCGCCAACTTCGAGATGCCGAGCCGTGCCTACATCGCCTCGTTCGGCTTCAAGGGGCCCGACCAGCAGAAGAAGGCCGGTGTCCTGTCCGGTGGTGAGCGCAACCGCCTGAACCTCGCCCTCACGCTGAAGATGGGCGGCAACCTGCTGATGCTCGACGAGCCCACCAACGACCTGGACGTCGAGACCCTGCAGTCGCTGGAGGACGCGCTGCTCGAGTTCCCCGGGTGCGCCGTCATCACCTCGCACGACCGGTGGTTCCTCGACCGCACCGCGACCCACATCCTCGCCTGGGAAGGCGACGACGAGGACGAGGGGAAGTGGTTCTGGTTCGAGGGCAACTTCGAGGCCTACGAGGCGAACAAGATCGAGCGTCTCGGAGCCGAGGCGGCCAGGCCGCACCGGGTCACGCACCGCAAGCTCACGCGCGACTGACGGTCACCGGCAGAGCAACGACGAGGCCCCCGGCGATCACGCCGGGGGCCTCGTGCTGTGTGCGTTCGGGCTGACCGAGGTCAGCGCTTCTTCTGGCGGTTCGCCTGGAACTTCGCGTAGGCCTCACGAGCCTTCTGCTGATTCTCCGGCTTGCGGGCCGCGTCGACGACCTTCGCGGCGATCCCCAGCTTGACGACTTTGCTCATCATTCCCATGTACTCACCGTACCCAGACAACGCTGCGGCATTCCGCCCGCTCACCATCGACCAGGTCACAGCCGTCAGGATCCGGCGGCTCGGCGGGGGCCCGGGTCGGTCTGGCGCAGTGGCGCGGGCGTCCGATTCGGTACGACGCTCCGGCCGCACCTAGACTCAGCGGCTGACCGAAACGGGGCGGATCGTCCCGGACCGTCCTACCCCGCTGAGAGAACCGATGAGCAACACCGACAACCGCAGGAAGGTCCCGGGCCTCACCGCCTGCGGCCTGTGCGCAGGGGAGACCCTCGGCGACGGCGACTCGCGGGACGACGGTCAGCTCGGTCGGCTGCGTGACATCGCCTCTCGGGGGACAGCGACGCTCCACGAGGTCGAGTGCCTCGACCAGTGCAACCAAGGCGACGTGGTCGTCGTCCGTCCGTGTGCCGCCGCCCGGCGTCGGGGCGGCAAGCCGGTGTGGTTCTCCGGGGTGGCCGGCGACGAGCTCACCGGGCAGCTCGAGGAGTGGCTGCGCGACGGTGGCCCGGGGCATCGCGAGGTGCCCGAGCCGCTGGCCGAGAAGCAGATCGACCGCGACGCAGCCGGCGACTGAGCCCGCTCAGCGGATGTCCGCGTCGGGGTTGCCCTCGACGAGCTTGTCGGCGACTGCGTTGAAGACCCGGCCGAGCGCCGCGAAGTCCTCCTCGCCCGCGAGATCCACCAGGAAGCGGCGAACCCCCTCGACGTGCGTGGGGGCGGCCTCCTGCAGCCGCGCGAAACCCTTCTCCGTCAGGACTGCCTCGACCCCGCGGCCGTCGGAGACGCAGGCGTTCCTGGTGACCAGGCCGTCCTTCTCGAGCCTTGCGACGGTGTGGGTCACCCGGCTGCGCGAGTGGCTGATCGAGCCGGCGAGCACGGCCATCCGCATCCGGTGGTCCGGAGCCTCGGAGAGCCGGACCAGGATCTCGTACTCCGGCATCGAGAGGTCGTGCATCTCGCGCAGGTCGCGGTCGAGACGGTCCATCAGCAGGGTGGTGCCGACCAGGTAGGCACGCCAGGAGCGCTGCTGATCCCGGTCGAGCCACCGTGTCTCGGTCGCGTTCGTCGTCATAGGTCTAGTCTACTCAAGCCACAGTTGAAGGTTCAACGAAACCTTGTTATGGTCTTCTCAGAAGTTGAAAACGAAACTACCTGTCAAGGAGAACCCCCATGAGCATCGACGTGCAGAACACCCTCGGCGTCCAGGCCGGCACCTGGAACATCGACCCCAGCCACTCCGAGATCGGCTTCACCGCTCGTCACCTGATGAGCAAGGTCCGCGGCCTGTTCGAGAAGTTCGAGGGCCAGATCGTCACCGGCGAGCAGCCTTCGGCCACCGCGACGGTCGACCTGAACTCGATCAACACCCGCGACGAGAACCGCGACGCCCACCTTCGCTCGGGTGACTTCTTCGACGTGGAGAACTCCGGCCCGATGACCTTCTCCAGCACCAAGGTCGAGCGGGGCGGCGCCGGCCTCCTCGTCACCGGCGACCTCACGATCAAGGGCGTCACCAAGCCGGTCACCCTCGACGTCGAGTACCTCGGCACCGAGACCGACCCGTGGGGCGGCACCCGCGCCGGCTTCGAGGGCACCACGCAGATCTCCCGCAAGGCGTGGGGCGTGGACTTCAACATCCCGATGGACGGCGGCCGCCTCCTGGTCGGCGACAAGATCGACATCACCGTGGCCGTCCAGGCCGTCCTCCAGCAGGAGCAGTGAGCCGTCGGGAGCCGTTCGGAGCCTGACCTGCCGGACAGGCGGCTTGCCTACCATCCGGCCTCGCTTCGCTCGACCTCCCGCCAGACCCGACCACGGCTGTGCCGCCGGCCTTCCGGTCAGCCATGCGAAAGGCCCCCCGATCACGCATCGGGGGGCCTTCGTGCCGTGCCGGACGGTCAGCTCATGCGCTCCAGGATCAGCGCCATGCCCTGGCCGCCACCGACGCACATGGTGATCAGGCCGGTCTGCTTGTCGTGGGTCTGCAGCGAGTTGATCATCGTGTTCTGCAGGCGGGCGCCCGTCATGCCGAACGGGTGGCCGACGGCGATCGCGCCACCGTTGACGTTGAGCTTGTCGATGTCGATGCCGAGGTCCTGGTAGGACGGCACGACCTGGGCGGCGAAGGCCTCGTTGATCTCGACGAGGTCGATGTCGTCGATGGTCATGTTCGCGCGGGCGAGGGCCTGGCGGGAGGCCTCGACCGGGCCGAGGCCCATGATCTCCGGCGACAGGCCGGTCACACCGGTGGAGACGACGCGGGCCAGTGGGGTCAGACCCAGCTCCTTGGCCTTCGTGTCGGACATGACCACCACGGCCGCCGCGCCGTCGTTGAGAGCGCAGCAGTTGCCGGCGGTCACGACACCGTCGGGGCGGAACACCGGGTCGAGCTGGGACACGGCCTCCACCGTTACGCCGGCACGCGGGCCGTCGTCCGTGCTGACCACGGTGCCGTCGGGGAGGGTCACCGGAGTGATCTCGTTGGCCCAGAAGCCGTCGGCGATCGCCTTCTCGGCGAGGTTCTGGCTGCGCACGCCGAACTCGTCGAGCTCCTGGCGCGACAGGCCGCGCAGCTTCGCGACGTTCTCGGCCGTCTGGCCCATCGCGATGTAGGCGTCGGGAACCTTCCCGTCCTCGCGCGGGTCGTGCCAGTCCTGGCCGCCCTTCGCCGTCTCGGCGGTTCGGTCGACGGCCTCGGCGAAGATCGGGTTCTGGGTCTCGGGGAGGTGGTCCGAGGTGCCCTTGCGGAAGCGGGAGACGGTCTCGACGCCCGCGGAGATGAACACGTCGCCCTCGCCGGCCTTGATGGCGTGGAAGGCCATCCGGGTGGTCTGGACGCTCGAGGAGCAGTAGCGGGTGATCGTGGCGCCGGGCAGGTGGTCGTAGCCGAGCAGCACCGAGACGATGCGGCCCATGTTGAAGCCCATCTCGCCGCCGGGCAGCCCGCAGCCGAGGTAGAGGTCGTCGATGTCCTTCGGGTCGAGCTCAGGGATCTTGTCCAGGGCCGCGCGCACCATCGCCGCCGTCAGGTCGTCAGGACGCATGTCCTTGAGCGAACCCTTGTTCGCGCGACCGATGGGGGAACGGGTTGCGGCAACGATCACTGCCTCGGGCATGGAGGAACTCCGATCTTCTCGAGAATGTGTGGCCGGGCCGCAGGACGCGGGAGGCGGCCACTCGACAGCCTAGAACGGATTCCAGCCCGGCGACATGTGCCGGACGCCACAGTCGAGGGCAGCGGTACGTCGACGCCGCAGCAGCCCGTACGGCCCCGGGGGACCCGGCGCACGGCTTGCGGCGGACCCGCCCCGGACGGACCGCCCTGGCCGTCGTACCCACCGTCTCTGGCAGGATCGAGACGTGCGCCACGTCTACCACTGCCCGCTCCGCTGGGCCGACATGGACTCCCTCGGCCACGTCAACAACGTGACCTACGTGGACTACCTCCAGGAGGCGCGCGTCGACATGTTCGCCGTCCACGCGCCCGCCTCGGGGGGTGAGGAGCTCGCTGAGGGGGTGGTCGTGGTGCGTCACGAGGTCGAGTTCGTCGCACCCCTCGTCTTCCGCTTCGAGCCGGTGCGGATCGAGACCTGGATCACCGAGATCAGGGCGGCGACGTTCACGATGGCCTACGAGATCCTCGACGAGCTGCCCGACGGCGGCCGGAAGGTCTACACGCGGGCGACATCGGTGCTGACGCCGTTCGTCTTCTCGCAGGAGCGGCCCCGTCGGCTGCGACCCGAGGAGCGCGACGTGCTCGAGCGCTTCCTCGAGCCTGGTCAGGGCGCTCCCCGCGGGGAGTAGGGCGACGCCCGGCACCGGGTGAAGTGACGTCACTCGGACGAGCCGCGACAAATCCTGGCCTTCCTGGCGGGCTATGGCGCACGGCGGCGCCGCTGGCCGACTCTGGTGCTTGTGCCGGACCAGGGACCAGAGGGACAACCAGGTGGCCGCCGTACCCGGCGGACCTGGTCGCTGCTGGCGAGCCTGTCGTTCCTGGTCACCGCATCGACCCTGCTCTGGGCAGCCGGCCCGGACGACCGCGACGACCCCGAGCCGAACAACCAGGCAGGGTCGCTGCCCGACACGGTCGAGGCGTGCCAGGCGATGTTCGACGGGAAGAACGACGCGACGTGGCGGGCCGCGGACGGCAACGTGTCGGTCGCGCTTCCCGGCGGGAGGGTCGCCTGGTTGTTCGGTGACACCCACCGGGAGGGGGCGCCGTTCATCCACAACTCGATCCTCGTGCAGGAGGGGACCCGCCTGACCTCGACCACCGGAGGCCAGGCCATCCCGAACGACGGAGACGGTTCGTACTACTGGCCGACCGACGGACTCGTCGACGGCGGCCTGCTGAGGGTGTTCCTCAACCGCGTCGCGCAGCTCGGCGATGTCGGCCGCGGCTTCGAGAACCGGGGCGTCGCCCTGGCGACGTTCGGCTTCGACTCCCGGGAGTTCCCGGTGTACCAGAGCAAGCAGAACATCACGAGGATGAACGAGGACACCGCTGTCCAGTGGGGCACGGCAGCGGTGCGCGACGGGGGCTACGTGTACGTCTACGGGCAGCGACGACGTCCGGGGGAGTGGGTGTTCGGGCGCGACGTGTACGTCGCCCAGGTCCCGGCAGGGGCCGTGGCCGTCCTGTCAGCCTGGCGGTTCTGGACCGGCAGCGACTGGGTGGCCGACGAGGACCTTGCGGCTCCGATCGAGTCGGCCGAGTCCGGCAGGTTCGCGTCGAACTTCTCCGTGGACAAGGTCGGTGACACCTGGGTCGCGGTCTCGAAGCACTCCGACATCGCCGGTGACAGGATCATCGAGATGCGGTCCCCAGGCCCCCTCGGCCCCTTCGTGACCACGAGCAGCATCCCGGCCCCGAGTACGTCGCAGCGCTGGACCTACCAGGCGAGGGCCCACCCCGAGCTGCCGCTCGAGGACGGGAGGACGCTGGTCACCTGGAACGTGGGCGCGGCACGACCGAAGCTCATGCCGGAGGACTTCGCCAAGCCGCGGTGCGGGGCCCACTGACCGGGACCCCGGCCGGGAGTGTCGGTCGTCGGGCCCGCGCCTATGCTCGGGTGGCACAGATGTGACATGGGTTTCCGCGGCGACGGAGAGGCGCACCGTGACGAGGCACGTTTTCCCGATGAGGGTCAGGTTCTCCGACGTCGACGTCTACGGCCACGTCAACAACGTGAAGTACTTCGAGTACTACCAGGAGGCCCGCCTCGCCTTCCTCACGTCGATGGGCAGGGCCGAGGACGAGGGACGCTTCGCCGTCGTCGTGGCGCAGGTCAACGTCGACTACAAGAGGCCGATCCTGTTCCGGACCGAGCCCTATGCCGTGGAGTCGTGGGTCGACCGGGTCGGCAACTCTTCCTTCGGGCTCAGCGCGGAGATCAAGGACGGCGACGCGGTCCTCTCGCGCGCCGAGGCGGTGCTCGTCACCTTCGACCTCAAGACCCAGACCGCTCGGCCGCTCAGCGACGCGGAGCGAGAGCGGCTGGAGACGGTGCTCGAGTCCTGAGCGCTGGACCCACACACCCTGGCCGCTGACCCGCGGGACCTCCGCCCCTGGCCCGAGGCACGGGGGCTGGTCGAGGTCGTGGGAGTCGTCGGCATCGGCGCTGAGGGGGCTCCATGAGCTACCTTGTTCCCATGACGAGTGCCCAGCGAATCTCCTGGTGGTGGCCGCAGTAGGCGGCTACCGGTTCTCGTCACATCCAACAATCGGGCCGCCCACGACGGGCGGCCTTCGCTGTTTCCAGGCGATGACTCCGACGCGTGGGTGAGCCCTCGTCGATCGGAGATCACCCATGACCACCCGCGTCTTCACCGGCCTCAAGCCCACCGGCAGGCTGCAGCTCGGCAACTACCTCGGCGCGATACGCCCCCTGCTGGCGCTCGCGGCGGAGCCGGACAACGACGTACTCGTCAGCGTCGTCGACCTGCACGCCCTGACCGTGGACCACGACCCGGCAGCCCTCCGCGAGCGCACCTTCGAGATGGCGGTCACGCTGCTGGCCTGCGGTCTGGACCCCAGGGCGCGGCTGTTCGTCCAGTCCTCGGTCCCTCTGCACACGGAGCTGGCCTATCTGCTGGAGAGCACCGCGACGTACGGCGAGATGCGTCGCATGGTGCAGTTCAAGGAGAAGTCGCACGGACAGGACTCCACGCGGCTGTCGCTGCTCACCTACCCGGCGCTGATGGCGGCCGACATCCTGGCCTACCAGGCGGCGGTGGTTCCCGTGGGCGAGGACCAGCGACAGCACCTCGAGCTGACCACGACGCTCGCACAGCGGTTCAACAGCCGTTACGGAGCCGTGTTCACGGTTCCCCGCGGGGTCACGCCCTCGGGGGTGGCTCGTGTCAAGGACCTGCGTGAGCCCGCCGCGAAGATGGGGAAGTCCAGCGCCGACGGGTCGGGTGTCGTCTTCCTGCTCGACGCCCCGGACACGATCGCAGCAAAGGTCCGGCGGGCGGTGACGGACACCGAGCCGGAGCTGACCTACCAGCCCGCCGAGCGGCCGGGTGTGTCGAACCTCGCGGTCCTGCTCGGTGCGCTGACGGACCAGCCCGCGGAGGACGCGTTGTCAGGCGTACCCGGCTCGGCGGCGCTGAAGAAGCTGGTCACCGAGGCGCTCGTGGAGACGCTGACGCCGATCCAGCGGCGCTACCGGGAGCTCGCGGCCGACAGGGAGGAGATCCTCGCGCACCTGCGTCGCGGCGCGGAGTCAGCCACGGCCGAGGCCACCGGGACGGTGGATGCCGCCAGACGTGCGATCGGGCTGCTGGACCTCAGGGCGTGAGCCGATCGGGTGCGGGGCGGCTCAGGCGTGCTGGTCGGACTGCTCGGCTTCGCGCGGCTGCGTCTCCTTGGGAGGCGCACTGCGCCGGAAAGCGACGAAGATCACCAGCCCGATCAGGAGCGCCACCACCAGCCCCACGCCGACGAGCATGAGGATGACCTCGATCGGATGAGGAATGAGGGGGTTGAGCTCGGTCTCGGCCATGAATCGCATGGCGCCAGGGTAGTCGGCCGTGACCGTGGCTGCCTGCGAACTACTGCTCGAGGCTGTTGACCATGAACTGCGCGGCGTGGGTGGCGTAGTCCCAGAACTTCGCCCGCTGCTCCGGGGTGAGGTCCACGGCGTCGAGACCGTCGCTGAAGTGCTGCAACCAGTGCTCCTTGGCGGCATGGGTCACCGCGAACGGTGCGTGGCGCATGCGCAGGCGAGGGTGGCCGCGGTTGTCGGAGTACGTCGTCGGGCCGCCCCAGTACTGGGCGAGGAACAGGGTGAGCCGCTCCGCCGCCGGGCCGAGGTCCTCCTCGGGGTACATCGGGCGCAGCAGCTCGTCGGTGGCCACACCCTCGTAGAAGCGGTCGACGATCTTCGCGATCGTGGGCATGCCGCCGATCTCGTCGTAGAACGTCCGGGCCGTCTCGTCGTGGCTGGTCACTTGTCTATTGTCCTCAATCCCGCAAGAGTCGGGTAATCGTGGCGCCCCGCGCGCCGCGACCCACCGACGTCGACACCGAAGGAGCACGCATGGCAACGACTCGCACCGCAACCACCCGCTGGGAGGGCTCGCTGCTGGAGGGGGCCGGCAAGGTCACCATGGAGTCCTCCGGGCTCGGGACGTACGACGTCTCGTGGCCCGCGCGTACCGAGGAGCCGAACGGCAAGACCAGCCCCGAGGAGCTCATCGCGGCCGCGCACTCGTCCTGCTTCTCGATGGCTCTCTCGGGCGCTCTCGCCAAGCAGGGCACGCCCCCGACCTCGCTCCAGACCAAGGCCGACGTGACCTTCCAGCCCGGTGAGGGCATCACCACCGTGCACATCACCGTCGTCGGCACGGTCGAGGGCATGAGCGCCGAGGACTTCAAGGCGGCTGCCGAGGGCGCCAAGGAGAACTGCCCGGTGTCGCAGGCGCTGAAGGGCGGCCCGACCATCACCCTCGACGCCTCACTCGCCTGATCCGTCACAGGGCGGGTTAGCCCTGGACCGGCCGAGCCGTCGCATCCCTTCCCTCCGAGGAGGCTGGATGCGACGGCTCGGTTCGTCTGGTGGGGCCAAGGCCGCGCCCGCCAGCAGTACGACGGGGGCGCGGCCGGCGTACTCAGGTGGTCTTCGCGTCCTGGGGCTCGCTCGCCGACGAAGGGGGCTGCGTCCCGTTCCTGGACGGGTCGGTGCGCTCGGCCTCGCGGTGCCAGACGACGCGCTGGGGGAAGGGGATCTCGATGCCCTCGTGGTCGAACCGGGCCTTGATCCGCTCCCGCATCTCGCGCGCGACGCCCCACTGCTCCATCGGCGCGGTCTTGAGGACGACCCTGATCGTGACGCCGTCCGGGTCGAGCGACTGGATGCCCCAGACCTCGGGCTCCTCGAGGATGATCGCCTTGTAGTCCTCGTCCTCCCACATACCGTGCGCGACCTCGGCCAGGATCCCTCGGACACGGTGCAGGTCCTCGCCGTACCCGACCTGGATGTCCAGGACGGTCTGGGCCCAGTTCTGGCTCATGTTGCCGATCCGCAGGATCTCGCCGTTGCGGACGTACCAGACGGTTCCGTCGATGTCGCGGAGCCGGGTCACCCGCAGGCTGACCGCCTCGACGGTGCCGATCGCCTCGCCCGCGTCGATCACGTCACCGACGCCGTACTGGTCCTCGAAGATCATGAAGATGCCGGACAGGAAGTCCTTGACCAGACTCTGCGCGCCGAAACCGAGGGCCAGACCGACGATCCCGGCGCTGGCGATCAGCGGAGCGATGTCCAGCCCGACCTCGGCGAGGATCATGACCGTCGCCATGGCGAAGATCACACCGGTCGCCACGCTCTTCAGCAGTGAGCCCATGGCCTTGGCGCGCTGCTCGTGGCGAGCCGCTGCGATGCTGTGGGACGCCGAGCGCTTCTCCGCACTGCGGCCCAGCTTGCCGAGTCCGAACGAGCCCGGCATCACGCCGTCGGCGGCCCGGTCGGTGACCCGGTCGATCAGCTTGTGGAGGATCCAGCGCGCCACGACGGCCAGCAGGAAGATGCCGAGGACCGCCAGCGGCTTGCCGATCAGCCACTCGGAGCTGACCGCGAGGGTCTCGTTGCCCGTGAGCTTGTAGACCGCGTCGCAGGCGTCGCTCTCCACCCCGTCGCAGATTTCAGCGTTCTCGAAGAGGTTCATGTCTCGTCAGGCTACGAGATGGTGGTCAGAGGGCAAAACGAGGTTCGGTACCCTTGACAGCGTGATGTCTGACCTCAACGCGCGCGTCGTTCGACGCTCCCTCCGTGCCCTTGCCCTGACCCCGGCCCTCGCTCTGCCGCTGGTCTCCGCACCGGCTCTCGCCGCACCGCCGGAGTCCTGGCCGGACGCCGAGGCGGTGGGTGCACTGGACTTCCTGCTGGTGCTGTTCATCATCCCGGTGGGGCTCGCGCTCCTGATCGCACTGCTCGCCTACGTGCCGTCGATGGCGCGTGGTGAGAAGTACACGCCGGGTCTCGCGTGGCGCAACGAGAGTGAGTGGTTCGGCGGCCCGACCGAGGGCCTCGAGGCGGCCGACAAGGCCGAGCAGCCGGCCGTCGAGGGTGCCGAGGCCGATCGAGGTGGGGCAAGTGCCCGCTGGTGACGCGTTCACCGCGCGCGAGCGCTACGACATCGACAAGGCCATCCGCGACGCGGAGACCGTGTCCCGCTACGAGTTCTCGGTCTTCGTCGGCGTCTCGGAAGGGGAGACCCGCCCGTTCGCGGAGCGGCTCCACGGGACGCTGACCGCCCCCGAGCGGTCGGTCCTGGTGATGGTCGACCCGTCCGCCCGGATCGTCGAGATCGTCACCGGCTCGGAGGTCCGCCGTGACCTCGGCGACAGCGAGGTGCATCTCGCGGCGCTGGCGATGCAGAGTGCCTTCGCGGCCGGCGACCTCGTCGGAGGCATCTGCAGCGGCCTGACGATGCTGGCCGAGCACGCCCGCCGACCGCGACTCCTGCACTCCGAGGGCTGAGCACCGCGGGAGACGAGCCTGCGGCTCCTTCGGCCGCAGAACGACGAGAAGGGCCGCCACCCGTCACGGGTGGCGGCCCTTCTGCATGTCGGCCTCAGACGGTACGGCGGCTCAGCCGGCGTCCTTCGCCTGCGCGGCGAGCGCCCGCGCGACGTCGGCACGACCCTCGCGGACGTACCGCTTCGCGGCGGGGTTCGCGTCCGAGGACTCGAGCCATGCGTCGACCGTGTCCAAAGTCTCGGAGCTGACCAGCGTCCGCGGGAACATGTACTCCAGCACCGTGGAGGCCCGCTGGGTGCCCTTCTCCTCCCAGATGGTCGCCGCCACGTCGAGGTAGCGCGCGAGGTAGGGCCGCAGCACCTCGTCCTGACCGTGCACGTTGAAGGCGAGCGCGATGTTGCGCTGCGTCTCGTTCGGCACGTCGTCGCGGATGACCGCGTCCTTCCAGGCCTGTTCCTTGGCAGCCGCGGTCTGGCGCATCGCGAGCGCAGCTGCTGCCCGCTCCTGGCCCGAGATGGTGTTGTCCCGGGCGAGCTCCTCGGCGATCCGGTCCTGGTCGGCGCGGCCGCGGGAGGCGAGCGACTTCAGGAGCGTCCAGCGCAGGTCGGTGTCCACGGCGAGGCCGTCGTAGGCGACGCTGCCGTCGAGCAGCCCGGCGAGACGGTCGAGCGCCTCGTCGCTGCGTGCCGCGGCGGCATAGGCGCGGGCGAAGGCGAGCTGGTGGTCGCTGCCCGCCTCGGCCTGCTCCAGGAGACCGAGCAGCCCCTGCTCCCAGGTCGCCGTGAGCTGGTCGCGCCGGGCCGGGTCGGAGTAGCTGTCGACCGCGAGCTGGGTCGAGAGCGGGAGCCGGCTGACCGCCATCAGGTCGCTCTCGCTGCCGATGCCGCGCAGCACCAGCGTGACGAAGTCGGTGACCGACATCTCCGCGTCCCGGGTCATGTCCCACGCCGCGCCCCAGCACAGCGCCCGGGCGAGCGAGTCGTCGAGCGTGGCGATGCCCTCGACCAGGGTGGCGAGCGAGCGCTCGTCGAGCCGGATCTTGGCGTAGGTCAGGTCGCCGTCGTTGAGGAGCACGAGGTCCGGCTGCTGCTGGCCGACCAGCTCCGCGACCTCGGTGCGCTCACCCGCGACGTCGGTCTCGATCGACGTACGACGCACGAGGCGGCCGTCCTGACGGTCGTAGAGGCCGATGCCGATGCGGTGGCGGCGGATCGTCGGGAAGTCCGGGTGCGCGGACTGCTTCACGGCGAAGGAGGTGAACCGGCCCTCGCCGTCGACCTCGAAGTCGGGGGAGAGCGTGTTCACGCCGGAGGTCTGGAGCCACTCCTGCGCCCACGACGTGAGCTCACGGCCCGAGGCATTCTCGAGCGCGCCGAGCAGGTCCGTGAGCTCGCTGTTGCCGAAAGCGTGTGCCTTGAAGTACGCCCGGAGACCGGTGAGGAACTCCTCCTCACCGACCCAGGCGACGAGCTGCTTGAGCGACGAGGCGCCCTTGGCATAGGTGATCCCGTCGAAGTTCACCTCGACGGCCTCGAGGTCGTAGTTGTCGGCGGCGATCGGGTGGGTCGAGGGGAGCTGGTCCTGGCGGTAGGCCCAGTTCTTGCGGGCGTTGGTGAAGCCGGTCCACGCCTCGACGTACTTGGTCGCCTGGACGGACGCGTGGTGCGACGCCCACTCGGCGAACGACTCGTTGAGCCAGAGGTCGTCCCACCACCTCATGGTCACGAGGTCGCCGAACCACATGTGCGCCATCTCGTGGAGGATCGTGTTGGCGCGCTGCTCGTAGAAGGAGCGGACCTGGCGGCTGCGGGGGAGGTACTCGTCGCGGAAGGTCACGCAGCCGGCGTTCTCCATCGCGCCCATGTTGTACTCCGGCACGTAGAGCTGGTCGTACTTGCCGAAGGGGTAGGGGTAGTCGAAGGCCTCCTCGAAGAACGCGAAGCCCTGCTTGGTGACCTCGAGCAGCTCGTCGATGTCGAGGTAGTCCTTCATCGACTGCCGGCAGTAGTGGCCCAGCGGGATGTCGCCGTGCTTGCCGGAGTAGGAGTCGAGGACCTCGTGGTACTCACCGGCGACGATCGCGGTGATGTAGGTCGACATCCGCTCGGTGGTGGGGAAGCTCCAGGTCGCCTTGCCGTCGGCCCCAGGGGTGGGCTGCGGAGTGGCTGCGTTGGAGACGACCTTCCAGCTCTCGGGAGCGGTCACGGTGAACGTGAAGGTGGCCTTGAGGTCGGGCTGCTCGAAGGTGGTGTACACGCGCCGCGCGTCGGGGACCTCGAACTGCGTGTAGGTGTAGACGCGGTCGTCGGCGGGGTCCACGAACCTGTGCAGGCCCTCGCCGGTGCGGCTGTAGGTGCAGTCCGCGACGACGCGCAGCTCGTTCTCGGCCTTCAGGCCGTCGAGCCGGATGCGGTTGTCGCGGTACACCTCCGCCGGGTCGAGCGACTCCCCGTTGAGGCTCAGCTCGTGGATCGTCGCGCCGACGAGGTCGGCGAAGGTGGAGGCACCCGGCTGCGAGCACGAGAACCGGATCACGGTCGTCGAGCCGAAGGTGGTGTCGGACGTCGTGAGGTCGAGGTCCACGGTGTAGGACTCGACGTCGAGGATCTCGGCGCGTGCGCGCGCTTCGTCCCGTGTGAGATTCGTTCCAGGCATGCACGCATCCTTTCACCCGGCACGGGGAACAAAGCAATCGATTACGACGTTCGACAGGTAGAAGAACTTTCAACTACCTTGAGGAGAGCCCGTGCAGGCAGAGACCAGCGAGACGACCGACCGCACCCCCGTCGACTTCTGGTTCGACCCACTGTGCCCCTGGGCGTGGATGACCTCGCGTTGGCTCCTCGAGGTCGAGCAGGTCCGTCGCATCGCCCCGTCGTTCCACGTCATGAGCCTGGCGTACCTCAACGAGGACAAGGACATCCCCGAGGACTACCGGAAGTTCCTCGAGCACGCCTGGGAGCCGGTGCGGGTGATCATGGCCGCGGCCGACGCGGAGGGCACCGACGTGGTCCTGCCGCTGTACACCGCCATGGGAAACCGGATCCACCTCGAGGACCGCAAGGCCGACCGGACCCTGATCGAGGAGTCGCTCGAGGAGGTCGGGCTGCCGGCGAGGCTCGCCGACGCCATGCACGACTCGTCCTTCGACGACGACATCCGCAAGTCCCACCACCTCGGCATGGACCAGGTCGGCCAGGAGGTCGGCACCCCGGTGATCAGCGTCGAGGGCGTCGCCTTCTTCGGCCCGGTCGTCACGCCGGCCCCCAAGGGGGAGGCAGCCGGGAAGCTGTGGGACGGCGTGCTGCTCGTCGCCGGCACGCCCGGCTTCTACGAGCTCAAGCGCTCCCGCGAGAAGGGCCCCGACTTCACCTGACCGACTGGGTTGATCGCTGACTTGCAACGTTCGGCACCAGTGAACCGCCCAGGATGGTGCTGAACGTTGCGTCTCGGCGGACCGTGCCGTCCCAGCGCCACTCGAGCCGCCGCTCCCGGCCACCCAAGGGGATCCGGCCGGTGGCCCACAACAGCGTCGGTCACGGGTCCCAGGTCAGGTCACGGGCCGGCACGGCGACCCGGACGGAGGTGTCGAGGTCGTCCACGAGCTCGCTGCTCACAGGCCGGCCTCCTTCTGCAGGCGCTTCGGGGCGCGCAGCCGCCAGGCGTCGGTGATCAGCTCGGCGAGCTCGTCGCGCTCGATGGCCTCCAACCGCGCCAGGACCGCGGGGTAGCCGTCGTAGTGGCGCTCGGTGAAGAAGATCTCCGGCTCCGAGGCGAGCAGCTCCTCCTTCTCGCCCTGACCCGCGACGCGCAGCGCCAGCACCGACGGGTTCGGGACCCGCGGACCCTTGGGGTCAGGGCGCTCGAGCCAGGTCCAGGCGAGCAGCTTGCCCCGGAAGGTCACCTTCAGCTGCCCCTCGCCGCCCACGTCCACCGCCACCTCCGGCAGCGTCTCGGCGATCCGTCGTACGTCGTCCTCGTCGACCATCGCGGTTCCCCCTCGTCGTACCGACTGTGGCAGCGCCCACCCCCGCGGGCAACCGGCGCGAAAGGCGATTGCCGCCTTCAATAGGATCGAGTGCATGAGCAGAGTTCTGTCCGCAGTCGCCTGGCCGTACGCCAACGGCCCGCGCCACATCGGCCATGTCGCCGGTTTCGGCGTGCCCTCCGACGTCTTCAGCCGTTACATGCGGATGGCCGGACACGACGTGCTCATGGTGTCGGGCACCGACGAGCACGGCACCCCGATCCTCGTCGCCGCCGACGCCGAGGGTGTCTCCGCTCGTGAGCTCGCCGACCGCAACAACCGGCTGATCGTCGAGGACCTCACCGCGCTCGGGCTCTCCTACGACCTCTTCACCCGCACCACGACGCGCAACCACTACGCCGTGGCGCAGGAGATGTTCACGACCGTCCACCGCAACGGCTACATGGTCGAGCGCACCACCAAGGGCGCGATCTCGCCGTCGACCGGCCGCACCCTGCCCGACCGCTACATCGAGGGCACCTGCCCCATCTGCGGGGCCGAGGGTGCCCGCGGCGACCAGTGCGACAACTGCGGCAACCAGCTCGACCCGACCGAGCTGATCAACCCGGTCAGCAAGATCAACGGCGAGGTGCCGGAGTTCGTCGAGACCCAGCACTTCTTCCTCGACCTGCCTGCCCTGGCGGACGCGCTCGGGGAGTGGCTCGACGAGCGCGAGGCCTCGGGCACCTGGCGCCCCAACGTCATCAAGTTCAGCCAGAACATCCTCGAGGACATCAGGCCGCGGGCGATGACCCGCGACATCGACTGGGGCATCCCCGTGCCGCTCGAGGGGTGGCGCGACCAGCCGACCAAGCGGCTCTACGTCTGGTTCGACGCGGTCATCGGCTACCTGTCCGCCTCGATCGAGTGGGCCCGCCGCCTCGGCGAGCCCGACCGCTGGCGCGACTGGTGGAACGACCCGGAGGCCCTGTCCTACTACTTCATGGGCAAGGACAACATCACCTTCCACAGCCAGATCTGGCCCGCCGAGCTCCTCGCGTACGACGGGCGGGGCAGCCGCGGCGGGGAGCCGGGGGAGTACGGCGTGCTGAACCTCCCCACCGAGGTGGTCTCCTCGGAGTTCCTGACGATGGAGGGCCGGAAGTTCTCCTCGTCGAAGAAGGTCGTGATCTACGTCCACGACATGCTCGAGCGCTACCAGGCCGACGCGCTGCGCTACTTCATCTGCGCGGCCGGCCCGGAGAACCAGGACAGCGACTTCACCTGGTCGGAGTTCGTCCGGCGCACCAACGACGAGCTCGTCGCGGGCTGGGGCAACCTGGTCAACCGCACAGCGAACATGATCGCCAAGAACTTCGGCGAGATCCCCGCCGCCGGCGAGCTGACCGCCGAGGACGGGGCCCTGCTCGACGCGGTCGAGGCCGCTTTCGGCACGGTCGGTGAGCTGATCGGGCGGCACCGGTTCAAGCAGGGCATCGGCGAGGCGATGCGGCTCGTCGGCGAGGTCAACAAGTACGTCTCCGACACCGCGCCGTGGAAGCTGAAGGACGAGTCCGAGCGCGAGCGCCTCGGGACGATCCTGCACGTCACGGCCCAGGCGGTGGCCGACTGCAACCTGATCCTCGCCCCGTTCCTGCCGCACAGCGCGAACGCCGTCGACCGCGTCTTCGGCGGCTCCGGCGAGATCGCTCCGATGCCCCGGATCGAGGAGGTCGAGGACCTCGACGGCGGTCCGGCGTACCCGATCATCACGGGGGAGTACACCAAGACGCCCCGGTGGGAGCGCCGGCCGATCGTGCCCGGCACACCGATCGAGAAGCCGGCGCCGGTGTTCACCAAGCTGGACACGGCCGTCGTCGACGAAGAGCTCGCGCGTCTCGGGGCCTGACATGGCGCTCCACCCGCAGGCCGAGGCGGCGCTCGCCCAGTGGATCGCGGGTCCGAAGGTCACCGACCCGGACTACGACATCGACGAGCAGCGCCGGCTCGCCCTCGAGGAGGCTGCGCGCGAGCCGCGGGAGGAGGTCGCCCACGTCGTCGACGTCGACGCGGACGGGGTGCCCTGCCGGCTCTACATCCCGGCCGACCCGACCAAGCCGATGGGCTGGTCCGGCGGGGCCGTGGTCTTCCTGCACGGGGGCGGGTTCGTCTTCGGCGATCTCGACACCCACGACGCCCAGTCGCGGCGGATCGCCAACCGCACCGGCCTCGCGGTGCTCGGCGTCGACTACCGCAAGCCGCCCGAGCACCGGTTCCCGGCCGCCCCGGACGACGTCGACACCGCGGTGGCGTGGTTCCTCGCCAACGGTCCTGCCATGGGTGTCGACATCTCCCGGCTGGTCGCGCTCGGGGACAGCGCCGGCGGCAACCTCGCCCTGGTCGCCGCGCTCCGCAACCCGAACCTCTTCGCCGCGACCGTGCTGGTCTACCCGTTCGTCGACCCGCAGGGCCGGTTCGAGTCCTACCGGCGCGAGGCGTCGGGCTTCGGAGCGGCCGAGGCCGACTGGTACTGGCGGCAGTACGCCGCGGGTCCGGAGGACCTGGAGAACCCTGACCTCGCGCCGATCGACTCCGAGAACCTGCACACCTTGCCGCCCAGCCTGGTGATCGCGGCCGAGCACGACCCCTTGGTCGACGAGGACGTCGAGCTCGCCCGGCGGATGGAGGCGGCCGGAGTCGAGGTCACCCTGTCGACGTACCCGGGCATGATCCACGGCTTCTGGCGCAACCCCCAGCAGTTCGACGCGGCCGGGGAGTCGCTGGCGGAGATCGCGGACTTTCTGCGCACGACGCTCTGACCCTCGTGCGCGACGTCATACGGAGCGGTCGCTACGGCGACCGGTTTGCATGACCTCCTTGAGGGCTCTGCGAGAATTCCCGCCATGCGCGTACACCTCGGATCCGACCACGCCGGCCTCGAGCTCAAGGAGCACCTGCTCAGCCACCTCGCCGAGAAGGGCCACGAGGTCGTCGACCACGGCCCCTTCATCTACGACGCCGTCGACGACTACCCGCCGTTCTGCCTCCGCGCCGCTGAGGGGGTCATCGCCGACCGCGAGGACTCCGTCCAGAGCTTCGGCATCGTGATCGGCGGCTCCGGCAACGGCGAGCAGATCGCGGCGAACAAGGTCAAGGGCATCCGTGCCGCCCTCGTGTGGAGCGAGGAGACCGCGGTCCTCGCGCGCGAGCACAACGACGCGAACGTCATCTCGGTCGGCGGCCGCATGCACACGCCTCGAGGAGCTGACCCGGCTTCATCGACGTCTTCCTCCGCACGCCCTACAGCGACGAGGACCGTCACGACCGTCGCCTCGGCCAGATCGCCGACTACGAGAAGACCGGCAACCTGCCGCCGCTTCCCGAGTCCGCCCTGCGGTCCAACCCCTGACCGCGGACCGGCATGCCTGAGGGGCACACGCTCCACCGTCTCGCACGCAGCCTGACAGACCACTTCGGTGGTCGGCGGGTGGAGGTGTCGAGTCCGCAGGGGCGCTTCGCCGAGGAGGCCGCAGCCCTCGACGGGAGCGTCGTCGAGGGTGCAGAGGCGTGGGGGAAGCACCTCTTCGTCGCCTTCGAGGGCGAGCGGTTCGTCCACGTCCACCTCGGGCTCTACGGCAAGCTCCACGTGTACGACGGCCCGCCGCCGGCGCCCGTCGGCCAGGTGCGGATGCGACTCGTCACGCCACCCGGCGTCGCGGCAACGGGCTCCGACGGGTCGCGCCCCGGCCTCACCGAGGGGGAGCGGCCGTCGTACGCCGACCTGCGTGGGGCGACCGCGTGCGAGCTGGTCACCGACGAGCAGCGCGCGGCCGTCGTCGCGCGCCTGGGGCCTGACCCGCTGCGCTCCGACGCCGACCCCGCCACCGCCTGGACCCGCATCAGCCGGAGCAGGACGCCGATCGGCACGCTGCTGATGGACCAGACCGTGGTCGCCGGTGTCGGGAACGTCTACCGGGCCGAGGTCCTCTTCCGGCACCGGATCCACCCGCTGCGACCCGGCAACACCCTGAGGCGCACGCAGTTCGACGCGATCTGGGCAGACCTCGTCGAGCTGATGGCCGAGGGCGTGCAGACCGGGCGCATCGACACGGTGCGCCCCGAGCACACCCCGGAGGCGATGGGGCGGGAGCCCCGCCGCGACGACCACGGTGGCGAGGTGTACGTCTACCGGCGGCACGAGCGGCCCTGCCACGTCTGCGGGTCCAAGGTCCGCACGGAGGTGCTCGCGGCGCGCAACTCGTTCTGGTGCCCGCGCTGTCAACCCACCTTCAGGTCTCGCGCACGGGGGGCGAGTCTGTGATCCTTTGCAGGCGACACCCGATTAACACCCCTGCGAACTCGCCCGACACTAAGGTCATGCTGTGGCTGCTGCTCCCCATCTCGACATGCTGACCCGCGTGCCCGCGGCTCAGCTCAGCCGGCGTTGGGGGCGCGGCTGGCGGAGGCTCCGGTACTCGGAGCTGTCCTGGGTCGTGCTGCTCGGCGTCCTGGCAGCGGTCCTCGGCGCCATGGCGGCGGGGCTCAACGACACAGTGCCGGTGTCGGTGCTCGTCATCCCGATGGTGCTGGGCAACCAGATTCTTGGCCCGCGCACCCTGCCGTGGCTGGTGGTCTTCACCCTGGGCGTCCTCGTGGTCGGCCTCGCGTCGGTCGACGTGGAGTTCGACAACCGCCGCGTGGTCGGGATCGTGGTCACCTTCGTCATCGGCCTGATCATCCTGGTGTCGTCGTTCCGACGGACCCGCCTCGGCGTCGCGGGCTCACGAGGCGAGTCGATGCTGGTCGACCTTCGTGAGCGGATCGCCCGCCAGAGCCTGATGCCTCTGCTGCCGCGCGAGTGGTACTCCGAGGCCGTCATGCGCTCGGCCGGCGGGTCGTCCTTCGCCGGTGACTTCATCGTGGCGAGCACCTCGCCCGACCGCCGCCATCTCGAGGTCGCCGTGGTCGACGTCTCGGGCAAGGGCGAGCAGGCCGGCACCCGCTCGCTCCTGCTGTCCGGCGCCTTCGGCGGCCTGCTCGGTGCTCTGCCACCCGAGCAGTTCCTCCCTGCGGCCAACGACTACCTCCTGCGGCAGGACTGGAGCGAGGGGTTCGCGACCGCGGTCCACCTCTCGCTCGACCTCGAGACCGGGACGTTCGAGCTGCGCTCCGCGGGCCACCCGCCCGCCGTGCAGCTGCTCGCCGGCTCGGGGCGCTGGGCGATCCACGAGGCGGAGGGCCCGGTGCTCGGCCTGATGCCGAACGCCCGCTTCAGCCTCCAGACCGGGACGCTGCACCGCGGCGACGCCCTGATGATGTACACCGACGGCCTGGTCGAGACGCCCGAGCGCGACATCTCGCTGGGCATCGACCGGCTGCTCGGCCAGGGCGAGCGCATGCTCCGGACGGGCTTCGAGCACGGTGCACGGCGGCTCATCGACGAGCTCGAGTCGATGAGCGACGACCGGGCCCTGTTCCTGCTGCATCGCCGCTGACCAGCGCCTGGCGCACCGCCTCCGACATGCAGAACGCCCCCGGATGGACCGGGGGCGTCGGCTGGAGCGGATGACGGGAATCGAACCCGCGTAGCCAGTTTGGAAGACTGGGGCTCTACCATTGAGCTACATCCGCGTGGCGGCGACCGTACGACATGTCGCCCGGTCACCGCGGGTCAATCGTGCCACAGAGCGATTGTCTGGTCCCAATCGGCACACGGGCCCCGGCGAGCGGCCGGCCGTGGTGCCGCGATTACGGCGTGCGCGGGGTAGTCCACTAGACTCCCGTGGGTTCACCGGGGCGTAGCGTAGTGGCTAGCGCGCCTGCTTTGGGAGCAGGAGATCGCAGGTTCGAGTCCTGTCGCCCCGACCATGCTCAGCGACCACCCGCGATGAGCGTGTCCGCCACACGGCAAACATCTGTCGACAACTGAGGAGAAAGACCTGTGAAGAGCGCCGTCGAGACCTTGAGCCCGACCCGGGCGAAGCTCACCGTCGAGGTGCCCTTCGAGGAGCTCAAGCCGAGCCTCGACGCGGCGTACAAGAAGATCGCCCAGCAGATCAACGTGCCCGGCTTCCGCAAGGGCAAGGTGCCGCCGATGGTCATCGACCGTCAGATCGGCCGCGGCCCGGTGCTCGACGAGGCGATCAACGACGCCCTCCCGAAGCTCTACGTCCAGGCGCTCCAGGACAACAACATCGAGCCGCTCGCGCAGCCCGAGATCGACATCACGAAGTTCGAGGACAACGAGTCGCTCGAGTTCACCGTCGAGGTCGACGTACGTCCCGAGATCACCCTGCCGGAGCTCGAGGGCATCGAGGTCACCGTCGACGACATCGAGGTCACCGACGAGGACGTCGACACCCAGGTCAAGAGCCTCCGCGAGCGCTTCGCGACCCTCAACGAGGTCGACCGCGCCGCCGCCGAGGGCGACTTCGTGGTGATGGACCTCAAGGCGATGCGCGACGGCGAGGTCGTCGAAGGCGCAGAGGTGTCCGGCATGAGCTACCAGGTCGGCCGCGGGGGCATGCTCGACGGGCTCGACGAGGCCCTGACCGGCATGAAGGCCGGCGACGAGAAGACGTTCGCCTCGAGCCTCGTGGGCGGCGACCAGCTCGGTCTCGACGTCGAGGTCGAGGTCGAGGTCAGCGCCGTCAAGGAGCAGGAGCTGCCCGAGCTCGACGACGAGTTCGCCCAGACCGCCTCGGAGTTCGACACCGCCGACGAGCTGGTGGCCGACGTGCGCACCCGCCTCGAGCGCGGCAAGCGCCTGGAGCAGGCCGCCGCGGCTCGCGACGCGGTCCTCGAGAAGATCCTCGACCTCGTCGAGATCCCGCTGCCCGACGGTGTCGTCGACTCCGAGCTGAAGGCGCGCCGCGAGAACATCGAGCAGCAGCTGATGTACGCCGGCATGACCATGGAGCAGTACCTCGAGTCCGAGGAGCAGACCCTCGAGGAGTTCGAGTCCGACCTCGACCAGCGCACCCGCGACGCGATCGCCGCGCAGTTCGTCCTCGACGAGGTGGCGAAGAAGGAGCAGATCGGCGTCGAGCAGCAGGAGCTGTCCGAGCACATCTTCCGCCGCGCGCAGCAGTCCGGCCAGGACCCGAACGAGTTCGCCAAGCACATGGTCGAGCACAACCACATCCCGGAGATGGTCTCCGAGGTCGTGCGCGGCAAGGCCCTCGCGACCCTCGTGGAGTCGGCCAAGGTCGTCGACGAGTCCGGCAACCACGTCGAGCTGAAGAACCTCCGCCCCGACGGCACCATCGGTGAGCCCGAGGCGGAGGCCGAGCAGGCCGAGCAGGCCGAGGGCACCGAGGCGGAGGAGACCGCCGAGGCCTGATCCTCCGCAGCCTCCAGGACCTTCGGCTTTCCCAAGGTCCCTTGAGAAAGCGCCACTTCCCTCGCGCAATTGCACGAGGGAAGTGGCGTTTTGCTGTGGGGAGTGAAGGACGAGGTACGTCGACGCCGACCCACAGCGGTCCGCGATCTCGGACATGTCACAGCATGTGGTGAATTGTTGACATACCTGCAGTACGCCACCAAAACTGAGCCGCGTGACCCGATCGAGCACCATGCGCACGGCCGCAGGCCCCCGGCCCTCGCGCCACCGACGGGGGAGTGGCGCGGGGGTGGCGGGAGCTGCCGCGCTCGCGGGCGAGTACGCCGAGGAGCTGCTGCTCGGAGCCGCCCGCGACGTGCACCGGTCCGTCGCAGGCCGGGTCTTCGCGGCGACCAACCGAGCCACGCTCGGCGCCTCGCTGCTGCCGCAGCTGGTCCACGACGGCATCTCGACGAGCGTCTACTCCGGTGTGGGTGCTGGTCTGAGAGCGGCCGCCGCGGGACTGCGTGCCGTCGACCGCCACGGCGTCGGCCCCCGGCTCGAAGCGGGGCCGGCAGGGCGCCACGTGCTCTCGGCGGTCAACGGCCTCATCGGCGACCGGCTGCGTGAGGAGCGCCCCGAGCTCGCCATCGACATGGCGGTGCGCCGCGAGGGCGCCGACGTGCCCCTCGACCAGGAGGCGCTCGACGCGGCCTTCCCCCGAGCGTCCGGCGACCTCGCCGTCTTCCTGCACGGACTCGGCGAGAACGACGACTCCTGGAACCTCCGCCGCGGCGAGCACGGCGGCACCTACGGCTCACGGCTGGCCGAGGAGACCGCCTGGACCCCGGTCCTCCTCCGCGCCAACACGGGCCTCCCGGTCGCCGAGAACGGCGTGGCGCTCTCCGCCCTGCTCTCCCGGCTGGTGGAGGCGTGGCCTGCAGAGGTACGCCGGATCGCGCTGGTCGGGCACTCGATGGGCGGCCTGATCATGCGGGCGGCCTGTGTCGTGGACACCGGGGCCCTCGGGTCGTCGCGCCCCTGGACCGACCGCGTGACCAACGTGGTGACCCTCGGTACCCCTCACCTCGGCGCACCGCTCGAGCGCCTGGTCGACGCCGGCGCGCGGCTGCTCGGGGTCCTGCCCGAGTCGGCGCCCTTCGGCCGGATCCTGGAGTACCGAAGCGTCGGGATCCTCGACCTGCGCCGGGGGCTCGCGGGCGACGTCCAGCACCTCCCGCACGCCCGCTACCACCTCGTGGCCGCGACGCTGGCCGGTTCGCACCGGCACCCGGTGAGCGAGGTCCTCGGCGACCTCCTGGTGCGCTACCCGTCGGCCGTCGGGCAGCCGCGGCGGGGGAGCGCGATGTTCCCCGACGCCGACGTGCTGCACGTCCCCGGCACCGACCACTTCGGCCTCCTGAACCACCCGGACGTCTACGCCGCCCTCAAGTCCTGGCTCTCCTGAGCCGAGACCTCATAGGTCCACCGTCGTTGATACGTCCGAAGGCTCGCCGACAGGGCAAGCCGTCCAACCACCTGAGAGGTCATCGATGAACCAACCCCTGCCCATCAGCGCATCCGTGGAGGTCTCCGCGACCCCGGACGCAGTCTGGGAGGCGGTCTCCGACGTCAGCCGGATGAGCCGGTGGAGCCCGGAGTGCCGCAAGATCGTCGTCCTGGGCTCCCCGAAGCAGGGCGTCGGCACCAAGCTCCTCGGCATCAACCGTCGCGGGTGGGCGGTGTGGCCCACCACCTCCAAGGTCGTGCGCTACGAGCCGGGGAAGGCCGTCGCCTGGAAGACCCGGGAGAGCGGCGCGACGTGGCACTACGAGCTGTCGCCGACCGAGTCGGGCACCCGGCTCACCGGCAAGCGTGAGCTCCCGGCGTACACGATCGGGACGCGGCTGATGGCGCCGCTCATCGGCGGCGCCGACGGCCACGACGAGGAGCTCGCCGACGGCATCCGCACCACGCTCGAACGGATCAGGGACCACGTCGAGCGCGGCTGAGCCTGCCCGTGCCGCGTCCGAAGCCCCCGGTGGCGCCCACCCTCAGGTCTCCAGAGTCTGCTGTGGGCGAACACCGGGGGTTTCCTGGTGGAAGTGGGGGACCTTCGGGCTAGGGTCGGGGGCGTGAACGAGACTCCCAGCCTGACTCCAGGTCCCCAGATGAACGGTGGCGCCGCGTCGTACGGGCTCGACGACCACATCTACCAGCGTCTGCTCAAGGAGCGGATCATCTTCCTCGGCTCGGAGGTGCGCGACCAGAACGCCAACGCGATCGCCGCGCAGATGCTCCTGCTGAACGCTGAGGACCCCGATGCCGACATCTTCCTCTACATCAACAGCCCGGGTGGCTCGGTGGACGCCGGCATGGCGATCTACGACACGATGAACTACATCTCCAACGACGTGGCCACCGTAGGAATGGGCCTGGCCGCCTCGATGGGGCAGTTCCTCCTCTGCGCCGGCGCGAAGGGCAAGCGCTACGCCCTTCCGCACGCGCGCATCATGATGCACCAGCCCTCCGGTGGCATGGGCGGGTCGGCGTCGGACATCAAGATCCAGGCCCAGCAGTCGCTGCACATCAAGCAGGTGCTGTTCAGGCTGATCAGCGAGCACACCGGCCAGCCGCTCGACCAGGTCGAGCTCGACGCCGACCGCGACCGCTGGTTCACCGCCGACCAGGCGCTCGAGTACGGCTTCATCGACAAGGTCGTCGCGAGCGCCGGCCAGGTCGCCGACCAGGGCCGCCCCGCTGCGGCGGGCAAGCACTGACCAGGAAGGGAGGGACAGACGACATGACTAGCAGCCACATCCCGGGCCTCGCCGGCGCAACCGGCCAGGCCAGCGACCTGGTCTCGCCGAGCATGAACTACTACATCCCGCAGTGGGAGGAGCGCACGTCGTACGGCGTGCGCCGGATCGACCCCTACACCAAGCTGTTCGAGGACCGGATCATCTTCCTCGGCACCCCCATCTCCGACGAAGTCGCGAACGCGGTGATGTCGCAGCTCCTGGTGCTCGAGTCGATGGACCCCGACCGCGACATCATCCTCTACATCAACAGCCCCGGTGGCTCGTTCACGGCGCTGACGGCGATCTACGACACCATGCGGTTCGTCAAGCCCGACATCCAGACCGTGTGCCTGGGTCAGGCCGCTTCCGCGGCGGCGATCCTGCTCGCTGCGGGCGCCTCCGGCAAGCGGATGGCGCTGCCCAACAGCCGGATCCTGATCCACCAGCCCTACACCGAGGGCACCTACGGCCAGACCTCCGACATCGAGATCCAGGCCAACGAGATCCTGCGCATGCGGGACCTGCTCGAGACGATGATCAGCGAGCACACGGGCAAGGACAAGGAGACGGTCAGCCGCGACATCGACCGCGACAAGATCCTGACCGCCCAGGGCGCCATCGACTACGGGCTCATCGACTCGATCCTCGAGTCGCGCAAGGCCACCCTGAGCGTCGGCGGAGGCACGGGGCGCTAGCCCGTCCCGGTCGGGTGGTGCGACCTAGCCGCACCGCCCGACCGGTCGAAGGGATCGTCGTGTCCCCATCCCATTTGGGGGCGCGACGGGGTACCTTCGAGGAAGTACCAAATGTGGACAGCCAGCCGGTGCAGCAGGGACTGCCGGCCTGAATTGTGAGGAGACGTCGCCTGTGGCACGCATCGGTGACGGAGGCGACCTGCTGAAGTGCTCGTTCTGCGGTAAGAGCCAGAAGCAGGTCAAGAAGCTGATCGCAGGACCTGGCGTCTACATCTGCGACGAGTGCATCGATCTCTGCAACGAGATCATCGAGGAGGAGCTGAGCGAGGGGACCGAGGTAGGCCTCGAGGAGCTCCCCAAGCCGCGCGAGATCTTCGACTTCCTCAACTCCTACGTGATCGGCCAGGAGCCCGCCAAGAAGGCCCTGGCCGTCGCCGTCTACAACCACTACAAGCGCGTCCAGGCCGGCGTGAACACCGGTCGCCACGCCAAGGACGACGCCGTCGAGCTCGCGAAGTCCAACATCCTGGTGATCGGACCGACCGGCTGCGGCAAGACCTACCTCGCCCAGACGCTCGCGCGCATGCTCAACGTGCCGTTCGCCATCGCCGACGCCACCGCGCTGACCGAGGCCGGGTACGTCGGCGAGGACGTCGAGAACATCCTCCTCAAGCTGATCCAGGCCGCGGACTACGACGTCAAGAAGGCCGAGACCGGCATCATCTACATCGACGAGATCGACAAGGTCGCCCGCAAGGCGGAGAACCCCTCGATCACCCGCGACGTCTCCGGCGAGGGCGTCCAGCAGGCGCTGCTGAAGATCCTGGAGGGCACCACCGCCTCCGTCCCGCCGCAGGGCGGCCGCAAGCACCCGCACCAGGAGTTCATCCAGATCGACACGACGAACATCCTGTTCATCGTCGGTGGTGCGTTCGCCGGTCTCGAGAACATCGTCGAGCAGCGGATCGGCAAGAAGACCCTCGGCTTCGGTGCGGAGCTCCCCTCCAAGGAGGAGCGCGACATGGAGAAGATCTTCTCCGAGGTCATGCCCGAGGACCTGATGAAGTTCGGCCTGATCCCCGAGTTCATCGGCCGCCTCCCCGTGATCGCCACCGTCGAGAAGCTCAACCGCGAGGCGCTCGTGGCGATCCTGACCGAGCCCCGCAACGCGCTGGTGAAGCAGTACCAGAAGCTCTTCGAGCTCGACGGCGTGGAGCTCGAGTTCACCACCGACGCCGTCGACGCGGTGGCGGACCTCGCGATGATGCGCGGCACGGGAGCCCGTGGCCTCCGCGCGATCATCGAGGAGGTCCTCCTGCACGTCATGTACGACGTGCCGTCGCGCGAGGACGTCGCCAAGGTGGTCGTCACCGGCGAGGTCGTCAGCGACAACGTGAACCCGACCCTCGTGCCGCGCGAGGCGGAGTCGAAGAAGCGGAAGTCCGCCTGAGGCCCAGGCGGACGGCCTCGCCCAGCGGTCTCGGGGCAGGCGGTCTAGAGCGATGCGTCCGTGTGACGCGGGTTAAGTCCTGTTTTCCCTGTTCCTAGGACAGTGTTGGCCCCTGCGGGCCAGGATTGACCACGTTAGTCCTGGTATCCGTCTCCACGGTGCCCACATCTGTCTCGGGAGTAAACAGCCGTGAGCGCTGACCACCGCAAGCCGTTCCTGGCTTTCGTCGTGCTCGCATTCGTCGCGGCGGCGCTGGTCGGTGTCCAGCGCGCCGACGCGCAGCCGGGTCGTTTCCTGGCAGCAGTCGTCAGCACCACCGTGAGGGTGCAGGGCACGCTCCCGGCGAGCGAGGTCTCGCTCGACGCCGCACGGCAGCGGCTCGCCTCGCTCGGTCCGGCCTTGGCGGCGCTGGGCGAGCATGCTCCGGCGTCCATCCGGCCCGTGGCCGGCTCCGTCGACACGTCGGCTCATGACGAGACGTCCCGGGTGCGCGGGGACCGGGAGACCGGACCCGCCCGCGACACGGAGCCTTCTGAGAAGGCTCGCCGAGGCCGGCCGAGCCCTGAGGACGAGCGGACCGCCGGCCGTCGCGCCGAGGCACTCGAGAAGGCCCGGGACAAGGCTCACGAAGCGGCAGGCACCTCCGCCGAGAGGACCGGCAAAGGCATGCGCGCGGCGGCCGAGGCTCTCGAGAACGCCGCGTCCAAGGTCGCACGCCGTGCGCAGGAGGTCTCCGAGCGCGGCCACTCCCGGTTGCGCCGCATGCTGGCGCGCGCCGCGCACGGCACCCGCTGACCGACCCAGCACTCGACTGTCGAGGCGCAGTCCCGCCCAAGGCTTTGCCGTGCGGGGCGCCTGGAGGGCACGGATGACCCGAAGTTGGTTCCGCTCCCATGCCGGGCTGGTTAGAGTCACCGCGTGACCACGCCACTTACTCCTCTGGACCTTCCCGCGCGCGACACCGACTGGGAGTCCTGGTTCAACGCCAGGTGCGACGACCAGCTCGCCCGGGCGCGGGACCTCGTGACCCGCCTGAAGACCGCGGCCCCCGAGAACGGTCTCGAGGCACTGGCGCTGTGGAACGACGTCAACCTCGCCCTGAGCAACGCCTTCGCGGTCTCCTCGCTCATGGCGCAGGTGCACCCGGACGAGTCGGTGCGCACCAAGGCGGAGGCGGGGGAGCAGGAGGCACACCGGCTGCTCACCGAGATCGGCCTCGACCGGGCGCTGTACGACGTGCTCGCCGGCGTCGACGCCAGCTGGCTCGACGAGCCGGCGGCCCGGGTGCTGGAGCTCTCCCTGCGTGACTTCCGCCGGGCCGGTGTCGACCAGGACGAGGAGGTTCGCGAGCGGATCCGCTCCCTGGCCGAGCGGGAGACCGAGGTCGCCCAGGAGTTCTCCAAGAACATCCGCGACGACGTGCGGACCGTCGTACTCGATCCGGAGCGGCTTGCCGGACTGCCCGCCGACTACGTCTCCGGCCACCCCGCGGGCGAGGACGGCAAGGTCACGATCACCACCGACTATCCCGACTACGTGCCGTTCATGACCTTCGCGCAGGACCGGACCGCGCGCGCAGAGCTGCTGCGAGCGTTCCTCAACCGGGCCTGGCCGCAGAACGAGCCGCTGCTCCTCGAGCTGCTGAAGCTCCGCGACGAGCACGCACGCCTGCTCGGGTACGCCGACTGGCCCAGCTACGACGCCGAGGTCAAGATGATCGGCAAGGGCGACGCGATCCCCGAGTTCATCGACAAGATCACCGAGGCCTCGGCGGTGTCCGCGCGGCGTGACTACGACGTGCTGCTCGCGCGTCTCCAGCAGGACCACCCGGACGCCACGACCGTCGACAGCACCGACAAGGGCTACTACGGCGAGGTGATCCGCAAGGAGAACTTCGACGTCGACGCCCAGCAGGTGCGGGAGTACTTCGAGTTCACGAAGGTCCGCGCGGGGCTCCTCGACGTGACCGGGCGGCTGTTCGGCCTCGAGTACACCGAGGTCCCCGACGCGCCGCGCTGGCACGAGGACGTCGCGGTGTACGACGTCGCGGCCGACGGTGCACAGCTCGGCAGGATCTACCTCGACCTCCACCCGCGCGAGGGCAAGTTCAAGCACGCCGCGCAGTTCGACCTCGTCCCGGGCATCCGGGAGAGGCAGCTCGCCGAGGGCGTGCTGGTGTGCAACTTCCCGCGGGGACTGATGGAGCACGACGACGTCGTCACCCTCTTCCACGAGTTCGGCCACCTCGTCCACCACGTCCTGGCGGGCCGTCACGCGTGGGCCCGCTTCTCCGGCGTGGCCACGGAGTGGGACTTCGTCGAGGCCCCGTCGCAGATGCTCGAGGAGTGGGCCTGGGACGCCGACGTGCTGCGGTCGTTCGCCACGAACGAGGCGGGAGAGCCGATCCCGGCCGAGCTGGTGGCCAAGATGCGCAAGGCCGACGAGTTCGGCAAGGGCTACCAGGCGCGGACCCAGATGTTCTACGCGGCGCTGTCCTACAACGTGCACCACCGCGTGCCGGAGGACACCACCGCCGTGGTGCGTGAGCTCCAGGCGGCCTACGACGTCTTCGGCTACGTGCCGGAGACCCACTTCCAGGCCTCCTTCGGGCACCTCGAGGGCTACTCGTCGGCGTACTACACGTACATGTGGAGCCTCGTGATCGCGAAGGACATGTTCTCGGCGTTCGACGAGAACGACCTGTTCGCCGAGGAGGTCGCGCACCGCTACCGCGACCGGGTGCTCGCCGCCGGGGGCTCCAAGGACGCCGCCGACCTCGTCGAGCACTTCCTCGGACGGCCCTACACCTTCGACGCCTTCGAGGCCTGGCTGAACAAGTCCTGACCGCTACAGGCGGGAGGGGTCGACGTCGATCTCGACGAGGACGACGTCGCCGTCGTCCTTGTCGCGGCGGACCTTCTTCGGCACGGGCAGAAGCCAGCCCGCATTCTTGTCGCGCCAGACACTCGTCGTCCAGGTGTGCCCGTCGACCGTGGCGACGACGGGAACCCTCCCGAAGGGACCGGCTGCGTCGGGGGCGTGCTCGTCGGGGACCGGGGCGAACACCCATGCGGCCTCGCCTGACCATCGCACCAACGTCGCCTGGAAAGTCACCCCTGGATCGTGCCAGGCCGGCCGCTTGTGCGAGGTCAGGCCTCGGGCTGCTCCGCGATCTGGGCGTCGACGACGATCTCGCCCTCACCCGGGGTGAAGGTCAGGTCGCCGGTGATGTTGCCCGCCGCGCGCAGGTCCTCCGCGGCCTGCTCGGCGAGCGCCACCGCCGCGGCCGGGCCGGTGACCGTGACGGAGGACAGCGCGGCGCGCATCTTCACCTTCGCCTGCGACTTCGCGCCCCGGATGCCGGTGAGTACGTCGGCCACGGCAGCCATCATGGCCGGGGTGCTCGAGGCCGCGGAGCCGAGGTCGGCGATCTTGGGCCACGGCGCACGGTGGATCGAGCCGTCGCGCCACCACGACCAGACCTCCTCGGTGACGTAGGGCAGGAACGGCGCGAGCAGTCGCAGCTGGACGTCGAGCGCGATCGCCAGAGCGGCCTTTGCAGAGGCGGCAGGCTCCTCGCCGCGACCGCCGTACGCCCGCTCCTTGACCAGCTCGAGGTAGTCGTCGCAGAACTCCCAGAAGAACTTCTCGGTGACCTCGAGGGCGGTGGTGTAGTCGTAGGCCTCGAACGACTCGGTCGCCTTGCTGATGACGTTGGCGAGCCCGCCGAGCATGGCGCAGTCGACCGGGGCGCTGACCTGGGCGGGGGATGCCTCGACGGCGCCGAGCCCGAGGACGAACTTGGAGGCGTTGAGGACCTTCATCGCGAGGCGACGGCCGACCTTCATCTGGGTCTCGTCGAACGGCGAGTCCGCGCCGGGACGTGCGAGCGCCGCACGCCAGCGCACGGCGTCGGCGCCGTACTTGTCGAGGATGTCGGTCGGGACGACGACGTTCCCCTTCGACTTGCTCATCTTCTTGCGGTCGGGGTCGACCACGAAGCCGGAGATCGAGGCGTGCGACCACGGGACCATGCCGTTCTCGTGGTGCGCGCGGACGACCGTCGCGAAGAGCCAGGTGCGGATGATGTCGTGGGCCTGCGGGCGCAGGTCCATCGGGAAGGTCCGCTCGAACAGGTCCTGGTCGCGCTCCCAGCCGGTGACGATCTGCGGCGAGAGCGACGAGGTCGCCCAGGTGTCCATCACGTCGGGGTCGCCGATGAAGCCGCCCGGCTTGCCGCGCTGGTCCTCGTCGTACCCGCTCGGCGCCTGCGAGGACGGGTCGACCGGGAGCTCGGCCTCGGACGGCATGAGCGGGTGGTCGTAGTCGGGCTCGCCGTCGCCGTCGAGCGGGTACCAGACCGGGAACGGGATGCCGAAGAACCGCTGCCGCGAGACGAGCCAGTCGCCGTTGAGGCCCTCGACCCAGTTGGTGTAGCGGTGGCGCATGTACTCGGGGACCCAGGTGATCTCGCTGCTGCGCTCGATCAGCTCCGAGCGCAGCTCGAGGTCGCGACCGCCGTTCTTGAGGTACCACTGGCGGGTCGAGACGATCTCGAGCGGCTTGTCGCCCTTCTCGAAGAAGTTCGCCATGCGCTGCGTGGCCTTGGGATCGCCGTCGAGGTCGCCGCTCTCGCGCAGCTTCTCCACCATGGCCTCGCGGGCGCTGAAGGTGGTCTTGCCGGCGAGGTCGGCGTACGCCGTGGCGGCGGGCTCGTGCGAGAGCCACGGGGGCGTCTCGCGGTGCAGCCGGCCGTCGCGCCCGATGACGGTGCGGACCGGCAGCTGCAGCTCGCGCCACCACTGGACGTCGGTCAGGTCACCGAACGTGCAGCACATCGCGATGCCGGCGCCCTTGTCGGGCTCGGCGGCCTCGTGCGCGACGACCGGGATCTCCACGCCGAAGACCGGCGAGGTGACCGTCGTACCGAAGAGGTCCTTGTAGCGCTCGTCGTCGGGGTGGGCGATCAGCGCGACCACCGCGGGGATCAGCTCCGGGCGCGTGGTCTCGATGTAGACCGGCGAGCCGTCGGGCTTGTGGAAGGAGACCCGGTGGTAGGCACCTGGGTACTCGCGCGCCTCGAGCTCGGCCTGCGCCACCGCCGTCTGGAACGTGACGTCCCACAGGGTCGGGGCGTCGCTCGAGTAGGCCTCGCCGCGGGCGTAGTTGCGCAGGAACGCACGCTGGCTGGCGATCCGGGCGTCCTCGCCGATGGTGGTGTAGGTCTGGGTCCAGTCGACGGAGAGGCCGACCTTGCGCCACAGCGCCTCGAAGGTCTTCTCGTCCTCCTCGACGAGCTGCTCGCAGAGGTCGATGAAGTTCTGGCGGCTGACCGGGACCTGCTTCTTGGGGTCCGGCTTCTCCGGCGGCGTGAAGGCGTCGTCGTGGGGGAGCGAGGGGTCGCAGCGCACGCCGAAGTAGTTCTGGACGCGGCGCTCGGTGGGCAGGCCGTTGTCGTCCCAGCCCATCGGGTAGAAGACCTCCTTGCCGCGCATCCGCTGGAAGCGCGCGATGAGGTCGGTGTGGGTGTAGGAGAAGACGTGCCCGACGTGGAGCGAGCCGGAGACGGTCGGGGGAGGCGTGTCGATCGAGTAGATCTCCTCGCGGGTCTTCGACCGGTCGAAGTGGTAGGTGCCGTCGCCCTCCCACCGCTGGACCCACTTGTCCTCCAACCCCTCGAGCGCAGGCCGGTCCGGTACGACTACCGAGCGGCGCTGGGTCGCATCGGTGGTCTCTCCGGGCAGGTCAGGTGTGGGGTTGGTGTCCATGAGCCGAAATCTTACGGGTGAGGCTTCCCGTGGAGCGACTCAGTTCCGCCGGGGCGGGCGGTGGTCGAGCCGGTCGCTGACCCGCCCATCGGCGGTCGAGCCCGTCGAGACCCACGAGGTCCTACTGTGAGGTCCGTGCTGACGCTGACGCTGGACGACTTCCTCTGGTACGTCGACGACTGTCTCGACGCGATGCTCGACATCGTGACCGGACTGGGTGACGACCTCGCGAACCGGGCCCTCGAGGCACCGGGCTCGAACTCGCCCTACGCGATCCTGACCCACTGCCTCGGCGTGGTCGAGTGGTGGTCGGGCGAGATGGTCGCCGGGGTCGACGTCGAGCGGGACCGCGACGCCGAGTTCGTCGCGCAAGGTCAGGTCGCCGCACTTCGCGATGCCGTACGCCGGACCAGGGCTCGACTCGTGGAGAACCTCGCGGCGCTCGACTCGGCCGCCCCTCCGGCGAGACCGGGTGACCCGGAGCTTCTGGAGTACCCCTACGGGCGGACCCAGGGCGCCGTGCTGCTCCACGTCTTCCACGAGCTCGCACAGCACCGGGGCCAGATGGAGGTCACGCGGGACGTCCTGCTGCATCAGGCGCGGTAGCCGCCGCGGCGGTCGGCCGGTCGTCGGGTCGACGTACCCCCGTAGACTCGAAGGCGCGATGCCTGACACCCCGACTTCCTCCGCGCCCGACGTCCCGACCACCTACGCGGACGTCGAGCGAGCGCTCCTCGCCCGCTGGCCCGAGACCAAGCTGGAGCCGAGCCTCGAGCGCATCGAGGCGCTCGTGCACCTGCTCGGCGACCCGCAGCACGCGTACCCGGTCGTGCACCTGACCGGCACCAACGGCAAGACCAGCACGTCCCGGATGATCGACACCCTGCTCCGCGCGCGCGGCCTGCGCACGGGTCGGTTCACGAGCCCGCACGTCGAGTCGATGACGGAGCGCATCTCGCTCGACGGCGAGCCCATCTCGGAGGAGGGCTTCGTCGAGGCGTACCACGACGTCGCTCCGTTCGCCGCTCTCGTCGACGCCGAGGGCGAGCACCCCCTGTCGTTCTTCGAGACCGTCGTCGGCATGGCGTACGCCGCGTTCGCCGACGCCCCTGTCGACGCCGCGATCGTCGAGGTCGGCATGGGCGGCTCGTGGGACGCCACCAACGTCGTGCAGGCGAAGGTCGCGGTCATCACGCCGATCAGCGTCGACCACGCGAAGTACCTCGGCGAGCGCCCGGAGGACATCGCGATCGAGAAGGCCGGGATCATCAAGCCCGGGACCACCGTCGTCATGGCCCAGCAGCCGCCTGCCGTCGAGGAGGTGCTGCTCGAGCGCGCTGCCGAGGTGGGCGCCACCGTCCTCCGCGAGGGCGTCGACTTCGGCGTGACCCACCGTCTGCCGGCAGTCGGCGGACAGATGCTCCGGGTCCAAGGACTTCGGGCGGAGTACGACGAGGTCTTCCTCCCGCTGTACGGGGCCCACCAGGGTCAGAACGCCGCTCTGGCGCTCGCGGCGGTCGAGGCCTTCGCCGGCGACGAGCCGCTCGACGCCGAGCTGGTGCACGAGGCGTTCGCGGAGGTCACGTCGCCCGGCCGGCTGGAGATCATCCGCCGCAGCCCGACCATCGTGCTGGACGCCGCCCACAACCCGCATGGCGCCAAGGCGGCCGCCGAGGCCCTCGAGGACTCGTTCACGTTCAACCCGCTCGTCGGCGTGGTCGGTGTCATGGCGGACAAGGACTACGAGGGCGTGCTCGCTGCGTTCGAGCACGTCTTCGCCGAGGTCGTCTGCACCCAGAACTCCACACCTCGTGCCATGCCCGCCGAGGAGCTCGCCGAGGTCGCGCGCGGCATCTTCGGGTCCGACCGGGTCCACGTCGCGCCCCGGCTCGACGACGCGATCGAGCAGGCGGCGACCCTGGCGGAGACCGGCGGCGTCTACGGCTCCGGCGGCGTGCTCGTCACCGGGTCGGTGATCACCGTCGGCGAGGCCCGCAGCATGCTGAAGCCGCGGGAGCGCGCCGGCCGACGTGAGAGGGAGTCCCGCTGATGGGGTCGGCTCAGAGGTCGATGTGCGCGGCGATGCTCATGCTCCAGGCGGTGGTGCTCGGCCTGACCACGCCGGTGATGATCAGTGTCGCCTCGGTGTCCGTCGGCACCGCGCTGTGGGTGGGTCTCGGGCTCACCGTCGCCTGCATCGTGACCGCAGGGATGCTGCGCAGGTCGTGGGCCTACTACGTCGGCTGGGCGATCCAGGTCGCCTCGCTGGCACTCGGTTTCGTCATCCCGATGATGTTCCTCCTCGGCGCGATCTTCACGGCGCTGTGGGCCGGGGCGTACTTCCTCGGTGCGAAGGTCGACCGGGAGCGAGCGGAGCGCGAGGTGCTCGAGCAGCAGTGGGCCGCCGAGCACGGCGAGCCCGACGCCGGCTGATCCCGGCGAGCCCGACGCCGGCTGAGCCCCGCGCGACCACGAGTCGGTAGGCTGCGGGCCATGTCCCAGCGCACTCTCGTCCTGCTCAAGCCCGACGCCGTCCGCCGCGGCCTGGTCGGCAACATCCTCAGCCGCTTCGAGGCCAAGGGCCTCTCGATCGTCGCGATGGAGCTTCGCTCGATCGACCCGTCGAAGGCCGACGAGCACTACGCCGAGCACGTCGAGAAGGACTTCTACCCGCCGCTGCGCGACTTCGTCACGAGCGGCCCGATCGTGGCCTGCGTGCTCGAGGGCGACGAGGCGATCGAGGTCGTCCGCGCTCTGAACGGTGCGACCGACGGCCGCAAGGCAGCACCCGGCACCATCCGCGGCGACCTCTCTCTGTCGAACCGCGAGAACCTCGTCCACGGCTCCGACTCCGCCGACTCTGCCGAGCGCGAGATCAAGATCTGGTTCCCCAACCTCTGACCTTCTCCTGCTACTGAGCCCGGGAGCACGTTCCGGGTCGAGAAGTGGGCGATAACGGCATGTTCTGAGCACGAGAACGTGTCGCCATCGCCCACTTCTGCGTCCGAGTCAGGTCGCCATCCCGAAGAGTGGCCGATGGCGGCCGCTTCTGCCCGCCAGAACGGTCCGCCATCGGCCACAACTGAGTCCCGGACTCGCCTGGTCGCGCGTTATGTCCGGAAAGTCCGATTTCGGCCTGGCCACGCCGGAGGCCGTCGAATGGCCCCCACGAGGCGATTTCGAGTCGGATGTCGGTAAAACGCTACACATCGGCAACGGCGAGCTCCTACGCTCGATACAGTAGTGGGCCGTCCTGGGGTGGGGAACGCGTTCAGGCCGGTCCGCGCATCTCTCGGGGTCATCAGACCGCGATCCAGGGGGCAATCTCATGTGGGCGTCAGATCGGTTCTCGCGGTCACGGCGACCGCCTCAGTCCTCGCGTTCCGGCGTCCGCCAGCGCGGACGCCACCGTCGTCCTCAACTCCCCGACCCCAGGTACTCACCTTGTGACGACCTTCCCGTCGGAGCAGACGGTCAGTGTGACCTTCAGCCACGTCGACGGGCAGCTCGCACAGAGAACGAAGGCCTTTGCGGCCTCAGCTGGACGGCTGCGACGTCACCGGTCCGGGCTCGGACCCGACGCGGTTGGAGCGTGGTCGGGGACGTTCGCCTGGACGGGAAGCGGTGAACAGCAAGACCTGCGAGTTCGGCAACGACGAGACGATCACCAGAGGCATGTCGTTCACCGCAACTCGGCGCGGCACCTACACCGTCAGGACGCTGCGACCGTCTTGGTCGACAACGTGCCACGCCGGCAGCGACTCCGAGACCCCGACCTTCGAGGTGACCTCAGAGCGAGGAGGTCGGACGACTCGCTCCGGCGATCGCCAACACTACCTGCTCAACGACGCCGCGGCGACGCTCGGGCAAGCAGGAGGCAAGCGCGTCCAAGCGGTCGCAGACCACTGGCACGGCCACCTGTCAACGGCATCGCCCAGTTCGTCGAGGGACAGTCCTTCACCGAGGACGAGGACGTACATCGTCGTCGCGAAGCTGCCCGAGTACTGCGGCCTCTCGACGACGGGAAGCTGACCGCCGACACCACTGACGGGCAGCCCGTCGTCCCGGCCTCACCGCTGGGCGTCGCTGTCCGTCTGCTGTCAGCGCCCTCGACGTGCACTCGACGCCTGCTGCAGGCCGACTCACGCGTGCGACGGCGGGCCGCGGGCCGTCGAGTGCACGTCCGAGGGTCGTCGGCAGGCGGTATCCGCGGAGTCGACGACGATGCGCCCGTCCGCCGCGTGTCCTGCCGGGCTGGGAGGCCTTGCGCTCTTAGGCTTTTGCCACGGGTCGACGCGAGGGTTCGTCGTACCCCTTTGTGTGGGAGACCAGAGGGCGGGACACCATGGCGAACAGCTTCATCGGCCGGGACATGGCTGTCGACCTCGGCACCGCCAACACCCTTGTCTACGTGCGTGGCAAGGGCGTTCTGCTCGACGAGCCGTCCGTCGTCGCGCTGAACGCCACGACCGGCGAGATCCTCGCGGTCGGCCACGAGGCGAAGCGGATGATCGGCCGCACGCCCGACAACATCACCGCGATCCGTCCCCTCCAGGACGGTGTCATCGCGGACTTCGACTCGACCGAGCAGATGCTCCGGTTCTTCATCCAGCAGGTGCACCGCCGCCGCTACTTCGCCAAGCCCCGCTTGGTGATCTGCGTGCCGAGCGGCATCACGGCTGTCGAGCAGCGCGCGGTGAAGGAGGCCGGCTACCAGGCCGGGGCCCGACGGGTGTACATCGTCGAGGAGCCGATGGCCGCTGCGATCGGCGCGAACCTTCCTGTGCACGAGGCCACCGGCAACATGGTCGTCGACATCGGCGGGGGTACGACGGAGGTCGCCGTCATCTCGCTGGGCGGCATCGTCACGAGCCTCTCCATCCGCACCGCAGGGGACGACCTGGACCAGGCGATCATCGCGTGGATGAAGAAGGAGTACTCCCTCATGCTGGGGGAGCGCACCGCCGAGGAGATCAAGATGACCCTCGGCTCGGCCTTCCCGCTCCCGCAGGAGCCGGAGGCCGAGGTGCGGGGCCGCGACATGATCTCGGGCCTTCCCAAGACGATCGTGGTGTCCAGCGCCGAGGTGCGGCAGGCCCTCGAGGAGCCGCTCAACGACATCGTCGACGCGGTGCGCACCACCCTCGACCAGACCCCGCCCGAGCTCGCCGGCGACATCATGGACCGCGGTCTCGTCCTGACCGGCGGGGGAGCGCTGCTGCGGGGGCTCGACGAGCGGCTGCGCCACGAGACCGGCATGCCCGTGCACATCGCGGAGGACCCGCTCCACTCGGTCGCCATGGGCGCCGGGAAGTGCGTCGAGGAGTTCGAGGCGCTGCAGCAGGTCCTCGTGTCCGAGCCCCGCAGGCGATGAGGCGGCGGTGACCTGACATGGCCATGCGTGACAAGCACCAGCGGCCCTCGCGAGGGGTGCTCGTGCTCCTCCTGCTCGCCAGCTTCACCTTCATCACCCTCGACGCGCGCGGCGGCGAGGACTCACCGGTCGACCCGCTCCGCACGGTGGCCGGCAACGTCTTCGGGCCCGTGGAGGAGGTGACGGCGACCGTCGTACGCCCCTTCCAGGCGGTTCCTGAGTTCTTCACCACCAACGGCACCCTTCAGAGCGAGGTCCGCAGGCTGGAGGCCGAGAACGCCACGCTCCGCGGACAGCTCGCGACGTCGTCGGTCGCGCGGCAGCGTGCCGCCGAGCTCGACGGGCTGCTGGAGACCTCGAGCGACACCGGCTACGCACTCGTGCCCGCCCGGGTGGTCGCCGTAGGCCCCGCCCAGTCGTTCTCGCAGACGGTGACCATCGACGCGGGGACGTCGTCGGGCGTGCACCCCGACATGACCGTGCTCAACAACGACGGCCTCGTCGGCCGGGTCATCCGGGCCGACAGGTCCACCGCCACGGTCCTGCTCGTGATCGACCGGGACTCCGTGGTGGGTGGCCGCCTCGGCTCGAACATGGAGGTCGGTTTCCTCCGCGGGCGCGGCTCGATCGACGACGGCGGAAGGCTCGACCTCGACCTGGTCGACAACGCGGTGACGCCCGCGCGCGACGACGTCCTCGTGACGTGGGGCTCGCAGAACGGCGCGCCGTACGTCTCGGGTGTCCCGATCGGCCGGGTCCTCTCGGTGTTCAGCTCGCCGCGGCAGCTGTCCAAGCGCGCGGTCATCGACCCGTTCGTCGACTTCTCCGCCCTCGACCTCGTCGGGGTCGTCGTGCGCGCCGACACCGAGGGCGACCGTCCCGTCATCAACGCCGGGAAGATCGGGAAGGAGAGCCGCTGATGGCTGCAACCCGAGCCCTCGTGCTCACCCTGGTCATCACCTTCGCCGTGGTGCTCCAGGTCGCGCTCTTCCCGTACCTGTCCTTCGCAGGGGTCGTCCCGAACCTCGCGCTGCTCGTCGTCGTGGCAGCCGCGCTGGTCCGCGGACCTGAGTTCGCGGCGGTGATCGGCTTCCTCTCCGGCCTGGCGATCGACCTCGCGCCCCCGACCGACCACGTCGCCGGCCGTTGGGCGCTCGCGCTCGTGGTGGTCGGCTACCTCGCCGGCCGCGTCCGCCACGACGCCCGCACCTCCGCGCTCGCCGCGATCATCACCGTTGCCGCCTCGTCCTTCGTCGGTACGTCGATCTTCGCGCTGAGCGGGATGGTCCTCTCCGACCCGGCGGTCCCCGCCACCGAGGCGCTGGCGGTGATCCCGACCGCGGTCGTGTACGACGTGCTCCTCACGCCGTTCGTCCTGCCGCTGATGATGAGGCTCTTCCGCCGACTCGAGCCGCACCAGGTGGCCTACTGATGGGTTCGACAGGCTCGAGCAGCAGCCGGGACCGTGTCCGCGCGACGTCCCGGGACAAGAGCCGCCTGCGCCTGATCGTGGTGCAGGCGATCGTGCTCTCGCTGTTCGTCACCCTGTTCGCGCGGCTGTGGTACCTCCAGGTGCTCGGAGGGGAGGCCTACCAGGCGCAGGCCGCGGAGCAGTCGGTGCGGGAGCTCGTCGTGCAGCCGGCCCGCGGCCTGATCGTCGACGACATGGGGCGACCTCTCGTCGCGAACCGCAACGCCTGGGTCGTCACGGTCGACCGCACCATGCTCAAGAAGATGGACGACGAGGCGCAGGAGGCCCTGCTCCGACGGGTCGCGCGCACCGTCGGGTCGACGTACCAGGACGTCGTCGCCCGCACGCTGCTGTGCGGTGAGCCCGGCTCCATCGCGGGCACCTGCTGGAACGGGTCGCCGTACCAACCGGTGCCCGTCGCGGAGGACGTGCCGCAGGAGACCGCGGTCTCGATCCTCGAGCAGAGCGAGGACTTCCCCGCCGTGCTCGCGGAGTCGGTGAGCGTGCGGGCCTACCCCTCGCCCTACGGCATCAACGCCGCGCACCTGCTCGGCTACCTGAGCCCGATCACCGAGGAGGAGCTCGACGAGGCCGAGGCCGAGGCAGACACCTCGGTGCACGGCGCCTCGGTCGTGGGACGCGCCGGGGTGGAGAAGGAGTACGACAAGTACCTCCGCGGTGAGCCCGGCTACAAGCGTGTCGCGGTCGACAGCATGGGCCGCGTGCTCGGCGACTCCGGGGAGATCCAGGGCAGGGCGGGCGACACCCTGGTCACCTCCATCGACGCCCGCGTGCAGGCCGTCGTGGAGCAGCAGCTCGAGTCCACGATCAAGACCGCGCGGCAGACCACCGACCCGGTGACCGGGCGCAAGTACGTCGCCGACTCGGGAGCCGTCGTGGTCATGGACGTCACCAACGGCCGGATCGTCGCGATGGCGGGCTACCCGACGTACGACCCGAGCGTCTGGGTCGGCGGGATCAGCAGCAAGGACCTGGCCCGGCTGTACTCCCAGAAGGCCGGCACCCCGCTGCTGTTCCGCGCAACGCAGGGACAGTTCGCCCCGGGCTCGACCTGGAAGCCGTTCATGACCGCCGGCGCGCTGGAGAACGGCTACAGCCAGGACACCAGGCTGGACTGCTCGTCGTCGTTCACCGTCGGCAACCGTGCCTTCAAGAACTACGAGTCCGGTGCCTACGGCTCGATCGGCTTCGACAAGGCGCTCGAGGTCTCCTGCAACACCTTCTTCTACCGGATCGGCTACAACTACTGGCAGAAGTGGGGCAGCGACGTCGACGACATCAAGGCGAAGGACCCGCTGGTCGACATCGCCAAGGTTTTCGGCTTCGGCAGCGAGACCGGCATCGACCTGCCCGGTGAGGCCAGCGGCCGCATCGCCGACCGGCAGTGGAAGCGCGACTACTACGAGGCGAACAAGGACTACTACTGCAAGATCGCCAAGAAGGACGGCAACGACTTCCTGCACCGGTTCGCGCGCGAGTTCTGCATCGAGGGCTACGCCTACCGCGCCGGTGACGCGGTGAACTTCGCGATCGGCCAGGGCGACACCATCGTCACTCCGCTCCAGCTCGCCCGCGCCTACTCCTCGATCGCCAACGGCGGCACGCTGTGGGAGCCGCGGGTGGGCAAGGCGGTCGTCGACCCGCAGGGCAACGTGGTCCGCGAGATCAAGCCCAAGCGGGCCGGCTCGGTGAAGGTCGCCAAGCGCCACCTGCGCTACATCGACCAGGCACTGCAGGGCGTCTCCACCCGCGGCACGATGTCCTGGCGGCTCATCGACTTCCCGATCGACAAGGTCAAGATCCGCTCCAAGACGGGTTCGGCCGAGGTGTACGGCAAGCAGAGCACGTCCTGGGTCGCGTCGTACGACAAGCGGTACGCCGTGGCGATGATGGTCTCCCAGGGTGGCACCGGCTCGGGCACGTCAGGGCCCTCGATCCGCAAGATCTGGGAGACGCTGTACGGCGTCCGGGGCGACCGCGTCATCCCCGCGAAGGCCGCGCTGCCCGGCGCCAGGCCTCCTGCGGGCCTGCCGGTGTTCGCGAACGACGGCGAGATCCTGCCTCCTGCCACGCGCCCCGAGAAGGTCGCCCGCAACGAGAAGCCCGCCCGTGCTCGGAAGAACGGCCGGAGGGACCGCCGATGACGATGACCGCACCCGCTCGGGCACGCTCGGTCCGGATGGACGGCACCAGCCGCACCGGGACCCCGCGCCTGGACTGGCTGCTCATGCTCGCCGTGACCGGCCTCCTGGTCGTCGGCACGGTGCTCGTCTGGTCGGCCACGGTGAACCGCGAGGACCTGACCGGCGGCGACTCCTCGGCCTACCTGAAGAAGCAGCTGGTCAACATCGCGATCGGGATCGTCCTCGGCGTGATGATCATGGCCACCGACCACCGGTGGGTGCGCATCCTCGCGCCCCTGGTGTACGTCGGATCGGTGGTCGGCCTGGTGCTGGTGCTCGTCATGGGCAGCACGGTCAACGGCTCCCGCTCGTGGCTCATGGTCGGCGGCTTGTCGATCCAGCCGGCCGAGTTCGCCAAGCTCGCCGTCGTGATCGGCATGGCGCTGCTGGTCGCCGAGCGCACCGAGGGTTCGTGGAAGCAGCGCGAGGTCCGCCACCTCGACGTACTCGGGATGCTCGGGATCGCCGGGCTTCCCGCGGCGCTGATCCTGCTCCAGCCCGACCTGGGCACGATGCTGGTGCTGTCGGCGACGGTGTTCGGGGTGGTCGCGATCTCCGGGGCGCCACGGCGCTGGCTCGTGGCGCTGGCCGGGTCCGCGGTCGGCGGGGCCGTGCTCGCGGTGCAGGCCGGTGTGCTCAAGGACTACCAGGTGGACCGGTTCCTCGCCTTCACGAACCCGGGCCTCGACCCGCGCGGCGCCGGCTACAACACCGAGCAGGCGCGGATCGCGATCGGCAACGGCGGCATGTTCGGGCAGGGCCTCTTCGATGGCTCGCAGACCAAGTCCGGGTTCGTGCCCGAGCAGCACACCGACTTCATCTTCACCGTCGCGGGGGAGGAGCTCGGCCTGGTCGGGTCGGCCGTGCTGATCTCGCTGCTCGGTGTGGTGCTGTGGCGGGCGCTGACCATCGCGATGCGCGCCGACGACCTCTTCGGCCGCCTCGCCGCAGGCGGCATCGCCTGCTGGTTCGGCTTCCAGGCGTTCCAGAACATCGGGATGTGCCTG
Organism: uncultured Actinomycetota bacterium; assembly: GCA_963701425.1. Taxonomy (GTDB): domain Bacteria; phylum Actinomycetota; class Actinomycetes; order Propionibacteriales; family Nocardioidaceae; genus Nocardioides_C. Next base: position 992,259 of record CAVPAG010000018.1, on the reverse strand, counting down.
GGCATCATGCCGGTCACCGGCGTGCCACTGCCGCTGGTGTCCTACGGCGGCTCCTCGATGTTCGCGGGCCTCATGGCCATCGGGCTGCTCCAGAACATCCACCTGCGCACCGACCGCTCGATGGGCCTCGGCGTGGCCCGGAGCCGTCTGGTCAGGTCGCGCTTCTGACGGCTCGGCCTCGATGGACCGGCGCGCTCTTTGCTCCCGGTTGGGGGTGTGTGCGCCGGGATCGTCCGTCTGGACTGGCCTGCCGCGAGAGAGCACTCTGGAACAGCGGGGAGCAAGGAGGCCGCCATGGATCTCAACACGCTGTACCACCGGACCGTCGAGTGCTGGGCCGCACGGGTGAACGAGGTTCGCGACGACCAGTGGGACGATCCCACACCGTGCGCTGAGTGGACCGTCCGCGACCTCGTCAACCACGTCGCCGGCGAGGACCTGTGGACCGTCCCCCTGATGCAGGGGCAGACCATCGAGGAGGTGGGGGACCGCCTCGACGGCGACGTCCTGGGCGACCGCCCCGTCTCGGCGGCGCTCGACGCCGCGAAGGATGCGGTGTCGGTGGTCGCGGAGCGGCTTCCTCGTGGAGAGCGGGTGCACCTCTCCTACGGTGAGGAGGACCCTGGCGAGTACGTCCGCCAGACTGCCGCCGACCATCTCATCCACGCCTGGGACCTCGCCGCGGCCACGGGCGGGGACAAGCGTCTCGAGCCGCACCTGGTGGCCGAGGTGGCTCGTTGGTACTCCGCACGTGAGGAGCTGATGCGGTCGATGAGTCTGGTCGGGCCACGCGCCTCGGGGACCGGTGACCTGCAGTCGGACCTTCTCGCCGCCTTCGGCCGCGACTCCGACTGGGGCAGGAACCACGCCGTGCTCGTGCGGTTCTCCGCCGCCTTCGCCGCCAGGGATGTCGACCGGATCATGAACCTGATGACCGAGGACTGCTTCTTCGAGTCGACCAGCCCGGCGCCCGACGGTGAGCGCCACGAGGGAGCAGACGCAGTACGCCGGGTGTGGGAGCAGCTGTTCTCCCAGACGCGCGATCCGGTCTTCACCGAGGAGGAGTCCTTCGTGTGCAAGGACCGCGCCGTCGTGCGCTGGCGCTTCACCTGGACCGAGCCCGACGGCTCGCAAGGCCATGTTCGCGGCGTGGACGTGCTCCGGTTCCGCGACGGGAAGGTCAGCGAGAAGCTCTCCTACGTGAAGGGTTGAGCAGCCCGCCCGGTGAAGCCCGATGCAGCGCGCGGAGATGGAGAGCCAGGTGGTCGAGCGCGAGACGCTCGCCGGCCACGTGGGCAAGTCAGGAGCATGGCTCGAGCGATGGTCACTCGTCGACGGTGGCAGCGTCGTGGTCAAGCGGCTCCGCCCTGCGCGAGACCTCCTGGCCCGCCTGACCCAGGACGACGCCGTCCGCGAGTACGCCGTGTGGGCCGGGGGCCTCCTCGACCGCCTGCCTGACGGAGTCGAGCACGCGATCCTGACGGGCTGGAGGGAGCCCGACGGCGCTTCGCTGGTGATGCGGGACCTCGGTGACGGCGTGCTCACCTGGGGCGACCGGCTCGACCCCGACCAGACCGAGTTCGTGATGCGCCGGCTGGCCCGGACCCACGACGCGTTCTCGCACGCGAGGCTCACGCCGTGGAGGGAGGTGCTGACGCCGCTGACGGCGTTCTACGGCCTGTTCGCTCCCGAGCGGATGAAGCGCATGCTCGGTTCCGACAGCGAGCTCCCGCAGCTGTCCATCCGGGGCTGGGAGCACTTCGAACGGCTCGTTCCCGGCGACGTCGGTGGCCCCGTGCTCCGCCTGCTCCACGACCCGGGCCCGCTGGCCGAGGCACTGCTGGCCTGTCCCTGCACGCTTGTCCACGGCGACCTCGCGACGGTCAACATAGCCATCGACTCGGACGACCTCGTGCTCCTCGACTGGGGGCTTCCCGCGCTGGCGCCGGGCGCGGTCGATGTGGCGCGCTTCATCGCCGGGTGCGCCTCGGTCGTGGACCTCAGTCGGGAGGCGGTCATCGAGGAGTACGCCGCGGCAGCGGGTCCGGCGTACGACGAGAAGGCGATGCGCCTGGCTCTGCTCGCCGCGTTCGTGTGGCTCGGGTGGAACAAGGCGCTCGACGCCGCGGAGCATCCCGACCCGGTCATCCGCGAGCGAGAGCGCGTGGACCTGGACTGGTGGGTGGGGCAGGCTCGGACCACGCTCCGGGCTGGTTTGCTCTGAATGCCTCGGAATCTCCGTCTGGACCCCGTGCTCCCGGCAGTAGGACGCTGAGAAGGCGGGGACTGAGCACAGGAGGTTGCCGTGGACACCGCCACCCTGCACCACCGAGCCGTCGACTTCTGGGACTCCTGCGTCTCCGGGATAGGCGACGACCAGTGGACCGCACCGACACCCTGCACGGAGTGGTCCGTGCGCGACCTGGTCAACCACGTCGTCGGCGAGGAGCTGTGGACGGTCCCGCTGGTCCACGGCAGCACGATCGAGGAGGTGGGCAGCCGGTTCGATGGGTACGTCCTCGGTGAGAACCCGCTCGCGACCTCCCACCGCGCGGCGGCTGAGGCGGCAGCGGCGGGTGACGACATCGCGCCGGACGCGAAGGTGCACCTGTCGTACGGCGACGAGGACGCCGCCGAGTACCTGCACCAGCTCGCCGCCGACCACCTCGTCCACGGGTGGGACCTCGCAGTAGCCACCGGCGGCGACACCCACCTCGACCCCGAGCTCGTGCGCGAGGTGGCGGCGTGGTTCGCCGGGCGGGAGGACGCGTACCGCGCCTCCGGCGCGATCGGTCCGCATCTCAACGCCACGGGCAACCCTCAGGTCGACCTCCTCGCCGCCTTCGGCCGGGACGCCCGGTGGGCGGCGCCCGACTGACATCCGGCGCTTCGTCGAGACGCTCCGACACCGGGGGAGGGGGCCACACGGGTCAGGCTGCACCGGACGCGCCGTGGGCGACAGTTGCCGTTACCAGAGATGAGAGCCGATCCGGACGTGCCCATCGTCCCGGTCCTCTGGGGCGGACGACCCTTCTTGCCATCCCCCGGCGAGCGGACTCTGGCAGAGAAGGACCCTTGCCTGGTCACCCGAGCCACTCGCCGAGTCGCTCCGCGTGGGCAGCCGGTGGCAGTCGGCCGCCGAGTCCGAGACGAAGGGGGTTTGCCATGAAGCTCATGGAGAACACGAGACCGCCGGAGACGGCTCCGGTGCGTGACAGACCGATCGTGGCGGTCGCGAAGCCGACCGGTCGCTTCGGTCTCCATGTCCTGGAGATGTGCGTCGTGATGTGCCTGTCCCTGGTGCTGCTCGGTGTGGTTGTGGGCGGCGCGGCTGCCGTCTTCGGGCTCTCCGACGTCGGGGAGCAGTCTCCTGTGCTGTCGGCCCTGGTCGTCGCGAGCGTCCTCGGCGCCTCGATGGTGGTCTGGATGCGGCTCAGAGGCATGGCGTGGCGACCCACGCTGGAGATGGCGGGATCCGCTGTCGCCGCCGGCGTGCTGATGGTCGCCGGGTACTGGGCCGGCATCGTCCCCGCCAGCGTCCTGACCGAGAGCGTGTGCGGTGTGGCGTGCGTGGCCATGGTGGCCGTCATGCTGTTCCGCTTCCGCCTCTACTCGAGCGGCCACCATGCCCACACGGAGTGATCGGAGGACTTCCCTCCTCCGAAGGATGGCCCGCTTCAACCGCCGCATCGCGAACCCGGTCGTGCGCCGTTTCGCAGGGTGGTTGCCCCCGCTGGCGATCGTCCTGCATCGGGGGCGCAGGACAGGGCGCGCCTTCGCGACGCCGGTGCTGGCGTTCCACACGGCGGACGGTCTGGTCGTCGGCGTGCTCTACGGCATCGAGTCCGACTGGGTCAGGAACGTCAAGGCGGCGGGCCGCGCGCAGGTCAGGCGACGTGGAGTCGTGCGTGACTACCAGCGGGCGCAGCTCGTCAGCAGAGAAGAGGGGATCCGGCTGCTGCCCGCGGCCGTGGGGGTCGCCTTCCGCGCCCTCAAGGTCCGGGGCTTCATCAGGCTCGAGGCCGCCGCGGACGCAGACCGCGCCACCTGATCCCGTTGCCCGCCTGTCACGACACGCGCGGTCGAGGGTCTGGACGGTCGCGGGGCGGTGGGTAAAGGATGGCGGGATGAGCGAGCCCAACTCTGATCTCACGAACGTCGACCCCGTCATCACCGAGGCCGTCGAGAACATCAGCAACCGTTTCGGCGCCCAGGGGTTGTGCGACCTGATCGCCTTGGCGCGCGAGGAGCTCGCCCGCGCCGAGTCCGCTTTGCGGGAGCTCTCCGACCTCTGATCGCCGCCCAGCGGCAAGGAGACCGCTCCGCTGCGGTTAGAACCTCGCCTGCGTCCGTCGTACCCTTGTCGGGACCCCACCCCAGGCTTCGAGAGGTTCTTGCATGCCCGCGCCCCACGCCGAGTCACTCTTCCCGCGACTCGAGCCGCTGCTGCCGTCGGTGCAGAAGCCGATCCAGTACGTCGGCGGCGAGCTCAACGCCACCTTGAAGGAGTGGGACGACGTAGAGGTCCGCTGGGCCCTGATGTACCCCGACGCCTACGAGGTCGGCCAGCCGAACCAGGGCGTCCAGATCCTGTACGAAGTGCTCAACGAGCGCGACTGGATCATGGCCGAGCGCACCTACGCAGTGTGGCCGGACATGGAGAAGGTCATGCGGGACAACGGCATCCCGCAGTTCACCGTCGACAACCACCGTCCGGTGCGCGCCTTCGACGTACTCGGGGTCTCCTTCGCCACCGAGCTCGGCTACACCAACCTGCTGACCGCGATCGACCTCGCCGGCATGCCGCTGCACGCGGCCGACCGCGGCGAGGAGGACCCGATCGTCCTCGCCGGCGGCCACGCGGCCTTCAACCCCGAGCCGATCGCCGACTTCGTCGACGCTGCGGTTCTCGGCGACGGCGAGGAGATCGTGCTCGCGATCTCCGACGTGATCCGCGAGTGGAAACAGGATGTCGCCGCGGGCGTCACCTTCGCTGGCGGCCGTACGCCGCGCGACGAGCTGCTCTACCGCCTCGCGGTCTCCGGCGCCGTCTACGTGCCGAAGTTCTTCGACGTCGAGTACCTTCCCGACGGCCGCATCAAGCGGGTCGCCCCCAACACCTCCGGCGTGCCGTGGCGGGTGCACAAGCACACGCTCATGGACCTCGACGCCTGGCCGTACCCGAAGAAGCCGCTGGTGCCGCTGGCCGAGACCGTGCACGAGCGCTTCTCGGTCGAGATCTTCCGCGGCTGCACCCGTGGCTGCCGGTTCTGCCAGGCGGGCATGATCACCCGCCCCGTCCGCGAGCGGTCGATCACCACGATCGGCGACATGGTCGAGAACGGCATCCGCAAGTCCGGCTTCGAGGAGGTCGGCCTGCTGTCCCTGTCGAGCGCCGACCACACCGAGATCGGCGAGGTCGCCCAGGGTCTCGCCGACCGGTACGACGGCTCGAACGTCTCGCTCTCGCTGCCCTCGACACGCGTCGACGCCTTCAACATCACCCTTGCCAACGAGCTGTCCCGCAACGGCCGGCGCTCGGGGCTGACCTTCGCGCCCGAGGGCGGGTCGGAGCGGATGCGCAAGGTGATCAACAAGATGGTCACCGAGGAGGACCTGATCCGCACCGTGGCGACGGCGTACTCCCACGGCTGGCGCCAGGTGAAGCTCTACTTCATGTGCGGCCTCCCGACAGAGACCGACGAGGACGTCCTCGAGATCGGCGAGCTCGCCAAGAAGGTGATCGCCAAGGGTCGCGAGGTCTCCGGTCGCAAGGACATCCGCTGCACCGTGTCGATCGGCGGGTTCGTGCCGAAGCCGCACACGCCGTTCCAGTGGGCCGCGCAGCTCGACCACGAGACCACCGACGAGCGGCTGAAGAAGCTGCGCGACATGGTCCGTGCGGACAAGCAGTACGGCCGCGCGATCGGCTTCCGCTACCACGACGGCCGCCCCGGCATCATCGAGGGACTCCTCTCCCGCGGTGACCGCCGCGTCGGCGGGATCATCGAGCAGGTGTGGCGTGCCGGTGGCCGCTTCGACGGGTGGAGCGAGCACTTCTCGTACGACGCGTGGGCAGAGGCCTCGGAGAAGGCGCTCGCGGACCAGCCGGTCGACCTCGGCTGGTACACCACGCGCGAGCGGGAGTACTCCGAGGTGCTGCCCTGGGACCACCTCGACTCCGGCCTCGACCGCGACTGGCTGTGGGAGGACTGGCAGGACGCCATCGACCCCGACTCCACCGTCGAGGTCGAGGACTGCCGCTGGACCCCGTGCTACGACTGCGGCGTCTGCCCGCAGATGGACACCGAGATCCAGATCGGCCCCACCGGCAAGAAGCTGCTGCCGCTCTCCGTCGTCTGATGACGGTGGTCCGGCCGGCCGGGCTCGAGGACATCGCGGTCCTGACCCGGCTCCGGGAGGAGTGGGCGGCGGTGCAGCGGGGTGGTCCCGTGGACGACCCGGGCTTCGCCCCCGCGACCAGCCTGATGGTCAACGACCTGTCTTGAGGAAGTCCTCGATGTAAGCAGGCCGGGCGACCGTGAGTCCGGCCGCGACCTGCGCGACGGCGATGACGCACAGCAGCGAGAGCGGCACCGTCCACCCGCCCGTGGCGTCGTAGAGCACACCCATGCCGAAGGGGCCGATCGCCGCGATCAGGTAGCCCACCGACTGGGTGAACCCCGACAGGGCGGCGGTGCCCTGGCTGGTGCGCGCCCGGAGCCCGATCAGCGTGAGCACGAGCGGGAAGATGCTGGCTGCCGCCCCGACCAGCACCGCCCAGACCCAGGCACCGCCTTCCGGGGCCAGGATCAGGCCGACGTACCCGATGGGGTAGCAGATGCCGAGCGCCAGGATGAGCCAGGTCTGGTCGTGCATCCGGGCGGCGAGCGAGGGGATCATGAACGACAGCGGGATGCTCATCGCGGTGATGACGCCGAGAAGGAGGCCGGCCGTCGAGGGCGAGAAGCCCGCGTCGCGGTAGACCTGCGCGAACCATCCGAAGATCGAGTACGCCTGCAGCGACTGGAGCCCGAAGAACAGCGCCATCGCCCAGCCGAGGCGGGTGCGGGCGACGTCACGCAGGAGGATGGTGTGCGTCACCGCGGCGAGCGCCCGGTCGTGCCGGACCAGACCGAGCCAGGGGAGGGCGGCGACGGCCGCGGTGAGGGCCCACGCCAGCAGCCCCCAGCGCCAGGAGCCGAGCTGGTCCGAGATCGGCACGGTGAGCACCGACGCGAGGGTGAGCCCGATCGCCATCGAGGTCGTGTAGAGGGAGGTCAGCAGCCCGACCCGGTGCGGGAAGTGCAGGCGCACCAGCGACGGGAGCAGCACGTTCGCCGTGGCCATCCCCGCCAGCGCGACCAGTGACATCAGCAGGAAGACCCAGATCTCGTCGGTGCGGGCGCGGACCGAGAGCCCGACCACGACCGCCACGAGCGACACCAGCGTCACCCGGTGCACGCCGGCCCGACGTGCCAGATCCGGGGCGAGCGCGCCGAAGCTGGCGAAGGCCAGCACGGGCAGCGTGGTCAGGACGCCGGCCGTGGTGCCGGACATGTCCAGAGAGCCGGTGATCTCGTCGAGCACCGGCCCGACGCTGACCGCAGCCGGCCGCAGGTTGAAGCCGAGCACCACGATGCCGACCAGGACGAGGATCCGCTGCCAGCGGGTGTCCTCGACGGGAGGCGTGGATGCGGGTGCGGTCACCGCGCCACCCTAGTCATCGGCGAGGCCGCTCCCGCCCGCCGCGGGCGGGGACTGTTACGAAGATCGCACTGTCGGTGCGGCCGCCTAGTCTGAGGTCTGTGCACGCGGTGAGTGTCGAGGACCGCCGGGCCAGGCTCGCCCGGCGCCACCGGCTGGCGCCCGAGGCTCGGGCGACGGACGTGGTCGCGGCGACAAGGAGCCTGGTCTGTCTCCACGCCACCACACCGTCCTCCGTCTACCTCTCCGCCTGGGCCCGCGTCGACGGCTTCAGCGTGGCGGCCATGGACAAGGCGCTGTACGCCGACCGCACGCTCGTGAAGCACCTGGCGATGCGACGCACCCTCTTCGCGTTCCCGACGGACGACCTCGAGGCCGTCCAGGCCGGTGCCAGCCGCCGGGTCGCGGAGTCCGAGCATCGGCGCCTGGCGCGGGAGGTCGAGAAGGCAGGGCTGTACGACGACGGCGAGGCCTGGCTCGAGTCGGCCAAGCGCGCCGTCCTGGAGACCCTCGAGGACGGCGCCGAGCTGACCTCGACCGAGCTGCGAGAGCAGGTCCCGCTGCTCCAGGGGTCGATCGCCCACGGCGCCGGGAAGAGCTGGGGCGGGCAGACGCCGCTCGCTCCACGTGTCCTCACGGTCCTCTCCGCCGAGGGCCACGTCGTCCGCGCCGGCAACGACGGCCCCTGGACCACGTCGCGGCCGAGGTGGGCCTCGATGCCTGCGTGGACGGGACAGCCCCTCCGACACCTCGACGCGGCCGAGGGGCTCGCCACCCTCGTCCGCGGCTGGCTGGCCGGCTTCGGGCCCGGGACCCTCCAGGACATCAAGTGGTGGCTCGGCGGCACCGTGACTGCCACGAGACGCGCGCTCGCGGACATCGGTGCGGTCGAGGTCGACCTCGACGGCACGACGGGCTACGTGCTGCCCGACGACCTCGACCCCGTCGAGCCCGTGGAGCCGTGGGCAGCGCTCCTTCCCGAGCTCGACCCGGCCACCATGGGCTGGTTCGACCGTGACTGGTACCTCGGCGGGCACCGCCCGCAGATCTTCGACCGCAACGGCAACGGAGGCAACACCGTGTGGTGGGCGGGCCGCATCGTGGGCGGGTGGGCCCAGTCGGCCGCCGGCGAGGTGGTCGTCGAGCTGCTCGAAGACGTAGGGCGGGCGGGCCGGGAGGCGGTCGAGGTCGAGGCGGGCAGGCTCACCGACTGGCTCGCAGGCACCCGCGTGACGGGCCGCTACCCGTCCGCGGTGACCAAGAGGGTGGCCGGAGGCCCGCAGCCCGCCGGCACCTAAGGTTGCCCCCGTGCCAGATCAGCCCGAACAGCAAGCGCCGCCCGTCCAGCGACTCCGGATCCGCTACGCCAAGCGGGGACGGCTGCGGTTCACGAGCCACCGTGACTTCTCCCGGGCCTTCGAGCGGGCGGTGTTCCGCGCCCGGATCCCCATGGCCTACTCGTCGGGCTTCAACCCGCACCCCCGGATCTCCTACGCGGGCGCTGCGCCGACCGGTTCGGCGAGCGAGGCGGAGTACCTCGAGATCGCCCTCGCCCAGGAGGTGGATCCGGCCGCCGTCCACGCAGCCCTCGACGAGGCGCTGCCGGCCGGGCTCGACGTGCTCGAGGTCGTGGTGAGCCGCGGAGGCGCCCTCGCCGACCGACTCGAGGCCAGCCACTGGCGGCTGACCATGCCCGGCGTCGAGGGGGAGACGGCCGCGGACGCCGTCGAGCGGTTCCTTGCCACCGACGAGGTGATGGTGCAGCGGATGACGAAGAAGGGTCTGCGTACTTTCAACTGCCGCGACGCCGTCGTGTCGCTCACCTCACACGTCGGGGAGGTATCGGGCGGCGAGTGTGCGATACTCGACGTGGTCTTACGTCACGGAACTCCGTCCGTGAGACCCGACGACATCCTCGCCGGACTCCGCGAGGTCGCCGGACTCGACGTCGGTGCCGCTCCTTTGCACGAGCGACAGGCGCAGGGCCCGCTCGATCCGCTGACCGGCACGGTAGGGGATCCGTTGGAGCCCGACCGCGACGCAGTGTGACCGAAGGTGACAGGTTCGGTCCGTTGAGCTGCCGACCGCGGTCGGCCCCGACACGATCTCCCGACGACGAGTGACTTCGGAGGTTGTCGCCGCCGCTCCGGCCTAAGCCTGACCGCCGTCACGCGCAGGAATCGCGTCTCGAGGTCTCGGTCGGTCGGAGCCCCGACCGCAGGCTTGCGTCGCACCGGTTTGACCGGTACGACGACTGACACGCTCCCGCGTGGACCCCGTCCAGGACGGGTCCCGGGAGCCTAGGAGAGCACATGCTCGACGCTGAGAACCCAGCAGAGACTTCCGACTCGTCGGCAACAGCCACCAGCGAGGACCCCGGTACTACTCCCGGTTTCCCCGCGAACGACGTGCCGAGCGCCGAGACCGGCGCGGCCGAGGCAGCGGGCGACGGGGCGGCACCGGCGAAGAAGGCCGCTGCCAAGCGCACCGCCGCCAAGAAGACCACGGCCAAGAAGGCCACCACCAAGAAGACGGCCGCGAAGCGGACCACGAAGAAGGCCGCGGCCGAGCCGGGCGCGGACCAGGCGCTCGCGTTCCCGGAGGAGGCAGCGCCGGAGCCCGCGGGCAGCGAGGTCCCGCCGGTCGACGTGGCCGCGCTGGGCGCAGCCCCCGAGGCAGCCGAGCCCGCGGACGCGACGGGTGCCGAGCAGGCCCCGGGCAGGCCCCTGAGCAGGCCCCGGCGAAGAAGGCCGCCAAGAAGACCACGAAGAAGGCCGCCGCGAAGCGCACGACCAAGAAGGCCGCCGCGGCTGAGGCACCGGAGGCCGCGCAGACCGCCGAGACCGCCGCTCCGGGCGAGGTCGCGGCCGGCGCTGTGCCCGCCCAGGGCGCCGAGACCCAGGCCGAGGAGGCCGCTGAGGAGACGGTCGAGGAGGCCGCCGCGGCGGAGGCTGCCCGGCTCGCTCCGGCGCCTGCGACGGCGCTGCTGTTCCAGCCGCCGGACCCGACCAAGGCCGTCGTGACCCGCCGCAAGCGGTCCACCAAGGCCGCCGAGGCCGAGGGCGGCGAGGCTGCCCCCACGGCGCCCGAGGCAGGCGAGGGCGACGAGGGTCGTCCGCCCGCCAAGAAGGCTGCGAAGAAGCCCGCCAAGAAGGCGGCGAAGGCCAAGCCCGAGCCGGAGGCCGCCGAGCCCGAGGAGCCCACCCAGGCCGCCCAGGCGGAGACCGCCGGTGGCGAGGGCGAGGAAGAGCAGGGCGGCGAGCGTCGCAGGCGCCGCCGTGGCGGACGCCGCCGTCGCCGTTCGGGCGGCGGGGACGACGAGTCCGGCGAGGCAGCCGAGACCACCGAGGCCGCAGGCGAGCCCGCCGCCGAGGAGGACGCGAAGGGCGACGGCGAGGAGACCGAGGAGACCGGCACCGGGACGCGTCGACGTCGCCGTCGCCGTCGCACAGGCGAGGCCGGGGAGGGCGAGGAGCCCGAGGGCACCGTCACGCGCGTCCGAAAGCCGCGCAACGCCGAGGACGAGATCACCGCGCTCAGCGGCTCGACCCGACTCGAGGCCAAGAAGCAGCGCCGTCGCGAGGGACGCGAGGCAGGCCGCCGCCGCGCCCCGATCGTCAGCGAGGCGGAGTTCCTCGCCCGCCGCGAGGCCGTGGACCGCGTCATGGTCATCCGCCAGCGCGAGGACCTCACCCAGATCGCCGTGCTCGAGGACAAGGTGCTCGTCGAGCACTACGTCTCTCGCGAGTCGCAGACCTCGCTGATCGGCAACGTCTACCTCGGCCGGGTGCAGAACGTGCTCCCGTCGATGGAGGCTGCCTTCATCGACATCGGCAAGGGCCGCAACGCGGTGCTCTACGCCGGTGAGGTCAACTGGGACGCCCTCGGCGCCAAGAACGGCCAGCCGCGCAAGATCGAGGCCGTGCTGAAGTCCGGCCAGCCGATCCTGGTCCAGGTCACCAAGGACCCGATCGGCCACAAGGGCGCCCGGCTCACCAGCCAGATCAGCCTGCCGGGACGATTCCTGGTCTACGTGCCGGACGGCACGACCAGCGGCATCTCCCGCAAGCTGCCCGACACCGAGCGCAACCGGCTCAAGAACCTCCTCAAGGAGATCGTCCCCGACTCCGCCGGCGTGATCGTGCGCACGGCTGCCGAGGGCGCCAGTGAGGACGAGCTGACACGCGACGTCGAGCGCCTCACCGCACGCTGGGAGGACATCGAGAGCAAGGTCAAGGGAGGCAACGCGCCGCAGCTGCTGTACGGCGAGCCCGACCTCACGCTGAAGGTCGTCCGTGACCTCTTCACCGAGGACTTCAACAAGCTGGTGATCGCCGGCGACGACGCCTGGGACATGGTCGAGGGGTACGTCACCCACGTCGCACCGGACCTCGCGGACCGCCTCGAGCGGTACGACGGCGGGCGGGACATCTTCGCGGAGTACCGCATCGACGAGCAGATCGAGAAGGCGCTCGACCGCAAGGTCTGGCTGCCCTCCGGCGGCTCGCTGGTCATCGACCGCACCGAGGCGATGACCGTCGTCGACGTCAACACCGGGAAGTTCACCGGCTCCGGCGGCAACCTCGAGGAGACCGTCACCAAGAACAACCTCGAGGCCGCGGAGGAGATCGTCCGCCAGCTCCGGCTTCGCGACATCGGCGGGATCATCGTCGTCGACTTCATCGACATGGTCCTCGAGAGCAACCGCGACCTGGTGCTCCGGCGCATGGTGGAGTGCCTCGGCCGCGACCGCACCCGACACCAGGTGGCCGAGGTCACCTCACTCGGCCTCGTGCAGATGACCCGCAAGCGCATCGGCACCGGCCTGCTCGAGGCCTTCACGGAGGGCTGTGAGCACTGCCAGGGCCGCGGGCTGATCCTGCACCACGAGCCGGTCGAGTCCAAGAAGAAGGGCGAGGACGAGTCGCGCCGCGGCCGTCGCAGCGGGCGTGGTCGAGGTCGTGAGGAGGCCGCGAGCAACGGCGGCGGAGTTCCCTCGCCGAAGGACGTCGCCGCCATGGCCAAGCACGACGAGAAGGCCGAGGAGCAGCCCGAGGAGGCCGTCGAGAGGCCCGCCGAGAAGGCTGCTGAGAAGCCGGCCGAGAAGGCCGAGCCCACCCCTGGCCCCGAGGGCGAGACGCCCGCTGCAGCCACCGAGAGCGGTGAGCCCGAGATCAAGGTGACGACGCGTACCCGCGGCGGTCGTGGCCGCGGTCGTGGGCGAGGGGCCAAGGCGACGCCGGAACAGGACGGGGCGCCCTCGGGCGAGGAGGGCGCAGTCGCTGCGGCGACCGAGCCCACCGAGGAGCCCGCGGCGAGTGCCCGGGGCCGGGGCCGGAAGCCGGCCGTCGAGGAGAAGCCGGCTGCCGAGCCTGCCGCCGAGGAGAAGCCGGCCGCCGAGCCTGCCGCCGAGGCGGGCCCCGGAGCCGGTGACGAGCCCAAAGGAGCCGAGGAGGCGCCGGCCGAGGCTGCCCCGGCTGAGCCTGCCGCGCCCCCTGCGCCCAAGATCGTGACCTCGGTACGTCGACGGGGTGCCCGTCGTGCGGCTGGCCCGCCGCCCGGGACGGCCGGCGCAACGACGACCACCGAGACCGCGACCGAGACCCCCGCATCGCCCTCCACGGGCCCGGGGGAGTCCTCGGCGGCCGACCGGGGTGCGGCAGCCGCGGCCACGGGCGAGCCCGTCGGCGAGCAGGTCAGCGACGAGCCGGCCGACGCCGAGCCGCTGGCGACCCTGCTCGACGCCTCCGAGGTCGACACCGACACCGAGGCGAGCGCCACCAAGGACGCCGGCCAGGAGGGCGCGACCGCCCCCGGGCTGGACGTGACCGACGCGACGGTCCCGTCCGTCGACGGGTCGGAGGTCGACGGGGCCCCGGTGGAGGCGCCGGTCACCCCGCACGTCCCGGTGAAGAAGCGCGGCTCTCGCAGACGCTGACTCTCAGCCGCTCCGGTGCCCGCCTGGTCCGTCCGGCGGGCACCGGAGCGTCAAGGCCCAGGCTGTTTGCGCCAGAGCCCGTCCGGGTCTTCGACGGGCTTCTTCGGGTCACTCCCAGTGGGGCCGTTCGCGCCGTGACGAGGGACTTCCGTACCGTTATCCGCGCTCTGACCGGTTTAGGTTGGAGACGTGAGAGGCCAAGAGGGCCACCGCGGAGCGGGTGCTCAGCTACCGGGTCCACGTGATCGAGTCGCACGGCCCCGACGCGACGTTCGCGTCTCGCGACGCGGCCGCCGAGGAGGCCGACAGGCTTCGGAGGAGCGGTCTGCGGGCCGTCGTACAGCCGGTCCACACGCCGCTGCCGACGAACCCCTGGCTGTGCATCCACTCCTGAGCGCCCTGCGCGGGGGAGGGCGGTTCGGTACGAGTCGCCGGCGGGTCGGGCGTTTTGACCCGGCAGGGCATCGTCCGTAGACTTGACCCTCGGCGTGCTAAAGCGCGCCCGTCCTGTGTGCCAGTCGCACGCTCCCGTCGGAACCAGCCGGGCAGCGCGCTGCGCCACAGAAACCGAACTTGTAGTCCGACGAATGAGAGTGAGTCCGCGGTGTACGCGATCGTGCGCAGTGGCGGCCAGCAGCAGAAGGTTGCTGTTGGTGACGTCATCGAGATCGACAAGGTTGCCAGCGAGGTCGGCGACTCGGTCAAGCTTCCCGTGGTGCTGCTCGTCGACGGTGACAAGGTCACCTCGGACGCAGACGCGCTCGGCAAGGCGACCGTGACCGTCGAGGTCCTCGGAGCCACCAAGGGCCCGAAGATCATCATCCAGAAGTACAAGAACAAGACCGGCTACAAGAAGCGCCAGGGGCACCGTCAGAAGTACACCCAGGTCAAGGTCACCGACATCTCGGCTTGATCAGCACAGTCTGATCGTCCCTCTGAACAAACCCAAGGACTGAACTCATGGCACACAAGAAGGGCGCGGCGTCCACCAAGAACGGGCGCGACTCGAACCCGCAGTACCTCGGCGTGAAGCGCTTCGGCGGCCAGCTCGTCAACGCTGGTGAGATCCTCGTGCGTCAGCGCGGCACGCACTTCCACCCGGGCGCCGGTGTGGGTCGCGGTGGCGACGACACGCTCTTCGCCCTCGTTGCCGGCAACGTCGAGTTCGGCACCAAGCGCGGTCGCCGCGTCGTCAACGTCGTCCCGACGGCTGAGTGACGTAGCGCAGACCGAGCAACAAGACATCGCCAGGGGCGCTCCGCGACACCGCGGGGCGCCCCTTGCTTTTCCCACCTGACGATTAACCGGGGTATGCAGGGAAACTGTCTCTCCCCACGGCAAGATCACCGAGGGAAGAGACAGATCTCCTGCATACCGTGGTATCTGATCCCCCCGAACAGTGAGGACCGACCCATGGCAGTACCCACCTTCGTCGACCGCGTGACGCTGCACGTCACCGCCGGGCGTGGTGGCAACGGCGTGGCGTCGGTGCACCGCGAGAAGTTCAAGCCGCTCGGCGGCCCCGACGGCGGCAACGGTGGCCCTGGCGGCAGCGTGATCCTGCGCGTCGACCCGGACGTCACCACGCTGATCGACTACCACCACAGCCCGCACCGTCGGGGCGAGCACGGCGGTCACGGCGCGGGCGATCACCGCAACGGCGGCCACGGCCAGGACCTGGTGCTGCCGGTCCCGGACGGCACCGTGGTGACCGACCAGCGCGGCAACGTCCTCGCCGACCTCGTCGGGCCGGGCACCGAGATGATCGTCGCGCAGGGCGGCCGCGGGGGACTGGGCAACGCCGCGCTCGCCTCGTCCAAGCGCAAGGCCCCCGGCTTCGCGCTCCTCGGCGAGCCCGGCGACGACCGCACGATCGTCCTCGAGCTCAAGGTCGTCGCCGACATCGGCCTCGTCGGCTTCCCGAGCGCGGGCAAGTCGAGCCTGATCGCCGCGATCTCGCGGGCCCGCCCCAAGATCGCCGACTACCCGTTCACCACGCTGATCCCCAACCTCGGCGTCGTCACGGCCGGCGACACGACCTTCACCGTCGCCGACGTGCCGGGCCTCATCGAGGGCGCCAGCGAGGGCCGCGGCCTCGGCCACGACTTCCTGCGGCACGTCGAGCGGTGCGCGGCGCTCGTGCACGTCGTCGACATGGCCACCATGGAGCCGGGGCGCGACCCGCTAGGCGACCTCGACGTCATCGAGCGTGAGCTCAGCCGGTACGGCGGGCTCGAGGACCGGCCCCGCCTGGTCGCGCTCAACAAGGTCGACGTACCCGACGCCCGGGACCTCGCCGACATCGTCCGCGACGACTTCGCCGAGCGTGGCCTGAAGGTCTTCGAGATCTCCGCTGCCAGCCACGAGGGACTGCGTGAGCTGAAGTTCGCGATGGCCGAGCTGGTCGCGCAGGCCCGCCGGGAGAGGCCCGTCGTGGAGGCCACCCGCATCGTGCTGCGGCCGCCGACGACCGAGGGCGGCCCGGAGTTCACGGTCAAGGAGACCGGCGAGGGCTGGCGCGTGCTCGGCGAGAAGCCCGAGCGCTGGGTGCGGCAGACCGACTTCAGCAACGACGAGGCGGTCGGCTTCCTCGCCGACCGGCTCAACCGCCTCGGCGTCGAGAACAAGCTCCTCGAGCTCGGCGCCCAGGAGGGCGACACCGTGCTCATCGGCGACGTCGACAACGCGGTCGTCTTCGACTTCAAGCCGATGATGGAGGCCGGCGCCGAGCTGCTCAGCCGCCGTGGCGAGGACCAGCGCTTCGAGGAGCAGCGCAAGGCCGCCCAGCGGCGTCGCGCGATCGACGAGGCCTTCAAGACGCGGGCGCCCGGGGAGACCCGCGCAGACGTCGCGCGTCGTCTCGCGGCAGCCGGCCAGATCGAGCTCGACGACGAGGAGGCCGAGGCGCTCGACCTCGGCTGGGACGAGTACGACCCCGGCGCCGGCGCCGCCGAGCCGGAGGACGAGCAGCGATGAGCGTCGTCCGGGAGCAGGTGGCGTCGGCTTCCCGGATCGTGGTCAAGGTCGGCTCGTCCTCCCTGACCACCGCCGAGGGCGGCATCGACCCCGCTCGCGTGCGGGCCCTCGTCGAGACCCTGGCGAAGGTCCGTGCCCGCGGTGCCGAGGTCGTGCTGGTCTCCTCGGGTGCCATCGCGGCCGGACTGGCGCCGCTCGGACTGGTACGCCGGCCGCGCGACCTCGCCACCCAGCAGGCGGCGGCCTCGGTCGGCCAGGGCCTTCTCGTGCACCGCTACACCGAGGAGTTCGCCCGTCACGGACAGACCGTCGGCCAGGTGCTCCTGACCGTCGACGACGTGACCCGCCGCAGCCACTACCGCAACGCCTACCGCACCTTCGCGAAGCTCCTCGAGATGGGCGCGCTGCCGATCGTCAACGAGAACGACACGGTCGCCACCTCTGAGATCCGGTTCGGCGACAACGACCGCCTCGCCGCGCTCGTCGCCCACCTCGTCCACGCCGACCTGCTGCTCCTGCTCTCCGACGTCGAGGGGCTGTACGACGGCCACCCGTCCGAGCCGGGGACGTCGCTGCTGTCCGAGGTCTCCTCCGAGGACGACCTCGAGGGGGTGACGATCGGCAGGGCCGGGGCGGCCGGCATCGGCACCGGCGGCATGCAGACGAAGGTCGAGGCGGCCCGGATCGCCACAGGGGCGGGCATCCCCGTGGTGCTCACCTCCGCCCCCCGGGTGTCACAGGCACTGGCGGGGGAGCAGGTCGGCACGATGTTCCACCCCACCGGCCGTCGCCGTCCGACGCGCCTGCTGTGGCTCGCCCACGCAACCGAGCCGAAGGGCAGCCTCGTGCTCGACGACGGTGCCGTGCACGCCCTGGTCGAGCGTCGGGCGTCGCTGCTGCCCGCCGGCATCACCGGGGTCACCGGGTCGTTCGTCGGCGGAGACCCCGTCGACCTCGTCGACCGCCACGGCACCGCGGTGGCGCGTGGTCTGGTCAACTACGACTCGGACGAGCTGCCCGGTCTGGTCGGCCGATCGACGCGTGACCTGGCGAAGGAGCTCGGTTCCTCGTACGAGCGCGAGGTCGTCCACCGCGACGACCTCGTCCTGCTGCACCGGCGCCGGTGACTTTCGGCATTCCCCTGTTCCCGGCAGGTCGGAGGGCCAGACTAAGGTGACGCCCCAGACCGAAGGCGATCAGAGGTTCCGGGACCTAAGAAGGTGTGTGGGTTGTGAACGAGCCCGTACGACTGTGGCACGTGACGGTGACTGTCGCGGGAGACCGCATGGAGCCGCTCGTGGTCCGCAACGCGCTACGTCGCCTGAGCGACCAGAGGCCGTTCCTGCACTCGATGAAGTACGACGGGACCCGCGCCGAGATCCAGTACTGGGAAGAGGCGGAGACGCTCCTCGACGCATCGTCGCTGGCCCTGCGGGTGTGGAACGAGTACCGCGACTCGGCCGGCCTCCCGCGCTGGGAGGTCGTGGGCCTCGAGGTGATCGAGCGGCACGTGTTCCAGAGCCGTGGCATGGAGTACTCCGTCGTGGTCGACCTGCAGGACGTGACACCGCTGCCGTTCTGAGGCCCGCGGGACATACGCTGTGACCATGACCACCGACCCCGCCGGCAACAGCATCGACACCGCTGTCGTCGCGGTCGCCGAACGCGCCCGCGCCGCGGCCAACGAGCTCGCGCTGGCGACCCGCGCCCAGAAGGACGCCGCACTCCTGGCGATGGCGGACGCGCTCGTGAAGGCGACCCCCGAGGTGCTCGCCGCGAACGCCGAGGACGTCGCCGCTGCAGAGGCTGCCGGCACACCGGCCGCGATCATCGACCGGCTCCGCCTCGACGAGGGCCGTGTCGCCGCGATGGCCGACGGGCTGCGCGACGTGGCCGCACTTCCCGACCCGGTCGGCGAGGTCGTCCGCGGCTCCACGCTCGCCAACGGGCTCGAGCTTCGCCAGGTCCGCGTGCCCTTCGGCGTCATCGGCATCATCTACGAGGCACGTCCCAACGTGACCGCGGACGCCGCGGGCATCTGCCTCAAGGCGGGCAACGCGGTCCTGCTGCGCGGGTCCTCGAGCGCGCTGCGCTCCAACACGGCCACGGTCTCGGTGCTGCGCCGGGCCGCCGCGGAGAGCGGCCTGCCCGAGGACGTCGTCGCGCTCGTCCCGGGCGAGGGCCACGAGCCCGCCAAGGCGCTGATGCGCGCACGCGGCCTCGTCGACGTGCTGATCCCACGCGGCGGTGCCGGGCTGATCCGCTCCGTGGTCGAGGAGTCCACCGTGCCGGTGATCGAGACCGGCGTCGGCAACTGCCACGTGTACGTCGACGCGGCAGCCGACCTCGACATGGCGCTGTCGATCGTCATGAACGCCAAGACCCACCGGCCCTCCGTCTGTAACGCCGCGGAGTCGCTGCTCGTGCACGCCGACGTGGCCGTGGAGTTCCTGCCCCGGGTCGTGACGGCTCTCCAGGAGGCCGGGGTCACCGTCCACGGCGACCCCCCCTTCGCCAGGCTCGACGGAGTCGTGCCCGCGACCGAGGAGGACTTCGGCGAGGAGTACCTCTCCCTCGACATCTCCGCGGCCGTCGTACCCGACCTCGACGCCGCGATCGACCACATCCGCCGCTACTCCTCTGGGCACAGCGACGCGATCGTGACCAGGTCCCAGCAGGCGGCACGACGCTTCGTCGCGTCCGTGGACTCGGCCGCCGTGCTGGTCAACGCATCCACCAGGTTCACCGACGGGGGCGAGTTCGGGTTCGGAGCCGAGATAGGCATCTCGACCCAGAAGCTGCACGCCCGAGGCCCCATGGGCCTGCCGGAGATGACCTCTACGAAGTATGTCGTCACCGGCGATGGCCACACTCGCTGAGAACCGGGCCGACGTCTACGCGGACCCCGCGAAGGAGCGCCTCGGCACGTCCGCCAACGTCGTCACCCTGGTGCGCACCGTCGCGACGGTGGTCCTCGCCGGCCTCGCCGCGCAGCAGGAGAGCCTGGGGCTGCTCGTCGCCTCGCTGGTCGCCTACTGGGTCGGGGACATCCTCGACGGCACCGTCGCGCGCGTCCGTGGCTGTGAGACGCGCGTAGGAGCGACCCTCGACATCCTCTGCGACCGGCTCTCCGCGGCGGCCTTCTACCTCGGCCTGGCCTGGCTCATGCCCGACCTGGTGTGGCCGGTGATGGTGTACCTGGCCGAGTTCATGGTCGTCGACTGCTTCCTCTCCCTCGCCTTCCTCGCCTGGCCGATCCGCAGCCCGAACTACTTCTACGTCGTCGACCGGACCCTGTGGCTGTGGAACTGGTCGAAGCCCGGCAAGGCCGTGAACTCCTCGATCTTCGCGGTCCTGCTCCTGGTCACCGAGAGCGTCGCCGTGGGGCTCGTGGTGGCGTCGGCCCTGCTGGTGCTCAAGTCGGTCTCGCTGGCCCGCCTCATGCGCCTGGGCCTGCCCGTCCCGCCACGGTGAGGTCTGCGTCGGTGCGCCCGGAGCGGACGGTAAGGTGTCCCCATGCTGCTTACGTCCCTGATCACGGCTGCCGAAGAGACGCACAGCGCCGAGGCTGCGATCTCCCCGCTCGGCGTCGGTGCCCTCGCTCTCGGCATCCTCATGGTGCTCCTCGTCGGACTGCTGATGTTCGGCAAGGGCCGCGAGCACTCCTGAGCACCGGGCCCCGACACGATGACGGCAGCCCGTGACTGAGCTCGTCTCGCGATCA
This sequence comes from uncultured Actinomycetota bacterium, assembly GCA_963701425.1. GTDB lineage: Bacteria > Actinomycetota > Actinomycetes > Propionibacteriales > Nocardioidaceae > Nocardioides_C. The sequence continues at coordinate 971,914 of CAVPAG010000018.1, read as the reverse complement.
CATGACGGCCGTCGCCGCGTCGGAGTGATGGGCGGGACGTTCGACCCGATCCACCACGGCCACCTCGTGGCCGCGAGCGAGGTGCGGGCGTGGTTCGACCTCGACGAGGTCGTCTTCGTCCCCACGGGCGAGCCCTGGCAGAAGTCCGAGCGCGAGGTCAGCGCTCCCGAGGACCGCTACCTCATGACGGTCATCGCGACGGCTTCGAACCCTCGGTTCTGGGTCTCGCGCGTCGACATCGAGCGGGGCGGGCCGACGTACACCATCGACACGCTGCGCGACCTCGACAACGCGCTCCCGGACGCCGAGCTGTACTTCATCACCGGCGCCGACGCGCTCGGTGAGATCTTCACCTGGCGCGACGCCTCCGAGCTCTTCGAGCTCGCCCACTTCGTGGGGTGTACCCGTCCCGGCTACGAGATGGACGAGTCCACCCTCGAAGGCATTCCGCGCGACAAGGTGACCATCGTCGAGATCCCGGCCCTTGCGATCTCCTCGACCGACTGCCGCGACCGCGTAGGCGCGGGGGAGCCGGTGTGGTACCTCGTCCCCGACGGGGTCGTGCAGTACATCGGCAAGCACGCGCTCTACCGGCCCGACCGGCCCCGACCCAGGCAAGGACTCACGTGACCGCCACCGAACGCGCCCTCGAGCTCGTCCACACCGCCGCCAAGGCAGCTTCCGACAAGCTCGCCGAGAACATCGTCGCCTTCGACGTCTCCGAGCAGCTCGTGATCACCGACGCCTTCCTGCTCTGCTCGGCCGCCAACGACCGTCAGGTGAAGGCGATCGTCGACGAGATCGAGGACCAGCTGCGTGAGATCGGCGCCAAGCCGGTACGCCGCGAGGGCGAGCGTGACGGGCGCTGGGTGCTCATCGACTACGCCGACATCGTCGTGCACGTGCAGCACGAGGAGGAGCGCTCTTTCTACGCGCTCGAACGGCTGTGGCGCGACTGCCCGATGATCGAGCTCCCCGAGACCGTCACCTCCGGCCGCGGCGAGTGAGCCGACGGCTGGTCCTGCTGCGTCACGGCCGCACCGCCTGGAACGAGTCGGGTCGGGCGCAGGGCCACGCCGACATCGAGCTCGACGAGACCGGACACGCGCAGGCAGAGGCCGCCGCACGGCACCTGGCCGGCCTGGCACCGGCGGCGCTCTGGTCCTCGGACCTCGCCCGCGCCCGGCAGACGGCCGGCTACCTCGCCGCGGCTTGCGGGCTGAAGGTGTCGTGTGACGCGCGCCTTCGGGAGTTCGACGTGGGGGAGCGGCAGGGCCTCACGCTCGATGAGTTCGCAGACCTCTACCCCGAGGAGTACGCCGGCTGGGTCGGTGGGGCAGGGATGCTGCCGGTCAAGGGCGGCGAGGACGCCGACGACGTGGAGCGCCGCATCGTGCCGGCCCTCCAGGACTGCCTCGCCTCGCTCGGTCACGGTGAGACCAGCGTGGTCGTGGGGCACGGCGCGTCCATGAAGGTCGCGCTCGCAGGCCTCCTCGGCTGGCCACAGGAGCTCACCGGCTCCCTCAAGGGCGTCGACAACTGCGCCTGGGTCACGCTCGAGGAGATCGAGCACGGTGGGCGACTCAGGCTTGCGACATACAACCAGAAGGCCGCACGAGGGCCGTCGCTCTGAGGGAGGATGGGGGCATGAACGAGAGCCTCTCCGAAGTCACCAAGTTCGCCCGTCCTGATGGCGGAGTCGTCGTGGGCGACGACGGGTCCGAGGGGGCGGCCCGCGCCGTCCGCTACGCCCTCGAAGAGGCTCGCCGACGCGGCACCGCGCTCCACGTGATCCGCGCGTGGTCGATCATGAGCACCTCCCGACCGGCCGATGTTCCGCCGGGGTTCGCGGCGTCGCTCGCGGAGTACGAAGCGGCGGCCAGGGCGGAGGAGAAAGCCCGGATCGAGGCGCTGCTCGGCGCCGACCTCGACGTACCCGTCGAGATCCACTGCGTGCACAGCCCGGCGGCCCAGGCGCTCATCGCCGCGTCGGAGAGCGCGGACGTCATCGTGGTCGGCTCCAGGGGCCTCGGCGGGTTCCGCTCCCTCGTGCTCGGGTCTGTCGCGGAGCAGTGCATCCGACACGCCTCCGGCCCGGTCATCGTGGTCCGCGAGGGCACCTGAGGCGGCCTGCACGCCGACATGCCCTGCGTCACGACGACGCACCCGGCCCCCGATTTCGCATCCGGGGGACCGGTTGGCTAAGATTCCCGAGTTGCTCCGAGCCGGACTGGTTCGAGCGGCGGGGCTGTGGCGCAGCTGGTAGCGCACCTCCATGGCATGGAGGGGGTCAGGGGTTCGAGTCCCCTCAGCTCCACACCATGCGAAGGGCCGTCCTGCGGGACGGCCCTTCGGCGTTCTCAGACCGCTCGTGCTCCGCCGACACTCGTCTGCCTACTCGGGTCGCCACATGAGCGGAGTGGCCTGCCACGGCGTGTAGGCCACCCTCCCGATCTTCGTGCCTCGAGGGAGCTCGAAGGTCAGCCATCCACGCTCGCAGGTCCCGTCCGCCACCTCGGCGAGCTGGGCATCGGAGAGGCTCGGCTCGCGGACGACCGCGTCGGTGCTGTTCCCGACGCTGTATTGGACCGGCCCATCGTCCGGGCCGCCGATCCAAGCCTCGATGATCCAGAACTCGGTCGCGGAGTACCGGCCGGGTGCGCCGTCCGGAAGCGGCGATCCGTCGGAGCAGACCTCGAGGTCGAGCGCCCCGAACTGGTTGCCCTTCGCGGGAGCCGTCTCCGGGGTGAGCGACTTCGCGCTGACCGGGAACTCGACGGCGTGCACCGTGATCTCACCCAGGTCGGACATCCTCGTGTCGCCGAAGTAGGCGGGCCCTTCGGAAGGGCTGGGCGTCGTCGACGAGACGGCGCCGGACGGCGATGAGGCCGGGCCGCGGTCGGTCGACGTGGTCGAGGGGAGACCGGTCAGGAATCCGGCCAGAGGCAGCGCGGCAACGGCAACGACGACGCCGGTGGCCAGGTGTGTCCGACGACGGCGGCGGAGCCGGGAACGCGCGGCCGCGTCGAGCCCCGCGGCGCCGGGAGCGTTGCCTGCGACGTTGCGGAGGGCGGTGCTCAGGCGGTTCTCGAAGTCGTTCATGCTTCCTCACCCAGAAGGTCACGGAGCGCCGCGAGGCCCCGGAAGACACGGGACCGCGCGGTCGGTTCGGCACAGCCCGTCAGGTCCGCGATCTCGGCGTACGAGAGCTGCTCGTAGTACCGGAGGACGACGGCCACCCGCTGGTCGCGGGGGAGCGATGCGCAGGCCCGCCACAGACGTTCGTCGGACATGCCGGTCACCACCGTGTCGGCGGCGTCATCCTCGTGCGTCTCATCGGTGTCGTGGACCGTCTCCACCGGTGACTCGCGACGTTTGAACTTCCGCCACCACGAGACGTGGGCGTTGACGACCATCCGTCGTACGTAGGCGTCGACGTCCTCGGCGGCCGCGATGCGCGCCCATCGAGGCAGAGCCCGCGACAGTGCGTCCTGGACGACGTCCTCGGCGTCGGCGGCGTTGCCGGTGAGGACGTAGGCCAGTCGCAGCATGGCCGGACCACGCGCCGCGACGTACTCGGCGAAGTCGTCGGACACGCAGGCCCCCTGGCTCGCCACCACCTCGTTCGGCATCAGCATGCCCTACAGACGCTCCGACCTCCGGATCCGTTGCGTGCGTGTCTCGGGCGGGCAGTCCGAGGGCGTTCCGCCGCAGCCGAACGCTGCTTGGTGAAATCGTGTTGCGTGCGTCTCCCATCGCGTGGTTCGCCGCTCCCGCGGGCACGATCAGGTCTACGCTCGACGGATGACCCTCTCGGCCGCGGCGATGCGGACTGCGCTGACCGGAACGCTGCTCGCCCTGGTCCTGGTCGTGACCTCGTGTGCGACCTCCTCGGAGGCCGACGGGAAGGTCGCCGTAGCCGGACCCCGGGAGGCGGTCTCGCTCATCGCGACGGGGGACTACCTCGTGTTCGACCTCCGCTCGCCCGATGCTTACGCCGCGGGGCACGTGACGGGTGCCCGGAGCCTCCCCTTCAACGCCGGCGACTTCGCCGACGAGCTCAGCCGTCTCGACATGAACGCCAAGTACCTGCTCTACGCGCGCGACCCCGAGGTCGCCGACCGCGCCGCCGACGTGATGGCGTCGCTCGACTTCGAGCACGTCGTGGACGCGGGGTCCTTCGGGCTGCTCGCCCTGGCCGGCGCCCCGGTGGAGTAGACCTCAGACGAACGGGTCGGGACGGCCTCCGGGCAGGTCCGAGAGAAGGGCCCGCCCCTCGGCGAGGTACTTGTGCTCGACGAGCACCTCGTACCTGGTCGCGACCACCTGCTGGATCGAGGTGAAGTCACGGCGGCCCTTCGTCGCGGCGTAGCCGACGAGCGCCCAGATCACGCCGAAGAGCACGCCGAACAGACCGGTCGACACGATGATCGAGAACGTCTCACCGGTGCCGAACAGCGAGAAGACCAGACCCACGAAGAGGCCGAGCCACAGACCCGACAGAGCACCGCCCAGGGCCACCCGGCCCGTGGTGAGGCGCCCCGTGACGCGCTCGACCTGCTTGAGGTCGGTGCCGACGATCATGCAGTTCTCGACCGGGAACCCCTTGTCGGAGAGGTGGTCGACAGCCCGCTGGGCATCCGCGTAGTCGTCGTACACACCCAGGGACTGCGGGAACTGCAGGTTGAGTGCGGATCGGGACCCCGGCATGCCGGCCTGGTTGCTCATGGCTCCATTCTCCCAGCCGGAGTACGCCGGACAAGGGGACTGCGACCTCCGGGGCCGGAGCACTCGACGGACGGACTCGCTCTCGACAGGCCGGACGAACCGGACGTAACGTGCCTCGCATGACGGGGACCCAGACGGAGCGGCTGACGAGTGGACTGGGGGCGGTCGCCGCCCTGGTGCGCGAGGACGTGCCGATCATGTATCTCGACGTGGCCTTCGACGTCGAGGCGATCCAGGCCGGCTGGCCGGAGTTCGAGTCACGCTTCACCTCCCTGCGCGGACGCAAGATGATGGCGGTCGTCTTCCCCGAGAAGGGGATCTACCGCCTCGCGGCGCTGATGCGGGACGAGGACGACCCTGACGTGCTCGGGCTGCGCATGGGCGTGCTTCCCGGTGGTCCCTACCTCCGGCTCTCCCTGCACGACGACGACCGCAGCGTGCACCGTGACATCGGCCTGGCGTTCGAGGAGCTCCGCGGGCTGGGGGAGTACGACGCGAGGCGTCCGTGCATCGAGGTGTACCAGTCGCCGCGGGAGGTCGACTGCTTCCTTCCGGTGACCGGCTGAGGCTCAGCTGCCCTCGGGTCGCGGCTGGACGACGATGCCGCCGACCCGCGACTCGTCGGCCCAGCAGCGGACGCCGTCGACGTACACGACGTGGGTGACCGTGGCCTCCTCGCACAGCTCCCCGGTGTCGGCGTACCTCGCCGCGAAGCCTCCCGCCGAGCTGGTGTTCACCAGCACCAGACGCCGCCCGTCCTGGGTGCTCGCGCGAGCGACGCACTCACGGCACAGGTAGTCGGGGTAGCGCGGCAGAGCCGGCTGCTCCCTGCCGCAGATCGGGCAGGCGACCAGGTCGATGGCCACGGGACGTCCTCAGCCGGCGTTCTTGCGGGCCGACCAGGCGCTGGCCACCATCTCCTCGAGCGAGTAGCGCATCTTCCAGTCCAGGTCACGCGCGGCGAGCTCGCCGGTGGCTACGATCCGCGCGGGGTCGCCGGGCCGACGGGGAGCGATCTCGGGCTCGAAGTCGATGCCGGTCACCGCGGCCATCGCCTGCATGATCTCGCGCACCGAGCTGCCGTCGCCGCTGCCGAGGTTGTAGGCGGGAGCCAGCTGGTCCCCGGCCTCGAGCTTCTGGGCCGCGACGACGTGGGAGTGCGCGAGGTCGACCACGTGGATGTAGTCGCGCACGCACGTGCCGTCCGGGGTCGGGTAGTCGTCGCCGTTGATGCGGGGCGTGCGGCCGTTGACCAGTGCCTCGAAGACGAGCGGGAACAGGTTGTGCGGGCTGGTGTCGTAGATCGAGTCGTCGACCGACCCCACGACGTTGAAGTAGCGCAGGGACGAGTGCTTGAGACCGGCGGCGACCTCCTGGTCGGCCATCAGCCACTCGCCGACCAGCTTGGACTGCCCGTAGGGCGACTCGGGGCCGAGTGGGGTGTCCTCGGTGACCACGTCGACGTCCGGCGTGCCGTACACCGAGGCGCTCGACGAGAAGACCATCTTGTCGACACCCTCCTCCTGCATCGCGCGCAGCAGGCTGACCGTGCCCGTGACGTTCTGGTCGAAGGTGTGCAGGGGGCGCTCGACGGAGACGCCGGCGTACTTGAAGCCGGCCAGGTGCACGACGCCGGTGACCTGGTGGTCACGCAGGATGGTCCGGACGAGGTCGGTGTCGAGGATCGTCCCCTCGACGAAGGGCGCCTTCTCCGGCACGAAGGAAGCGCGCCCGCTGGAGAGGTCGTCGAGCACGACCGCGTCGATTCCCTGGTCGACGAACGCACGCGTCACATGCGCCCCGATGTACCCCGCCCCGCCTGTCACCAGCCACGTCATCTGCAGACCTTCGCTCTCTCAGTCGTTGTGCCGACCCCCGACCCTAGCCGTCCGGCCGGGCATTCTCGCCTCCGGCGTCCTGGTGGTCCACACCCGCGTCCGCCCGCTGCCCTGAGGGATCTCGGGGGACCCGCGGAGCGCTCCTGCGCTACCATGACGTCATGCGGAAGAACCTCCTTCTTAGCCGGCCGCGCTGACAGGCACCACGACAGCGCGGCTACCCCTCATGCCTGAGGGGTTTTTTTGTGCCCGGGCCCACGGGGTGCAGCAGGCCCGATGAAGGGTTCTCACCGAACCGCCGCGACCACGCGACAGGAAGACACGACGATGAGCGAGCAGGCAGAAGCCAGTGCAACCGACCGGGCGACCTACGACGTCGCCGCGGTCCAGGACAAGTGGCGCAAGGTCTGGGAGGACCTCAACCCGTTCGAGGCCGCAGACGACGGGTCGCGCGAGCGCCGCTACGCGCTGACGATGTTCCCCTACCCGAGCGGCGACCTGCACATGGGTCACGCCGAGGTGATGGCCCTGCACGACGTGATCGCGCGCTACTGGTGGCAGCGCGGGTACGACGTGATGAACCCGATCGGGTGGGACTCCTTCGGCCTGCCCGCCGAGAACGCCGCCATCAAGCGCGACGAGCACCCGTCGACGTACACCTACGCCAACATCGAGACCCAGGCCGAGTCCTTCCGCCGCTACGGGATCAGCTTCGACTGGTCCCGCCGGCTGCACACCAGCGACCCGGAGTACTACCGGTGGACGCAGTGGCTGTTCCTGCGTTTCCGCGAGCGTGGCCTGGCCTACCGCAAGTCCAGCCCGGTGAACTGGTGCCCGAACGACCAGACCGTGCTGGCCAACGAGCAGGTCGTCGGCGGCATGTGCGAGCGCTGCGGCGCCGAGGTCACCAAGCGTGAGCTGACCCAGTGGTACTTCAAGGTCACCGAGTACGCCCAGCGCCTGCTGGACGACATGGAGATGCTGAAGGACACCTGGCCCGACCGGGTGCTGGCCATGCAGCGCAACTGGATCGGCCGGTCCGAGGGCGCCCACGTCGACTTCGAGATCGAGGCCCGCGAGGACACGGGCGGCGGCACCCTGGCCGCGCGCACGGTCACGGTGTTCACCACCCGGCCTGACACGCTGTACGGCGCCACGTTCTTCGTCGTGGCGGCCGACGCGAAGCTGGCGGGAGAGATCTGCGCGCCGGAGCAGCGGGAGGCCTTTGACGCTTACCTGGAGCAGGTGCGCAAGGAGAGCGACATCGAGCGCCTGTCGACCGAGCGCGAGAAGACCGGGGTCTTCCTGGGCCGCTACGCGGTCAACCCGGTGAACGGCGAGCGGATCCCCGTGTGGGCGGCCGACTACGTGCTGGCCGACTACGGCACGGGCGCGGTCATGGCGGTGCCCGCGCACGACCAGCGCGACCTGGACTTCGCCAAGACGTTCGACCTGCCGGTACGTCGTGTCGTCGACACGGGCGAGGAGAACCCCGAGGAGACCTACGTCGCCACGACCGGTGACGGTGTCTACGTCAACTCCGGTGACCTGGACGGGCTGACCGACAAGGCATCGGGCATCGGTCCAGATCGTGAAGCGGCTGGAGGCCGAGGGGCGTGGCGCGAGCGCGATCAACTTCCGGCTGCGCGACTGGCTGCTGTCGCGGCAGAGGTTCTGGGGCCCGCCGATCCCGATCGTCCACTGCGAGACATGCGGCGAGGTTGCGGTCCCTGACGAGCAGCTGCCCGTCGTACTGCCCGACCTGCGGGGCGCGGACCTGAAGCCGAAGGGGACCAGTCCACTGGCCGCGGCCGAGGAGTGGGTCGACGTCGACTGCCCTTCCTGTGGCGGTCCGGCCAAGCGCGACAGCGACACGATGGACACCTTCGTCGACTCGTCGTGGTACTTCCTGCGCTACTGCTCCCCGGACTACGACGACGGTCCGTTCGACCCCGAGGCCGTCCGGCGGTGGATGCCGGCCGACCAGTACGTCGGAGGTGTCGAGCACGCGATCCTGCACCTGCTGTACAGCCGCTTCTTCACCAAGGCGCTGCACGACATGGGCATGGTCGACTTCGTCGAGCCGTTCCAGGCACTGCTGAACCAAGGCCAGGTCATCAACCAGGGCAAGGCGATGAGCAAGTCCTTGGGCAACGGCGTGAACCTGGGCGACATGATCGACGAGTACGGCGTCGACGCGGTGCGGCTGACACTGGTGTTCGCCGGTCCGCCGGAGGACGACATCGACTGGGCCGACGTCTCGCCCGGCGGGTCGCTGAAGTTCCTGCAGCGAGCCTGGCGTCTGAGTGGCGACGTCACGTCCGAACCGGGCGTCTCGTTCGCCGACGGCGAGGTCGCGCTGCGCAAGGCCACGCACCGCACGCTGCGCGAGGTCGAGCAGCTGGTCGACTCCCACCGCTTCAACGTCGTCGTCGCGCGAGTCATGGAGCTGGTGAACGCCACCCGCAAGGCGGTCGACTCCGGCTGCGGGCCGGCCGACCCGGCCGTCCGCGAGGCCACCGAGGCGATCGCGATCATGCTGTCGCTGGTCGCGCCCTACACCGCCGAGGAGATGTGGGCGCGGCTGGGGCACGAGCCGACGGTCGCGCGCGCCGGCTGGCCGACGGTGGACGAGTCGCTGCTGGTCCAGGACTCGATCACCGCGATCGTCCAGGTCCAGGGCAAGCTGCGCGCGAAGCTGGAGGTCAGCCCTGACATCTCCGAGGCCGACCTGGAGGCGATGGCGATGGCCGAGCCGGTGATCCAGCGGTCGCTGGAGGGGAAGACGGTGCGCAAGGTCATCGTGCGGGCGCCGAAGCTGGTCAACATCGTCGCGAGCTGACCCGCTCTTGCGCCTTGCGTCCGGCGCCTGCGACTGCAGACGCCGGACGCTTGGCTCGTCCGCGTCGTCGCTGCCGCTGACCGCAGCCCGGCCTGCGGACTTCGCTTTTACGCTCCCGGCGCCTGCAGTCTCCGGCGCCTCCCCCCTGGCCGCCCACGCGCGCCGAGCTGCTTCCTCCACCCTGGCCCGGCTGCCGGCCCGCCGGCTCCGGCCGCCCTACCTGGCCCCCGCCCCGCCGTCTCGGCCTGCCTGCTCGTGCCCGCGCACGCCGAGCTGCTTCCTCCACCCTGCCTCGGGTGTCGTGCGGCTACGTCGGGGGTGGTGCGGCGGAGAAGTGGGCAAGGGCGACGGGTTTCGGGGCCTCAGAGCTGCCGTTCGTACCCACTTGCGGCTCGGCGGCGTGCGTGGGCCGGTCACGGGAGGTCGCTGAGGGCTTCCTCGACGGGGACGGGACCGGTGAGCAGGGTGAACTGTTTGCGGATCGTCGCTGGGCTGTCGAGGGCGGCGACGAGGGCGTGGGCCACGTCGGCGCGCGGGATCTCGCGGGGCCGGCTGGTCGGGTCGAGGCTGACCCGGCCGACACCGGGCTCGTCGGTGAGAGCGCCCGGCTGGACGATCGTCCAGTCGAGGTCGCGGGCACGGACGTCGTCGTCGGCCGCCTTCTTCGCGCGCAGGTACACCTGGAACACGTCGTCGCTGTCGGGGTCTGCCTTGTCGGTGCCCATCGAGGACACCATCAGGTAGCGCCGGACACCGGCCTGCTCCGCGGCGTCGGCGAGCAGGATCGCCGCGCCCTTGTCGACGGTCTCCTTGCGAGCCACGCCTGAACCCGGGCCACCGCCTGCCGCGAACACCACCGCGTCCGCACCCTCGACCACGGCAGCCACCTCGTCCACGCTCGCCTTCTCGAGGTCGAGTACGGCGGCTTCCGCACCGCGCTCCTCCAGGTCGGCGACATGCTCGGGGTTGCGTACGAGCCCGACCGGCTGGTCGCCTCGACTGCTGAGCCGCTCCTCGAGCAGGAGCGCGATCTGACCATGGCCTCCGGCGATGACGATGCGCATGGGTTTCCTTCCCTCGACTTCGTTGGGTCCTGTCCGGGCAGTACCCGCGTCCGACGTACAACACGTCCTCGTTGCGGACGATTCCGGTCACGGAGGCGACTGGACGGTAGCCTTCCGGCCATGTCCCGTATCGCACTCGTCACGGACTCGACGGCCTCCTTGCCGCCCGAGGTCGCGGAGGCGCACGGGATCGTCGTGGTCCCGCTGCAGGTGGTGATCGGGGGCAGGTCCTACGACGAGGGCGTCGAGGGCGGGGCGACCCCGGAGACCGTGGCCGCCGCTCTCCGCGAGTGGACCCCTGTGAGCACCTCGCGTCCGACACCTGCGGCGATGCTCGAGGTCTACGAGAAGGCCGCTGCTGCCGGGGCCACCGAGGTCGTCTCCATCCACGTCTCCAGCGAGCTCAGCGGCACCTACGAGTCCGCGCAGCTGGCCGCGAAGGAGGCGTCGGTCCCGGTGAGGGCGGTCGACTCCCGCACGCTCGGCATGGCCACCGGCTTCGCGGTGCTCTCGGCCGCCGAGGTGCTGGCCGGGGGTGGCTCCGCCGAGGACGCCGCGGAGACTGCACGGCGACGTACGACGGCCAGCACGTCGCTCTTCTACGTCGACACGCTCGAGTACCTCCGGCGTGGCGGCCGGATCGGGGCCGCGGCCGCCCTCCTCGGCTCCGCGCTGGCGGTGAAGCCGCTGCTGACCATCGAGAACGGCAGGGTCGGCATGCTCGAGAAGGTGCGCACCGCAGGGCGAGCCCTGAGCAGGCTCGAGGAGCTCGCGGTGGCGGCTGCCGGGGACACCCCCGTCGACGTCGCCGTCGCCCACCTCGCGAATCCGGAGCGTGCCGAGCTACTCGCCGAGCACCTCCGCGACCGCCTCGCCGCGAACCTGGACGGCCGCGAGGTCGTCGTCGGCGAGGTCGGCGCGGTGATCGGCGCCCACGTCGGGCCCGGCATGGTCGCGACCGCGGTCTGCCCGCGCGCCTGAACCGCCGCGTTGGGTGCCCACAGGCGGGGACCTCGTTCTTCGTCCACAGGCCGCTGATCCGTGCTTCCCGGGCGGCGGCGGCGTTCCTAGGTTCGGTGCATGCGCTCACGCCGGACAGCCCAGGAGGAGATGGCCGCGATCGCCCGTCGCCGGCTGGAGCTGCTGAGTGCCGAGCTCGCGGGCATCCGGAGCTCGCTGCCTCCGGCGGCCGGTGACGGGCTGCCGGCCCACGACCCGGCCGGCCCTTCGGCGATCGGCGACGGGCTGCCCTCGGCACCAGCGATCTCCACTCCGCCGGCTCCGGAGGAGAGGGCGCCCGACCTGGTGGTGGTGGCGGCCGCGGACGGCCCTGGTGACGGCCGAGGCGACGCAGGCCCGTGGGACAGCACCCCGGCTGAGCGGGCGGAGGCAGCTCGCGCCCGCGGCCGTCACGCCCGTCGTCCGGTGGCCGCGAGCGGGCGAGTAGGGGGGTGGCTGCACGACCGGCTGCCGCCGACGCTGCAGGGCCGGGTCCGTCTGACTGCCGGGCACTTCAGCGTGGTGGCGCTCCTGGTCGCTGCGGCCTTCGCGGTCACGGCGTGGTGGGTCGTTCGAGCGGAGGGCGCCGCGACCGTCGTGCCCGCGGCCACGTGGGCCTCGGACAGTTCGGCGTCGTCGGCTCCCGCTCCGCTCGTCACGCCCGCGGCAGAGGCGGTCGCGGCCACCGAGACCGAGCCGGCGGTCGTGGTCGTGGACGTGGCGGGCAAGGTACGTCGACCTGGTATCGCGACCCTCCCGCTCGGGTCGCGGGTGGTCGACGCGATCGACGCTGCAGGGGGAGTACGCCGCGGGGTTGACCTCACGCCGCTGAACCTCGCGCGTCTGCTCGTCGACGGCGAGCAGATCGTCGTCGGGCTGCCGCAGCCGGGTGGGGTGGCGGCCCCGGCCGCGTCGGCTCCCGGTGGCACGACCGGGCCGATGGTGAACATCAACGTCGCGACCCAGACCGAGCTGGAGGAGCTGCCGGGCGTCGGGCCGGTCACCGCCGCCGCCATCCTCCAGTGGCGCACCGACAACGGGCCGTTCACGTCCGTCGACGAGCTGTTGGAGGTGTCGGGGATCGGTGACGCGACGCTCGCCGAGATCGCTCCGTTCGTCACCTTGTGACGGCGACCGGGTCAGGCGCGTCCCTGCCTCCCGCCTCGCCGCTCGAAGCGACGCGTGCCGCGAACGCGCCGCCGAGCGAGGTGCCGCGCCCTGAGGAGCGGTCGCGGCCGGACCTTCGCGCCGTCGTGCTCGCGGTCATGGCCTGGGCCGGCGGGCTTGCGGGCTTCCTGCTGCCGCCCTGGCTGGTGGTGGCGGTCATGGGCGCAGGAGCGCTCGCCCTCGTGGCCTACCGGCGACGAGGAGGGTCCGTCGTGGTCGGCCTTGCCTGGCTGGTCGCTGCCGCCGCGGTCGCGGGCTCAGCGATGCTGAGGGTCGAGGGTGTGGCTCGCAGTCCGCTCAGTGGGCTCGCCGAGGACCGCGCCTTCGTCAGCGCGCTGGTGCGGGTGACCTCGGACCCGCTCCTCCGACAAGGCCGGTTCGACTCGTTCACGCTCACCCGGGCGACCACCGTGGAGGTCGTCGGCCGGGGGAGCCGCTACGGGGGCAGGGTGCCGGTGCTGGTCATCGCCGACGACTCGTGGCAGGAGGTGGAGCTCGGGTCGGTCGTGCGCGTGGAGGGAAGGGCCTCCCCGTCGGCCGGTGCGGACCTGGCGGCGGTGATCTCGACGAGCCGACCGGCCGTGGTCGTCGAGCCGGCGGGGGAGGTCCTCGACGCCGCGGCCGCCGTGCGAGCGGGGATCAGGCACGCCGTGGCGGGTGCCGGGCCGGGGGAGCGGACGCTGGTGCCCGCCCTGGTCGTGGGTGACGACCGGGGCATGCCGGACGAGCTCGTCGCCGACTTCCAGGCCTCGGGCCTGACGCACCTGCTCGCCGTCTCGGGCACGAACCTCACGCTCGTCGTCGGGTTCGTGCTCATCGTGGCGCGCTGGGCGGGCGTGCGGGCGAGAGGGCTCATCGTGGTCGGCGTCCTGGGCGTCGCCGGCTTCGTCCTGCTCGCGCGGACCGAGCCGAGCGTGGTCCGGGCGGCGGCGATGGGGTCGGTCGCCCTGATCGGCATGGGCAGCAACGGCCGCGAGAAGGGGGTCCGGGCTCTCGGCGTGGCGGTGCTCCTGCTGCTCCTGCTCGACCCGTGGATGGCCCTGTCGTTGGGGTTCGTCCTCTCGGCCCTCGCCACGGCCGGCATCCTCTTCCTCGCACCACCGGCGCGGGACGCCCTGGGCTCCTGGATGCCCCGGTGGCTCGCCGAGGCGATCGCGGTCCCGCTCGCGGCGCAGCTGGCCTGCACTCCGGTCGTGGCGGCGATCTCGGGCCAGGTGAGCCTGGTGGCGGTCATCGCGAACATGGCGGTCGCCCCCGCGGTCGGTCCCGCCACCGTGCTGGGCCTCGCCGGAGGGCTCCTGGTCCTGGCCGTCGAACCCCTCGGTGTGCTGCTCGGGCGGAGCGCGGGATGGTGCGCCTGGTGGATCACCACCGTTGCCGATCACAGCGCAGGCCTGCCCACGGCAGCGGTCGGGTGGTCGGCCACCTGGGCCTCGATCGCCGTCCTCAGCGTGTTGTGCCTGGCCGCGGCCTGGCTGATGCCCGCCGTGCTGGCGCGCCGTCGTTGGGCGGTGCTCCTCGGCGGCCTGATGGTGCTGGCCGTCGTACGACCTGTGCCGACGCCCGGCTGGCCGCCCGAGGGTTGGGTGCTCGTGGCGTGCGACGTGGGGCAGGGTGACGGCCTGGTGCTCAACGCCGGCTCGGGCCGCGCTGTGGTCGTCGACGTCGGTCCCGAGCCCGAGGCCATCGACCGGTGCCTGGACCGCCTGGAGGTGGAACGGCTGCCGGCCGTCGTGCTGACCCATTTCCACGACGACCACGTCGCCGGCCTCCCGGCGCTCGTGAAGGAGCGCCGGCCGGCCGAGGTCCTCGTGACCGCGCTCGCGGACCCGGTCGAAGGAGCAGAGGCGGTGACCTCGTGGGCGCGTGCCGCGGGCGTGCCGGTGCGGGTGCCCGCCTACGGAGAGGTACGCCGGCTCGGCTCGCTCACGTGGCAGGTGGTCGGCCCCTCGGGACGGTTCGCGACCGGCGACGCCGCGTCGGAGGGCTCACCCGCCAACAACGCCAGCGTCGCGCTGCTGGTGGAGACCCAGGGCGTCCGGATCCTGCTCACCGGGGACATGGAGCCGGAGGCGCAGGAGGCGATGCGGCGAGCGCTCCCGTCGTTGCGGGTGGACGTGCTCAAGGTGCCGCACCACGGGAGCCGCCACCAGGACGGGGAGTTCCTGACCGGCCTCGGGGCCAGGGTCGCGGTGGTGTCGGTCGGCCGTGAGAACACCTACGGGCACCCGGCGCCCGAGACGGTCGACCTGCTCGAGGACGCCGGCGCGCTGGTGCTCCGCACCGATCAGTCCGGCGACGTCGCCGTCGTCGTGCGCGACGGTCAGCTGACCGTGCGGGAGCTGAGCACCTGGTCGTCCGCGATGAGGTAGCGGTCGCCGGACTGCTCGAGCGTCAGGCGCTGGGTCTCCTGCGTGGCCCGGCCGTCGTCGAAGTAGTACGTCAGGTCGATCTCGACCTGCCGGTCTCCGACCGCGTCGGTCCTCGCCAGGTCCACCGAGTCGATCGAGCCCCACCACTCCTCGTAGTCGTCGCGCCCGACCTCGGCCTGCATGCTCGGCGACAGCCTCTCCCAGCCGGCGTCGGTGTCGCCGGGCACGAACGAGAAGTACTCCTGGACCGCCTGCTCCATGGCCGCATCCTGGTTCTCGGGCTGGGGCTCCTGCGTGGGGGTCTCGCTGGGAGTAGGCGTCGGCGTGGGGGAGGGGGTCGGGGTCGGGGTCGGGGACGGCTCGCGCGACGGTTCCTCCGACGCGGAGGCGGAGGGCGACTCAGACGGCGAGCCCGCGGTCGGCTCCTCCGAGGGGTCGTCGTCGCCCAGCATCATGTAGCCGACGCCGAGGATCAGCAGCAGCACGACGGCCGAGGCGACGAGCCAGGGCGCCACCCCGCGACGACGCCGGTCGTCGTCGCCGTCACCCATGTCAGCACCGCCGCCGGGGCGGGCCGACGCCGCCGCTGCGACGGGCACGGCGGCGGTCCTCGCCGCGTCGTCATCGCGCGCGTCGTCATGCGCGGGGCCGGCGAACGGCCCGGTGAGGACGGCCGTGGGCTCGTCGTGGGTCTCGCCGTGCTCGGCGAAGCGCCGCAGCGCGTGCGCGGCGTCGGCCATCGACCAACGGGAGCCTCGGTCGCGGTCCATCATCCGGGCGATCAGACCCGCCAGGCCGCCGGCCAGAGTCGGCGGCGGGGGCTCCTCGGCGGCGATCTTCTGGAGCAGCGCGATCGGGTTGCGGTGCTCGGGGTAGGGCGGGCGCCCCTCGACAGCCGCGTACAGGGTCGAGCCGAGGGCGTAGACGTCGGACTCGGGGCCGGGGTCCTCGCCGCGAGCCAGCTCCGGCGCGAAGTACGTGGGCGTCCCGGTCACCAGACCCGTGCGGGTGAGCTGTTCGTCGTCGGCTGCCCGGGCGATGCCGAAGTCGCTGATCTTGGCGACATCGTCCTCGCCTACGAGGACGTTGCCGGGCTTGACGTCGCGGTGGATCGTGCCGAGCGCGTGCGCGGCGGCGAGGCCTTCGGCGACCTGGGCGCCGATCCATGCCGCGCGTCGAGGCCGTAGGCGGCCCTCCTCGCGGATGATCTCGCCGAGGGTCCGGGACGGGACGTACTCCATCACGAGCCAGGCGTTGCCGTCCTCGGTGTCGACGATGTCGAAGACCGAGACCACGTTGCGGTGGTTCAGGGCGGCCGACGAGCGGGCCTCCCTCAGGGCACGGGCGGCGTCGGTCGCCGACTCGCCCGGCAGGGCCCCGATCTGCTTGACGGCCACCTCGCGGCCGAGCAGCTCGTCACGGCACAGCCACACCGTTCCCATGCCTCCGCGCCCGACTGCGCGAACGACCTTGTAGCGGCCTGCGATCAGGTCCGGCGTCATCTGGCTCCTTCCGCACGGGCTCACGTCCCGGTCATGAACATGGGTCCCTTCATCAGTACCCGGACAGCGGCCGAGTACGCGTCAGGAGTGTCCGTGGCATGTGGCAGGCTGACACCACCATGGCGACCCCGAAGGCATCCGACGTACTCGGCCACGTCACTTTGGTGACCGGCCCCGAAGAGCTCCTCAACGAACGAGCGATCGGCGCGGCGCTCCAGGCGGTCCGCCACGCCGACGAGGAGTCCGAGGTCAGCGAGACCACCGCCGACCAGCTCACCATGGGGGCGCTCGCAGACCTCGCCGCGCCGTCGCTGTTCTCCGCGATCCGCTGCGTCGTCGTCCGTGGGCTGGAGGACCTTCCCGACGAGACCTATGACGGGCTGCTGGAGTACGCCGCGTCGCCGGCCGAGGACGTCGGGCTCGTGCTCGTGCACTCGGGCGGGCAGAAGGGCTCCGGCCTGCTCACGAAGCTGCGCAAGCTCGGTCCCGTGACCGAGATCAAGTCCGTTGCGCTCAAACCGAGCGAGTACACCCGCTGGGTCGCGGCCGAGACCCGCTCCCACGGCGCCCGGATCGCGGAGGACGCGGCGGAGATCCTGGTGCAGGCCGTCGGGCACGACCTGCGCGCTCTGGCCGGGGCCTGCCACCAGCTCGCGAACGACTTCGCCGGCGAGCCGCTCACCGCGGAGGTCGTGAAGCGGTACTTCGGCGGTCGTGCCGAGGTGAAGGGCTTCGCGGTGGCCGACGCCGCGATCTACGGTCGCACGGCTCGGGCGCTCGAGGAGCTGCGCTGGGCGCTGGACAACGGCACGGCGCCGGTGCTCGTGACGAGCGCCTTCGCCAGCGGCCTGCGCGGTCTCGCGAAGTACAAGAGCGCGCCGCGGGGGCTCCGGGAGGGCGACCTGGCGCGCGAGGTCGGTGTCCCGCCCTGGAAGCTGCGCACCCTCAGGGACCAGTTGAAGGGCTGGGAGGACGCCGGCCTGGTACGCGCCATCCAGGCCGTGGCCCAGGCCGATGCGGACGTGAAGGGGGCCGCCAGCGACGCGTCGTACGCCCTCGAGCGCATGGTGATCTCGGTGACCGAGGCCCGCTCACCCCGCTGAGGTCAGGATGTCGGCGCCGATCGTGAGCACGGTGTGGTCGGCGTCCTGCGCCGACCGACCCAGGGCTGTCGCGGGCGATGTCGACCGGACCGGCCGCGGGCACGCAAAAAGGCGCCGTCCCGGTGAGGGCGGCGCCTGATTGGCGGGACTACCTCAGAGGGAGGCGGCCTTCTTGGAGATGGCCGACTTCTTGTTGGCGGCCTGGTTCTTGTGGATGACGCCCTTGGACGCAGCCTTGTCGAGCTTCTTGTTGGCAGCCTTCGCCAGCTCCTGCGCCTTCTCGGCGTCACCAGCTGCGGCGGCCTCGCGGAACTTGCGGATCGCCGACTTCACCGCAGACTTCACGGCCTTGTTGCGCTCGTGCGCGGCCTCGTTCTGCCGGTTGCGCTTGATCTGGGACTTGATGTTCGCCACTACGGTGCGCCTCGTCTGGTCTAAGCGGGGTTTGGTCTGGTGTGCGGTCGGCCGTCGCCGGCCAGACACGCGAAGGGAAACGATACCAGCGGGCGCGGGAGGCCCTCAAATCGAGCCGGAGACAGACGCTGCCGAGAGTCCGAGACGGCGTTCTGCCCCTCGGAGGAGCCGTGCGGCCTCGCGGCGGCGGAACTCGTTGAGCGTCGGCAAGCCTATGTCCACAGCCACGGTCGTGCGGTAGGCGAGCCAGGTGCCCAGGGTGACCAGGAAAGCCGTGACGTTCTCGTCGCCGAGACCTCGCAGTGCCGGGAAGGTCGCCGACCAGCTCGTCGAACACCGGGTCCTCGACCCACTCCAGGCACAGCAGGAGCGGGTCGTACCACGCAGGGCCGGTGCGGGCGACGCCCCAGTCGACGAACACCACAGAGCCTGCACCGTCGCCGGTGCGCATCAGGATGTTGTCGTTGCGCAGGTCGCCGTGGACGACGTGGTCACCGTCGGCGTGCTCCATCAGGCCGTAGTAGGCCGACCGCAGCGCACCGAGGCGCTCACCCACCCAGGAAGGGAGTACGTCGGACGGCAGTGCGGGTACCTCGCCCCACGCCTCGCCGAACCGGAGCAGGCTGTCGCGGCAGGTGGCGATGCCGAGGCCGGTCCCGAGGCCCGCGAGCTCGTCGCAGAGCAACCCGGTCGCCTCGATCACCCGCTCGACGTCCTCAGGAGACGTGGTGTCGGCGTGCCTGCCAGGGACATCCTCGAGCAGGAGCGCCACCCACTCGCCGGGCTCGTCGTACGAGTCCAGGAGCCCGGCCCACAGCGCGTGGTCGTGCAGGTGGTCGAGGACGGTGATCTCGTTGCGGAACATGTCCGGGGTCACCGGGTTCAGCTCGGGTCCGACCGCCTTCACGAAGGCGCGCCTGCCGTCCTCGGTGACCACGCGCGTCGCACAGCCCGGGGACATGCCGCCGACCTGCTCCTCGATGCCGACGACGGGCGAGCCGAGGGTCGCGTCGACCCACGACCTCACCCGATCGGGGATCTCGGCGTAGGAGAGCCGGACACCGACGGCACGAGGGGCTGCGCCGCTCACGACCACCCTCGGCGCTTGGCGAGCCAGGACCAGGTGGTCTCGGCGTACCAGCCCTGATGGGCTCGCAGGTACGGCGAGGAGTTGGGGACCGGCTCGTCCCGGCGCTCGAAGAAGTAGCCGGCGATGAGGGCGAGGAAGGTGTCGACGTGCTCCGGGTCGGCGTCGCGGGTCAGCCGGCGGTCGGCCAGGATCGCGTCGGCGTCGATCCCGTCCCCGTGCGCGGAGATGAGCAGGATGACCGTGTCGATCCACGAGGCGCCGACGACGGGCCAGTTCCAGTCGCACAGCAGCGCGCGGCCACCGGTGAGCAGGAAGTTGTCGTCACGGCCGTCGGTGTGGACCAGGGTGTCGCCGGCGGTGTGCTCACGGAACCGGGAGGCAAGGGCAGCGGCCTCCTCGAGGTACGGGTGGTCCGGCGAGACACGGCGCAGGTGGTCCCACCCGGACAGGGAGTCGGCGAAGTCGTCGGCGAACGTGTCGAGCTTCAGCGGCGGGGGACTCAGCCGCTCGGCGAGGACCTCCAACGTGTCGAGGCACGCGTCGAGGTCCGGCTGCCGCCACGGCCGGGCGGGGATGCCCCCGTCGACGTACTCGAGCTCGAGGACCACCCACAGGTCGTCCTCGTGGCTCCACAGCAGCCGCGGCACGGGGAGTCCTGGCGGAAGCGCGCGGAGCTTGCGCGCCTCCTCGCGGTAGGAGTCCGCGAACCGCTCCTGGGCCTTCTTGCTGGCCGCCTTGACGAAGTGCCGGGAGCCGTCCGCGCAGGTGAGGACGGAGGCGAAGCCGGGGGTGAAGCCCGCACCGGCGGACTCGGCCGACACCACGGGGGAGCCGAGTCGCCGCGCGATCATCGAGCGGAGCATCGGCGGCAGGAGCGGCCACTCGAGCCTGCGGGCGGTGCGGCCGTGGGGGACGACCCCGGGTGCGGACGGCGATATCGGACTCATGCCTCATTCTGTACGTCGACCGCCCGCGGCGGCGACGGCTTTTGCGGCGTGTCCCCGGGGCCAACCCACCGTGGCAGGGGCGTTCCCGGCTGCGTGGAACAATGGCGGTTCCGCCTGTTCGCACAAACCACCGGAAGAAGTTCGTGTCCAAGAGCTCACCGTCGGCCCCCCAGCCGGGCAAGACCGACCCCACGATCATCCGAAACTTCTGCATCATCGCGCACATCGACCACGGCAAGTCGACCCTGGCCGACCGCATGCTGCAGCTGACGGGTGTCGTAGACGAGCGCAGCGCGAAAGCGCAGTACCTCGACCGGATGGACATCGAGCGCGAGCGCGGCATCACGATCAAGAGCCAGGCCGTGCGCATGCCGTGGACGCTCAGCGAGGGCTACGAGGGCGCCGAGCCCGGGACGTACGTCCTCAACATGATCGACACCCCCGGGCACGTCGACTTCACCTACGAGGTCTCCCGCTCGCTCGAGGCGTGCGAGGCGGCGGTCCTGCTCGTCGACGCGGCGCAGGGCATCGAGGCGCAGACGCTGGCGAACCTCTACCTCGCTCTGGGCGCGGACCTGCAGATCATCCCGGTGCTCAACAAGATCGACCTGCCCTCGGCACAGCCGGAGAAGTACGCCGCGGAGCTCGCGGGCATCATCGGCTGCGAGCCGGAGGACGTGCTCCAGGTCTCGGCGAAGACCGGCATGGGTGTCGAGGCGCTGCTCAACGAGATCGTCCGGCAGACCCCGCCACCGGTGGGCAACGCGGATGCGCCACCGCGAGCGCTGATCTTCGACTCCGTGTACGACACCTACCGCGGCGTGGTCACCTACGTCCGGGTGGTCGACGGCAAGCTCAGCCACCGCGACCGGATCAAGATGATGTCCACCGGCGCGACCCACGAGATGCTCGAGGTCGGCGTGATCTCGCCCGAGCCGGTCAAGGCCGGCGACCTCGGCGTCGGCGAGGTGGGCTACCTGATCACCGGCGTGAAGGACGTCCGCCAGTCCCGGGTCGGTGACACGGTCACCTCCCAGAACCACGGCGCCACCGAGGCGCTCGGCGGCTACAAGCACCCGAACCCCATGGTGTTCTCAGGGCTCTACCCGATCGACGGCGACGACTACCCGACGCTGCGCGACGCGCTCGACAAGCTGCAGCTCAACGACGCTGCCCTGGCCTACGAGCCTGAGACCTCCGGGGCGCTGGGCTTCGGCTTCCGGTGCGGCTTCCTCGGCCTGCTGCACATGGAGATCACCCGTGACCGCCTCGAGCGGGAGTTCAACCTCAACCTGATCTCGACCGCGCCCAACGTGGTCTACGAGGTCGTGATGGAGGACGGCACCCAGCACACCGTCACCAACCCGAGCGAGTACCCGAGCGGCAAGATCGCCGAGGTCCGCGAGCCGGTCGTCAAGGCGACGATCCTGAGCCCCAGCGACTTCATCGGCGTGATCATGGAGCTCTGCCAGTCCAAGCGCGGCCAGCTGCAGGGCATGGACTACCTCTCAGAGGACCGGGTCGAGATGCGCTACACGCTGCCGCTCGCCGAGATCGTCTTCGACTTCTTCGACCAGCTGAAGTCGCGGACCAAGGGCTACGCGTCGCTCGACTACGAGCCGATCGGTGACCAGGCTGCCGACCTGGTCAAGGTCGACGTCCTGCTCCAGGGCGAGACCGTCGACGCGTTCAGCGCGATCGTCCACCGCGACCACGCCTACGCCTACGGTGTCGCCCTCGCCGGGAAGCTCAAGGACCTCATCCCGCGCCAGCAGTTCGAGGTGCCGATCCAGGCCGCGATCGGTGCTCGCGTCATTGCCCGCGAGACGATCCGCGCGATCCGCAAGGACGTGCTTGCCAAGTGCTACGGCGGTGACATCACCCGTAAGCGCAAGCTGCTCGAGAAGCAGAAGGAGGGCAAGAAGCGCATGAAGATGGTCGGCCGGGTCGAGGTGCCCCAGGAGGCTTTCATCGCCGCGCTCTCCACCTCCGAATCAGGAGACAAGAGCAAGAAGTAGGCCTCGGGAGGCGAGCCCGGGAAGTCTTCGGGGCCACGCCGGGGGCGACGCTCATTCGTACAGGCGGGGTACGTGGCGGGCGGAGCTCAACAGCAGCCCGCCCGCAGCGAGCGCACCCGCGATCGCAGCGACGAGGCTCCAGTGGACGTCGTCGGTCACGAGCCAGAGGACCGCGAACACCCCGGCCATGACGAGGGCCGCGGCGTTGAATGCCTCGGCGATGGACCGGAGCACGTAGGCCCCCACGTCGTGCTGGTGGCGCGTGAGGGCCCTCAGCAGCTTCTCGTCCGCATCCGGCTGCGTCACAGGTCTCTCCGTTCTCGTGGTCGTACCGCCCAGGTCGTTGCGCTCGTCACCGGACGCCGCGAGGGAGACGGCCCACCTGAGGGAGTCCGCCGTCCGGGGTCACGTGGAGGCAGGCGCAGGTCACGAGGCGCTCCTCGCTACCGGCACTCTCGCAGACGCGGACGCCCCGCTCGCCTGTCGGTACGTCGATCCTCCGGACCGAGCCGTCGACCCGGAGGAGGCGGACCGTCGCGTCACGGTCGGTGCGCACCCGCACCCGTCCGCAGCGCAGGCCCGCCCGGCGGAGGTCGACCGTCACGGCGGAGACGTTGCGGAGCCGGAGGGTGACCAGCCGTCTCGTGTCGGGGACGGACCCGAGCTTCCAGCGCAGCCCCTGCAGGGTGGCCGGAAGCGGCTCGGTCACGGGCGCTGGGCCGTACCGCTCCACGACGTGGGCGCGGTCGCGCCGGGCGAAGGTCCGCGCCTGCACGCGCGCGAGCGACCCGGGACGCCTGTCGTGGGCCCGGACGGCGGTGACCCAGTAGGCGCCGGTCGCTCGCAGGCCCAGCCGCGGCCGGTCGAGGTGGGGGAGCCAGGAGAAGTCCACCTTCTCGGGGTTGCGCGTCCTGCGCGGCCGGCCGAGCCCGTCGAGGACGGTGTCGAACCGGTCCTGGACCGCGAAGGCCAGGTGGTCCTCGGCCGGGTAGCGCACGAAGCGGTGGCGGAGGCCGAGGGCGTCGAACCGCGCGACCTGGTCCTCGACGCTGACGAAGGGCACGAGCTGGTCGGCCGCGCCCTGGCCGATCCGGTAGGGGAGGTGGCGGGCGTTGCCGACGAGAGCGCCGGTCGCGCCGTCCTTCTCGCACCGCTCGTGACGGAACAGCGGCAGTCCCTGCTCGGGGTCCATGCCGCTGCCGCAGGCGGGCGGGCCGGCGAGCGAGATCGCGCCGGCGTACAGGTCGGGGTGCTGGAGGCCGAGCTTGTACGCGGCGTACCCGCCCATGGAGTAGCCGGTGAGCTGGGTCCGCTCGGTGTCGAGCCGGTAGGCCTCGGCCAGCTCACGCCACACCGACCAGAAGTCCACCTCGGCCTCGTCGAGGTACCACCCGTCCGGGCCGTGGCCGAGCGTGCTCGCGCAGACGGACCCGCGCTCCTCGCACAGTCGCCGCATCAGGGCGGGGTTGTAGCCGCCGTACTGGTTGTGGTTGACCCCGTAGGAGTGCAGGACCCAGGTCAGGGGCAGGCGGCTGCCGGCGCGGACGCCGCGTGGCACGTAGACCGCGTAGGGCTGGATGCGACCGAGGAAGTTCGGCGTCAGGTCGCCGTTGTCGTCGGGGGCGGTGAGCACGCCCTCGCCGAGGTCGAGGCCGGAGACGTACCAGCGGTTGCTGTAGCCGCGCGGGCTCGGCTCCGGGGTCGCGGCGCGCTCGGCCAGGCGCGACCAGTCGACGGTCTGCGAGAACGCCGAGACGTCCCCGGTCGCGAGCGCGTCGGCCTGGTGGTCCTCCCTCCAGAAGTTGCCGGTGACGAACCGCGCCAGCCCGTCGGCGCCGAGCTGCTCGAACAGGGGCGTGTCCGCGGCCTGCTTCTCGAAGGCCGCGATCAGGGCGTCCGTGCTCCCGCCGCGGTAGACGGCAGGCTCCTGGCGCACGCTGCGGAAGCCGACGTTGTAGAGCCGGGTCAAGCCCGGCGCGGGAAGACCTGCGGCCGTGCTGGGCGTCGCGAGGGCGCGTCCGGTGTCGGCGGCCAGCCCGGCGGCCACCCGGACGCGCCAGGAGCCCTGCGGGGTGAGCACGCGGCGGGGGAGGCGCACGACGAACGACCCCGCTGCCCGGTCCACGGTGAGTGCGCCGCCGACCTTGTCCACGTCGGTCGACCGCCCGGTCCCCAGGTCGACCAGCCACGCGCCCCTGCTCGAGACGACGAGGCCGGAGTCGATGCCGGGGGAGCGGACCCCCGCGCCGGCGGGCCAGTCCGCGACGCCGGTCGAGACGTCCGCGTCGCGGTCGAAGGTCCACACCGCCATCGGGACGTCGGGGTCGACCAGCGTCGTCCAGTCCACGCGCCAGTACGACGAGCGCCCGTCCAGGCCGACCGCGGTGCGGAAGATGTCCGCGCCGTTGTTGTGGGCACTGCCGGCCGGGTAGGTGTACACGCCCTGGGTCGGCGCGAGGTGTGCGGCATAGGGGGCGCTGAAGCCCGGCGGGCTGCTCGGGCCGTGGTCGTCGTACACGAAGTCGGTCCAGTAGGAGGCGCCACCGTGCAGGCGGCCGGTGCCCGACGTACGCGGGAAGTGGCGCTCGGGGAAGGGCCAGCCGTCCGCGGCGGGGAGCCGCGGCTCGACGGCCCCGGCGGCCGGAGGCGCGGAGTCGGGCAGGTCCGACGGCGCTGCCGAGGCGGGAGCTGGGAGGAGGCCGATCGTGGCCAGAGCGGTCAGGGACGCGAGCACGGTGCGCGGGGACGACACGTTGCCTCTCCTTCGTGGCGAGCCCGAAGGCCCGAGGTCGGTGCCGTGTCCAACTACCGGGCGACGGTTAGGTCACGGCTCGCCTCGAGCGACCACGTAGCCTCACCTGCGTGCTGCCCTTCGCGCTCCCTGCCGGATTGTCGGCGCAGGCCGCGCTCGGACCCCGCTGGGTCGCGTGGCTCGACGGCCTGCCGCGCACCGTCGTCGGCCTGGTCGAGGAGTGGGAGCTGAGCTACGACGGCGACCCGCGGCACGGCTTCTGCAGCCTCGTCGTCCCGGTGCGTACGACGGGCGGGCGTCCTGCCGCGCTCAAGGTGGCCTTCCCCGACGACGAGAACGAGCACGAGCACCTCGCGCTCCAGAGGTGGCAGGGCAACGGAGCCGTCCAGATGCTCCGGGCCGACCCGCGCCGCTACGCCATGCTGCTCGAGCGGCTGCATCCCGAGGACCTGTCGGACCTCTGGGACGTCGAGGCGTGCGAGATCGTCGCGGGCTTCTACGGGCGGCTGCACGTCCCCGCGCTGCCTCAGCTGCGCACGCTGACGTCGTACGTCGAGCGCTGGAACTCGGGTCTCGCCGCCCTGCCGAAGGACGCACCGGTGCCGCGGCGACTCGTCGAACAGGCCGTGTCGTTGGCCGCGGCCTTCCTGACCGACGAGGCGAGCACGGGCCGGATGATCCACGGCGACCTGCACTACGAGAACGTCCTCGCCGCGGACCGCGAGCCCTGGCTGGTGATCGACCCCAAGCCCATGTCGGGCGACCCGCACTACGAGGTCGCGCCCCTGCTCTGGAACCGGTGGGACGAGGTGGTCGGCTCCGGCCGGGTCCGCGACGCCGTCCGGCAGCGTTTCCACGCGGTCGTCGACACGGCCGGGCTCGACGAGGACCGGGCCCGGGACTGGGTCGTCGTCCGTGCGCTGCACAACGCCTACTGGAGCGTCGACGACGCTCGCTCGCTCGGACGGGGCCTCACCCGCGAGGACCGGGAGTGGATCACGAGGATGGTGACCCTCGCGAAGGCCGTCCAGGACTGAACCCTCGCCGACCGCCGGGTCCGGTGCGAGACTCGACAGTGCCGGGCGGGGCGACCGCCCCCGCTGGGGAGGGGTTGCGTGATGCGCAAGAAGGTCGTCGTCCTGGGGTCCAACTTCGGTGGTCTCACCGCCGCGCTGGCCGTCAAGCACGAGCTCGAGGGTGACGTCGACGTGACCGTCATCTCGCCGAGCGACCACTTCCTGTTCAACCCGAGCCTGATCTGGCTGCCGTTCGGGAAGCGGGAGCGCGAGGACATCACCTTCCCGGTCGCGCCGACGTTCGAGACCCACGACGTCGACTTCGTGAACCAGCCGGCGACGGCCATCGACCTCGCGGCCAGGAAGGTCACCTACGGCAGCGGCGACACCATCGACTACGACTACCTGGTCATCGCCACCGGCTACCACAACAAGGACGACGTGGTGCCGGGCTTCAAGGAGAACGCCGTCACCATCACCACGATCGATGAGGCGGAGCGCGCCCACGAGGCGTGGAAGAGGTACCTGGAGAAGCCCGGTGACATCGTCATCGCGGCTACGCAGAGCGCCGGCTGCTTCGGTGCGGCGTACGAGTTCCTCTTCAACACCGCCTACCACCTGAAGAAGAACGACCTTCGCGACCGGGTGAAGCTCACCTACGTCACCTCGGAGCCGTTCCTCGGGCACTTCGGCATCGGCGGCCTGCCCCACGGCGAGCAGCTGCTCGGGATGTTCCTGAAGAAGGAGGGCATCGACACGCGCATCAACGTGGGGATCGACCACATCGACGACGGCGCGATGGTGCTCGAGGGCGGGGAGCGGCTGCCCTTCGCGTTCAGCATGGTCGTGCCGCCCTTCCTCGGACAGGAGTTCCTCAAGGACGTCGACGGCATCGCCGACGAGAAGGGCTACGTCAAGGTCCGCGACACGTACCAGACCATGGACCACGACGAGGTGTACGCCGTCGGGGTGGCGGCCGCGGTCGACGTACCGTGGCAGACCCCGACGCCGGTCGGCATCCCGAAGACCGGCTTCCCCACCGAGGTGATGGCGCACACCGCGGCGACCAACATCGCCGCGCAGATCCGGGGAGAGCAGCCGTCGGAGTCGAAGGGCTTCGGTGACATCAAGGCCGTGTGCGTCATGGACGCCGGCAACAACGGCGTGATCATCCTCGCCGACAAGATGCTGCCGCCACGCAAGCACGGCGTCCTGATCCCCGGACCCCAGGCCCACCTGATGAAGCTCGGCTTCGAGAAGTACTTCATGTGGAAGTCGCGGCACGGCTACGTGAACCTGCCCTGAACGGGCCCCCAAATGGCTGTATCAGCCACATGAGCCGGGCTGACGAGACCCCGAAAGGTAAAGCCGGACTGGGGATCGGTGACGAAAACGTCCCATCAGGCGCGCAAACCTACCGCCAGGTAGCCATCTGCAATACGTTGTGCACAACAAGTCAACACCCTTGCCCAGCGTGCTCTAACGTGCTGTGCAGGTACGAACAGGGAGAGCGATGTCTCACAGCACCGTCCACCTCGATGTCATCGAGAACCGCCCCGCCAACGTCGGCCGGCAGTTCTTCGACCGCGTCCAGAGCAGCCCGAACCGCGAGGCCTACCGCTTTCCCAAGGGCGACCAGTGGGAGTCCGTGACGTGGAAGGAGGCCGGTGACAGGGTCACCCGCCTCGCAGCAGGCCTCGTCGCCCTTGGTGTCGCGCACGAGCAGCGCGTCGGTATCGCCTCGTCCACCCGCTACGAGTGGATCCTGGCCGACCTCGCGATCATGTGCACGGGCGCGGCCACCACGACCGTCTACCCGTCCACGATCGACGACGACGTCGCCTACATCCTCGCCGACTCCGAGTGCCGTGTGGTCTTCGCCGAGGACGACGAGCAGATCGCAAAGCTCGTCAAGCACCGCTCCGAGCTGCCGCACCTGAGCAAGGTGGTGACCTTCGACGGTACGTCGGACGGCGACTGGGTGATCGGCCTCGACGAGCTCGAGCGACTCGGTGAGGAGCAGCTCGCGAAGGAGCCCGACGTCATCGAGAGGCGGGTCGCCGAGACCAGCCCCGAGGCGCTGGCCACGCTGATCTACACCTCCGGCACCACCGGCCGTCCCAAGGGCGTGCGGCTGCGCCACTCGTCGTGGACCTACGAGGGCGCGGCGATCCAGGCGCAGGACATCCTCAACGAGGACGACCTGCAGTTCCTGTGGCTGCCGATGGCCCACTCCTTCGGCAAGGTGCTGCTCTCGACGCAGCTCGCGATCGGCTTCCCGACCGCGGTCGACGGCCGGGTCGAGAAGATCATCGACAACCTCGCCGTCGTGCAGCCCACCTTCATGGGCGCCGCCCCCCGCATCTTCGAGAAGGCCCACGGCCGGATCATCACGATGCAGCAGACCGAGGGCGGCCTGAAGGAGAAGATCTTCAACCAGGCGTTCAAGGTCGGCAAGCAGGTCCGCCAGCTGAAGTTGGAGGGCAAGCCGGTCCCGTTCCTGCTCGCCAAGCAGCACGCGCTCTTCGACAAGCTCGTCTTCGCCAAGATCCGTGACCGCTTCGGCGGCCGGGTGCGCTTCTTCATCTCCGGCGCCGCCGCGCTCAACCAGGAGGTCGCGGAGTGGTTCCACGTCGCGGGCATCCTGATCCTCGAGGGCTACGGCCTCACCGAGACCTCGGCCGGCTCCTTCGTGAACCGTCCCGACGACTACAAGTTCGGCTCGGTCGGCTTCGTCTTCCCCGGCAGCGAGGTGAAGATCGCCGAGGACGGCGAGGTCCTCATCAAGGGCCCCGGCGTGATGGACGGCTACCACAACCTCCCCGAGCAGACCGCCGAGGCGCTCGACGACGGCTGGCTGCGCACCGGTGACATCGGGGAGATCGACGAGCGCGGCTTCCTCAAGATCACCGACCGCAAGAAGGACCTGTTCAAGACGTCGGGCGGCAAGTACATCGCCCCGTCGTCGATCGAGTCGCAGTTCAAGGCGGTCTGCCCCTACGCCAGCCAGTTCCTGGTGCACGGCAACGACCGCAACTACTGCGTCGCCCTGATCACCCTCGACCCCGACGCGATGGCCGAGTGGTCCACGCACAACGGCATGGAGGGCAAGTCCTACGCCGAGATCGTCTCCTCGCAGCAGGTCAAGGACATGGTCGCCGGCTACGTCGACGAGCTGAACTCCCGCCTGAACCGCTGGGAGACCATCAAGAAGTGGATCCTGCTCGACCACGACCTCACCGTCGAGTCCGGGGAGCTGACCCCGTCGATGAAGGTCAAGCGCAAGGTCGTCGAGCAGAACTACAAGGACCAGATCGACGCGCTCTACAACGAGGGCTGACCGTCTGACAGTCGCGCGTGAAGGCGCCGTCCCTGTTCGGGGCGGCGCCTTCTGCGCGTCGTGAGCTGCGCGCGTGCGCGACTTCGGCCGCTGTGTCGGTCGGAACAGCGACCACGAGCGTGCATGTGCGCGATCACTGCGGTCGACACGCGAAGTCCGGCCGGCAGCGGCCCCCGCGGCTGCCGCGGTCTGGTGTGGAGGGGCTACCTAGGATGGACGGGTGCCCTCCGCCCTTCCCGACGGTGACCCCGCCCCCGCCGACGGCGCCCTTCCCGAGTCGGCAACCGCCTCGGTGGGCGAGCGTCCTCTGGGGCTCTACGTGCACGTCCCGTTCTGCACGGTGCGGTGCGGCTACTGCGACTTCAACACCTACACCGCCTCCGAGCTCGGCGGAGGGGCGTCGCGGGCGACGTACGCCGACTCCGCGATCGAGGAGGTCCGGCTGGCCCGCAAGGTGCTCGGTGCGGCCGACGCGCCTGTCGAGACGGTCTTCTTCGGCGGTGGTACGCCGACCCTCCTCCCGCCGCGGGACCTGACCCGGATCGTCACGGCGATCGACGAGGAGCTCGGTCTGGTCCCGGGGGCCGAGGTGACCACGGAGGCCAACCCCGAGAGCGTCTCCGCAGAGGACCTCCGCGTGCTGCGCGAGGGCGGCATCAACCGGATCTCGTTCGGGATGCAGTCGGCCGTGCCTCACGTGCTCCG
Source organism: uncultured Actinomycetota bacterium (assembly GCA_963701425.1). GTDB lineage: Bacteria > Actinomycetota > Actinomycetes > Propionibacteriales > Nocardioidaceae > Nocardioides_C. The sequence goes on along the minus strand of CAVPAG010000018.1, from coordinate 942,017 downwards.
CGTGCTCGACCGCACCCACGACCCGGAGCGCGTGCCCCAGGTCGTGGCCTGGGCGAGGGAGGCGGGGTTCGACGAGGTCAGCCTGGACCTGATCTACGGCACGCCGGGGGAGAGCCTCGCCGACTGGCAGGCCTCCCTCGACAGCGCCCTGGCCTGCGCGCCCGACCACCTCTCGGCGTACGCGCTGATCGTCGAGGAGGGCACCGCGCTCGCCCGGCAGGTCAAGCGTGGGGAGGTGCCGATGACCGACGACGACGACCTGGCGGACAAGTACCTCGCCGCGGAGGAGAGCCTCGAGGCCGCCGGACTCGGCTGGTACGAGGTGTCGAACTGGGCGATCTCGGAGGGCAGCCGCTGCCGCCACAACGAGCTGTACTGGACCGGTGCGGACTGGTGGGGCGTGGGCCCGGGGGCGCACTCGCACGTCGGCGGGGTGCGGTGGTGGAACGTCAAGCACCCCGCGGCCTACGCCGGGCGGATCGCCGCAGGGGTCAGCCCTGCGCACGGGCGCGAGGTCCTCGACGCCGAGACGCGGCGGATGGAACAGGTGCTCCTCGGCATCCGGCTGCGCGACGGTCTGCCCGTCGAAGTCCTGGACGCGGCCGGGCGCGCGGCACTGCCCGCCCAGGTCGAGGACGGCCTGGTCGAGCCCGACGCGCTGGAGCGCGGCCGGGTCGTGCTGACGCTACGGGGCCGGCTGCTCGCCGACGCGGTCGTGCGCGCCCTGCTCAGCTGATGACGCGGAAGATCCCCGGGTAGCGGTAGTCCCGGTACTGCGAGGCCTGCACCGAGGCCAGGATCATGAAGACCACCCAGGCGACGCCGACGATCGGGAGCAGCACGAAGCCGATCAGCAGGAAGATCGAGATACCGGCGACGATGAAGTAGACCAGGTAGGCGATCTGGAAGTTCAGCGCCTCCTTGCCGTGCCGGTCGAGGAACTGCGAGCGGTCCTTGAACACCAGCCACACGACGAGGGGTGCGATGAAGCCGAGCACCAGCGGGCCGAGGTGGGCTCCGAGCGCCCAGAGCTTCTCGTCCTCGGGGCGCATCGGGGGCGCGGGCTGGTAGCCGCCCGCCGGGGGTGCGGGCTGGTAGCCCGGCGCAGCAGCCGGCTGGCCGGGAGGCGGTGGTGCGGACGCCTGACCCGGTGCGGGTGCCTGACCCGGTGCGGGTGGCTGGCCCGGTGTGGGTGCCTGGCTCGGCGGCGGAGACGGCTGCTCAGGGGGCGGCCCCGAGGACTGGCCAGGCTGGTCGGACGGCTGCTCGGGAGGTTGAGGCCCTGTAGTCATGCCTCCAGTGAAGCACTCGGCGACCTCTGGGGTCGTGATTCAGGACCTCGGCTCGGTGACGAAGTCGATGAGCTCCTCCACCCGGCCGAGCAGGGCCGGCTCGAGGTCGGCGAAGGAGCCGACCTTCGACAGGATGTGCTTCCACGCGCGGGCGATGTCGGCCTGGTCCCGGTGCGGCCAGCCGAGGCTCTGGCAGACGCCCCGCTTCCACTCGACGTTGCGCGGGATGACCGGCCACTTCTCCATGCCCAGCCGGCCGGGTTTGACGGCCTGCCAGATGTCGACGAACGGGTGGCCGACGATCAGCACGTGCTTGCCCACCGGGCTCTTGGCGATCGACTGCGCGATCCGGCTCTCCTTGGAGCCGGCGACGAGGTGGTCGACGAGCACGCCGACGCGGCGCTCCGGGCCGGGACGGAAGTCCTGCAGCTGCTCGGCGAGGTCGTCGACGCCCTCGATGTACTCGACGACGACCCCCTCGATCCGCAGGTCGTCGCCCCAGACCTTCTCGACGAGCTCCGCGTCGTGGCGGCCCTCGACGAAGATCCGGCTCGCGCGGGCCACCCGTGCCTTCGTCCCGGGGACCGCGATGGAGCCCGAGGCCGTGTGGGTCTTCTTCGCGGGGCCCTTGCGGGTCGGTGGCTTCAGGATCACCGGCACGCCCTCCAGGAGGAAGCCGGGGCCCAGGGGGAAGGTGCGGCGCTTGTGCCGCCGGTCCTCGAGCGTCACGGTCATCAGGTCCCGGTCGACCGCGACGATCTCGCCGCACCAGTCGGTGGTGACCTCCTCGACGACGAGGCCCTTGTCGGCCTCGATCTCGACCGACCTGCCGCGCTTGGGCGCACGCCAGTCGGTGTTGAGCACGTCGGATCCGTAGCGGTCGAAGGACATGGTCCCCAACGCTAGGCGTGACGCGCGGGTCGACGTACTCGACGCGCCGTTGCGGTGGGTGGTCGCGGTGTCGGGTACGTCGCACGTGCAGTATGTGACGGGTCGGCGGGTAGACCAGCGAGAACGGGGAACACCGGGACATGGACGAGACCAGACTGCCCCGCGACCTCGCCGACCGTCCGCGCGCGCAGGAGGGCGGCCTCCCGGTGCCCTTCGCCTGCGAGGACGAGGACGGTGGCTTCGATGTCCGCTCGGTGAGCAAGCGTCGCGCGATCCGGTGCGCGCTCAGCCGGATCTGCGGCCTGTGCGGGATCTCGCTCGGCTGGCCCGTGGCATTCCTCGGGACTGAGGAGGAGGTCGAGGCGAACGCGCTGCACTTCCCCCCGCTCCACGAGGACTGCGCCGAGGCGGCGCTGCGCGTCTACGAGCCTCTGGGCACCGGCGGGCTCGGTCTGGACGCCCCGGTCGAGGAGTGGGTGCTCATCACGACGGGTGGCTTCGAGCTGGAACGACCCGCTGACCGTCGTGGCGACCAGCGGGTCGTGTTCCATCCGAACTCGGTGGTCGAGCGGCGTTCGTCGACCTCGCGGTGAGCTTCTAGGCCGATGCGCGGCCCTGCCAGATGCCCGTCTCGAGTCGACGCGGGGGCCTCTCGGCGTCGGAGCGGCGGCCGCGGAAGCGGCTCGGCGGCGGGGGTGGGGTGTCGTTGCTGGTCCACGAGTTCGGCAGCGAGAGCTTCCAGATGGTGCGCAGCGCCTGGCCGTACTGCCGGTGCAGCGGCCCGGTGGTGTAGGGGATGTCGTACTCCTCGCACAGCTTGCGCACGCGCAGCGAGATCTCGCGGTAGCGGTTGCTCGGCAGGTCGGGGAAGAGGTGGTGCTCGATCTGGTAGCCGAGGTTCCCGCTCATGATGTGAAGCAGCGGACCGCCCTCGAAGTTCGCGGCGCCGAGCACCTGGCGGAGGTACCACTCCGCACGGGTCTCGTCCTCGATCTCCTCCTCCGTGAAGTGCAGTGCGCCGTCGGGGAAGTGGCCGCAGAAGATGATCATGTAGGACCACAGGTTGCGCATCAGGTTCGCCGTGGCGTTGGCCTTCATCGTGGACAGGAACGCCGGTCCGCTGAGCAGCGGGTAGAGCACGTAGTCCTTGCCGATCTGCCGGCGGACCTTCTTGGCAATCTGCTTGAGCTGGCGCTTCATCTCCTTGGGGTCCTTCTTGCCCTTGCGGATCGACTCGATGTCGAGGTCGTGCAGGGCAACCCCCCACTGGAACAGCAGCGCGAGCAGCGTGTTGTAGACCGGCTGGCCGAGGTTGACGGGGTGCCACCGCTGCTCGCGGGCCATGCGGAGGACGCCGTACCCGATGTCGTTGTCGTAGCCGAGGACGTTGGTGAACTGGTGGTGCACGTAGTTGTGGGAGTGCTTCCACTGCTCGGCCGGCTGCGCGGTGTCCCACTCCCAGTTGCTGGAGTGGATCTCGGGGTCGTTCATCCAGTCCCACTGGCCGTGCATGACGTTGTGGCCGATCTCCATGTTCTCCAGGATCTTCGCGATCCCGAGCATGGTCGCGCCGGCCACCCAGGCGGGCGGGTACTTGCTCGCGAACAGGGTGACCCGACCCGCGGCTGCGAGGGTGCGCTGGATGGTGATCATCCGGTTGATGTACGCCGCGTCTGCGGCACCTCGCGATGCCTCGATGTCGGCACGGATCTGGTCGAGCTCGCGGCCGAGCGCCTCGACCTCCTCCTCGCTGAGGTGGGTGTACTCCTTGACGTCGGAGATGGCCATGTGTCGCTCCCTAGATGTCGAGGGTGCAGTCACCGGCGGCGACCGTCACGCAGGTCTGGATGGACTCGTTCGGTTCGAAGTGCTCCTCTCCGCTCCGCAGGTCGCGGATCCGGCCGGAGTTCATGGTGAGCGTGCAGGTGTGGCAGATGCCCATGCGGCAGCCGTAGGGCATGCCGACGCCGGCCTTCTCGCCGGCCTCGAGGAGCGTGGTCGCCCCGTCGACCTCGATCGTCTTGCCGGAGTTGCGGAAGGTGATCGTGCCGCCCTCCGCGCCACCGCTCTCGAGGCTCAGCGTGAACCGCTCGAGGTGGAGCCGGTCCGAGAGGCCGGCCTGCTCCCAGAAGTCCTCCGCGGCGTCGAGCATCGGGCCGGGACCGCAGGCCCACGACTCCCGTTCCCGCCAGTCGGGGCAGATCCGGTCGAGGGCCTCGAGCGAGAGCATGCCCTGGGTGTCGGTGTGCTGCTCGTGGAGCCGGAGACCCTCGTGGCGCTCGGCCATGCCGAGGATCTCGTCCCGGAAGATCATCCGGTCGGGCGTGGGGGAGGAGTACGCGAGTACGGCGTCCGGCATCGTCTTGCGGCGGTCGAGCGTACGGAGCATCGACATCACCGGGGTGATCCCACTTCCGCCCACCAGGAAGAGCATCTTCGGCGGCGGCGGGTCGGGGAGGACGAAGTCGCCGGCGGGTGCGGCGAGCCGCACGATCGTTCCGGGCGCCAGCCCTCGCACCAGGTGGTCGGAGAGGAAGCCCTCCGGCATCGCACGCACGGTGATCGTGAAGGTGCCACCCTTGCGGGTGGGCGGGGAGCTGAGGGAGTAGGAGCGCCAGTGGTACCGCCCGTCGACCTCGACGCCGATGCCGATGTACTGGCCGGCCTCGTAGTCGAACTTCGCGCCCCAGCCGGGTTTGATCACGAGCGTCGCGGCGTCGTCGGTCTCGGGCACGACCTTCTCGATGCGGCCACGGAGCTCGCGGGCCGACCAGAGCGGGTTGACGAGCGACAGGTAGTCGTCCGGATGGAGCGGAGTCGTCAGCAGCTTGGCCGCGCGTCCGCGCACGCTGTGCCAGTCACGGTTCTTCACGATCGACAAGAGGCCCCCGCCCTCAGACGTCATTCGGTGTCGACCCGCGTCACGCCGGGGCGTGGCCAGGGTCACTGTCGCGAAGGTATGCCCGGACCGGACCGGTCTCAATCCCGCATGTCCGACATGTAAGACAGGTTTCTCGGGCGGGCTGTCTGGACGAGCACTGCGGACCCTTGGGGGCCGAGCGTCAGCGATATATCGTCAACCTATCGGGCGGCGCCGGTCACAAACGGCGTCCCAGGCGGAGGGAGACGCCGGTGAGCGGTCGCGGATGGGGTCAGGGCTGGCCCGGGGCGGACTGGACGGGAGGGCCCTGGGGCGCGGGGCCGCCGCCGTGGATCGCCGGGCTGTTCGGCATGAGCGGGCAGCAGTCGCGCGGGCCGCGTGCGAAGCGTGGTGACGTGCGCGCCGCGATCCTCGACGTGCTGTCGTCCCAGCCGATGAACGGCTACCAGATCATCCAGCAGATCGCCGAGCGCAGCAGCGGCGCGTGGAAGCCCAGCCCCGGCTCGGTCTACCCGACGCTCCAGCAGCTCGAGGACGAAGGGCTGGTCGAGGGCACCGAGACGGAGGGGCGGCGGGTCCTCCGGCTGACCGACGCGGGCCAGAGGTACGTCGTCGAGCACCCCGACGAGATGGCGGCGACGTGGCGCCCTTTCGACACGAGCGAGACGGAGACCCACGAGCTGAAGCCGGTGATCGGCCAGGTGCTGGCGGCGGTCTGGCAGATCGTGATGTCGGGCAACCGGCAGCAGCAGGCCGAGGCGGCGGAGATCCTCGCCGACGCCCGGCGCCGGTTGTACGGCCTGCTCGCGGAGGGCGACCGCGAATGAGCCCGCCGGAGCTGAGGATCGGCGACCAGGAGCGGGAGACGGCGGTCTCCGCCCTCGGCGAGCACTACGTCGCGGGACGGCTGACGAAAGAGGAGTTCGACGACCGCAGTGCCGTCGCGTGGAAGGCCCGGACGAGCTCCGACCTCGCCCCGCTCTTCGTGGACCTGCCGCCGCTGCATCAGACCGGCCGCCCACCGGCTCGTCAACCCTCGACCGTGACTCCCGCCTGGCCGGCGAGACCGTCTCCGAGACGGAGCGGCGGCTTCCGGGTGCCGGTGCTGCCGATGGTCCTGATCCTCGTGGGGCTGGTGATGCTGATCGACAACTGGGCGATACCGCTGCTCATCCTTGGTGCCTTCCTCTGGATGAAGGTCGCGGTCGGACGCCACTGGGCCGGCCGCCACGGGCCCAGCCAGGACTCGAGAAGACGGTCGGCCGGCGGTCCCTGGCAGCAGCGGCGGGGCTGCTAGCCCCTCCTAGAGCAGCGGCAGCGACCTCGACGACCGGGGCAGCTGCGCGAACCCGCGGGCGAACGCCTGGGTCAGCTCTTCGGCGGGGTAGGGCCACTCCGCCGACTCCGCCATCTGGTCGGGGCGCACGCCTCGGCTCGCGAGGTCTCGGATCGTCTCGGCCACCACGCCGATGCTCGCCCGCTGGTCCATGACGAAGTCGCGGTCTACCGGCAGCCCGTGGCCGGGGACGACGACCGAGCCGTCACCGAGCATGCTCGTGAGAAGGTCGAGCGTCGCCGGCCACTCCAGGGGGTAGCAGTCGTCGCCGAAGCCCGGAACGGCGTTGCGCTCCGCGGACTCCTCGACGAGGTCCCCCGCGAAGAGGACGTCGGCGTCGGGGACCCGGACCACGGCGTCGCCGCCGGTGTGACCCCGGCCGGGGTGGACCACCTCGACGATCCGGTCGCCGAGGTCGATCGCGCGGGCGGAGGAGAACGGCTCGTCGGGTACGACGACGGTGGTGCCCGTGACGTCGAGGTCGGCGGAGAGCCTCTCGAGCATCGCCTGGCCCTCCTCGCGCAGGGTGGTGGCCGTCGCCTCGTGGGCGACGATCGGCGGTGCGTCGTACTCCTCGAGGAAGGTGCCGTTGCCGAGCACGTGGTCCCAGTGGGCATGGGTGTTGACGACGGCCACGACCTCGCCGGCTCCGAGCGCGCGGACCTGCTCCACGACCCCGCGCGCGGTGATCGCGGAGGAGTGGGTGTCGATCACCAGGAGGCCCCGACTGCCGGCGACAAGGCCGACGTTGACGTCCACGAGCCGGTGGCGGGCGACCCAGCACCGGTCGGCGATCTCGGCGAACCCGCTGTCGTGGGTGATGTCGAAGCTGCGTCGGGTCTCGCGTGCGCTCATGCATCGAACCCTACGTCCGTGGATTCTTCCGCCGAGGGGGCAGGCTAGTAGCATTGGCACTCGGAACAGGTGAGTGCCAAGACGGACCCGGACCGGACCGGCCACGGGTCGGCATCAACTCGGGCAAGGAGGCGAGACATGGTCGAGGACCGCAAGCTCGCCGTCCTCCGCGCGATCGTCGAGGACTACGTGTCCACCCAGGAGCCGGTCGGCTCCAAGGCACTGGTCGAGCGCCACAGGCTGGGCGTCTCCCCGGCAACCGTGCGCAACGACATGGCAGCGCTCGAGGACGAGGGCTTCATCACCCAGCCGCACACGAGCGCGGGCCGGATCCCCACCGACAAGGGCTACCGGCTCTTCGTGGACCGGCTCAGCCAGGTCAAGCCGCTGTCGACCGCCGAGAAGCGCGCCATCGCCACCCTGCTCCAGGGTGCGGTCGACCTCGACGACGTCGTGCAGCGCAGCGTCCGGCTGCTCGCGCAGCTGACCCGCCAGGTCGCGATCGTGCAGTACCCCACGCTCTCGCGCTCGACGGTCCGCCACGTCGAGCTGGTCACCCTGGGCAGCACCCGGCTGCTGCTCGTGCTGATCCTCAGCACGGGTCGCGTCGAGCAGCGTGTGGTCGAGATTCCCGAGCCGCTCGACGACGAGACGGTCTCCGGGATCCGCACCGCCCTCAACCGGGCGACCTCGGGGCAGAAGCTCAGCGACGCCGCCGAGCGGCTCGCCGAGGTCCCGGAGCAGTACGAACCCGCCGACCGCGCCCCTGTCTCGATGGTGGTCGCCGCGCTGGTGGAGGCGATGTCGGACCACCGCTCCGACGAGCGCGTCATGGTCGGCGGCACCGCCAACCTCGCCCGCTTCGGCGACGGCTTCGACGCCTCGATCAAGCCGATGCTCGAGGCGCTCGAGGAGCACGTCGTGCTGCTCAAGCTGCTCGGCGAGGCGACCTCGCCGTCGACGCTGACGGTGCGCATCGGCCACGAGGTTCCGTACCAGGAGCTGTCGACCACGTCGGTCGTGGCGACCGGCTACGGCCCCGGCGACGAGGTGCTCGCCACCTTGGGCATCGTGGGCCCGACCCGCATGGACTACCCAGGCACGATGGCGACCGTGCGCGCGGTCGCGCGTTACGTGTCGAAGATTCTCGACGAAGGATGAGCAGAGAGAGCACTGTGAGCCAGGACCTCTACGAGACCCTCGGTGTCCCGCGCGACGCCGACGCCGACGCGATCAAGAAGGCGTACCGCAAGCTTGCGCGTCAGCTGCACCCGGATGTGAACCCCGACCCGGAGACCCAGGAGCGGTTCAAGGACGTCACGCGTGCCTACGAGGTCCTCTCCGACCCCGAGAAGCGACGGATGTACGACCTCGGCGGCGACCCGTTCGGGGGCGGTGGGCCCGGTGGCTTCGGCCAGGGCGCGGGCTTCTCCTTCACCGACATCATGGACGCGTTCTTCGGCGGCGCCGGGGGAGGTGCGGCCGGCGGTGGCCGGGGTCCGCGTCCTCGCGTACGTCGCGGGCAGGACGCGCTGATCCGCCTCGAGGTGGACCTCGCCGAGGCCGCCTTCGGCACGACCCATGAGCTCAAGGTCGACACCGCGGTGCTCTGCTCGGTCTGTCACGGCGAGGGCGCCGCGCCCGGCTCGCGTCCGGTGACGTGCGAGACCTGCCACGGTCGTGGCGAGGTGCACCAGGTGCAGCGGTCCTTCCTCGGCGAGATCCGCACCATGCGGCCCTGCGCGGCCTGTCGCGGCTACGGCACGATCATCCCCGAGCCGTGCCGCGAGTGCTCGGGCGACGGCCGGGTCCGCTCGCGTCGCACCCTGAACGTGAAGATCCCCGCCGGTGTCGACACCGGCACCCGCGTGCAGCTGTCCGAGCAGGGTGAGGTCGGCCCCGGCGGCGGCCCCGCCGGGGACCTGTACGTCGAGATCAATGTCGCCGAGCACAAGGTGTTCACCCGTCACGGCAGCGACCTGCTGTGCACGGTGACCATTCCGATGACCGCCGCCGCGCTCGGCACGACGATCGAGCTGCCCACCCTCGAGGCCGACCTGGTCGAGGCGGGCGAGGCGACCGAGACCGAGCTCGAGACCGGCATCGAGCTCGACATCCGCCCCGGCACGCAGTCCGGCTCGGAGATCATCCTCAACGGCCGCGGCGTGCCCGCCCTGCGTGGTGTGGGCCGCGGCGACCTCGTCGTCCGGGTGGTCGTCGAGACCCCGAGCCGGCTCGACGAGCGTCAGGAGGAGCTGCTCCGCGAGCTCGCCGCCCTGCGCGGTGAGGAGTCGCCGGAGGGCCACGTCCAGGCCACGCACCGCTCGGTCTTCGACAAGCTGAGGAACGCCTTCAACCCGCGATGAGCCTGCCGGTCTTCCACCTACCCGAGCTGGCAGGTGCCGTCGTCGGCGGCTCCGTCGAGCTGACCGGCGACGAGGCACGGCACGCCGTGGTGGTCCGTCGGATCCGGGTGGGGGAGCAGGTGGCCCTCACCGACGGCGAGGGGACGACCGTCGTCGGCACCGTCGCCGCCACCACGAAGGCCTCGCTGACCGCTGACGTCTCCCAGGTCGTCGAGGTGCCCCGCGAGTCGCCACGGCTCGTGGTCGTCCAGGCGATCCCCAAGGGCGACCGGGGCGAGCTCGCCGTGGAGATGCTCACCGAGGTCGGTGTCGACATGATCGTCCCGTGGGCCGCGTCCCGGTCGGTCGCGGTGTGGCGGGGGGAGCGGGCGGCGAAGTCGCTGGCCAAGTGGCGCAGCGCCGCCCGCGAGGCCGCGAAGCAGTCGCGTCGGCCCTGGTTCCCCTCCGTCGCCGAGATGGCCGGTACGTCGGACGTGGTGGCCCTGCTCCGCGACGCCGCGCTGGCCGTCGTACTGCATGAGGCGGGGAGGCAGCCCCTCGCGGCGCTGGAGGTCCCCGCGGAGGGCGACGTCGTGGTCGTCGTGGGGCCCGAGGGCGGGATCAGCGACGAGGAGCTCGCGGCGTTCGCCGAGGCCGGTGCGGAGCCGTTGCGGCTCGGCGCCTCGGTCCTGCGCACGTCGACTGCGGGCGTCGCGGCCGCTGCCGCGCTGCTCTCCCGCACGCCCCGCTGGGCCTGACGCAGCCCGCCTGCTCCCCACCCCGCTGGAGCTGTCCGGCGTCCGGCCGGCAGGCGGCTTGCCTACCATCCGGCCTCGCTCCGCTCGGCCTCCCGCCAGACCCGACCACGGCTGCGCCGCCCGCCGTCCTGCCGCCGGACCCCCGTAACGAGGGACGGCCGGGCTCGTTGAGGAGCTAGAACACGTTCTCATCCAGGAGCTCTCTCCATGCGCCTTCACCGCACCCGGCTTGTCACAGCAGCCCTGACCGGTCTCGCCCTGATGGGCGGGCTCGTCGTGGGGGCCGGCCCCGCCGCGACGGGGGCGGAAGTCGACCCGTACGGGACGGTGTGGAACATCCTGCCGCCGGGTCAGTCCGGCACCGTGACGGCGGCCGACCTCGTCGCGGTCGGTCCGAGCCGCGAGGCCACCGGGACGACGCCGGAGCACTTCGCCGACCAGCTCGAGATGTACGACGCGCTCATCAAGCGCAACCCCGAGAGGCTGACCCGGGCCGACCTCGACGAGCTCTACAAGCGCTCCACGTTCACACCCGCCACCGTGACCCGGACGTCGACACCCAAGCCCGGCGTCGACATCGCCTGGGACGAGTTCGGCGTCCCCTACGTCAACGGCGCGACCTACGACGACGTGATGTTCGGGGCCGGCTACGCGGCGACCCGCGACCGGATGTTCCTCATGGACGCGCTGCGCCACGCCGGGCAGGCGCGGATGGCGGAGTTCGCGGGTGGCACGCCCGGCAACCTCGCGATGGACCGCAGCCAGCTCGCCACCGCGTTCTACACCGAGGAGGAGGCGCAGGCGCAGATCGGCCGGATCGAGAAGCGGTACGGCGAGGAGGGCAAGAAGCTCGCCCAGGCCGTCGACGCCTACATCGCCGGCATCAACGCCGCGCAGGACGAGATGTGCCCCGGCGGCCTGCCGACAGGCGCCGAGTGCCCGGTCGAGTACGCCGCCCTCCAGAAGACCCCTGAGCCCTGGACCCGCGCCGACGTCGTCTACGTGGCCTCGCTCGTCGGCGGCATCTTCGGCAAGGGCGGTGGCCGCGAGTACGACAACGCGATCTGGCTGCAGCGGCTCGTTGAGCGCTTCGGGTTCCGCGAGGGCGTGCGGATCTACAACGACCTGCGCCACAAGAACGACGAGGACGCCCCGACCACGTCGAGCCTCCGGGCGCCGTACGGCGGGGGCGGTGTCGCCCCGCGCCGGCCCGGTGTCGCGCTGCCGGACCTGAAGGGCCCGACCGCGCCCGGAAGCGGCGCCCCGCTGGGGGAGAGCGCCGCCGCCGGCGCCGCGACCCCCTCGCTCGACCTGCCGGGGATGAGCATCGAGCTCCCGCTGATCCAGCGCGGGATGAGCAACGCGCTCCTCGTCGGCGGGAGGCACACGACGACCGGCAAGCCGATCACCGTCTTCGGTCCCCAGACCGGGTACTTCACGCCGCAGCTGCTCACCGAGCAGGTGCTCGTCGGTCCCGGCATCAAGGCGCGCGGTGTCTCGTTCGCCGGCACCAACCTGATCGTCCAGCTCGGTCGGGGCGAGGACTACGCGTGGTCGGCCACCAGCGCGTCCAACGACAACGTCGACACGGTCGCGGCGCCGCTGTGCAACCGCGACGGCAGCAAGCCGACGGTGGAGTCCGAGGGGTACCTCCGCAACGGCCGGTGCGTGCCGATGGAGCGCTTCGAGCACACCGAGACCACGCTGCCGGGTGCCGGCTCGCAGGAGCCGCCGGCCCGCCACACGTTCCTCGTGCTCCGCACCCACCACGGCATCGTCCAGAAGCGCACGACGGTCGGAGGCCGACCGGTCGCGATCGTGCGCCAGCGCAGCACCTACGGCCACGAGGTGGACTCCGCGGTCGGGTTCGCCCGCCTCAACGACCCCGGGTACGTCGACGACGCCGCGTCGTTCCAGCGGGCGGTCTCGGCCATCGACTACACGTTCAACTGGTTCTACGCCGACGACCGGGACATCTCCTACTACTCGTCCGGGCTCCTGCCGGTGAGGGCCGACGGCGTCGACTACGACCTCCCGAGGTGGAGCGCCGCGAAGTACGACTGGCAGGGCTGGCTGCCGTTCGACCGCCACCCCCGCCAGACCAACCCCGACAGCGGCTACCTGGTCAGCTGGAACAACAAGACCGCTCCCGGCTTCGCCGCCGCCGACGACATCTGGGGGTACGGCTCGGTCTACCGGTCGCTCGCCCTCGAGGACGGCCTGAAGCGAGAGATCCGCGAGGGCGGCAAGCTCGACGCCGCGAGGGTGACGGGCGTGGCCGCCGAGGCCGCCACCGAGGACTCCCGCGCCCGTTACACCCTGCCCTGGCTGCTGAAGGTCGTCGGCAAGGACCCCAAGAGCCGACCCGCCCGCCGGCTCCTCTCGGCGTGGCTGGCGAGCGGGGCCCAGCGGGTGGACCGTGACCGCGACGGCCACTACGCCCACGAGCAGGCGATCGCGATCTTCGACGAGTGGTGGGAGAGCGGCAGCAGGTCGGTGGCCTACGACGTGCTCGCCGGCCGCCTCGGCAAGGCGCTGCCGCGAAAGGTCCCGACCCTGCTCGACGACCACCCGCGTCTGGGCCTCGGGTCGGCCTGGAACGGGATCGCCTTCTACGGCTACGTGAACAAGGACCTGCGGACCCTCCTGGGTCGCAAGGTCGCCGACCCGTACCGGACGTCCTACTGCGGCGGCGGCCGACTCGCGGACTGCCGGGCAACCCTGCGCACCTCCCTCCGTGCGGCGGTCGCCCGGGTGCTGGCCGAGCAGGGGGTCAACCGCGTCGGGTCGCTCACCTACGACAAGAGCATCGACTTCATCCGGAGCAGCACGGCCGGCGTGGTCGGCGTACGCCCGATCGACTGGCAGAACCGGCCGACCTTCCAGCAGGTCGTCGAGTTCACCGGGCACCGTCCGCGCGGGTGACGGGTCGGGCGGCCCCGCTTCCTCGTCGTTGCCGTTCACGTGAACGGCAACGACGAGGATCCGTGAGCTCCGGACGTCGTTCCCACGCATCTGAACGGCAACGGCAGGCGCGGTCCGCAACTGCACCACACGGTCGCCTCGCACGACGCCTCAGCGGGCGAGGAAGTGCTCGAGGGCGGCCACCTCGGCGTCGAGCTCGGTGCGCTCGGCGCGGGTGAGCCTGCGGAAGACCTCCACCTCGACCCGATCGTCCAGCCGGCGCCACAGGCCCTCCAGCATGCCGTCGACGAAGACGGTGTTGCCGACGCCGCCGTTGCGGCCCATCCAGCGCTGCCGCTTGTCGGGCTCGGCGACGCGGGTCCGATCGGCGTGGGAGAGCCAGAGGTTGTCGTACTTGCCGAGCAGCCGCACCGGAGCAGGCTCGTCCTCGTCGGCGAAGGGCAGCCCCTCGAGGTCGAGGAAGGTACGGCCGGCCTCGTCCTTGTGGGTGACCAGCTCGTCGGCGAGCTCGTCGAGGACGGGCCGCAGACCGGTGAGCCCCGACCAGGTCGAGACGTCGGCGGCGGTAGCAGGTCCGAACGCCCGCAGGTACCGCCGCACCAGGTCCGCCGGGTCGATCGGGGCCAGCGGGGCGCCGTGCCACTCCTCGGCGTGGACGTACGCCGGCCCGCCGCTGCGCTTCCAGACGCCGCGGGGCGGTGCCTGCACCAGCGGGAGCAGGACGCGGACGGTGTTGGCCAGGTGCCCCGGTTGGTGCGCGGGGAAGCGGTGGGCAAGGGCGGCGCCGAGCTCCCGCACCGGGACCGGCTTGGGGCCGAGCACCTCGTGCGCCGCCGACTCCAGCTCCTCGCGAGGGATGTCGGAGCAGTGCCCGAAGAACTCGGTGCCGCGCATCTGCCGCTCGAGCATGCCCTGCAGCGGCGGTCTCAGGCCGAGGCAGTCGGCGGCCGTCACCAGGTGGATCGTGCCGCGCATCAGCAGGATCCGGGAGACCTCCCGCGACTCGAGGAGTCCGCTCAGGTCGGCCGGGTCGAACTGCTCCAGGCGGCTCCAGAGACCGACGTACGGCGGCTGGGTGTCCTGCGCCTGGAGCCCGACGAGGTGCTCGACCATCGCGACAGGAGTCGCGGAGGTCCGCTCGAGCAGGTGCTGGCGCTTCAGCAGGGTCCGGTTCAGGACGCGTGTGGTGAGCACGTCACGAGCGTAGGCGCCGACCGGGTCGGCCGCGGGTCACCGGGCACAGCGACCGACCCGGCGGGTCTTCTAGGGGAGGATCGTGACCTTCTTGGTGTCCTCCCATGGTGCGAACCCCTCGCCACCGGACGGGTCGCTGTCGTGGACGACGAGCGTGTACTGACCCGGGGGTGCGGTGACGTCGAAGGAGTACGGGGCCATCGTGCAGCATTCCTCGGCCGTCGTGAAGCCCCTCTTGACGACCCGGTCGCCCTGCATGAGCTCCCACTGGACGTTCGCCTCGAATGCCGCGGCCAGGCCGGAGACCTCGAACGGCGCCGTGACCTCGGCTCCCTCGGCCGGCGCGATGACCCACACCTGCGCCAGCACCTCCATCGCGTCGCCCTGTGCGAGCGGCTCCGAGACGGGTACGCCGAGCAGGGTGTCCGTGCGGTTGCCGTTGAGGAGGAACTGCACCGCGTCACGCGACTGCTGGGCCGCCTGTGCGGTGTAGATCAGCTGCTCGACCGCGATCTCTGCCTGCTCCGGGGACATGCCCTGCGGTCGGCCGCGGAGCGACCCGTCGCCCTGCACGTCGATCGTGATCACGTCCGAGGGCGGCGCGTCGACCCTCGCCGCGGTGGTGCCGGCCGGCCAGTCGGTGCGGTAGTCGGGGTCGTCGGGGTCCGTCGCGACGGCCTCGCGGACCGCAGCCGAGACGGGGTCGCCGTCCGGGACCTCGATGCGGTGGAACTCCCGGTAGAGCCGTGGGCCGCGGCTGGTGTCGCCCACGTAGTAGACCGGGACGGCCTGCGTGATCGGGGCCGCGGACTCGGTCGGGCTGGGCGAGGGCGACTTGGAGGGCACGCTTGCCTCCGAGGGCTCGGCGGTGCCCGTGGCGGCCGGGCCCACCCTGTCGGGTCCCTCGTCCGTCGTACCGTCGCTCAACACCGTCACAGCCGCGACCGTCGCCGCGGTCGCGACCACCGCCGCGCCCGCCCCGAGGAGCCAGGACCGCTTGCTCTGCATGGAACTCACCTTCGTTCGTGCGTGGATCGAGCCGAGCGCCTCGCGCGGCTCGACGTCGGAGACGGCCTCGTCGAGCAGACGCCGGATGCGCTGGTCGTCACGGTCGTGGGGGCCGGTGGGGAGCTCGTTCATGACGCCTCCTCGAGGAGGTGGCGGAGCGCCGCGACCCCGCGCGACGCGTGGCTCTTGACGGCGCCGCGGCTGATGCCGAGCGTGCTGGCGATGTCGGCCTCCGACAGGTCCAGGTAGTAGCGCAGCGCCAGGACCTCGCGCTGCCGGTCGGGAAGCTCCCGGAGGGCGTCGAGGATCTCTCGCCGGCGCTCGGAGACGAGAGCGTCCTCGTCGGTGCCGTGCTGGTCGGGGAGGGGCTGTGGGGTGTGACGGGCCTGGACGCCGCGGTGGCGCAGCACCGACCGGGAGCGGTTCACGACCGTCTGCCGCAGGTACGCCAGCGCCTTGTCGGGGTCCCGGAGGCTGCGCCACTTGCCGTGCATCGCCACGAAGGAGTCCTGGACGACCTCCTCGGCGGTCTCGACGTCGCGGACCAGCAGGACGGACAGGCGCACCAGACGGCGGTAGTGGGCGGCGTACAGCTCGTCCACCGCCGTGTCGGCGTCCCACCGGGGCGCGGTGCTCATGATCCTCCTGACGAGCAGGGGTGCGTCCATCTGGGTGATCACGCTAGTTCCACGCCTGGCCCGGTCCGGGGGTTTACACGCCGGGGCAGCGGTTGCGATCGGGACACGATTGAGCCGGGGCCGGTTCCGGCGCCGTGAGACCGTCCTCGACTCACACGGGAGCCCCGGGTGAACCCGCCCTCGGCCGCCGGACCACCCTAGGGTGGGGCGCATGAGTCCTGTACGAGACGAGAACTGCCTGTTCTGCAAGATCATCGAGAGCGAGATCCCGGCCGACGTCGTGCACGAGACCGAGACGACGATCGCGTTCCGCGACATCGAGCCGCAGGCGCCCACCCACGTCCTGGTGATCCCCCGGACGCACCAGCCCGACGTGGCCAACCTGGCCGCGAACGAGCCCGACGTGCTCGTGGACCTCATGAACGCGGTGGCGGCGGTCGCAAAGCAGGAGGGGATCGACGAGGGATACCGGCTGGTGCTCAACACCGGGCCCGAGGCGGGGCAGAGCGTCTTCCACGTGCACGCGCACGTGCTCGGCGGCCGGCGCATGGGGTGGCCACCGGGCTGAGGGACTGCCCGCCCGGGGCGGACTCAGTACTGCAGCCGGGTCAGGCCGAGCATCAGCGGTACGGCGAAGGCAGCCAGGAGCACCCAGGCCACGATCCGGTGGGAGAGCTTGGCCGGGTTGAGCGACCCGGCGAGAGCGATGAGGGCGCCCTCCTCTGTGTTGCGGTCGAAGCCCATCCGACGCGCGTCGAGCGGGATCCCGTTGGGCCCGAGGAAGTCCTCGGGCACGATGAGGTCCACCGGCTCCTCGTCCCCGGGGCCGCCCTCCGGACGGTCGTCGTACTCCCGCATGGCCCCACTGTAGGAGCGTGAGTCTTCTCGGGGGCGGTTTCCTGACGGCTCCCGTAGCATGGAGCCAGCTTCAACCGCCCTATTGACTCACCCGTGGAGGTCGGCCGCCAGGCCAGTCGATGACTGAGACCAACATCCCCCAGCACACGATCATCGTGCCCGCGAGCATTCCCATGGTGGCCCTCCTGGGTCCCGGGGACGAGCACCTGGCGCTGATCGAGAAGGCATTCAAGGCCGACGTCCACGTCCGAGGCAACCAGATCACCCTGCGCGGCGAGTCCGCGGAGGTCGCGCTCGCCGAGCGCCTGATGGACGAGCTCGTCACGATCATCCGCACCGGTCAGGGGATCACCACCGAGACCGTCGAGCGGGCCATCTCCATGCTCCGGGCGGAGACCAAGGAGCGCCCCGCGGACGTGCTCAGCCTCAACATCCTGAGCAACCGCGGTCGCACGATCCGGCCCAAGACGCTGAACCAGAAGCGCTACGTCGAGGCGATCGACAAGCACACCATCGTCTTCGGCATCGGCCCCGCCGGCACCGGCAAGACGTACCTGGCGATGGCCAAGGCCGTTCAGGCGCTGCAGTCGAAGAACGTCAACCGGATCATCCTCACGCGCCCTGCGGTCGAGGCGGGGGAGCGGCTCGGCTTCCTGCCCGGCACGCTCAGCGAGAAGATCGACCCCTACCTGCGCCCGCTGTACGACGCGCTCCACGACATGCTCGACCCGGAGACCATTCCCAAGCTGCTCGCGGCCGGGACCATCGAGGTCGCGCCGCTGGCCTACATGCGTGGTCGCACCCTGAACGACGCCTTCATCATCCTCGACGAGGCGCAGAACACCTCGCCGGAGCAGATGAAGATGTTCCTGACCCGTCTCGGCTTCGGCTCGAAGATGGTCGTCACCGGCGACGTCACCCAGGTGGACCTGCCGGGCGGCATGCGAAGCGGCCTCCGGGTCGTCGAGGAGATCCTCAACGAGATCGAGGACGTGCACTTCAACCGGCTCACCGCCCACGACGTGGTCCGGCACCGCCTCGTCGGACACATCGTCGCGGCGTACGACGAGTTCGAAGCGCGTCGTGAGGACGACCGCGCGCAGCGCGACGGCGAACCCGAGAGCCGTCGCCCGACCGCCCCTCGCCAGGGGCACCGCGCATGAGCCCTTCCGGCAGTCCGAGCACGCCCTTCGCAGGAGACCCCGCATGAGCATCGAGGTCCTCGACGAGTCCGGCCATCAGGTCGACGTCAGGGAGCTGTCCCGTCTTGCCCGTTTCGCCCTGGACCGGATGCGGGTGCACCCGCAGGCCGAGCTGTGCATCAAGCTCGTCGACGAGCAGACGATCGCCGAGCTCAACGAGCAGTGGATGGAGAAGGCCGGTCCCACCGACGTGCTCGCCTTCCCGATGGACGAGCTGCGGCCGGGGCTGGTCGACGAGGAGCCCGAGGAGGGTGTCCTCGGCGACCTCGTGCTGTGCCCCACGATCGCGGAGCGACAGGCCGAGGAGGCCCGCGGCAAGGGCCAGCCCGGCTACACGACCGACGACGAGATCGACCTGCTGACCGTCCACGGCATCCTGCACCTGCTCGGCTACGACCACGCCGAGCCCGAGGAGCACCGCGAGATGTTCGGCCTCCAGGCCCGGCTGCTCGCCGAGTGGCAGGGCGCCCGTCGTGGTGAGACGCTTCCGGGCGACGAGGCGGGCCCGCTGGCCGCCGGCGAGGACGTCGAGCTGTGACCACGGTCGACATCTGGCTGCTCGTCCTCGCAGCCGTCCTGGTGGTGGTCGCGGGTCTGTTCAGCAGTGCCGAGGCGGCGTTCTCGTCGTTCTCCAAGGCCCGTGCCGAGGAGATCTCGGGGGAGGGCAAGCCCGGAGCCAAGCGACTGCTGAGGGTGGTCGAGGACCCCGCCCGCTACATGAACACCGCGCTCTTCCTGCGCCTGCTCTGCGAGATCGGCGCGATCGTGCTGGCCACGGTGGTGATGACGGACGTGATCGCCAGCCGCGACCCGGTCTCCGAGGAGGTCGTCGGCAGGTGGTGGGCGGTCGCTGCCACGGTCCTGCTGATGGTCGCGGTCTCCTTCGTCGTGATCGGCGTCGCCCCGCGCACGGTCGGTCGCCAGCACTCCGAGAGGGTCGCGCTGGTCTCCGCGGGCCCGCTGATCGTCTTCACCAAGGTCTTCGGCCCCGTAGCCCAGCTGCTGATCCTCGTGGGCAACGCGATCACCCCCGGCCGCGGCTTCAGCGAAGGGCCGTTCGCCTCGGAGGCCGAGCTCCGCGAGCTCGTCGACCTGGCCGAGGCCAGCAGCGTGATCGAGTCCGGCGAGCGGGAGATGATCCACTCGGTCTTCGAGCTCGGCGACACCATCGTGCGCGAGGTGATGGTGCCGCGCACCGACGTGGTCTTCATCGAGCGCAACAAGACGCTGCGCCAGGCGATGTCGCTGGCTCTGCGCAGCGGCTACTCCCGGATCCCGGTGATCGGGGAGAACCTCGACGACATCGTCGGCTTCGCCTACCTCAAGGACATCACCAAGCGGGTCTTCGACCGCCACGAGGCCGAGCAGACCGAGCGGGTCGAGTCGGTCATGCGGCCGGTGCTCTACGTCCCTGACTCCAAGCCCGTCGACGAGCTGCTCCGCGAGATGCAGGCCAAGCGCAAGCACGTCGCGGTCGTCGTCGACGAGTACGGCGGCACGGCGGGGCTCGTCACGATCGAGGACGTCCTCGAGGAGATCGTCGGCGAGATCACCGACGAGTACGACGAGGCGAAGGTCGACGTCGAGCACCTGTCCAACGGCACGACCCGGGTCAGCTCCCGCTACCCGGTCGACGACCTCGAGGCAGCCTGCGGCGTACCCGTGGAGGACGACGACGTCGACACGGTGGGCGGTCTTATGGCGAAGTACCTCGGCCGGGTCCCGATCCCCGGGTCTGTCGTGGAGGCGCACGGGCTGCGTCTCGAGGCCGAGGCTCCGGCGGGGCGCCGCAACCGGATCGGCACCGTACTCATCACCCGTGTCGAGCCGGCCGTCGAGCACACCGACCCCGAGTCCTACTCAGACACCCACGCCGGATGAGGTTCTCCCGATGATCGAGATCGACCACCCCGAGGACAAGAAGATCGTCACCCTCGCGCGCTCGACGCGGGCTCGCACGGGCGCGGCCCAAGGGGCGTGTGTCCGCGACACCGACGGGCGGACCTACGCGGGAGCGAGCGTCGACCTGCCCTCGCTGAAGCTCTCCGCGGTCCAGGTGGCGGTTGCGATGGCCGTCTCGAGCGGAGCCCCGGGGCTCGAGGCCGTCGCGGTGCTCAGCGACCCGGTCGGGGCGTCCGAGGCCGACCTCGCCGCGGTGCGTGACCTCGCCGGTGAGGGCGTGACCGTCCTCGTCGGCTCCCCGGACGGCACGGTGCGGGAGTCGCTGACCACCTGAGGCGTCTTCGTCGTGCACCTGCGCGGAGGCCGATAGCGTGGGGCAATGACGGGTCTGGTGGGCGAGGAAGCGCACGCAGTAGCCGTGCGTCGCCTCGAGGAGTCCTACGACGCGATCCCGGCCGGTGAGCCGGTCCGGCTCGCCAAGCGCACCTCGAACCTCTTCCGTCCGCGGGCCGAGCTGGCCACCCCCGGTCTGGACGTCTCCGGCCTCACCGGCGTCATCTCCATCGACACCCGGGCGCGTACGGCCGACGTGCAGGGCATGTGCACCTACGAGGACCTCGTCGACGTGACGCTCGCCCACGGCCTGGCCCCGCTCGTCGTGCCGCAGCTGCGCACGATCACCCTCGGCGGGGCGGTCACCGGTCTCGGCATCGAGGCCACGTCGTTCCGCAACGGCCTGCCTCACGAGTCCGTGCTCGAGATGGACGTGCTGACCGGTGACGGGGAGGTCGTCACCGCCACCCCGGACGGGCCGGCCGCCGACCTCTTCGGGACCTTCCCGAACTCCTACGGCAGCCTCGGCTACGCGACCCGTCTGCGTATCGAGCTGGAGGAGGTGCCCGGGTACGTCGACCTCCGGCACGTCCGGCTGGGCAGTCTGGACGACCTCCCTGGCATGGTCGAGACGATCGTCGCGGAGCGCCACTGGGACGGAGTCCGGGTGGACGGCCTCGACGGTGTGGTCTTCGAGCCCGACGAGGTCTACCTGACCCTGGCTACCTGGCGCGACGACGCCCCCGTCCGGACCAGCCCCTCGACGGGGCCCAGGACCAGCGACTACACCGGCCAGGACATCTACTACCGGTCGATCCGGCAGCGGGGCGCCGACCTGCTCACCATGTACGACTACCTGTGGCGGTGGGACACCGACTGGTTCTGGTGCTCGCGGGCCTTCGGCGCCCAGCACCCGGTGGTCCGTCGGGCCTGGCCGAGGAGGCTGCGACGCAGCGACGTCTACCACCGGATCGTCGGCCTCGAGAACAGGTACGGCCTGATGGCGAGGCTGGACGCGAGGCGCGGACGGCCGCCGCGGGAGCGGGTCGTCCAGGACGTCGAGGTCCCGCTCGAGCGGACGGCAGAGTTCCTCCGCTGGTTCGACGAGCACGTGGCGATGCGGCCGGTGTGGCTGTGCCCGCTGCGGCTGCGGGAGCCCGCGGGGCCGGGAAGTGCGCGCCGCTGGCCGTCGTACCCCTTGGAACCGGGGACCACCTACGTCAACGTCGGCTTCTGGGGCACCGTGCCGATCGCCCCGGGGGCGTCCGACGGCGACGTCAACCGGGCGGTCGAGCAGAAGGTCACCGAGCTCGGCGGCCACAAGTCGCTCTACTCCGACGCCTACTACGACCGGGAGGCCTTCGACCGTCTCTATGACGGAGACAACCTCGCGCGGGTCAAGGAGCACTACGATCGAGGGAACCGGCTGACGGGGCTGTACGAAAAGGCGGTGAGACGTCGATGACGACGACCACGAACGACCTGAACGTGACCATCGGCGAGGCGATCTCGCGCCTGATGCCCGATGGCGTCCCGTTCCGCTTCACGGCGTACGACGGAAGCTGCGCCGGACCGGACGACGCCCCGGTGGCTCTGCACCTGTGCAACGAGCGCGGGCTGTCCTACCTGCTGACCGCCCCGGGCGACCTCGGGCTGGCCCGCGCCTACGTGGCCGGCGACCTGATCCTGGAGGGTGCGCACCCCGGCGACCCCTACGAGGCGATGCGGGTGCTGATGAAGCACCGGCGCTTCCGGGTGCCGCCGCCGGCCGAGCTGGTGCGGATCCTGCGCGGGTTGGGCCTGGGCCACCTCAAGCCGCCGCCGCCCCCGCCCGAGGAGCACCTGCCGCGCTGGCGCCGTGTGCTCGAGGGGATGCGGCACTCACGCGACCGCGACGCGGTCGCGATCCACCACCACTACGACGTCTCGAACCGCTTCTACGAGCTCGTCCTGGGCCCCTCCATGACCTACACGTGCGCGGTCTTCCCTCACGAGGAAGCCACGCTGGAGGAGGCCCAGGCGGAGAAGTACGACCTCGTGTGCCGCAAGCTCGGCCTCCGGCCCGGGTTGCGCCTCCTCGACGTCGGCTGCGGTTGGGGCGGCATGGTCCGGCACGCCGCGAGGGAGTACGGCGTCAGCGCCCTCGGCGTGACCCTGTCACGCAGGCAGGCCGACTGGGCACGCGCGAGCATCGAGCGCGAGGGCCTGACGGGTCGCGCGGAGGTGCGCTTCGGCGACTACCGCGACGTCACCGAGGCCGGCTTCGACGCGGTGAGCTCCATCGGCCTGACCGAGCACGTCGGCGTGCGCAACTACCCGTCGTACTTCTCGTTCATCCGCTCGCGGCTGCGTCCGGGCGGCCGCGTGCTGAACCACTGCATCACCCGGCCGGACAACAACGCGCGCGCGGAGACGGGGGCGTTCATCGACCGGTACGTCTTCCCCGACGGGGAGCTGACCGGGTCCGGGCGGATCATCACCGCGATGCAGGACGCCGACCTCGAGGTCCGCCATGAGGAGAACCTCCGCGAGCACTACGCGCTGACCCTGCGTGACTGGTCGGCCAACCTCGTCGACCACTGGGACGAGTGCGTAGCGGAGGTCGGCCTCGGCACGGCCCGGGTCTGGGGGCTCTACATGGCCGGGTCGCGCCTCGGCTTCGAGCGCAACGAGATCCAGCTCCACCAGGTCCTCGCCTCACGGACGGACGCCCACGGGAACTCCGGGCTCCCCCTGCGCCCGACGTGGCTCAGCTGAGCATCGAGGCGCGCGAGGCGGACGTCTCGCGCGCCGCGAACCCACTCGGGTCGGCGTTGCTGGTGCTCGCCGGCGCCTCCCTCTTCGGCACGGTCGGCACCGCTCAGGCGCTCGGCCCCGGCGTCCCCGCGGACAGCCTCGCGGCGGCGCGGATGCTCCTGACGGGGATCGCGCTGGTCCTCGTCGCGGCCGCGTACGGCCATCGGTCGGGCATCCTCGTCGCGCTCCGACAGGCACCGGCGTGGCTGGCGGGGCTCGGGCAGGCAGCCTTCAACCTGTGCTTTCTCGCCGCGATGCAGCAGGCGGGCGTCGCCGTCGGCACGCTCGTCGCGATCGGAGCGGCCCCTGTGATCACCGGTCTGATCACCCGGCACGTCACCCGGCTCTGGCTCGTCGCGACGACGGTGGCCGTGGTCGGCCTCGCCCTCCTCGTCGGCGGCCAGCAGGACAGCCCCGAGGCGCCCTCGACGGCCGGGGTGCTGCTGGCGCTCGGCGCGGCCGCGAGCTACGCCACCTACATCGTGGCGGGCAACGCCGCCGAGGCGCGCGGGCTCGAGACCCAGTCCTTCCTGGCCGCGGCTTTCTCGGTCGCCGCCCTCCTGACGCTGCCGTGGCTCCTGCTCGGCGACACGACGTGGATCGGTACGACGGGCGGGGGGCTCCTCGTCGGGTACCTGGTGCTCGTGCCGACGATCCTCGCCTACAGCCTGTTCAACCGAGGCCTTCGCAGGGTGCGTTCGAGCACCGCGTCGACGCTCGCCCTGGTCGAGCCGGTCGTGGCTGCCTCGCTGGCCTACGTCCTGCTGGGGGAGCGGCTCGGCGCCACCGGCCTGGTCGGGGCGGCGCTCGTGCTCCTCGGTCTGCTCCTGATCGTGCGCAGCACCGCCTCCGCGAGAATTTCTTCCCGCGGCGCGTAACCTTCCCGCCCCCTCCGGCGATTACCCCTGTGTCAGACGAGGTCCCACAACCTCGTCGTGGGTGGCCCGGCGGTGAATCGTCCGCCGCGGGGCCACCCCACGACACACCTGTGCATCGAAGGAGGACGTACCGCCACAAACCTGTCGCAGACGCGCGACAATGTGACTCGGAAACAGCGGACGGCGACGACGGTCGCCGCAGCCGCTCGACGGGTCACCTCGGGAGGAGTGGGCGATGACGGGTCTGGGGGACGCCGTCGTCGCCACCGCAGGCCGGGGCGACCGCGACGCGATCGAGGACGTCTACCGGGCGCTCGCGCCGCGCGTGCTCGGTTACCTGCAGGGCCAGGGCGTCGAGGATCCCGAGAGCCTCACCGACGAGGTCTTCATCGCAGTTCTCCCGCGTCTGCCAGAGGTCCGTGGCGGTGCGGCCGGCCTCCGCACGCTGGTCTTCTCGGTGGCGCACGCACGTGCCGTCGACGACCATCGCCGACGCACGAGGCGGCCCGTCCAGGCCTCCTACGAGCCGGAGCACGACCAGCGGCTCGTGGACTCGGCCGAGACGGTCGCGATGGGCACAGTGACTACCGAAGCAGTCGAGCAGCTCCTCGAGGAGCTGGGTGAGGAGCAGAGAGCGGTGATCATGCTCAGGGTGCTGGCGGACCTCTCGCTGGAGGAGACCGCAGGCGTCCTCGGCAAGTCCGTCGGCTCGGTCAAACAGCTCCAGCGTCGCGGCCTGTTGCGACTCCGTCAGATCCTGGAAGCGGACGAGGCGAGGGCCTGGTGACGCGTCCGACCGACCGGGCCCAGGAGATGCTCGAGCAGTCGGGGATCCCCGAAGAGGGCTCCGAGCAGCTCATCGAGTGTCTCGCAGCCCTCGAGCGGTCCGTGCCCGACACCGCTCCCGAGCCGGGGCCCGAGCTCGCCGCGCTGATGGCCAGGACGTCGAAGGCCGTCGTGGTGGCGCCCTTCGCACGCCGCCGTCGTCGCCTGCTCATCGCTGGCGCCGTCGCGTTCGGCACCGTCGCCGCGGGCGGGATCGCCGCAGCGGCCAACGAGCTCCCCTCGGGTGCCCAGGACGTGGTGGCGGAGTTCTCCGAGCGCTTCCTGCCCTTCGACCTGCCGCGTCCGGACCTGCGACGTCCCGAGCGGGGCGACGACGACTCGCCCGACCAGGACCCGGTCGTGCCGGTGAACGAGACCCCCGGGCTCCAGACCCCGGGCGGGGAGGATCCCTCGATCACCCCGACCGAGAGCCCGACCTCGAGCCCGAGCCCAGCACGCTCGTCGGCCCCGTCGCCGTCGTCCTCGGCCCTGCCCTCGCCGGGAGCCGTCGACCCCACGGATGGGACCGAGCTCCCGCCGGCACCCGAGGAGACCGCGGCGCCGGACGAGCAGCTCACCGAGGAGCCCGTGGACGGCGACCCTCAGGCCGCGCCCGAGGGGGACGCGTCCTCCGCCCCCACAAGCGGTGACTCGACCGATACCGGGACCGACCCAGGGGCCGGCTCCGGCACCGACTCGGGCGGCACCGAGCCCGAGCCCAGCCCGTCGCCCGGCGAGGGGTCCGGTCCGCTGAACAGTCGCCGCACCGAGGGCATGGACCACCGCCCGGACGGCAAGGAGAAGAAGCCGCGCAGCAGCCAGACCAGCGACGTGTGGGGCACCGGCTGACCGGGTGACACAATCGGCGGGTGCCTGAGAAGACTTCCGCCGCCTCGTCGTCCGCAGCCCCGCCCGTGTTCCGGAGCGGTTTCGCCTCATTCGTGGGGCGGCCCAACGCCGGCAAGTCGACGCTGACCAACGCCCTTGTGGGCACGAAGGTGGCGATCACCTCCTCCAGGCCGCAGACCACCCGCACCGTCGTGCGTGGCATCGTGCACCGTCCCGACGCCCAGCTGGTCCTCGTGGACACCCCTGGCCTGCACCGTCCCCGGACCCTGCTCGGAGAACGGCTCAACGACCTCGTGAAGACCACCTGGGCCGAGGTCGACGTCGTCGCGGTCTGCTTCCCGGCCAACGAGAAGATCGGCCCGGGGGACCGGTTCATCGTCAACGAGCTGGCCAAGGTACGCCGCACGATCAAGATCGCCGTGGCGACCAAGACCGACCTCGCCACGCCGGAGCAGCTGGGGAAGCACCTGCTCGACATCGCCCGCCTCGGCGAGGAGACCGGCACCGACTGGGCCGAGATCGTCCCGGTCTCCGCCGTCCGCGGCGACCAGGTCGAGCTGCTCGCCGACCTCCTCGTCGCCCGGATGCCCGAGGGGCCGCCGCTGTACCCGGACGGGGAGCTCACGGACTCGCCCGAGGAGGCGATCGTCGCCGAGCTCATCCGGGAGGCTGCGCTCGAGGGGGTCCGCGACGAGCTGCCTCATTCCATCGCCGTCGTCGTCGAGGAGATGGGGCTGCGTGAGGACAGGCCGCAGGACAAGCCGCTGCTCGACATCCACGCGAACGTGTTCGTCGAGCGCTCCTCGCAGAAGGGCATCGTCATCGGCCACAAGGGCAGCCGACTGCGGGAGGTGGGTACCGCTGCACGCAAGCAGATCGAGGCGATGCTCGGCACGCCGGTGTACCTCGACCTCCACGTGAAGATCGCGAAGGACTGGCAGCGCGACCCGAAGCAGCTGCGCCGCCTCGGCTTCTGACACCCTCACTTCTTCATGCCGGTCCCGCCGCAGGGGCGCGCGTGGGACCGACGGATGTCCCGGATGTCTGGAGCATCCTCCATGCCGGGCCTAGACTCAGCGTTCCTGAAGGGGGGTGTCGTCATGGAGCTGCTGCTCATCCTGCTGGCAGCCGGTGGCGCCGTCGTCGCCGGCAAGAAGGCTCAGCAGCGTCGAGAGGACCGGCGGCCCGGCTTGCCGAGCTCGAGCCGTCCGCCGCCTCGCCGAGGAGGACGTGATCTTCCTGGGGGAGGAGCTGCGTCGGCTGGACGCCCGGACGTCAGGACGAGAGCTCGACGAGAACGCCCGGCGCGAAGCGCACGCCCTGCTTCTTCAACCCCCAGCACGGGCCCGCCACGACGGAGATGCTCTGGACCCGCCCGGGGACGCGGGACACGCAGGGTTCCCGTGTGCGCCCAGGACGCGGCCCGGGGTGCGGACGGTCCAGGAGCCCGAGGTCAGGATGGTCAAGCTGTCGTGGCCGGACCCGGCGAGGCCGTGGACTCGGATCGCCGGCGGCGAGGTGACCCACGACAGGACTGAAGCGCCTCAGTCCGGGGCCCAGCAGTAGCCGTAACGCTGGCCGGCTCGCCACTGGTCACGCGTGGGCCACTCCCAGCCGTAGCTGAACCGCTCCGCCGACCCGGACGCGCGCCGGACCTGGTCGCGGCACTCGCTCTCGCCGGCCTCTCGGACCGCGGCCACGCCCGGGTAGGAGTCACCGCCGGAGATGCCGATCGTGCTCAGCGCCCGCCAACGGTGGCGGCGGGAGCAGATGACGCGCTCGAACCCGCGCTCGCCGGGGGCTGCGGTGCCGCACAGGCCGACGTCGTCCAGAGCATCCGATCGGTCGAGGATCCCCCGGAGACGGACCGGGAGGGAAGCGAGCTTCCCGGACTCGGACAGGGCCACGGCGTCGCAGCGGAACCACGAGGCACCGTCGTCCGACTGCGCGATGGTCGGGCTGAACCAGACCGCCTCGAGCCGACTCAGGGCACGCGTCTGCGCCGACCCGCCGAGGTAGTCGGCGAGCTCGCGAGGACACGCGCGCTCGACCTGACGCTGTGCCCGTCGTGAGTCGACCGCGAGCAGGTGGCCGTCGACGACGGTGTCGAGCCGCCCGACGTGATAGGTCCGGGCGGTGTGGCGCTTACGGCAGGACACCGCCCGGCTGTCGTTCGTCGGGGCGGTCGCCTCGTCGAAGTCGAGCCGGTAGCAGGCCTGGGCGGGCGGCCTCCTCGCGCTCTCCGGGATCCCCGCGGCGGAGGCCCGGTCGGACGGCTCGGCCGTCGTCTCGGAGCCGGGTGACTCGGCCGAGGCAGGTGCGGAGGTCGCGGTCGTGTCTCGGGCGTCCTCGCCGCTCGTGCAGGAGGTCAGGACCAGCCCCGCGGCGACGGCCCCGACCGTCGTACGGATGGTCCGTCTCGCCGCGGCGCTCACTTGTCGGTGGCCGCCCAGCAGATCGACCGGCGGTTGCCGGCCTTCCACTCCGCCTCGCGGAAGTAGGTGTAGCCGAACTCGTAGTCGACGGGGTAGTTCATCCACGCGCCGACGGAGTCGGAGCAGAAGTCCCGGGTGCGGGCCTCGACGAGCTCGTCACCGGGGTAGGGGTCCTCCTCGCGACCGACCTTGATCGTGGTGACCGCGCGCCAGGTGTGGGGCTCGGTGCAGGGCACCTTCTCAGAGCCGGAGACGGTCTCGCCGTTCGCGCAGGTCATCCACTTGTCGTCGGGACGGCCGCCCAGCAGCCCCTTGGCGGTCTCCGGAAGGTCCCGCAGCTCCTCGGACTGCTCGGTGCCGCCGATCACGTCGCAGCGGTACCAGCGGGCACCCTGGTCCCAGGCGTCCTCCGTGGGCCGGAACCAGGCCCAGCTCACCAGCGACCGCATCACGGTGCTCTCGTCACCGCCGAGGAAGGCCTGGAACTTCGTGGTGCAGGTCTCGTAGATGTAGGCGCCGAGGTCGGGGTCCTTCACGTCGGCGCCCTTGGCGAGCTTCTGGGGGAAGGTACCGACGGTGAAGGTCTCTGCGGTGTGGTCGTCCGCGCAGTCGACGGTCTCGGTGGCGTTGTCGGGCTGCGCGATGTCCTCCGGAGTCAGGACCCGGCACGCGCCGAGCTCGGGAGCCTCGACCGGGTCGCCTCCCGAGACAGACCCGACGCCCTCACCACACGCGGTCAGGACGAGCAGCATCGAGGCGGCGGCCAGGCGGGAGAGCACGGGGGAAGTCCTTGCTGGTCGGGGGCGGGGAAGCCTTGAGATCGTACCCCCGGCGGCCGAGGGCGAAGCGCGCTCCTCCCGGGCGAAGCCGGGGTGCCCGTCGGCGTCCGCGCAGGGTCCGACCGCTCCGGGACCTGAGTCCGCCCGACCGGGTCTCTCGGCACTGTGCCAGGCACCCCTCGCTGCCGCACGCTGGTCTCGAAGCGAGCGGGAACTCCCCCCGAACCCGAGGACGACCGATGACGTACTTCACCTTCGAGAGCCGGCGCTGGCACCGTGGCGAGCAGACCTTCGACGGCGCCACCAAGGTCGGCGAGGTCTTCGCACAC
The DNA here is from genome assembly GCA_963701425.1 of uncultured Actinomycetota bacterium. GTDB lineage: Bacteria > Actinomycetota > Actinomycetes > Propionibacteriales > Nocardioidaceae > Nocardioides_C. The sequence continues at coordinate 912,708 of CAVPAG010000018.1, read as the reverse complement.
AAGCCCCTGCGCGAGCGGCTGGCCCTCGACGACCGGCCACCGCTGTACTTCGCGAAGCTACCCTCGGGCAGGTGGCTGCCTGGCCAGTTCCTCGCCCGCCACGACGCCGCGGAGGCCCTCCGCGCCCACTTCCGGGCAGAGCTCTACGAGGAGGAGCTGACCGCCTGAGCGGACGACCCGGGTGGCGGCTGCGGTCAGCTCGCGAGGAGTGCCGACAGCGTGCCGCCGAGCTCGTACGCCGACTCGTCGTGCGACTCGTCGAGGTCGCCGAGCACCTCGAGCACGCCGGCCGCCTGCTTCCAGCCGAGGGCGCCGGTGATCGACAGCACCGAGCGGATCGCCCCGGTGGTGTCGTAGCGGCCGTGCACGTAGAGCCCGAAGGGCCGCCCGCTCGTCGTCCCCGAGGACTGGTCGGCGGCCCCCGTGTCGGAGAGCGAGCCGCCGACCTGGAGGAAGGTCGAGTCGAAGAAGTGCTTCAGGGCGCCGCTCATGTAGCCGAAGTTCGCGGGGGTCCCGAGCAGGTAGCCGTCTGCTCCGAGGACCTCCTCCGCCGTCGCTTCGAGCGCGGGGCGGACCACCACCTCGACCCCCTCGATCGCGTCGTCGTGGGCGCCTGACACCACGGCGTCGGTCAGCGCCCGCATTGAGCGCGTGGGGGAGTGGTGGACGATCAGGAGCCGGGCCATGCCCGCGAGGCTAACGCCCTTCCTGGCGGTCCTCCCGGAAGCGGTAGGACTCGTAGTGGGCGATCACCCTCGCGCCGAGACGCTCGTTGACCGCGATCATGTGGTGGTTGGTCGTCGCGTTCCACGTGTCGGTGGCTGCCACCTCGGGACGCTCCTGGCTGATCCAGCGGAGCATGTCCGCCTTCATCAGCAGGCCCAGCCGGTGCCCGCGGTGCGCGCGGACCACGGAGGTGTCCTCCTGGAACCCGATGGTCGGGAGGAACTCGTCGACGCACAGCATCGAGATCCCCGCCCACTCGCCGGTGTGGCGGTGACGGGCCATCACCCGGTAGACCGTCTGCCTCCGGCCGGCCATGGCGTTGTCGTAGGCCCGGACCCGGTCCGCGTCCCAGTAGTCCTCCTCGGAGTCCGGGTCCTCCATCGGAGCGTCGTTGATGGCCGCGTGCAGCGTGACCATGTCGTCGAGCATGTCGTCGGGCGTCGGCCCCACGAGGTGAACCAGCTCATAGTCGCCGGCATGGGCTGCCGCCTCGTCGTACAGCCGGTCCCAGAGGCCGTGGGGCGCGTCGTGCACGTCCACGCGTCGTACCGCGTTCACCCCGAGTCCCTCGGAGGAGAAGCCCATCGCCTGGAGGGCTGGGACCCCCGGGCCGCCACGCAGGGCCGTCGCGTAGAACCGGTCGCGACCCTGGGCCCGGGCGAAGTCGAGCGCGGTGTCCATCAGCGCACGGCCCACCCCCTGTCGCCGGGCCTCGGGGTGGACCGTGCCGCGGATGTAGGCGGAGTCGGTGTTGTCCTCGATCGGCAGGTCCGTGAGCGCGTGCCCGAGCATGGCACCGCCCTCTCGGGCGACCCAGAGACCGGGGACCGGCCGGCCGTTGGAGCCCAGTTGGAGGGACTTCAGCTTCGTCGGCCCGATGGGTCCGGGTATCAGGGAGCCGGACGCCTCGATCGCCGCGCGGTCGACGGCCGCCATCTCCTCGGCGGTGTCGAGGTCGAGCTCCATGGGGTCGATACGTTCGATATGCACCCGCCCATTGAACACGGGCTGTCATCCGGTTTTCGGGACCGGGGAAGCCAGATCACCGACGAGCGGTTAGGCTGGTGTGCATCATGACGCGTCAGCTCCTCCTTCTTGGCTGCCGCAGCGAGGTTCGCTAACAGACCGGACCCCCTCGCTGCGGAGTTCGTCGTTGCATCCGGACCACGACACAGACCCTGAAGCGAGCACCTCATGACGAACCCTGAGCAGAACGCCCAGCAGCCCAGCGGCATGCCCTTCCAGCGCTACGCGCCGTTCCCCGCGGTCGACGTACCGGAGCGCACCTGGCCCGACAGGAAGATCACCAAGGCGCCCCGCTGGTGCGCGGTCGACCTGCGCGACGGCAACCAGGCGCTGATCGACCCGATGACCCCGGCGCGCAAGAAGAAGATGTTCCAGCTGCTCGTCGACATGGGCTACAAGGAGATCGAGGTCGGCTTCCCGGCCGCGTCGCAGACCGACTTCGACTTCGTGCGGATGCTCATCGAGGAGGACCTGATCCCCGACGACGTCGTCATCCAGGTCCTGACGCAGGCCCGCGAGCACCTGATCGAGCGCACCTACGAGTCGATCCGCGGCGCCAAGCAGGCGATCGTCCACCTCTACAACTCGACCTCCACGCTCCAGCGACGTGTCGTCTTCGGCCTCGACATGGACGGCATCGTCGACATCGCCGTCAGCGGCGCGAGGCTGTGCAGGAAGTTCGAGGAAGCCATCCCCGAGACCACGGTGTACTACGAGTACTCCCCGGAGTCCTACACAGGCACCGAGCTCGAGTTCGCGGCGAGGATCTGCAACGAGGTGCTCGAGGTCTTCGAGCCGACGCCCGAGAAGCCGGTGATCATCAACCTGCCGGCGACCGTCGAGATGGCGACCCCGAACGTCTACGCCGACTCGATCGAGTGGATGAACCGCCACCTGAACCACCGCGAGAACGTCGTGCTCTCGCTGCATCCCCACAACGACCGCGGTACGGCGGTCGCGGCGGCCGAGCTGGGCTACCAGGCAGGTGCGGACCGGATCGAGGGATGCCTGTTCGGCAACGGCGAGCGCACCGGCAACGTGTGCCTGGTGACCCTGGGCCTGAACCTGTTCACCCAGGGCGTCGACCCCGAGATCGACTTCTCCGACATCGACGAGGTCCGCCGCACCGTCGAGTACTGCAACCAGCTGCCCGTCCACGAGCGCCACCCCTACGGCGGCGACCTGGTGTACACCGCCTTCTCCGGCTCCCACCAGGACGCGATCAAGAAGGGCTTCGAGGCGCTCGAGCACGATGCGGCGGCGGCCGGCGTACCGGTCGACGAGCAGCCGTGGGCGGTGCCGTACCTGCCGATCGACCCGAAGGACGTCGGACGCTCCTACGAGGCCGTGATCCGGGTCAACAGCCAGTCCGGCAAGGGCGGCGTGGCGTACATCATGAAGTCCGAGCACAAGCTCGACCTGCCGCGCCGGCTCCAGATCGAGTTCAGCCGGGTGATCCAGGAGCACACCGACGACGAGGGCGGCGAGATGTCTCCCGAGGCGATCTGGTCGGACTTCGAGGCGGAGTACCTCGGCCGGGAGACCCCGCTGAAGCTCAACTCGGTGCACACCTCCTCCGCGGCCGGCGAGAAGGACGCCCTCACCGTCAACGTGTACGTCGACGGCGAGCTGCGCACGCTGGAGGGGGTCGGCAACGGTCCCATCGCGGCCTTCGTCAACGCCATCAACGAGCTCGACCAGGACTTCGACGTCCGGGTCCTCGACTACGCCGAGCACGCGCTCTCCTCGGGCGGCGACGCGATCGCGGCCGCCTACGTCGAGTGCGCCGTGGGCGGCAAGGTGCTGTGGGGTGTCGGGCTCGACCCGAACATCGTCACCGCCTCGTTGAAGGCCGTCATCTCGGCGGTCAACCGCGCCTGAGCTCGCCAGTCGCTGTCAGCCGAGCCGGACCAGCGGCCAGCGGTCCTTCGAGCCGTCGGCGTACGTCACGGTCGCCTTCATCGTCCCGAGGTCGAAGTCAACCGTCATAGGGCCGGTGCCGCCTCCGACGTCGGTCCAGGACCCGTCCTCGACGTACTCCGCCGAGGTCGAGATCGGGCCGATGAAGGGGTCCATCACCCCCACGTCGAAGTTCACGACGTCGTCGCCGACGATGTACTCCGCCGACAGGTCCTCGCGGTCGAGCACGACCGTGTAGCGGCCGTGCTCGTCGGTCCGGACAGGGCCGACCTCGTGCAGGTCCACGCTGTCTCCCACCTCGACGTCCTCTTCCGACCAGATCTGGACGAGCACCGGAGTGTCGGGCAGCGGCTCACCATCGCGGGAGACCGTGCCGGTCACCAGGACAGGTCCTTCCGCGGACGCCGGTGTCGTTGCGGGTCCCGAGTCAGCCGCCGCGGGGGAGCCCTCGATGCTCCCGGCGGAGCAGGCTGTGACACCGAGGCCGGCGACCGCGAGGAGGACCGCCGCCCCCGCACTCCGGCGACGGCGCCGTCGGTGACGGCCTGTGGGGGTGATGTTCATGCCGGGTCCCTTCTCTTCCTTCGGCCGATGAACGACCCGGACCGACGAACGTCACGTGGAGCCCTCGGGGCCCTGGCCGTCGCTAGACCGGGTCACGGGTGTGACGTGGTCCATGAGGACAATTCGGAGAAAGGTGACCTCCGAACGTGGGGCGTCTGGCGTCTTGGTCAGTGAAAGGAGGTGGCGCATGGAGACGCAGGACGACGAGGCGGCGTTCCACGAGTTCGTGGTCGCGCGTGTGCCTGCGCTCTCCCGCACGGCCTACCTGCTCACCGGTGACTTCCACCTCGCGGAGGACCTCGTGCAGACGGCACTCTTCAAGACGGCCAAGGCCTGGCGCCGCATCGAGGGGCATCCCGAGGCCTACGCGCGCCGGATCCTCTACACGCAGAACGTCTCCTGGTGGCGGTCCCGTCGGCACGTCGCGGAGCGATCCCTGGAGTCGTACGACGACCGTGCGACCGCCGCCCCGGACGTCGACCTGCGCCTGTCGTTGGACCAGGCGCTGGGCCTGCTGACGGCGAAGCAGCGGACCGTCCTCGTGCTGCGGTACTACGAGGACCTCACCGAGGTCGAGACGGCCCGGGTGCTGGGCATCGGCGTCGGGACCGTGAAGTCGCAGAGCAGGCAGGCCCTCGCCCGGCTGAGGGCGGTCGCGCCCCATCTCGGCGAGCTGATCCGGACGGAGGCACGCCGATGAGCCAGGAGCTACGTGACCTGATGGTCCGCACCGCGGAGAGCGCGCCGACGGTCCGGGTCGACCCGGGGACGTGGCGGGCGGCCCGACGGGCGCGTCGCCGGGAGCGGATCGTGGCGCCGCTGGCTGCCGCGGTGGCTCTGGTCGGGATCGCGGCGGTGGCCTGGCAGGGCCCCTCGGCTCTGCTGGGGGCGGACCGCGCGGACCCCGTGGCGGGTGCCCTCGAGCCCGCGATGCCGTCCCGGGTCTACACAGTCCCGGACCACCTTGACGGCCTGTCCGCCGTGGACCGGATGCCGCAGGAGGGCACCCGCGCGATCGGGGTGACGGCGGTGGCCTTCACGACGCTGGGCTACGCGCCGTACGCCGTGTCGGCGGTCGACGGCACCTACCACCTCCTCGACCTGCCGGGCTATGACGTCATGGCCGGCTTCCGCTTCGAGGACGGCACGCTGGCGCTGTCGCCGGACGGGCGTCGCCTGGCCTACACCTGGAACAACGCCGAGGCACAGGGCGATGGCGCGGAGGACCGGTACGTCCCCAGCGGGGTCCGCATCGTCGACCTGACCACCGGCGAGGTCGAGAGCCACCAGGAGCGTGAGGGGTACGGCGTCTTCTCGCACGGCCTGTCCTGGTCGCCGAACGGCCGCTATCTCGCCTTCAACACGCAGATCGCCAACGTGTCGCAGTCCGGCACGAGCGGGCGCCGCAACTTCTTCGTGGAAAGGCTCGACACGGAGACCGGGGAGCGGCTGAAGGCGGGCGCGCCCGGGAGTGACAGCCCGCCGACGGTCACCGACGAAGGCACGGTGGTCACCGGCAACGGGCTCAACCTCTGGACCTGGCGTCCCGACCAGGGCACGACGAGGATCGACCTGAGCGAGTCCGCCCGGTTCCGGGGGAGCGTGGTCGCCGTCGGGGCGATGGCCGGGAGCGAGCAGGTCCTCGTCAGCGCTGGTCTCGAGTACTCCCGGCTCTACCTCGGCAGGCCCGACTCACCGCGCTCGTTTCGGCGCCTCACCTCCGGACAACGGTGGCTCCTGCCGGCCGGAGCGGTCGACGGCGACAGGCAGGCCGTGCTCGAACAGACCAACCACCGCACCGCCCTGTGGACGAGCGGGTCCGCCAACGCCAATTCGGCGGACCTCGTGACGTTCGAGGAGGGCGCGGGGCAGCACTACTCGTTCGCCACCTCGCTGCTCCGGCGGCCGACCCGCGACTTCCCGGCACCGGACTGGCCGATGAGCACCGACCAGAAGGTGCTGCTCGGTGGGCTTGCCCTGGCGGGGTTCGTGGGTCTCGTCGGCTGGCTGCGTCACCGGCTGCGCCGCCGCAGGACGATCGTCACGCTCGCCGATCGGGCCTAGGAAGGCGTGCCGGGCGCCGGCGTGGGCAGCGGTGCGGGTAGTGCAGGCAGCAGGGGAGGACCCGGCCGCACAGTGACCACGTTCGAGTACAGGTCCTCCGCAACAGCGGCGCCCTTGGCGGACTGCACGCGGAACTCGTAGAGGTGGCCGTCGACGAGCCCGTCCAATGTCCACGCGGTGTCACTGACCGGCCACGGCAGGCGGACCCAGGGCTCGCCGACCGAGCTGTCCCGGATCCAGACGTACTCGCCGGTGGCTCCGGTCGGCCGGCGCCACGTGAGGTGAACCGACCCGCCGGACGGTCGGCCCGTGAGGAACGCGGGCTGCCGGGGTCCGTCGGGCACGTCGGGGAGCGGACGCGGGTACGACGCGCCGACGCCGAGGTTCGCGAGAGCGTCGGCGACCCCGGCGGCGACACGCACCTCGCCGGTCGCCGAAAGGTGTGCCGGGTCGTAGGTGTCCACGCCTTCGGCGAACCCCTGCCCGGTGGCCGCCGTCACGACCCGCGACGAGCCGGTGTCGAGCCGATCGGCCAGGGCCGGGAGCCGGGCGTTGAGCTCGGCCACGCCTTCGAGCCAGACCTGGGGGAGCTGACCGAGCACGATGTCGACGTCGGGGTCCACGGCCCGTGCCTCGGCGACGAGGTCGTCGAGGTCGGCCACGACGTCGGAGGGGCTCAGCTTGCGCCAGACGACGTCGTTCACGCCGAGCAGCTCGACGACGACGTCCGGGTCGTAGTCCCGGACCAGCTCGCCGATGGGCTGGTCCAGGTCGGCCAGGCTCATCCCCCAGCGCGCGGCGTGGTCCCGGTCGAAGTCGGGGTCGACGTACTCCTGGGAGCCGAAGGCGGGGATCGTCGGGTCGAGCAGGTCGTCGCGCGGCCCGACGAGGTCGACGTCGACGCCGGAGGCGGTCAGGTGCTCCCAGAGCCGGTACCGCCAGGTCCAGTCGCCGGAGGACCCCTGGGTCACCGAGTCGCCGACCAGCAGGATCCGCACGGGCGCGGGCTCCTCCTCGCCGAGGAGGGCGAGAGCGGGCAGGCAGACCGTCGCGAGGACAGCCGTCAGCGCGAGCAGCCTCGCGCGGCGACCTCGTCTCACTCCGAGCCCCTCCCGTCCTCGGCGGTACGGCCCCCGGACGGCTCGACCGGATGGCTGGTTACAACGAGATCCGCTGGCCCTTGCCGAGCACGGTCACGCCGCCGTCGCTGACCGCGAACCCACGGGCCCGGTCCGCCTCAGGGTCGACGCCGATCTCGAAGCCGTCGGGCACCACGACGTTCTTGTCGAGGATCGCGTTGCGCACGACCGCGCCCTTGCCGATCGTGACGTTGTCGAGGACCACCGACCGCTCCACGCGCGCCCCGCCGGCGACGTACACGTTGGTCCCGACCACCGAGCCGTCCACCGACGCCCCGGAGACGATCGACCCCGCACAGAGGATCGAGTCGCGGGCCGAGGCGTTCTCGACGAACTTGGCGCCGGGAAGCTGCGGGTGGGAGGTGAAGATCGGCCACTCCTGGTTGTACAGGTTGAAGATCGGTTTCACCGACACCAGGTCGAGGTGAGCCTCGTGGTACGAGTCCAGGGTCCCGACGTCGCGCCAGTAGTCCTGGTCCCGGTCCGCCGACCCGGGCACGACGTTCCTCTTGAAGTCGTAGACGCAGGCCTCGCCCTGGTCGACGAACATCGGGATGATGTCGCCGCCCATGTCGTGGCGGGAGTTCACGTTGGCGGCGTCGCGTTCGAGGGCCTCGACCAGTGCGTCGGCGGTGAAGACGTAGTTGCCCATCGACGCGAACACCTCGTCGGGTGAGTCCGGCAGCCCGGGCGGGTCGGCGGGCTTCTCGAGGAACTCCTCGATGGTGTTGGTCCCGTCGGCGGTCTTGATGACGCCGAACTGCCACGCGTCCCTGCGGGGAACGCGGATCCCCGCGACAGTGACGCCGGCGCCGCAGTCGAGGTGCGCCTGCACCATCTGCGAGGCGTCCATCCGGTAGACGTGGTCGGCACCGAAGACGACGATCACGTCGGGCCGCTCGTCGTTGATCAGGTTCATCGACTGGTAGATCGCGTCGGCGCTGCCCTGGTACCACTGCGGCCCGCGCCGCTGCTGGGCCGGCACGGGCGTCACGTAGTTGCCGAGGAGGTTCGACATCCGCCAGGTCAGCGAGATGTGGCGGTCCAGCGAGTGCGACTTGTACTGGGTGAGCACGCAGATCTTCAGGTAGCCCGCGTTGACGAGGTTGGAGAGGGCGAAGTCGATCAGCCGGTAGCTGCCGCCGAAGGGCACCGCCGGCTTGGCCCGGTCCAGCGTCAACGGCATGAGGCGCTTGCCCTCGCCGCCCGCCATCACGATTGCGAGTACCTTCGGCATCCCGACTCCTGTCGCGTCATGTGAGTTTGGCTTGGCCTGCCACGACCTTAGACCTAGATTCAGCCCATGCGCGCCGCGATCCTGACCCGTGAGTTCCCACCCGACGTGTACGGCGGAGCGGGGGTGCACGTCGACTTCCTCGTCCGGGAACTGCGTCGGCTGGTCGACGTCGACGTCCACTGCATGGGCGAGCCGCGCGAGGGAGCAACCGCCCACAGCGAGCAGGACCCCCGGCTGGGCGACGCCAACGCCGCACTGCGGATCCTGTCGACGGACCTGTCGATGACGGCCGCGATCGCGCCGGGCACCGACATCGTCCACTCGCACACCTGGTACGCCAACATGGCCGGCCACTGGACGAAGCTGCTTCACGACATCCCGCACGTCGTGACCGCCCACTCACTCGAGCCGTTCCGCCCGTGGAAGGCCGAGCAGCTGGGTGGCGGCTACCGGATCTCCTCCTGGGCGGAGCAGACGGCCTTCGAGGCCGCGGACGCGGTGATCGCGGTGAGCCGGGGCATGCGCGCGGACGTCCTGTCGGCCTACCCGTCGCTGGACCCCGAGCGGGTGCACGTCGTGCACAACGGGATCGACACCGCGTTCTACAGGCCGGATCCCGGCACCGACGTGCTGGAACGGATCGGTGTGGACCTCGAGCGGCCCTACGTCGCGTTCGTCGGCCGGATCACCCGCCAGAAGGGCGTGCCGCACCTGCTGCGGGCGGGGCTGGAGTTCGACCCCGACCTCCAGGTCGTGCTGCTCGCCGGTGCGGCGGACACGCCTGAGCTCAAGGCCGAGACCGACGAGGCGATCGAGCGGCTGACCGCGACCCGCGACGGCGTCTTCGTGGTGTCGGAGATGCTGCCGCGCGAGGACGTGAGGCAGGTGCTCACCCACGCGCTCGCGTTCCTCTGCCCCTCGGTCTACGAGCCGCTCGGGATCGTGAACCTCGAGGCGATGGCCTGCGAGACCGCCGTGGTCGCGAGCCGCGTCGGCGGCATCCCCGAGGTGGTCGTCGACGGCGAGACCGGCCTGCTCGTGGACTACGACGAGAAGGACCCTGGCGGGTTCGAGAAGGGTCTGGCCAACGCCGTGAACCGGCTCGCCGGCGACCGGGAGCTCGCGGACCGGTTCGGGCGGGCCGGGCGCACCCGGGCGGTGGACGAGTTCGCGTGGGAGACGGTCGCGGAGGAGACGGTGCGGATCTACGGCTCGCTGCGCTGACCCGCCCGGGTGGGCGACAGGGGTGGGGCTCAGGACTCCGGCGGCTCGGCGATGCAGGCGGTCCCCACGCGCTGGAAGCCGATCCGCTCGTACACCCGGGCGACCGTGTCGTCCTGGGCGGACAGGAACACCGTGTCGATGCCACGTTCGCGGGCGTCGGCGACGAGGGCGGCGGTGACGGCTGCCCCGATGCCCTGACGACGCGCTCGCGGGATGACGGCGATCCCGGCCAGCTCGGTGGTGGTGCCGCGAGGGGAGTGGGAGCCACCTCCGACAGCGCCCTGGCCGTCGTACGCCCCGGCCATCGCGAGGACGCCGGACCGCATCATCTCCGGCAGCCGCCCTGCGGAGCGCTCCGCCAGCTCGTCCCGCCCGGCGAAGCCCGCGCTGACCGCTGCGACCGCGGCGGCGAGGTCGGGGGAGTCGGGCGCGAGCATCCGCACCTCGACCCCCACGGGGAGCGGGGGAGTGACCGTGTCGGCGCCGCCCGGGAGGACCAGCAGCGGGCACTCGGCGACGTGGAGGCCGGCCTCGCGTGCCGCGGCGAGGAGCGTCGGGGTGGTCTCGTGAACCCACTCGAACGCCTCGGGGACCTTCAGGTCGCGCTGCCGCTCCCGCACCACGTCCACGTGTCCTGCGGAGAAGGGGCCGTCGTAGCCGAGCGTCGGCCGGGCGTAGAACGGCCAGCCGTCCTCGTCGCTGCGGAGGAAGAGCGTGAAGGGCCCGATCTCCTCGGTGGTCGCCATCGGTCGGGGGGCGGCGTCGTAGTAGGTCTCGAGCGTCGTCAGCAGGGTCACGGCGCTGAGCATGTCACCTCGTGGCCCGGCTGCGCACCAGGATTGCCCGTCCTGCTTGCGTTCCTGGTCACGGCCCGGCGTCGAGGCGGTACCGCGCAGGGGAGGACTGCGCCACCGGGAGTACGACGCGGACCTCGGTGCCGACATGGGGGCGGGAGCGGATCGCGATCTCGCCGCCGTGGCCGTGCACGATCCACTGAGAGATCGTCAGGCCGAGCCCGGTGCCCTGGATCGCCCGCTCCTGCGCGGTGCTGGACCGGAAGAACCGGCTGAACAGCGCCGGCTGCTCCGACTCCGGGATGCCGATGCCGGTGTCGACGACCCGGATCTCCGCCTCACCGCCGTCCGAGGTCAGCGCCCACTCCACGCGTCCGCCGTCCTCGGTGAACTTCACGGCGTTCTCGAGGACGTTCACGACGACCCGCTCGAGCTGGCTCGCGTCACCGACCACGAGGACCGGGTGGTCCGCCAGGTCGTAGTGCAGGTCGAGCTGTCGGCCGACGAGCATCGGCTCGAGCGTCTCGTGCGCCCTCTCGAAGACAGAGCGCAGGTCGACCGTCCTCTTCTCCAGCGTGAACGTGCCGGCCTCGATCCGGGACAGCGTGAGGAGGTCCTCGATCATCGCGATCAGGCGCTCGCCGTTGCGCCGGACCGCGTCGAGGAGCCGGTCCTGCGCGGGGGCGACGGGACCCGCGGCGCCGTCCTGGAGCATCTCCGTGTAGCCGATGATGCTGGTGATCGGCGTCCTCAGCTCGTGGCTGACCAGCGACACGAAGTCGCTCTTGGCCCGGTCGAGGTCACGGAGCCGCTCGGTGGCCTCCCGCTCCTTCTCGAGCGTCTCGACCAGGAGCTTCTGGCTGCGCTGCGAGTCGGTCATGTCGCGGGCGACCGCCAGGTAGCCGATCTGGGTGCCGAAGGCGTCGTGGACGGCGCTCATCGTGACCACGCAGGCGACCCGGCTGCCGTCCTTGCGCACGTACGCCCAGTCCCGGGTCTGAGGGCCCTCGCCGACTCCCGCGACGATCACGGCGAAGCCGGAGGTGACGCCCGCTCGCTGAGCGGCGCGGGCCAGCTGCTCCGGGTCGTGCAGCGCCTCGAGCTGCATCTGACCGGTCACCTCGTCGGCGCTGTACCCGAGAAGCTCCTGCGCGCCTGCGTTGAAGATCGTGATCGTCCCGACCAGGTTCACGCCGATGAACGCCGTGCTCGTCGCGACGTCGAGCAGGTGGTTGGTCATGCTGCGGACGTTGCGCTCGTCGGTCACGTCGAGACCGGTGAGCACCACGTGGGTCCGTCGACCGGCGTCGTTGGTGAGCGGAGCGGCCGACCAGACGATGCGCCGGCGCTCGCCCTCGGTGGTGAGCAGGTCGCTCTCGAAGGTCACCGTGTCGCGGCTGGGCCGGGTGCGGTCCAGGAAGTTGCGCACACGGTTCTGGTCGGAGGTCGGTGCGAGGGTTCCCCACAGCGGCTTGTCGAGGACCTCGGCCTCGGTGCGACCGCTGAGCCTCTCGCCGGCAGGGTTGAGACCGGCGATGCGCCCCTCGACGTCGAGCACCACGATCAGGCAGGCGGTGGTGTTGAGGACGGCGGAGGTGAAGTCCTTCTCGGTCCGGAGACGGGTGGTCGCTTCGTACACGTCCGTCACGTCCATCATCTGGGCGCTGAACATCGTCTCCTCGCCGGCGGCGGACATCGGCGACATCGCGAAGGCCACTCGTCGGCCCGGCTCGGTGGTCAGCCACAGCTCCTCGCGCCACCCCGCGACCTCCGCGGAACGCATCTGCTCCGCCACGTCCTTGAAGCTGGTGCGTGTCTCGAGGAGGGGCTGGAGCGGCTCGTCGCGGAACTGGTCGAGCGGCCCGCCGAGGATGTCGGCGGCCGTCTGGTTCAGCTCCCGGACCCGCACGCCGTCAGGCGCGAGCGAGAGCAGCAGCATGCCGACGAACGACTCGCTGAAGCTCTTGTGGAACAGCTCCTCGCTGTGCGCCACCCGCGTCAGCGCGGACCGACGCTGGTCGACCGCCACCACGAGCGGCAGCGCGACCAGCGCCGTCGCGACGAGGAAGGTCTGCGTCAAGGCAGCGGCCGTGGTCTCCGAGGTGAGCCCGCTGGCGGCGGCGGCGGCGAACGGGCCGCCACCGACAGCCGTGAGGGCCGTCGTGAGCACGCCGACCGCGACCAGCTCGTAGGACACCACGCGCAGTCCGAAGCGGAGCGCGGCCCACAACAGCAGCGGGAGCGGGGCGAACGTCAGGCTCAGCTCCTGGTCGGGGCGGAAGACATAGCCGACCGAGGCCAGCAGGAGCAAAGCCTGTGCGAGTGCCTCGGGACGACGGTCGGCGACCGCGGAGGGGCCGGCCCGCAGGGCCAGCGGGGCGATGAGCAGGATCGAGGCGAGGTGAGAGGCACCGACGGTGGTCGCGGTACTCGTGACGGAGCCGTCGAGGGTGTAGGCGACCGTCAGCCCGATCCCGGCCGCCGCCACGAGTGCGCCCAGGAGGGCCGCGAGCAGGAAGCGCCACAGGTCGTCCATGGTGCGCAGCGACGGGCGCCCTTCCCGGCCCCGGGTCACGAGCCAGGCGACGAGGAGCGCCTCGGCGCCGTTGGCGAGGCCGAAGCCGAGAGCCGTCTCCAGCGAGCGCTCGCCGGTGAAGCTGGCTAGACCGGTGGCGCCGGCGACCCCGAGGGCGAGCAGCCAGTGGCTACGTCGAGGGGCGAGGACGAGCAACGCGACGGCGGCACCCGAGACCGGCCACCAGGCTGCGACGTCGGTGCCCTCGGGCGCGAAGAGCATCGAGCCGACGGCGAGCAGGTACAGGCCGGCCAGGGCCAGGAACCCAACCAGCGCAGGCGCGATCTCGTGCGTCTCATGGCTTTCGTCCGGCTCCTGCGGCTGGGGGGACCCCACCACCGCGGGCACGCTCGCGAAGGGCGATCGATGGCTCATCGACCCGCCCGCGCGCACGACGACCTCGTGCTCCCTCCCCGGTGCATGCGCCAATCTTCCGGCATGCCCCCAACGGGCGCGACCTCCTGTCCACGCCGGAGGACTCCGGCGGGGCTCGACTACCCTCGAAGGCCGGACTCCCCGGCGGAAGGTTTGCGTGATGGCGACGTTGGTCTCGGAGCGGATCGGCCAGTTCTTCGTCGACGAGGACCGGATCGAGTACACCGAGTACGGCGGGGGCGACGACTGGGTCGTGCTGATCCACGGCCAGCTCATGCCGCGACGCATGCACCAGCCGCTGGCCCGCGAGATCGCCGGGGCCGGCTACCACGTGGTGACCGTGGACCTCCTCGGTCACGGCCGCTCCGACCGGCCCACCGACCCGACGCAGTACTCCATGACCGCCTTCGGCGAGCAGGTCGTCGCCCTGCTCGACCATCTCGGCGCCGACCAGGCGATCATCGGCGGCACATCGCTCGGCGCCAACGTCTCGCTCGAGGTCGCCGACCTCGCCCCGGAGCGAGTGCGCGGCCTGCTCCTGGAGATGCCCGTGCTCGACAACGCGGTCGAGGCGGGGATCATGGCCTTCGCGCCACTGATGTTCGTCGCCCGGTTCCTCCCCGTGACCGTGACCGCGACGCGAGCGGCCACGAAGCTCGTGCCGCGCGGCCTCGTGCCGTTCTGGGCGGGCGTGGTCCTCGAGACCTTGAACCAGCGACCCGCTCCGATGGCCGCGGCGATCCACGGCATCTTCTTCGGCCGGGTCGCTCCCTCGAGCAAGCTCCGGCGCAGGATCGAGGCGCCGGCCATGGTCGTGGGACACCGACGCGACCCGATCCACCCGTGGGCCGACGCGACGCTGCTCGCCGACGAGATGCCCCACGCCCGGTTCGTCGAGGCCCGCAGCATCATGGAGTGGCGGCTCTTCCCGGAGCGGCTGAACCGCGAGACGATCGCTTTCCTCGACGAGGTTCACCAGCCAGGCAAGCCGTACCGGGCCCGCGGAGGACGCTCCGGCGTTCGACGTACCTGAGGGAGAATGGCGGCATGGGTCTCTACCGTGACGAAGCCGTGGTGCTGCGCACCCAGAAGCTGGGTGAGGCCGACCGGATCATCACGCTGCTGACGCGCGACACCGGTCGGGTCCGTGCGGTCGCCAAGGGAGTACGCCGCACCACCTCCCGCTTCGGGTCGCGCCTCGAGCCGTTCACGTACGTCGACCTCCAGCTCGCCGAGGGGCGATCCCTCGACGTGATCACCCAAGCCGAGACGCTGGCGCCCTACGGGGCGAAGATCGGCTCGGACTACGAGCGGTACACCGCGGGCACCGTCATGCTCGAGACCGCCGAGCGGCTCGTCGTGGAGGACAAGGAGCCGGCGCTGCAGCAGTTCCTGCTGCTCATCGGGGCGCTGCGCACGATGTCGTCCGGGGAGCGGTCGCCCGTCGCAGTGCTCGACTCGTTCCTCCTGCGCTCGCTCTCCGTCGCCGGCTACGCCCCCTCCTTCGACGGCTGCGCGCGATGCGGTGTCGAGGGGCCGCACCGGGCGTTCAGCCCCGCGGCAGGCGGGATGCTGTGCAGCGCCTGCCGGGTGCCCGGGTCGGCGAGCCCCGCGGTCGAGACGGTGCTGCTGCTCGGCGCGCTGCTGGCGGGGGACTGGGCCGTCGTCGAGGCCAGCGACCCACGACACCGCAAGGAGGCGACGGGGCTCGTGTCGGCCTACCTCGCCTGGCACCTGGAGCGCGGCCTGAAGTCACTCAGCCACGTCGACCGCGGCTGACGTCGCGGACCCGAGAGAGCTGCGCCCCGAGCCGGCCTCACGCCTCCGCGCGTGCCTGCTCGACGAGCGAGGTGATGGAGTCGTTGACCTTGGTCAGTAACCGGGCGAGCTCCTCCCGGTCGTGGTCGGGCCAGTCGTCGAGGACCTCCTCGAGGCGCTCGCGCCGGTAGGCCCGGGTGTGGGCCAGGGTGACCTTGCCCTCCTCGGTGAGGTCGAGGATCGACGCGCGCCGGTCATCGGGGTCGGCGTGCCGCACCACGAGACCGGCCTTCTCCAGGGCCTGCACCTGCCGGGTGATGGTCGAGGGGTCGAGGCCGAACGCCGACGCCAGGAGGCCGAGCCGCTGCGGCCCCTCGTCAGCAAGTCGGCACAGGATGCCGTAGGCGGACCGGTCGAGGTCCATCTCGCCGCCCGACGCCGTGGAGATGTGGATGCGCTGCACACGGCGCAGAAGCATCGTCATCTGTTGCTCGATCTGCTCCGTGGCGGTGTTCATCCCGCCCCCTCCCCAGGGGTGTCTACCTGCGGCGATGCCGCGAGGCTTAGGTTGGTCGCGATCATACGATGCCGAACCTGAAGAGGTAGGACGTTGGCGCGAAACCGGAGGCCCACTGGGCGGTCCGACGTACGTCCACCCACCCCGCACCCCAGCGGAGAGCGGCCGCCGGCGATCCCGAAGGAGCTCGTCCCGCACCACGTGGCGATCGTGATGGACGGCAACGGGCGCTGGGCCAAGGAGCGCGGCCTGCCCCGGACAGCCGGGCACGAGCAGGGCGAGCACTCGCTGTTCGACGTGGTCGAGGGCGCGATCGAGATCGGCGTGAAGGCAGTGTCGGCGTACGCCTTCTCGACCGAGAACTGGAAGCGGTCACCGGACGAGGTCCGGTTCCTGATGGGCTTCAACCGCGACGTGATCCGGCGCCGGCGCGACGAGATGCACGAGCTCGGCGTGCGGGTCCGCTGGGCCGGACGTGCGCCGCGGCTGTGGCGCTCGGTGATCAAGGAGCTCCAGGTCGCGGAGGAGCTGACCCGCGACAACGACGTGCTGACGCTGACCATGTGCGTGAACTACGGCGGCCGTGCCGAGGTCGCCGATGCCGCCCGGTCTATCGCTCGCGACGTCGCCGCCGGCCGCCTCGACCCGGAGAAGGTCGACGAGAAGGTGTTCGCCCGGCACCTCTACGTCCCGGAGCTCGCCGAGGCCGACCTGGTGTGGCGTACGTCGGGGGAGCAGCGGCTGTCGAACTTCATGCTCTGGCAGGCCGCCTACTCGGAGCTCGTCTTCAGCGACGTGCTCTGGCCCGACGTCGACCGTCGGCACCTGTGGCAGGCGATCGACACCTACGCGCGGCGCGACCGGCGGTACGGCGGAGCCGAACCGACCCCCTGAACAGCTCGGGACGTCATACGTCCTGGCCGCTATGACGACCGGAACGCATGACGTCCGGCGAGCTCAGCGGTGCAGATCGGCCTGGTAGCCGGGAAGCTCCTCCGGGAGGAAGTTGCGGCCCTCGCCGGCCCCGGGCCCGGAGCCGGTGGCGTGGTGGACGGTGAGGGCGCCAACCTCGTCGAAGGGCGCGACCAGCGCGTAGAGCGTCCCCGGCCAGCCGTCGGCCTCGAACTGTGTGGCCCAGATGATGGTGCCGTCCTTCAAGTCGAGGGAGACGTTCTCCACCGCATCCTCGACGTCGTACAGCAGCCAGAAGCCATACGGGTTCGTGCGGTTCGCACTGTCGGCGCCGGGGAAGAACAACTCACTCACGTCGTGCGGCACGACGCCTGCGGGAACCGAGGTCCCGCTGCTGCCCGTGTCGTCGCCGGTCGACAGACAGATGCTGCGGCCGCAGGCCATGGCGTACATGCTGCGGTGACGGATCAGGCCGACGTTGTCGTAGTAGCGCCGGTCGTCGATGAGGCGGGCCGTGCTCCTGCGCTTCTCCCTGTAGATCATGTTCTCGACGGGGTGGGGCTCGTCTTCGTGGACACCCAGGTCGAGCTCACCGTCGGTCGGTACGGCGACCGAGCCGTTCTCGCCCGTGCAGACGTCGCTGCGGAAGCGGACCCAGTCGCCGCCCTTACGGTGGAACTCACTGACCAGAGCAAGAGTTCCGTCGGCGTTGCCGAACCGCAGGAACGCCCGGTTGCCCTTCTCCTCGTACTCGTACAGAGCCGCCCGGTGGGTCGAGGCCTGGTGGACCGGGCCGCCGCGGAGGCTGGCGACGAAGTAGGGGTCGGTGACCGACTCGGGTCGTGTCCAGTCGTGCGTGATCTGCTCGGGGCAGGTGAACTCGTCGTCGACGACGTCCCGGTCGGACGTGACCTGACCGGCGGGGCCGGCGTCGCCCGGGCCGTCGATCTGGGCCAGACCCACGACCCCGGCGACGACGACCAGGGACGCCGCGGCCGCGGCGAGCACCGGCAGGCGGCGACCGCGACGGGCGGGCTTCCGGTCGAGGTGCTCCCGGGTCCGGGCCCACAGGCCGGTCACGTCGACGTCGCGCGACTCGGCCTCCTCACGCAACGCGTCGGTCAGCATCTGCTCGACCCTCATCGGTCCACCTCCAGGTCCAGGGCGAGGGCGTCGAGCCCGCGTGAGATCAGCGCCTTCACCGTCCCGGTCCGCACGCCCATGGTGGCGGCGATCTCGGCGAGCGGCAGGTCGAGCCAGTAGCGCAGCACCAAGGCCTCTCGGCGGCGTTGCGGCAGCCCCGCGAGGGCAGCCATGACAGCGGTGCGGCTCTCAGGCTCGCCGGCCAGAGCCACGCGATCGACGAGGACCAGGTGCTCCTTGCTGCGCGCGGTCACGCGCCGCCGATGCCGGTCGCGGACCTGGTTGACGACCGCGGTGTTGAGGTAGCCCACGACGTTCCCGTGGTCGCCGTCGCGCAGGTTTCCGCGTGCGGCGTACACCTTGCAGAAGGCCTCCTGCACGACGTCCTCGGGGTCCGGGTCGCCGAGCAGCGCGGCGAGCCGCACGAGGCGCGCGGCATGGGTGTGGAAGAGGTCGGCGAAGTCATGGGTGTGCACCGCTGCCGACCTCCTCACATCCGTCGTCAGCTGTCTCATGCCCTGAACTACGCGCCGGCGGCCGAAAGGTTGACGCGACAGATCGGCTTTTTTCAGGCGCAGCCGGGGCAGGTCCCGAAGATCTCCAAGGTGTGGCTGACGTCGGTGAACCCGTGCTCCTCCGCCACGGCGGTCGACCACCGCTCGACGGTCGGCCCCTCCACCTCGACGGTCCGTCCGCAGGAGCGGCAGACGAGATGGTGGTGATGGCTCGCGCTGCACCGGCGGTAGAGGGCCTCGCCCTCCTCGGTGCGCAGGACGTCGACGTCGCCGTTCTCGGCGAGGGCCTGGAGGGTCCGGTAGACGGTGGAGAGGCCGACGTTCTCGCCGCCGCGGCGGAGCACGTCGTGGATCTCCTGTGCGCTGCGGAACTCGTCGCACTTCTGGAGCGCACCGGCGACTGCTCGGCGCTGGCGCGTCGGACGGCCCCCGGCCAGGGGGACCTGGTCGCTAGTGCTCGTCATAGTGGCTCCCGTGCGGTGCGTGCCGGTGGCCGTCGTGGACGTAGTCCACGTGGTCCCCGTGGGGCACGGCGAGGTGCCCGCAGTCGTCGCCGTGCTGGTGCGTGTGGTCCTCGGGTACGACGGTGTGCTCGGTCTCCTCGGACGTCGCCCGGCGTCATGGCGAACGGCTCGGACATCCGTTGCCGACGTCGTAGCGAGCATGCCGACCGGCCAGGCGAGGACGAACCCCGCGAGGGCGATCAGGACGATCGTCGCGCCGGGAGCGACGTCGACGTACGCCGAGACGAGGACCCCGCTCAGCGAGGCGACCGTGCCCAGGGCCATCGCGGCGAACAACGTGGAGCGGAAGCCCCGGGTCAGCTGCTGCGCCGTGGCGACCGGGACGACCATCAGCGCGCTGACCAGGAGGAGGCCGACCGTCCGCATCGCCACGGTCACGGTCACCGCGGCCATCACCGCGACGAGCACGTTGTAGAAGCGCACGTTGAGGCCGGCGACCTGGGCGAACTCCTGGTCCTGCGCGACCGCGAACAGCTGAGGGGAGAGGCCCACTGCGAGGACGACCAGGACCGTGGCCAGGCCGACGGTGAGCCAGACGTCGGTCCGGTCGATCGTCAGGATCGAGCCGAAGAGGTAGCGGTTCAGCGTGTTCGGGCTCTGGTCGGCGATGCCGGTGATCAGCAGACCGCCCGCGATGCCGCCGTAGAAGAGCATCGCCAGGGCGACGTCGCCGCTGGTCCGGCCCTTCTCGCGGATCACCTCGATCACGATGGCGCCGACGGTCGCCACGACGAGCGCGGTGAGGGCGGGTGCGGCTCCCGTGAGCAGGCCGAGGGCGACGCCGGTCACCGCGATGTGGCCGATGCCGTCTCCCATCAGGGCGAGCCGGCGCTGGACCAGGTAGGTGCCGACCGCGGGGGCGGCGAGGCCCGTGAACAGGGCGGCGAGGAGTGCGAGGAGCACGAAGTCGTAGGCGAGGACGCTCATGGTCGCTCCTCCCTGGAGGAGGGGTGGTCGATCGGGGAGGCCACCGTCGGCGCGTAGTCGGTGTACGGCGCCTGGAGGTCGGGGTGGTGGTGGCCGTGGTCGGCCCACTCGATCTCCTGGGCCGAGGCGAGAGGGTGGGCCGTCGTAGGCGACCCGGCCGTCCCGCATCACCACCGTGCGGTCGATCAGCGGAGCCATCGGGCCGAGCTCGTGCGCGACCAGGACGATGGTGGCGCCGCGCTCGACGAGGGACGCGAGGGCGTCGGCGAAGGCCTGCTGGCTCTGGAGGTCGACGCCGGCCGTCGGCTCGTCGAGCACGAAGAGGTCGGGCTCGCCGGCGAGAGCCCTGGCGATCAGCGCCCGCTGCTGCTGTCCTCCGGAGAGGGTGGAGCAGCCGTCGCCGGCGCGCTCGGTGAGGCCGACGGCGGCGATCGCGTCGCGGATCGCGGCCTTGTCGACCTTGCGCAGCGGCCGCAGGAACGGGCGGCGCGAGAGCCGGCCGGCCGCGACGACCTCCCAGACCGACGCGGGTACGCCGGAGGTGGCGCTGACCCGCTGCGGCACGAAGCCGATGCGCTGCCAGTCGCGGAAGCGTGACAGGGGGGTGCCGAAGAGCCGCACCTCGCCACGGCTGACCGGCACGAGGCCCATCAGCGAGCGCACGAGGGTCGACTTGCCGGAGCCGTTGGCGCCCAGGAGGGCAAGGACCTCGCCGCGCCGGACGGTCAGGTCGATCCCGCGCAGGATCGGCCGGCCGCCGAGGACGACGCTTCCGTCGTGGATCTCCGCGATGACGGGGGAGTCGTTCACCGGCATCGGTTCGCCCTCTCGAGCTCCTCGAGGTTGGTGCGCATGAGGGAAAGGTAGTCCTCGTCCGAGCCCTCGTCGCCGGGTCCCTCGATCGGGTCGAGCACCGCCGTCTCGATGCCGAGGTCACGCGCGAGCGTCTCGGCCATGGCGGGGCTGGCCAGGGTCTCGGAGAAGACGGTGGTCACTCCTTCGGACTCGATCAGGTCCGCGAGCTCGGCGAGGTGGCTGGCGGACGGCTCGGCGTCCGGCGAGAGGCCGGCGATCGACTCGAAGTGGAGGCCGTACTTCTCGAGGTAGCCGAAGGCGTCATGGCTCACGACCACGGTCTGGATCTCGCAGTCGGCAAGACCCTTCTCATAGGCGGCGTCGACCTCGGCGAGGTCCTCGCGCAGCGCCTCGAGGTTGGCCTCGTAGTCGGCGGCGTGGTCCGGGTCGAGCTCGGACATCGGCGCTGCACCTCCTCGGCGAGGGTCCCCATCCGCGCCGGGTCGAGCCAGAAGTGCAGGTCCACGTCGCTCTCGGCGTGGTCGGCGTGCTCCTCGTCCGACTCGTCCTCGTGCTCGGCGGGGTCGAGGGGAGCGAGGTCGACCACCTCGGCGACCTCCACGACCTGGTCGGGGCCGTGCTGTTCGACGGCCTCGTCGACAGCTGGCTGCAGGTCCTTCTCGTAGACCACCAGGTCGGCCTCGGAGACCTCGGCGGTCTGCATGACGGTGAGCTCGAGGTCGTGGGGCTCCACGCCGGGCGAGGTCAGGTTGACCACGTCGGCGTGCTCACCGACGACTCGCTCGGCGACGTACTCGAGCGGGTAGAACGACGCGACGACGCGGGGACCGTCACCCGGGTCGTCGCCTGCGAGCGGTCCGCCGCACCCGGTGAGGAGGAGCGCCGCGGGCACGACGGCTGCCGTCAGGGTGCGGAGACGTGTAGCCGATCGTTTGATCATGAGAATGATTCTCAAAACAAATGGGAACCATTGTCAAATCCATGGCAGGCTCGGCGGGTGCGCCGCGGCGGACCTGCCGGCCCGGCGGGTAGGGTCGCCCCGTGCTGGTGGTCAACAGGTTCCGGGTCGACGAGGGCGACGCGGCGTCGTTCGCCGAGGACGTCGCGAGGGCGCACGCACTGCTCGCCGCCCGGCCCGGGTACGTCGCAGGAGCGGTCGGACGCAACCTCGACGACCCGACGTTGTGGGTGCTCGAGACCAGATGGGCCAACGTGGGGAGCTACCGCCGCGCCCTGTCGGCCTACGACGTCAAGCTCGGCGCCGTACCCCTGCTCTCGCGGGCGATCGACGAGCCGTCGGCCTTCGAGGTCCTCGGCGACGGTGGTGCGGACGCCCTCAACGAGGCACGGCCCCGCGAGCTCGGCTGAGCGCGACCGCCGCCCCGAGGGGACGATGGCCGCGCCCCTCTCGATACTCTGAGACTTCGCCGTCAGCCAGCCGGCGCCCCGACCCCTACGGAGCAGATTCCCCATGAGCAAGGCCGCCAGCAAGTCCTCCGCCCTCGACCAGGTCGTCTCGCTGTGCAAGCGACGCGGTTACGTCTTCCCCAGCGGCGAGATCTACGGCGGCACCCGCTCCGCCTGGGACTACGGCCCGCTCGGTGTGGAGCTCAAGGAGAACATCAAGCGCCAGTGGTGGAAGGCGACGGTGACCTCCCGCGAGGACGTCGTCGGCCTCGACTCGTCGGTGATCCTGCCCACCAGGACCTGGGAGGCCTCGGGCCACCTCTCGACCTTCACCGACCCGCTGACGGAGTGCCTGAGCTGCCACAAGCGGTTCCGCGCGGACCACATGCAGGAGGCGCACGCGGCGAAGAAGGGCATCGACGACCCCGACACGGTGGAGCTCTCCGAGCTCGCCTGCCCCAACTGCGGCACCCGCGGCTCCTGGACCGAGCCCCGCAACTTCAACATGATGCTCAAGACCTACCTCGGCGTGATCGAGGACGAGTCCGGCCTGCACTACCTGCGGCCCGAGACCGCGCAGGGCATCTTCCTCAACTTCGTCAACGTCATGAACGCCTCGCGCAAGAAGCCGCCGTTCGGCATCGCCCAGACCGGCAAGAGCTTCCGCAACGAGATCACGCCGGGCAACTTCATCTTCCGCACCCGAGAGTTCGAGCAGATGGAGATGGAGTTCTTCGTCGAGCCCGGCACGGACGAGGAGTGGCACCAGCGCTGGATCGACACCCGCCTCCGGTGGTACGTCGACCTCGGCATCGACCCGGACAACCTCCGTCTCTACGAGCACCCGCAGGAGAAGCTGTCGCACTACTCCAAGCGGACCGTCGACATCGAGTACCGCTTCGGCTTCAGCGGCCGTGACTTCGAGGAGCTCGAGGGCGTCGCGAACCGCACCGACTTCGACCTCTCCCAGCACAGCAAGTTCTCCGGCCAGGACCTGTCGTACTTCGACCAGGCAACGGGGGAGCGCTACACGCCCTACGTCATCGAGCCGGCAGCCGGCCTGACCCGCTCGTTCATGGCGTTCCTGATCGACGCCTACACCGAGGACGAGGCGCCGAACACCAAGGGCGGCGTCGACAAGCGCACGGTGCTCCGCCTCGACCATCGCCTCGCGCCGGTGAAGATCGCCGTGCTGCCGCTCTCGCGCAACGCCGACCTCTCGCCGAAGGCGAAGGACCTCGCGGCCGAGCTGCGCGCTATCTGGAACGTCGACTTCGACGACTCCGGCGCGATCGGTCGCCGTTACCGCCGCCAGGACGAGATCGGCACCCCGTACTGCGTCACCGTCGACTTCGACACCCTCGAGGACAACGCGGTGACCATCCGGGAGCGCGACACCATGAAGCAGGAGCGCATCGGGCTCGACCAGGTGAGGTCCTACTTCGCCGAGCGCCTGCTGGGCTGCTGACGCCCGTTCGTCCTCGGCTCCTCGATCGGCTGCGCCGTTGACGGTGTTCCTGACCGCGGCGGTGCTCGCCTTCGCCGCGGCCGTCCAGATGACCAGCGGCTTCGGGTTCGCCCTCGTCGCGGTTCCTCTGCTCGCCCTGGTCACGGGACCGCACACGGCGATCCTGCTGGCGCTGCTCAGCGGCACGCTCTTCAACGCCTGGCAGGCAGTGGAAGGCCGGGGGCACCGGGACGTCTCGGTCATCGCCCGGGTGCTCGGCGGCGCGGTCCTCGGTCTGCCGCTCGGGTACGCCGTCTTCCGCCACACCGACCCAGGGCCCCTCACCGTGCTGGTGGGGGTGCTGGTGCTGGTGGCCGTCGTGATCCTCGCGCGGGGATGGCAGTTCCCCGCGGTATCCCGCTCCACCGACGTCGTGACCGGGCTGCTCACCGGCGTGCTCACGACCTCCACGGGCACCAACGGCCCGCCGATCGTCACCCTGCTGCAGGCGAGGCGGCTCCCGCCCAGGGAGTTCCGCGCCACCGTGACGCTCGTGTTCCTGGTGCTCAACCTGGCCGCGATCACGGTGTTCTCCGTCACCGGGGCTCTCACCGGCGAGGTGCTGTTGACCGCGCTGTGGTGCGTCCCCGCCCTGGTCATCGGTGGCTGGGTCGGCTACCGCGGTAGGACGCTGCTCCCACCCGAGGGATTCCGCAGGCTCGTCCTGGTGCTGTTGACCGTGGCCGGCGTCACCGCGGTCCTGACGGGTCTCTGAACGACCCCGAGTCCTGCGCGGCGCCTCACCACCCGCGTGTCACGATGTGCGGGTGAATCGCTCGAGACCCCGCACGACACGTACCGCTGTCCTGACCGTCGCCGCTGCCCTCGTCCTCGCGTCCTGCGGAGGCGACAGCGAGAAGGCGGCGGAGGAGCCGACCGTGACGACGTCGCCCTCGCCCTCGTCGACGGTGAACGTCCCCGCGAGCGTCGAGCTCACCGAGGTCGGCGCCGACCTCACCTTCGGGGACACCGCGACCGTGATCCACGAGCCGACGAAGAACACCGGCACCGTGCTCGAGCTCACCGTCGACAAGGCGGTCGAGGGCACGACCGACGACTTCTCGGGCTTCGTCCTCGACGACTACACCCGCTCGGCGACGCCGTACTACGTCGACGTGACCGTGACCAACGTCGGTGAGGGGGACGTCGGCGGCTCGCCGGTCCCGCTGTGGGGCGTGGACGCCCAGAACACCTTGCTGCCGCCGGCCAGCTTCACCACGACCTTCCGCAAGTGCCCGTCCGAGCCGCTGCCGAAGAAGTTCAAGCCCGAGGCGTCCTTCTCGACCTGCCTGGTCTTCCTCGCCCCCGACAAGGGCACGATGCGGGCGGTCAGCTTCCGCCCGAACCAGGAGTTCGACCCGATCGAGTGGACCGGCGAGATCGCCACGCCGAAGCCGGAGCCCAAGACGACGAAGAAGAAGTCCGACCAGAAGAAGTCCGGGAAGAACGGCTAGTCCCAGACCTCGGCCGTAGGGCGCTGGTCGTGGTGGGGCGCCGCCGCCGATTTGGGCGGCTCGCACCGTGCCGTTCACAATGGGGCAATGACCCCGACCGCGCCCGTCGTACCCCAGGAGCTCGTCCTGGGGTCGCTGCGCGTCGGTCCGCCGGTCGTCCTCGCACCCATGGCCGGCATCACCAACGCCGCCTACCGGCGCCTGTGCCGTGAGCAGGGTGCCGGCCT
Organism: uncultured Actinomycetota bacterium; assembly: GCA_963701425.1. GTDB lineage: Bacteria > Actinomycetota > Actinomycetes > Propionibacteriales > Nocardioidaceae > Nocardioides_C. Next base: position 887,357 of record CAVPAG010000018.1, on the reverse strand, counting down.
CTACGTCTGCGAGATGATCACCTCCCGCGGGGTCGTCGAGCGCGACGCCACGACGACGGCGATGCTGGTCTTCGACGAGCTCGAGGACGTCCGCTCGGTGCAGCTGTACGGCACCGACCCCGTCTACATCGGCAAGGCCGCCGAGATCCTCTGCGCGGAGTACGGCGTCCACCACATCGACCTCAACTTCGGCTGTCCGGTCCCCAAGGTCACCCGCAAGGGCGGGGGAGGCGCGCTGCCGTGGAAGCGCTCCCTGCTCGGCGAGATCCTCACCGCCGCGGTCAGCGCCGCCGAGCCGTACGGCGTCCCGGTCACCATGAAGACCCGCAAGGGAATCGACGACGACCACCTGACCTACCTCGACGCAGGTCGGATCGCGCAGGACACCGGTGTGGCGGCGATCGCGCTGCACGGCCGCACGGTCAGCCAGGCCTACTCCGGCGAGGCGGACTGGGACGCGATCGGCAGGCTCGTGGAGCACGTCGACATCCCGGTCCTCGGCAACGGCGACATCTGGGAGGCCCAGGACGCGATCCGGATGGTGCAGGAGACCGGCGCTGCCGGGGTCGTCGTGGGCCGCGGCTGCCTGGGTCGGCCCTGGCTCTTCCGCGACCTCGCGGCGGCCTTCGCCGGCGAGCAGGTGGCGACGCTGCCGACCCTCGGCGAGGTGGCGGTGATGATGCGCAGGCACGCCGAGCTGCTCACTTTCCACATGGGGGAGGAGCGCGGCTGCAAGGAGTTCCGCAAGCACATCTCGTGGTACCTCAAGGGGTTCTCGGCCGGCGGTGAGCTGCGGCGCTCCCTCGGCCTGGTCAGCACGCTGGCGGACCTCGACGCCCTGCTCGAGCGGCTCGACCCGGCCGAGCCCTTCCCGGTGGCCGAGCTCGGCACGCCGCGAGGGCGTCAGGGCAGTCCGCGGCGCGTCGTACTGCCCGAGGGCTGGCTCGACGACACCGACGGCACCGGCTGCACCGTGCGCGAGGACGCCTCGGAGCTGTCCGGAGGCTGAGTCCCGCCAGCTGTCCGGCGGTCCGTGGCCCGAAAGAGCGACATGGTGTGCTCTGCGCCACTTGCCCGATGTGGGTTTGACCACGCCGAACGCGGGGCAATTTGCTAATAGCGGGGGCTTGCGTGTTTCACTCGAATCTCGTTCTTTCTTGACGTCGAGACTTCTGGTTGGTGATTCATCGTGGCGCCTTCACGCCACAAGCACGTCCTCCGAGCGGTGAAGCCGCCTCGGCGCCGGTTGGTGCGCCTGGGCGTCCCCGCCCTCGCCGTGCTGGCCGTCGCCACGCCGGCTGCCGCCGTCGTCTGGCCCGAGCAGGAGCCCGTCCAGGCGATCTCCATGGCCGGGGCCGACGCCGTCGAGGTCCGGGCCACGCCCGTGCCGGTGCGTGTCGCCCCGATCTCGCGTTCGGAGGACCGCGTCCGGCTCGAGGAGAAGCCGCCGGAGGTCGTCGGACACCTGTTCGCGACCACCGTGCTCAACGTCCGGGCAGAGCCGTCGGAGAGTGCGAAGCTCGTGGACACGCTCGAGTGGGCGGAGAAGATCGCCGTCTCGGGTGAGACGAGGGGCGAGTGGGCCGAGGTCGTCGTCGACGAGGAGTCCCTCTGGGTCCACGCGGCGTACCTCGCCGAGAAGAAGCCGAAGCCCGAGCCCGAGCCCGAGGAGACCGAAGAGGCCGAGGAGGTCACGGACGGACTCTCCACGGCTCCCTGTGCCACCGGTTCGGACGTCGAGAGCGGCCTGACCTCCAACGCGGTCGCGGTGCACCGTGCGGTCTGCGCGGCCTTCCCGCAGGTGACCAGCTACGGCGGCGTCCGCCCCGGCGACGACGGCGAGCACGGCACCGGGCAGGCGCTCGACATCATGATCACCGGCTCGACCGGCGACCAGATCGCCGAGTGGGTGCGTGCCAACGCCTCGGCGCTCGGCGTGAGCGAGGTGCTCTGGTCCCAGAAGATCTGGACCGTCGAGCGCAGCAGCGAGGGCTGGCGCTGGATGGAGGACATGGGCTCCACCACCGCGAACCACTACGACCACGTGCACGTCACGGTCTACTGAACCTCTCGCAACTGCGCCCCACCGGCCCTGTCGGTGGGGCGCAGTAGTCTGCAGAGGCGATGGGGTCGACGCAGAGCAGGTACGACGAGTCCTCGTGCGCCCGCTGGGTGGACGAGCCGCCCAAGCGCGCCGAGAGGACCCCGTTCGAGCGTGACCGGGCGCGCCTGGTGCACTCCGCCGCGCTGCGGCGACTGGCTGCGAAGACGCAGGTGGTCGACCCGACGACAGACGACTTCGTCCGCAACCGCCTCACCCACACCCTCGAGGTGGCCCAGGTGGCGCGCGACCTCGCCAAGACCCTCGGCTGCGACCCGGACATCGTGGAGACCGCCGCGCTCGCGCACGACATCGGACACCCGCCCTTCGGCCACAACGGCGAGCGGGTGCTCGACGACCTGGCCGCCTCCTGCGGTGGCTTCGAGGGCAACGCGCAGACCCTCCGGATCCTCACCCGGCTCGAGGCGAAGTCGGCCGACGCCGAGGGCCGCTCGGTCGGCCTCAACCTGACCCGGGCCACCCTCGACGCCAGCACCAAGTACCCCTGGCCCCGGGATACCGCGCCGCTCTCGCAGGGGGTCGACTCCGACGGCGAGGTCCGGTCGGTGCGCAAGTTCGGTGTGTACGTCGAGGACCTGCCCGTGTTCACGTGGATGCGCGAGGGGGCCGAGCCCGGACGCCGCTGCCTCGAGGCGCAGGTGATGGACCTCTCCGACGACGTCGCCTACTCCGTCCACGACCTCGAGGACGGCATCGTCGCCGGCCGCATCGAGCTCTCGTGGCTCGACGACCCCGGCCGGCGCCGCGAGGTGTGGCAGACCGTGCGCGACTGGTACCTCCACGACGTCGTCGACGACGAGCTCGAGGGCGCGCTCTCCGGCCTCCGCGCGATGCAGTCGTGGCCGCGCGGCTCCTATGACGGCAGTCGTGGCTCCCAAGCGGCGCTGAAGAACCTCACCAGCGACCTGATCGGGGCGTTCTGCACCAGCGTCCAGCACGCGACCCACGACAAGTACGGCACCGGCCCGTTGACCCGCTACGACGCCGACCTGATCGTGCCGCGGGAGACGAAGCTGGCCATCGCCGTCCTCAAGGGGGTCGCGGCCCACTACGTGATGCGTGCAGCCGACCGGGTCACCCTCATGGCGACCCAGCGGGAGGTGCTCGCCGAGCTGGTGGCCGCCCTGCTCGAGACCGGGCCGGACGAGCTCGAGCCGGCGTTCCGCGACGACCACGCCCGGGCCGGGTCCGACGCCGCACGGCTGAGGGTCGTGGTCGACCAGGTCGCCTCGCTCACCGACGCCTCCGCGGTCCAGTGGCACGACCGGCTCGTGCGCAAGCGCGGTGGCTGAGCTCCTGACGGTCGGCCACGGCCGCCTCGACGAGGAGGGGCTCGGCTCGCTGCTCCGGGACGCCTCGGTCGAGCTGCTGGTCGACGTACGCCGGTTTCCGGGGAGCCGGGTGAACGCCGCCGTGAGCCGGGACGCGCTGCCCGCGTGGCTGCCCGGGATCGGCATCGACTACCGCTGGGAGGAGCGTCTCGGCGGCCGGAGGAAGCTTCCCGCAGGCGACGACGAGGACCCGTGGTGGCAGGTGGACGCCTTCAGGGCGTACGCCGCACACACGCGGAGCGAGGAGTTCCGCGAAGCGATGGGAACGCTCCTGGACGAGGTGGCCGCTCGCCGGGTCGCGGTGATGTGCAGCGAGAGCGTGTGGTGGCGCTGCCACCGCCGCGTCGTCGCGGACGTCGCGGTCCTGTCCCACGGCGTCGACGTGCGCCACCTGATGCACGACGGAAGGCTCACGGAGCACAAGCCGTCGGAGGGCGCCCGGCTCCGCAGCGACGGCCTCGTCGTCTGGGACCGAGGCTGAGGGTCACGTCCACGGCCGCCGGCGGGTGAGGGCCGCTCCGGCCCGGTCGTCGACCAGGTCACTCGCCAGCGGGGGTCACCTCGGGCAGGCGCCCGGCCGGTTGTGCATCTGCCCGTCCGGGGACCCCCGGCGGCACGTAGACTCACGCCTCGTGGCAGGACTGATCCGGGAGGAAGACATCGCGCTTGTCCGCGAGCGCGCACGGATCGACGAGGTGGTCTCCGACTACGTCACCCTGCGCAACGCGGGCGGCGGGTCGATGAAGGGCCTGTGCCCCTTCCACGACGAGAAGTCGCCGTCCTTTCATGTCACTCCGACGAGAAATTTTTACCACTGTTTCGGGTGCGGAGAAGGCGGCGACGTCATCGACTTCCTGATGAAGATCGACGGCCTCGGCTTCAGCGACACCGTCGAGCGGCTCGCCGACAAGTACGGCATCCAGCTGCGCTACACCGAGGGGACCGAGCGGCCTCAGCGTCGCGACGCGAACCTCCGGCCGCGGCTGATCGAGGCCCACAAGGCGGCGGCCGCCTACTACGTCGAGCAGCTCGCCTCGGCCGACGGACTCGCCGGGCGGCAGTTCCTCTCCGAGCGCGGCTTCGACAAGGAGGCCGCCGAGACCTTCGGCATCGGGTTCGCCCCGCGGACCGGCGACGCGCTCTACAAGCACCTGCGCCAGAAGGGGTTCTCGGACCAGGAGCTCGTCACCGGTGGCCTCGTCGCCCAGGGGCAGCGCGGTCACTACGACCGGTTCCGTGGCCGGCTGCTGTGGCCGATCCGCGAGACCAACGGCGACGTCATCGGCTTCGGCGCGAGACGACTCTTCGACGACGACCGCGTCGAGGCGAAGTACCTCAACACGCCCGAGACGCCGATCTACAAGAAGAGCCATGTCCTCTACGGCATCGACCTCGCGCGGCGTGACATCGCTCGTACGTCGCAGGCGGTCGTCGTCGAGGGGTACACCGACGTGATGGCCTGCCACCTCTCCGGAGTGCCCACCGCGGTCGCGACCTGCGGCACCGCCTTCGGCGAGGACCACGGCCGCGTGCTGCGCCGGCTGCTCCACGACCACGAGGAGTTCCGCGGCGAGGTGATCTTCACCTTCGACGGTGACGAGGCGGGGCAGCGAGCCGCGTTGCGCGCGTTCGGCGGCGACCAGCAGTTCGTCAGCCAGACCTACGTCGCCGTGGAGCCCGACGGTCTCGACCCCTGCGACCTCCGGCTCCAGAAGGGCGACGCCGCGGTGCGGGAGCTCGTGGCCAGGCGCATCCCGCTGTACCGCTTCGTGCTCAGCAACGTCGTCTCCCGCTACGACCTCGACAGAGCAGACGGGCGGATCGACGCGCTCCGTGAGGCCGCCAAGCTCGTGGTGAGCATCCGTGACAGGTCCAAGGTCGACGCGTTCGCCCGCGAGCTCTCCGGCATGGTCGGCGTCGACGTCGAGCAGGCCAGGGCAGAGGTACGACGTGCGTCGGCTCGTGGCCCCAAGACGGACGAGCGTCGTCGACCCGGCCCCGAAGGTTCAGGGGCGCCGGCAGGCGGACCGTCGTACGCCGGGGAGGGGGCTCGTCAGGCTCCACCGCCGCTGCCCGACCTGCGCGACCCGCGGTTCACCCTGGAACGGGAGACGCTGAAGCTGGTCGTGCAGTACCCCCTCGCCGTGGGGCAGACCGCCAAGGACGTCGACGGCCATGACTTCACGCACCCGTCCTACCGGGCGATCTGGGAGGCGGTGGCCGCCCTGGGCGGACCCGCGGCCGCACGCGGCAACGAGGGTTGGGTCTCCACGCTGCGCGAGAAGATCTCCGACGAGCCCGCGGCGCACGCCTTGAACGCGCTCGCCGTCGAGCCGCTGCTGTCGGTGAGGGAGCCGGACGCCGCCTACGTCGCAGCACACGTCTACCGCCTCCAGGAGGTGACCGCCCTGCGGCGCATCTCCGAGGTGAAGTCGAGGCTCCAGCGGACCAACCCGGTCGAGCACGCGACGGAGTACAACCGGATGTTCGGCGAGCTCGTCGCGCTCGAGCAGGCCCGGCGCAACCTGCGCGAGCGCGCGATCGGAGGGTCGTCCCAGTGATCCGGCGCAACCCGTTCAAGCGGTCCGTCGACGTACCTGCCGAGGTGGTCGCTGCCGCCTCCCTGGCTCGCGGGGAGAAGGTCCTCGCGGGCGCGCGGGCGACCGACGGCACCTGGCTCCTCGGCACGCGCGAGGACCTGCTCGTCGTCCCGTCGCCGGTCGAATCCTCGGCGGTCGAGCCGTCGTCGGTGGTCGAGCCGCCGCCGGTGGTCGCGCCTGTCGAGACCCGAATCCCGTGGGAGCAGATCGAACGTGCCGACTGGGACAGTGAGGAGGACCGTCTCGTCGTCTCGGAGGTCGGCGAGTTCGGACGGGTACGCCCCCAGCACGCCTTCAACGTCCCGGACCCAGGCCTGTTCCTGGAGCTGGTGCGCGAGCGCGTCACCGCCTCCGTCGTGCTCCAGCGGCGGGTCGTCACGGCTGGGAAGCGCGGCCTCATGGTGATCGGGCGGCGTCCGCCGGTAGGGGACGGCGAGGTGTCGTGGGCCTACCAGTTCGACGCCGGTGTGGACCCGGAGGACCCTGAGGTCATGGCACTCGCCGAGGCGGGCTGCGGGCCGCCAAGGCGGAGCTGGGGCTCTGAGACGAGGACATTGCCCTCGATTTAGCGCAGGGGCAGATCACTTGCTAACCTATCCGCGCTGCACGCGATCCCCTGTAGCTCAATTGGCAGAGCATTCGGCTGTTAACCGGAGGGTTGTTGGTTCGAGTCCAACCGGGGGAGCTCCACAAAACGACAGGCCCTTCGGGGCCTTTCGTGTTTTCGGGGGTGTCTCAGTCGCCCCAGCCCATCGGGAAGACCTCGAACGGCGCCGCATGCGTCACGCCGAGCCGACTGCCCGCGGCGCGGGACATGCCCTCGAGGAACTCCTCGGGGTCGAAGTGCTCCCAGCCGAGCCCGTCGATGTAGGCCCGGTGCGCCTCGAGCGAGGCCACGCCCGTCGCGAACGTCTCGGTGATGTCGGCTGCGTGCCCCGAGAGGGGAGAGGCCGCCGCCCAGACCTCGCGAACCCCGCCCCAGGGCGCGAGGCCCCGTTCCAGCTGCTCGTGGAAGACCCAGCGGTTCCCGGCGTCCCTCACGGCGTCCAGGGTCGCCTTCCCTGTCGCGATGTGGTCGGCCTGGTTCAGTGCCCGGCCGCCCCACGTGTCGCGGAAGTTGTTCGTGACCACGATGTCGGGTCGGTGTCGACGTACGACGCCGGCGATCGCGCGACGCAGCGGCACGCCGTACTCGAGGATCCCGTCGGGCAGCCCGAGGAAGTCGACCTCGGAGACCCCGACGATCCGCGCCGACTCGACCTGCTCCGACTCGCGGACCTGGCGAGCCTCCTCGGGGTACATCCCGTCGATGCCTGCCTCACCGCTGGTCACCATGCAGTAGACGACTCTCTTGCCGAGCGCGGTCCAACGCGCCACGGCGGCGGCTGCCCCGAACTCCATGTCGTCAGGGTGCGCGACCACACACAGCGCGGTCTGCCAGTCCTCGTTCACGTGTTCCAGTGGGCTCTGGTCCTGGGACATGTCGCTCATGCTCAGAGGATGGCAGGGGAGCGGCCTCCAGGCCACACATCGGACGGTAGGCTGCCGTCGCGCACCAGCCCGAACGGGTGCGTGCGCGGGGCGGTAGCTCAGTCGGTTAGAGCAGAGGACTCATAATCCTTGGGTCGTGGGTTCGAGTCCCACCCGCCCTACCAAACGTTTTCCCAGGTCAGGACGCATGTTGGCCGCCGAAGTCGAGCGGCAGCAGTCCGGCTTCGGGGCCTCGGTCCGCAAGAGAGTCCGCACGAGCCCCGGCCGCCGCAGCGTTCCAGCTCCGCTTGGCGCCTTGAGTCAATTCCAGACCCTGACGTAGCTCGACACGAGCCGTTGGTTGGGCGCGCCGGTGATCGTGGTAACGACGGCGAGCTCGTGAGTTCCGACGCGCCACGCGACGAGGCGGCGCGGGTCGGTTGGTGATTCGTAGACGATGTGCTCGGTGTCGAGCCAGAACTGCGCCGAGCAGCAGTCGTCGGGGCGTGGCGTCGACCGTGCGGACTCTCCCAGCGTCAGCAGGGCGCTGTTGTCGCTTTCAAAGGCGTCGACGACCAGAACGCGCGCCGCTTGCGCCGAGTCGTCGGGCAAGGGCAGACCGGTGATCGCGGTCCAGGTCTGCGCAGTCCCGAGTGGCCCCTGCCGGTAGCGGCCGACCGGCACGTGGATCGCGGGATCGAAGGGCCCGACCGGCACCGCGACACCGTTTCCGCCGTTCCGCATGCCAGTCACTGCGTTGTACGTGGGACCTTGGCCGCCGAGTCGGCCCGGCTGGAGGAAGAGGTCTTCGTCTCCGAGCCACTCCAACCAGGCTGTGGGTGCGCCGCCCACGTCGATGGTCCGCCACGCGCCGGTCGCCACGGTCAACACCTCGACGCGGCCGTCCTGAGGGAAAGCGAGGTACTGACCGCCGGGCGAAAGCAGGGTCTCCCGGGCGATGGACACGTCCTGACCTCCGTCGGCCAGGAGCGGCTGGAGCCGAGTCACGTCGACCGATCGCAGCGACCCGTCCTGGGCGAGCAGCAACACCCGCTGTCGGCCGTCGCCGTCGGTGATTACGTAGGCCGCTCGGGCGGACTTGATCGGGTCGTCGGACAGCGGTGACGCCGGCGCCGAAAGGTCGATTCGAGCGGGCAGCGGCGAGTCGATGGGCGGCAGCATCCCCTCCTGCTCGGGCAGAGGGCCCCAGAACACCGGCCAACCCCGGTAGGAGGCGTCCGGCCTCGCGCCACCACCGGGATACGGCGCCACCGGCGGCGGCGGGCTCGGTTCCGGAGAACCCGTGGGCGCCGGTGTCGGCGCGGGGCGCACAGGATCGGCGCTGCGGTTGTCCGTCGGGCTCCACAGCGCCGCGCCGGCGAGCACTCCGACGATGGCCACAGTGGCGACCGCAGTTCGAGCACGACGACGCTTGATCCGGCGAGCCCGATCCCAGGCGGCGACGGACAGGTCGGGGACGGTGAGGTCCTGCACGCGGTCGTGCAGGAGCTCGCGGAAGTCGTGGTCGGTCATCGCAGGTCCTCCAGCATCAGCGCGAGGTGAGCCGAGCTCTCGCGGAGGCGGGCCAGTGCGTGATGCGTCTGGCTCTTGACGGTTCCAACGCTGACGTTGAGCGTCCTAGCGGTCTCGCGCTCGGTGAGGTCCTCGTAGAATCGGAGCACGAGAACCGCACGCTGCTTGTCGGTCAGGCTCGCGAGCGCCCGGTCGAGCGCGTGACGGTGGTCGGCGCGTTCCTCGTCGTACGTCGTGAACGCTCTGGTCTCGCCCGCATCGGGGGTGTCGGTGACGACCTCGCGGCGGTGTCGGCGCCACCACGAGATGTTGCCGCGCACGATGACCTGTCGCGCGTACGCCTCAGGGTGCCCGTCCCGCAACGTACGCCAGCGCAACGCGACCTGGGTCAGCGCCTCTTGGACAAGATCCTCGGCGCGGTGGTGGTCACCCGAGACGAGCACGGCAAGCCGGAGCAGTGCAAGCTGCCGCTGCGATGCCCACCGCGTGAACGTTTCGCGGTCGTCCTCCGCCACCAAATGCCCCCGATCGTCGCCGCGTTACATCCTCAACGCAACGCGGCCAGGAAAGGTTGGCGACACTCGGCTCGGGGTGTTGGTGGAGGCTTGGGAGCAGGTTGCGCGGTTGGTGCTACGTGACGGGCGCCTGCCCGGCCGCCTGGCGCGGGCCGACCCGGTTCCCACCTTCCGCGGGGGATGCGAAGGGTGCACGGGCCGGTCACACTGAACCCCGCTGGTCGCACTTGCGGCCAGTCGTCGCGCGGAGACAGGGGCTTCCTCATGATCGTCACCACCACCAACGCCGTCGAGGGACGTCCAGTCGTGGAGTACCTGGGCGTGGTCTGTGCCCAGTCAGTGCTGGGCGTGAACGCGTTCAAGGACGTGGCGGCGGGTGTCCGCAACGTCTTCGGTGGCCGTTCCCGCTCCTACGAGAACGAGCTGGGCGCGGGTGTGGCGGGCACTCTGGAGGAACTGGAACAGCAGGCGGCCAAGCTCTCCGCGGACGCCGTGCTCTCGGTCGACATCGACTACGAGACCGTCGGCAACAGCATGCTGATGGTAAGCGCGTCGGGCACCGCCGTACGGCTTGGCTGACGGGCGCCTTCCGATGGGATGCCGCGACACCGGCAGTGTGACGCCGGCCCGGGGTCACACCAGCGAACGAGAGGCCATCGAGCCGGGGCGCCGCTTGGGCGTCGGTCGGGCTCGGCCTGACCGACGCCCAAGCCGTGGGCCTCACCGGCGGCAGGGGAGTCCGCGTGAACGGGCCCCAGCTCGGTCAGAGCACGAGGATCAGCAGGACGATCACGGCGATGACCAGTGCGGCGATGGCAATGGTTCGGGTGTTCATGTTCACTCCTCTCCGGCAGGCTGCGGTCGCCCGAAGTGTGCCAGGTTTGCCCGGGATCGACACCCCGCCACGCTGCCGGCCTACCTCGTCGGAGAACTGCGGTCGGGCAACAACACAGGCCCCACGAGACCGACTCGTGCACAGGTGTAACGCATCCGGGAGCTGTAGCGGTTTACGTGCGGGGAGGGACCCGTCGCCTGACCTCTTGCCGTCTCCTCCCAGGGTTGGTCAGGTCGGGCGACGGGCATCCCCGAGCAGGTGACCTTCGCCCCTGCCAGACGCCTCGACGGCGGCAATACCGTGCAAGCACACCCTCGGCCTACGGGTCAGGAGGGAAGGAGCGCGGATGCGAGCAGGTCGACCCCGGTTCCGGCTACGAGGCTCGGACGTCGCGCGCTTCTTCGTGGCGTGGGCGATAGCCGCACTTGCGCTGTGGGCCGCCGATGGGATCCTGTCGGATCTGTCCGCCTCCTCGCCCTGGGCGTACGTCGCCGTCACGGGTGTCTCGGGCGTCATCGGCCTCGTCCTCAGGCCGCTCCTCGTCGAGGTGTCTGCCCGGCTCGGGTGGCTCGCCGTCCTCCTCCTCGCGTTCGCCGGTCAGGCGGTGATCATGTACGCCGCGATCCTGCTCGTTCCCTCGATGACCTCGGACTTCTGGGCCGCCGTGGGAGCGAGCTGGATCGTCGCCGCGGTGGGGACCGTCATCGCCTGGGCCGCAACGGCGGGCACCGACGACGGCCTGGTGACCTCCCTGCAACGGCGGGGCCGACGGCCGGCGAAGGTGGGTGACCCGGACATCGACGGGGTGCTGTTCGTCCAGCTCGACGGAGTGCCCTTCCCGGTACTGCGCTGGGCGGTGCAGTCGGGCGCCGTACCCACGATCCGGCGCTGGCTGGCGAACGGCGACTACGAAATGCGCGAGTGGACGCCTCAGCTGCCGTGCACCACGCCCGCCAGCCAGCTCGGCATCCTCCACGGCACGGTCGACCGGGTGCCGGCGTTCCGCTGGTACGACCGCGAGGCAGACCGGGTCCTGGTGGCCAACAAGCCGGCGGACGCCCGGGTGATCGAGGAACGGGCCAGCCACGGACGCGGCCTGCTGTGGGACGACGGCGTCTCCATCTCGAACCTCTTCACGGGCGACGCCCCCCGGGCGGTCCTGACGATGAGCCGGGTCGAGGTCAACCGAGGCTCGACCCAGACCCGCCGCGCGGTGGCGTGGTTCGTCGCCTCACCGGGCGGCTTCATGCGCAGCTTCACCCGCACCATCGCGGAAATCGTCAAGGAGCGGTGGCAGGCCGGCCGCCAGGTCCGCCGCGACGTGGACCCGCGCGTGCATCGAGGCTGGACCTTCGCAATGCTCCGAGCGGTCACGAACGCGTTGCTGCGCGACCTCAACACCGCCTTGGTGGCCGAGGAGATGCGGCGCGGCACCCGGTCCATCTACGTGGACTACGTCGACTACGACGAGATCGCCCACCACGCGGGCATGTTCCGGCCCGAGTCGCTGGCAGCGCTCGACGGCCTCGACCAGGTGCTGGCCTCGCTGGAGCGGCTGGCCGAGGGTGCGGCCCGTCGCTACCGGATCGTCGTGCTCTCCGACCACGGCCAGTCCCAGGGCCGTTCGTTCAAGGACCGGTTCGGCCAGGACCTGCCCGGCCTCTGCCAGGAGCTGATGGCCCAGACGGTGAGCTCGTTCGACGCTCCCGTCGAGGGGTGGGGCCGCGCGGAGGCGCTCGTCGGGGACGTCGGGTCGACCAGCCCCGTGACCGGAAGGCTCGTCGACCGGGCCGACCGCAGGATCGCCCAGGAGTACGACGCGGAGCGGATCGAGCCGGGCGAGGACGAGCCGATCGTCCTCGGGTCGGGCAACCTCGGTCTCATCTACCTCCGCGGCCCGCACCGGCACACGCTGGACGATCTGTCGGCACGCTGGCCCGGTCTGGTCCCGGGACTCGCGGGACATCCAGGGGTCGGTTTCGTCGCCGGCATCGACGGCGAGGGCGTCCCCTGGGCGGTCGGAGCCGACGGGCGCGTGGACCTCCGCTCGGGCACGGTCGAGGGGACCGACCCGCTCGAGCCGTTCGGCCCGCACGCCCGACGCGTCCTGCTGAGGGCGGTGCTCATGGACGAAGCACCCGACCTCTACGTCAACAGCAGCGTGGACACGTGGACCGCCGACGTCGCGGCCTTCGAGGACCTCGTCGGTGCACACGGTGGGCTCGGGGGCTTCCAGGACAGCGCGGTCCTCATGGCCCCGCGCGACCTCGCCGCCGTCGTCCCGGAGCACATCGAGGGCGCCGACGTACTCCACGGTGCTCTCGTCGCGATGCTGGAGTTGTGCGGTCACCGCACAGGCGCGCCGGCCGAGGCCCTGGAGCAGGGCATCTGACCTCGTGCCGACGGCGGTCAGCGGTCGCCCCGTCCGTCGGGTGAACGGCATGAGCCAGATCCGTGGACGCGTCCCAGAATTCGATGCAACCTTCTCGAATGCCCACAGGTCGTACCTGTGAGACACGGGGGAGACCGAGCGGGACGGCAGCGAAGGGGCACTGATGGGCGAGGACCTGGTGCGGCACCTGTACGACTCGTCGTACCGTCGCCTCGTCGGCCAGCTCTACGCGGTGTGCGGGGACATGGCCGAGGCCGAGGACGTCGTCCAGGAGGCGTTCGTCCGTGCCGTCCAGCACCGGCGGCGGTTCGAGCGTACGGACAACCCCGAGGCGTGGCTCAGGACCGTCGCTGTGAACCTGTCGCGGACGAGGTGGCGGCGCCGGCAGCTCGGGCGGCAGCTGCAGAGCGCCTCGACTGTCGCCACGACCGACCACGGTCGCCATCCCGCCGACCTCAGCGACGACCGACACCTGCTCGTCTCGGCGCTGCGGCGGCTTCCCGCGGGGCAGCGGGAGGCGATCGCGCTGCACTACCTCGCCGACCTGCCGCTCCACGAGGTCGCGCTGGCGGTGGGTGCCCCGATCGGCACGGTCAAGGCAAGGCTGAGCCGCGGCAGGGCAGCCCTCGCGATCGCGCTCGCGGAGCAGGAGGCCAGGAGCCGTGGGCCCCGGACGGACCCAGCGCGAGTCGGGGAGGAGACCCCTCATGCGTGATCTCGACGAGCTTCTCGACAGCGAGGTGAGCCGCTCGGCTGCCCGCTCCGCGACGCCGAGGTCGTTCGACGACCTCCAGAGCCGTGGACGCCGTCGACAGCGACGGACCCGGGCGACCGTGATGCTCGCTGCCGCTGCGATGGTCGCGGTCGGCGTGGTCGGCGGCCAGATCGGGCTGCCGACCCCGGACAGGGCACCGGTCGACGTACCGCTCCCGACGCCCCCGTCGACGCCCGACCCCGGTCCGAAGCTGACCGCGACCGAGGTGGTGGACCACCCGAATGCCCAGCTGCGCGTGCTCCGGGTGTCCGCCGAGGACCCGCAGGTGCGAGCCGCTGTGTGGCAGGTGTGCTTCGACAAGAGATGCAACCGTCGGCGCACGGCGGTGACCGTCACCGGCAACGGGTTCGAGGACCGCACCGACCTCGATGTGCCGGGGCAGGCGTCCCCCGTCGTGATGGTCGCGGGGCCGGATGCCTTCTACGTCAGCTGGGGCTCGCGGACGCGGATGATCCTTCACGCCGACGGGCGGACGGTCCCGATCAGGCTTGCCGACGACGCCGGCCCGGTCGGCGAGGGCGAGGTCGTCGCGAGATTCGACTACGGTCCCGCTCGCTTCGTCGCGGTCGACCCGGCCACCGGCGCTGCTCACCGCATCACCACGCCGCCGGAGACCACGGACCTGGAGCTCGCGCCGGACGGTCGGCTGCGCGGAGTGGTCCACGACCTCCCTGGAGGCCAGGCGAAGGTCGTGTGGTCCGACGACGGAGGGAGCAACTGGCAGGAGCACCTGCTGCCGCAGTCGGTCGGCGTTCTGCTCAGCCTCGTCGACGGTGGGGGTGAGGGAGCCATGACGGTCCTCGGCGGAGGGGATGGCGCGACACTCCTACCGTTCGGATGGATGCACCGGAGCCGCGACGGGGGGAGCACCTGGGAGGTCCTCGATGTGAGCAGCGACCCCCAGGCGTACGTCGGACGGTCGGTGTTCTCCCCGACGGGCGGCTCCTCGTCGACGTCATTGCGTGGAGCGACCAGCGGATGAACCGCGCCGGCTCACGTCCCGTCGGGCTTCACGTCAGCGACGGCGACGACTGGGCCGAGCTCCTCCCGGTGGAGACCGGGGAGCCGTTCGACTCGAGCGACAGCGGGGAGTCGCACTCTGGAGGTCCTCGCGACGGCGGCGTCCGGCGACGGCGTCAGCGTCTTCGCGCTGGACCGGTCCGATCCCCACCCTCACGAGCTGTTCGTGTCCGACGACGCCGGCGAGACCTGGGTCTCCACTGCGGCCCGCTGATCGGGCACGGACCCGTCGGCGCGCGAGTCACGGAGTGGCACGGCGACGTCGCTCCCGCCCTCCTCGGTCAGCCGCTCGGCGACGCGCGCGATCATCGGCGCCGCGACGAACCCGCCCGCGAGCAGCATCTCGCCCTGCCGGAACGAGGTGGCCGTCGCGAGCATCTGCGGAGGAGCGGTGCCGAAGACGTCGCCGAGACGTGCGAGGTCGGCGGTCGAGTTCATCCGCATCAGCATCAGGTTGTCGCACTGGGAGAGGACGTTGGGGTGGATCTTGTGGGGCTGCTGGGTGGAGAGCATCAGCCACAGCCCGTACTTGCGTCCCTCGGCGGCGACCTGGACGAGACGCTGGGTGACTGCCGCCTGCAGCGCGTCCACCGGCTCCGACGTACACAGGTTGTGGGCCTCGTCGACCACGACGAGGACGGGACGGCGTTCCTCGCGTCGCTCCCACAGGTGGTCGAGCAGGGCGAGAGCCGCGACGGACCGCTCCTGCGGCACGTGGCATCCGGAGACGTCGAGGACGAGGCAGCGCGGATGGGCCTCCACGTAGTCGAGCAGCGAGGTCCTGCCGCGTGACCAGATGTCCCACTGGAGGATCCCGAGGTTCTGGACGCGCTTGACCACCGCCTGGGCGACGTCGCTGTCCTCGGACGAGAGCTGCTCGGCGAACGCGAACACCTCCCGCTGGCCGGCAGACGCGTCGAGGATGCGCAGCAGGTCGTTGTACTCGTCCCGGTCGCGCACCGGATCCACCCGCAACGCCGCTGCCTTGGCCGCGCTCGACAGCTGCGCGAAGCTGACCATCAGCTGCTCCGTCCCCTCCGGCAGGGAGCCAGAGGGAGCCCTCAGCACGCGGACATCGGCCGAGCTGAGCCGCGCGGCGCGTCTCGGGTCGGCACCGGGTCGCACACTGCCGAGGCGCACGAAGTCGGCGTTCGGGTCGATCACGATCATGGGGAGCTCGGTCTCGGCGAGCAGCTGCTCGAGCAGGACGCCCAGGGCGTAGGTCTTGCCCGACCCGCTCTGCCCGCAGACGAACGTGTGCCGGTTGAACCCCTTGCGCCGCAACAGGGCGGGCGACTCTGTCTGGTGCCCGGAGAGCGTGGCACCGATCGCGAGGTCCGCTCCGGACCACCGCTGGAACGCGTCGACGACCTCGGCGGGCGGCACGTGCGCGGCAGCGTCCGTGAAGGGCCTCGGTGTCACCGGCCCGACGGTCCCGTCCGGCAGGACTGCTGCTCTCAGCGCACCGGAGGTCTGCGAGGTGCGGCCGCTGACGTGCTTTTCCAGCACCTGGGCGAGCAGCCGGCTCGACCCGGGCGGGTCGAGCAGCACGAAGTCCCCGGTCAGGAGCGGCTGGTCGAGCGGCACCTCGCCGACGAAGCTGCGGCCGTCGACGGAGTGGAACCGGGATGCGGAACTGTCCACCCGATGCCCTCCTCGGCTCGTGCCGGCCGAGGAGCCGGTGGTGGGCCTCCGACCCCCGTGCTCGGAGGACCACCCTGGCGGCTCGACGGCGATGCCGGAGCCAGTGCCCCGCCCCTTCACCATGTCGGCGGCCGTGGGTGAGGGCAATGGTGCATCGGGGCCATGTGGCTGCCTCATGGGGGACGTTCTGTCCGGCTTGTAGGTAAAGGTGCAGGTCTGCGCAATGCACGTTCACGCAGGGCCATTCGCGCCATGCGGCAGGGGCCCCGGACGTTGAATGGGGGAGTCAGCAGGATCGTCAGGGACGACGGTCCGCAGGTCGAGGGGGCAACGATGAGCCACGTACCACCGCAGAGGGCGATGGGAACACTTGCCTTGGACCCTGAAGAGCTCGTGGACCGCCTGAGCCAGGACCTGGAGCGCACCATCTCCTTCGCGGAGGAGTGCCGCTGGCGCTTCCCCGAGCTGAGCGCGGAGGCCGACCAGCTCGCCGCCGGAGCCATGGCGCTGTTCGGCAAGACCATGCGCTCGCTCCACAGCCGGAGCTCCGAGGACCTCTGACCCGGAGTCATCGACGGCTGGCCTGCTCTACCCATGGCGGCTCGACCCGTCCGCTGCCACCATGCGGCTATGAGCCTTGACCCGGTCGAGACGATCGGCCCGGCGCCCTGACGCCGACGGTGGGGGGAACCGGTTTTAGTCCGCGGTTCCCAGTTGGGTTACGTTGGAGATGACCGACCCCACGAGACAGAAGGACAGGGCCGACCACCTCGATGGACGACTCGCAACAACCCACGCGTCACCCCGACCTCGGCGGTGACGCGGCATGATCGAAATCCTCCTTCTCGCGGTCTCGCTGGGCCTGGTGCTCGCCTGCGGCGTCTTCGTCGCGGCGGAGTTCGCCTTCGTCACCGTCGACCGGGCAGCGGTCGAGCGTGAGGCGACCGAGGGCAACCGCGCCGCCCAGGGCGTCCAGTCGGCCCTGCGGTCGCTGTCGACCCAGCTCTCGGGCGCGCAGGTCGGGATCACCGTCACGAACCTGGCGATCGGCTTCCTCGCCGAGCCGGCGATCGCGCAGCTCGTCGACGGTCCTCTCGAGGCTGCGGGTGTTCCTGAGACCGCGGTCCGGCCGATCGCGATCGGCATCGGGCTCTTCCTCGCCACCGCCACCACCATGGTCTTCGGTGAGCTGGTGCCCAAGAACCTCGCGATCGCCAAGCCGATGGCGACCGCGAAGGCGACCCAGGCGCTCCAGCGTGGGTTCACCACCGTGATGCACTACCCGATCCGGGTGCTCAACGGCTCGGCGAACGCCATCGTCCGCCAGCTCGGCATCGAGCCCCAGGAGGAGCTGCGGTCCGCGAGGACCTCAGCCGAGCTGGCCTCGCTGATCCGCCGCTCGGCGAAGCAGGGGACCCTCGACACCGAGACCGCCGACCTGATGCAGCGCTCGGTGGCCTTCGGCGGACGTACGGCGGGGGAGATCATGACCCCGCGCGTCCACATGGACAGCGTCGAGGCCAACGCGCCCGTCGCCGACGTGATCGAGCTCGCGCGAGCCACCGGCCACTCACGCTTCCCCGTCGTCTCGGGGGAGAACGACAACGTCGTGGGTGCGGTGCACGTGAAGAACGCCGTCGCCGTCGAGTTCGACAAGCGCCGCTCGACACGGGTCCGCAGCATCATGGTCGACGCGACCGTCGTACCCGAGACCCTGCGGCTCGACCCGCTCCTGGAGCTGCTGCGCACCGAGGGCTTCCAGATGGCGGTCGTGGTCGACGAGTACGGCGGCACGGCCGGTGTCGTGACGCTCGAGGACGTCGTCGAGGAGATCGTCGGTGACATCGCCGACGAGCACGACCCGCTCGGCGCCCGCATCCGCAGGCGTAGCGACGGCGCCTGGTCGGTCTCCGGGCTGCTCCGTCCCGACGAGGTGGCCACTGCGACCGGCATCGACCTTCCCGAGCACGACGACTACGACACGGTCGCCGGGCTCTTCCTGCAGCTGCTGGGCCGGATGCCCGAGCCGGGCGACCAGGTCGTCGCACCCCTGCCCGTACGTCTCGACGAGGAGGGCGAGCCGCTCGAGCCGGAGGAGGCGGTCATCACCATTGAGCGCCTCGACGGGCTGCGGATCGACCGCCTGACGCTGACGTCACGCCGCGCCGGCAGCGGGGAGGCCACCGATGAGTGACCTCACCGCCCTCCTCATCGCGGTCGCGCTCCTCGCCGCCAACGCGTTCTTCGTCGGCGCGGAGTTCGCGTTGATCTCGGCACGTCGTACCCAGATCGAGCCGCGGGCGGCGGCCGGCTCCCGCATGGCACGCACGACCCTTCGCGCCATGGAGAACGTCTCCCTCGTGATGGCGGGCGCCCAGCTCGGCATCACCGTCGCCTCCCTCGGTCTCGGTGCGATCGGCGAGCCCGCCGTTGCCCACCTGCTCGAGCCGCTCTTCCACGCCGCGGGGATCCCGGACAACCTGCTCCACCCCGTCGCGTTCGTGGTGGCGATGAGCATCGTCGTCTACCTCCACGTGGTGCTCGGCGAGATGGTGCCGAAGAACATCGCGATCGCGGGCCCCGAGCGTTCTGCGATCGTCCTCGGGCCCCCGATGATGCTCGTCGTGATGGTTCTCAAGCCCCTGGTGGTCGTGCTCAACGCCATCGCGAACGGCGTACTCCGACTGATGCGGGTCGAGCCCAAGGAGGAGATCACCTCCGCCTTCACCCGCGAGGAGGTGGCCGCTCTCGTGGACGAGTCCCGAGGCGAGGGGCTGCTGCCGAAGGACGAGTACGACCGGCTGGCCGGCGCCCTCGGCTTCACCGAGCGGACCGTGACCAGCGTGCTCATGAGGGCCGAGGACCTCAGCACCGTCTCCCGTGGCGCGACCGTCGCCGAGGTGGAGGCGGTCTGCGCGTCGACCGGCTTCTCGCGGTTCCCGGTGACCGCCGACGGCGGGGACCTGATGGGGTACCTCCACATCAAGGACGTGCTCGAGACGGAGCCCGCCCGGCGGGAGCGCACCGTCGACGACAAGTGGGTGCGGCCGTTCGCGACCGTGCGCCAGCACGAGGTGCTGCACGACGCTCTCGAGACGCTGCAGCGACGGGGTGCCCACATGGGGCGCGTCGTCTCCGACGACGGCACGGTGCTGGGCCTCGTCACGCTCGAGGACGTGCTCGAGGAGCTCGTCGGGGAGATCCGCGACGCCGCCCACGCAGAGGGCTGACGACCCGCCGGGCGCCGGGCGATTGGGCGATCCGGCGCTCGTGGGGCACAATTGAGACAGATTCGCCTACCTGGCGCATCGAGGTCGTCTGCTTTCGCGCTATGGACAGCGCGGTTTCTCTTTGACGGTGGCCCGCTCGAGCTGCTTCACGAGCACCGAGCCCGGAGCCCCCTCCCAGCCGAACAAGCACTGCGGCCAGAACTCCTACTGTGAGGACTGCTGTGCAGAACCACACCCATGCCGGGACCACCCCGGCCGCTCCCACCTTCCGTGATCTCGGTCTCCCCGAGCCGATCGTGCGCGAGCTCGACAACCGCGGTCTCACGACCGCCTTCCCGATCCAGGCGGCCACGCTGCCGACGACGCTCGCGGGCCGCGACGTGCTCGGCCGCGGGCGCACCGGGTCCGGCAAGACCCTCGCCTTCGGCATCCCGACCGTCGTGCGCATCTCGCAGTCCGCGACCCGTCGCGCCCCGATGCGGCCGCGCGGGCTCGTGCTCGTGCCGACCCGCGAGCTGGCCAACCAGGTCCTCGCCTCCATCGAGCCGCTCGGCACAGCCCTCGGCCTGCGCACCACGGTCGTGTTCGGCGGCGTCCGCCAGAACCCTCAGGTGGCCGCGCTCCGCAAGGGGGTCGACGTGCTCGTCGCCACCCCGGGCCGCCTCGAGGACCTGATCAGCCAGGGCCTGTGCGACCTCGGCGCGGTCGAGGTGACCGTGCTCGACGAGGCCGACCACATGTCCGACATGGGCTTCCTGCCCGCGGTGAAGCGCCTCCTCGACAAGACGCCGAAGAAGGGCCAGCGGATGCTCTTCTCGGCGACCATGGACAACGACGTCGACGTCCTCGTGCGCCGCTACCTCACCGACCCGATGACCCACTCGGTGGACTCGGCCGCGGCCCCGCCGCCGGCGATGTCGCACCACCTGCTCCACGTGGCCGCGGCCGACAAGAACGCCGTCATCCGCGAGCTCGCCTCCGGTCACGGTCGCGCGGTCCTCTTCACCCGCACCAAGCACGCGGCCAAGAAGCTCGCCAAGCAGCTCACCGCCGCCGGGATCCCCACGGTCGACCTGCACGGCAACCTGTCGCAGAACGCGCGCGAGCGGAACCTCGCGGCCTTCAGCAGCGGTGACGTGCGCGTCCTCGCCGCGACCGACATCGCCGCCCGCGGCATCCACGTCGACGACGTCGAGCTGGTCATCCACGTCGACCCGCCGTCCGAGCACAAGGCGTACCTGCACCGCTCGGGTCGCACCGCGCGAGCCGGCGCTGCAGGCTCGGTCGTCACGCTGGTGACCCCCGAGCAGAAGAAGGACGTCGCCACGCTCGTGCGCCTGGCCAAGGTCAGCCCGACGAGCCTGTCGGTCCGGGCCGGCTCCGAGGAGCTGCGCCGCCTCGTCGGCCCGCCCGCGCCCAAGGTCGAGGCCGCGGCGCTGACACAGACCCAGCCCCAGGCCCGGGCGAAGTCCCCGGCCGGCCAGGGCCGGACGCGGACCCCTTCGGGTCAGGGACGGACCCGCCAGGGCCAGAGCGGCCAGAGCGAGCCCGGGCGCCCGGGGCCAGGCCAATCAGGGCCGCACGCGCGCTGCCACGGAGGAGCTCCAGGCCGCGCCGACCGGCAGCCGCAGCCGCAACCGACGCCGGCGCGGCGGCCGGGGCCGCACCCAGGCAGCCTGAGACACCTGAACGTACGACGGGTGGCCGACCGTGATGGTCGGCCACCCGTCTGCGTGGGTGCTGGTCCTCGGGTCAGCCGCGTCCTTGCACCTCGACCGCAACGCCGCCGGTCACGACCGCCTGGGTGCCAGCGCGCGCCGACCGCTTGATGACGAGTCCGCTGCGCTTGTACAGCGTCAGGTTCGCGAGGACCTGGTCGTTGCGCGGCGTCTCGCGCAGCCTGCGCAGCAGGGCGTCGAACGTCTCGGGGCCGGTGGCGCCGACGTAGCCCGCCTCCGAGAACTCGCCCTCACCGCCGCCGTAGTACGAGCCGCCGCCGAGGATCTCCAGCATGCCGCTCTTGCGGCCGATCTGCTTCGGCACCGGGAGGACGAGCTGGACCCGGGCCGGGCCGAGCTGCTTCGAGGTGAGGAGCACCCGGAACTTCCTGGTGGTGCCCCCGCGCAGGAACAGCGGCCGGTCGGTCCGCAGGTCCTGCCAGCGCTTGCCCATCAGGATCCGCACCTTGGCGATCGAGTAGGCGCTGTACTTGCGCGTCATCGACGAGGTGGTCCGGATGCTGTCCAGCGTGATGTTCTCGACGTCGTTGAAGTGCATCTGGGCGAGCTGGTCGTAGAGATCCCACGTGGGCTCGAACGAGATGTCGTACTGGTTGGCGAACCGGTCGCTGCGCGTGAACGTGAAGGTCCGCCCGTCTGCCCGCGTGCCGGTGACCGTCCAGCCGACCTGCGCGGAGCCGCCGCTGATCGCATCGAAGACCCGGTCCTGGTCGACGAGCAGGTGGAACGCCGCCATGTCGGGCACCGAGTCCGGCATGCTGATCCGGGTCGTCCCGGTGCGCGACCACTCACCGGGCACCTCGACGTACGACGTGATGTCCGTGGTGTCGGGGACCGCAGCGGAGCTCTGCATCCCGTAGATACCGGCAAGCCGGTCCTGGGCGATGCCTCCGATAGGCGCGCCGGCGTTCGCCACCTTGAACGGGGGGCCGAGGCTCTCCTCCTGCACGAAGACCGCGTCGGCGCCGTGCATGGTGAGGTGGCTCGGCCCGGAGAAGACCATCGGGTGTCCGAACGCGAGCACCTCCGCGCCGCAGACGGCGGTCGCCGTGCCCACACCGACGGCCGACAGGTCGCCGTAGGCCAGCGACGCGGCGAGGTTGCCGCCCGCGACCACCGGGATCGGCTCGTCGGCCGAGGTGACCGTGCCCGTCTGGTGCACCCGCACCCCGGGGAGGGCGAACGCCTTCTTCGCCTGCTGGAGGCGCTTGGCGCTCGCCATGCCCGAGATACCGAGCGGGATCGGAAGGCGGGTGAGGCCGTCCTGGGCCTCCTCGCGCTCGACGAGCCCCGCGCTGACCAGCCGCTGCGTCATGACGCGGGGGATGTCGACACTGCCCTCGCCGTCGGCCAGCCGGAGGGTGGCCCGGGCCGCGGGGTCCGTGGGCGCGGCCTCGAGCAGCCGGTACATCTCCGCGGCCGGGGTGATGCCGGCGACGGGGGAGGGACCCCACGAGAGGCCGTAGGCCACGGCGCCGATGAGCCTGCCGTCGGCCGCGTAGACGGGGGAGCCGGACATGCCCTGCCAGATCCCGCCCACGCGGTCGATCTCGGGGGACGTGAGCCTGGCCAGGACCATGTCGAGACCGGGGGCGATGCCGTCCCTGATCACGCCGACCACCTGCCCGGAGAAGTCGGTGGGTGTGGTCCCGGAGGTGACGGTGAGACCCGTGACGGGCTGCCCCTTCGTCACGCCGGCGACGGGGTAGGGGAGCGGGCACTGCGAGCTCGGTGCGGAGGACGCGACCGGGGCAGTGGTGAGGGCCGAGACGACTGCTGCGGTCGTGAGGGCCGCGACGGCGGCTCCGGTCCGACGGCGGAGCCCACGAGATGGGCGGAGACCTGTGCTGAACATGGGATTTCCTTCGTGACTGCGCAAACCGCCCCTCGGTCAAGCGCCTTGGGCAAAGCATCCCGCAGCAGAGGTTTCGGCGGAGGCGATTGCATAACCACGTAACCGTTTCAAGGGCGCCTTCGGACCGATATGGACGGTTGGTGTCGAATGCTCTTGACTGTGACAGCATTGGTGTCATGAACGAGGTGGTCACCAGGCCCCGGCTCGAGGGCAGCATCGCCGTGCGCGGCGGCCGTCGTCTGGGCTTCGCGGAGTTCGGGTCCCCCCACGGCGACGCGATCATCTGGATGCACGGCACTCCGGGCGCACGCCGCCAGATCCCGGTCGAGGCTCGGGCGTACGCCGACCGCGAGGGGCTGCGCATCATCGGCGTCGACCGGCCGGGCATCGGCTCGTCGACGCCCCACGTCTACGAGTCGATCCTCGACTGGACCGGTGACCTCGAGCTGGTCGCCGACACTCTCGGCATCGACAAGATGCACCTGATCGGCCTGTCCGGGGGCGGCGCCTACGTGCTCGCGGCCGGCGCGGCCATGCCCGACCGCGTGCTCGGCATCGCCGTGCTCGGTGGGGTGGCGCCCACCCAGGGCGTCGACGCGCCGACCGGCGGCCTGGTCTCCCTTGCCGCGCACCTCGCGCCGCTGGTCTCGGTGGCGCGGGTCCCGATCGGCATCGCGCTCACCATCGGTCTGCGGATCCTCGCCCCGCTCGGAGGCCCCGCCCTCGACCTCTACGCCCGGATGCAGCCGCCGGGCGACCGCGAGCTGCTGGCCCGGCCGGAGTTCAAGGCGATGTTCCTCGACGACCTGCTCAACGGCAGCCGCAAGCAGGTGACCGCGCCCCTCTCCGACCTGATCCTCTTCTCGAGGTACTGGGGCTTCGACGCCGCGGACGTGAAGGTCCCGGTGCGCTGGTGGCACGGCGACGACGACCACATCGTGCCCCATCGGCACGGCGAGCACATGGTGCGCCTGCTGCCCGACGCGGCGCTGCGGACCATCGAGGGGGAGAGCCACCTGTCCGGCCTGGGCCTCGCCGAGGAGATCCTCACGACGCTGATGGCGCTCCCCGGGCGGACGGTGCGGAGCGCGACCTGAGCCCGACTCGTTTGGTGAAATCTGGTAATTGTGGTGTCGATGTGGCCGCTGGGGCGCATCGTAGGTCACAATAGGTTCACAACTTCACACGCGTGTCACCGAGAACAGTCCTCGAGTGCCCGACGAGACCGCTGGGGAAGGCGTATCTCGACGCCGGGAACAACAGGAGGTCACGGTGACCACACGTCATGCGACACGGGGCGTTCTCTACGTCCACTCTGCGCCGTCTGCGTTGTGCCCGCACATCGAGTGGGCCACGGGCGGCGTGCTCGGCGTTGCCGTAAGCCTGGAGTGGACGCCGCAGGCCGCCCAGGCGGGGACCTACCGTGCCGAGTACTCCTGGACAGGGGAGGCGGGCACGGCTGCTTCGCTTGCCTCCGCGCTGCGCGGGTGGAACCACCTCCGCTTCGAGATCACCGAGGAGCCCACGAGCAGCACCGAGGGCGCCCGGTTCTCCTGCACCCCGGACCTCGGGATCTTCCACGCCGTCACCGGCCTCCACGGCGACATCATGATCCCCGAGGACCGGCTCAAGGCGGCCGTCGTGAAGGCGGCCCTCGGCGACACGACCCTGCTCAACGAGATCGACAAGCTCCTCGGCAAGCCGTGGGACGACGAGCTCGAGACCTTCCGTCACGCCGGTGACGGCGCCCCCGTCCGCTGGCTGCACCAGGTGGTGTAGGCCCGACCCCTCACGGACCCGTAACGAATCCGAGTTCATCTGCGGGGATCGCGGATTCGGCTGACGATTGAGCTGTGCTCCGTCGGTCCCAGTGGTCTCTCGTCCTGGCCGCCGCGCTGGCGTCGTCGGCCTGCGCCGCGGCACCCGGACCCGTCGCGATGCGCGCGGCGTCCGAGGTGGTCTTCGCGGCGGCCGCCCACAACGACACCTCGACACCCTTCAACCTCAGCTCCCTTCCGGCGCTGGTCGAGCACGAGTACGACGGCCGTGCCTTCCGGATCGACCACCTCGTGGCGGACGAGCTCGCCTCCACCCGGTTCCACGTCACCTACCGCAGCGGTGACCTGCGCATCTCCGGTCAGCTGAGCGTCCCGGGCCGGCCGGGCAGGTTCCCGCTGGTGGTGCTCGCCCACGGGTACGAGACCCCGGCGAGCTACCGCAGCGGCGCGGCCCTGGCCCGGGAGGCGTCGTTCCTCGCCGCACGCGGCTACGCGGTGCTGCTCCCGGACTACCGGAACCACGGCGACTCCGACCACGACTCCTCGGAGTCGGTCGCAGAGCCGCTCGGGTACGCCGAGGACGTCGTGAACGCGGTGCGCGCGATCCGTCGCGCGGAGCTGCCCTACGTCGACACCTCGCGCGTGGCGGTGGTGGGTCGCTCCATGGGCGGCGGCGTCGCGATGAACGCAGTCGTCGCCCGGCCGGGTCTCGTCGACGCCCTGGTCCTCTACGCCCCGGTCTCCTCCTCGGCGGCCGACAACTACGAGCGGTGGGTGGCCGGACGGGGCGACCTCGACGACCGGGTGCTCGCGACCTACGGCGCTCCCGCGGAGAACCCGGTGTTCTGGCGCGAGGCGAGTGCCCGGCGCTACGTGCGGCGGATCGACGTACCGGTGCAGGTGCACCACGGCACCGCGGACACGGTCTGCCCGATCGACTGGAGCCGCGCGACGGTCGCGGCGTTACGGGGCGCGGGGCAGACTGTGGAGTACTACGAGTACCCCGGCGAGGGGCACCGGTTCGAGGAGGGCTGGCCGCTCATGGCAGACCGGCTGGCGCGCTTCCTCGACGAGCACGTCTGAAGGGGGAGGGGCGATGCGCAGAGGGCTCACCACGCTGCTCCTCCTCGCCCTCCTCACGGCCGGCTGCACCGACTCCGGTGAGGAGACCGCCGGTGCGCCGACCCCGACCCGGTCCCCGTCGTCGGGCGGAGACTCGGGCGCGGATTCGCCGGAGCCGCCGACGCCTTCCGGCAGACCGAGCGACGCGTACTCCGAGGGGCCGGCCGACGCCCCCGACCAGGTGCACCCCGTGTCTCTGCCCGCGCTCTTCGACGAGCGGTACGACGGACGCCGGCTTCGGCTGGGTGAGGTGCTGGTGCGCACCGACGCGTACACGCAGCGGGCGGTGACCTACCGGGGCGACGGGCTGACGATCTCCGGGGTCATGAACATCCCCGACGGCCGCGGACCGTTCCCGGTGCTGGTCCTGGCGCACGGCTACATCGACCCGGAGGTCTACGTCACGGGTCAGGGGCTGCGGCGGGAGCAGGACTGGCTGGCGCGTGCCGGCTACGTCGTCCTGCACGTCGACTACCGCAACCATGCCGGGTCCGACCAGGACCCGCGCGCGGACGAGCGGCTGAGACTCGGCTACACCGCCGACGTCATCAACGCCGTGAGGGCGGTGCGGCGGTCGGGCCTGCGGTTCGTCGACCCCGAGCAGGTCGGCCTGCTGGGTCGCTCCATGGGCGGCGGCGTGGTCTACAACGTGCTCGCGGTGGCGCCCGGCCTGGTCGACGCGGCGGTGGTCTTCGCGCCGGTGAGCTCCCGCGCCGGCGACAACTTCAACCGGTGGATCCGCGACGACCCGGGCCGTTCCGGGCTCGCGCGCCGGATCATCCAGACCTACGGCGCACCCGAGCGACGACCGGAGTTCTGGCGCGAGGCGAGCCCGCGGGCCTACTTCGACCGGGTCACCGAGCCTCTGCTGATCCACCACGGCACCGCCGACGAGAGCTGCCCGATCCGGTGGAGCCGCGCGTCGTACGCCGCTCTCAGGCGGGCCGGCGTCGACACGCGGCTGTTCGTCTACCCGGGCGAGCCGCACGCGTTCATCGACGCCTGGCCGACCTCGATGCGCCGGACCGTCCGGTTCTTCGAGCGAAACCTGGACTGAGCGTGGGAGCATCCAGACGGACGAGACGACCGCAGGGGGCTCACCATGGTGTTCTTGATGACGAACGGCGAGGGCATGCGCGGTGGCGCCGTGCACCACACGATCGCCGACCAGCCGTTCGTGGGTGAGCGGACGACCGCGCCGAAGTACCGCTTCTACTCGGTCAGGGACGAGTTCCCCGGCATCCTGCCGGTCGACGACGGCTCCGGGGGCAGCGTCGACGGCGAGCTCTACGACGTGTCCCTCGACGTGATCCGCGACCGGTTCCTGCCCGAGGAGCCGGCCGAGCTCGAGCTCGGAGTCGTCGAGCTCGCGGACGGCACGTCGGCCCTGTCGATGGTGCTGCGCCGGAGCGAGGTCGGGAGGCACAAGGACATCTCCGAGCACGGAGGCTGGCGGAAGTACCGCGAGAGCCTGGTCTGACATGGCCGATCCGGACCTGGTCATCGAGGCGTCCCGCGCCGTGGTCGACGGGGCGGAGACGTCGTGCGCGGTGTGGGTCTCGGACGGGCGGGTCGTGGCGGTCGAGCGGCCCGGCACGCGCAGCGGCGCCGAGGTGGTCCGGCTCGACGACGACGTGGTGCTGCTCCCCGGCCTGGTCGACACGCACGTCCACGTCAACGAGCCCGGAAGGACGGAGTGGGAGGGCTTCGCCCATGCCACCAGGGCTGCGGCGGCCGGTGGTGTCACCACGATCGTCGACATGCCGCTCAACAGCGTGCCGGCCACCGTCGACGTCGCCGCCCTGGAGGCCAAGCTCGCTGCGGCCTCCGACCGGTCCTGGGTCGACGTCGCCTTCTGGGGCGGGGCGGTGCCCACCAACCTGCACGAGCTGAAGCCGCTGTGGGACGCCGGCGTCCTCGGCTTCAAGTGCTTCCTCGCCGACTCCGGGGTACCGGAGTTCCCGGCCCTGGACGAGGCGGGCCTCGGGAAGGCGATGGAGCACGTGGCGTCCTTCGGCGGCCTGCTCCTCGTGCATGCCGAGGACCCGGACGCGTTGGGCTCGCCGCCTGAGACGAGCACTCGCTACGCGGACTTCCTCGCCTCGCGCCCCGACTCCTCGGAGGTCTCGGCCGTCGAGGCCGTGGTGGATGCGGCGCGGCGCACGGGTTGTCGCACGCACGTCGTGCACCTGTCCTCGGCGCGGGCGGTGCTGGTGGTCGCCAGGGCTCACGAGGACGGAGTCCCGGTCACGGCGGAGACCTGCCCGCACTACCTGGCTCTCGCGGCCGAGGACGTTCCGGACGGGTCGACGCTCTTCAAGTGCTGCCCGCCGATCCGTGACGGGGCCAACCGCGAGCTGCTCTGGGAAGGACTCGCCGCCGGCACGATCGGCGCCGTCGTGTCGGACCACTCGCCGTGCACCTCCGAGCTGAAGGCACTCGACACCGGCCGTTTCGCCGAGGCCTGGGGCGGGATCAGCTCCCTGCAGCTCTCGCTCCCGGTGGTCTGGTCGGAGGCGCGCCGCCGCGGGCACGGTCTCGCCGAGGTCGTCCGGTGGATGTGCGCCGGCCCGGCGAACCGGGTGGGGCTCTCCCGCAAGGGCCGGATCGCCGTCGGCGCCGACGCCGACTTCTGCGTCCTCGCCCCGGACGAGGCGTTCGTCGTGGAGCCCGAGCGGCTCCGGCACCGCAACCCGTCGACCCCGTACGCCGGCCGCGAGCTGACGGGTGTCGTGCGGGAGACCTGGCTCGCGGGGCGCCGCGTGGACGTCGACGGGTCGCCGCACGGACGGCTGCTGCGGCGAGGAGGTGGCTCATGAGCGACCTCGACCCGGACGCCGGGACCGCGGGCTTCATCGCGCTGCCCGACCTGGCCTCACGCACTCTCGGCGGCGGCGTCGTCCACGCCAACGACGACTTCTTCGCCGCCCGTGAGAACCTCGTCGCGCCCGGGCCTGCCCGGCACGACCCGAGCGAGTTCGGGCCCAGGGGGAAGGTGTACGACGGCTGGGAGACGCGACGCCGCCGTGAGCCCGGGGACGACTTCGCCATCGTCCGGCTCGGCGTCCCCGGTGTGGTCGAGGGGCTGGTCGTGGACACCGCCTGGTTCCTGGGCAACTACCCGCCGCACGTCTCCGTCGACGCGACGGAGGTCTCTGGGTACCCCTCCGTCGACGAGCTGCTCGACGCGGCGTGGGCACCGCTCGTGACGAGAGCGCCCGTGAAGGGCGACGCCGCGAACCTCTTCCCGGTGAGCCCCCCGGCGCGTTTCACGCACGTCCGGCTCACCCTGCACCCTGACGGGGGCGTGGCACGGCTGCGGGTGCACGGACGACCGGCTCCCGACCGTGCCCTGCTCACCGGGACCGTCGACCTCGCGGCGCTCGAGAACGGCGGCGACGTCGCCGCCTGCTCGGACATGTTCTACGCCTCGGCGCGCAACCTGCTCCTGCCCGGACGCGCCCGCTCCACCGCCGAGGGCTGGGAGAACGCCCGTCGCAGGGACGGCGGCAACGACTTCGTGACGGTCCGGCTGGCCGGTCCGGGGGTGGTCCGGCGGGTGGTGGTCGACACCTCGTGCTTCATCGGCAACGCGCCAGGGGCGGTGTCGGTCCGGGGAGCCGACCTCCGCGGTGGGGGAGTCGAGGACGTGGATGCCTGGACCGAGCTCGTCCCGCGCACACGCGTGCAGCCCGACACCCGTCACCAGTTCCCCGTCTCGACCACCGACGTCGTGACGCACGTCCGGCTCGACGTCTTCCCGGACGGGGGCCTGGCCAGGCTGCGGGTGCTCGGCGAGCTCGTGTGACCCTCCGCCTCCCGCCAGGCGTTTCCCGGGGCTGGGCCGCCACGGATCTCGACAAGTGCGGGTGACGTGCCGAGCATGGAACGGGTAGGCCGGTTCGGCTCGCGCGCAGTCCGCGACGAGGGGCGGCCCGCGAGTCGGTGGAGGGGAGTCGAAACATGGGCAACATCGGAACTGAGCGAAGAGTGGTCGAGTTCGAGCCGCTGCCGGAGGAGCCGGTGGCTGACCCGACGGCTATGCCGGAGCCCGTGCCTCCCACGCCGCCGACTCCCGAGCCGGCACGGCAGTGACCGAGCAGGCGCCGGGTCCGCAGCAGGCGCCGACGCTGGTGCCCGGTGAGATACGCGGCTACCGGCAGTTCCAGCTGCGATCCGACGGGCTGTACCCCTTGGTGCACAGTCGGCTCGGGCCGTGGGACGGACAGCTCGAGCGTGCCAGGTGTGCGGCCGCAAAGGATCACGGGCCGCCCGCTGTCGACTGCCGCTGTGGGTTGTACGCGTGGTACCTGCCGGGCAGCGCGACAGTCGCGCTCGGCCCCGCCAGCGCGGTCGTCGCCGGCCGAGGTCGATGCGTGTTGGGAGACCGGGGCTTCCGCGCGGCCGAGGCCAGGGTCGAGGCGGTGGCCCTGCCCGCCGCCGTGCGGTGGAACCCTCGGGCTGCCTCCCGTGCACGCCGGATGCTGGCCGAGCTCTACCCGCGGACACTCGTGTACCGCTCCTCGCGACGCATGCTGAACGACCATCCGCCGCAGGACGTCCGTGCGCTCGGCATTTACCCGCCGCGCGACCGCAGCCGCGGCTACCGTGCGGCCGCGGCCGTCCTGTTCGCCGCGGCGGTGCTTCCTTCGTACTCCCTCGTGGCCCTGCCGCGTGGCACCGTCGCCGACACGATGGCTCGGTGGTGGCCCCTGATCGTGCTGCTGGCCGTGGCCTGGCAGGCCGGGCTGGTGTGGCTTCTCGCCCGGCTGCTCGCGCTCCAGGCGTCGAACCCCGCCCCGGCTACCGTCGGCGCGCCAGCGTCACGCCGTCGGCGACCGGGACCATCGACAGCGAGACCCGCTCGTCGTCGGCCAACCGCCGGTTGAAAGCGCGGATCGCAACCGTGTCCTCGTCGTCGGCGTCGCGGTCGATGACCCGGCCGCCCCACAGCGTGTTGTCGAACGCCATCAGGCCGCCCGGGCGGACCAGCCGCATGAGCCGGTCGTAGTACGCGTCGTAGCCGGTCTTGTCCGCGTCGACGAAGGCGAAGTCGTAGGTCTCCGCCTCGCCGGAGTCGAGCAGGCTGTCGAGCGTCTCCACGGCCGGTGCGATCCGCAGCCCGATCTTCTCCGCGACGCCGGCCTCCGCCCAGTACCTCCGCGCCACGTCGGTCCACTCGCGCGACACGTCGCAACAGGTCAGTCGCCCGTCCTCGGGGAGGGCGAGGGCGACCGCGGTGGAGGAGTAGCCGGTGAACGTGCCGATCTCGAGACAGCGCCGCGCGCCCGTGAGCTCGACCAGGAGGGCGAGGAAGGCTCCCTGCTCCGGCGCGACCTGCATGCGGTGCTGGGGGATCGACGCGGTCTCCTCCCTCAGCCGGGTCAGGACGCCGGGCTCGCGGACACCGACCTCGACGACGTACGCCTGTAGCTCGTCGGAGATGCCGAGGGTCTTGTTCGCCATGGAATCCATCATCCTCCGACCACGCCGGAGCGACTCCTCGAATGTGATGGCGGTCACTCATCGCGTGGTGTAGACAGGTCGCCAAGGAGGGTCTGTCGCATGCCGCTGTCCGATACCACGGTGGGCCCGCGGCCCATCGGATGGCTCAACGGCCTCGACGACGAGAGCGCCGTGGCCGAGCTGCGCACGTGCTGCACGGCGGACGCCTGGGTGCGCGGAGTCATCGACGCCCGGCCCTTCCAGTCCCGGGACGACCTTCTCGACACCTCCGACGAGCTCGTGGCCGGGTTCGACGACCCAGCGCTCTCGGAGGCCCTCGCCGCGCACGCGCGCATCGGGGAACGCCGCGCCGGTGAGAGCCGTGAGGACACCTGGTCACGCGAGGAGCAGGCAGCAGCGCTCGCCGCCGGTACGGACGTGAAGACCCTCCTCGAGCACGGGAACCGGGAGTACGAACGGCGCTTCGGCCACGTCTTCCTGATCCGTGCCGCGGGTCGCAGCCCCGAGGAGATGTACGACGCACTCCGGGCCCGTCTCGGCAACGACGAGGAGACCGAGCGCGCCGTCGTCCTGCACGAGCTCGCCGAGATCGTCCGGCTCCGCCTCGAGAGGCTGGTGAGCGCATGAGCCTGTCGAGCCACGTCCTCGACGGCACCCGGGGTCGGCCGGCCGTCGGCGTCTCGGTGCGGTGGGACCGGCTCGACGACGACGCGTGGCAGCCGGTGGCCCACGCCGTCACCGACGAGGACGGCCGCGTCACCGACTGGGGCGGCGCCTCCCCGGACAAGGGCACCCACCGGGTCGTCTTCGGCAGTGGCGACTACTTCAGCAGGCAGCAGGTGGAGACCTTCTACCCGGAGGTCGTCGTGGTCTTCGAGGTGACCGACCCCGGCCGGCACCACCACGTGCCGCTGCTGCTGAGCCCGTTCGCCTACTCGACGTACCGGGGGAGCTGACATGGCAAGGCTTGGCGAGAACCGTTACGGCAAGGCCCAGATCCGCCTGATGAAGGTCGACCGGGACACCGAGCGCCATGTCCTCCACGACCTGAACGTGAGCATCTCCCTCTCCGGCGACATGGAGGAGGTGCACCTCTCGGGCGACAACGCCACGGTGCTGCCGACCGACACCCAGAAGAACACCGCCTACGCGTTCGCGCGCGAGCACGGTGTCGGCGAGATCGAGGACTTCGCGGCGCTGCTCGCGCGCCACTTCGTCGACTCACAGCCGAGCATCCACCGGGCACGGGTGCACGTCGAGGAGTACGCCTGGGAGCGGCTCGACGGGGCGTCCCACTCCTTCGCGCAGTCCAGCCGGGACGTGCGCACCGCGACGGCGACGTATGACGGGGAGCGCGAGCGGACCCTGTCGGGGCTCACCGGACTGGTGCTCCTGAGCTCGACGGGCTCGGAGTTCACCGGCTTCGTGAAGGACCCGTGGACCACCCTCGCCGAGACCACCGACCGGATCCTGTGCACGTCGGTGGACGCGACCTGGCGCCACACCGCCCGGCCGGACGACTGGGGGAAGTCCTTCACCGCTGCGCGTGCTGCCCTCACCGAGGCCTTCGCGGACACCTACAGCCGCTCCCTCCAGCAGACGCTCTACGCCATGGGGGAGCGGGTGCTGGCCTCGTGCCCGGGAGCGGCCGAGGTGCGCCTGTCGCTGCCCAACCGGCACCACTTCCTGGTGGACCTGGCGCCGTTCGGGCTCCAGAACCCTGGCGAGGTGTTCCACGTCGACGACCGCCCCTACGGCCTCATCGAGGGCACCGTCCTCGCCGACGACGCGGTCCTTGACGACGAGGCCTGGTAGGAGAAGCGTGGACATGGTGCTGCCCACCACGTGGGCCGATGCCCTGGCCGCCAAGGCGGCCGCTCCCGACCTGCTCCCGATCGCCGGCGGCACCGACGTGATGGTCGAGCTGAACTTCGACCGCCGCCGGCCGGCCGGGCTGCTCGACCTGACCCGGATCGACGACCTCCGCCAGTGGGCCGTCCGCGACGGGAGCGTCGAGCTCGGCGCCGGCGTCACCTACGCGCAGGTGATCGCCGACCTCGGGGATGTGCTCCCTGGTCTGGCGATGGCCTCGCGCACGGTCGGGTCGCCCCAGATCCGCAACCGCGGGACCGTCGCCGGCAACCTGGGCTCGGCCTCGCCGGCAGGGGACGCCCACCCGCCGTTGCTCGCCGCCGACGCCGTGGTCGAGCTCGCGTCGGTGCGGGGTTCGCGACGGGTCCCGGTCCGCGACTTCTTCACCGGAGTGAAGCGCAGCGTGCTCGAGCCGGACGAGCTGATCCGCTCCGTCCACATCCCGGTGGCGACGGGCCCCGAGCAGTTCTCCAAGATCGGCACGCGCAACGCGATGGTCATCGCCGTGGCGTCGTTCGCGCTGCGCGTCGACCCGGACCTCCGTCGGGTGGGGACCGGAGTCGGCTCCGCCGCCCCGACGCCGCGGGTCGCCACGGAGGCCGAGCTGTTCCTGGCCGGGGAGCTCGAGGCGGCCGACGCCTGGCAGTCCCGCGAGCCGTTGCCGGAGCCCGTCGTACGCCGCTTCGCCGAGCTCGTCGCGGAGGCCGCGGACCCGATCGACGACGTCCGGGGCAGTGCGGCGTACCGGCGCCACGCCCTCGGCGTGATGGCGCGGCGGACCCTGACGTGGGCCTGGGACGAGTACCGACAGGGGGTGCCGGCATGAAGGTGAGCTTCACGGTCAACGGGCAGGAGCGCGTCGCGGACGGCGTGTGGCCTGGCGAGAGCCTGCTCTACGTGCTGCGCGAGCGGCTCGGCCTGCCCGGGTCGAAGAACGCCTGTGAACAGGGGGAGTGCGGCTCCTGCACGCTCTACCTCGACGGCGTGGCGGTGTGCTCGTGCCTGGTCGCCGCCGGCCAGGCCGAGGGACGGACGGTGGTCACCGTGGAGGGCCTCGCCGACGGCGAGGAGCTGCATCCCGTGCAGGAGGCGTTCATCGCGGCCGGCGCGGTGCAGTGCGGGTTCTGCACGCCGGGGCTCGTGGTCGCCGCGCACGACCTCCTCGAACGCGACCCCGACCCGTCCGACGCGGACATCCGTGAGGCGCTCGCCGGCAACCTGTGCCGTTGCACCGGCTACGAGAAGATCATCGAGGCCGTGCGTCTCGCCGCTCGTGGAGAGCGTGCATGAGGACCGTCGTCAAGGGCTGCGCGGTCGCGACCGTCGACGCGGCCGGCACGGAGTACGCCGAGGGCCACCTCGTCGTGGAGGGCCACCGGATCGTCGCGGTGGGTGCGGGGGACCCGCCGCCGGCGGAGAAGGCCGACCGGGTCGTCGACGCCACCGGCTGCCTCGCCACCCCCGGCCTGGTGAACACGCACCACCACCTGTACCAGTGGGCCACCCGCGGCCTGGCGCAGCAGGAGAACCTCTTCGGCTGGCTGACGGAGCTCTACCCCGTGTGGGCGGGCATCGACGAGGACGTCGTGCATGCCTCGGCGGCAGCCGCCCTCG
Source organism: uncultured Actinomycetota bacterium (assembly GCA_963701425.1). Taxonomy (GTDB): domain Bacteria; phylum Actinomycetota; class Actinomycetes; order Propionibacteriales; family Nocardioidaceae; genus Nocardioides_C. Next base: position 852,444 of record CAVPAG010000018.1, on the reverse strand, counting down.
GCTGGCTGGCCCGCACCGGCTGCACGACCACCACCGACCACCACTACCTGTTCCCACGCGACGGCGGGGACGTCCTCGGCGCCTCGGTCGAGGCGGCCCGGGAGATCGGGCTGCGCTTCCACCCCACACGCGGGTCGATGGACCTGGGCCAGTCCCGGGGCGGGCTGCCTCCCGACGACGTGGTCGAGGAGCTCGACGCCGCCCTGGACGCGACCGCCGCGGCGATCGACCGGTACCACGATCATTCGCCCGGCTCCATGCTGCGCATCGCGGTCGCGCCCTGCTCGCCGTTCTCGGTCACCCGCGAGCTGATGCGCGACGCTGCGGTGCTCGCCCGCGACCGCGGTGTCAGGTTGCACACCCATCTGGCGGAGACGGTCGAGGAGGAGACGTTCTGCCGCGAGAAGTTCGGGTGCGGCCCTGCCGAGTACGTCGAGGACCTGGGCTGGCTCGGTGACGACGTCTGGCTGGCGCACTGCGTCCACCTCGACTTCAAGACGGTCACCCGGTTCGCCGAGACGGGCACCGGCGTCGCGCACTGTCCGACGAGCAACGGCCGGCTCGGCGCGGGCATCGCCCCTGTCGCCGCCCTGCTCGAGGCAGGGGTCCCGGTCGGCCTCGGGGTCGACGGCACCGCCTCCAACGAGGAGGGGTCGATGGCCGCCGAGCTGCACGCAGCCGTCCTGGTCGCGCGGCTTCGCGGCGGGCCCTCAGCCCTCACCGCACGGCAGGCCCTTGCCGCAGGCACCATCGGAGGCGCACGGTGTCTGGGAAGGGCCGACGAGATCGGGTCTCTCGAGCCCGGCAAGCTCGCGGACATCGCGCTCTGGCGCGTCGACGGGCTCGCGCACGCGGGCATCGCCGACCCGGTCGCAGCGCTGGTGCTCGGCTCGCGCCCGCCGCTGCGGATGCTGATGGTCGACGGCTCGGTGGTCGTGGAGGACGACGTGCTCCTCACCGCCGACGAGGCGACCCTGGCCGCAGCCGCTGCGGGCGCCGCGCGCCGGCTTCTCGCTCGTCGGTCAGGGAGGTGAGGGCATGTCGACGGAGTCGCCCGTGACAGGTGCTGTGACCGACCCGACGACGGACGCGCCCGCCGGTGGCGTCGGGGACAGCCCCCGGCGACCCGACGGCACCCTCAAGGTCAAGGGCGAGTTCGCCTACTCCTCGGACCTGTGGATGGACGGCATGCTCTGGGGCCTCACCCTGCGCAGCCCGCACCCGCACGCCCGCATCACCCGGATCGAGACCGCTCGCGCGCTGGCGGTCCCCGGCGTCTTCGCGGTGCTGACCCACGAGGACGTCCCCGGCACGAACGCCTACGGCCTCGAGCACCGGGACCAGCCGGTCCTCGCCTTCGACCGGGTCCGCTACCAGGGGGAGGCGGTCGCGCTGGTCGCCGCCGAGCACCCCGAGACGGCACGGCGGGCCCTGGGCCTGGTGGAGGTGGAGTACGACGTGCTCCCGCCGGTCACCGACGCCGTGGCAGCCGTGCGCGGCCAGGCCGAGCCGTTGCACCGGGGCGGCAACGTCGTCCGGCACGTGCGGATCAGGCGCGGCGACCCCGAGGCCGAGGCCGAGGTCGTGGTCACCGGCGACTACGAGGTCGGCATGCAGGACCAGGCCTTCCTCGGGCCGGAGTCCGGCCTCGCGGTGCCCGCCCCGGACGGCGGTGTCGACCTGTACGTCGCGACCCAGTGGCTGCACGTCGACCGAGCCCAGATCGCCGACGCCCTCGGCGTCGCCCCGGAGCTGGTCCGGATCACGCTCGCCGGGGTCGGCGGCGCCTTCGGGGCTCGCGAGGACCTGTCGATGCAGGTCCACGCCTGCATGCTCGCCATGCGCACCCGCCGCCCGGTGAAGATGGTCTACTCCCGCGAGGAGTCGTTCTTCGGCCACGTGCACCGGCACCCCGCGCGCATGCACTACGAGCACGGTGCCACCCGCGACGGCCGGCTGGTCTACGTCAAGGCGGAGATCGTCCTCGACGGCGGCGCGTACGCCTCCAGCTCGCCGGCGGTGGTGGCCAACGCGGCGACGCTGGGCGCGGGTCCCTACGTCGTGCCGAACGTCGCCGTCGACTGCTACGGCGCCTACACCAACAACCCGCCCTGCGGCGCGATGCGAGGGTTCGGTGCGGTGCAGGCCGCCTTCGGCTACGAGTCGCAGATGGACCGCCTGGCCGAGGCCGTCGGCATCGACCCGGCAGAGATCAGGATCCGCAACGCGCTCAGCGAGGGCGGCCAGGCTGCCACCGGTCAGGTCATCGACTCCGCCGCCCCGGTCGCCGAGCTCGTACGACGCGTGCGGGACATGCCGTTGCCCGTCCCGGCGGCCGACGACCTGAGGGCGATGCCGGGCGGCGTCGCGAACACCACGCACGGCGAAGGTGTCGTGCGCGGGATCGGCTACGGCGTGGGCATCAAGAACGTCTGCTTCTCCGAGGGCTTCGACGACTACTCCACGGCGCGGGTCGCGCTGGAGGTGGTCGCGGGGGAGCCGGTCGCCCTGGTGCACACCGCGGCCGTCGAGGTGGGCCAGGGGCTCGTGACGCTCCAGGGGCAGATCGCGCGCACCGAGCTCGGTGTCGAGCGGGTCACCGTCGCGACCGCGGACACCCAGGTCGGCAGCGCGGGGTCGACCTCGGCGTCCCGCCAGAGCTACGTCACCGGGGGAGCGGTCCGGGCAGCGTGCCGTGAGGTCGCCGACGAGGTGTGTCGCCTGGCCGGCGAGCGGGCCGGGCGCGACCCCGCGGAGCTCGACCTCGCCGGCGGCAAGGTGGTCACCCGCGACGGCGTGCCCGTGGTCGGCCTGGCAGACCTGCTGGGCGGTGACCGGATCGAGCGGACCGTGGAGTGGCGGCACCGGCCGACCACGGCGATCGACCCCGACACCGGCCAGGGTGACGCGCACGTGCAGTTCGCCTTCGCCGCTCACCGGGCCGTCGTCGACGTGGACGTCGAGCTCGGTCTCGTGAAGGTGGTCGCCCTGGACTGCGCCCAGGACGTCGGCCGGGCGATCAACCCCGACGCGGTGCTCGGTCAGATCCACGGCGGCAGCGCCCAGGGCCTCGGACTCGCGGTGATGGAGGAGATCCAGGTGGTCGACGGGCTGGTGCGCAACCCGTCGTTCACGGACTACCTGATCCCCACGTTGCTCGACATGCCGCCGATGCGCGTCGATGTGCTCGAGCTCCCCGACCCGCATGCCCCGTACGGCCTGCGCGGCGTGGGGGAGCCGCCGACGATCTCGTCCACCCCGGCGATCGTGGCCGCGATCCGGGCGGCCACCGGTCTCGCGCTCACCAGGGTGCCGGTGCGGCCGGAGCACATCACCGGCACCGACGGCTCCGCGTCAAGAACGTGAGCGTGGCCACACCCACGCCGACCACTTGTGTGGAAGATCCACATTGAGGTGATGTCGTCCGGGTTCCACGATGAGCCCATGCGCCTCAGCACCCTCACCCTCCCCGTCGCGACGCTCACCCTGCTCCTCGGTACGTCGACCCTGGCCGTCGTACCCGCGGAGCGCGGCACCGGACGCGCCACCGAAGCACTGCGCCCACCAGGCCCGCATCGAGGTGCCCCGCGCGGAGCAGCAGAAGGTCGCCTGCCTCGACGACCTGACCACCGCCGGCACGACCGTCACCGGCCACACGAACCCGAACGACTGGAGCGGACTGCACGCCGCAGGGACGAAGAACCCCACGGGAGTGCCCGGCATCCAGGTGGACGGCTACTTCCCCGACTCCTCGACGTCGAACACCAACAACGGCTGGAACCACGACTCCCAGTTCGTGATCCGCATGCCCGACCGGTGGAACGGCAAGGTCGTCATCACCGGCGCCCCCGGCGTGCGCGCGCAGTACGCCAACGACTTCATCATCGGCGACTGGGTGCTGGCCCGGGGCTACGCCTTCGCCTCGACCGACAAGGGCAACACCGGGACGAAGTTCTACGACGACGGCTCGCGCCCGGGTGGGTCGGTCGCCGAGTGGAACCGCCGGGTCACCCAGCTGACCCGCGCGACGAAGCAGGTGCTCGCGCAGCGCTACGGACGGGCCCCGCGCCGCACGTACATGATGGGGATCTCCAACGGCGGCTACCTCACCCGCTGGCAGCTGGAGAACCGACCGCGGCTCTACGACGGCGGGGTCGACTGGGAGGGCACGCTCTTCCGGGCGCAGGGCCCCAACCTCCTCACCTACCTGCCGGCGGCGCTGAAGCACTATCCGGCCTACGCAGCCACGCAGGACCAGGCCGCGCACGACGCGATGATCCGCGCCGGGTTCGCGAAGGGCTCGGAGTTCCTCTGGCCCTTCCACTACAGCTACTACTGGGACCTGACCCAGCGGATCTACCGCGAGGAGTTCGACCCCGGGTACGACGGTGACCTCGAGGCCGGCATCCCCTTCTGCGAGAGCGGGACGCCGGACTGCGACGCGGACTACGACTACGCGAGCCGGCCGAAGGCGGTGAAGGACGCGGTCCGCCGCGTGCAGCTGACCGGCCGCATCGGCAAGCCCATGCTGACCCTCCACGGGTCGCTCGACGCGCTCCTGCCGGCGCGCACGGACTCCGACGTCTACACCCGCCTGGTCGACCGGGCGGGCCTCGACCGCAGGCACCGCTACTACCGGGTCGCGGACGGTACGCACACCGACGGCCTCTACGACGCCTACCCCGACCGGCTCCGGCCACTGCTGCCGTGCGCCCGGCGTGCCCTCACGCTGCTCACGACGTGGGTGGAGCGGGGCGCGAGGCCACCCGCCGACGGCCGCTACGCGCGGCCCGAGAGCGGCGACCTGGTGAACACCTGTCACTTGTAGCGGGCCGCTGACTCCCGTCCTCAGGGGCTCTTCCTGCCCGATTTCGGGCAAGAAGTGGGTTATTCGCCATCCGGTGGGCCAGGATCGGCTCATGCGTGATGCAGACCTGGTCTCCCGGATCGCCACCTCGACGGGCCTTCGCCCCGCGGAGGCGGCCCGGGTGATCGCCGACGTGGTCGCCTACTACTCCGAGTCCACCGAGGAGTACGTGCGCCGTCGCCACGACGAGCTGCAGACGTACGGCATGAAGAACCCCAAGATCTTCGCGCAGATCAGGAGCGAGCTCGCCGAGCGTGTGGTGTCCGCACCCCCGCTCTCGGAGCGCCAGCTGCGCAGGATCGTCTACGGCTGAGGAGAGACGCATGTGCGGAATCGTGGGATACGTCGGCGGTCAGCAGGCTGCGCCATTGCTGCTGGAGGGCCTGACCCGGCTCGAGTACCGGGGCTACGACTCGGCGGGCATCGCCGTGCTCGGCACGGGAGGCGCCAGGGTCGCGAAGACGGCGGGGCGGGTGCGTGACCTCCAGGCCGCCCTGCCGAAGCGCTTCGCGGGGAAGGTGGGCATCGGGCACACACGCTGGGCGACCCATGGCGCGCCGACCGACGTGAACGCGCACCCGCACCAGGACGCGACGGGGCAGGTCTTCGTGGTGCACAACGGCATCATCGACAACGCAGGGGCGCTGCGGCGGCGGCTCACCGACGAGGGGGTCGAGCTGGCCTCCGACACCGACACCGAGGTGCTTGCCCACCTGGTGGCCCGCTCCGGAGCCGACACGCTCGAGGCGGCGGTCCTCGACGCGCTCGCGCAGGTCGAGGGCACCTACGGCATCGCGGTCGTGCACGCCGAGCACCCGGACCGGATCGTCGTCGCCCGCAACGGGTCGCCGCTCATCCTCGGCGTCGGCGACCGCGAGATGTACGTCGCCAGCGACCTCGCCGCCGTGGTCCGCCACACCAGCCAGGTCGTCCACCTCGACGACGGCGAGCTCGCCACGGTGACCGCCTCGGGCTTCTCCACCTTCACCCACGACCGGCAGCCCACCCACAAGCGGCCGTCGGCGGTCGACGTCTCGGTCGAGGACTTCGACCTCGAGGGACACCAGCACTACATGCTCAAGGAGATCCTCGAGCAGCCGGCGAGCGCGGAACGCGTGATCCGCGGGCGCCTCGACGACCGGTTCGGCACCGCCCACCTCGGCGGCCTCAACCTGGACCCCCGGGAGGCGCGCGCGATCCGGAGGGTCAAGATCCTCGGCTGCGGGTCGGCCTACTACGTCGGCCAGATGGGCGCGGCGACGATCGAGGAGCTCGCCCGGATCCCCGCGGACGCGGAGGCGGCGTCGGAGTTCCGCTACCGCAACCCGATCATCGAGCCCGACACGCTCTACGTCGCGGTGAGCCAGTCCGGCGAGACCATCGACACGTTGCTCGCGGTGCAGGAGATCCGGCGCAAGGGCGGCCGCGTCGTGGGCCTCGTGAACGTGGTCGGCTCGACCATCGCGCGGGAGTGCGACGGCGGCATCTACCTGCACGCGGGGCCCGAGGTCGCGGTCGCGTCCACCAAGGCACTGACCACGATGGCGATCGGCTTCGCCCTGCTGGCGTTGAGCCTCGGGCGGGTCCGGGACCTGTCGATCAGCGACGGCAAGCGCCTGATCGAGGGGCTGCGCCGCCTGCCCGAGCAGATCTCGGAGATCCTCGAGGGGGAGGACCGGCTGGCCGAGGCGGCGAAGTCCCTGGCCCAGGCGGAGAACCTCTTCTTCGTCGGCCGGGTCCGCGGCTACCCGGTCGCCCGCGAGGGCGCGCAGAAGTTCAAGGAGATCTCCTACCGGCATGCGGAGGCCTACCAGACCTCCGAGCTCAAGCACGGCCCGTTGGCGCTGATCAGCCCCACCCTGCCGACCGTCGCCGTCGTCCCCGAGGACGAGCTGACCGACCGGAACGTCGCCGCCATGCACGAGATCAGCGCCCGCGGCGGTCCGCTGTTCGTGGTGACCCACGCGACCGTCGACCTGGGGGACCTGCCGGCGACGCGGATCGACGTACCGAAGAACGAGCCGGAGCTCGACCCGATCCTGCTGACGATCCCGATGCAGCTGCTGGCGTACCACGCAGCGCTCGAGCTCGGCCTGGACATCGACAAGCCGCGCAACCTGGCGAAGTCCGTCACCGTCGAGTGACACGTCGAGCCGGCCCGGCGCCAGGACGCTCGGGCCGGCTCGGCGCCAGTGGCGCGGATCGGGCTCAGAGGGGGATGTTGCCGTGGCTCCCGCGGCGGACGATGCCGGCGTCGGCGATCGCGCGGGCGATGGCGCTGCGCGTGGCTGACGGCTCGACGACCTCGTCGACCACGCCGATCTCGATGGCCTTGTCGACGCCGCCGGCGATCCGCTCGTGCTCGGCGGCGAGCTCGGCCTCGACCTGCGGGCGGATGTCGGGGGCGACCTCGAGCAGCTTGCGCCGGTGCAGGATGCGCACCGCTGCGACCGCGCCCATGACCGCGACCTCGGCACCCGGCCAGGCGAACACCTTCGTCGCCCCGAGGGAGCGGGCGTTCATGGCGATGTAGGCGCCGCCGTAGGTCTTGCGGGTCACCAGCGTCACCCGCGGCACGACGGTCTCGCTGAAGGCGTGCAGCAGCTTCGCCCCCCGGCGTACGACGCCGTCCCACTCCTGGCCCACGCCAGGCAGGTAGCCCGGCACGTCGACCAGCACGATCAGCGGGACGCCGAACGCGTCGCACATGCGCACGAAACGTGAGGCCTTCTCCGCGGAGAGCGAGTCGAGGCAGCCGCCGAGCCGCAGCGGGTTGTTGGCGATCACGCCGACGGTGCGCCCGCCGAAGCGGCCGAGAGCGGTGACGATGTTCGGTGCCCAGCGGGCGTGCAGCTCCTGCATGGTGCCCTCGTCGAGGACCGCCTCGACGAGCGGGTGCACGTCGTACGCCCGCTTCTTCGACTCCGGCAGCATGTCCGCGAGGTCGACGTCCTCGACGCGGTCCACCTCGAGCGAGCCCTGCGCGCCGAGCAGGTGGGCAACCGTCCGAGCGCGGTCGATCGCCTCCTGCTCGGACTCGGTGAGGATGTGTACGACGCCCGAGCGCCTGCCGTGGGGCTCGGGGCCGCCGAGCCTCAGCATGTCGACGTCCTCACCGGTCACGGAGCGGACCACGTCGGGGCCGGTCACGAAGATGCGCCCCTCCGGTCCGAGGATGACCACGTCGGTGAGCGCGGGGCCGTAGGCCGCGCCGCCCGCCGCGGGACCGAGCACGACCGAGATCTGCGGGATCCGGCCCGACGCCTGGGTCATGACGTGGAAGATCTCGCCCACCGCGTGGAGGGAGAGGACCCCCTCGGCGAGCCGGGCCCCGCCGGAGTGCCACAGGCCGATGATCGGCGCCTGGTCGGCGAGGGCGCGCTCGTAGGCGTGGACCACCGCCTTGCAGCCGACCTCGCCCATCGCGCCGCCCATGACGGTCGGGTCGGAGCAGAACGCGACGACCTCCGTGCCCTGCACCCGCCCGATCGCAGCCAGCATGCCGCTGCCGTCGTCCTCGGTGATCAGCTCGAGGGTGCCCTCGTCGAACAGGGCCGCGAGCCGGTGGTTCGGGTTGCGCGGGTCCTGCTCGCGAGGCAGCTTGGCCGGCTTCGCTGCGGGTGGGGCGGTGACGGTCATGCGTGAGCTCCTGGGGACTCGTGCGCCGCTGGGGCGCAGGCGGGGTGCAGGGTCGTTCAGACGCTGCGGAAGGCGATGGCGACGTTGTGGCCACCGAAGCCGAAGGAGTTGTTCAGGGCCGCGAGGGGACCGTCGCCGAGCTTGCGGGGCTCGGTGGCGATGTCGAGGCCGGTGTCCTCGGGGTCCTCGAGGTTGATCGTCGCGGGGACGATCCGGTGGTGCAGCGCAAGGATCGTCGCCAGCGACTCCAGAGCGCCCGCAGCGCCGAGGAGGTGCCCCGTCATCGACTTCGTCGAGGTCAGGACGACGTTGCCCGCAGCCGAGCCGAGGGCCCTCTTGATCGCGGTCGCCTCCGCCAGGTCGCCCTGCGGGGTCGAGGTCGCGTGCGCGTTGATGTGCACGAGCTCGTCCGCCGACATGTCGGCCTCGCGCAGCGCCATCACCATCGCGCGGGTCGCGCCGCGGCCGACCGGGTCGGGCTGGGCGATGTCGTGCGAGTCGGCGGTGATGCCCGCGCCGGCTGCCTCGGCGTACACCTTGGCGCCGCGAGCACGCGCGTGCTCCTCCGACTCCAGGACGAGCGCCGCGGCGCCCTCGCCGAGCACGAAGCCGTCACGACCCTTGTCCCAAGGCCGCGAGGCTCCTGCCGGGTCGTCGTTGCGCTTCGACAGCGCCATCATCTGGCCGAACGCCGCCATCGGCAGCGGGTGCACGGCGGCCTCGGTGCCGCCCACGACGACGACGTCGGCCCGGCCGAGCCGGATCATGTCGATGCCCAGGGCGATCGCCTCGTTGCCCGAGGCGCAGGCGGACACGGGGGTGTGGACGCCGGCGCGGGCGCCGATGGCGAGGCCGATGTTGGCGGCAGGCGAGTTGGGCATGAGCATCGGGATCGCCAGCGGCGAGACCCGGCGCGGGCCCTTCTCGTTGAGCGCGTCGTAGTTGGTCAGCAGGGTCTGGACCCCGCCGATGCCCGACGCCATCGCCACGCCGAGCCGCTCGGACTCGACCTTGGCGTCCTGCCCGTCCTCGGCGGCGAGGCCGGAGTCGGCCCACGCCTCGAGGCCGGCCACCAGCGCGAGCTGGCCGGACCGGTCGAGGCGGCGGGCCTTGACCCGCTCGAGCACCTCGCTCGGGTCGACCGCGACCTCCGCGGCGATCGTCGTACCCAGCTGCTGGGCCCACTCCTGTTCGAGGGACCGGACGCCGGAGCGACCCTCCAGGAGCGCGTCCCAGGTGCTGGGTGCGTCGCCGCCGACCGGAGAGGTCGCGCCGATCCCGGTCACGAAGACTCGAGTCATGGTCATCGGTTCCTTCAGCCGTTCTGAGCGCGCTCGATGTAGGCGACGGCGTCACCGACGGTCTTGAGGTTCTTGACCTCGTCGTCGGGGATCTTGACGTCGAACTTCTCCTCGGCCGCGACGACGACCTCGACCATGGACAGCGAGTCGACGTCGAGGTCGTCGGTGAACGACTTGTCGAGCTGGACGTCCTCGGCGGGGATGCCCGCGACCTCGTTGACGATCTCGGCGAGATCGGTGCGGATCTCCTCGGTGGTTGCCATCTGGTGCTTCTCCTTGTGTGGTGGGTGTTCGAACGTCTGCGGCGGGTGCCCGACGTGGGTGCAGGGGTGGTGCACCACGGCCCGCGGGGTCGCGGACCGTGGCCGCTACGGGACCTTGACGACCTGGGCGGCGTACGCCAGGCCGGCCCCGAAGGCGATCAGGAGAGCGGTGTCACCGCTCTTGGCCGTGCCCTCCTCGACCATCCGGGTCAGTGCCAGGGGGATCGAGGCGGCAGAGGTGTTTCCCTGGTCGGCGATGTCGCGCGCGATCTGCACGCGCTCGGGCAGCTTCATCGAGCGGGCCATCGCGTCGATGATGCGCATGTTGGCCTGGTGGGGGACGAACACGTCGAGGTCGTCGACGGTGATCCCGGTGCGGTCCAGCGTCTGCCGGGCGACCTTCGCCATCTCGTACGACGCCCAGCGGAAGACCGGGTTGCCCTGCATCACCAGGTGGGGCATCGACGGGGACTCCTGCTGGAGGACGTCGCGCCAGTCCTCCTTCTGACGGATCAGGTCGAACTGCTCGCCGTCGGAGCCCCACACGACCGGGCCGATGCCCGGCTCGTCGGCGGGACCTACCACCGCGGCGCCGGCGCCGTCGGCGAAGATGAACGCCGTGCCGCGGTCGGCGAGGTCGGTGATGTCGGAGAGCCGCTCGACGCCGATCACGAGAACGTGCTTGGCGGTGCCGCCCTTGACCATGTCCGCGGCGAGCGCGATGCCGTGGCAGAACCCGGCGCAGGCGGCGGAGATGTCGAAGGCCGCGGCGCGCTCGGTGCCGAGCTCGTAGGCGATCGCGGTGGCCACCGCAGGGGTCTGGAGCATGTGGGAGACGGTCGCCACGATGACGCAGTCGACCTGGGCGGGCTCGATCCCGGCCTGGGCGATGGCGTCACGCGAGGCGGCGACCGACATCATCTGCACGGTCTCCTCGGGCGTCGCCCAGCGGCGCTGCCGGATGCCCGACCGCTGCTGGATCCACTCGTCGCTCGAGTCGATCGCCTCGATCACGTCGGCGTTCGGAACGACCCGGCTCGGCCGGTAGGCGCCGAGGCCGAGGATGGCGGCGTGCTGGCTGCCGTGGATCGGCTCGCCTGACCCGAGGACGCTCATCAGGCGACTCCCTCCGGGTGGAGGCGGACCAGGGGCTGACCGGGCTTGACCATGTCGCCGTCGTGGACCAGCCACTCGACGATCGTGCCGCCGTGCGGGGCGTGGACCGGGGTCTCGTCGCGGGAGCTGGCGACCGCGCCGATGACGCTGGCGGGCTCGATCGTGCCGCCCTCGGGCAGCCCGTCCTTGAGGTGGAAGGTGCCCTTGGAGGGGGAGACAAGCATGCGCCACGTCGGGGCCGCGTTCAGCTCCGAGACCGAGCCGTGCTTGTCGCAGAAGGCTCGGGCCTCGTCGAGCTGGTCGGGGGTCTTGAGCGCGAACGTCTCGACGCCCTTCATCGCCCGCTTGGCGATGCCGGTGAGGGTCCCGGCCGGAGGCATCTCGAGGATCCCGGTGACACCGAGGTCGAGCATGGTCTCCATGCACAGGTCCCAGCGGACCGGGTTCGCGACCTGGGTGACGATGCGGCGCACGACCTCGCGGCCGTCGTGCACGACCTGGCCGTCGCGGTTGGAGATCAGCGGGGTCCGGGGGTCGTGCGTGGAGACCGAACGGGCGAGCCTCCCGAGGACGTCGACCGCGGGTGCCATGTGCTCGGTGTGGAAGGCGCCGGCGACCGACAGCGGCATCAACCGGGCCTTGGCGGGGGCGTCGTCGGCGAAGGCGGCCAGCTGCTCGGCGGTGCCGGCGGCGACGATCTGGCCGGGGCCGTTGTCGTTGGCGGCGGTGAGCCCGTGCTCGGTCAGCTTGGCCAGGACCTCGTCACGGTCGCCGCCCAGGACGGCGGTCATGCTCGTGGGGGTCGTGGCCGCGGCCGCGGCCATCGCCTTGCCGCGCTCGCGGACGAGAACCATCGCCTGCTCCGCGGTGATCGCCCTGGCGCCGGCCGCGGCGGTCAGCTCCCCGACGCTGTGGCCGGCGACGGCGCCGATCTTGCCGAACGCGTCGGCGGGGTGCGGGAAGAGCTCGAGGGCGGCGAGCAGGCCCGAGGCGACCAGCAGCGGCTGCGCCACGGCGGTGTCGCGGATCGTGTCCGCGTCGGCCTCGGTGCCGTAGTGGACCAGGTCCATGTCGGCCACGGCGGAGAGCCACGCAAGACGGCCGGCGAAGGTCTCTCCCTCCAGCCAGGGGGCGAGGAATCCGGGGGTCTGGGCGCCTTGGCCCGGGGCGACGATGACTAGCACCCCTCCACTGTGCCCGGGGAGGGCGGTGATCATCATCACCGGCGCGAACGAAGATGTGCGGCGGGTCTTTGTAGGGTTCCTACAAAGGCGTGGTCGGTGCAGCCTCGGGCGGATGGAGCCTTCCGAGGGTCAGCGCGACCCGGTAGGTGTAGGCGTCACGGGGGTTCGTCGCCGTCAGCCCGGTGACGTCGGCGGCCCTTCGCAGGCGGTACCTCACGGTGTTCGCGTGCACGAACATCGCGCGTGCCGTGGCCTCGATCGACCCGCCGTGGGCGAGGAACGACGAGACCGTGTCGAGGGTCGCGTGGCCCGCCTCGAGCAGGGGGCGGTAGATGTTCGTGACGAGCTGCCGTCGGGCATGGCCGTCACCGGAGAGCGCGCGCTCGGGCAGGAGGTCGTCGGCGGTCACCGGCCGCGGTGCGTCGGGCCACCCCGGAGCGGCGCGGAGACCTGCAACGGCCGCCCGCGCGGAGATGTGCGCCCGCATCAGGTCGGGTACGACGGGCCCCACGACGACCGGGCCGTCCCCGAAGTGCTGGGCGATCGCTGCCCCTGCCTTGTCGGGGTTCTCCACCCCGCCGAGTACGACGACCAGCCGGTCGCCCTGCACGGCGCAGAGCGCGTCCAGGCCCATGTGCCGTGCCGACCGGCGTACCGCGTCGATGATGCTCTCGCGCTCACCGGACTCCCGGGCCACCGCTGCCGGCACCCTGCCGAGGACCACTGCGACGTCGCCTCGGGCCTGCCACCCGAGCGCGCTCGCGCGGGAGCGCACGGTCTCGTCGGCCTCGGCGCGGAGCACGGAGTCGACCACGAGCGCCTCCAGGCGTGCGTCCCAGGCGCCTCGCATCTCCGCCGCCTTGGCGTAGACCTCGGCCGTGGCGAACGCGACCTCCCTGGCGTAGCGCACCACGGCCTCCTGGACCGAGGGCGCGTCCTCCTCGCCGACGGCCGCCACCAGGTTGTCCTCGACCACCTCGATGCTCAGCCGGACCATCTCCACCGTTTGGTGGAGGCTCACAACACCGGTCAGCGCCCGTGGTGCTGCGCCGAAGACCTCCGCGGTGAGCGGGGAGTCGGGGGCCGGGTCGCGGTACCACGCGACGAAGGCGTTGATACCCGCCTGGACGATGAGGCCGATCCAGGAGCGGTTCTCGGCGGAGAGCTGCCGGAACCACGGCATGTCGCGCTCCATGCGCGCGAGCGCCGCGGTCGTCAGGTCGCCCACCGACTTCTGGAGCCGACGCGCGATCTGGGCGCGGCTGCGCCGCTTGGGAGCGCTCATGAGGCGAGCCTAGACCCGCCTTCGCGGCCCCGGACGGGACGGGCATCGGGCGTCGAGGACGGCAAATCGTCCCAGATGCCGAAATCCCTATAACTAAAGGGTTTCGACGGCTTTGCGAGAACAGGTTCTGGGTACGATCACCGGCAAGTATCTGTGAGGAGCGTCACCCATGCTGAACGGGCTCGAGGTCCAGTACCTCACCATCCACGGCCACAAGCGTGCCTTCGTGAAGGCAGGCAGCGGGCCGGCGCTGCTGCTCCTGCATGGGCTCGGCTGCGACCACACGACCTGGCTCCCGGTCATCGCCGCCCTCTCGCGCCGCTACACCGTGATCGCTCCGGACCTCCTCGGACACGGCAGGTCCGACAAGCCTCGCGCGGACTACAGCGTGGGCGGCTACGCCAACGGCATGCGCGACCTGCTCACCGTGCTCGGCATCGACAAGGCGACCGTCGTGGGTCACAGCTTCGGCGGCGGCGTGGCGATGCAGTTCGCCTACCAGTTCCCCGAGCGCACCGAGCGGATGATCCTGGTCGCCCCCGGCGGCATCGGTCGCGAGGTCACCCCGGCGATCCGCGCGATCTCGATGCCGGGCTTCCAGGCCGCGATGGGCGTGGCCACCATGCCCGGCCTGCTCCAGGCCATGAAGCTCGCCCTGCGCGGCCTCTCCGCGTCCGGTCTCCCGCACGCCCGTGACCTCGACGAGGTCGCCGACATCGTCCAGCACCTCTCGGACCGCAAGGCCCGCGCCGCGATCACCCACGTCGTCAGGGCCGTCGTCGACTGGCGCGGACAGGTCGTGACGATGGCCGACCGGGCGTACCTCACCCATGCCATGCCGATGTGCGTGATCTGGGGGGCCGACGACATCGTGATCCCGGTCAGCCACGCCCGGCTGGCCTCGCAGATCGCCCCCGACGCGACCGTCGAGGTGATTCCCAACGCCGGGCACTTCCCGCACAAGGACCACCCGCAGCGGTTCGTGAAGATCGTCAACGACTTCGTCCGCTCCACCGAGCCGGCAGAGTACGACCGCGACCGCTGGCGCGACCTCCTCGAGCACGGCATGGAGCTCGAGCCCCAGCGCGAGGCCGTGGCCTCCGTCGTCGACATCGCCTGACCAAGCCCAGCAGGCTCCCACCGCCGCGCCCTGCCCGGACGACCGGCTTGCGGGGCCGGTCGACGGGAGGCTGCGGAGCGGGGCGGCGCCGGGAGCGTAAAGCGCCGCCGGGGTCCGAGCCGCGGTCAGCGGCAGGGATCCACGGCGGCGCCCAAGCGACCGGAGTCGGTCTGCGCAGTCAGCCGGCAGTCAGCACGGTGGGGTCAGGCGTCGCCGCCCTCCTGCTTCACCCCACGCACCGCGGTCGGGTCGTCGATGCGGTACTTGTCGAAGGCCTCCTGGACGGTCTCCCGCTTGATCTCGCCGCGCTCGGCCAGGGCCTGGAGCGCCGCGACCACGACGGACTGCGCGTCCACGTGGAAGAAGCGCCGCGCGGCCGGCCGGGTGTCGGCGAACCCGAAGCCGTCGGTGCCGAGGACGTGGTAGTCGCCCGGGACCCACTTCGCGATCTGGTAGGGGACCGCGGCCATGTAGTCGCTGACGCCGATGAACGGTCCTTCGGCTTCCTTGAGCTTGTGCGTGACGTACGGCGTACGCGGGTCCTCCGACGGGTGGAGCAGGTTGTACTCCTCCGCGGACACCGCGTCGCGGGCCAGCTCGTTCCACGAGGTCACCGACCAGGTGTCGGCGGCGACGCCCCAGTCCTCGGCCAGCAGACGCTGGGCCTCGGTGATCCAGGGGAAGCCGACGCCCGAGGCGAGCAGCTGCACGCGCGGCGGGCTCTCGACCTCGATCTTCGGCGGCACCGCGAAGTGGTAGATGCCCTTGAGCAGCCCCTCCGCGTCGATGTTCTCGGGCTCCTTGGGCTGGAGCGTGGGCTCGTTGTAGACGGTGAGGTAGTAGATGACGTTCTCGCCGTCGGGGTGCTCCTCGGTCGAGCCGTACATGCGGCGCAGGCCGTCCTGCACGATGTGGCTGACCTCGTGCGCCATCGCCGGGTCGTAGTGCACGACGGCCGGGTTGGTCGCGGCGAGCAGAGGGGAGTGGCCGTCGGCGTGCTGGAGGCCCTCGCCGGTGAGCGTCGTACGTCCGGCGGTCGCACCGATCAGGAAGCCGCGCGCGAGCTGGTCGGCCATCGCCCAGATGGAGTCACCGGTCCGCTGGAACCCGAACATCGAGTAGAAGATGTAGAAGGGGATCATGTGCTCGCCGTGCGTGGAGTACGCCGAACCGGCAGCTGTCGCGGACGCCATCGCCCCTGCCTCGGAGATGCCCTCGTGGAGCATCTGCCCCTGCGCGGACTCCTTGTAGGTCAGCAGCAGCTTGCGGTCCACGGACTCGTAGGTCTGGCCGGCCGGCTGGTAGATCTTCGCCGTCGGGAACATCGAGTCCATGCCGAAGGTGCGGAACTCGTCGGGGGCGATCGGCACGATGCGCTTGCCGATCTCCGGGTCCTTCATGAGGTCCTTGAGCAGGCGCACCAGGGCCATCGTGGTCGCGATCGGCTGCTTGCCCGACCCCTGCTTGAGCTCGTCGTACATCTTGTCGCCGGGCAGCGTGAGCGGCTTGGAGCGGACCACGCGCTTGGGGAGCGAGCCACCGAGCTGGCGACGGCGCTCCATCATGTACTGCATCTCGGGGGCGTCGGCGCCGGGGTGGTAGAACGGCGCGACGTCGGCCTCGTCGATCTGCTTGTCGCTGATCGGGAGGTAGAGCCGGTCGCGGAAGCGCTTCAGGTCGTCCTTGGTGAGCTTCTTCATCTGGTGGGTCGCGTTGCGGCCCTCCAGCGCGTCGATCGTCCAGCCCTTGATGGTCTTGGCGAGGATCACCGTCGGCTGGCCCACGTGGTCGGACGCGGCCTTGAACGCCGAGTAGACCTTGCGGTAGTCGTGACCGCCACGCGGCAGCTTGCGGAGCTCCTCGTCGGAGAGGTGCTCGACCATCTTGCGCAGGCGCGGGTCGTCGCCGAAGAAGTGGTCGCGGATGTACTCACCCGACTCGACCGAGTACGTCTGGAACTGGCCGTCCGGCGTGGTGTTCATCCGGTTGACCAGCACGCCGTCGACGTCCTTGGCGAGGAGGTCGTCCCACTCGCGGCCCCACACGACCTTGATGACGTTCCATCCGGCGCCGCGGAAGATCGACTCGAGCTCCTGGATGATCTTGCCGTTGCCGCGCACCGGGCCGTCGAGCTGCTGGAGGTTGCAGTTCACGACGAAGGTCAGGTTGTCGAGCTCCTCACGGGCGGCGAGGTTGATCGCTCCGAGCGACTCGGGCTCGCCCATCTCCCCGTCGCCGAGGAAGGCCCACACCTGCTGCTGGCTGGTGTCCTTGATCCCGCGGTTGTGCATGTAGCGGTTGAAGCGGGCCTGGTAGATCGACGACAGGGCGGTGAGGCCCATCGACACGGTCGGGAACTCCCAGAACTCCGGCATCAGCCGCGGGTGGGGGTACGACGGGAGGCCCTTGCCGACGCCGTGCTGCACCTCCTGGCGGAACTTCGACAGCTGGTCGTCGCTGAGCCGGCCCTCGAGGAACGCGCGGGCGTAGATGCCGGGGGAGCCGTGGCCCTGGATGTAGATCTGGTCGCCGCCGCCCGGGTGGTCCTTGCCGCGGAAGAAGTGGTTGAAGCCGACCTCGTAGAGCGAGGCCGCGGACTGGTAGGTCGCGATGTGGCCACCGACCTCGAGGCCCTTGCGGTTGGCCGCGGAGACCATGACCGCGGCGTTCCAGCGGATGAAGGCGCGGATCCGGCGCTCGATGTCCTCGTCGCCCGGGAACCACGGCTCGCGCTCGGGCGGGATCGTGTTGATGTAGTCGGTGCTGCGCAGGGACGGGACGCCCACCTGCATCTGCCTGGAGCGCTCGAGCAGCTTCAGCATGACGTAGCGTGCCCGGGTCCTGCCGCGCTCGTCGATCAGCGCGTCGAGGGACTCGATCCACTCCTGCGTCTCGTCAGGGTCGATGTCGGGAAGCTGGGTGGGAAGTCCCTCGTGGATGATCGAGGGAGCCCCGTGGCGGTCGGTGGAGTTCGACACGATTCCTCTGCTCTCAGGTACACGTCGTTGTGAGGCCGAGGGTCGCGGGTCGCGTGACCCTCACCATGCATCGTGTCACGCCTGTCGCGTTCGCCAAATTTACCCGCCGGTAGCCCTGATCGACGGGTCTGCGGCTCACACCGGTTCGAGCGGTGCCCACGGCTCCGGAGGGAGTACGACGGTCAGCGGGTCGCCTGGGCGGACCACGCCGCCGGAGACGACGACGCCCATCACGCCTGCCTTGCGGAAGCGGCGGCCGGCCTCGTCGACGCCCCACATCTTCCTCATCAGACCGCTCTGGAAGGCGTCGATGAGCCGGCACGGCGTGCGCAGCCCGGTCAGCCGGACCTCGGCCTCCTCGCCGAGCCGCAGGACCGACCCGGCGGGCAGGCGGCCGAGATCGACGCCGCCGGTCGTGACGTTCTCGCCGAGGTCGCCGGGTCGCAGTGCGTGGCCGTGCTGGGCGAGCTCGTCGAGGAGCTCCGTGCCGATCAGGTGGACCTGCCGGAGGTTCGGGCGGTGCGGGTCCCTGCGTCGGTCATAACGGTGGCGGACCGTCGTACCGCAGTGCGCGTCGCCCTCGACGCCGAGGGCTTCGAGAAGCCGCGCCTCGAGCGCGGGGACCTTGGAGAAGTCGTGCACGGCACTCACGTTGACGGAGGTGACATGGCCCTCGCGGAGCAGTTCGACCTCCCGGAGCCACGCCTGTTGCATGCCCCAAGGGTGACATCGGGCCGGTGACCTGCGGCGTTGGGGTTGCGCGCGAGTGTGACTTCCGGTGGACTACCCGACAGCACAGGAGCACGAGAGTGCTCTTCACACGTCGTTTGGAGGGGTAAGTTGAGCGCGACCGCGGGTGGCCAGGAAGGCACCGCCACCCAGACCGGTGGAAATCGGCTGGGATTCAAGCCCGGAATGGTCATCCAGGAGCTCGGCTGGGACGAGGACGTCGACGACGACCTGAGGGTCCAGATCGAGAACGCCGTCGACGGCGACCTGGTGGACGGGGAGTACGGCAACGTCGTGGACGCGGTCATCCTGTGGTGGCGTGACGACGACGGCGACCTGACCGACGCCCTGATGGACGCCCTGACCGACCTCGTCGGCGGTGGCGTGATCTGGCTGCTGTGCCCCAAGGTGGGCCGGCCCAGCTCCGTCGACCCCGCGGACATCGCGGAGGCTTCTCAGGTTGCGGGTCTCGCGACAACCTCCACGGCCGGCGTGAGCAAGGACTGGGCGGCGACCCGGCTGGTGGCGCCGAAGACCTCCCACTGAGACGTCACGGGGCCGTGCCGACCCGTCGCCGCGAGACGGCGGGTGCCACAAACTGTAAACGGCCGTTACAGTAGTCCGACTCGACCCGAGGAGGACTCACCCAGATGATGGCCAAGGCCGCGACGCTGCTGTCCAAGGAGCTCATCACGCTCCGTGTGCTCTCCTCGGCGGGGATCATCCGTCCGTACCCTCCGCGCGTGCTCGTCGGCATCGCCAAGGCGCTGAGCCGCTGGGGTCGCGGACCGGCCGGCGGCTTCACGACCCTGGCGCTTCGGGCGCCGAACCAGGTCGGCATCATCGACGAGCGCGGCGAGCTGACGTGGCGACAGGTCCACGAGCGCAGCAACGCCCTCGCCCACGGCCTGCGTGACCTCGGCGTGCAGGAGGGCGACAGCGTGGCGGTGCTGTGCCGCAACCACCGCGGTTTCGTCGAGGCCACGGTCGCGGTGTCCAAGCTCGGCGCCGACCTGCTCTACCTCAACACCGCCTTCGCCGCGCCTCAGCTCGGTGAGGTCTGTGAGCGCGAGAAGCCGGCCGCGATCATCTACGACGAGGAGTTCGGGGGACTCATCGAGGACGCGAAGATCGACGTACACAAGGTGCTCGCGTGGCAGGACTCCGAGACCGACCTCCCGACGGTGGAGCAGCTGATCAGCGGGAGCTCCACCGAGGACCTCACGCCGCCGATGCACCGCTCCCGGTCGGTGATCCTCACCTCCGGCACGACGGGCACCCCGAAGGGCGCGCCCCGCAGCGAGGGGTCGTTCGACGCCGGAGTCGCCCTGCTCTCGCGACTGCACATGAAGTCGGGATGGCGCACGCACATCGCGGCTCCGCTGTTCCACACGTGGGGTTGGGCGCACCTCGCCCTCGCCATGTTGATGGGCAGCTCGATCGTGCTGCGTCGCAAGTTCGACCCCGAGGGCTGCCTGAAGGCGGTCACCGAGGAGAACTGCGACTCGCTCGTGGTGATCCCGGTGATGCTCCAGCGCATCCTGCAGCTGCCCGAAGAGACCCTGCGCTCCTACGACCTGGCGAACGTCAAGATGGTCGCCGCCTCCGGTTCGGCCCTGCCGGGGGACCTGGGCACGAACTGGATGGACCATTTCGGCGACCACCTCTACAACATCTACGGCTCCACCGAGGTCGCCTGGGCGACCATCGCGCAGCCGCAGGACCTCCGCGACGCCCCCGGCACCGCCGGCAAGCCGCCGCACAACACGATCGTCAAGGTGTACGACGAGCAGGGCAACGAGCTCCCGCCCGGCGAGTCGGGTCGGATCTTCGTGGGCAACTCGATGTTGTTCGAGGGTTACACCGGCGGCGGGTCGAAGGACACGATCGACGGGCTCATGGCCACCGGCGACGTCGGCCGCTTCGACGAGGCCGGGCACCTGTTCGTCGAGGGCCGCGACGACGAGATGATCGTCTCCGGCGGGGAGAACGTCTTCCCCAAGGAGGTCGAGGACTGCCTCCACCGCCACGAGGCAGTGGAGGACGTCGCCGCGATCGGTGTCGACGACGAGGACTTCGGCAAACGCCTGCGGGCCTTCGTCGTACTCACCTCGCCGGATGCTGTCGACGAGGACGAGCTCAAGGCGCACGTGAAGTCGAACCTCGCGCGCTACAAGGTCCCGCGCGAGATCGTCTTCCTCGACGAGCTGCCCCGCAACGCCACCGGCAAGATCCTCAAACGCGAGCTCGCCGAACGCGAATGAGCCTGCAGATCGGCGACGCGGCTCCCGACTTCACGTTGCGCGACCAGCACGGGCGGCGTCATTCCCTTGCGAGCCTGCACGGCGAGCGTGCCGCTGTGCTCGTGTTCTTCCCGTTCGCCTTCAGCGGCGTCTGCACGGGGGAGCTGCGCGACCTCCGGGACCACGCGGGCCGGATCGCCGACGCCGGGGCAGAGCTGCTCGGGATCTCCTGCGACCCGATGTTCTCGCTGCGCGTGTTCGCCGACCAGGACGGCCTCGACTTCCCGCTGCTGTCCGACTTCTGGCCGCACGGGGAGGTTGCCTCGGCGTACGGAGCGTTCGACGGCGAGCACGGTTGTCCCACCCGCTCGACGTTCGTGGTCGACAGTGACGGAGCGGTCAGGTGGAGCGTGCACAACCCGATGGGGGAGGGACGCAGCGTGGAGGACTACCTGCGCGCACTCGCTGCGCTGCAGTCCGACTGACCACCCCTTTCCGGGATGCAAAGTAAAGAATTCGCGAGGGCATCGAGGATTTTCGCCATTTCTCTGACAGCGCTCTCACGCGTCGGTTGAATAGTCATTGCTACGACCGCTGGTGACCCGAGACGCCAGCGGTCGTACGCGTTTTCCGGACGTTTCTCCGTCCGCGCCAGGGCGCCTTTTGTCCGGCTCGTCGTTGCTCGCGTAGGCTGTGGCCCGCTTCGGGGCGTATAGCTCAGCGGTAGAGCACCTCCCTTACAAGGAGGTGGTCGCAGGTTCGATCCCTGCTGCGCCCACCGACCGTGACCTGCGGGTTCGTCATTGCTCGACCCCTCCCAGCTGCTCCAGATCCCGCGCTGACGGCTGCGTTTGACGGCTACGCCCGACCTCCTCCGCGACCGCGCAGGTGTGCCGAGAGCCGCCGCAGGCGGCAGGCAAGCATGTGCCGTGCGCCCCCCGGCAATAGACCTGGCTAGGCAGCGCACCGGAATCCCATGTTCCCGGTGGAGCTGTCCGGAGTGTTGGAGGTTCGGGCTGCGACGCGGTACCGGTTGCAGTAGGAGTGGTGGCATAGGTAGGAGCCGCCGCGGATGACCTTGGAGTCGCCGGCCGGTGGACCTTTGGGGTCGACACGCGGGGGAGTCGGGTGGGTCGTGCTGAACCAGTCGGCGCACCATTCCCAGACGTTGCCTGCAACGTTGTGGAGACCGAAGCCGTTGGGGTCGAAGGCGTCGACCGGGGCGGTGCCCAGGTAGCCGTCGGCCTTGGTGTTGTCAGTGGGAAAAGTGCCTTGCCAGATGTTGCACATCCACCTGTCGTCGGGTGTCAGCTCGTCGCCCCACGCGTACCTCGCGTCTTCGAGGCCGCCCCTGGCGGCGTACTCCCATTCGGCTTCCGTGGGGAGCCGCCGCCTCGCCCATTCGCTGTAGGCGACAGCGTCGTTCCAGGAGACATGCACGACCGGATGGTCCATTCGTTCGGTCAGTGACGTAGTCGGGCCCTCGGGGTGCTGCCAGTCGGCGCCGTACACCTGCCGCCACCAGGGTGCTTGTGTCACCGAGCCGGTGAGCGGAAAGCCGGCCGGCAGGAGTCCGGCGAACACGAAGGACCAGCCGTACCGCTCGGCGTCGGTTCGGTAGCCGGTGGCGTCCACGAACTCCGCGAAGCTTCGGTTGGAGGTGGCGTACCGGTCGATCTGGAACGGTGACAGTGTGACGCGGCGAATCGGGCCTTCACCGTCGGCGGGGAACCCGTCTGGGTCGTCGCCGCCCATCAGGAACGACCCGCCGGGCAGGTGTACCAGCGAGGTGTCCTCGGCGGCGCGAGTGGTGGTGGCCTGTCGCGGGCCGGCGCGCGGGGGAATCGGGTTGTCGCCGTTGCTCCCGCGGGGGGCACAGCAGACGGGGTGTACGACCGACGGGCGCTCGTCCATGGGCGTGTCTAGGGCCCAGTCGCGGCCAGCTGCTGCTGCGCGCCGGCCAGCGCGCCCCTCAGTGCCTGGACGTGGTGGCCGCTCGCTTCGCCGGTCGCCTTGGTGACCGCCCTTGTCACCGCCGGTTCCACCGCGTTGGCGGAGGAACGCGGGTAGGCCAGGATCAGCGCGGCGCAGCCGAGCGGGATCATCGTCGCTGCCTGTCCCTTGACCTTGGTCTCGGTGAGCAGGTGCAGCGCTTCACCGATGATCCCGCCCATCGCGGCGCCGACGCCGGTGGTGAGAGGGATCAGCGGCCAGACCACGAGTCCGGAGAGGAAGCCGAGCGTGCCGAGGCCCTGGGCTCCTTCGCGGATCAGGTGGTCGGACTGTTCCACCGAAACCGTGCCGTTCAGGTCCCTGCTCACGAGGATCGCGCCGTGCAGGTATGCCTCGCAGGCCAGCGCGGCTTGGTAGTCGTCGTGGGCGGCGTCGTGGGACAGGTAGCTGCTGATGAGGACGTCGGTGGTCTCGTGGTTGAACGGCAGTGAGAGGACCCTGAGTCCGGCGGTGGCGGTATTCATCCCGAGATCCCGTGTGCGGCATGGGCGTGGTGGGCGGCCGCGTGGACGGCTTGCTCGTCCTCGACCGTGAGGTGGGGTTTGACGTCGAAGGTGACCTTCTTGACGGTGCCCGTGAACGCGAACGGTTGCCGGTCGGCGTAGCTCAGGTCGACCACCCCACCGTTGTCCCGGCCTATGTCGAGCCCCGAGTAGGCGGAGAACCGCATCGGGACCGTGTGCTCCATTCGTCCGCCGCCGACCGGGGCGTCATTCACGAACAGGGTGACCTGCCCACCGGTGGCGGGCGTGGCCGCGTCGGCGGCGAACTCCATTCGCACGGTCACTTCGCCGGGGGGCAGTGGAGTGTCGGCCTGTTGCCGATAGACGAACACGCCCATCATCGAGTAGGTGTGCGTCAGTCGGCCGGCGTCGACGAACAGAGAGAACCCGCCGAGGTGGTCTGCCTCGGCGACGATCACGCCTTCGGCCCCGTCGTCGGGTACGACGACGTCTGCGCTGATCGTGTACGAGCGGTTGTAGATGCGCGGGATCATGCCTGGTGCGACGTTCTGGACGTCACCGCGGAACTCCATGGTGTCGGTGTCGTCGAGGGGCGGTGTGATGCCGAAGAAGGCCGAGAGCGTGGCCAGCAGTGGCAGGACCTTGTACCGTTCCGCCTCCTCCCAGAACAGGTCCTTGAGGTCTTGGACCTTCTCGGGATGCTCGGCGGCCAGGTCGTGGGCCTGGGTGAAGTCATCGGGCAGGTAGTACAGCTCGGCCGGGTCGGCGTCGGGATCCCATACGTCCGGGGCGTAGGGCCGCAGCGCCTCGGGGGTGACCACCCACGGGATGCGCGGGGTCTTCATCGCCAGCCACCAGCCGTCCTTGTACATGGCGCGGTTGCCGATGGTCTCGAAGTACTGCTGGGTGTGCCGTTCGGGGGCCGCCTGGTCTATGAGTGAGTCGGCGAAGGTGACCCCGTGGAGTGGTTCCTGCTCGGCCCCGTCGACCCGGGACGGGGCCGGGATTCCGGCGATGTCGAGAATCGTCGCCCCGACGTCGGTCACGTGGGTGAACTGCGAGCGCAGACCGCCGGGCTCGAGGATCCGCTCGGGCCAGTGGATCACCATCGGGTTGCGGGTGCCGCCCAGGTGTGAGCCGACCTGCTTGCCCCACTTGAACGGGGTGTTCCCGGCCCATGCCCACGCGGCCGAGTAGTGAGGGTCCATGATCGGGCCACCCCAGGAGTCGGTGCCGCCGTAGCGTTCGACGAGCTGCAGCTGCATCTCGTCGGTGAGCGGAATGCCGTTCTGCATGGTCATCTCGTTGAACGAGCCGGTGATGGTGCCCTCGAGGCTGGCGCCGTTGTCGCCCCAGATCCAGATCACCAGGGTGTTGTGGAGCTCGCCCAGCTCTTCGATCGCGTCGATGACCCGACCGACGTTGTGGTCGGCGTTCTCCGAGAACCCGGCGTAGACCTCCATCTGCCTCGCGTAGAGCGCCTGCAGGCGGGCAGGGACGTCGTCCCAGGCAGGGAGGGCGTCGTCCCTCGGCGTCAGCTCCGCGTCGGCCGGCACGACCCCGAGCTGCTTCTGCCGGTCGAAGGTCTCTTCCCGCAATCGGTCCCAGCCCTGGTCGAACTGCCCCTTGTACTTGTCGGCCCACTCCGAGGCGACGTGGTGGGGGGCGTGGCTGCAACCGGTGGAGAAATAGGCGAAGAACGGCTTCTGTGCGTCCTGGGCCCGCACCCCGTGCAGCCACTCGATGGTCTTGTCGGCCATCGCGTCGGGCAGGTAGTAGGGGTTCTCCTCGTCGTAGTACTCCGCCGGGGTCCCTACCATCTTCTGGTTCTCGGCCAGGCAGGGGTCCCACTGGCCTGAGTCGCCGCCGAGGAAGCCGTAGAAGTAGTCGAAACCCCAACCGTTCGGCCAGCGGCCGAACGGGCCGGCTGGGCCCTGCTGCCCGTCCGGGGTCAGATGCCACTTCCCGAAAGCGGCGGTGCTGTAGCCGTTGTCGCGCAGGATCCGCGGCAGCGGAGCACACTCGAGCGGGAGCATCGCGGTGTAGCCGGGGAAGCCGCTGGAGAACTCACCGACCGACCCGAAACCGACGGCGTGGTTGTTCCGGGCAGTCAGCAACGCCGCGCGCGTCGGGGAGCACAGCGCGGTGACGTGGAACCGGTTGTACCGCAATCCCGCCTCGGCCATCCGCGTGTAGTTCGGGGTCTGGATGGGGCCACCGAAGGTGCTCGGGTTGCCGAACCCGGCGTCGTCGATCAGCACCAACAGCACGTTCGGCGCGCCCTCGGGAGGCTCGGGATGCCGAATCAGGTTCCAGTCCGGCTCCGAACCCCGAAGGGTGTGGTTCGCCGTCCCGCTGAACTCCGGTCCCGTCAACGGCAGTGTCGTGCGGTCAGGCTCAGTCATGTGCGATCTCCACGTCGGTCATCGGCGCCGGTAATCGGCCGGCAGAGGCACCCCAGTGGGGTGGTGTGCGCGTGGGCACAGTCGTTCTCGCCACGACGATCCGACGACCCGAAGACGAAGTCATCATCCGCCGCGGATGACCTCGATCAGATCGACCGCATCCGACTGCCTGATGGCGCGCAGAAGTCGAACTCCCAAGAAGGTGGTCGCAGGTTCGATCCCGGTAGCGCCCACCGACCGTGACCTGCGGGTCGCTGGTAACGCGTTCTTCGGAACCCGACTCCCCGCCCTCTGGTGGCTGGGTCTTGACGGCGGACGTGGATCGTCCGGCATTGGGCGAACCGTGCCCGGCATGGCTATCGCACGATTCCCAAGCATCGTCATCGACTGCCCCGACCCCGGCGCTCTCGCCACGTTCTACGGCGCGATGTTGGATTGGAAGGTCGATGTCTCGTCCACTGGGCTGAGGTCCGCGCGGAGTACGGTCAGTGCATCTCTTTCCAACATGTGGAGGCGCACAACCCGCCTCACCGAGGACTACACGCAGTACACGTTCTGGTTGGCCGAACCATGAGGTGCCCCAGCAGATGCACCTCGACGTCGTCGTCGACGACCTCGACGCCGCCGAGGCGGCGGTGCTCGATCTCGGTGCGACCAAGCATGAGCACCAGCCCTGTACGTCGCTCCGGGTTCTCCTCGACCCGGAGGGGCATCCCTTCTGTCTTTGAGTGGACTGATCTGGGCGGACAACCCTGCCGTGAGAGTCTCGCCGATTGCGCACGCCGGACCTCTTCGACGGCGAGCGAACGGCGAGCATCGAGGACGGGATGGCGCTCACCCGGGGCATCGGCGGTGAGGTGCTCGACGAGCGAGCCGACCGGGCCGTGGCCGACCTGCCGGAGGGCGTGGTGTACGCCGGCTTCTCCGGACTCCCGGTGCAGATCCACGGCGTGGACAAGGGCCCGTTCTTCGGGTTGGAGGGCGGCATCGACGCCGCCCGCGAGCTGGTCGAGGCGGTCGGCTCCGAGCTGGCTGAACTCTTCGCCTGCCCGGAAGGTAACCGACGACCGCTCGGATGGTCCGGCACCTTCCGTGCCGAGTACGCCGAGCAGCCGCGATCGGCTTCGTGTGCTCATCCCCCAGCGAGGCTGTTGACGGTGATGGCGGCGAAGAAGACGAGGACGACCTCGCTGACGACCCAGGCGTGGTCGTTCATCCAGTCCCGGATCTTCGGCAGCACCACCTCTGCCCGCTGCCCCAGCACCAGGACGCCGAGGAGCGGTAGACCCAGCAGCAGAAGGGTCAAGGCCACGAACGGGAGGCACTGCCACCAGGCGTCTCCGTGACGCCCGACGTGGAGCCCGACGGTGATCGAGCCTGCGATGTCGGTCGGAAAGACGCCGAGCAGAGCCAGCCCGAGCAGGAAGGCGAACGTCGGGCGTGCCTGCTGCAGCTTCCCCATCCATGCCGGTGGCCGGCTCGTCTTCCGGGTCAGGAAGGTGTGTGCGATGAGGAAGAGCACCAGTCCCAGGATGACCCAGTCGATCACGGTCTCCGCCGTACCGTCCGAGCCGCCGCCGCTGTCACTTGAGGCGCCCTCTGCGATCAGGTAGGCCACGGTGACCACCGTCGTGATCGACAGTGCGGCCCCGGCGAGGTAGCTGAGCGAGTTCCTGACGGCCTCGCCGCTGGTGGCCAGGAAGAAGGAGCTGATGATCTGGGGTCCGGCGATCATCACGAAGGCCAGCGGCAGCACCGCCGCGAGGGTCATCGGCCTCCCTCCCAGCCGCCGGCAGCGCTCGGAGCGCCGTTCCGCGGATGCTGGGTCACGCTCCCAGACTCCGGGCGGCGGGGCCGTCGCGCCTCACCCGCCGTGAGTGATCCCTGGCTTGAGGGTCGGCGGCCGACGAGCAAGCGCAAGGAAGTGCGTCAGCCATGAACGACATTCACCAGAGCTTGGCCGGGGAGGAGTCGATCGGGGTCCAGACACCGCAGACCCCGCCGGTTGACGCGACCTGAGCCGCGGGATGGCGATGAGGCAGGGGAGCCGAGGCGCGCGCATGCCGCGCCTCGACGCATGTCGGCCTGACCTGGGGTGTGTGCTCACCCACTCGTCCCGCGCTGAGACCAGCGAGGGTCGCGTCCGGCCCAGGCCGCCAGCCGGTCGTAGATCGGGGCGTCCTCCGGAATCGTCACGGCAGCCGCGAACACCCCACCACGGTTGTCCGGCGTGAGGGCGCCACTCATGAAGGCGAGGCCCCGCTGAGCGACGCCCGGGTCAAGGTCGATCGTCTGCCCGGTCGCGCGCACCAGGTCCCAGGTGTGGAGCGCGAACTCGGCCGTCTGCCAGTCAACGCTGCCCGGGGTCACCGACTCGCCGGCCTCCCGCCACATGCGCAACAAGTCGTCGGCCGATGAGCGGAACTCTGCCGTCCAGTCGTCGGACAGCGGCGGCGCGGCGGACCAGTCCGGTTGCCCACCGCTGGCCATCGTCACGAAGTTCCTGGGCCCTGCCACGACGTGAGCCACCAGTCGAGCGACATCCCAGTCCGTGCACGGCGTGAGGCTCGAGAGCTCGTCTGCAGGAATGGCCGAGAGCACCTCGGCGGTCTGGTCGAGCGCCCGGGCGAGTACGTCGATCGACTCGTGCGCGGTCGTGGTCATCGCCGGCTCCTCTCGGTTCCACGGCAGCCGACGTCGTGGATGGCTGGACCGCCCATGCGACTTCGAGTCTGCCTCTGCCGCCGACAGTAGAGCCCAGCTGCCGATAGGGGAAAGGTCACCACATGCACCCTGCGCCCACCGACGTCCTCGCAGCGACTCGTCTCACGACGTCACGCGTGGAGCATCAGGCACCGCTCGGCCGCAGGGGCGGAACGAAGCTGCTGACCTCGGCCGACCACTCCTCGTCCGACTCGGTCAGGACCTTCCAGCCGACAGATGCGAGGGGGACGAGGTACAGCGCGAACGCGATCACGAAGACGAGACGGTTGTCCGTGACCTGAGCGATGAAGAATGTGATGGCGGCAGCGGCGATTCCGCCGGCGATCCAGCGCTGCACCGCCCTGGTGCGCCAGAGGCCGTAGGAAAGCAGCAGGATCCCGGCCAGGAAGGAGACTGCGCCCACGACGGCGATTCCCCGCAGCCCGCTCGACTCCTTGATGCGGTCGAGCAGCGCCACCATCGCGCTCGCATCACTCCCGGACCGGGCCATCTGCGAGACAGCGATGCCGTCCACCGAGACCACCGCTGCCGCTCCGAAGAGGCCGACCGTCGCGAGCCCGACGCCGATGAGGTTCACCGTCGTCGCCCGATTGCCCAGCAGGTGCAGCAGTCCCAGCAGGGCGGGCATGAACAGCACGAGCCCGGCCAGGATGATGGTGTGGGCCGCGTAGTACCGGTCCGGGCCGTCCCCGGCAACGGCGAGGTGCCCGGCGGCCGGGTGGTGCGACCTGGGGGTGGAGGAGGGCACCGACCAGGAGGACCGACGGCGCCGAGATCAAGGAGATTCCTGCGGCGAGCCTCCGAACGTGGCTCGGATCCGAGAGACCTGGCATCGAAAGCCTCCTCGCGCACTCGCTCTCAGCGTGCGCTCGTGAGGCCGGCCTGGCAAGCCGAGGGTCGGCCCCTCGGGCAGCGGGCCTTGCCACTGCGCGAACCCGACCTGGTCACGGACGGTCAGTGGTTCGGTGAAGCACTGATCCCAAGGCGTGAACAACGCCACGACCGCGTGAGCAACACCACGACTGACGACAAACGCGCAGGTCAGAGCCGCTCCGCCGCAACAGGCGTGGGCCCACCCTCGCGTCTGTGGGTTGCGGCTCGCTGTCAGATCGATACGTTCCGGTTGATGCTTCGACCGCCAGCAGACAGTCCGCCAACGGAATCAGCCGACCACCTCGACGGGGTTCATCTCAGGCACCCGACGCCTGAGGACGGGGCCGCGATGTGGCGCATCGCTCGCGACTCCAAGACCCTCGACCTGAACGCGTCGTACGCCTACATCCTCTGGTGCCGCGACTTCGCCGCCACCTCCGTCGTGGCGACTGTCGATGAGCAGCCGGCCGGGTTCGTGACCGGCTACCGACCCCCGAGCGACCTGAGACCCTCATGGTCTGGCAGGTCGCTGTGAACGAGCAGCATCGTGGCAAGCAGGTAGCGAGCCGGATGCTCGACGGTCTGGTAGACGGCCTGGAGCCGCCCGTCTCTTCGCTGGAGACCACCATCACGCCCGACAACGAGGCGTCGATCCAGCTGTTCTCGCGGTTCGCCGAGTCTCGCGGTGCCCCTGTGGTGCGTGAGCCGGTCTTCGACAGCTCGCTCTTCCCCGACGGGCACGAGTCGGAGCTGCTCTTCCGCATCGGCCCGTTGAGCTGACCCACCCCCGCGGCGCACCGTGCTGGTGCCGCCGCCCTCCGGCGTACCCGCGTGATCCCCACGGTGACGACGTGACACCCCCAAGGAAGGAACTAGATGTCAGTAGACGTGTTCGAGTCGCTCGAGTCGAGAGTCCGGAGCTACTGCCGCGACTGGCCGGTGGTCTTCGCGAGAGCAGAGGGCTCCCGGCTGTACGACGAGGCCGGCCGCGGCTATCTCGACTTCTTCTCCGGCGCGGGCGCGCTCAACTACGGCCACAACCACCCGGACCTGCTGGCTCCGCTCATCGAGTACCTGCGCAGCGAGGCGCTCATCCACTGCCTCGACATGCACACGCCGGCCAAGCGGACGTTCCTGGAGCGCTTCCGCGACAGCGTCCTCGAGCCCAGGAACCTGGACTACAAGGTGATGTTCCCCGGCCCGACCGGCACCAACGCCGTCGAGGCCGCCTTGAAGATTGCCCGCAAGGCCACCGGACGGCAGCACATCCTCTCCTTCACCAACGCCTTCCACGGCATGACACTCGGCTCGCTGTCGGTGACCGGCAACTCCATGAAGCGCCAGGGTGCCGGCATCCCGCTGACCAACGCCTCCAAGATCCCGTACGACGACTACTTCTCCGGCGCCACCGAGGACTTCCTGTGGCTCGAGCGGGTGCTCGAGGACAGCGGCTCCGGAGTCGACAAGCCCGCCGCCGTCATCGTCGAGACCGTCCAGGGCGAGGGCGGCGTCAACGCCGCACGTGCTGAGTGGCTGCGCGCACTTGCCGAGCTGTGCGAGCGCCACGCCATCCTGCTGATCGTCGACGACATCCAGGCCGGCTGTGGCCGCACCGGGACGTTCTTCACCTTCGAGGAGGCCGGCATCGTCCCGGACATCGTCTGCCTCTCCAAGTCGATCACCGGCTACGGGCTGCCGATGGCGCTCACCTTGATCCGTCCCGACCTCGACGTCTGGGAACCGGGCGAGCACAACGGCACCTTCCGCGGCCACAACCTCGCGTTCGTCACCGCGACCGCCGCGCTCGACAGGTTCTGGGCCGACGACCTCTTCGCCAAGGAGCTCGCCGAGCGGATCGAGCAGCTGCGCGAGGGGCTGCAGCAGATCGCCGACGCGCACGAGGGTGCTGCCGTACGCGGCCGCGGCATGCTCACCGGTGTGGTCTTCCCCGACAGCACAGCAGCGGGACGCATCACGGCCAAGGCCTTCGACCTGGGCCTTCTGGTGGAGACGTCCGGTCCCGAGGGGGAGGTGGTCAAGGTGATGCCGCCGCTGACCATCGACGAGCAGGACCTCGCCGCGGGGATCGAGCTGCTCACCAGGGCAGCCGCCGAAGCCGCACCCGGCAACGCCGCCATCGCCTGACCACCGGACCAGTAAGGAGCGAACCATGATCGTCCGTACTCTCTCCGAGCTCGACAGCACCGAGCGCGACGTGGAGGCCGACACCTGGCGCAGCAGGCGCTTCGTGCTGGCCCGCGAAGGTGTCGGTTTCTCCTTCCACGACACCGTTCTGTACGCCGGGACCGAGACCTCGATGTGGTACGCCAACCACATCGAGGCGGTCTACTGCGTCGGCGGTGAGGGGGAGCTCGTCAACGACGAGACCGGGGAGGTGCATCCGCTGCAGGACGGGACGATGTACCTCCTCGACGGGCACGAGCGCCACACCGTCCGGGCAAGGACGGACCTGCGCATGGCGTGCGTGTTCAACCCGCCTGTGACCGGCCGGGAGGTTCACGACGAGCACGGGGTCTACCCGCTGCTCACCGAAGAGACGACCGACCGCGAGACCGAGGAGGTAACCGCGTGACCGACCTGATCGACGACCGCGCCGTCCACGACGCCTACCCGACCCGACTGGGCACTCCTGCGCAGCCGCTGCGGCGCGAGGACCCGGTGGTCTGGGGGAGCGCCGAGGACGGCCCGATGGACGCCACGACGCTGGCGTCGTACGACGAGAAGGGCTACCTCACGATCGACGAGCTCGTCACGCCCGACGAGGTGGAGCTCTTCCGCGCCGAGCTGGGGCGGCTCTCCGACGACCCCACCGTGCGGGCCGACGAGCGCACGATCGTGGAGCGGCAGTCCCAGGAGGTCCGCTCGATCTTCGAGGTGCACAAGGTCAGCGACGTCTTCGCGAAGATCGCCCACGACCCTCGGGTGGTGGGCCGTGCCCGCCAGCTCCTCGGCTCCGACGTCTACGTCCACCAGAGCCGCGTCAACTTCAAGCCGGGGTTCGACGGCAAGGAGTTCTACTGGCACTCGGACTTCGAGACGTGGCACGCCGAGGACGGCATGCCCCGGATGCGCGCGGTCAGCATCTCGATCTCCCTGACCGAGAACTACTCCTTCAACGGCCCGCTCATGATCATGCCGGGCTCGCACAAGACCTACGTCTCGTGCGTGGGGGAGACTCCCGACGAGAACTACAGGTCCTCGTTGGTCCAGCAGGTTGCCGGTACGCCGGACGCGGCCGCCCTCACCGAGCTGGCCGATCGACATGGCGTCGACGTGCTCGAGGGGCGAGCGGGTGGCGCCACGATGTTCGACTGCAACTGCATGCACGGCTCGAACGGCAACATCACGCCCTTCGCGCGCTCGAACGTCTTCATCGTCTACAACAGCGTCGAGAACCCCTGCGTCGAGCCTTTCGCCGCCGAGCGCTCCGGCCGGAGTTCATCGGGTCGCGCGACTTCACACCCGTCGGGTGAGCCGCCGGGCGACGACGTCGAGACCCTCCCGCGGCGAGTCTCAGCCAGGCAGCTGCCAGCGGACGCGGCCCGTGCCGTAACCGGAGGCGTGGATCGGGTGCTCGTGGCCCAGCGGCCGGCGGCAGTGGATGGGCTCTCCGCTGTCGTCGAGCCCGTAGAGCTCCCGGCAGCTTCCGTACCAGGGGGTGTACGCGAACTCTCGGTCCAAGGCGTCGTCCGTCATGCGCGGCAGTATCCCCAGCAAGACCGACTCCTCATCATCGGGACCATTCCGGCGCAGACCAGTTGACCGCGACGCGTGACCCTTGCGGGTGGTTGCCCGCCGGGTTAGCGTGCAGAGAAGTCATTGTGACCACGGTCACAGCCGTCGAGTGAGCGGCGGACGTCCTCGAACGGGGACGCCGACGGGGGAGTGTTCGGCATGACGTCAGCCTTGGTCCGCCGCGCCCTGGCGGAAGCAGTAGGGACCGCGTTGCTCGTGCTCGTGGGTGCCGGGTCGGTGGTCGCCGCGCTGACCGCCGGGAGGGGACAGCTGACGTATGCCGGGCTCGGATTCATCTCCCTGGCCTTCGCCATCGTGGTTGCCGTCGTGATCTACGGGTTCGGCCCCGTGTCGGGCGCTCACATCAACCCTGCGGTGACCATCTCCTTGGCCGCGACCCGACGATTCCCCTGGGTCGAGGTCGTCCCGTACGTCGTGGCGCAGGTCGTCGGCGCGGTCGTGGGTGCCCTGCTGATCGTCGCGATGTTCGGCACCGGCTCGACCGACCTGGGGCTCGGTGCCACCACTCTGGGGGACGGAGTGCCGTACTGGCAGGGCATCGTCGCCGAGGCGCTCGGGACCTTCCTGCTCCTGTTCACCGTGATGGCCCTCGCCGTGGACTCACGTGCCCCGCTGGGATGGGCCGGCCTCATGATCGGTCTCGCCGTGGCCGCGGCGATCTTGCTCATCGCGCCACAGACAGGTGGCTCGCTGAACCCGGCCCGCACGTTCGGGCCCTACTTCGTGCTCGCGATCTACGGCGAGAGCGTCCCCTGGTCGGAGCTCGGCGTCTACCTCATCGGGCCGCTGGTCGGCGGTCTCGCGGCCGTGCTGCTCTACGACTTCGTCGCACAGACGCGGGTGGCTGAACGTCCGGCCGCGGAGGAGTCCTACACCCCGAGCCCTGGTGAGGACACCTGAGGCATCCCCCGGAAGAACCGTCCCACAGACCGTGACAACAGACAGAAGTGTCAACCGCAACGGAAGGGAAACACCATGACGGGAAACCGTGTCGTCGTCTACAAGGGCCCGGGAGAGGTCAGCGTCGAGTCCGTCGACTACCCGAAGCTCGAGCTGCCGGAGGACGTGGTCAACGGCCTGGGTGTGAAACGAAGCGCTCCCCACGCAGCGATCCTCAAGCTGGTCACGACCAACATCTGCGGCAGTGACCAGCACATGGTCCGGGGTCGCACCACGGCGCCGGTCGGCCAGACCCTCGGGCACGAGATCACCGGCGAGGTAGTGGAGGTCGGCGACGACGTTCTCTTCGTGAAGGAGGGGGACATCTGCTCGGTGCCGTTCAACATCGCGTGTGGACGCTGCCGGATGTGCAACGAGGGCAAGACCGGGATCTGCGTCAACGTGAACCCGGCGCGAGCCGGTGCGGCCTACGGGTACGTCGACATGGGCGGCTGGGTGGGTGGCCAGGCGGCGCACGTCGCTGGTCCCCTACGCCGACTGCAACCTCCTCAGGTTCCCCGATCAAGCGACCAGGCCCTGGCGAAGATCCGCGACCTGGCCATGCTGTCGGACATCTTCCCCACGGGCTACCACGGTGCCGTGACAGCGGCCGGTGTCACGCCGGGCTCGACGAGTCTACGTCGCCGGGGCGGGGCCCGTCGGGCTGGCCGCGGCGTACCTCCGTCGCAGCCTGCTCGGCGCGGCCGTCGGTCATCGTCGGCGGACCTGCACGCCGGAGCGCCTCGCGCCAGGCGCGCAGTCGTTCGGCTGCGCGACGGTCGACCTCAGTCGCCGGCGGCGAGCCGCCAGGGACCATGATCGAGCAGATCCTCGGCGAGCCGGAGGTGGATGCCGTCGGTCGACGCGGTCGGGCTTCGAGGCCCGCGGTCACGGCGCCGGAGCGTCCGAGGCCCGCGCGCGACCGTGCTCAACGACGGTCATGACCGTCGCCCGGGCCGGGGGCGGCGCTCGGCATTCCCGGGCCTGTACGTGACCGGGGACCCCGGCGCCATCGACGACGACCGCCAAGGACGGCTCGCTCTCGGGGTCCGCCTCGGGCTGGGCTGGGCGAAGTCGCACGTCGTTCGCGACCGGCCAGTGCCCGGTGAAGCGCTACAACCGGCAGCTGATGAACATGATCCTCAACGACCGCGCGCACATCGCCAAGGCCGTCAACGCCTCGACGATCAGTCTCGACGAGGCGCCTCAGGGCTACCAGGAGTTCGGCCGACGACGAGGAGAGCCGCCAGCAGGGACACGAGGTGCACCACCTGCCGGACACGCCCGGCCAGCAGCCCTCGGCCGGGATCTTCCTGGTCCTGAGGCGGATGCGGGTCCCGCTGATCGTGCTGATCGTGATCTTCGCCGTCAGCGTGCTCGGCCTGACGCTCGTGCCGGGGGAGGACGCACAGGGCCGAACGTCGAGGCTGAACATCTTCGAGGCGTTCTACTTCATGAGCTTCACCGCCACCACGATCGGCTTCGGCGAGCTTCCCCACGACTTCACGGCTGCCCAGCGGATGTGGGTCACCTTCGCGATCTTCCTTTCGGTGATCGGCTGGGCCTACGCCATCGGTTCCTTGCTCGCGCTGATGCAGGACCGGGCGTTTCGTCGGGCTCTGGCCAGGCGGCACTTCGTCCGCAAGGTCGCCCACTTCGGCGAACCGTTCCTCGTGCTCGTCGGCTACGGCAACGCCACCAAGCGGCTCGCTCGCTCCCTCGACGACATGGGTCGGCGCCTCGTCGTCGTGGACAACGACGAGAACAGGGTGGCCTCGGTGGAACTCGACTCGTACCGCGCCGACACCCCGGCCATGCTCGGAGACGCGCGCGACACGGGCGAAGCTCTTGATGGCCGGTCTCGGGCACCGTCACTGCGAAGGCGTGCTCGCGCTCACCGGCGACGACCAGACCAAGTTCGACGTGACCATGACGACCTCGCTGCTTCGGCCGGGGCTGCCGGTCATCGCACGGACGAACTCGCGAGAGATCGCCGAGCGGATGCGTGCCTTCGGCGACCCGGAGGTGGTCAACCCGCTGGACCGCTTCGGCGACCACCTGCGGGATCCTGTTGCGCTCGCCGTCGTCTCGTACCAGCTGATGGTCTGGCTGACGAGCGCGCCGGGGACCCCGCTACCGCGCCGTCATGACCCACTGCCGCGGGGGAGGTGGGTCGTCAGCGGCTACGGCAGGTTCGGCCGCGAGCTGACCGCCGACCTGCGTGCGGAGGGCCTCGACGTGACAGTCGTGCGCGCAGGCGGCACCGGCGACGGCGAGGGGTTGGAGGAGGAGGCGTTCGCGGAGGCCGACGTCGAGCACGCCGCCGCCTTCGTCGCAGCCACCGAGAACGACATGACGAACCTGTGGCTGGTCGAGCGCGCCCGTCGGGCCAACCCGAACGCCTGCGTGGTCACTCTGCAGAACAGGGCGGCCAACACGTTGCTGTTCGAGGCGGTCGGCGTCGACTTCGGGATGCTTCCGGCTGAGCTGATCGCGCACGAGGTGCTCGCTCGGCTTGCGAACCCTGTCCTGATGCGCTTCCTGCCCCAGGTGCCTCGGCAGGGGGACGAGTGGGCCGGGCAGAATGGTCGACAGGCTCGTGGACAGGTGCGGGACCGGCACACCGGACCTGTTCCGGATCCGCCTGGCGCGGGAGGAGGCACCTGCCCTGGCCGGCTGGCTGGCAGTCGGCCAGCCGGGCTTCGGAGATCTCCTGCGCAGTCCCTTGGGCCGCGAGCATCCCTTGGAGGCCGTGCCGCTCGCCTTGCTGCGCGAGGGAACGACGGTGATCTCACCGGACGACGACTTCCTCCTGCGCCCGACGACCAGCTGTTGGTCGCGGGACGACCCGGCGCCCGGAGGGCACTCGACGTGACGCTCACCGACGAGCCGACCGCGGCGTATGTCATCAGGGGTGAGTTCGCGCCGTCGAGCTGGGTCTGGCGGCGGCTGTCCGGCAAGCGGTCGACTACACCGAAGGAACCTGTCTGAGCGAGCCTTTCCTGCACGTCCACAGAAGACGTCGCGTCTGGGCGCGCCCCGGCAAGGAATCCCACAGATGGTGGATCCCGTCGGGTGCCCTCCGGGTGCAGCCTGGACGAACACGGCTGACAGGGGGAGCGATGAAGCGCAGATGCACCGACTGCCACTGCGAGATCCGCCCGGGTGAGGTCATCATCCGGACGGTGATGTTCGAGGCTCTCGCGTTCCACCGCGAGTGCTGGGCGCTGCGCCTCGTGCCCGAGCAGAGGCCGCCGGCCGACGACTCGGTCCCGGAGGAATGGCAGCCAGACGTCAGCCCCGCGAGTTACCGGGTGCGAGCTCCCAGGTACTGCTTGAGACCCGCCCAGATCTCCTCCTCCTGACGTCTGCCCAACCGGGCGATGAGCGGGGTGAGCACCTTCATCACGCCCTTCGGGCGGAGGACCCAGGACCACGACAGGCGAGTGCCGACCGGGTGCGGCTCGAACCTCACGACGCCCGGACCTCGGCAGTCGCCATGGCCGTGGTGGAGGCCAGGCGCCGCGGCCGCTGGTAGTCGGTGACTTCCAGCGTCATTCCCAGCAGGGCATCCTCGTGACTCGATGGTGGCCGCCCACCGCGTCCCCGGGCCGATCGCGCCGGGGGTGAAGCTCTCCACGCTGAGCATCCGGGGGTTGTACTTCGGTTCGTTGCGTTCGTCCGCGACGCAGTCGAAGACGGCCTCGGGGGACCTGGCGATGACCGTGGAGCCCGCGATCCTGACCATCTCTCACCTCCGCTGGTGACTCCATCTCGATCGTCAGCCGCCGCTGCCACGCAGGTAAGGGCACAAGGTCCCAGACCCGTGGACATGCGAACGCCCCGCCCACACAACGGTGGGCGGGGCGCCGCGAGACTTTCCGGCAAGCGGGGGAACCGCCGAAGAGCCTCTATGGAGGAGACGGACTTTCGTCCGCCAAGCCACTCATCTACCCAACCGATCCGGCGTTTACACATGTCATTTCTGTGGCCTGGGTCACGTGAGGGGTTGTCACCATAGAAGCTCGTGGACTTGCATGATCAGACTCATGAACCGCGCGCTCGTCGTTCTCATCCTTGTCCTCGTCGCCGTGGCGGTCACCGGCCTGAACGCGCCGACCGCTCCTGCCGAGGATGGGCTGCGTCAAGAACGGGTGCGGCTCCACCAGGCGGTGCGCGACCTGCCGGTGGGTCGCGAGGTCCGGCGCGGGTACGACCGCGACAAGTTCGAGCACTGGGTGGACGCTGACGACAACTGCCGAGACACCCGCGACGACCGCAGAGCCGTCAGCGCCTCCGGCGAGTGATCGACCGGCTTTGACCCCCGTCCGGGGTCGGTGTGACCCTCGGCTCCGGATGGGTTCAATCCTGCGCCGGTTGGCGGAGACGATCAGAAACAGCAAGCCCTCCTCCCAAGGGAGGAGGGCTTGAAGTCGAGCGTCGCTCGATTCAGAGGACCTTGCAGTCCTTGATCTCGACGCCCAGGTCGCCGCCGTCGTCGAACTCGCCGCGCACGGTCACGTCCTGCCCCTTCTTGAGGCTGGTCACAGCGCTGGAGGGCAGGTCGTTGCAGTTGACGGTGAGGAACTCCCACTCTCCGCCGCCGTTGACCTGCACGATGTACTGGTCGTCGTCCCAGACCTCGGTGTCCACCTTGTCGATCTCGCCGGTCACCTCGATGACCGTGCCCTTGTACTTCGCGTCGGCAGCGGCCTCGTTGTCCTCGAACTCCTTGAGGATCTTCTTGGCGTCGACCTTCATCGCCTTCGGCTCGGCAGCCTTCGGCTCGGCCTTCTCCTCCTTGGCAGCCGTCTGCTCTGCGGGCTCCGACTGAGTGGTGGACTCGGATGCTGCGAGTTCTTGGTTGTCCGTGGTCTCTCCGCCGCCGCTCATGCTGCCGAAGATGATCATGAGCGCAAGCGCTCCAGCCGCCCACCAGCGCTTCTTCTGGTACCAGTTCCGCGACGCCTTGGCGTAGGCCTTGGCGGCCTTCGCGTCGGCCTTGGGGTTACCGGTCGGCGTGGGACCAGAGTGGGGTGGTGTCTGCAGATCAGACATGACGAAGGCCTCCTCCGAGATTTCGGTCAACGAGTTGGCAGGAGGGCCCTAGATTCGCGACCCGTGTCGCGCTGGTCCCCATCGCTGCGATTTACGTGAATCACCGTAAAGCGAGCACCTGTCTCTCCGTGGGAGAATTCAGAAATTTCCGGACAGAAAGTGCACGGGCTGCGGCGCGTGATCGACCGCCGCTGAGCGCAGGTCGGTGTCTGATGTGCGCCCGCCCGGGCGCTTCCACGGTTCTGTCCGTCTCGGCTGGGAGACTGCAGCGCATGGACATCGCCACCGTCTCGGTCGTCTCGACTGCTGCTGTCGCGGGACTCACCATCGCTACCAACGTCTACACCGGGGAGCGACAGAGACGCCACGAGACCGACCTTGACTTCGAGAAGCGGGTCTGGGAGCGCAAGTCAGAGGTGCTGCTCAAGGTGATCCAGGAGTGTCAGAGACTCAGGGCATCCGACGATCCAGTGACCGAAGACAACCGCGTGACGTACGCCCTAAACCTGTCGAGGATGCTCGACACCCTGCACGACACCAGGCCGACCGTCGAGGCGTTCGCGTCGTCGCGGTGCCGTGAGTCGTTGACCGACCTGATCGACGCCTTCGAGAAGTCGGGCGTCAAGTACGACGTGGGTCGCCGAGCGGAGCACTGGCTGGACAAGGCGTTGAAGACCGGGCTTGCGGACATGGAGTCGCGGCGGCGTTATCGGGACTGGCGCCAGAAGGCCGAGGAGGAGGCGGTCGCCGACTTCGGCCCTGACCTGACAGACCTACGAGCGCGGGCCGAGCGCCTGCTCGAAGCCGCTCGCGAGAGCGTCCGCCGCGCAAAGGACTGAACTCCGCATCCTGAGGCGCGGGAATATGTCAAAAAGGTTGGTTTTGACCCGTCCCAACCGCTACCTCACCGTGAAGCGGGCAGTCGTCCGCACGCGTTGACCGGGCCTGGCGCTCCGGGTGGCCGGGCGGGGCTAGTGGGGCATGGCCCGGGCCCGATGGGTGGACCACCCTTCTGGGTGGTTCATGCACGCGATCGGCCAATTTCGGTGCGTGTGTCTGTTCTGTCCGTTTTGGGACGTATACGGTGGTTCCACTCTCGGGATTTGATGCAAGAGCCTTGTTGCCTGGGAGGAGCCACAATGCTCAATCTGACTGACCTACGAGACCGAGGCCGAGCTGCTGGCCGCACAGCTGCGCGACGCGCGCTGCTGTGACGCGTTGCTGCCCTGCTACCGCTGCTCGTTGCTGAAGTTCAACGTGCTCGCCCGACGCCGCGTCGTGGAGCTTCCCAAGCGCTCGCATCGCATGAAGCCCCCGCGCGTCATGGGCCCGCTTGCCCTGGCCGCCCGGGCACGCGACCTGGAGCTGTGCGCGTCCTGAGCGACAACCGCTCCCGAGGATAGAGAGTCGAGCCGCCGCTCGAGCGGTCCCGGAGTTCCCTAAGAACGGTCTCATCGCCGGCTCATCGCGGTCTCACACCTGCTCGTCAAGGTGGACCCGTCATCGCAAGACGGGTCCACCACGAGGGCCCGCGAGAGCAATCGATAAGGCGGTAGCACCATGAGAAGCTACTCCCCATCGGCACCCTCGGACTCGTCGGCCTGGTCGGCGGCGGGCTCATGGCGCTGCCCGAGCACGACCGTCGCGGCGAGCCTGGGCGACGACGAGGTAACCAAGCGCGAGGACAACGTCGCGGAGGCTCGTCTGCCTGGTCGACGACGACGACGACGACGACACCAACGACAACACCGGGACGAACACCGTCGCGTACCGGGGCCAGCCGATCGACCAACGACAACCCCGCAGCAACTGCACCAAGGTCAGCCGCGACCGCGACCTGAGCCGCGGCGACAAGACCAAGGACTGGACCCGCGACGGCGGCAGCCGAACCCGCGACTGGACCGGCGGACCGCACCAACGACCGCTCGCGCAACGACACCCGCGGCCGTCGCTGACCGTCGGGCGAGCGTTTCAGGGAGGCTGACGTGGGCAGGGTTCGTGACTCATGGGGTTTCGCCGAGGGCGACCCATCACCCGCGACCTCACTGCGATGAAGAACTCCTCGGCGGCGGGAAGGCCTAGCGAGGCCTACCTCGCGTTCGACGACATCACCTACGACCCGTCGTGGTCAAGGTCGTGCGCCCCGCACAGGTGCGGGACCAGACGAGCCTGCGGGGGCTCGCGTCGAGAGGTGCGAACCCTCGCTCACGTCAACCACCCCGTGGTCGTCCGGGCCCTGCGCGCCTCGAGGTCGGCCGGGGACCGTCCCCACGTGGTGCTCGAGCACCTCGACGGTCCCGCGGTTGTCGTCGCTGATCCGGCGCTACGGTCCGTCCCCGAGCAGCAGTACCTGCCGCTGGCCATAGAGATGGCCTCGGCGCTGCACTACCTGCGGCGTCTCGGCCACGTACACCTCGACGTCAAGCCGAGCAACATCATCATGGGTGCACCCGGTGATGTAGGCGCCGAGCGGCAGCGTCAGCAGCAGCCCCAGCGCCACCTTCAAGAACGTGCTCACGCGCCCAGTCTGCCCGCGACGCGTGGGAACCACGTGAGATGCAGCTGAGAAGCCTCTCATCCTAGGCTCGGCCCATGACCGTGCTGCTGCGTGACGTGACCGCCCTCATGGACCGGTGTAGGATCTCCCGCTCTCGCCTCCGACTGGGACGCGGTCGGTCCTGGTCTGCGGCGACCCGGAGCAGCCGGTACGTCGGATCATGCTGGCCGTCGACCCGGCCCCGCCCGTGGTCGAGGAGGCCCTGCTGGGACGCGGACCTGCTCGTCGTGCACCATCCGCTGTTGCTCAAGGCGGTCCACGGCGTGGCTGCGACGAACCCCAAGGGACGGGCCGTCCATCGGCTGATCGCGGGTGGCTGCGGGTTGTTTACCGCCCACACCAACGCCGATGCACCCGCCAAGGGCGTCAACGAGTCGCTCGCGATCGCGCTCGGTCTCACCGACCCGCAGGTGATCGTGCCGGACCCGAGTAACCCGCTCGACAAGCTGGTGACCTTCGTGCCGCAGGAGCACGCCGAGGAGATCCGCGCCGCGATCACCGAGGCGGGTGCGGGGCGGCTCGGGGACTACGACAGCTGCACGTTCACCTCCGAGGGAGAGGGGCGGTTCCGGCCTCTCGACGGGGCGACGCCGGCGATCGGTCGGATAGGGGAGGTCGAGGTGGTGGCCGAGGCGCGGGTCGAGGCGGTCTTCCCCCGAGGTCGTCGGCGCCAGGTGCTCGAGGCGTTGCGAGCCGTGCACCCCTATGAGGAGCCGGCGTACGACGTCATCGAGCTTGCCGACGTACCCGGCGCCGGGAACGCGGCGCGGGGGCGGATCGGGGCGCTGCCCGAGCCGATGTCGCTGCGGGCCTTCGCCGAGCAGGTGGCCGACGTACTCCCCGACACCTCCCACGGCGTCCGCGTCGGCGGGGACCCCGACCGGATGGTGTCGACCGTCGCGGTGACCAGCGGCGCAGGGGACTTCCTGCTCGACAGGGTCCTCGGCACTGGTGCTGACGTCTACGTCACCTCCGACCTCAGGCACCACCCGGCGTCGGAGTTCCTCGAGCGCGGCGGACCTGCCCTGGTCGATGTCGCGCACTGGGCTGCCGAGTGGACCTGGCTCCCGGTGCTCGAGCGCACGCTGGTGGAGGCGCTGGCCGGGCGAGGGGATACGGTTGAGATCCGCGTGAGCACGACGTGCACCGACCCGTGGACCTTCCGTCCCTGAGCGGCCAGGACGCGTCTCACCACCACCGCAGCACCGTCGTGAAGCCCTGAGGAGCAGAGTGAAAGCCGACCCCTTCGCGCAGCTGAAGCTGTTGGACGTCCAGGAGCTGGACTCCCGGCAGGACCAGCTCCGGCACCGGCTGGCCACCCTGCCGCAGATCGCCGAGCTCAAGGAGCTGACCGCGCAGCGCACGTCGGTCGAGGACCGCGCCCGTGACGCCCGCATCCTCGTCGATGACCTCACCCGCGAGCAGAAGCGCGCCGACGCCGACGTGGAGCAGGTCAAGGCCCGGCGCAAGCGAGACCAGGACCGGATGGAGCAGGGCCTGATCACGAACCCCAAGGACCTCGAGCGGATGCAGGGCGAGCTCGTCTCGCTCGAGCGTCGGATCAACGAGCTCGAGGACACGGAGCTCGAGGTGATGGAGAAGCTGGAGGACGCCCAGCGCGACCTCGACGACTTCACGGCGCAGCTCGACGAGCTCGGCGAGAAGATCGCCGTGGCGACGGCGGCACGCGCCGAGGCGGCCGCTGACATCGAGCAGCAGCTGGCGGAGGCGGCCGGAAAGCGACAGCAGAGCGCCGAGGGCATGCCCGAGGACCTGATGAACCTCTACACCCGCCTTCGCGACCAGAAGGGCGGCGTGGGTGCGGCTGCGCTCCGCGCCCGCAGCTGCGGTGGCTGCAGCCTGCAGCTGAACTCCTCCGAGCTCGCCGAGATCGCGAAGACGCCCTCGAACGAGGTGCTCCGTTGCGAGGAGTGCAACCGGATCCTCGTGCGCACCTCGGAGTCCGGGATCTGATGCCCGCCCGGCCCACCTCCGTGGTCATCGAGGCGGACGGAGGCTCGCGAGGCAACCCGGGCGAGGCGGCCTACGGCGCGGTGCTCAAGGACGCCACAACCGGTGCCGTGATCGCCGAGCGGGCCGAGCACATCGGCATCGCGACGAACAACGTCGCGGAGTACCGCGGCCTCATCGCCGGTCTCGAGCTCTACAACGAGCACACCCCCCAGGCCGACCTCGAGGTCCGGATGGACTCCAAGCTCGTCATCGAGCAGATGTCGGGCAACTGGAAGATCAAGCACCCGGACATGAAGCCGCTGGCGATGGCGGCCAACCGCCTGGCGCCGTTCGGGA
Organism: uncultured Actinomycetota bacterium; assembly: GCA_963701425.1. Lineage (GTDB taxonomy): Bacteria > Actinomycetota > Actinomycetes > Propionibacteriales > Nocardioidaceae > Nocardioides_C. The sequence goes on along the minus strand of CAVPAG010000018.1, from coordinate 808,599 downwards.
CGACGTGGACGTGGATCCCGCGGGAGCGCAACAAGCACGCCGACGCACTCCTCAACGAGGCCCTGGACTCCGCCTTGGGGCGGCCCTCCAAGCGCACCCGCGTCGCCGAGGTCCCCGTCGAGGAGCAACCCGTCTCGCAGGCCCGCACATGGTCGGGTGGAGCAGGGACCTCGGCTCGCCCACGACCCTGATCCTCGTGCGCCACGGCGAGACCGACCCACACCAAGCGAGAAGCGGTTCGAGCGGCCGCGCCGGTCAGGACCCGTCGCCTGAACGCGGACGGGCGCGCGCAGGTGCGGGCGGTGGCGGACTGGTTGGCGCCGCTCGCCGACGAGATCGACGTCGTGCTGGCCTCGCCGCTGCGGCGTACCCGTGAGACCGCGGACATCATCGCCGAGCGGCTCGCGCACTCCGTCGAGGTGGAGGAGGGGCTCGCCGAGGCCGCGTTCGGCACCTGGGAGGGCCTCACCTTCCACGAGGTCCAGCAGGCACTACCCGGACGACCTCGACGCCTGGCTCGGCTCGCTCGACGTCGCGCCCGGCGGGCACGGCGACTCGTTCAAGGAGATGGACACGCGGGTACGCCGAACGCGCGACCGCGTTCTCAGCGGCTACCCCGGCAAGGCCGTCCTGGCGGTCACCCATGTCACCCGATCAAGCTGCTGGTCCGGCATGGCGCTCGGCGCCCCGCTCGACTCGGTCTACAAGATGGAGCTCGCCCCGGCGTCGGTCACGGTCATCTCGTGGTTCGAGGACGGCACCGCCTCGTTACGGATGTTCAACGCCCGTCCGATGGAGTCGGCCTTCATCGGGCGCTGAGCTCGGCGGCACGGCGTGACCGTGTCCGGATTCCAGGGGGATCGTCAGCACCCCCCGGTCAGACCGCCTCCGGTGCCGTCAGGAGACCGCGGCCTTCACCAGCTCGACAACTCTCTTCTCTACTGCGGGGCTCCACTGCCGGAGCGCATAGGACACCGGCCACAGGTCGCCGTCGTCGAGGTTCGCCGTGTCCTGGAAGCCCAGGGTCGAGTACCGGTAGCTGAACTTGCCCGCGTCCTGGAAGAAGACGACGACCTTGCCGTCCGCGTTCGCGTACGCGGGCATCCCGTACCAGGTCTTCGGTGTCAGCTCAGGGGCGGTAGCTGTCACCACCATGTGCACGCGCTCGGCGAGTGCACGATCCTCCGGCGCCATCTGCGCGATCCGCTTGAGGACCGCCTGCAGCCCGTCGGCCTTCTTGGCACCCTTCTTGCCCTCGGCGCGCAGCTCGGCGGCGCGCTCCTTCATCGCGGCACGCTCCTCGGCGCTGAAGCCGTCGGACTCGGTCTTGGAACTCTTCGGGGGCATTCTCGGACCGCCTTTCGACGCTCAGGGCTCGACGTGATGCCGGCCATCTGAAGGAAGGCTAGGCCTGACGCACCCCGCTGATGCTTCTCGATTCCTGATCGAAGTCGAGGGCCGGCCGAGGCGTTTGAGCAGCGCCGCGCTGGGACCGGCCGCCTTTGCCGGACTCTGTCTGGATTCCCGGCGTTGTCGGGCTGGTGCGCGACCGGGGCGTGCTCGGTCAGCCGTCGGCGATCCGGTGCTCGAGACCGATGCAGTAGGTGGTCGCGTCCGCGTCGAACGTCCCGGGCGGGTAGTGCCGGAACGCCCACCCGGTGCAGCTGTAGCGCTCGTTCGGCTGCGGCACCCAGCTCTCCGTGACGTCGATCTGCCGCGGCAGCAGCACCCATCCTGCGGCCGTCGCCACGGCCAGGACGACTACGAGCAAGGCACGCGAACGCCGCGCCATCCAACGAGTGACCCAGAACATCGCCATCGCCGCCACGACCCCACAGCCGAGCGCGGCGAACGTCCCGGCGGACTCGGACCCACCCAGCGGCCCATAGAGATTGTCGAGGAGCAACGCGGACACGCGGGTGACCGCCGCCAGAGTCACGCAGCCGGCGACGACCCCCAGCCGCTTCGCGGTCGACCGGTCCCAGCCGGTGCGCCACGCTGCATCGGCTGAGGATCCACCGGGACCTGAGGTCATGAAGGAGAGACGCAGCGCGGCGCTCGACGGTTCCCCGCGACGGACCCGGCATGATGCGGGAGCGTCGGCACCACCCAAGGTTTCCCCGCTCGACCCAGAGGAGTCGCCGCGTGTCCCGATCCATTCGAACCGTCGAAGATGTGCTCGCGATGCTCGACACGATGTTCGACGAGGAGGCTGACAGGTGGACCGACCGCGGGGCGAGCTGGTGGGACGGGTTCTACGCCGACCGTGACCGCGGCGTGCCGTTCTTCAGGGACGCCCCCGACGAGTCCCTCGTGACGTGGCACGCGCGACGGGAAGCTGCGGGTGCCGGTCCGCGGTCGAGCCCTCGACCTCGGCTGCGGGCCCGGCCGCAACGCAGTCTGGCTGGCCGAGCAGGGCTACGAGGTGGATGCGCTCGACCTCTCGCCTGGTGCGCTCGACTGGGGCCGCGAGCGGGCGGCGGACGCCGGCGTCGAGGTGAACTTCGTTCGAACGAACATCTTCGAGTGGTCCGTGCCCGACGACGCCTACGACCTGGTCTACGACTCCGGCTGCTTCCACCACCTTCCCCCGCACCGGCGCATCAGCTTCAGATCGCTGGTCGAGCAGACCGTGGCACCAGGTGGTGCGTTCGGGTTGGCGTGCTTCGCGTCCGGTGCGATGGGGTCCGAGACGCCCGATGAGGACCTGTACCGCGAGAAGCGGCTCTCGGGCGGGCTGGCGTACTCCGACGACGACCTGCGGGACATCTTCGGGTGGCTGACGGAGGTGGAGCTGCGGCGGATGAGACAGATGCCGCCCGAGTCGAACCTGTTCGGCGAGTCGTTCCTGTGGGCCGGGCTCTTCCGTCGCCCGTTGTAGGTTCACGGGGTGCCTGCCACGCCGTACCGCTACCGCTCCGCCGACGAGGACAGCGGAAGGTGGCAAGGACTTCGCCCTCCGGGACCGGCGACATCGTGATCAGCACCCGATCCAAGAGCGGTACGACGTGGATGCAGATGATCTGCGCCCTCCTCGTCTTCCAGACCCCGGACCTGCCACGTCCGCTGGCCCACCCTGTCACCGTGGCTCGACTGGCTCGTGACGCCGAAGGAGGAGGTGTTCGCAGCCGCTCGGCGGTCAGGCGCACCGGAGGTTCATCAAGACCCATACGCCGCTGGACGGGATCCCCATCGACGCCGTTCGTGAGCTACATCGTGGTCGCCCGGCATCCGCTGGACATGGCGGTCTCCCTGTACCACCAGTCGGCCAACCTCGACCGTGAACGCATCGCCCGGCTGACGGGGAAGCCCTGACCCTCCCCAGGAGCCCGCAGCGCCCCGTCGAGGAGTGGCTCAAGGCCTGGGCCGAGGCGGACCCGGATCCCCGTGCGGAGCTCGACTCCCTGCCGGGAGTCATGTGGCATCTCACGGACGCGTGGGCCCGACGCCACGACGAGAACGTCATCCTCGTCCACTACGACGACCTTCGCGACGACCTCCCCGGCGAGATGCGACGGGTGGCCGCACGACTCGGATCGACGTACCCGAGGAGGCGTGGCCGAGCCTCGTGGAAGCGGCCACCTTCGAGCGGATGAGGGCGCGGGCGGACCTCGTCCCCGACCCCTCGGCGTGCTCAAGAGCCACCAGACCTTCTTCCGAGCAGGTCTCTCGGGCTCCGGAGGAGCCACGCCCACCCCGTCCGAGCAAGAGCAGTACCGGAGACGCGCGGCTCAGCTGGCCCCGGCAGATCTCCTCGAGTGGCTGCATCGCACCCCTCCCGGCTGACCTCGAGAAGCGCTCAGGTGGGGGAGCAGAGCAGCTCGCCGTGAAGCACGGTGAACCATGCATCCGGGGCTGCGGCCCAGCGCCGCCATCCCTCCGCCAGTCGTTCCAGGTCCTCTGTGGTCGCCAGCCCCCGCGCCTTCGCCTGGTCGGCCAAAGCGGATCCGACGACCCGCTCCGCCCACATGCCGCCCCACCACGCAGCGTCCTCCGCGGAGGAGAAGCACCACACCCCGGCGGTGGACGAGACGACCCGAAGACCCGCTGCCTGTGCCCAGCCCTTGAGCCGACGACCTGCATCGGGTTCGGCGTCGTTGCCACGAGCCACCTCCCGGTAGAGCTCCAGCCACTCGTCGAGCTCGGGCACGGACGGCCACCAGGTGAAGCCGGCGTAGTCGCTGTCGCGGACGGCCACGAGTCCCTCGGGCTTGCAGACACGACCCATCTCACGCAGCGCCGCGACGGGGTCGCTCAGGTGCTGCAGGACCTGGTGAGCGTGCACGACGTCGAATGCCTCAGTGGCATGGTCGAGCGCGTAGACGTCGCCTGTGGCGAACTCGACGTTCGCCAGGTCGGTCTGACTGGCAGCAGCGAGAGCATCACCGATGACGGAGTCGGACCGGTCCAGCCCGACGACCCGACCTGTCTTCGCAAGCCGCGCGAGGTCCAACGTGATCGTGCCCGGCCCGCAGCCCACGTCGAGGATGTGCGCGTCCTCGCGGATCCACGGCAGCAGGTAGCCGGCGGAGTTCAACGCCGTTCGCCACTTGTGGGACCGCAGAACCGACTCCGCGTGGCCGTGGGTGTAGACATCCTCGGGTCTGCTCATGCGAGCGATCGTTCCACTCGGCCGGGACTCCGAGCCGTGCCGTCCGACATTCGTCTCCTCGTCGTTCACGCGCACAGCTAGAGCGTGATCGGGAGCGAAGTCATCGCAGCCGGCTGCCTTGTCGGCGCTCATGGGGGTCTGTGCGAACGGCCTTCTTCAGTAGAGCGCCGGAGGTTCGCGTCGTCTCCTGGGGGCATACTGGAGGGGTGAAACCCAGATCTGCCGCCAAGCGGCGACTCCTTCCCGGCAGTCCCTTCAACACAGTCCAACCCGTGGAGGCGATCGAGCGGTTCGACGTCGAGGACCGGGTCACGCACGACAAGTACGGGCTGGGCCGAGTCGTGACGGCCGAGGAGGCATCGGTCACCGTCGACTTCGGCTCGCAGCAGGTCCGATTCGACAGCCCGTTCCACAAGCTGACGAAGCTGTAGGGCCAGCTCCGCCCGCGTCGAGGTCGTGACTGGTCACGGCGCGGGCGGTAGCCCCACTGGCCCGCGAGGTAGACCGTGCCTCGTGCCTCGGCTGGCTAGCATGGAAGGGTCGCCTGATCCTGGAGAGCCGCCATGGAGAGCCCCCAGAAGCCGCGTCTCGATCCGCGCATGGTCTTCGCGGTCGTGCTCGTCGCGATCCCGGTGCTCTACGTCGTCACCCAGGTGATCCTGGTCCGCGCGGGCGACGACTGTGCCGACCAGGACCGCGCCCAGGTCGGCGGAATCACCCAGATGTTCGTTCCCGGCGACGCCTGCCCGCGCACGCCTGCGGAGCCCTGAGTCGCTACAGGTCGGTGACGACCACGTCGAGCTGGGTGCCGTGCTTGCCGTGGGGGCCGAGCTCGACCATCCACCCGAGGTCACGCAGGTGCTCGGCGAACCTCTCAGGTGAGGTGGGCCTGCCGCCGTCCTCGAGGAGCGCGCGCACGAGGCGGCCCTTGGTGGCCTTGTTGAAGTGGGACACGACCTTGCGCTTGCCGTCGACCTCGTGCAGGACGCGTGCGGTCACCACCCGCTTGGCGGTCTCGGGGTCGGGGCGCCAGAAGGAGGCGTACGTCGACGAGCGGAGGTCGACCACGAGCCCCCTGCCGGCGGCCTCCTTCATCGCCTCGTCGAGCCGGGCGTTCCAGTACGTCGACACCTGGCCGATCCCGGGCAGGGAGACCGACCCCGGAGAGCCGGTAGGCCGGGATCCGGTCACCGGGTCGCAGCAGGCCGAACAGCCCCGAGGCGATCGCCACCCAGCCGGTCGCGCGCCGCCGTGCCGAGGCGTCGAGCGTGGCGAGGTCGAGGGCCTCGTAGAGGACCCCGGAGTACACCCTGGTCGGCCCGGGCGGTCGGGGCGGTGGCCAGCTCGGCGTTACCGGAGCACCTCGTCGGCCTGGGTCTTGCCCAGCCCGAGCACCTCGGCCACCTTGCCCACGTCACCGGCCACGCCCGTCGTACAGAGGGTGACCAGGGCCTCGAGGACATCGCCCCTGGCCTCGGTCAGGGACGGGAAGCTCAGCCGGTCGAGGTCCAGCGGCTTGCCGCGGCGGGGGGCGCGGTCTTCCCCTCGGACGGTGGAGCAGGATCAGCACGCAGGCCACCCTATGCTGAGCAAGGTCGACCCCATCTGCGAGGAGTGACCACCTGTGCCGAGACAGCATGTACGCGTCCATCACGCCGACGGGAGCGAGCTCCGCAAGGGCGTTGAGGCGATCCGCGCGGAGCTGGGTGTCACCCCGGAGTTCCCTCGCGAGGTCGAGGAGGTGGCGGCCGAGGCCGCGCGCAACCCCCGGCTACCGGGGCTCGACCGGACCGACATCCCGTTCGTGACCATCGACCCGTCGACCGCGCTCGACCTCGACCAGGCGATGCACCTCGAGCGTGACGGCGACGGCTACGTGGTGCACTACGCGATCGCGGACGTCGGCGCGTTCGTTAGGCCGGGTGACCCGGTCGACCTCGAGGCCAACCGGCGCGGGGAGACGCTCTACGGCGCGGACTCGAAGGTCCCGCTGCACCCGAAGGTGCTCTCCGAGGGCGTGGCCTCGCTGCTGCCCGACGCGGTGCGGCCCGCGCTGCTCTGGACGATCAAGGTCGACGCCTCGGGGGAGGGCACCGACGCCGTCGTGCAACGCGCTCTCGTGCGCAGCCGGGCGAAGCTCGACTACGCCGGCGTGCAGAAGGAGATCGACGCGGGCACGGCCGACGACATGTTCGCACTGCTGCGAGAGGTCGGCGAGCTGCGCCGCCACCGCGAGGCCGAGCGCGGCGGGGTGTCGCTGCCGTTGCCGGACCAGGAGATCGACATCGACGGCGACCGGTGGTCGCTGTCGTTCCGCAGCATGCACCCGGTGGAGGAGTGGAACGCCCAGCTCTCCCTGCTCACCGGCATGGCTGCCGCCGACCTGATGATCTACGCACGAGTGGGCCTGCTGCGCACCCTGCCCCCGGCGGACACCGCGACGTGCAGCGCCTTCACCGCACGGCACGCGCGCTCGGCATCGAGTGGCCGGCCGAGCAGCTCTACCCGGACTTCATCCGCTCGCTCGACCCGACCCGACCCGGGCACGCAGCGATGGTCGTGGCGAGCACGCGCCTGTTGCGCGGCTCCGGCTACGTCGGCTTCAACGGCGCCGTGCCGGAGCAGGCCGAGCACTCGGCGCTGGCCTCCAGTACTCCCACGTCACCGCCCCGCTCCGCCGGTTCGGTGACCGTCTACGCCTCGGAGATCTGCGTCGCCCTGTGTGCCGGGACCGAGGTGCCCGGCTGGGTCCTCGAGAAGCTCGACGAGCTCCCCGCCACCATGCAGGCGTCGGGACAGCGGGCGAACAAGTACGAGAACGCGATCCTCAACCTCGTCGAGGCCGAGGTCCTGCGCAGCTCGTGGGGCAGACCTTCGAGGGCGTGGTCGTCGCTGTCGATCCGGAGGACCCACGCAAGGGCGACGTGGTGATCCAGCAACCGGCCATCGAGGCCGCCGTGACCGGGGCACAGGAGCTTCCGCTCGGCACGAACGTCTCGGTCCGCCTTCGTGCAGGCCGACCCGGCGACCCGCACTGTCCGGTTCGAGCTCGCTGACGGGTATCCTTGACGCGGATGAGCCGGCCGGGCGACCGCGTGGACCGCGAAGCTTCCCGAGGAACGTCCGGGCTCCACAGGGCAAGGTGGTGGCTAACAGCCACCCGGGGTGACCCGCGGGACAGTGCCACAGAAAACAGACCGCCGCTCGAGCCTCCGGGCGCGGGCGGTAAGGGTGAAACGGTGGTGTAAGAGACCACCAGCGTCCTGGGTGACTCGGGACGGCTAGGTAAACCCCACCTGGAGCAAGGTCAAGAGGGCGGCTGCCGCAGGTGACCGCCCGCGCGGACGTTCGAGGGCTGCCCGCCCGAGTCCGCGGGTAGACCGCACGAGGCCGGCGGCAACGGCGGTCCTAGATGGATGGTCGCCGGTCGCGCCGCGAGGTGCACGTGAACAGAACCCGGCGTACAGGCCGACTCATCCCTCTTTCCACCGAGCTCCTCGGGGAACAGACCGGCGTCAGAGACCGGCGTCCCCGCGGACCTGCTTCCTCCGGGACAGCTCGTCTCGCAGGCTCGAACCCATGGCCGGCGCGGCGCCGAACGGCTTCATCTGTGTCCAGGCCAGGTCCCAGTCCTTGCCGTAGACGCTGAGCACCTCACCCCGCACGGTGTTCGTGGCCATGCTCGACACCTCCCAGACGTCTTCGCGCGCGAACCACCGCACGTCGGTCTGGCTGATCACGGCGATCCGCCGGTCGGTGAGCACGACGCCCTCGAGCACCGACTTCTGGTTCTCCCCGACCCCGATGAAGAGCCACCGCTCGTCGGCGGCGAGCTCGTCCTGGGCGCGGGCGATGAGGGGCCGGACCGTCGACAACCACCTCCGTCGCAGAGGTCCTATCGCGCCCAGCGACTCGAACGTGCCGACAAGCGTCTCGCCCTCGCTCGTCATGGCTCCCCCTCTGCGCGACCGACCTCAAGTGGACCACCGGAGCAGCCGGGCGTGCTTCCCCAAACAAGGGGACCTGGTGCCCGGACGGGTGACCACGAGCCTCCCGCGGGCGCCCTCCTCCGCTGCCCGGCCTGATGCCGCCGCATCCCTTCCCTCCCGGCGCTGCTCAGCGCGTCGGCCCGACCCCCAGTGCCGCACGGGCCTTCGCCGCCATAGAGCTCGCGCGGTTCATGGTCATCCCGAGGACGTCGGCCGCCGCGCTGTCGCTCAGCCCCTCGTAGTGGCCCAGGACGACGAGGGCCCGCTGTCTCGGCGGGAGTGACCGGATCGCCCGCCACAGGTCCGACGCCTCGGCCTGGGGCGGCGCCGGACGCGGACCCGACCGCACGCGCCTCCACCGTGAGGTGTGGGCGCGGAACATGACGCGTCGCACGAACGCGTCTGCCCCTTCTTCGCCGGACCGGACCTCGTCCCACGACAGGTGCAGCCTGCCCAGGGAGTCGGTCACGAGCTCGCGCGCGGACCCGGGGTCTCCGGTGAGGAGGTAGGCGGTCCGGAGCAGGGCGGCCTGACGAGCGGCCATGAAGTCGGCGAGCTCCTCGTCGCGTCCTCGCTGGCCGAGCTGCTCGCTCAGCGCAGTCCTGCTCATGGCTCCTCCCGGCCCCCCCCGCCCTCCCCCCCTCTCGACTGCCCCGATCGTGAACGGGTGTCGACATCGGCAGGCCTGCCGCCGCGCGCCACGCTCAGAGGTCGCACACTGCCCGCACAGTTGGACGCACGGCGCCGCCGACCGCACGCCGGGACTCCTGCCGAGCGCCTGGAGACGGACCGGTCAGGCCGTGCCGTCGAGCGCGAAGCGGATCATTCCTGGCACGTCCATGGCCGCTCCGGCCTCGACCGCCTCGTCGTAGGCCGGTGTGCCCAGGCCGGCACGTGCGCGCCGCTCTGCTTCGTCGCGCAGCGACTCGTCGGGGCGGTAGTAGGCGTAGACGCTGGACCCGACCGTCGCGCGCAGTGCCGCCGCCGCACCGAGGAGCACCCCGACCCGGTGCTGGTCCGCGGCATCGACGACGGCGAGGGCCTCGAGGAAGTACGCCAGGTTGGCCATGTCCTGGGTCTGCTCCGAGAGCGCGATCCCTTCCTCGAGGTGCCGGCGCGCGCCGGCCGGATCCCCGGTGGCGATGGCCGCCTGCGAGAGGTTGTACAAGGCGACGTACGTCGACAGCCGGTCGCCGCGTCCCCGCGCGAGGGCGTGGCCTCTGTCGATCTCGGCCACGGCATCGGCGTGGTCACCCTGCAGGAGCAGCACGGTGCCGAGCCACACGTGCGTCAACGACCTCAGCCAGACACCTGCCTCACCGGCCTCGACGCCGTACTCGAGCGCCTCACGGAACCGGGTGACGGCAGTGGAGATGTCGTCGTTCGCGAGCGCCGCAAGGCCGACTCCAGCACCGGCCTTGCAGATGACCTCGGCGTCCGCTTCGAGCAGACCGAGCCGCAACGCCTCGGCCCAGTGCTCGGCGCAGGCGTCGAGGTCGGCCGCGGCGTAGCTCATGGTCGCCGCTGTCAGACGTACCCGGGCGGCCAGGTGGGGAGAGAGGTCGTGGGCCAGGCACAGCTCGGCCCGTCTGCGACCCACGGTGACCCGGCCACGCAGCCACCAGTACAGCCACAGGGCCCAGGTGATCCGGGCAGCTGTCGGCGCGTCTCCGACGTCCAGGCAACGGTCGACCGCCACGAGGAGGTTGGCCTCCTCTGCCTCGGTCCGGGCCAACCAGGTGACCTGGTCGGCCTTCTCGTACCCGATCGCGGCCTGCTCGGCCAGCTCGACGAAGACCTCCGCGTGCGCACGACCTGCCCGGGTCGCCTCGTCACCGACCAGCAGGCTCCGGGCGTACTGCGCGACCGGCTCGAGCATGTCGTAGCGGGCCTGCCCGTCGACACCGACCCGGACGATCACGAGGGACTGCTCGACGAGGTCGCCCAGGAGACCCAGGACCGCTCTCAGGTCCACGATCCCGGCCTCGGAGGCGACGTCCTCGACGTCACGGAGGGTGGCACCTCCCCGGAACACGCCGAGCACCCGGAACAGGCACTGCTGCTCCGTCGTGAGCAGTCCGTAGCTCCAGTCGAGCGTGGCGCGCATCGTCCGCTGGCGCTCGGGCAGGTCGCGGTCGCCGGTCGTGGCGCTGACGACGTCGAGCCGCTCCAGCAGCATCTGAGGGGTCAGCAGCCGCAGCTGTGCACTGGCGAGCTCGATCGCAAGCGGCAGCCCCGCCAGGCGGTGGCACAGCGCGGCCAGGGCGCGCACCTCGTCGGAGGACAGCTCCAGGCGGGGCGCGATCGCGCGGGCGCGGTCGAGCAGCAGCGCCCCAGCGGGTGCGGCGGCGAGCTGCTCCGGTGTCGTCGTGTCCGGCCCGGGCAGCAGCAGCGGCTCAACGGCGTACTCCCGCTCACCGCGCACGCGTAGCGGAGACCGGCTCGAGACGACGACGGTGAGGTCCGGACACAGCGACGTCAGGCGGGCGACGTTCGGTGCAGCGCTGAGCAGGTGCTCGAAGTTGTCCAGGACCAGGAGCAGGCGGGAGCCGTTCAGGTGCGCCACCGTCACGTCGAAGGCATCGGGTCCGTCGGTCCCCACGACGCCCAGAGCACGGGCGATCGTGGCGATGACGTCGGAGGCGTCGGCCAGGGGGGCGAGCGACACCTGCACGACCCCTGCGGGGTGGTCGGCGGCGAGCTCGTCCGACAACGCGGCCGCGAGCCGGGTCTTCCCGACGCCCCCGGGGCCGGTGAGCGTCACGAGTCGGGCGCCCTCCGACCGCACCAGCCCGGCCACCGCGGTCACGTCGCCCTCGCGTCCGTAGAGGAGCGTCGGCGGCACCACGATCCCCTGGGGCCGAGGCGCCCGGTCCCGGGTGAGGGCCTGGCCTGTCGGAGTCGGCGGCCGAGGCGGCCGACGGCGGGGGACCGCGGCGATCAGCGCCTCACGCTCCGTCTCCGACGCCTCCAGCGCCTCTGCCAGCGACCGGACGGTGTGGGGATAGGGACGCGTGCGAGTGCCTCGCTCCAGCGCGCTCACGGCGTGGGTCGTGAGGCTCGCCCGCTCGGCCAGCTCCTGCTGACTCAGTCCCGCACGCTCGCGCATGCGCCGCAGCAACGCAGCGAACTGCTCGTCCGTCTCCTCCGCCCGCCCCGGCATGGCCCGCAGCCTATGCGCTCTCACTGCTCGCCGCCGGTGACTTTCCCGACTCGGGCGGCTGCGAGAAGTGTCCGGGGAGTGTGCGGGTCCTGCCCGTGGTCTGTCGAGGCCACCGGCGACGAGGCTGGTCCGGCAAGTCCGATGCACAGCAGGACCGCCCTGCTCGCGTCACCCAAGACGAGGAGATCCGATGAGTACGACGCCGTGGCTCCCGCCCGACTGGGAGCACCCGACCCGGGTGGAGCTCACCACCGGCCACCACCTCCGCCCGATCAGGGCCGACGACGTCGACCTGGACATGAAGGCGGTGATGGGTTCCCAAGAGCGCCTGTGGTCCATCTACGGCAAGGCTTGGGGCTGGCCACCCGCCTCCATGACGGCGGAGCAGGACCGCGAGGACCTCGCCCACCACGAGGCGGAGATCGAACGGCACGAGTCGTTCAACTACGCGCTCTTCGACACCGGCGAGACCGAGCTCCTCGGCTGTGTCTACATCGAACCTCCGCTGAAGAGCGGGGCCGACGCCGAGGTCTCGTGGTGGGTCGTCGACTGGCTGGTCGGAGGAGCGGTCGAGGCGGCTCTCGACGAGCTGGTCCCGCGCTGGCTCGCGGAGGCCTGGCCGCTGGACCGCGTCCGCTACATCGGCCGCGACCTCGGCTGGGACGACTGGCTCGCCCTGCCCGACGTACCGGGCAACAACGAAACCAACCAAGGAGTACAAGCATGACCAGCACGACCACCCCTGCCACGTACACGTCGACGTCGGCCCCGCCCTCGCTGACAACCGAGGGGAGGGGATGGGTGTACGCCGGCATCGGCGCAGGCTTCGCCGGGATCGCGGCGATCGTCGGCAGCTCGTTCTCCAACGCCGTCTACGACCGCGACCTCGCCGGCGACGCCGCGGCAATCACCGAGAAGATGGCGGAGCAGACCACGGCGCTGCTGGTGTTCCACGTCGGCGCCATGGTGGCGGCCCTGCTCGTCGTCGTGTTCGGAGCAGGCCTACGCCGCTACCTCGCGCGGCGTCTGCCCGAAGGGAGCCTGGCGCCGCAGGTCGCCGCGACCGGCCTGGTGCTCGTCTCCGTCGCGCTGCTGATGGGGTCTGCGCTGAACACGGAGTTCATCTTCGGGGTCCAGGACGCCGACCTCCTCGTCCCTGAGACGGCCGTCCTCTACGGCCACTGGGTGGGAACGGTCCCGTGGGTGTGGGCCGGGGCAGGACTGGCCGCGCTCGCCGTGGGACAGGCGGGGCGGACCCACCAGGCCGTTCCCCGCTGGCTGATGTGGGTCAGCCTGGTCCTGGGCGGACTGACCACGCTGCTCGCGATCAGTCCGCTGCAGTACATGGCAGGGATGACCGGCCCCCTGTGGCTGCTGATCGTGGCCTTCGGCCTGCTCCGGAAGGCCTGAGGCACCTCCTTCGACAGCCCGGCGGAGACAGGCTCCGCCGGGCTGTCGCGTGCGCCGAACGCGGGTCCCGGGGGGAATGTCCTGGGACACTCGGGTGTTGAGACCGAGGCACCGCGAAGGAGGAGACCATGACGTTCCAGACCCCGGGTCGGGTGAACCATCCCGCCGACGCCTACCACCGCGCGTGGGAGCTCCTCCAGGACAGGTCTCCGAGGCAGGCGATCGAGATCCTCGACCCCGCGATCGAGGCCGAGCCTGCCTCCACGAGCCTGCGGACGCTGCGTGCCTGGGCGTACTTCCAGAGCGCTCAGCTCGGCAAGGCCGAGACCGAGCTCGCCGTGCTCGTCGAGGAGTGCCCCTCCGACGTGTGGGCCCGCTTCGCGCTCGGCCGGGTGCTCGAGCGGCAGTCCCGGTACGCCGACGCGCTCCCGCACCTGCGGCTCGCCGCGGTGATGTCGGGCGACCCCGAGCACGAGGCAGGGGTGCTCCGGGTGGAGCGGCGGATGGCGGAGTCCGGCGGGGCGTCGTACGACGACCTCCGCTGAGGCTCAGGTCGACCCTCAGGGCAGGGTCAGGATCTCCGCGCCGTCATCGGTCACGAGCAGGGTGTGCTCGAACTGCGCGCTGCGCTTCTTGTCCTTGGTGACGACGGTCCAGTCGTCGGCCCACATGTCCCACTCGTACGTGCCGAGGCAGAGCATCGGCTCGATGGTGAAGGTCATGCCCTTCTCGATGACGGTGTCGTAGTACGACTCGTCGTAGTGGGGGATGATCAGGCCGGAGTGGAAGTGCGTGCCGATGCCGTGGCCCGTGAAGTCGCGGACCACGCCGTAGCCGAATCGCCTGGCGTAGGACTCGATGACCCGGCCGATCACGTTCACCTGGCGACCGGGCTTGACCGCCTTGATCGCGCGGCGCAGCGACTCCTCGGTCCGCTCCACGAGCAGCCGGCTCTCCTCGTCGACGTCACCGGCCAGGAAGGTGGCGTTGGTGTCGCCGTGGACGCCGCCGATGTAGGCGGTGATGTCGATGTTGACGATGTCGCCGTCCTCGACGGGTCGGCTGTCGGGAATCCCGTGGCAGATCACCTCGTTGACACTGGTGCACAGCGACTTCGGGTAGCTGCGGTAGCCCAGTGTCGACGGGTACGCGTTGTTGTCGCACAGGAACTCGTGACCGATCCGGTCGAGCTCGTCGGTGGTGACACCCGGCTCGACGTGCTTGCCCACCAGCTGCAGCGCCTGCGCCGCCAGACGACCGGCGATGCGCATCCGCTCGATGGTCTCCTCGTCCTTGACCTCCGACCCCGTGAACGGCGTCGGAGCGTCCTTGTCGACGTACTCCGGCCGCGGGATGTGGGCGGGGACCGGACGTCGGGGCGAGATCGTCGCAGGAGCAATGGCAGTCACGCGGTCGAGTGTAGTTTCTGGTCATCGGGACACCACGGACGGTGTACGACGACCAGCGGCCTGTCGTGAGCGCGCCCCACGGGGACCGGCCGAGGGCTGTCACCCATCAGGAGAGGAGCGCCGCATGGCGGAGTACTGGTTCTGCCTGACCCACCACAAGGTCGAGGGGGAGGAAGGCTGCAAGAGCGCCGACCGGCTCGGGCCCTACCCGACCGAGTCGGAGGCCGCCCGTGCCCTGGAGAAGGTTCAGGAGCGCAACGAGTCCTGGGACAACGATCCCGACTGGAACGACGAGCTCGAGGACTGACCGGCCAGGACATGGTTCGGGGAGGGTGTCCGGCATCTGCTGCCGGAGACCCTCCCCGAATCGTCTGTCAGGACTTCTTGGCGCTCTTCTTGGCCGGTGCCTTCTTGGCCGGAGCCTTCTTGGTCGGCGACTTCTTGACCGTGCTCGCCTTGGACGCGGCCGCTGAGGTCTTCTTCGCCGCGACCTTCTTGGCGGGTGCCTTCTTCGCCGCCGTCTTGGTCGCCGGCGACTTCTTGGCAGCCGTCTTGGTGGCCGGTGCCTTCTTGGCGGTGGTCTTGGTGGCGGGTGCCTTCTTCGCCGCCGCCTTGGTGACAGGAGCCTTCTTGGCCGCACCCTTCTTGGTGACCGTCGAGGCGGTCTTCTTGGCGGGTGCCTTCTTCGCCGCGCTGACCTTCTTGGCCGGAGCCTTGGCAGTCACCTTCTTGGCGGTCGACTTGGCCGCGGGCGACTTCTTGGCAGTCGTCTTGGTGGCCGGTGCCTTCTTGGCGGTTGCCTTGGTCGCAGGTGACTTCTTAGCCGCCTTCACGGCGCTGCCGGCGGTCTTGGCGACCGTCGCGGTTGCCTTCTTGGCGTTGCTCTTCGCGGCGCTGACAGCCTTGCCCGCGGGCGACTTCGCGCTGCTCTTGCTCGTGGTGGTCCTCTTGGCCGCCGGCTTCGTCGCGGTCGACTTCGTGGCCGACTTCTTCTGTGCTGCAGGCACGTGTGCCTCCTGGTCCGTGATCGTCCGGCGGGGTGCCGGCGCTCGATGTCGGACGGCCGATACGGTCGCCCCCGCTTGTGATCTTGACAACAACAAGGCGCGTCGTAAACGAAATCGGAAAAATCGCCCAGCGTGTCGCATTGCCTCACAGGAGGCCCCCGGGATAGGGCAGAGCCTCGAGTGGGGGAGAATCCCTAGCAGACAAAGGGGATTCGTCCCTCTCCCTTCGACGAACCAGGACCCGCGCCCGTGAAGACGAACCTCCGACAGTCGGGTCCCTTCATCGGCATCGGCGGGATGGCGACGACGCTCTTCCTCTACGTGTGGTCGGCGCTCGTCGTCGGCGACGTCATGACGATCGTCGTGCTCCCGTTGGTCTGGCTGGTGCTCTTCGTGCTCTCGCTCGCCTGGTTCACGAAGTACCCGTACCGCGTCCTGGCCCTGCCCTTCGTCGCCGCCGCGGTGTGGTTCGCGATCATGCTGACCTGACCGTCGGCCGGACCGCCTGAACCGATCCCATCTCCTCGGACCGGACATTCGGGACCTTCGTCCCGGAGAACGTGACCATTGCCGAGCCCAGGGCCACCGCGAGTGACGCAGGGTGGTGAAACACCGTGCCCGAACCCGACGAGGAACACCGCCCATGCACCTGCCCCACCCGTCGCACCGAGTCCCGCCCCTTGCGGGTCTCGCCGTCGCTGCCCTTCTGCTCACAGGATGTGCCGCCGCAACCTCCGCGACCTCCGTGGCCGACGAGCCGAAGCAGGCCGGGCCGAACGGAGCCGTCTGGGTCGCCAACGAGCACGGCGACTCGATCACCGTCCTCGACCCGGCGACCGGCGAGGTGATCGCCACGCTCACCGGGATCGACGCGCCCCACAACGCCCAAGCCAGTACGACGCGGGACGCGGTCTGGGTGACCGGAACCGGCGGTGTGGTCGCCATGGACGCGACCGACCTCTTCCCGACCGAGGCCGCCCCTGCCGGCGAGCATCCCGCCCATGTCGTCGAGACCTCCGACGGCTCGGTGTTCGTCGTGGCCTCCGGTGATGACACCGTCCACGAGTTCGACAACACGCTCGCGCCTCGGCGTACCTACGACGTGGGAGCGGGACCGCACGGTATGCGCGTCGCGGCGGACGGGCGGCTGGCTGCCGTCGCCGACACAAGCGCCGGCTCGGTGACCCTCCTGCGACCGGGCACGAACGACTCCCGCACGGTCGAGGTCGGACCGTCACCGATCCAGGTCGGCATCAGCCACGACAGCGCGACCGTCTACGTCTCCGTGGCGGGGACGAACGAGGTGGTCCGGGTCGACGTGGAGAGCGGGAAGGTCACCGGCCGTGTCACCGTCCCGAGCGCCCCTGCACAGCTCTGGGTCACCTCGACAGGCACCGTCCTCTCGGCGGACCAGGGGAGCCCCGAGGACCCCGGCAAGACGCTGAGCATCATCGATGGCCTCGCCATGACGGTCACCGCGACCGTCGAGGTCGGCTCGGGTCCCCACGGGATCACCGTCGACCCGGCGGAGAGCAGGGCGTGGGTGACCAACGTGTACGACGACACGGTCAGCGTGGTCGACCTGGAGAGCGGCACCGTCGTGGAGACGGTGGAGGTCGGCGACTACCCGAACGGGATCACCTACACCTCGACGACGCCGAAGCGGCCGGAGTACGACCCCGTCCGCCTGATCCTGCCGCACGCCTTCTCGCACCCGGAGGACTCAGCCGGTCACAGCCACGCCGGCGATGAAGCCGCGGAGCCGGCCGACGAGGAGCACGGGGACGAGCACGGGGACGAGCACGGGGACGAGGGTCACGGCGACCACTGAGCAGGCACGGATCGTGAGGGGTGAGCGAGGTCAGGCGCTCACCGAGGCCGGCTCTCGCTCCTGCTCGTCCTCACGCGAGCTGCGCAGCGACACCGCTGTGGTCACGAGAGGGATGAGGCTCGAGACGACCACCACGCCGCCGGTCGTCGGGCTCCACAGCGAGTCGATGAGGGAGTCCCAGAACGGCCAGCGGACGTCGTCGACGAGCAACATGGTGATGCCGACACCGCACACCGCAAGGGAGGAAAGCACGGTGGTCGCGATCCTGGCCGGGCTCGCCACGGCCTCCTCCTGTGCGCGCTCGGCCTCTGCCTTGGCACGCTTGAGCAGCCGGCGTGCCCAGACGTACTCGGTTGCGAGCACCGCCAGACCGGCGACCACGACGAGGATGCCCGGACCGGGCAGCGGCATGAGTGCGATGCCACCCAGGACCAGGCAGACGCCGACTACCGTGACGGCGGAGCGCTTCACGTAGGACATGCCCCTTTGTGCCCAGACGACGCGTTCATCACACTTCCGGTCCAGGGCGACACGTCAGAAGGTGTGCTCGTCCCCGGGGAAGGTCCCGCCCGCGACGTCAGCCGCGAAGTCCTGAGCCGCCTTCAGGAGCACACCGTGCACATCGGCGTACTGCTTGACGAAACGCGGCATCCGACCGGTCCGCAGCCCCGCCATGTCCTGCCACACCAGCACCTGGGCGTCACAGTGGACCCCGGCGCCGATGCCGATCGTCGGGATGGAGAGCGTCTTGGTGACCTCCGCGGCGACCTCGCCGGGCACCATCTCCATGACGATGGCGAACGCACCGGCCGCCTCGAGGGCCTTCGCCTCCGAGATCAACCGCTGCGCCGCGTCGCCGCGCCCCTGGACGCGGTAGCCGCCGAGGTTGTGCTCGGACTGCGGGGTGAAGCCGATGTGCGCCATCACGGGGATTCCGGAGCGGGTGAGCAGCTCGACCTGCGGCACCATCTCGTCACCGCCCTCGAGCTTCACCGCATGGGCGTTGGCTTCCTTCATGAAGCGCACCGCGGTGTGGAAGGCCTGCTCGGCGGATGCCTGGTAGGAGCCGAACGGCAGGTCGGCGACGATCAGCGCGCGCTTCGCGGAGCGGGTCACTGCGCGGGCCAGAGGGATGAGCTCGTCGACCGTGACGGGCAGCGAGGTCTCGTTGCCGTAGACGTTGTTCGAGGCGGAGTCGCCGACGAGCATGACGGGGATGCCTGCCTCGTCGAAGACCTGCGCGGTGTACTGGTCGTAGGCGGTCAGCATCGCCCACTTCTCACCGCGCTCCTTCATCTCCCGCAGGTGGTGGGTGCGTACCCGCTTGACCGGCGTCGTGCTCTTGGCCGGTCCGGTGCCGTACGGCGCCGTCGTCTCGCTCATCGTCGTCCTCCACGAACCGTTCTCGAGGCTCCCCGATGGAGTCCCCGGACTGCTGTCCAGGCTAGTACCGCTGGCGGTGTAACACGTTTGTGCCGATGCTCACGTGGCACTATCGCGTCGTGGACTTCACTTCTGCCTACAGCCATGGCTTCGCCAGGGTCGCGGCGTGCACCGTGCCCGTGTCGATCGCCGACCCGGAGACGAACGCCGACGCCGTCCTCGTCGAGGCGAGGGCGTGCCACGACGAGAGCGTTGCCGTCGCGATCTTCCCCGAGCTCGCTCTCAGCGGCTACTCCATCGAGGACCTGTTCCTCCAGGACGTGGTGCTCGACCAGGTCCACACCGCGCTCGAGCGGATCGTCGAGGCATCGCGCGACCTGATGCCGGTCCTCGTCGTGGGCGCACCCCTTGCCCGTGGCAACCGCGTGCACAACTGTGCCGTCGTGATCCATCGCGGCGAGGTCCTCGGGGTGTCGCCGAAGTCGTACCTCCCGACGTACCGCGAGTTCTACGAGCGTCGCCACTTCGGACCCGGCGACGAGCACCGGGGCGCGACCATCGCGGTCGGCGGCTCGCAGGTGCCGTTCGGGCCCGACCTGCTCTTCCGTGCCAAGGACGTGCCCGGTCTCGTGCTCCACGTCGAGGTCTGCGAGGACATGTGGGTGCCCGTCCCACCCAGCGCGGAGGCTGCGCTGGCAGGCGCGACGGTGCTCGCGAACCTGTCCGGCAGCCCGATCACGGTCGGGCGTGCCGAGGACCGTCGGCTGCTCGTGCGGTCGTCGAGCTCGCGCTGCCTGGCGGCCTACGTGTACGCCGCGGCGGGAGAGGGGGAGTCCACGACCGACCTGTCCTGGGACGGGCAGACGATGATCTACGAGAGCGGCAACTGCCTCGCGGAGACCGAGCGGTTCCCCGACGGCCCACGGCGGTCGGTCGCGGACGTCGACCTCGACCGGCTCCGCCAGGACCGCCTGCGCCAGGGCACCTTCGACGACAACCGGCGCACGCTGGCCGACCGCATCGCGGAGTTCCGCACCGTCGACTTCGTGCTCGACCCGCCGACCGGTGACATCGGGCTGCGTCGCAAGGTGGACAGGTTCCCGTTCGTGCCCGACGACCCGGAGCGCCTGGCCCTCGACTGCTTCGAGGCCTACAACATCCAGGTCTCCGGGCTGGAGCAGCGGCTGCGCGCGATCGGCAACCCCAAGGTCGTCATCGGCGTCTCCGGCGGTCTCGACTCGACGCACGCGCTGATCGTCGCCGCGCGCGCCATGGACCGGCTCGGTCGTCCGCGCAGCGACATCCTCGCCTACACGCTCCCGGGCTTCGCCACGGGCGAGAAGACCAAGGCCAACGCCACCCGGCTCTCCAAGGCGCTCGGGGTCTCCTTCGAGGAGGTCGACATCCGGCCGGCCGCGGAGCAGATGCTCAGCGACCTCGACCATCCCTACAGCAGGGGCGAGCAGGTCTACGACGTCACCTTCGAGAACGTCCAGGCCGGGCTGCGCACCGACTACCTGTTCCGGATCGCGAACCACCGCAAGGGGATCGTGCTCGGCACCGGCGACCTCTCCGAGCTCGCGCTCGGCTGGGCGACGTACGGCGTCGGCGACCAGATGTCGCACTACACGGTCAACGCGGGCGTCCCGAAGACCCTGATCCAGCACCTGATCCGCTGGGTGATCTCGGAGGGGCTCTTCGACGAAGAGGTCAACGACGTCCTCCGGATCATCGTCGACCAGGAGATCACGCCCGAGCTCGTGCCGGCCGAGAAGGGCGGGGACGTGCAGTCCACCGAGGACGCCATCGGTCCCTACTCCCTCCAGGACTTCAACCTCTTCCATGTCCTTCGCTACGGCTACCGGCCGAGCAAGATCGCCTTCCTCGCCCACCACGCGTGGCGCGACGCGGACGCGGGGGAGTGGCCGCCCGGCTTCCCCGAGGACCGGCGCCTGGCCTACGACCTCCCGGTCATCCGGCACTGGCTCACGGTGTTCGTGAAGCGGTTCTTCGCCTTCGCGCAGTTCAAGCGGTCCGCGCTGCCGAACGGCCCCAAGGTCTCCGCCGGCGGTGCGCTCTCGCCGCGCGGTGAGTGGCGCGCGCCCTCCGACGGCAACGCCGAGGCCTGGCTCGCCGAGCTCGAGGAGAACGTGCCGAAGAGCTGAGGCACACGCGGCGCGTCCGCCGATCCGGGGGCGTCATGTCTCCGTAGCTGGAATGCGCCATAGTTGCCCCATGGGTAAGCAGGAAGAGTTCGTCCTCCGCGCGCTCGAGGAGCGCGACGTCCGCTTCGTCCGCCTCTGGTTCACCGACGTGCTCGGCTCCTTGAAGTCCGTGGCGATCGCGCCTGCCGAGCTCGAGGGTGCCTTCAGCGAGGGCATCGGCTTCGACGGCTCCGCGATCGAGGGGTTCGCCCGGGTCTACGAGGCCGACATGCTCGCCAAGCCCGACCCGTCGACCTTCCAGATCCTCCCGTGGCGCGGCGAGGGGCCGGCGACCGCGCGCATGTTCTGCGACATCGTCATGCCGGACGGCTCGCCGTCGTACGCCGACCCGCGGTTCGTGCTCAAGCGCACCCTGTCGAAGGCCGCGGAGAGCGGCTTCACCTTCTACACCCACCCCGAGATCGAGTTCTACCTGTTCAAGAACACCCCCGAGCCGGGCGTCGAGCCGATCCCGGTGGACCGCAGCGGGTACTTCGACCACACCGCGCAGAGCTCGGGTGCCGACTTCCGCCGCGAGGCGATCACGATGCTCGAGGCGATGGGCATCTCGGTGGAGTTCAGCCACCACGAGGGCGGGCCGGGCCAGCAGGAGATCGACCTTCGGTACGCCGACGCGCTCAGCACCGCCGACAACATCATGACCTTCCGCACGGTCGTGCGTGAGGTGGCGCTGTCCCAGGGCATCTGGGCGACCTTCATGCCCAAGCCCTTCACGACGCATCCGGGCTCGGGGATGCACACGCACGTGTCGCTGTTCGAAGGGGACCGCAACGCCTTCTTCGAGGCCGGTGCGGAGTACCAGCTGTCCAAGACCGGCCGCCAGTTCATCGCCGGGATCCTGCGCCACGCCTCGGAGATCACGGCGATCACCAACCAGTGGGTGAACTCCTACAAGCGGCTCATCGGCGGCGGCGAGGCCCCGTCCTACATCTGCTGGGGCCACAACAACCGCTCCGCGATGATCCGGGTGCCGATGTACAAGCCCAACAAGGGCCAGTCGACGCGCATCGAGCTGCGCACCATCGACTCGGCGTGCAACCCCTACCTCGCCTTCGCGGTGATCCTCGGCGCCGGCCTGAAGGGCATCGAGGAGGGCTACGAGCTCCCGCCCGGTGCCGAGGACGACGTGTGGTCGCTCAACGACCGCGAGCGCAAGGCGCTGGGCATCGACCCGCTGCCGAAGACCCTCTACGAGGCGATCGGCGTGATGGAGAACAGCGAGCTGCTCGCCGAGACGCTGGGCGAGCACGTCTACGACTTCTTCCTTCGCAACAAGCGGTCCGAGTGGGAGGCCTACCGCGGTCAGGTCTCCGCGTTCGAGCGCGACCTCATGCTGCCGGTGATCTGACCCTCACGAGGTAGCCTCGCGATCGTGACCTCGCTCCTCCCTGTCCTCGTCGTCGAGCACGAGGCCATGTGCCCGCCCGGCTGGGTGGGCGAGTGGCTCACGGAGGCCGGCTGCGTCCTCGACGTACGCCGTCCCTATCGCGGCGACGCGCTGCCCGACCACCTCGACGACCACCGCAGCATGGTCGTCCTGGGCGGCTCGATGGACGCCTACTCCGACGACCGTCATCCCTGGCTCACCGAGGTCAAGCAGCTCGTTCGTCTCGCGGCCGAGACACGTGTGCCGACGCTCGGCATCTGCCTGGGCCACCAGCTTGCGGCGGTGGCGCTGGGCGGCGCGGTGCACAAGAACCCGCGGGGTCAGCAGATCGGGGTGCTCGACTTCGGCTGGACCGGGACGGCCGCCCACGACCCGCTGCTCGGGGCCGTCTCCGACGCGAGCGTCGCCGTGCAGTGGAACAACGACATCGTCAGCATCGCGCCCGTCGGCACCGAGGTCGTCGCGCACACACCTGCCGGCGAGATCCAGGCGGCCCGCTTCGCGCCGAGCGTCTGGGGCGTCCAGTCGCATCCCGAGGCCGGAGCGGAGATCGTCACCACCTGGGCGCAGCACGACCGGGACTCCGCCGCCGAGCGCGGTGTCGACGTCGACGAGTACGTCGCCAAGGTCGCTGCCGCGCGCGACGAGCTTCGCACCTCCTGGCAGCCGCTGGCCGCACGCTTCGCGGCGCTGGACCGCGAGGACGCGCGGCGATGGTGAAGGGCCGCCGGGTCGCCACGACCACGGGCAACCTCGCGCGCATGGGCTTCCGCGACGCCGAGTCCACGGCCCAGAACCTTCAGCGCCTGGGCCCCGCCGCCGACGAGGTCGTCCATCTGCTCGCCGCCGCTGCCGACCCCGACCAGGCCGCGGCGTACCTGGCCGACCTGGTCGAGGCAGCACCCGACAGCGACGAGCTGCTGAGGGCCGTCCGCGACGACGAGGGCTTCGCGATGCGCCTCCTGCTCGTGCTCGGCGCGAGCTCCGCCCTCGGCGACCACCTGCAGCGACACCCCGACCACTGGCACGAGCTGACCGACCCGACCCTGGGCTCGACGCGGGCGCCGGCGTTCGTGCTGCGCACCAGCCTGCTGCGGGCTGTCGGCGCCGAGCCAGCCGCCTCGCGACCCCAGGCCACGCTCGAGGACGAGGACGCGGTCGACGCGCTGCGGGTCGAGTACCGCCGCCACCTCCTCCGGCTCGCCTCACGAGATCTCGCGCACGGGGTCGGCGTCGACGACGTGGCCGCCGAGCTCTCCGACCTCGCCGCGGGAACGCTCGAGGCCGCGCTTGCCATCGCGCGGGCCCGCGTCGGTGACGCGGCCGCCTCCTGCCGGCTCGCGGTCATCGCGATGGGCAAGTGCGGCGGGCGCGAGCTCAACTACGTCAGCGACGTCGACGTGATCTTCGTGGCCGAGCCGGACGGCGACACGCCCGAGACACCGGCCCTCCGCGCCGCGACCCAGCTCGCCTCGAACCTCATGCGGATCTGCTCCGACCACACCGCCGAGGGCACCATCTGGCCCGTCGACGCCGCGCTCCGTCCGGAAGGCAAGTCCGGTCCGCTGGTGCGGACGCTCAGCAGCCACGAGGGCTACTACGAGCGCTGGGCCAAGACCTGGGAGTTCCAGGCGCTGCTCAAGGCGAGGCCGGTGGCGGGCGACGAGCTGCTCGGCCGCGAGTACGTCGAGCGGATCGCGCCGATGGTCTGGTCGGCCGCCGAGCGCGACGGGTTCGTGACCGACGTGCAGGCGATGCGCCGCCGGGTCATCGAGCACATCCCCGCCCATCATGCCGAGCGTCAGCTCAAGCTCGGCTCCGGCGGGCTCCGCGACGTGGAGTTCGCGGTCCAGCTCCTGCAGATGGTCCACGGCCGCGCCGACCCCGCCGTACGTCGACCCGCGACACTGAGCGCGCTGGCCGAGCTGACCCGGGGCGGCTACGTCGGACGCGAGGACGGAGCCGCCCTCGACGCGGCGTACAAGTTCCTGCGGACCCTCGAGCACCGCATGCAGCTGTCCCACCTCCGTCGTACCCATGTCGTGCCCGAGGACGAGGAGATCCTCCGGGCTCTCGCGCGCTCCATGGGCTTCCGCAAGGAGCCGGTCGCCGAGCTGAACCGCCAGTGGAAGCTGCACGGCATGGAGGTCCGGCGGCTCCACGAGAAGCTCTTCTACCGGCCGCTGCTCGCCGCAGTCGCCAAGCTGCCCGGCGATGAGGCCCGGCTGACCCCGAACGCTGCCAAGCAACGGCTGGCCGCACTCGGCTACCTCGACCCCGACGCCGCGCTCCGGCACCTCGAGGCGCTGACGAGCGGGGTCTCCCGGGCCGCGGCGATCCAGCGGACGCTGCTGCCGGTGATGCTCGGCTGGTTCGCCGACGCCCCGGACCCCGACGCCGGCCTGTTCGGGTTCCGGAGGATCTCCGAGGCCCTCGGGTCGACGCACTGGTACCTCCGCCTGCTCCGGGACGAGGGCCAGGTCGCGCAGCGGCTCGCCCTGATCCTCGCCTCCAGCCGGTACGCCACCGACCTGCTCCAGCGCGAGCCGGAGGGGGTCGCGCTGCTCGGCAAGGACGAGGGGCTCGTGCCTCTGAGCCGGGAGGCCATCGAGAAGGAGATGGTCGCCGGCGGCCTCCGGCAGAACGACCCCGTCGAGGCGATCACCGTGGTGCGCGCGATCCGCCGCCGGGAGCTGTTCCGGATCGCAGTGGCCGAGCTCGTGGAGGAGATCGACGTGGCCGAGGTCGGGTGCGCACTCACCGACCTCACCGCAGCCACCCTCGAAGCGGCGCTGGCCGTCGCGACCACCGCGGTCGAGGCAGAGCGCCGCGGCCCGCTTCCCACCCGCATCGCCATCATCGCCATGGGCCGCTTCGGCGGACACGAGCTCGGCTACGGCAGCGACGCCGACGTCATGTTCGTCCACGAGCCTCGCGAGGGCGCCGACCCGCAGGAGGCGTCGAACGCCGCCCGGGACGTCGTCAACGAGCTGCGGCGCCTCCTGGCGCTTCCGGGCAGCGACCCCGCGCTCGAGGTCGACATCGCGCTGCGGCCGGAGGGGAAGCAGGGACCACTGGTGCGGACCCTGGACTCCTACGCGGCCTACTACGCGAAGTGGTCGGCGGTGTGGGAGGCGCAGGCGCTCCTGCGCGCCGAGGCGATGGTCGGCGACCGCGAGCTGTGCGAGCGCTTCACCGACCTGGTCGACCCGCTGCGCTTCCCGGCCGAGGGCATCGGCCAGGACGACATCCGCGAGATCAGGCGGATCAAGGCGCGTGTCGACGCCGAGCGCCTGCCCCGCGGAGCCGATCCCGCCACCCACCTCAAGCTCGGCCGCGGCGGGCTCGCGGACGTGGAGTGGACCGTCCAGCTGCTCCAGATGCAGTACTCCGGACGCGTGGAAGGCCTGCGCACGACGCGCACCCTCGACGCCCTGGAGGCCGCCGTCGAGGCGGAGCTGCTCGCGCGCGAGGACGCCGAGGCCCTCGAGCACGCGTGGTCGATGGCGAGCCGCCTGCGCAACCGGATCCTCCTCGTGCGCGGCAGGGCATCGGACTCCCTGCCTCGGGACACTCGGGAGAAGGCCGCCGTCGCCCACCTGTGCGGCTACGGGCCGGGGGAGTCGGACGAGCTCGTCAACGACTACCTGCGGGTGACCCGACGTGCGCGCGCGGTCGTGGATCGGGTCTTCTGGGGCTGAGAAGCGTGTGCGGCCGGCCTCGGCGGGGACGGTGCCCCTCAGGGTACGCGCACCTGCCCCGCCGTCCCCTCGCAGGCCGGCCGAGGCTCACGTTAGGCAACGCCGAGCCGTCGCGTGGTCGAATTCGCAGGATCCGTGGCTCGCGGCGAGAGCTGGTCCAGCCCACCCCCGTTCCGCGGCGGGTCAGTCCGTCAGCTCCGCGGGCCGGGCGACGACGTCGACGAGGGCTCCGCTGCGCAGCACGGTGATCTCCATGCGCGTGTCGATGGCCTCCTCGAACAACAGGCGCTGCAACGACTGGGCGTCGCCGAGCGGTGTCACGTCGACGGCGAGGATCACGTCGCCGGCGCGCATCCCGCTCGCCTCGGCCGGTGAACCGCTGACCACCTCGACCACCCGCAGTCCCGTCCTCGAACCGGTGCGCTCGGCCCACGACGGCGGCAGGGGAGCGGGGGAGGTGACCAGGCCGAGGTAGGCGCGGCGGACCCGGCCGTCGTGCATGAGGGCATAGATGATGCGCTGCGTCGTGGCGTTGACCGGCACGGCGAGGCCGAGGCCGACACCGGCCACCGCGGTGTTGATCCCGACGACGCGGCCTCGTGAGTCACCGAGCGCCCCGCCCGAGCTGCCCGGGTTGAGGGCGGCGTCGGTCTGGATGACGTCCTCGATGATCCGGCTCGCCGTCCGGGTGCGCGCGGGCATGCCCCGGCCCAGTGCGCTCACGACGCCGGCCGTCACGCTCCCGGCGAGTCCCAGCGGGTTGCCGACGGCCACCACGAGGGATCCGACCTTCAGGCGGTCCGCGTCGCCGTACTCAGGAGGGGCCGGGACCGCCCGGTCGGCCCTGACCACGGCGAGGTCGGAGAGCGGGTCGCGGCCCACGACATCGAGCCGTGCGGTCGTGCCGTCGCTGAAGGACGCCTCGCCCTCGTCACCGGCGTCGACCACGTGCGCGTTGGTGATCAGGTGCCCCTCGGCGGTGAGGACGACGGCCGACCCGGCCGACTCGAAGGTGCGGCCTCGGGCGCGTCGACGTACCCGGATCGCGGCGACCCTGGGGGTGAGCGTCTCCGCGACCGCGGAGACCACGCTCGAGTAGGCGTCGAGCGCGTCGTTGTCGGGGAAGTCCATGTCCCCTCCCGATGGAGCGCAGGTGGTGAGGCGAAAACCTCCCGGGCGCTTGCTTCATTCCCGCACCGTCCGGTGGGCCAGTCAGGTCAGGCGGCGCGCGTTCGAGACCGAGGTCGGAGCCGGACGGGGACGAAAGCCTCTGGCCCTCCCCAGGCCGCCCGCGCTGTGATCGAGAGATGAGGAGCGCCGCGGCCGGCACAGCTCCGGCAACCCAACGCCACGAGTTCCACATCGCCGAGCGACCGAGCGAGTACCCGGGCGACCTCGTCCGTCTCGGTCTGGCGGCGGGGCTGTTCATCCTCACCCTGCTCGCCATCCGGCGCGACGACCTCTCCGCCCTCGAGCGAGACGTCTTCCGGCTGATAAACGACCTGCCGGGGTGGCTGCTCGTACCCGTGGGCGTGGTCCAGCAGCTCGGCACGCGCTTCGCGCCGATCGTGATCGGCCTCCTCGTGATCGTCGCGCTACGCCGGGTCCGCCTCGGGGTCAGCATCATGATCGCGGGCACCGGGGCGTGGCTCGTCGCGCAAGGACTCAAGGGCCTCGTCGAGCGAGCCCGGCCGGCGGAGTTCCTTCCGGACCTCTCACGCGAGCTGAGCAGCGGCGGCCCCGGCTTCGTCTCCGGCCACACCGCGGTGGCCACGGCCATGGCGGCGGTCACGGCGCCGTACCTGTCCCGGCCGTGGCGCCGCGTCGTCTGGGGGCTGGCGGTGCTCGTCGGCTTCGCCCGGATCTACCACGGCGTGCACCTGCCGCTCGACGTCGTCGGCGGCTTCGCGGTCGGGTGGTTCGTCGGGACGCTCGTCCACATGCTCATCGGGACGCCGCGACCCCTTCGTACGCCGGAGGTGGTGGCCGACATGCTCCGGCGCCTGGGCCTCGACGTCGCGACGGTGGAGCCGGCCACCGTGGTCGCGAAGGTCTCCCACCCGTTCCGGGTCACCACCACGGACGGGCGACGGCTCTTCGTGAAGGTGCTCGACCCGGACCCGCGCAGCACCGACTGGGTCCTGCGCATCGGGCGGGTCTTCGCATCGGGGGAGCGCCGCGACATCTCCGCCATGGCGAGCCTGCCGGCCGCGGCGGACCACGAGGCGGCCGTCGCGATGGCCGCCCACAGCGCCGGGGTCCGGGTTCCGGGCGTGGTCCTGGCGCGCGGCGACGGCGGGGTGGCGGTCGTGGTGCTCGAGGCCGTCCCGGGTCACGACCTGAGCGAGCTGCCCGCCGACGCGTTGACCGACTCGGTCCTGCACGACCTGTGGGACCAGGTCGCCCGCCTGCACCGCGCCCGCATCGCCCACCGAGACCTGGTCCGGGGCAACGTGCTCCTCGACACGAGCGGGCACCCCTGGATCGTCGACTTCCCCGATGCCCAGGTCGGGGCGCCGGACCGCACCATGGACGGGGACGTGTCCGAGCTCATCGCATCGCTCGCGATCGCAGTCGGCCCGGAGAGGGCTGTCGCCTCGGCCAGGGACGCGCTCGGTGAGGAGGCCGTCGACCGGGCCCTTCCGGGTCTCGAGGTGTTCGCGCTCTCGCCTCGCACCCGCCGCGAGCTCCGTGACCGACCCGGCTTCCTCGACGCGGTGCGCGCGGCTGCCGGCGGCGGACCGGAAGCCACCGCCGATCTGCTGAACGTGCATCGGATCTGGCAGCCGGCGCTGATGTCGGCCGCTGTCTACGTCGTGCTCCTCACGATCGCGGGTTGGGGCGACGTCCTCGACAGCCTCTCCGCGCTCCGTTTCCGCTGGGTCGCGGTGGCCGGCGCGGTCTTCGCGGTCGTGCCGGTCCTGCACGGCCTCGCGATGAGGTTCGCGGTGAGACGCCGGGTCGCGGTCGGCCGGTCCGCCGCGGCCGCCGCCGTGGCCACGTCGGCCGAGGTGATCGGCGGTCCCGCCGCTCGCCGTCACCACCTCGAGAGCTACGTCCGCAGCTGTGGCGGGCGCGGCGAGGAGCCGGCCCGGGCGGTCGACCTCGTGCTGGCGGCCGAGCTCGTCGGCGGGATCGTCATGCTCCTCGGCGCCGCTGGGGCCGGCTTGTACCGGAGCAGGTTCGAGCTCGAGGTCGGCGCGACGACTCTCGCCTTCGCGGTGGTCGCGGTGGTCGCCGCAGGGCTCGGTTACGGGTTCCGGCTCTGGAGGCCGCCGCCCTGGCCGCCCACACCACGCTGGAGCAGCATGGTCCACACGGTGCGCGCCGTCGGTGCGGCTCCCGGCTCGCGCGGACGCGCCCTCGCGGTGCTCGCCGCCGTGACAGGCGCCGAGCTCGCCCTCATCGTGGCCCTGGAGATGTCACTGAGAGCCGCCGGATCCTTCGAGGCACTCGCCATCACGGCCGCCGTCATGGCAGGCACGCGTGTCCTCCTGGCCGTGCTCGGAATCACCGGGCTGCCGGGCGTCCTCGAGGCGCTCCTGGTCACCGGGCTCTGCGCGCTCGGTATCGCCCCCGTCCCGGCCCTCATCGGCGTGCTCATCTACGCCACGTACCGCTACTGGGTCATCGCGCTGGTCAGCGCTGTGGCAGCCCCGAGCCTGGCCCCCGTTCACGTGCCCGGGTCGGCCGCGCGGGTCACGCAGGCGTAGCCGCGGAGCCTCGGCGGATCACGACGGCCGAGCCGGTCTGCGCCGCTCGCACGAACCAGGCGCTGCCACTGCCGGTGACCGCCGGCGTGCTCTGCGTCTGCTCGGCCATGCGGATCGTCAGGCAGGTGTCCTCGTCGATCCCCACGGCGTCCGACACAAGTCCGGACTCGACCAGGGCGACCGTGCGACCCAGCGTCCCGGCCTGGGCGGTGTGGACGTCGACCGTCGGCTCCACGAGCCCCAGCCCGTCGCGGAGCGTGAGCTGGGCCAGACCCTCGGACCAGTCCTCGGGGCACAGTTCCTGAGGACCCAGTCTGTGGCCTCCGACGAGCGCCATGCGGGCGGCGATCATCGCCCCTGCGGAGAATCCGAGGTACGGCACGCCGTCCGTGACGGCCGTCCGGATCGTGTCACCGCTCGCCGCCAGGCCGGTGAGGTAGTCCGGGGTGGGTCCGCCCCCGACGACGATCCCGTCCAGGTCGACGAAGGCGGCCGGGTCGACGGTGTCTCCTCGTCGGACGTACACCGGCAGGACCTCGTGCGGTCCCTCGACGTTGAGCGCATCGACGTACTCCGGGAGGAAGCGGTCGCCGCTGCCGTCGTGGTCGAACACCGCGACGGCAAGCCGAGGCTGTCGCCCCCGTCGGCGGGCGTGCGAGGCCATCTCGGCGACGAACGGGTCGAGCAGGGCCGCGGTGCTCATGGTGTCCGGGCCGCCGCCCACGAGGAAGACAGTCACGAGCGCCAACGCTAGAGGCGGCGAGGATGCCCGGGTACGCCGCGCAGGGCGTGTCGCCGCAGAAAGACGTTGCCCTCACGGCATCGAGTTGTGAGGATCGCGGCATGCCCGTGCGATATCCCTCCCCGCTGCGTCCCGGCGACCGGATCGGCGTCACCTCCCCGTCGAGCGGGGTGGACGAAGCCCTGCGGGCACGCCTCGAGGTCGCGATCGCGGATGTCGAGGCTCGCGGCTACGAGGTCGTGGTCGGCGAGTGCATGGACGGCTCGTCGCACGTCAGCGCACCTGCGCCGGCGCGGGCCGCCGAGCTCATGCAGATGCTCACCGATCCGGGCATCGCGGCCGTCGTACCGCCGTGGGGCGGGGAGACCGCGATCGACCTGCTGCCGCTGCTGGACTGGGACGCGCTCCGTGAGTCCGAGCCCACGTGGCTGGTCGGCTTCTCCGACATCTCGACGATCCTCACGCCGCTCACCCTGCTGACCGGGATCGCCACCCTTCACGGCAACAACCTGATGGACACGCCGTACCGCACTCCTGAGGGTCTCCTCGGCTGGCTCGACATCGTGACCACGAAGGCGGGGGAGACGTTCACCCAGACTCCGCCCGGCCTTCATCGGGCAAGTGGTCGGGTCGACTACCGGACGACCCCGGACGCTCGCGAGCTCGACCTGGACGGCTCCGGACGGTGGCGGCGGCTGGACGGTGACGGAGACGTCGAGGTGGAGGGCCGTCTGATCGGTGGCTGCATCGAGACGATGTGCAACCTCGCCGGTACGCCGTACGCAGACGTGGCGTCCTTCGCCAGTGCCGAGGCGCCTGAGGGGCTGGTCGTGTACGTCGAGGCGGCCGAGGACGACGCGGCGACCATCTGCCGCAACCTCCACGGCATGCGGCTGGCCGGCTTCTTCACCGGCGCCAACGCGATCCTCGTCGGCCGCACCTCGGCACCGGACACGGCGTCACTGACCCAGGACGACGCGGTGCTCGACGCCCTGGGCGGCCTGGGTGTCCCGATCATCGCGGACGTCGAGTGCGGCCACGTGCCGCCGTACCTGCCTCTCGTCAACGGCGCCCGGGCACGTGTGGTTTGCACCCACGATCACAACGAGATCACCCAGACCCTCGACTGATAGGCCTCGCTGGTCGACCCCGGCGAAAGCTCCGGCTCGGTCAGGACGGGACGGCCGCGCGGATGTGCTCCAGATCCTGGGTCGAGAACAGCTCACGCGGGTAGACGTGGCAGAGCCCTCGCACTCGGTTCTCGAGGAGCACGTAGTCGGGAAGCAGCCTGAAGCGCCGGAACGTCGAGTAGGCGGAGTGGCTGGTCCCCGACGAGGCCCGGACCGTCATCCCCGTCGGCCCGACCCCGATCGCGAGCTCCTCACCCGCAGGGAACTGCACCCGAAGCGCCTCCAGCAGAGCGCGGTAGTCGGCCCAGACAGTGAAGGCGAGCACGGCTGCGGCCACCACGGCGGCCACCACGCCGGTGACGGGGGTGAAGACTGCGATGAGGAAGAACCCGAGGACCACCGTGGTGTGGAGCAGCCATGCCTGCGGCTGCCGCTGCTGCACCCCCAGCAGCACCCGCGCCATGGACCGCGCCGACGAGGCGTCGGCGGTCCAGGTGCGAGTGACCGGCACCTCTGCCGGAGTCCCCGGTCGATCGACCAACGCCGCCCCCTGTGACGAGTGGTCCGTCGCTGCCCGGACCCGGCAGCACAGTAGTGCCACTCGCCGCTGCATCGGAGTGGTTTGAGGCTCTTCGCCCTGCCGGCGGTCGGTGCTCGGTACGCTGCCGCACCTGAGACAGGAGAGAGATGCCCGCAGAACGACTGAGGCTCGCGGCGTACGCAGTCTGCCTGAGCGACGACCAGATGCTCCTCGCCCGCTACGTGTCACCGGACGGGGACCGTCGGCACTGGACCCTGCCGGGCGGGATGGTCGAGCACGGCGAGGACCCGTTCGACGCCGTCGTCCGTGAGGTCGCCGAGGAGACCGGGTACGACGTCGCCGTGGAGCAGCTGCTCGGAGTCGACTCGCGGCACCGCCACGTGCAGTGGGGCGGCCCGGACGGCCTCGACCTGCACAGCGTCGGCGTCTACTACCTCGCCCGGGTCGTGGGTGGCGAGCTTCGACACGAGACCAACGGCTCCACCGACCAGGCAGCCTGGTTCCCCGTCGCTGAGGTGCCGGATCTGGAGCGCGCGGTCATCGTCGACGTGGCGATGGAGCTCGAGCGCGCCCGTCCTGCGCACGGCCACGTCGAACCACGGTCGGTGGACGGACTCCGTCGACACTGAGCCACCGCGCGCCGGAGCATTCGGGCAAATTGTCGTGCTCCTGCCGAGAGGTTGTCGTACACCTAGCATGAGGTGATGAGGACGCTCGGCAACATCTTGTGGTTCCTGCTCGCCGGTCTGTGGTTGGCGATCGGGTACGCCGTCGCCGGGCTGATCGCGTTCATCCTCATCATCACCATCCCGTTCGGCATCGCGTCGTTCCGGCTGGCCGGCTACGTGATCTGGCCGTTCGGCCGCACCGTCGTGTGGCAGCGCGAGGCGGGTGTGTGGTCGGTGATCGGCAACATCATCTGGGTGGTCGTCGTGGGCTGGGAGCTCGCCATCGCTCACCTCGTCGCCGGGCTGCTGCTCTTCATCACGATCATCGGCATCCCGCTGGGAGTGGCGTGCTGGAAGATGATTCCGCTCGCGCTGTTCCCGCTGGGACGTGAGGTCGTCCCGCTCGACTCCGTCGGCCGCGACCCGTACGGCATACCTGCCTGAGTCCGAAGGTCCTGTCGGCGCGAGGGTGCCGCCCCGAGCGCGTCAGTCGTCCACGGCGGTGCTCTGGGCGAGTGCGATGGTGAGCGCCGCGACCGTGGCCGGGTCGTCGAGCCGGTCGCCGTACACCTCACGGAGCTGGTTGACGCGGTACCGCACGGTCTGGGGGTGCACGTGGAGGAACCGGGCCACGTCGTCACGGCGGCCCCGGTACAGCAGCCACGCACGCAGGGTCTCGACGAGGCGGTCGGCGGAGGAGGGCCGCAGGTCCGCCAGCGGCGCGAGGACCTGGGCCCGCAGGTCGGCGAGCGCGGCGGGGTCCGCGGTGACCACCAGTGCAGGCAGGTGGTCCTCGGTGTCGCAGACGCCGGCCTCGGTCGGAAGCCCGAGGCGTCGGGCACGGAGGGCCCGGAGGTAGGACAGGCGCGCCTGGGTCCACGGCTTGGCAGGACCGAGGAAGGCGCCGTGACCACGCAGGGCCGTGGCGATCGCCGGGCGTCGCGACCCGTCGGCATCGGGAACCAGGAGCACGGTGGTCTCGGGCTGCTCCCCGTCGAGGTCGGGAAGGTCCTCGTCGGCCCGGAGCGTCCGATCGTCAAGCCTCGCCGAGGCCCGGGAGGCGTGCTCCGTCGGCAACAACACCGCGGACAGCGTCGTCGGTGCCTCCCAGTCCGCGCGCTGCGCCCGGTTGGCCAGCTGCTGCGGCGGATCGCCCCGTAACAGGCTCGTCGTCAGGCGGCCGAGGTATCGATCGCGGACCCGGCCGGTGGTCGCCAGCTCGTCGGCGTGACCGGCCGCGCTGGCGGCCGAGAGCTCGTCGATGTAGGCGAACACGAGCTCGGCGAACTTCGCCATCGTCTTCGACGGCAGGCCGGTCTCCACCGCCACGCCGGAGAACTGCCGCCACGACTCCCGCGCCCCGACCCGGTAGGCCGCCAACAACGCGTCCATCGTCCTGCCGCTCCGGGCCTCACCGCGGCCGAGCTCGTAGGCGCCGTCGAGTGCTGGCGTGAGCGGGCCTCCGGCCCCCGCGGCAGTGGGGTTGCCGGCCAGCCGGAGGAAGCCCCGAAGAGCGAGCTCGACCGCCGAGGTGATGTTGGCGCCCATCGGTCCGGACAGCGCGTCGGCGTAGGCAGGGACCTCCACCGTGATGGCCTGGACGGTCTGCTCTGCCACCTCGGGCAGTCGTGACCGGAGCAGCTCTATCGTCGGCTCGTCGAGGTTGAGCTCTGCGGCACCACTGGTAGCCCGTCGGCTCCGCCGGTCTGGGGAGTTGCCACTCATCTTGTTCTCTCCGAACAACTTCGAGGTGTAGATTCACGCTCTGCGGTCATGAACTTACCCCCTTTCGCTAGGGATCCTTGAGGTCATGAGCACTTCGGTGGAGCGAGGCCGGCGGACCGCGACGCTTGGTCGCCGGCTCGGACAGCGTGTGTGGTCGGTGGCCGAGGCGATGGCATCGCCGCGCGACCCCGGTGACTACCTGGACATGTTCAACCCGCTGCGCCGTGGGGCGGATCTTCGCGCGCGGG
This sequence comes from uncultured Actinomycetota bacterium, assembly GCA_963701425.1. Taxonomy (GTDB): domain Bacteria; phylum Actinomycetota; class Actinomycetes; order Propionibacteriales; family Nocardioidaceae; genus Nocardioides_C. The sequence goes on along the minus strand of CAVPAG010000018.1, from coordinate 773,715 downwards.
TGGTCGAGGTCCGGCCGGAGTCGGGCGGCTCGGTCACGGTGGTCCTGCGCCCGGGCGACTCGTGGCGTGGCCACGTCCCCGGCCAGTACGTGCGGGTGGGTCTGGACGTGGACGGCGTCCGCCGGTGGCGGTCCTACTCCCTGACGTCACCCCCTGGGGCTGCAGAGGGCACGATCTCGATCACGGCGAAGCCGGTGCCCGACGGACTCGTCAGCGCGCACCTCGCACAGGAGCTCCGGGCCGGCGACTTGGTTCACCTGGACCAGGCGTGCGGTGACTTCGTGCTGCCGGATCCGGCGCCGGCCAAGGCGCTCTTCATCACCGGCGGCAGCGGCATCACCCCGGTGATGGGCATGCTGCGCTCCGGGAGCGCTGCGCTCCACGACGTGGTGCTGGTGCACTCGGACGGTGCGGCCGAGGACGTCATCTTCGGAGATGAGCTGCGTGCACTCGCCGCCGACGGACGCATCCGGCTCGTCGAGAGGCACACCGAGCAGTCGGGTCGCCTCGACGCTGCCGAGCTCGAGGCCATCGTCCCCGATCTCGCCGACCGTGAGACCTGGGCCTGCGGCCCGTCGGGCCTCCTCGATGCCCTCGAGGAGCACTGGGCCGCGGCCGGACTCTCGGACCGCCTGCACACCGAGCGCTTCCACACCATGCTCGCTGCTCCCGGAGAGGGCGGGACCGTCCGGTTCGCCTCCAGCGGTACGACCGTGCAGGCCGACGGCTCCACCCCGATCCTCGACGCGGGCGAGGCCGCCGGAGTGCTGATGCCGTCCGGCTGCCGGATGGGCATCTGCTTCTCCTGCGTGCTGCCCCTGCGCGAGGGGTCGGTGCGCGACCTGCGTAGCGGTGAGGTGACCACGGCCGCACCCGGCGACGGGGTGCTCGTGCAGACCTGCGTCTCGGCCGCCGCCGGCAGCTGCGACATCGACCACTGAGACCTCTCAGACGACCCCGATCAGAGAAGGACAACACCCCCATGACTGTGATGCAGAAGAAGGACACGAACCCGATCGGCCACCTCACGGCTGAGGACATCGAGGAGATCGGGCGTCGTCTCGACGAGATCCGCAACGAGGTCATCGAGTCACGAGGTGCCGCCGACGCGGCGTACATCCGCAAGGTGATCGACGTACAGCGCAAGCTGGAGCTCGGAAGTCGTGCCGTGCTGCTGGGCTCGCTCTTCCCGCCGGCCTGGGTCGCCGGGACCGCGGGACTGGCGGTGGCCAAGGTCCTCGAGAACATGGAGATCGGCCACAACGTCATGCACGGCCAGTGGGACTGGATGCGCGACCCCAAGATCCACTCCACGACGTGGGAGTGGGACAACGCCTCCCCGGCCGAGCAGTGGAAGCACTCGCACAACGAGCTGCACCACACGTACACGAACGTGATCGGCCGTGACAACGACCTCGGCTACGGGATCATGCGCGTCGACGAGGACCAGCGCTGGCACCCCTTCTACCTCGCACAGCCTCTGTGGAACTTCCTCAACGCGTGCTTCTTCGAGTACGGCATCGCGGCCTACGACCTCGAGCTGGGCAAGAACCTGCGGTCCAAGAAGCGGCGTTCCAGTCCCGACTTCAAGGCTCGCGGACGGCAGGTGCTCAAGAAGATCCGCGGCCAGGTGCTCAAGGACTACGTGGTCCACCCGGCGCTGTCGGGCCCGTCGTTCCTTCCCACGATGGCCGCCACCGCGACGGCGAACCTGGTCCGCAACCTGTGGACCCACTCGGTGATCATGTGCGGTCACTTCCCCGAGGGCGTCGAGACCTTCGAGCGCCGCTCGATCGAGGGAGAGACCCGCGGCGAGTGGTACCTGCGCCAGATGCTCGGGTCGGCCAACATCTCAGGCGGCAACGCGATGCACATCATGACCGGGAACCTGTCGTACCAGATCGAGCACCACCTCTTCCCCGACCTGCCCAGCAACCGGTACCAGGAGATCGCGCCTAAGGTGCGCCAGCTGTTCGACGACTACGGCCTCACCTACACGACCGGTCCGCTTCCGCGGCAGGTCGCGTCGGCGTGGGGCAAGGTCATCCGTCTCTCGCTGCCCAACGGCTTCGCGGAGGAGCTGTTCACCAAGGTGGCGCGGGGCGGGGGAGCGGCCCTGCAGGAGAACCCAGCGCCGTCCGAGCCTGCGCCCTCCGAGAGCAAGTCCTCTCCTCGTGAGACCGCCGCTGGCAGGCCCGCCGCGCGCAAGCCCGCCGCGCGCAAGCCCGCAGCGCGGAGGAAGCCGGTCGCCGTCTGAGCGTGCGGGACGGGGGCAGCCGTGGCGCCCCGAGAGCGGACTCGAAGAGCAGGTCAGTGGAGGCGCACGCGCGGGTCGAGCAGGGCGTACACCACGTCCACGAGGATGTTCGCCACCACCACCGCGGTCGACGCCAGCAGCACGATGCCGATGATCACAGGAAGGTCCTGCTGGATGATCGCGTCGTACGAGGTCTTGCCGAGGCCGGGGAGGCTGAAGATCGTCTCGGTGACGATCAAGCCGCCGATGAGGGCGCCCAGGTCGATGCCGAACTGTGTCACGACCGGCGTGAGGGCGCTGCGCAGCCCGTGCCGGTAGATCACGCGGTTCTCCGAGATCCCCTTCGACCGAGCGGTCCTGATGTAGTCCTCGCCGAGGACGTCGAGCATGGAGCCGCGGGTCAGCCTGGTGTACACCGCGGCAGACAGCAGTGCCACGGTGAACCAGGGCAGGATCAGGTGGTTGAACCAGGGCCAGAACCCCTGGCTCAGCGGAACGTAGCCGCCTGCGGGGAACCACTCGTGGCCGGCCAGGGTGAGCCTGTAGTAGAGGAAGTAGAGCAGCACCAGCCCGAGCAGGAACGACGGCATCGAGTAGAAGATCAGCGAGAAGACCGTCAGCGAACGGTCCAGCAGGCTCCGCGGGTGCACAGCGGACAGCACGCCGTTGAAGATGCCCAACGCCAGCCAGATCACCGACGCGCCGAGTGCCAGCGACAGCGAGATCGGGAGTGCGTCGGCGATGATCGAGGTGACCGGGAGCTGGTAGTAGTAGTCGTAGCCGAGGTCACCGTGCAGGGCGTTGTTCACGAAGTCGAGGTACTGCTTCCACACCGGCTGGTCGAGCCCGAGCCGTTCGTTGATCGCGGCGATGACCTCAGGGGTCGCCTGGCGGCCGGCGAGCGTGCGGGCGACGTTGTTCGGAGCGACGAAGAACAGCGCAAAGACCAGCATCGAGATCAGCCACAGCACGACGAGGCCGGTGAGGATCCGGAAGACCAGGAAGCGCACCATCTCAACCCCTCACTTCCGCATCAGGCGGTCGACTCGCGGGTCGAAGGCGTCGCGGACGCCGTCCCCGAACAGGTTGAAGGCCAAGGTGGTGATGACGAGCGCCGCGCCCGGGAAGGTCATGAACCACCACGACGTCTGGTAGTAGGTGCGGGAGTCACTGATCATGCCGCCCCAGTCGGCGGTCGGCGGGGGGACGCCCAGCGCCAGGAAGGAGAGCGTCGACTGGATGACGATGACGACGGGGATCAGCAGTGTCGTGTAGACGATGACCGGGGCCAGCACGTTGGGAAAGATGTCCATCGCCATGATCCGAAGGTCCCCGGCTCCCAGTGAGCGCGCGGCCTCGATGTACTCGCGCTCCTTGATCGAGAGCACCTGACCTCGCACGATCCGGGCGACGGAGGCGAAGCCGAAGAACGCGATGACCAGCACGGTGACCATCAGGCTCGGACCGGTGATGGAGACCAGTGAGATCGCGGCGAGCAGGAACGGGATCGAGAGGACGACGTCGATCAACCGCGCGATCAGGGTGTCCGTGATCCCTCCGAGGAACCCCGCCGCCAGACCGAAGATGACGCCGAGAATGACGGTCAGCAACGTCGCGACCACTCCGACACCGAGCGAGACCCGGGCGCCGTACGCGACGCGCACGAGGATGTCGCGACCTAGGTCGTCCGTCCCGAACCAGAAGGTGGAGTTCGGAGCCACCGGGAGCCCGTCCGGGGAGAGCCCGATGTCGCGGTACTGCTCGTTCGGAGGGTGTCCGGTCAGCGAGGCGAAGACCGGAGCGAAGATCGCGACCAGGAAGAGGAGCGCGATGACCGCGAGCGAGCCCATCGCCACGCGGTCCTTGCGGAGCCTTCGCCAGGCCAGCACCCAAGGGCTCTTTCCTTCGATGGGCCGGGGTGTCTCGGTGGTGTCGGCCGTGGTCATGGCTTGGCTCCTGTGCTGTCGGGGCCCGTGAGGTCGTACTCGGTGTCGCTGATCGCGGGAGTGGCCAGGCTCAGGTCCTCACCGACCTCGACCGGGTGGAGACAGGCGGTCGCGTGCTCAGGAGGGTCGTCGAGCACCGGCTCGAGGGGAGGGTCGACGTCGACACAGTTCCGCTGTGCCTTCGGGCAGCGAGGATGGAAACGACAGCCCGACGGCGGGTTCACCGGGGAGGGCAGGTCGCCGACGAGCACGATGCGCTCGCGGCTGTCGGCGGAGTCCGGGTCCGCCGGAGGCAGTGCCGACAGCAGAGCACGGGTGTAGGGGTGCCTGGTCTGGTCGAAGATCGCGTCCACCGGCGCGGTCTCGATGATCTTGCCGAGGTACATCACCGCGATCCTGTCGCTGACGTGTCGGACGACCGACAGGTCGTGCGAGATGAAGAGGTACGTCAGGTGCAGCTCCTTCTGGAGGTCGGTGAGGAGGTTGATGACCTGTGCCTGGATCGAGACGTCGAGAGCGGAGACCGGCTCGTCGCAGACGATCAGCTTGGGCCGCAGGGCGAGGGCACGGGCGACACCGATGCGCTGGCGCTGACCGCCGGAGAAGTCCGCCGGGAAGCGGTTGTAGTGCTCGGGGTTGAGGCCCACCATCTCCATGAGCGCCTGCACGTCGCGCTTGCGACTGGCTGAGTCGCCGATGCCGTGGATGGCGAAGGCGTCCCCGATGATGGAGCCGACCCGGCGCCGCGGGTTCAGCGAGCCGTAGGGGTCCTGGAAGATGACCTGCATCTCACGCCGCAGCGGCCGCAGCTGCCGACGCGAGAGGGAGGTGATGTCTCGCCCGTCCAACAGCACCTGCCCACTGGTGACGTCGTACAGACGGGTGAGGCAGCGGGCCAGCGTCGACTTGCCGCAGCCGGTCTCGCCGACCAGCCCGAGCGTCTCGCCTGGGTAGATCTCGAGCGAGACGCCGTCGACGGCTCGCAGGGACTCGATCGTGCGCGAGAACTTCCCGGCACGGTGGATGGGGAAGTGCTTGTACAGGTCGACGGCCTGGAGCAGCGGTGTCTCCTGCGCGGTGGGGGTGCTCATCCGGCCGACTCCCTGGTGAGGAGTCCTTCACGTTGCCGTCGGCGTTCGTGGACCTCCGTGGAGAGCCAGCAGGCCGAACGGTGCCGCGGGTCGGCGTAGACCTCCACGAGCGGCAGGGTTCTCCTTCCGGCAGCGCTCGAACGCGTAGGGGCATCGCGGAGCGAACGGACAGCCCGGGGGCAGGCTGATCAGGCTGGGGGGTGTCCCGGGGATCGGGGTCAGGCGTGCTCGGCTGCCACCACCGCCCGGGAGGGAGTCGAAGAGGCCCTCGGTGTAGGGGTGGTGATGGCGGTAGAAGATCTCCCTCCGGGGTGCCTGCTCCATCGCCGCTCCCGGCGTACATCACCACGACGTCGTCGGCCATCTCGGCGATGACCCCCAGGTCGTGGGTGATCAGGATGATGGCGGTGCCGAACTCCTCCTGCAGCCGCCGCATCACGGTGAGGACCTGGGCCTGGACCGTGACGTCGAGCGCGGTCGTCGGCTCGTCGGCGATCAGGAGGTCCGGGTTCAGGGCCATGGCCATGGCGATCATCACGCGTTGCCGCATCCCGCCGGAGAACTGGTGGGGGTAGTCGTCGATCCGGTCCGCGGCGTGGGGGATGCCGACCATGCCGAGCAGGTGGGCCGCGCGTTCTCGCGCCTGCTGACGGCTGACCGACTTGTCATGCGCGCGGATCATCTCCACGATCTGCCAGCCGACCCGGTACGCCGGATGCAGGCTCGACAGCGGGTCCTGGAAGATCATGCCGATCCGCACTCCCCGGACCTCGCGCAGCTCGTCGTCCGAGGCCCGGATCAGGTCGTTCCCGTCGAAGATGGCGCGGCCGGAGACCCGGGCGCCGCGGGTGAGGCCGGTGATCGTCTGTGTTGCGACGCTCTTCCCGGATCCGGACTCACCCACGATGCCGAGGGTCTCCCCGCGGTCCACCGCGAAGGTGAGACCGCGGACTGCCTGCACGACCCCGTCGTCGGTGCTGAAGGACACGTGCAGGTCCTGCACCTCGAGCAGCGTCACCTCCATCAGCCACCTTGCATGTCGGCGCTCAGCCACACGTTGGCGGGGTCGAAGTTCTGGATGCCCTCGATGTAGACGGCGTTGTTCAGGTGCTCCGCGCGGAAGTTCGCGTTGAGCGGGTTGGTGATCGGGAAGAACGCCGCATCCTCCATGACCTGGCGGTCCGCCTCGGCCCAGAGGTTGAGAGACTCCTCCTCCGAATCGGCCGTCCGCGCCTGCTCGATCAGTGCGTTGGTCTCCGGGTTGTCGTAGAAGCCGAAGTTGCTGCCGATCGGCGGGAACGACGGCTCACCCGAGAACAGCGGGGCGAAGTAGGAGAGCGCAGCGTTGCCGTACCAGTCGGATCCCCAGCCGGCGATGGCCAGGTCCCACTCGCCGGACCGCGCCGAGTCCGGGTTCTGAAGGTACTTCGTGTAGAAGTCAGCGTCCGCTGAAGCGACACCGGTCACCTTGATGCCGACCTTGGAGAGGTCCTGCTGGACAGTCGCGAAGCTCTTGCGCTGGCCTTCCGACGCGGAGCGGTAGAGGAACTTCAGCGTCAGTCCGTTCTCGTAGCCGGCCTCGGACAGCAGCTGCTCGGCCTTGTCCGTGTCGTAGGGGTAGAGGTCGATGTCCTCCGAGCCGGCGATGCTCGGTGGCAGCACGTGCGTCAGCGGTGGGTTCGCCTTCGGTCCGCCGAGCACCTGGATGAGGTTGTCCCGGCTCAGGGCGTGCTCGAGCGCCTGGCGGACCTTGAGGTCGGCGAGCGCGTCGTTGTTGTTGGGCGAGACCATGTTGAAGACGATGTACGGGTTCGACGAGGACGTCTCGCCGAGGTTGAACCGCGGATCCTCCGAGGCCATGAGACGAGGCAGCTGTGACGGTGCCACGAGCACGTCCCACTGCATGTCGGCGGAGGCGGTGCCGGTCTCGAGCTGTTGCTGGACCGACTCCTGGCTGATGGTCTCGTTGACGACGACCTTGTCGACGTACGCCTTGCGGATCGGGTCGGTGGACTCGTCCCAGGCGGGGTTGCGCACCAGGACGATCTCCTTGGTCGGGCTCCATGACTCGAGGCTGTAAGGACCGTCGGAGATCTGGTTCTGCCCGAGCTGCTGGCTGCCGGGCAGGTACTTCAGCACCTCGACCGGAGCAGGCGAGAACGCCGTGAGAGTGAGCATGTCGACGAAGTACGTCGCCGGGTCGTTCAGCTTGAACACCATGGTCAGGTCGTCCTCGGCCTGAAGCCCCGACACGTCGGTCCCCTCGACGTACTCCTCGATGGCCGCCGGGGTCGGCTCGACGTCGGCGAACTTGTCACAGAACTCCTCGAACCCCTCGATCAAGGTGAGGTAGTTGGGAAGACCGCCGAAGGGCTGGACCGGGTTGCACGTGCGCTTCACGCCACGCACCACGTCGTCAGCGGTCACCTGGCGGGCAGGCTCCGTGTCCCACATCGCGCCTTCGCGGATCTTGATCGTGTAGGTCAGCCCGTCGGCGCTGAGACCTCCGTTGTCCGTCGTCGGGATCTCCGTCGCGAGGTCGGGAGCCGCTGTCTGGGTCTCGCCCTCGATGGCGGGGAAGGTGAACAGCTGGCGGCTCCACAGCCGTAGGAGCTGGTAGGTCACCGAGTAGTAGGCGATGTTCGGGTCCATGTAGTCCACGTCGCCGTCGCCGAGCATGTTGAGGGTCCCGCCCCGCACCGGCTCGCCCTGGTCCCCGTCGGCGCCCGTGCCTCCATTCCCGTCGCCGTTGCAACCGGCTGTGACGAGAAGAGCGGCGACGAACAGCGCGATACGTGCCCTGAGGCGTCGGTTGTCCTGGTTCATGGCGTTCCCCCTGTGGGAGCTGGATGTTGAGGGTGAGACCCGGCTGGTCAACAGACCGGGCACCACTTCGCACGGTAGGAAGGAGAGGGCACGGCATCCAGGTCGGCGGGCAAACCGTCACGAGAACGTCAAGGTTCCGTCATGAGACCCGCCGTTGTATTGCGGACGGGTGACACAGCATCACGATGCGGTATCGCCCGGCGTCCTCCGCCCGTAGCCGGAGTAATACTGAAACGTGGCTCGATGTGTGCTGCTCGTCGAGGATGACCCGCGGGTTCGGCGGGTGCTGCACCTCGCCCTCCAGGACGAGGGGTACGCCGTGCTGGAGGCCGCCACTGGCGACGACGGACTGCGCGCGCTCGCGGCCGGCGCCCCCGACGTTGTGCTGCTCGACCTCATGCTCCCCGACATCGACGGCTTTGCGGTGTGTCGGCGCATCCGGCGGGAGAGTGACGTTCCGGTCATCATGGTCACGGCGCGGACCGACAGCCACGACGTCGTCGCGGGCCTCGAGTCCGGCGCCGACGACTACGTGACGAAGCCACTGGTCGCGAAGGAGCTCTCCGCCCGTATTCGCGCACTGCTCCGTCGGGTCGAACCGCTCAACGGCGGGCCGCGGTGTGTGCGTGCGGGTGACCTCGAGATCCACCTCGACGAGGGCTTCGTCGAGCGCGACGGCGAGAGTGCCGGTCTCACGCGCACGGAGTTCCGCCTGCTGGCCGAGCTCGCGTGCGCCGACGGGAAGGTGTGCAGCAGGGAGTACCTCCTCGAGCGAGTGTGGGGCTACGGCTACTTCGGAGACAGCCGCATCGTCGACGTGCACGTTCGGCGCCTTCGCGGCAAGGTCGAGCGTGATCCCGGCCACCCACGGCTCGTCGTCACCGCCCGCGGGCTCGGTTACCGACTGGCGAGCTAGAGGTGAGCGGGGGTCGGTCGCGCATCACTCGCAGGGGCTGGAGCCTGGGGGACCGGGTCGCCGTCGGGTTCGCGGTGATGGCGCTGCTTGTGAGCACCGTCCTCGCTGGTGCCTCGTGGATGCTGGTGTCGACGTTACCTCAACCGGCAGCAGGAGACGACGGCCGTCGCGCAGACAACCGACAACGCGCTGGTCCTGGGCGCCAGACTGAGGTCGGGGACCCGTCCGACCACGGGGTTGGTCACCCGGCTCGAACACACACCGGGCATCGCGGCTGTCCTCCGGGTCGACGGGCAGAGCTACCTCAACGAGACGGCGAGGGTGATGCGGCTGCCGTCGGACTTCGACGTCAGTGCTTCACCCGGTGGCGTGAGGACGATCAACGCAACGGTCGACGAGCACAGCTTTCTGGTGGTCGAAGTTCCCCTCGAAGGGGCCCGGAACGTCCTCCTGGAGCTCTTCCCGCGCCTCGAGCTCCAGCAGACCCTGGACGTTCTGGGGCTTGTGCTCGTCGCTGGTGCTCTCGGAGCAGCCGTTCTTGGCCTGGGCGCAGGAAAGGTGGTGAGTCGGCGAGCCTTGAGGCCGCTGGCTGATGTCACCGGCGTGGCGACGGCGGTTGCTCACGGAGACCTGTCTGCCCGGCTCAGTCCCGGTGCGGATCCGTACCTACGGACGCTGGCAAGGTCGTTCAACAGCACAGCGGCCGCGCTGGAGCGTCGGGTTCACGCAGACAACCGGTTCGCTGGTGACGTCAGCCATGAGCTACGGACGCCTCTCACGACGATGATGAACTCGATCGTGCTGCTGCAGAACCGCCGCGCGGAGCTGCCGAAGGAGATGGTGGAACCGCTCGACCTGCTGACGGAGGATCTGCATCGTTTCCGACGGCTCGTCGTGGATCTGATGGACATCTCGCGCGCCGACGGCGGTCGCGGCGACTCCCCGGAGCCCGTGGTGGTCGCAGACCTCATCCGTCGAGCGGCCGACGCGGCAGCGGGGCGTCCGGTCGCGGTGGTGGAGCCGGCTGCTGAACGAGTCGTGCTGCGCGCGGACAAGAGGCGGCTCGAGCGGGTGGTCAGCAATCTCGTCGAGAACGCCCACGTGCACGGCGGTGGATGCGACGTGGTGTGGGTGTCGAGGAGGAACGGGGCCGTCCGAGTCCATGTCGACGACCACGGTCGGGGAGTCGCCGAAGAGTCCCGGGAGCGGATCTTCGAACGCTTCGCCAGGGACGGCTCGACTCAGGGACCGGGGGTGGGCCTGGGCCTGGCGATCGTCGCGCAGCACGTCCATTGGCACGGGGGCCACGTGTGGGTCGAGGACCGTCCCGGTGGGGGTGCCAGGTTCGTCGTGGAGCTGCCGCTCGCCGGGGATCCTCGTCGGAGGCGGGCTGCCCCGATCGGCGACGTAGCCACGTGAGCCGTCCCGTCGGCCCGCGGACGGCTTTCGCCGACGAAGCGGTGGCGTCGGCGTACCGGTCAGGGGTGATCCATGAACGTCTCGCACCCGTGGAACCGGTCCCTCGGGTCGAGCTCGGGGCCGTGGTACACAGCGTCCTCACCGGCCCCGCAGAAGATCACGTCCCGCTTGCCGTCGACTCTGACGAAGACCGCGTCGTCGTCGGCTCCGAGGTCCACCCAGTCGCGCCCCGCCCCCAGGTAGACGGCATCGCCGCCACGGCTTCCACCGAGCAGCACGTCGTCGCCCCGGCCGTCCTCCATCGTGTTGTGCCCGGCGCCTGCGACGAGAACGTCGTTGCCCGCGTCCCCGCTGATGATGTCGAAGCCCGGTCCTCCGAAGATGACGTCGTCGCCCGGGCCGCCTCTGGCCTCGTCGCCGCTCGGTCCCTCGAGGAGAGGGTTCCTGCCGAGATAGATCACGTCGTCGCCCTCCCCGCCCCTCGCGCGGTCGGGGCCGCGACCGGACCGGACCAGGTCGTCTCCGGCCTTCCCGGAGATCACATCTGCGCTCGGCGTGCCGACGAGATCGTCGTCACCGACCGTCCCTTCGATGACCCTGGCAGAGGCAGGACCGACGGCGACGAGACCGACGGTCAGCAGGGCAGCAACAGGAAGTGCTCGCAGCTTTCGGATGGACATCGTGACTCCCCACAAGACCGAGCCGAGCCGACCAACTGGCTCGCGCCCTCGGCTCCAACGGTGCATTTCCCGAGCTGAGCGTGCCAGAGGCGAAGTGCCCGCACGTCACGCTTGGAACAGGAAGATCCTCAACCAGCCTGCTCAGGGCGTGAGGACGCGCTCGCATCCCTCGCTCTCGAAGGCCCTTCCCTCGAGCCAGATCACCGTGTCCTCACCCGGGCCACAGTCGACCACCATGTTCAGCCACGAGCTCTCATGCTGGTCGCCTCGCTTCTGGGCAAACGGCCGTCGAACCCAGACCCTTGTCCACCGTCGCTCTCGCCGGTCGCTGAGTCAGAGTCGTTCGTCCGAGATCCGCCCCTTCACGATCTGAGGAAAATCGTCTCCGGACCGATGAGATCCGGGCGGACTCTCGGTCTAACCAGCAAAACCCTGATGCGCCTCGCGGCGCCGAGTGATGGACTGGTGAACATGCATGCACAGGTCGCCGGCCGGCTCACCGGCCCCTTGACCAAGTGGATCGTCCTGGCCTGCTGGCTGGCGGCCCTTGTAGTCATGGCGGGCTTCGCCCAGAAGCTCACCGACGTGCAGAACAACGAGGCCTCGTCCTGGCTCCCGGAGAGCGCGGAGTCGACCAAGGCCATCGAGAAGCTCGCGCCCTTCCAAGACCCTGACACCATCCCCACCGTCGTGGCCTACGAACGCTCGTCCGGTCTGACTCGGGAGGACGTCGCGGCAGCTGAAGCGGACGCGACGGAGTTCGCGAACCTGGACGGCGTCACCGGCGAGGTCGTCGGCCCCTCGGTGTCCGAGGACGGCCAGGCCATGCAGACCCTGGTGAGCTTCAACTTCGGCGCAAACGGGTGGACGGAGATGCCCGACACCGCTGAGGAGCTGCGGGGGGTCGCCTCGATCGACGGTGTCGACGTCTACATCACGGGTGCCGGCGGCCAGGCCGCGGACGGCTCCGAGGTGTTCGAAGGCATCGACGGGACCCTGCTCTTCGCGACGCTTGGCATCGTCATCGTGATCCTGCTGTTCACGTACCGGAGCCCCGTGCTCTGGATCCTGCCGTTGTTCTCGGCGGTGGTCGCCTTGATGGTGGCGCAGGGGCTGATCTACTTCCTGGCCAAGTACGCCGACCTCACCGTCAACGGGCAGAGCCAGGCCATCCTCACGATCCTGGTCATCGGGGCAGGTACCGACTACGCCCTGCTCCTGGTGGCCCGGTACCGAGAAGAGCTCCGGCGTCACGAGGACAGGCACGAGGCGATGGCGTTCGCCTTGCACCGCGCAGCTCCCGCGATCCTTGCGAGCGCGGCGACCGTCGTGGTCAGCATGCTGTGCCTGCTCTTCGCCGAGCTCAACTCCACGGCCGGCCTCGGCCCGGTGGCCGCGATCGGCGTCACCGTCACCTACCTGGTCATGGTGACGATGCTCCCCGCCCTCCTCGTGGTCTTCGGCCGCTGGGTGTTCTGGCCCAAGCGCCCGACGTACGGCTCGCCGGAGCCGCTGTCGAACGGGATGTGGGCGCGGATCGGCCGACGGATCGCGGTCCGACCGCGCCGGGTCTGGGTGATCACGAGCGTGCTGCTGGCGATCGCCTGCCTCGGTGTGACCCGACTCGACACGGGCGGGTTGCCGACCGAGGACAGCTACACGCAGGAGTTCGAGTCGATCACCGGACAGCAGATGCTTGCCGAGCACGGGCTTGCCGACGCCTCCAACACCGTTCAGGTGGTCGCCAATGCCGACCAGGGCGCGGAGGTCCGGCAGGCGATGGTCGGCATCGAGGGCGTGGGAGAGCCCAGCGAGCCCGTGGCAGAGGGCGGTGTCGCCTTCGTCCAGGCCACCCTGACCGGCGACGTCTCCTCGCAGCAGGCGTTCGACCAGGTCGAGGCGGTGCGTGCGGCCGTGCATCAGGTCGACGGGGCAGACTCCCTCGTCGCAGGCTGGTCCGCGGTCTACCTCGACACGAAGGAAGCGGCCAACCGGGACAACGTCGTGATCATCCCGATCATCATGATGGTGGTCCTGCTGATCCTCATGGCCCTGCTCCGCGCAGTCACCGCACCGTTGATGCTGCTGGCGACGGTGGTCCTTTCGTTCGGGGCTGCCCTGGGCATCTCGGCCCTGCTCTTCGAGTACGTCTTCGACTATGCGGGCTCGGACCCTGGCTTCCCGTTGTTCGCGTTCGTGTTCCTCGTGGCCCTGGGCATCGACTACAACATCTTCCTGATGACCCGGGTGCGCGAGGAGTCCGAGCGTCTCGGCACCCGACCAGGCGCACTGATCGGCCTCACCTCCACCGGTGGCGTGATCACCTCCGCGGGCTTGGTCCTCGCGGCGACCTTCCTGGTGCTCGGGACGATTCCGATGGTGTTCCTGGCCGAGCTCGGGACTACCGTCGCGATCGGAATCCTGCTGGACACGCTGATCGTTCGCTCGGTCCTGGTCACTGCCCTGAACCTGGACTTCGGTCGCAGGATCTGGTGGCCCGGCAAGCTCTGGTTGAAACGGGACGAGGACTTCGTGCCCACGAAGGAGCTCGGAGCGGGCCCTGATCCCGATTGAGCCGACGTCACCGACTCATATGTCAACGCAAAACGGCGGCTGACGCTGCGAGCCAGTGTTCGCAGGTCAGCCGCCGTTCTCGACGACTCTCACGTGGGCCTGGGCCCACCGTGGATCAGATGTCGAAGTAGTGATGAGTGCGGGCCGCTGACCCGGGCTTTCCTCTGCTGCCGTTGGTACGTTCTCGCTCATGGATCTGCGACTCTTGGACCTCGCCGACGGTTCGGCGCTCGCGGACGCCTACGCGGTCGAGAGTGAAGCGACCAGGCACGACCGACCGGGTTGGGTGCCGTTGGGAGAGACCGCCCGGATATTGGCCTGGCGCGCCGACAATGGTTGGCTCCGATCCCTGGTGGGAGCCTTCGAGGGCGACCGTCTCGTTGGATTCGCGGCTTCATCGACCGCGCACGACACGCCAGACACGTCTTGGGTCAGCGTTTCGGTCCTACCTCAGCGTCAGCGCCGAGGGGTCGGCACCATCCTCGGCAGAGCGGCGGAGCGGATCAGCCCGGACAGCGCGAGTCGATTCGTTGCCAGCGCCTACCGCCGCACTTCCGAAGACATCGAGAACCTCGTCCGCGGATTCGCGCAACCCCTCGGATACGCCTGTGCCACGACCGAGACGGTGGTCGAGCTCGATCTCGCTAGCGCCGGCCTAGGTTCCGCCAAGCCTCCTGATGGCTACACGGTGGCTACCTATCTCAACGGTGTCCCCGATCACCTCCGTGCGCAGGTCGGCATGCTCAAGGGCATGGTGGACGCCGAGGCACCCAACGGCACCCTGCAATGGCAACCCACCCCGGTCTCGGCGGAGGAGTACGGAGCCGAGATCCGGCTTTGGCAGCAGCAGGGCCGTACGGCGATCGAGTCCATCGCACTCGACGGTGACGGCGTCGTGGCCGCCTGGACATGCCTGGTCACGGCAGCCGATCCTCACCGCCCGGCTCAAGTCGAAGGAACGCTGGTTCTCACGCCGCACCGAGGACGACGCCTTGGCGCTGCCGTCAAGGCGGCCAGCCTCCTCGCCGCCCGCGCTCATGGTCCCAACGCGCGCGTGCGCACCAGCAGCGACGACCGGAACGTGTGGATGCGTGCGATCAACGAACAACTCGGCTTCGTGCCTGTTGAGTCCGAGGTCGTGCTCCTCAAGCAACGCCAAGACCTGGTTACCTGAAGGACCGTCGGCCGCGCTCTGAAGAGCCGTAGGTGCGCATGATCGCATGGTGGCGCACGGGCTGGGTGTGCCGCAGGATGCTGCCCGTCTTGGGCATCCAGTCGTTGTGTCCGTCGATGTCCGCCAGGCGAACGAAGCCGCCGGATAGCGCGATGAGGCCGCTGAGGTGACGGTCCAGTGACATTCGGGTGCACACGCCAACGCAAGACGGCGGCTGACCTGCGAGCCACCGGAAGGTGTTCTCGCAGGTCAGCCGCCGCTCTCGACGACTCCACGTGGGCCTAGGCCCACCGTGGATCAGATGTCGAAGTAGAGCTCGAACTCGTGCGGGTGCGGACGCAGCGCGAGCGGAGCGATCTCGTTCTGACGCTTGTAGTCGATCCACGTCTCGATCAGGTCGGGGGTGAAGACGCCACCCTCGAGCAGGTAGTCGTGGTCGGCCTCGAGAGAGTCGAGCACTGCCCCGAGGCTGGCCGGCACGGTCTCGATGTCGGCGTGCTCGTCCGGCGGGAGCTCGTAGAGGTCCTTGTCGATCGGCTGCGCGGGCTCGATCTTGTTCTTGATGCCGTCGATGCCGGCGAGCAGCATCGCCGAGAACGCGAGGTACGGGTTCGACGACGGGTCGGGGCAGCGGAACTCGATGCGCTTGGCCTTCGGGTTCGCTCCGGTGATCGGGATCCGGATGCAGGCCGAGCGGTTGCGCTGGCTGTAGACCAGGTTCACCGGGGCCTCGAAGCCCGGCACCAGGCGGTGGTAGGAGTTCACCGTCGGGTTCGTGAAGGCGAGAAGCGAAGGAGCGTGCTTGAGCAGGCCGCCGATGTAGTACCGGGCCATGTCGGAGAGGCCGGCGTAGCCGGACTCGTCGTAGAACAGCGGCTCACCGTTGTTCCAGATCGACTGGTGACAGTGCATGCCGGAGCCGTTGTCACCGAAGATCGGCTTGGGCATGAAGGTCGCGGTCTTGCCGTTGCGCCACGCGACGTTCTTGACGATGTACTTGAACTTCATGACCGCGTCAGCCGAGGAGAGCAGCTCGTCGAAGCGCCAGTTGATCTCGGCCTGACCCGCGGTGCCGACCTCGTGGTGGGCACGCTCGACGACCAGGCCCGCCTTCTCGAGCTCGACGGTGATCTCGTCGCGCAGCTCGGAGAAGTGGTCCATCGGCGGCACCGGGAAGTAGCCGCCCTTGTACTTCACCTTGTAGCCACGGTTGTTGTCCTCGGAGCCGGTGTTCCAGGCGCCGGCCTCGGAGTCGATGTGGTAGTAGCCGGCGTTCGCCTTGGTCTCGAAACGCACGGAGTCGAAGACGTAGAACTCGGCTTCGGGGGCGAAGAAGGCGGTGTCGCCGATGCCCGTGCTCTTGAGGTACGCCTGCGCCTTGCGAGCGATGTTGCGCGGGTCGCGGCTGTAGGCCTCGCCAGTGAGCGGGTCGTGGATGAAGAAGTTCACGACCAGGGTCTTGCGGGTGCGGAACGGGTCGAGGTAGGCCGTGGTCGGGTCGGGGAACAGCGACATGTCCGACTCGTGGATGGCCTGGAAACCTCGGATGGAGGAGCCGTCGAAGCTCAGTCCGTCCTCGAACACCGAGGCATCGAAGGACGACACCGGGACGGTGAAGTGCTGCATGATGCCGGGCAGGTCGCAGAAACGTACGTCGACCATCTCGACGCCTTCGTCCTTGATGTACTTCAGGAGCTCGTCGGCGTTTGCGAACATTCGTCCTCCTCGGCCGCGTGGGGTCGCGGTCCAGATCTCTCTTCGAAGAATCAAGCGATGCGGCGCTGCACCACTGCCCCCGAAACGTATGTACGGGCGGTTAAGTGACCGTATCCGGTTTGTTTCACGCGTGTAACAGTGTGGGCCGAGGATCACAGAGCGGGTGCCTCGTGGTGCCCCGGTAGCGTTGTCGTGTGAGTGAGACCCACCCTTCGTCAGCAGCCGCCGGCTCGTCGTACCCCGGAGAGCGGCTCGGCCTCCCAGAGGATGGTCCGGGGTCGGTAGCCGGGTGGGGACGCCGAATCGCCGCGCTGTCGGTCGACTGGCTGGCCTCCATGCTGACGGCCGCCGCTTTCATCGGCACGGATGTCTGGACCGGAGGAGGCCCGGCTCAGTGGGCGACGATGGGCGTCTTCCTGCTCGAGGCGACGTTCCTGACGGCACTACTGGGCGGCTCGTTCGGGCAGCTCCTGCTGCGCGTCGTGGTGGTGC
The DNA here is from genome assembly GCA_963701425.1 of uncultured Actinomycetota bacterium. Lineage (GTDB taxonomy): Bacteria > Actinomycetota > Actinomycetes > Propionibacteriales > Nocardioidaceae > Nocardioides_C. The sequence continues at coordinate 756,624 of CAVPAG010000018.1, read as the reverse complement.
GGGTGGACGGGAAGCCGGTCAACGTCCTCCAGGCCTTCCTGCGCACGTTGCTGATCTGCCTCGTGATCCCGCCGCTGGTGTTCAACCGTGACCAGCGTGGCCTCCACGACCTCTCCGTCAAGACGGTGACGCTTCGCCGCTGACGTGCCGCCCCCAGGGACCAACGCCCCTGTCCCGGGTGGTGAGCGGCTCCTAGCGTGAGGAGAAGGAACAGTCCCTCACGGAGGTGAGCGAGCCATGTTCTCGAACCGTGTCGATGCCGGCCGCCGGCTCGCCAGGAGCGTCGAGCACCTGAGGGGACCCGACACCGTGGTGCTCGGTCTGCCGCGCGGCGGTCTACCCGTGGCCTACGAGGTGGCCGAGGCGCTGGACGCTCCCCTCGACGTGATCGTCGTACGCAAGCTCGGCGTGCCCTTCCAGCCCGAGCTCGCGATGGGCGCGGTGGGGGAGGAGGGCGTCATCGTCCTCAACCCCGAGGTCGTGCGCATGGCTCACGTCGGCGAGGCGGAGATGGCCACCGTCGAGCGCCGGGAGCGGGCTGTGGTCGAGGAGCGTGCCAGGCGCTTCCGGGCCGGACACCCGCGGCTCTCCCTCGAGGGCAAGACCGCACTGATCGTCGATGACGGCGTCGCCACGGGTGCCACTGCACGTGCAGCCTGCCATGTCGCCCGGGCGCTCGGAGCCCGCAAGGGTCGTCCTCGCGGTGCCGGTCGGGCCGGCGCAGGTGGAGGAGCGGTTCCGGCACGAGGCCGACGAGGTGATCTGCCCGGAGCAGCCGTACGAGTTCTACGCGGTGGGCCAGTTCTACACGGACTTCGCGCAGACGACCGACGACGAGGTCACCGCGCTGATCCGAAAGCGGGCGGGGGCCATGGGCGTACCCGCGGCCGCCGCGGACCGGCATGACGTCGACGAGGACGTCCGTATCCCTGTGACGGGCGCCGAGCTCCAGGGACGCCTCACGGTGCCCGCTGGAGCCGTCGGCGTCGTGCTCTTTGCTCACGGCAGCGGCAGCAGCCGGCACAGCCCGAGGAACCGGTACGTCGCTGAGGTGTTGCAGCAGGCCGGCATCGGGACCCTGCTCTTCGACCTGCTCACCGTCAACGAGGAGCACGACCGGCGGATGGTCTTCGACATCGAGCTGCTCGCCGGACGACTGGTCGGTGCGACGTCCTGGCTGCGGAAGCAGAGCACTGTGACCGGGCTGCCGGTCGGCTACTTCGGCGCCAGCACGGGCGCGGCTGCCGCACTGCTCGCCGCTGCGGCACCGCACCAGGACATCGCGGCCGTGGTCTCACGCGGTGGCCGGCCGGACCTCGCGATCCCGCAGCTGCACCACGTCACGGCACCCACCCTGCTCATCGTCGGGAGCCGCGACGAGATGGTGCTCGACCTGAACCGTGAGGCGCAGCGGCACCTTCGCTGTGAGAACGACCTGGCCGTCGTACCAGGGGCCACGCACCTCTTCGAGGAGCCGGGCACCCTGACCCAGGCCGCCGGCCTGGCGCGCGACTGGTTCAGGAGCCACCTGAGGCAGAGCGTTCCAGCCTGATCTGGGCGACCTCGAGGTAGCCGGCGCGGAAGCCTGCCTCGCAGTAGGCGAGGTAGAACTCCCACATGCGGCGGAAGGTCTCGCCGAAGCCACGCGCAGCGATCTGGGGCCAGCCGGCGAGGAACTGCTCGCGCCACAGGCGAAGCGTGTGGGCGTAGTGCTGTCCCATCGGCGACACCTCCGCAACAGCCAGGGACGTGTGCTCGTGGACGACCTGCTCGATCGCCTCGACCGAGGGCAGCAGCCCACCGGGGAAGATGTACTTCTGGATCCAGGTGTAGGTGTCGCGGGTGGCGAGGTAGCGGTGGTGCTCGAGGAGGATCGCCTGGATCGCCACCTTGCCGCCGGGCGCTAGGAGCGAGTCGATCGCCTGGAAGTAGGTCGGCCAGTACTTGTCACCGACCGCCTCGATCATCTCGACGCTCACGACGGCGTCGAACTGGCCGGTCTGGTCGCGGTAGTCGCGCAGCGCGATCTCGACGCGGTCGGAGACCCCCGCCGCGTCGACCCGCTGCTGGGCGAGGGCGGCCTGCTCGGTGGAGATCGTGATCGTGGTGACCTGCGCGCCCCGCTGGGCGGCCCGGATCGCGAGCGTGCCCCAGCCGGTGCCGATCTCGAGCACACGGCTGCCCTCGCGGACCCCGGCTGCGTCGAGGATCGCGTCGACCTTGCGCAGCTGCGCCGCCTCGAGGTCGGCGAAGGTAGGGGCGGGGTCGAGGCTGTAGAAGAGAGCCGACGAGTACGACAGCGACGGGTCCAGGAACGACGCGAACATGTCGTTGGACAGGTCGTAGTGCCGCTCGATGTTGCGGCGCGCACCGTGCTTGCTGTTCTCGGGGTTGAGCCCGCGGGGGAGGACCGCGTGCCGGAGCCGGTAGAACGACGGCGGGATCAGGTCGGTCAACCGCTCTGCGAACGGCGTGAGCGCGTCGGCGAGGTCGGTCCCGGGCGCAGGGCCCCACTCGCCGGCCATGTAGGACTCGCCGAGCCCGATCATCGGGCTCGCCGCCAGCCGAGCGAAGAACTCGTCCGGCCGGGCGATGTCGATGGTCGGCGGGCCACCCGCGCCGTACACCTCTCCGGTGGCCAGCCGTGCGGTGACAGGCACCCTGCGGAGGACCTGTGCGAGCACGCGCTTCGCGACCCTGCCGCGGACGCCGTACGCCGGAGCGTCGGGCAGGCCCCAGGACGCGTTGTCGTCGGGCCCCGCGAGCGTGTCTGGCCCGGTGGTGGATTCGTCGAGCGTGGTCATGACATGCCTTTCGGGGCCTGGTGCGGAGGACGCGGGACGACCGGGAGCCGGCGCAGCCACAGCCGGATGCCGTGCCAGCGGATGAGGGCGGAGACCCGCTGCGAGGGGAGCGGGTTGGCGGCAACCCGCTTGAGGGTCCGGCGGCGAGTGGCCGGCTCGAGGTCACCGTGCACGGCAGCGTTGAACAGGGACCCGCCGTCGGGGGAGGTCAGGGAGATGGCCACCGCGACCTGGTCGTCGGTCAGCTTGGTGGTGATGTCGTAGCGCCCTTCGACCGCGAAGAACGGGGAGACGTAGAACGTCTTGTCCGTGCTCGCCCGTACGGCGGTCCACCGACAGCGGGTAGCAGTGCCGCTCGCCGTAGGTGTTGTGGACCTCGGCGAGGACGCCCTCGAGCTCGCCCCGCGCGTCGAAGCAGAAGTACGTCGTCAGGGGGTCGAAGACGTAGCCGAGGCTGCGGGCGTTGGTGAGCACGAGCACGCGGTGCGCGGTCCAGGGCAGCTCCTGCGCGTCGAGGAAGGAGCGGACCTTCGTGATCAGCGGCCGGTCGTCGTCGGCCGCGAAGTGGTCCTCCGAGCGGATCGAGGCGAAGGGGCGGAGCCAGCGCCGCGAGAAGGCTGCGTTCGGCTCGGCCGCGTCGACCAGCCACATCGTCGTACGGTGCGAGAACTCGTAGGTGAACGGTCGGAGGCGCCGGTGGTGGACCAGCGCCCGGACCGATGCGGGACTCGTCGCGACCGCGCTCACCAGGCGGCTCCCAGTGCCTCGGCGGCGGCGACCCCGGAGCGGCAGCCGTCCTCGTGGAAGCCCCAGCCGTGGTACGCGCCGGCGAACGCCAGGCGGTCGCTGTTCAGCGATGCCAAGCGCTCCTGCGCCGCGACGGACTCGCCGGTGTAGGTCGGGTGCTCGTAGGTCATCGTCGCGATCACGTGCTCGGGCGCGGGGCCGACGTCGGGGTTGAGCGTGACGATCAGCGGGTCGGACTCGCTGTGGCCCTGGAGCCTGTTCATCCAGTAGGAGACGCGGGTGCGGTCGGTGAGGGTGTCGCAGTCCTCGAGCCGGTAGTTCCAGCTGGCCCGCGACCGGCGGTTCTCCGGGAGGGCGGACTCGTCGCGGTGGAGCCAGGCGACGTTGGTGGAGTACCCGAACACCCCGAGCAGGTCCCGCTCCGCCTCCGCGGCGTCCGTGAGCAGCGCGAGCGCCTCGTCGGCATGCGTGGCGATGACGACCTTGTCGAAGCTGTGGTGCTCGTTGGGCCCGCCGTCGGCGGAGCGGGTGTCGATCTCGATGCTCTCCGGCTTTCGGCTCACCGCGGTCACCCGGGTCCCCGGCCGCACCACGTCGAGGCGTCGGGTTACCGCCTCGACGTACGAGCGGGAACCGCCGACCACCGTGTGCCAGGTCGGGGCGTCCCCGAGCGTGAGGAACCCGTGGTGGCGCAGGAAGGCGAACAGGTACGCCGCGGGGTAGGCGAGGGCATCGTTGTGTCCCATCGACCAGACGCACGACACAACCGGGAGCGCGTAGTGGGTCACGAAGTGCCGGTCGAACCCGTGTTCCTCGAGGAAGTCGGCGTAGGTCTGCTCCGAGGTCGGGTGCTCCTCCAGGAAGGCCAGCGCCTGCTTCTGGAACGAGCGGACCTGGAGCAGCAGCCGCCAGAAGCCCGGGTCGACGGCACGGCGGCGCTGGGAGAAGATCCCGTCCGCCTTGCGACCGCCGGTATAGCTGAGGCCGCAGCCCGAGCACGAGACGTTCATGCTCATCTCGGTCGGCCGGGTGCGGACGCCGAGCTCGTCGAAGAGCCGTCGCAACAAGGGGTAGGTGCGGTCGTTGAGCACGATGAAGCCGGAGTCGACGGGGACGGTCCCTCCGGAGGGGACCTCGACGTCGTGCGTGTGAGCGTGGCCACCCACACGGCGGTCCGCCTCGAAGAGCGTGACGTGGTGGGTGCGCTGGAGCAGGTAGGCGGCGGTGAGGCCGGAGATGCCTCCACCGATGACGGCAACGGTCGGACGCCCGTCGTACGGCGGGCGCTGGCTCAGGTCATGGGTCTCCCTCATGTCCCTCGTTCGGGGCGCGGGTGGGTGGGGATTGGTCCCGATCCGTAAAAAGATTGAACGTTCACGGACCGGCCTCCACGACCTCGAGCCGGACCCGCTTGTTGCCCTTCCCCTTGGACTCGGTGCCCGTGACGACCACCCGGCCGACCTCGGTGGTGCTGAGCACGTGCGTGCCGCCGTCGGCCTGCTTGTCGAGCCCGACGATGTCGATCACCCGCAGGGGGTCGATCTCGCGGGGGATCAGGTTGGCCGCGGTGCGGATCAGGGCGTGGTCCTCGTCGGCGACCTCCCGCCCGACGAACTCGACGAGGATCTCGCGTGCGGCGGCGATCTCCTCGTTGATCCGCGTCTCGACCTGTCGTCCGAACTCCGCCGACATCGACGGCAGCGGGAAGTCGAGGCGGCCCTTGCCCGGGTCCATGTTGCCCCCGGTGACCGCGACCTGGTGGTCTGCCCAGATCACGCCGCAGAGGATGTGCAGCGCGGTGTGTGTGCGCATCGTCAGGTGCCGCCGGTTCCAGTCGAGCTCGCCTTGCGCCTCGGTGCCGACGCCCGGGAGCTCGGCCGCGTCGTCCAGCCAGTGCCAGATCGTGGTCGGGTCCTCCCGGTCGCGTGCCACCTTGACGACCTGGCCGACGCCGCCGTCCCAGCGCAGGCGGCCGACGTCGTACGGCTGGCCGCCACCGCCGGGATAGAAGGCGGTACGACGCAGGGCGACGCGTCGCTCGTCGCGGTCGACGCGCTGCACCGTGGTGTCGAAATCGCGCAGGTAGGCGTCGACGGAGAACAGCTCCACCTCGGCGAGGCCCGCGGGGGCGCCCACGGGGACGCGTCCGGGTACGGCCATGGTCGAGGCTCCCTCATGTCTCGCCGGCTCTTCTCCGCTCAACGTACTCGGCTGGTCAGTCGGGAGTAGGGTCGTCGGCGGAAAACGTCGTTCCGTCCGAATCGCTCCGGGAGGCCCCGATGCGCCCCGTCCACCGCTCGCGAGCAGCCCGCGCTGTCCTCGCCGTACCCGCCCTGCTCCTGGTCATCTCCGCCTGCGGCGGGGACGACCTGACCCCGGTCGCGGGGGAGTCGGCCTCGGAGACATCCTCATCGGCGCCTTCGGGGGCGGAGAGCTCTGACGCACCGTCCGAGGAAGCCGTCGCGGAGGACGCCGCAGGCGCTGCGGACGACTCGGCCGACGAGGCGAGCGGCGGCAGCTGGGACGAGAAGACGCTCGTGCCGGCGATGAAGGCCGCCATCGAGAAGCAGGAGACCGCCCACTTCTCGATGAGCACCAGCTCGAGTGGCATGAGCCTGAGCGCCGAGGGGGACATGGCCTTCCGCGGAGCCAAGCAGGACATGGCGATGACGATGGACGGATCGGCGTTCGGCACCGGCAGCATCGAGATGCGCATGGTCGACCAGGTCCTCTACCTCTCCATGCCCCCGATGACGCCGAAGGGGAAGTACGTCGAGATCCGCCCCGGCGACCAGTCCTCGCCGTTCGCCGGCATGGCCGGGCAGATGCAGGGGGTCGACCCACGTGACACCTTCAAGGCGTTCGAGAACGGCCTCCGCAAGGTGGACTTCGTCGGCGAGGAGTCCGTCCACGGCGAGGACCTCGAGCACTACCGGCTGACCGTCGACTTCCGCGCCGCCGCGAAGGCGCAGGGGATGCCACGGATGGCCGGGATGCCGCGCACCGTGGCCTACGACATGTGGCTCGACGACGACGCGCTCATGCGCCGCGTCGAGTTCGACATGGCGCAGCAGATCTCGATGGTCATGGAGATGTCCGAGTGGGGCGAGCCGGTGCGCATCGAGGCGCCGAGCCCGCGGCTGATCGTCGAGGCACCGGGGCAGTAGGGGTGGCTCCGGAACGACTCCGCCTCGTTTGAAGCAAGTTGCACCTTGGTGGGGGCTTCTGACAGCCGACTTGCTTCAACAGACGCTCCGTCAGGTGCTGGACAGCGGATCGCCCTCGGGACGAGATGAACTCCGTGCGCAGGCCGAGCGCCCCTGGCTTGCCTCGCCGGTTGTTGCCCGCCAGATGCCTGTTTGGATCATTCGCCGGCGTGACTGCTGTCAACTCGTGCCCGATTTCGACCCCAGGAAATGGTCCGAGAGGTTCCCTAGGCGTGGTCTGTCCGGCCCGCCGGGAAGCACCCGAACTGGGCATGGCAGGGCTTTCGTGCGACCCACTTCACTTGTTCCTCGATGCGTATCTTGCGGCCGTTCGCTCGAGGGGCCACTCGGAACGAGGAATCCGCGTGCAGCTGCACGGGGGAGAGGACCAACACTGATGAAGGCATTTACCCGCAGGGCGGTCACGGCCGCCGTCGGAGGCGTTGCGATGGTCGGGCTCGCCGCAGGGCCGGCCTCCGCTGCACTTCTGCTACAAGAGCTGGGACACGCGCAGGCCGCCGCCGGCAAGGCTGGATCGTCGTCCGGCCTGGATGAGCTTCGAGGAGCATCGCCTCGATGTTCGTCGTCGACGCGTCAGGCGACTCGCTGTGCGCCAAGGGCATCGCGTCCCTCGCGGCGGCAGGCCGGCGGCGTGGAGCTCGACACGATGATCAACGTCCGCGGGACGATGGCCGGGGGCGCGAACGTCTCAAGAAGGACGGGACGGGCAACCTGGCGATCTCGCACCTGGACTTCCTGGCGCTGCGACGCGGCCACGCCGGCGGCCTCGAGATGTGCGGGCAGACTCCGCCCCTCCGCCCGCCTGACTCGCCACCTGCACCGCCGGTGCTTCGTCGGTCTCCGGCTTCCGGGTGACGCAGGCGGCGCGAGCACACAAATAGCGAGGAGCCACCCCTGGTACCGGGGTGGCTCCTCGTTCGCTTGCGGGACTGTGAGGCTCAGCGGCCGCGCATGTTCTGGCGGGCGCCCTTGAGGTTCGTCGGCATCGGCCCCTTGGGCAGCGGCACGTTGGGCCGGGTCGCGTCGAGCGCGCGCAGCCGGGCGAGGACGTCGGTGATCTGGGCCGGCTTCACCTTGCGGCCGAGCTTGGTGACGTGCTTGACGAGCCTCGGCAGCGGCACGCCGCCCTCCTGGTCGCCCACGATGACCTCGTGGATCGGCACCTCGGAGGCGACGCGCTCGTGCTTGCGACGCTCGCTCGCGAGGAGCGGCTTGAGCCGGTTCGGGTTGCCCTCGCCGACCAGGACGATGCCGGGCGGGCCGACGACGCGGTGCACGACGTCCTGGTTGCGGTTGAAGGCGATCGCGGGCTCGAGCGTCCAGCCACGGCGGAGCATGCCGAGCGCGGCCGCGGCAGCACCGGGCTGACCCTCGATCTGGCGGTAGCCGGCCCGCTGGGCACGGCGACCGAAGACGATGAGGGCAGCGAGGACACCGAACGGCAACGCGGTGACCAGCGCGAAGATCCAGTTGCCGAGCAGCAGGAACAGGATCCCGAAGGCGACGGCGGCGACGAGGAGGAACCAGCCGAGGAGGATCAGCCCGATCCTGGGGTCGGACTGCTTCGTCATGCGGTAGCTGCCGGCGATCTGCGCCATGCGGCCGTTCTTGGCGGACTTGTCTTTCCTGGCCATCGTGTTTCGGTTGCCTCGTTCGGTTCGGTGGGAGAGTCGGCCTAGTGTCTCAGACGGTCTGGGCGGCCGACGCGTGTGCCGGTGCCTGGGCCTCACGGTGGGCGAGCGCCTGCTGGTAGAGGCGGCCGGCCCGGTACGACGAGCGCACGAGCGGTCCGGACATGACGCCGGAGAAGCCGATCTCCATGGCCTCGTCGTGGAGCTCCACGAACTCCTCGGGCTTCACCCACCGCTCGACGGGGTGGTGGCGCACCGAGGGGCGGAGGTACTGGGTGATCGTGACGAGCTCGCAGCCCGCGGCGTGCAGGTCCTTCAGCGCCTGGGAGACCTCCTCGCGGGTCTCGCCCATGCCGAGGATCAGGTTCGACTTGGTGACCAGGCCGAAGTCCCGCGCCTGGGTCAGTACGTCGAGCGAACGGTCGTAACGGAAGGCCGGGCGGATCCTCTTGAAGATCCGCGGCACGGTCTCGACGTTGTGGGCGAGCACCTCGGGCCGCGACTCGAAGACCTCCTGCAGCAGGTCCGGCTTGCCGTTGAAGTCCGGGATGAGGTTCTCGACCCCGGTGTCGGGGTTCAGCTCGTGGATCGCACGGACGGTCTCGGCGTACAGCCAGGCGCCGCCGTCGGGCAGGTCGTCACGCGCGACGCCGGTGATCGTGGCGTAGCGCAGGCCCATCGACTGCACCGACTCGGCGACGCGACGAGGCTCGTCGCGGTCGAGGGGCTCGGGCTTGCCGGTGTCGATCTGGCAGAAGTCGCAGCGGCGCGTGCACTGGTCCCCGCCGATGAGGAAGGTGGCCTCGCGGTCCTCCCAGCACTCGAAGATGTTGGGGCAGCCCGCCTCCTGGCACACCGTGTGCAGGCCCTCGGACTTCACGAGGTTCTGGAGCTCGGTGTACTGCGGTCCCATCCTCGCCCGGGTCTTGATCCACTCGGGCTTCTTCTCGATGGGGGTCTGCGCGTTGCGGACCTCGAGGCGGAGGAGCTTGCGGCCGTCGGGGTTGATCGAACCCGTCGCGGCGGCTCCCTGGGCAGGTGTGCTGTCGGGAGTGGTAGGCGCGTGAGTCACGCCCGCCACTCTACGCCGGGGCCCATATCCCGCCCCAATCGAGCGGATGCGCCTGCGGCCGGGCTCAGGGGATGTCGCGGCGACGGAAGGAGAAGGCCGACAGGACCACGACGAGCAGCATGATCGGCCCGAGGTAGGTCACGGACTCGCCGAGGCTCAGCAGGGCGCTCTGGTCGCAGTCGAAGCCCCCGCCGGGGCAGGTGATGCTGCTGTCCCAGTACTCGAAGCCGTTGTGCAGCCAGCCCATCATGTTGTTCGCGAGGCTCCAGCGCCCGATCCCCTCGACCGGGAGGGCGGCGACGATGGCCTCACCTGCGGCGACGTAGGCGAAGAGCAGGCCGAGCGTGCCGACCGTGTGCCGCAGCAGCATCGTGAGGGCGTAGCCGACGAGCCCGCCCAGCCCCGCCAGGAGGGCGCCGCGTGCACTCATCCAGCGGATGCTCTCCTGCACGGTCGCGCCGGTCGAGATGCCTCTCGACTCCGCGGCGAGGTAGAGCACCGCCCAGAACGCCGCGAGCAATACCGCGGCGACGGCCGTCGCGGCCAGGAAGAGGGCGCCCGCCTTCGCGAGCCAGACCCTCGAGCGGCGGGGCTCGAAGAGGAGCTGGTTGCTCATCGACCCCGACGCCCAGTCGGCGCCCGCGAAGGTCGTGCCGGCGACGACCATGATGGCGGCGAGGAACACCGCCAACGCGGCGCCGGCGCCCCGCTGCGCCTCGTCGAGGTCGAGGGTCTGCCGCCACAGGAACTGGTCGGCGGAGGGGACGATCATCTCCCGGCAGCCCTCGGCGGTCATGCCGGGCCCGCCGTAGCGGCGGGGCCGCTCCTCGCATCGGGCGAGCTCCTGGCGGACCCATGGCTGCGAGGCCTCGTGGGCCGCCATCTTCTCGGCGGCGGCACGGTCGGCGTCGCTGACCGGCCGGGTCTCCCACAGCGTCGAACCCGCGATGAAGGCCGTGATCAGGGCGGCGCCGACGAGCATCAGCACGATCGCGCGCCGCGAGCGGAAGCGGGTCAGCTCGACCCCCAGCAGCCTCATGCCGCACCTCCCGGCGTCTCGGACCCGGCGGTTGGGTGGCTCACCTGCAGCGCCTCGTCCTTCGTCAGCTGGAGGAAGATCGACTCCAGGTCGGCCCGCACCGGGGTCAGCTCGTGCACGTAGAGCTCCTTCGCCGCGAGGACGCGGGTGATCTGGTCGGCCCGGCCGGGTCCGTCGACGAGCAGGTGGCCGTTCTCGCGCACGACGCCGTAGCCGGCCTGTTCGAGGTGGGCGGCGGCCGCGGCCGGGTCGTCGACCCCCACGCGCGTCGTACTCGCGCCGCTGCCGCCCACGAGCTCGTCCACGCGACCGGAGGCGAGCAGCCGGCCGTTGCCGATGATCGAGACCGAGTCGCAGACCTGCTGCACCTCCGCGAGGATGTGCGAGCTCAGCAGGACGGTGACCCCGCTCTCGCCGAGCCGGCGGATCATGTCGCGGATGTCGCGGATGCCGGCCGGGTCGAGCCCGTTGGTCGGCTCGTCGAGGATCAGCAGGTCCGGCTGCTTGAGCAGCGTGGCAGCGATGGCCAGGCGTTGCTTCATGCCGAGTGAGTAGCCCTTGTAACGCTCGCGGTCACGCCCCTGGAGGCCGACCTGGTCGAGCGCGGCGTCGACCTCGACTTTGCCGAGGCCGATGGAGCGGGCGAGCAGGGTGAGGTTCTTGCGGCCCGAGAACGTGGGGACGAACTTCGGCTGCTCGACCACGGCGCCGACCCGCCGCATGACCTCCGGGAGGTCCTCGGGGACCGGCCGGCCGAAGAGCCGCATCTCACCGCGGCTGGCACGCGCGAGGCCGAGCAGCATCCGGATCGTCGTGGTCTTGCCCGACCCGTTGGGCCCGAGGAAGCCGTGCACGCCACCGGACGGGACGGCCAGGTCGAGGTCGTGCACCGCGACGATGTGGCGACCCCGACGGGTGCGGAACTCCTTGCGCAGGCCGCTGGTCTCGATGACCAAGTCGCTCATGCGTTCCCCTGTCTGTCGGGGACCCAGCATGGCGGAGCCGAGCCTCAGGCCAGGGGATTGACGACCGGGACGCGCAACGTGTCGGCGCTCCGGACCTTCGCGGGGTCGGGTCGCGGCTCGTAGTCGGGAGTCGGGGTGTACGGCGCCCAGGCGAGCAGCTCACGGAGGTGCCGCTCGACGACGGGGATGGCCTCCGAGACCGTCACGTCTCGCCCGAGCTCCTGGGAGAGGGAGGTGACCCCGGCGTCGTCGATGCCGCAGGGCACGAAGCGGTCGTACCAGGCCAGGTCGACGTCGCAGTTGAGCGCGAAGCCGTGCATCGTGACCCCGCGGCTGACGCGGATCCCGATCGCGGCGATCTTGCGCTCGGGCCGGCCGTCCCCGGCCTGCAGCCAGACCCCGCTTCGACCCGGCACCCGGGCCGTGGTCACGCCGAGGTCGGTGCAGGCGTGGATCAGCGCCTCCTCGAGGCGACGTACGTAGTCGACCACCTTGACGTGCTCGGGAAGCCGGACGATCGGGTAGCCGACGAGCTGGCCGGGGCCGTGGAAGGTGATCTTGCCGCCGCGGTCGACGTCGATGACCGGGGCCGCCCCGTCGAGGGGCCGCTCGTGGGGCTCGGTGCGCTTGCCCGCGGTGAAGACGGGCGGATGCTCCAGCAGCAGGACGGTGTCGGTGCCGCCCGCCACGACGCCTGCGTGGACCTCGCGCTGAACGTCCCAGGCGGCGACGTACTCGACGGCCTCGCTGCCGAGGCCGACGGTCCGGAAACTGAGCTCGCTCACGGGGACGAGCCTAACCCGACCCGTCCACGGGCGGCTCTGCGACGAATCGTCAGCGGGACGCTGCGTCAGGGGAACTGGCGGGGATGCCGGGTTGGTGCTTGGAGGGATCGTGCAAGATCATGTGAACTGGACGGTGCCGGAAATCTCGGGTCGCCTCACGCCGCGCCGTCGTCCACGCACCCTGGTCGCACTCACCCGAAAGGCAACCCGCTGATGGCGAGTTCCGATGTCCGTTCCTCGCGCCGTCGTTCCCGGCGTTGGATCCTGCCCACCGTCGCCGTGCTCCTCTGGATCTTCGTCGGCGGTCCGCTGGGCTCGTTCGCGGGACAGCTCGCGAGCGTCCAGGAGAACGACAACGCCGCCTTCCTCCCCGAGACCGCCGAGTCGACGGGCGCCGCCGAGGAGTACGCCAAGTTCATCGGCAGCGAGAGCGTGCCCACCATCGTGGTGTTCGAGCGCGCCGGGGGACTCACCCGTGAGGACCAGGCGGCCATCGCCGACCTGCTCGACGAGGTCCGGACGGTCGAGAACGTCGACTCCGAGGCGGTGTTCGGCCCGATCCCGTCCGAGGACGGCACGGCCGCCCAGGCGGTCGTCCCCCTGGCGACCTCCGACGGGGAGGAGCTCGAGCAGGCGGTCGTGGACATCAGGGAAATGCTCGACAGCGGAGCTCCTGAGGGCCTGACCGCGCTGGTCGGAGGACCGGGCGGCATCCTCGGCGACTTCATCGAGGCGTTCGGCGCGATCGACGGCCTCCTGCTCCTGGTGGCGCTGGCCGTGGTCCTCGTGATCCTGCTCGTGGTCTACCGCTCGCCCGTGCTGCCCTTCGTCGTCCTCTTCTCCTCGGTGCTCGCGCTCGGTGTGGCCTCCGCGGCCATCTACTTCCTCGCCAAGACCGACGTCCTGACCCTCAACGGCCAGAGCCAGGGCATCCTCTTCATCCTCGCCGTGGGTGCCGCGACCGACTACTCGCTGCTGCTCGTCGCGCGTTTCCGCGAGGAGCTGCGCGACCACGAGTCGAAGTACGACGCCATGCGCAAGGCGTGGAAGGCCACCCTCGAGCCGATCCTGGCCTCGGGGGCGACGGTCATCCTCGGCCTGCTGTGCCTCCTGCTCTCCGACCTCTCGAGCCTCCAGGGTCTCGGCCCGGTCGGTGCCCTGGGCATCGCCGGCGCCATGCTCGCAGCGCTCACCTTCCTCCCCGCAGCGCTCGTGCTCATCGGCCGCAGGGTGTTCTGGCCGATCGTCCCGCGCTACGGCTCCGAGCACCGCGACACCAAGGGCATCTGGGGGAAGGTCTCCCGGCTCGTCGGCCGCCGCGCGCGCGTCGTCTGGGTGACGACCTTCGTCATCCTCGCTGCCTGCGCGGCGTTCGTGCCGACCCTGAACGAGGACCCGGTGCCGCAGACCGAGCTCTTCCTGACCGAGGTCGACTCGGTGAAGGCGCAGGACATCCTCGACGAGCACTTCCAGGCCGACCAGAGCAGCCCGGCCATCGTCGTGACCCCCGAGGAGAACGTCGAGGAGGTGCTCCAGCTCGCCTCCGAGCACGAGGGCGTGGCGCAGAACGGCGTGAGCGTCCTGCCCGAGGGCGGGCAGCAGGGCCCGCCTGCCCCGGGTGCGGTCCCGCAGCCGAAGATCGTCGACGGCGAGGCGATCGTGCTCGTGACGCTCGACGAGAACGCCGACTCCGCGGGAGCCACCGAGCACGGTTCAGGACCTGCGCACGGAGATGGACCAGATCAGCGATGACATCCTGATCGGCGGCCAGACCGCGACGCTGCTCGACACCCGCGACACCGTCGATCGTGACCGGCTGATCGTGATCCCGGCGATCCTGCTGGTGATCTTCGTCGTCCTCGCGCTCCTGCTGAGGTCGCTCCTCGCGCCGTTCCTCCTGATCGTCGCGAACGTGATCTCCTTCGGAGCGACCCTGGGCATCAGCGCGGTGCTGTTCAACAACGTCTTCGACTTCCCGGCGTCCGACCCCTCCACGCCGCTGATCGGCTTCGTGTTCCTCGTCGCCCTCGGTATCGACTACTCGATCTTCCTGATGACCCGGGTGCGCGAGGAGTCGATCAAGCAGGGCACCCACCCGGGCATCCTCAAGGGGCTCTCGGTCACCGGTGGCGTGATCACCTCTGCAGGAGTCGTGCTCGCGGCGACCTTCGCCGCATTGGGTGTGCTGCCGATCCTGTTCATCGCGCAGATCGGCTTCATCGTGGCGTTCGGCGTGCTGCTCGACACGATCGTGGTCCGCTCGCTGCTCGTACCGGCGCTGTCCTACGACATAGGCCCGGCCGTGTGGTGGCCGAGCAAGCTGTGGCACACCCCGGACCATGCCGACCACGAGACCGCGGAGATGCTGCACCTCGGTCAGCGCGACGGCGTGCGCGGCTTCGAGGAGGACCGCGGTGGAGAGCCGGGGGAGCCTGTGGACAGCGAGAGCGGGGCGCCGCGCGGCTAGGCCAGAGTGGAGGGCGTGCGTCCGCCCTCGTCCGTTCTCGTTCCGCAGCGTCGCCGCCGTCGCCCTTCTCGGGGCGCTGGCGGCGGCGCTGCTGCTCGTCGGCTGCCGTGGACTCGTCGGAAGGCCACCTGAAGCGGCCACCGGCCCGGTCGTCACGGCCGATGCTGCGCGCCTCCCGGCCTCAGACGTTCTACGAAGGTGGGACCAGGCGCGGAGCCAGGCGTTCGCGGAGGGCGACGTCGTGGCACTGCGCCGGCTGTACGTCGAGGGATCGGACGCCGGTACGTCGGACGCGCGGCTGTTGCGGGCCTACCTGCGCAGGGGGTTGCGGGTCGAGGGGATGCGGATGCAGCTGCTCGCCCTGGAGGTCCTGGACCAGGATCCGCGCCGGCTGCGTGTGCTCGTCACCGACCGGCTCACCGGCGCGGTCGCCGTGGGTCGCGACGGCCGGACCCGGCTCCCGCGAGACCAGGCGACGACCAGGGTCGTCGAGCTCCGCCGGGCACGGCCCGGATCGGCCTGGCGGGTCTCGGCGGTCAGCTCAGCGCCGAGGCGAGCCGCTCGTTGACGGTCCTCTGCTCGAACTCGAACCCTGCCTCCTCCAGCCGCCTGGGCTCGGCCCGGACCGAGCTGAGAAGCTCCGGGGCGAGCTCGGGGAACACCGCGCGCATGGGGGCTGCCGGGATGCGGAGGAACGTCGGCCGGTTCAACATCCGGCCCAGCTCCTTGACGAACTCCGCGTTCGTCGTGGGGTTGGGGCCGGTGAGGTTGTAGACACCCTCGCAGGAGTCGTTCTCGGCGAGGAAGGTGACTGCGCGCAGCCAGTCGTTGAGCGAGATCGTCGAGAAGTACTGGGTGCCATGACTTGCCGGCCCGCCGAGGCCGAGCCGGAACATGATCGCCAGCGGTCGGAACGAGCCACCTCGCCCGTCGAGCACGAAGGACGTCCGCATGATGCAGACCCGCGCCCCCGCGTCGGCGGCCGGCTGTGTGGCGGCCTGCCACGGCTTGGTGATCCCGTTCAGGAACGCGCCGTCGTCGCCTTCAGGGGAGTACTCGGTGAGCACCTCGTCGCCCCGGCTGCCGTAGACGCTCGTGCCGTTCTGCGCCAGGAACGCCGGCTTGCGCTCCGACCGTGCGATCGCCTCCGCGAGCACCCTGGTGGTCTCGACGCGGCTGGCGATGAAGGCCTTCTTGTACGACTCGGTGAACGGCCACTTGACGAACGATGCTCCGGCAAGGTTGATCACGACGTCGGCCTTCTCGATCACCGAGTCGTCGAGAACACCCGCGTGGGGGTCCCATGTCGACTCGTAGGAGGAGACCGCAGGGCCACGCACGAGGCGTACGACCTCGTGTCCCCGGCGAGCGAGGTGCTCACGGAGTGCCTGACCGAGGAAGCCGGTCGCGCCGGCGATGACGATGCGCATGCACAAACTCTGGCATGAGCCCCCAACAGAGGCGGCGACTTTCGCAGGGGAGGCCTAGGATCGCGCCCGTGACCAACGGACCGCTCCCGGCCCTCCTCCGCGCAGGCGGGTCGCCTGCTACGTCGTCCGCGAGGGCAGCGCCGGCTCGGAGCTCCTGGTGTTCGACCACGTCGACGTACCCGACGCCGGG
Organism: uncultured Actinomycetota bacterium; assembly: GCA_963701425.1. Lineage (GTDB taxonomy): Bacteria > Actinomycetota > Actinomycetes > Propionibacteriales > Nocardioidaceae > Nocardioides_C. The sequence goes on along the minus strand of CAVPAG010000018.1, from coordinate 740,267 downwards.
ACGCAGGTGCCTGCCGGCGGCATGGAGCCGGGGGAGAGCGTCGAGGAGGCGGCGCTCCGCGAGGTCGCGGAGGAGACCGGACTGACCGGGGCCCGCGTCGTACGGCGGCTCGGCGTCTCGGACCGCCCGCACCCGGAGACGGGAGCGCCGCAGCACACGACCTACGTCCTCATGGAGTACGACGGGCCGGCGAGCGCACACGTCGAGCCGTGGACCTGGAAGGTCGAAGGCGCGGGGGAGGACGGCGGCATGCTCTTCCGGTGCTGGTTCACGCCGCTGCCCCTCGACCGGGTGGAGCTGGCCGGGCCCCAAAGCGAGTTCCTCGCCTTCGTCCTCGTCTGAGAGGCAGATCCGCCGACTCGGCGAGGTCACGGCGGCCGTGCCGACGCGACGGAAACGCAGGATGCCCGCTGCCGTGACCGGCAACGGGCATCCGCGTGGTGCTGGGTCGGGTCAGACCTCGAACTGGCCTGCCTCGAGGCGCTCCTTGACGTCGGTCAGGAAGCGCGCTGCGTCCGCACCGTCGACCAGGCGGTGGTCGTAGGTGAGCGCGAGGTACATCATGTGGCGCACCGCGATCGTCTCGCCGAGGTTCGCGTCGTCGATCACCACCGGGCGCTTGACGATCCCACCCGTGCCGAGGATCGCCACCTGCGGCTGGTTGATGATCGGGGTGTCGAACAGCGCGCCGCGGCTGCCGGTGTTGGTCAGCGTGAAGGTGCCGCCCGCGAGCTCGTCCGGCCCGATCTTGTTGCTGCGGGTGCGGTCGGCGATGTCCGCGATCTTGCGGGCCAGGCCCGCCACCGACAGGTCGCCGGCGTCCTTGATCACCGGGGTCAGCAGACCCTTCTCGGTGTCGACGGCGATCGAGAGGTTCTCGTGGTCGTAGTAGGTGACCTCGCCCTTCTCGGTGTCGATCGCGGCGTTGAGCGACGGGTGCGCCTTGAGCGCGTCGATCGAGGCCTTCGCCAGGAACGGCATGAACGACAGCTTCACGCCCTCGCGCTCAGCGAACTCGTCCTTGACCGAGGCGCGCAGCCGCGCGATCGAGGTCATGTCGACCTCGACCACGGTGGTCAGCTGGGCCGAGCTCTGGAGCGACTCGACCATGCGCTTCGCGATCACCTTGCGCAGACGGCTCAGCGGCTCGGTCTTGCCACGCAGCGGGCTCGGTGCCGACGGGGCCTTCGCGGCGGCGGGAGCGGCGGCCGCCGGAGCAGCGGCGGGCTCGGGCTTCTTCTCCGCGGCGGCCTTCTGTGCCTTCGCGGCCTCGAGCACGTCCTGCTTGCGGATCCGGCCGCCGACACCGGTGCCCTTGACCTGCGACAGGTCGACGCCCTGGTCGGCCGCCATCTTGCGGACCAGCGGGGTGACGTACGCGCCCTCGGCCTCCTTGCCCGTCTCGGCAGGTGCCTCGGCGGCCTGTGGCTTCTCCTCGGCCTCCGGCTGCTCGGCCTTCGCCTCCGCAGGCTTCTCCTCGGTGGGCTTGGCCTGGGCCTCGGCAGCGGCTTCGTCGCGCGCCTGCTCCTGGGCTCCCGCGCCGGCCTCCTCGGCCTTCGCCTCCGCCTTCTCGGTGGCGCCGGTGGGCTCTGCTGCCGGCTCGGGGGTCTTCGGTGCCTCCTCCGACGGGGCAGCCGCCTCGCCGGAACCGACGATGGCCAGCTCGGCGCCGACCTCGACGGTCTCGTCCTCCTGGACCTTGATCTCGAGGAGCTTGCCCGCGATGGGGGAGGGGATCTCGGTGTCGACCTTGTCGGTGGAGACCTCGAGCAGTGGCTCGTCGACCGCGACGTCGTCGCCGACCTGCTTCAGCCAGCGGGTCACGGTGCCTTCGGTGACCGACTCGCCGAGCGCGGGCAGGGTCACGGGGCTGCCGCCACCGCCGGTCTTCGTGCCCTCGACGGACGCCTCGGCCTCGGGCTTGGTGTCCGCGGAACCGGGAGCGGTCTCCTGGGCCGGGCCCGTGGACTCGACCTTGGCCTCGGGAACCTCGCCCTGAGGCTCGGTCTGACGGCCGACCTCCTCGTCGGACGGAGCGGCCTCCTCGCCAGGGGCACCGCCGGCGCCCTCGCCGGCACCGGCGCTCTGCTCCTCGTCACCCTCTGCCTGCTCTGCCTCGGCGGCCTCCTGCTCGGAGGTCTCCTCGGCGCCGCCTGCGGCCTCACCCTCGCCGCCACCGGCGGACTCGCCCTCGTCGCCGACCGTGGCGAGCTCGGCGCCGACCTCGACGGTCTCGTCCTCCTGGACCTTGATCTCGAGCAGGGTGCCCGCGACCGGGGAGGGGATCTCGGTGTCGACCTTGTCGGTGGAGACCTCGAGCAGCGGCTCGTCGACCTCGACGCGGTCGCCTGGCTGCTTCAGCCAGCGAGTGACGGTGCCTTCGGTGACGGACTCACCGAGGGCGGGGAGAGTGACTGAGGTCGCCATGCGTTCCTTCGCTCCTTTTGCTGGCTTGAACTGCGGTGCTGCTCGGGTGAAGCGGACGTGCTGCTGAGCCTAGGGGACTGCGCTCACGAGTGTGCGTGGAGTGGCTTCCCGGCCAGGGCCAGGTGGGCCTCGCCCAGCGCTTCGTTCTGGGTCGGGTGCGCGTGCACGAGAGGAGCCACGTCCTCGGCGTACCCCTCCCAGTTGTAAATAAGCTGAGCCTCGCCGATCAGCTCGCCGACCCGAGCGCCCACCATGTGTACGCCGACCACGGGGCCGTCCTTGCGCCGGACGAGCTTCACGAAGCCCTGGGTCTTGAGGATCTGGCTCTTGCCGTTGCCGCCGAGGTCGTAGGTCAGCGACTCGACCTGGTCGTCGCCGTACCGCTCCTTCGCGACGGCCTCGTTGAGCCCGACCGAGGCCACCTCGGGGTCGCAGTAGGTGACCCGCGGGATGCCGGCCTCGTCGATGGGGGTCGGGTCGAGCCCGGCGATCTGCTCGGCGACGAAGACACCCTGCTGGAAGCCCCGGTGCGCGAGCTGGAGGCCCGGGACGATGTCGCCGACGGCGTACACGTTCTCGAGGTTGGTGCGGCAGCGCTCGTCGGCGAGCACGAAGCCGCGGTCCATGGCGATGCCCTGCTCGTCGTACCCGAGGCCCTCGGTCCGGGGACCGCGGCCGACCGCGACGAGGAGCATCTCTGCCTCGATCGTCTCGCCGCCCTCGACCGTCACACGGACGCCGTCCTCGGTGCGCTCCACCGACTTGAACGGGGTGCCCACCTTGAAGCCGATCTTGCGCTTGCGGAAAGCACGCTCCAGCGCCTTGGAGACCGCCTCGTCCTCCGCTGCGACGAGCCGAGGGAGAGCCTCGACGATGGTGACCTCGGCCCCGAACGAGCGCCACACCGACGCGAACTCGCAGCCGATGACGCCGCCGCCGAGCACGATCGCCGACTTCGGCACGCGGTCGAGGGAGAGGGCATGGTCGGAGGTGAGCACGCGGTCACCGTCGATCTCGAGGCCGGGAAGGGTCTTGGAGTACGACCCCGACGCGAGCACGACGGAGCGGCCCACGAGCCTGCGGCCGGCGACCTCGACCGTGTCGGGTGCGACGAGGCGACCCTCGCCCTCCACCACGGTGATGCCGCGGCCCTTGACCAGGCCGGTCAGGCCCTTGTACAGGCGCGAGACGACGCCGTCCTTGTACTTGTTGACGCCGCCCATGTCGATGCCCTCGAGCGTGGCGTTGACGCCGAACTGCTCGGACTCACGGGCGGAGTCGGCGACCTCGGCGGCGTGCAGCAGCGCCTTGGTCGGGATGCAGCCGATGTGGAGGCAGGTGCCCCCGACCTTGTCCTTCTCCACCAGGGCCACGGAGAGGCCCAGCTGGGCTGCGCGGAGCGCGCAGGCATAGCCGCCGCTTCCGGCACCGAGGATCACTACGTCGAAGTTGTTCTCGGCGTTGTCCGCCACCTGCTCCTCCGGTCATGTTCAGCTGTCAGGGGTCGCCTGCTTCGCCCATCTTTCCACCATTGCTCGACAAGTCCACACCGGGCCTCTGGCGCCGGTCGAGTGGCCGGCACCGGCGGCCTGCCGGGATTTCTCAGGGCCGTAAGCCACACTTGAGGAATGGGTTTGATGGACCGCTTCAAGCGGCGGGGACGAGCCGGCCGGATGCGCAGGTCGCGCGGCAGAGGGCCGACGACGACTGTGCGCGCCTCCGACAGCGCGGACGAGAAGCAGCTCGAGGAGTTCGCGACGACGCGTCGCGGGGTCGAGGGGTTCGTCGAACCACGCACCGCGATCTCGGACGTGACGATGATCCTCGTCGCTCATGACGGCGAGTGGACGCGACGTCGCGTGCCCTCGGTCGAGTGGGCGCACCGGTTCGCCAACAAGCACGGGGTGCCGTCGTACGACGCTGCGGTCGTGGGGTACCCGGCTCGGATGCGGGAGTACAACCGGCGCAAGAAGCAGGCCGGCAGCTGACCCTGGGCGCCTCCCGCTTGGGTCTGCTGCTGGGCGGCGCCTGCCGATCGACGTACCGCTGGCGCTGGGGCGGCGCGTCGGCTTCGCCGCCGCGGCCAAGCCCCTTGATGCGCCCGCAGTACGACGATCGTCCGGCGCCTCACTGGCCGCGCCCGCGCTCCGAGCACCTTGATGCGTCCGCGGTACCGCGCTCGTCCGGCGCTGATGCGCCCGCGGACGCGTCGTCCGGGCCCCTTGGTCGGCAGCTGCCGGGAGGTCGAGGGGCGCCGACCGGTGGGTCAGCTCTTGGTGAGGGAGTCGGCGAGCTCGACGAGGGTCGCGACGGACATGCCGGTGCCGCCGGGCGTGACGTAGCCGTAGGCGGCCTTCTCGTTGAACGCCGGCCCGGCGATGTCGAGGTGGGCCCACTTGTGGTCGCCCACGAACTCGCGCAGGAACGCCGCGGCGTAGAGCGTGCCGCCCCACCGATCGGAGTTGTGCTGGGCCAGGTCGGCGATCTTGGTGTTGCTCTTGACCTTCTCGCCCATCTCCTCGGGGATCGGCAGCGGCCAGTGCGCCTCGCCGACCCGCTGGCCCGCGGCCTTCACGGAGTCGATCAGCTCGTCGTCGTTGCCGAGGACTCCCGCGACGCGGTCGCCGAGGGCGATGACGCAGGCGCCGGTCAGGGTGGCGACGTCGACGATCACGTCGGGCTTGTCCTCGGTGGCCTTGACGAGCGCGTCCGCCAGGACGAGGCGGCCCTCGGCGTCGGTGTTGAGGACCTCGACGGTCTTGCCGCCGTAGATCGTCACCACGTCGCCGGGACGGGTCGCGGTGCCCGACACCATGTTCTCGGCCATCGGCGCGTAGGTGGTCACGGCGATCGGCAGCCCGAGCTCGGCGATCGCGAACGTCGCGGCGACGACGGATGCCGCTCCGGCCATGTCGCACTTCATCGTCATCATCGATGCGGCCGGCTTGATGCTGAGGCCACCCGAGTCGTACGTGATGCCCTTGCCCACGAGGGCGAGGTGGGCCTTGGCGCCACGGGGCTTGTAGGTCAGCTGCACGAGGCGGGGCGGGTTCGCCGAGCCCTGCCCGACCCCGACGATGCCGCCGCAGCCGTCGGCCGCCAACGCCTTCTCGTCCATGACCTTCACGGTGACCTTGGACTTGCGGTCCTTCTTCGCCGCCTCGACCGCGTCCGCGAACTTCTCGGGGGTGAAGTCACCGGGCGGGGTGTTCACCCAGTCGCGGGTCAGCTTCGTGGCGGCGGCGACGACCTGGGACGTCTCCAGCGCCGCGACGGCCTCCTTCTGGCGCGCGATGTCGGTGAGGATCACGACCTCGCCGGCGACGTCAGGGGCAGGCGTGGTCTTGAAGGCGGTGAAGGAGTACGACCCGAGCTGGTACCCGTCGGCCACGGCACGCACGTAGTCGACGTCGGTGGCGGGGAGCGCGAGAGCGACGGTCGCGGCGTTCGACACCGCGCGGGCCGCGACACCCGCGGCTCGACGTACTCCCTCGGGGTTGAGCTTCTCGGCGTCGCCGAGCCCGACCAGGATCAGCAGCGGGGTCTTGAGGGCGCCGGCGGTCGGGATCTTCACGACCTCGCCGGGCTTGCCCTCGAAGCCGAGGGTGGACAGCAGCGGCTCGAGCTTGCGGCCGTACGCCGACGCGACACCCTCACCGCCGGGAGCCATCTCGAGACCCTTCTTGGTCTTCACCACACCGGCAACGACCAGGTCGGTCTTGGTCTTGTCGGCGGCACCCTTGCGGAGGCTGTACGTCGTCACTGTGCTGTGCTCCCTCGTCGATGTGTCCCTCACTGCTCCGGGCATGCTAGCCCGAGGTCCGCCATGTCCCTACTGCGGTAGGTTCCGACCATGCATCCCATCGAGGCCCGCCGGGGCACCCCGCCACGCCGTTCCACGCTCTACGACCGCCATGTCGCGCTCGGTGCGAAGTTCGCCGAGTTCGGGGGCTGGGAGATGCCGCTGGAGTACGCCGGAGTGGTCAAGGAGCACACCGCCGTCCGCGAGGCAGTGGGTGTCTTCGACGTCAGCCACCTCGGCAAGGTCGTGGTCCGCGGGCCGGGTGCGGCCGACTACGTGAACGCCTGCCTCACCAACGACCTGGGCAAGATCGAGCCCGGCAAGGCGCAGTACACCCTGTGCTGCGACCCCGAGACCGGTGGCATCGTCGATGACCTCATCGCCTACCTCCACAGCGACGAGCGGGTCTTCCTCGTGCCCAACGCGGCGAACACCCCCGAGGTCGTGCGCATGCTCGCCGCCGATGCGCCGGAGGGCCTGGTCATCGACGACCAGCACGAGACGCACTCGATCCTCGCCGTGCAGGGACCGAAGTCCGACGAGGTGCTCGAGGCGATCGGCTTCCCCGCGGGCCATGACTACATGTCGTTCGTAGAGGCCGAGTTCGACGGCACGCCCGTGGTGGTGTGCCGCACCGGCTACACCGGCGAACGCGGCTACGAGCTCGTCGTGCCCGACGAGGTGGTCGGCCCCTTGTGGGACGCGCTGTTCTCGGCAGGGGAGCAGTACGGCATCACGCCGTGCGGTCTCGGGGCCCGTGACACGTTGCGCACCGAGATGGGCTATCCCCTGCACGGCCAGGACATCACCCGCGAGGTCACCCCGAACGAGGCACGTCTCGGGTGGGCGGTCGGCTGGAAGAAGGAGCAGTTCTGGGGTCGTTCGGCGCTCGTCGCCGAGAAGGAGACCGGCCCCAAGCGGCTGCTGCGCGGCATCGTCGCGAACGGTCGCGCCATCCCGCGTCCGGGCATGCGGGTCCTCCTCGTGGCCGACGTGCCGCTCGGTGAGGTCACCTCCGGCACGTTCTCGCCGACCCTGAAGAAGGGGGTCGGCATGGCGCTGCTCGCCTCCCAGGTCACCGACGGAGCCGAGGTGTCGGTCGACGTACGCGGCCGGCGTGAGATCTTCACGGTCACCAAGCCGCCCTTCGTCACGCCCGGCGTCCGGGAGTCCTGACCTCGCACGGGCCCGGGCCGGCTGCGACAGCCGGCCGCGATAGCCGCGGCGAGCCGGTCGCGATAGTTCGTGAGCAGACTGCTCTCCTGACGGTGCTGAAGCAGCGTTTTGCTCACGGACTACCGGACGGTCCGCCCTGACCGAGTGCCGTTCGAAGCAAGTTGGCTGCGAAACCGCACGTGCGACAGCCAAGTTGCTTCGAACCGTTGTGCGGGTCCCTCGATGGCTGTCGCTCTCGTGTCTGCGTCCCTCCCGACAGGTCTCGAGCACCAGGTCTCGAGCACCAGGTCTCGAGCGTCAGGTGACGAGCGTGAGTACGACGAGCGCCACGGTGAACGTGGTCTCGACGGCCGCCCCGAGCACGTCGCCGGTGATCCCGCCGAGGCGGCTCGTCGCACGCCGCGCCAGGAGACCCGCGGCCAGAAGTGCGATCGCCGTGACCGCGACAGCACGGGTCACGACCCCGCCGCTGAGGGCGTGCCAGCCGGGCGAGACCAGCGCCAGCGCCACGAGCACCAGCCCGGCCAGCGCGAAGGAGCCCGCGAGCCGGCCCCGGCTCACCGTCCCCGCGACGACCTGACCGAGGCCGTCCGGGCGGGCGGCAGGGATACCGCGTGAGCAGAGGAGCGGCAGGGACAGCCGGCTGACCACCAGGGCCAGGAGCAGCCCCGCGAAGCCGAGGCCCGCGGCGATCAGCTCGGCCAGTGCGAGCACCTGCACGAGGAGCACGAGCACCAGCGTGACGACGCCGAACGGGCCCACGTCACCTCGCCGCATCACCTCGAGCGCGTCAGCGGCGGGCTTGCCCGAGCCGAGCCCGTCCGCGGTGTCAGCCAGCCCGTCGAGGTGCATCGCCCTGGTCAGCACAGCGAGCAGCGCGACCGTCAGAGCGGCGGCGAGAATCGGGTTCGTCCGCCAGCCGGCGGCCACCCCGTCGGGGAGAACATCGATGACGTGGAGCGACCCGACGACCACCCAGCCGAGGAGCCAGAGGAACGCACCGGCGACCACCGCCAGAAGGGCGCCGACGAGGGGCGCGATGACCATCGCCCACGAGCCGACACGGCGGTCGACCTCGCGGGGTTGCGGGGTCGGCAGGACCGTCAACGTGCCGACGGCCAGACGCATCGCGTCCGAGGCCACTGCTCGTCGCGACAGGTGCCCGGTCGGGTCGACACTCACAACCGGGTCACCCGGCCGGCCACGCACCACCGGACGTCCTCGGTCTCGGCGGCGATCCGGGCGTTGAGCCGTCCCATCAGGTCTCGGAACCGCCGCCCCGAGGCGGTCTCGGGGACGACGCCCTGACCGACCTCGTTGGTGACCGCGACGACCCGGCGGGTGGTGCGCCGCCAAGCGGCGACGAGGTCGTCGATCTCGGCCGAGACGGCCTTCTCCGCACGGGTCGCCCACACCTCGTCGTCCCAGGCGTCGTGTCGGTCCATGACCCGGGTGAGCCAGAGCGTCAGGCAGTCCACGAGCAGCGGACCACCTTCCTCGGCGAGGAGGTCCTGCGACGTCGGTCGTCTCCTCGGTGCGCCAGGCCGCGGGACGGTCGGCGCGGTGCCGGCGTACGCGCTCGTCCCACTCGTCGTCGGTGCCGGTCGGGTACGAGGTCGCGACGTAGGTGACGTCCGGCTCGGCTGCGAGGAGGCGTTCGGCCTCGCGGGACTTGCCCGAGCGCGCGCCGCCGATGACCAGGGTGCGGCGCGGTGCGACACGGTCCCCATCGGCCACTTCCGGGGCCCGGGACGAGTCCGTGGTCGACAGCCGAGTGCCGTCGTCGACGACCCGCGCGCCCCAGGCCGCGAGCCTGCGGGACAGCTCGGCCGTGGGCGGGTTGTGGTGGGACAGGTGGACCGCGACCAGGTCGGTCCCCGCCGTGACCGCACCGACCTCGCGCAGCCTGCGCACCTGGTCGGCGAACGTGCCGAGGTGCAGGTGGTCGGTCCCGTGGTCCGTCGACGTCGCCGAAGGTCTCCTCGAGGAGCACGACGTCGAAGGCCGCGCCCTCGACGGCAGCCACCGTCTCGTCCGGCAGCACCGCCGTGTCCGTGGCGTAGAGCAGACGACGGCCGTCCGAGGCGACGTCGTAGAGCACCGACGTCCCGGCGGCGCCGTGCTGCGCGGCGAGCACGCGGACGTCGTACTCCCCGACACGCAGCCGCTCCCCGGGCGAGACCGCGACGAAGCGCACCGCCGAGTCGGGCGCCACCCACATCCGGCACGCCTCGACGACCTCCGGTGGACCGAGTACGTCGAGCGGCTCGTCGCCGACCCACGAGCGGAAGAGCAGGAACGCCGGGGAGCAGTGGTCGGGGTGCTGGTGCGTGATCAGGACGTGGCGCAGCCGGCTGAGGTCGACGCCCGCACGTTCTGCCGCGCGCGGTGTCTCCGGGCCGCAGTCGAGCAGGAGGCGACCGTCGACGAGGGCCGAGGTCTGGCCCCGCACGCGGCCTTCGGCACGTTCTGACGAGCACGACGCACACGTGCAGAACGGGTTCGGCCAGCCGTCCGCCGACCCGGTGCCGAGCAGGAGGACGTCCATCAGCGCTCGAACACGACGGGGACGCCGAACGCCGCGCGGCGACCTGCCCGGCGAAGTGCGCGCAGGAGCGACGACCCGGCGAGGAGTACGACGAGCAGCGTCATCAGGCTGCGGCCGAGGTCCCAGAGCAGGGAGGTCGTGAGGTAGAAGACGCCGTACCGCCCGAGGTTGTCCGCGAGAGCGTCGCCGGCGACGTAGGACACCTCGGGCCCGTAGGAGACGAAAGGCCAGAACCAGATGTTCATGACCAGCCCGAACCCGATGCCGGCGACCGCGGCGTAGGCGGCCACCACGAGCACCTCCATGCGGCCGGTGACGCGGGGAAGGCAGCCGGCGAGGAAGCCGACCCAGCCCGCGGCCATCATCTGGAACGGCAGCCACGGTCCGACCCCGCCCGTGATCAGCGCGCCTGTCAGCAGGGTGGTGGCACCGAGCACGAAGCCGAAGCCGCGCCCGAAGACCCGGCCCCCCAGGATGATCACCGCGAAGCTCGGCTCGAGGCCCGCGACACCAGGACCCAACGCACGCAGGGCACCGCCCACCGCGGCGAGCATGCCGAGCATCGCCACGGCCTTCGCGTCCATGCCGCCCGAGGTGAGCTCGGCCAGCACGATCGCGGCGAGCAGCGGCAGGATCGCCACGAACAGGAACGGCGCATCCCCGGAGTGCGAGGAGCTCTCGAGCGGCGTGCCCGGGTCGACGAAGAACGGCCAGAAGAACGCCGCGAGTCCGACCACCGACGCGAGGCCGAGGGCGATCGCGGAGCGCAGTTGCAGCGGGACGAGGTCTGCGGCGTTCATGGCCGGGACACCGTCGTGACGCCGGCAAGGGCGACCGCGACGTCGGTGGGGGTCAGCCAGGCCTGCGGGGTCAGGATCTTCGCCACCTGCGGCGCGAACGCGGGGGAGGAGACGACCACGTCGGGGACCGTGCCGTCGGCGACGACCTCACCGTCGGCGAGCACGACGACGCGGGTGGCGACCTCCGCGACCAGCTCCACGTCGTGGGTCGCGAGCATGACCGCGTGGCCGGCTGCCGCGAGGTCGCGCAGGATCTCCACGAGGCGGTGCTTGGCGGTGTAGTCGAGGCCGCGGGTCGGCTCGTCGAGCAGCAGCAGCGGGGGCTCGGCGGCCAGCACGATCGCCAGCGCCAGGGTGAGCCGCTGCCCCTCGGACAGGTCGCGGGGGTGCTGGTCGCCGCGGACCCCGGGGGAGAGGCGCTCGAACAGGGCAGCGGTCGTCCCGGCCGGAACGCGTGCGTCCTTGTCGGCCTGGGTGCACTCGCGGGCGACCGTGGACTCGTAGAGCAGGTCGCCGGGGACCTGCGGGACGAGGCCGACGTGGCGCAGCAGCTGGGCGGGCTTGAGAGCGGCGGGGGCGTGACCGCCGACCTCGACGGTGCCGCTGTCCGGCGTACGCATCCCGACGAGGGCCTTCATCAACGTCGACTTGCCGGCGCCGTTGCGGCCCATGAGCGCGACGATCTCGCCGCGGGACAGCGCCGCCGAGACGCCCTTGAGCACAGGGAGGCGGGTGTAGCCGGCGACCAGGTCGGTCACGCGTCCGACGGCCTCGCCGGGCTCGTCGCACGCGTGGTCCGGTGCGGCCAGGTCGGCGAGCTGCTCGCGCAGAGGTGCTGCTCGGCGTCGGGCGTCGCGCACGTTCAGAGGCAGTGGCCGCCACCCGGCGACCCGCCCGAGCTCGACGACCGGAGGTGCGATGGCCGAGCTCGCGAGGATCTCGGTGGGGGCTCCGTCGACGACGGGCCTGCCGTCTCCGGGTACGAGCACGACCCGGTCGGCGTACTGCACGACGCGCTCCAGCCGGTGTTCCGCGAGTACGACGGTCAGGCCGAGGTCGTGGACGAGGCGCTGGAGCGTCGCGAGGACCTCCTCGGCTGCGAGCGGGTCGAGCGCGGAGGTCGGCTCGTCGAGCACGAGCACACGCGGGTGGGTCGTCAGCACCGACCCGATCGCGACGCGCTGCTGCTGGCCGCCGGACAGGTCGGTCAGCGGCCGCTGCCGCAGCTCAGCGAGCCCGAGCAGGTCGAGGGTCTCCTCGACGCGCTTGCGCATGACGTCGGGCGGAAGGCCCAGCGACTCCATGCCGTAGGCGAGCTCGTCCTCGACGGTGTCGGTGACGAACCCCGAGAGCGGGTCCTGGCCGACGAAGCCGACGACCTCGGCGAGGTCGCGTGGGCGGTGGTCGCGGGTGTCGCGGCCGTCGACGACGACCTTCCCCGAGAGGGTGCCGCCGGAGAAGTGGGGGACCAGGCCGTTGATCGCACGCAGCAGCGTGGTCTTGCCGGAGCCCGTGCGTCCGATGACCAGGCAGAGCTCGCCCTCGGGGATGGTCAGGTCCACACCACGCAGGACCGGCGCGGCCTCACCCGCGAAGGTGACCGTCACGTCGTCGAACTCGATCACGCTGCCACCTCCATCTCACTCGTGCGGGTCGTCGTCTCCGGTGCCGGCCTCGGCAGGGGTGGAGCAAGGATCGCAGGGAGCATCGCGACGAGGATCCCGGCCGTCGCGAGCAGCGGCACCGGCGGCACCGCCGTGATGCTCGACAGCACCAGCGACGCAGGGTCGATCGCGATCGTCACGAACATCGCCACCGCCGCGACCAGGCCGGAGCCCGCGACGAGCCACTCGGGGAGCGCCCACGGGTCGGGGCGGTACGTCGTCCGGCCGGTTCGCCTGCCCCCGAAGTAGATCCCGGCCGCGGCGAGCACCGAGCCCGTGATGAGCATCGGCAGCCCCATCCAGCCGGCGCTGGTGGCCGACAGGAGGCCGTACATCCCTACGCACAGGCCGATGAGCCCACCGAGGACGAGGAAGCCGGTAAGGCGTCGTGCGGCAGGGGACGCCTCCGTCGTACGGCCGTAGCCTCGGGAGTCCATCGCGGCGGCTAGCTCGACCGAGCGGTCCAGAGCGCCTTCGAGGACCGGCATCGCGAGCCGCTTCATCGCCCGGAGCCCCCCGGTCTGCCCGCGCAGCCGGTGGGCCGCGCGGACCCGGGCGGCATCCGTGACGAGCTGGGGCGCGAAGGTCAGTGCGATCACCACGGCCACGCCGACCTCGTAGAGCGCGCCCGGCACGGACCGCAACAGGCGGCGGGCGCTGCCGAGCGCGTTGGCGGCCCCGACGCAGACCAGGATCGTGGCGAGCTGGAGGCCCTCGTAGAACGCGCGCAGCACCGCTTCGAGAGTGACCTCGCCGCCGAGCTTGATGCCGGTGCTGCCGGGGACCGGGATCTCGGGGAGTGTGAAGAGCACGGTCGACCCCTGGGACTCGCTCGAGAGCAGCGCCTGGAAGACGATCCTGACGGCGATGACGAGCAGGGCGAGCTTGAGGAAGGCGGCGTAGGACCTGGCCCAGGGGGCGTCGCTCTTGCGCGCGGTCACGACGAACCCGGTGACGACCAGGATCAGGACCAGGGGGACCGGGTTGAGCGTGCGGCTGGCCGCCGCGGCCAGGCCGAGCGCCCACAGCCACCACGCCCCCGGATGCAGCATCCGGGGGTAGGTGACGAGGTGCTGGGGGCGCATCGGCTCGGCGTTCGGCTCGGTCGGTCCGTCAGGCGGTCCTGCTGCGTCGGCTCATCACGAAGGCACCGGCCGCGATGAGTACGACGAGCGCGCCCAGCCCGACCAGGCCCCAGGGCATCTCGGACTCCTCGGAGTCGGCGGACGCGTCCGACGTACCGGCGTCGTCACCGCCGTCAGCGGGGAGCGCGAAGGCGACGGTCTCCTCCTGGGCCGGGACCTCGGCGTCCTTCACGGGGACGCCGCAGCCGGTGGCGGGGTAGCCGTCGAGCGCACACGTCATGCCGGACTCGACGCGCACCTCGGCGACCTCGTCGAGGACCTTCTGGCTGCTGGCGTCCTCGGCGACCACAGCGCACTCGGCACGCGGTTCGGGCGGGGTCCCGTTGCCCTCCTCGACGCCGTAGTCGACGACCACGGCCACGCGCTTCTCACCCTCGGCGGCCTCGGTGTCCGCGCAGACGGTGTCGAAGCCGACCTCCTGCAGGTCGGCGCGGGGCTCGATGCCCTGGGCGACGGTGGAGGTGCCGTAGCGGAAGCCCTCGACCGCGCCGTCCTCGGGCGTGAAGTCGGCCGGGCCGACCTGCGAGAACGCCCAGGCGCCGTCCTCGAGGTGGAAGTAGTTCCAGTACTGGAAGCCCTCGTCCGCCTGGGCGGGAGCCGCGAGGCCGACGACGGTCGCGGCGGCGACGAGAAGGGAGGAGAGCAATGCCGACGACGCGGCGGGGGAGCAGGGTGGCCAACGAAGGGCCCTTTCTGTTGCGGCGGTTCACATGACGTCACCGGACCGCCGGAACACCGCTGGATGCGCGAGGTGCCCTGATCCGGCTCCGCCCCGTAGACCTCGACGGATAGATGGGAGCCGCTGTCTCGCGTCGGTGTTCCGGCTCGCCCCACGCGGTGGTCGCGACGACCACGGGTGGGACCTACGGTTGCGGGTCAGCGCCGGCGTTGGACCGGCTTTCCCGACGTGAGGCAGTTGTTCACCACGAACGCTCCCACGGCCCCCTGGCGGCGTCAAAGGGGTCTCAGGTTTTCGCGGCGTTAGGCTCGCCACATGACCAACTCACTCGAGCCCTCGAGCTACTTCTCGCCTGAGTCCTCCTCGACCAGTCCGGCCTGGCGCTGGCGGCTGGAGGACTCCTCGGGCGCCGAGGTCGCGGCCGAGGGAGTCGCCTGTCCCGACTTCCCCTCGCAGAGCGACGCGGAGTCGTGGGTGGGCGAGGTCTGGCGCGAGCTCCTCGACGCCGGCGTCGACGCGGTGACGCTGCTCGAGGGCGACCGCGAGGTCTACGGCCCGATGAGCCTGCACGCCTCCTGACTCCTGCGAGCCCGGAGTATGCGACTCGCCATGCCATATGCATGGCTTGAGCAATACGGCTGCGCTACGGTCGGTGCATGTCCGTCCTGCGACCGTTCCCCTTCGAGAGCCCCATCGCTCCCGACGCGCTGATCGACCGGCGAGAGGAGCTGATGCGCCTCAGCCAGGCCGCCGCCGAGCGCGTGCACGTGCGGATGGCGGGTCCGCGGAGGTTCGGCAAGACCTCGCTGCTGCTGGCCCACGCCGCGGGACTCGCCGGCGCAGGGTGGCGGACGGTGCACGTCGACATGTACGGCGTGACCTCGCTGGCCGAGCTCTGCGTGCGCATCGCCTCGTCCTACTCCCGCCTCGGTGACAGCCGGCTGCGCACGCACCTCGACTCGCTCGGCAGCCGCCTCGGGATGTCCCTGACCCCCGCCGGGCCGGGCCTCACCCTCGGTCCACGGCAACGCTCGGCGACGCCCGAGGCGACCCAGACCGCGGCCGCCGAGCTCCTCGACCTGCCGCTGACGCTCTTCGAGCGCGACCAGCGACCGACGCTGGTCGTCTTCGACGAGTTCCAGGACCTGCTCAGCGCGGGCGCCTCGCTCGACGGGCTGCTGCGGTCGCACGTGCAGTACCACGGCGACGCGGCGGTGTACGTCTACGCGGGCTCGCAGCCGTCGATGATGCGCAAGCTGTTCAGCGACCGGGAGCGCCCGCTGTACGGCCAGGCCGAGCCGGTCGAGCTGGGCCCGCTCCCGGTCGACGAGGTCATGGTCGAGCTCGCGGAGCGCTTCGACGAGCTCGGCGAGGACCCCGACGGGTCCCTGTCACCGCTGATCAGCACCGCCGCCGGCCACCCGCAGCGCACGATGCTGCTCGCCCACCTGCTCCACCGCGAGCTCGCCGCGCGGGCGCTCGGGTCGACGACGCTGGCCGAGGGGAGCGAGGTCGGCGGGATCGCGCTGGCCGACGCAGTCGTACGTCGCGCGCTGAAGATGACGAACGAGGCGCACCAGGCGGTGTGGGACCAGATGTCGAGCGGCAAGAAGGCCGTCCTCGCCGCGCTCGCCGACGGGGACTCACCGACCGGCACCACGACCGCGCGGAGGTTCGAGACCTCGCGCGCGACCCTGCAGAGCGCCCTGCGCGACCTCGCCCGCGAGGGGCAGCACGTGACCCGCGACGAGGGTCCGGGCGGGTGGGGGCCGTGGCGGTACGTCGACCCGCTCCTCCAGCTGTGGGTGCGGGCCCGGGGCCGGCCCTTCTGACCGGCCCCGCCCGTCGTACCGCGAAAGTCAGCGGTTGAAGTCGCGCTTCGGCGGCGAGACCGTCTTGGACGGGTCGCTCTCGATGACGCCGTCGAGGATGTCGTCGATGCGCTTCATCGCCTCGGTCTCGAGCTTCACGCCGCTGGCCTTGACGTTCTCGGTGACCTGCTCGGGCCGGGAGGCGCCGATGATCGCGGCCGAGACGTTGTCGTTCTGGAGCACCCAGGCGACCGCGAGCTGCGCGAGGGAGAGACCTGCCTCGTCGGCGATCGGCCTGAGCTGCTGGACGCGCTCGAGGACGTCGTCGTTCATCCAGCGCGAGATCATGTTCGCGCCGCCGCTCTGGTCGGTGGCGCGCGAGCCCTCCGGGTGCGGCTCGCCCGGCTTGTACTTCCCGGTCAGCACGCCCTGGGCGATCGGGGACCACACGATCTGGCCGATCCCGAGCTCCTCCGACGTGGGAACGACCTCGGTCTCGATGACCCGCCAGATCATGTTGTACTGCGGCTGGTTCGAGACGAACGGGATCCGCAGCTCGCGGGCGAGCTCGTAGCCGCGGCGGATCTCGTCGGCCGTCCACTCCGAGACGCCGATGTAGAGCGCCTTGCCCGAGCGCACGACGTCGGCGAAGGCCTCCATCGTCTCCTCGAGCGGAGTCTCGTAGTCGAAGCGGTGGGCCTGGTAGAGGTCGACGTAGTCGGTGCCGAGCCGCTTCAGCGAGCC
Source organism: uncultured Actinomycetota bacterium (assembly GCA_963701425.1). Taxonomy (GTDB): domain Bacteria; phylum Actinomycetota; class Actinomycetes; order Propionibacteriales; family Nocardioidaceae; genus Nocardioides_C. The sequence continues at coordinate 723,471 of CAVPAG010000018.1, read as the reverse complement.
GTTGATCGACTCCATGATGTGCTTGCGCGACAGGCCGTGGTCGTTGTGCTTGCCGGGGCCGGTGGGCCAGTAGACCTTGGTGAAGATCTCCAGACCCTCTCGGCGCTCGTCCTTCAGCGCCTTGCCGAGGACGGTCTCGGCGGCGGTGTTCGCGTACACGTCGGCGGTGTCGAAGGTGGTGATGCCCTCCTCGAGGGCCTGCCGCACGCAGGCGAGGGCCGCGTCCTCCTCGACCTGGGAGCCGTGGGTGAGCCAGTTTCCGTAAGCGATCTCTGAGATCTTCAGGCCGCTTGAGCCAAGGTTGCGAATGTCCATGCCTCTCAACGTATCCAGCCCGGTCAACGTCATGCGTCCCGGTCGCTAGCGTTGCGGTCATGATCGTGGCCTTCAGCATCAGTCCGACCGCCGGCGACGAGACCGGCGGAGTCAGCGAGGCGGTCGCCGAGGCGGTGCGCGTGGTCCGCGCCTCCGGCCTGCCGTGCGAGACGAACGCGATGTTCACCAACATCGAGGGGGAGTGGGACGAGGTGATGGCCGTGGTCAAGCAGGCCGTCGACGTCGTCGCGGCGAGGTCCCCGCGGGTCGGGCTGGTGCTCAAGGCCGACATCCGGCCCGGTCACACCGGTCAGCTCACGGCCAAGGTGGAGCGGGTCGAGGAGCATCTCGCCGACGGGTGAGGAACCAGCTCGGACGCCGGGCTTGCTCGACGTACCGTCAGTACTTCTCGGGCAGCCGCTGGCCGAGCTTGACCTGCGGCTTCGGCAGGCGGAGGAAGCGCAGCTGCATCGCTCGCAGGATCCCGTAGAAGGTCGCGCCCTTGTGCGACTCGTCGGGGAAGCGCTGCCGCAGGTCCTTCTTGATGCGGAAGACGAGCAGCATGGTGTCGAGGGTGACAAGCAGGATCGTGACCAGCCACAGCGTCTGGCCGTAGCGGTTGAGCGTCGGGCTGCCGGAGTAGGTCAGCACCATGATCACGATCAGCAGCGGCAGCAGGAACTCCGCCGCCGAGAGCCGTGAGTCGACCCGGTCACGGACGAACATGCGGACCTTGCCCTGGTCGCGGGCGGGGAGGTAGCGCTCGTCGCCGCTCTTCATCGCCTGGCGCATCTTGGTGTTCTGCTCGAGCCGTCGCTCGCGGAGCAGCTTCTGCGCGGCCTTCTTGTCCGCCGCGCCCTTCGCGCGGGCCCGGGCAGCCGCCTCGGCCTCGCGCCGGGTCGGCGTCGGGCGTCCCTTGCCGCCGGGCTTCGGGGGCGTGGACGCGGGCGTGGACTCTTCGGACTTGGTACGTCGGAACAAGGCGGCCTTCTGCGTGATCGGACGGGGACTGTCTCGCCCCTGGTGGCCCCAGAGTACCCGCGGGAACCTGCTACCTCCGCCGCCCGTTCCACCGTAGGGTGGAGAGACAGACACAGACACATATATAGAAGGGGGCCCCGCACACCATGAGCCTCATGAAGCGCATCAGCCTGATCTTCCGATCGAAGGCCAACAAGGCGCTCGACCGTGCCGAGGACCCGCGGGAGACGCTGGACTACAGCTACCAGCGGCAGATCGAGATGCTGTCCAAGGTGCGGCGTGGTGTCGCGGACGTGGCCACGAGCCGCAAGCGGGTCGAGCTCCAGGTCAACCAGCTCGAGCAGCAGTCCCAGAAGCTCCACGACCAGGCGCAGAAGGCGCTGTCGATGGGACGTGAGGACCTCGCCCGTGAGGCACTGACCCGGAAGTCGGGTCTGACCGGGCAGATCAGCGACCTCAAGGCGCAGCAGGCCCAGCTCCAGGGCGAGGAGGAGAAGCTCACCCTCGCCTCGCAGCGTCTGCAGGCCAAGGTCGAGGCGTTCCGCACCAAGAAGGAGACCATCAAGGCCACCTACACCGCCGCCGAGGCCCAGACCCGCATCAACGAGGCCTTCTCCGGGATCTCCGAGGAGATGGGCGACGTCGGTCTTGCGGTGCAGCGCGCCGAGGACAAGACAGCACAGATGCAGGCGCGTGCCGGTGCCATCGACGAGCTGATCTCCTCGGGTGCTCTCGAGGACGCCAGCGCGATCGGCCAGGGCGACGACATCGCCCGCGAGCTCGAGGCGATGTCGAAGGACTCCGACGTCGAGGCCGAGCTCGCGGCGCTCAAGGCAGGGTCCTCGCCCTCGCAGGGTGCGATCGAGGCGGGCGACAGTACGCCGACCGGCTCGGTGCAGGAGGAGCGTCAGAAGGAGGAGGGGCAGGCATGATCGTGCGCATTCTCGGCGAGGGCCAGTGGGAGGTTGCCGAGGAGCACCTCACCGAGCTGAACCGTCTCGACGACGCCGTGGAGAAGGCAGTGGAGAGCGGCGACGAGGTCACGTTCTCGCAGAGCTTCGCGGCGCTGCTCAACAGCGTCCGCACCGAAGGCTCGCGGCTCCCCGACGAGACCCTGCACGACTCCGACCTGATCCTGCCTCCGGCGGACGCCTCGCTGGAGGAGGTCCGGCAACTGCTCGAGGACGAGGGGCTGATCCCGGGCTGATGGCCAGATCCCGCTTCATCAAGGACACCGGGCTCACCGCCCGGATGACCCTCGTGATGTTCCTGCTCGGGGGCCTCTTCGTCGCGCTTGTCGTGACGATGATGTACCTGTTCAGCGACTTCTGGTTCCTCATCGGGATCATCGGCCTCGGCATCGCCTGGTTCCAGTGGTACAACTCCGACACGATTGCGCTGAAGGCAATGCGGTGTCGGGTCGTCACGCCCGAAGAGGCGCCCGAGCTGCACGGGATGATCGACCGGCTCTGCGCGATGGCCGACATGCCGAAGCCCCGGGTGGGCATCTCCTACACGGACCTGCCCAACGCGTTCGCGACCGGGCGGTCGCCTCAGCGCTCGGCGGTCTGTGTGACCACCGGCATCCTCGACCGCCTCACGGCTGAGGAGCTCGAAGGCGTGCTCGCTCATGAGCTCTCGCACGTGGCGCACCGTGACGTGCTGGTGATGACCGTGGCCTCCTCCGCCGGGATCATTGCCGGCATGATGACGCGCGGCGCGCAGTTCGGCGCGATCTTCGGGCGCGGTAACAACAACAACGGCGCAGGCGCCGTGGGCTTCCTGATCGCCCTCGTCGTCAGCCTGGTCGTCTACGCGGTCAGCTTCTTCCTGACCCGCCTGCTCTCGCGCTACCGCGAGCTCGCGGCCGACCGTGCCGGCGCCTATCTCACCCAGAAACCGTCGGCGCTCGCATCGGCGCTGACCAAGATCACCGGGGAGATCGCCGCGATCCCGCAGCGGGACCTCCGGGCCTCGCAGAGCATGAACGCCTTCTTCATCGCGCCGGCGATCAGCGGCGCGACCATGCAGACCCTCACCTCCACGCACCCCTCCCTCGAGCAGCGGCTCGAGCAGCTCGCCAAGGTCTCCGCTGAGCTCGGGCGGCCCTCCGACGGCGGCTTCCCCGCCCCGGGCTTCGACCAGTGAGCTTCTGGGACTCGATCCTGGGCCGCCGTAAACCGGTCCAGGCGAACCTCGATGCTCTCTTCGCGCTGCCGAGCGCGGCCATCACCCTCCAGACGGCCGGCGGGTTCACGTCCACGGGCTTGGGCTCGGTCTGCTACCGGGAGGCAGAGGGAGCGGCCTTCGCGCAGACCCAGGCCGACGTGGTGGCCCTGCTCGACGCGGACGAGGGGCCCGACGTGGAGCGCTCCGTCGACGAGTACGGCTTCACCTGGCTGGTCACCCGGCAGGACCCCACCGACATGGCGGGGCTCGTGACCGACCTCCACGCGGTGAACACCACGCTCGAGGCACAGGGCTTCGGTCCCGGCCTGCTGTGCTCCCTGGTCGGGTTCACCGACGCGTCCGGTCGGAGGCTGGCGCTGGTGTACCTCTACAAGCAGGGCACGTTCTACCCGTTCGCCCCGCTCGAGGGGCAGCGCCGCGACAACCTCCTCGAGATCCAGATGCGCGACCTGCTGTCCGACGACCTACCCATCGAGCCCCAGCTGCAGCGGTGGATGCCGGTCTGGGGAGCCCCCGGGCTCTGACGTGGGTGCGCCGCCGCTCGGGGGTGGCCGACCCTTGTGCCTGTCCGCGCGCCCGGGAGCGTCCTCCCACGGTTCATCTGTCCGACCTGGTCCTGCTCGGCGCTCGGCCCAGCTTCAGTCTGCGCTCGTCGCCTGCCGTCAACGTCTGCCCTCGTGCACTGCGCGGTGCTGCACGTTGACACCTCCCGCGCGTGGGCCGAACACAGCCGGATCGAGGGAAGCCCGACCCAGGGCCTATCGCTACCTCGGCGGTGCCTTGGCCGAGTGGGTGGGTGCCGTGGGCGTCGACCCGGTACCTGTAGCCGTGGGGTGAGGTCCACTCGTACACCCCGGGGCCGGTTTGTCGCAGCCGCCAGCGGCCGTGGGTCTTCACCCGGTGCGCGAACCGGCCGAGCCGGGCGAGGTTGTGCAGCCCGGTCTGCCCGGGTGGACCGCCCCTGGCGGGTGGCAGGTACGGGACGGGGTGGTCGTTGTCCTTGCGCCGGGACAGGTTGCTGGCCCACGGCGAGACGCAGGCCGGGTTCCGCAGGTGCGCCGCGTCGGCCATCCGCTGCGGGGACCTCGTACCCGTCGACCGGTGTCTGGGCGGCGAGGTCGCGCACCGGGACCGTGCGGACGTTGGTGTGGCCCAGGAACTCGATCACCTGTTGCGCGGGTGACCGGGCCGACGCCCTCGATCCGCGCCACCCCGCCGTGCTCGCCGCGGAGCATCGCCTCGGAGATGTGCACGTACAGGGTCGCGTTCGGCAGCAGCTTCCGCGGGTCGACCTGGCTGGGTTTGGTGAACGGGGTCGGGTCCCCGGTCATCCCGCCCGTGGTGGTGCCGGTGCCGCCGCAGGTGGGGCAGGGCGACTGTCGGGGGCCGGGTCGTCGGCGTCGTTCTGCGAGGGATGCACATCACCCTCGCCGATGACCTCCGGGTCCTCGTCGCTCGTCGTCGTCCGCCATCCGTGTCGTCGCCGGTGCACTGTGCCAGCGCTGTCGTCAGCGGTGGGGTCGTCGGCCTTGTCGGGGTCGCCGTCCGGCACCTTCGCGCCGTCGCCGTCCCGTCGCCGGCCCCGTCGCCCGCTCTCGTCCGCGTTCTCGTCGGGGTCGCTGCCGGGGCTGCCTGCGGTGGCCTGTCGGGCGCCCCACTCCAGCAACGCGAGCGCCCGGAGAGGAGTAGGCGAGGATCCCGACCGCCTTCGACCGCCGCACATCCGCGGTGTCCGCGTCGCCCTTCAGGAGCAGGATCTGGGCGATCCGGTCGACCATCGCCTGGAAGAAGATCACATCCCCCGCGTTGGCGCGGGCGATGAGCGTCTTGATCCCGTACTCGGTTGACTGGCCGGTGCGCACGAACCGCGCCATCGCCGCCGCCTTCGCCCGCTCCTCCGCCGCCTGCGGGTCGGCCTCGATGATCTTGGCCTCCACCAGCGACTCGAACCGCCCCCACGGCAACGACGCCACATACGGGGTCGTCGCCGCGTCGACCCACCGTGCCTGGTCCAGGTCCAGGCCGGCGGCCGCGCACGACTGGGCGACCTTCCGGGCCTGCCACACCCGACCCCGCCCCTCGGCCAGCGCCGCCCACAGTTGCGGGTGCCGGTGCCGCACGTTCAACGCGTCCCGGACCAGATGGTCCGCGGCGACGTGACCCATCCCGAGCAGGGCACCGAGCTCCATCGCCGCGAACTCCGCCACCAACGGCGTCCCGTCCGCACCCACCTGCTTCGCCCGCTCCATGCCCGGGCAGCACCCGCCGCCCGGTCCGGCGCCGCTCGTCGGCCAGTGCCTCACCGGCGTGCAGGTCGGCCCAGTGCGCGGCCAGGTAGAACTCCTCGGCCTGCGCCTGCAGCACCCTGGAGTGGGCATCGGTGACCGCGACGCACGCCGCGTCACCGTCCAGGTCACCGATCCACTCCAGCTCGAGCATGAGTCGAACATACCTTCGACCACCGACAGTTCTTATGCGTCAAGATTCCTTGCATGGTCGCGGATGCGTGACCAGTGAGGAGAGCGTGGAGCATGAGCAGGCACAAGGGGTCCACGCCGGTGGACAGCGTACTGATCCTTCGCCGAGTGTGGGTCCGGCCGGGCACTGCCCGAGGCTCCGCGTCGCCTGGCGGTGTTCCCCGGAACGATCCAGGTCGTGCGCGACGGTTCCTCACCGGCGGCAAGAACGCGCTCGCTGGCAACGCCCCCGGGCCACGTGAGGCGCCACCGCCAGGCGGCGCCTCGCCCAGGGCACGGCTGCCCGGTCGAACCGAATGCCTCAGACGCCGCGTGAGTGCTACTCAGCGGGAAGGTCGAGCATCCGCTGGAGCGCGACCTTGGCCCACTTCTCGGTCTCGGGGTCGACCTCGATCACGTTGACCAGGTTGCCGGCGACGAGGTTCTCCATCGCCCACACGAAGTGCGGAAGGTCGATGCGGTTCATCGTCGCGCAGTAGCAGACCGTCTTGTCGAGGAAGACGATGTCCTTGTCCGGGTGGGCGTCGGCGAGTCGCTGCACCAGGTTGAGCTCGGTGCCGATCGCCCACGAGGAGCCCGCCGGAGCCGCCTCGATGGTCTTGATGATGAACTCCGTGGAGCCGACCAGGTCGGCCCGGGTCACGACGTCGTGGCTGCACTCGGGGTGGACCAGGATGTTGATGTCCGGCACCTTCTCGCGCAGCTCGTCGACGACCGCGGCCGAGAACCGTCCGTGGACCGAGCAGTGCCCCTTCCACAGCAGCACCTTGGCGGCCCGGATCTGCTCGTCGGTGAGACCGCCGTTCGGACGGTGCGGGTCCCACACGGCGCAGTCCTCGAGTGAGAGGCCGAGCTTCAGCACGGCGGTGTTGCGGCCGAGGTGCTGGTCGGGGAGGAAGAGCACCTTGGTGTCGGGGCCGTGCTGGTCGAACGCCCAGCGCAGCGCGACCTCCGCGTTGCTCGAGGTGCACACCGCTCCGCCGTTGCGGCCGCAGAACGCCTTGATGTCGGCCGAGGAGTTCATGTAGGTGATCGGCACGACCGAGTCGACGACGCCGGCGTCGGTGAGGGCGTCCCAGGCGTCCTCGACCTGGGCCAGCGCGGCCATGTCGGCCATCGAGCAGCCGGCGGCGAGGTCGGGCAGGACCACCTTCTGGTGCGCGGAGGTCAAGATGTCGGCCGACTCCGCCATGAAGTGCACGCCGCAGAAGACGACGTACTCCGCCTCGGGCCGCGCCGCGGCCTCGCGCGCGAGCTTGAAGGAGTCGCCCGTGACGTCCGCGAACTGGATGACCTCGTCACGCTGGTAGTGGTGGCCGAGTACGAAGACACGCTCCCCGAGCGACTCCTTCGCCGCGCGCGCCCGGTCGACGAGGTCCGGGTCGGACGCCGGCGGGAGGGAACCCGGGCAGTCCACCCCGCGCTCGGAGTTGGGGTCGGTGCCGTGCCCGAGGAACAGGAGAGGAAGGTGCGTTGTCGTCACTTCGACAGTATTTCAGACGGCCCTGAGCAGACCCCGCGCGCTCGACCCCCGAGACCCGGCCACTGGACCAGTGGACCAGTGAGGCAGCCCTTCATCAGAGGAAGTGTCCGCTCGGGAGGTACGGCGTCGGCGGCTTCATCTGCCGCAGCGCCAGGTAGCCGCTGGTGAGCAGGTCCATCCGAGCAGCCATGCCGACGTCCATCGCCCACTCGTTGACGGGTGTCACCCTTCCGATCCTGCAGGTGACCTCGGGGGAGGAGGCGGCCAGCGTCTCCCAGAGCAGGTCGGTCGCCGTGCGGCGGTTGGTGGCTGCGAGGAGGTAGGGGCCTCCCTCCGGCTCGACGTACGCGTAGCCCGACCCGGTCGACCGGTCGATCACGACGACCCGGTACAGCGAGGTGAGGAGCTCGTGGTCAACGCCGTGCGCTGAGTCCCGGACCTGCCGGTCCACGGAGTTCATCAGGTCGATGTCTCCTGCCGTCCCCTCCCGCACGCGGTCCACCACGGGCAGCAGCTCGCGACTTACCGGACCCGTCAGCGCCATGGCCGGGTGCAGCGTGAACCCCGCCTGGCGGTAGCGGCGCGCCGCCTTGGGGTCGGCGGAGGCGGCGAGCATGCCGCGCAGGCAACCGCGACCGTAGGTCAGCGACGCGTCCAGGAGCTGCTTGCCGACGCCGCGCCCCTGCAGTCCGGGCCGCACCACAAACGTGGCGAGAATCCAGGTGAGGTCTCGCTTCATGGCGGCCGAGGCCCCAACCAGGCCGCTGGCGTCCTCCGCCACCCAGCAACCCTCAGTGTCGTGATGCAGGATGTGCTCCATCCGGCGTCGCCAGGCAGCTGACCTGGCTTCCGATCGCGGCGTGGGCTCGGGCCAGCTGCGCGGGTTGGTGCGCTGGTCGAGCTCGAGGAAGCCCTCGTCGGTGAGCCGCTCGACCGCCGGGACGTCCTCGAGGCGCATCGGCCGGATGTAGTAGTCAGCAGCCACCGCGCCAACCTACCGACCAGGCGACCTCCCGACGCAAGGCAGGATGTGCGCATGCGCGTGGTCATCGCTCCCGACAAGTTCGCCGGCACGCTCACGGCCGTCGAGGCTGCTCAGGCCATCGCCGAGGGCTGGCACCGGCGCGCCCCCCAGGACGAGCTGGAGCTCGTGCCGATGGCCGACGGCGGACCCGGCTTCGTCGACGTGCTCCATGCCTCGCTGGGCGGCGACCTGCTCGCGCTCACCGTCACCGGCCCGTACGGCCACCCCGTCCCGGCGGGCGTGCTGCTCGTCGACGGCACGGCGTACGTCGAGAGCGCGCAGGCCTGCGGCCTCCACCTCACCCCACCCGACCAGCGGGACCCCGAGCGCGCCACCACCCGCGGAGTCGGCGAGCTCGTCGCCGCCGCGGTCGACGCCGGCGCCCGCCGCGTCGTCGTGGGGCTCGGCGGCTCCGGCACCAACGACGGGGGAGCGGGACTGCTGTCCGGGCTCGGTGCCGTCGCGGTGCCGGCGGGTGCCCTGGACCAGGGCCCGAGCGGGCTGAGCGCCCTGGAGAGCGTGGACCTGACCCCGGCCCGGAACCGCGTCAAGGACGTCGAGATCGTCGCGGCGAGCGATGTCGACAACCCCCTCCTCGGTCTCATCGGCGCAACCAACGTGTACGGCCCCCAGAAGGGAGTCGCTGCGGACCGGCTGCAGGCTGTCGACGCCATGCTCGAGACCCTGGCAGCCGCCACCGACAAGAAGGTCGCCCTGGCGAAGGGTGCCGGTGCGGCCGGCGGTCTCGGTTTCGCACTCCTCCTGCTCGGTGCCTCCCGCCGGCCCGGCGTGGAGCTCGTGGCCGAGGCGGTAGGGCTCGACCGGAAGGCCGTCGGGGCGGACCTCGTGATCACGGGGGAGGGCGCCTTCGACTTCTCCTCGCGCTCGGGCAAGGTGCCCTACGGCGTCGCGGCGATCGCCGGGCGGGCCCTCGCGCCCTGCATCGCCCTGGCCGGCAAGGTGCTGGTCGGCTCCCGGGAGATGCGCGCGCTCGGCGTCGAGTCGGCGTACTCCGTCGTCGACCTGGTGGGGGAGGAGGAGTCCTTCGCCGACCCGGCAGGGAGCCTCGCGAGGCTGGCCGAACGCACAGCCCGCACCTGGTCGCACTGACCGGGCGCGCTGCCCTGCAGGACCAAAGTCCCGAGAGGGGACGGTGGGCTTGGGAATATCGCCGGATGTGCGACCATTGAACCTGCACAGAACCTTGTCTGAGCCCATGGGAGTCACACGATGACCGAGCAGGTCGAAACCACCGAGTCGACGGTCCGCACCGACGGCATCAACATCAGCGACGACGCCGCGGCGAAGGTCAAGAGCCTTCTCGAGCAGGAGGGCCGCGAAGACCTCCAGCTTCGTATCGCTGTCCAGCCGGGTGGCTGCTCCGGTCTGCGCTACCAGCTGTTCTTCGACGAGCGGAACCTCGACGGCGACGTCGTCACCGACTTCAACGGGGTGGCCGTGGTCGTCGACCGGATGAGCTCGCCGTACCTCAACGGCGCCGTCATCGACTTCGTCGACACGATCGAGAAGCAGGGCTTCACGATCGACAACCCGAACGCGACCGGCTCCTGCGCCTGTGGAGACTCCTTCCACTGAGCGCGCGCTGACCCGACGCTCGAGGCCCTCGTCCCTGCCGGGACGGGGGCCTCGTCGCGTGCCCAGGGCCTCGGAATCCCGCCTGAAGGCACCGTTTGCCCGGAAAGGCATAGTCCGGTCGACGCGTCCTGACTAGAGCGGGACCATCGCCAGGCGGCCCGAAGTCGCCATTGTCGGGGTCTGCCCCGAGTTGCTTGGGTCGTGACAGCGTCGCCCGCCCTGAGGTCCGACGCAGCCATCGACTGAGGGGACGGTCCATCGTGGGGAACAGCGTGAGATCTCGGAAGAGGACGGTGGGCCTCGCGGCAGCCGTCATCGGTGTCCTGGTGAGCGCGGCCCCTGCCGCGCTCGGAGCGTCGGCGGTGTCGGCTCCCGGCCTGACCGGAGCCCGCGGCCTCGACATCGCGCCAGGCGGCCGGGTGCTGGTGAGCCAGGCGAACGGCAGCTACGGCTTCCTCGTCCGGCAGGGGGAGAACAAGGGCAGCTTCCGCAAGCTCGGTGCGGTGCAGAAGTCGTTCGTGGCGCCCGCCATCGACATGAACGACCACGGCACGCTCTTCGTGCTCACCAGCGGCGGAAAGGGCCCCGGCTACTACTCGCTGTACCGCTGGACCAGGCAGGACGGGCAGGAGAAGGTCGTGCGGCTTCGCGCCTACCAGCGCGAGGACAAGGACCCCTACGACCTCGAGGACAAGCCCGGCGAGAGCAACCCGTACGGCGTCGCGGCGCTCGACGACGGCTCCGCCCTTGTCGCGGACGCCGCGAACAACGACCTGCTCCGGGTGCGGCCCAACGGCAAGATCTACACCGTCGCCCGGTTCAAGCCGCGCGTCGTGACCGTGCCCGAGGGGCTTCCGGAGGGCTCACCGCCGGCGGGGACGAAGATGCCCGCCGAGTCGGTGCCGACGTCGGTCACGGTCGCCCCCGACGGCTCCATCTACGTCGGGGAGCTGCGTGGGTTCCCGGCGACGCCCGGCACCTCCTTCGTCTGGCGGATCCGCCCGGGCGCCCGCAACGCGGTCTGCGACCCCGCCAAGCCGAACCGGGGCGCCTGCACGGTCCACGCCGACGGGTTCACCTCGATCGTGGCCCTCGAGACCGGTCGGGGCGGCTCGATCTACGTGGCGGAGCTGTCCAAGAAGAGCTGGCTCGCGATCGAGGACCCCAACGCGGGCCCGGAGGCGATGGTCGGCAGCGTGATCCGTGTCGGTCACGACACCAAGGTCCGCCAGGAGCTCGGTGCCGGGAAGGTCATGCTCCCCGGTGACCTCGCGGTCCGCCCGAAGGGTGCGGTCCTGGTCACCACGCCGATCTTCGGACCGAGCAAGGTGCTGCGGCTCAACTGAGCCACCCAGTCAGACGAAGAGGCCCCCACCGGTCGCCGGTGGGGGCCTCTTGCGTGTGTCGTCTGGTCAGCCGAGGTGCTGGTCGAGCGCTGAACCGAGCCGGGCGGCGGCGTCGTTCACCGCGATCGTGGGCTTCTTGACCTCACGCGGGTAGTCCTCGAAGAGGATGCTCGGCGCGGGCTTGGTGACCGCACGGGCGGCCTTCTCGGCGGCGCTGCGGCGCTCGGGGAGGTGCAGCGCGGCCTCGACCGCGCGGCAGTCGGAGGTCATGTCGCTTGCGGGGGAGGCGTCGTCGTACGCCAAACGCTGGTAGGTCATACCATCGACGCTAAGGGTTACTCGCGGGTCGCCCTAGTCGTACCGCCGGGTAGTGTTCAAACGTCCTGAACCCGTCCATACCACCTCGAGGTCCTTGTGTCGCTGCTCGTCACCGGCTCCATCGCCACCGATCACCTGATGTCGTTCGGGGGCAAGTTCTCCGACTCCCTGGTGGTGGAGCAGCTCGACAAGCTGTCGGTGTCGTTCCTCGTGGACGACCTCGAGGTACGCCGGGGCGGCTGCGCCGCGAACATCTGCTTCGGCCTGGGCTCCCTGGGTCTCCGCCCGATCCTCGTGGGCGCAGTGGGGGAGGACTTCGCCGACTACCGCTCGTGGCTGGAGCGCCACCACGTCGACTGCGAGTCGGTGCACGTCTCGGAGACCAAGCACACCGCCCGTTTCGTGTGCACCAACGACGCGACGATGGCCCAGTTCGCCTCGTTCTACCCCGGCGCGATGAGCGAGGCGCGGGAGATCGAGCTGAAGCCGGTCGAGGACCGGGTCGGTGGCGTGACCTACGTCCTCGTCGCACCCAACGACCCCGAGGCGATGCTGCGCCACACCGAGGAGTGCCGTGAGCGCGGCTACCCGTTCCTGGCCGACCCGTCCCAGCAGCTCGCGTTCGGCGACGGCGAGCTGATCCGCAACCTCATCGACGGCGCCGCGATCCTGTTCTCCAACGAGTACGAGTCCGCGCTGATCGAGAAGAAGACCGGCTGGTCCGCCGACGAGATCCGCTCCCGGGTCGGCACCTGGGTGGTCACGCTCGGCGCCGCCGGGGTCCGCGTGGAGCGTGAGGGCGAGGAGCCGATCGTCGTCCCGGCGGTGCCGGAGGTCGAGAAGGTCGAGCCGACCGGCGTCGGCGACGCGTTCCGGGCCGGGTTCCTGGCCGCGCTCGCCTGGGACCTCTCGCTCGAGCGGGCCGCCCAGCTCGGCTGCCTGCTCGCCGTGCACGTCGTGGAGAAGGTCGGCACGCAGGAGTACACCCTCCACCAGGCGTCGTTCGTGCAGCGTTTCGCGGACGCCTACGGCGAGGACGCGGCGGCGGAGATCGCCGCCCACGTGCGTACCCCGCGCCCCTGAGCCGGCCGGAGGCTCAGCGCATCCGCCGGACCAGGTAGCGCGGCGCTCCGTCCGGGGCCGTGTCCTCGCCGACGTACTCGTGCTTCCGCATCCGGCACCACGCCGGTACGTCGGACCGGGCGGCTGCGTCCTCAGCCGCGACGGCGACCACCTGCCCCACCTCGACGTCCCCGATGGCGTTCGCGAGCCGGATCACCGGCAGCGGACAGCGCATCCCGCGGCAGTCGAGCTCGAGGTCGGCGACGGTCGGTCCGCTCATCGCACACCGGCGCGGGTGCGCAGACGGGCGACCACGCCGGGCAGCGCCTCGAGGAACCGGTCCACCTCGTCCTCCGTGGTGTCGCGGGTGAGCGAGACCCGGACGTTGCCGTGGGTGAGCGCACCCATCGCCGCGAGGACGTGCGACGGCGTGAGCGTGGAGGCGGTGCAGGCCGACCCGGACGCGACGCCGAAGCCCTCCCGGTCGAGCTCGGTCACGAGCGCCTCCCCGTCGACGTACAGGCAGGAGAACGTCACGAGGTGGGGGAGCCGGTCGACGGGGTCGCCGACCACCTCGGCATCGGGGACGGTGGCGGCCACGCGCTCGCGGATCCGGTCGACGAGGGCGAACTGCCGCGCGTTGACCTCCTCCCGCTCGGCGAGGCGGGCCTGGAGCGCGGCGGCCGCGGCGAGCGCAGCGGGGACGTTCTCGAACCCGCTGACCCGGGCGTCGGCCCGGTCGTCCACCGGGAACGGCGCCCGCCACCGGGCTCCCTTGCGCACGAGCAGCACGCCGACCCCGGCGGGTCCGCCCCACTTGTGGGCGGAGGCAGCCGCCGCCGACCACCCGCGGGGCAGGTCCGTCCGGGCGGCGGAGGCGGCGAAGTCGACGAAGACGGGCACGTCCGCGGCCGATGCCGCTGCGTAGACCTCCTGAAGCGGCTGGACCGTGGCGACCTCGTGGTTGGCCGACTGGACGGCGAGCACACCGGCCCCCTGCGACAGCGCCTCGGCAACCTCGGCGGGGGACACCCGTCCCTGGCTGTCGACACCGACCTCGGCCGTCGTACCGCCCACATTCCGGGACCACCAGGTACCGGCCTGGACCACCGCCGAGTGCTCGACCGCCGAGTGGACCAGGCGGGAGCTCACGCGGCTGCGGCCCTGGAGCAGCCCGAGCACGCCGAGGTGCACCGCCTGGGTGCCGGAGGAGGTGAAGGTGACCTCGTCCTCGCGTACGTCGAGGCAGGACGCCACGACGGCGCGTGCGTTGTCGAGGAGAAGGCGTGCGTCGCGGCCCCGGTGGTGCAGGCGGAGCGGGTCGGCGAACCCGGAGTCGAGGGCGCTCAGCAGCACCTCCCGGGCGGCCGGGTGGAGCGGCTCCGACGACGCGGCGTCGAGGTAGCCGCGCGCAACCGCCCGGTCGGGCCCGGTTGTCTTGGTCACAACGAGAACTTACCCGCCCACCTCGTCGCCAGCGGAGGTTGCCTCAGTAGTAGGGTTCGGTGTCGACCGTCGTATTTGAGAGAGAGGCTCGTTCGTGGGTCTGCAACTCCCCAAGCGTGCTCAGAACATGCGTGCGCGCGTCGGCACCATGGCCATGGTGTCCGCAGGTTTGCTGTTGCTGGGTGCCTGTTCCACCGAGGACCGTGACCAGATCGGGCGTCTGGCGATGCCCGAGCCGGCCACCGACCGGGCTCCGCTGATCGACGAGCTCTGGCGCTGGAGCTGGCTCGCCGCGATGCTCGTCGGCGTCCTGGTGTGGGGCCTCATCCTCTTCGCCGTCTTCAAGTACCGCCGTCGCAGCGACGACGAGGTCCCGGTGCAGACGCGCTACAACCTGCCGATCGAGATCCTCTACACGATCGCGCCGGTCGTCATGGTGCTGGTGTTCTTCTACTTCACCGTCCAGACGCAGAACGACGTGCTCGCCGAGGCCTCCGAGACCGGTGAGTCCGACCACACCATCAAGGTCGTGGGCCAGAAGTGGTCGTGGAGCTTCAACTACATGGAGGAGGACGCGGTCGACGGCGAGAGCGTCTACACCGCCGGCACCCCCGCCGAGATCCCCACGCTGGTCCTCCCCGTGGACGAGTCCGTCACGGTCGAGCTCTCGTCCCCCGACGTGATCCACTCCTTCTGGGTGCCCTCGTTCCTCATGAAGATGGACGTCGTGCCCGGCCGGGACAACAGCTTCTCCTTCACGCCCACGCGTGAGGGCAACTACGCCGGCAAGTGTGCCGAGCTCTGCGGCAGCTACCACTCGCGCATGCTGTTCAACGTGGACGTGGTCAGCCGTGACCAGTACGACGAGCACCTCCGTGGACTCGAGGAGCAGGGCAACGTCGGTGTCGTGCTCGGTGGTTCCGACGCGAACACCCAGGCCGGCCGCGAGGACCAGGTCCACGACGACGAGACCTCTGAGCTAGGAGATTCCGAGTGACCGGCGCAGCATTCGAGGCGCGAGGCGCCTACGCCGACCGTAAGCCCCTGGGGCAGCAGATCGTCCGGGTCCTGACGACCACCGACCACAAGCTGATCGGCAAGCTGTACCTCGGTACGTCGTTCGCCTGGTTCCTCGTCGGCGGCCTGATGGCGCTGATCATCCGGTCCGAGCTGGCCTTCCCGGGCTCGCAGGTCGTGAACGACGAGACCTACAACCAGCTGTTCACGATGCACGGCACGATCATGCTGCTGCTCTTCGCGACGCCGCTGTTCTTCGGCTTCGCCAACGTGATCATGCCGCTGCAGATCGGCTCGCCCGACGTCGCGTTCCCGCGCCTGAACATGTTCAGCTACTGGCTGTTCCTGTTCGGCGGCCTGATCGCGGCCTCCGGCTTCCTGACCCCCGACGGCGCCGCCTCCTTCGGCTGGTTCGCCTACACGCCGCTGTCGAACGAGGTCAACTCGCCCGGCGTCGGTGGTGACCTGTGGATCCTGGGCCTGACCCTCAGCGGTTTCGGCACGATCCTCGGTGCGGTCAACTTCATCACCACGATCATCACCATGCGGGCCCCCGGCCTGACGATGTTCCGGATGTCGATCTTCACCTGGAACACCCTGGTCACCAGCCTGCTCGTGCTGATCGCCTTCCCGATCCTGGCCGGCGCGCTGCTGATGCTCGAGGCGGACCGTCTCCTCGGTGCGCACGTGTACGACGCGGCCAACGGCGGCCCGATCCTGTGGCAGCACCTGTTCTGGTTCTTCGGGCACCCCGAGGTGTACATCATCGCGCTGCCGTTCTTCGGCATCATCACCGAAGTACTCCCGGTCTTCAGCCGCAAGCCGATCTTCGGCTACGTCGGCCTGGTCGCCGCGACCGTTGCCATCGCGGCTCTCTCGGTCGCGGTGTGGGCGCACCACATGTTCGTCACCGGCGCGGTCGACCTGCCGTTCTTCTCCGGCATGACGTTCCTGATCGCGGTGCCCACGGGCGTGAAGTTCTTCAACTGGATCGGCACGATGTGGGGGGGATCTCTGTCCTTCGACACCCCGATGCTGTGGTCGATCGGCTTCCTCACCACGTTCCTGTTCGGTGGTCTGACCGGCGTCATCCTGGCCTCGCCGCCGCTGGACTTCCACGTCTCCGACTCCTACTTCGTGGTGGCGCACTTCCACTACGTGGTGTTCGGCACCGTGGTGTTCGCGATGTTCGCCGGCTTCTACTTCTGGTGGCCGAAGATGACCGGCCGGATGCTCGACGAGCAGCTCGGCAAGGTGCACTTCTGGCTGCTGTTCATCGGCTTCCACACGACGTTCCTGGTCCAGCACTGGCTCGGTGTCGAGGGCATGCCGCGTCGCTACGCCGACTACCTGCCCGGTGACGGCTTCACCGTCCTGAACCAGGTCTCGACCGTGGGTGCGTTCCTGCTCGCGGCCTCCACGCTGCCGTTCATCTGGAACGTCTACCGCTCGGCCCGCGGGCCGCTGGTGGGCGTGGACGACCCGTGGGGCTGGGGCCGCTCGCTGGAGTGGGCGACCTCCTCGCCGCCGCCGCGCCACAACTTCGTGACGCTGCCGCGGATCCGCTCGGAGTCCCCGGCCTTCGACCTCCACCACCCGGAGATCGCTGCGCTGGAGATGGTGGAGAACGAAGCGCTGCGCCACGAGGGCGACGTCGCCGACGCTCCGGACGTCACCGGACGCCGCGGCCACCTCGAGCAGCAGATGGGCGACTCGATCGAGCACGCCACCAAGACGATCGACGAGAACCGCGACGAGGACGGCCGCTGATGAAGATCGAGACCTACATCTTCGGGATCAACGCAGTCTTCTTCACGCTCGTCGCGCCGGCGTACTGGTTCATCACCTACGACCCGACCGGCACGGCCGCGCTCATCATGACCGCGCTGCTGACCATCCTGGTCACGCTCTACCTGGGCGTGCACGCCTCGCGCATGAAGGAGCCGCGTCCGGAGGACACCCACGACGCGGAGGTCGCGGACGGTGCCGGCGAGCTCGGGTTCTTCCCGCCGTACAGCTGGTGGCCGCTCTTCGTCGCCGCAACGGGTGCCGTCGCGTTCTACGCGCTGGCCTTCGGCGCCTGGTGGCTCTTCGCCATGGCCCTGGGCTTCGCCTCGATCACGGTGTCGGGCTGGATCTTCGAGTACTACCGAGGAGAGCACGCCCACTGACGGCTGCGCCCGCCCCTGACGGCTGACGGGCAGATCTCGAGCGGTGGCGCTCCCCGTGTGGGGAGCGCCACCGCTCAACTATTTCGATTCTCCGGCGTCTCGTTGTTACCTTTGACAACAGATCTTTGTTTTCGACCGGGGGAGCCCTGCACATGAACAGGCACGTCATGCCTGCCCGACTACGCCGAGACGTCGGCGTGCTCGTCGCCGTGTCCGCGCTGATGCTGACCGGCTGTACGTCGCAGCAGGGCCCGACACAGGCCGCAGGGGAGGGGCAGCAGCCCGCCGCCTCCGACTCGGCGACCCCGACCGAGCCCGCCGTGACCGTCTCGACCAACGTCGAGGACCTGACCGGCCCCGTGGCCGTGGACGAGGTGCTCGAGGTGGCCGCGCAGGACGGCTCGCTCGAGCAGGTCGTGGTGCGCTCCGGTGACCAGCGCGTCGCCGGCACGCTGTCCGACGACGGCTCGTCCTGGTCGGCGACCGACCGGCTCGAGCCGGGGCTGCGCTACCGGGTCCGTGCCGTGGCGGTGGACGAGCAGGGGCGGAGGACGACCGAACGCTCGGCGTTCCGCACCGAGAACCTCCCGCTGGAGCGCCAGACCTTCCCCTCGATCGCGCCGCTTCAGGGCGAGACGGTCGGCGTGGGCATGCCGGCGATCGTGCAGTTCGACGTCCCGGTCACCGACCGCGCGAGCATCGAGCAGCACCTCTCCGTCGAGAGCACGCCGAAGCAGGCGGGCTCATGGCACTGGGTCTCGAACAGTGAGGTCCACTGGCGCCCGAAGAAGTACTGGAAGCCCGGGACCCAGGTGACCGTCGACGCCGACATCAACTCCGTGCCCGCAGGCAACGGCGTCTACGGCCAGGTCAGCCGGTCGGTGTCCTTCGAGATCGGCGACTCGGTGGTCAGCAAGGTCGACGTCCAGGCGCACCGGATGAAGGTGTTCATCAACGGCAAGCTCGCGCGCACCATGCCCATCAGCGCCGGCAAGCCGGGCTTCATCACCCGCTCGGGCACCAAGGTGATCATCGAGAAGGTCCGCGACAAGGTGATGGACGCCGCGACCCTCGGCATCTCGAAGGACGACCCGGAGTACTACCGCCTCGACGTCGAGTACGCGATGCGCGTGACCTACTCGGGCGAGTTCCTCCACGCGGCGCCGTGGTCGGAGGGCTCACAGGGCGTTGACAACGTGAGTCACGGCTGCGTCGGGATGGCCACCTCGAACGCCGCCTGGCTCTTCGACATCACCAAGCGCGGCGACGTCGTCGAGGTCACCGGAAGCGAGCGGCAGATGACGCTCTACAACGGCTACGGCGACT
Organism: uncultured Actinomycetota bacterium; assembly: GCA_963701425.1. Taxonomy (GTDB): domain Bacteria; phylum Actinomycetota; class Actinomycetes; order Propionibacteriales; family Nocardioidaceae; genus Nocardioides_C. The sequence continues at coordinate 704,719 of CAVPAG010000018.1, read as the reverse complement.
GGAACGCCTCGTTCGAGGAGTACGCCGAGGGGTCAGCCCTCTAGCCGGGTCACCGGTAGCCGCTGTCGCGGTGGCGTGGAAGGGTCACCCTGACCGCCGTACCCGGGCCGGGGCCGCTGGTGATCTCGAGCCGGCCGTCGCACGCCCGGACCGCCGAGCTGATCACCGACAGCCCCTGTCCGGTGCCGTGCTCGATCCGCCCGAACCCGGGCCCGTCGTCGGACACCTCGACCCACGCCCGGTCACCTGCGGCACCGACGCGGACCACGATGTCGCCCGAGTCGCCCGCGGCACGGCCGGCGTTGTCGATCATGTTGTCGATCGCCCGGTGCAGCAGCAGCGGGTCGCCGCACACCATGGCGGGCTCGCTGGCCTCGCGCTCCACCCGGATCTTGTGGGCGAACTCCGCCACGGCGGCGCACTCGTCGACGAGCTCGGTCAGGTCGAGCACCCAGTGCTTGGGCGCGACCTCGACGGTGGCCCTCTCCAGGAGCTCACCTGCGTGGGAGAGCGTCTGGTGGATCAGGTCGAACCGGCGCCTGGTCTCACTGTCGAGGGGGTTGTCCTTCGGGAGCTGCGTGAGCAGCAGGCCCGCGGTCACGCACTGGCGCAGGTCGTGGCACAGCGTCGCCATGTCGTCCGAGCGCGCCGCGCCAGGACGCCGCTGCTCAGGTACGGGAACGTAAGCCATGTTCACCCCTCGGAAAACCTGCTCGTCCGTCGGTGGCAGTGTCGATGGCTCGCTGTCTGAACCGGTGACATGATGGTCGGTCTCCGAACCACCCACCGGGCACCCCCCCGGATGCCTCGCCCTGCCAACGAAGGTACTCCCTGTCGCGACCCGCCATGCGGGATTTCGCGGTGCGCTGTCTTCGTAACAACATCTGGTCATGCCGACCCTGGTCCTGTCCTCCCCACAGCACTCCCACCGTAGGTCCGGGGAGGTATTGACGGATCGACAAAGTTGGGGAGTAGACCATCGGTTTCCCGCTGCTGACCGCGGGTAACCCATATCGCCAACATGGGGGAAGACCCGGATCGCCCGCGGCGTCGAGTATGGGAGCGGGCCGCTGGGCGGTCCGCGCAACGGCTCGCCAGTCGCGTCGGTGCTGAGAGGCAGGTGAACCGGGCGATCCGTCGCCCGGCCGCCGCTCTCGGCACCACCCACTCGGTATCCCGCGTCCGTAGCCCCCCACTTCCGGGCGTGGGCCCGGGTAGGGGCGGCTGGCGAGTCCCGCGGCCGGCAGGCCCGGACGGGGAGGGCGGACGACCCTCACGGCGCGCAGCCGCGTGAGGGCACGCAGGGTCGATGCGCAGATCTGGTGTTCCGCAGGGGTGCGCATGACAACGTGGCGTCTCTGCACAGAGTCGGACCGACCGGCTAGCGGCCGGAGGTGACCCGCGAGCCCCAGCCGGCGTCCCGCGCGAGGGCGACCGCCGCGAGCTGGGAGCTCACCCCGAGCTTGGCCAGGATGGACTTCACGTGGGTGCGCACCGTCGCCTCGGAGACGAACGCCTCCTGGGCGACCTCTCGCACGCGCTTGCCGTGGAGCAGCTCCCCGAGGACGTGCGCTTCACGCGGCGTGAGACGGTCGAGCCGGGTACGCCGGTCGTCGTCGTCGTTCCGGGCGTCGCGCCACATGCCGATGAGCTGGTCGCGCCGGTCGCGCGACATCACCGGCAGCCCCTGGGCGACCCGCTGGATCACCTCGACGATCCCGTGGAGCGGCGTCGACTTGTTCAGCACGGTCAGCGCCCCGGCGGCCACGCACGCACCCCACCGGGCCGGGTCCGGCCACGCCGTGAGTACGACGACGCGGCAACCGGCGCGCGTGAGCGGCTGGATGAACGCGCCACCGTCACCGGCCGCACCGAGGTCGAGGTCGAGGAGCACCACCTGCGGCTCGACGGCCAGGATCGACCGCAGCAGGCCCGACTGCTCCTCCGGTCGCGGCGAGATGCGCACGCTCGTGACCTCGAAGCCTTCGGGCGCCAAGGAGACCAGCAGCGCCTCGGCCAGCAAGGCATGGTCCTCCACCAGGGCAACGCGTGTCCTCTGGGTCATGCCTGGTGCCGTCATGACCGGTGCTCCCGATCGTGAGACACGCTGCAGTCGGCTGCGACGCCCCCGGCGCAGCTGACGTGTCCACTGTGCGCTCCCGGCAACAGCCGGAAGTTCCTCCCCAACAACCCCCACATGTAGCGAAGGTACGTCTCGCAGGGGACGACATGTAGGGGGATTTCCCGGCCCTACCAAGAATTGGGTACTCCTGTGGCCCGTAGTGGTGGTCTCCGGTCCCCCGGAGTGGTGACCCGCCATAGCCTGATGGGTCTCTTGCAGAGGGCGGCGCGCTAGACCGGCGGGATCGTCGGGCAGAAGCCGTCCAGCCTCCGGGCCCAGGACCGAGGGCCCTCGTCGGCGATCGGGTAGTGCGTAACACCCAAAACAGGGGACGCGTGCCCTGCCCTCCCGTCCTTATGTTCGTCTCAGCTTCACCGTGAAGCAGTCCTGATTCTGTGGGGAGAACCAGATGGACGACATCGACATCGCTGTCATCGGAGCGGGGCCGCACGGTCTCGGCACCGCAGCGCACCTTCGACAGGCAGGCGCTGAGGTCCGGGTCATCGGAGACCCCATGTCGTTCTGGCACGCGATGCCCGAGGGCATGTGGATGCGGTCCCGTCGAAGCGGCAGCTCCATCCTGAGCTCTGAGGGGCCGCTGTCGATGGAGGGGTACGCCCAGGCCACGGGAACGGCGGTGCCGCGTCACCCCACCCTCGCCGAGTTCATCGAGTACGGCATGTGGTTCCAGAGCGTGGTCGCGCCCGACGTCGACCGTCGCCGCGTCGAGCGCCTCGAGCGTGACGGCGACCGGTTCGTGCTCACCTTCAACGAGGGGGCGAAGCTGCGGGCCAACCGCGTGCTGGTGGCCGCCGGCATCGAGCCCTTCGCCTACCGGCCCGGCCTGTTGCACTCGCTGCCCGAGGGCACCGCCTCGCACGTGGCGGACCACCGCAAGCTCGACGTCTTCAAGGGACAGAACGTCCTGGTCATCGGCGGCGGCCAGAGCGCTCTCGAGTCCGCGACGATCATGCACGAGCACGGCGCCGACGTGGAGGTCCTCGCCCGAGGCAACACGGTGTACTGGCTGCACGGTGACGGCCTGATGGACTCCCTCGGCCCCTTCGCGCCGATGTTCTACGCGCCCACCGACGTCGGCCCGATCGGCATCTCCCGGCTCTGCGCCACCCCCAACGTGTTCCGGCACGTGCCTCGCCCCGCCTTCGACGTCATCTCCGCAAGGGCGATCCGTCCCGCGGGTGCCTCGTGGCTCAAGCCCCGGATGACCGAGATCCCGATCACCGCCGGCACCAGCGTGGTCAGGGCCGAGCCGAACGGGGACGGCCTCCGGGTCGAGCTCTCCGACGGCACCAGGCGCAAGGCCGACCACCTGCTGTTCGCCACCGGCTACAAGATCGACATCCAGCGCTACCCGTTCCTCGAGCGGAACCTGGCGCAGTCGGTCAAGTGCGTGGACGGCTACCCGGTCCTCCGCCGCGGCATGGAGTCGTCGGTGCCGAAGCTGCACTTCCTCGGGGCACCCGCCGCCCGGAGCTTCGGCCCGGTCATGCGGTTCGTCGCCGGCAGCTGGTTCACCTCCGGGGCGGTCACCAAGGTCGCGCTGAAGCAGCGCCGCCGGCGTACCGTCGACCTCGGCCGGAAAGTCCCGGCCCCAGTCAGCGGGTCCTGACATGTCCCTGGTGCGCCCCGCGCGACGCGAGCACACCGGGCACGGGGGAGCGACGCCGACGACCGGTGCGCTGGTCGTCGGCGGGGACTACCAGGGGCTGGGCATCGCGCGCAGCCTCGGGCAGCCGCGGGATCCCCGTGGTCGTGCTCGACGACGAGCTCTCCATCGCCCGGGCCTCGCGGTACGTGAAGCACTCCGAGCGGGTCGCTGCTCTGCGCCAGCCGCGCGAGACCGTCGACGCCCTCGTCGGTGCCGCCGAGCGGCTGGGACTGCAGGGCTGGGTCCTCTTCCCGACGAGGGAGGAGACCGTGGCCGCGATCTCCCACAGCCGGGACCGTCTCCGTGGTCTCTACCGGGTCCCCACCCCCACCTGGGAGACGGTGCACCGGGCGTGGGACAAGCGTGAGACGTACGCGCTTGCACAGCAGCTGGGCGTCGATGCGCCCCGCTGCTGGTTCCCACGTTCGGAGGAGGACCTGGCGCTCGTCCCGACAGGCGCTCCGGTCGTCATCAAGCCCGCGATCAAGGAGCACTTCTTCTACGAGACGAGCGCCAAGGCCTGGCGGGCCGACACGCCTGCCGAGCTCGTCGACGCCTACCGTCGAGCGGCCGCGGTGATCGACCCCGCCGAGATCATCGTCCAGGAGATGATCCCGGGCGGCGGCGAGGAGCAGCTGGCCTACTGCGCGTTCTTCCGCGCGGGGGAGCCGGTCGCCTCGATGACGGTGCGCCGTCGCCGTCAGCACCCCTCGGACTTCGGCCGCGCGAGCACCTTCGTCGAGACCGTCGACCTGCCCGAGATCGAGGAACCGTCGATGCGCTTCCTCAAGGCGATCGACTACTACGGGCTCGTCGAGCTCGAGTACAAGCGCGATCCCCGCGACGGACGGGCGAAGCTGCTCGACGTCAACGCGCGCACCTGGGGCTACCACTCGCTCGGTGCGGCGGCGGGCGTCGACTTCCCCTACCTGCTCTACCGCGACCAGCTCGGCCTCCCGGTCGAGACCTGCCGTGCGCGGCCGGGGGTGCGGTGGATCCGGGTCGCCACCGACATCCCGAACGCGGTCAAGGACGTGATGCGGGGCCACCTGCGCCCCTCCGACTACGCCCGCTCGCTGCGGGGTGTGGACGTCGACGCGGTGTGGTCGATGCGCGACCCGCTGCCGGCTCTGATGGAGCTCGGCCTCATGCCCTACCTCGCCGTGCGCCGAGGTCTGTGAGAGGAACCTGATGTTCACGTCCACAGAGCCGTTCGCGTTCTTCGACTACTTCCGAGTGCCGTACGACGTCGACTCCGGTGCTGCCTCCGACCTGCCCCGCGGGGTGGGTCGGATCCAGCGCGCCGACCGCGAGAGCGGCCCCTTCCCGTCGCTGTACTGGTGGCGGGCGGGGGCCGCCTCGCACCAGCCGTGGCGGGGCCGCCCCGGGCGCTACAAGCTCGGTGAGTTCACGGTCGTGGCCACCGTGCTGCGCGAGCTCCCCGCCGCCATGTCCGAACGGCTCGGCACCGACGGCCGCTGGGAGGCCGTCGAGCCGATCCTGGACGTCGACGGCGAGGCGGTCGCGTGGGTGTGGACCGACTGGCAGGGAAACGTCTTCCTGCCCTTCGACCCCGGCGAGGCGATGCTCAACCTCTGGTCGGAGCGGTACACCCGCCTCGGCCTGAGCCGCTGGACCGGCGCCCTGCGCAGCAGCCTGGTGAAGGGCTACTACGCCGTCCGCCCGCTGCTGCCGCGCGAGGTGCAGATCCGGCTGCGACAGGGGTACGCCTCCCACATCGAGCTGCCGGACTTCCCCGGCTGGCCGGCCGAGCACAGCCTCCACGACATGTACGACTGGCTGTGGGGCCTGCTCGAGGGTGTCGCCGGAGAGCCGGTGCCCTACCTGAGCCCCTGGCCGCGAGGCAAGGAGGCGGCGTTCGTCCTGACCCACGACGTGGAGACCGCGGTGGGCCGCGACGCCATCGAGGTGCTGCGCGCCCCGGAGCGCGAGCGCGGCTACCGGTCGTCGTGGAACTTCGTGCCGGAGAGGTACGACGTCCCCGACGACCTGCGTGCGGAAGCTCCAGGACGACGGCTGCGAGGTCGGCGTACACGGCCTGCGGCACGACGGGCAGGACCTGGCGTCACGCCGCAAGCTCGCCAGACGCCTGCCCGCGATGCGAGCGGCCGCGGAGCGGTGGGGCGCGGTCGGGTTCCGCTCGCCGGCCACCCAGCGGCACTGGAACCTGATGCCGACCATGGGCTTCGACTACGACTCGTCCTACCACGACACCGCACCGCACGAGCCGCAGCCGGGCGGGTCCTGCACGTACCTGCCGTTCTTCAACGAGCAGCTCGTCGAGCTCCCGATGACCCTGCCGATGGACCACACGGTCTTCGAGATCCTCGGGCAGAGCGACGGCTCGGCGTGGCGCGATAAGGCCGAGGACGTACGTCGACGCGGCGGCATGGTGCTCGTGCTCGTGCACCCCGACTACGTGACGTGCCCGGGGCTCGTCGAGGCCTGGGAACGGCTGCTCGACCAGTTCGCCGGCGACGACGCGGTGTGGCAGGCGCTGCCGCGCGAGGTGTCGGCCTGGTGGCGCAACCGCGCCGTCTCCCGGATCGAGCGGGAGGACGGGCTGTGGCGGGTCACGGGCCCGGCGGCGGACGAGGCAGAAGTGATATTCGGTGGCGCTCGGGGCCAAGAGGACCGCATCGCGAGCGTCTTCAGCGAGGAGGAGGAGCCGCATGTGGATCACACTGTCGCGAGGTGACGGGGGAGTGGGGCGCAGGGACGCGCATCACGTCGCCGTGCTGGTGGAGAACGTCTCGCTGTCCGACGACAACCGGCTGCGCAAGCAGGTCGGGGCGCTCCTCGAGAGCGGCTACCGGGTCTCCGTGGTCACACGGCGGGACCCGACCAACGAGCCGTTCCGGCACCTGGCCGGCCTGCGGGTCGTGGAGTACCCGGCGCCTCCGGAGGGCGGGTCGACGCTCGGCCACCTCAGCGAGTACGCGGTGTCGCTGGCCTGGCAGGTCCCGGCACTCGTGAGGCTCCATCGGGAGGACCCGTTCGACGTGCTCCAGCTGTGCCAGCCGCCGGACATGTACTTCCCGCTCGCGAAGTTCCTGCGCTGGCGCGGGACGAGGGTCGTGCTCGACCAGCGTGACCTCATGCCCGAGACGCTGCTGCAGCGCTACGAGACCGTCCCGAAGGGCCCGCTCAAGGTGCTGAACTGGCTCGAGAGCCAGACCCAGCGCAACGTCGACCACACCATCACCGTCAACGGCTATCTCCGCGACCGGCTCGTCGCCGCGGGCGGGGACCCGGAGCGCGTGTCGCTGGTCTACAACGGGCCGGCGCTGTCGCGGGTCGACCAGGGCGTGGCCGACCCGATGCCCCGACGCGGGCACCGGCACCTGGTCTGCTGGGCCGGGAAGATGGGCAAGCAGGACCGCGTCGACCAGGTCCTCCAGGTCGCCCACCACGTCGTGCACGAGCTCGGCCGCCGTGACATCGGGTTCATGCTGCTCGGCAACGGCGAGTGCCTCGAGGAGCTCCAGGCGCTGACCGCGGAGCTCGACCTCGAGCAGTGGGTGGACTTCCCCGGGTGGCTGCCCGAGGTGGACCTGTACCGCCACATGGCCTCCTGCGACCTCGGCCTCGACACCTCGCTCCAGGAGGAGGTCACGCCGGTCAAGGCGATGGAGTACATGGGCGTCGGCCTGCCGGTGCTCAGCTTCGACGTACAGGAGACGAGGCTGCTCACCGAGGGTGCGGGCGTGCGGGTCACCCCCGGCGACACCGCCGTGATGGCGAAGGAGCTCGTGAGCCTGCTGGACAGCCCCGAAGAGCTGCGGCGGCTCGGCGAGGCCGGGCGCAGGAAGGTCCGCGAGCAGCTGGCCTGGGAGCGCCAGGCCGAGGTGTACCTCGCGGTCATCGAGAAGCTGGCGAAGCGGGCCCCGGCGAAGATCTGACCTCCCAAGGGAAACAGGCCCTGGCGATCTCGCCAGGGCCTGTTCTCTGTTCGTCGAGCCGTCCGTCGAGCCGGCCAGTCAGCTGTCGTAGGGGTCGTGGTACTCCTCGCCCCACTGGGGGTCGAGCCACTTCCGCTCGTCGAGGAGCTCACGGACCCGGCCGATGTACTCCTCGGCCTCGGGGATCATCCACGAGCCGGCGTACCAGGTGCCGACGCAGCCCCAGATGTCACCGGGCTCGTAGTCGCCGGTGCCGGTGTTGCTGAGCCAGCGCAGCCAGCCCTCCTGGCAGCCGCGGAGGAAGCCGCCGAGGTAGTCGAGCGCGAACGCCGTGGAGTCCCGGTTGAACGGGAAGGTGCCGTTCTGGTTGAGGCGCATCTTGCCCCACGCCGGGTCCTGCCAGGACATCACGCCGCCGATGGAGAACGTCTTGGGGCAGATGCCCGGCGGGTAGTCCTTGGTGTAGTCGTGGCCGTACCTGCTGATCTCCTCGCAGAAGACCTTGGTCTCGGGCGTCGGCTCGGTCACGTAGTCGCCGCAGCCGCGGGTCTCCACGCAGATGCCCGTCGAGGGGTCCACGACGTGCTGGAACCAGGTCGACTCCGCGGCGGCCATGGCGCGCAGGAGGTTGTCGGAGATGCCCCACTTGCAGGCGGCCCACTGGATGTTCTCGTCCGTCGTGCCCGTGTGCTGGCCGCTGACGCGCTGGAGCATCCACTCGTTCCAGCGGTCGTCGTAGCTGCCGTTCGCCCCGCGGGGCCGCGCGGCGAAGGCGGCCTTGACCGCCTCCGGGTCGGGCATCGTGTTGTTCGCCCTGCGGTTGCTCGGCCGGGGCTCCCAGTCGGACCGGCGGACCCGCTCGGCGCAGTCGACGTCGCCGGGCAGGTCCTTCCAGCTGCCCGCCGGCAGGGTCTCGAAGTAGCCGTCCCAGGCCGGGTGCGACGGGGTCGTCCCGGACTGCTCCGCCGCGGACTGCTGCGCCGGCAGCTCCACCTCGACGTGCACCACCCCGATGGCCATCGCCGTCCCGATCGTGGTGACGGCCCCCAGGGCGATGAGCGGGCGCTTCCAGCTCCGCTTCGACTTCGTGGCGGCGTGCTTGTGGTTTCCCGAGTGGTTGGTCATCGCGCGGGTGCCACCACCTTGGAGGGGGCCTTGGCGGGCCGAGCTGCGGGACGCCGGTTGCGGACGCGGGCCGGCTGGTTGGTGACGCAGCCGACGACCTTGTCCGAGACGTGGCCGAGGCAGTCCGCCGCTTCGTGCGCCGAGGTTCGCGACCCGTGGACGAGGTCGACGACCAGGAGGATCCGGTCGGCGACGTACCCGAGGAGCGCGGCGCTCGCGGAGCTCAGCACGGCCGGGGCGTCGATGACCACGATCGAGTCGGAGGCCAGCGTCCAGATGAGCAGCTGGAGCTCGTCGAGGCTCGGGGAGGCTCCCCGGCCGTGGTGGTCGGTGCCGGGCGGCAGCACGCGCAGCCCCGGCACGGCCGTCTCGTGGAGCGCCTGCGCCGGGGTCGCGGTGCCGGCGAGGAGGTCGCTCAGGCCGGGAGCGGCGCGAAGGCCGAAGCTCTCCTCGAGTCCCGAGCTGCTCGGGTCGGCGCACACCAGCACGACCCGCTTGCCCATCCGCGCCAGCGCGAGAGCGGTCTGCCGCGAGATCGTGGAGGCCCCGGCGTGCGCCGTCGCGCCCGTCACCAGGAGCGTGAACTCCTTGCGGCTCTCCACCAGCCCCGGCACCCGGCTCGCGAGCTGGGAGAAGGCGGTGGCCATCTCGGGGTCGGCGGCCAGGCTCGAGCGGGCGCGCTGGCGGGACACGTGCGGCAGCGAGGCCAGCACGGGGAGCCCGGTGCGCACACCGACGTCCTCGGCGTTGCGGAGGCGGCCGGCGAGCCGGTCCCAGCCGTACGCCGCACCGAACCCGATGGCGAGGCCGCCGATGAGCGCCGCCCCGATGATCAGGGCGTAGTCCGGGGTCACCGGCTCCTCGGGAAGCGAGGCCGGGGTGATCAGGCGAGTGGCGGGCTGGCGCAGCCCGTCGTTGCGGTACTCCACGTAGGTCTCGCTGAACGCCCGCGCACCTGCCTGAGCCTCCCTCGCGGTGTCCGCCGTGTAGGTGAAGTCCAGGACGTTCGCGTCGACCGGGACGGCGATCTCGATGTTCTCGACCGCGTCCTGGGGGAGGACCCCCATCTGCGCGGCTGCCCGCCGGGTCACGTAGCCGGACTGGGCGATCTCCTGCTCGGTCGGCATCGCCGCAGCGAGGATCGACCCGCTCTCCGTGATGGTGGGGTTCACCATCACCTGCGCGTAGGCCTCGTAGGTCGTCCTCGAGACCGTGAGAAGGACGGCCGGGACGACGGCGAGTGCCGTGCACAGCAGCATCAGACCGACGTACGTGCGCACCAGGCCGTGTGAACGGCGTCCCTTCCTGCGACGAATCCTCATGATCGTGCCTCCTGCTCGAACTCGGCGGCCACGGTCGGGCTCGCGGTCTGACTCCGCTGGACGAGTGCCAGCGCAAGGACGGTGTACAGGGCGTCTGCGAAGCCCCGGTAGGTGATGTGCGGGTCGAAGATCATGAGCACCACGACCACGACCACGCCGACGAAGGCGGCCAGGGCCGCCACGGAGCTGTACGACGTCAGCCCCCTGCTGAGCTCGCGCATGTGCTTCAGCGCGACCCAGACGAACCAGGCGAAGGCGCCGGCGAGGAAGATGCCGCCGCCCCAGAGCAGCCAGGTGTAGCCGTTCTCGATCCAGACGAACCCGTAGGCCTCGTTCGCGGGGACGCGCGCCGAGGGGCGTACGCCGAGGATCGGGTTCGTGCCGTCGAACAGCACCGGCCAGAAGTAGGTCTCGAGGTTGTACCAGCGCACCAGCCAGCTGCGCGGGATGCCGTGCATCGACTGGAACTCCACGATCCGGTGCTCGATGGTGGGCCAGAGCACCCACATGGCGACCGGGAGGGCCAGCAGGCCCCACTTGAGCAGGTCCAGCCGCCGGAGGAGCCACGCGACGGTGACCATGGCGACCATGAGCCCGAGGGCGCTGGAGAACTCGGCAGCGGCGAAGGCGGCCATCACGTAGACCGCGCAGGCCGGGACGATCAGCACCGCTGCCCGACGGTCCTTCCACCACAGGCCGATCGCCAGTGCGAGGTTGAGGATCATGACGTCCGCCATCGCCGCCGGCAGACCGATCGTGGAGCCCGCGCGCGGGTCGGCGAAGGCGTCGGTGTAACCGAAGCTGGCGTACATCGGCACGAGCAGCTCGCGCACGCCGAAGAGCCCGAGCGACTGCGCGATCGCGATGGCCCCGACGATGGCGGCGACGGTCATCGACACCCAGATGCAGATCCGCACCTGGGCCTGCGAGCGGATCGTGTAGCGGACCAGCGCGAAGATCGCGAGGTTCTTCCACATCACCGCGGCGTGGGTGAGGTCGTCCATCTCGACCTCGCGGCCACGCGCGACCATGAAGATCAGCGGGAGGAACGAGCCCGCGACCGCCATCGCCACCAGGGTCATGGCGACGGGTCCGATCGAGATCCGCGGGCGTACGTCGAGGCGCAGCTGCAGCGCCGCCCGCGCCACGAGGATCGCGATGAAGAACCCGAGGAGCGCCTCGTTGGGGCGCAGCAGCGGGAAGATCCGGTCGCGGTCGATCCCGACGACGAGCGGGGTGGCCGCGATCAGGATGTAGGCGGCGAACTCGGGACGCCAGGCCACGACCGCGATGAGGGCGCCGGCGAGGACGCCCGCGAGCGCCAGCACGGGGGAGAGCGCGGCGGCGACTCCCAGGGCGAGCGCGACCGTCGCGCAGAGCAGGAGCACGCCGAGCCCGCGCAACGACGTCGACCAGCCGATCTGTCCGGCTGGTCGCCGGCGCCGGGACCGCGGCGCCAGGTCGAGGGTCGAGACGTTGCTCATGTCGCCTCGCTCTCGGGCAGTGGCACGCCGCTGCCTTTGTGACGCAGGCCGTCGAGCAGCCAGCCCAGCTCGGGCGACCGGAGGAGCAGGTGCACCAGGCCGTAGGTCACGGCGCCGGCGAGGCTGCCGACGAGAACGGCGAGGATCCAGCCGGGGCGGCCGTCGACGAGCGAGGTCGCCAGCTCGGCTGCGACGTACACCACCGGGACCATGACGGCCACCGCCACGGCGATCCGGAGCAGGGACGGCCAGAGCCGCTGCGGTGTCGGGCCGCAGCTGCGGCGCACCCGCGAGTAGAGGTGCAGGCCGCCGGTGAGCGCCGCCGCAGCATAGGCCGCGCCGAGCACCGTCACGATGCGCTCGTCGTCGACGAGGAAGGCCGGGACGGCGAGGGTCAGGCACACGACCGCCTGGAGGGTCATCGACCGCAGCGGCATCCCGGCGTCACCGCGCGAGTAGGCCGCCTGGGTGGAGACGACGAAGAAGGTCTCGCCGACGAGGCCGAGGGAGATCGCTGCCAGCGAGCCCGCCACGAGCGCCACGCCCGCCGCGGTGTTCATCTGCCCGGCCGCGACGCTGTGGGCCAGCGCCTCGGACAGCACGATGTAGCCGAACGCGGCCGGGGTCACCAGGAACACCGCCAGGGCGATCGCGCGCGTGTAGGCCTCGGCGAAGCTGCCCCGCTGCTCGCGGTCCTGGAGGCGGGCCAGCCGGGGGAGGAGCGCCAGCGCGACCGGAGCCGCCGCGAGCGCGAGCGGGAGGTGGTAGAAGTTCAGCGAGATCTGCATCGCGACGGTGCCACCGGCGACCCGGCTCGACACGACCAGCAGCACGAGGACCTGGACGGCCAGGAGGCCCGCCTGCATGAGCGACCGGCTGGCGCGGCGGAGCACCGTGCGCACCTCCGGGTCCCGCCAGCCGTTGCGCGGGCGGAGCGAGACCCCGAAGCGGTGGGCGCCCCACCACTGGACCGAGGCGTGCAGGGCGACGGCCGCCGTCGAGCCCAGACCGAGGAGGACGAGCTCGCCCGTGGGGATCGCGCCGTCCCCGTGCTCGACGCCGTAGACGAGGGCCACTGCCCCCAGGACGGCGATGACGCCGATGTTCTCGAGAGCGGGCGCGGCGGCGGCGAGGGTGTAGCGGCGGTGGGCGTAGCTGACCGCCGTCGCCGAGGCGATGACCGCGTAGAGGAAGATCTGGGGGAGGGCGAGGACCAGCAGCAGGCGGGCCTGCGCGATCTGCTCGGCCTCGAAGCCGGCCGACTCCCCGACGGAGACGGCGCGGAGGAGCAGGGGCACGGCGAGCACGGCGAGCGGCGCGGCGGCCAGAAGGGCGATCCACGAGACGCCGAGGAAGCCGCCGCTGATGCGGGCGGTCTCCTCGGGACGGCCGGTGTCGATGTAGCGCACCAGCGCCGGCACCAGCAGCGAGATCAGCAGGGAGCCGGCGAGGAAGCCGTAGAAGATCAGGTTCGGCAGGTAGTTCGTCAGCTGGTAGACGTTGCCGAAGAAGGTGGGCCCGAGCACGGCTCCGATCACGATCACCCGGACCACGCCGGTCGCGCGGCTCACCGACGTCCACAGCCCCACGGTCATGGAGTCGCGGGCGGTGCCCGACGCGCTGGTGAGGTCGTCGTCCGGCGTGGCCGGGTCGAGGGGGAGGGGCCGTGCGGTCACCGGGCACCACCGCGGAGCAGTGCCGGGATCGTGCGGAACATGATCTGCAGGTCGAACAGCAGCGTCGCGCGCTTCACGTAGTCCACGTCCAGCTCGAGGCCCTCGGTCATCGTGAGCCGGTTGCGGCCGCTGACCTGCCACAGCCCGGTGAGGCCCGGCCGCACCGTCGCGCGGGGCATGGCCCACGGCGGGAACATCTCGACCTCCCACGGGATCGCCGGCCGCGGCCCCACCAGCGACATGTCGCCGCGCAGGACGTTCACCAGCTGGGGGAGCTCGTCGAGGCTGGTACGACGCAGCAGGCGGCCCACCCGGGTGACGCGGGCGTCTTCGCCGAGCTTGTAGAGCCCCTTCTCGGGCTCCACCTCCCCGGCCAGCAGGCGCGAGACGTAGTCGCGGTGCACGTCCTCGCTCGCGCGGTGGTGCATCGTGCGGAACTTGTAGATGTCGAAGGTCCGACCTCCGGCACCGACGCGCTCCTGCCGGTAGATGCCCGCCCCGGAGCTCGTGGCCCGGACCGCCAGGTAGACCACGACCAGGAGCGGCATCAGGACGACCAGCAGCGCGGTGGCGGCCGTCACGTCGAGGGACCGCTTCGCGACCGGGTAGAGACGGATGGGCCAGGAGAGCTCGAACCTTTCCTGGTCCTGCCGCGTGCTCGCCTCGCTCATGGCACCGGCTCGTGCTCGTCGAGGACGCCGTTGGCCGGCTGGTTCCGCAGCCGGAACCGGTTGCCGATGCTCGCGGCGTTGGTGTCCACGCGGGTCGCGATGTCGGTGAGGTCCTCCACCCGGCCCCGCACGACGGCGGGGTTGCCGTAGGCCACGACGTTCTCCGGCAGGTCGCGGGTCACCACCGACCCGGCACCGACGATGGTGCCCGCGCCGATGCGGACGTAGGGCAGGACGGTGACGTTGACGCCGAGCTGGGCGCCCTCGCCGATCCACGGGCCCGACATGACCTTCGCCGACTCCTCCTGCCCTGGGTACAGGTCGTTGGCGATGGTCACGCCGGGAGCGAGGAAGGCCCCGTCGCGGATCTCGGTGTACTGCGCCACGTAGCAGTTGCTGTGGATCTTGACGCCGTCGCCGATGATGCAGCCGTAGTCGATCACGCTGTTGCTCCACACGGACACGTCGTCGCCGATGACGCAGTCCTCGCGGACCACGACGTGGTGGCCGGTCTGGAACCCGTCGCCGATCCGGCTTCCGGCGTACACCACGGTGCCGCTGCGGAGCCGTGCGTTCCGGCCGATGCCCGAGTCGAGGGTCGGCTCGCGGTCGGGCGTGTAGCCGAGGACCACGTCGGGGTCGGCGACGATCCCGGTCGACGTACGCCGGATCACGAGTCGGCCCTCCGCGGAGCCACCGCGTTGAGGGTCTCGCAGACCCTGGCCACGTCGGCGGCGTCGAGGTGCGGGTACATCGGCAGCGACATCAGCTCGTTCGCGGCCGCCTCCGCCACCGGCAGCGGGCCGTCGGCGAACTCGCGGTAGGCCGGCATCAGGTGGCACGGGGTGGGGTAGTGGATCCCGGTCGCGATGCCCGCGGCCGCGAGGTCCTCGCGCACCCGGTCGCGCTCGAGCACGCGGGCGACCGCGAGGTGCACGGCCCCCTTCGCGTCCGGCGTCTCCGCGACCAGCCTGGCCGCCGCCGGGTCGACGAGTGCGTTGTACTGCGCGTAGAGCCGGCGCCTCGAGGCGTTCCACTCGGTCAGCCGACGCAGCTTCGCCGAGAGGACGATGGCCTGGACGGCGTCCAGGCGGCTGTTCATCCCGAACGAGTCGTGCTGGTAGTGGCCGCCGGAGCCGGAACGACCGTGGTCGCGCAGGCTCCGGATGCGCTCGTCGACGGCCGGGTCGGAGGTGACCACGGCGCCGGCGTCGCCGAAGGCGCCGAGGTTCTTGCCCGGGTAGAAGCTGAAGCAGCCGACCGTCGCCGTACGAGCCGGCGCGGCGGCCCTGCCAGGTCGCGCCCTGCGCCTGGGCCGCGTCCTCGATGACGAGGAGCCCGTGCCGTGCGGCGGTCTGGTTGATCGCCACCATGTCGGGCATCTGCCCGTACAGGTGGACCGCGATGACGGCCCGCGTGGCGGGTGTCAGGACCGCCTCGATCGCCTCGGGAGTGATCAGCAGGGTCGCGTCGTCGACGTCGGCGAACCGCGGCCGGGCCCCGGCGAGGACGATCGCCTCGACGGTGGCCACGAACGTGTTGGCCGGGACGACGACCTCGTCGCCGGGCCCGATCCCGACGGCGCGCAGGGCGAGGTGGAGGGCGTCGGTGCCGTTGGCGACACCGACGGCGTACCGGGTCCCGCAGAACTCGGCCCACTCCTCCTCGAACTGCGTGACGAGGTCGCCGCCCACGAACTGCTGCGACCTGGTCAGCTGCTCCCAGCCGGCCAGCACCTCCTCGCGGACCTCGTCGGACATGCCGCCGAGGTCGAGGAACGGAAGCTGCTTGATGAGTGTCTCTGTCATTTCTGTGCCCCCCACAGTTGTCGTTGCTCTGTCGCTACTCAGAACGCCTTCTTCATCACCGGACTCGCCTGGCGCGGGATGCTGGCCCCTGCCCCCGTGGACCCACGGCGCGGCTCACGGACCTCGGCGATCCGGACCGCCCGGCTCTCGCGCATCGAGATCTGCGCGCACTCGAGGACCTCGACGACCGCCAGTCCGTTCTCGCCGTTGGTGAGCGGCTCCATGCCGGTCTGCACACAGTCGAGGAAGTGCTCGTCCTCGACCCTGAGCGGCTCGTTGACGACCAGGTACGGCGCGACGATGTCGCCGTAGCGGTACGACATGGGCGGTGAGGTGAGGTCGTCCTCGGCCTCGCCGCTGGTCATGGCGCTGACGCCCTTGTCGTGGATCTTGATCCGCTGCTCGGCGTCGAGGTCGTCGAAGACCACCATCTTCTTGCTGCCCACGAGCGTCACCCGGCGGACCTTGCGCGGGTCGAGCCAGCTGACGTTGACGTTCGCGAACACCCCGGGCTCGTCGTAGTACAGGCGCATGTGCGCGATGTCCTCGAGCCGCGGGTGCGCGTGACGTGAGCCCCAGCACTCGACCGACGTCGGCTGGTGGCCCAGCACGTAGTTGAGGATCGAGATGTCGTGGGGGGCCAGGTCGAAGAGCACGTTGACGTCGTGCTGGTAGAGACCGAGGTTCAGCCGGGCCGTGTCGAGGTAGTAGAGGTCCCCGAGCTCGCCGTTCTGGACGAGGTCACGGAGGCTCCACACCGCGGCGTGGTACTCGAACGTGTGGCCGACCATGAGCGTCACGCCGGCGGCGCGTGCTGCGTCGACCATCGCCCTGCCCTCGACGGTGGTGACCGACAACGGCTTCTCCACCATGACGTGCTTGCCGTGCGCGATGGCCTGGAGGGCCAGGGGCGCGTGCGTGCTCGGCGGGGTCGCGATCACGACCGCGTCGATGTGGGGGAGTGCCGCGTCGAGGCTCGGGTAGCTCTCGACCCCGGGGAAGGTCCGGGTGATCGCGTCGCTCCGCTCGGCGTTGGGCTCGATGACCGCGACCTTGGCCACGGACTCGAGGGACAGGAGGGCTCGGACGTGCTTGGACCCCCAGTAACCGCACCCGATGACTCCTACGCGGAGCCTGTTCTGTAGTGACATGTCGAATCTCCCAGTGACGGCGTTGCCTCGCGGCCGCGCGGGACGGACACGTGGTCCGGCCTGTGCGTTCGGCCCGGTGAACAGCCGGTCGTGGCTGCCCCCCCAAACGCAAGGTATGTCGGGGGAACGGGGAGCCACATCACCCAACTTGGGCACCTGACGTGGGGGATTACAGGCAAGACGAAGGGCCCCCGACCGAGTGGTCGGGGGCCCTTCGTGGTGTTTTCAGGCGATAGGCGACATCGCCGTCAGTGCTTGCGCAGCTCCTCGCCGTGTACGTCGTGGCGGCCGTCGAACTGGTGGCCGTCCGCCGAGTGCGCCTCGTCGGAGTGCACCTCGAGCTCGTGCTGGGCGTGGTGCTGGGCCGCTTCGTACTCCTCGCGGGTCGGCTTCTGGACGTTGTCGGCGAACCAGAACCTCGACAGCTTGGAGCGCAGGCGGTCCGTGCGGGCACCGGGAGCGGGCACGCCGTTGGTGTCCTCGCCGGAGGGCAGCTCGAAGACCTCGTCGCGGTCACGCGCGGTGAGCGTGTAGGCGGACTCCGGGTTGATCGGCAGGTGACGCTCGGTGTACTCGCCCTCGGGGGAGCGCATGATCACGCCGGTCTCGTAGCCGTGGAGCAGCTTGGCCTCGTCGGAGCGCTGGAGCGAGATCGCCCAGCGCCGGGCGACGATGAACGCGACCACCGGGAGGACGAACACCGCAACCCGCATGAAGTACGTGATCGTGTTCAGGTTGAGGTTGAACACCACCGCGAGGATGTCGTTGCCGCCGGCGGCCCAGAGCAGGCCGTACAGCGTCATCATCGCGACGAGGAACGCCGTGCGGTTCGGAGCGTTGCGCGGGCGCTGGAGCAGGTGGTGCTCGCGCTTGTCACCGGTGATCCACGCCTCGATGAACGGGTACGCCAGCACCAGGCCGAAGATGATGCCGGGGGCCACCACGCCGGGGATCATGACGTTCCAGCTGATCGTGTAGCCGAACAGCTCGGTCTCCCAGCCGGGCATGATGCGCAACAGACCCTCGGCGACGCCCATGTACCAGTCGGGCTGCGAGCCTGCCGTCACCTCGGCCGGGTTGTACGGACCGAACTTCCAGACCGGGTTGATCTGCATCAGGCCACCCATGAGGGCGCTGGCGCCGAAGACGATGAAGAAGAAGCCACCGGCCTTCGCGGCGTACACCGGCATCATCGGGAAGCCGACGACGTTCTTCTCGGTGCGGCCGGGGCCGGGCCACTGCGTGTGCTTGTGGTAGACGAGCAGCAGCATGTGCGCGCCGATCAGGGCGAGCAGCAGGGCCGGGATCAGCAGCACGTGGACGGTGAAGAGGCGCGGGATGATGTCGTCGCCGGGGAACTCACCGCCGAAGGCGAAGAACGAGACGTACGTGCCGAGGACCGGCACCGACTTCATCAGGCCGTCCGCGATCCGCAGACCCGTGCCCGACAGCAGGTCGTCAGGGAGCGAGTAGCCGCTGAAGCCGTTGAGGATGCCGAGCATCAGCAGCAGGCCGCCGATGACCCAGTTCAGCTCACGCGGCTTGCGGAACGCGCCGGTGAAGAACACACGCATCATGTGCACGAACATCGCGGCGATGAACAGCATCGCGGCCCAGTGGTGCATCTGCCGCATGAGCAGACCGCCACGGATGTCGAACGAGATCTCCAGCGTCGAGGCGTAGGCCTCCGACATGTGCAGGCCACGGAGCTGGTCGTAGGAGCCCATGTAGGTGACCTCGGCCATGCTGGGCTTGAACCACAGCGTGAGGAAGACACCGGTCAGGAGCAGTACGACGAAGCTCCACAGAGCGATCTCGCCGAGCATGAAGGACCAGTGGTCGGGGAAGACCTTCCTGATCTGCTTCTTGGTGGCGGTCGCGAGGCCGAGGCGGTCGTCCGCCCAGGTCGCGACGCCGCCGATCTTCGAAGGCTTCTCAGCCTTGGCGGCAGTCTTGCCGTTGGTCTTGATGGCCATCATCACTCACCACGTTCCCAGAAGCTCGGGCCAACCGGCTCGGTGAAGTCGCTCAGGGCGACCAGGTAACCCTCGTCGTCGAGGCCCATCGGGAGCTGCGGGAGCGCCCGGGCCGCGGGGCCGAAGATGACCTTGCCGTTGTCCGCGAGGTCGAAGGTGGACTGGTGGCAGGGGCAGAGCAGGTGGTGGCTCTGCTGCTCCCACAGGGAGATCGGGCACCCGACGTGGGTGCAGATCTTGGAGTAGCACAGGATGCCCTCGACGCCCCAGTTCTCACGACCCTGGGCGGCGGTGATGTCCTTGGGCTGCATGCGGACCACGATGACCGCTGCCTTGGCCTTCTCGGACTGGAGCTCGACACCCTCGTAGCGAGGCTCGCCTTCCTCGTCGGTCTCGAAGAAGACCGAGGGCTCGGCGTTGATCAGCTGGCCGATCTCGACCTCGTCGGGCTTGATCGGGGCGCCGGAGACGTCGTTGACGATCCGCATGCCCTTGCGCCAGACGGTCCGCTCGAGCGCCGTACCGGGCAGCGGGCCGAGGTCGCGCAGGGCGACGATGGCCGGCAGGCCGAGCATCGCGACGGCACCGAGCAGCGAGTTGCGGATCAGCGGCCGGCGGGCGATGCCGGAGTCCTCGGCGCCCTGGACGAGGGCCGCCACGGCGTCCTGGCGGTCCTGCTCGGAGGAGGCGACCGAGTGACGCATCTCGACGATCTCGGCGTCGCTCATCAGCTTGCGCGCCCACTGGATCGCGCCGATGCCGATCAGCATCAGCGCCATGCCGAGGGTCACGCCGAGGGCGAGGTTCGAGGTGCCGAGACCCAGGAAGGTGTCGGTGTCCTCGCCGATCTCGAAGACGAAGTAGGCGACGCAGAACAGCAGCGCGAAGACCGCGGAGAGCCCGAACATCGCGGCTACCTGGCGCTCGGCGCGGCGCTCGGCCGCCTTGTCGACGTCGGTCGGACGCGGCTGGTGCGCCGGGAGACCCGGGTCGGCGATGGGGTCGGCGACCGCGGGGGTGCCCGCGTGGGCCGGTGCGTCCGCGTTGCCCGGGACGGGCATGGTGGAGTCGTTCTCGTGGCTCACGCCTGGCTGCCCTTCTTGGATCGAGTCGTGTGGGCGGCGATCCACACGGCGAAGCCCACCAGACCGCCGATGCCGACGATCCAGGCGAACAGGCCCTCGGACACGGGTCCGAGCGAGCCGAGGCCGAAGCCGCCGTAGTTGGGGGACTCCTCGTTGGACTTGAGGTAGGCGATGATGTCGCGCTTCTCCTCGGGCTTGAGGACGTCGTCGGAGAAGACCGGCATCTGCTGCGGGCCGGTCACCATGGCCTCGTAGATGTGGACCTCGTCGACGCCGATCAGCGTCGGGGCGAACTTGCCGCCCGGGAGAGCGCCGCCGGAGCCGTTGAAGTTGTGGCAGGCCGTGCAGTTCGTGCGGAAGAACTCGCCACCCCGGACGATGGCCTCCTCACGCTCGCCCTCCGGGATCGCGTCGGGGCTGTACTGCTCCTCGGTCGGGATCGAGGGGCCGGGGCCGAGCGAGGCGACGTACGCCGCGAGGGCGCGGGTCTCCTCCTCGTTGTAGACGGGGTCCTTGCGCGGGGCCTGGACGCCGGGGTTCGCCATCGGCATGCGGCCGGTCGACACCTGGAAGTCCACGGCGGCGGCACCGACACCGACCAGCGAGGGACCGTACTGGGTCCCTTCCTTGGTGACGATGCCCTCGCCGTTGCGACCGTGGCAGGAGGCGCAGCCGACGAGGAACAGCTGGCGTCCCTGGTCCACGAGGGCCTGGTCGGAGGCGAGCTCGTCGGTGGCGGAGGCGGGCGACAGCACGGCGTACGCGCCACCGGTGAACAGCAGACCCATCAGCAGCACCACGACCCCGGCAAGGGGGCTACGGCGCTTGGCTGAGAGTCGAGCGCTTAGGAATCGCACGAAGTTTCCTCGTCTACTTGATCAGGTAGATGGTCGCGAACAGCCCGATCCACACGACATCGACGAAGTGCCAGTAGTAGGACACGACGATGGCGCTCACGGCCTGCTCGTGGGTGAACTTGCGGGCCATGAACGTCCGGCCCAGGACGAAGAGGAAGGCGATGAGACCGCCGGTGACGTGGAGGCCGTGGAAGCCCGTGGTCAGGTAGAAGACCGAGCCGTAGGCGTGGGAGGAGATCGTCACGCCCTCGTGCACGAGCTCGGCGTACTCCAGCGCCTGACCGCCGATGAAGATCGCGCCCATGATGTAGGTGAGCACGAACCACTCGCGCAGGCCCCAGCCCTTGATGTTGAGGACACCGCCCGAGCGGCCGACCTGGCCGCGCTCGGCGGCGAACACGCCGAGCTGGCACGTCACGGAGGACAGCACCAGGATCGTCGTGTTGACCGTCGAGAAGGGGATGTTCAGCTTCTCGGTCTCCGTCGCCCACAGCTCCGGCGAGACCGCGCGGATCGTGAAGTAGGCAGCAAAGAGCGCCGCGAAGAACATCAGCTCGCTCGAGAGCCAGACGATCGTTCCGACGCTGACCATGCTGGGACGGTCATGGTGCCCGTGCAGACGGGATGCAGGAATCACAGTTGCTGTCGCCACGCGGACATTATGTCGGTAACCCACGGCCAGAGACACCCGACCCCCTCGTTATTGGTCGTCATCTATCCCACATTCGCCGCGGACCCCCGCGGGGATGGGTCGGGACGCGACCTACTCTGGGGTAGTGGTTGCGCTCGCAGGTGTGGAGAACCTCTCAGACCTTCCCCCTTTCTCCGGCTCCGCCTTCTTCACGGAGTGGGGGATCGACCCCTTCCTCTTCGTGGTGACGGTGTGGGTGGCCGGTCTGTACCTCTTCGGGGTGTGGGTGCTGCGCTCCCGGGGGGACAAATGGCCCATCGGCCGCACGATCAGCTTCGTCGGCCTGGGCATGGGCAGCTTCTACGTCGCGACCTCGTCGGGGCTCGCCGCCTACGACACGGTGCTGCTGAGCGTGCACATGGTGCAGCACATGGTGCTGTCGATGATGGTGCCGCTCTTCCTCGCGCTGGGTGCCCCCGTGACCCTCGCGCTGCGCACCCTGCGGGCTCGGCCGCGGTCCTGGCTGCTCGCGGTGCTCCACTCCAGGGGCGCGAAGGTCCTCACGTTCGCCCCGCTCACGTTCCTGCTCTTCGTGATCAGCCCGTGGGCGCTCTACTTCACCGGGTGGTACGACGCGTCGCTGCGGTCGACGTACGTGCACGAGATGATGCACATCCACCTCGTCCTGGTCGGGACGCTGTTCTTCTGGCCCCTCGTCGGCATCGACCCGGTGCCTGGGCGTGTCGCGTACCCGTTCCGGCTGCTGCTGGTCTTCCTGACGCTGCCCTTCCACGCCTTCCTCGGCGTCACGATCATGGGGCAGGAGGAGCTGATCGCGGGGGAGTGGTACGAGTCGCTGCCCATGGCGTGGCTCCCCGACCCGGCCGATGACCAGCACGTGGCCGGCGGGATCCTCTGGGGATCGGGGGACATCGTCGGGCTGACGGTCTTCGGGGTGCTGTTCGTCCAGTGGGTCCGTGACTCCATGAAGGAGGCGCGGCGCGAGGACAGGCGGCTCGACCGGCTCGAGGCCCAGCAGGCCGCCGCCGCCCGGCGTACCGACTGCCGCCGCCCGGCGTACCGACACCGCTGGTGGTTGAGCCCGGCGGTGGTTGAGCTGGTCGAAACCCCGCCCGGTAGCATCGGGCGCGTGACCGATGCCACCTCCGCACCCCAGACTGCCCGCACCCTGAAGGTCCTGGTCTACAGCGACGACCCCCACGTCCGCTCGCAGGTGATGATGGCGCTGGGCAAGCGTCCGCACCCCGACCTCCCCGAGCTGGAGTACGTCGAGGTCGCCACCGAGCCCGTGGCCGTGCAGCAGTTCGACGCCGGCCACCTCGACCTCGCGATCCTCGACGGCGAGGCCGTCCCGGCAGGCGGCATGGGCATCGCCAAGCAGATGAAGGACGAGATCTTCCGCTGCCCGCCGATCCTCGTGCTCACCGGGCGCCCGCAGGACGCGTGGCTGGCCACCTGGTCGCGCGCGGACGCTGCGGTGCCGCACCCGATCGACCCGATCCAGCTCGCCGAGGCCGTGACGCGCCTGGTCAAGTCGCGCGTCGCCGTCAGCAGCTGACCCCTCCGGGCCGGCCGATGAGCACCGCGCACACCTGGCCGGAGGTCCTCTCCGCGCTCATCGCGCACCGTGACCTCAGCGGCGACCAGACCGCCTGGGCGATGGGGGAGATCCTCTCCGGCGAGGCGACCCCGTCGCAGATCGCGGGGTTCGCGGTCGCCCTGCGCGCCAAGGGCGAGACCGTCGACGAGCTCGAGGGCCTCGTCGAGGCGATGTACGCCCACGCCACGCCGCTGACCGTGACCGGGCGGGTGCTCGACATCGTCGGCACCGGCGGCGACCGGTCGATGTCGGTCAACATCTCGACGATGGCCGCGATCGTGGCCGCCGGCGCGGGCGTGCCCGTCGTGAAGCACGGCAACCGGTCGGCCTCCTCGAAGTCCGGCAGCGCCGACGTGCTCGAGGCGCTCGGCGTCCGGCTCGACCTCCCCGCGACCGCGGTGGCACGGGTGGGGGAGCAGGCCGGGATCACCTTCTGCTTCGCCGCTGCCTTCCACCCGGCGCTCCGTCACGCGGCGGTGCCGCGGCGTGAGCTCGGCGTGGGCACCACCTTCAACTTCCTCGGCCCGCTGGCCCACCCGGCCAAGCCCGAGGCGCAGGCGATCGGCTGCGCGGATCTCGCCATGGCTCCCGTCATGGCCGGGGTCTTCGCCAAGCGCGGCGTCGACGCGTGGGTCTTCCGCGGCGACGACGGGTTCGACGAGCTGACCACCACGACCACCTCGCACGTCTGGGCGGTCAGCGGCGGTCAGGTCACCGAGCACGTGCTCGACCCGCTCGACCTCGGGATCCCGCAGAGGTACGGCGGAGGGCCTGCGTGGCCAGGACCCGCAGTACAACGCGGACGTCGTACGCCGGCTCGTGGCCGGTGAGCAGGGACAGGTCCGCGACGCCGTCGTGCTCAACGCCGGGGCCGCGCTCGCGATCCACGCCGCCGAGCCCGGCACCATCGAGGAGCGGCTCGCCGCCGGCATCGCGCAGGGCGCAGGAGTCGATCGACTCGGGGCGGGCGAAGGCCGTGCTCGAGAAGTGGGTCGAGGTCAGCTCCGACATCGCTCGTTGAGCCTGTCGAAACCCGCGCCGGTCTCGCGAGCTTCCGGTGGCTCGAGCTTGTCGAGACCCCGCCCGCCGATTACTCGACGGAACCCCTTGTAAGTAAGGATGGTGCCCGTGACTGGACTCAGCAACGAGCTGCTCGCGCTCGCGCATGCCCGCGGTGTCGCCACCGACTACTGGGACTGGCGTGGAAACCACGTCCAGGTGCCCGAGGCGACGATCGTGGCGGTGCTCGCCGCGATGGACCTCGACGCCTCGACGCCCCAGGCCGCCGCGGCCGCGCTCGAGGCCGACGTCGAGGCCCGCTGGCAGCGGATGCTCCCGCCGAGCGTCGTGATGACGCAGGGCGAGGGCACGACCTTCTGGGTGCACGTGACGCACGGCTCGCCGGTCGAGGCCTGGGTCGAGCTGGAGAGCGGCACCGTCCAGGGCGGCCTCGAGCAGGTCGAGAACCCCGAGCAGCCCCGCGAGATCGGCGGCCGGCTGGTGGGGGAGGCGTCGTTCCGGGTGCCGACCGGGCTGCCGCTGGGCTACCACACGCTCCACGCCCGCTCGGGCGGCGAGGAGTCCTCGTGCACCCTGATCGTCACGCCCGACTGGCTGGGTCTGCCCGAGCAGCTCGGTGACCGGCGCGGCTGGGGCCTCGCGGCTCAGCTGTACAGCGTCCGGTCGTCGGACTCGTGGGGCGTCGGCGACCTCGTCGACATGACCGACCTCGCGGTGTGGTCGGGCTCCGAGCTCGGCGCGGACTACCTGCTGGTCAACCCGCTCCACGCGGGGGAGCCGGTCGCGCCGATGGAGCCGTCGCCGTACCTGCCGAAGTCGCGCCGCTTCTTCAACCCGATCTACCTCCGGGTGGAGCGGATCCCCGAGTACGCCTCCCTGTCCAACGTCGACCGCAAGAAGGTCGACCAGGTCGGCGCCAAGCTGCGCAAGGCGCTCGCCGACGTCGACGCGATCGACCGCAACGCCTCGTGGACGGCGAAGCTGTCGGCCCTGCGGATCGTGCATGCCGCGCCGAGGAGCGCCGGGCGCGAGGTGGACTACCAGGCGTTCTGCCGGCGCGAGGGCCAGAGCCTCGTCGACTTCGCGCGCTGGAGCGCTCTCGCGGAGACCCACGGCAACGACTACCGGACCTGGCCCGCCTCGCTGCAGCATCCGGCGTCGGACGAGGTGGCGGCGTTCGCGGCTGCCAACGCCGACCTCGTCGACTTCCACATGTGGCTGCAGTGGGTCATGGACGAGCAGCTCCAGCTCGCGCAGGCCAAGGCCGTCGGCGCGGGCATGCGGCTCGGCGTCATGCACGACCTCGCGGTCGGTGTGTACCCCGGCGGCGCCGACGCCTGGCGGCTCCAGGACACCTACGCCACCGGCATCCAGGTCGGCGCCCCTGCCGACGCCTACAACCAGCTCGGGCAGGACTGGGGCCAGCCCCCGTGGCGCCCCGACCGCCTGGCCGAGCTCGGCTACGCGCCGTTCCGCGACCTGATCGCCGCCGTGCTGCGTCACGC
Source organism: uncultured Actinomycetota bacterium (assembly GCA_963701425.1). GTDB lineage: Bacteria > Actinomycetota > Actinomycetes > Propionibacteriales > Nocardioidaceae > Nocardioides_C. The sequence goes on along the minus strand of CAVPAG010000018.1, from coordinate 679,073 downwards.
CGGTGGTGTGCGCGTCGACCACATCCTCGGGCTGTTCCGGCTCTGGTGGGTGCCGGTCGGCAACGCGGCGTCCAACGGCACGTACGTCTACTACGACCACCGCGCGATGGTCGGCGTGCTCGCGCTCGAGGCGTACCGCGCCGGCGCGGTCGTCGTCGGGGAGGACCTCGGGACGGTCGAGCCGTCGGCGCGGGCCTACCTGCGCGAGCGCGGCATCCTCGGTACGTCGATCCTGTGGTTCGAGAACGGCGCCGACGGCAAGCCGCTCCCGGCCGAGCAGTGGCGGGAGTACTGCCTCGCCTCGGTCACCACCCACGACCTCCCGCCGACGGCCGGCTATCTCGCCGCCGACCACGTCCGGCTGCGTCACTCGCTGGGTCTGCTGACCCGGTCGCTGCCCGAGGAGATCGCGGCCGACGAGGCGGACCGTGGGGCGTGGCTCGACGAGGTGCGTTCGCGTGGGCTGTTCGAGGGGGAGCCGTCGGTCGAGGAGACGGTCCAGGCCCTGCACTCGTACCTGACCCTGACGCCTGCCCGGTTGCTCTCGGTCGCGCTGCCCGATGCGGTCGGCGATCGACGTACCCAGAACCAGCCGGGTACGACGGACGAGTACCCGAACTGGCGGGTGCCCCTGGCCGGTCCGGCCGGGGAGCCGATGATGCTCGAGGACGTGCTCCGGTCCTCCCGCGCCGTGGCGCTGGCGGCCGTCGTACGCGGGCGGGGAGCTGACAGCTGCGCCTGCGGCAGCAGCTCAGCGGTACTCAGATGACAGCCCGCCCGGTCCGACTGGATCGGGCGGGCTGTCTCGTTGCTGCGTGCTCAGGTCACGGGCCGGCGGTGCGTGTCGGCACGTCCGTACGGCACAGCGGTCGAACGACTCGGTGATCGCTCACGCTGGAGCCTCGCGCCGACACCCTTGGCGCCGACTCCGACGCCGAACTTGGCGAAGGCGTCCCACACCGTGCAGGCGCGGCGTCGTCGGCGGTGTCCGGACTGGCGGCGAGTCCGGCCAGGATGCCGTCGCGCATCTGCTCGTAGGTCGGCTGAGCCGGGCGTGTAGTTCATCCCGTCGACCAGGTCCGCGAGCAGCAGGTCGTTGCCTGCGTCCGGTGCGCGGCTGGTAGGTCTGGAGCAGCTCCCAACCGATCGCGCCGTACACCTCGCCGTCGAAGTGGACGCCGGTGCCGGCGATGTCGCCGTAGGTGCGGGAGTAGCCGGTGTAGGGCGCGCTGCGGATGCCGACCGGGTCGCTGGCGGAGTACTCGCCGACGCGGTCGTCGTCGTTCGCGATCAGGGCGAGCACGTCGCTCATGCCCTCGCCGATCGCGCCGGCGAGCGGGCCGTCCATGCGGCCGATCATGCGCCAGGTGAGGCCGTGGCCGTACTCGTGCCAGACGATGTCGGAGTCGAGGTCGCCGTCCTTCATGATGGCGTTCGGGTTCTGGCGCAGGATCGCGGTCGAGCCTGCCGGCCGCCCTTGAGCGTGGCGCCGTCGGCCTGGCTGACCATGAGGCCCGGGATCGTGACCCTGCGGTCGGTGCCGCCCATCGGGAACGGTGCGCCGGCCGCGTTGTTGGCGACGATGATGCCGGCGGCGCCGGCGGCCTGCACGTTCTTGGCCTTGACGATGAAGGTGCAGGTGCCGCGGTCGACGATGACGAGCTTGCCGGTGATGTCGCCGGTGAGCGGCTCGCAGGCGTCGGTCGTGGTGCCGGTGCCGTCGTTGCCGACGCGCGAGCGCGCCGCTCGACTGCCGGTGCGCGGTGAGCTGGCAGCCCACTCGGCGCCGGCGGCGTCGTAGCTGCCGGTGCCGTCGCCGTCGGCACGCACCTCGTACATGCCGGGCACGGACCACAGGTACATCTGCATCCGCGGGTCCTGGCCGTCGCGAGGCGTGGCGAAGTTGGCGTTGTCGGTGCCGCCGCCGTCCTGGGCCTCGGCGGCGACCGGGTCGCCGCCGCGGCCGCCGTTGCTGAAGTTGTTCTCCTGGAAGTTGCCGGCGGCCTCGTTGAAGCCGGCGCGGTACAGCGTGTCGTGGATGACGTTGTTGAGGTAGAAGAGGTTCTGGACCGCGACTTCCCGGTTCGTGTCCGGTCGACGGCTTGGTGCCGCGTTGAAGCACGGAGTCGAAGACGCCGTCGGTCACCGGCGTGCCCCCGCCGTCGGGCGCGTTGTCGTTGTCGGTGTCGAGGTAGGCGCGGGCGTTGTTGCCGCCGATGTTCACGGTGGTCTGGTCGCCGGCGAGCCAGCCGCTCGGAGACACCGTCGAGGTCGGCCGGGTCGGTCACCGTCTGTCTGCGGCGTCGCTGTCCGGGTCCTCGGGGAAGATGTTGTAGCTCTCCTCCGCCGTACGCCGGAGCGTCTCCACGACCTCGCCGTCGCCGCTGACCACGGTCTCGAAGAGCTCGTTGTCGTCGGCGGCCCACGTCGTCACGACGTACCCGACGGCGAGGTCGTCGTCGGTCGTCGGCAGCGCGACGCGCTCGACCGTCGGTGCGGCGTACCAGCCGTCCTTGGCGAAGCTGGTGGTGTTCTTCGAGCGCGCGATGATCCGGGCGTCGACCGAGCGGCCGGGGTAGAGGTCACGCACCGCAGCGCGCAGTGCGTCGGCCTCGTCGACGGAGGCGGCGTGCGGCGCGCCCTTGGGCACGACCGCGACGTTCTCGATCAGGTCGATGAGGCGACCGGCCTTGTCGAAGGCTGCGCGGGCGTAGGTGTCGTGGACCCGGAGGCCGGCGACTCGCTGCTCCATGCGCAGATGGCCGACGCCGCGGCTCTTCCAGACGCCCCCGAGGCCAACCAGCGAGTTGACGGTGACGTCGCTGAGGCCGCGGCCCTTCAGGTAGGCCTTGACCCGGGCGGCCGGGGTCTCGTTGGACTTGGCGGACAGGGGGTCGCCTGCGTCGCGGTGGACGCGGGCGTTCGAGTGTGCGGCGGGCTCAGGGGAGTCCTGGCCTTGAGCCGTCGGTGCGAGGGACACCATGCCGACGGCGACAGCAGCCGCGGTTGCGGCTCCGGTCATCCGACGAACTGATCGTGTCCCGCGCGCGGTTGCTCCCAGCATTTTTCCTCCACGCAGATCAGGGAGCTTCCAACCTATGCAGCGATAAGAGGAGTTGTCAGGAAGTTGACCGTTTCGACTTGGTTACGGTGTCGGCCTCTTGACTCTCCTCGGTGCGAGGCGGCGGACGGAGCCGGGACGTATCGGATCGCCACGAGGACGCCGAGCGCGACGACCATCGCGAGCCAGCCCCCGACGGCCTCCGGGTTGGAGCGCAGAGCAAGCCAGAAGCTGTTCTCCCGCCACATGAGTGCCGGACGGATGAAGAACCCCTCGACCACGGCGCCGAGGGACATCGCTGCGACCTGGGCGGCGATGACGACGGGGACAGCCGACGGGCAGACCCTGCCGAGGTAGGGCGCAGAGAAGGTGAGCACCGGCACGAGCGTCGGTAAGCAGCTCCAGTCCGTGACGGTAGCCGTAGAAGAAGATGCCGCCCGTGAAGTCATTCGAGACGCAGCTGGAAGAACGTGTAGGCGAGGCCGCCCAGCGGCGAGCCAAACAGCTCCAGTCCGGCAGTGTCTTGCGGGCGCGCAAGACGGCCGGGACGAAGAGCAGCAGGACGGGTGTCCAGATCAGGAAGCCTCGGTTGAACGAGACGAAGAAGCCGAGGTAGTTCCTGAGCCTAGCGTATCCGAGCGAGCCGTCGCTCGACGACCTTGCGTCGCGTTCTGGGCGACGTAGCCGTAGAACTCGCCGCTGACCGACCAAACGCCGTGGACTCCTCGGTTCCAGGCGGCGACGCGCACCAGCGACAGCGACGGTGGGGATTGCAACGCGGACGGCGACGCGCCAGTCGCGTCGGGACCACGCAACGCCAAGTCCGAGCATGGCCGCGATGAGCGCGACATGGGGCCGGCCGAGCATGCCGACCGCCAGGAAGACGCCCGCGAGCCACCACTTTCCTCGGCTGGCGCCGTACGCGGCTCCGGCGATGCCGAGCTGGGTGACTGGGTGGGTCCACAGCCCGTTGGCCGAGATCGTCCACGTCGGCGTCGCGAACGCGAAGACCAGCGGCTCCGTGACTGCCAGCGGAGGTCGGGACATGTCGTCGCATCGCCAAGAACAGGAGCACGACAGCAGCTGCCGTTATGAAGGACGACGCGAGCGCCGCGGGACCGAGTTGGAAGTCGGACTCGCTCGTCCCGGAGTCACCGAACAGCCAGTAGAAGGGCACGCCCGCGAGGATCGGCCCGGGCATGCGTTGAGCAGTCACATGCCCGTTCGGGCTCTCGGAGATCCACTGGCCGTTCCGGTTGACACCCTTGTCCTTGTGCGTGCCCTCGATCTCGGTGACGTCGAGCCCGTCGAACCAGGGAGTGCCGGCGGTCGCCAGGCGCCAGGCTCCAGCCGACGCGGCGTACGCGTCGACGTTGACACCGTCCCGCTCAGCGGTGGCGAAGTAGACCGAGAAGACGCCGACGAAGAGCAGAAGCGGTACGAGGAGGGGCTGGAGTCGGGTCGCGCCACCCGACTGGCCTCGTCTCAGTCGAGGCCAAGGGAGAACGCTGACTCGAGATCGTGCTGGGAGTAGGTGCGGAAGGCGATGTGGGTCTCCGTGGCCTGGACCCCCGGCACCTTGTTGAGCTTGTCCGCTACGACGGCTGGCGACGTCCTCGTGCTGCCGCACGCGCACCAACGCGATCAGGTCGATCTGGCCGGTGACGCTGTAGACCTCACTGACGCCGTCCAGAGCCGCGATCTGCTCGGCCACCTCAGGAATCCGGGCGACGTCGGCCTTGACGAACACGATCGCGGTGATCATGGCGGCAACGCTATCGGACCGCTTCGCCCAGCGTCTCGGTTGCTTAGCCCGCGTCGCCGCGCGAAGTGTCGGAACCCCGAGAAGCGCTCGGCTCGCGGCAGACTCGAAAGGCACGGACCGCCCGAACTTTCGGCGTACCGTGCTGACGTGAACTTTGAGGTGGAATGCATTTCCTCAACCCGAGCCGAGAGGTGCCGATGACCGATACGGAAGCCTGCGCGGGCGTACCCGTGGCCATCACTTCCATCGATGAGACCCTCAAATTCCTCTTTGCGTCTCCAGGTGGAGATGGGCGCGCGGTTCACTTCTGCAACGCTTACACGCTCTCTTTGGCCTATTCCGACACCGCGTACCGGTCACTGTTGCGTGAAGGCGATCAATGCCTCCCGGACGGTCAGGCGGTCGTTTGGGTTTCGCGGATCCTGGACCGTAGGTCGCGGCTCCGCAAGGTATCGGGCCCGGATTTGTTCGAAGCCGCATTCGCGGCGTCTGATCGATCCGGACCGCGACACTATCTCCTGGGCGGGTCGCCGGAGACACTGGGAACTCTGACTGAAGTGCTGTCCAAGCGGTTCCCGCGTGCCCAGATCGTGGGTGCTTCCAGCCCACCGTTCAGGCCGATGAGCGAAATCGAGTACCGCGCCCAGGACGAGGCGATCCGCCGGAGCGGCGCGGAGATCGTCTGGGTTGGCTTGGGGACCCCGAAGCAGGACCACGAGGTACGCCGCATCGCCGATGCGCTTCCAGTGACGGCTGTGGCGGTGGGAGCTGCCTTCGACTTCACCGCGGGTAACAAGAAGCGCGCACCGAGGTGGATGCGGTCGGCAGGGTTCGAATGGTTGCACCGGCTAGGGAGCGAACCGCGGCGACTGTGGCGACGGTACTTGGTGGGGAACGCGGTGTTTCTCTGGGCCGCGTGGAAGTGCCGTCGTGCTGAGCTCGGAGACGAGAGCACAGGCTAGAAGGCCCCCTGCCCGCCAATCACCGCCCGCGCGGTCTTGAGCAAGATGACGATGTCTTGGAACAGAGACCAGTTGTCCACGTAGTAAAGATCCAGTCTCACGGTGTCTTCCCACGACAGGTTTGAACGGCCGGAGACCTGCCAGAGACCCGTCATCCCAGGTCGAACCAGAAGCCTGCGGCCAACTGACTCGCCGTAATTGTCGACCTCGCATGGCAACGGCGGCCGGGGACCCACCAGACTCATGTGACCGCGCAGCACGTTGACGAGCTGAGGAAGCTCATCCAGGGAGTAGCGGCGGATGAAGCGGCCAACCGGCGTCACGCGGGGGTCATTGCGGATCTTGAAGAGCGGACCATCTGACTCATTCAAATGACGTACCGCAGTGAGTCGGGTGTCGGCGTCAGATGACATAGAGCGGAACTTGAGGCAGTCGAAATGGACACCCTGGAGACCGACCCGTCTCTGTCGATAGAACACCGGGCCTCCGTCCCAGAGCTTGATGGCGGCCATGACCGCGAGCCAGATCGGCATCCCGAGAGTCAACAGCGCGAGAGAACCGGCAACGTCGAAGGCGCGCTTTCGCCATCGGATCGCACCGTCGGCCTGGGGTGGCTCGACGTGGAGCAGGGGCAGCCCGGCCACCGGCCGGACGTGCACGCGTGGCCCGGCAACGTCGGTGAGACTTGGTACGACGATGAGGTCGACGTCGCTTCCCTCCAGAGCCCAGGCAATCTTGCGAACGTCGCCTGCATCGGCAAAGCGACTGCCTGTGACAAGGACAGTGTCGGCGTTTGTCGCCAGCGCGACCTGTCGCACATTCTCCGGCTCACCGAGGACGGGGATTGAGGTCTCCGATGAGATCGACATAGCTGGGGAACCGAGAGGGGCGCAGGCGGCGACCACCGTGTAGCCGACATATCGCTCGCGCTGGAGAATGCGTGTGATCTCTGTGATCGCGCTGGTCTCGCCGACGACAACGACGCGGTTGTGGACTGCTCCTCGTCGGCGCAACCAGTGCACCGTCTTTCGCACCGCGAACCGCTCCGCGAGCAGGACGGGAGTCCCGATGACAAATGTCATGGTCACGAAGCCGCGGGAGAGTTCGTACTGCGACAGGTAACAAAGCATCGCAACCGTGCCTGCAGTCAACAGGGAGGCAAGCAGAACTCGGTTGAACTCCTCACCTCCGGCGGCGAAGTGCTTTCTGGAATAGCCCGCCCCGTGCGGCGAGCCAGGCAATCCAGACGAGCCCGATCCACGGCCCATGGGTCACCGCAAGGTGAAGGGTCCAGCTCGTGGCCAGATCCTCGCCGAAGACGTTCCAGTGTGCGCGGGCGAGGGATCCTAGGAAGAGGGCGAAGCCGACGGTCAGTACGTCGATGAAGGCTACGACGACCAGTAGCCTGGTCGAGGCCGCCTTGGCCGAGTTTGCTCGGTCAGGACGTATCAGTTCAGGCAGCGCGGTCACAGAGTGCGTCGTAATCGCCACGAAGCCCGCCCAGGTGCTATTCGGTCAGCTAGACCTACACTCCCTCTCAAAAAGAATGTAAGTCGCCTCAGGTGCTATGTCCTATGAACGCGCTAATCGGCCTAGACAGCGTCATACAGGGCGAACGGTTTGACGGTCACCTATCTGCGCGCACGGTGCGCCCGCTGAGCTGGTCGTCGACGAGGGCTATGTCAGCGTCGACCATCAGTCGAGCAAGCTCGTCCCAGTGCGTCTCCGCCCGCCAACCAAGCTGCTGGGCTGCCTTGGTCGCGTCGCCGAGCAAGTAGTCCACTTCGGTTGGCCGGTAGTAGTGCGGGTCGATCTCGACATGCTTGCGGTAGTCCAGATCCGCTGCCTGGAACGCCGCATCGGCAAACTGCCCGACGGAGGCCTCGACGCCGGTCGCCAGCACGTAGTCCTCGGGGGCGTCGGCCTGCAGCATCCGCCACATGCCTTCTACGTACTCCGGCGCGTAGCCCCAGTCGCGGATGGCGTCCAGGTTCCCGAGGAAGAGCCTGTCCTGGATCCCAGCCTTGATGCGGGCGACCGCACGAGTGATCTTGCGGGTCACGAACGTCTCGCCTCGGCGAGGTGACTCGTGGTTGAAGAGGATCCCGTTGACCGCGAACATGTCGTAGGCCTCGCGATAGTTGACGGTGGCCCAGTAGGAGTAGATCTTTGCGACGCCGTACGGCGAGCGTGGGTGGAAGGGCGTGGCTTCGTTCTGTGGCGGAGGCGTCGATCCGAACAGCTCCGACGTGGACGCCTGGTAGTAACGGATGTCGAGCTTCGATGCTCGTACGGCCTCGAGCAGGCGCATCGCCCCCATGCCGGAGACTTCGCCGGTGTACTCCGGGGTTTCGAAACTCACCTTGACGTGGCTCTGGGCGCCCAGGTTGTACACCTCGTGCGGCTGTACGTCGCGCAGAAGGTTCACCAGCGATGAGGCGTCGGTCAGATCGCCGTAGTGGAGGAACAAGCGGCGATTCGACTCGTGGGGGTCCTGATAGATGTCGTCGAGACGCTCCGTGTTGAAGCTCGAGGACCGACGGATCACCCCGTGGACCTCGTAGCCCTTGGAGAGCAGGAGCTCCGCCAGGTATGAGCCGTCCTGCCCGGTGATGCCGGTGATGAATGCTCGCTTGGTCACGCTGGGTCTCTCGCATCCCGTCAGCGGGGCTGCCCGGCCCCGATCTCGCTGTCACGATAGCGAACAGCAGCCTCGGACCGACTCATTGAGACATACTCCTGTCTGGCGAAAGAGAGGTTCGCATGGGTACGCACGAACCACTCGACCGGCGGCAGCGGGTGTATGTAGCCGGCCACGGCGGACTCGTGGGCTCCGCCGTGTGGCGCCATCTCGAGGCCGAGGGATTCACGGACCTGGTCGGGCGTACGTCGGCCGACCTCGACCTGCGAGATCGCGCCGCGACCTTCGGCTTCTTCGAGAAAGAGCGCCCAGCGGTCGTGGTCCTCGCCGCCGCGAAGGTAGGGGGAATCCTGGCTAACGCCACCTACCCGGCGGAGTTCCTGTCCGACAACCTGCGGATCCAGGTCAACGTTCTCGACGCCGCTCGTGAGTACGACGTGCAGCGACTGCTCTTCCTCGGATCCAGTTGCATCTATCCGAAGTTCGCGCCGCAACCGATCAACGAGGACTCGCTCCTCACGGGGCCGCTGGAGCCGACGAATGACGCGTACGCGATCGCCAAGATCGCGGGGGTCCTGCACGTGCAGGCGCTCCGTCGCGAGTACGGACTGCCTTACATCTCGGCGATGCCCACCAATCTCTATGGCCCGGGTGACAACTTCGACCCTGCCTCCTCACACGTCCTGCCTGCGCTCATCCGTCGCTTCGACGAGGCGAAGCGAGCAGAGCTACCCGAGGTGACCAACTGGGGGAGCGGCATGCCTCGGCGAGAGTTCCTCCATGTCGACGACCTGCGCGGGCATGCCTGTTCCTGCTCGAGAACTACGACGACGCGGCGCCGATCAATGTCGGAGTGGGCGAGGACCTGACCATCCGCGAGATCTCCGAGATGGTGAGCGAGGTCGTGGGCTACGAGGGCGAGGTTCGCTGGGACACGTCCAAGCCGGATGGGACGCCGCAGAAGGTCCTGGACGTCAGTCGGATCAGAGCCCTCGGCTGGGAGCCCGAGATCGATCTGGAGTCCGGGCTGCGCGACACCTACGCGTGGTATCTCGAGCATGCAGCGTCTCGACCGACCTGAGCAGACATGCTTCTCGGGACTAGAGGTCGAGCACGAAGACGTCGTCCTCGCGGTGGAAGCCGACCTTGTCGTAGTACGGCGCGACCATGTGCCGAGGGCTGACCACGCGGTTGTAGCCGTCCTCCTTCAGCAGTCCGCTGCGCCGCCACACGAACTCGCCGGGGGAGAAGTCCCGGAACCGCGGGGTCACGTAGTCGAGCTCGATCTGGGCCGTGCCGTCCCCGGTGTCTCTGATCAGCACGACGCCCACCGTCTCGTCGCCACGCTGGACCAGGTAGGCCGAACGCCCTTCGTCGGCGCCGTCCCAGACCAGGTCGGGCTGGTGCTTCAGGATGTCGGCGCCATGGACCCGGAGGACGTGGCGGAGGTACTCGTCGTTGGGCCCGACCTCGAGGACTTCGTAGACGTCCGCGTCGTGGCGGCTGGTGACGAGCTTGCGGATGAACCAGAGGTTGATGCCACACAGCACGAGGTTCATCGCCACCATCGGCCAGATGCCGAGCAGCCAGTTGAAGACGACGAGGACGACGCAGGCGAGCAGGTTCAGTACTCGGAAGCGCAGCACCCGCGCCTGCGCCAACGAGAAGACCAGGAGAGCAGAGCCTGCCCAACCAAGCGCATCGAGCCAAGACATGGGAGGCAGGTTACTTGCCGCTACCTGGCCGGCTGGTGCACGGGGCGGATGGAGCGACGGTCCTCGAAAGGCACGAGCTTCTCCCGTGACTCGTTGACGGCGTCGTGGATCTTCAGGTGCTTCCGCGCGCCGCCCAGAGGGCTGCTCCACTCACCCTCGACATGGACGAGCCGCACACCGTCCGACTCGAGCCAGCGGAGGATCTTCTCCGTCTCCTCCGCCGTCGCGGCGGGGGTCGGGCCGGGCCCTGCAGCGACCGTCTCAGCGCTCGCCCGGAGCTGCTTCACCCACTCGCCGGCATGTGCGCCGGGCGGGATCACACCAGCGGCGGCCAGACGCCCGTGGCGCACGACATGGACCGCCCAGCGACCGTCGTCCTCCCGACGGGCCGCCACCAGCTCCGAGCATCGGGTGAGCCCACGGAGGCGCTGGGTTCGCGACGCCGACCGGATGAAGGCGGCCAGCCGGTCCCGCACCAACCCGGCGTCCTCGAAACGCTCACCCGCGGCGAGCAGGTTCATGCGCGAGGTCAGCGCGGACACGACCGGGTCGGGCGCCTGCACCAGGACATCCCGCAGGTCGCTCGACCACGCCGTCGTACGCCTCGAGGCTCACGCTGCCGTCGCAGGGGGAGAGGCACTTGCCCATCTCGCCCAGCGCACACGCGCTGCCCGAAGGCTGCTTCGCCATCCGTCCGCCGCACTGCCGGACCGGGAAGGTCTCGTGCAGCGCCGCCACGGCACGCTCGGCGACCTTCTTCGAGCCGAACGGCCCGAGGTACTCCGCGCCGTCGTCGAGGACCTGCCGCACCAGCGACAGCCGTGGCCAGGGCTCGACCGTGACCTTGACCCAGTGCACCCGCTCGGGGAAGCGGGAGCGCCGGTTGTACTTCGGCTTGTGCTCGGCGATCAGCCGGAGCTCCCGGACCTCGGCCTCCAGGGCGGTCGCGCACTCGATGCCGGTGACCGATTCGGCCAGGCCGACCATCTCGCCCATGCGCGAGCGGGTCTCGGAGGCGGTGAAGTACGACCGCACCCGCTTCCGAAGATCCTTGGAGGTCCCGACGTAGAGCACGCGGTCACGCTCGTCCCGGAAGAGGTAGACGCCCGGAGCGTGGGGGAGCGCCTCGGCGAGATGACGCTTCTTGCGCTGCGCCTGGCTGACCCGCGACGAGAAGGTCTGGAGCTCCTCCAGCGTGTGCACCCCGAGCCCGCCGAGGCGGCCGATCAGCCCGTGCAGCACGTCGACCGTGGCGCGGGCGTCGGACAGAGCGCGGTGGTTGGGGGTCGTCGACGCCCCGAACAGCGTCGCGAGCGAGCTGAGCTTGCAGTTCGGCGTCTCGTCGCGGTGGACCACCCGTCGCGCCAGCCGCGCGGTGTCGAGCACCTCGAACGCCGGCCAGGCGCGGCCCTGCTCCGCCGCGAAGTGCTTGAGGAAGCCCACGTCGAAGGGCGCGTTGTGGGCCACGAGCACGCAGCCCTGGGCGAACTCGAGGAACTGCGGCAGCACCTGCTCGATCCCGGGAGCGCCGGCCACCATCGAGTCGGTGATGCCCGTGAGGACCGCGATGAACGCCGGGATCGACTGACACGGGTTCACCAGGGTCTGGAACTCGCCCAGCACCTCGCCGCCACGGACCTTCACCGCGCCGACCTCGGTGATCATCGACCCGCCGGCCGCGGACCCGCCGGTCGTCTCGAGGTCCACCACGCAGAAGGTGATGTCGCGCAACGGCCTGCCGAGCTCGTCGAAGCTGCGTTGTGACTCCCATCGCGAGACGGCCGTGCTGTTGCTCATGACCGAGACGCTAAACGCGCCCACCGACCATTTCGGACAGGCACGCGCAAGTACGATGGCGAACAGGACTCATCCGAGCGCGACACCGAGGAGAAACCGTGGCTGCTTCCCTGCCCGATGCCAACACCCGCTGGCGGTGCGGTGGATGCGGCAACCTGACCCGGTTCGACGTGACCCGGACCCGTCGTACCACCGAGTTCTGGCACTTCGACCTCGCCGGAGAGCACGAGGTCGAGGAGAGCACGACGCAGAGCGAGGACGTCGAGTCGGTGACCTGCCGCTGGTGCGGCCGCTCCGACGCGATCGAGCTCGTGGACCGCACGGAAGCCGACGCCACCTCTACGTGACAGCTGCCGCGACCAACGGCTCGGCCGGCGACACGGGGCAGACGCCCGACGCCCGCGAGGAGGAGCCGACGAGCAGGGGGCTCGACGGTCCTCTGCCCGACGTCGTGCGCGCTCGTGTGGTCGCGCTGGCCGCCGAGTCGCTGGGTGCCATGCCGGCGGACCAGCTCCCGCCGTCGCTGAAGAGGGTCGCCTCCTTCGCGCCGGGTCGCCGCGCGAAGCTCGCCGGCACCCAGATCGCCGGGGTCCTCGAGACCGACGACACCTTCCGCGACCGCCTCGCGGTGCAGGTGCGCGCCCGCGTGGCCGAGATCGCACAGGCGCTGGAGGAGGGTACGACGCCCGCGGCGGCCGACCCTGTCGAGCTGGCTGCTGTGGCCTACATCCTCCGCCCGGACGGCTGGGTGGACGTCGTCGAGCGGGCGGCCGGGATGGCTGACGCCGAGCGTCACGTCGCCGCGAGCCGCGAGGTGACCCACCAGGTCGAGCGGCTCCGCAAGCAGCTCGACGACGCTCACGCGGAGCTGAAGGAGACCCGCGAGCGCAACCGTCAGCAGGTGGCCGCGCTGAAGGCCGAGAACTCCGAGCTGCGGCACAAGCTCGGCGACGCCCGCGTGAAGCTCAAGGCCACCGAGGAGGCCGCTCGCGCCACCGAGGCCCGTGCCGAGGAGGTCATCGACCAGGTCTCGGCGACGACAGCGACCACCGAGGCGGAGCTCCGGCGGCTTCGAAGCCGCGTCGAGGAGCTGGAGAAGGAGCTGGTCGCCGCCCGCCGGGCCGGCCGTGCCGAGAAGGACGAGGGCACCCTGAGGGCGCGGCTCCTTCTCGACACCCTGCTCGACACCGCCCAGGGCCTCCGTCGCGAGCTCGCCCTCCCGCCGGTCGAAGGAGCGCCGGCCGACGCCGTCGAGGCCGACGTCGCCGAGCAGGGCGCCCGGACCCCGAGCAGCCACGGCTCGCTCGCCAGCGACGACCCCGCCCTGCTCGACCAGCTCCTCGCCCTGCCGCGGGTCCACCTGATCGTCGACGGCTACAACGTCACCAAGAACGCCTGGCCCGACTCCTCCCTGGAGATCCAGCGCGACCGGCTGCTCGGCGGGCTCGCCCCGCTGGCCGCGCGCACGCAGGCCGAGGTCACCGTCGTCTTCGACGCCGCCGACAAGGTCGAGCGCCCGCTCGTGAAGCGTCCTCGCGGCGTGCGTGTGCTCTACAGCCCCTACGGCGTGATCGCGGACGACGTCATCCGCCAGCTCGTCGCCGCGGAGCCGCAGGGACGACCCGTCGTGGTGGTCACCAGCGACCAGGCGGTCGCCCGCGACGTGAAGCGCGGGGGAGCGAGGGTCGTGGCGGCCGTCGTACTCAGCCGGCTACTCGGGCGCTCGTGAGGCTGCGACCGTCCCCGCCGGGCTCGGGTAGAGCATCTCCTCGGCGTACCTGCGTCCGACCGACAGGTCGTACTGCACCAGCCGGTAGTCCCTGAGCAGCTCCTTGGCCTCGGGCGACAGGGTCTCGGGGGAGACCTCGTAGCCGCCGGAGCTGATCAGCCTGCCGTGCTCGAGCGCGGAGACGTGGCTCTCGAGCTCACGCAGGAGCGCGTAGTACGGCGGCAGCGGAGCACCGGCCATCTCGAAGACCCGCGGCAGGAAGAAGACCGGGCTCGTCGTGGGGAGCTCCTCCGGCTCCGGCTCGCCGAAGTTGGAGTACATGAAGAACGGTGTCTCGTGCATCGTGCGGTCCGAGTTCTCCTCGAAGACCGCCTCGGGCAGCCCCGCCGGCAGGTGGTCGCCGTACAGCAGCACGATCGTCTTCTCGTCCGAGCGCTCGACCGCGCGGATGAACCGGGCGATCGCGCGGTCGCTGAGGGAGAGACCGCGGGCGTACTGGCCGACCATCTCGGCGCCGTCGTCGGTCAGTCCCTCGACCTCGATCGGGTCGGCGTACTTCCCGACGTACGGCGTGTGGTTCTGCATCGTGACGAGGTTGACGAAGACGGACTCGTCGTGCCCCTGGATGGCGTCGAGCGTCTGCCGGAAGGCGGCGTGGTCGGAGATGAACGGGTTGTTCTCGGGATGGCCGCGGTGGTCCATCTCGCTGCGCGCGACGAAGTCGGAGAACCCGAGGATCGGGTACACGTGGTCGCGCTGGTACATCGTCGCTTCGTACGGGTGGATCGCCAGCGTCGTGTGCCCCATCTGGTTGAACATCTCGACCGCCGAGGGGAAGTGGCGGTAGTTGGGGACGAGCATCTGGTACGGCGTGTCCATCGCGGAGTTGAACTGCGACAGGGACATGCCGGTCAGCGTCTCGAACTCCATGCTCGAGGTCCCGCCGCCGATCTTCTGGCTCAGCATGAGGCCGTGGGGGACCTTCTCCATGAGCTCGCGGGTGCGCGCGATCGGGTCCTCGGCGAGCTCCAGCCCCTCGAGGCGCGTCGGGTCGCTGAACGACTCGGACAGGACGCTGACGACGTTGACGTCGTCGAGAGCGGCGGGGTCGCGGCCGTCGTTCTCGGCATCCGCGAGTGCGGCGTACTTGGCGGCGATCCGCTCCATCACCGCTCGGGAGTACATCGGCGGCTTGGCCATGGCCGGGATGTCGAGGTTGTAGAGGAAGCCGCCGAGGAAGCCGTTGACCTTGTAGTTGTGCGGCTGGCTGGCCTTCGCCCAGTGCGCACCGGAGGCCTCGAACGCGCGGCGCCAGGCGTTGCCGTGGTGGTTGAAGTTCAGGAGCGACGAGAGCAGTACGACGCTGAGGCCGACCACCGCCACCCGGGACACGATGACCGTCGTCCGCCAGTGCGGCGGGTTCTTCGCAGGGGTACGCCGGCCCAGCCACATCTTGAAGAGCTTGCTCAGGCCCCAGGTGGTCACGACCAGGGGGAGGAGCCCCAGCAGGGTCAGCCAGAGCGACCGGGGCTCGACCATCTCCATGAGGAACTCGGGCTCCGTCATGAAGGCGAGGTCGCGGGGGTAGATCGGCTCCCGTCGGGCGACGTACTTCAGATGGCTCGCCACGCCCAGGACCGTCGCGAGGCTCAGCACCAGCGCGGCCGTGACCCACATCCGACCGGTGACCGCGAGCACGGCGACCACGAGGAGCAGGATGACCACGGCCCCCAGCGCCACGACGCCGAGGTCGCGCGAGGCGAAGTCGAGCAGGTAGGGCCAGTTCCATCCGGTGCGGGCAGCCTCGAGGAGGAGCTCGGCGAAGAGGGCCACGATGAAGCCGAAGAGCAGGTAGATGCCCGCGGCGCGCGCGAGACGTGCGAGGACCCGCTTCTTGGAGACCGGCTCCGACGTGTCGGCCTGGCCAGGTTGCGTGTCAGGGGTCGCCGAGGCGTCCGCGGTGGCGACGTCCTCAGGGGATGCGTCGTCGCTGGGGCGCTCGTGCGTGGTCATGGGTCTCGGTCTCCGGGTCAGGGGGACCGTTCTGCCTCCCCCGGCTGGGTCGAAATTTTACCGGTGCTAGACCGTGCCCGGACGCCGATGAGTCCAATCGTGACCTGTCTAACGCGATCGGTCTCGAGAACTGTCGGTGCCGCCTGTCACGGTCCTGAGGACGATGTGACCCAGTTCCCCCAGGAGGCGACATGAGCGTGCAGATCGACTGCGACACCTGCGTGGTGCGCGGGCCAGCCTGCGCCGACTGCGTGGTGACGGTGCTGCTCGGTCCACCGCCGGAGATGGGCTTCGACGACGACGAGCGCCGCGCTCTCGACGTGCTCGCCGGCTCGGGCTTGGTGCCACCGCTGCGCATGGTCACGCCGATGTCGGGGCATGATGCAGACGCCGCCACGGCCTGAGGTCGCCCCAGTCGGCGCAAACCCGGTGAAAGAGGTCTACGCCACACCGAGTACCAACGTTTGCGGCATACCGTGCTAACGCATAATCTTCTCCAGGCGCCTGTTCCAGTCGACCAACCCGGTTGGCTCAGGTGCCGCGCCGAGTCCGGGCCCCGAACGGGGAAGTCGTGGCCTGGAGCCGGGGACCCACGTTCCTGGGGTGAATCGCACGGCGGACGGGCCACCATCACGGCTCGCCCGACTTGCGTAGGGTCTGTTCCGCCCGAACCCGTCAGCTCACCTGGTAGGCGTCAGGACACAGAGGAGACCGTCCGCTCGTGCTCGACGGCCGAAAGCGCATCAACACTGTCATCGCCGCCTGCGGCATCGCCACGCTCAGTGGCTCGCTGCTCGTCGCGGCCCCCAGCTTCGCCGAGCCTGACATCGACGACGTCCAGGCCCGTGTCGAGAAGCTCTACCACGAGGCCGAGCAGGCCTCCGAGCGGTACAACGACGCCCGTGTGGAGCTCCAGCGGACCCAGGCTCGTCTGAAGTCGCTGCGCGCTGACCTCGACCGCCAGGAGGACCGGGTCGAGGCGGTCCGCGCTCGCGTCGCTTCGAGCGTCGTCGCCCAGTACCAGGGCCAGGCCCTCTCCACGACCAGCCAGGTCTTCCTCTCCGAGGACCCCGACAAGTTCCTCGACCAGCTCGCCACGGTCACCGCGTACAACGACCAGCAGAGCCAGCTGATGACCGAGTTCGCCACCCAGATCAAGCAGCTCGAGCTGCGCGAGGCCGCGGCCGAGCGAGAGCTCGAGGAGCTGGCGGAGACCAAGGAGAAGCTGGCCAAGGAGAAGGCCGAGATCGACGAGAAGGCCGGCGAGGCCAAGGACCTTCTCGACGACATGGAGGCCGAGGCGCGCGAGACGCGGACCAGCCGCAGCGCCTCCCGTGCGCCGCTTCCCGACGTCGCCGTCTCCGGTCGCGCAGGCGCAGCCGTGAACTACGCCCTGGCGCAGGTCGGTGACTCGTACGTGTACGGCTCCGCCGGCCCCGACTCGTTCGACTGCTCCGGTCTTACGATGATGGCGTGGGCCCAGGCCGGCGTCAGCCTCCCGCACTCCTCGAGCGGTCAGATGAGCTCGGGCCCCTCGGTGTCCTCCGGGGACCTCCAGCCCGGCGACCTCGTCTTCTACTACAGCCCCGTGAGCCACGTCGGCATCTACATCGGCAACGGCCAGATCGTCCACGCCGCCAACCCGAGCACCGGCGTTGAGGTCACCGATGTCTTCTCCATGCCGTACTCCGGTGCAGTCCGACCCGGCTGACCGCGCTACCCGAACCGGCCGCCCACTGCTGTGGGTGGCCGGTTTCGTGCTCCTGGCATTGGTGGGGGTCACCGTTGCCCTGACGGCGTTCGACCGTGAGGTCATCACGCCGACCGCACCGTCCGAGTCGAGCGGTCCCACCGAGATCACCCGCGCCGACGCCGCGAGCGAGCTGCTCCTCGAGCTCACGACCGCCCTGGCCGACGGGAACCGCCGCGAGGCGTTGAGTCTGGCGGCCCCCGGTGAGCCCTCTGCCCGCCGGGGCCTCGCGGCGATCTACGACAACGTCCGCGACCTCGGCGTGGCCGACCTCTCGCTGCGCTTCGTCGACGAGGAGCCCGGCAAGCTCAGCGCCGCTGAACGTCGTACTCTCGGGAACGACGCCTGGGTCGGCAACGTCGCGCTCGGCTGGCGTCTCGACGGCTACGACAGCAGGGTGAGCAGCATGGAGGTGGCCTTCACGTTCGTGGACACGCCGGACGGTGTCGCGTTCGGGTCCGCCGGAGGCGACTACGGCAACCCTGCGCCGCTGTGGCTGCTCACCGACCTCGCGGTCGAGCAGAGCAAGCGTGCGCTGGTCGCTGTCGCCGACCAGCGGCAGCTGGACCGCTACGCACCGCTCGCCGACGAGGCCGTGCGCGACGTGCGAGCGGTCCTTCCCGCAGTGGCGAGGCAAGCTCGTGGTGGAGGTGCCGGCCAGCAAGGACCAGCTCCACCGGCTGCTGGACGCCCAGCCGAACGCCTACGACTCGATCGCCGCGGTCACCGCGACCGTCGACGGTTCCTTGAGTCCGTCCTCGCCGGTGCACATCCTGGTGAACCCGGAGGTGTTCGCGAACCTGGGGGAGGAGGGGTCCCAGATCGTGATGAGCCACGAGGCGACGCACGTGGCGGTGAACGCCGCGACCTCGAACATGCCGCTGTGGCTGCTCGAGGGGTTCGCCGACTACGTGGCTCTCGCGCGCAACGACCTGCCCGTCTCGGTGACCGCCAGCCAGATCCTCGCCGAGGTCCGCAAGAGCGGTCCGCCTCGGACTCTCCCGGGCGCCGATGAGTTCGACCCCGCCAACAAGCTCCTCGGTACGTCGTACGAGGCGGCCTGGCTCGCCTGCCGGCTGCTCGCCGAGACCTACGGCGAGGACCGGCTCATCGCGTTCTACGAGAGCGTCGATGCGGGAGCGTCGACGGAGGAGGCGTTCACCGAGCTGGGGACGACGGAGCAGGCGTTCACGCGACAGTGGCGGGACTACCTGCGCGAGCTGGCCGGATGACCCTCAACCGTCGGGCCGCCTGGCTGACCGCAGGTGGGTCGCTGGTCGTGTTCGTCGTGCTGGCCGCAGTGCTCGTGCCCTGGGACTGGGTGCCGGGGGGCGAGCTCCGACCTGCCGCGCCCCTCGACGTCTTCACTCAGGAGCAGATCGCGCGTGCGGAGGAGTACGCGTCCGTGCGTCGCTACCTCGGCTGGGCGTCGTACGCCGTCTCGCTGGTCGTCGCGGGGGCTCTCGGGTTCACGCCGTGGGGTGCTCGACTCGTGCGCCGGGTCTTCGACCGGCGTCGTTGGTGGCTCGTCGTGCCGGGCGCGGTCCTGATCGTGCTGGTCATCGGACGGGTCGCAACGCTTCCGTTCTCGATCCTGATCCGGCAGCGGAACCTCGACTACGGGCTGACCGAGCAGGCCTGGGGCGACTGGACGGTCGACTACGGCAAGTCGCTGCTGGTGTCCTGGGTCCTGACCTCGCTCGTCGTCCTGGTGATGGTCTTCGCCGCCCGGCGTTCGCCGCGGATGTGGTTCGCCTGGGCCGGTGGGGGAGCAGCAGCGCTCACTCTCATCGGGTCGTTCCTCTACCCGGTGGTGCTGGAGCCGGTGTTCAACGACTTCGAGCCGCTGGGGGAGGGGCCCCTGCGGAGCTCGGTGTTCGCGCTCGCCGATGACATGGGCGTGGAGATCGAGGAGGTCCTCGTCGCCGACGCCTCCCGGCGAACGACGACACTCAACGCCTACGTCTCCGGTTTCGGCGGCACCCGTCGCGTGGTCGTCTACGACAACCTCGTCAACGACCTTCCGCGGGCCGAGGCGCGCGTCGTCATCGCCCACGAGCTCGCGCACGCGAAGCACAACGACGTGGTGCTCGGCACCTCGCTGGGAGCGGTGGGCGCGGTGCTCGGCGTCTCGCTGCTGGCGCTCGTCCTCGACTCGTCGAGGATGCGGAGGCGTGCTGACGTCGCCGGGCCTGCCGACCCCGCTGCCGTCCCGCTGGTGCTCGCGCTTGCTGCCGTGGCGCTGCTCCTTGTCTCACCGGTGGAAGGAACGATCAGTCGGGCGATCGAGGTGCGCGCCGATCGGAATTCCCTGGAAGCGACAGGTGAGTCCGATACGTTCATCAGCATGCAGCGCGAACTGGCTCTGGCCTCCCTGAACGACCCGACGCCGCCGGCCTGGAGCCAGTTCTGGTTCGGGACCCACCCCACCGTGCTGCAGCGCGTAGGTCTGCCGGCGTCGCTTGCGGCAGCCGGGGACCTGTGATGGGGCGCATCCTCTTCGTCACGAACGACTTCCCGACCCGCCGAGGCGGCATCGAGACCTTCATCCTGGCGCTGTGCGAGCGGATGGACCCGAACGAGGTGGTCGTCTACACCGCCTCGATGCCGGGTGATCTGGAGTACGACGCGAAGCTGCCGTTCCCGGTGTACCGGGACCCGGCCACGATGCTGCTGCCGACGCCTGCCGTGGGGCGTCGGGTCGTCGAGGTGATGCGGCGCCACGACTGTGACCGGGTGGTCTTCGGGGCGAGCGCACCGCTGGGACTGCTGGGCCGGCGGCTGCGTCGGGCAGGTGCTCGGCGGATCGTCGCGCTGACGCACGGGCACGAGGTCTGGTGGGCGCGTGTGCCGGTGACGCGACAGCTGCTGCGCCGGATCGGCGACTCGGTCGACGTGATGACGTACGTGAGCGAGTGGTGCCGGGACCGGATCGCGCCGGCGCTGTCTCCGGAGGCCGCGTCGCGGATGGTTCGGCTCTCGCCTGGAGTCGACACCGATCGCTTCTACCCGGGGTGTGGGGGAGCGGAGGTGCGGAAGCGCCTCGGCATCCCGGCCGACGCGCCGGTCGTCGTCTGCACGGCGCGGATGATCAAGCGAAAGGGCCAGGACACGCTGGTCAAGGCCTGGCCGGCGGTGCTGCGTGAGGTCCCTGACGCGCTGCTGCTGCTCGTCGGGGACGGTCCGAACCGGAAGCGCGTCGAGGCGCTGGCTCGACGGCTCGGGGTGGCGGACTCGGTGATCTTCACCGGGAGCGTCCCGTGGGAGGAGATGCCTGCCTACACGGATGCGGGCGACGTCTTCGCGATGCCCTGCCGGACGCGGCTGTTCGGGCTCGAGGCCGAGGCATTCGGGATCGTCTTCCTCGAGGCCGCGGCCTGCGGTCTGCCGGTCATCGCCGGCGACTCGGGTGGCGCGCCCGAGGTCGCGCCGTGCTCGACGGTCGGCGACGGTTCGTCAGTCGAGCCAGCGACGTGCCGACGTGCCTGCTGACTCGCTGCGACGAGCCTCGCGCCTGCAGCGGAGATCGCGCGACGCGCTCGTCGCGAACGGTCAGCTGGGACGCGGCGGCGTCGCGGCTGCTGCGAGCTGCTCGCGAACGCGCTGGACGCTCAGCAGGAGCAGCCGCTCTGTCGCGCTGGCTACGTCGTCGCAGGAGCGGTCGAAGAGGCCGTCGACGCTCGATGCCGAAGGCCGTCACCGCCGCAAAGATCACCACCGCGATCAGTGAGATCAGCAGCGCGTACTCCGCAGCGCTGGCGCCGCGCTCGTCTCGTCGCGAGTCGTCCTGAGGCTAGCTCGCATGTCGACTCAGCCTCCTCTCGCCGAACGACATGCGGCCCCGAGCGGTCGCGCGCGGCCGCACGCACGACCGTCGCGTCGACGCTCGATCGTCAGGCGGTCGATCGAGGTGGCCGGTCTTGTTGAAGATGCCGTCGAGGTTCGTCGCCGAGAAGCGTGACGGCCAGCGATGATGATGATGGCGATGAGAGCGACGAGCAGGCCGTACTCGACGGCCGAGGCGCCGCGCTCGGTCTTCGGCCATGGCGCGGAGCCGGATGCGCATGTAGTCGAGCATGTGATTCTCCCAAGTGGTGTGCGATTGGCTGGACCCGGTTGATGTCCAGCTCTTCCAGTATGGAAGAGATCAGGCAGGACATACGTCAGGAATTCGGATTATTTCCGGATAGTCCGAAAGGAGGCGGTTCATGGCTGACTGAGGCGATCGGTCTGACCTGACGCCCGGACAGCGATGCCCTCGCTCGCCGCGATGCGCTGATCGACTGCAGCGGCGGCCGCCAGTTCGGATGACTCGAGTGCCGCCGTGATCGCCGATCTGGCCGCTAGTCATCGTCGGGCCATACTTGAGTAGTCGGTGTCTGGGAGCAGAGCGTCCAGCTGGTCGCCGAGCACGACTTGGCGAGGGAAATGATCGACTACATCGCGATCAGCGCGACCAGCAGGCCGTACTCAACCGTCGAGGCGCCGCGCTCGGACTTTGAGTAGGCCGTAGCCGGATCGCGGATGTAGTCGTACATGAGACTCCCAAGTGATGCTGCTCGGTCGGACCCTCCCTTGATGCCCCCTGTCCAACACATCTCAAGTATGGCCCGGAATGAGCCAGCGACTTGATCGGCGAGTATGGGCCATCTACGGATCAGCCCGAACGGGGGATACCGCGTGCAGCGATGACGCGGTCCGCGCTGAGTCAGTCGCCGGAGATGAGCCCTGCCCTGATGGCTGCCATGATGGCCTGGGCGCGGTTGGCGGCGCCGAGCTTCTCGTAGATCTTCGAGATGTGGGTCTTGGCGGTCGACTCGCTCACGTAGAGCTTCCTCGCGATCGCCGCGACGCCCGAGCCCTCCGCGAGAAGCTCAAGGACCTCCTGCTCGCGCGGTGACAGCTGCGGCCCGCTCGGCTCCATCCTCCGGCGCATGGCGTCGGCGAGGTTGGCGGCGGTGAACGATCGAGGGGCGACCAGGGCGTGGCGGGCGGCGGCGACGACGTCGTCGGCCGGGGCGTCCTTCGCCACGAACGCAGAGGCACCGGCCTCCAGTGCGGCGAAGAGCTGCTCGTCGCCGGCGTACATCGTGAGCACGACGAGGCCCATGTCGGGCCTGGTCTTGCGCAGCTCGCGGACGACGTCGAGACCGGTCCCGTCGGGAAGCCGGACGTCAGTCACGACGACGTCGGGTGTCAGAGCGAGCCGCGAGGTCGAGCGCC
This sequence comes from uncultured Actinomycetota bacterium, assembly GCA_963701425.1. GTDB lineage: Bacteria > Actinomycetota > Actinomycetes > Propionibacteriales > Nocardioidaceae > Nocardioides_C. The sequence continues at coordinate 656,417 of CAVPAG010000018.1, read as the reverse complement.
TCCGCGACCGAGCCGGCCTCGCCCGACGACCGTGAAGTCGGTCTGCCGCTCGAAGGCGCGGGACAGCCCTTGCCGGATGAGGTCGTGGTCGTCGACCAGCGAGCACGCTCGCTGGTTCGGTCATGACGCCGCCTCGATTCCTTGCGCCGGCTCGCTCGTCCTTGCCGAGTGAGATCGTCACACACGTGCCTGGTCGCTCGGGCGCCGTCGGTGGTCCGCTCGACACGTGACGCTCGGCGTCGATGCGTTCCGCGCGCTCGCGCATGATGCGCAGGCCGTAGGAGTCCGACCGGCCTGCGCCGAGTCCTCGGCCGTCGTCTCGGACTCGGATGCAACGCCGACGGCGGCCGCACCCAGCAGTCCACCCAGAGATTCTCGGCCTGTGAGTGCTTGCGCGCGTTCGTGATCGCCTCCTGCGCGATCCGGAACAGCTCTGTCTCGACGCCGGGGCTGAGCCGCGTCGGTGCCTCGTCCAGGGTCAGGTGGACGGTCATCGAGGATCGTGCGCCGACCTTGCGCACGTAGTCCGACAGGGCCGAGCCGAGTCCGGGGCCGTCGGCCACCTCTGCTGCGGAGGTCGAAGATGGAGAGCCGCAGCTCGGTGACCACGCGGCTGAGCTCGCCCCGCAGCTCCTTGAGCCCGATCGGTGACATCGGGATCGCTCGACGTCGGCGGCGAGCTCGTCGACGACGTAGCCGAGCGAGGCCACCTCCTGGGCCACCCCGTCGTGGATCTCGCGCGCGAGCCGCTGCCGTTCGTCGGCGGTCACCAGGGTGCGCACCTCCTCGAACGCCAGCGCCGTCGCAAGGCGCAGGGACATCTCGTCGAGGTCGCGCTGGAGTGCTCGGCAGCGTGCTGCGGCGGGACTCGTCGGCGGTGCTGGCCGACGAGGACACGCCGACCATCTCCGTGCCGAGCCGAAGGGGAAGGACCAGTCGATGCACGCCGTGAGCGGCTCCGACTCGGACGCCGTCGTCGTCACGACGCTGCGCGCTCTGCCCAGCACTCGGCGATCAGCGGCGTCGTTCGGGATCGAGAGTCTCCCGTGCGCCGGCACCCCGGTAGGCGAGTGGAGCGAAGACGCCGCCGTCGGTCCTCGATGAACACCGCCGACCTGTCAGCAGCCCGATGCGCTCGTGGACCGGTTCGAGCATCTGCGAGGCGATGGTCACGGGGTCGAGCCCCGAGGAGAGTCGTCGGGCGAGCGTTCGTAGCTGGCCGAGGAGCCGACGCGCCGACGTCGTACGTCTCGTCCATCGTCGAGCCGGCCGGTGACTTGCCGAGCTTCTTCGCCCAGGCGCCGAGCAGACCCGCACCGACGATGGTCAGCGCCCAGGGTGCGAGGAGTTCGGCTCGCTCCTCGAGGACTGCCGAACCCGCCGTAGGTCAGCGGTCAGCGAGCGAGCATGGCGGTCAGCTGGCAGACGATGACGAGCGAAGCGCCGCGAGACCCCGCGCGCAAGCCCGGTGAGCAGGGGAAGCACAACGAGGTAGGGAAGGAGAACGACCGAGTCGGGCAGTGCGGTCACGACGACGAGGCTGGCGACGCCCGCCTCGCCGGCGATCACCCAGTGGCTCGGTACGGCAGACACGTAGGAGACATAGGAAGCGACCGCCGCGATGCCGATAACGACGACGCTGACGCCGACGGCCGACGGGTTGCCGAAGGCGATCGCCAAGCCCGAGGATGGCGGCCAGCGAGAAGGCGCGGCTCGCGACGGCAACGCGCGCGAACTCGGTCACCTCACAGACCGCCGCCGCCGAAGACGCCCATCGAGGCTGATCACGGCGGGGCCGATGACCACGATGAAGAGACACGGCAGGATGCACGCCATCAGGGGCAGCAGGATCTTGACCGGCACCTTCTGTGCCTGCTCCTCGGCGCGCTGCCGACGCTTGACGCGCATCTCGTCGGACTGCACCCGGAGCACCTGGCCGATCGGGATGCCGAAGGAGTCGGCCTGAACCATGGCCGAGGCGAAGGAACGCAGGTCGGGCAAGCGTGCTTCGTTCGCCGAGCGCTCGCAGGGCGTTGGAACGGCCGAGACCGATCTGCATCTCCTGAAGGACCCGCGCGAACTCGTTGGCGAGCGGCCCCTCGGTGTTCCGGGCGACCTGTGACAGCGCCGAGTCGAAGCCGAGGCCGGCCTCGACGGAGATCACCAGGAGATCCAGCGCGTCGGGCAGTGCCCTCTGCATCTGGGCCGTGCGGTCGTAGCCCTTCTGGTAGAGGTACATGTTCGGACCGAAGTAGCCGGCGACAGCCGCCAGCCCGCGATCACGGCCAAGCAGCGGAGCGAACCCGACGCCGAGCAGGAGCGCAGAAGAGCAGGCCTGCCGCCGCCCCGCCGACCAGGCCGACGAACTTCAGGGACACGACGCGGTCGACCGTCCAACCCGGAGGGTTGCCGGCGATGTCGAGCTTCTTGCGGATCCGGTCGGCGTGGTCGGCAGGGCGTGATGCGCTTGCCCGAGCCCGACGAAGCGGTCGAGGAGAGGAGTCAGCACCCGGTCCTGGAACGACGGCTCGAGTTCCTTCTGCATGGCCTCGGGCGCGGCGGAGAACGCCTCGACGACCGCGAGAGACTTCGACACGCCGCGCGCCTCGTTGGTGAAGACGCCGATGGCGGCCAGCGACAGCAGGAGGGCGGCGAAGATGCCGACGATGCCGATGATGAGCAGTGTGGTTGCAGTCATCACACGTCCACCTTCACGACTCGGCTCATCCAGAACGCCCCGATCGCCATGAGCACGACAGCGCCGGCCAGCATCGCCCAGCCGAGCGGCGTGGTGAACATCGGCTGTACGTACGTCGGGTTCGACCATCAGCATGTAGACGAAGATGGCCGGCGGGAGCGCGCCGAGGATCCAGGCGGACATCTTGCCCTCGGCGGAGAGCGTCTTCACCTGTCGGCGCAGGTACTCCCGCTCGCGCATCGTCGCGGCGACCTTGAGTCAGGAGCTCGGAGAGGTTGCCGCCGACCTCACGCTGGATGCGGATCGCCATGACGATCCACTCGAAGTCGGCGCTCTCCATGCGCTTGGCGATGGAGTCGAGCGAGTCCTCGACCTGACACACCGAGACGGGCCTCGATCGAGCGCGCGGCGGAACTCACCGGCGACCGGCTCGCAGCCCTCTCGCACGACGGTGTCGAGCGACTGGGCCAGCGAGAGACCGGCGGACAGGCTGCCGGCGATGAGCTGAAGGGTCTCGGCGAGCTGTCCGTTGAAGGCCTTGAGACGTCGTGACTTGCGGATGCTCGAGGTACAGCCAGGGCAGGATCGCGCCCGCGAACAGGAACAAGCAGCGGTGAGCAGGATGCCGCCAGAGCTCAGCAGGAAGCCGAGGAGCCGCGCTCCGAGGGCGATGCCGGCGTGGACGCAGGATCCACTCCGCGGGCTTCAGCGAGAGGTCTGCGCCCTCGAGCTTTGCGCCGAGCTTGGCCTCGAACCCGGCGTTGCCCTCCAGCGCCTTCTGTGCCAGGTCGACTGCCGACTCGGCGACCGTCTTTGGACGAGCCCGGACGCGCTGGCCTGCGAGCGGCTGCCGCGGCCTTGCGCTCTTCGCGGCGCCCGCCCGCGTGTAGGCCGAGATCTGCTCCTCGAGGGACTCCTTGCTCCCTCGCCGAAGACGCCGAAGGCGCCGAGCAGCACGACGAGAGCGCCGAGGCCGAGTGCGGCGAGTCCGCCCAGAGGACCTCGCGGCGTCATCAGCAGCGACGGTGGCTCGACGGGCTGGGGACCAGGCGAGCTCCGACGCGGTCTTCTTCGCGGCCTTCCGAAGGAGACGAACGCGGTATCGGAGTAGGTCTCGCCGCCGGCGTCGACGGAGACGGCGACGGAGCCCTCGGTGGCGTTGAAGTCCTCGGGCAGAGAAGCGGTCACCAGGACCTGCCGCGCGAGGGCTGCCGCCTGGTCGTTGAAGAGCGCCGTCAACGCGTCAGGGTCCTGCGCGGCGATCACGGTGCCGCCGCCCTCGGATGCCATCGCCTCGAGAGGCCCGTTCGCCTCGGCGGCTTCTTCGAGAGCGACCACGTCGACCCGCACTTCGGACGCAGCGACGGCGTCGACGGCGTCCTCCAGATCTGTCTCGGAGGTGTCACGGCCGTCGGAGAGAACGAGGAGGCTTCGCTGACCCTCGGAGCCGGCGGCCTTGGTGGCGGCGATGACCCCGTCGTAAAGACGAGTCTCCAGCGAGAGACTGAGCTCGTCGAGCACGCTCGCGGCGGCATCTCGGTCCAGCGTCGGCTCCTGCACCACCTCGACGCTCCCGGCGAAGGCGACGATCCCGACGTAGACGTCCGCCGGAGCGGCGTCCAGGAATGACTTGGCGGCGGCCTTGGCCTGCTCGAAGCGGTCGCCCTTCATGCTGTTGCTCGTGTCGATGGCCATGATCGTCGTACGGCGCACCTGGTCGCCGGCACTCGCCGAGGCCGCCAACTCGGCCTCTGCCTCGAGGTCGGCGCCGTTGACGGAGATCTGCAGCGTCTCGAGGTCCGGCTCGACGCCCTCGGCCAGGTCGGGGACCGAGTAGAGAACCCGAAGGGTGCCGGCCTTGGCCTCGGCGTGGTCGATCTCCCCTTCACCTGCCGCCCACGCACCCACGACCGTCGTGCCGGTGATGGCGCAGGCCGCGATCATTGCGACGACTCCGCGAGTCCAATGCCGTCTGGACATGATCAGAAGCCGCCGTCCATCGCGAAGAGCATCGGGTCGACGTGCACGTTGTTGTGCGCCAGCTTCTCGAGGAACTTGGGACGCAGTCCGGTCGAACGTAGCCCGCCCAGGCTCCGGCCGTTCTCGTCGAAGCCCATCGAGTGGTCGAAGAGGAAGATGTCCTGAAGCGTGATCACGTCACCTTCCATGCGCTCGACCTCGGTGACGTGGGTGATGCGGCGCGACCCGTCGCGGAGGCGGCTCTGGTGGACGATCAGGTCGATCGCCGAGGCGACCTGCTCACGGATTGCCCGCATGGGCAGGTCCATGCCCGCCATCAGCACCATCGTCTCGATGCGGGACAACGTGTCACGAGGCCCGTTGGAGTGGATGGTGCAGATCGAGCCGTCGTGACCGGTGTTCATCGCCTGGAGCATGTCCAGCGCCGAGGCGTCACGGACCTCACCGACGATGATCCGGTCCGGGCGCATGCGCAGCGAGTTCTTCACCAGGTCTCGGATGTCGACTGCACCCTTGCCCTCGATGTTGGAAGGACGGGACTCGAGACGGAGCACATGGTCCTGGTGCAACTGAAGTTCGGCGGCGTCCTCGATCGTGACGATTCGCTCGTCGGATGGGACGAAGGACGACAGCACGTTCAGCGTGGTCGTCTTTCCGGCGCCGGTACCACCCGAGACCACGATGTTGAGCTTGCCCCTGACGCAGGCTTCGAGGAAGTCGGCGGTGCGTTGCGACATCGAGCCGAAGGCGACGAGATCGGCTGCCGTGTAAGGGTCGGCCGAGAACTTTCGGATGGTGAGCAGCGAGCCGTCAACTGCCAGGGGCGGGATGACGGCGTTGACACGGCTGCCGTCGGGGAGGCGCGCGTCCACCATGGGGCTGGACTCGTCGACACGCCGGCCGATGCGCGAGACGATCTTGTCGATCGTACGGCGGAGGTGGGCTTCGTCGTTGAAGTGCCCGTCGACCTTGACCAGGCGACCGTTGCGCTCGATCCAGATGTCGTCGGGACCGTTGACCATGACCTCGCTCAGGTCAGGGTCCCTCAGGAACGGCTCGATCGGTCCGTAGCCCAGGATGTCGTCGGAGATCTCCTGGGTGATGCGGCTCTTGTCCGCCGACGTGAGGGGAGTCTCCTCCTCCGCCATGACGTCCTGGAGTGCGGCGCGCACCATCTGCTCGAGCTCGGACTGCGGCATGTCGGCGTCGTACAGCTTGGGGCCGAGCTGCTGGAGCAGGTTGTTGTGCACGTGTGCCTTCAAGGTGCTGAAGCGGTCCTCAGCACCTTCGGCCTTCGACACGACCTTCTGGGCTTCCGAGGATGACCCGTTGGTCGTGTTCGTCGTCGACGATGGGACTCGGTCGCGGGATGCGGCTGCGAGCCTGTCGGTCAAGCTGCTCATGTTTACCTACCGTTCCGACGAAGAAGACTGCGCTTGGGTGCGGCCGCTCGCCCAGGTCGTTCGGACTTGTGCTCAGCAGCCTCCGTTCTGCTGACCTGCAGATCATCGGCCAGTGCCGCGATGGCCTTGCTGACTGCGTGACGAGGGAGCGACACCAGGATCGGCTCACCCGAGTTGGTCGAGCTCGCCACTTGCGGTGACGTGGGGATCGAGGCGGAGATGGACATGCCCAGCGTGCTCTCGACCTTCTCGGCGCTGAGCCCCACCTTGTCGTCCGCGCGGTTGAGGATGAGTCGTCGCTGTGCCTTCGGGAAGTTCAGGAGATCGAGGGTCTCCACCGCGATCTTCACGTTCTTCAGCGTCGGGATGTCCAGCGTTGTGACCAGCAGTAACTCGTCGGTCTCGTCGATCGCCTGCAGCACGTGCTCGTCGAAGCTCGGCGCGGTGTCAACGACGACGTAGTCGAACTTCGTCTTGAGGAGCCACAGGACCTTCCCCACGAGAGACGCCGGGATGGAGTCCTTCGCATCCGGCTGCACCGGTGCCACCAAGGTGTGGATGCCGTCGCGATGCGGTGTGAGGAGGGAGTCGAGCGAGTCCGCGTCGAGTCCTGACTCGAGAGGTACGGCGTCCGCGAGCGTGCGCGCAGGGAACAGCTGAAGCGTGATGGCGACGTCGCCGAAACCGAGATCGAGGTCGACCAGGCAAACACTCTTGTCCGAGCGGCTGAGGGCCAGCGCGAGGTTGACCGCGAGCGTCGTCTTGCCGACTCCGCCCTTCGGCGAGAAGACCGTGACCTGGCGGCCGTGCTGCGCGGACGCGTCGATGTTTGATGGGCCATGGACGGCCTCCCAAACCTGGCCGGCTCGCATCACTGCCTGGCCGAGTCCCGCGAGGTCGCGCTCCTCGACCACCTCGCGCATGCCAGAGCGCAACGCTTCGGCCAGGACGCTGGTGTCGACGCGGCGACGCACGAGGATGACGCTCGTGGCGGGCCTCGTGACGCGCAGCGTGTCCGCGAGCGCCGCTGCGGCCTCGAGATCGACTGAGGGCCCGAGGACGACGGCGTACTCGTTCGGGTCCTCGCTCAGGCTCCGCTTCAGCTCCTCGAGGCTCATGAGGTGCTTGGAGCGCACGCCGACGGCCGAGGAGAACATCTCGGCGATGGCTGCCTGGGGCTCGACGATGGTGGGCACTAGCTCACCTGAAGACGCTGTCGGAGGTGACGCCCGGGCCGGCCTTGACGTCGGACTTCTCGGTGAGCAGTGCGAAGGACAGCTCGCTGTTGCGGGCGGCGAAGATGATCTTCTCGGCGTCGGCCTGGTCGACCGCGAGAGTCATGAGCGTCCGTGGGAGCTGCTCGACGGTCTGGGCGCCAGTCGCGTCGGTAGTCGTGGTCGAGACCACCGTGGTGCTGCCGACACCGATGACCTGGTACACGGGGCAGCAACAGCCGCGTCGTCGTGTCGGTGTTGCCCATCGCGCCCGCGTCGGAGGAGCTGAAGATGGCCACCTCGGCACCCGGGTTGACGAAGCCTGCAACTCGTGCCGTGTCGCTGAGGCTGATCGAGATCGCGATCTGGCCGTCAGGAATCGTGAGCACTTCCTGCTCGCCGGCATCTCCGAACTTCGCGGGGATGATCTGCTCACCCGGGTAGACGGTGGTCAGCGCAACCTTGTCACCCATGTCGGCGATGCTGGTGGTGGCGCCGGTCAGTACCTGAGCCTTGGCCGACCGTCCCCATCTGGATCTTGCCGGCTGCCTGGGCCTCGCTGAGTGTCTCGCCGGGGTTGATGACCTCGACGGCCTGGAGCACCTCGACGGCATCGAACCGCTCGGCCGCGCGCGCATCGACGCCGCGGACGTACAGGAACACCAGCGAAGTGCCGACGGCCGCGATCAGGGCAGCCACAAGAAGAAGAACCGTTCTACGTCCCATGTCTCTTCCACATCCGTGTAGTCACGAGTAGAACAGCGGAGCCCGAAGAGGGTTCTCGCCCTTCTGGAGCCTCCCCTCTGGCCCCAAGTACATAGATTTCTATACCTAAGGGGCTGCCGTCTCGAAAACCTGTCTATTCATATGTTTCGGGCATGGGAAAACGTGCATCAGCACGCCGGAAACAGTGGCTCAGACGGCGTCAAGCGCGGTCAAAAAGGGCGTCCACATCCGTTGCGAAACTCGGTGATGACGACACGTCGTCTCAGCTTGAGGCTCGGGGTCAGGTGCCCGGTCTCCTCGGTCCAGTCGACGGGGAGAATTCGGAACTTTCGGACAGACTCCGCCTGGGAGACGGCCTTGTTCGCGTCGTCCACGGCGGACTGGATCACGGCGACGAGATCGGGGTCCGAGGTCAGCTCGCTGACGTCGTCGGTCTTGCCGCGTTGCTCGGCCCACGGACCCAGGGCGTCGGCGTCGATCGTGACCAGGGCGGCGATGAACGGCTCGCCGTCGCCGACGACCATGCACTGGCTGACCAGCGGGTGAGCCCGGATCCGATCCTCGAGAAGCGTGGGGGAGACGTTCTTGCCCCCGGCCGTCACGATGATCTCCTTCTTGCGTCCGGTGATCCTGACGAAGCCCTCGTCGTCGATCTCGCCCAGGTCCCCGCTGCTGAACCACCCGGTCGAGGTGAGGACCTCCTCCGTCGCCTCGGAGTTGTTCCAGTAGCCGGAGAACACCTGCCCGCCCCGGATCAGGAGCTCCCCGTCGTCGGCGACCCGGACGCTGGTGCCAGGCAGGGGTCGCCCGACCGTGCCGATCTTCGTCATCGTCGGTCGGTTGGCCGTCACCGCCGCGGTGGTCTCGGTGAGTCCGTAGCCCTCCAGGACGATCAGACCGATCCCTCGGTAGAAGTGTCCCAACCGTTCGCCGAGGGGAGCGCCACCGGAGATCGCGTAGCGACACCGACCGCCGAGCGCCTCGCGTAGCTTCCGGTAGACGAGCCTGTCGAAGAGTGCATGCCGCGCGCGCAGCACGGGTCCGGGCCGGCCTGAGTCCAAGGCCTTGCTGTAGGCGATCGCGGTGTCCGCGGCCAGGTCGAAGATCTTTCCTCGGCCGTCGGCTGCTGCTCGCTGCGACGCGGTGTTGAACACCTTCTCGAAGACCCGCGGCACGCCGAGGATGAACGTCGGCCTGAACGTGTCCAGGTCCTGCATGAGGTTCTTGATGTCCGCCGAATGACCGAGCCGAACACGCGCCTTGACGGCTCCGATCTGGATGATCCGCGCGAAGACGTGGGCGAGGGGAAGGAAGAGGAGCGTCGCGGCATCCTCGTCCTCGAAGAGCTCGTGGAGCTCGTCAACGGCGACGCCCAGCTCGAACATGAAGTTGCCGTGCGTGAGCACGCAGCCCTTCGGGTGGCCCGTCGTCCCCGACGTGTAGATGATCGTCGCAGGCGTGTCCGGCGTTGCTCTTGGTCCGACGTACCTCCAGCTGCTCGTCGGCGACAGCGGCGCCGGCGGCGCTGAGGTCGCCGATCGCGCCATCTGTCGATGACCCAGAGGTGGTCGAGCGGCCCGATCTGCGCCTCGACCTCGGACAAGCGGTCGGCATGGGCCTGTGTCTCGGCGATGACCGCCGTGGCGCCGGAGTCGGACAGGATCCACTCAACCTGCTCGGCGGAGGACGTCTCGTAGATAGGGACAGTGACCGCGCCGGCGAACCAGATCGCGTAGTCGAAGAGAGTCCACTCGTAGCGGGTCTTGGAGAGCAGCGCCACGCGGTCGCCCTCGGCGATCCCGGCCGCGATGAGTCCCTTGGCCACGCAGGCTGACCTCGGCGAGGAACTCGGCGGCCGTGACGTCACTCCAGCCGGACGGAGTCCGTCGGCTGAAGCAGACCGCCTCAGCGTGGTCTGCGGCGTTCGGACGACGTCGTCGGTCAGGTTGCCCGCGGTGGGGAGGTCGACCGTCAGGGGAGTGGAGTACTCACGCACGGGCCACTCCTGTCATGTGTCTACTGGCAACTAGTCCGACGTTATCGCGTGCGAGTAGTTCCCATGGCGTCCTGAGAGACTATGCCGAGATGACCCGGATGCACTGTTTTTACCGTTCTTCCCCTGGATCCAGCCAAACCGGACAAACTCGTGGCCGGAAGGAGGGCAGACATGACCCGGGCGAATCAGGGGCTCGGGGGGGAATCCATAGAACTGTTCAAGCAGCGACGCGACCGTGAGGGTGGGGCCTCGGTGGTCGAGTTCGCATTAGTTGTTCCGTTTCTGCTCATGCTCGTCTTCGGAGTGATCGAGTTCGGAACGGTGATGGCCCAGAAGGCCACAGTGGCCAGCGCAGCCCGTGAAGGCGCGCGATTCGGCTCGGTCAACCTCTACGCGGCCGCGATGGGAACGCCGCGCGACTGCGCGGGTGTGGTGGCGAAGGCACGTGAGAACGCGACCACGGTCGGCATGTCACCGAATCGACCTGGCCGTGAAGGTCACGCGGGGAAGTGACCCCGCCTCAGCGTCTGCTCGTGTGTGGCGCCGCAGCCAACGTGGCTGTCGGCATCCGGCCCCGGGTGCGGCGCTTCCTCCGTGCGACGGCGCCGCGAGCGACGACGTTCTCTACGTGGAGACGTCGTTCGGGCCGAGCTGAACATCCCGCTCGCGATGTCGCAGAACCTCACGCTGAGGACGACAGGAGCCTCGCGATGCGAGTACAACTGACCGCGCTCTCGTGGCGGAGCGTCTGAGAAGGGCGCGGTCGCGATCCTCGTTGCGGTGCTCACCTTGGTCTTCGCAACGTTCCTTGCCTTCGTCACCGACTTCGGCCTGGCCTACGCGAACAAGCGCGACCTCCAGAACGGGCGTCGATGCGGCCGCCCTGGCGGTCGGCAACGACGTGGCGCTCGCCGCCGCCAGAGGACGCGGACTGCGCCGAGCATGGAGGCGCTGGCGCTCGTCAATCGGTCGGACCGATCCACGGCCGAGGCGTGTTCCGGCAGAACGTGCTCGAACATCGATGCGAAGCTCTTGGCCGGTGACGGCCGGGCCTTTCCGGCCGCATGCGAGGTGCGCGGGCGCGACCCAGATGTCTGGTCATCTCCGCGAGCGCTACGCAGAACTCGCCGGGATTCTTCGCCGGTGTTACGGGGATCAGGCGACCTCCCGATCGGGCAGCGATCGCGAGGTCATCGTGGGGCCCGTTGGCGACTGATCATGGGTCTGCGGCCTTTCGCACTGTGCGAGGAGGTGGCCGACCTCGCGTCACGCTACCCGAGTGACGCGATCACCATGGATCTCATCCAATGCCGACATCGGCTGCGGAAGCGCACCCGGAAACTTCGGCACCCTCGACCTCGAGAACCGCTGAGCTGGATAACCCGGGAACGGACCTTGTCGGCGACTGGACCGAGTTCGGCTATCCGGACCCGATCTCGACAACGCCGCTTCCGATGCACGTTCGAGCCCAGCAACGGAAACATCGCTCGAACAGCTTCGAGACGAGATGATCCAGTCGATCTTGGACGACACCATCGTCCTTCCGTCTACGACGTCTGACCGAAGGTCCTGGAGACAACGCCGATGTATCGACATCGTCGACTTCGCCGCGGTGCAGATCTGTGCCATCAAGGCGGGGCACGAGCCGCTTACCACGAGGCTCATGCTTGGAACCCTTCCACGGTCGCTTACCGACAGCAACGCGAGATATCTGCAGTTCCAAGTTCGTGCGATACGTGCCCAGTCGGAGAGATCAACCTCACGCTGCCCGCCTGGGTGACCTCATGTGACACGGGCCTGAGGCTAGCCAAGCTCGCTGACTGATCCGTTCGCAGAGTGCGCCGGCATGAGGCGCGAGCTTGCCATCCGGTACGCTCGCGCCCTCAGCAGTCTTCGTTGGAGGGGCACCGAGCGCCATGGCCGAACAGACAACGTCGAGCATCGTGGTGAACGCCGAGCCCTCAGCGATCATGGCGGTGATCGCTGACTTCGACGCCTACCCCCAGTGGGCCCAGGGCGTGAAGAAGGCCGACGTCGTCAAGGAAGGCGCCGACGGTCGCGCCGAGCAGGTCTACTTCGAGCTCGACGCCAGCCCGATCAAGGACCAGTACACCCTCGAGTACGACTGGAACGGCGACGAGTCGGTCCGCTGGTGGCTCGTCCAGGGCAAGATGCTCAAGGGGATGGACGGCGCCTACGAGCTCGACGACCGTGGCGACGGGTCGACGGAGGTCACCTACCGTCTCGCCGTGGACATCTCGATCCCGATGATCGGCATGCTGAAGCGCAAGGCCGAGAAGGTCATCATCGACACCGCGCTCAAGGGTCTGAAGAAGCGCGTCGAGTCTCTCGCGTGACGCCGTGAGGATCATCCTCTTCACGGGCAAGGGTGGCGTCGGCAAGACCACGGCCGCAGCCGGTACGGCGACCCTGGCCGCTGCCCGGGGGAGCCGGACCCTGGTTCTCTCCACCGATGCCGCCCACTCCCTCGCCGACGCCTTCGGAGTGCCGATCGGCAGCGAGCCGACGCAGGTCGCGGAGCGACCTCTTCGTGCAGCAGGTCGATGCGCAGCGTCGCTTCGAGCAGTCGTGGGTCGAGATCCAGGGCTACCTGCTGTCGGTCCTGGACGCCGCGGGGGTCGACCCGATCACCGCGGAGGAGCTCACCGTCATCCCGGGCGCCGAGGAGGTGCTGGCCCTGCTCGAGCTTCGCGCGCACGCCGTGTCGGGGGAGTGGGACGTCATCATCGTCGACTGCGCGCCGACGGCGGAGACGCTCCGGCTGCTGGCCCTCCCCGAGGCGCTGGGCTGGTACATGGACCGCGTCTTCCCGATGGAGCGCCGCGTCGTCAAGGCGCTCAAGCCGGTCCTGGCCAGGGCCGCCGGCGTCCCGATGCCGCACGACACGGTCTTCGACGCGATCGAGCGGCTGCACCGGACCTGGAGGAGGTCCGGGCCATCCTCACGGGCAAGGAGGCCAGCGTCCGGCTCGTGCTCACGCCCGAGACGGTGGTCGTGGCCGAGGCTCGCCGGTCGCTGACCACCCTGTCCCTCTACGGCTACCGCGTCGACGGTGTCGTCGCGAACCGGGTCTTCCCCGAGGCGGCGCGGACGCGTGGCGCGAGCAGTGGGTCGCGGCCCAGGCGCGAGGTGCTCCGCGAGGTGGAGCAGTCCTTCGCCGACATGCCGATCTGGCGGTCGACGTACCGGGCCTCGGAGCCGGTGGGGGTCGAGCGAGCTGGCGGCCTTCGCGAGCGCCGCGCTACGGCGAGGACGACCCGCTTCAGCTCGCCGGCCGGTGACGGTCCGATGACCGTACGGCGGACGTCGAACGGCACCGTCCTGAGCATCGCCCTACCCTTTGTCGCCAAGACCGACGTCGACCTGGCAAGGCATGGAGATGAACTGGTGGTGACCGTGGGCTCGTACCGTCGCCTTCTCGCCCTGCCAGCCTCCCTGAGGGGGCACGCGGTGGCCGGGGCGACGAGTCGAGGACGGGGCGCTTCAGATCCGTTTCAAGGCCCCCGTCGAGGAGCCGGTGTGAGCGAGGACCAGGAGCCGGTCGGCAGCGTCGCCGAGGAGGCAGTCAAACTGCTCGGTGCCCTCCAGGACTGGGCACGCGAGAACGGTAGGCGACACCGCTGCGCGGCGGCCGGTGCCGCCGCGGTGTTCCGGACTTCAACGAGCACATCGCGACCGGCGGCGAGGACTGCAAGTACTGCCCGATCTGCCAGTTGATCTCGGCTGCTCCGGCGACACTAGTCCGGAGGTCAAGCAGCACCTGAGCAGCGCTGCCGCCTCCCTGCGCCACGCGGCGGCGGCCGCTATGTCGACAGACATCGAGGACAGCCACCGCCGCGATCACTCACCCGTGCAGAAGATCAATCTGGACGACTCATACGAGGAAAACGGTTGGTGACGACCGACTCAGACCGACAAGTTGGTGAATGGATCCTGCCGGTTCAGGGAACGCTCGAAGCCCGTCAGCGCACCAGAGCGAACCCACCGATAATCGGGATGGTCACCACGTCCTTCGCGTTCGGCATCATTTTCAGCGCTCCGGTGCCGGTGACGTTCAGCTTGCGTGCAATGTACTGGGAGTTCTCGACGTCTTGGAAACCGCCGCCTTTGATGTTGAAGGAGTCGGCCTCAGGTGCCATGAAGACCCCGCTCAGGTGCATGTTGCCGCCACCGGCAATGGTGTGGCTGCCATAGGCCTCGGTCCACAGCGACAGGTCTTCGAACTTGTCCCACAGAGTCTGGTCGGCCTGGTCACTCGTGGAGTTCGGAGCCGTCCAGTCCTGGCTACCGCCGGTGATCTGCACGAACCCCGTGCAACTGTTGTCGATGGGGTCGCTGCCGATCGTTGCCGGGAGGCACCCGCCAACCTGTCCGCCACCAAGAATCATCGTCGTATTGCACATCTGCAGGACTGCGGAACTGTTCGATGACTTGAACTGGCCGCCGCCAACGAAGAACACAGCGCGCTGGTCCGAGTCGCCGGTGGGCGCCTCAGAGCAGGTCGCGCTTCCGAAGTGGTGCATCCGGAAACTCGGCGAGACCTCGAACCCCGTAGGGTTTCCACCGCCCCAGTCGCCGTAGACGTAGACCCGCTCAGCCTTCGGCATGTTTAGGTTGTTCGCGGCCACGATGCCGTTGAAGATGACGTGCGTGGCATTCGGCAATGTCACGTTCGCCTGGTTGAACCCAGGGTTGCCCGGGCAGTTGACGTAGAGACTTGACTGCGTCTTTCTCGGCTGGCGTGAGGTTACAGTCCGCACTGACTGTCCAGCCCGCCGCTGTTGCAGCGGCAGGCGTCCAAGCTGCCATGGTGTGGGCCGTTGCCTGCTCGGTACGCACAGCGTCCAGGTAACGGTTGTCGACAGGGCGCCTCGTCACCAACTCTCGGCCCTCGGGTGGCGCTCCCGGGGGATATGGGCCTCCGTAGACCTCAGAGATGGGGTCGGTCGCGTTGCCAGCGACTGCACCCGCCGCGCCACTCAGGGCACGAGTAGTCAGAAGTCCGGAATACGCGCCGTCTTGCGAGGCCTCCGCGACGATGCCGTCGGTGTGGTTTCCGTTGAAGACCTTGTTGGTGGGGCCGCACCCGCTGCCACTGCCGAGGCTGTCGGAGTGGATCATTCCCGGCAAATCCGCGGTGCCCTTCACAAGCACCGATGCTCCACCGACTGTGTTGATGGCCTGGCAGTCCTCGCGCTCTAGGAGCAGCAGCGCCACCGCACCCTGGCCCTCTTCGCCGATGGTGACTCGACCTACTGAACGCACGCGAGTCGTCAGATCGGCGGTCGTCGCGAGGCTCCCGAAACCGGGGCTCCGAGTCTCGCTCACAATGACCGCAAGCTGGTCACAGCCGTCTTCTTCCGAGCCGTCTGCGGCCAGTGACGGTAGGGACTCCTCACCGAAACCCCCATCGGAGAGGTCGTACCCGCTCTTGATGGTCACCTCTATGTCAGGATCAGTGTGGGTGCCGGTGTAGACCGCCCACGTGCTCAGGTCAGTCGGGTCACACACGACGGAACTGGGCGTCGAACAGGGGTCGGCCACCGAGTTCCCGTCGCCGTCGGTCCAGGAGCCGCTCAGTCCGCCGTCTTTCAGCGCCGGCTGGTTCTCGGTGAGATAGGAAAGGGCTGCACAGGCGCCCCGGAATGTGTAGACCTCGCCCGTGCCACCGTCGAGCGCCTGAAGGCCGGCAGCCGCAGCTGTGTCTGCGGCTGATTTGTTCGTCTGCCTGTCCAATCGGGCCAGGCCGAAGTCGAATACAAGACCTACGGCCACGACGAGCGCCAACATACTCAGCGCAACGATGATCGCAACAGCTCCCCGCTCCCGGTCACCGCGAGCACTGTCTCTCCTCATCACGGGCACTCCCTCTCGTACCGAGCAGCGGACGTGCGCGTCATAGTGCCGCCGAGGTCGGGGAAGATCCCGAGCGTGATGGAGAAGTCGCGGGTCCCGGCGACCCACACGTAGCAATCGCCGGCCGAGAAGCCGCTCGGTGAAACCGGACCTGCTAGGGGTCCTGAACAAGC
This sequence comes from uncultured Actinomycetota bacterium, assembly GCA_963701425.1. Classification (GTDB taxonomy): domain Bacteria; phylum Actinomycetota; class Actinomycetes; order Propionibacteriales; family Nocardioidaceae; genus Nocardioides_C. Next base: position 640,350 of record CAVPAG010000018.1, on the reverse strand, counting down.
GCCATCGCTGGCGATCGGCGAGCCGTTGCCTACCTCGCGGAGTTGGGCACACAGTTCGGTCGCTGCCGGGCTACCGTTGTCGTCGAACTGGACCGCCCGAGTGCGCGAGACCACGTCTGCAGCCCACGTTCCACTTTGATCCGTAGTCGCCCCGAAACGAGCGCCCTCACGGACAGCGTTCGTGAGCCCGAGACCGTGGCTATACGCCACACCACCAGTCACGGTTCCTAGCAGCAGCATCACAAGCAGTGGAACAACCAGTGCGAATTCGACTGCAACTGCCCCACGCTGCTCAGGCTGCTGCACAGCACGGCGCTGGCAGCCCCCACGCAGACGACTTGACATAGGCCCCCCTAGATAAGTCCTCATTGCGAGGCTATTTGTACGTCGCTACCAGATGGACAGCTTTGTGAAGAAATAGTTACAACGGGTCAAGTCGCGTGGTCCGTACCCGGGCGAGACTTAGCTAGGCTGCCGTTGCCGTCCGTCCGGCGGCTACGCTACGGCAGCGGCAACCGGAGCCCTCGGCGATCGGCCGCAGTCCAGCTCTTGGGTCCTCCAGCGTACCCGGCTGCCTCGATCCCTAGCGAGGCGATCGCCTTCTCTAGGTCTCCGTGGACATGGGCCGGCTTTTCGTCCTGGCCATCAGTGCGGAGCCGATACAACACGTTTGGCTGTTTTGAATGCGCTATAGGACATCTATCAGATCATTTTGCTATTTGACGCTTTTCGAGTTTGCGCACGAAATACTATGATTCTGTGCGCTTCCGTCGCAAGGTGGGCGCGGCAGCTCAGGGAGGGAAGCAAGGGTGCAGCAACTCGAAGAACTGTCGGCGTACGAGGTGCACACCAGGGTTCCCAAGCATTCGCTGGCGGTGATCACCCCGGTCCTCTTCACTGTGACCGCGTTCCTCGGGGCTGGCTCTGCTCTTTGTTGTTCAACCGATGGTTGCCAAGCTGCTGCTTCCCGCGTACGGCGGCTCTGCCACGGTCTGGAGCACGAGCTCACTCTTCTTCCAGGTCCTGCTTCTTGTCGCCTACTGGTACGCCCACGCCACCACCAACCGCTTTGGCAGCCGATGGCAGCCAAGGCTCCACGTCCCGCTGCTCATCCTCCCCGCGCTCGCGTTGCCGGTCGTCCTGCCGGCGACTGCGGCACCGCCGGAGGACAGTTCACCGATTCTGTGGCTCCTGCGGACCCTGGTCCTGATGATTGGACTGCCCTTCGCGGTGGTCGCAACGACCGGGCCGCTGCTTCAGCGGTGGTACTCATGGACCGGCAACGCGCGGTCGGAGGACCCCTACTTCCTCTTCGCCGCCAGCAACCTGGGCAGCTTCGGTGGTCTACTCGCCTACCCCCTGCTCATCGAGCCGAGTGTGTCTCTCGCGGACCAGCGGCGGCTCTGGACCTGGGGGTTCGCGATCTTCGCCGTCCTGTGCGCAACCAGCGCGATCGTGGCGCTTGCTGGTGCGCGAGGTCCTCGCGTGACATCGACCAAGGCGCAGAAGCGGGACCCGATCCCGACCGCCAGCGTTCTCCGATGGACACTCCTGGCTCTATTGCCGTCGTCGCTCATGCTCGGGGTCACGGCGCACCTCTCCACCGACGTCGCGGCTTTCCCCCTGCTATGGGTCGTGCCCCTCGCGATCTACCTCGCGACGTTCGTTCTCGCCTTCGGCAAGGGCTCGCGTATCTCACCTCGTTGGCCCACCAGGATGGCAGTCGCTTTGGGCGTAGTTGCCATCCTCATCTTGGTCCGTCCGAGCCTTCTCCCGACGAACGCACTCATAGCGCTGAACCTCGTGCTCTTGGGTGCGGTGGCATATGCCGCTCACGCAAGGCTTGCTGCCGAGCGCCCGGCTCCCGAGCACCTCACCGGCTACTTTCTCGTGATCGCCATCGGGGGCGCCCTTGGCGGCCTGCTCAACGGAGTCGTTGCACCGGTCCTCTTCGACCGCGTGTTGGAGTACCCATTGGCGCTGCTGGCGGTACCTCTCCTCGTCCTCGGTGTTCCAGCTCTGTCGCAGGGATGGCTTCAGCGACAGTTCCAGACCAACCGCGTGCGCGCGGCGCTGGTCCTGCTGGCGGCGTCCGCAGCGGCATTGGGATTCCTCGTTCCACTGTCGAGCGTTCAGGAGTCGCCGCTGCTCCTCGTCGTCTACCTGTCGTTGGCATTCCTGTTCGCGCTCTGGATCTCCGCGCTGCCCCTGGTGGCGGTCGTCGTCAGCCTGGCCCTGCTAGGCGCCCCCTTGCTCGGGGACAATCCTGAGACGCTGGAGCGGGCGCGCAGCTTCTACGGAAGCTACGAGGTGACCGTTCGGGACGACCAGCACGTCCTGTCCCATGGCACGACCATCCACGGTGCGCAGTTCATGGACAGGGCAAGGAGTGACGAACCCACGACTTACTACTCATCGACGGGTCCCCTCGGTGACGTGTTCGGGCAGCTGGATCGGGCCGATCTGCGTAACGTCGGTGTCGTGGGACTCGGCGCAGGGACAATCGCTGCCTACGGCCGGCATGGACAAAGCATGACCTTCTTCGAGATCGACCAGGGAATAGTCGACATCGCCCGCGATCCCCGGCTCTTCACCTACCTCGAGAACAGCGACGCCGAGATCAAGACTGTTGTGGGCGACGGTCGTCTCCGCCTCACTGAGTCTCCTGCCGGCTCCTTCGACCTACTGGTGCTCGACGCGTTCAGCTCCGACGCGATTCCGGTCCATCTGCTCACCGAGGAGGCGATGGAGCTCTACGCAGACCGCCTCGCGCCGGGCGGTGTGCTACTGGTGCACATCAGCAACCGGGTCTTCGACCTGCAACCCGTCATTGCCGGCGCCAACGAGCACCTCGGGTGGCACGGAGCGCTTGGGTCGAAGTCAGGGGATGGTGACGGCGCGACTCCCAGTGTCTGGGCAGCACTCAGCCCTGACCCGGATGCGATTGACTCCCTGCTCGACCAGGAGGGGTGGCAGCCGCTCGACCAGTCCCGGCAGGTCCGGTGGACCGACGACTACTCATCGATCCTCTCGGTCATGCGCTAGACCCTGCGGTTGCGGTAGTCGGGGACGAGCTCGACCGCGAGCTGCTCGAGGAACAGCCCGACGTCGGTGACGATGCCGCGGGCCTGCGACGAGCCCCGGTCGGCGAGCTTGGTCACCGTGGCCGGGTTGATGTCCACGCACACCAGCGGGATCGTCGCCGGAAGGATGTTCCCGGTCGCGACGGAGTGGAGCATGGTGGCGACCATCATGCAGAAGCCGACGTCCTTCAGCTGAGCCCGCATCGCGCGCTGGCCCTCGATCACGTCGGTGTAGACGTCGGGGAGAGGGCCGTCGTCGCGCACAGAGCCGACGAGCACGAACTCCTTCCCCTCGGTCACGAGCGCGTGCATGATCCCGCCGGTCAGGACGCCCTGGTCCACGGCGTCCTTGATCGAGCCGGCCTTGCGGATCGTGTTGAGCGCGCGGATGTGGTGCTCGTGGCCGTGCTCGACGCCGCGTCCCATGGCGAGGTCGATGCCCAGCGAGGTGCCGTAGAGCGCGGACTCGATGTCGTGGGTCGCCAGCGCGTTCCCGGCGAAGAGGATGTCGACGTACCCGGCCTTGACCAGCGCGACCATCGCGGGGGCGGCGCCGGTGTGGACGACGCCGGGGCCGCCGACCCAGAGGACCTTCTTGCCCTCAGCCTTGGCCTCGCGCATGCCGTCGGCGACCTGGCGCACGAGGACCGCCTGCGGCTTCTCGCTGGAGACCTCGGACTCCATGAATCCGAACCCGCCGGCCTCAGGGGGCTCGGGGATCGCGACCTTGATGCCACCGGCGCCGCAGATCACCTTCATGCCGGCCTTCACGTCGGCCATGGGCAGCGTGTAGATGCGGAGGCCCGCCCCCTCGCCCTCGACGATGAGGCCGCAGTCCATCTCCGGGTTCTCGACCCGGAGCCACCGGCCGCCGAGACGCACGCGAGTCTCGAGGTTGGTCGTCGAGTAGAAGTGGTCGGGGAACACACCGTCCATCTCGACCTCGGAAACCGAGGCCTCACCCGGGTCGACCTGGTTCACCCCGCGTGTCTGGAGGCGCATCAGCAGCCGCTCGAGGGCCTCGTCGTCCTCCGAGGACACCGTGATCACCGCGCGTGAGGTGTCGGCGGCCTCGCGGCCTACGTCGATCCGGTCGATGACCCAGTCGCCGCCGTACTCCCGGATGTCGTCGAGCACCCGCGACAGGATGCCCGTGTCCATCAGGTGGCCGGTGATCTCGACGGTCTCGCTCTGCACCAAGGACTCCTTCGGGTTGGGTACCGAAGGCGATCCTTACACAACCGCTCCGTCGCTGCCGGAGCCGTCCCCGGGGCGTCGGTTCGGCATCGTGGCGATGAGGTAGACGAAGCCTCCGACGAAGGCGCCGGCGAGGCCCAGCATGAGCCAGCCCGGCAGCCTCCACCCGAGTACGACGGCCACCAGCATCAAGAACGGGGACCCGAACAGCCCGGCCCAGGCGGCTCGGCGGCGGGGGTCGAGCACCGGCATCGGGGGAGGTGACGGGGGAACGAAGTGGCCCTCGTCGTCCCAGGTCGCCTCGGTCTCGAGCGGGTCGTTCCAGCTGGGTCGGAAGAGCCCGCGGAGTCGCTCCTCGCGGTCCTCGACCGGCGGGTCGGGCTTCTCGACAGGCTCGACCGACGGGTTCCACGTCCGGACGGTCGCCGTAGTGCTCGACGATCTCGCGCCAGGCGGCGTCCTCGTCGAGCTTCCGGCCGGCCCCCTGGTCACGCGCCGATGACCCGCTCTCGGCGGGGTCGTTCGGCTCGTCAGGGGTGTGCGTCATGTCCTCGTCCCTCGCCCTGCTGTTCCTGGCTCAGCTGTCACCGGCCAGCTCACCTGGCGGAGGTGACCCGCCGGATGAACTCCACGGACTCCTCGAAGATCACAGGAGCGTCGTTGTCGAGCGTAGCCACGTGGTAGCTGTTTTCCAGCATGCGCTCCTTCACCTCCCGTGACGAGACCTTGCTGGAAATGATCTGCGACGAGGACGGGTCCACGACGTGGTCCTCGGCGGAGCGGAAGTGGATGATCGGCTGGGTGACCTTGGCGAGGTCCTCGCGGACCTGCTTCCAGCCGGCCAGCATCGACCCGAGCGCCTTCAGTGGGACCCGGTCGTAGCCGTGCTCGTCGGCGCCGGCCTTCTTGATGTCGTTCACTATGCCGGGCATCGACGGGATCACGCGCTTGAGCACGGGCACGGCCAGGAGCTGCTTGTTGCTGGAGGCCACCGCGGCGTTCACCAGCATGACGCCCGAGACCTCGCGGCCCCGGTCGGCCGCGAGCTTGAGCACGAGACCGCCACCCATGGACAGTCCGCCGACCACGACCTGGTCGTGCTCGGCCTTCAGCTTCTCGAAGGCGCGGTCGAGCTCGTCGTACCAGTCCTGCCAACCGGTCCGGTTCATCTCCTGCCACGTGGTGCCGTGCCCGGGAAGCCGGGGGACGGCGACGCCGAAGCCGTGCGCGGCCAGGTGCCGCCCCCACGGGACCATCGACGCGGGCGACCCGGTGAAGCCGTGGCTGAGCAGGACGCCGACCGTGCGACCGGTGGACTCGTCGGGCTCGCCGGTGGCGTAGAAGGGCTCGGCGTGGGGGGCTACGGACACGGTCACTCCCAGGGGCGTGCGGCGGGACGGTATGGCGGCACGCACGCATGCGGCGGGCCACTCGAGGGCATCGTCGCACGGAGGGGGAAACGGGGCTAGGGTTTGGCCATCAACAGGGAGGTCCACGGGTGTTCTACTGGCTGCTCAAATGGGTGTTCATCGGCCCACTGCTGCGCCTCGTCTTCCGGCCGCAGGCCGAAGGGATCGAGAACGTACCCGACGAGGGTCCGGCGATCCTCGCCAGCAACCACCTCTCCTACGCGGACTGGCTGTTCATGCCGCTGACCCTGACCCGGCGCGTCACGTTCGTGGCGAAGGCGGAGTACTTCAACGGCTCGGGCATCAAGGGCTGGCTCCAGAAGTCGTTCTTCTCCGGCGCCGGTCAGGTGCCCATCGACCGCTCGAGCGGCGGCGCCGCCGAGGGCGCGTTGCTCTCCGCGAAGCGGATCCTCGGCGCTGGTGACCTGTTCGGGATCTACCCCGAGGGCACCCGCTCCCACGACGGCAAGCTCTACCGCGGCAAGACCGGCGTGGCCCGGCTGGCCCTGGAGACCGGCGTGCCCGTGATCCCCGTCGCCGTGGTCGGCACCGACGTCGTGGCGCCGCCCGGCAAGAAGTTCGGCTCGTTCACCCGCCCCGTGGTCCGCTTCGGCAAGCCCCTGGACTTCTCGCGCTACGACGGCCTGGAGAACGACCGCTACATCCTGCGGTCGATCACCGACGAGATCATGTACGAGATCATGCAGCTGTCCGGCCAGGAGTACGTCGACATGTACGCCACCCAGGCCAAGGCCCTCGACAAGGAGGCCTCGCGCAAGGCCGCCGCCGAGGCCAAGAAGGCCGCCGACGCTGAGCCGACGGGGGAGTCGGGGAGCTCCGAGCTCAAAGCCTCCTGAGCATGCGCAGTCCGCGGGGGATCGGCGCAGGCACGGACGCGGCCACCGAGGCCGTCGAGACCACGATGTACCGGGCGCTCGCCGCGCTCCGCGTCGTCGTGCTGCTCAACGCCGTCGGGCTCAACATCTGGTTCTGGGACTCCGTCGAGCGGCCGGCCCTGGCCGTCACGACGCTGGCGCTGATGACGGTCTGGACTGCGGTCGCGATCTGGGCCTACGACCAGCCGCCGCTCCGACGACTGCCGCTCTTGCTCACCGACCTGGCCGTCACGGTGGCCACGATCCTCGTCTCGCCGCTCGTGAGGGGCGACGACCTCGAGTCGACGGTTCCGGGGTTCTGGGTGATGGGCGTGGTGCTCGCCTGGGGCATCCGCGGGCACTGGGTCGGCGGGCTCATCGCCTCGGTCACCGTCTCGCTCGCCGACATCGCGATCCGCAGCGACCTGGACCAGACCAACTACGGCAACATCTTCCTGCTGATGATCGGCGGCCCCGTCCTCGGCTACACCTCCGGGCTGCTCAAGGAGATGGCGGCTGCGCGCGACCGTGCCGAGCGGTCGGCCGCCGCGGCCGCCGAGCGGGCGCGCCTGGCGCGTGTCGTCCACGACGGCGTGCTCCAGGTGCTGGCCCTCGTGCAGCGGCGTGGTCGTGAGCTCGGGGGAGAGGCGGCGGAGCTCGGCCGGCTGGCGGGGGAGCAGGAGGTCGCGCTGCGTGCGCTGGTGCAGAGTGGCGGCCTCGACCCCTGGCTACAGCTCGACCCTGGAGTTCAGCCCACCCAGTGGGACCGTTGACCTCGCCGAAGCGCTGAGGTCGCTCGGGAGCGGACGTGTGACGGTCTCGCTGCCGGGCGAGCCTGTCGAAGTTGCTGCAGTGACGGCCCAGGAGATCGTCGGCGCCGTTCGGGCCTGCCTCGACAACGTCGACCGTCATGTCGGCGACGACGCCCGCGCCTGGGTGCTGCTGGAGAACCTCGGCGCTCAGGTGGTCGTGACGGTGCGCGACGAGGGGCCCGGCATACCGGATGGCCGTCTCGACGAGGCGGCAGCGCAGGGGCGTCTCGGCGTGGCGCAGTCGATCCGCGGGCGGGTCACCGACCTCGGCGGCACGGCGACGCTGGTGACCGCGCCGGGCCAAGGCACGGAGTGGGAGCTCGTCTTCCCGCGGTGACAGCGCCGACGGCGGTACGTTGCGGGCATGGGGACCACACTCAACGAGACGACAGTGACCATCGACGCGCCGCGCGAGGTGGTGTGGCAGATCGTGAAGGACGTGGAGTCCTGGCCGAAGCTGACCGAGTCGATGACCTCGGTCGAGCGTCTTGACGGCGGTCCGCTCCGCGTCGGGATGCGCGTGAAGGTCCACCAGCCGAAGCTGCCGCCCGCGACGTGGAAGGTCACCGAGCTCGTCGAGAACGAACGGTTCATCTGGACCGCGAGAGGGCCCGGCTTCCGCAGCACCGCGTACCACGAGGTCACCCAGGTCGACGGCGGCAAGACCCAGCTCAGACTCGCGGTCGAGCAGACCGGCCCGCTCGCCGGCCTTGTCGGTCGTCTGGGCAAGGATCTGACCGACAGGTACATCGCCCTCGAGGCTGCCGGCATGAAGCGCCGCGCCGAGGAGACCGCGTGACGATCCACTCGGACCACCCGTTCGCCGAGCCCGAGTCCGAGCGTGACCCGGTACGTCGACTGCGCGGTCGGCTGGGAGGCACGGTCACCTTGTGGACGACCGGCGCCGACCGGGGCCGAGCCGGCCTGACCGTCTCCTCCCTGATGATCGCGGCCGGCGACCCGGGGCATGCGCTCGCGCTGGTCGACCCGGACTCGGACTTCGCCGACGCGGTCCAGGACACCGGGCGGGCCGTCGTACAGCTTCTCGAGTGGCCGCACCGAGACCTCGCCGAGGCGTTCGCGGGACTGGCCCCGGCGCCTGGCGGCGTGTTCACGCTCGGCACCTGGGCGGACACCGACTGGGGGCCGCGGCTCGAGGGCGCGAGCGCCTGGGCAGGGGTGAGCCTGACCGGCACGAGCGAGGTCGGCTGGTCGCTCCTTCTCGACACGACCATCGAGCACGTCGAGATCGGCGAGGAGCAGGAGCCGCTGGTGCACCGGCGTGGACGCTACGTCCGGCCGTGAGCCCGGTTCAGCGCGCGGGCCAGCGGCTACGTCATCACGTCAGCCTTGGGCGCCGACACCTTGGCCCGGTTGCGGGAGGAGGGCTGAGTCCAGCGGCACCTCGACGCGCAACGCGGCGCGGTCGTGAACGACGTCGATCGCCGCGACGCCTCCGAAGGGGGCCACCCGGTCGGCGAGGTGCCCCGTGCGCCCCTCGAGGCGATCACGAGAGGGCCGGCCGGACGCCTCGAGGACCAGCACCCCACCCTGAGGTGCGGTCAGGGCCACGCGGTCCGGTGGGTCGAGCTCCCGCAGGAACTCCATGCAGCAGAAGTAGAGCGCGGTCTCGACGGCAGGGTCGAACCGCGTGTCGGCGACCGTGTCGTCCACCGTCAGGATTCCCACGACTCCCGCGAGACCGAGCTGCGAGCGGAGTGCGGAGACGAGCCCTCGATGGGTGATCTCGGACGGAAAGACCCCACGAGTCAGCCGGCGCAGTGCCGCGAGCGCCTCGTGCGTGCGCGCGACCATCGGGTCGAGCGTGACGGCGGTGACCCGGGGTGAGTGCAACGCGGTGGCGACCTCCTGGGACAAGCCATCGAGGTGGGGCAGGACCTCACGGTGGATCGCGGACTCGAACCGCTGGCGACCCTCGGCCTGGGCCGAGAGCAGCCGGCGACTGGAGGCGGCCAGCTCGTCCGCCTGCGCCGCCAGCTCCTGGACCCGCTCCGCGAGGTCCGACTCGAGCTGGAGGTTGCGGAACGCCCGCCCGAGCTGGACGGCGAAGTCCCGGAGCAGGCGCTCCTCGTGGGGTCGGCTGGATCGGCCGGGCGGCCACGTCACCGCCAGCTCGCCGAGAGCAGCCTCGCGGTCGGCCACGGGAAGCAGCAGGTCCGGCCCGTCGGCGGGCGTCAGGGCACTCGGCCACGCCGCCGAGATGACCTCGTCGCCGTGGAGGACCAGCCGGATCTCCACGTGCCGCGCGCCGACCGCCGCTCCGACGGACTCAGCCACCTGGTCGACCAGGTCCTGCGGAGTAGGGCTCTCCTGCAAGCCCTTGGTGAAGTCGGCCAGGGCTTCGTACGGCACAGCGCGGGCGCCGTAGACCGCACGGTCGGCCAGCTGCACCAGTCGACGCCGCAACGGCTGCACGCTGATCGCGACGAGGACGGTCGCCATCAACGAAGGCCAGAAGGTCCCCTCGGCCGGTGCGTCGACGACCTCGCCGAGCAGCACGACAACCGCGACATAACCGACAGCCACCAGCCCGGTGAGCATGGTCAGGACGATCGCGCGGCTGATGATCACGTCGATCTCGTACAGCCGGAACTTCAGGATCGCCACGCCCGTGAAGATCGGAACACACAGGTAGGCAAGCATCAACGGCAGGATCGCGATCCAGTTGGGCACCCCGAGAAGGCCGGCGACCACCGCGACGGCGACACCGGCCGCGAGCCCTCCGGCTGCGGCGGCGACCCAACGCAGCTGATGGCGTTCCACCCCGGCTGAGCGGCGGAGGCGGACAAGGAGGGACACGACGCCCGCGACCACGCCTGCGAACAGCACGACGACCGCCGCCACGGTCAGGGTGTCGATCAGCACCGCCTTGCTGGAAGTGACGGCACCGTCCGCGTCCAGCTCGTGTGGCTGCGTGACAGCGACCCGCAGCAGGTGGAGGGCGACGCCGAGCAGGACCCCGCCCATCGCCCACCGCCACCGGCGGGAGAGGAGGCGCCCGTCCGGGGCCAGCAGGAACAGAACCGCGAGGACGGCCACGGCGAACGTGGCGTCGAAGAGGCGGCTCACCCAGACCGCGAGCTGACCGCCAGGAGCGGACCCGAGATCTCCTTCGAGCGCAGCCCGACCGTAGCCCTGTGTTGCCAGGCCCAGGGCGGTGCCGAACATGCCCACGACCAGGAGCCAACCGATCCGGTGGCGTGGGTGGCGGGCCACGACGAGCGCCCCCATGCCGGCTCCGACGACGCAGGCGAGCGTGATGAGGGGGAACGCGTCGGCGATGTGGGTCGTGGAAAACACCGCCTCGCTCGAGAGCACGAGGGTGGCCACCTGGACCCCGACGCACACACACGTCAGTGCGAACAGGATCCAGGCCAGGCGGGCCCGCATGTCAGCCGGACCTCTGCCTGGGCACGCGCAGGGCCGGTACGACGGCGGTCACAGTGGTCCCGGCCTCCGGCGATGACGAGATGTCGAGGCGACCACCGAGCGACTGGACACGCCGTCGCATGTTCTCGAGGCCGCTGCCGGTGGGCCGCTCGGACGCCCGGCCGACCCCGTCGTCGCTCACCGAAAGCCGGAGCTCTCCTGCCTGCACGGACAAGGCGACCTCCACCGCCGTCGCGTGCGCATGCTTGGCTGCGTTCTGGAGTGCCTCCAGACAGCAGAAGTACACCGCCGCCTCGACCTCAACGGTGAACCTCCCGACATCATCGGCGGCGAGCCGTGTGGCCACCGGGCTGGTCCCCGCGGCGGCGGCGAGCGCCTCGGTCAGGCCGTGCTCGCTGAGCACCCGCGGGTGCACACCCCGCGACAGGGTCGTCAGGGTCTCGATGGCCGTGTTCACCGCGACAGCCTGCTCGGCCAGCAATGCGGTCGCCTGCTCCGGCGCGGCCTCGGCGACTGCCTCGGCAAGCCGCAGGTTGATCCCGAGTGCGACGAGCTGCTGCTGTGCTCCGTCGTGCAGGTCGCGTTCCAGGCGTTGCCGCTCCCGGTCCTGGGCAGCCACGAGGTCATCTCGGGACCTCCGTAGCTGCGCGGCTCGCAGTGCCTGTTGTCGGTGACGGTCCCTCAGCTCGGCCCGCAGCTGCTCGTCCCGGAGCACCAGACCCGCCTGCGCAGCCAGCCCCGCGAAGAGCCGTTGCTCGACGGGGGACAACGGGCTACCAGGTCTCTCCTGGACACGGAGCACTGCGAGCAGTCGGCCGCCATGCCCCACGGGGACGCTCCGCAGATTGTCGTGGTCCTCGGTCCCGGCGAGCGGCGGCGGGTCGGTCCGCGCGTCCACCCCAGGCGGGTGGGTGGCCACCAGGGTCAGTCGCTCGTTGACCAGGAGCCACACCTGCGCCCAGGCCGCCCCGGTGCCCTCCGCGAGCAGCCGTGCCATCTGACTCGTCAGCTCCTCCTCGCGCGACGAGCTGTCCAGTCGTGGGGAGAAGCCGGCCAGGACGTCGTACGGCGAGGGCTGTGTGACACGGACGAACCGCCCAGCCAGCCGCTCCGCCTGCAGTCGTACCGGTTCGATGGTGATCGCCACGATCGCCGTCGCCAGCACTGACAGGCCCACGTTCGGCGAGGTGGTGGAGTCGATCAGCAGGCCACCCCCGCGCACGACGACCGAGTAGACAACCGTCACGAGGGCGGCCGCTCCCAGCCAGCCGAGCACGGTCACGGACCGCCCGGTGAGCGAACCCGCCCGCGTCGGGGTCATGAACCCAGTGTGCGCCTGCAGTGCCGGCGAGCAGTCATGGCGTGCGCGGAAAGTTCTCGATGCGGTTTCCCGCACTCTGAATGCGTCTTGCCGGGGGAAACCACTCGGCCGACTCGAGGGGAACCCGCGCGAGGCGTGCGCCTGGCCCGATGGGTACGCGGGCCGTTCAAGCCTGTACTGGAAGTCGCCGGCCGAGCGGTCGGCGACACAGACCAGGAGTCCTCATGACCATCCTCGAAGCTCGCTCCACCGGCACCGCAGCCCGCGCCGGAGGCGTCACCAAGGCGTACGGCGAAGGAGCAGCCACCGTGCTGGCCCTCGACAACGTGTCGGTCGACATCGGCCTGGGCCGTTTCACCGCCATCATGGGGCCGTCGGGCTCCGGCAAGTCGACCCTCCTTCATCTCCTCGCCGGCCTCGACCGGCCGACGCAGGGCCAGGTCTTCATCGGCGACACCGAGATCACGGGGCTGAGCGACAAGGAGCTCACCCTGCTGCGGCGCGACAAGATCGGCTTCATCTTCCAGGCGTTCAACCTCCTGCCGACCCTCACCGCGGGGGAGAACATCACGCTGCCGCTGAAGATCGCCGGCCGGAAGCCAGACCCCCTCTGGGTCCAGACGATCGTCGAGACGGTCGGGCTGGGGCCACGCCTGTCACACAAGCCGTCCGAGCTCTCGGGCGGCCAGCAACAACGCGTCGCGGCTGCACGCGCGCTCGCCACCAAACCCGACATCGTGTTCGCGGACGAGCCGACCGGGGCGTTGGACTCCCGGTCCGGAGCCGAGCTCCTCGGCTTCCTGAAGCACGCGGTACAGAACCTGCAGCAGACGGTGGTGATGGTGACCCATGACGCGGTGGCTGCCGGCTACGCCGACCGGGTGCTGTTCCTCCAGGACGGCAGCATCGTCGACGAGATGGCTGAGCCCACCGCGGACGACGTACTCGACTACATGAAGCACCTCGGAGCGTGACGTCATGTTGAGTGCAGCCTTGAAGGGAATGCTGGCGCACAAGCTTCGCCTGTTCCTGACCGCCACCTCGATCGCCCTCGGGGTGGCCTTCCTCGCGGGCACCATGATGCTGACCAACAGCATGCAGGCCGCCTTCGACGGCCTTTTCCAGACCGTGAACTCCGGCACCGATGTGGTGGTGCGCGCGCAGTCGGACTCCGACACCACCGACCCCGCAGCCCGTCCGCCGATCCCGGCCGACGTGATCGACCCGATCCGCGACGTCGACGGTGTCGCGTCGGCGGAGGGCTCGGTGCTGGGCTACGCCATGCTGACCGACTCTGAAGGGAAGCCGATCCAGCCGAGCGCGGCCCCCACCCAGGGCGGGAACCTGAGCGCCGACCCGGCGCTGAGAGGTGACATCAGCCTGCGCACCGGCCGTGCCCCGGAGGGCCCGGGGGAGGTGGCCATCGACGCCTCGTCGGCGGAGACGGGCGACCTCCAGGTCGGTTCCGAGATCGACATCTTGTTCCGCGGGCCGACGGAGACGTTCACCGTCGTCGGGACCGTGGGGTACGGCGACCTGGACGACCTCGGCGGCTCCACCAGCGCCTACTTCGACCTTGCCACCGCCCAGCGCGTGCTCGACAAGGACGGGATCTACGACTCGGTCGTCGTGCAGGCAGAGGAGGGCGTCTCGGACACGGCGCTGGCAGACCGCCTCGAGGCGGGCCTTCCCGCCGGCGTGGAGGCCCTGACCGGTGAGGCCGTCACCGACGAGGCGACCGCGGCCGTCGACGAGGACCTCGGCTTCGTGAACATCGCGCTGATGGCGTTCGCCGGCGTCGCCCTGTTCGTCGGGTCCTTCATCATCTGGAACACCTTCTCCATGCAGGTCGCCCAGCGCACCCGCGAGCTCGCGCTGCTCCGCGCGATCGGAGCGACCCGTCGCCAGGTGATGCGCACGATCCTCGCCGAGGCAGTTGTGCTCGGCGTGGGGGCGTCGGCGGTCGGCATCGGGCTCGGGGTCGGGATGGCCAGAGGGCTCTCGACACTGATGTCCTGGTTCGGGCTCGCGCTGCCTACCTCCGCGATCCGGCTCGACGCGCTCACCGTGGCGGTCGGCCTGCTCGTCGGCACGCTGGTGACCGTGGTCGCCGCAGTCGCACCCGCCCGCCGCGCGACCAAGGTGCTGCCCGTCGAGGCGTTGCTCGAGTCCGGGCCGAGTGTCGACCGGGTCTCCAAGCGCCGCCTGGCCATCGGCCTGGTCATGGCCGGTGTCGGTGTCACGACGCTGTTGATGGCGCTCTTCGGCCCGCTGCCCGCGCTGTACATCGGGATCGGGGTCGTCGTCACCGTCTTCGGGGTCGCCACCCTCGCCCCCGTGATCGTGCGCCCGATGGCGTGGTTCCTGGGTGCTCCGCTGCTGAGGCGCGGGGTGCCAGGAGAGCTGGCACGGCAGAACGCGATGCGCAACCCGCGACGGACGGCGTCGACCGCGATGGCGCTCGTGATCGGGCTGACCATGGTGGCGGGCGTGAGCGTGTTCGCCGCCTCGTTGAAGGCCTCCTTCAACGACATCCTCTCCACCTCGATGACCGCCGACCTCTACCTGCGTGCATCCTCGGACACCGCAGACGGGTTCAGCCCCGAGGCGAGCCAGACGGTTCGCGGGGTCCCAGGTGTGGCCACCGTCTCGGACTCAGGATGGGGGGAGGCCCGGTTCAACGGCGAGGACTCGAGCTACTCGTCTCTCGACCCGGCCACCGCAGCGGACACGCTCGACCTCGGCATGGTCGAAGGCGAGGTCAGCGACCTGACGGACGAGGGCGTGCTCGTCTTCGACGACCTGGCCGCGGCGGAGGGACTCGAGGTCGGCGATGCCGTGCCTGCGTCCTTCCCCGGTTCGGGCGACGCATCGCTGACGGTGTCCGGGATCTACGACGACAAGGGCTTCGTCGGCAGCGACTACGTCATCTCGCTGGGTGCTCACGAGCAGTACCAGCCGGACTTCCTGGTCAGTACGTCGATGGTGACCCTGGCCGATGGAGCCGACGCGGCCGCGGTCCACGGCAGCATCGCCGACGCGCTCGCCGGTCACCCGGACACGACGGTGATGGACCAGGAGGAGTTCCAGGGCGCGATGGCGGGGCTGGTCAACCAGCTGCTCGGCCTGGTCACCGTGATGCTGCTTCTGGCCGTCGTGATCGCGCTGCTGGGCATCGTGAACACGCTGGCACTCTCGGTGTTCGAGCGGACCCGGGAGCTCGGGCTCCTGCGCGCGGTCGGCATGACGCGCGGACAGGTGCGGGCGATGGTCCGCTGGGAGTCCGTCGTGATCTCCGTGATCGGTGCGCTGATCGGCGCCGCTCTGGGCATCGGGCTCGGTCTCGCGCTGATCCGCGCGGTCGCGGACGAGGGCATCAACCAGGTCGCGGTCCCGGTCGTGCAGCTGTCGCTCTACGTCGTGGCGGCCGCGGTGGCGGGTGTGATCGCGGCGGTCGGGCCTGCTCGCCGGGCGTCGAAGGTCGACGTACTCCGGGCGGTGGTCACCGAGTGAGAGGTGCCTTGCGCTGAGGCCGCACGAGAGCACCGGCATCTGCCCGAGGGCAGGTGCCGGTGCTCTCGGCGTGGCTGCGCGAGTCGGTGTGCGGCTCGCCCCCGAGCGTCGTGCGGCCAGCCCCCTCGCCCTGGTCCGGACCCGGGCGTTGGCTGAGAGGTAGTCGACGTGGTCCGCCGGAGGCCGCCGAGGAGCTCGAGATGACCATCACCACCGAAGCCGTCACCGTGTCTCACGACAGGAACCCACTCGTCCGTCGGGCCGTCCTGTTCGGCGTTCCGCTCTGCTACGCGGTGCTGGGCGCGTTTCACGCGATGGAGAACCCCGAGGTCAACGACCCCACGACGTTGTGGATCGGCCTGCACCTCGTCCAGCTCGTCCTCGTCGGAGGGATGGGGTACGTGTTCTGGTTCCTCGTGGAGGGAGTCGACGGCCGGGCGGCCGCGTCTCGCGCGGGCGCTGATCATCCCGTTCGTCGTGGTCTACACGGCCATGGACGCGGTGCTCGGCATCGCCTGGGGCTTCGTGGCGCGCGAGGCCAGTGCGCTGCCAGAGGCGGACCAGCAGAGCGCCCAGGTGCTGCTCGACAGGCTTCTCGAGCCGTCTCCGGCCGGGTACGCGCTGTACTTCGGGGCAGGTCTGTTGCTGCTCGCGCTGAGCCTCGCCGTGGTCTTCGCCCTCGCGAAGTCCGCTCCCGTGCCCGCCCTTGCCCTCATCGCGACCGGTGCCCTGATCTTCGTGACCGGCCATGCAGCTCCGCTGGGGCCGATCGGGATGCTTCTGTTCCTCGGCGGCGTGGTCTGGACCGAGGTCGCGCGGACCCGGACGACCTCTGCCACGCCGGCTGCGCACGACGTCTTGCAGTGAGGTGTCTGCGAGTCGGCCGACGTCAGGACCGAGGTGGCGTTCG
This sequence comes from uncultured Actinomycetota bacterium, assembly GCA_963701425.1. Lineage (GTDB taxonomy): Bacteria > Actinomycetota > Actinomycetes > Propionibacteriales > Nocardioidaceae > Nocardioides_C. The sequence continues at coordinate 623,819 of CAVPAG010000018.1, read as the reverse complement.
GCCACCCGCCTCGAGGAACGTGAGGACCGCGCTCACGCGCCGGTTGACCCCGGTCTCCTCGCCGAGTCCGAGCCTCTGGAACACGCCGGTGATGTGCTTCTCGACCGCCCGCTCGCTCATGAAGAGGGTCTGGGCGATCGCTGCGTTGCTGCGCCCCGTCGCCATCTCCTGAAGCACCTCGCGCTCCCGCTCGGACAGTCCGAGCAGCGGTGAGGTCGCCTCGGCCGACCTCCGCTGCATGAGGCTCTCGACGATCCTCGGGTCGAGGGCAGACCCGCCGCGCGCGACGTCGTGAAGGGCGCGCACCAGCTCGTCCTTGTCCGAGATGCGCTCCTTGAGGAGGTACCCGAGGCCCTCGACGCCGTCCTGCAGGAGGTCGAACACGTAGTTCTCCTCGACGTACTGCGACAGCACGACCACACCGACGTCGGGGTGCTCGGCGCGGATCTGCTTGGCGGCGTCGATGCCTTCGGTGGTGTACGTCGGCGGCATCCTGATGTCGGTGAGCACAGCGTCGGGCGAGAGCTCCCTCACGGCGGCCAGCAGCGATGGCGGGTCCTCGACCGCGCGGACCAGCTCCACGGTCTGCGACGTCGCCAGGAGCGCAGACGTGCCCTGGCGGACCAGGTAGTTGTCCTCCGCGAAGACCACGCGAAGTCTCATGAAGCCGAGCCTAGACCTGATCGGCACCGTGGCGACGAGGTACGGCGACCGCACAGGCACGGCCTGTCAGCCGGTCGGGTGGCACCTGGACCGCTAGCGTCTGCCGCATCCCATCGAGGAGGGCGAGCTCCATGCAGGACGTGGCTGAAGGCACCGGGATCAAGGTGATGGTCGTCGACGACCACCCGATGTGGCGCGACGCCGTCGCCCGCGACCTCGAGACCGCCGGCTTCCAGGTGGTCGCCACCGCAGCCAACGGGACGGAGGCCCTCAACCGAGCCCCTGCAGCGCGGCCGAACGTGGTCGTCCTCGACCTCCAGATCCCCGCACCCAACGGAGTCGAGGTCACCGCAGCGCTGGTCAAGGCCGACCCGACCGTCCGGGTGCTGATCCTCTCCGCCTCGGGGGAGCAGGACGACGTGCTGGACGCGGTCAAGGCCGGGGCGACCGGGTACCTCGTGAAGTCCGCCTCCCGTGACGAGCTGATCGACGCGGTCACCCGGGTCGCCCGCGGGGACACGGTCTTCACGCCGGGCCTCGCCGGGCTCGTGCTGGGGGAGTACCGCCGTCTCTCCGACGCCCCCGCCGCGCCCGACCGGGAGACGCCTCGGCTGACCGACCGGGAGACCGAGGTGCTCCGGCTGGTCGCCAAGGGGCTGTCCTACAAGCAGATCGCGGATCGCCTCGTCCTGTCGCACCGGACGGTCCAGAACCACGTCCAGAACACCCTCCGCAAGCTCCAGATGCACAACCGGGTGCAGCTCGTCCGGTACGCGATCGAGCAGGGCCTCGACGACGAGTGACGCCGGGTCGGCGCGTTCTCGCCCGTACGTCCGGAATGCCCCATACGCTTTACTTTCATGAAGCGGACCCGGAGGGGGACCATGCGTATCCACGCCGGGATCTGGAGCGTGCTCGTTGCGCTGCTACTCACGGTCACCCCGGTCACGGCGTCCGCCGCCCCTGGTGAGAACCAGGGCATGGGGGAGGAGCGACGCAGCGAGCGAGCCGACGCGGCCCTCGACGCCGCCCGGGACCTCTTCGGAACCCGCCACGCCTCGGCCGCCCAGCACGGTCCCGACGCCCGTCGTACGACGGTCAGCCCGGACGCCGAGCACGCCAGCCTCGTCCTGCGCGACCTCGCGGTGAGCCTGGACGACCTCGACGCGTCCGAGCGGAAGGTCGCACGGCGGATCCTGGCCCGGCCCACCGACGGCGCCGACGACGTCTGGAAGAACGGCTACGACCCGAAGGCGCCCACGGCGTACACCTGCTCCGACAAGGCCGCGATCTGCCTGCACTGGGTGACCGACAAGAACGACGAGGACGCCCCCGCTCTGGCCGACACCGACGGCGACAAGGTCCCGGACTGGGTCGAGCAGAACCAGACCGTCTTCGAGGAGGTCTGGCAGCGCATCGTCGTCGAGCTCGGCTACCGCCCGCCGGTGAGCGACGAGGCCGCGCCGAACCACGGTCCGGACAAGCGCACCGACATCTACCTCGCCGAGCTCGGCCAGTTCGGCATGTACGGCTACTGCACGGTCGACGACATCCGCCACCGCGCGGCCTACTGCGTCGTCGACAACGACTTCGCGGACTTCCTCGCGCCTGCCGGGCAGAGCCTGCGCGTGACCGCGGCGCACGAGTTCTTCCACGCCGTCCAGTTCGGCTACAACATCAACGCCGACACCTGGCTCATGGAGGGCACCGCGACCTGGGTCGAGGACGAGGTCTACGACGACATCAACGACAACCTCCAGTACCTCGCCCGCAGCGCGCTCCGCTTCCCGCACGCGCCCTTGGACTTCATCGACGGCGACGACTACAACTGGCTCTACGGCTCATGGCTGTGGTGGCGCTTCCTCACCGAGTACTTCGGCGGGCCGATGACTCCGGACCCGTCGGTGGTGCGCCAGGTCTGGGAGCGGCTCGGCTGGGGCCAGGGCTCGCTCCAGGCGCAGCGCAACGTGATGGACCTGCGAGGCTCGACGTTCCGCATCGCGTTCGCCGAGTTCGGGGCGGCCAACAGGATCGTCGGCCGTTGGTACGACGAGGGGCCGAGCTACGCGCGCTTCCGGGCACCTGCCGCGGGACGGTTCACGATCACGAAGGACCGGCGGGGCATCGACTGGAAGGCCACCAAGATCGACCACCTGAGCACCAAGCACGCCGTGATCCGGCCGGGCAAGGAGATGCTCGGCCGCTGGCGACTCGTCGTGCAGCTCGACCTGCCGGCACGCTCTCGCGGGTCCGTGGCGCGGGCACTCGTCCATCGCAAGGACGGCCGCGTCGGCTGGGTCCGGGTGGCGGTCAACCGTCGAGGGAACGCGCGGTTCTCGGTCCCGTTCAGCGCGCGCAACGTCTCGCACGTCACGCTGTCGCTGACCAACGCGAGCACGCGGATGCGGGACTGCCGAAGCGGGACCCGGTGGTCGTGCGGAGGTCAGCCGCTCGACGACGGCCTGGTCTTCGCGTTCAGGGCACACGCGATCCGCTGAGGCTCCCTTTTCGGGCTGCCGTTCGCCCCTATGCTCGGCTCCATGGACCTCATGGCGGCCGCGGACGAGCTGTACGCGCTGCTGCCCGAGGAGTTCATCTCCCGCCGCACCGAGCTGGCCACCGAGGCCAAGGACGCCGGCGACAAGGCCCTCTCGGCCGAGATCAAGAAGCTCGCCAAGCCGACCACCGCGGCCTGGGTGGTGAACATGCTCGTGCGGCACGACGCGGAACAGGTCGAGCAGGTGCTCTCGCTGGGAGCCGCGTTGCGCCAAGCGCAGGAGTCGATGGCCGGCGACGAGCTGCGCGAGCTCGGTCGTCAGCGTCGGCAGCTCACCGCCGCGGTGACCCGGCAGGCGCGTGGGCTGGCCGCCGAGCTCGGCCAGAAGGTGGGGGACCCGGTCGCGACCCAGGTCGAGGAGACGCTGCACGCCGCGATGGTCGACGAGGACGCCGCCAAGGCCGTCCGCACCGGCCTGCTGGTCAAGCCGCTCGCGGTGGCCGGTGCCGAGGCTGTTGGTGTGGTCGAGTCGGTGGCTGTGCCCGGGTGCGCTGGGCGAGACCGCCGTACGACGGGCACCTGCGCCTGCTGCCCGACGGCCGCAGAAGAAGGCCGAGCCGGCCAAGCCCGAGCTGACTGTCGTCGAGGACAACTCGCGGGCGATCGAGGAGGCCGAGGCAGCGGTCGCTGAAGCCGAGGCGGAGCTCGCCGCGGCCGAGCGGAGGCTCGAGAAGGCGCAGCGGAAGGTCGAGAAGCGGGAGGCGAAGGGGCTCCAGCTCCAGGGGGAGCTCGACGAGCTGCGTCGGCGGGTCGCCGAGCTCGAGCAGCGGATCGAGGCCAACGAGGACGAGCTGTCCGACGCCGAGGATGACCGCGACGAGCGTGAGGAGTCGGTCGAGGAGGCTCGGGGCGCCGTCGAGCGGGCTCGCAAGGCACTCGAGTCCCTGCGCTGAGACCGGCGCCGATCGTTGTGCAGCGAGTCGACGCGCGGACGGACTTGAGCGCGAGGGTCCCGACCAGGCCTCAGTGGCGCCGACTGCTCGGTTAAGCCCAGCCCTTCGAGCGCTCCACCGCGTCGCGCCACCGCCGGTGGGCTGCGTCCGCCTCGCCTCGATCACCCTGCGGATCGAACTTCCGGTCGAGGTGCCAGGTCTCCCGAAGTTCGTCGGTCGAGCTCCAGACCCCGGTGCCGAGGCCCGCGAGGAACGCCGCTCCCAGGGCGGTGGTCTCCACGATCTTCGGCCGCTCGACGGGTACGCCGAGCTGGTCGGCCTGGATCTGGCAGAGCAGGTTGTTCGCGGCCGCACCGCCGTCGACCATCAGCGCCTGCATCGACGTCCGCTCCGGGAGGGTCTCGATCACGTCGCGGACCTCGAAGGCGATCGCCTCCAGCGTCGCCCGGACGATGTGGGCGCGCGTCGTACCTCTGGTGATGCCGATGATCATGCCGCGGGCGTGCGGGTCCCAGTCCGGAGCACCGAGGCCGGTCAGGGCGGGCACGAACACCACGCCCTCGGAGTCGGCGACGGTGCCGGCGATCGCCTCGGTCTCCGCGGCGGCGCCCACGATCTGGAGGCCGTCGCGCAGCCACTGCACGGCGGCGCCCGTCACGAAGATCGCGCCCTCGAGCGCGTAGGTCATCTCGCCCTCGGGGGAGCGCCAGGCGGCCGTCGAGAGAAGCCCGGCGTCGGAGCGGACCACCTTCGGAGCCGGTGTTGGTGAGGATGAACGAGCCGGTGCCGTAGGTGCACTTGCTGTCGCCCACGTCGAAGCAGGTCTGGCCGAACAGCGCCGACTGCTGGTCGCCGGCGATGCCCGCGATGGGCAGCTCCAGGCCGGCGAACGACCGTGGGTCGGAGGTGGCGATCGGGCCCCACGACGGCACGATGTCCGGCAGCGCAGAGCGCGGCACCCCGAACAGCGAGCAGAGCTCGTCGGACCAGTCGCCGCGCTCGAGGTCGAACAGCAGCGTGCGCGAGGCGTTCGAGACGTCGGTGACGTGCCAGGTGCCGCGGGTCATCCGGGCGATGAGGTAGGAGTCGACCGTGCCGATCGCGTAGCGGCCCTCATCGACCAACGCCCAGGTGTTCGCCTCGTTCTCGGCCAGCCAGCGCAGCTTCGTGCCGGAGAAGTACGGGTCGAGCCGCAGCCCGGTGAGCTCGCTGATGCGGTCCTCGTGGCCCTCGTCGCGCATCCGGTTGCAGATGTCGGCGGTACGGCGGTCCTGCCAGACGATCGCGCGGCGGGGGGAGCCGAGGGTCTCCCGGTCCCAGAGCAGGACGGTCTCGCGCTGGTTGGTGATGCCGATGGCCTGGAGCTCCGGGCCGCCGGTCGCCTCGTAGGCCTTGACCGCGGCTCGCGTGGCCTCGAGCGTGGCCTGCCAGATCTCCTCGGGGGCGTGCTCGACCCAGCCGGGTCGGGGGAAGTGCTGGGCGAACTCCTGGTACCCCTTCGCGGCGATCGTGCCGTCGGGGGTCACCACGACAGCGGTCACGCCCGTCGTACCGGCGTCGATGGCGAGGACGCTCATCGGACGGCCTCGCTCTGCTCGCGCAGGATCCGGAGCACGCGTTCGTCGACCCACTGCTTCTCGTCGTCGACGCCGCTCGCGCGCATCTCGTAGTTCTCGCTGCCGACCCAGGCGTGGAAGTCGCGGTGGCCGAGGCGGTGGGCGCGGTCGTCGAGCTCGGTCTTGAGCGTCTCGTCGATCTGCACCTTCTCCTCGTCGGTCGAGGCGGTCAGGTACAGGTCGTTGAGGTCGAGCAGCCGGCCGAGCTCGGTGATCGGGTCGGTGTGGTCGTCGACGCGGAGGTCGACCGCGACGTCGTCGTTGCCGCCGTACCCCGCGCCATCGCGGACCACGAGGAGCGCGGCCGACTGGCGCCCGCGCTTGTCGCCGCCGGCCTGGTCGCCCGCGACGAGCGCGGCCATCAGGCGGCGGGCGAGGTCGGGCTCGTCGGCGCTGTCGTCCCAGGCCGCCTTCATCGCCTCGACCACCTCGGGACCGGTGAGGATGTTGCCCTGGATCGCGACGTCCTGGTCGGTGATGCCGCCGGCCCAGTCGAAGCACTCGTGGCCGGTGTGGGTCGCGGCGTTGCCGTCGACGTCGACGATGCCGACCTGGCGGTGCTCGCGGCCGCTGTCCTCCTCGAGCAGCCGCTGCAGCGCGACCGAGGCGGTCGCGCCCTCGTCCATGTGGGAGAGAGCCAGGCCCTTGTAGGCGACGTTCGCGTCGGCCTGGGTGGCGATGGCGCCGACGCCTGCAACAGCGGCGGGTACGGCAGAGCCGACGGCGAGGAACTTCGAGGCCACGGCGACGCCCCAGGACTGGCCGTCTGCTGAGCGCGCAACGATCGAGAAGGTCATGGCGCCGACCTTATCGGCGTCGAAGCGAGCCGGGACGTACGACGTACGTCCGGAGGTCGGAGGTCCTGAGCTCGTAGACCGGTATGGAACGATCCAATTCGGATCGCTACGCTCAGATCACCAACCTCGAAGGAGCGATTCCATGCGCGTGGGTGTGCTGACCGGCGGCGGCGACTGCCCCGGACTGAACGCGGTGATCCGGGCCGTCGTACGGCGCGGTGTCCAGGAGTACGGATACGAGTTCGTCGGCTTCCGCGGCGGCTGGCGCGGCCCCCTCGAGGGCGACACCGTGCCGCTGACCCGGGAGAGCGTGCGGGGGATCCTGCCCCGCGGCGGCACGATCCTGAAGTCCTCGCGGACCAACCCGTTCAAGATCGACCACGGGGTCGAGAAGATCAAGGAGAACCTCGCCGCGAGCGGCGTTGACGCCCTGATCGCGATCGGCGGCGAGGACACCCTCGGCGTCGCCACCAAGCTCGCCGAGCTCGGCGTGAACGTCGTCGGCGTCCCGAAGACGATCGACAACGACCTGTCGGGCACCGACTTCACCTTCGGTTTCGACACCGCGGTGAACATCGCGGTCGAGTCGATCGACCGTCTTCACACCACCGCCGAGTCCCACCAGCGGGTGCTCGTCGTCGAGGTGATGGGGCGCCACGCCGGCTGGATCGCCCTGCATTCGGGCATGGCCGGCGGCGCGGCCGTCGTACTCATCCCCGAGATGCCCTTCGACATCGACAAGGTGGCGCACTACGTCGAGTCGCGGTTCGCCGACGGGTTCGCGCCGATCATCGTGGTCTCCGAGGGCGCGGTGCCCGCCGAGGGCGGCGACATGACGCTGCAGACCGGGGAGAAGGACGCCTTCGGTCACGTCCGCCTCGGCGGCATCGGCGACCGCCTCGCCAAGGAGATCGAGGAGCGCACCGGCAAGGAGGCCCGCGCGGTCGTGCTCGGCCATGTGCAGCGCGGTGGCACCCCGACGGCGTTCGACCGTTGGCTGGCCACCAGGTTCGGGCTCTCGGCGATCGCGGCGGTCAAGGAGGAGGACTTCGGCAAGATGGTCGCCCTCCGCGGCACCGACATCATCCGCATCCCCCTCAAGGAGGGCACCGGCGAGCTCAAGCTCGTGACGCCCGAGCTGTACGCCGAGGCCGAGGTCTTCTTCGGGTAAACCGGCTTCCCGTCGCGCCTCCCGGCGTGTGATCGTGGAGAGGTCACACGCGGGGAGGTGCGCCGATGAGCGTCGCCGTTCACGACCCGGTTGAGTACGTCGACCGGGACGAGGCCGAGCAGGCCCGACACCCGCGTGCTGTCGTGTGGTCGGCGGCGGCCGCCACTCTCGCCGTGATCGCCGGCCCGGTCATCGCGGCAGCACTCGGGTTCGTGGAGCGCGTCGACCCTGACGACGGCGGCACCCTGACCTCGTTGGCGCAGCGTGTGCTCGAGGAGGTCCCCGGGGCGTTCGAGACCAGCGGGCTGGTCGTCGTACCGGCAGCCACCGACCCGGGGGTCGCCTGGACCGGCATCGTCACGTCCGACCGCGTGGACGGCGCACCGGTCGACCTCGGGGTGAGCGGGCTCGCGGAGTACGGCTACCTGCCCTCCAGCGGTACGGCGCCCGCCTGGCTGTCGCAGGTCGCCCCGACCGACCGGGTCTTCAGCGACGTCGGCACCCTGTCGTTCGCCTGCATGCGCTGGCCGGGCGCCGAGAGGTGCACCGGGACGCTGCTCATGGAGTACGCCGGCGGGCTGCATGTGTTCCGGTCGGGGCTGAGCGTGGGGGAGTCGCCCGACCAGATCCGGACCTTCCGCGCGCTCGACGCGGGCCTCCCGACCGAGCTGGTGCTCGGGGCGATGCCTTCCGGAGCCGTCGCGGCCATGGTCCTGACGTCCGATGACCGCGAGGTCCGCGCGCGGACGAGCGACCCGGGTGCTGTGGCCGGCGAGACCCTGTGGTGGCTGTCGGTCACCGAGCCGGTGCGGACGGTCACCTTCTTCGACGCGAAGTACCGCGTGCTCGAGCAGGTCGACGTCGTCGACTGACAGGTGCTTGCCGCTCGCGTCGTGGGGTACCGCCTCGGGCGAGGGAGGGAGCCCCCGCATGAGCACCACGCAGCAAGACATCCCGCTGGCCGTCGTGACCGGCGCCTCGACCGGGATCGGCTGGGCGCTGGCCCGGCAGTTCGTCGACCACGGGTACGACCTCGTGATCGCCGCGGAGGAGAGTGAGGTCCACGACGCCGCGGCGGGACTGGCGCACGGTGGACGGAGCGTCGTCGCACAGCAGGTCGACCTGGCCACGCCCGATGGGGTGGAGGCGCTCCACAAGGCCGTGACCGACATGGGTCGGCCGGTCGCTGCCGCCGCGCTCAACGCGGGCGTCGGGGCCTCCGGTCACTTCCACCAGACGCCGCTCGAGGCCGACCTCGAGGTCGTGGACCTCAACGTCAGGTCGGTGGTGCACCTGTCGAAGCTGCTGCTGCCGTCGATGGTCGACGAGGGCCGCGGCCGGCTGTTGTTCACCGCCTCGATCGCGGGCCTCGCGCCGGGGCCGTTCCACGCGACCTACGCGGCGTCGAAGGCGTTCGTGCACCTGTTCGCCGAGGGGCTGCGCTACGAGCTGCGGGGGACCGGGGTCACCGTCACGTCGCTGCTGCCGGGGCCGACCGACACGGCGTTCTTCGACCGCGCCGAGATGCGCGACACCCGGATCGGGCGGATCCCGAAGGACGACCCGGACGACGTCGCCCGAGACGCCTTCGCGGCGATGATGGCGGGGAAGCACCAGGTCGTCGCCGGCTCGATCCTCAACCGGATCGGGTCGCTCGGGTCAGGGCTGCTGCCCGACCGGGTCAAGGCGTACGTGCAGGCGTTCCTGACCAAGCCGCAGGCCGGCGACCGCTGAGCCCGTCGTGGGTTGAGCTTGTCGAAACCACGCCAAGCTTCGACAGGCTCGACCAGCGCCAGCGGTGCTCGGCGCAGCGGTGTCGAGCTCGATCAGCGGGAGGTCGCTCGACCAGCGGATCGACGTACCGCTGGTCACTCCAGGTCGACTGAGAGGGCCCGGTGGTCGGACAGCGGGAGCTCGTGGACGTTGGTGTCCACGACGCGTCCCACCTCGCCGCGGGCGAGCACGTGGTCGAGCTGCTCGCGGGGGTTCGGTGCCGGGAAGGTCGCCTCACCGACGAGCGGCGTCAAGGCCGCGATCGCCCGGGCTCGTGCGAGTGACATGTTGAGGTCGCCGACGAGCAGCAGCGGGTCGACGTCCTCCAGGGACTTCATCACCGTCCGGAGCTGGTGACGTCCCCACCAGCCCACGAACGACAGGTGTGCGTTCGCCACGGTGATCTCGCCCTGTGGCGCCTCGATGCGGGCCGCCACCGCGACCCGGGGCTCGTCGCGCATGAGCACCGGCCGGCGGCTGCCCTGGAAGCGCATCGGCACCCGCGTCGGCGTGCTCGCGAGCCGGATGACCTCCCACGACTGCACCGGGTACCTGCTCAGCAGCGCGATCCCGTACGCCGCGGCGTCCGGCTGCTCGTCGCCGGTCGCGGCCATCCAGGTCGCGCCGGGACTGCCCGACAGGGCGGCCACGAACCGGTGCTCCACGGCGCCCATCGCCTCGGCCGCGACCGCGGTCAGGTCGGCGTTGGCGGACCGGGGCTGGTTGCGGTCGACCTCCTGCAGGGCGAGGACGTCGGCGTCGAGCGTCTTCACCGCGTCGGCGAACCGGTCGATGTCGACGCGGTCGTCGGCGGGGGAGCGCCCGTGCAGGATGTTGAAGGTGGCGACACGCATAGGTCACTCGTTCCCCGAGAGCGTCTCGTTAGTCCTGTCGCTTTGCTGGGTAGTGATGTCCCATGGCCGCCGAGGAGCAGGAGAACATGCGCGAGGCGCTCAAGCGCGTCGCCGTGGCCCTGAAGCAGAGCGGCATCCCGTTCGCGCTCATCGGTGGGTACGCCGTGTGGGCGAGGGGTGGCCCGGAGCCCGACCACGACGTCGACTTCATGGTCGCCGACGAGGACGCCTCCCGAGCAGCGGAGGTCCTGGCCGAGGACGGCTTCCAGGTCGTCCAACCGCCCGAGGACTGGCTGTTCAAGGTCTACACCGACGACTCGATGGTCGACATCATCTTCCGCGACGCCGGGAGTCCTGCCACCCGTGAGGTCGTCGAGGACGCGGACCAGATCGAGGTCCTCTCGGTGCAGATGCCGGTGCTGTCCGGCACCGAGCTGCTCGTGCAGAAGATGAACGCGATGGACGAGCACTCCTGCGACTTCGGCCGGATGCTGCCCGTGGCTCGCGCGCTCCGCGAGCAGGTGGACTGGCCGCGCGTGCAGAAGGAGACCGAGGAGAACGACTTCGCGGCGGCCTTCCTGTACCTCCTCGAGCGGCTCGCGATCATCGACCCCCTCTGACGCGAGGACACCCGGCCCTCGTTCTGCCGGGGTTGCCCTGGAGGCTGCGGTCGGGCAACCGTCGGCTCTGTCGGAGCGGGTGCGTAGGGTCGCGGCCATGACTTCGTCACAGGCAAGCCCGGGTACGACGTCCGCCGTCCTGTCACCTGAGCGGGCCGAGGTCGCCGGCCGGGTGATCGTCGCGATGGCCGGGCCCGACGCGCGGCTCCGCGACGACCAGGCCACGGCCGTTGCCGCGCTGAGCGAGGCCGCCGCCCGCGTCCTGGTCGTGCAGGCGACCGGCTGGGGCAAGTCCGCGGTCTACTGGGCGGCCACCGCGATCCGGCGCAGCGAGGGCCACGGGCCGACCCTGGTCGTCTCGCCGCTGCTCTCCCTGATGCGCGACCAGGTCGCCGCGGCGGCGCGAGCCGGGCTCCGGGCCGCGACCCTCAACTCCTCCAACATCGACGACTGGTCGGCGATCGAGGACGCGCTGCGAGCCGGCGAGATCGACGTACTCCTCGTCTCTCCGGAGCGGCTCGCCAACCCCGGCTTCGGCAGGCGGGTGCTCGACGGGCTCGCCGGCAGCCTCGGTCTGCTGGTGATCGACGAGGCACACGCCGTCTCCGACTGGGGCCACGACTTCCGGCCCGACTACAGGCGGGTCTCCGACGTGCTGCAGCGGCTCAACCCGGACACCCCGGTGCTCGCGACCACCGCCACCGCGAACGCCCGGGTGACCGACGACGTCGCGGCCCAGCTGGGGGAGTCGACCCTGGTGCTGCGGGGTGCGCTCGCGCGGTCGAGCCTCGAGCTCTCGGTCGTGGACCGGCTCAGCCCGCTGGAGCGGTACGCCTGGGTCGTGGACCATCTGCCACGCCTCTCCGGGTCGGGCATCGTCTACACGCTCACCGTCGCCGACGCCGAGCGGTTGACCGCCGCGATCCGCGAGGTGCACGGCGACTCGGTGCCGGTCGCCGCCTACACCGGCCAGCTCGAGGCGTCGACCCGCCACGAGCTCGAGGACGCCCTGCGCGACAACCGCCTCAAGGCGCTCGTGGCGACCTCGGCGCTCGGCATGGGCTACGACAAGCCCGACCTCGGCTTCGTGGTGCACGTCGGGGCGCCGCCCTCGCCGGTGTCGTACTACCAGCAGGTCGGCCGTGCCGGTCGCGCGATCGAGCACGCGCACGCGGTGCTCCTGCCCTCGGAGGCCGACGCCGGGGTGTGGGACTACTTCGCGACCGCGACGATCCCGCGTCCCGAGCAGGTCGAACGCGTCCTCGCGGTCGTCCCGGTGGGGGAGCCGGTCAGCGTCGCCGCCGTCGAGGCCCAGTCAGGGGTACGTCGAGGACGCGTGGAGCTCATGCTCAAGCAGCTCGCCGTCGACGGGGTCGTGGACCGGGTCGAAGGCGGGTGGACCGCCACAGGGCAGCCGTGGACCTACGACGCCGAGCACTACGACGGCATCGTCGCGGTGCGTCGTCGCGAGGCCGACATCATGCGCGCCTACACGAGGGGCGAGCGCTGCCTGATGCAGCTGCTCCAGGAGTCCCTCGACGACCCGACGGCCGAGCCGTGCGGGCGCTGCTCGGTCTGCCGCGGCGAGCTGCCCTCGGCGCTCGCGGGCGAGCCCTCGGCCGAGACCGTCTCTGCGGTGACCCGGCTGCTGCGGGGCCAGGTGCACGTCGTGGAGCCGCGGAAGATGTGGCCAGGTGGCGCCTTCGGCTCCCGCGGGCGGATCCCGGTCGAGGAGGGGCACGCGCCGGGTCGGGCGCTGGTGTACGCCGACGCGCCGGAGTGGCGCGAGACGGTCGCGGCGATGTTCGCGCGCGACGCCGAGGCGCCCGAGGAGGTCAAGGAGGCCTGCGTCAGGCTGCTGTCGGGCTGGCGGAACGACTGGCCTGCGCGACCCGAGGTGGTCGTCGACCTGCCGGCCGCCGGCTACCCGGCGCTCACCCGAGACGTGGCGGACCACCTCGCGTCGGTGGGGCGGCTGGACCGCTCGGCCCTGGACGTCGCCGGAGGTCCCGGGCCCGACGCGGTGCGCGAGATGGGCTCTGCCGAGGAGGCCGCGATGTGGCGGGACCGGTTGTCCGTGGGCGACCCCGATGCCGTCGCAGGCCGGTGCGTGCTGCTCGTCGTCGACGCCACCTCGTCGCTGTGGCCCGTGACGGTCGCCTCGGCTCTCCTGCGACGGTCGGGAGCGGCCGTCGTACTCCCGCTCGTGCTGCACCGCCGACCCTGACCCGACCCAGACGCCTCGCCCAGTGCCTGGCCGCACTCTGTGGCGCGCGCGTGACCCGGCAGGCGGAGAACCATAGGCGCAAGCGCGGGCCGGAACCGGACCGAGGAGTCGCCACGCGGTGTAGACCGGTGCGCAGAGGCCCGAGTCGGACCCGTCGACGGCGAACGCGGTCGCATACTCGGACCCGTGGGGGAGTGATCGCTGGTGTCCGGGGAAGGAGGGGCCGTGGCCGTTGCGGTCAACCTGCTCGGACCGTTCGAGGTGCTCGTCGACGACCGGCCGGTGGCCGAGGACCTGTGGGCCCGGCGGGACGCCGCCAACCTGGTCAAGCTGCTCTCGCTGAGGCGTGGCCACCGCCTGCACCGCGAGCAGGTCATGGACCTGCTGTGGCCCGACGTCGACCCGGTGGACGCCGCCCCGAGACTGCACAAGGCGGCGCACTACGCACGCAAGGCACTCGGCTCTCCTGACGCGGTGGTGCTCCGCGGAGAGATGGTCTCCCTGCTGCCCGGGGTGGCCGTCGACGTGGACGTCGAGGACTTCGAGAAGGCAGCCGAGGAGGCGCTCGCCGAAGGCTCGTCCCTGGCGGCGGCGGTCGTGCTGGACAGGTACCCGGGTGAGCCGCTGCCGGGCGACCTCTACGCGGAGTGGGCGGACGAGCCGCGTGAGCGGCTGGCCGGCCTGCGCCACCGGCTGCTGCGGCAGGCGCGGCGCTGGCGTGAGCTGGTCGCGCTGGACCCCGTCGACGAGGAGGCCCACGTCCAGCTGATGCGGGAGATGGCGCGCCACGGGGACCGGAGCGGTGCGCTGCGGCAGTTCGAGAGCCTGGACCGTGCGCTGCGCAGCGAGCTCGGCGTGGGCCCGGGGGCCGAAGCCGTCCGCCTGCATGACGACCTGATGAAGGCCCTCCGCGACGTCGGCGGCATTCCACCGGACGGCGAGCAGCGGCTCGAGCAGGAGATCCGCTTCTGCAGGACCGGCGACGGTGTGACCCTTGCCTACGCCTGCTCCGGGAGTGGACCACCGCTGGTCAAGGCGGCCAACTGGCTCACCCACGTCGACCACGACTGGCACAGCTCGGTGTGGCGCCACTGGCTGGTGGACCTGTCGCGGAGATACAAGCTGTACCGGTACGACGAGCGGGGTTGCGGGCTCTCCGACTGGGACATCAAGCCACCCACCTTCGACAGCTGGGTGCGAGACCTCGAGGCTGTCGTCGACGCGGCGGGGCTCGACCGGTTCCCGCTGCTCGGCATCTCGCAGGGCGGTCCCGTGGCCGTCGCCTACGCGGCACGGCATCCGGAGCGGGTGACCAAGCTCGTGCTCTACGGCACCTACGCGCAAGGCCGCCTCGCTCGGCCGCACAGCGACGAGGACCGGCGGGACCACCTGCTCCAGGTCGAGCTCGCGAGGCTCGGGTGGGGCCGCGACGACCCGGCGTTCAGGCAGGTGTTCACCTGGCAGTTCATGCCGGAGGGCTCACGCGAGCTCTGGGACGAGTTCAACGAGCTCCAGCGCAAGACCACCTCGCCGGAGAACGCCGCCAACGTGCTCGAGGTCAACGGCATGATCGACGTGACAGCGGAGGCGCCTCTGGTGCGGGCGCCCACGCTGGTCCTTCATGCCAGGGACGACCATCGCCCGCCGTTCGAGCAGGGACGGCTGATGAGCACCTTGATCCCGGACAGCCGGTTCGTCGCCCTCGAGAGCTCCAACCACATCCTGCTGGCCGACGAGCCGGCCTGGCCGGTCTTCGTCCGGGAGGTCGAGAACTTCCTGGCGGAGTGAGTCGTGGGTCGGCCACGATCACGGCAACGTGCCAGTCCTGGTCAGGAGCCTTCGACGTTGATGCCCGAGATCTTGGTGCCCGGCGGAAGGTCCTTCACCTGCTCGTGGATCTGCCCGGCTACGTTGAGCGTCACGACGAAGTCTGCGACCTCGACGTTCTCGAAGGTCATGGGGCCGCCAAGTACTGGTGGCACCGCGAATGCGAGCACCTCGTGCGGCTCAGGGCTCAACCCGGCTTGATGTGCAGTCTCGACGAAGCCGAGCATCAAGTACTGGTCCTGGACCTCGCGTGTGTTGATCTCAGTCTGAAGCGACTGCGCGTCAGCCCAGCGACGCGAGAGAGTGCCATCGACGGTGTCGAGGAACCAGAATCCGTCCGCGCCTTGAAGGAACAGGTCCCCGAAGGCCGACGCGAAGACGACCTGCTTTCCATCAAGGTCGCCCAGCCACGCCCACGACTCGAGTGCGGCAGCGTACTGGGCGGGTGCGAAGCGACGAATGAGGTCCACGAGGGCACCCTAAGGGCCTGCCCGACCGACGCACAGAGGTTTGAGTGGGCTGAACCGGCGGGCGTGGCGGAGAACGAAGGAGGGCCGTACCCCCGTTGGGACGGCCCTCCTCGGTGCGCTCAGGTCACATCGCCTTCGGGCCGCCCTTGCCGCTCTTGGTGCTGCCGCCCTTGCCCTTGCCCTTGGTGGTCGTGGGCGCCACCGCAGCACCCTCGTAGGCCACCGCCGCCGCGGCGTCGACGATGCCGTGGCCGTAGGACGTGGTGTACACGCCGGTGCCCGCGCCCGGGGTGCGGGCGGTGTCGATGAGCGCCGACTTCACGTTGTCGAGGGTCCGGCCCTGCGCGAACAGCAGCGCGCCGACGCCGGCGACGTGCGGGGTCGCCATCGACGTACCCGCGTAGTAGTCGTAGTCGGTCTGGCCGCAGGCCTCGTTGCCGGTGCCGAGCGGCACGGTCGAGACGACGTCGTCCTCGCAGAAGACCAGGCCGGCGCCGCCGGGGGCCGCGACCGCGAACATGTCGGGCTTGATCGCGCCGTTGCTGTACCAGGCGGGCAGCTCGTTGGGGTCGGTCGCGGTGACGCACAGCGCGCCGTCCTCGAACGACGGGGTGTCGCAGACCGGGAAGCTCTCGTTGCCGGCGGCGGCGACGACGAGGACGCCGTTGTCGTTGGCGTAGGCGATCGCCTCGGTGACCGTGGACTCGATGCCGGTGATGGTGAGGGCCTGAACGCCGGGGAGGGCGCCGATGCTGAGGTTGATGACGTCCGCACCGTGGTCCACCGCGTAGGTGATGCCGTTGGCGATGTCCTCGAAGGCGCCGCTGCCCTCCTCGAGCGCCTTGATCGGCATGATCTTCGTGTCGGGGGCGGTGCCGGCGACGCCGATGCCGTTGTTCGTGACGGCGGCGATGATGCCGCTCACGTGCGTGCCGTGCTCGTCGCCGTCGTTGCCGACGCCGTCCGGGCCCTTCCAGTCACCGTTGCCACAGGACGGGTTGCATTCGATGAAGGTCGCGCCGGCGACGAGGTTGCCCTTGAGGTCGGGGTGGGTCAGGTCGACGCCGGAGTCGACGACCGCGACGACGGTGCCGGCGCCGGTCGTGGAGGCCCAGGCCTCTTCGGCCTTGATCTGGTCCAGGCCCCACTGCTGCTCGCGCAGGGGGTCGTTGGTGGCAGCGACAGCAGGTACGGCGACCGCGGTGGCGGCGACGAGGCCGACACCACCGACGAGCGCCGCGAGGCGCGTGCGCTTCGGGGAGCGCGAGAGACCAAGAGACATGCCGAGCCTTTCGGAGAGCGGTGGGACAGACACCCTCATCAACGAGCCGGAGAGTCCGAGGTCACGTGGCCTGCCGCCGGTGGGTGTGGAGCGTTGCCAACCGGGGAACCATCAGCGCAAGGTGTAACGAGACGCCGGCGACAGGGGACCGAGTTGAGTACCAACGTGACCGGTGAGCAGCGAACGGACCAGCCCGAGCTGAAACGGGCTCTGGGGCCGAAGCTTCTCCTTCTCTTCATCGTCGGGGACATCCTCGGCACGGGCGTCTACGCGCTCACAGGTGACGTCGCCGGAGAGGTCGGGGGAGCGGCCTGGGCGCCGTTCCTGGTGGCCTTCGCCGTCGCCACGCTGACCGCCTTCTCCTACCTCGAGCTGGTCACGAAGTACCCCCAGGCAGCGGGCGCCGCGCTCTACACGCACAAGGCGTTCGGCCTGCACTTCCTGACCTTCATCGTCGCCTTCGCCGTGATGAGCTCGGGCATCACCAGCGCGTCGACCGCGTCGAAGTTCTTCGCGGAGAACCTCGCCGTGGTCTTCGACATCGAGGCCGGTACGACGGCCGTCATGGTCATCGCCCTGGTCTTCATGGCGGTGCTCGCGCTGGTCAACCTCCGGGGCGTCAGCGAGAGCGTCAAGGTCAACGTCGTGCTGACCGATCGTCGAGCTGACCGGTCTGCTGATCGTGATCCTGATCGGCTTCTACGCCATGACCCAGGGCAACGTGGACTTCAGCCGGGTCGTGGTCTTCGAGACCTCCGAGGACCGCAGCACCTTCGTCGCGATCACCGCCGCGACGTCGCTGGCGTTCTTCGCGATGGTCGGGTTCGAGGACTCGGTGAACATGGCCGAGGAGACCCAGGACCCGTCCCGCAACTTCCCGCGCGTGATGCTGACCGGCCTCGGCCTCACCGCCTTCATCTACGTCCTGGTCTCGATCGCGGCCGTCGCGGTGGTCCCGGTCGGCCAGCTCGCGGACAGCGAGACCCCGCTGCTCGAGGTCGTCCAGGCCGGCGCTCCGGACCTGCCGATGGACACGCTCTACCCGTTGATCTCGATGTTCGCCGTCGCCAACACCGCCCTGATCAACATGCTGATGGCCAGCCGGCTGATCTACGGCATGGGCAAGCAGGACGTGCTGCCGCGCTCGCTCTCGGCGGTGCTCCCCGGTCGACGTACGCCGTGGGCGGCCATCGTCTTCGTCACGCTCGTCGCCTTCGGGCTGATCATCGGCGTCACGCAGTTCATGGGGGAGGACACGGTCGAGGCCCTCGGCGGGACGACCGCGCTCCTGCTGCTCGGGGTCTTCACGATCGTCAACATCGCCTGCCTGGTGCTCAAGCGCGCCCACCACGTGCAGCACGAGCACTTCACCGCGCCCGTCGTACTCCCTGTGCTCGGGGCGCTGACCTGTGCCTTCCTGGTCGGGCCCTGGACCGACCGGGACCCGGTGCAGTACACGATCGCCGGCTGGCTGCTCGGCCTCGGCGTCGTGCTGTGGGTGCTGACCTGGCTGTGGAACCGGGGCGCACGGGGCAAGAAGACGGGCTTCCGCGAGGTCGACGACATCAGCAGGTGAGTCGGGCCGGTCAGCGGACCCGCACGCGTGGGTCCGCGAGGGCTCGTACGGCGGCTGCCAGTACCCCGCTCTCGCACAGACCCGTGGCGCCGACGTGGAAGACCTCTCGGTCCTCCCAGGCGACACGGTCGATGCCCGGCTGCGCGAGGAGTGACGCGTCGAGCTGAAGGTCCGCCTCGTCGTCGTAGTGGGCCCGCGCCTCGTCCCCGACCCACAGCTGCCACTGGAACGGGCCGTCCCTCCGGTCGGGGACGACACGGCCGTCTTCGACCGCATTGAGCCACACCGTGCTCGGGTCGTTGGGGCGTACGCCGAGGGCGTCACACTCGATGAGGTCGCCGACCGTCATCGGCTCGTCGCCCAGCTCCTCGGCCATCTCCACGGTGTAGGGGATGACGAGGTCGAGCAGGTCGTCGGCGTGCTCAGGACAGGAGCACTCGCCGCGTGCCGGCGGTTCGGCGTACGTCGGCCGGTCGTCTTGGCGCGGCTGCTTCCGAAAGCGGTCGAAGATCCCCATGCCTGGACATTAGGGTCACGCGACCTCGGAGATCAGGCTTTCGCAGCATCTCGCGGGCCGTCCCCCATGTCGGGCAGAGGCCCGTAAAGATTCACCCGGGCATTCAGGGCGAGCGCTGACACACGCCGCGCATCGACACCCGGCTTCCCGGTCGGGTCATTGCTACCGCTGGGAGTACCGGGCTAGACCGAATCATGGGGACTCCAGGGATGCACCAGCTCGGGAGGTCGCTGCGTTCACTGGTCCTGCCGCTCCTGGTCTTCCTCGTCTTCATGCAGGTCTTCGAGATCGCGCTGATGGGCTTCTTCTGACGGGTCGGTCGGGTGCAGCGGTCGGGGCGGGATGACGACCTCGGCCGCAGGCGGGGGAGAGGCCGCGACGTAGGCTGGACCGGTGAATGCCGTCCCTGATCTCCAGACCCTCCGTGACCTCGGCGCCGCCCAGCAGCCGACGTGGCCCGACCAGGGTGCGCTCGACGCGGCGGTCACGAAGCTCCGGAGCGTCCCTCCGCTCGTGTTCGCCGGTGAGTGCGACGACCTGAAGGGCAAGCTGGCCGCGGTCTCGCGCGGTGAGGCGTTCCTGCTCCAGGGCGGCGACTGCGCCGAGACGCACGCCGGCGCCACCGCCGACAACGTGCGCAACAAGCTCCGCGTGCTGTTGCAGATGGCGGTCGTGCTCACCTACGCCGCCTCCGTGCCGGTGGTGAAGGTCGGCCGCCTCGCGGGCCAGTACGCCAAGCCGCGCTCCTCGGACACCGAGACCCGCGAGGGCGTCACGCTCCCGGCGTACCGCGGCGACGCCGTGAACGGCTTCGACTTCACCCCCGAGGCACGCCTGCCCGACCCGCAGCGGCTCGTGGAGACCTACCACGCCTCCGCCTCGACGCTGAACCTCGTGCGCGCCTTCGTCACCGGCGGCTACGCCGACCTGCGGCAGGTGCACACCTGGAACACCGACTTCGTCCGCTCCTCGCCGGTGGGGCGCCGCTACGAGGAGCTGGCGAGCGAGATCGACCGGGCGCTGACGTTCATGAAGGCGATCGGCGCGGACCCGGAGGAGTTCCACCGCGTCGACTTCCACTCCAGCCACGAGGCGCTGATCCTCGAGTACGAGCACGCCCTGACCCGGATCGACTCCCGGACCCAGCTCCCGTACGACGTCTCGGCCCACTTCCTCTGGATCGGCGAGCGCACCCGCCAGCTCGACGGCGCGCACGTCGAGCTGCTCTCGCGGATCAAGAACCCGATCGGCGTGAAGCTCGGCCCCACGACCTCGCCCGACGACGCGCTCGCGCTGGCCGAGCGGCTCAACCCCGAGAACGAGGCGGGCCGCCTGACCTTCATCACCCGCATGGGCGCCAAGAAGATCCGCGACGTCCTGCCCGAGCTCGTCGAGAAGGTCACCGCCTCCGGCGTGAACGTCGCCTGGGTCTGCGACCCGATGCACGGCAACACGTGGGAGGCCTCGTCGGGCTACAAGACCCGCGCGTTCGAGGACGTGATCAACGAGGCGCAGGGGTTCTTCGACGTCCACCGCGCGCTCGGCACCTGGCCCGGCGGCATGCACATCGAGCTCACCGGCGACGACGTGACCGAGTGTGTCGGCGGGGGAGAGGCGCTCGCCGAGGTCGACCTGTCCCACCGGTACGAGTCGGTC
Organism: uncultured Actinomycetota bacterium; assembly: GCA_963701425.1. GTDB lineage: Bacteria > Actinomycetota > Actinomycetes > Propionibacteriales > Nocardioidaceae > Nocardioides_C. The sequence goes on along the minus strand of CAVPAG010000018.1, from coordinate 603,320 downwards.
TGCGACCCGCGCCTGAACCGGGTGCAGTCGCTGGAGCTCGCGTTCCTCGTGGCCGAGATGCTGCGCAACCGCACCGGAGCGACGCGGAACGCCTGACGCCCCTGGGACGTCATACATTCCGGTCGCTATAGCGACCGAGCGCGCATGACGTCCCGCGGGAGGCGCTCGGATTCTTTGCCGAGTCGTGGCCGGGTCGAGACCTGACGGGACGCCGCCCACCGCCACAATCGCAACCATGACGGGGGAGCGTCGTGACGAGACGGTGCGCGCACTGAGGGCGCTGGCGTCCCCGCTGACGGTGGCCTCCCTGGTCCTGCTCGTGCTGAACGACCACGTGCTCAAGCAGGCCTGGCCGGGGTGGGTGACCGGCAAGCTCAGCGACGTCGTCGGGCTCGTCGTGGCGCCGCTGGTGCTGGCCGTGCCGCTGGCCCTGCTCCGGGTGCCTCGACCAGCGTTCGCCGCTGTGCTGGCCACGGGCGTCGGGTTCGTGCTCGTGAAGACCACCTCGACCGGAGCGTCGGTCGCCAGCGACCTGTGGTCGGCGGTCGCCGGACCGTCGTACCTGATGCGCGACCCGACCGACCTGCTTGCGCTGCCGGCCCTGCTCGTCGCTCTGCGCGTACACCGGCTCGCCGGGGTGCCGCGCCGGCCGCTGCGACAACGGGCGACGGCCACCGCGGGTGCGGTGGTGTTACCGCTCGCCGTCCTGGCCACAGCGGCCACGTCGCCCTGCGACGCCGAGGGTTTCAGCGTCGGTGTCGCCGTCCTCGAGGGCCGCTGGGAGGCGGCGTCGCGGGCCCGCACCGGTCGAGTCGCGGCTCGTGTACGACGGCGACTTCGCCATCCGGCCGACCGAGACCGAGCCCGAGATCCAGGTGCTCTCGGACTCCCAGCGGGAGCGCGTCGTCGACTGGGGAGAACGACTCCACCTGGCCTGCGACCCGATCACGCCCAGGCTCTGCTGGGGCGTGCGTGATGCGGCCTCGACCTCGCTGGAGCTGGAGAGCTCCCGGGACGGTGGGCGCACCTGGACCGTCGAGGAGGCCATGACCGCGCAGGAGGTCGCGGCTGTCCGGGCGGAGGTGGGCGAGGTCTGCGGCGAGCCGCTCGAGATCAGGGTCGACGACATCGCCGTCCTGAGCACCGATGACGGGCCCTTCGTGGCCGCAGCGGTGGGCCGGGCCGGGGTCGTCGTCCGTGACCTCGACGGGCAGTGGGACCACCTCAGCCTGGACGAGGTCCGCTCCCGGGCGGTGGCGCCGGACCCACCGCCCGAGGACGACCAGCTCGTCCCCGTCGAGGAGGCACCGCCCTCCGCCCTGGGTGCCTCGACCGGGCCGTCCCCGCTCCCGTCCGGCCCGGCCTCGCCGAGCGGCCCGCCCTGTGAGGATCCGGTGACGGTGAGTGTCACGCCGCACCCGAGCAACGGCCCGCCGACGTCCTACCTCCAGTGCGACATAGCATCGGGGCCGTGAGCCTCATCGACCTGCGCAGCGACACCGTCACCAAGCCGACCCCTGACATGCGTGCCGCGATGGCGGCGGCCGAGGTGGGCGACGACGTGTACGCCGAGGACCCGACCGTGATCGCTCTCGAGGAGCGGGTCGCCGCGCTCTTCGGCAAGGAGGCGGCGCTCTTCACCCCGACCGGCTCGATGGCCAACGTGCTGGCCGTCCGGTCCGTCGTGGGCGTGGGCGAGGAGGTGCTCTGCGAGTCGTCGGCCCACATCGCCCGCGCCGAGCTCGGTGCTCACGGAGCCTTCACCGGGCTGACCATGCGCACCTGGACCCACGAGCGCGGGGGACTGGACCTGGCCGCGGTCGAGTCGCTGTTCGCCCCCGACCTCGGCCCGTTCTTCGTGCCGACCAAGGCGATCTCGATCGAGAACACCCACAACTTCGCCGGCGGCACCGTCCTGCCGGTCGACGACATGAGGGCGCTGCGCGCCTTCGCGAACTCCGCCGGCGCGTCCGTGCACCTCGACGGCGCCCGGATCTGGAACGCCCATGTCGCCTCGGGTGTCCCGTTCGAGGAGTACGGCAGCCTCGTCGACGTGCTCGCGGTCTGCCTGAGCAAGGGCCTCGGGGCCCCGGTCGGGTCGCTCCTCGTCGGGTCGGCCGAGGCCGTCGCCGAGGCCAGGGTCTGGCGCAAGCGGATGGGCGGCGGCATGCGACAGGTGGGCATCCTCGCGGCGGCGGGGCTCTACGCCCTCGACCACCACATCGAGCGCCTCGCCGAGGACCACGCGAACGCCCGCCTGCTGGCCGAGGCCTGCGACGTCGACCCCGCCGGTGTCGAGACGAACATCGTCGTGGTCGACGTACCGGATGCGGCTGCGGTCGTGACGGCCGCCCGGGAGGCGGGAGTGCTCGTCGGCGCGGTCGGCCCCCGGACGGTGCGGATCGTGACCCACCTCGACGTGAGTGCGGCTCAGGCCAAGGACGCCGCCGCGGTGATGGCGAAGGTGCTCGCCGACGTCCGCTGAGCCGTTTCGGTACGACGGGCAGGGGTACGTCGAGGCATGACCGACCAGGACCTGCTTGCCATCTACCTCAACGACCATCTCGCCGCTGCCACGGCCGGGGTCGAGCTGGTCCGTCGCGCCGCCTCGTACGCATGAGGGGGAGCGCGGCGCGGAGCTGACCCGGCTCGCCGACGAGATCGGCGAGGACCGGGAGGCGCTGCGCGACATCATGAAGCGGCTCGACGTCGCCGAGAGCACGGTCAAGAAGGCGGCCGGCTGGGTCGGCGAGAAGGTCGGCCGGCTCAAGCCGAACGACCACCTCGTGAGCCGGTCACCGCTCTCCGACGTACTCGAGCTCGAGGCGCTGCGCGCCGGGACCGCTGCCCGGATCGCCGGCTTCCAGGTGCTCCGCGCCGTGGCGGTCGACGACTCCCGCATCACCAAGGAAGAGCTCGAGACGCTGATGCAGCGCGCCGACGACCAGGCCGAGCGGCTCTACAAGCTCCACATCCAGCTCGCTCAGGAGAACCTCGCCGGCTGAGCGCGTCGCCAGGTCCCGCGAACGCCGGTGTGACCGCCGCCGGGCGTGAGAGCCTTCCTCCGTGCCCAGCCAGACCACCGAGGACCTCGTCACCGAGGACAGCGCCGCCCGGTCCTACTACAGCGTGGGACCTCGGCGACGGGCAGTCGGGCGAGTGCTGGCCCTGGCGCTCGTCGTCGGCGGCGCGCTGCGCTCGCACCTCGTGCGACCGGAGCCGGGGCCGGGCTACGTCTTCCGCGACACGCAGCCGAACTCCTCGCTGCCGGTCGGGTTCAACCCCTGTCGGCCGGTCGAGTACGTCGTCTACGCGGTGCACGCCCCGCCCGGCACGGAGGGTGTCGTCGGCAGCGCCATCGAGGAGATCTCGGACGCGACCGGGCTCGAGTTCGTCTACCGGGGACCCGCGCAGAACCCGTTGGTGAAGGAGCCTTCGGAGGACGGATCCGTCCGCGAGCCGGTGCTCATCGGGTGGGCGAGGCCGCAGGACGTCGACAAGCTGGCCGATCGCACCGCCGGGCTCGGGGGCAGCAGCCACGCCTGGAACGCCGAGCGCGGCGAGTTCGAGTACGTGCGGGGACGGGTCATCCTCGACACCGAAGCAGCGGCGGAGATGCTCGAGCGGGTGGACGGCCGCAAGTACGTGCGTGCTGTCGTCATGCACGAGCTCGGGCACGTCCTCGGCCTCGACCACGTCGACGACCCGGAGCAGCTGATGTACGACGAGAACGTGGGGCAGACCGAGCTCGGACCCGGCGATCGAGCAGGCCTGGCGGCCCTCGGCGCCGGGCGATGCGACGGCTGACAGCCCCGCTCTCTGCCCGGCGCCGAGGAGGTGCTCAGCTGCGGGCGAGCTCGCTCGCGTCGACCCGCCCGACAGCCGGAGGCAGCTGCCGCATCGACTGGGCCAGCACACGCAGGTCGTTGCCGAGGACCGCCTGCGGGCCGTCGCACAGCGCGTTCTCCGGGTCCGGGTGTACGTCGACGATGACACCGTCCGCGCCGACCGCCACTGCCGCGCGGGACAGCGGGACCACGAGGTCGCGGCGGCCACCGGCGTGGGAGGGGTCGACGATGATCGGGAGGTGGCTGGTCGCCTGCACCACCGGGATCGCCGAGATGTCGAGGGTGTTGCGGGTCGCCTTCTCGAAGGTCCGGATGCCGCGCTCACACAGGACGATGTCGAGGTTGCCGCGCTGGGCGATGTACTCCGCCGCCATCAGCCACTCCTCGATCGTCGCGGTCATGCCGCGCTTGAGGAGGACCGGCTTGCCCGACTCGCCGACGGCCTGGAGCAGGCCGAAGTTGGCCATGTTGCGCGTGCCGATCTGGAGCATGTCGGCGTACTCCGCGACGACGTCGACGTCACGGGCGTCCACCACCTCGGTGACCACCGGCATGCCGGTGCGCTCACGCACGCTGGCGAGGATCTTGAGCCCCTCGACGCCGAGGCCCTGGAAGGCGTAGGGGGAGGTGCGGGGCTTGAAGGCGCCGCCGCGGAGCAACGTGGCGCCGGCGACCTGGGCCATCTCCGCGGCCGCGAGGGTCTGCTGGGGCGTCTCCACCGCGCACGGGCCGGCGATGAACGTGAAGCTGTCGGGGCCGATCGGCACCTTCTTGTCCCGCCCCACCCACACCGTCGACCGCTCCGGGTGGTGCTGGCGGCTCACCAGCTTGTACGGGTCGGAGATCCGGTGCACGTCCGCGACGCCCGGGAGGGTGCGGAGGTTCAGGCCGTGGAAGGACTCGATGTCGCCGACGAGGCCGATGATCGTGCGGACCACGCCCTTGCTGACGAACGCCTCGCCGCCGACGCTCTCCACCCGCTCGACGACATGGGCGATGTCGCGCGTCAGTTGCTTCCGGTGTCATCACGACGACCATGGGGATTCCTCTGTTTCTCTGGGTCGGTGCCCCGACCACCTCGGCGGGCGCCAGACATGCAAAACGCCCCTGTCGATGGCCAGGGGCGTCTCTTCGTCTGAGTGCGGGCGGGACCTAGCGGACCGCCTGCTCGGAAGCCCCGGGCAGGTAGCCGAAGAAATAGGTCCAGTTGCGCTGCACACGAAGAGACTAACCCGGGCGTCCACATGCCGGAGATCGAGACCAGGATGTGGACCCGCTGGTCTGGGCCGTCGGGACCGACCCGTCAGGGCACGTGTGCGGTCCCACGCAGGTGTCGCCGGGGCTCGGCGTACCGCCAGGTCTCGAAGCTCACCGTGGCGATCATGACGACCGCGACCAGCGTGAGAGCAGCCAGCGCCGGCACCTGCTCGGCGACGGGGACGAGCAGCGCGAGCACGACGGCCGGGACGAGCCGGCTGAGCACCACCCGATGCCCGGTCCTCCACTCGAAGGCGACGTGGCCGAGCAGGTAGACGACGACACCGCCGAAGAGGGCGTAGAGCCCCACGCCGGTCAGGGGGTCGGTCAGCTCGTGGTCCGAGGAGTCCCCGACGTACTCGAGCACCTTCTTCATGCCGAGCGCGGTGAGGACGACCCCGGCGATGAGCGGGGCGTGCAGGAAGCTGTACGCGTCACGGGCGAGGCGAGCCCGGGTCGCCTCGGGCTCCGCAACCAGAGCGTGCTCGCCCCTCAGGGCGCTGACGTCGAAGTAGGTCCACCACAGGGCCGCGCTGACGGTGAGCCCCAGGACCGAGGCGGCGACGATGGGCCAGGAGATCGGCAGCTGCGCCACGCCCACGCCGATCGCCACGATCGACTCGCCCAGCGCCACGATCAGGATCAGGCCGTGCCGCTCCGCGAAGTGACCCGGCGACCGGAGCCGCCACCCGGCCGAGCCGGCGAACAGAGTGCCGAGGTAGTCGGCCAGGAGCGCTGCCGCCCAGGTCAGGGTCTGTGCTGTCCCGTCGAGCGTCGAGGCCACCAGGAGCAGGGCGGTCCCGCCGACCATCGAGGGCGTGAACCGCAGCAGCTGCGCGCGGAGGCCCGGGTCGTCACGGGCGATCACCCAGAACATCACCAGGTGCATCAGCCGGAACAGGAAGTAGCACGCGGCGAGCACGACCGGTCCGTGGAGGCCGCCCGGCAGGTCGTCGAACGCCTCGGGGATCGTCAACGCCATCACGAACATCGCCATCATGGCGGCGATCAGGACCAGCCGCGCCGCGCCCTCGTCCGCGCGCACCACGTTGGAGATCCAGGCGTAGCCGGTCCAGCTCCACCACAGGAGGGCGAGCACCAGCATGCCCCGGAGGACGCCCTCGCCGGTGAGGTCGTCGGCCATCATCGCGGTCACCTGGGTGAGGGCGAAGACGAAGACGAGGTCGAAGAACAGCTCGAGCGGCGTGACCGTCGCGTCAGGGGCGTTCGGCGTGACCCGGGATCTCTGGGTGGGGAGAGCCATAGCGCCATGGTGAGTCCGCGGCCGTTGGGCACGAGCGGACTCCGCGCGGTCCGGCGTACCGGTTCAGACCAGCGTCCTCATAGATCACGCCGCCTTGAGCACCCGGTAGCGCAGCCGGACCCGGCCGTCGAGGAACGTGACCACCGAGGCGCCTGACGTCTGTCACCCCGCGCCACCGCCACCGCGCGACCACGCCACGCCGCCTCACACGGCGATGTGCGGGACCTCGGCCTCGATCTTGCGACGCGGCACCAGCTCCACGACCAGCATCGCGGTCAGCACCATGAGTCCTCCCACTGCCATCCGGCCGGTCACCGACTCACCCCCGAGCAGCACGGCGAAGAACGCCGCGAACACCGGCTCCATCGTCATGATGATCGCCGCCCGGGTCGGAGGCAGGTGCGACTGCGCCCAGGTCTGCCCGGCCAGGGCGAGGGCGCCGGCGAAGACCGCCATGTAGATGATCGAGAGCCAGTCGGCGGTGTTGTCGGGGAGGACGATCCCGTCCGGCACGGTGGCCACGAAGCACACCACCGTGATCACGATGAGCTGCACGATGGTCATCCCCATGGCGTCGCGAGCCCCGGCCCAGGCGCCGAGCCCGACGATGTGGAGCGCGTACAGCACGGCCGCGACCAGGGTGATCGCCTCGCCGTAGCCCACGCTGAAGCCGTTCAGGGTCAGCACCCCGAGGCCCGCCGTCGCGAGCGCGACCGCGCCCCAGGTCATCGCGGTGATCCGGGTCCGGAGGATCAGCGCGGCGAACAACGGCGTGCACACGACGTACATCCCGGTGATGAACCCGGAGACGCTGGCCGGCGTGTGCGCGAGCCCGGCCGTCTGGAGGATCTGCGCGACGCCGTACAGCAGCCCGAGCACCACGGCGTTCTTCCGCGCGGTCGCCGACAGCCGCCCGAGCGCACGGGGCGCGAGCAGGTACAGCACCACCGACGCGATCGCGAACCGGACCGCCAGGAAGTCGAGCACCGGCACCCGGTCGAGCAGGTCCTTGATGAGGTAGAACGTCGACCCCCAGCACGCGGTCATCCCGAGCAGGGCCGCCATCGCGAGCAGGCCCTGCTTGCGGGTGGTGGTCATGCGGAGCTCGACACGGCGGCAGCGGAGGACGGTACGACGGACGCGCGGATCTCCTTGAGCAGCGGGATGTCGGGGTCGTCGAGGTCACGCGAGCCAGGCGTCTCGAGGACGAACGGCACGCCGGCCGTCGCGGGGTGGGCGAACAGCTCCTCGAACGCACCCGTCCCGATGTGTCCCTGCCCGATCTTCTGGTGGCGGTCCTTGAACGCGCCCCGGACGTCCATCGAGTCGTTGGCGTGGATCAGCCGAAGACGTCCGGGCCCGCCGATCTCGACGATCCGGTCGACGGTCGCGGTCGCGCCACCCGGCTCGTCGAGGGGAGCGCCGGCGGCGAACACGTGGCAGGTGTCGAGGCAGATCCCGGCCTTGGGGTGGTGGTCGAGCGCGTCGAGGTACGCCGCGAGGTCCTCGACACCGGCGCAGAGCGACTGTCCCTGGCCGGCGGTGGGCTCGAGCAGCAGCCAGGGCCCCTCGTCGTCGGAGCCGAGCGTCTCGAGGATCGGCAGCAGCCCGTCGCGCACCTGGCGCATCGCGGCCTCCGTGCTGCCCGCGGCCACGCACGAGCCCGTGTGCACGACGACCCCCTCGGCGCCGATCTCGACCGCACGCTTGAGGTTGTGGGCCACCGACGCGACGGACTTCTCGTACGTCGCCGGGGTCGGGCTGCCGAGGTTGACCAGGTAGGGGGAGTGGATGAACACGCGCATGCCCGCCTCCGCGCACGCGTCCCGGAAGGCGGCGTCGACCTTCGGGTCCCCGGCCGACAGAGCCCAGCCACGCGGGTTCCCGACGAAGACCTGGAGCGTCTCCGCGCCGATGCGACGCGCCTCGGTGAACGCCCCGGCGACGAGGCCCTTGCCGACCTTCAGATGGGTCCCGACGGGGTTCCTCAGGGCAGGCGTGTCGTAGGTGGGTGCGGTGGGCATGCGAAAAGCGTAGGTGGCGGGTGGAGCTAGACGAGGAAGAGGGTGACCGTGCTGCCGCTGGGGGCCATCGTGCCCTGCGGCGGGTCGGAGCTCACCACGAACTCCAGGCCGACGTACACGTCGCTCTGGACGGTCGTGACGTTGAACCCTGCCTCCTGCAGCCGCCGGGTCGCCTCTTCGACGCCGACGCCCTGGACCTCGGGCACCTGGACCATCACCGGCCCCTTGGAGACGACCAGCTCGACGGTGTCGCCGCGGAAGAGGGTGCCGCTGCTCGGGGTCTGCGAGACCACCTTGCCCAGCGGCACGGTCTCGTTGTGCTCCTCGGTGACGTCGACGGTGAAGCCGCGCTCGGTGAGCACCCGCTCGGCTCGGACGCTGGACTTCCCGGTGAAGTCGGGGACCTCGATCGGGCGCGGGCCCTTGCTGACCACGAGGTCGACGGCCGCGTCGGGCTTGACCTCGGTGCCGGTCGCGGGGTCGGACTTGAGCACGACGCCCTTGGCGACCGACTCGTGGAAGCGCTCGGACACGTCGCCGAGCGCGAGGCTGGTGTCCTCCAGCGCCTTCTCGGCCTCGTCGAGCGTCATCCCGCGAAGCACCGGCACCTCGTACCGCTCGGGGCCACGGGAGACGGTGGCGACGACGGTGCCGTCCTTGAGGATGTCCGTGCCCGGCCTCGGGTCGGTGCTGATCACGGACCCGGCGGTGACCGTCTCGGAGTACTCCCTGGCGCCCACCTCGAAGCCGAGCCCTGCGGCCTCGACCTTCTTCTGCGCCTGCTCGACGCTGAGGTTGATGACGCCGGGCGTGGTCGTGTAGCGACCCATGCCGTAGTACCACCCGGCAAGGCCCGCGATCGTGGCGAGCAGGAGGACCAGGGCGAGGATCAGCGGCCCCTTGCGAGAGCGGCCAGGGCGGGCCGGTGCGGGCTCCTCGTCGACCGGCCCCGGACGGGAGGGGACGGTCGCCGGCAGCATGCCGCTGCGGTCCGGGTTGATGACCGTCGTGCCCTCGTGGTCGTGGTCCTCGTCGTCCCAGGTGCGACCCGAGACCACGGCAGCCGCGGCCGCGGTCGGCACGATCGTGGGGACGTCCTCGGTGACGTAGTCGATGTCGTCGTCCGAGCCGGCGTGCTTGGTGGGCATCAGGTCCGCGGTGAGCTCCGGGTCGTCGAGCACCCCGTGGTCGAGGGCGCCGCGGACCCGGCGTACCTGCTGGAGCAGCACCCGCGCGTCGGCGGGACGCAGCTCCCGGTCGCGCGCGGTGGCCCGGGCGACGAGCGCGTCGACGTACGCCGGGATGCCGGGGACGAGCAGGCTGGGTGCCGGGACGTCCTCGTGGACGTGCTTGTAGGCGACCTGGATCGGGGACTCGCCCTCGTGCGGCTTCCGGCCGGTGAGCATCTCGTAGATGATCACGCCGGCGGCGTACACGTCGGAGCGCGCGTCGGCCTTGCCGTCGACGACGAGCTCGGGGGAGAGGTAGGAGACGGTGCCGATCAGGACCCCGCCGGTCGCGGTGTGCTGGGTCTCGGCGCTGACCGCGCGGGCGAGGCCGAAGTCGGCGACCTTGATGCGCCCGTCGTTGGCGAGCAGGACGTTCTCGGGCTTCACGTCGCGGTGGATCATCCCGGCCTGGTGGGCGGCCGCGAGCGCGGAGAGCACCGGCTCCATGAGCGCGAGCGCCTTCCGCGGGGCCATCGGGGCCTCCTTGCGGATCAGGTCGCGCAGGGTGTGGCCCGGGATGTACTCCATGGCCAGGAAGACCGTGCCGTGGTCGTCGCCCTGGTCGAAGACGCTCACCACGTTGGGGTGGGAGAGCTTGGCGGCGTGGCGGGCCTCGCGCACGAACCGCGCCGCGAAGTCGTCGTCGTCACCGAGGCCGGTGTGCATCACCTTCAGCGCGCACACCCGGTCGAGCCGCAGGTCGGTGGCCTCGTAGACGGTCGCCATGCCCCCGCGGGCGATGCGAGGGCCGACGCGGTACCGGCCGTCGAGCACACGCCCGATCAGCGGGTCCGGCCCGTTCCTGTCCACCACGCGTCCTTCCGGCATCGGCCGGCTGGGGAAGGGTGGCCGGCTCGACTTCGGATTTTACGGACTGCGCGTTCCCACGCCGACCACCTGCCTAGCCCGGGCGTGGCGAGGACCACACCGTTCCCGCAGGTCAGGCCGGGTAGTCGCCCTGCTCGAACTGCCTCTGGAGCGCGAGCACGTTGGCGACGTAGCGCTTCGTGTCCCGGTACATGCCGTGCCGGCGGACCCCGGCGAGCCCCTGGTAGTAGCCGGCGACCGCGACCCGGGCCGGCGCCCGGTCCTCGAGGATGCCGAGCAGGATCACGCCGGCCGTCACGTTGTCCTGGAGGTCCCGCAGGTGCAGCTTCTGGCCGACCACGTCGGACATCCACCGGCCCGTGGACGGCATCACCTGCATGGCGCCGACCGCCCCGGCGGAGGAGACGCGTCCCATCTGCCAGCCGGACTCCTGCCACGACACGGCCAGCGCGAGGTCGGGGTCGACGCCGTGGCGCCGGGCGGTCGCCGTGATGACCCGGCGGACCGTCGCGCGGCTCGGCGAGTCGGTCGACGTGGTCGCTGTGCCGGTGTCGGCGCGCGGTGCGGGGTCGGGGAGCGTCAGTGTGTGGTGTGGTGCCGGACCCAGAGGTACGACGGTCGCGCGCGGCTGCGGCGACGACGACCGGGATCTCGATCTCCTCGCCCGCCCGCAGCACCGACCCGTTCCGCTCGACGATCTCGGCCGTCCAGGCGTGGAACCTGACCGCGAGGCCGCTCGGGGTGTCCCCGGGTCGGACCGTGTAGCGCACGATCCGCCTCTTGTCGGGGCTGACGCGGTCGCTGCCCCGGGAGGCTCGGGGCTGGGACGCCCGTCCGTGCGCGGCCGGGATGTCGAGGGACTCACCCGCGACGATCCGGTCACCCGAGCGGTCGAGGCCGTTGCGGGCGACGAGGGCCTCGACGGTCGTGTCGTGCCGGACCGCGATCTCCGAGAGCGTGTCGCCCGGCCGGACGACGTACTCCAGCGCCAGCGGCATGCCGACGAGCATCACCCCGCCGGTCGTGACCGACGCGGTGAGCCTCCGGAGTCGAGCTTGCAGTGGGTCTCGCAGCGAGCTGTGGCGGAACATGGAGCCCCTTCGTCGGGTCGTGGCCGCACCCCCGATGGGCGGCCACCGTCAGCGCATGTCGCCGCACACGCCTCCGCCCCGCCTACCCGATGTGACTGGAGTGAAACATGGGGCCTGCGTGATCTCGCGCGGGTGGACTGGGGCGATGACCGGGATCGCGCTGCCCGCCGTTCGAAGCAAGTTGGCTCTTCCAGGGGCTCTGGGTTCAGCTCAACTTGCTTCGAACGGTGCGCTCGGTGCGTCAGGCGAGTTCGAGCTCGTGCAGGGACGCGCGACTTTGAACGCGCTGTGCGTCAGGCGAGTTCGAGCTCGTGCAGGGACGCGCGGTACTCCAGCCGGGTATCGAGGGTCATCGCTTCCTCCGGCGACGGCGTACCAGCCTTCGGGCACGCAGAGTGTCCACCCGCGCTCGCCCGCCGGAGTGAACTTGGCTCGGGCGCGTGTCGTGCGCATGCGATCCACGACCAGGTCGATGTCGCCGAGGTCCAGACCGACGACCTTGAAGTACTCGAGCCCCGCGCGACGGAAGTGGTCCTCGCGGATGACGTCACGCCGATGTCGTCGCGCACCCCGGTGAGCTGCTCCGTCGTACTCTCCGACGACTCCCGCAACCGGGTCCAGCAGGTCCGCGATTCCGATCAGTCTGCCGCGGAGGTCGAAGACGGGCTGGTTGCACAGGGGAGCAGGCAGTCCGGCGTCCAGCACCCAGATGAGTCGCATCCGGGTCTCGTTGGGCGACATGCTGTTCTCGTCTGCGAGGTCGAGGGCGCGACGTACCTGGGGGACCCCCTTCCAGCCCGCACGGCCGTCGACGTACGTCCTCATCTGGCTGATCGAGGCCAGCTCGGCCGCGGCCGACCATGTCCATCGCGACGACGGCCTCGCGCTCGTCGCGAGCGTCTCGCATCTCGTCGAAGAGCGCGCGCCGGATCCTGGTGCACGGGACACCCTGCACGACGCTCACTTCTTCTGGGTCGAGTCGTTCTCGCGAGACCGAGATGCGGTGGTCGCGACGGATGGCGGTGTGCTCTCCGACCGCCAGGGGCACCGGCTTTTCGGTTACCCCGTCTCGTGCAAGCCCGTCGAAGTACGCGGCTCCCCGCAGCCGGCAGGCTGCCCAACCGGTCACGGCACCGTGCGAAGGCAGTCGGACGGACTGCTCGAGCACGCGCTGCTCGGGGATCGCATCACTCACCGTGGCGGGCACGTAGTAGCCGTACGAGGTCTGACGCCAACCCGGCCCCCGGGACTGGCCGCGTGTCGGGCCGGTGCGGCCGAAGGGGTCAACGCGCACAGGGCGCACGAGACCGTTCGGGGGCCTGCAGATCGGTCGCCAGGTCATGCTCCGGTCGCTCACTGTCCGAGCCTGCCGTGCGTGAGGGCGTGCAGGTCGCCTGTCCACAGACCAATCTCGCGTGGCGGCCTCGTGCGCCGCTGGCGACCACAGCCTAGCTCCCCGCCGCGACCGGCCTCGTGCGCCGCTGGCGACCACAGCCCAGCTATGCGCCGCGACCGGCCTCGTGCGCGGCTCATTCGAAGCAAGTTGGCTGCTGGACGCTGCTTGGCGCGACCAACTTGCTTCAAATCAACTCGTGGCCGTGCCCAGGGGGCCGCCCACCTCGGGCTAGGGCTGCCGGAGCGAGGCGGGGAGCTCCACCTGGCACGAGTCCTCGCGACACATCCGCAGCCGGTCGAGCACCGCGGCGAGCTGCCTCACCACCCCCTGCATGGCGGGGCGGTCGACCAGGCTCGTGAGCTCGTCGGGGTCGGTCCGCAGGTCGTAGAGCTCGCGCTCGTCGGTGGCGTGCTCGACGTACAGGTAGCGCGGGCTGCGCACGCCCTGGGTGAACCGCAGCGACGACGGCCCCTCCGGGTAGATCTCCAGCGGCGGCTTGCGACCCCCCGAGAGGTCGCGGGGCCCGGCCTCGACGAACACCGCTCGCCGCCAGCCGCGGTCGCCGGTGCGGAGCACGTCGAGCATGCTCACCCCGTCCATGGGGCGGTCGGTCCGCGCGCCGGCGAGGTCGAGGAAGGTCGGCGCGAAGTCGGTGGTGAGGAACGGGTCCTCGCGCACCTCGCCGCTCGGGACGCCCGGGCCGGCCATCAACGTCGGCACCCGCAGCGAGGACTCGTAGGGGAGCCGCTTGGTCTGCAGCATCCCGTGCTCGCCGAGGAAGTAGCCGTTGTCGGAGGTGAACACGACCAGGGTGTTGTCGAGCTCCCCGGTCTGCTCGAGCACGTCGACGGTGCGGGCCACCTCCTGGTCGACGACCCAGAGCGACTCCGCACGCTGCTTGGTGACCTCGGTGAGCGCCTCGACCTCGGCGTCGTTGAGGGTGGGGCTGCTCCGCAGGAACTCCGGCTTGTCGCTGAGGTCGGGCTCCGGCACGGCGCCGAGGGGTCCGTCGAGCTCGTCGTCGAGGGCACCGATCGCGTCTTGCGGACGGGCCGGGGTGGTGATCGCGACGCGCCTGCCGTTGGCCCGCACCACCGACTGCGGGTCGTCCGGCTCGATCGGCCCCCCGGCGTGCGGGGCGACGTAGGAGGCCCACAGGAAGAACGGGCGCGGCGACCGGGTCAGGTCGAGCAGCATGTCCTCGGTCTCGGTGCCGAACATCCGGGTCTGGTAGACGCCCGGGTTGCCGCGGAGGGTGCCGTTGTCGTTCAGCGTGGTGTCGAAGTAGCTGTACGTGCCGCCCGCCTCGGGGGTGCCCGCGGCGTGGATGCCGTTGACCGTGCCGCGCCAGTCGTGCCAGCCCGGCGGGACGTAGCGGGTCGAGTCGTCGCTCGACCCGTCCGGGGCCGGCGAGGTGCCGTAGCCGTTGAGGTACTTGCCCAGGAAGGCCGTCTGGTAGCCCGCCTCGGACAGGTCCGTCGCCAGGGTGGAGGAGTCGTCCAGCGCGCCGAACCCGTACTTGCTGCTGTTGGACCACACCTCGTGGTTGTGGGTGTACTGCCCGGTCAGGAACGACGCCCGCGCGGGACAGCACAGCGAGTACGGCGAGAACGAGTTGACGAACCTCACCCCGCGGTCGCCGATCAGCCGCTGCACGTTCGGCATCCAGGCGAGCTCGTCCTCGCGCATGTCGTCGGTCATGATCACGACGATGTTCGGCCGGTCGCCGGGCAGCCCCTCCGTCATCGGGTCGACCGCGGCGCCTGCCTCAGGGCTGTCGGGTGCCGGGGGAGCGGGCGTTGGTGAGGGCTCCGCCTCCGGTACGACGGGGGTGGCGGTCGACGTACCCGCGCCTCTGTTCTCGGCGCTGACCGGGGAGCCCGTGCCGATGGTCATCCCGAGGGCCGCCAACGCGATCACCGTGGCGACGGACCGGCCCGGGCGAATGCGCACGCGTTGCTCCGTAGGGGTCGAGGACAGGGCGGAGCCATCCTATGAACGCCTCGGCTGCCCGATTCGTCGCACCCGGCCGGGCGGTGGCAAAGTAGAGACGTGGAGACCTCATCGACCTCGTACGACACCGACCTCGAGAACCTCGTCGGCGACTGGCTGGACTGGAGCCAGGCCAGCGACCTGCTCAACGTCAGCGTGAGCAAGGTCCGCCAGCTCATCCGTGAGCACCAGCTCGCCGCCGTCGTACCCTCGCCCGGCGGAGGCCAGAAGATCCCGGCGGCGCTGATCATGGACGGCGAGGTCGTCAAGGGCGTCCCGGGCGTGCTGACCGTGCTGCACGACGGCGGGTACGACGACCGCGAGGCGCTCACCTGGCTCTTCACCCACGACGACACCGTTCCCGGGCGGCCGATCGACGCGCTGCGGGAGAACCGCGGCGCGGAGGTCAAGCGACGCGCGCAGGCGATGGCGTTCTGAGGGTTTTCGGCCCTGTCCGACATGGGGCTTTGGACCCCTGCCGCTGAGGGCCTCGGATCGTTAGAGTCGGGGACGTGCAGGACCGGCGGGCAGCCTCGGCCGCCGGTGACGAAGTCCTTCGAGAGGATCCGAAGATGAGCGGTCTCGCAGCACTCCTTGCCGGTCACACCACTCCTGACGTCTACCTGTGGCACAACGCCGCACGTGTCGACGACGTGGCCCACGCGGTCGAGAAGGCCGACTGGCGGTTCGCGTACCTCGACGGGTGGACGATCGAGGACAGGGAGACCTTCCTGAAGGCCGCGGGTGCCGCGCTCGACCTGCCCGACTACGACGGCAGCAGCTTCGAGGCCCTGGACGCCGGGCTGACGAAGCTCCACGCCGAGGGCCACAAGGGCACGATGTTCCTCTGGGACGGCTGGAGCCCGCTGGCCCGGGCCGACGAGGCGACGTTCAACGAAGCGCGGAGGGTCCTGGGAGGCCGCACCCACGCCGAGAACTGCGACAAGTGCGCGGTGCTCCTGCGGGGGGAGGGGCCCGAGATCGAGGTCTCCGAGCTCCCCGACGGTCCGCACTGACGCCGACGCCCGCCGCACCCGCGGCGGGCGTTCTCGTCTGCCGGCCGGGCCGGTGGTCGGGCGACCGAGCCTGTCGAGACCCGGTCAGACGACGCGCTGGGTCGCCGCCTCCGCGAGCTGGCGGAGCACTCCGCGCGCCGACTCCGTCACGGGCGCGGCCTCCAGTGCGCCGAGGCAGCGGGCGGTCAGCTCGTCGATCATCGACTCCACGCGGGTGTGCGCCCCTGAGGACTCGATGATCTGACGCAGTACGTCGACCTCCGCGGCGTCGAGGGCCGTGCCGAGCCGCTCGTCGAGGTGGCGTGCCTGGTCGGCCGGGGCGTGCTCGAGGGCGAGGGCGACGAGCACCGTGCGCTTGCCCTCGACCAGGTCGTCGCCGGCGGGCTTCCCGGTGACCGCCGGGTCGCCGAAGACGCCGAGCAGGTCGTCGCGCAGCTGGAACGCCTCGCCGAGCGGCAGCCCGAACGCGCTGAGCGCCTCGAAGACCTCGGGTGAGGCACCCGCCAGGGCGGCGCCGATGTGCAGGGGACGCTCGACGGAGTACTTCGCCGACTTGTAGCGCAGCACGGTCATCGCCGCCTCGACGTCGGAGGCGCGGCGGGCCTGGACGGACACGTCGAGGAACTGTCCGGCGATCACCTCGCCGCGGGTCGTGTCGAAGTAGCCGAGCGCGTCGATGACCCGGTCGCGCTCGAAGCCGCAGGTGCGCAGCAGCTCGTCGGCCCACGACAGCAGCAGGTCGCCGAGGAGGATCGCCGCCGCGGCGCCGTACTGCTCCGGGTCCCCGCCCCAGCCGGCCTCCCGGTGCTGCTGCTCGAAGGCGCGGTGCGTGGCGGGGCGTCCCCGGCGGGTGTCCGAGGCGTCCATGTAGTCGTCGTGGACCAGAGCGCTGGCGTGGAGGAGCTCGAGCGCGGAGGCGGCCCGGACGAGCTGCTGCTCGTCGTACCCCTCGTCCTGGACCGCGCGGAACCCCCAGTAGCAGAACGACGCCCGGAAGCGCTTGCCGCCGGAGACCGCGTCGTGGGCGGCCCGTACGAGGCGGTCGGCGTCCGTGCCGAGGTCCGCGAGCCGGCCGGCCTGGAGGTCCACGAAGTCGTCGAGGGTCCTCTGGACCGCGGCACGCAGCGGTGCAGGGTCCCAGCCGACAGGGGGTGCGTGGTGAGGGGAAGTCACGCTCGGGAGCCTACTTTGGACAGCCCCGGGCCAGGCGCGGCCACCCACCTAGACTTGCGGCCATGGCTCTTGGACTTCCCTCGCGCATGCCCGGCGGTGCCCAGACCGTCCGGGATCTCATCGACGCGGGCGAGAAGTCCTTCTCCTTCGAGTTCTTCCCGCCCAAGGACGAGGCGGGGGAGCGGCAGCTGTGGAAGGCGCTCCGCGAGCTCGAGACCCTGCACCCGACGTTCGTGTCGGTGACCTACGGCGCCGGCGGCTCGACCCGCGACCGCACGGTCCGGGTGACCCAGCGCATCGCCGCGGACACCTCGATGACCCCGCTCGCGCACCTGACCTGCGTCGACCACTCGCGGGACACGCTCCGGTCGGTGATCGGCTCCTACGCGGACGCCGGGGTGCGCAACGTCCTGGCCCTGCGAGGCGACCCGTCCGACGGGCCGACCGCTCCGTACGCGCCGCACCCCGAGGGCCTGCACTACGCCGTCGAGCTCGTCGAGATGATCAAGGAGCTCGGCGACTTCTGCGTGGGGGTGGCGGCGTTCCCCGAGGGGCACCCCTCGGCCGAGTCGCTCGACGCCGACGCCCGGGTGCTCGCCGAGAAGGCACGGGCCGGCGCGGAGTTCGCGATCACCCAGCTCTTCTTCCGAGCCGACGACTACTTCCGGCTCGCCGACCGGGTCGAGGCGCTCGGCGTCGACATCCCGATCATCCCGGGCATCATGCCGATCACGAACCTCGCCCAGATCCGCCGGATGGCCGAGCTCTCCGGGGCTGCCCTCCCCGCCGAGGTGGTCGAGCGGGTCTCGCGTCACGGCGACGACGCGGCGGCCGTGCGGAGCGAGGGGATCCTGATCGCGACCGAGCTGTGCGACACCCTGCTCGCCGGGGGAGCGCCGGGGCTGCACTTCTACACGCTGAACCGCTCCAAGGCGACCCGCGAGATCTACGCGAACCTGCGCGCCACCGCCGTCAGCTGAGGGGCCCCTTCGTCAGGCCGCCTTGCCGACCGCCTGGGCGACGAGGGCCGCGCTGAGTCCCACGAACGGCACCCCGGCCCCGGGGGTCGCGTGGGCGCCGGCGCAGAAGACGTTCGGCCACGGCGTGGTGGTGCCGGCGCGGCGGTCGACGGTGGCGCGCCCCTGCCAGAGCACGCCGTAGGGCGAGCCGCCCCAGGCCTCCACCATCTCCCGCGGCGAGCGGTCGACCCGCACCTCGATCGCGTCGCGGACGTCGATCCCGCGGCGGGCGAGTGCGGTGACGATGTCCTCGGCCAGGCGACCGCGTCCGAGCAGCGTCCACGCGGCACCTCCCGCGGGCGCCTGGCCACCGGTGCGTACGACGATCAGCGGGTCGCCGTGGAGGACGACCTCGTGCGGCAGGTCGGGCACGTCTCCGCGCAGGCCGAGATGGCACACGACAGGCGGGATCGCGGGCATCGTGCGACGGACCATCGGCTCCAGCGACGGCAGCCGTCGCGGGTCGACCGCGCACACCACGACGTCGGCGTCGACCGGCCCTGCGTCGGTCTGCACCGCGACGGCCCGGCCGTCCCGCAGGACGACGTCGACGGCCGTCGTACCGAGGCGGACGTCGACCCGGCGCTCGCCGAGCCGCTTCGTCAAGGCAGCGCCGAAGGCGCCCATCCCGCCGGGGACGGTCCACACGCCGAAGTTCTGCTCGACGTACGACATCATCCCGACCCACGCCGGGACGTTGCGAGGGTCGTGGCCCTCCATCACCGCGGCGTGCCAGGCGAGCGCGCGGAGCCGTTCGTCCTTGAACGCCTTGCCGACCGCCTTGTGCATGGTCGTGCGCGAGGAGAGCACGGCGCGGGTCTCCCGGGCGGCGAGGTCGGGGGACCAGACCCGTTCGAGGTAGTCGCGGCGCAGGAGGTCCCAGGTGTCGGCGAAGTGGTGGGTGTAGTCGAGCCACTGGTCGCCCAGGCCCGGGCCGAGCGCGCTCTCGATCGCGTCGTGCTGGGCGGCGCGGCTGCCCGAGGGGAGCGGGAGGACGGACCCGTCCTCGAACCGGTGCTCGCGCATCGGGTCGAGCGGCACCAGCTCGAGCTCACGCTCCAACGGCCGACCCGACTTGCGGAACAGGTCGCGCAGCACCGCGGGCAGCGCCGTCGACACCGGCCCCGAGTCCCAGCGGTAGCCGTCCTGCTCGACGTACCCGACGGCGCCGCCGACATGGTCGAGCCGTTCGAGGAGGGTGACGTCGTGGCCGAGCTTCGCGAGCCGCGCCGCGCTCGCCGCGCCCCCGAGGCCGCCACCGACCACCACCACTCTCGCCATGGTCGGAGAGCCTACTGACCGGGTCCGGTGCCCCGATCGGCCTGGATAGGCTGGCGACGTGGCTTCACCGGAGACCGGCACGCGCGGCACCCGCGAGCGGAGGCGTCGAGGACCCGGCTGGGTCCCGAACCAGCACGGCGCCTGGGGCATGCTCGCCAGCCCCTTCCTCGTCGGGGTGGTCGCCGCGTCGCCCCGGTGGGTGCACCTGCCGCTGGTGGCCCTCTGGTTCGTCGGCTACTTCGCGTTCTTCGCCGCGGGGCTGTGGCTGAAGTCCGGCCGCCGTGCCCGCTACCTGCCGCCCGTGCGCGCGTACGGGCTCGCCACCCTCCCGCTCGGACTGACCGTCCTCCTGATGCGCCCCGACCTGGTCGTGTGGGCGCCGCTGTTCGCCCCGCCGCTCCTCGCGGGGCTCTGGTTCGCCGCGCGTCGCCAGGACCGGTCCTTGCCGAGCGGCCTGGCGACGATCCTCGCCGCCTGCCTGATGACGGTGGTCGCCTTCGACGCGGGCGACGGCACCGACTGGGAGCGGGCGTGGACCCTGACCGCGGTCCTCGCCGCCTACTTCGTCGGCACCCTCTTCTACGTCAAGACGATGATCCGTGAGCGGGAGAGCCGGCCGCACTACTGGCTCTCGGTCGGCTTCCACGTCGCCGTCGCCGTGGCGATGGTGTGGGTGTCGTGGTGGCTGGCGGCCCTGTTCGCGCTCCTCGCGGTGCGGGCTGCGGTGCTGCCCGGCCGCGGCCTGAGCCCCAAGCAGGTGGGGGTCGGCGAGATCCTCGCCAACGTCGCGGTCGTGGTCGCCGCCCTGCTAGCGGTGTGACCCGCGTACGTCGGGCGCCGGCTCGACCGGGCCGAACCCGGCGCCGAGCTCCTCGTCGAGGAAGCGCATCAGGCCTGCGTTGAGCGGCCCGATCCGCTCACCGCCCGCAAGCGCGTCGCCGCCGACGGACAGCTTCGCGAACGCTCCCATCGGGTTGGGGCCGACCAGCAGCCGCAACGAGCCCTCGGGGTCGCGGCGCAGGCGCTCTCCGTCCCAGGACACCTCGATCTCGACGGACTCATCGACGACCGGCCTGTCGACGACCGCCTTGGGCACGCCGATGCGGTTCGCGTCGAGCGCGGGCAGCGCCCACGACTCGAGCTCGCCGACGGTGACGCCGGGGTCGCGACCCACTGTCAGGTTCATCTGCAGAAGTCGGAAGAGACCGATGTCGAGGCTGCGCCCGAGTGTCGTGAGACCACCGGAGAACCTCGGGTTGAGCTCCGTGGGCCGGAAGCCGTCGGCGGTCAGGATGCCGTCGATGCCGAACCCGCCGCGGTAGCCGACCCGCTCCTGGAGCAGTGCGCCGGTACGCCGGACGAGCTCCCTCATCTCGGCACGGTCCTCCTCGGGCGGGTCCCAGGTGGTGCCCTGGCCGCCGTACACGAAGCGACGCCCCTCGCCCCGCAGGATCGCCAGCTCGACCGGGCGGAAGACGGCCGTGCCGTCGGGAAGGACGAGGCCGTGGATGCTGCACGGCACGCCCTCGAGGAACGGCATGACCCGGACCCGGTCGCACCGCGACTTGAAGAAGTCGAGGGCGTCCGCGCGCTCCTCCCGGGTTGCCACCCAGCGGGTGAGCTCGCCGCCGCCGTTGAAGCCGTCGCGGGCGTCGGCCACCCACACCACCCCGCTGCCGAGGTCCAGGTCCCGCGAGGCCGCCTCGAGGTCGTCGGGGGAGGACACCTCGACGACCCGGCGCTCGCTGCGCGGGAAGCCGACCGCGTCCCAGAGCTCGTCCACGACGATCTTGTCCTCCAGGGCTGCCCACGACGGCTCGCGGCCGCCCACCACCGTCCGGCCGTCGACGGGCTCGGAGGAGGAGAAGGGCCCGACCCACCAGAGCGCCTCCCGCGCCGGGTCGTAGGCGTCGATCGCCTCCCGCGCCGACGGCGGGAGGTTGCGCATCACCCGGTCGTGGTCGCGCAGCTCCTCGGTCATCGTCGGGTAGCGGGCGACCTCGACAGGGACGAGGTGGGCGTCCTCCTCGGTCGGGACCGGACCCGCTCCGCGGGAGGAGTGCACCAGCAGCGGCTTCTCGGCGCCGGAAGCAGCGAGGAGGGCGACCAGGTCGTTCATGCCGGCGAGTGGGGCCACGCCACAGATCACCTTGCGTCCTGCGAGCAGTCCGGAGAGGTGGCTGCGCCAGGCTTCGCGTGCGACGGGGTCGTTCAGGTCCATGCCTCAGGCTAGGAGCCGGACGGTGTCCGTTGCGACCGGTTTTCGTCCGCTCTGCCGGGTCGCCCCGCGGTCCGCTCGCGTCGGCGCCGCCACCCCCGTCGTACGCGGCTCAGCACGAGGGAGAGCACGGTGACGCCGAGGACGAGCAGGGTGACGGTGATCCCGAGGGCCACCCACGGGTGGTAGACCGCGAGGAGCACCACGGTGGCGACGGTGAGGTCCTCGCCGATGCTCGCGCCCACGTTGGTGACCGGCTCGGGAGAGGTGTTGATCGCCAGTCGGGTGCCTGCCTTGACCGCGTGCGAGGCCAGCGCGGTGCCACCGCCGACCGTCGCGTAGATCGCCTGCTCCAGGCTGGTCGCGTCACCGGAGACCAGCAACGCGATGACCGCCCCGACGGTCGGCCGGATCGCCGTCGAGATCGCGTCCCAGGTCGAGTCGAGGTAGGGGATCTTGTCCGCGACGAACTCCATCGCGTAGAGAGCGCTCGC
Source organism: uncultured Actinomycetota bacterium (assembly GCA_963701425.1). GTDB lineage: Bacteria > Actinomycetota > Actinomycetes > Propionibacteriales > Nocardioidaceae > Nocardioides_C. The sequence continues at coordinate 581,190 of CAVPAG010000018.1, read as the reverse complement.
CACCACGAGCACGTCGGTCCGGGTGAGAGCGTCGGGTACGCCGCCCACGTCGGTGAGCCGCCCGAGCAGGCCCAGCATCAGCACGACCAGGTAGGCGTTCACGCCGCTGGCCCAGCCGGTCGAGAACACCAGCGGCATCAGGTCCACGCCCACAGGATAGGCGCCCGGCCCCCGAGGTCGCTGCGCGAGGACCTCGCCCGGGGGTCGCATCAAGACGGAGATCTTCCGGCGCGGATCCGGCCGGCCGGGCAATCGTCTCGGGCACGAACCCTTTACTTTTCCGTGGTGGTCCGTGTTCGATGAGACCGGGTGCGGACAAGCCGGACCTTGTGGACAAAGAGGAGCCGGCGTGGGAGCCAGACGCAAGGTGGGTGCAGGAGCAGCGGTCATCGCGCTCGTCGCGGCAGGGGCAGGGGTTCTCACCGCTCCCGGTGCATCAGCGGCGGACTGGAGCAGGTGTCTCGACGGCACGACGGACCGGCAGGCGGTGTTCGCGCGTGCGGCCTCGGTCAGCGGGGTCCCGGCGGAGGTGCTGCTGGGGGTCTCCTACATGGAGTCACGGTGGGACGACCACGGCGACAGCCCGAGTACGTCGAGCGGCTACGGCCCCATGCACCTCGTGCAGGTCGACCCGGCCGAGTCCGTCGAGGAGCACGCCCAGGGCAAGGGCGAGGGGCTGCACGACGACGGGGAGGCTCGACGTACCGAGGCCACGTCCGACAGCCCGGGCGTGAACCCCGCGACCGAGGGACTCACCACCCTGGCGACGGCGGCCGACCTGCTCGACGTCGCCGAGAGCCGGCTCGAGCGCGACGCCGTCGCGAACATCTGCGGTGGAGCGGCGCTGCTCGCGTCGTACCAGAGCGAGGTCGCACCCGACGCCACCACCGGTCGCGTCGACGACTGGAGCGCTGCGGTCGCGAGGTACAGCGGGGCCGGGGACCAGGCCACTGCGCTGCAGTTCGCCGAGCAGGTGTTCACCGTCATCCGCGACGGCCGCAGCCGCACGACCAACGACGGGCACCGCGTCACGCTGGCGCCGACCACGGCCGACGTCGACGAGGCGCAGGTGGAGTCGCTCGGGCTGACCGTCGCAGCCACCGAGGGCGTCGACTGCCCCGTCGGGCTGGCGTGCGAGTCGATCCCCGCGCCCTACGAGCACTACGGCTCGACCCCGGGCGCCTATGGCAACCACGACCTGGCGAACCGCCAGGACGACATGGACATCGACTACATCATCATCCACGACACCGAGGCCACCTGGGACACCACGCTCAAGCTCGTCCAGCGGCCCAACTACCTCGCGTGGAACTACTCGCTGCGCTCGGTCGACGGCCACATCGCCCAGCACCTCGACAAGAGCGACGTCGGCTGGCACGCCGGCAACTGGTACGTGAACATGCACTCGATCGGGCTCGAGCACGAGGGCTTCGCCGCCCAGGGGTCGAGCTGGTACACCGAGTCGATGTACCAGACCTCGGCGGCGCTGGTGCGGCACCTGGCCGCGAAGTACGACGTGCCGCTGGACCGGGCGCACATCATCGGCCACGACCAGATCCCCGGACACGTCCCGGCGCGGGTGCCCGCCATGCACTGGGACCCGGGCCCGTACTGGGACTGGGAGCACTACTTCGACCTGCTCGGCGCCCCCATCAAGGCCGACCGCGACTCGCGCAGCGACATCGTGACCGTGGCTCCGGGCTACATGGGCAACGTCCAGCCGCTGACGTCGTGCGGCTCGACGCCGTGCCGCACCGACGCGACGAACTTCGTCTACCTGCGCCAGGCGCCCTCGGAGTCCGCTCCGCTGGTCAACGACCCGGGGCTGCGGTCGGACGGCTCCCCGCAGACCACGCGGGTCTCCGACATCGGCGCCCGTGCGGCGGCGGGGCAGAAGCTGCTCGTCGCCGAGAGGTCCGGCGACTGGCTCGGCGTGTGGTGGCTGGGGAAGATCGCCTGGCTCTACAGCCCCAAGGACGCGCCGCGGGTCGCACCCTCAGACGGCGAGGTCGTGGCGGCGGCTGCGGACTCCGCGGTCCCGGTCTACGGCCGGGCCTACCCGGAGTCGTCGGCCTACCCCGAGGCGATCCCCGACCAGGGCGTCGTGCCGCTGCAGTACACCATCAAGCCGGGGCAGGCCTACGTGCTGGCCGACGACGACATCCAGACCGACTACTACTACGCCAAGACCTACAACTGCGCGTACGTCGAGATGGACTGCACCCAGGTCGTGGGCCAGGACGAGTACTACCTGATCTGGTTCGGCCACCGGCTCGTCTACGTGCGCGCGGCCGACGTCGAGGTCAGGGACGGGGTGGCACGCCTGCTCTGACGGCAGCCTCGAGCGACTCGGGGTCACGGCCGACGACGGTGGTGCCGTCGTCGGCGGTGAGGATCGGCCGCTGGATCAGGATGGGGTGCTCGACCATCGCCTCGACCCAGCGGCCGCGGCTGTCGACGTCGCGGGGGAGGTCGGTCAGCCCGATCTCCTTCGCGACGGCCTCGCCGGTGCGCGCGACGTCCCAGGGCTCGAGCCCGAGCCGGTCGAGCACGGCGGTCAGCTCCTCGGCGGTCGGCGGCTCGTCGAGGTAGCGCCGCACCGTGTAGTCGATGCCGGCCTCGTCGAGGTAGGCGGTCGCGGCGCGGCACTTCGAGCAGGCCGGGTTGACCCAGATCTCCACGTCAGTCGACCTCCAGCGCGGTGGCGCCCGTGAGGTGCACGAGCTCGTCGTACGACGTACTGAACACCGCGGAGGGGTGCCCGGCCGCGGCCCACACCTCGTCGTACTTCCGAAGCCACGGGTCGATGTAGGTCGGGACCGGGGCGGGGTGCGCGATGGGGGAGACGCCGCCGATCACCTGGCCGGTGTGCTCGCGGACGAAGTCCGGCTTCGCGCGGCCGAGCTTCGTCACGCCGAGCTCGGCCGCGACCTTGCCGGTGTCGACCCGGTGGGCGCCGGAGGTCAGGATCAGGACGGGGGAGCCGTCGGCGTCGAAGAGCAGGCTGTTGGCGATCGCACCGACCTCGCAGCCGAGCGCCTCCGCGGCGAGCGCCGCCGTGTGCACGGAGTCGGGGAGTACGACGACCCGGCCGGTGCCGCCGCGCTGGGCGAGCTCGTCGCGGAACCGGCTGATCGAGGGGTGTTCTGTCTCGGGGCTCATGGCCCCCGACTGTAGTGACGCCCGCCCTCAGGCGAGCGACTGCGTGCCCACCGAGATCCCGACGTAGTGGGTCGCGAACGCGACGACGGTGAACGCGTGGAAGACCTCGTGGAAGCCGAACCACCTCGGGATCGGGTTGGGGCGCTGCACGCCGTAGACGAGGGCGCCGAGGAGGTAGAGCGCCCCGCCGACGACCATCAGGGTGAGCGCCGGGCTGCCCGCGTGCTGTGCGAAGTCGGCGGAGAAGAACACCGCCACCAAGCCCATGGCCACGTAGGCCGGCGTGTGAAGCCATCGCGGCGCGTCGATCCACCAGATGCGGAACGCGACTCCGAGCGCCGTCGCCAGCCACACCACCGTCAGGACGGTCGCGGCCCGACCCGGCTCGAGCAGCAGCACCGAGAACGCGGTGTAGGTCCCGGCGATGTGGACGAAGATGTTCGCGTGGTCGAACCGGCGCAGCCGGTCCCTCATCCGCGGCGACCAGGTGCGCCGGTGGTAGAGCGCCGAGACGCCGAACAGCACGACGGCCGAGACCACGAAGGCCGTCAGACCGAGGCGGACGGAGGAGCTCGGGGTCCGCAGGATCAGCACGATGCCGGCGACCAGGGTGACGGGAGCGATGGCTGCGTGGAGCCATCCGCGGAGCTTCGGCTTCACCTCGTGGAGGATCTCCCGGGTGTGCTCGGTCAGCCGTTCGGTGACCTCGCCGACCGAGTGGTGGTGCTCTCGGGCAAGGCTGGAGCTCTTGGTGACCATATGCATCCGCATACCCATCGCCGAGCGCGGGCAGGCCTCGTGGGCAACCGGTACAGACCACCGCAGAGTGCTCGGAGCGGCGTCGGAACCCCGGCGGGACGGGCCGCGGGAGGCGTCCTCAGCTGCGTTTGCCCACGCCCACGATCATCAGCGCCACGCCGAAGCCCGCGACGATCGGTCCCACGATCGCCCAGAAAGCGACCCCGGTCATGGGGCTGCCCGAGACGTAGCCGAGTCCCTGAAGGGTCCACACCAGACCGACCACGACCATGAGGCCACCGAGCACGAGGGGGAGCGCCTTCTTCATGCCCCCGAGTATGCCGGTGCCCGGTTTGCGGCTGGTCTGCGGCTGGTCTGCGGCCGGTCTGGCGGGCTTTCTGGGGGCCGTGGGACGGGGGTCCGCGCGACTCGATCCCCATTTCCGTCGAATCGGTTGACGTCTTGTCGGAGGGGAGGTGTAGCGTTGTTTTCGTTCGAACAGATGTTCGAACAACCTGCCGGCGAGGGTGACCTCGACCCCCACCCTCGCCGGCACCACCCCCAGTTTCTTGGGGGTGGCAGATGGCAGCGTGCGAGGGGTCGGACAAGGGGTCGAGTCAGCACTAGTCGGTGACTCTGGAGGGTGGAGCAGATGCGGCGGTACGACGATCCCGTGGATGTGCGCAGGGGGATGGTGGACGGGTCCGAGGGGCCCGAGCAGTTCTTGTGGCGAGGTCGGCTGTGGAAGGTCCACGCCGTGGTCGCCCACTGGGTGGAGACCGGGGCGTGGTGGGACTCCCCGGGGGCCCGAGCGGTCCTGGGGACCGACTCCCGCGACAACGGGCACGTCCTCGAGCGGCAGCCCGAGGGTGGCGCGCTGGCCGTGCTCCCCGACCTGACCGCCGAGCGTGAGGTGTGGCGGGTCGAGGCCTCGCGGGGCCGGCTCAGCGCCGAGAACGGTGGCGTGGGCGTCTTCGACCTGCTCTTCGACTGGGCCGAGGGCAGCTGGCGCCTGGCCCGCTGCGCGGACTGAAGGGGGAGACGCGATGACGACCTACGTGCCCCACCCCTTCGACCTTCCCGCGGCGACGCATGCCTACCTCGAGCGGGCAGCGCACTCGTTGCGCGAGGCGATCACCTCCACCGAGGTGACCCTTCGCTACGCCCACGCCCACGTCGCTGCTCTGCGGGCGACCGCGGCGCTGCTGGCGGCGCGGGCAAACCCGGCCGGGCCGCGTCGCGGTCGCGGCGCCCAGAAGAACGCCTGGGTGCTGCTCGCCGAGGTCGCGCCCGAGTTCAGCGAGTGGGCCACCTTCTTCGCCGCGGGCGCCGCGAAGCGTGCCGCCGCGGAGGCCGGCTCGTCGCGGGCCGTCTCCGAGCGCGAGGCCGACGACCTCGTCCGCGACGCCGACCGGTTCCTCGGCCTCGTGGAGCAGTCGCTGGGCCTCGACCGCCACGTCCCCTTCCAGGAGCGTCTCCCCAGCGCGGGGCCGAGCTGTGTCGCCTGACCCGTTCGTCCACCTGCACGTCGCCTCCGGGTACTCCCTCCAGTACGGCGCGTCCCATCCCCACGTCCTCGTGGAGCGGGCGGTCGAGCACGAGATGGACACCTTGGCGCTGACCGACCGGGACGGGGTCTACGGGGCGGTGCGCTTCGCGAAGGCGTGCATGCAGGCGGGAGTGCGTCCGGTGCTCGGCGTCGACCTCGCGGTGGCGCCCACCGGCGCGCTCCCCGGGACCGCCGCCTCGGACCCGGCCTCGTCGGCTCTCCGAGGGCGAGGTGGACCTCCGCGCACCCCGGTGCGGGGCGGGAGCTTCCGCGACCCCCGGCTGCCCCGGGCGACCTTCCTGGCCGGCAGCAAGCGCGGGTGGGCGGCGCTGTGCCGGCTGGTCTCGGCCACCCACCTGGCCGGTGAGCGAGGCACCCCGGTCACCTCGCTGGAGCTGGTCGCCGAGCACCTCGGCGACGGCTCGGACGTGCTGGTCCTCCTCGGCCCGGGCTCCGAGCTCGGGCGGGCGGCGGCCCTGCGGCGCGACGACCTGGCCCGAGCGACCCTGCGACCGTGGCTCGAGGTGGTCGACCGGTCCTCGCTCGTGGTCGAGGTGGTCTCGCACCGGCTCTCCGGCCACGGTCCGGGCTCCTCGCCCCACGCCGCGCGGATGCTCGGGATCTCGCGCACCGAGCACCTCGGTGCCGTGCTCACCAACGCCGTCCGCTACGCCGACCGCGGCGATGCCCCGACCGTCGACGTGCTCGACGCCGCGCGCCGCCTGGTGCCGCTCGACCTACGCCACGTCGACCGGGCGAACGCCGAGGGCTTCTTGAAGTCAGGCAAGGAGATGGCGGAGGTGGCCGAGGAGATCTGCCGCTTCTCCGGTCTCGGCGACAGCAGCCGGGCCGCGCGCGAGCTCCTGGCCAGGACCCGCACGGTGGCCGACCGGTGCGCGGTGGACCCGCGGACCGACCTCGGTCTCGGCGAGGTGCACTTCCCCGAGTTCGGCTCCTCGGGCGATGAGGCGCAGGCGATGCTGCAGGCCCGGTGCGAGGCCGGCATCGACCGTCGTTACGGCAACGCACCCCGCCAGCGGATCTGGAAGCGGCTCGACGACGAGCTGCAGACCATCGAGAAGCTCGGCTACGCCTCCTACTTCCTCACCGTCGCCGACGTCACCGACCTCATCAAGGACATGGGCGTCCGGTCCGCGGCCCGGGGGTCGGGGGCGGGCAGCCTGGTCAACTACCTGCTCGGCGTCTCCGGGGTGGACCCTCTCCGTCACGGGCTGCTGATGGAGCGCTTCCTCTCGCCGCTGCGCCAGGCGCTGCCCGACATCGACATCGACGTGGAGTCCGCCCGCCGGCTCGAGGTGTACGAGAAGATCCTCGACCGCTACGGCGGCGAGCGCTGTGTCGCGGTGTCGATGATGGACACCTACCGGGTGCGGCACGCCGTGCGCGACGTGGGCGCGGCCCTCGGCATGCCGGCCGGCGAGGTCGACGCGATCGCCAAGGCGTTCCCGCACATCCGGGCTCGTGACGCGCGGACGGCTCTGCGTGAGCTGCCCGAGCTGCGGGCGTCGGGTCTCGCGGAGGAGAGGCTCGACCTGATGTTCCGGCTGGTCGAGAAGCTCGACGGCCTGCCCCGGCACATCGCCGTCCACCCCTGCGGCGTGCTGCTCTCCGACGCGACCCTGCTCGACCGGACCCCGGTCGAGGCCAGCTACGCCGGCTTCCCGATGAGCCAGTTCGACAAGGACGACGTCGAGGACCTCGGCCTGCTCAAGCTCGACGTGCTCGGCATCCGCATGCAGTCGGCGATGGCCCACGCCCTCGACGAGATACGACGCGTCGACGGCCACGACATCGACATCGACGACGAGGACCAGGTCCCTCTCGACGACCCCACGACGTTCGAGATGATCGCCCGGGCCAAGACGCTGGGGTGCTTCCAGATCGAGTCGCCCGGTCAGCGCGAGCTGGTCGGCCGGTCCGGGATCACCACCTTCGAGGAGATCATCACCGACATCTCGCTGTTCCGGCCCGGGCCGGTCAAGAGCGACATGATCACGCCGTACCTCAACGCTCGGCAGGGCTGGTCGATGCCGACCTACCTCCACGACGACCTGCGTCCGATCCTGGAGCAGACCTCCGGGGTGGTGGTCTTCCACGAGCAGGTCATCGAGATGATCGCCCAGTTCACCGGGTGCAACCTCGCCGAGGCCGACGAGGCACGCCGCGCGCTCGGCGACGTCGACGGCATGGCGCAGGCCAAGCTGTGGTTCTTCCCCCGGGCGCTCGGGCGGGGGTACTCCCAGCGGCTGGTCGAGGAGATCTGGAAGGTCCTGGAGGCGTTCGCCTCGTTCGGCTTCTGCAAGGCCCACGCGGCGGCGTTCGCGCTGCCGACGTACCAGTCGGCCTGGCTCAAGGCGCACTACCCGGCGCACTTCCTCGCCGGCGTCCTCACCCACGACCCGGGGATGTACCCCAAGCGCCTGATCCTCGACGACGCCCGCCAGTTCGGCATCGCCGTGCTCGGCCTCGACGTGAACGCCTCGGAGAAGGAGTACGTCGTGGAGGAGGTCGGGACGTACGACGAGCCGCCCCCCGAGGTGATGGGCCAGGCCCCACGCCAGGCGCCCGGTCCCGGTCTGCCCGACGGACGGTCCTACGGCATCCGGCTCGCCCTCTCGGAGGTCAAGGGGATCAGCGAGGCGGAGGTGGAGCGGATCGTCGCGGCCCGGCCGTACCACTCGCTCACCGACTTCTGGCACCGCGCCCGCGTCTCCCGGCCGGTCGTGGAGCGGCTCGTGCTCGCCGGCGGGTTCGACTCGGTCTACGGCATCGGCTCGTCCCTCGGGGTGCGCCGACGTGCGAAGGTCACCCGGCGCGACCTGCTGCTCCAGGTGGCCGACCTCGACCGGCAGAGCCGGGCCGCCGAGCGCGCGAGCCGAGGTCGCGGCCGGGGCCTGTCCGGGTCTCGCCGACGCAGCCCGGACCGAAGCACGGAAGGCACCGCCGGCGGCACCGATCGCCGGTCGGGCCCGTCGACGTCACGACAGGACTCCGTGGCCGAGGTGCGGGCAGCCGACGCCGCCGGCCGCAACAGCAGCGACCCGCGTGAGCGCGCGGAGGCCGCCGCCCCCGGGGTGTGGGAGCAGGCCTCGCGACAGTCGAAGGCCACGAAGGCTCCGCGGCCGGTGACCTCGGTGCAGCTCGCCCTCGACCTCGGGGACACCGAGGGCGAGGCCAGCGGTCTGCCCGAGATGAACGACTCCGAGCGGGTGCGGGCGGAGCTGGAGATCCTCGGCCTCGACGTCAGCCGCCATGTCGTCGACTTCTACGTCCCCCTGCTCGACGAGCTCGGCGTGACCCGGGCGCGAGACCTGCTGCACCGCCGGAGCAGGTCCGAGCTGCTGGTCGGCGGGGTCAAGGTGGCCACCCAGACCCCGCCGATCAGGTCCGGTCGCCGGGTCATCTTCGTGACCCTCGACGACGCCACCGGCCCCGTGGACGCGACCTTCTTCGAGGACGCTCAGGGTCCCTACGCCGCGACGGTCTTCCACTCCTGGCTGCTGCTCGTCCGAGGGGTGCTCCGCCGCACCGGGCCGCGCGGGGTCTCGCTCCGGGCCACCGGGTGCTGGGAGCTGCCCACCCTCCACCAGATCTGGAAGGAGGAGGGCATCGAGGCGGTCCGGGCGTTCATGGACGAGGTGCCGGAGGGCTTCGGCGGGGTCGGTTCGGTGGGCGAGGCAGCCGTGGAGGGTGCGGCCGAGAGCCGCTCCACCCGACCGGTCATGACCGACCCACCGGCGGCACGGCAGCAGGGCGCGGGCACCGCCGGCGGGATGGGGCGTCGCCGGGTGCTGGTGCACTCGAGCGGTTTCAAGCTGTCGCCGTACGCCGACATCAAGCCCGCGGGCGAGGACACCAAGAGCGCCCCTCGCAAGCTGTGGCACCGGAGCCCCGGGAGTGCCGGATGACCGGAGTCCCGGTGTTCTCACTAGGGTGGGCACCATGCCAGGACAGAACACCCCGCAACGACCGCACGGACGCGGAGCGGCTCGCACCGCCGTCGTCTGGGAGGCACTGCAGGAGGTCCTGGCGTCGGTCCCGTCCGACGTCGACGCCCCTGCCGGGGTGGCCTCGGTCATCGACATCGGCGGAGGGACAGGTGGCTTCGCGGTCCGGGTCGCCGAGCTCGGCCACCGGGTCACCGTCATCGACCCCAGCCCCGACGCCCTGGCGATCCTCGGACGCCGGGCGGACGAGAGCGGGGTCGCAGACCTCGTCACGGCGAAGCAGGGCGACATGGCCTCCCTCCCCGGTCTCGTGGGCGAGGACTGCGCCGACCTCGTGCTCTGCCACGGGGTGCTCGAGATCGTCGACGACCCCGCCGAGGCGCTCTCGGTGCTCGCCGGGGTGCTCCGTCCCGGAGGTGTGCTCAGCCTGCTGGTCAACCAGCGCCACGCGGCCGTGGTCGCCCGCGCGATGGCCGGCCACTTCCACCAGGCACGGGCGATGCTCGACGACCCGGCGACGGGTGCCACGCGACGCTTCACCGCCGACGAGGTGTCGACACTCCTGGCCGAGCACGGCTTCGAGACCACGGCCATGCATGCGGTCCGGGTCTTCGTCGACCTGGTGCCGAGCTCCCTGGTCGACCTGGAGCCAGGAGCCGCCTCTGCCCTGGTGGAGCTGGAGAAGGCGGTCGCGGACCGTCCCGAGTACCTCCCGCTGGGCACGCAGCTGCACGTCCTCGCCACCCGCCGCTGACGAGGTCCGGCTCCGCACTTCCCCGCGGACACCGTCACTTCCCGCGGGGAATGTCCTGAGGGAAGTGCCGCTTTCCCAAGGGACCTTGGGAAAGCCCTCGCTCCCCGGAGCAGGACGATGAGTGCCGTGCGCCGGGACCTTCTCGTCGCGTCGCGGGACTGCCCGATCCTGCACGTCGACATGGACGCCTTCTACGCCTCCGTGGTGACCCGCGACCGGCCGGACCTCCACGACGTCCCGGTGATGGTGGGCGGGGGACACCGCGGGGTGGTGCTCTCGGCGAACTACGCGGCCCGGGAGTACGGCATCCGTTCTGCGATGCCCGGCACGCGCGCCCGGCGGCTGTGCCCCCACGTGGTGGTGATCCCTCCGGACTTCGAGTCGTTCAGCTCCGTGTCGTCCGCGGTGATGGAGACCTTCCGCGAGGTCACGCCCCTGGTCGAGGCGATGTCGCTCGACGAGGCCTTCCTCGACGTCTCCGGAGCGGCCCGCCGGCTGGGCACCCCCTACGAGATCGCCGAGTACCTCCGGGCCCGGATCTTCGACGAGCAGGGCATCACCTGCTCGGTCGGGGTGTCGAGCACGGTGGCGGTCGCGAAGATGGCGAGCAGGCGGGCCAAGCCCGACGGGGTCTGCGTCGTACCTCCCGGGTCGATGACCTCGTTCCTGCACCCGCTCGACGTCGAGGAGCTGTGGGGCGTGGGGGAGAAGACCGCCGCGATGCTGCGCCGGCTCGGACTGATGACGATCGGCGACATCGCGCACACCCCGCTGACCACCCTCCAGCGCGCGGTCGGCGCCTCGCTCGGCACCCAGCTGCACCAGCTGGCGTGGGGGAGGGACCGGCGCACGATCACACCGAGGCGCGGTCCTGACGAGCCCGACAAGAGCATGGGCGCCGACGAGACGTTCGGCCGCGACACCGACGACCGCGAGGTGATCCTGCGCGAGCTGCTCCGGCTCTCCGCGAAGGTGACCTCCCGGATGCGCACGGCCCGGGTGGCCGGCCGGACGGTGACGTTGCGGGTCCGGTTCGCCGACTTCACCACGATCACCCGGTCCAGGACGCTGCCCGAGGCGACCGACGTGACCCAGCAGGTGTACCGCACCGCGGCCGACCTCTTCGCCGCGTTGGGCCTCCAGCGTGCGCGGATCCGGCTGGTCGGCGTACGCGTGGAGGGGCTCGTGCCCCGCACCAGCGTCCACCACCAGCTGATGCTCGGCGAGCGGGAGCACGGCTGGTCCGAGGCCGACCGGGCAGTGGACCGGGCCACCTCACGCTTCGGGACGGCGGCGGTGCGACCGGCTACCCTGCTGCGGAGGGGAGGGACGTAGCCCCTCTCCCGGGAAAGGAAGCCGGATGGAGGCTGATCGGGAGCGGCTGGACCCCGACCCGTCCTGGGGCCTGGTCCCGGGGATGGCGCCCGACGAGCAGGCCCAGCTGTTCGGCAGCATCGCGACGAGCGCCACCGACGCCGTCGTCGCCGCCGATCTCGACGGTCTGATCGTCTGGGTCAACCCGGCCGCCGCCGACCTGTTCGGCTGGCCACGCGAGCAGCTGCTCGGCCGCCCCTTCACCGTGCTGCTCCCCGAGGAGGCCCACGCGCGGGTGCTGGCCATCCGGGACCGGACCCTGCGCGGGGAGCACACGGCTCCCTTCCTGGCCGTCGGGCAGCGGCGCAGCGGTGAGACCTTCGAGGTGTCGGTCACTCCAGGAGTACGTCGCGACGCCCAGAACCGTCCCCACGGCACCCACCTGATCCTGCGCGACGTCACCGAGGAGATGCGCCTGCAGCGGGAGCTGCGCGAGGCGGAGCAGCGGCTGGCGAGCCAGGAGGCGTTCTTCCGCGGACTCAACCGGGAGGCCTCCGACGTCACGTTCGTGAGCGATGCGGCCGGGAGCCTCGTCTACGTCACCCCGTCGGTGAAGCAGGTCCTCGGCTACGAACCGGACACCATCGTGAGCATCCTCGGCTCCGACCTCCTGCACCCCGACGACCTTCGCGGGCAGGAGCAGCGGCGCCGCAGGGTGCGCGACGTGCCCGGCGCGAGGGAGCGGTTCACGATCCGGATCCAGGACGTCGAGGGCACGTGGCGCTGGTTCGAGACGACCGCCACCAACTGCACCGGCGACCCCGCCATCGCCGGCATCGTGGTCAACCTCCGTGAGGTGACCCCCGAGGTGGAGGCACAGCAAGCGCTACGGGACTCCGAGGCGCGCTACCGCGCCATCGCCGAGACGGCGCAGGAGGGCATCCTCGCGGTCTCACCGGAGGGCGAGATCCTCTTCGCCAACGAGCGGCTCGCCGAGATCCTCAGCCTGCCCATGGAGAAGGTCTACGCGCTCGGGGGTGAGGGTCTCTTCGCCCCCGCGAAGGCTGCCCATGCCGCTCGCCGCCTGGCCGGCCGGAGCCGCGAGGCGGGTCCCGAGCAGTCCGACCTCCACTACAAGCGTCCCGACGGCAGCGACCGGGTCCTCCACGTCTCGGCGAGCGCGTTGACCTCTGCGGACGGTTCGGTGCTCGGCTCTCTGGCGATGGTCTACGACGTGACCGAGCAACGGGCCGCGGAGGAGACGCTGCGCCGCCAGGCTCTCCACGACGCCCTGACCGGGCTGCCCAACCGGATCCTCTTCGTCGACCGGCTCAACACGGCTGCGGCACGCCAGGCCAGGGCGGAGGGAGGCGCGGTCGCGGTGCTCTTCCTGGACCTCGACAACTTCAAGGAGGTCAACGACGTCCACGGCCACGAGGCAGGCGACCGGGTGCTGGCCGCGGTCGCGGGCCGCGTCGAGGCAGGAGTGCGCGGCACCGACACCGTCGCCAGGATCGGCGGAGACGAGTTCGCCGTGATCTGCGAGGGGGCGGACGCGCAGACGGCGACCATGGTGGCCTCGCGCATCCAGCGGGCGTTGAGGGAGCCGGTGGTCGTGGACGGCAAGACGTTCTCGATGAGGATGAGCATCGGGATCGCGCTCTCGCCGCCGCACAGGACCGAGGACCTGCTGAGGTTCGCCGACATCGCGATGTACCAGGCGAAGGCAGCCTCGCGAGGCAGCGTCGTGGTCTTCGACGAGCCGGGTGCCGGGCCCGACCGGAGATGACGCAAGCCCCCGGCCGTGGGCGGGCCGGGGGCTTGCCGGGCCGACACGGGGGGAGTGCCGGACCACCAGCAGCCTGGGGGCTGGACTGCTGGAGGGCTTGGGTGATTCAGCTGCTGCGGCCCCGCCGCCGGCCTTCCCAGTGACGGCGGCGGTGCTGCAGACATGAAGAGGATCGGCCCCGCCCGGCCGCGACTTGAGGGCCAACGGCAACTTTTCTTCGAACTTCTTCGATGCCCGACGCAGGGGCGTGTGTAAGACGATGATCAGGGTGGCAACATCGGGTCAGCGTGTGTCAGCACCCGGTTCCGAGGAGGGCGATGAGCGAGCGACCACGGGCCGGCGACCCGGGCCTTGCGGGCAGCGACGCCAGTGACACGGCGGCACCCCGGCTCGCGGACCTCAGCCTGTCCGCCCTCCGGGCCTACCGCCGCAAGCTCGCCGACGAGGAGGACCGCGTCTCCTACTGGCGGCGCCTGGTGCATGCCCGGATCGACGTGCTCGAGGCCGAGAGCTCCACGGACGGCCCGCTGTCGCTCGAGACGCTCGCCCGGGTCCTCGGCGACACCGGGGCGGGACGCACGCGCACCGCGCTTGTCCGGGTCCGCGCGGCCGAGCCGCTGCCGGAGCTGCCGGTGCTCGCGGAGATGTGGGTGACCGAGGTCGACCCCACGGATCCCGAGGCAATCGCCGCGGCGGGGGAGCGGCTGAGGACGGCCGAGCGGCAGCTGACGACGTACCGCAACGCCCTCCACCAGCGCATCGACGAGGCGACCGCGGAGCTGATCACGCGCTACAAGGCGAACCCGGCGAGCGCTCTGGTGGCGCTGCGCGGCGACGGCGGGGCGCCGGCGCCCACGCGCCGGACGCCATGAGCCCTACGGTGAGGGAGGAGGGGAGGCAGCCATGAACGAGAGCACGGTGGACGAGCTCTGGGCTGCGTTCCGGGCCGACCCGACCGTCGAGCTGCGGAACCGGCTGGTGCTGCAGTACTCCCCGCTGGTCAAGTACGTCGCCGGCCGCCTCCGCACGCGTCTGCCGGAGAGCGTCGAGTACGCCGACCTGGTCTCCGACGGCATCATCGGCCTGATGGAGGCGATCGACCGCTTCGACCCGGAGCGCGGACTGACCTTCCAGACCTTCGCCGTCCCGCGCATCCGCGGCGCCATGGTCGACGCGCTCCGCGGGCTGGACTGGGTCCCGCGCTCGGTGCGCGACAAGGTGCGACAGATCGAGGAGGCCCAGCGCACGCTCGAGGCCAGGCTCGGCCGGATCCCCGAGGACCCCGAGATCGCCGCGGAGCTCGGCATCACCGTCTCCGCCCTGCGAGCCCTGTACGCGAAGGTCGCCTTCACGAGCGTGGCGACCATGGAGGACCTCGAGCTCGCCGACGACCTCTCGGCGGCGGCGACCCAGGAGATCGAGGACGACCAGGCCAAGGCCGCGCTGCTGCGCGTGGTGGGGGAGCTGCCCGAGCGCGACCAGGTGATCATCGCGCTGTACTACTTCGAGGGGTTCACGCTCTCCGAGATCGGCCGGGTGCTCGGCGTCACCGAGTCACGGGTGTCGCAGCTGCACAGCCGCGCGACGATGGTGCTCCGGAGCAGGCTCGCCAACACCGACGTGGCCTGACCCGCCACCGAGGGGACCGACCGGATCAGTCCCAGGCGCCGTAGACGTGGACGTAGAGCTTCTTGTCGTAGGTGAGGTTCCACAGCTGGCGCGCGTCCTCGACCCAGAAGTTGACGCACCCGTGGCTGTGGCCCACGAACGGGTTCATCATGTTGCGCGAGCCGTGGAGCGCCTGGCCGCCGGAGAAGAACTGGGAGTACGGCATCGGGGCACCGTCGAAGGTGCGGCTCTTGTGGTCCTTGCTCCGCCACTGCACCGTGAAGTGGCCGGTTCGGGTCTGGCTGCCGTAGGCGCCGCCCCGGACCAGCCACGAGTTGTGCAGCCGCCCGTCGCGGTAGAGGCTCGCCTGGTGCCGCGTGCGGTCGTAGCAGACGTGGAACCCGGCGCTCTTGCACGCGACCGGCACGGCGCTCTGGCCGAAGGTGCTGCGGCGGATGAGCGGCTTCCAGGTCTTCACGTCGACGCGGCCCGTCGGACGCAGGCCGCGCGCCCGCTGGAAGCGCTTCACGGCCTCCTCGGTCTGCGGGCCGAAGCTGCCGTTGGGTGAGGCGGACAGGAAGCCGAGCCGGTTGAGCCGGATCTGGACCTCGTAGACGTGCTCGATGTTGTACTGGTCGACGTCGACGTCGCCCCGCTGCACCGGCTCGCGCGTGAACGGTCTGGTCATGTCGGGTCCGGCCTGGGCCGGGGCTGCGGTCACCACCGTGAGCCCGAGACCGAGTGCGATCGCGCTGAGCGTGGAGCCCAGCAGCCGGGCGATGGGTGCGTGCATCGTGTCGTCCTCCGTGCCCCTCCGGCCCTGTCCGGAGGCTTCGGACAGCATAGGCCCAACCCTCCGCAGACCCGTCCGGGGTACGCAGAACCCCCAATTCACTGGACACCTGGACCTCAGACCGAATTTTTCCCCGGTCGCCTACCGCCGGTTGGGATGGCTGCCTAGACTTGACTCAGGTCATCGTCAGCGGGAGGAAGTCGTGCCGCTCTCCGAAGAAGAGTTGCGTCTGCTCGAACAGATGGAGCGTGCGCTCGTCGCCGAGGACCCGAAGTTCGTGTCGGCCCTCAGAGGCACCGCGCGGCGTCGCGACGCCCGCCGCCGTTCACTCATCGCCGGGGGCGTCTTCGTCCTCGGTGTCGTCGTCCTCATGACCGGCGCCGTGCTGGCCGAGACGATCATCGGCATCATCGGGTTCGTGGTGATGCTCGGCTCCGCGGTCGTGGCCCTCACGTACTGGCGCAGCCAGGCTGCCCCCGCGGCACCTGAGTCCGGCGCACCCGCCGAGGGAGCAGGCGCAGGGTTCGGGCTCAGCGTCGTCGAGGGCGGCAAGAAGTCCAAGAAGCGCTCGCCGCGCACCCGCCACAACCACAGCCACCAGTCGATGATGCAGCGCTTCGAGGAGCGTTGGCGTCGTCGCCGCGGTTCCAACGGCTTCTGAACCTTCCGGCCAGGCACCGATCCGGCCTACCTCTCGCCCGCCTGAGCGCGCCCGGTCGACGCACCCGGCCCACCTCGTCGCCGCTGACTCAGCGCGCTCGGTCGACGCCTGCCTCGGCGAGTGCGACGCCGCCTGTCGTGCGCTGCGACCACAGTGAGCGCCAGGCCCCGTTCCTGACGAGCGAGGCCGGCAGCCAGGTCGCGAGCCGGCGGCGCTTCTTCGTCGTCCCGGCGCGCAGGGCCTCCTCGCAGCGCTCCACGTCGGCTGTCACCGCATCGGCGGAACGGCCGGTGATGCCTGAGGGCTGACGGGCGTACCTGGCGAGCTCGACGTCCTTGACCAGCCGCTCGAGAGCCTGGGCCGCCTCGGGGTTGGCCTGGGCACCGCGGATGCCTCCGCGGACGTAGCCCTCGCGCTGCTCGGTACCCGGGCGGCCGAACGACGCGACGAGCGCGCGCGCACGGTTCCTGAGGGTCACCCGGTCGTCCCAGGGCAGCCCCAGGTCGAGGGCGGAGTCGCGGAGCTCACGCCATCCGGCCTCGGCGACCTCCGGGGCGGTGCGGGCGTTGGCCCACCGGCGTCGACGTACCGCGGCCCTGGCCGCCCGTGGCGCGAGCAGGAGCCCGGCGAGGACGAGTCCGATGAGCAGCCCGACGAGGAGCCCGCCCCCGGTGGGTCCCCCGCCGCCGGTCGGCGTGGCAGCGGTATCCGACTCCCGGCGCTGGCGCTCCACGTCCTCGGGCCGGACGGAGGGAGCCGACACCGACGGCAGCGCGGTCGGCTCCTCGGAGTCGAACTGGCCCGTCGTGTAGCCGGGTGTGCTCCGGGCGCGGTCGTCGGGAGTGGGCTCGAAGCGCACCCACCCGGCGTCGTCGAAGTACATCTCCGGCCAGGCGTGCAGGTCGTGCGCGCTGTAGACGTACTGGTCGTCACCGACCTTGTCCGGGCGCAGGAAGCCGACCGCGACGCGGGAGGGGATGCCGAGCGTCCGGCCCATCACCGCCATCGCCGCCGCGAACTGCTCGCAGTAGCCGACCCGGCCCTGGGGGGAGAGGAAGGCCAGCAGCTCTTCCTGGCCACTGCCCGCGTCCGAGCGCTGCAGGGAGTACTCGAAGCCGCCGTCCTCGCGGAACCATCGCTGCAGGCGCACCGCCTTCTCGAACCTGCTGCTGAGCCCCGCGGTCACCTGACGGGCGATGTCGGCGACGGTGTCGGGCATGTCGTCGGGCAGCTCGGTGTTGGGCGTGAAGATCGACTCGGGTGTGGCGCCCGCGTTGACGAGGTCCTCGGGGTTCGGCGCGACCTCGAGGGCGGTCAGCGAGTACTCCAGGCCCACCGTGGTCTGGCCGTCGACGGCGCTGATGAAGTCGAGGGTGTCGGTGTCGTAGCGCCAGTCACCGGGTACGTCGATCGTCGTCACCGGGTACGGCGCGGGCAACCAGGTCGAGTCGAAGGCGTCGTCGACACTGATCTGGTAGTCGACCTGTCGTCGCGGCACCCACGAGTCCAGCCCGGGAGGACGGCCGACGGGGCCCTCGGCTCGCTGCTCGACCGGGATGTCGCGGTCAGAGGGCTCCCACTTCTCCCCACTGAACTCGTCGAGCACCGAGATCCGGAGGTACGACGGGTTGGCGTTGTCCGTGGTGACGGTGAGCAGGTCGCGATCGCGGCCACGGACGAGGTCCCGCCGGAGGTTGACCATCGGGTTGGAGATCGTGACGGCGTCGCCGTCCCCGCCGCCGCCCGTGCCACCGCCCGCGAGGATGCCGCCGCTGAGCGTCGGGATGACCAGGGGCGCGACGAGAGCGAGGCCGGTCGCGGTGAGCCCGATCCGGCGAGCCGAGGTGCGGATCGAGGAGGTGCTGACGTTGCCCGCGCCGGTGTCGAAGAGGGTCTCGCCGCGGGGCACGCGCCGGCCCCAGCTCGTCAGGCGGCGGCCCTCGTCACTGGCGAGCAGGGCGAGGAAGCTCAGGGCGCCGACGGCGAAGACCCACCAGGGGACGCCGTTGTTGAGGATCGACACGGGTGCGGTGTAGAGGGCGAGCAGCGGCAGCCCCGCGATCGGGACCTTCCGCAGCCCGCAGGCGAGGAAGTCGACGAGCACGAGCACGAGCGAGCCGGTGACCACGAGGATGGGGAAGATCTCGGGGATCGAGTCCCCGACAGGGGCGGCGTAGCTCTGGGCGGCGGCCACGCTCTCGCGCAGGACCGCCATGACCTCTGCGACGGACACCGGCGTGGGCACCCAGCCGAGCAGTGCCGAGTCGGCAGCCCACCGGTGCGTCATCCAGATCCCCAGCACGGCGAGCTGGCCCACCGCGACGAGCAGGCTCGGCACCCGAAGCGCCCTCATCAAGGTGCCGGTGGTGGCGACGAGCGCCCCCGCGACAAGGGTGGGGACGAGGTAGCCGCTCGGGCTCTCGACGAACCCCGCCCAGGCCCACAGGGCGACCCAGGTCGTGAGCGCGGACAGGACGGACGGCGCCACGGTCCCGGAGAGGTCCACGTGCAGGCGCCTCACGACGCACCTCCGATGGCCGACCTGCCGGAGGTGCGTGCAGCCACACCCGCGGTGAGGCCGAGCTCCTGCCAGACCGCGGGGATCGGGGTGCTCGGTGCGGCCCCGACCGACTGCCATCCCCGAGCTCGCAGCCAGGCGGCGGCAGCCGCCTCGTGGTCGGCCGGCAGAGGTGCCCCGGCCCAGGCGTCGACGTCGAGCGCGACGGCCATCGCGGTGGCGGCGGTGTGCCGCATGCGGGCGAAGGCAGCCTTGTCGTGGTCGCCGACCGCGCCGACCACCGCGACGAGGAGTCCCGAGTGACCGGGGTCCTGGAGCCATCGGGTGTCGAGGTCGACCCGTGGCGCCTGGGTCACCACGGCGAGCGACTCGAGCAGGGAAGCGGTCTCTCCGGCGTTGCCGCCGCGCTCGTGCCAGGAGCCGCCCTGCTCGTCCCCGGAGGCGGTCACGAGGCGGACGATGAACCCACGCTGCACGAGGTGGACCGCGACCGAGGCGGCCATGGTGACCGCGTGCTCGAGGGACGAGGCAGCCCCACGGCCGCGGTGCGCGAGCTGACGGTTGTCGAGGAAGAGCGTCGCGCGGGACTGCCACGGCTGCTCCTCGCGCCGCACCATGAGGTCGCCGACCCTGGCGCTGCTGCGCCAGTGCACCCGTCGCAGGTCGTCGCCCTGGCGGTACTCCCGGACCGTGACGTCCTCGGCGCTGCCGCTGGCGAAGGCGCGAGGGCGGTTGTCACCCGAGCCGGTCCAGGCGCCCGAGAGCGGGATCGGGGGCAGCGGGATGACCCGGGGCACCACGACGAGCGAGGTGGTCGAGGAGAACGTCCGGTTGAGCTCGACGAGGCCGAAGGGGTCGCTCAGGCGGACCGAGAGCGGGCCGATGGTGTACTTCCCGCGGACGTCGGAGCGAACGACGTACCCGACGGTCCGCTTGCGGCCGGTCGCCATGCGGTCGACGACGAACCGAGGACGGGTGCCGAGCACGTAGGGCACCTGGTCCTCGAGCAGCAGCAGGCCCGTGGGCATCCGACCGTCGTTGGTGAGGTCGAGCTGGACGCGGGCCTCCTTGCCGGCGGTCACCTGGCCGGGCGAGACCGACCGCACGAGCCCGAGCCGGTACCTGCTGCGACCGAGGAAGAAGGCGGTCACCACGGGGAGCACGGCGAGCAGCGCTCCCACCCGCAGCAGGTCCTCCTGACCGAGCACGACCGCGCACGCCAGAGCCGTGAGCCCCGCCGCGACGAACGCGCGGCCCCGGGTGGTCATCGCATGCAGCGCCTCGCGCATGGGGTCCTCGGCAGGTCTCGGTCAGCCGCGTCTGCGGCTCTCGGGCATCGCCACGCCGGCGACGATGTGGTTCAGCGCAGCCTCCGTCGTGCGGCCGCTCATCGACGCCTCGACAGTCGGGAGCAGGCGGTGTGCGAGGACTTGAGAGGCCAGGCCTTGCACGTCGTCGGGGATGACGTAGTCACGGCCGTCCATCGCGGCGGACGCCTTCGCGGCGCGCACCAGGTGGAGCGTGGCTCGCGGGGAGGCACCGAGCACGAGCTCGGGGGAGCGTCGCGTGGCGGTGGTGAGGGCGACGGCGTACCGCTGCACCGACTCGGCGACGTAGACGTCGTTGACGATGTCGATCAGCTTGCGGATCTCCGCGGAGTCGGTCACCGGCTCGAGGTCCTCGAGCGGGCTGGAGCGCGTGTGCGAGTCGAGCATCGCGATCTCGGCCGCCTCGACCGGGTAGCCCATCGAGACCCGCGCCATGAAGCGGTCGCGCTGCGCCTCGGGCAGCGCGTAGGTGCCCTCCATCTCGATCGGGTTCTGCGTCGCGATCACCATGAAGGGGGCGTCGAGGTGGTACGTCGACCCGTCGACCGTGACCTGCCGCTCCTCCATGCACTCGAGCAGGGCCGACTGGGTCTTGGGGGAGGCACGGTTGATCTCGTCGCCCACGACGATGTTCGCGAAGATGCCGCCGGGCCGGAACTCGAACTCCCGGGTGTCCTGGTTGAACACCGAGACGCCTGTGACATCCGAGGGGAGCAGGTCGGGGGTGAACTGGATGCGTCGCACGGTGCAGTCGATCGACCGGGCCAGCGTCTTGCTCAGCATCGTCTTGCCGACGCCCGGCACGTCCTCGATGAGGAGGTGGCCTTCCGCGAGCAGCACGACGAGGGCCGTCCGCGCCACCTCGGGCTTGCCCTCGATCACCTTCTCGATGCTCGTGCGGACACGACCCGTCACGCGGGCGAGCGTGTCGAGGTCCGCGCCCTCCCTCTCGCCGCCCACAGACAATGTGCTCACGCTGAACTCCCTCCGTCGACCGCCGGGTCCCGCCCTGGCGCCCCTGCGGGCCTCACCTGGACCCGGTCGTGCCGAACACCGCCCATCCAACCGCATGCCGCAAACCCCTGTCATCGGGTTCGCCG
Organism: uncultured Actinomycetota bacterium; assembly: GCA_963701425.1. GTDB lineage: Bacteria > Actinomycetota > Actinomycetes > Propionibacteriales > Nocardioidaceae > Nocardioides_C. The sequence goes on along the minus strand of CAVPAG010000018.1, from coordinate 559,908 downwards.
ACCCCGCCCGGTGTGACACCACATCGTGACCCCGCGGCACGGGCTCCCGCTACTGGTCGGCGACCGGCCGGTGCCAGGGAGGCCGCGGCCGGCCAGGAGCCGACCGTGTTCGCCGCGACCCAGGCCGCCCCATCTCCCTCCACTCGACACCACGGTCCCCACTTCGCCCCACGGCCGGCCCGACGCCTGACGCGTCCCCGTCCCGAGGCCGTGCCGCCGCCGCTCCCCGGACGCCGGGCCGGGGGAGTGACGTGGAGAGAGCTCCGGGGCGGATATCCGCTCCACCCGCCCTCCACTTTCCCCCCACTTCGCACCACGGCGCTTTTCGAGCTCTTCACCGGCTCGCCCGGACAGCTCACGGAAGAAATCCGAGAAACCGCCTCTGACCTGCGGCTTTGTCCTCAATCGCGGCGGAACGGGGCGCTCGGAAAACGCGGTCGACGGCCCCGTGGAGGGCACGACGTAAAACTCGCGGGAATTCGTGCGTTTCTCGTTGCTAGTGGTGGGTAGTGGAGTAATGTGGAGCGCAGTGGAGGAGAGGGAAGCCTCAGGGGGAGCCGGGAAACCGCGCCGACCCAGCGTCTAGAGCCAGGGAGGTGCCGATGTTCTTCGGCACCTACACGCCCCGGCTCGATGACAAAGGCCGACTGTTCCTCCCGGCGAAGTTCAGGGACGAGCTGTCGGAGGGTCTTGTGGTCACACGGGGACAGGAGCGCTGCCTCTACGTGTGGTCCATGGACGAGTTCGGCAAGCTCACCGAGCGGCTCAAGGAGGCACCCGTCACGAACAAGGGGGCGCGTGACTACGTCCGCATGTTCTTCGCCGGGGCCTCCGACGAGAAGCCGGACAAGCAGGGGCGGATCACCGTCCCGCCGATGCTTCGGGAGTACGCCTCGCTCTCGAAGGACTGCATCGTCATCGGCGCGATGAACCGGATCGAGATCTGGGACGCCGCCTCGTGGCAGACCTACTCCGACGAGCAGGAGCAGGCCTTCGCGGACCTGTCGGAGGAGGTGTTCCCCGGCGTGATCTGACAACCAGCACGCGGAGCAACAGCCGTGTGACCAGTCCACAGCCCGCGCCGTGAGGCGCCGGCAGGCAAGAGTCGCCAGGCCCGGCCCACGCCCGCTCGCCCTGCTTTCTGACACACCTTCCCCGGTGCCAGAGAGCAACTTCCCAGGGACGAGCGGACGGGGACCAGGCCGTGCGAATCCCGAAATGCAGTACCGCCGACGCGAAGCCGGCGTCACCAGCAGGATTCAATCGAGGGGTCGAAGCATGAGTCTCACGTTCTCCGGACAGCTGTCCGGCCAGCCGGTCAGACGGGTTCGTCACGAGGTCCGGGACGGCATGGCCGTCATCGCCTTCTCGGCGGTGGCCTCCTCCGGACTGGCAGCGGCCCTGATGCTCTTCCTCTCCCTGGTCGGCCAGGCGAGCTGACATGACGACTCCCAGCCACGTCCCGGTGCTGCTCGACCGGGTCGTCGCCCTCGTGACGCCTGCCCTCACCAGGTCCGACCGTGAGCGCACGGTGTTCGTCGACGCCACCCTCGGCCTCGGCGGACACAGCGAGGCGGTCCTGCGGGCCTGCCCCCAGGCACACCTCGTCGGCGTCGACCGCGACGTCCACGCGCTGGAGCGGGCCGGCCGGCGGCTCGAGCAGTACGCCGACCGCACCTCGTTCGCCCACGCCGTGTACGACGAGATCCCCGACGTGCTCGCCGACCTCGGCATCGAGCACGCCGACGCGATCCTCTTCGACCTCGGGGTCTCCTCGATGCAGCTCGACGTCCGCGAGCGCGGTTTCGCCTACGCCGAGGACGCCCCCCTCGACATGCGGATGAACGACACCGCCGGACAGACCGCGGCCGACGTCCTCAACACCTACTCGGTCCGAGGAGCTCACCCGGATCCTCAAGACCTACGGCGAGGAGCGCTTCGCCCGTCGCATCGCCGAGGCGGTCGTGCGGGAGCGGCAGCGCGAGCCGTTCACCCGGTCGGCCCGGCTCGTCGACCTGATCCGCGACGCGATCCCCGCCCCCGCCCGTCGTACCGGCGGCCACCCGGCGAAGCGCACCTTCCAGGCCCTGCGCATCGAGGTCAACGACGAGCTGTCGGTCCTGCGGCGGGCGATCCCCGCGGCGATGGACTCGATCGGCGTCGGCGGTCGCGTCGTCGTCATGTCCTACCACTCGCTCGAGGACCGCCTGGTCAAGCAGGCCTTCACGGAGCAGACCCGCCTCGACGTACCCCCGGACCTGCCCTTCGTCCCCGAAGGACATGAGCCCGCCCTGCGACTCCTGACCCGCGGCGCCGAGAAGGCGTCGGAGGCGGAGATCGCCGAGAACCCCAGAGCAGCGTCGGTGCGACTGCGCGCCGTCGAACGTGTCCGTCCCAGCACCGGAGCCGCAGCATGAGCACCCACTTGTCGCAGGCCCGAAGCCTTCCGCGCTTCGCCGAGGCCGCAGTCGAACGCGCCCGCCTGACCGTCGTCCCCAGGCGCACCCAGAAGGCGCCGCGGGTGCCGTTCGTCAGCCTGGTCTCCCTCCTCCTCGTCGGCGGTGTCGTGGGGCTGCTGCTGTTCAACACGAACATGCAGCAGTCCTCGTTCGCGGCGAGCTCGATGGAGGAGCAGGCGGCGGTGCTCGCGGGGAAGGAGGAGTCGCTCCGGATGCAGCTGCACCGGCTCCGCGACCCCCAGCACGTCGCGGCCCGTGCGAAGAAGCTCGGCATGGTGCCGGCGAGCAGCCCGGCGTTCATCCGCCTCTCCGACGGCAAGGTCCTCGGCCGGCCGAGCGTCGCCGAGCCCGCCGACGCCCTGCGCATCGCACCGCCCCCGCCGGCCAAGCCGGAGTCGCTGCGACCGAAGCTCGTGATCGTGGAGCTGCCGGAGGCGCGCCGCGACCGCGCCTCGCAGCGCCGCGACACGGCCGGACGCTCGGGCCGCGCCTCCGGTGATCGCGGCCGCGGTTCGCGTACAAAGAACCAGAGCGAGGTGCACCGCGCACCTCAGTCCGGGGGGAGGACGCCTTGAGCCAGCGCGGACGCACGCGGAGGGGCACCTCACTCCTGCGTCTGCGCGTCGGTTTCATCCTGATCGCGATGGTCGTCTCGGTCTTCGCGGCACGGCTCTTCCAGCTCCAGGGGATCGACGCCAAGGCGTACGCCGCACGGGCGGAGGCCGTGGGTCTCCAGACCGTCACGCTCCCGGCTACCCGGGGTGCGATCCTCGACCGCAACGGCGAGCCCCTCGCCGAGTCCGCGGACGGGCTGATGCTCGTCGCGGACCCCTCGATGACCGCCGACGAAGCCCAGGAGATGGCCAAGATCATCGCCGCGCGCCTCGACGTCGACTACTTCGAGGTGCTCGACCGGCTGCGCAAGCCCGACACCCAGTTCCAGTACCTCGCCCGGCGGGTGCCGGCCAACGACGCCCGCGCCGTCGTGGAGAAGCTCGAGGAGCAGGGCTTCGAGGGGGTCTACACCCGGCGTGATCCGGTCCGCAACTACCCGGCCAAGGACGTCGCCGCCAACCTCCTCGGCTTCATGGGGGCCGAAGGCAACCCGCTGCAGGGGTTCGAGCTGATCTTCGACGAGATGCTCTCGGGCAAGGACGGCTCGGCGACGTACGAGACCGGTGCCGGGCTACGCCTTCCGCTCGGCGAGAACAGCGTGGTCGAGCCGGTCGACGGCAACGACCTGACGCTGACCATCGACCGGGACGTGCAGTGGTACACCCAGCGCGTGCTGCGCCAGGCGGTGCAGGGCTCGAGCGGCGAGTCCGGTGCGGCCGTCGTGCTCGACAGCCGCACCGGCGAGGTGCTCGCGCTCGCCGACCACCCGACCTTCGACGCCAACGAGCCGATGCTCTCGCCGGCGCGCGACCTCGGCATGCGCTCGCTCTTCGACGTCTACGAGCCCGGCTCGGTCGAGAAGGTGCTCACCGCGGCCTCGCTCATCGACGCCGGCAAGGTCATGCCCGGCACGAGGATCACCGTCCCCTCACGGCTTCCGCGGGGCGACCGCGTCATCGGCGACTACTGGGACCACGGCAAGCTCCGGCTGACGCTGACCGGCGTGATCGCGAAGTCCTCCAACATCGGGACCGTCCTCGCCGCCGACGAGTTCTCCCCGAAGGAGCTCTACGACTACCTGGCCCGGTTCGGGCTGGGCGAGAAGACCGGCGTGGGCATCCCCGGCGAGGCCCGCGGTCTGCTGCCGTGGTGGGAGTCCTGGTCGCAGATCAACCAGGACACCATCTCCTTCGGCCAGGGCGTCTCCGTCAACGCGCTCCAGATGGCCGCCGCCGTCAACGCGGTCGCCAACGACGGTGTCCTCGTCGAGCCCAGCCTGGTCAGGGGCGTCGCGACCACCGCGCAGGGGGAGACCGTCGGCAGCGCCACGAGCAGCTCGCGCCGGGTGATCAGCCCGCGAGCCGCACGACTGACCGCGCAGATGATGGAGGCCGTCACCGACCCCGAGGAGGGCACCGCTCCCGGTGCCGCGATCGAGGGCTACCGGGTCGCCGGCAAGACGGGCACGGCCCAGCGCGTGGGGGAGGACTGCGGCTGCTACGACGGCACCTTCACCGTCTCGTTCTCCGGGTTCGCCCCTGCCGACGACCCACGGTTCCTCGTGTACGTCGTGGTGCAGGACCCCAAGAACGGCGGCGGCGGTGGCTCGATCGGCGGTCCTGCGTTCCGCAAGATCATGACCTACCTGCTGCGCAAGTACGCCGTGCCGCCGACCGGAGCGCCCGCCCCCGACAACCCTGTCGAATGGTGAGCGCGGGTACTCTGCCGACGTGCCAGACCTGCCCGACGTGTCGGCTGTGACCGCCACACGCCCCCGTGACCCGTTGCGGACCCCGCTCACCACGTTGGCCGACTGGCTCGGTGGCCGCGTCGTCGAGCGTCGCGGCTTCGGCGAGGAAGCGGACCTCGGCCCGGTCGTCACCGGCCTCACTCTGTCGTCCCAGCGGGTCGTGCCCGGCGACCTCTACGCTGCGCTGCCCGGTGCTCGCGCACACGGCGCCGCCTTCGGCGCCAAGGCGGTCGAGGCGGGCGCCGTCGCGGTGCTCACCGACCCCACGGGTGTCGACCTGAGCTCCGACCTCGGTGTCCCGGTCCTCGTGGTCGACGACCCGAGGCGGCTCCTCGGCGCCCTCGCCGCCCGCGTGTACGGCGACCCCGCCCGCGACCTGCGTCTGGTCGCCGTGACGGGCACCCAGGGCAAGACCACGACCACCCGGCTGGCCGAGGCCGGCCTGCAGACCTCGGGCGTCCCCGCGGCTGTCGTCGGCACGGTCGGCACCCGCATCGACGGGGTCGACGTCAAGACCACGCTGACCACGCCCGAGGCGCCCGACCTCCACGCGCTCTTCGCCGTGATGCGTGAGCGCGGCGTCAAGGGCTGCGCGATGGAGGTCTCGAGCCACGCCCTCGTGATGGGCAGGGTCGACGGCGTCGTGTTCGACGTCGCCGTGTTCAGCAACCTGGGCCGCGACCACCTCGACTTCCACGCCGACGTCGAGGACTACTTCGCCGCCAAGGCGAGCCTGTTCACGCCCGAGCGGGCGCGTCTGGGCCTGGTCAACGTCGACGACGCCTACGGCCGCCGGCTCCTCGTCGACCCGGCCATCCCCACGCGGACCTTCTCGGCCGCGGGTGCCGACGCCGACTGGACCGCCCGCGACATCGAGATGGGTCCGGCGGGGTCGACGTTCACCGTGCACACGCCCGACGGGCAGACCTTCCCCGCCGAGGTGCCGCTCGCGGGAGACTTCAACGTCGCCAACGCCCTCGCGGCGATCGCGTCGCTCGGTGAGGCAGGCTTCGACCCCCGCGCGGTGGCCGACGGCATCGCTGCCTCGGGCGGTGTGCCGGGGCGGCTGGAGCGGGTCGACGCGGGGCAGGACTTCCTGGCGGTCGTCGACTACGCCCACAAGCCCGACGCCGTGACCGCGGCGCTCAGGACGCTTCGTCCCCTGACCCGAGGGCGTCTCGTGATCGTCCTCGGGGCCGGTGGTGACCGCGACCAGGGCAAGCGTCCGGTGATGGGGGAGATCGCCGCCCGGCTCGCGGACGTGCTGATCGTCACCGACGACAACCCCCGCAGCGAGGACCCGGCCGCGATCCGCAGGGCGATGCTCGACGGCGCCGACGGCGTGCCCGAGGCGGAGCGCGCCGAGGTCCACGAGTGCGGTGACCGTCGTGAGGCGATCCGACTGGCCGTGTCCCAGGCAGGGCAGGGCGACACGGTCGTCGTCGCGGGCAAGGGGCACGAGACCGGCCAGGAGGTCGCCGGGACCGTCCATCCGTTCGACGACCGCGACGTCCTTCTCGAGGAGCTGAACCGTCGATGATCCCCATGACCCTGCCCGAGATCGCCGCCGTCGTCGGGGGCGTGGTCCACGACGACCCCGGGGTGACCGTCACCGGGCCGGCGTTCATCGACACCAGGGCTCCCCACGAGGGGGGCCTGTTCGCGGCGTTCGTCGGAGCCAAGGTAGACGGCCACGACTTCGCGGCCGCCGCTGTCGAGGCGGGAGCCGCGGCCGTGCTGTGCAGCCGTCCGGTCGGACTTCCCGCCGTGGTCGTCGCGGACCCCCTGGAGGCGCTGACGACCCTCGCCCGTCACGTGCTCGCCCAGCTGCCCCGAGTCCGCGTCGTGGCGCTCACCGGCTCGCAGGGCAAGACCAGCACGAAGGACCTCATCGCCCAGGTCCTCGCCCGGGCGGGTACGACGGTCGCCACCGCCGGCTCGTTCAACAACGAGCTCGGTCTGCCGCTGACCGTGCTTCGGGCGGATGCCGGGACCGAGTTCCTGGTCCTCGAGATGGGCGCCCGGGGCATCGGCCACCTCGCGCCCCTGTGCGAGGTCGCGCCGCCCCACGTCTCGCTTGTCCTCAACGTCGGCAAGGCCCACCTCGGCGAGTTCGGCACGCAGGAGGACATCGCCCAGGCCAAGGGAGAGATCGTCGAGGCGCTCCCGCTCGACGGGGTCGCGGTGCTCAACGCCGACGACCCGCTCGTGTCGGCGATGGCCTCCCGCACCCACGCCAGGGTGCTGACCTTCGGCGGGTCCGCAGGCTCCGACGTACGCCTCGAGAACCTCGAGCTCGACGACCTCGGCAGGCCCCGCTTCGACCTGGTCACCGCCGAGGGGAGCGCCCACGTCGAGCTGACGCTCCTGGGGGAGCACCAGGCGCACAACGCCGCGGCCACGGCGGCCGTCGCCGTGGCCGTCGGCATGTCCCTCGACGAGGCCGCGGCCGCGCTGTCCGAGGCGCGGCCTGCGTCGCGGTGGCGGATGGAGGTGAGCGAGCGGGCCGACGGCGTGCTCGTGATCAACGACGCCTACAACGCCAACCCCGACTCGATGCGTGCGGCCCTCAAGGCGCTCGCCGCGGTCGGCCGGGGGAGAGGGCCGCAGACCCGCACGGTCGCCGTGCTGGGGCAGATGGCGGAGCTCGGAGAGGCCAGCCGGGAGGAGCACGACGCCGTGGGCCGGCTCGCCGTGCGCCTCGACATCGGCCGGCTCGTCGTGGTCGGGGAACCAGCCCGCCCGATGCACCTCGGAGCCTGTCTGGAAGGCTCGTGGGGCGACGAGTCCGTCTTCGTCGCCGACAACGACGAAGCGCTCGCCTGGCTGCGTGAGCACCTGACACCCGGAGACGTCGTACTGCTCAAGGCCTCACGCGCCGCCGCGCTCGAGACCGTGGCCGAGGCGCTGCTCGCCGACAACGACGGGGGAGAGAAGGAGACCAACGGATGAGGGCGATCCTGCTGGCAGGAGGCCTGTCACTCCTCTTCACCCTCCTCGGGACCCGCCTGGCGATCAGGGCACTGGTCGCCAAGGGGTACGGACAGCTGATCCGCGACGACGGCCCCACCACCCACCACACCAAGCGGGGCACGCCCACCATGGGTGGCCTCGTGATGATCCTCTCCGTGGTCTTCGCGTACTTCACGGCGAAGCTGGTGACGCAGGACTGGCCCTCGGCGTCGGCGATGCTGCTGCTCTTCCTCTTCGTCGGGCTCGGCACCGTCGGCTTCCTCGACGACTACATCAAGATCGCCAAGCAGCGCTCCCTCGGCCTGCGGAGCAAGGCGAAGATGACCGGCCAGATCCTCGTGGCCGTCGTCTTCGGCTACTTCGTGCTGTGGGAGGGCTTCGAGGACGAACGCGGCCAGACCCCCGCGTCGCACGCCATCTCGTTCATCCGCGAGTTCCCCGCGCTGACCCTGCCGACGGTCCTCGCGATCGCGTTCATGATGGTGATGATCGCCGGCGCCAGCAACGGCGTGAACCTCACCGACGGCCTGGACGGTCTCGCGACCGGCGCCTCGACGATGGTCTTCGGCGCCTACGCGCTGGTGAACATCTGGCAGAACAACCAGAGCTGCACGGTCGTCCCCGGTCCCGCGTGCTACGAGGTGCGCGACCCCCTCGACCTCGCCGTGGTCGCGGCCGCGCTGACCGGGGCCTGCTTCGGGTTCCTGTGGTGGAACGCCGCACCGGCCAAGATCTTCATGGGCGACACCGGATCGCTCTCCCTCGGCGGCGCGCTCGCCGGCCTCGCGATCCTCACCCGCACCGAGCTGCTGCTGCTGATCATCGGCGGGCTCTTCGTGCTGATCACGCTCTCGGTGATCCTGCAGGTCGGCTACTTCAAGGCGACCAAGGGCAAGCGGCTCTTCCGGATGGCGCCGCTCCAGCACCACTTCGAGCTGAAGGGCTGGGCCGAGGTGACCATCGTGATCCGCTTCTGGATCATCGCCGGTCTCTGTGTCGCAGCCGGCCTCGGCGTCTTCTACGCGGAGTGGGTGGCCGGCGTATGAGCAAGGACATCGGCTCGCTCGGACGCCTCGACTCCTGGGACGGCGTGCGCGCCGTCGTGGCCGGGATGGGCGTCTCCGGCTTCGCCGCCGCCGACAACCTGACCCACCAGGGCGCCCACGTGACCGCGCTCGACGAGTCGGACGCCGGCGAGCGGGGCGAGAAGGGCACGCTGCTCGAGATCCTCGGCGCCGACGTCCGCCTCGGCCCGGGGTCGACGGCCGAGCTCCCCGAGAACGTCGACGTGGTCGTCACCTCGCCGGGCTGGAAGCCCTCGGCCCCGCTGCTGGCCCAGGCGCGCGAGCGCGGCATCCCGATCTGGGGCGAGGTCGAGCTGGCCTGGCGCCTGCGCGACCCGAACCACCCCGCGCCTTGGCTTGCCGTCACCGGCACCAACGGCAAGACCACGACCGTGCAGATGCTCGACTACATCCTCCGCGCACACGGCCTGCGCAGTGTCGCGGCGGGCAACGTCGGTCTCCCGATCGTCGAGGCGGTGATGGACCCGACCCCGTACGACGTGATCGCCATCGAGCTCTCGAGCTTCCAGCTGCACTACACCGACTCGATGGCGGCCGAGTCCGCTGTCGTGCTCAACGTCGCCGAGGACCACCTCGACTGGTACTCCTCCTTCGACGACTACGTCGCCGACAAGAGCCGCATCTACGAGCGCGTGCAGCGGGCCTGTGTCTACAACGTCGCCGACCCGGTGACCGAGCAGCTCGTGCGCGAGGCCGACGTGCAGGAGGGGGCCCGGGCGATCGGGTTCACGCTCGGCACGCCCGACGTGGGCATGCTGGGCGTCGTCGACGACATCCTGGCCGACCGCGCCTTCATCGAGGAGCGGCAGACGAGTGCGGCCGAGCTGTGCACCGTCTCCGACCTCGCCTCCGACGCGCCCCACTTCGTCGCGAACGCCCTGGCCGCCGCGGCGCTGGCCCGCGCCCACGGCGTGCCGCCGATCGCCGTACGCAACGGCCTGCGCGCCTTCGAGCCCGACGGCCACCGGATCGCCCAGGTCGCCGTCGTCGACGACGTCGGGTACGTCGACGACTCCAAGGCCACGAACCCCCACGCCGCACAGTCCTCGCTGGCCGCCTACGACCCCGTCGTGTGGGTCGCGGGAGGGCTCGCGAAGGGTGCGCGCTTCGACGACCTGGTCCAGGCGGTGCGCGACCGCCTGCGCGGAGTCGTGCTGCTCGGCCAGGACCGTGATGTGATCGCCGACGCGCTTTCGCGACACGCGCCCGATGTGCCCGTCATCGTCGTGGAGGGCGGGGACACTTCTGTCATGGACCGCGTGGTCGGGGCCGCCGCCGACCTGGCTCAGCCGGGCGACACCGTGCTGCTGGCGCCGGGCTGCGCGTCCATGGACATGTTCGCGAACTACGGGGCCCGCGGCGACGCCTTCGCCGAGGCCGTGCAAAGGCTCCGGGAACGCTAGGGGAGGCCGGTCCTCCCGGCCCGCCTCGGCGGGTGAGACGTACAACGGGCGGAAGGGCTGGATGTGACCACCACCACGGGTCAGCCGAGCCGGGAGGGCGCGGACGCCTCGGGCCAGGCCCACACCCGTCAGTCGTTCGGTCAGGCCCTCGACCGTCCGCTGACGTCGTACTACCTGATCCTCGGCGCCTCGACCCTGCTGCTGACCATCGGGCTGCTGATGGTCCTCAGCGCCTCGAGCGTCGAGGCCTACAAGGTCCACGACAACAGCTACTACTACTTCCTCAAGCAGCTCATGTGGGTGGGCCTCGCGCTGCCCATCGCCTTCATCGCCTCCCGGCTGCCGCACCGGTTCCTGCGTCGCCTCGCCTGGCCCGGACTGATCGGCTCCACGATCCTCCTGGCGCTGACCCAGGTGCCCGGCCTGGGCGTGAGGGTCAGCGGCAACACCAACTGGCTCGCCCTCGGTCCGGTGACCATCCAGCCTGCGGAGTTCGCCAAGCTGTCGATCATCTTGTGGTGTGCGCACCTCTACGCACGCAAGGAGAAGCTGCTCGGGGACTGGAAGCACACGCTGATACCGGTCGTGCCCGTGACCATCGGGCTGACCCTCCTCGTCATCAAGGGTGGTGACCTGGGCACCGCGCTGGTGCTGTTCGCGATCGTCCTCGGCATGCTGTGGGTGGTCGGGGCGCCCGGTCGGCTCTTCGGGGGGTCCTTCCTGGTCATCGCGGCGTTCGCGCTCTACCTGGCCAGCACCAGCGAGGAGCGCCTGGAGCGGCTGACCAACTTCGTCGACCCGTTCAAGAACTACGAAGGGGCGGGCTGGCAGGCGGCGCACGGCTTCTTCGCGATGTCGAGCGGCGGCTGGTTCGGCAAGGGCATCGCCGCGAGCCAGCAGAAGTGGGGAAGCCTGCCGGAGGCGCACACCGACTTCATCTTCGCCGTGCTCGGCGAGGAGCTCGGCCTGGTCGGCACCCTGCTGGTGCTCGGGCTCTTCCTGACCATCGCCTACGCCGGCATCCGGGTCGCGCTGCGCACCAACGATCCCTTCGTCCGTTACATGGCCGCCGGCATCACCGTGTGGCTGTCCGCCCAGATGATGATCAACATCGGCATGGTGCTCGCGCTGCTGCCGGTCATCGGCATCCCGCTACCCCTGGTGTCCTACGGTGGTTCCGCACTGCTCCCGTCGCTGGTCGCTCTCGGCCTGCTGGTCTCCTTCGCGCGATCCGAGCCGGGTGCCGCCGCTGCCCTGCGCGCGCGGAGGCGCCGGCGGTCGGCGGGAGTGACGGCGGGGGGCCGACAGCACGGACGAGGAAAGTAGAGACAAGCATGCGGATTCTCCTGGCCGGGGGCGGTACGGCGGGGCACACCTCACCGCTCCTGGCGACAGCCGACGCCCTGCGCCGGATCGACCCCACCGTGGAGGTGACCGCGCTCGGCACGCCCCGCGGCCTCGAGGTGCGGGTGGTCCCGGAGGCCGGCTACCCGCTCGAGCTGATCCCGCCGGTGCCGCTGCCGCGCAAGCCTTCGGGCGAGCTGCTGCGCGTCCCGGGCCGGCTCAAGGGCGCGGTCACCGCGGCGCTCGACGTCATCGACCGGCTGAAGCCGGAGGTCGTCGTCGGCTTCGGCGGCTACGTGTCGGTCCCGGCCTACATCGCCGCGCGCCGCCGGCACGTCCCGATCGTGGTCCACGAAGGCAACGCGCTGCCCGGCATCGCCAACAAGCTCGGCGCCCGGCTGACCACGCACGTCGCGACGAGCTTCCCCGGCACCTCCCTGCGTCACGGCGTCTACACCGGTCTGCCCATCCGTCGGATGATCTCGACGCTGGACCGGTCCGCCACGCGCGCGGAGGCACGTGAGACCTTCGGCCTCGACCACGACCGGCCGACCCTGCTCGTCACCGGCGGCTCCCAGGGCGCGAGGCGCCTCAACCAGTCGGTGTCCGCGGCCCAGCGGGCGCTCGCCGACGCCGGGATCCAGGTGCTGCACGTGGCCGGTCCCGCGGGCGAGGTGAGCGTCGCGCCACGTGAGGGCGACCCGCCGTACGTCGTCGTCCCGTACGTCGACCGGATGGACCTCGCCTACGCCGCGGCCGACCTCGTGGTCTGCCGGGCGGGCGCCAACACGGTGACCGAGACCGCCGCCGTGGGACTGCCCGCGGTGTTCGTCCCGCTGCCGATCGGCAACGGGGAGCAGGAGCTCAACGCCCGGCCGGTCGTCGACGCCGGCGGCGGCCTCCTCGTGCAGGACGGTGCGTTCACGCCCGACTGGGTCGAGGCGACCTTGCCCGCCCTGTTGAACGACGGGGCCCGGCTGGAGGAGATGTCCTCGGCGGCCTCGGGGCTGATCCCGCGCGACGCCGACGAGAAGCTCGCCGAGATGGTGCTGGCGGCGGCGCGATGAGGGTCCCCGTCCCGGACGAGCTGCTCCCCGCCGACCGGCTCGGCCGCGTCCACTTCGTCGGCATCGGCGGCGCCGGCCTCTCCGGCATCGCCCGGATCATGCTCGCGCGCGGCATCACGGTCAGCGGCAGCGACGCGAAGGAGTCCCGCGCCCTGGAGGCGCTGAGGGCCCTCGGCGCGCGCTGCTACGTCGGCCACGACGCCTCCCACGTGCACGACGTCGACACGCTCGTGGTCTCGACCGCGGTGCGCGAGGACAACCCCGAGGTGGTCGAGGCGCAGCGGCAGGGGCTCCGCCTGCTGCCGCGCTCGGCGGCCCTCGAGTCGGTCATGCAGGGGAGGCGGGTCGTCGCGGTCGCGGGCACCCACGGCAAGACGACCACCACCTCGCTGCTGACCGTGGCCCTCCAGCACTGCGCCGCCGACCCGTCGTTCGCCATCGGCGGCGAGCTGAACGAGTCCGGCGCCAACGCCCACGACGGCAGCGGCGAGATCTTCGTCGCCGAGGCCGACGAGAGCGACGGCGCGTTCCTGGTCTACTCGCCCTACGCCGCGCTGGTGACCAACGTCGAGGCCGACCACCTCGACAACTACGGCACCGAGGAGGCCTACCACGCGGCCTTCACCGAGTTCCTGGACCGGATCGACCCCGAGGGCTTCCTCGTCGCGTGCATCGACGACGACGGCGCCGCGGGGCTGGTCGCCCAGGCCCGTGAGCGGGGCATGACCGTGGTCGGTGTGGGCGAGTCCGCCGAGGCCGACCTGCGCGCCGAGGCGCTGCGTTTCGAGGGCTCGACCTCGACGTTCGCGGTCGTCGACCGGGGCCGACGCCTCGGGGAGATCAGGCTCCAGATCCCCGGGCGGCACTACGTCCTCGACGCGATGGCCGCCCTCGCCGCCGGGCTCCGGCTCGGGTTCCCGTTCGCCGACCTCCAGCGCGGGCTCGAGTCCTTCACCGGCACCCGCCGCCGCATGGAGCTCAAGGGCGAGGTGGACGGCATCCGCGTCTACGACAGCTACGCCCACCACCCCAACGAGATCGCCGGCGACCTCCAGGCCGCGCGCTCGCTGGCGGGGGAGGGGCGCGTCGTCGTCGCCTTCCAGCCGCACCTGGTCTCGCGCACCCGGATCTTCGGGGCGCAGATGGGCGAGGCGCTCGGCGCCGCCGACGAGGTCGTGGTGATGGACGTCTACGTCGCCCGCGAGGACCCCGAGCCCGGCGTGAACGGGCAGCTGGTCGCCTCGCACGTCCCGCTTCCGCCCGAGCAGGTGCTCTTCGAGCCGTCGTGGCAGGCCACGCCCCAGCGACTGGTCGAGCGGGCGCGCCCGGGCGACGTGGTGCTCACGCTCGGCGCCGGCGACGTGACCCTCGTCGGGCCCGAGGTGCTCGAGCTGCTCGCCGAGAGGCCTCGTGGTGCCCAGGACTAGCACCCGTCCCGAACAGGCGACGCCCGACGAACGCACCGTCCGGATCGCACGCAAGCGGTTCGCCCGGCGGCAGTGGGCCCGGCGGTGGCTCGCCCTGCGTGGCGTGCTCGTCGCGCTCGCCGGCCTGGCGCTCCTGGCCGGCGCCGGGTGGCTGGTGTTCTTCTCCAGCGTGCTCGCGGTCGAGGGCGTCGAGGTCGAGGGCGTCGACGTGCTCGGTGCCGGCGAGGTGCGCCGGATGGCCGCGGTCCCGATGGGCGAGCCGCTGGCCACCGTCTCCCTGGACGCGATCGAGGCGCGGGTGCAGAGCCTGGCGCCGGTGAAGGCGGTCGACGTCTCGCGCTCGTGGCCCGACCAGGTCCGCATCGCCGTCCTCGAACGTGAGGCGGTCGCCGTCGTGGAGCGCGAGGGCGTGGTCCGGGGGCTCGACGACGAGGGCATCCTCTTCCGGACGTACCCGTCCCTGCCCGCCGGGCTGCCCGTCGTCCGCATGTCGGCCGGTACTCGTACGGAGGCGCTCGCCGAGGCGGCTCAGGTGATCGACGCCCTTCCCGGCGACCTCGCCGCGCGTGTCGACCACATCGTGGTCGAGACCGTCGACTCCATCTCGCTGGAGCTGGCCAACGGACGCACTATCTTCTGGGGGAGCGCGGCCGACTCCGCGAACAAGGCCGACGTGCTCGCGGTCCTGCTGAAGCAGAAGGCGTCGCTGTACGACGTCAGCGTCCCGGCCCAGCCGACCATCAAGCGCTGACGGTTTCCCTTGCAGGCGCTGGCCTACGGGGATTCGTCGTGTCTGTCAAGGGAAAAGTCGGCGTGCGTCCGCGTGTCGGTTGTACGCCGCTCGGCGGTCTCACCTAGGTTGTTCTGCAAGCACGAGGTTGACATAACTATAACCCTCTACTTCAGGGTGAGGGTTGAGGCACACCGACAGGCTCGTGCTCTTCCCCACCGACGTACACCCCGTCTGTCTGAAGAATCCAGGCAGCAGAGCAGCGAGAGGCACCTGCCGTGGCAGCACCGCAGAACTACCTGGCCGTCATCAAGGTCGTGGGTATCGGTGGAGGTGGCGTCAACGCCGTCAACCGGATGATCGAGGTCGGACTCAAGGGCGTCGAGTTCATCGCGGTCAACACCGATGCACAGGCACTTCTCATGAGCGACGCCGACGTCAAGCTCGACATCGGCCGCGAGCTCACCCGAGGTCTGGGAGCCGGCGCCAACCCCGAGGTCGGGGCGAAGGCGGCCGAGGACCACGCCGAGGAGATCGAAGAGGTCATGAAGGGCGCCGACATGGTGTTCGTCACCGCGGGCGAGGGCGGTGGCACCGGCACCGGTGGTGCGCCGGTCGTCGCGCGCATCGCCCGCTCGCTCGGGGCGCTCACCATCGGCGTCGTCACGCGCCCGTTCTCCTTCGAGGGCCGTCGCCGCGCGAACTCCGCCGAGGAGGGCATCGCGCAGCTGCGCGAGGAGGTCGACACCCTCATCGTCATCCCGAACGACCGGCTGCTGTCGATCAGCGACCGCAACGTCAGCGTCCTCGACGCGTTCAAGCAGGCCGACCAGGTGCTCCTCCAGGGCGTCTCGGGCATCACCGACCTGATCACCACGCCGGGCCTGATCAACCTCGACTTCGCCGACGTGAAGTCGGTCATGGCCAACGCCGGCTCCGCGCTCATGGGCATCGGCTCCGCCCGGGGCGAGGACCGCTCCGTCGCCGCGGCCGAGATGGCGGTCTCCAGCCCGCTGCTCGAGGCCTCGATCGACGGTGCGCACGGCGTGCTGCTCTCCATCGCCGGCGGCTCCGACCTCGGCCTCTTCGAGATCAACGAGGCGGCCGCGCTCGTCGCGCAGTCGGCGCACGCCGAGGCCAACATCATCTTCGGTGCCACCATCGACGACGCCCTCGGCGACGAGGTGCGCGTGACCGTGATCGCGGCGGGCTTCGACGGAGGGATGCCCAAGCGCCGTGACAACGGCACGATCCTGCGCCGCGAGCCGGTCCAGCAGCAGACGCAGGCCGAGACCCGCGCCGCCGCCCAGGCTGCCGCGGCCCAGCGTCCCGCACCCGCCCAGGCGCAGGGCCAGGCCCCGCAGCAGCAGCGTCCCGCGACACCGGTCGGTCAGCAGCAGAGCGGCCAGCCCGCCGGGCAGCAGAGCCAGGACTCGGGTCAGCAGGGTGGCTACACCACGTACCAGCCGAGCGGTCAGACGAGCGGTCAGCAGGGCGGTCAACAGGGCGGTCAGCAGCAGCGTCCCGCGGGCCAGCAGCAGGGCGGACAGCAGGCACAGCCCCAGCGCGCCCCGCAGCAGCCGTCCCGCCCGCAGCGCCAGGTCCAGTTCGACGACGACGAGCTGGACATCCCCGAGTTCCTCAAGTAGTCCCGGAGCACGCAGCTTCAGTGTTCTCGTTCCAGGAGACGCGCGGACCCGTCGAGGTCGCGTTCACGGACCGTCACGGTGGTGTCAGTGGCGGTCCGTACGCGTCGTTGAACCTCGCGGAGCCCAAGGACGAATCCTCCCCGGGCGAGCGCGAGGCGGTCGCCCAGAACCTCGACCTCGTCGCGCGTGCCGTGGCGCGTGGAGGCCCGGTCCCGCCCGGCGACCCTGTGGCGCTGCCGTCCGGGGTGGCCGTTCCCACGGTCGTGAGGATGCACCAGGTCCACGGCGCCGACGTGCACACCGTCGACCGCGGGTGGCTCTCGGCGGGGCACCGGCGACCTCCCGTGGCCGACGGGCTCGTCACCGACGTGCCAGGTGTGATCCTGCTCGTGCGGGTGGCCGACTGCGTCCCGCTGCTCCTCGCCGACGTCGACCGACGGGTGGTGGCTGCCGCGCACGCAGGTCGTCCGGGCCTGGTCGCCGGGATCGTTCCGGCAACGGTGGCCCGGATGCGCGAGCTCGGTGCCGAGCGGATCGTGGCCTGGCTCGGCCCCTCCGTGTGCGGGCGCTGCTACGAGGTTCCCGCCGCCATGCGCGAGCAGGTCGCGGCGGCGGTGCCCGCGTCGTTCGCCGAGACCTCGTGGGGCACGCCGGCCGTCGACGTCGGCGCAGGGGTCGTCGCCCAGCTCCAGGACGACGGTGTCGAGGTCGTCGACGCCTCCCGGTGCACCCTCGAGGACGACGACCTGTACTCCTACCGGCGGCAGGGCACTGCCTCCGGCCGGCTCGGCGGACTGGTCTGGGTGCGCCCATGACCTCGCCCCAGACCTCGTCCGGAGGGCGTCGCAGGGACGAGATCGCCCACAACCTCGAGGTGGTCCGCGGCCGGATCGCCGACGCCTGTGCGGCAGCCGGCCGGGACCCCTCCGAGGTCACGCTGACCGTCGTCACCAAGTTCTTCCCGGCGTCCGACGTACGCCTGCTCGCCGAGCTCGGCGTCACCGACGTGGGGGAGAACCGCCACCAGGAGGCCGAGGAGAAGGCCCGCGAGTGCGAGGACCTCGGGCTGCGGTGGCACTTCATCGGTGGTCTCCAGAGCAACAAGGCGGCCGCCGTCGCGGCGTACGCCGACGTGGTCGAGTCCGTCGACCGGGCGAAGCTCCTCAAGGGCCTCGCCAAGGGGGCGCAGGAGCGGGGCGCGGTCCTCGACTGCCTGGTGCAGGTCAGCCTGGACCCGTCGGGCACGGGCGAGGGGAGGGCCGGCGCCGAGCCCGACGAGGTGCCCGCTCTCGCCGAGCGGGTGAGGCAGACCGAAGGGCTCCGCCTGCGGGGGGTGATGGCGGTCGCGCCGCTGGGCGAGGACCCGGCGCCGGCCTTCGCGCGGCTGGCGCAGGTGGCGGAGGAGGTACGCCGGACCGACCCCTCGGCGACGTGGGTCTCGGCCGGCATGAGCGGCGACCTGGAGGAGGCGATCTCGGCCGGTGCGACACACGTCCGCATTGGCAGCGCGGTGCTCGGTAGGCGGCCCGCGATCAAGTAGTGTCAAACAAGCAGCAGCGCCCTAACCGAGGGCGCGGATGTACCGGAGGACAGAGTTCATGAGCGGCGCAATGCGCAAGATGGGTGTGTACCTAGGCCTGCTCGAGGACACCGACCGTTTCGAGGACGACTACGGCCACGGCGAGTACGACGAGCGTCCGCACGCCCGGGGCCCCGAGCCCGACCACGCCGAGGCGAGCCGTCCCACGCCGGTGGCCAACCTCGCAGAGCGTCGCCGCCCCACCTCGGTGGTGGCCGAGCTCTCCCGGATCACCACGCTCCACCCGCGCACCTACAACGAGGCGCGCACCATCGGGGAGAACTTCCGCGAGGGCGTGCCGGTGATCATGAACCTCTCGGAGATGGACGACGCCGACGCCAAGCGTCTCGTCGACTTCGCCGCCGGTCTCGTCTTCGCGGTGCGCGGCACGATCGAGCGCGTCACCGCCAAGGTCTTCCTTCTCTCCCCGCCGAACGTCTCGGTTGCCGCTGAGGACAAGCAGCGCATCGCCGAGGGCGGCTTCTTCAACCAGAGCTAGACTTCGCCCTCGTGGTTAGTACCGTCTTCTCGATCGTCTACCTGCTCCTGTGGCTGTTCCTTGCGCTGCTGTTCATCCGGTTCATCGTCGACTGGGTCCAGGTGTTCGCACGGTCGTGGACTCCCACCGGTCCCGTCCTGGTGGTGCTGGAGATCGTCTACACGATCACCGACCCGCCGATCCTGTTCTTCCGGCGGTTCATCCCGCCGCTGAGGCTGGGCAGCGTCGCGCTCGACCTGAGCTTCATGATCGTGCTGATCATCTGCTACCTGCTGCTGATCGTCGCCGGGAACCTCGCCCGTGGATGACCGATCGCGCTCCCGCGCCGCCCTGATTACCGAATTTGGACTTGAAGTGCCGAAACTCTCGGCATCCTGGTTACGCCCGGCCGCCGCTTTCGGAGTACGGTGGGCTAACAAGCGACAGAGAAACCGCACGTTAACGACGACTACGAAATTAAGGGTGAGGTCATGCCGCTGACGCCTGAGGACGTGAGCAACAAGCGCTTTACTCCGGTCCGTCTCCGCGAGGGCTACGACATGGGGGAGGTCGACCAGTTCCTCGACGAGGTCGAGGCCGAGCTTGCTCGACTCACGCGTGAGAACGACGACCTTCGCTCCAAGCTGGCTGCCGCGCAGTCGGCCGGGGGTGCCGCAGCGGCTCCCGTGAAGGCCCCCGAGCCGGCGAAGATCGAGAAGCCCGCGCCGGTCCCTCCGCCCGCTCCGGTCGCCGTGGCCGCCCCGGTCGAGGAGATCAAGGTGACCACGGTCGCCGACGCCTCGAGCGCCGCCGCCCGGCTCCTCGAGATCGCGACCCGCAACGCCGACGAGCTCGTCGCCGAGGCGAAGGACCAGGCCGACCGGATCGTCGGCGAGGCCCGCACCAAGGCCGAGCGCCTCGAGTCCGAGTCCAAGGCCAAGGCCGACCGCCTCGAGTCCGACGCCCGCACGCGCTCGCAGATGCTCGACTCCGAGACCGAGGAGCGCCGTCGCCAGCTGTTCGGCGGCCTCGAGAAGGAGAAGGAGAAGCTCAACGCCGAGGTCGAGAACCTTCGTTCCTTCGAGCGCGAGTACCGCAGCCGTCTCCGCAGCTACTTCGAGCAGCAGCTCGGTGCGCTCGACGGCAACGGCGAGGCCGGCACGCTGAGCTCCGCCGACCACGCCCCGAAGCGCCTCAAGTCGCTCCTCGGCGAGGAGGAGTCGAAGACCCAGCACGGCTGAGTCCCGACACCGCACCAGACGCCACGAGGCCGGTCCCCAACCGAGGGGACCGGCCTCGTCGTATGTCCAGACGCTCCTACTCCCTCAGGACCGGCACTTCCCCGTGCAAGGCGGCACTCCCCTCAGGGTCCGGGTGCCGCTTTCCCAAGGGACCTTGGGAAAGCGGCCCCATCAGGCTCAGACGCGGGCGACGGAGAGGGTGAGCCCGAGGTCCGCGTCGTGTACGACGGTCGCGGTCGGTGCGCCGTCGGGGCCGACCGTCTCCACCTGGCCGGCCTGCGGGGCGCCCTCGGCCGGCGGGGTCACCTCGCCCTCGCGCATCTCGACGGCGAGCACCTCGCCCGCGACGAGCTCGCCGTTCTCACGCAGGGCCTCCGCGGTCTCGCCTGCGGCCTGCCACACGAGCACGACCCGGTCGCTGACGTCGAAGCCGCTGCTCTTGCGAGCCTCCTGGACGAGGCGGACGACCTCGCGGGCGAGGCCGGCGCGCACCAGTGCGGGGGTGAGCTCGAGGTCGAGGGCGACGGTCTCGCCCTGCTCGTTGACGACCGACCAGCCCTCGCGCGGACGCTCGGAGACGATCACCTCGTCGGGGAGCACCTCGACCTCCTCGCCGTCGACGACGACCGTGGCCCTGCCGTCGGCGTCGAGGGCCGCAGCCAGCGCAGCGGCGTCGGCGTCGGCGATCGCCTGGGCCACCCGCGGGGTCTGCTTGCCGAAGCGCTTGCCCAGCGCCCGGAAGTTGCCCTTGGCGGAGTGGTCGACCAGGTCGGCCCCGGCCGACGACAGAGGCTCCAGGGCGCCGATGTTGAGCTCGTCGGCGACCTCCGAGCGCAGCTCCTCCGAGAGGGCCGACCAGGCGGCCGTGCCCACGAGGGCGCGACGGAGGGGCTGGCGGGTGCGCACCTTGGCGTCGGCACGCGCGGCCCGGCCGAGCTCGACCAGGCGACGGGCGAGTGCCACGGCCGCCGAGAGCTCCTCGTCGACGTCGGCCTCGACGTACTCGGGCCACGACGCGAGGTGCACGGACTCGGGCGCGGCGGAGGCGACGGGTCGCACGACGTCCTGCCACACCCGCTCGGTGATGAACGGGGTCAGCGGCGCCATCAGCTTGGTGAGCGTCTCCAGCGTGCTGTGCAGCGTGGCCAGCGCCGAGGGGTCGCCGTCCCAGAAGCGGCGGCGCGAGCGGCGGACGTACCAGTTCGACAGGTCGTCGACGAACTGGGCGACCAGGTTCCCGGCGCGCTGGGTGTCGAAGTTCTCGAGCGCCTCGGTCACGCCGCGCACGAGGCGGGCGGTCTCGGCGTGCAGCCACCTGTCGAGCACGGGTCGCTCCGGCACCGCGGGGGCTGCCCCGGCGTCCGGGGACCAGCCCGCCGTGCGCGCGTAGAGGACGTGGAAGGCCACGGTGTTCCAGTAGGTCAGCAGGACCTTGCGCACCGTCTCCTGGATCGTCGCGTGACCCACCCGGCGAGCCGACCACGGGGAGCCCGAGGCGGCCATGAACCAGCGCACCGCGTCGGCACCGTGCTGCTCCATGAGCGGCATCGGCTCGAGGATGTTCCCGAGGTGCTTGGACATCTTGCGGCCGTCCTCGGCCAGGATGTGCCCGAGGCACAGCACGTTGCGGTAGGAGGACTCGTCGAAGACGACGGTGCCGATCGCCATGAGGGTGTAGAACCAGCCGCGGGTCTGGTCGATCGCCTCGCAGATGAAGTCGGCGGGGTAGGCCCCCTCGAACTTCTCGGCCGAGCCGGGCACGTGGGGGTAGCCCCACTGGGCGAAGGGCATGGACCCGCTGTCGAACCAGGCGTCGATCACCTCGGGCACGCGACGAGCCTCCGCGCCGCAGGCCTCCGCCGACTCCTCCGTGCGGTGGGGGCAGGCGAAGGTGACCTCGTCGACGTACGGACGGTGCGGGTCGAGCTCGGACTGGTCGGTGCCGGTGAGCTCGGACAGCTGCGCCAGCGACTCGACGCAGGTCTGGTGCCCCTCGGCGCAGCGCCAGATCGGCAGGGGAGTGCCCCAGTAGCGGCTGCGGGAGAGGGCCCAGTCGATGTTGTTGTTCAGCCAGTCGCCGTAGCGGCCCCACTTGATCGTCTCGGGGTACCAGTTCGTGCGCTCGTTCTCGCGCAGCAGGGCGTCCTTGACGGCGGTGGTGCGGACGTACCACGACGGCTGGGCGTAGTAGAGGAGCGCGGTGTGGCAGCGCCAGCAGTGGGGGTAGGTGTGCTCGTAGGCCAGGTGGCGGAAGAGCACGCCCCGGGCGTCGAGGTCCTTGACCAGGTCGGCGTCGGCGTGCTTGAAGAACTGGCCGCCGACCAGCGGCACCGAGTCCTCGAAGTGGCCGTCGCCCCGGACCGGGTTGACCACCGGGAGGCCGTAGGCCTTGCAGACGAGCATGTCGTCCTCGCCGAAGGCGGGGGACTGGTGCACCAGGCCGGTGCCGTCCTCGGTGGTGACGTACTCGCCGAGCACGACGTAGTGGGCGGGCGCCGGGAAGTCGACGAGCTCGAAGGGCCGCTGGTAGGTCCAGCGTTCCATGGCCGAGCCCGGGACGGTCGCCTCGACGGTCCAGCCCTCGCCGAGGACCTCCTCGAAGAGCGGCTCGGCCACGACGAGACGTTCGTTGCCGTCGCCGGCCACGACGTAGTCCACGTCCGGGTGGGCCGCGACGGCGGTGTTGGAGACCAGGGTCCAGGGGGTGGTCGTCCACACCAGGAGGCTCGCCCCGGCGTACTCGCCGGAGGTCAGCGGGAACCGGACATAGACGGATGGGTCGGTCACCGTCTCGTAGCCCTGGGCGAGCTCGTGGTCGGAGAGGCCGGTCCCGCAGCGAGGGCAGTACGGCGCGACGCGGTAGTCCTCGACGAGCAGGCCCTTGTCGTGGATCTGCTTGAGCGCCCACCACACCGACTCGACGTAGGAGGAGTCCATGGTGCGGTAGGGGTTGTCGGTGTCGACCCAGTAGCCCATGCGCTCGGTCATGGCCTCGAAGGCGTCGACGTGGCGCAGAACCGACTCGCGGCACTTCGCGTTGAACTCCGCGACGCCGAAGGCCTCGATGTCACCCTTGCCAGAGAACCCGAGCTCCTTCTCGACCGCGAGCTCGACGGGGAGGCCGTGGCAGTCCCAGCCGGCCTTCCGGTCGACGCGGAAGCCCTGCATGGTCTTGAACCGGGGGAAGACGTCCTTGAAGACCCGGGCCTCGACGTGGTGGGTGCCGGGGAGGCCGTTGGCGGTCGGCGGGCCCTCGTAGAAGGTCCAGGCGGGGCGGGTGCCGGCGCTGTCGAGCGACTTGTCGAAGATCTTGTTGTCGCTCCAGAACGCGAGCACGTCGTGCTCGAGCGCGGGCAGGTCCACCTGGGGCGGGACCGGGTTGTACTCAGTCATGGGGCGCGTCCTTCTCAGCTGTTCACACCGGCTGAAGGGACGATCCCGGTCGTCCGACCGGTCCCGCGGTACCACCCTCCTTGGCCGTCCCGGGTGCTGGTTGCCCCTGCGAACGACCCTCTCTTGGCTCACCGCTGCCGGTTCTACCTGCCCCGTGCGGGGCGCTCTTCCGGCGGCTCCGGGGTGATCTTCGCACCCTGCCGACACCCCCGGGCTCACACCGTCCCCGGGTCGCTCGCGGCCGTACAGGGGCTACTCGTCCCATCCACGCCTTGCGGTGCGCTCAAGTCTGCCAGAGGACATGTGCCGGAGACACATTGGTTTTGTTCGCGCATTTGTTTGAAGCGGCGCCAGCGAAGGCATATCCTCGCCGCACGCGTGTGGCGATCGCCACACAACAGGCTGAATAGGGGGCCCTGCGGCCATGGCACGATCCACCGCGAAGAAGCTCGCAGGCAAGACGGCGGCAGCCGCCAAGAGGGTCACGTCCAGCGTGACGCGCAAGTCGACCAAGGGCAGCACCGCCACAAAGGCCGCACCGGCCAAGAGCAGCTCGGGCGCCAAGACCACCGCGACGAGCGCGAAGAAGACGGCGGCGAAGAAGACGACCGCCAAGAACGCCCCCGCCACGAAGACCACGGCCAAGAAGGCCCCCGCGACCAAGACCACCGCCAAGAAGTCGCCGGCAGCCAAGACCGGCACCGCCGCCAAGAAGCCCGCGACGAAGACGGCCACGACCAAGACGGCCGGCAAGACGACCACGGCGACGAAGACCGCGGCCAAGAAGGCTCCCGCCAAGGCTGCTGCGAAGAAGACCACGGCGACGAAGACCACGGCGACGAAGACCGCGGCCAAGAAGGCTCCCGCCAGGGCCACGACGGCGAAGGCGGCGGCGACGAAGACCACGACGGCGAAGGCGGCGGCGACGAGGACCGCGGCCAAGAAGGCTCCCGCCAAGGCGACGGCGAAGAAGACCACGACCAAGGCAGCGGGGCGGCCCGCAGCGAAGACCACGCCCGGTTCCGGTGTGTCCGGCGTGAAGAAGACGGCCGTGAAGAAGACCGCGGCTTCCACGGCGAGCACCAAGGCGACGGCGAGGTCCACCGCCGAGAAGAGCTCCCCGACGAAGGCAGCCGTGAAGGCTCCTGCGTCCTCACAGAAGGCCCCGGTGAAGAAGATGGCTCCGAAGAAGTCCGCCGACAAGCTCGCGGTGAAGTCCGACGAGAAGCCGTGGACCGCGAAGGAGCTCGGTGAGGTCCGCGACGAGCTCAACGCGGAGCGCGACCGGCTCCGCTCCGAGCTCAACCTGGCCGAGGTCGAGCTCGCCGACCTCATGCGCGACGCCGGCGACGGGGCGGGCAACGACCAGGCCGACGTCGGGTCCACGACCTTCGAGCGCGACCACGAGATGAGCCTCGCCAACAACGCCCGGGTGATGCTCGCCCAGACCGAGCACGCGCTCGAGCGCATCGAGGACGGCAGCTACGGCGTCTGCGAGAGCTGTGGCCAGCCGATCGGCAAGATGCGGTTGATGGCGTTCCCGCGTGCGACACTGTGCCTGTCATGCAAGCAGCGCGAGGAGCGTCGCTGAACCCCAGCGACAGCACGAACACCGAACCCACTGGGCGATCCCGTCGTCGGCATCTCTGGCTGTTCGCGGCCATCGCTGCGACTGCCTACGCCCTCGACGTCGTCACCAAGGTCCTCGCGGTCGAGTACCTCCGTGGCGAGCCGCGGATCCCGCTCGTGGGTGACGTCCTCTCGCTCTACCTCACCTACAACTCCGGTGCGGCCTTCAGCTTCCTGACCGGCTACACCGAGGTGCTCACCGTGGTCGCGGTCGCCGCGACCGTGGTCGTCCTGTGGGTGGCCCGGCGCCTGGGGAGCACGGGCTGGGCCATCGCCCTCGGCTTCCTGCTCGGGGGCGTGCTCGGGAACCTGACCGACCGGCTGCTGCGTGAGCCGGGCTTCATGCGCGGGCATGTCGTGGACTTCTTCATGCTGCCGAACTTCCCGGTCTTCAACGTGGCCGACATCTGCATCAACATCGCGGCGGCGACGATCATCCTCCAGGCCCTGCGCGGCATCAACGTCGACGGCAGCCGCCACGAGGACTCCTCCGACGACCGGCCGGGTGGTGCCGGGGAGGCCTCGCTCTCGTGAGCTCGTTCCTCGAAGCGAACGGGGGCTCGGAGTACCGCAACCTCACCGTGCCCGACGGGCTGGCCGGCGAGCGGCTCGACGCGGCGATCGCCCGGATGTTCGGGTTCTCGCGCAGCCGGGCGGCAGAGCTCATCGCCTCCGGAAACGTCACCCTCGACGGTGAGCAGCCGGCCAAGTCCGACCGCGTCCACCCCGGCTCCCGCCTCGACGTGGAGATCCCGGCCCTGGTGGACCCGGTGGCCGTCGTACCCGAGACGGTCGAGGGGATCTCGATCATCCACGACGACGACGCGATCGTCGTGGTCGACAAGCCGGTCGGCGTCGCGGTGCACCCCAGCCCCGGATGGACCGGGCCCACGGTGGTGGGCCACCTCGCCGGCGCCGGGTTCCGGATCGCCACGAGCGGCGCGGCAGAGCGGCAGGGCATCGTGCAGCGGCTGGACGTCGGTACGTCGGGCGTCATGGTGATCGCCAAGAGCGAGCACAGCTACTCCGTGCTGAAGAACGCCTTCCGGCAGCGCACCGTCGACAAGACCTACCACGCGCTGGTCCAGGGGCACCCCGACCCGCTGCGCGGGACCGTCGACGCCCCGATCGGCCGCCACCCCAGGTACGACTACAAGTTCGCGGTCATGGCGGGCGGCCGCGACAGCATCACGCACTACGAGACGCTCGAGGCGCACCGCTTCGCCAGCCTCCTCGAGATCCACCTCGAGACCGGCCGCACCCACCAGATCCGGGTGCACATGGCGGCCCTGAAGCACCCGTGCGTCGGCGACATCACCTACGGCGCGGACCCGGTCCTCGCCAAGCGGCTCGGTCTGGAGCGGCAGTGGCTGCACGCCGTACGCCTTGGCTTCGAGCACCCCGACACCGGCGAGTACGTCGAGTACGAGTCGCCCTACCCGGAGGACCTTCAGCACGCGTTGGAGGTCATCCGCGATGAGGTCTGACGAGGGCTCGGACCTGCTGGTCCGGCCCGGCAACCCTGCGGACCTCGACGACGTCGCGACGATGTTCAGCGCCGCACGCCGCGCTGCCGTGCCGTCGATGCCGCCTCCGGTGCACACCGTCGAGGAGGACCACGCCTGGCTCGCCGACCAGCTCGCCGGCGACCGCGAGGCGTGGGTCGCCGAGCGCGACGGGCAGGTCCTGGGCCTGCTGCTGCTCGAGAACGACTGGCTCCACTCCCTGTACGTCGACCCGCGGCACCAGAGCGAGGGGATCGGCACGGTGCTCGTGGAGCTCGCCAAGACCCTCAGGCCGGAGGGGCTCCAGCTGTGGGCCTTCCAGACCAACACCGGCGCGCGGCGGCTCTACGCCAGGCACGGGTTCGTCGAGAAGGAGGAGACCGACGGCCGTGACAACGAGGAGCGCGCGCCCGACGTGCGCCTGCAGTGGTCGCCCGTGCCCGAGGTGAGCGTCGCCGAGCTTCGTGGCCGCATCGACGTGATCGACGACCACCTGGCGCGGCTGCTCGACGAGCGGGCCCAGCTGACCGCACAGATCCAGGAGCGCAAGAGGACACCCGGGCACGGCGGCCGTGATCCCGGGCGCGAGCGCGAGATCGTCGAGCGGATGGCCGAGCACGCGCCGCACCTGGGGGCCGAGCGGCTCGCGCTGATCATGGACGCGGTGATCCGGGCGAGCCTGGACGCCGCCGGCCACCCCGAGGACTAGGTTCGTCGGGTTCGTACGACGCGCGACTCTCGGAGGACCACCGATGCCCAAGCCCCCGCTGCCGGACCACGTGCGAGAGCTGCTCGCCAAGCCGAACCCGGCGGTGATCACCACGCTCGGAGCCGCCGGCCAGCCGGTCTCCGTGGCCACCTGGTACCTGCTCGACGGGGACCGGATCCTGGTGAACATGGACGAGGGCCGCAAGCGGCTCGAGCACCTGCGCCACGACCCGCGCGTCTCGCTCACCGCGCTCGACGAGGCCGGGTGGTACACCCACGTGAGCGTGCAGGGCCGCGTCGTCGAGATGCGCGACGACGAGGGCCTGGTCGACATCGACCGGCTCGCGACCCACTACACCGGACGGCCCTACCGCAACCGGGAGCGCGGCCGGGTCAGCGCCTGGATCGAGGTCGACCGCTGGCACGGCTGGGGCGCCGCCGGACAGGGGTGAGCGCGACCACTCGGCGCCGCCGCCCTCGTTGTCGACAGGGGGAGTGACCAGCCGGTCGAGGGTCTGTCGGTGGCAGGTGCCAGGATCTTGACCACGCGAAGGGCGGGTCTGCCGGACCGGCGCACCCCGGTGTCGTAGGCTTACGGCCTTCCCCAAGACGTGAGACCGTGCCTGCTGCGCGGCTGGTGTCGGCATGCCATCACGAGCTGAAGAAAGGGCGAGAGGACTTCATGGCCACAGGGTCCGGAGCCAACGACTCGTTCGTGCATCTCCACGTCCACACCGAGTACTCCATGCTCGACGGGGCAGCCCGGCTCGGAGCCCTGACCGAACGCGTCGCGGAGCTCGGGATGCCCGCCGTGGCGATGACCGACCACGGCAACGTGTTCGGCGCCTACGAGTTCTACAAGAAGGCCAAGGCTGCGGGCGTCAAGCCGATCATCGGCATCGAGGCCTACTTCGCGCCCAACATCTCGCGCTTCGACAAGCGGGGCGTCAACTTCTACGACGGCGGCCCCGACGACGTCTCCGCCCGTGGTGCCTACACCCACATGACGCTGCTCTCGGAGAGCACCGAGGGGATGCACAACCTCTTCCGGCTCTCCACCGGGGCCTGGCGCGACGGCTTCTTCAAGCACCCCCGCATGGACCGCGAGCTGCTCGCCCAGCACGGCAAGGGCATCATCGGCACCACCGGCTGTCCGTCCGGCGAGGTCCAGGTCCACCTGCGCTACGGCAACTACGAGGCCGCCCGGCAGGCAGCCGGCGACTTCCAGGACATCCTCGGGAAGGAGAACTACTTCCTCGAGCTGATGGACCACGGCCTCGACATCGAGAACCGTGTCCGCGACGGGCTGCTGCGCCTGGCCAAGGACCTCCAGATCCCGCTGCTGGCGACCAACGACTCCCACTACGTCAACCGCGAGGACGCAGCCTCCCAGGAGCACCTGCTCTGCATCAACTCCGGCAGCACGATGGACATCCCGGCCGGCGACGGCCCGGGTCAGCGCTTCGCCTTCAGCGGTGACGGGTACTACATCAAGTCCGCGCAGGAGATGCGGGCGCTGTGGGCCGACAAGTACAACCTGCGCGAGGCCTGCGACAACACGCTGCTCATCGCCGAGCGCTGCGACGTCTCGTTCACCGAGGGCAGCGGCACCTACATGCCGCGCTTCCCCTGCCCGCCCGGCGAGAACGAGGACAGCTGGCTGGTCAAGGAGGTGGAGAAGGGGCTCGCGTTCCGTTACCCCGGCGGAGTCCCCGACGAGGTCCGCAAGCAGGCGGAGTTCGAGCTCGGCGTGATCACCCAGATGGGCTTCCCCGGCTACTTCCTCGTCGTCGCGGACTTCATCAACTGGGCGAAGGACAACGGCATCCGGGTCGGTCCCGGCCGCGGCTCGGGTGCCGGCTCGATGGTCGCCTACGCGATGCGGATCACCGACCTCGACCCGCTGCAGCACGGCCTGATCTTCGAGCGCTTCCTCAACCCCGACCGCGTCTCGATGCCCGACTTCGACATCGACTTCGACGAGCGCCGGCGTGGCGAGGTCATCAAGTACGTGACCGAGAAGTACGGCGACGAGCGGGTCTCCTACATCGTCACCTACGGCACCATCAAGGCGAAGCAGGCGGTCAAGGACTCCTCGCGGATCCTCGGCTACCCGTTCGCGATGGGCGACCGGATCACCAAGGCCATGCCCGCCGCGGTGATGGGCAAGGACATCCCGCTCCAGGACATCTTCGACCCCGAGCACAAGCGCTTCAGCGAGGGCGGCGAGTTCCGAGGCCTCTACGAGCAGGACGCCGACGTGAAGCGCGTCGTCGACACGGCCATGGGCATCGAGGGCCTCAAGCGGCAGTGGGGCGTCCACGCCGCCGGCGTGATCATGTCCAGCGAGCCGCTGATCGACGTGATCCCGCTGCTCAAGCGGCCCTCCGACGGCGCGATGATCACGCAGTTCGACTACCCGACCTGCGAGACCCTCGGCCTGATCAAGATGGACTTCCTGGGGCTTCGCAACCTCACGGTCCTCGACGACGCGGTCAAGAACATCGAGGCCAACCGCGGTGAGACGCTCGTGCTCGAGGAGCTTCCCCTCGACGACGCCGCCTCTTACCAGCTGCTCGGGACCGGCAACACCCTCGGCGTCTTCCAGCTCGACGGCGGGCCGATGCGGGGCCTTCTGCGTCTCATGCGACCCGACAACTTCGAGGACATCTCTGCCGTCCTCGCGTTGTACCGCCCCGGACCGATGGGCGTGGACTCGCACACCAACTACGCGCTGCGCAAGAACGGCAAGCAGGAGATCACGCCGATCCACCCCGAGCTCGAGGAGCCCCTCAAGGAGATCCTCGGGACGACGCACGGCCTGATCGTGTACCAGGAGCAGGTCATGGCCGTGGCACAGAAGCTCGCGGGCTACTCGCTGGGACAAGCGGACCTGCTGCGCCGTGCCATGGGCAAGAAGAAGAAGGAGGTGCTCGACGCCGAGTACGTCCCCTTCTCCGAGGGCATGCGGGCCAACGGCTACTCCGACCAGGCCATCAAGGCGCTGTGGGACGTCCTTGTCCCGTTCTCCGACTACGCGTTCAACAAGGCGCACACCGCCGCCTACGGCCTCATCTCGTACTGGACCGCCTACCTCAAGCAGCACTACGCCGCCGAGTACATGGCCGCGTTGCTGACCTCTGTCCGGGACGACAAGGACAAGATGGCGATCTACCTCAACGAGTGTCGCCGCATGAAGATCCAGGTGCTGCCGCCGGACGTCAACGAGTCGGCTGCCAACTTCACCCCGGTCGGCCGCGACATCCGCTTCGGGCTCAACGCCATCCGCAACGTCGGTGGGAACGTGGTCGAGGGCATCGTGTCCGCCCGGGAGCAGCAGGGGCGCTACGAGGACTTCAACGACTTCCTGGCCAAGGTCCCGGCCATCGTGTGCAACAAGCGTGTGATCGAGTCCCTGGTCAAGGCCGGTGCCTTCGACGACATGAAGCACAAGCGCCGGGCCCTGGTCGCCATCCACGAGACGGCCGTCGACCAGTACGTCGACATCAAGCGCAACGAGGCGATCGGGCAGGACTCGCTGTTCGGCGGGCTCGACGACGACGCCGGCGGGTTCGGCGTGAGCATCGCCATCCCCGACATCGACGAGTGGGACAAGCAGACCCTGCTCGGCCACGAGCGGGACATGCTCGGCCTCTACGTCTCCGACCACCCGCTCCTCGGTCTCGAGCACATCCTCGCCAACGGCAGCGACTGCACGATCGGACAGCTCCTCGTCGACGAGG
Organism: uncultured Actinomycetota bacterium; assembly: GCA_963701425.1. Classification (GTDB taxonomy): domain Bacteria; phylum Actinomycetota; class Actinomycetes; order Propionibacteriales; family Nocardioidaceae; genus Nocardioides_C. The sequence continues at coordinate 529,130 of CAVPAG010000018.1, read as the reverse complement.
AGCGCCCGGACGGCTCGACGGTCACCGTGTGCGGCCTGGTCACCTCCGTGCAGCGCAAGATCACCAAGCGCGGTGACGCGTGGGCGATGCTCACGCTCGAGGATCTCGAGGGTGGCATCGACGTGCTCCTCTTCCCGAGCGCCTACCAGCTGGCCAGCACGTTGCTCACCGAGGACGCGATCGTCACGGTCAAGGGCCGGCTGAGCCGGAGCAAGGACCAGCCCGAGCTGCACGGCCAGGAGGTCAGCCTCCCCGACCTCTCCGACGGCCCGTCCGGTCCGGTCGTGATCAGCCTGCCCTCGACCCGATGCACGCCGCCGGTGGTCGAGCAGCTCAAGGACGTGCTCGGCACGCACCCCGGCGTGACCGAGGTGCGGCTGCGTCTGATGACGAAGACCTCGACGACGGTCATGCGGCTCGACGACCGGCTCCGGGTGACCCCGTCGCAGTCGCTGTTCGCCGACCTCAAGGCCCTCCTCGGGCCGGGCTGCCTGGCGGGCTCGTGAGACGCAGCCTCGGGCGCGGGCCGGCTGCTGACGTCGTCGCCGTGCTGGGGACGCTCCTTGTCGTCGGCGCGGTGTGCGGTGTGCTCTGGTGGCTGGCGGTGGACCCTGCCGAGTACACCCGGACCCGCCGCGGTGGCGGCGCGATGGGCGAGGTGGACCTGTCGAAGCGGTTCAACGCCGAGGGCTGGTACGCCGTGATCGCGATCGTCGCGGGCTTCCTGAGCGGAGTCTGGCTCAGCTGGCGGCGACAGCGGGACTTCCGCCTGACCACGCTGCTGCTCGTCCCGGGTGCGGCGCTGGCCGCCGCGGCCATGGCGTTCGTGGGTGGTGTCGTCGGCCCCGGTGACCCCGACGCCGCCCTCGCGCAGGCCCAGCCCGGTGACACGGTGCCGGTCGCGCTCGAGGTGCTCGCGGCGTCGACCTACCTGACGTGGCCGATCGCGGTCCTCTTCGGCGCCCTGATGGTGCTCTGGTCCTCGCCCGGGGTGCCGGAGCCCCGGCAGGGCGCGGTGCAGGCCGATGAGCAGCCACCCGGGACGGCGCCGGAGGACCACGGACACACGGAGCACAGCCCGCGTTGAGGCAGGCGGGTCAGCGTGCGATCGCGGCGGTGGTCGCGCTCGTGAGCCGCACCAGGTCCTTCGGCGAGAGACCGAGGTCCAGGCCGCGCCGGCCCCCCGAGACGTACACCGTCTCGTAGGCCAGGGCCGACTCGTCGAGCACGGTCGGGTGCGCGCGCTTCTGGCCCAGCGGCGAGATCCCGCCGACGACGTACCCGGTCGCGCGCTCGGCGGCGGCCGGGTCGGCCATGGTCGCCTTCTTCCCGCCGACGGCCGCGGCGACGGCCTTGAGGTCGAGCTGGCGGGAGACCGGCACGATGCCCACCACGAGCCGGCCGTCGACCTCGACGAAGAGGGTCTTGAAGACCTGGTCGGGGTCGAGCCCGAGGAGCTCGGCCGCCTCGAGGCCGTAGGACGTCGCGGCGGGGTCGTGGTCGTAGGCGTGCGTGGTGAACGGCACACCCGCCCGGGTGAGGGCGAGCGTCGCGGGGGTTCCCGCGGAGCCCTTCTTGCTCCTGCCCATCAGTTCGGGGACCACCCGGTGCGCGACACCTCGGTCGCCGGCAACGACGGGACGGCGCGCATCGCTCTCATCTCCTCGTGCATGGCGTGGCGGAGCATGACCAGCCGCTCGTCGGCGCTGCCCGTCTCGAGCAGCGCCTGCCGTTCGCGCAGGGTGAGCAGGCAGGTCGCGGCGAGAGTGTAGGAGAGGAAGACCGGGTCGGTCGGGAGGTCGATGTCGAGGACCTCGGCGCCGCGCAGCTCCGAGAGCCGCTCGCGATAGACCTCGAAGGTCCCGCCAGCGCGGGTCGCCTCCTCCGACGTACCGCTGGGGCCGGCGGCGGGGTCGGACGAGTCGGACATCGTCTCGACGGTCCCGACCAGGTACGAGCCGGACGCGTCGACCGCCTCGAGGCGGAAGCGGTCCCGTCCGACGATCTCGATGTCGAAGCGTCCGTCGTCCGCAGGTACGACGGTCGTCATCTGCGCGACGCAGCCGACCCGGTGCAGCGACTGCACGCCGTGGGAGCCGACCTCGTAGCCCTCCCGGATCGCGACGACGCCGAAGAGCCGCTGGGACTTGTCGGGGATCGTGAGCAGGTGGTGGACCAGGGCGCGGTAGCGGTCCTCGAACACGTGCAGCTCCATGGTCATGCCCGGGAACAGCACGGTGTTCAGCGGGAACATCGGCAGCTGGTCGGTCACGACGAACAACCTACCCATGTCGGTGCTCCTCCGGGTCCGCGCGCTGACACGACGAAGGCGGCCAGAGGCCCCACGCCTACACTGGACGCATGATTCGCCGCATCGATCTCAGGGGTACGACGGGCGCCGGCGCGTCCCCGTCGACCACGCAGGTCACCCCTGACTACCGCAGCGTCGTGCCGCGCGCGGAGCTCGACGTCGAGGCCGCCCTCGACGTCGTCCGCCCCATCTGCGACGCGGTCCGCCATCGCGGGGTCGAGGCGATCGCCGAGTTCGCCCGGAAGTTCGACGGCGTCGAGCAGCGGGACATCGCGGTGCCGCCGGCGGCGCTCGAGCAGGCGCTGGCCGAGCTCGACCCGGACGTCCGCGCAGGCCTCGAGGAGTCGATCCGACGGCTGCGGCTGACCTGCGAGGCAGAGCTCGAGTCCGACGTGGTCACCGAGGTGGTGCCCGGCGGCACGGTCACGCAGCGCATGGTGCCCGTGGAGCGGGTCGGCCTCTACGTCCCCGGTGGGCTCGCGCCCCTGGTCTCGAGCGTCGTGATGAACGTCGTGCCCGCGCAGGTCGCCGGCGTGCGCTCGATCGCGCTCACCTCCTCGCCGCAGAAGACCAACGGCGGCCTCCCGCACCCCACGATCCTGGCGGCGTGCGCGCTGCTCGGCATCGACGAGGTCTACGCAGTGGGCGGTGCGCAGGCGGTCGCCATGTTCGCCTACGGCGCCGGCCCCTGCCGCCCGGTCGACATGGTCACCGGCCCCGGCAACATCTACACCGTCTCCGCCAAGCGGCTGCTCAAGGGCGTCGTCGGCATCGACTCCGAGGCAGGCCCGACCGAGATCGCGATCCTCGCCGACGACACCGCCGACGCCGCCTACGTCGCCGCGGACCTGATCAGCCAGGCCGAGCACGACCCCCTGGCCGCATCGGTGCTCGTCACCCCTTCGGAGCGGCTCGCCGCCGAGGTCGAGGCCGAGCTCGACAAGCAGATCTCGGTCACCAAGCACGTCGAACGGATCAGGACCGCCCTGTCGGGGCAGCAGTCCGCGATCGTCCTCGTCGACGACCTCGAGCAGGGCCTCGCGGTCGTCAACGGCTACGCCGCCGAGCACCTCGAGATCCAGACCGCGGACGCCGAGCGCTGGGCCGCACGGGTCCGCAACGCAGGGGCGGTCTTCGTGGGCGCCTTCGCGCCGGTCTCCCTGGGCGACTACGCGGCCGGCTCCAACCACGTGCTGCCCACCGGCTGCGCGGCCTGCTACTCGTCGGGCCTCTCCGTCCGGTCCTTCCGCAAGGCCGTCCACGTCGTCGACTACACCCACGACGCGCTGCGTGACGTCGCCACCCACGTCGTGAACCTCGCGCACGCCGAGGACCTCCCCGGCCACGCCGCCGCGGTGCGGGTCCGGCTCGAGGACCGCTGATGGCCCTTCCCCTCAGGGAGGAGCTGCGTGGCATCGAGCCGTACGGCGCCCCCCAGCTCGACGTGCCCGTGACCCTCAACGTCAACGAGAACCCTTACCCGCCGAGCGAGGCGGTCGTGGCCGACGTGGCCGAGGCGGTCGCCGACGCGACCCGCACGCTCAACCGGTACCCCGACCGGGAGTTCACCGAGCTGCGGAAGGCGCTCGCCGAGTACCTCGGCCACGGTGTCACGCCCGAGCAGGTGTGGGCCGCCAACGGCTCCAACGAGGTGATGCTCCAGCTCCTCCAGGCGTTCGGCGGCCCCGGCCGGGTGGCGGTTTCCTTCGCGCCGACCTACTCGATGTACCCGGAGTACGCCCGTGACGCGATGACCGGGTGGGTGGTGGGACACCGCGAGGAGGACTTCACCCTCGACATCGAGCACGCCGTGTCGGTCATCGAGGAGCACCAGCCCTCCGTCGTACTCCTGCCGTCGCCCAACAACCCGACCGGCACCGCGCTGCCGCTCGACACCGTTCGGGCGGTGTGCGAGGTCGCACCGGGCGTCGTGGTGATCGACGAGGCGTACGGCGAGTTCCGCCGATCGGGTACGCCGAGCGCGCTCGAGCTGCTGCCGACCACCCCGAACCTCGTGGTCTCGCGCACGATGAGCAAGGCGTTCGCGCTCGCGGGCGCCCGGCTCGGGTACCTCGCCGCCTCGACCGAGATCTGCGACGCCCTGCGCGTCGTCCGGCTGCCCTACCACCTCTCGGCGGTCACACAGGCCGTGGCACGGGTCGCGCTGAGGCACGCCGACGAGCTGCTCGCCCGGGTCGACGACCTGCGCGCCGAGCGCGACGCCACGGTGGACTGGCTGCGTGCGCAGGGGCTCGAGGTTGCCGACAGCGACGCGAACTTCTGCCTCTTCGGGAAGTTCGACGACCGGCACGCCGTGTGGCAGAGCCTGCTCGACCGCGGTGTGCTGATCCGTGAGACTGGACCCGACGGCTGGCTGAGGGTCTCGGTCGGCACGCCGGAGGAGATGGCGGCCTTCAAGACCGCCCTGATGGAGGTACTCAACCCATGAGCCGAACCGCACGCATCGAGCGCGAGACCAAGGAGTCCAAGGTCCTCGTCGAGCTCGACCTCGACGGGAGCGGCCGCGGGCAGATCTCCACCGGGGTCGGCTTCTACGACCACATGCTCAACTCCTTGGCCCGCCACGCCCTGGTCGACCTCACCGTCGAGACCGTCGGCGACATCCACATCGACGCCCACCACACCGTCGAGGACACCGCCATCGCCCTCGGCGATGCGCTGCGGGAGGCCCTCGGAGACAAGAAGGGGATCCGCCGGTTCGGCGACGCGCTCGTGCCGCTCGACGAGGCGCTCGTGCAGTGCGCGGTCGATGTCTCGGGCCGCCCCTACTGCGTGCACGCCGGCGAGCCCGAGGCGCAGGCGTTCGTGAGCATCGGCGGCACCGGCGCGCCGTACATCGGGTCGCTGACGCGGCACGTCTTCGAGACGATCGCCCACCACGCCCAGATCGCCCTGCACGTGCGGGTGATCTCCAGCCGCGACCCGCACCACCTCGTCGAGGCGCAGTTCAAGGCCGTCGCGCGGGCGCTGCGTGACGCCATCGCCTTCGACCCGCGCGAGACCGGGGTGCCGAGCACCAAGGGCTCGCTGTGACCAAGCCCCAGGTCGTCCTGCTCGACTACGGCTCGGGCAACATCCGCTCGGCCGTGCGCGCGCTCGAGCGGGCGGGTGCGGACGTGAACCTCACGGCCGACCGCGCGGCGGCGATGGATGCCGACGGGCTCGTCGTGCCGGGCGTCGGGGCGTTCCGCGCCTGCGTCGAGGGCGTCCGGGCGGTCCGCGGCCACGAGGTCATCGGCCGCAGGCTCGCCGGCGGGCGTCCGGTGCTCGGCATCTGCGTCGGGATGCAGATCCTGTTCGAGCACGGCGTCGAGCACGGCGTCGACACCCCCGGCCTCGACGAGTGGCCGGGCGTGGTGGAGCGCCTGCAGGCGCCCGTCGTACCCCACATGGGATGGAACACCGTCGAGGCGCCGGAGGGCAGCACGCTCTTCCGGGGCATCGAGGGGGAGCGGTTCTACTTCGTGCACTCCTACGGCGTGCGCGACTGGACGCTCCAGACCAATGGACGTACCAGGCCGCCGCTGGTGACCTGGGCCGAGCACGGGGGAGACCGCTTCGTGGCGGCGGTGGAGAACGGTCCGCTGTCCGCGACGCAGTTCCACCCCGAGAAGTCCGGAGACGCCGGAGCAGCACTGTTGCGCAACTGGGTGGAGTCACTGTGAGCAAGGAACGAGCGAAGAACCGCGCAGCCCGCGAGCACGAGGCAGCCCTCGAGCAGGCAGCGAAGGGCCACGAGCAGGACCATGCGGAACGGCAGCTGTCGATGAAGGGCCCAGCAGACGGGTCCGGTCAGGGGGCGGGTGAGGCGATCACCAAGCCGCAGCACCACAAGACCCCCAAGCCGGCTGCGAAGACCGGCACCAAGCAGACGGCCGGCAAGGGTCGGCCGACGCCGAAGCAGTCCGCCCCACGCAGCCCCGCCAACAAGAAGCGCACCCACGCTCCCGTCGGACGACCCGACGGCCCGCTCGCGCGACGCCGCAGGTTCCGGATCAGGCTGCTGCTGGTGCTGCTCCTCGCGGTCAACGTCGCGGTCGGGGTCATCTGGCGCGACTGGGCGGTCAGCGTCGCGGTGCTGATCCTCACCGCCATCCTGGCGCCGCTGATGGCTGCTGCCATGCTGCGGCGCCGCTGACGCCTCCGGCGGTCGTCGGGGCCGGCCCGGGCTCCCCCCTCGCGTCCCAGGGACCTCTGTCTCCTCCCGCGTGCTAAGATCACGGTGGGGGTGACCGGTTGCGCTGCATACCCTCGTTGCGTCGCGCTGGGACGGTGCTGCGGCGTGCAGGCCGGCACCCGGTCTCACGACGGGCATGGGGGAGCGAGCGCAGCAGAGCAGTGGCTCGCGAACGTCCAGGAGGCCGGGCGGGAGGGGATCCCGAACCTCGAGCCGTTCCTCACGCCAGAGGTGGTCCTCGACCCACCCGCGGGCGGTGTCGTCCACGTCACCTCCCGGCTGAGACGCGGACGGACCGCCTGGGGCGTTCTCCTAGGCTGGTGCCCATGAGCTCCTACCTCGAGTTGCTGCCCGCCGTCGACGTCGCGGGCGGCCAGGCCGTCCAGCTCGTGCAGGGGGTGGCCGGCTCGGAGAAGCGCTTCGGTGACCCGGTCGAGGCCGCTCTCAACTGGCAGAACCGGGGCGCCGAGTGGCTGCACCTCGTCGACCTCGACGCGGCGTTCGGTCGCGGGAACAACCGCGAGCTCCTCGCCGAGATCGTCGGGACGCTCGACATCATGGTCGAGATGAGCGGCGGCATCCGCGACGACGAGTCCCTCGAGGCCGCCCTGTCCACCGGCTGCCGCCGGGTCAACATCGGCACGGCCGCGCTCGAGCACCCGGAGTGGTGCGCGAAGGCGATCGCCGAGCACGGCGACCGGATCGCGGTGGGGCTCGACGTACGCGGGCGCACGCTCGCGGCCCGCGGCTGGACCCGTGAGGGCGGCGACCTCTACGACGTCCTGGCTCGTCTCGACTCCGAGGGGTGCGCCCGCTACGTGGTCACCGACGTCAACAAGGACGGCATGCTCCAGGGCCCCAACCTCGAGCTCCTGCGCAACGTCTGCGCCGCCACCGACCGGCCGGTCGTGGCCTCGGGCGGGATCACCGAGCTCGCCGACCTCGAGGCGCTCATGGGCCTCGTCGACGAGGGCGTCGAGGGCGCGATCATCGGCACCGCGCTCTACGAGGGCCGCTTCAGCCTCGAGGACGCCCTGGCCCTCACGCTCCCTGCGAGCCGCGCGTGAGCCTCGCCATCCGGGTGATCCCCTGCCTCGACGTCGACAACGGGCGCGTGGTGAAGGGCATCAACTTCAAGGAGCTGCGTGACGCCGGCGATCCTGTGGAGCTCGCGAAGGTCTACGACTCCGAGGGCGCCGACGAGCTGACCTTCCTCGACATCTCCGCCTCCCACGAGGAGCGCGCCACCACGCTCGAGATCGTGTCCCAGACGGCCGAGCAGGTGTTCATCCCGCTCACGGTGGGCGGCGGCATCAGCAGCGTCGAGGACGTCGACCGCCTGCTGCGTGCAGGGGCGGACAAGATCGCGGTCAACACCGCCGCGATCCGGAGACCCGAGCTGATCGCGGAGATCGCCGACCGGTTCGGCAACCAGGTGCTCGTCCTCTCCGTCGACGCCCGCCGCGCCGAGGGCACGGACTCCGGCTTCGAGGTGACCACCCACGGCGGGCGGCGCAGCGCCGGCATCGACGCGGTCGAGTGGACCAGGCGCGCCACGGAGCTCGGCGCAGGCGAGATCCTGCTCAACGCGATGGACGCCGACGGCACCGAGGACGGCTTCGACCTCGAGCTGATCCGCCTCGTGCGCGGCGAGGTCACGATCCCGGTGATCGCAAGCGGGGGAGCGGGCAAGGTGGAGCACTTCCCGCCCGCGGTCGAGGCGGGCGCCGACGCCGTGCTCGCGGCCACCGTCTTCCACTTCGGCACGCTCCGGGTGGCCGAGGTCAAGGAAGGGCTCGCCGAGGCCGGCTACCCGGTGCGCTGAGAAGCTCGGAGGGAAGCCTCAGATGCCGAGGTCTGCCCCGGTCAGCGCAGCCACGTCGGCGTCCGCCCCCTCGAGCTCGACGTGGGCCTGGGCCTTCCGCCCGTAGACGAACATCATCAGCTCCGCAGGCAGCCCGCGTACGACGACCGCACCCGGTGCGTTCTTGAGGACCGCCTGCTCCGAGGTGTCGCTGCGCTCGAGGACCACGCCGACCTTCGCCGACCGGACCAGGCCCTTGCCTGCGACCCGGACCACCTTCCACAGCACCTCTTGGTCGCGCTCGCTCAGCTCCCGGGGCTTCCAGCCTTCCTGGGCGCGTCGGACGTCCTCGTGGTGGACGAAGAACTCCGCGGTGTTGAACATCGCGTCCAGGCGACCCAGACGCGTGGGGGACCAGCGGGGTGGTCCCTGGCGAACCCGCTCCACCAGCCCGGCGAAGTCCTGGCCGGCCATCCGTCGCGAGACGTGGTCGGTCAGCGGGGCCAGCGGTGACACGACGATGCCGATCGCGGCGGGGTGTCCCTCCCGCACCAGCAGGTGCACGACGAGGTCCCTGACCGTCCAGTCACCCGAGAGTGTCGGGGCGTCGGGCCCCACCTCCAGGGCGAGGTCACACAGGGCGGCGCGTTCGGTCCGGGCGAGTCTGCTCATGTCTCTGATCGTAGGGTGGCCCTCGAAGGAGGGAGCCCCGTGACTACAAGCCGGACCAGGCGGGCCCGCCGGACGAGGCGGCCGGTCGCCTCAGCCAGCACGATCCGCGACGGGTTCGCGGTGCTCTGGGTGGCGATCAAGCGCGAGCCGTGGATCTTCACCCTGTCCACGCTCGGCAGCGTGCTCTTCGGAGCACTGACCGTCGCGGACGCCTGGGTGCTCGGCTGGGCCACCGACAACGTGGTGCTCCCGGCCTTCGAGACCGGCGCGGTCGACGCCTCGGGCCTGGTCGCGGTGCTCGCGCTGTTCGTCGGGGTCGCGATCCTCCGCGCGGTCGGCATCGTCGCCCGCCGGCTCGGCGCCGGGATCATGCAGTACCGCATGCAGGCGCACTCCCGCCGCGCCGTCACGCGCCAGTACCTCCGGCTGCCGATGGCCTGGCACCAGCAGCACCCGACAGGACAGCTGCTGTCGAACGCCAACGCGGATGTCGAGGCCGCCTGGGCCCCGATCGCGCCCCTGCCGATGGCCGTGGGCACGGTCGCGATGATGGTCATCGCGGTCGTGCAGATGCTTCTCGCCGACCTCGTCATGGCGCTGGTCGGTCTCCTCGTCTTCCCGCTCGTGATCGTCGCCAACATCGCGTTCCAGCGCCTCCAGTCGCCGCTGATGACGCGCGCCCAGGCGCTCCGCGCCGAGGTCAGCGAGGTCGCCCACGAGTCCTTCGACGGCGCGCTGGTCGTCAAGACGCTGGGCCGCGAGGAGGAGGAGACCGAGCGCTTCGCCGAGCGGGCCCATGCACTGCGCGACGTCGCCGTCCGCGCGGGTCGGGTGCGTGCGGCGTTCGACCCGGCTCTCGAGGCGCTCCCGAACCTCGGCGTGCTCGCCGTGCTCACCGTGGGTGTGTGGCGGGTCCTGAACGGCCAGACCGACGCCGGCGCCGTGGTCACGGTCGCCTACCTCCTGACCATCGTGGCCTTCCCGATCCGCTCCCTGGGCTGGCTGCTCGGGGAGTTCCCGCGCAGCGTGGTCGGCTTCGACCGGGTCACCGCGGTTCTCCAGGCGACGGGGGAGATGGTCTACGGGCCGCAGAGCATCGAGGTGACCGACGAGGGTGCGCGGCTCGACGTACGCCACCTCGCGTACCGCTACGACCATGCCCAGTCGCTGCTCGAGGACCTCACGTTCACGGTCCAGCCCGGCCGGACCGTCGCGGTGGTGGGCGCGACCGCCGCCGGCAAGAGCACGCTGACGTCGCTGCTCGTGCGCCTCGTCGACCCCGACGACGGCGCGGTGCTCGTCGACGGGCACGACCTGCGCGACCTCCGGGCCGGCTCGCTCGCGGAGAACATGGCGCTCGTGCCCCAGCACACCTTCCTCTTCGACGACACCGTCCGGGGCAACGTCACGCTCGGCGCAGACGTGCCCGACGACGAGGTCTGGGCGGCGCTGCGGACCGCGCAGGCGGACGGCTTCGTCGCCGCCCTCCCCGAGGGCCTCGACACGAAGCTCGGTGAGCGCGGGACGACCCTGTCCGGCGGCCAGCGTCAGCGACTCTCCCTGGCCCGAGCGCTGGTACGCCGGCCGCGGTTGCTCGTCATGGACGACGCGACGTCCGCGGTCGACCCGGAGGTCGAGGCGCGCATCCTCGCCGCCCTCCGGGTCTTCGGCAGCACGACCCTGGTCGTGGCCTACCGCAAGGCGACGATCGCGCTCGCCGACGAGGTGGTCTACCTCGCCGACGGACGGGTCGTGGACCACGGCACACATGCGGAGCTGCTCGCGCGGAGCCCCGGCTACGCCGACCTCGTCAACGCCTACGAGCAGGCCGCCGCCGAGCGTGCCGCCGAGGCCGCCGAGACCGACGAGGAGGCGGTGCGCCGATGACCACCGTGACCTCGACCCGGATGGACTCGGGTGAGTCGATCTCCGCCTGGCGCACCATCGGCCGTGGCGTCGAGCTGTCGCCGGAGCTGAAGGAGGGCTTCTGGGGCACGCTGGCCCTGGCCCTCCTCGCGACGCTGGGGCGGGTCGTCGTACCCATCGCCGTGCAGCAGACGCTCGACCGGGGGCTGAACTCACCCAGCGGGCCCGACACGGGCTTCATGACGACCATGGTGCTCGTCGCGGCCCTGGCGATCGTGGTGACCAGCGCCGCGTCGTTCCTGATGACCTCACGCCTGTTCGCGAGCGCCGAGCGCGGCCTCGCGACCTTGCGGATCAAGGCGTTCCGCCACGTCCACGACCTGCCGCTGCTCACGCAGAGCACCGAGCGCCGTGGCGCCCTGGTGGCCCGGGTGACCAGCGACGTCGACCAGGTCTCGCAGTTCCTGATCTTCGGCGGCATCATCGCGGTCGTCAGCGTCGGGCAGATCGCCGTCGCCACCGTGATCATGGCGATCTACAGCTGGCAGCTCACGATCGTGGTGTGGCTGTGCTTCGCGCCGCTGTTCCTGTCGTCTGCGCTTCTTCCAGCGCAAGCTGTCCGAGGCCTACGGCGTCGTGCGGCGGCAGGTGGGCGCGTTGCTCTCGGCCGTCTCCGAGCCCGTCGTGGGCGCGGCGGTGGTCAGGTCGTACGCGATCGAGTCCCGCACCCAGGAGCGGATCGACCAGGCCATCGACCGGCACAGGGCGGCGTCGACGAAGGCGCAAGGGCTCACGGCGTTCTCGTTCTCGCTGGGCGGTGTCTCCGCCGGCCTCGCGAACGCCGGGGTGCTCATCGTCGGTGTGCTGCTCGGCGTGGACGGCGAGATCACGGCGGGCAAGGTGCTGGCGTTCGCGTTCCTGGTCACGCTCTTCGTCGGGCCCGTGCAGATGGGCACCCAGGTGCTCACCGACGCCCAGAACGCGATCGCGGGCTGGCGACGGGTGATCGGGATCCTCGACACACCGGCCGACGTCGTGGACCCGGGCGAAGCAGGAACGGCCCTGCCACGAGGCCCTGTGTCGATCGACTTCGAGGACGTCGAGTTCTCCTACCCCGCCGGTCCGCCGGTGCTGCGCGACGTGTCGCTGCGGATCGAGCCCGGGTCGCGGGTCGCGGTCGTGGGGGAGACCGGGTCGGGCAAGACCACGCTCGCCAAGCTGCTGACGAGGCTGATGGACCCCAGCCACGGGGTGGTCCGCCTCGACGGGGTCGACCTGCGCGACGTGCCGTTCTCCTCCCTGCGCGAGCGCGTGGTGATGGTCCCGCAGGAGGGCTTCCTCTTCGACGACGACCTGGCCGCGAACGCCCGCTACGGCCGCCTGGATGCCAGCGACGACGACATCCGGGCAGCGGTAGCCGAGCTCGGGCTGACCGACTGGCTCGAGACCCTGCCCAGGGGCCTGGAGACCCGGGTCGGCCAACGCGGCGAGTCGCTCTCGGCGGGGGAGCGTCAGCTCGTCGCCCTCATCCGGGCGCATCTCGCGGACCCCGACCTGCTCGTTCTCGACGAGGCGACCAGCGCGGTCGACCCGCAGCTCGAGCTCCGGATCGGCCAGGCGCTGGAGCGGCTGATGAGCGGTCGCACCTCGGTGACCATCGCCCACCGTCTCTCGACGGCCGAGAACGCCGACGAGGTCGTGGTGGTGGACGCCGGGAGGATCGTGCAGCGCGGCCCCCACGCGGAGCTGGTGCGGGTGGAGGGGGTCTACCGTCGGCTGCACGACTCCTGGGTCGCCCAGCACGAGCACCACTGAGGAATACTGGCGTGGTGACCTCTCCCTCCACCTCCGGCCGTTCCGCCCTGGACCCGGCGATCTCGTCCAGGCTCAAGCGCGACCCCCAGGGGCTCGTCGCCGCGGTCGTGCAGCAGCACGACACGGGTGAGGTGCTGATGCTCGGCTGGATGGACGACGAGGCGCTTCACCGCACCCTGACGTCGGGCCGCACCACGTTCTGGAGCCGGTCCCGCTCGGAGTACTGGGTCAAGGGGGAGACCTCCGGCCACCGCCAGTGGGTCAAGGAGGTCCGCCTCGACTGCGACGGCGACACGCTCCTGGTGAAGGTCGACCAGGAGGGTCCGGCCTGCCACACAGGCACCCGCACCTGCTTCGACGACGACCTGCTCACCCGGATCGATGGCTGACGAAGCACCTACCAGGAGGCGGGACCGCACCTACGGCCCCACCGTGCTGGCCGGCCTGACCGGGGCGGGGCTGGCTGCCGTCGCGGGGTCCCGCGAGTGGGCCAGTACCCGCGGGGACGCGGCGGGCATCAAGGTCGAGGCCTCCGTCACCGGCGCCGAGTCCCAGCCGCTCGTCGCCGCCGCAGCCCTGGTCGCGCTGGCCGCCTGGGGCGTCGTGCTCGTCATGCGCGGCCGGCTTCGGCGTCTGGTCGCCGTCGTCGGCCTCCTCGCCTCGGTCGGAGCGCTGCTGAGCGTGGTGCTCGGGTACGGCGCTGCGCAGGACGACTCGGTGGCCGCCGCCGTCGCGCGCGGCGCCACCGGCGACACCTTCGACACGAGCCTGTCCGCCTGGTACTTCCTGGCGGGACTCGGCGCCCTCCTCGCGACAGCCGCCTTCGCGGTCGCCGTCGTCCGCGTGCCGTCGTGGCCCACGATGGGCAGCAAGTACGACGCACCCTCCGGACGTCCCGCGCCGGCCACCGACGAGGACATGTGGCGGGCGCTGGACGAGGGCCGCGACCCGACCTCCTAGAATGCTGCGGGGCGCACCGAGACGTACGCGCCCGGCCCGCTCACCCCACGTGTCACGAGGAGACCTGCCCACGATGGCTCACCACGGCAACACCCCCGCAGCCTGGACCGGCGTAACCATCATGCTGATCGGCTTCGTCGTGGGCGGCATCGGCCTCGTCATGGGCGAGATGCTGCTCTTCTGGATCGGCGTCGCCCTCCAGCCGGTCGGCATCATCGTCGGCGCGATCATGGCCAAGATGGGCATGGGCGCGACCCCCGTCAACCGCTGACGCCATGGCCACGGTCGTCGCCGAGGACCTCGGGTCCGGCAGCCGCAGGGAGCGGGTCACCGCCCCCGTGCTGGTGGCCGGCGCCGTCCTCGGGGCGAGCGTGGTGCTGCATCTACGCGACCCGCACCAGAGCGGGAGCTACCTGTTCTGCCCCTGGCTGGTCCTCACCGGCACCTACTGCCCCGGCTGCGGCGGCCTGCGTGCCGTGAACGACCTGAGCCGGGGCGACCTCGTGGCCGCGGCGTCCAGCAACCTGCTCTTCGTCGGTTCGGTCCCGCTGCTGCTCGTGCTCTGGGCACGCTGGTTCGGCGACCGCTGGCGCGGCGTGAGACGGGTCGTCGACCACCGCAGGGGAGTCCTCTGGGCATCCGCCTTCGGCGTGGTGGCGCTGGTGTTCTGGGTCGTCCGCAACCTCCCCGGCCTGGAGTGGCTCACCCCCTGACGGGGCGCTGAGCCGCTCGCGGCCTCCGCGATCTCGGGAGCGAAGACGACGAGGGCCCCGGCCATGACGGTCGGGGCCCTCGACGTACGCGCGGATCAGTAGTCGGTCAGTGCTCCCGTGGTGATCGCGAAGATCAGACCGAGGATGCTCAGCGCGATCGAGATCCAGCCCAGGATCACGCCGGCCTTCGCCATGCCCTCGCCGCTCTGGGCACCGCCGGAGGCGGCGATCTCCTTCTGGGCGGAGTTGCCGAGGATCAGCGCCGGGATGCCGGCCAGCAGGCCGCAGCAGACCAGCGACAGGATGCCGAGGATCATCGACCACAGGGCCTTCTGGTTGGTCTGTGGCATTGCGTACCCACCGGGACCGGGAGGCGGCGGCGGTGGTGGTGTGTAGCTCATGGGTTCCCCTGTTCTCGGGTCCAGGACGAGTGTCGAGGGACGCTACCGCGCCGCGGGGACGATCGCGAGCATCCTCGCCCCGACACGGCAGGAGTCGTCAGAACTGCGTGCCCTGGGTCCCGGTGTCGACGTCGAACTCGGCGCCGGCCACCACCGCCACCACGATGAGCACGAGGATCAGCAGGCCGAGCACCACGGCGATCGCGCCGGTGACGATGCCGCTGAGCGCGATGCCGTCGCCCTTCAGCCGACCGCCGCTCGCGGCGATCTCGCGGCGGGCCTTCACGCCGAGCACGATCGCGACGATGCCCGCAACGCCGAGACCGCAGCACCAGGACAGCACGAGGGAGGCGATCCCGGTCACCAGTGAGGCGGTCGCCTTGCCGCTCGTCGGTGCGACCATCGGGCCGTACGGCTGGCCGGGCCCGGGTCCGTAGCCGGCGCCGTACGGCTGGCCGGGTCCGTAGCCGGTGCCGGGCGGCGGTGGCTCGGGTGGGTAGCTCATCGGCTCTGTCGACCTCGCTCTCTATGCGGACCTCCCCGGCGGGGGCGCGGCCCTGCCGTGAGAGTCTAGAGACCCGAGAAGTCCCGACTGCCCAGCGAGGTTCCTCATGTCCGTGCTCGACGAGATCGTCGACGGCGTCCGCCTCGACCTCGCCGAGCGTGAGGCCGCCTTACCCCTGGCCGACGTCAAGGACGCCGCCCGGCGGGCTCCCGAGGCCCTCGACCCGATGCCGCGCTTCCGTGCCGACAGTGTCAGCGTGATCGCCGAGGTCAAGCGCTCGAGCCCGAGCAAGGGCTCCCTGGCCGAGATCGCCGACCCTGCCGCCCTCGCCGCCGACTACGAGGCCGGCGGTGCGGCCGCGATCAGCGTGCTGACCGAGGCGCGGCGCTTCGGCGGCAGCCTCGACGACCTGCGCGCGGTCCGGGCCGCGGTCGGCATCCCGGTGCTCCGCAAGGACTTCATCGTCACCTCCTACCAGCTCTGGGAGGCGCGCGCCGCGGGCGCCGACCTCGCCCTGCTGATCGTCGCCGCCCTCGACCAGAACGCCCTCGAGTGCCTCATCGACCGCGCGCAGTCCATCGGGCTCACCCCGCTCGTCGAGGTGCATGACGAGGAGGAGGTCGACCGGGCCTTGGACGCCGGCGCAACACTGATCGGTGTGAACGCCCGCAACCTCAAGACGCTCGAGGTGGACCGCGACACGTTCTCCAGGCTTGCTCCCCGTATCCCCGACGACGTGGTGCGGGTGGCGGAGTCCGGTGTCCGAGGTCCGCACGACGTCTTCGAGTACGCCAAGCAGGGCGCGAACGTCGTCCTGGTGGGGGAGACGCTGGTGAAGGGGAAGGACCCGCGCAGCGCGGTCGCCGACCTCGTCGCCGCGGGCGCGCACCCCGCCCTCAAGCACCGCAACTGAAAGACACGCACCCATGTCTGCACTCCCTGACGAGTCCGGCCACTTCGGCCGGTTCGGTGGCCGGATGATGCCCGAGGCCCTGATGTCCGCCCTCGACGAGCTCACCGCCGCCTGGCAGGAGGCGATGGCCGACCCCGAGTTCACCGCGGAGTTCGAGCGGATGCTGCGCGAGTACGCCGGGACGCCGAGCCTGCTGTACGACGCGACGAAGCTCAGCGAGGTCGCCGGGGCGCGCATCCTGCTCAAGCGCGAGGACCTCAACCACACCGGGGCCCACAAGATCCGCAACGTCCTGGGCCAGGCCCTGCTCACCAAGCGCATGGGCAAGAGCCGGGTGATCGCCGAGACCGGCGCCGGCCAGCACGGCGTGGCCACGGCGACCGCCTGCGCCTACCTCGGCCTCGACTGCGTCGTCTACATGGGCGAGGTCGACACCGAGCGCCAGGCCCTCAACGTCGCGCGGATGCACCTGCTCGGCGCCGAGGTCATCGCGGTGAGGTCCGGCTCGCGGACCCTCAAGGACGCGATCAACGAGGCGATCCGTGACTGGGTCACCAACGTCGACCACACCGCCTACGTCTTCGGCACCGCCGCGGGCCCGCACCCGTTCCCCGCGATGGTGCGCGACTTCTGCCGCGGCATCGGCGACGAGACCCGGACCCAGTGCCTGGAGCTCGTCGGCCGGCTGCCGGACGCGGTCGTCGCCTGTGTCGGGGGCGGCTCCAACGCCATCGGGATGTTCGAGACCTTCATCGAGGAGCCGTCGGTGAGGCTCTACGGCTTCGAGGCCGGCGGCGAGGGTGTCGACACCGCCCGGCACGCCGCGACCATCTACGCCCACGAGGTAGGGGTGCTGCACGGCGCCCGCACCTACGTGCTCCAGGACGAGGACGGCCAGACCGTCGAGTCCCACTCGATCTCCGCCGGGCTCGACTACCCGGGTGTGGGGCCCGAGCACGCCTGGCTCGCCGAGACCGGCCGCGCGGAGTACCGCCCGGTGACCGACGCGCAGGCGATGGACGCGATGGCGCTGCTGGCCCGCACCGAGGGGATCATCCCCGCCATCGAGTCGGCCCACGCGATCGCGGGTGCGATGGACCTCGCCAAGGAGCTCGGCCCCGACGCCGTGATCGTCGTGAACCTCTCCGGCCGCGGCGACAAGGACATGGGCACCGCGATCGAGTGGTTCGGCCTCGGGGAGGCGCGGGCCGACGCGGCCACGGGCGCCGGTCCCGTCGAGGCCGCGGGCGAGGGTTCCGGGGAGGTCCAGCTGTGAGCACGAGCACGCGTCCGGTCTTCGAGGCCGCTCGCGCCGAGGGGCGCGCCGCGCTGGTGGGCTACCTCCCGGCCGGCTTCCCCGACGTCGAGGGGTCGATCAGCGCCATGCGCACCATGGTCGAGAACGGCTGCGACCTGATCGAGGTGGGCCTGCCCTACAGCGACCCCGTCATGGACGGCCCCACGATCCAGGAGGCCGCGCAGCAGGCCCTGGAGGGTGGCGTGCGCACCGCGGACGTGCTGCGCACCGTCGAGGCGGTTGCCGAGACAGGGGCCAAGGTCGTCGTGATGACCTACTGGAACCCGGTCGAGAGGTACGGCGTCGAGCGGTTCGCCGCAGACCTGGCCTCCGCCGGCGGGTCCGGCCTGATCACGCCCGACCTGGTGCCGGACGAGGCCGCCGAGTGGGTCGCCGCTGCCGACGCCCACGACCTCGACAAGATCTTCCTCGTCGCGCCGTCGTCCACCGACGCCCGGCTCGAGATGACGACCGCGGCCTGTCGCGGGTTCGTCTACGCCACCGCGGTGATGGGCGTGACCGGGGCCCGCACGAGCACCAGCGACCTCGCCGGGCCGCTCGTCGCCCGCACCCGCAAGGTCACCGACCTCCCCATCGGGGTGGGTCTCGGCGTCTCGACGGGTGCCCAGGCGGCCGAGGTGGCCGGGTTCGCCGACGGCGTGATCGTCGGGTCGGCCTTCGTGCGCCGGCTCCTCGACGCCGGCCCCGACCGTCGTACCGGGCTCGACTCGCTCGCCGAGCTGACCCGTGAGCTCGCCGCAGGTGTCCGCCGTGCCTGAACGCAGCGTCCGGGCCCGTCACCGGGCCGCGGCGCTGATCGCTGCCCTGGGGCTGACCGTGCTCGCCGGGTGCGGGGGAGGCGGGGACACGGCGCAGACCACGTCCGGGTTCACCGAGAGCAACCCCGACGGCATGCACGGCGCGGTGCTCACCGACCAGTACGTCGTCCCCGACGTCACACTGACCGCCACCGACGGCTCGGACTACTCGCTGACGAAGGACACGACCGCACCGCTCACGCTCGTCTTCTTCGGCTACACCCACTGTCCCGACATCTGCCAGATCGTGATGGCCGACATCGCCTCGGCGGTCGCCCGCCTCGACGAGGAGGACCGCGGCAAGGTCGATGTCCTGCTGGTCACCAGCGACCCCGCGCGGGACGACCCCGCGACGCTGCGGGAGTACCTCGACCGGTTCAACCCGGAGTTCGAGGGGCTCACCGGCGACCTCGACACGATCGTCGGCGTGGCCAACGAGCTCGGCGTGGCGGTGGACAAGGGTGCCAAGATGCCGTCGGGCGGCTACGAGGTGAACCACGGCACCCAGATCGTGGCCGTCGACGACCGCGACAGGTCGCCGATCGTCTGGACCGAGGGCACCCCGGCCGCCCACCTCGCCGAGGACCTCTCGGCACTCCTCGACGAGAGAAAGTAGCCCCCGCGTCGTGATCTCTGCCTCGATCCCCAGCCCCGACCAGGGCGTCTGGTACCTCGGCCCGTTCCCGCTGCGGGCCTACGCACTGGCGATCATCCTCGGTGTCGTCGTGGCCGTCTGGCTCGGCGAGAAGCGCTGGATCGCCCGTGGCGGCAAGCCCGGCCAGGTCGGTGACATCGCCATCTGGGCGGTGCCGTTCGGCCTCGTCGGCGGTCGGCTCTACCACGTCATCACCGACTACCAGCTGTACTTCGGCGAGGGGCGCGACCCGGTCACGGCGCTCTACGTGTGGCAGGGCGGCCTCGGCATCTGGGGCGCGATCGGGCTCGGCGCCCTCGGAGCCTGGATCGGCGCGCGCAAAGCGGGGGTGAAGTTCCTGCCCCTGGCCGACGCGCTCGCACCCGGCATCGCGATCGCCCAGGCCATCGGCCGCTGGGGCAACTGGTTCAACCAGGAGCTCTTCGGGCGACCCACGACGCTGCCCTGGGGCCTCGAGATCGACCCCGAGAACCGCCCCGAGGGGTACGGCGACGTGGAGACCTTCCACCCGACCTTCCTCTACGAGTTCGTCTGGAACCTCGGCGTCGCGGGCCTGGTGATCTGGGCGGACCGGCGCTTCCGGCTCGGGTACGGCCGCGCCTTCGCGCTCTACGTCATGGGCTACACCGCCGGCCGTGCCTGGATCGAGTACCTCCGCATCGACGACGTCCAGATGGACGACGTCTTCGGTCTCCGCCTGAACGTCTGGACCTCGATCGTCCTGTTCCTCGCGGCGCTGGCGTACTTCGTCTGGTCCGCGCGGCGTCACCCCGGTCGCGAGGAGTCGGTCCTCCGTGACGACGTCGTGGCGGCCGAAGCCGCCGAGGCTGGATCGGGTGACGCCGAGGCTGGATCGGGTGACGCCGGGTCCAGCGCCACCGATGCGCCCGCCGCGTCCGAAGAGCCGGCTGCAGGCGGCGATGCCCCGAGGCGCACCACGAACCACCCTGCGGGTGGTGCAGCCGGTCGCAGCGATGACGAGGACCCCCCGGCTCCCCGCTGACGCCCCCGTCACGAGGCCCGGGGGCGCGGCGAGCAGGATCGGGCACGTGCACGATCCTGACGTCGTGGCCGCCTGATCGACGTAGTCATGGTGCATGTGCGCGATCTTTGCCGCTCCTCCGTGACGTCGGGTGCGAGCGGCAGGCCTCAGGACGAAGGGCGTAGTCACAGGTCAGGTGAGGCTGTCCTTCGATGATTTCGTCGGCGCGGCCGGATAATTTTGGTCCCATGAGCACCCGCGACCCGCATGTCCCCGCCGTCAGCCATGAGCACCCGGACGTCACCGGGGGGTGGCTGCGTCCGGCCGTCTTCGGCGCCAGCGACGGTCTCGTCTCCAACGTCGCGCTGATCGCCGGCGTCGCGGGCGGCACCCGCGGGGCCGACACCTCGACGGCGGTCGTGCTCGCGGGCCTGGCCGGCCTCGCGGCCGGTGCCTTCTCGATGGCGGTGGGGGAGTACACCTCGGTGGCCAGCCAGTCCGAGGCCGCTGCCCGCGAGGTGCAGAAGGAGCGCGCGGAGATCCTCGCCAACCCGGAGGGCGAGGCGCACGAGCTGGCGAAGATGTACGTCGACAAGGGCATCGACGAGGAGCTCGCCCACGAGGTCGCGCGACAGATCCACCGTGACGTCGACAACGCCGTCGCCGTCCACGCCCGCGAGGAGCTCGGCGTCGACCCCGAGGAGCTCGCCTCACCCATGCTCGCCGCGGGCTCGTCGTTCATCGCCTTCGCGCTCGGCGCGCTGGTGCCCCTGGTGCCGTACCTCTTCGGGGCCAACACCCTGGTCCCCGGCCTCGTGATCACGCTCATCGCGCTGTTCGGCGCCGGCGCCGTGGTCACCCAGGTCACGACCAGGTCCTGGGTGTACGGCGGTGTGCGGCAGATGCTCCTGGGCGCCGCGGCGGCCGCTCTGACCTACGGCATCGGTGCCGCTGTGGGCGCCAGCCTCGGCTAGTCCGAAGGGCGCCTGTCTTCCCAGATCCGGCGGGTTTCAAACCTTGTCCAAACCTGTCCGTCATGTGATCTATGCGTCTCGCCGGCTGGGCTTCGGAGCGCGACGATGTTGTACGCTCTTGTCTCCGCCTGGGCCAATGTCGTCCCGCGCACTCATGCACCCATGACAATCCCGGCACAGCCCCGGTTGTGCCGCTGTCACGACGACGGGAGAGTGCCTCATGCAAGCATTCCCGCCGCCCCAGGGGCTCTACGACGGACTTCACGAGCACGATGCGTGTGGTGTCGCCTTCGTCGCAACCCTGACCGGCGTTGCCAGCCACGACATCGTTGCCAAGGCCATCACCGCCTTGCGCAACCTCGAGCACCGTGGCGCCACGGGGGCCGAGCCCGACTCCGGTGACGGCGCGGGCATCCTGCTGCAGGTCCCGGACAAGTTCCTCCGGGCCGTCGTCGACTTCGAGCTCCCGCCCGTGCGCAGCTACGCCGTCGGCACGGCGTTCCTGCCCGGCGACGCGGAGCAGGTCGCGAAGACCCGCACGCACATCGAGGAGATCGCCGCCGAGGAGGGCCTGAACGTTCTCGGCTGGCGCGACGTACCCGTCGAGCCCGACATCCTCGGCGCCACCGCGCTGAGCGTCATGCCGACGTTCAGCCAGCTCTTCGTGGCCGCCGCCGGCGGCCGACTCGTCGGCATGGCTCTCGAGCGTCTCGCGTTCGTGCTGCGCAAGCGCTCCGAGCGCGAGACCGACGTCTACTTCCCGTCGCTCTCCTCGCGCACCATCGCCTACAAGGGCATGCTGACCACCGACCAGCTCGACCGGTTCTACCCGGACCTCCGCGACGAGCGGATGGAGTCTGCGGTCGGCGTGGTCCACTCGCGCTTCTCGACCAACACCTTCCCGAGCTGGCCGCTGTCGCACCCGTTCCGGTTCATCGCCCACAACGGCGAGATCAACACCGTCATGGGCAACCGCAACTGGATGCGGGCCCGTGAGGCGCTCCTCGACAGCGACCTGATCCCGGGCAACCTCGAGCGCCTCTACCCGATCTGCACCCCCGGCGCCTCGGACTCCGCGTCCTTCGACGAGGTGCTCGAGCTGCTTCACATGGGTGGCCGCTCGCTGCCGCACGCCGTGCTGATGATGATCCCCGAGGCGTGGGAGAACCACGCCGAGATGGATGAGAAGCGGCGCGCGTTCTACCAGTTCCACTCCTCGCTGATGGAGCCGTGGGACGGCCCCGCCGCGGTGGTGTTCACCGACGGCACCCAGATCGGAGCGGTCCTCGACCGCAACGGGCTGCGTCCGAGCCGTTACTGGGTCACCGACGACGGCCTGGTCGTGATGGCCTCCGAGGTCGGCGTCCTCGACATCGACCCGGCGACCGTCGTACGCAAGGGCCGTCTCCAGCCCGGCCGCATGTTCCTCGTCGACACGGCCGAGCACCGGATCATCGAGGACGAGGAGATCAAGGCCGAGCTCGCCGCCGACCACCCGTACG
Source organism: uncultured Actinomycetota bacterium (assembly GCA_963701425.1). GTDB lineage: Bacteria > Actinomycetota > Actinomycetes > Propionibacteriales > Nocardioidaceae > Nocardioides_C. The sequence continues at coordinate 506,744 of CAVPAG010000018.1, read as the reverse complement.
ACGAGTGGCTCCACGCCGGCCTCATCCACCTCGACGACCTTTCCGACCGTGAGCACATCGTGCACACGCACGCCTCGGTGACCCGCCGCCAGCAGATCTTCGGCTACACCGAGGAGGAGAAGCGCATCCTCCTCACGCCGATGGCGAAGACCGGCGCCGAGCCGATCGGCTCGATGGGCACCGACACCCCCATCGCCGCGCTCTCGGACCGCCCCCGGCTGCTGTTCGACTACTTCACCCAGCTGTTCGCGCAGGTGACCAACCCGCCGCTCGACGCGATCCGCGAGGAGCTCGTCACCTCGCTGTCGAGCACGATCGGCCCGGAGGCGAACCTGCTGGAGCCGACCCCGGCCTCCTGCCGGCAGGTCGTCCTGCCGTTCCCGGTCATCGACAACGACGAGCTCGCCAAGATCCGTCACATCAACCGCGACGGCGACCTGCCGGGCTTCATCACCCATGTCTCGCGCGGCCTCTACGAGGTCGAGGGCGGGGGAGAGGCGCTCGCCCGCAGGATCGACGAGATCTGCGCGGAGGTGTCCGAGGCGATCGCCAACGGCGCCCGGATCATCGTGCTCTCCGACCGGCACTCGACCGCCGACCTGGCGCCGATCCCGTCGCTGCTCCTGACCGGTGCCGTCCACCACCACCTGGTGCGCGAGAAGACCCGCACCCAGGTCGGCCTGCTCGTCGAGGCCGGCGACGTCCGCGAGGTGCACCACATCGCGCTGCTCATCGGCTACGGCGCCGCCGCGGTGAACCCGTACCTTGCGATGGAGACCGTCGAGGACCTCGCGCGCGACGGCTACTTCGTCGACGTCGACCCCGACAAGGCCGTCAAGAACCTCGTGAAGTCGCTCGGCAAGGGCGTCCTCAAGGTGATGAGCAAGATGGGCGTGTCGACCGTCGCGTCGTACACCGGTGCCCAGATCTTCGAGGCGGTCGGGCTGTCCCAGACACTGGTCGACAGGTACTTCACGGGCACCGTGAGCAAGCTCGGCGGCATCGACATCGACACCGTGGCCGAGGAGGTCGCGCAGCGGCACCGCAAGGCCTACCCGGTCGACGGCCTGCCGCCGGCGCACCGCGCGCTCGACATCGGCGGCGAGTACCAGTGGCGCCGCGAGGGCGAGCCGCACCTGTTCGACCCCGAGACGGTCTTCCGGCTCCAGCACGCCACGCGCACCGGTCGCTACGACGTCTTCAAGCAGTACACCCAGCGCGTGGACGACCAGTCCAAGCGGCTGATGACCCTGCGCGGGCTGTTCTCCTTCAAGACCGACCGGCAGCCGATCCCGGTCGAGGAGGTCGAGCCGGTCTCGGAGATCGTCAAGCGGTTCTCCACCGGCGCGATGTCCTACGGGTCGATCAGCAAGGAGGCCCACGAGACCCTCGCGATCGCCATGAACCGGCTGGGCGGCAAGTCCAACACCGGTGAGGGCGGCGAGGACGCCGACCGTCTCTACGACCCCGAGCGCCGCTCGTCGATCAAGCAGGTCGCCTCAGGCCGGTTCGGTGTCACGGCGGAGTACCTCACGAACTCCGACGACATCCAGATCAAGATGGCCCAGGGCGCCAAGCCCGGCGAGGGCGGCCAGCTCCCCGGCCACAAGGTCTACCCGTGGGTGGCCAAGACCCGGCACAGTACGCCGGGCGTGGGGCTCATCTCGCCGCCGCCGCACCACGACATCTACTCCATCGAGGATCTCGCCCAGCTGATCCACGACCTGAAGAACTCCAACCCGTCGGCGCGGGTGCACGTCAAGCTCGTCGCCGAGGTCGGCGTCGGCACGGTCGCCGCGGGTGTGTCGAAGGCGCACGCCGACGTGGTCCTCATCTCGGGCCACGACGGCGGCACCGGTGCCTCGCCGCTCACCTCGTTGAAGCACGCGGGTGGTCCGTGGGAGCTCGGTCTCGCCGAGACCCAGCAGACCCTGCTGCTCAACGGCCTGCGCGACCGGATCGTCGTCCAGACCGACGGCCAGCTCAAGACCGGCCGCGACGTCGTCGTGGCAGCGCTGCTCGGCGCCGAGGAGTTCGGCTTCGCGACCGCGCCGCTCGTCGTCTCGGGCTGCATCATGATGCGGGTCTGCCACCTCGACACCTGCCCGGTGGGCGTGGCCACGCAGAACCCGGTGCTCCGCGAGCGCTACACCGGCAAGCCGGAGTTCGTGGTCAACTACTTCGAGTACATCGCCGAGGAGGTGCGCGAGTACCTCGCCGAGCTCGGGTTCCGCACCCTCGACGAGGCCATCGGCCACGCGGAGATGCTCGACGTGTCCAAGGCCGTCGACCACTGGAAGGCGGCCGGGCTCGACCTGACGCCGATCCTGCACGTGCCGGCGCTGCCCGAGGGCACCCCGCGTCGCAACACGACCACGCAGGACCACGGTCTCGACAAGGCGCTCGACAACAAGCTGGTCGAGCTCTGCGCCGACGCCCTCGAACGGGGTGAGCCGGTGCGGGCCCAGGTCGAGATCCGCAACGTCAACCGGACGGTCGGCACCATCCTGGGCCACGAGGTCACCAAGCGATTCAAGGGCGAGGGCCTGCCGGACGGCACGATCGACATCACGTTCACCGGCTCGGCCGGGCAGTCGTTCGGCGCCTTCGTCCCGCGCGGGATCACGCTGCGCCTCGAGGGCGACGCGAACGACTACGTCGGCAAGGGCCTCTCCGGTGGCCGGCTCGTCGTGCGGCCCGACCGGGTGGCGTCGTTCGAGGCCGAGAACCAGATCATCGCCGGAAACGTGATCGGATACGGCGCGACCTCCGGCGAGATCTTCCTCCGCGGCCAGGTCGGCGAGCGCTTCTGCGTCCGCAACTCCGGCGCCCTCGCGGTGGTCGAGGGGGTCGGCGACCACGGGTGCGAGTACATGACCGGTGGCACGGTCGTCGTACTCGGTCGGACCGGCCGCAACTTCGCGGCAGGCATGTCGGGTGGCGTGGCCTTCGTGCTCGACCTCGACGAAGGCCGGGTCAACCCCGAGCTCGTGGAGCTCCGCCCCGTCGAGGGGGAGGCCGAGAAGCAGCTCGAGGACGCCGTACGCCGGCACATGGAGGAGACCGAGTCCACCGTCGCGGCGCAGCTGCTCGAGGACTGGCCGGCGTCGCTGGCCCGGTTCACCGAGGTCATGCCCAGCGACTACAAGCGAGTGCTGGAGGCGAGGGCCGAGGCGCTCGAGGAAGGCCTCACCGAGGACGAGGCCGCGACCAAGATGATGGAGGCCCTCCATGGCTGACCCGAGAGGATTCCTCAAGCACGGCCGAGAGGTCGCTTCACGCCGTCCGGTCGACGAGCGGGTGAAGGACTGGAACGAGGTCTACCCCAACGGCGCCGGCCGCTCGCTGCTGCCGATCATCAACACCCAGGCCGGACGCTGCATGGACTGCGGCATCCCGTTCTGCCACCAGGGCTGCCCGCTGGGCAACATCATCCCGGAGTGGAACGACCTGGTCTGGCGTGACGACTGGGACGGCGCGATCGAGCGTCTCCACGCGACGAACAACTTCCCGGAGTTCACCGGGCGGCTGTGCCCCGCGCCGTGCGAGACCGCCTGCGTGCTCGGGATCAACCAGGACCCGGTGACGATCAAGAACGTCGAGGTCGCCATCGCCGACAGGGCCTGGGACTCCGGCTACGTGCGTCCTCAGCCGCCCGAGTGGCTGACCGGCAAGACCGTCGCGGTGATCGGCTCGGGGCCCGCGGGCCTCGCGGCGGCTCAGCAGCTGACGCGCGCCGGTCACACGGTCGCGGTGTACGAGCGCGCCGACCGCATCGGCGGTCTGCTCCGCTACGGCATCCCCGAGTTCAAGATGGAGAAGAAGTACCTCGACCGCCGGCTCGACCAGATGAAGCGCGAGGGCACCATCTTCCGCGCCGGGGTGGACGTCGGCGCCTCGCTCACCGGCCAGCAGCTGCGTGACAGGTACGACGCCGTGGTGCTCGCCATGGGGTCGACCGTGGCTCGTGACCTGCCGGCGCCGGGGCGTGAGCTCAAGGGCATCCACCAGGCCATGGAGTTCCTTCCGCAGGCCAACCGGGTCGCGCAAGGTGACGAGGTGGAGGACCAGATCGTCGCCACCGGCAAGCACGTCGTGATCATCGGTGGCGGTGACACCGGCGCCGACTGCCTCGGTACGTCCCACCGCCAGGGTGCGACGTCCGTGACCCAGCTCGAGATCATGCCGCGGCCGGGGGAGGAGCGTCCGCCGAACCAGCCGTGGCCGACCTACCCGATGACCTACCGGGTCTCCTCCGCGCACGAGGAGGGTGGCGAGCGGGTCTACGCGGTCTCCACCAAGGAGTTCCTCGGCGACGCCGAGGGCAACGTCCGTGCGCTGCGCCTCGTCGAGGTGGAGATGCGCGACGGCCGCTTCCAGGAGGTCGAGGGCACCGAGCACGAGATCATGGCCGACCTGGTGCTCTTCGCGATGGGCTTCACCGGCCCTGAGCAGGAGGGTCTGGTGTCCCAGCTCGGGGTCGAGCTCGACGCCCGCGGCAACGTTGCGCGCAGCGACGACTACATGTCGTCGGTCGACGGTGTCTTCGTCGCCGGTGACGCGGGCCGCGGCCAGTCGCTGATCGTGTGGGCGATCGCCGAGGGGCGTGCCGCCGCGGCGGCGGTGGACAAGTACCTCACCGGCGCCACCACGCTGCCCTCGCCGATCCCGCCGACCGAGCGCCCCCTGATGGTCTGAGACGAGCGGGCGCTTTCCCAAGGTCCCTTGGTGAAGCGTCACTCCCCCTAGGGAATTGCCTGAGGGGAGTGACGCTTTCTCCTTGAACCCAAGGGAAAACTCCGGACCACTCAGCGGACGGGTTGGAACGATCAAGTCCCGCCCGCTAGGGTCGATCCGTGCGTAGAGCCAAGATCGTCTGCACCCTCGGTCCCGCAACCTCCAGCCCCGCCCGCATCCGCGAGCTCGTGGATGCGGGGATGGACGTCGCCCGGCTGAACATGAGCCACGGGTCGCATGCCGACCACGAGCGGGCCTACCGCCTCGTGCGCCAGGCCTCGGACGACACCGGACACGGAGTCGGGATCTTCGCCGACCTCCAGGGTCCCAAGATCCGCCTCGGTCGCTTCGCAGGCGGGCCGGTGGAGCTCGAGGAGGGCACGACCTTCACCATCACCACACGTGACATCCCCGGCGACGCCAAGGTCTGCTCGACGACGTACGACGGGCTTCCCGGAGACGTCGAGGTGGGCGACCCGATCCTCATCGACGACGGGAAGGTGCGGCTGGAGGTCACGAAGGTCGACGGCACCGACGTCGAGACCCGTGTCGTGGTGGCGGGTCCCGTCAGCGACAACAAGGGGATCAACCTCCCCGGCGTGGCCGTCTCGGTGCCGGCGCTGTCGGAGAAGGACAAGGAGGATCTCCGCTTCGCCCTCCACCTGACCGTCGACTTCATCGCCCTGTCGTTCGTGCGCTCGGCCAAGGACGCCGAGGACGTCCGGGCGGTGATGGACGAGGAGGGGATCCACCTCCCCGTGATCGCGAAGATCGAGAAGCCGCAGGCGCTCGAGAAGCTCGACGAGATCATCAAGGCCTTCGACGGGTTCATGGTGGCCCGCGGCGACCTGGGCGTTGAGTGCCCCCTCGAGGACGTCCCGATCATCCAGGCCAAGATCGTCGACAAGGCGCGTCGCAACGCCAAGCCGGTGATCGTGGCGACGCAGATGCTCGAGTCGATGATCACCTCGCCGCGTCCCACCAGGGCGGAGGCCTCCGACGTGGCGAACGCCGTGCTCGACGGGGCCGACGCCGTGATGCTCTCGGGTGAGACCAGCGTCGGGGAGTACCCCATCGAGACGGTCGAGACGATGGCGAAGATCGTGCAGTCCACCGAGCGCAACAGCCTCCACCGAATGGCCCAGATCGACTGGCAGCCGCGCACCAAGGGAGGCGTCATCGCCAAGGCGGCCACCGAGGTCGCGGAGCGGGTCGGCGCGAAGTACCTCGTCGCCTTCACCCAGAGCGGCGACTCCGTGCGGCGCCTGGCGCGTCACCGCGGCGAGATCCCGATCCTGGCCTTCACCCCGGTCGCCGCCGTGCGCTCGCAGCTCGCCCTGACGTGGGGCGTGGAGACGTTCAAGGTCTCGTCGGTCGAGCACACCGACGAGATGGTGAAGCAGGTGGACGAGGCGCTGCTCCAGATCGGCCGCGTCAAGGAGGGCGACCTGGTGGTCATCATCGCCGGCAGCCCCCCGGGTATCCCCGGCTCGACGAACGCGCTGCGCGTGCACCGCATGGGCGATGCCATCAACGAGGTCGCGCCGGCCTACCGCCGTCACCGCTGACGATCTCACCCGTCTCGGTGTGCGCGGTCACCGTCAGGGAGCGTCGACCAGCGGGCCCGCCAGCCATCGCTCGACCTCGTGAGGTGAGCGCAGGCGTACGACGGGCAGGTGGGGGTGCGAGGCGAGGAGCCCATGTGCTCGCGCCTTGGCGTCATGGCGGGTGGTCCACGCGTAGCGGACGACGTGCTCCCTGTCCGTGAAGAACTCACGGAACGGGCCTTCCGAGTTGCCGTTCCACAGCTCCTGTCGACGGATCCGTCGCGTGACCGTGCGCTTCGCGACCCGCCACACCGCAAGAGGCACGGGGAAGTCCAGCCACACGACCAGGTCGGCGCGCTCACGGAGCAGCGGCCGGGCCAGGTCGTACTGGTACTCGCACACCCAGCGAGGTCCCGAGGTGATCTTGTCGACGACCTCGACGAAGTCCGGGTTCGGGGTCCAGCCGGGCCCGTGGAACAGCGAGTCCATCTCGGTGTACGGGAGGTCGAGGATCTTGCTGATCGTCCGGGACAAGGTCGACTTGCCGGCTCCGGAGGTCCCGTTGACGGTGACCCTGGCAGGGCGGCGGGGAAGGGGCTCGTCGGCGTGGAGGAGTGGCACGCGCCGAGTGTAGGAGGACCGGCTGCCCTTCGCTGCGATATCGGCCCTGTCGGTGCGACTCAGTGCTTGAGCCCGATCAGGTCGTCCAGCCGGGCCACGCCTTCGCGGGTCGAGACCGGACACCGTCTTCCAGTTGCTCTGCCGCCAGGGGATCCCGAGAAGGTCGAGCGCATCGGTAGCACCAGGCTCGAATGTCGGACGAGTGGTTGACGAACTGCCAGCGCGGGTAGTCGTAGCGCTTCTTGACACCCGCGACCGTGCGCGTCGCCCAGTTGTTGACCCGGCAGCCGTCGGAGTGCATCAGCCCGCGGAGGAAGTCGGCCGGGTGCGCTGTCACGATGAGTCGTTGCCAGTCCTCCAGGGTCAACGCCCGCTCGTGCTTGCGTCCCGGACCGTGCTGCGGGAAGAGGCATGGCCAGTGGTTCCAGTAGCTCTGGACCACGACGACCCCGGCGCTCGGACACGGCCCACCCGCGCATTCGGGAGGACGGCGTCGCTGGCCCTGCCGACGTCGGCAACGATGCCGGACAGGGTACTCGGTCGCAGGAGACCCGCAGAGAGTACACGTCCGGCCTCTGCCTGGACACGCACCCGTCGCCGAGGTAGTAGCCGAGGAGAGCAGCGTAGGCGGCGGAATCGGCGCATGCATCGCGCCGATGCACACGAAGCAGAGGTCGGGCCGGCCCCGATGGCAGGATGCCGTTGTCGCGCCAGTCCCGAAGGGCCGCGCGGCTGACGCCGAGGTACTTGCTGGCCGCGTCTGAGCGACCAACCGCTGTCCAAGAGTGCCATCGCCTGCTGGCGCAGAGACTTCGGAGTGCATTGTGGCATCGTGGTCGCGAGCACCGACAGTGCATCGAGTCTGCGAGAGGCCTTGTGGACAGGCGAAAGTGTGCCCCGGGTGGGACTCGAACCCACACTGTATGGTGTTTGAGACCATCGTCTCTGCCGATTGGACTACCGGGGCTTGAGCGCGACCACCGTACCTGATCGCACCCCCGCCGATGTGCGCGTGTCGGCCGGCCCCGACTAGCCTTGCGGCTGTGAGCCAGCAGCCGACCACCGCACCCACCCGCCGCGTCGTCATCGCCGAGGACGAGGCGCTGATCCGCCTCGACCTGGCCGAGATGCTGGGCGAGGAGGGGTACGACGTGGTCGGCCAGGCCGGCGACGGCGAGCGGGCCATCGAGCTCGCCGAGGAGCTCCGTCCCGACCTCGTCGTCCTCGACGTGAAGATGCCCAAGCTCGACGGGATCAGCGCCGCCCAGCGGATCGCCGAGCAGCGGATCGCCCCGGTCGTCATCCTCACCGCCTTCAGCCAGCGCGACCTCGTCGAGCGGGCGCGGGACGCCGGCGCGATGGCGTACCTGGTGAAGCCCTTCAACAAGAACGACCTGGTCCCCGCGATCGAGATGGCCGTCAGCCGCTTCGCCGAGCTCCAGCTGCTCGAGGCGGAGGTCGCGGACCTGACGGAGCGGCTCGAGACCCGCAAGCTCGTGGACCGGGCGAAGGGCGTCCTGCAGCAGCAGCTCGACCTGAGCGAGCCGGAGTCGTTCCGTTGGATCCAGAAGACCGCGATGGACCTGCGGCTGTCGATGCGGCAGGTCGCGGAGGGTGTCATCGCCCACGGCCCGGGGATCGCCGGCGGCGCGTCCGAGTGACTTCGGCCCGGCCTGCACGTGTCTGGTGAAGACGTCCCGGACCAGCCGGTCTGGACGAATCGGGCGCTTATCGGCCCACAGGTCACGAAATGGCAACGACCGGGGTGCAATTGCCATTGAGGTACTTGTCACACCGAATGGGCGCGCTAGGTTCGCTCCCAACATTAGGAAAGCGGTCATCCCTGCCCGGCCCTGCCCGGACGGGTGTTCGCACTCTCCCTTTAGACGGAGGCTCCATGATTCGCCCAACCCGCGCCTGGCGCGCGGCCGCTGTACTCGCGACCGCGACGCTCGTGCTGACCGCCTGTGGCGGCGAGACCGAGACCAACTCCGGCGACGAGCCGGCCACCTCTGAGAGCCCTGACACCAGCGAAGCGCCTGCCGCCAAGGGTGACGGCACGCTGAACATCGGTTCGCTCCTGCCTCAGACCGGTGACCTCGCGTTCCTCGGCCCCCCGGAGTTCGCAGGTGTCGACCTCGCGATCCAGGAGATCAACGAGGCCGGTGGTGTGCTCGGCCAGCAGATCGGGTCGTTCAAGGCCGACTCGGGTGACGGTACCCCCGACATCGCCGGTGCGTCGGTCGACAACCTGCTCAACGACAGCGTCGACGTGGTCATCGGTGCTGCTGCCTCCGGTGTGTCGCTCAGCGTGATCGACAAGATCACCGGTGCCGGCGTCGTCCACTTCTCGCCGGCCAACACCGCGGCGGCGTTCGACACCTACGACGACAAGGGCCTCTACTTCCGTACGGCGCCCTCCGACCGTCTCCAGGGTCAGGTGCTCGGCAACATGGCGGTCGAGGACGGCTTCACCAACGTCGCGATCATGGCTCGCCAGGACGCCTACGGTGAGGGCCTCGCGGAGCAGACCCGCACCACCCTCGAGGAGAAGGGCGCGACGGTCAGCGAGTTCATCCTGTACTCCGCCGACGCGCAGAACTTCACCGCCGAGGTCAACAAGGTGGCGGCCTCCAAGCCGGATGCCATCGTGCTGATCGCGTTCAACGAGACCACCAAGATCATCCCGCAGCTGATCTCGAAGGGTGTCGGCCCGCAGGACGTCCAGCTCTACTTCGTCGACGGCAACATGGCCGACTACTCGAGTGAGAACTTCGACCTCGAGGGCGTGAAGGGCACCTTCCCGGCTCCGGGTGAGGTCGACGAGACGTTCAACGACCGTCTGCTCGAGATCGACCCGAAGCTGAAGGACTTCACCTACGGCCCGCAGTCCTACGACGCGGTCATGATGACGGCTCTCGCCGCCATCGCCGCCGGTGACGACTCCGGTGAGGCCATCGCCAGCGAGATCGTGAACGTCTCCAAGGACGGCACGCAGTGCGCGACCTTCGAGGAGTGCGCACAGCTTCTCGAGGACGGCGAGGACATCGACTACGAAGGTGCCTCGGGTCCGTGCGACCTGAACGACACCGGTAGCCCGAACAAGGCCACCATCGGTATCCAGCTGTACGGCAAGGGCAACAAGTACAAGCAGGTCGACTCCGTCTCCGGCGTCCTCGACTGACGCACGGCTGAGTAGATCTACGGGGGAGGGCCCGGCCACATCGGCCGGGCCCTTCTTCGTTGTCCAGCGGGCGGGTGGCATCGGTCCGCGAGGCGAGCGGGTACGCCGCCAGCGCCCGAACGCGGGTCCTGCACGGCCCGAGGCACGGCCCGGCCGGCACACCCCCCAGACGGCTCAGGCAGCCCCGTGAGGCGCCTCAGGACATGACAGAGCCCGGGCCCTCCGAGGAGGACCCGGGCTCCGGCGTACTCGGGGTCAGCCCTTGGCCAGCGTGCCGAGGTAGAGCTCGATGACCTTGGGGTCGTGGAGCAGCTCCTGGCCCGTGCCGGTGTAGGCGTTGCGGCCCTGGTCGAGGACGTAGGCGCGGTCGCAGATCTGCAGGCAGCGGCTGGCGTTCTGCTCGACCATGATCACCGAGACCCCGGCGCGGTTGATGCGCCGGGTCTGGACGAAGACCTCGTCCTGCATGACGGGGGAGAGGCCTGCCGAGGGCTCGTCGAGCAGCAGCACCGACGGGTCCATCATCAGGGCCCGGCCCATCGCCACCATCTGACGCTCACCGCCCGACAGCGACCCCGCGCGCTGGGCACGCCGGTCGCGGAGTGCAGGGAACAGCTCCGTGACGAAGTCGAAGCGGCTGGCGAACTTCTTGGGACTCTGGAAGGTCCCCATCTCGAGGTTCTCCTGCACCGTCAGCGACGGGAAGACGTTGTTCGACTGCGGGACGAAGCCGATGCCCGCCGACACGAGAGCGTCGGCACGCTTGTTCGTGATGTCCTGCCCCTTCAGGAGCACGTGGCCGGAGCGGATCTTCACCAGGCCGAACAGCGCCTTCAGCAGCGTCGACTTGCCGGCGCCGTTGGGGCCGATGATGCCGACGAGCTCGCCGGGCTGGCAGTACAGGTCGGTGCCGTTGAGGATGTTGACCCCGGGGAGGTACCCCGCGATCAGGTCGTCGGCCCGTAGCACCGCGCCGTCGGCTGCCGCCAGGTGCTGCTCGCGTCCGGGAACGTCCTCGGCCGTCTCGGTCATCGCTGCTCCTCCTGGTCCGTGGGTCCCTGAGACGTCGCCCGGGACTCGATCTCCGCCTCGGCCTCCGCGAGGATCCTCTCCTCTTCCTCGAAGGTGAGCGGGGTGTCGTGGTGCGCGCCGAGGTAGGCGTCGATCACCCGCTGGTCGCCCATCACCGAGTCCGGGGGGCCCTCGGCGATGATCTTGCCCTGCGCCATGACGACCACCCAGTCGGAGATGTCGCGCACCATGTCCATGTCGTGCTCGACGAAGAGGACGGTGCGCCCGTCGTCACGCAGCGACTTCACGTGGCCGAGGAGCGACTGCTTGAGCGCCGGGTTCACACCCGCCATCGGCTCGTCGAGCATCACGAGCTCGGGGTCCGCCATGAGCGCGCGCGCCATCTCGAGCAGCTTGCGCTGACCGCCGGAGAGCTCCCCTGCGAAGTCCTCGCGCTTCTTGATGAGCAGGAACCGCTCGAGCAGCGCGTCGGCGCGCTCGGTGTTCGAGTTCTCCTGCCGCTGCCACAGGGGGCGGAACATCGCACTGAGCAGCGTCTCGCCCTTCTGGCCCGTGGCACCCACACGCATGTTCTCGATGACGGTGAGCTTCGAGAGGACCTTGGTGAGCTGGAAGGTGCGGACCATGCCCAAGCGGGCGATCTTGTACGCCGGCACGCGCCGCAGGCTCCGGCCGTTGAACGACCAGTCCCCGCTGTCGGGGCGGTCGAACCCGGTCAGGAGGTTGAAGAAGGTCGTCTTGCCGGCGCCGTTGGGGCCGATCAGCGCCGTGATCACACCGCGCTGGATCTCGACGTGCTCGACGTCGACGGCGGTGAGGCCGCCGAAGCTGCGCTTGACGTGGTCGGCGACGACGATCGGGTCGGGCTTCTTGGCGCCGGGCTCTCGCGGCACCGACGCGAGCGCCTCCCGGGCGGCGTCGGCGCTCGCCGAGCCGGCGCGGGCCGGACCGGTCTCTGGAGCGGTGGTCTCAGCGGGCATCGAGGGCCAGCTCCTTCCGGTCGCCGAAGATTCCTTGCGGGCGGTAGATCATCAGCAGCATCAGCGCGAGACCCATGAAGATGAAGCGCATGAGGCTCGCCTGGTTCTCGGTCATGATCCACGACGGGATCAGGTCGGTGGCCGCGGCCTGCTTGAAGAACAGGTCGAGGAAGCTGAGCAGGAACCAGAAGATCACCGCACCGGCGACCGGGCCCAGCACTCGGGCGGCGCCGCCGACCAGCAGCACGGTGTAGGCGAAGAACGTGATGTCGGTGGCGAAGAACGACGGGTTGACCGCGGCGCTCTTGAGGGCGGTGATGAAGCCGGCCAGGGCGCCGAAGAGGCCGCCGATGACGAGTGACTGCATCTTGTACGCGTAGACGTTCTTGCCGAGGCTGCGCACGGCGTCCTCGTCCTCACGGATCGACTTGAGCACCCGGCCCCAGGGGCTGCGCATCAGCAGCCAGACGATGAGGCACGACAGGGCGACGAGGAGCCAGCCGACGACCATCACCCAGGCGTCGTACGCCCGCCACGACACGACCCCGAGGTCGAGCGGACCGTTGAAGGGGTTCAGCGCCCGGAACGAGTCCACGAAGCCGGTGAGGCCGTCCTGGCCGCCGAAGTACTCGAGGAGGCTGACCGACCCCACGGTCTGCCGGATGATCTCGGCTGCCGCGATGGTCACGATCGCGAGGTAGTCGGCCCTCAGACGCAGCGTCGGGACGCCGAGGATCAGCGCGAGCACGACGGTGAGCAGCAGGCCGACCACGATGCCGAGCCAGAAGGACAGGCCCCACGTCGTGACGACGGACGCCAGTGCGTAGCCGCCGACCGCCATGAAGCCCGCCTGACCGAAGTTGAGCAGTCCGGTGTAGCCGAAGTGCACGTTCAGGCCGATCGCCGCGAGGCAGTAGACGATCGCGGATGGCCCCAACCCCTGTTGCAGGGCTTGGCTGAAGATGTTCTGCCAGTCCATGTTCTTCTTCCTCTTCCTAGCCGACCCGCTGGGCCTTGCCGAGCAGACCCTGGGGACGGATCAGCAGGACGATGATCAGTACGACGAGCGCCCCGACGAACTTGAGCTCGGCGGGGATGAACAGCGTCGAGACCTCGATGAAGATGCCGATGATGAAGGCGCCGACCATCGCGCCCCAGATCGTGCCCAGGCCGCCGAGGACGACCGCGGCGAAGATGAGGAGCAGGATCTTGAAGCCGAGCTGGTAGTCGAAGCCCTGGGTGAGCCCGAGGAGGACACCGGAGAGGGCGGCGAGGGCGGCACCGCCGGTCCACACGACCGAGATGACGCGCTCGACGTTGATGCCCGAGGACGACGCGAGGGCCGGGTTGTCGGCCACGGCGCGGGTGGCCTTGCCGAGCCGGGTGTAGGCCAGCAGCAGCGAGACCGTCACGAGGACCGCGAGGCCGACCAGCACGACGACCAGGTCCTTCGGCGTGACCAGCAGCGGTCCGATCTCCCACGGCACGACCGCGGAGTACTGCGAGTAGTTGTGGTTCTGCCCGCCGGCGACGTACTGGAAGACGTTGCGGAGGAAGATCGACAGACCGATGGAGACGATCATCATCGCGATGATGCCGGTGCCGCGGGAGCGAAGGGGCTTCCACAGCGCCTTGTCGTTGAGGAAGCCGAAGGCGCCTCCGGCGATGAACGCGACGATGACCGCCACCACGACCGTGACGTTCACCCCGCCGATCCGGATCGCGCCGGGGAGCTGGTCGACGAAGTAGGCCACGAGTGCCCCGAAGGTGACGAGCTCGCCGTGGGCGAAGTTCGTGAGCCCCGTCGTACCGAAGATCATCGAGAGCCCGAGAGCAGCCATCGCCAGCAGCACGGAGAAGACGATGCCTCCGACGAAGAGCTGGAGCGCCTGCGTGCCGAGGCCCTCGCCGACGGCCGCCTCGCCGACCGGGAAGGTGACCGAGACGTCGTTGTCGAGGTTGATCTTGACCGGACGGTCGACGTCGTCGGGGTTGCGGAGCGCGGCGCCGTCGGGCATCGACTCCTCGTCGATCTTGACCGTGAAGGTCTTGCCGAGGTTGTCGATCGTCGTACCCGGAAGCGGGATCTCGAAGGTGCCGTCGGGTGCTGTGGTCGCCTCGCCGACGGCGTTGCCGGAGGAGTCCTCGACGCTGATGTCGACGCCCTCGACAGGGGCCTGCGGTGTCTCACGTGTGTCGCAGACCCGGCCGATGATCGAGATCGTGTCGTCGTCGGTGGACTGGGGCAGGACGCAGGCCGGTGCGTCGCCCTCCGAGGTGCCAGGGCTCGCGGCTGCCGACTGCGCGGTCGAGACGACGGCAAGGGCCGCCATGACGACTGCGAGCAACAGTCCAGCGATACGTCTGAGGCCGGTGTGCATGGGACTCCTGTCGCCTTCTTTCGCAAATGTCTCGCGGGACTATAGCGACATGCGTGACGTGCGCCACGACGCCTACCATCCCCCCGGTCACCATCGATCGGAGATCACCCTAGAGCGAGGCTCGTTCCGAAGGGAGTCATAACGGGCAACAATGCTGCAACGGACGCGGCTGCTTGGTTTCCCCAAGTACGACGGACGTTCCGCATGTCGCGGGCTCAGCGGAAGAGGATCACGAGCCCGGTGATCAAGGGCGCGACGAGCAGGGCCGGCAGCAGGTCGCCCACGGGAAGCTGCTTGATCCGCAACAGCCGCAGGGCGACGCCGACGAGCATGAGGCCGCCGGTCGTGGTCAGCGCGGCGAGGTGCGGGTCGGGTAGCACGTCGCCGAGCACGGCACCGAGCAGCGTCAGAGAGCCTTGCACCACGAGGATCGCCAGCGCGCTCGCGGCGACGCCCCAGCCGAGGGAGGCGGCGAACGCGATGGCCGCGAAACCGTCCAGCGCAGCCTTGAGGAAGAGCTGGTCTGGACCATTGCCGAGACCGTCGTTGAGGGAGCCCAGCACGGTGAGCGGACCCACGCAGAAGACGAGTGAGCTCGCGACGAACCCCTCGATGAAGCGCTGGCGGTCCGCGCTCTCCTCGCGCCCGCCTGCCCGCGCGTGCAGGCGGCCCTGGAGCCAGGAGCCGAACCCCTCGAGCCGGTCCTCGATCCGCAGCAGCGAGCCGATGATGCCTCCGGTGAGCAGCGAGCCGAGCACGATCAGCATCGGGGCGCTGTCGCCGACGGCGTCCGACCAGGCCGGGTCGGAGATGCTGGCCGCCGAGAGCGCGGCGATGAGCAGCGTCACCAGGCCCAGCCCGTCGGTGACCACATCCCGGGTCCGGTGAGCCAGCCGATGCCCGACGAGCACGCCGATGACTGTGCCGATCAACACAGTGGCGATGTTGACGAGCGTGCCGAGCCCAGGGAACACCGAGCCTCCTCTACCGATTTGCGACGTCTAGGCGTAATCTCTCACCTCGCCTGCTTCGCCCGGATAGGGGACCGGCCCCGCAGTGCCGGGCCGTCTCGGCCGACCCGGCCCCGCAGTGCGCACCCCACGTTCTGTCGGTTTCGGTTCGGAAGAGGTCTGCCCGTGTCTCGCATCCCGGTCCAGGTACGTGATGCCGTCCCCGAGGACGCAGTCGCCTTGATCGCGGTCTGGGGAGACTTCCGCCGCAGCGCGTCCGACCGCGGTGGCGTCGGAACGGCCGAGCAGGAGGCTGCTCACTCGGTCGCGCGGATCGCCGCGGACCCCGACCAGCGCCTCCTGGTCGGCCTGCTCGACGACCAGGTCGTCGGCGCGGCCCACCTGCTCCGCGCCGGTATCTCACCGATCCACAACGAGACCGCGGTCCACGTCACGCACCTCCACGTCCTCGGCGGCCACCGGCGTCACGGCGTCGGCAAGGCTCTCATCGAGGCGGCGGTCTCGTGGGCCGAGGAGAAGGACACCACGCACCTGATCGCGGCGGCGTCGGTGCACTCGCGAGACGCGAACCGCTTCATGGCGCGGCTGGGCCTCACCCAGATCGCGATCGTCCGCGGTGCGAGCATCCCGGCACTCCGGGCGAAGCTGCCCGTCGACCCGCCCGCCGGGGCCATGGTGTCGAGCCGCAACCACCGGAGCGTCGGCCAGGTCCTGGCGCAGCGACGCCTCCAGCGCCGCGCGCAGACGAAGGGCGAGTGAGCCCCCTTCGGAATGGGGAGCCGGGGCTCAGGCGTCCTTCTTGACGGGCACCAGTGCGCAGGTGATGCGGGAGGTGCACAGGCGGCGCCCCTCCTCGTCGGTGATGACCACCTCGTAGCAGGCCGAGGACCGGCCCAGGTGCACCGCGGTCGCCGTACCGGTGACCATGCCGTCGCGGGCCGACCGGTGGTGCGTGGCGTTGATGTCGACACCCACCGCTAGGCGGTCGGGGTAGGCGTGCATCGCCGAGCCGACGGACCCGAGACTCTCGGCGAGAACCACAGACGCGCCGCCGTGGAGCAGGCCGTAGGGCTGGGTGTTGCCGTTGACCGGCATCGTGCCGACCACCCGCTCGGGAGACACTTCGAGCAGCTGCACGCCCATCTTGTCGTTCAGGTCACCCATCGGGAACTGACGGAGGAACTCCGCGTGCTCGGGAGTGTCGGTGGCGGGCAGGTTGTTCGGGTCCATGGCGACATTCTGTCCTCGTGCCCGGGCGTCACGGCCAGGGGGTGGGGCGGGCTAAGGTCGGACCCGTGTCGAACCAGCCATCCGAAAACGGTCAGCGTCCCCGCCTGCTCCTCCTCGACGGCCACTCGCTGGCCTACCGCGCCTTCTTCGCCCTCCCGGTCGAGAACTTCTCCACCACGACGGGCCAGCCGACCAACGCGGTCTACGGCTTCACCTCGATGCTCATCAACGTCCTCCGCGACGAGAAGCCGACCCACGTCGGAGTCGCGTTCGACGTCTCACGCGACACCTTCCGCCAGGCGGAGTACTCCGACTACAAGGCCAACCGGTCGAAGTCGCCCGACGAGTTCAAGGGGCAGGTCTCCCTGGTCAAGGAGGTCCTCGCGGCGCTGAGGGTCGCGACGATCGAGAAGGATGGTTTCGAGGCGGACGACGTCATCGCGACCCTGGCGACCCAGGCCGTCGCGGAGGGCTTCGAGGTGCTGATCTGCACCGGCGACCGCGACACGCTCCAGCTCGTCGGCGACTCGTGCACGGTCCTCTACCCCCGCAAGGGAGTCTCCGACCTCGCGCGGATGACGCCCGAGGCGGTCCAGGAGAAGTACGGCGTCGATCCGGGCCGCTACCCCGAGATCGCCGCCCTGGTGGGGGAGACCTCCGACAACCTGCCGGGGGTCCCCGGCGTCGGACCCAAGACGGCTGCGAAGTGGATCAACCAGTACGACGGCCTCGAGAACGTCATCGCCCACGCCGACCAGATCAAGGGGAAGGCCGGCGACTCGTTCCGTGAGCACCTGGGCGACGTGATCCGCAACCGCCGCCTGAACGCGCTCGTGTGCGACCTGGAGCTCACCGCCACGCCGACCGACCTGGTCGTGCGGCCGTGGGACCGACAAGAGGTCCACAAGATCTTCGACGGCCTCGAGTTCCGCGTGCTGCGAGACCGGCTCTTCGAGACGCTCCAGTCCGAGGAGGAGATCGAGGAGGAGGGCTTCGAGGTCGAGGGTGCCCGACTCGGCCAGGGCGAGGTCGCGGCCTGGCTCGAGACGCACGCCTCGACGGCCGGCACGCGGGTCGGGATGCAGGTCCAGGGCACGTGGAGTGCCGGCACCGGTGACGTGTTCGCGCTCGCGCTCGCAGCCTCGGACGGCTCCGCGGCGTGGATCGACGTCGAGCAGGTCTCCCCGGAGGACGACAAGGCGATCGCGGGCTGGCTCGCGGACCCGGCGTACCCGAAGGTCATGCACGACGCGAAGGGGCCGATGCTCGCGCTGTGGGCCCGCGGGTGGGAGCTGCGCGGCCTCGAGCGTGACACCGCCCTCTCGGCGTACCTCGCACGACCCGACCAGCGCTCCTACGACCTCGCCGACCTGACCCTGCGCTACCTCAAGCGCGAGCTGCGGCAGGAGACGGCCGACGACGGTCAGCTCTCCTTCGACAGCATCGGCGAGGACTCCTCGGGTGACACCTCGATGCTCCAGGCGCGGGCCGTGCTCGACCTCGCGGCCGCGCTCGACGACGAGCTCGAGGAGCGTGGGGGCACCCGGTTGCTCGCGGACGTCGAGCTGCCGCTCGTCTACGTGCTCGCCGAGCTCGAGCGCACCGGCGTCGCGGTCGACGTCGAGCACCTCGAGGCCCTCGAGGCGCACTTCGCCGCGGAGGTGAAGAAGGCGGCCGACGAGGCCTTCGACGTGATCGGCAAGGAGATCAACCTCGGCTCGCCCAAGCAGCTGCAGGTGGTGCTCTTCGACGAGCTCAACATGCCGAAGACCAAGCGCACCAAGACCGGCTACACCACCGACGCCGACGCGCTCCAGCAGCTCTACGTCAAGACCGAGCACCCGTTCCTGCTCGCGCTGCTGCGCCACCGCGACGTCTCGCGGCTGCGGCAGACCGTCGAAGGACTCCTGAAGACCGTGCAGCCCGACGGCCGGATCCACACGACGTTCAACCAGATGATCGCGGCCACCGGCCGGCTCTCGAGCACCGACCCGAACCTGCAGAACATCCCGGTGCGCACAGAGGAGGGTCGCCGGATCCGCGAGGCGTTCGTGGTCGGCGAGGGCCACGAGTCCCTGATGACCGCCGACTACAGCCAGATCGAGATGCGGATCATGGCGCACCTGTCCGAGGACGCCCTCCTGATCGAGGCGTTCCGGTCCGGCCGCGACTTCCACTCGGTCACGGCAGCGCGGGTCTTCGACGTCGACGCCGCCGAGGTCACCCCGGAGATGCGGGCGAAGATCAAGGCGATGAACTACGGCCTCGCCTACGGCCTCTCGGCCTACGGGCTCTCGCAACAGCTCAGCATCGAGACCGGCGAGGCCCGGGGCCTGATGGACGAGTACTTCGAGACCTTCGGCGGGGTGCGCGACTACCTCGCGGGGATCGTCGACGAGGCACGGCGCTGCGGCTTCACCGAGACGATCATGGGCCGTCGCCGCTACCTCCCGGACCTCACCAGCGACAACCGGCAGCGGCGGGAGATGGCCGAGCGGATGGCCCTCAACGCCCCGATCCAGGGCTCGGCCGCCGACATCATCAAGGTGGCGATGCTCAACGTCGACCGGGCGTTGAAGGACTCCGGCCTGCGCTCGCGGATGCTGCTCCAGGTCCACGACGAGCTCGTGCTCGAGGTTGCGCCGGGGGAGCGGGAGCAGCTCGAGGAGCTCGTGCGCGCCCAGATGGGCGCCGCGGCCGAGCTGACCGTGCCCCTCGACGTCTCGGTCGGCACCGGGCGGAGCTGGCACGAGGCTGCGCACTGACCGTGGTTCCTCGGCAGGCCGGCAGGGGCACGAACCCTGGCGAGTGCCATGGGTGAGTTCGTCGACGTGACCTTGTCGCGGGTCCCGGCCGGAGGTGGAGGCTTGGTTCGGCCACCACGAGGAGGCACCGTCGCTGTGGCCGTTCGCCAGGACTGGGTTCGACGGCTCGACCGCCGCGCTGTGGCTGGGCATCGACGGCGTCACCCGGATCGTTCACCTCGGTTCGGGCAGCGGCTCCATGCTGACCTGTGTCCTCGCCGAGGACCCGGTCGACTTCCTTCGCCTGCTGGCGATCGGCTATCCCGAGATCTGCTGGCCTCAGGACTTCGCGGAGCCACCGGTTGCGACGGAGCCGGGTGACGAGCTCGTCAACGCTCCGTACCGGGACTGGGTGACATCGACGTTCGGCGTGACCATCCCGAGGACTGCGCTCGAGATCGTCCGCGAGCCGGCCGAGCTGGGTGACGAGACCACGACCGACCCGTTCTGCCGGCTCGCCAACCGCCTGACGGGCTGACGCGTCGGGCACCGGTGCCCGGTGACCGACCGCGCTCGCTCCCGGCCGGGCTCAGACCGGGGTGAAACCCGTCGGGACACCGCTGCGGCGGATACCCAGCACCACGAGGACGAGCAGCACGACGCTCTCGATGGCGATGACCGCGGTCAGCAGGAACGTGATCGCGTCGACGGCCGGAGCGAGGGCGACCAGAGCCAGCAGGCCGGCCCAGACGACGAGCACGGCCCGCTTGTTCTGGCGGGCGACCACGTTGTAGATCAGCAGCTGGATCAGCGCCCAGATCGTGCCGACCGCGGCGAAGGCCCAGATCACGTCGGCGAGCTCGCTGTAGGCCTCACCCCCGATGAACGCGACGGCGAGGTCGGAGAACATCCAGGCGAGGACCGTCGCCGCGAGCCCCATCGTCAGCACCATCGCCAGGGCCTTGAGCGTCATGCTCGTGCGGGCGTCGGCGGCCGACATCGACGGGAAGGCGATCACCACGACGAACTGGGGGAGGAACAGCACCGCCTTGGCAAGGATCAGGCCTCCGGCGTACAGGCCGCCCTGGTGGTCGTCGAGCATGACGCGGGCGATCACCACGTCGACGTTCGACAGCGCGAAGAACGCCAGGAGGGCGTGGGAGTTGTGGGCGAGCTCACGGAGCACCCGGCGGCTGCTGCCCACTCCGAGCGGCTCGCCGGTGCCGGCCCGCTCCTGGCGCGAGGCGACCCGGGAACGATGACGCAGCGCGAAGGACCCGACCACGACCGGGACGACCGCGCCCACGGCAACGCCGGTCATAGCGCCCAGGGTGTCGGGCTCGAGCAGGATCGCGACGCTGCCGAAGGCGATCCTGCCCAGGCCCATACCGAGGTAGATGCCCGCCAGGGGCAGCCACCGCCGCTCGCCCTGGAGGATCCCGGCCTGACCGCCCATGACCGTGAGCGGAATCGCGGTCAGCGCGATCATGCCCGCGGTCAGCCAGCTGTCGAGGCGGAGCAACGCCGAGACCAGGGGCACGCTGAGCAGGCAGATCAGCCCGACGCCGATGGCCGACTTGTAGCTCGCGGTGAGCATGTCCGCCTCGATGCGGTCGAGGTCCTCGGGAGCAGCCGACACCCGTCGTGCGCCGGTCGCCTGGAGGCCGAGCGAGACCACGTTGACGACGAGCAGCAGGCCCATGACGGCCGCGAGGGCGCCGTACTCGCTGGGGCCGAGCAGGCGCGCGGCGATCAGCGTGAAGCCGTACGTGCTGAGGTTCATGACCCCCATGGCGACGGCGATGACCCCGCTGCCGACGAGCCACGCCGGCAGGCGACGACCGCTGTCGAGCATCCGCTTGATCTCCGTCTGGGTCGGGGGCGAGCACGGTAGGTTCTCGTGTCGAACCCTATGCCTATGCCTGGACGGACGAGTTCGTGACACGACGCATGCGCTACGCGGTGACGGCGTGGCCGTGGGTCCTGGCGGCACTGGTCCTCGCGCCTGTCCTCGCGCCGGGCTACGTCCTCAGCTACGACATGGTCTTCGTCCCGGACCTGGCGCTCCGCTCGGACTTCCTCGGCCTCGGCACGAGCCTGCCACGGGCGGTCCCGTCGGACGCCGTCGTCGCGGTCGTCGACGAGGTCGTCCCTGGGATGTGGCTGCAGAAGCTGGTCCTCGTCGCGGCGCTGGTCCTGGCCGGGACGGGGGCGAGGCGGCTCGTGCCGCGGGACAACGGCGTGGCCCAGCTGGCCGCGACGTCGCTGTACGTGTGGAACCCCTACGTCGCCGAGAGGCTGGGCATCGGGCACTGGCCCATGCTGCTGGCCTACGCCGCGCTGCCCTGGGTGTTCGACGCGGCGCGGCGGGTGAAGAGGGGTGAGGGCACCGCCCTCCCGGTGCTCGTGCTCTGGCTCGCCCTCGCCGCGCTGAGCGCCGCCGGCGGGGTGATGGCAGCGCTGCTCGCCGTCGTCGCCGTGCTCGGGCGCGGAGCCCAGGCAGTACGTCGATCGCTGGTCGTCCTCGCCGCAGCACTCGTCGTGAACGCGCCCTGGCTCGTCGCCGGCCTGCTCCACGGAGGGGACGCGGTCACCGATCCCGCCTCGGTGGAGGCCTTCGCCGCGAGTGGTGAGGGTCCCCTCCCGATGCCGCTCGCAGCGCTCGGGCTCGGCGGGATCTGGAACGTCGAGGTGGTGCCCGTGACCCGGGAGGGATGGGCCGCGGTCGTCGCGTTGCTCCTCACCGTCGCCGTGTGCGTCGTCGGGTGGCGGGCGTGGACCGCGCTGCTGCCCGGCCGGGATCGCCTGACCCTGGCCGTGGCGGGGGCGGTCGGGCTCGGGATCGCCCTGGCCGGGGCACTCGGGCCGGGGGTGGTCGAGTGGTTCGTCGCCACCGTGCCGGGCGCCGGCCTCTTCCGCGACGGCGCGAGGTTCCTGGCCCTGCTCGCCCCCCTCGAGGCCAGCCTGTTCGGGGTCGGCGCCGGCGTCCTCGCGGGCGCCATGCGCGAGCGTCTGGCCCGCATCGCCCTTGCCGCGGGAGCGGTGCTCATGCCGCTCGCGCTGATGCCGGACCTCGCCTGGGGCCTCGCGGGTGAGCTGCGACCGGTCGACTACCCCGCGGAGTACGCCGACGCGCGGGCCGCCCTGGAGCAGGTCGCCGACGGTGAGACCGGCGACGTGCTCGTACTCCCGTTCACCTCGTACCGGGTCCCGCCCTGGAACAACGGACGCCGGACGCTGGACCCGCTGGGGCGCTACCTCACCCCCGACTTCGTCGCGAGCGACGACCTGTACGTCTCCGGCAAGCGCCTCGCGGGCGAGGACGAGCGAGCACGGCGGGTCGCGTCGATCCTCGACGGCGGCGAGGCCGACCCGGGCGAGGCGCTACGGGCGGAGGGCATCGCCTGGGTCGCGGTGGACCTCCAGGCGCAGGCCGCTCTCGGCAGGCCGGCGCCGACGCAGCCGGCGGCAAGCGTGGTGGTCCACGACGGGTCGCAGGTGAAGGTGTGGGACCTCGGCGGCGAGGTCGCCTCGAGGGAGGTCGGACGTCCCGGGACGGTGTTGCTCACGTCGGCCTGGGTCGCATCGTCAGGGCTTGTGCTGTTTTGCCTGGTGCGGGTCCTCCGACTACGACTTCGGGGACCTCTGAAGGTTCCGAGCGACCGGTGACTCGCTGCTACGCTCGAACTGCAGTCCGAGGGAGGGAGAACCCCGTGAACCAGTTCGTCGCGGGAGCCATAGCCGTCGTGGTCGGGGGCGCGCTCGCCTTCGCAACGGTGGCCGGCGTGATCAGCATCGTCAACGACGAGGGGGCTCCGCCTGAGGCGGCCGTCATGGACTACGGCACCAACCAGTAGGCCTCGTGCGCCTCGGCGCACCTCATGTCTCGCGGCTCGGCGCTCTCGCCGAGCCGTTGTCATGTCCTGACGGGGGCACCACGTGCTCCAGCCCGACGTTTCAGAGGTCGGCCGGGTGCTCGACGCTGACCCGCCGGCCGGAGAGCACTGTTTCGACCACGTGGGCGAAGGACTCCTGCGAGGCCTCCCACGTGAACGACCGCGACCGCGCGCGGGCACCTTCGCCCAGCCGCTCGAGCAGCTCCCGGTCGTTCAGCAGGAGCCGGATGGACTCGGTGAGCTCCGCCTCGTCGTCCGCGAGGACCCCGGTGCGCTCGTGCACGATCGACTCGCGGGTGCCGCCCGCCGACGCGTAGGCGACCGTGGGGACGCCGTGCGAGCCGGCCTCGCCCACGACCAGGCCCCAGCCCTCCTTCATCGAGGGCAGCGCCATCAGCCAGGACTCGGCGTACACCTCGTGCTTGCGCTGCTCGGTGACGTGTCCCTCGAAGGTGACGATGTCCCCGACGCCGGACTCGGCGGCGTACTTCCGGAGGTCCTCCTCCCACCAGCCGCTGCCGACGATCCGCAGGCGGAGGTCGGGGAGCTCGTCGCGCAGAGCGCCGATCGCCGCGATGGCGTGCTCGACCCGCTTGTGCGGCACGAGGCGGCCCACGACGCACACCGTCGGGGTCTCGGCGCGAGCCACGGCCGGGTCGGGTGCGGGGTCGGTCCCGTTGTGGACCACCGCCACCCTGTCGCCGTCGACCCCGAGCGTGCCCAGCTCGTGCCGGGTCGCGCCGGAGACGGCGACGTACTGGCTCCGTCGGTAGAGCCGCGGCGCGAGCCTGCTCTCGATCCACCAGCCGACCTTGCCGACGAGGCCCGGGTAGACGACCGGCCACTGCTCCCGGTGGACGTGGTGAACGAGCACCACCACCGGCTTGCGCGTGCCGAGGCGGGTGAAGAAGGGGAGGCCGTTCTGTACGTCGACCACGAGGTCGACCGGGCCGAGCCGTCGCAGCAGGAGGTGAAGCACGGCGCGGACGTAGATGTCGACCTTGCCGCCGCGGCGCATGAACCGGACGCCGTCGACGACCTCGTCGCGAGGTGCGGCGTCGTGGGCAGCGCAGAACACAGTGACCCGTGCTCCTCGGTCGACGAGGCCCCGGGCCATCTTCTCGACGTAGCGCTCCGACCCGCCTCCCTCGGGGTTCGCCGTGTCGCGCCAGTTGAAGAAGACGACGTGGCGACCCCTGAACGAAACGGGTCTCCCTCCCCGCATGATGAAACGTTACCAACGAGTACATCGCCTGCGGGCGGGTTCGACGACGGCTAAGGTCAACTCGTGGGGAGCCCTGAACGTCCCGACCTCGCGGCCTGGGCGCCGGACCTCCGCCGCGCGGTTCGGCTGTTCCGGGAGTTCCGCCTCGAGCAGACGGATCCGGCGCGTTTCTACGGCGCTCTCGCCGAGGACTCCGTTGCCCAGCTGGGCAGGTACTCCGACCTCGCCGGAGCCACCGTGCTGGACGTGGGGGGCGGTCCCGGTTACTTCGCCGACGCCTTCGAGCGGGCCGGCGCGACGTACCTCTCCCTCGATGCCGACGTCGGAGAGCTCACCGGTTCGGGGGACAGCCGACCCGGGACGGTGGTGCTGGGGAGCGGCCTGCAGCTGCCCTTCCGCGACGGCTCGGTCGACGTCTGCTACTCGTCCAACGTCCTCGAGCACGTGTCGGACCCGTGGCGCATGGCCGAGGAGATGCTGCGCGTCACGAGGACCGGCGGCCTGGTCTTCATCTCCTACACGGTCTGGTTCGGTCCGTGGGGTGGTCACGAGACCGCCCCGTGGCACTACCTCGGAGGCCGGTTCGCGCGTCGGCGCTACACCCGCAAGCACGGTCACGAACCCAAGAACAGGTACGGCGAGTCGCTCTTCCCTGTCACCGTGAGACGAGGGATGGAGTGGGCCCGCAGCCAGACCGCCGCCGACGTCCTCGACGTGGTGCCGAGGTACAACCCGTGGTGGTCCTACCGGCTGCTGGCCGTGCCGGGACTGAGAGAGGTCGTGACCTGGAACCTTGCGATCGTGCTGAGGCGCAGATGAGGGTCGACCCGACTTCTCTGCTGCGGATGTGGGGCTACTGCCTCGTCCTGACGGCCGTGGCGTTCGTCCAGGAGCCGGGCCGGATCGTGGGGGACACCAAGTTCGACCTCGCCGTGGACCCGATGGGCTTCCTCGCCCGGGCCGCCAACCTGTGGGACCCGCTGGCGGCCTTCGGGCAGATCCAGAACCAGGCCTACGGCTACTTCTGGCCGATGGGGCCGTTCTTCGTCCTCGGCGACGGGCTCGGCCTCCCCGCCTGGGTCACCCAGCGCCTGTGGTGGTCGCTGCTGCTCTGCCTCGCGTTCGTGGGCACGGTCAAGGTCGCTCGTGCGCTCGACCTGGGCCGGCCCTGGGCCCACGTCGTCGCAGGGTTCGCGTTCGCGCTCTCGGCCCACGTCCTCACCCTCCTCGGGCCCACCTCGGTCGAGGCCTGGCCGACCGCCTGGGCGCCCTGGGTGCTGCTGCCCCTCATCCACGCCTCCAGGGAGGGGTCGGTACGTCGAGGTGCAGCACTGTCCGCGCTCGCGGTCGCGATGTGCGGAGGGGTGAACGCCGTCGCGGTGTCGGCGGTGCTCCCCCTGGCAGTGGTCTGGCTGGTGACCCGGGAGCGGGGACCACGACGGCTGCGCCTGACCCTGTGGTGGCTGCTCTTCACCGCGCTCGCGACCCTGTGGTGGGTCGTGCCGCTGCTGCTCCTCGGCAGGTACAGCGTCCCGTTCCTCGACTACATCGAGAACGCGCCGATCACCACGCTGCCGACCAGCCTCCCCGACATCCTCGGCGGCACGTCGGACTGGGTCGCCTACATCTCCTCCGACGACTGGGTGGCCGGAAACCTCGTCGCCACGACGCCGATCCTGCTGGTCAACGCGGCCGTGCTTGCCGGGGCGGGCCTGGCGGGCATCGTGCACCGCGGCAACCCGCACCGCCACTTCCTCTTCCTCGGCCTCCTGGTCGGGGTCGCGCTGGTCGGCTTCGGGTACACCGGCCCGCTTCACGGCTGGTGGGCCGACGACCGGCTGCTCCTTCTCGACCAGGGGCTGGCACCGTTCCGCAACCTGCACAAGTACGACGTGGTGCTCCGGCTCACTCTCGTCCTGGGGCTCGCGCACTTCCTGACCCTCGTCGCCGAGTCGGCCAGGACCGCGTCGGACAAGACGACGCAGCGCATGGTCGTCCTCGTCACGGTCGTGTCCGTCGTCGGTGTCGCGGCTCCGGCGTACGCCGGCAGGCTCGCACCGGCCGGGTCGTTCGACGCGGTCCCGGAGTACTGGCACGAGGCGGCCGACTACCTGGCCGAGAACCGACGCGGCGTGGCGCTCGAGATCCCGGCCACGCCGTTCGGTGACTACCGCTGGGGCAGCCCCCGCGACGACGTGCTCCAGCCGCTGGCCGCCAGCCCGTGGGCGGTGCGCAACATCATCCCGCTAGCCCAGCCGGGGAACGTCCGCTTCCTCGATGCGGTCACCGCGGTCGTCGAGAGCGGCCGACCGAGTCCCGCCCTGGCCGCCGCCCTTGCGAGCAGCGGTGTGGGGCATCTCGTGGTCCGCAACGACGTGTCCCGCCTGAGGTCCGCGACACCCGACCCCGTCGTCCTCCACCAGGCGCTCGACCGTTCACCCGGCCTGACGAAGGTCGCGGAGTTCGGGCCGGACGTCGGCGAGGACGCGGTCTCCTACACGGAGGAGGACGTCCGGATCCTGGGGAACCGCGGTCGGCTGGCGCCCTTCGCCGCTGTCGAGGTGTACGCCGTGGACGGTGCCCGCGGCAAGGTCTCGGCGTGGGAGGCGTCCACCGTCCCGGTCGTCGCGGGTGGGCCGGGCTCAGGGCTCAGGTACGACGCCGAGGTCCTCGACGGCCCGACCGTTCTGGCTGGCGACCGGAGCCGGCCGTTCCGGTCCAGCCCCACTGTGCTCACCGACGGCCTGCGCCGACGCGAGATGGCCTTCACCGCCGTCCGGGACAACGAGTCCGCGACCCTGGGCCCGGGCGAGCC
This sequence comes from uncultured Actinomycetota bacterium, assembly GCA_963701425.1. Lineage (GTDB taxonomy): Bacteria > Actinomycetota > Actinomycetes > Propionibacteriales > Nocardioidaceae > Nocardioides_C. Next base: position 479,381 of record CAVPAG010000018.1, on the reverse strand, counting down.
TTGGACCCTGCCCTCCGTTCTACCCAACCACCGGATCTACGAGAACCAGGCACGCTTCGAGACCCAGGCGCACTGGGCCGGGGTGGAGTCGGTGCGGGCCTCCTCCGCGCAGTCGGAGGCGGGTGCCCTGCCGCCGGTGCGGCGGGACCGGTCACCGGGTGCGGCCATCGACGGCGCTCCGGGGACGGCATGGGTCTCGACAGGGTTCGGGGGCGCGGTCGGCCAGTGGTGGCGGGTTCGCCTGGAACGGCCCGCGACGCCGCGCGAGGTGACGATCACCAGTGGCGCGGCGGTCGGCCCACCGGTCACTCGACTGCGGATCACCACCGACGCGGGCACCCGGGTCGTCGACGCGCCGCCCGAGGGCAGCGCGGTGACCTACCCGCTTCCCGACGGGCCCACGGACTTCCTGGAGATCCGCGCGGTGCGCGTGCGCGGCGGGGGGAGTGGCGCCCACTTCTCCCTCGCCGAGGTCGGGCTCGCAGGCGTCCGGGCCGAGCGGTTCCTGGCGCCACCCGACGTCTTCGACGAGCCGCCGGACCACATCCTCCTGGCCCGCGAGCCGGAGCGCCCCTCCTGCGCGCTGGTCGACACCACCACCGTCTGCGACGACTTCTGGGTCACCTCCGGGGAGGAGAGGTTCGCCCTGCGGCGCACGGTCACCGTCGCCGACGACGAGGTGTACGACGTCGAGCTGACCGCCACCCCGCGGCGGGGTCCGGGTGCAGCGGAGCGGCTGTCGAGAGCGCTGCCCGTGCAGGTGGAGACCTCCGAGCCTCTGTCGCACGCCCTCAGCGGGAGCGGCCTCGCCGCGATCGACGGCGACCCGGGCACGGCATGGGTGGCCTCTCCTCGCGACGCGGCCTACCTCCGCCTGCGGTGGGACGAGCCGGTGACCCTGGACGAGATCGACCTGGACCTGTCGGAGGCGGTGCCCGGGGCTGAGCCCCTCGAGATCGTGCTCGGGGCGGAGCGAGAGCTGCGAGTGGTCGAGCTCGAGGACGGGCGCGGCAGCTTCGACGAGATCGAGACCGACGACCTGATGATCCGGTTCTCCTCCCTCGAGGAGGCGTACTCGTTCGAGGGCGCTCAGGCGTTCCCGCTGCCGGTGGCGGTGGGGGAGGTGTCCTTCCCCGGCGCCGACGTGCCGACCGTCGACCCGGACGAGCCGCTGGACCTCGGCTGCGGCAGGGGGCCCCGGGTGTCGGTCGACGGCGTCGTCGAGCCGACCCGGGTGGTGGCGAGCCTCGCCGAGCTCCTGACCGGAGACCCGCTGCCGGTGGAGCCGTGCGACGACGGACAGGTGACGCTGCGTGCGGGCTCCAACGAGGTCCACGTGACCCGGTCGCGGTTCACCCGTCCCGAGGAGCTGCGCCTGACGCGGGTCGCGGCCTCTCCGGTCGCAGCGCCCGAGCGGGTCGCTGTGACCACCACCGAGTGGACGGCCACGGCACGAGAGGTGACCGTGGGCGCGCGCGAGACCCCCACGCTGCTCGTCGTGGCGGAGAACATCAATGCCGGCTGGTCGGCGACGGTGGACGGCCGCGAGCTGCGACCGCAGCGGGTCCACGGCTGGGCCCAGGGCTGGATCCTTCCGCCGGGTGGCGAAGCCGCGGTCGCGCTGCGCTTCACTCCCGACTCCACCTACCGCAACGCCCTGCTGGCGGGCCTGGCCGGGCTCGTGCTGGTCGGCGTCGCAGCCGGTGTGCCGGGACGGCGCAGCGCCCGCGCCCCCGCCGGCACCTCCCGCGGGGCGGCCTGGCTCGTCGTGGGGCTCAGTCCGCTCGCCGGTGGCCTGGTCGCGGGATGGGCAGGGTTCCTTGCCATGGGTGCGGCCGTCCTGCTCGGGGGCGCGCTGCGTACTCGCTCATGGCTGCTGCCCGTGGCCGCGGGTGCCTGTGTCGCCCTGGCCGGCGGCGCGCACGCGGTCGCCCGTGCCGACCAGTTCCAGATGCACTCCCAGCTGGCTCAGGTGCTCGCCCTGTCCGGCTTCGTGGTCGCCGCTGCGGCCTTCGGCGCGAACGGTCCGGAGTTCTTCAGACGCAGGAAGGGGCGCTCGAGGAAGTAGTAGCTCAGGGCCGCGAGCACGACGGTCAGCGCGACGGTGGTCGCGAAGACCCGGCCGAACCTGCCCGTGAAGACCTCCACCCCCAAGAGGGCCATCGACGCCTCGAGCGCGATCAGGTGAAGGCAGAAGATGCCGTAGGAGATGTCGCCCATCCAGACGGCCAGGCGCGAGCTCGCGGCCCGTCGTACCCATCCCTCCGACTCCGGGCCGAAGACGAGCGGGAGCACGAAGAACGCCGCGCTGACCGTGTAGAGCACCGACTTCGCCAGCGCCTCCCACGGCGACGGCGTGATGAGCAGGCGGGGCCCGGCCACCGGCGTGCAGGCGATGGCGAAGACGGCACCGGCCACCAGCCAGCAGCCCGGCAGGTCGGACGCGGCGCGCTCGAACCAGCGCCACGGCGACCCTTCCGGCCGGGACCCGGAGTGCACGCTGGCGACCGCGAAGAGCATGCCTACCGCGAACCACGGCATGAAGCCGGGAAGCCACTGGTGGTAGTGGTGGCCGACGACGTCGCTGGAGGCCGCCGCGACCGTCTGCCACACGAAGCCCGCCAGCGAGAGCAGCACGAGACCGACGAGGACACGGTTCGGTGCCCGGTCGGACCCGCTCGACTTCGCGAGCAGCACGACGACGAGTGCGGGCAGGATCGCGTAGAAGGCGACCTCGGTGCAGAGGCTCCACATCTGGGTGAGCCCGGTGGGCAGCAGACCCTCGGTGTAGATCTGGGTGAGCGTCAGGTTGGAGACCCAGTCCGCGCGCGACGCGTCGTCGTTCTCGGGCAGCAGGAGCAGCGCGGCGAGGACCGTCACCCAGTACAGCGGCAGGATGCGCAGGCCGCGCTTCCAGAGGAAGTGCCGGTACGACGGGCGGTGCCGATGACGAGCCGCCGCCATGAAGAACGGCCTGCTGAGCAGGAAGCCGGAGAGGACGAAGAACAGGGTCACCCCGAAGTCGAGCCGTGACAGGACGGCGCCGAACGCTCCTCGGTTGACCTCGCCGGTGTCGAACGCGGTGTGCGTCGCGACCACGCCGAGCGCCGCGACCGCTCGCACGGCGTTGAGCGTGGGAAAGCGCCGGTCCTCCGGTGTGGAAGCGGTCATTGTGGCTTGAACGGCTCGGGGATGCCGAGGACCACGTCGTTCGTGCAGAGGCTCACGCCGTCCTCGAGTCCGGAGAGCCTGATCCGGTCGAAGTTGCCTCCGGCCTCGAAGTACAGGCTGTGGAGCCCCTTCTCCACCTCGGTCTCGTGGACCCGCCGTCCCGCGGTCACCGTCACCGGGCTCTCCCCGTCGGCGAGGTAGCCGATCCGGACCCACCAGCCGCCGCCGATCACCGGGTCGTCCAGCGGGATGCTGATGCCGGTGTCGTCCAGGCGGTAGCCGCAGCCTTCGTCCTCGGCGGGCACGTTGCGCCGCATGCTCGAGATCAGCGCGGGGCGAACGTCTCCCTTGTTGTCGAAGACGAACAGCTCGTCGGCGTTGACCGACGGGTAGCGGGTCTTGTCCTCGTAGAGCCGGAACATGTGGCTGTAGGTGTTCTCGGGGAAGCGGAACCCCCACATGATCATCTGGGGCACGGCCAGGTCGGCGAGCGGAACCGGCTCCTCGCGGCCTGCCAGGCTCTTCTCGACCCGGTCGAAGTAGGCCGGGGCGGGATTCTTGCTCTGCCAGTGCCCGGCGTACTGGACGTTGGAGACCATCGCCCCGGCGATGAAGACGGCCGTGAAGGTGATCACGGCGCTCTCCGCCCGGAAGGGAAGGGCCGACCCGTGGCGTGGACCGGCGCTCTCGGTCGCACCGAGCAGCGGGAGGAAAGCAAGTCCGACCGCGATCGCGCAGACGGCCGAGAGCTCGGTCTGGTACCGGTACTCCCGTCCGATGATCGCGCCGACCAGGAAGGCGCGCCCCGCTGTCAGGAGCAGGACGTTGGCGAGAAGGAAGGCGACCGGGAGCAGCCAGGCGCGCAGCGACCGCTCCCTGGTGCGGTAGGCCACGTACACGAGGTAGCCGATGGCGAGCCATGACAGGAACACGACGATGTCGCTGGGGTCCGCCACCCGGCCGACCGGGGTGAGATCGGTCCAACGCCATGGGCCACCGATGATCCCGGTCGAGAAGGCGACGAAGATGAACCGGTAGGCCACCGGGAACACCGGGGTCTCGTTGGCGTTGTTGGGATCGAAGTTGAGCGACGTCGAGAGGTACATCGCGAGGTAGGCGCCGGCGAGCAGACCGTGCAGGACCACGGCGGGCCGGTAGGAAGTCCACAGCTCCCAGAAGCGGTCCTCCAGGGTCCCCTTGGCGAAGTAGCACAGTGCCACCAAGAAGTAGGCGATGTAGACGAGCAGGGTCTTCTCGTAGAACAGCAGCCCGAACAACGTCCAGGCGAGCGTGGCGACGACGTACCGGACCTGCTTGGTCCGCAGGTAGGTGACGTGGCTGTGGAGCCCGAAGAAGAGCGCGATCTGGAACGGGAGCTGGTTGATGCCGGCCGCCCACCAGATGTAGGCGGGCAGGGAGATGACCGAGAACAAATAGATCGCCAGCAGGGGCAGGACTGCCCGCCGTCGCCCGAACAGGTGAAGAAGCAGGCGCAGGAACCCGACGCTCGCGACGGCCTGGAGAACCAGAAGCGTCGTGGCGTAGGGCCAGAACCCGAGCGGGTCGTACTGTCGCGAACAGCCAGGTCAGCAGGAAGCCCCCGGGCATGAGGTGGCCTGCGTAGGACTCGGTGAGGTAGCCCCAGGTCAGGTCGCTGTTGTAGGCCCTGGACAGGAAGGCGAAGTCGTCGAACTGGAACCACGAGCCGTAGACGGCCCAGGCACGGAAGGCGAGCTGCGCCGCGATCAGCACCAGCCCGAGCACGACCACCCGCTCGCGGGTCGTCGAGGCCCTCGCGAGGGGAGCTTCGAGCTCGGTGGCCGCTCCGGTACCCACCCCCCGGATGATGGCACACCTAGTCCCCGTGGGCGGTCTTTCTGGAGTTCCCGTCTCGTCCGTCTACCGACTGGTAGCGTTCGTAATGTGGGGGAGTAGGGGAGGGGTCCCGTGGGCAGAAAAATGGGGCTTGTGCTTGTCGGCCTGGGCGCGTTCGTGATCGCCCTGGCGCTTCTTTCGCGCTTCTACGCCTATGACCGGGTGGCGCTCGTGCCGACCGACGAGGAGGCGATGTCCGTCTCCGACGGGCCGGACGCCACGATCTTCGACATCTCCTCCCAGGAGGAGATCACGGTCGACCTCGTCGCGACCCGCAACGTGGTGGGGGACCCGGAGGCCGCCGAGGACGCCAGCGAGCAGCTCGACCGTGAGGTCGCCGTCTGGGAGACGCTCGTCTACACCGACGAGCCGGGTGCGGTCATCAACGAGGAGAACCCGCCGCGGTCGGCCACGCACGACCGTGTCGCCTTCGACAGGCACACCGGCGAGGCGATCGACTGCTGCGGCAACTTCACGGCGACCACCGCCGACCTCGACTCCGGCCAGGAGGTCCGCGACGAGGAGACGCCGATCGTCGGCCAGTTCTTCAAGCTGCCGTTCAACGCGCAGAAGGACACCTACCAGTTCTGGGACGGGGCGCTCAAGGACGCGACCGACCTCGAGTACAAGGCGACCGAGTCCATCGGGGACGTGACCGTCTACCGCTACGAGCAGGTCATCGAGCCCACCGACGTCGGGGACATCGACGCACCCGCGTCGTTCTTCGGGATCGACGAGGAGGGCGACGTCACCCTGGACCGGATCTACTCCAACACCAGGACGCTGTGGGTCGAGCCGGAGACCGGCGTGATCTTCAAGGGCCAGGAGGAGCAGTTCGTCGTCGCGGAGTACGAGGGCGAAGAGGTCGCGACCCTGACCGACGTCACCATCGCCTACGACGAAGAGACCGTCGACGACAGGGTCGACGAGTACGCCCCGCTGGCCACCCAGCTGAAGGTCGTGCGGGTCTGGGTGCCGCTCCTCGGCGGGCTCCTCGGCGCGCTGCTGGTGATCATCGGGCTCATCGTCCTGGGGCGCGGCGCAGCCGGTCGAGGCCGTCGAGCGGCCTAACCTGAGAAGGTGACCGCGACCGACATCGACGCGCACCCCGGCGTCGCGACCTCACTGCTGAGGGCGATGCGCCCCAAGCAGTGGGTGAAGAACCTGCTCGTGGTCGCTGCGCCCTTGGCGGCAGGGGCGATCACCGAGCCCGGTGTCGCGGCGGCGACAGCCGTGGCCGTCGTGTCCTTCTGCCTGGCGTCGAGCGCGGTCTACCTCCTCAACGACTCCGTCGACGTGGAGGCCGACCGGCGCCACCCCCTCAAGCGGCATCGTCCGATCGCGGCCGGCCACCTGTCGCAACGGGTCGCGCTCACCGCCTCTGCCGTGCTGGCCGTGGCGTCGCTGGTGCTCGCGGCCACGACGGGCGTGGCGCTGGCGGTGCTCATCGCCAGCTACCTCGGGCTCCAGGTCGCCTACGCGCTGGCCCTCAAGAACCAGGCCGTGCTCGACATCGCGATCGTCGCCGCCGGGTTCCTGCTGCGCGCGGTGGCGGGAGGTGTCGCGGCAGACCTGCCGATCTCGCAGTGGTTCCTGCTCGTGGCCGGCTTCGGATCCTTGTTCATCGTCACCGGCAAGAGGTACTCCGAGCTGCGGATGCTCGGTCGTGAGGGCGGCACGCGACGGTCGCTCGTCGTGTACACCGAGAGCTACCTGCGGTTCATCTGGGGCGTGGCGACCGGGATCACGATCATGTCCTACAGCCTCTGGGCCTTCCGGGAACCGGAGGTGGACGGCGTCCCGTGGCACGCCCTCTCGATCGCACCGTTCGTCCTGGCGATGATGAGGTACTCGGTCGACATCGACGCGGGCCGTGCCGGCGAGCCCGAGGACATCATCTGGCGCGACCGGATCCTCCAGCTCCTCGGACTCGTGTGGCTGGCCCTCGTCAGCATCGGGGTGATGAGTGTCTGAGCGCGCCCTCCTGACCGGGTGGGGTAGGACAGCCCCGACCGCGGCGGACGTCAGCCACGTCAGCGCCGACTCCGAGGCGGTGTCCGGGGCGGTACGCCGGGCGGGGGAGCGTGGCCTGCTCGCGAGAGGGCTCGGCCGCTCCTACGGCGACGCCGCGCAGAACGCCGGAGGCGACGTGCTGCTCCTCGACCGGGACCAGCAGCTGTGGCTCGACCGCGACGCGGCACTCGTGCACGTCGACGCGGGTGTCAGTCTCGACCGGCTCATCCGCGAGCTGCTCCCGGACGGGTTCTTCGTGCCCGTCACCCCGGGGACCCGGTTCGTGACGGTCGGCGGAGCGATCGCGGCCGACATCCACGGCAAGAACCACCACGTCGACGGCTCCTTCGGCCAGCACGTCGTGAGGATGACCCTCGTGACCGCCGACGGTGAGGCCCGGGACCTCACCCCCGACGAGACACCCGAGCTGTTCTGGGCGACGGTCGGTGGCATGGGGCTCACCGGCGTGATCACCTCCGCGGTCCTGCGAGTCAGACCGGTCGAGTCGGCGTACATCCGGGTGGACACCGACCGGACCGCGAACCTCGCCGAGCTCGTCGACGTCATGCGTCGTACCGACGACGACTACACGTACTCGGTGGCCTGGATCGACCTGCTCGCCAAGGGGTCCGCGCTCGGCCGGGCGGTGCTCACCCGTGGCGAGCACGCGACGATCGCGGAGCTTCCTGAGCGGGCCGCGAGTCGTCCCTTGGCCTTCGGGGGAGGCCAGCGGCTGCGTGCCCCGCGCTGGGCCCCCGAGCACGTGATGAACCACTGGTCGGTCAAGGCGTTCAACGAGGTGTGGTTCCAGAAGGCCCCCCGGACGCGGCGGGGCGAGATCACGCACCTGGCCGGCTTCTTCCACCCGCTCGACGGGGTCGGCGACTGGAACCGCCTCTACGGCAGACGCGGCCTCGTGCAGTACCAGTTCGTCGTACCGCCCGATGCCGACGAGGCGCTCACGGAGGCGGTACGTCGCATCGCCGACGCCGGCCACGCATCGTTCCTCGCCGTGCTGAAGCGGTTCGGACCCGGCAACCCCGGACTGCTCTCGTTCCCGCGGGAGGGCTGGACGCTCGCGCTCGACCTGCCGGCCGACCCGGGCCTCACCTCGCTGCTCGACCGCCTCGACGCGTTGGTCGTCGAGGCCGGCGGGCGGATCTACCTGGCGAAGGACGCCCGCGCGCGGCCGGAGACGCTGCGGCAGATGTACCCCCGCCTCGCGGAGTTCCAGGAGGTCAGGAGGCAGGTCGACCCCGACGGCGTGTTCACCTCCGACCTGGCCCGCCGCCTCGACCTCTGACCGATCGACAGCCCACGCACCCGGAAGGCTCCACATGCTCGACGCGCTCGGCACACCGCAGAACCTCCTCCTGCTCGGGGGCACGAGCGAGATCGCGCTCGCCCTCGCGCAGCGGTACCTGGAGCGAGGGCCGTTGCGGGTCGTGCTCGCCGCCAGGCCGTCCTCGGGGCGCGAGGCGGCAAGGGCCCGGCTCGTCGAGCGCGGAGCCACCGTCGAGGTCGTCGACTTCGACGCGCGCGACACGGCGTCCCACCGCAGCGTCATCGAGAAGGCCAGCGCCGGGGGAGACGTCGACGTCGCCCTGGTTGCCTTCGGGGTCCTCGGAGACGAGGAGCGCGCCTGGCAGGACCACGACGCCGCGGTCGAGCTGGCCGAGGTCAACTACGTGGGCGCCGTGAGCGTCGGCGTGCTGCTGGGCGAGCGGATGCGCAAGCAGGGGCACGGCGTGATCGTGGCGCTCTCCTCGGTCGCGGGGGAGCGGGTGCGGCGGTCGAACTTCGTCTACGGCTCGACCAAGGCCGGCATGGACGGCTTCTACCTCGGCCTCGGCGAGGCGCTGGCGGCCGACGGCGTGCACGTGCTCGTCGTACGCCCCGGGTTCGTCCGCACCAGGATGACCGCCGGCCGGGAAGCGGCCCCGCTGGCGGCGACCGCAGACGAGGTCGCGGACGCCATCGTCGAGGGTGTCGCGAAGCGGCGGGACCTCGTCTGGGTGCCCGGTGCCCTGCGCGCGGTCATGTCGGGGCTCCGGCACGTGCCACGCCCGGTGTTCCGCAGGCTCCCGCTCTGAAGGCTGGGCGCCGCGATGTGATGTGGGCTTCTTTGCCCCGGTGTGACCGGTCTGGGGTGGTTGCGTCGGTATAGTTCTTCCAGGCTTGCCCCAGGGAGGGAGCAAGTACGCCCGGATCTCGAGCGATTCGGGCGTTTTTTTGGAGGGAGCGCGCCCAGCATGCGCAAAACATTGCTGGTCGGGTTGGTACTCACCGTTGCGGCCGTGCTGGTCGTCTTCGTGAGCGCTGGACTCGACCTCAAACTCGAGCCTGTAGCCCTTCTCGGCGTGGCTCTCGGGGGTGTCATCGCCCTGGTTCCCGATCGCTCGCCGTTCATGCGGCTGGCCGGGTTCGCGGGTGGGTTCGTTGCTGCATGGATCGGCTACCTGCTTCGTGCAGCCGTTCTTCCTGACAGCGTGGGCGGCCGTGCAGTCGTGGTCGCCCTCGTCATCGTCCTGGCGACGGCGATCGCCGCGCTGAGCGCCGGCCGGATCGCGCTGTGGTCCACCCTGCTCGGCGCCGCTGCCTTCGCCGGCGCGTACGAGTACAGCTACGCGGCCGCCCCGCCGGAGGTCGCGTCGACCTCGGTGAGCGCCGCGACGACGCTGCTGTTCACCGTGGCGGTCGGCTACCTCGCCGCCGCCCTCATGACCCCTGCCGCCGAGCAGCCGGTCGAGCGACGCACCCGGGCCCAGCGGCCGACCGACGACGTCGAGACCACCCGTCTCGACGACATGATGATGGAGAAGACCAAGTGAAGGGCCGTTTCAACGTGCCGCTGCGCGTGGCGGCAGTCTCTGCGACCTCGGTGGTCGTGGGCATGATGGCCATCGCCCCTGCGGTCGCCGCCGAGACCGACGTACAGGTCGTCAACACCGAGACCGTGCAGGTCTACACCGACGCCACCGGCGCCATCGAGACCAAGCGCATCTACGAGCAGCTCGCCCTCACCGGCGACGGCACCGTCGGCGTCCGCAACCCGATCGCGACCGACGGGCTCCGCAACCTCGACGGCTTCGGCGGCTTCTCCGTCGAGGACGGCAACCAGGTCACCGAGATCACGGTCGACGGCAAGGAGCGCCTGCGCACCGTCAGCGACTACACCGGCGACCTGCCGCTCGACGTGCAGGTGCGCTACTTCCTCGACGGTGAGCCGGTCGAGCCCGGCGACGTGGTCGGCGAGGACGGCAAGCTCGAGGTCAAGTTCACCGTCAAGAACGTGACCGGCGTCGAGCAGGAGGTCACCTTCGACGACGGCAACGGCGGCACGGTCACCAAGACCGTCGAGGTGCCGATCCCGATGGTCGGTTCGCTGACCACGGTCGCCCCGCCGAGCTTCACCGACGTCGCCTCCGACCAGGCCAACATGGCCGGCGACGGCAAGGGCGGCACGAAGCTGTCGTTCACGATGACGCTCTTCCCGCCGATCGGCTCGGACACCGCAGAGTTCGGCTACACCGCGAACATCAGCGACGGCGTCATCCCGCGCGCCTCGATCAGCGCCCTCCCGGTCAACCCGCTGGAGAGCCCGAGCTTCGCCTCTGCCGGCGCCAGCTACAAGGGCGGTGCCGAGACCGGCATCCAGCTCACCGACGGCGCGACCCAGATCGACGAGAACCTCCTCAAGCTCCGCGACGGAGCGGGCGAGCTCCTCGCGGGCCTGATCCAGCTCCGTGACGGCGCGGTCCAGCTCGAGGCCGGTCTCTCCGGCGTCGCTGCTCCGGGTGCCGCCCGTCTCGCCGACGGCGCGGGCGAGCTCCGCGACGGCATCGTCAAGATCGACGACGGTGCCGGTCAGCTCGCCGACGGTGCCGGCCAGCTGAGCGCGGGTGCTGCCCGCCTCGGCGACGGTGCGTACAAGATCGACGAGGGCGCGGGTCAGCTCGCTGACGGCGCCGGCCAGCTCTTCGCCGGCACGAAGAAGCTCGCCGCCGGTACCGGCAAGCTCGACACGGGCGCGAAGAAGCTCGACGCCGGCGGCAGCAAGCAGCTTGCCGGCGGTGCCGGTCAGCTCAGCTGACGGTGCTCGGCGAGGCTCGGCACCAAGGCTCCGGCCGCTCGATCGACGGGCGGCAAGCAGGTTGCAGGACGGCCTGCTGCAGGTCGACGGCTGGACTCAGCTCACCATGTACGACGGCGTCGGGCTGGTCTGCGCCGCGAAGCGCTCGAGCCGACTACCACGACTGCATCGGGCACTCTCGACGCAGTGTCGCCGGCGTCGGCAAGCACGGTACCCTGCGAGAACGCTGCTCGGCGGGCGTCGACCGGCTCGAGTCGAAGCTCTGCGGCAGCCGCTGGCGGACGCAGATGATCGGCGGGGTCAGCTGCGCTGACGCTGGATCGCTGGCGACCATCGCGGCTGCGTGGGCGACGCTCACGGAGCGTGACCCATGCTACCCGAGACGGCTGTCGACGCGGCCGTGGACCAGTCGATGCGTGCCGACTGCCGCCGATCGCTGCGGGCTCATGAGCGCGCTTCACGCGACCGCGGCTGTCTGCGCGAGCGTGCGATCGAGTCTCGGCGGCCGCAGCATCGGGCTTGCATCTGACGCCCGACGGCCCGCGGCGCTACGGTGGCGCTCTGGCCGTGCTGCATCGCAGAGCGGGCTCGACAGCTACGAGCACTGGCGCTGGCCAACGCTGACCGCGATCGAGTGCGACATCGAGCGATGCCGTCCTGCCGACGACGGCTGCGACGGCAACGAGCTGCCGGGCTAGTCCAGGGCCATCGACCTGCGGTTGAGCGGTGGCTGTCCGCAGCTGGTGTCCGGCGTCGTGACGTCGCCAGCGTCCAGGGCGGCATCGGCGGGGTCGGCCGACAAGCCCGAGGACCAAGACTCTCCGCGGCGGTATCAACGGTCTCGCAGGACGGCGTGGTCAGATCCAGGCCGGTGGCCGGACGCTGCTCGAGGGCATGGCCAAGCTCGCCGAGGGCGCTGGTCAGCTCGACACCGGCGGCGCTGGCGAGCTGGCTGCCGGTACCGGCCTGAGCGACGCTGGCACTCGGTGAGCTGAACGCCGGCGCCAAGGAGCTGATGGCTGGTGCTGGTCGCCTGGCCGCCGGTGCGGGCGCGCTCGAAGCAGGCACGGGCCAGCTCGCTGACGGCTCCGGTGAGCTCGTCGACGGTGCCGACCGCCTCGCCGACGGTGCGGGTCAGCTCGCTGACGGCACGGGCAAGGCTGCCGACGGTGCAGGCCAGGTCGCCGATGGCGCGGGTCAGCTCGCCGACGGTCTCGGCGATGCCGCGGACGGCTCCGGCCGGCTCGCGGAGGGCCTCGACAAGGCCGCTGCTGGTGCGCCGAAGATCCGCGACGGTGCGCAGCGCCTCTCGGACGAGGGCACGAGCAAGCTCGTCGAGGCGGGTCAGTCGACCGCGCAGAACTACGGCGAGATGTACGCCGTCATCGAGGCGGGCGCCGAGCGTGCCCAGACCGAGAAGATGGTCTACGGCGCGCCCGAGGGTGCGTTCGGCCTGGCCGCCTACAGCTACGAGATCAAGGGCGAGGACGGCGAAGGCAGCCGCAACCTCACGCGCGGTCTCGGTGGCATGGCGGTCCTCGCCGCCGGTGCAGGGGCGTTCGCGTTCCGTCGCCGGTTCATCTGAGGACAGCAGTGAGAAGGGGCGTCGGGATCACCCGGCGCCCCTTCTCGTTTGTTCGTGGACGGCCGTCAAGTGGGCGCAAACGGCGTGCGACCAGGCCTTCGAGACGACCAGATTGCCCACTTGGGCAGCCGCTCCGCTGCGGACGAAGCTTCAGCCGAGGCGGGCGCTGAAGATCGCGGTGCCGGGGATGAGCGCGCCGCGTACGGGACCCCAGCCACCCCAGACCCGGTCGTGACCTTCGGGCCACTCGGGCTCGATCAGGTCCTCCAGCCTGAACCCACTACCGGCGAGGATCCGGACCCAGTCGCCGACCGTCCGGTGGTGCTCGGCGTAGGTCACCGCGCCGGTCGCGTCCTGCTCGACGTACGGCGTCCGGTCCCAGTAGGAGCTCGTCACCACGAGCCCCTCGGCCGAGGGGTCGTCGGGCATGCTCCACCGGATCGGGTGCGTCACCGAGAAGGCGAAGCGACCTCCCGGACGCAGGACGCGAGCGACCTCCGCGACGGCAGCCGCCGCGTCGTACACGAACTGCAAGGCCCCGAACGCCGAGAACGCGACGTCGAAAGAGCCGTCGGCGAAGGGGAGTGCGGTGGCCGTGCCGCAGACGGTCGGGACCGACGTACCGGTGTCGAGGTCGATCCGCCGGCCGTGCTGGAGCTGCCGGTGGGAGACGTCGAGGCCCACGGACCGCGCTCCCTGCGTGGTGAGCCAGCGCGCACACTGCGCCGCGCCACAGCCGATCTCGAGTACGTCGCACCTCGAGACATCGCCGAGCACGCGCACGTCGGCTTCGTCGACGCCCTCGGGAGACCAGATGAAGCGGGCGTCGCCGAGGAACTCGCCGTGGGTGGCCTGGTACTCGTCGGCGTAGGCGTCCCAGTCGCGACGGTTCGCGCGGAGTGTCTCGTCCTCTGAGACGGTACGCCGGACCGGCTCGATGCCGTGGGGTGTGGACATGGTCAGGCTTCGATGGCGTTGCGGCGGCGTGAGCCTGGAAGCCGGCCGGCCAGGTCGCTCAGCGGGCCGACCGCCTGGCTCAACGTGTTGACCGACGCGTGCAGCTCGGGGATGACCACGCCGAGCTCCTCGAGCCGGGGCGCGATCGCCTCGAGGGTCTCGCCGAGTGCGACCAGCTGGTCGAGCGTGCCGCCCTGGGCCGTGAGCTTCTCGATCGTCCCGTCCTCGGCGAACAGCTTGTCGAGCACTCCGGCGTCTTGCAGCAGCCTGTCGAGCACACCGCCCTCGCGGGTGATCCGGTCGAGCGCGCCGCCACTGGCGAGCAGCCGCTCGAGCGGCCCGTCAGGTGCGACGAGCTGGTCGAGGGGACCGCCCTCGGCGAGCAGCCTGTCGAGCGCGCCCTCCTCCTCCAGGATCCGGTGCAACGGCCCGTCCACGGCGAGCAGCCTGTCGACGGCGCCGTCCTCGGCGAGTGCCCGGCCAAGGGGACGGTTAGGCGCCATCGCGGCCGCGAGCGCGTTGACCAGCGTCATCGGGCCAGTGGGGTCCGCGACCGCCCGAACGAGCCGCTCGACGTACCCGCCCTCGCCGATGACGGCCATCAGGCGGTCGGCGTAGCCGGCGTCACGGCGCACAGGTCCGTCAGGGGCGACGAGCTCTCCGAGCGCGAGGGTCACCTGGGTGGCAGCCACGCCCACCCGCAGCGGCAGGGTCACGAGGTCGATCAGCGCCATGCCGGTGACTGTAGCGAGCCTTGCCCTGTGACAGCATCGTGGCGTGGATCTCCTCGGCATCGGTGACGGCCTCGTGCCGGAGATGGTCCCGATGCCCGGCGGCCACAGTGGTGAGACGTTCCTGGCCACGTCGGCGGGGGAGCGGACCGTCGTTCGCATCTATGCCGGCCGCAGCGCCGCACGCGGCGCCAACGCCGCCGAGATCGATGCCGCGGTGCTCCGGCTGGTGCGGGGGCTTCTGCCGGTGCCCGAGGTTCTGGAGGTACGCCGGGCGGACCCGTCGGCCGGGACGCCCGCGCTGCTCGTCACGACCTGCCTTCCCGGGACGCGGCTGGACGAGGTCCTGCCCGTTGCTGACGAGGCCCTCGCGACGACCATCGGGCACAACCTCGGCATGGTCCTCGCCCGTCTCGCGCAGATGCCGATGCTGCACGCCGGCCTGTTCGTCGACGGCGAGCTGCGGATCCAACCGATGCCGCCCGAGCTCGAGGACCTCCTGTCCTGGGTCGAGACCCGGGTCGACGAGGGGCCGCTCGCGGAGTGGGCCGAGGCCGATCTCGAAGGCCTGCGTGAGCTGGCCGACCAGGCGCAAGGAGATCCTCGACCGCACCACGCGCGCCTGCCTCGTGCACAGCGACTTCAACCCCAAGAACATCCTGGTCGAGCCCTCGACCGGCGAGGTCACGGGCCTCCTCGACTGGGAGTACTCCCACGCCGGCAGTCCTTTCACCGACCTCGGCAACCTGCTGCGCTTCGACCGCCGGCCCGACCTCGCCGACGCCGTGCTCTCGACGTACTCCGACAACGTCGTGGACGCACCCGAGGACCTCCTCGACCGGGCACGGGCGGTCGACATGTGGGCGCTGGTCGACCTGGCCGCGCGCCGCGACGAGAACCCGGTGGCCGCACGCGCGCACGACCGACTCCTCGCCATGGCCCGCAGCGGGGACCTCCACGCCACCGCCTGACGGGGACAGATCCGCTCAGCGGGACTTGGGAGGTAGCCCCCGGACGTGCCGCACCGCGCGGTCCGTCCACGCCCGGAGGTCGGCATCCGAGGCGACCCCCTCGCCCTCGACGATCACCCAGCCCCGCATCGGCCGGCCCGTGAAGTCCATCTCTCGCACATGCGGCTCCGTGAGCGCGGCGTCGCCGTCCTCCGGGGAGAGCCGGACCATGAGCCCTCCGCCCTTCATGACGCCCACGCACATGTTGCCGTCGAGCATCAGCGCCACGCCGCCGAACATCGCCCGCTCGCTGAGACCGGGCTGCCCCTGCAGGGCCTCCCGGAGCCGGTCGAGCAGATCCGCGTCGTAACTGGCCATGTGACCAGCATGCAGCGGATCGCCCGGGCCGTGTCGACGAGCGGTCACGTCCCGACTCAGCGGCAGAGGTTCCAGATGCCGCGACCGTTCGCCTGCGCGCTGCGCTGGGCCTTGCGGAACCCGTCGACGCGCTTGAACGGGTTGTTGTTGTAGACGTACACGGTCGCCCAGCCGCGGTTCACCTGGGCGCGGTTCATGTCGCGCCCGGACTTCATCACGTACCGGAGCAGGCGGCCGTAGCGGTCGACCTTGTCCTGGGTCGGGTCGGAGACGAGGACGACGTGCGTGCCGACCGGCGTGAGCCGGCGCATCGAGGCGGACGCCTTCTTCCCACCGCACTCGACGCCGCCGTACACCTCCGGCGTGTCGATGCCGATGAGCCGGACGCGCTTGGTCTTGCCGCTGCCGAGCCGTACGTCGATGGTGTCGCCGTCGACGACCTTGACCACGACGCCCTTCTGCTTGACCACCGACGTCTTGGGCTCGGTCGTGGTGCTGCCGGAGTCGAGCGGGGTGGTGCCGTAGTAGTACGGAGCCGGGTTGGACTCGCAGGCGATCCCGTCGCCCTCGGAGTCGAGGCCGTGCGGGTCCGAGAGGGGACCGCCATTGTTCAGGAAGAAGATCTGCGCTGACTTCTGCGAGGCGAAGTCGCCGCAGTCCTTGTCGGCCGCGTAGGCCGGCGTACCCGTCAGGAGGGTCCCGGCGGCGAGAGCGACTGCGAGGACGGGTGCTGTGAGCGCACGACGGCGTGCAAGGTTCATGGTGTTCCCCCGTGGTGGAGCGACGTTGACTGCGGGGGCGACGCTATGTCGCGGACTGGTTCAAATGGTGCAGAACAGCCGAAAACCACCCGGACTCGTCATGTCGGATGGGCGTTCGAGGAGCCGGTGCATAATGGGCTCGTGGAGCCGAGTGCAGGGACCAGGACGCTGAACTGGGTGTGCGGCACGGCCGCCACGCTGCTGCTCGTGTGCGGGTTCGTCGCCGCGCTCGTCACCGGCTTCATCGCGTTCGTGCTCAGCTCCGAGGGCATCCTCTTCTGGTCGCAGCTGGCCTGGTTCGTGACCCTGATGTGCCTCATGGGCCCGCTGCTCTTCCTCTACGCGTACGACGTGTGGCAGAAGAAGAAGGGGCTCGGCTGACGTCGGCGCACTCGACGGTCGGTGTCCAGGGTGGCTGCCCACCACGGCAAACGCCCGCCACAGTTGGACTCGGGCGGTGTGACCCGCGTATCCTGAGAGATGCGCTAGGAGTCTGCCTGAGTCTCAGACGGAGCAGATTCTCGCTCGCTTTTCGTCACGCACCGTCGGCCGTCGTCGGCAGTCACCATACGAAGTAGTGAAACGGGCTCCTGTGGCGCGCCCGCACGACACCATCCATCCAAGGAATCCATTCCCTTATGACGAGCAGCACTCCCACTCTTTCGGACGCCCCGCAGGTTGCGGTCAACGACATCGGGTCCGAAGAGGACTTCCTCGCGGCGATCGACGCGACCATCAAGTACTTCAACGACGGTGACATCGTCGATGGCACCATCGTCAAGGTTGATCGGGACGAGGTCCTGCTCGACATCGGCTACAAGACCGAGGGTGTCATCCCCTCGCGTGAGCTCTCGATCAAGCACGACGTGGACCCCTCCGAGGTCGTGTCCGTCGGCGACAAGGTCGAGGCCCTCGTTCTCCAGAAGGAGGACAAGGAAGGCCGACTGATCCTCTCCAAGAAGCGCGCCCAGTACGAGCGCGCCTGGGGCACGATCGAGCAGGTCAAGGAGGAGGACGGCGTCGTCACCGGTACCGTCATCGAGGTCGTCAAGGGTGGTCTCATCCTCGACATCGGTCTCCGTGGCTTCCTTCCCGCCTCGCTCGTCGAGATGCGTCGCGTCCGTGACCTCCAGCCGTACGTCGGCCAGGAGCTCGAGGCGAAGATCATCGAGCTCGACAAGAACCGCAACAACGTGGTCCTGTCGCGTCGTGCGTGGCTCGAGCAGACCCAGTCCGAGGTTCGCCAGGGCTTCCTGACCCAGCTCCAGAAGGGTCAGATCCGCAAGGGTGTCGTCTCCTCGATCGTCAACTTCGGTGCGTTCGTGGACCTCGGCGGCGTCGACGGTCTCGTCCACGTCTCCGAGCTGTCCTGGAAGCACATCGACCACCCGTCCGAGGTCGTCGCGGTCGGCGACGAGGTCACCGTCGAGGTCCTCGACGTCGACATGGACCGCGAGCGCGTCTCCCTGTCGCTGAAGGCGACCCAGGAAGACCCGTGGCAGCACTTCGCCCGCACCCACCAGATCGGTCAGATCGTCCCGGGCAAGGTCACCAAGCTGGTGCCGTTCGGTTCGTTCGTCCGCGTCGAGGAGGGCATCGAGGGTCTGGTGCACATCTCCGAGCTCGCCGAGCGTCACGTCGAGATCCCCGAGCAGGTCGTCCAGGTCAACGACGACGTCATGGTCAAGATCATCGACATCGACCTCGAGCGTCGCCGGATCTCGCTGTCGCTGAAGCAGGCCAACGAGACCGCAGCCGCTGCCGAGGTCGAGGAGTTCGACCCGACGCTCTACGGCATGACCGCGTCGTACGACGAGCAGGGCAACTACATCTACCCTGACGGCTTCGACCCGGAGACCGGCGAGTGGCTCGAGGGCTACGACGAGCAGCGCGCGGCCTGGGAGGAGCAGTACGCCAAGGCGCACGCTCGCTGGGAGGCCCACGTCAAGCAGCAGGCCGAGGCCAAGGTTGCCGCGGCGGAGGCCGGCGAGGCCACGTCGTACTCCTCGGACAAGGGCGACACCGAGGAGCAGAGTGGCGGCTCGCTCGCCTCTGACGAGGCGCTGCAGGCGCTGCGCGAGAAGCTGACCGGCGGTCAGTGACCCGCTGAGCTGAACGACGAGAGGGCCCGGTCACCGTCTGGTGGCCGGGCCCTCTCGCGTCTTTCCCGGCCTCTTTCATCGGGCACGCAGATGGGGGTCGAACGGGTCGTAGTGGCTGGGCGGTGGGGGACGACGGCCACGGCCGTCGTCGTAGATCTCGCGGAGCGTGGCGAGCAGCCAGGCGATGACGAGCACGAAGCTCCAGAAGACGATGAGTTCAGTCATGGCAGTAATCCTGCTCTCATCTCATTCCTGCCACGAGTGGCAGGAATGACAACCACCGTCGATTTCCTGCCATGTTTCTGCCATAGTGGTCGGCATGATCGAGAACGTCGCGGTGGTCGTCTACGACGGCGTCTCGCCGTTCGAGCTCGGCGTGCTCTGCGAGGCCTGGGGCACCGACCGGTCCGACCAAGGCCTGCCTACCTTCGACTTCGCGGTCTGCGCGCCGAAGCGCGGCACCGTGTCGACCGCTGCGGGGTTCGGGCTGGCGGTCGACCACGACCTCGGCCGCGCGGCCGAGGCCGACCTCGTGGCGGTCCCGGCGGTCCCGCGCAACCAGGAGGTTCCCGCCTCGGTCGTCCTCGTGCTCCAGGAGGCCTACGAGCGCGGTGCGCGTGTGATGTCGATCTGCTCAGGGGCCTTCGCCCTCGGCGCAGCCGGCCTCCTCGATGGCCGGGACTGTACGACGCACTGGTTCTACACCCATGAGCTCGCCGAACGGTTCCCGAAGGCGCACGTGATCCCCGAGGTGCTCTACGTCGACGCCGACCCCGTCATCACCGGCGCCGGGTCCGCCGCAGGTCTCGACGCCTGCCTGCACCTGTACCGCAAGGAGTTCGGCGCGTCGGTCGCGAGCATGGTGGCTCGCCGGATGGTCGTGCCACCCCAGCGCGACGGCGGCCAGGCGCAGTTCATCCGCAGCGCCGTACCCGACTGCGACGCCGAGACCCTCGGCCCGCTGCTCACCTGGATCGTGGAGCACCTCGACGAGCCCATGACCGTCGAGACCCTGGCGCGACAGAGCGCGATGTCGGCTCGGACCTTCGCCCGGCGGTTCCGCGAGGAGACCGGCACGACCCCGCACGCGTGGATCACCAGCCAGCGCGTCCTGCGGGCCGAGGAGCTGCTCGAGACCACCAACCGGTCCGTCGACCAGATCGCCGACGACGTCGGCTTCGCGAACGCCGCCACCTTGCGCCACCACTTCACCAGGGCGCGGGGCCTCAGCCCGCAGCGCTACCGGCGCACGTTCGGCCAGTCAGTTCAGGCCGAGCAGGCCGGGTAGCTCCAGCCGCTTGATCTTGCCCGTGGGCGTGTGGGGGAGCGCCTCGACGGGGAAGTACTCCTTGGGTCGCTTCGGTGGCGCGAGCCGCTCGGCGACGAACTCCCGCAGCTCCTCGCTCGTCGCAGATCCCACGACGGCAGCGCAGACCCGCTGACCCCATCGCTCGTCGTCGACCCCGAACACCGCGACCTCCGTGACGAGGGGGTGCTCGGCCAGCACGTGCTCCACCTCGACCGGGTAGACGTTGACGCCGCCCGAGATGACCAGGTCCTCGCGGCGCCCCTCGAGGTAGAGGTAGCCGTCGGCATCCATCCGACCGAGGTCACCGACGGTGAAGGCTGGGCCGTGCGGGGTCTCGCGCCAGGTGGCCGCGGTCTTCTCGGGGGCGTTCCAGTACGTGAACCTGGCGTGGTCGGGCACCGTGCACCAGATCGTGCCGTCCTCCTCCACGCTCAGCGTGCGGCCCGGTCTCGCCCGGCCCACCGTGCCGGGATGCTCCAGCCACTCCTCGCTGCGGCAGGCCGTGAACTGGCCCTCGGTCGAGCCGTAGAACTCCCACGTCGACCCGGACGGGAAGAGCTCGATCAGGCGCTGCTTCACCGGCGGCGGACAGGCTGCCCCCGCGTGCGCCACGAGGCGGAAGCACGAGAGGTCGGGGACCCCGACCTCGTCCCAGTGTGCGAACAGCCGCTGCAGGTGCGCGGGCACGCAGAACATCGTGGTCGGTCGCTCCTCGACGATCGCGCGGGTGGTAGCAGCCGGGTCGAAGGGACCGGGTACGACGATCCGCCCGCCGGCGAGCAGTGTCCCGCACGCGAAGCGCAGCGGAGCCGAGTGGTACAGCGGGCTCAGCACGAGGTGGACGTCCGAGGCGGTGAACCCCCACAGGTCGCGCTCCTCGGCGACCAGGGCCTGCGCGGCGGCCTCGTCGAGGAGCCCCGACCAGACACCCTTCGGCGCGCCCGTCGTACCGCTGGTCATGTGCATCGGGCGCACGAGCGGCACCGGGCTGGGCGGGTCGGGGTCGAGGGCGGCCCGGACCTCGGCGAGGCCGGCTGCGTCGCGCACGACGACCGCGGGGTCGACGTCCTCGAGGATCGCGGTCTTCTCCCGGTCGGTCAGGCGAGGGTCGAGGGGCACCGGCACCACGCCCTGGCGGGTGGCCAGGAGGGCGAGGTCGACGTACGCGGGGGAGCCCGGGACGAGGAGGGCCACCCGGTCACCCGGGCCGAGGTGCTGGGTCACGGAAACATCCTGTCAGGGGGGTGGATGGGGCATACTGGGAGGTAACAGATGGCCGCCGGGCATGGGAACCCGGGAGGCCGGGGGATGAAACGTCACTGGGGGGCCTGATGACGCAACGTAACGTGCTGTCCGGCGATGCCGGAGGCCGTTGCCTGCGCGTACGCACCGCAATGCCGCGCCGGTCGCTCGTGGCCCTGGTGGCCGCGGTCGCGTTCACCGCCGTGCTCGGCGCCTGCGCCACGCCGGCCGCCGAGCCGAACCAGGCCACCCTGGCCGGCTCGGCCACCGAGGAGGGGTCCGCCACGCAAGGCCCCGACGCCGACGAGCCCCAGATCGACCCGGGGCCCGCGGACGGGAAGACGCCGTCGGGTGGCCCGCCCTGGGACGCGGCGGCGACCGAGGCGTGCGAGGCGGTCGTGGGTGGGGGACTCAGCCAGGTCGCGCAGAGCCCCGACGATGCGGGCACCACCACGTTCTGGACCAACGGCCGGCGATGGGTCGCTTGTGACGTGGCCGCCGGCGCCGAAGGGGTCGAGCCCGCACTCCTGAGCTCCACCCGTGGTGGGCGCAGCGGCTTCGACGAGCGCTCCCTCGCGGTCACCACGACGGTCCTCTCAGGGCCGGACGGGTCCCCTGCGGCGGTGCGCCTGGTTGCCGGAGGACGGTTGCCCTGGCGCGTGGACGAGATCAGCTACACGTTCCCCGACGGGCACACCGAGCAGGCGACCTTCGTCACGAGCGAGGGTGACCCGGAGGAGGTCTGGTGGTCGGTGGCCTACACCCCGACCGAGGGCGTGCTCGTCGACCCCGAGACCGAGCCCGCCGACCTCGACCCGGTGACGATCTCGATCGTCGGCGCCGCCGCGGAGGCGTTCCGCCTGCCGTGGCAGGACGTTCAGCGCAGCGAGTAGTGCACGTGGACGAAAGGCCCGCCCTCCTGGTGGCGCACCTCGACCACCCGCATCGGGTTCGTGTGCCGGCGAGGGAGCAGCGGCGCCCCTGAGCCCAGCACGAGCGGGGTGATGCTCGCCCACACCTCGTCGAGCAGGCCGTGGTCGAGGAACTGCCCGACGAGCTCGCCGCCGCCGACCAGCCAGATGTTCTTGCCCCCTGCGGCCTCGACCATCTGTGCGTGGACTGCTCGGACGTCGCCGGAGGTGAACTGCAGGTTGGCGCCCTCGATGCGGGGAAGGTCACGGTGCGTGAAGACCCAGGTGGGACGGTCGTCGTAGGCCCAGTTCCCGGGGTCGTGCCGCATGATCCACTCGTAGGTCGTGGCGCCCATCGCCAGCGCGCCGACGTCCTTGATCATCTCGTCGTAGGGGTTGCCCGGGTCCTCGCCCTCGAACTGGAACAGCCAGCTCAGGTCGTTGTCCTCGGTCGCGATGTAGCCGTCGAGGCTGGTCGCGGTCAGGTAGATGGTCGACGTCATGCGGCGATCCTCGCAGCCGCCACCGACACGCGCACCTGTCAGCCGAACCCGAGGTCCGAGGACAGGGTGTTCACGACATGCGCGAAGTGGGTGCCGTAGTCGAGGATCCCGCGGTGCATGTGGCCGAAGAGCTCCAGGGAGACGTGGCCGAAGAGCGTCGCCCAGGCGAGCAGGCAGCGGACCAGCCGGTCGTCGTCGATGGTGAAGTCGGTCAGGTCGCGGATGCCACCGAGGGCCGCGACCTCGCCGGCCGGGACCGGCAGGGCAGGGGCGCCCAAGGGTCGCCCGGCCTCGAGCCGACGCCGTGGGACGAGGTCTGCCGCCGGACTGCAGGGGTGGAATACTCCCGCGCGTGACCAGAGTGCGTGTGGGACTGACCGGGGGAGTGGCGTCGGGGAAGAGCACCGTGTCGGCGATGCTGCGCGAGCTCGGGGCGGTGGTCGTCGACGCCGACCTCCTGGCTCGGGAGGTGGTCGCCCCGGGGACGGACGGCCTCGCGGAGATCGTCGCCGCCTTCGGGCCGGGCGTGCTGACCTCCGACGGTGAGCTCGACCGCCCGGCCATGGGTGCGATCGTCTTCGCCGACGAGGAGGCGCGGCGCAGGCTCGAGGCGATCATCCACCCGAGGGTCCGCAGACGCGGCGCGCAGATGGAGGCGGAGGCCGGCCCCGACGCGGTGGTGGTCCACGACATCCCGCTGCTCGCCGAGACCGGTCAGGCCTCGACGTTCGACGCAGTCGTCGTGGTCGACGTACCCGTCGAGACGCAGGTCGAGCGGATGGTGACCCTTCGGGGCATGAGCCGCGAGGAGGCAGAGGCGCGGATCGCCGCACAGGCCTCGCGTGAGGAGCGGCTGGCGATCGCCACCCACGTCATCGAGAACACCGGGACGCTGGAAGACCTCCGTGAGCGTGTCACGGAGGTCTTCGAGTCGTTGGTCGCCAAGGCCGGTTCCTGACCGTCCCGGCGCTCACTCCCGAGCGTGTCGAGGAGGGGACGCCGTAGCTCAGGCAGCCAGGTCCGGGTCCGCGAGCTGGCGGAGCTTGGCGATCGCCTCCCGCTCCAGCTGGCGCACCCGCTCGGCGGAGATGCCGTGCTTCGCGCCGATGTCGGCGAGCTTGTGCTGCCGACCGTCGACGAGCCCGTAGCGGGAGCGGATGATGTCCGCCGCCCGGTCGTCGAGCAGCTCGACCAGCCGGGAGAGCCGGTCGCGGGACTCGGTGTCGAGCACCGTCGCGTCCGGTCCCGGCGCGGTCTCCTGGGCGATCAGGTCGCCCAGCGAGGTGTCGCCGTTCTCGTCGACGGGCGTGTCCAGGCTGACGTGCTCGCGACCCCAGGTGACGAGGTCGAGGACCCGGTCGATGTCCATGCCGAGCTCGCCTGCGATCTCCTCCGGCTCCGGATCCCTGCCGAGCTGGCGCTCGAGGGTACGACGGGCCGCGCCCACCTGGTTGAGCTCCTCCACCACGTGCACGGGGAGGCGCACGACCCGGGCCTGCTGGGCGATGCCACGCGTGATCGCCTGGCGCACCCACCAGGTGGCGTAGGTGGAGAACTTGTAGCCCTTGGCGTAGTCGAACTTCTCGACCGCGCGGATCAGGCCGGTGTTGCCCTCCTGGACCAGGTCCAGCATGGGCATCTGGCTGCGCCCGTACTTACGGGCGATCGACACCACGAGCCGGAGGTTGGCGGTGATGAACTGCTGGATCGCCCGCTCCCCCTCGGCAGCGAGCCACTCGAGCTCCTCCTGGGTAGCGCTCTTGGGCGCACCGCCCTTGCGACGACCCACCCTGCCCGTGTCGAGCAGGTGCTGGGCCATCAGGCCGGCTTCGATGGTCTTGCTCAGCTCCACCTCGGTGATAGCGTCGAGCAGTGGGGTCCGCGCGATCTCGTCGAGGTACAGCCCGACGCTGTCCCGCCCCTCGATCTCGCGCGTCTGCGGACGACTAGTAGCCACGTGCGCTCCCTTCCTCTCCCCAAGCGCTTACCCGCAGGTAGCACCTGTATTCATCCCAACGACGCCGGGTTCGTGAGGATTCCCGAAACCGCATCTGTGCTGCAGGTTCGCGTCCTGTGTGGGTTAGGACGGGTGAGGGTGCCCAGAAGTTGCCCGAACCCTCGATTGGTGCCGACTTCTCAGCGAACTCTCAGGGCAGGCCCAGCACCGGTCTAGCGCGGTGCCGCGCGGAAGGGGGTGTGCGGAGTGGTGTGGAGGTCAGGCCAGGCCGAGCTTGTCGAGGACCCAGGCGTAGCTGAAGGCGCGGTCTCGCCAGGCGTTGTAGCGCCCGCTGACCCCGCCGTGGCCCGCGGCCATCTCCGTCTTGAGCAGGAAGTCCTGGGGCTCCGCCGCCGTCGCGCGCAGCTTCGCGATCCACTTCGCCGGCTCGACGTAGAGCACCCGGGTGTCGTGCAGGGAGGTCTCGGCCAGGATCGAGGGGTAGCGCTTGGGCTCGACGTTCTCGTAGGGCGAGTAGGACTTCATGTACGCGTAGACGTCGGGGTCCTCGAGCGGGTTGCCCCATTCCTCCCACTCCACGACGGTCAGCGGGAGCGACGGGTCGAGGATCGTGGTGAGCGCGTCGACGAAGGCCACGTCGGCCACGATCGCCCGGAACGCGTCGGGAGCGAGGTTCGCGACCGCGCCCATGAGGAGGCCTCCCGCGCTGCCGCCCTCGGCGACCAGGCGGTCCGGGCTCGTCCAGCCGGTCGCGGCGAGGTGACGGGCGCAGGCGACGAAGTCGGTGAAGGTGTTCTTCTTCGCGAGCATCTTGCCCTCGTCGTACCAGCGCCGGCCCATCTCGCCGCCACCGCGCACGTGGGCGATCGCGAAGCCGACGCCGCGGTCGAGCAGGGAGAGTCGGGAGATCGTGAAGTACGGGTCGGTCGAGGACTCGTAGGACCCGTAGCCGTAGAGCAGCATCGGCATCGAGCCGTCCCGAGGTGCGTCCTTGGGACAGACGACGGAGATCGGCACGCTGGTGCCGTCCTCCGCTGTCGCCCACTCCCGGTGCTGCTCGTAGCGCTCGGGGTCGAAGTCGCCGAGCACGGGCATCTGCTTGAGGAGGGTCAGCTCGCGGGAGGCGACGTCGAAGTCGTAGACCGCGGGCGGCGTGGCGAGCGTGGTGTAGCCGAGGCGGACCGTCGGCTGGTGGAACTCAGGGTTGGAGCCGGCGCCCACCGTGTAGACGGGGTGGTCGAACTCGATCAGGAAGTCGTCGCCCAGACCGGCCTCGGCCAGGGTGATCACCCGGAGCTGGGTGAGCCCCTCCCGTCGCTCCTGCACCACGAGATGCCCGGCGAACGCGTCGACGTCCTCGAGACGGACGGCGGGGTCGTACTCCAGCAGCGGCTCCCAGTCCTCGTGGCTCGTGGTGCCGACCGGGGCCTTGGCGAGCGTGAAGTTCTCCGCGCCGGCGTTGTGGAGCACCAGGAAGCACTCCTCGCCGGCGATCACGGCGTGCTCGACGCCGTACTCCACGCCCTGCCGCCTCGGGGCGACGACGCGGAAGTCGCCGGTCGGGTCGGAGGCGTCGAGGACGCGGTACTCGGTGGTGGTCTTCGAGCCGACGCCGACCACGAGGAAGCGGTCGCTGCGAGTGCGGCCGACCGAGGTCCAGAACCGCTCGTCGGGCTCGTGGAACACCACGACGTCCTGCGACGGGTCCGTGCCGAGCTCGTGCCGCCAGACCTTGTCGGGCCGCCAGGCCTCGTCGACGGTCGTGTAGAAGAGGTGCTGGCCCTCGAGCGCCCAGGTGGCGCCGTACGCCGTGTCGGGGATCTGGTCGGGCAGGACCTCACCCGTGCGCAGGTCCTTGACCTGGAGCAGGAACCGCTCGTTGCCGACGGTGTCGACGCTGAACGCGAGCAGGTTGCCGTCGGGGCTGATCGAGGAGGCGCCGAGCGAGAAGAAGTCGTGGCCCTCGGCGAGCTCGTTGAGGTCGAGCAGCACCTCCTCGCCGGGTACGTCGACGTCGACCTCGAGCGTGGGCGGGGTCCAGTCGTCGGGGGAGGAGACGGGGCAGCGGCAGCTGATGCCGTACTGCTTCCCCTCCAGCGAGCGGCTGTAGTACCAGTACGAACCGATCCGCGACGGGACCGAGAGGTCGGTCTCCTTCGTGCGCGTGCGGATCTCCTCGAACAGCGTCTCCCTCAGCTCGGCGAGGTGAGCGGTCGCCTGCTCGGTGTAGGCGTTCTCGGCCTCGAGGTGGGCGAGGGTGTCGGGGGAGTCCTTGTCGCGCAGCCACTCGTACTCGTCGACCACGGTGTCGCCGTGGAAGGTCCGGGTGACGGGGATCTTCCTGGCGACCGGGGGCGCGAGGACCTGGGGCTGCGTGGGCTGTGACACGTCGTGGAGCCTAACCCGCACAGCCATCGCCTACCTTGGATGGGTGCAGACGATCGACCTCAACGCAGACCTCGGCGAGGGCGTCACCGACGACCTCGGCCTCCTCGGGCTCGTGACGAGCGCCAACGTCGCCTGCGGCTACCACGCGGGCGACGAGCTGATCATGCGCACGGTGTGCGAGGAAGCGGCGAGGCGCGGCGTCGTCGTCGGCGCCCAGGTTTCCTACGACGACCGTGAGAACTTCGGCCGGCGCCACCTCGACGTCGCCCCCGAGACGTTGCGCGAGCAGGTCGCCCACCAGGTCGGCCTCCTCGACGAGATCGCCCGCGCCAGCGGCACCCGTGTCGCCTACGTGAAGCCCCACGGCGCGCTCTACAACCGGGTCGTCCACGACGAGGAGCAGGCCGGGGCGGTGCTCACCGGGTCCGGCGACCTGCCCGTGCTGGGCCTGCCCGGCTCGATCTTCCTGGAGCTCGCCGAGGCGTTCGGCCGCGAGGTCCACCGCGAGGGCTTCCCCGACCGGGCCTACACACCCGAGGGCCGCCTGGTCCCGCGCGACCAGCCGGGCGCGGTCCACCACGTGCCGTCGGTCATCGCCGCCAGGGCCTTGGAGATGGCCCGATCCGGCGAGGTCGCCTCGGTGTGCGTGCACGGTGACTCACCCGCCGCGGTCAGGAGCGCCGCCGAGGTCCGGCGCACCCTGGAGACCGCCGGCCTGACCTTGAGGAGCTTCACGTGAGGCTGCTTCGCGTGGGAGCGGACTCGCTGCTCGCCGAGGTCTCCGACACCGCGGCCGCGATGCGGGTGTACGACGAGGCGCTCCGGCGCGAGGTCGCGGCGGCCGAGGTCGTGCCCGCCGCGCGCACGGTGCTCTTCTCCGGGGTGCCCGACGTCGCGCGCCTCGAGGCAGAGCTGACCGGGTGGGAGCCCGAGGCCGGCGAGTCCACCCCGACCGGTCACGGCCCGGTGGTGGAGGTGCCCACCGTCTACGACGGGCCCGACCTGGACTCCGTGGCGCGCCACTGGGGCCTGACGCCGCGCGAGGTCGTCGACCTGCACACGTCGAGCGAGACGCTCGTGGCCTTCTGCGGGTTCGCACCCGGCTTCGCCTACTGCAAGGGGCTCGAGCAGATGAGTCCCGTCCCTCGGCTGGAGGAGCCTCGCACCCGCGTGCCCGCCGGCGCCGTGGGCCTGGCCGACGTGTTCACCGGCGTCTACCCATCGGCCTCGCCGGGTGGCTGGCAGCTGATCGGCCGCACCGACCTCGTGCTCTGGGACGAGACCCGCGAGCAGCCGGCCACCCTGGCCCCCGGCACCCGCGTCCGGTTCGTGGAGGTGCCCCGGTGACGACCAAGCTGACCGTGCTCGACCCCGGCCCCCTGACGACGGTGCAGGACCTGGGTCGCCGGGGCTTCGCCCATCTCGGCGTGCCTCGCTCGGGTGCTCTCGACTCCGCCGCTGCGCGTTACGCGAACCGACTGGTCGCCAACGAGCCCGAGGCGGCCGTTCTCGAGACGACGCTGGGCGGCGTGACGCTTCAGGTCTCCGGCTCGACCACGGTGGCGGTGACCGGCGCACCGGCGGCCGTCACCGTCGACGGGCGGCCTCGTCCGTTCGCCGAGCCGCTGCCGCTGCGAGCGGGGGAGACGCTGATGGTGGGCCCGGCGGTCTCCGGCCTGCGCAGCTACCTCGCCTTCGCCGGAGGAGTCGACGCCCCGCCGGTCCTCGGTTCGCGCTCGACGGACACGCTCTCCGGGCTCGGCCCGCCGCGGCTGGCTGCCGGGACGCAGCTCCCGCTCGGGGAGCCGGTCGGCACACCCCACGGCGTGGACGTGCCCGTCGTGCTCCGCTATCCCGACTCGGTCCGCGTGCGCCTCGTGCCAGGACCCCGTCACGACTGGTTCGCTGCGGACGTGCTGGAGCGGATCGCGGCGGAGGCCTACACGGTGTCGCCGCACTCCAACCGCGTGGGTGTGCGCCTCGAAGGTGCGCAGCTGCCGCGGCAGGATCATGCCGAGCTGCCGAGCGAGGGGCTCGTCCTCGGCGCGGTGCAGGTGCCGGCCTCGGGCCAGCCGCTGGTCTTCCTCAACGACCACCCGACGACCGGCGGCTACCCGGTCGTCGGCGTCGTGGCGCCCGAGGACCTCGGTACGTGCGCGCAGCTGCGCCCGGGCACCCGGCTGCGCTTCGTCCCCGCATAGGCCGCCCTCAGGTCTCCGACGGCGGTTCCTTCTCGTCGTCGCCGCCGTGACGTCCCCGCGGACGCGGCACGAGGTCGGAGTCGTCGGCGCTGAACGTCTTCACCGGCCCGGGCGGCGTCTCGGCCGTCTCGAACCGCACCGTCACCAGCCCGCGTCCCGAGCCCCAGACCCATCCCGGTCCGTGCTCGGCGTGCACGACGTCCACCCCGGGAGCCCAGCGCCGGCCCCGGGTGACGCGCTCGATCGCGTCGTCGGCGAGCGGCTCGACGCCCTCGTCAGGGGAGTCGGCCGCCTCGTCCTCGAGGTCGGCGAACAGGTCCTCCTGGATCCAGTCGGCGAGGCCGGACACCCCGACGCCCAGCAGCCGCACGCCTCCGGAGGTGTCCACCTCGCCGAGCAGCGTCCGGGCGAGCCGAGCCACCACACGAGGGTCGTCGGTCGGCGCCGGGAGCGTGGTGGAGCGGGTGTGGGTCGAGAAGTCGTGGAGGCGCACCTTGACGGTCACCGTCCGCCCGGAGAGCCGGGCCTTCCGCAGCCGCTCGGTGACCTGCCGCGCCTGTCGCTCCAGCAGGCCGACCAACAGCCTGCGGTCGACCAGGTCGGTGTCGTAGGTGCCCTCGACGCTGACCGACTTCGCCTCCCGCTCGGCGATCACCGGACGGTCGTCGTCGGCACGCGCGAGCCGGTAGAGGCCGGTGCCGTGGGCCTGCCCGAGGATGCGGACGAGCTCCTCCCGGGAGAGCTGCTCGAGGTCCGCGACCGTGTGGACCCCGGTACGACGCAGGCGCTCTGCGGTCGCGGGCCCGACGCCGGGGATCACCGTGACCTTCATCGGCCGGAGCAGGTCGCGCTCCGTGCCGGCCGGGACGACCACGAGGCCGTCGGGCTTGTCGAGGTCGCTGGCGATCTTCGCG
Source organism: uncultured Actinomycetota bacterium (assembly GCA_963701425.1). GTDB lineage: Bacteria > Actinomycetota > Actinomycetes > Propionibacteriales > Nocardioidaceae > Nocardioides_C. Next base: position 449,340 of record CAVPAG010000018.1, on the reverse strand, counting down.
ACGAGCTTCGAGGTCGCGACCCCGACCGACCCGTGCAACCCACCCGTGACCTCGTGCACGCCCTCCTTGAGTCTTCGGGCGACGGCGGTTACCCCCTCGACCGAGAGGTCGTCGAGGTGCGAGGCGGCGAGGTCGACGTACGCCTCGTCGAGGGAGAGGGGCTCGACGAGAGGGGAGAGCTCACGCAGGAGCGCCATCACCGCGGCGCTGGTCTCGCGGTACGCCCCGAAGCGGCCCGTGAGGAACGCCGCGTGCGGGCAGCGGGAGCGGGCCTCCGCCGTCGACATGGCTGAGCGGACGCCGTAGGCGCGCGCCTCGTAGGAGGCTGTCGCCACCACACCGCGTCCGCCCACCCCTCCCACGACCACCGGCTTGCCGCGCAGCGACGGCTTGTCGCGCTGCTCGACCGCCGCGAAGAAGGCGTCGAGGTCGACGTGGAGGATCGTCGGTTCGGCGCGCACGCGCCCATCATGCCTCCCGGTGCGGACAGGTCCCGTCAGCCGTGCCCAGCCGGGTTCTGTCCCCAGGTACGTCGACGGCAGGACCGTGCACACCCTCCGAAGCGACCCACGACGGGTCGTGGCCGGGTCGGCGAGCGTGACCGCCATGAACACACGACCCATCCGCATCACGTCACCCGCCGACCTGCTCGCGCTCGTCCCGTGCGTCCTCGGCTTCCATCCGGACGAGTCGATCGTCCTCGTCGTGACCGCGGGGGAGGCGGGGCAGATGCACGCCCGCCTCGACCTGCCGCGGGACGACGAGGAGGTGTCGGAGGTCGTCCGGACGCTGCTCACCGCCGTGTCGCGGGCCGAGGCGGAGGAGGTCGCCGTCGTCGTCTACGGCTCGGACGAGGTCCTGTTGCGTGACCTCCTCGGCGTCCTCGTCCTCGAGCTCGACGTCCTGGGCGTCGACGTACTCTGTGCGATCCGTGCCGACGGGGGTCGGTGGTACTCCCTCGACTGCGACGAGCACTGCTGCCCGGCCGAGGGTGAGCCGTACGACCTCACCTCCCACCCGATCACCGCGCAGTCCGTCCTCGACGGCAAGGTCACCTACCTCAACAGGCGCGCGCTCGCGGACTCGCTCGTCGGCACCGACCTCGACGCCATCGACGCTGTCGGCGAGGCCGCCGACGAGTCGATGCTGCGCTTCAAGGCCGCGGCGAGACATCCGCTGGGCGAGGACTCCCCGGAAGGGGCGCGGGCCCACATGATGACGGAGGGCTACTGGGTCCGGGAGCGCGTCCGCCGCTACGTCCGGACCGGTGAGCCGCTCGACCACGACGAGGCGGGCCGGATGGTGGTGGCCCTGGTCAACATCGCCGTCCGCGACGTCGCCTGGGCGGAGATGACCCGGGCCGACGCTCGCGTCCACGTCGAGCTGTGGCGCGACCTCGTGCGCCGCACCCCGCTCGACCTGCTCGCTGCCCCGGCCGCACTGCTCGCGTTCGCGGCCTGGCTCGCCGGCGACGGGGCGCTGGCGTGGTGCGCGGTCGAGCGGTGCCAGGAGTCCGAGCCCGGGTACAGCCTGGCGGGGCTGGTCTCGCAGGCGCTCGCGGCGGCGGTCCACCCGTCGACCTGGCAGCCGATCCCGCCGGAGGACCTCCCGCTGTTCGCCGGCTGAGCCGGCCGGGAGGCCATGTCGGGCCTCCGTGCGGGTTTGGCATGAGCGGCTTCGCCCCATGGCTCTAGTCTTTCGACATGGGTGAAGAGGTCGAACAGCGCGAGTTCTCCCGCGAGGACCGCACGCGCTACCGCGAGAAGGTCCGTCGATGCCTCGACGTGTTCGCGCGCATGCTGCGCGAGTCCCGCTTCGACGCCGACGACCCGATGACCGGTCTCGAGATCGAGCTGAACCTGGTCGACGACGACGGCAACCCGGCGCTGAAGAACATCGAGGCGCTCGAGGCGATCGGTGACCCGTCCTTCGTGACCGAGCTCGGACAGTTCAACCTCGAGATCAACGTCGCGCCGAAGCGGCTGAGCGATCACGGCTTCACCGAGTTCGAGGAGGGCATCCGGGCCTGCTTGAACGCGGCGGAGCAGAAGGCCTCCGGTAAGGGAGCGCACCTGGTCATGATCGGGATCCTGCCGACACTGTCGCAGGGACACTTCAGCCCCAGCTCCTTGAGCCCCAACCCGCGCTACCAGCTGCTCAGCGACCAGATCCTCGCCGCGCGCGGTGAGGACCTGGCGATCGACATCGCCGGCACCGACCGGCTTCGGACCTCCTCGGAGTCGATCGTGCCGGAGGCTGCGTGCACCAGCACCCAGTTCCACGTCCAGGTCAGCCCCGACGACTTCCCGGCGTACTGGAACGCCTCCCAGGCGATCGCCGGCGTCCAGCTCGCCCTGGGGGCGAACTCGCCGTTCCTGCTCGGCAAGGAGCTGTGGCACGAGACGCGCATCGCGTTGTTCGAGCAGGCGACCGACACCCGCAGCGAGGAGCTGAAGGCGCAGGGGGTCAGGCCGCGGGTGTGGTTCGGGGAGCGCTGGATCAACTCCATCTTCGACCTCTTCGAGGAGAACGTCCGCTACTTCCCGGCGCTCCTGCCCATCATCGAGGACGAGGACCCGCTCGAGGTCCTCGAGCGAGGGGAGACGCCCGCGCTGAGCGAGCTCCGACTGCACAACGGCACGGTCTACCGGTGGAACCGACCTGTCTACGACGTCGTCGACGGGACGCCGCACCTGCGCGTGGAGAACCGGGTCCTGCCCGCCGGCCCCACCGTCGCCGACACCATGGCCAACGCCGCCTTCTACTTCGGTCTCGTCCGCACCCTCGCCGAGCACGAGCGACCGCTGTGGTCGCAGATGTCGTTCAGCGCGGCAGAGGAGAACTTCCACATCGCCGCCCGGCAGGGGATCGAGTCCAACCTGTACTGGCCGGGGCTGGGCCAGGTGCCGGCCACGGAGCTCGTCCTTCGCCGGCTGCTGCCGATGGCACGCGCAGGACTGGAGTCCTGGGGCGTCGCCGACGAGGAGCGCGACAGGTTGCTGGGCATCATCGAGCAGCGCTGCCTCACCGGCCGCAACGGCGCGAGCTGGTTCATCGACACGTTCCACCAGCGCTGCCAGGACTGCGGCGACCGCATGGAGGCACTGCGCGTCACGCTCAACGAGTACCGCACCCTCATGCACACCAACGACCCGGTGCACACCTGGCCCTGGCCCTGAGAGACGAGGGCGGTCAGAGCCTGAGGCGCTTCCAGGTCCGGCCCTCTCCCGTGCGTACGTCGAGCCAACCGGTCCGCGTCACCGACCAGAACCCGTCGAGCCGGCGTCCCAGCGCGCCGAAGGCCCGGCCCGCCGCGGACAGCCAGGCCAGGTCCTCGTCCTGGAGCTGGGGGTCACCGGCCCGGGTGAGCCAGACGCTGGCCGGAGCGGGGGATCCCGGCTCCTCCTCGAGAAGCCAGGAGACGATGTCGGTGCGGGTGCCCGGGTCGAGCACCCCTGAGTCCGCCAGGGGCACCGTGCAGGTACGCCGGTCGCCGTCGAGGGTGCCGACGTGCACGACCGTGTCGAACCGCCTCCGGGACTCTCGTGAGCGGAGGTTGCCGACTTCCAGACGAAGGAGGGAGGCGGTGGTCGCAGTGGTCACCGGCCAAGCCTGCCCAATGCCCGCCGAAGGCGCGACGCGTCGTCCACAGCCTCACCCGTGCCTCCTGCGGTAGCGTGCGCGATGACCCCTTCGGTGGACGCCGAGGGGATGCAGAAGAGCTACAGAGAGGACGGTCGATGGGGACCATCGTGGTGGGATACGTGCCCAAGCCGGAGGGCAAGGCGGCGCTGCGACGCGCGGCCGAGGAGGCGAAGCTCAGGGACTCGCGACTCGTCGTCGTGAACTCTCACCGCGGCGGCCGCGAGTTCGACCGTGACGACGCCATCGAGTCCGAGGCGCAGCTCGCCGAGGTCACGACCCTGCTCACCGAGTCCGGTGTCGCGCACGACGTCCGCCAGCTCGTCCGCGGCATGGACCCGGCCGAGGACCTCGTGAACGTCGCCGTCGAGGTGGACGCCGAGCTCATCGTGATCGGGCTCCGCCGCCGCTCGCCCGTCGGCAAGCTGATCCTCGGCAGCAACGCCCAGAGGGTGCTCCTCGACGCCCCGTGCCCGGTGCTCGCGGTCAAGGCGACGGAGTAGCAGCAGCCGTGGCGAACCTCCGGATCGCGCAGGACGAGGCGGCCGACCGGGTCCTCTCGCAGGACCCGTTCGCGCTGCTGTCCGGCATGCTGCTCGACCAGCAGTTCCCGATGGAGCGGGCGTTCGCGGGCCCGGCGAAGATCCTCGAGCGCTTCGGCTCGCTCGACCCCGCGGAGGTCGCGGCGGCCGACCCGGAGGAGTTCGCCGCGCTGTGCAGCACACCGCCCGCGGTACACCGGTTCCCCGGCTCCATGGCAGCACGGATCCAGGCGCTCGCGGCGCACGTCGTCGCTGAGTACGACGGTCGCACCGAACGGCTCTGGGAGGAGGCGGCGGACGGGAAGGACCTGATGAAGCGGCTGCTCGCCCTCCCCGGGTTCGGGAAGCAGAAGGCGCAGATCTTCGTGGCCCTGCTGGGCAAACAGCTCGACGTGAAGCCCGAGGGATGGGCCGAGGTCGCCGGGGACTACGCCGAGCCCGGGTCGTTCCGCTCGGTGGCCGACGTGGTCGACGAGACCTCGCTGGAGAGGGTCCGTGCCTTCAAGAAGGAGAAGAAGGCCGCGGCTCGCGGCTAGTCGGGCGGGGTATCGGCTTGGATCATGGCCGTGCCGTGTCACAATGGCGGTGCGGCTCTTGACGTGTACGGGCTTCGCCGCGCCCCTTGAACCGTTTACGAGAGGTAGTTCGTGTCGACGAGCACGTCCCGCAAGCTTCCCGCTGACATTCTTGCCCATCCCGAGGTCGTGGCCCTGGTCGAGCGTGGCAAGGCAACCGGACAGGTCAGTTCCGACGCGGTTCGTGACACGAGCGAGGCCGCTGCGATCTCCGGCAAGCACCTCAAGGCACTGCTGAGGTTCCTCAGCGAGGAAGGCGTCACCGTCGTCCTCTCCGCTGCGGAGTCCACCTCGCGCAAGGTCGCCGCCGCGTCGAGCGGACGCTCCACGGTCAAGGCCAGCACGGCCAAGAAGGCGCCCGCGAAGAAGGCGCCCGCCAAGACCACGAAGAAGGCCGCCGCCGCCAAGAAGGAGACCGAGCCCGCCCCTGCGGCTAAGAAGGCAGCGAGCAAGACCGCGGCGAAGAAGCCCAGCGCGAAGGGGGCCAAGGCCGAGGAGACCGTCGAGGTCGTCGCAGCGGCCCCTGTCGTCGGGCCCGACGGCAAGAAGGTCCTCCCCGACGTTCCTGACGAGGTCTTCGAGAAGGACCTCGCCACGGACCCGACGCTGAAGGAAGAAGAGGACGAGAGCAAGGGCTTCGTCATCTCCGAGGCCGACGACACCGACGAGCCCCTGCAGCAGGTCATGGTCGCCGGCGCGACCGCCGACCCGGTCAAGGACTACCTCAAGCAGATCGGCAAGGTCCCCCTCCTCAACGCCGAGATGGAGGTCGAGCTCGCCAAGCGGATCGAGGCCGGCCTGTTCTCGGAGGAGAAGCTCGCCTCCGGCGGCAAGCTCTCCGAGAAGGCTCGCGAGGAGCTCGAGTGGATCTCTGAGGACGGGCGCCGGGCGAAGAACCACCTGCTCGAGGCGAACCTCCGACTCGTCGTCTCGCTGGCCAAGCGCTACACCGGCCGCGGCATGCTCTTCCTCGACCTGATCCAGGAGGGCAACCTCGGTCTGATCCGTGCGGTCGAGAAGTTCGACTACACCAAGGGCTACAAGTTCTCCACCTACGCGACGTGGTGGATCCGTCAGGCGATCACCCGCGCGATGGCCGACCAGGCCCGCACCATCCGTATCCCGGTGCACATGGTCGAGGTCATCAACAAGCTCGCCCGCGTGCAGCGCCAGATGCTCCAGGACCTCGGCCGCGAGCCGACGCCGGAGGAGCTCGCCAAGGAGCTCGACATGACCCCCGAGAAGGTCATCGAGGTCCAGAAGTACGGCCGCGAGCCGATCTCGCTCCACACCCCGCTCGGTGAGGACGGCGACTCCGAGTTCGGTGACCTGATCGAGGACTCCGAGGCGATCGTGCCCGCCGACGCGGTGTCGTTCACGTTGCTCCAGGAGCAGCTGCATGCCGTGCTCGACACGCTCTCCGAGCGTGAAGCGGGCGTGGTCTCCATGCGCTTCGGCCTCACCGACGGCCAGCCCAAGACGCTCGACGAGATCGGCAAGGTCTACGGCGTGACCCGCGAGCGGATCCGCCAGATCGAGTCGAAGACCATGTCGAAGCTGCGGCACCCGTCGCGTTCGCAGGTCCTGCGCGACTACCTCGACTGACGCATCGGCCCTGCCGCTCCCGGCCAGGGCTTCGACGCACGTGCAAGGCCGCCCTGGGCAGCTGTGATGCCAGGGTGGCCTTCTCCGATCAGTTCCCGCACTCGGCGGAAGTCTTTACCTTCGCGATGCAACCTCGCCGGGTGAAGCCGCGTCCTGGTGGCAGCGCTTCACGGTGAGGCGCACGACGGACCGCAACCCGGCCGTCGCCCCGATACGGAGACTCCGCATGAACACGCGCAAGACCACGTTCCGCCGCCTCGCCACGGTGTCCGCCCTGAGCGCCGTCGGCGCCGTCGCCCTGGCTGGGGCCGCTGCAGCCGACACCGCCGTCCTCGCCGACGCCCGTGGCGACATGAACCACGGCGCGGACATCCACCGCGTCCGCGTCGTCAACGAGGACCAGGTGAGGATCAAGGTGGTGCACCGTGACCTCGTCCGGTCCTACGAGAGCGGCAGCAGCATCTCGGTCTTCATCGACACCGACCGGACCCGGAAGGGACCGGAGTTCGTCTTCCTCGGCGGCACGTTCGAGGGCGCGGACTACGCCCTGCTGAAGGCCGACGGCTGGAAGCGTGCCAGTGACCGGCAGGTCCCGCTGCGCGGCGGCACGTACAGCATGAAGCTCGACTACGCCAAGGACACGGCGCTCATCCGCATCGACCGGGTGGTGCTCCGGGACCCCGGCGCGGTCCGGGTCGAGGTCAAGACCGGTGGCGAGATGGTCCCCGAGGGAGACGAGCCGGCCACGACCGAGGTCGACTGGCTCGGCGAGCGTCGCGACTTCACCCCGTGGGTGAAGCGAGGCTGACCTCAGCCACCGGCGACGAGCGCGATCGCCACAGCACAGAGCCCGAGGCCGACGCCTTGGGCTCTGTGCACTTTCTCGTGCAGGACCAGTGCCGCCAGCAGCACCGTGGACGCGGGGTAGAGCGACGCGAGGACGCCCGCGATGGTCAGGTAGCCGCTCTGCGTGGCCAGGAGGAAGGCGCCCGTGGCGGACGCGCCGAGCGGCCCTGCCAGCAAAGCCCACCAGGCCTGGCGCTGTCGGGGCACCCAGGCGGCGCCCAGGACGAGGGCGAGCACCACGACAGACGGCAGGGAGACCGCCTGCGCGAGGGCAAGTGGCCAGAGCCCGGCTTCCTCCGGCACCTGGCCGAGCGCCGCGAACAGCACGCCGAAGCCGAGTCCCGCGAGCACGCCGTCGAGCACGCCCTCGGCGAGGCTCGCCCTCGAGGCCCGCGGGCCCTCCGGCAGCTCCTCCGCGGTGCTCGAGACCAGCCAGATCCCGGGCAGGGCGAGAACGATGCCGCTCCAGACAAGCAGCGAGAGACGCTCGCCGCCGAGCGCCCCGGCGACGACGGGTACGACGGCCGCGCCGACCGCCGAGATCGGGGCGACGACACCCATCCGCCCGGCCGCGAGCCCGCGGTAGAGGAATCCCGTCCCGACGCCGCTGCCCACTCCCGCGAGGATCGCCCAGGCGAAGTCCTGCGACGTGGGTGACCCCGTGACGAAGACGGCGACGGCGGCGGTGCACAGCGTCGCCGACAGCTGGCCGACGACGGCCACCGGCCACGCCGACACACGACGCGACACCAGGCCGCCGACGAAGTCGGAGAGACCGTAGGCGAACGCCGAGAAGAGCGCCAGGAGGATGGCCATGGGCTCAGATGGTCAGGGCGCCGACGACCCAGACACCCGTGGCGAAGAGCGCCGCGACGAGCTCGACGAGGACCGACAGCCCGACCGCCTTCACCGCCGCCACGGTCGAGGGCCAGGCGAGGTTGCGACCGACCCGTCGCGTCTCCGACAGGTAGACCCCGAGCAGGAAACCGATCACCAGCCCCACCACGGGCACGACGAAGAAGCCGACGATGCCGAGGATCCCGCCGAGCATGATCGAGCGCGTCGGCACGCCGGAGCTCTTCAGCCCCCGGCCGGGGACGACGTACTTCACGACCGCACCGACCACCAGCAGCGTCGTGACCAGCGCGAAGACCGCCCAGGCGGTGCGCGACCCGTCCACGACGGTCCAGACCAGCACCGCCCCGAGGATGAGCATCGAGCCGGGAAGGAGCGGGACCACGATGCCCGCGAGGCCGACCAGGATGACCAGACCGACGAGCAGATCGACTTCGTTCACGGCCCGAACCCTGCCACATCACGCACGAGGGCCCCGCACCTGACGGTGCGAGGCCCTCGGAAGTCTCGGGGGGACCGGGGTCAGCGCTCGCTGTCCGCGGCCGTTGCCGGGCGGTCGGTGAGACGGTCGGTCTCGTCGTGGACGTGGACAGCGATCTCGCGAAGCTTGTCACCGTGCTCGCGGGCGTGGTGCGCGCAGAAGAGAAGCTCGCCGCCACCGGAGAGCTCGACGCGCAGGTAGGCCTGAGCACCGCAACGGTCGCAGCGGTCCACAGCCGTCAGCGAATTACTGGGGGCAACTGCAGTGGTCACTTGAGGCCTCTTTCCTTCCAGGGTGTCCTGCTCAACGTAGCGACTGACTCCAATGTTCCCGGTTTTACCGGCGGTCAATCATCTGCGTCTTCACCTGACTCAACATCCAATCACGTCGAACACTTCCCCTTCGAGGAGGGCTTCCCCGTGAGACCCGGGTGACCCTCGACACAGGTTCTTCGTGCTCCAGTCTGACTTGGCTTGGTGGTCCAGGTTGCCTGAATCGCGTAACCCGAAACGCTCCGTTGCCGCATCGTGACGTGACCCACATGGTGTCCCCTCGGTGGCCGGAACCGCGGTAGGCGTGGCGTTCGGAGGGTTGGGCGTGTCGCGGGTAGATTTGCCGCGAACGAGACTCTGCTCGTTCGAGCAACCTGCGTTGAGGAGTGACGTGCCAGCCCGCACCGCCGGAGGAACGAATATCGACAACACGTACAACGCCCACCACCTCCTCGTCCTCGAGGGGCTGGAAGCGGTGCGCAAGCGCCCGGGCATGTACATCGGGTCCACCGACACCCGGGGGCTCATGCACTGCGTCTGGGAGATCATCGACAACGCGGTCGACGAGGCTCTGGGCGGCTTCTGCACCCGCATCGACGTGACCCTCCACCCCGACGGCTCCGCCGAGGTACACGACAACGGCCGCGGAATCCCGGTCGACAAGGAGCCCAAGACCGGGCTCTCCGGCGTCGAGGTGGTCTTCACCAAGCTGCACGCCGGCGGCAAGTTCGGTGGCGGCTCGTACGTCGCGACCGGTGGTCTGCACGGCGTGGGCTCCTCCGTCGTCAACGCTCTGTCGGCACGCCTCGACGTCGAGGTCGACCGTTCGCCGGCGACCCAGAAGATGTCCTTCCGGCGCGGCGTACCCGGGGTCTTCGACGGCGACGGGCCCGACGGGGACTTCACGCCCCAGTCCGGTCTCCACAAGGGCGCACGCGTCAAGAAGGGCGTCACGGGCACGCGCGTCCGCTTCTGGCCCGACCGCCAGACCTTCACCAAGGACGCCACGTTCACCTACGACGAGCTGGTCACCCGCGCCCGGCAGACCTCGTTCATCGTGCCCGGCCTCGAGCTCGTGATCCGCGACCTCCGAGGCGACGAGCCGGTCGAGGAGAGCTTCCGCCACGACGGCGGCATCACCGAGTTCTGCGACTTCCTCGCCGCCGACGAGCCCGTCACCGAGATCCTGCGCCTGGAGGGGCACGAGAAGTTCACCGAGACCGTGCCGCTGCTCGACGACAAGGGGCACATGACCCCTCAGGACGTCGAGCGCGACCTGATGGTCGACGTCGCGCTCCGCTGGGGCAGCGGCTACGACACCGAGATGCGCTCGTTCGTCAACGTGATCGCCACGCCCAAGGGCGGCACGCACGTCTCGGGCTTCGAGCAGGCGATCACCAAGACGTTCAACGAGGTCTTGCGCGGCACCAAGCAGCTCAAGGTCAACGACCCAGACGTCATCAAGGACGACGTCCTCGAGGGTCTCACCGCTGTCGTCACGGTGCGCCTGGCCGAGCCGCAGTTCGAGGGGCAGACCAAGGAGGTGCTCGGCACGCCCGCGGCCCGCACCATCGTGCGCAGGGTCGTCTCCGCCGAGCTCAAGAAGTTCCTGACCTCCACGAAGCGAGCAGAGAAGGCCCAGGCCAAGCTCGCCATGGAGAAGGTCGTCAACGCCTCGCGCACGCGCATCGCGGCGCGGCAGCACAAGGAGACCCAGCGCCGCAAGAACGCCCTCGAGTCCAGCGCGCTGCCGGCCAAGCTCGCCGACTGCCGCTCCAACGACATGGAGAAGAGCGAGCTCTTCATCGTCGAGGGTGACTCGGCGCTCGGCACGGCCAAGCTCGCCCGGAACTCCGAGTTCCAGGCGCTCCTGCCGATCCGGGGCAAGATCCTCAACGTGCAGAAGGCCTCGGTCGGCGACATGCTGAAGAACGTCGAGTGCGCCTCGATCATCCAGGTCGTCGGGGCCGGCTCCGGGCGGACCTTCGACATCGACGCCCGTCGCTACGGCCGCATCATCTTCATGGCCGACGCGGACTCCGACGGTGCCCACATCCGCTGCCTGCTCACGACCCTGTTCTTCAAGTACATGCCGGACCTCATCGCCGAGGGCCGGATCTACTCCGCGGTGCCCCCGCTGCACCGGATCGAGCTGTCCAACCCGAAGAAGGGCATGGACAAGTACGTCTACACCTACTCCGACCCGGAGCTGCAGCGGAAGCTCGCCGAGCTGACCAAGAAGGGCATCCGCTGGAAGGAGCCGATCCAGCGGTACAAGGGCCTCGGTGAGATGGACGCCGACCAGCTCGCGGAGACCACGATGGACCCGCGCCATCGGACCCTGCGACGGATCACCGTCGACGACGCCGAGGGCGCCAGCGAGGTGTTCGAGCTCCTCATGGGCTCCGAGGTGGCTCCCCGCAAGGAGTTCATCGTCCAGGGTGCCTACGAGGTCGACGCCGAAGCCATCGACGCCTGACACGCCATCCGCACGCCCTCGCGGCGTTGTCGTCGCTCGACGTGGGCTTCGCCCAACCACGCCTTCGCTCCTCCGCCTTGCGACGGCCACGCGTCTGACGCGTCAGGTCCAGGTGGGCGAGGTCAGATGACGGGCTCGAGCCGGCCGGTGTCGACGTCGTAGAGGAACCCGCCGACCTTGACGGTGTCGGGGATGAGCGGGTGCGCGTGGACCTTGTGGATGTCGTCGTGCAGCGCCTCACGCTGGTCGGTCACCACCCCGAAGCTCTGCCAGGTGGCGTCCTGGCCCGCCGACGCCCCGACCCGCTCCTGGAGCTCGTGCTCGGTCGCCGAGGCCATGGCGCAGCGGGTGTGGGGGATGACGAGGATCCGGTCGACGTTGAGCAGGTGCACGGCGAGGATCAGCGCCTCGAGGGCCTGCGGCGTCACACGCCCACCAGGGTTCCGGAAGATCTTGGCGTCACCCGGCTCGAGCCCGATCATGCCGAGCGGGTCGATCCGGGAGTCCATACAGGTCACGAGGGCGACGCCCGCGCGGGCGACGCCGTCGAACCCGGCGAGGGCGAAGTTCTCTGCGTAGTTTCGGTTTGCCTCGAGGAGGTCGTCGAAGTCCGTGGTCACGGCCGCAGGCTATCGGGCGCCGAGCCACCAGCGGCATCGGGGCCTGAGAACTCCTGCTGGATCTCGTCGAGCGGTGCCGCGTCGAAGACGCGCGCGAGGGCGATGCCGAAGACGGCCCCGAGCGTCACCCCGATCACGAGCAGGAGGACCGCAGCGGTGACCACGCGCCTCTTGCGGTGCTGCTGCCAGTCGTCCATGAGGTCCCCGCGCCGCATGACTCCACGATGCGCCCGCCCAGGGCCTGCGGCACCTCGATGTCGGGGATCTGACTCCAAGAGACCATGCACGGTGACCCACGGGGGACAGGCTTGCGTGACACGTGCGGAACTGCGGGTAAGTCTGGGTCGAGTGGGGACTCCGAAGGAGCACCGACGGGGGAGGGAGAACCCGTGTGTAGTACTACCGACGGCGGCTTGTTCGAGCTGCCGCACACCATCGAGGCGCCTGCGCAGGCACGTGCCCTGGTCCAGCGGCACATGTGCCCCGAGCACGGCCGCGACGTACGCACGGCGGCGCAGCTCGCGGTCACCGAGCTCGCGACCTGCGCCGTCCTCTACGGGAAGCCTCCGATCAACCTCCAGCTGGAGTGCGGGGTGAGCCAGCTCAGGATCGCGGTGGCCCACCGGACGCAGGGAGCGCCGGTCGCGGACATCCCGATCGACGAGGACGGCGGTCTCCGCACCGCCCTGCTGGCGAAGCTGTCGCGGTCCTGGGGCGTCGACAGCACCCACGACGGGCGCCGGCTGTGGTGCTGTCTGCCGACGGGTTTCATGCCCGCCATGGCGGAGCCGCGCCTGGGGACCAGGAACGGCCCTGTGCTCTGACCGGCTCCGCCACATGGGCGAACCAGGTCAGGGGCTTGAGCGCCTTGCCACACGACTCGGAGCGGAGAACGGCCGAGTCGCGGGACTCGACCTGCACCCGCCAGGTGCGGCCGTCGAGGTGCCTGACCTCGGTCGCCCAGCTCCGCTCGCCGGTCTGCTCGTGGGCGACCACGTCGAGGGCGTCCAGCCCGAGCACACCGTGCTCCTCGCGGACGGCGAGCTCGGCGACCTGAGCAGGCGGCGGCCACGTCGAGCGGCCCCTGCTGCCCCGGAGGACCGTCGCGCCCTGCTCCGCCGCGCGGAGGAGCTCTCCGGCTGCAGCGACGTCGAGGTGGCCGTGAAGCGTCCCGGCCGGCAGCAGTACGGCGGTCGGGGCGAAGCGGTGCCCGGAGGTGTGGGTGACCTCCCAGACCCGGTCGGGGTGCAGGGCAGCGGCACCCAGGGCCACGGGGCGGCCCTTGACGGCGCAGCACACGTCGCGCCTGCCGTTGGTGCACACGAGCAGATGCGGTCGGGCAGCCGGGACCAGCGAGGGGAGCGAGCGTCGTACGGCGTCCTGGTCGCCGGCTCGCAGTGCCGCCCAGTCGATGTCCAGGACGGCGGCAGGCTCCTCGACCACGCCCTCGAGGAGCCAGGTGGCGCCGGGGCGGGTGTACGCCACGAGCACGTGACGGCGCGCGTGGTGCATCGCCGGGTCGTCGGCGTGGCGGCCCGGGCAGCGGATCAGCGACGGACGCACGTCGTGGCGGGCGGTGACCTCCTCCAAGGCCCGGCCGACCGCCGGGTCGAGGTGGCTGTCGGTGAGGGCGCGAGGACCCCAGGGGCCGTTCTGCTCGAGGGCGATCCAGGCCACCGCCTGCGGAGCGGTCCCGGCCAGGGGTTCCTCGACCGCCAGCGACCCGTCGCTGCAGCTCAGCGGGCTCATGCGGCGCGCCAGGTCCGGAAGGTCAGCATCGCGAGCGTGCCCGCGACGACCGCGCAGACCGCGGCGCCGACGAAGACGGTCTGCAGCTGCGCGAGGCCGGCCTCCTTGAGCAGGGTGGTGTACTCGGCGCAGCGGGTGAGGCCTCCGCACACCTCGGCGGGCTCGGGCAGGTCGACCTGCACGCTGTAGTAGCGCCGTAGGCCGATCGTGGTCAGGGCGGAGATGCCGACGAGCATGCCCACCATCCTCGCAACCACGAGCAAGGCGCTGGACACCCCGTGCACCGCGTCGGGGGTGGCCGCGAGGAGGCTGGCGTTGACGGGCGCCAGAGCCAGGCCGAAGCCGAGTCCCGCCATCACCAGCGGCACGGTCGCCACAGGGTCCTCGAGGCTGGTCAGCCCCCAGCCGCTCATCCACACGAAGGCGACCGCCGCCAGCAGCATCCCGGCCGCGGTGGTGACCCCGGTGGGCAGCAGCCGGACGAGGTACCCGCCCGCCAGGGCACCCACCGGCAGCGCGACGAGGAGGCGGAGCAGCACGAGGGCCGCCATCAGCTGGGAGTCGGGGTAGGCCGTGATGCGCGCGAAGATCGGGATGTCCACCAGTGCGGCGATGAGAGCGGCGCCGACGAAGAAGCTCACCAGCAACGCGCCCCAGGCAGGGGTCGCGGAGAAGGCCCGGTGGGGGACCAGCGGCTCGTCGACACGGCGGACGTGCCACCAGAACAGGGCCGCGGCGACGGCCGAGACGAGGAGGAACCACGGGCCCGCGGGTGAGAAGACCTGGATCTCCGGGTCGGCCGTCGCGAAGGCGAGGATGACCCCGCCGAGGGAGGTCGCGAGCAGCGCGGCACCGAGCAGGTCCGCGCGCCGGCCGACAGCGGCCCAGCCGCGCAGGTCCAGCAGCGGCCGGGGCACGGCGAGGCTGCGTACGACGAGCAGGGCGACTGTGGCGAGCAGGGCCAGAGCGACCGGGCTGAACCAGCGGGAGTCGCCGGCGACAGGAAGGAAGGCCAGACCGACGGTCACACCGGTCACCAGCGGCTCGGGCTGGAGGAGCACCAGGGCGAGCAGCACCAGGCCGAGCCCGACCAGGCCGAGGCTGACGAGGTCGGGACGGCGGCGTCCTGTCGCGACCGGGTCACGGTCGGCCCGCAGCGAGACGAGGGCGGCGGCGAGCACGAGGCTGACCGCGAGGTTGACCCAGAAGATCGCCTCCCAGTCCGCGAGGGCGAGCACGAGGGCGCCGTACAACGGTCCGAGCACGCTGCCGAGCTCCTGGACCGCGCCGACGACACCGAGCGGCACGCCACGTCGCCTGGGCGGGTAGATGTCGGCGACGAGCGCCAACGTGGCAGGGACGAGTCCGCCGCCGCCGACGCCCTGGAGGAAGCGGCCGACGACCATGCTGGCCAGGTCGTAGGACGCCGCGGTCACGAGGGACCCGAGCGCGAACACGACGAGCGACCCGACGAGGACCGGCAGCCTGCCGCGGAGGTCGGCGATCCGGCCGATGAGCGGCAGCATCGCGACGTACCCGAGAAGGAAGCCGGAGACGATCGGGGCGGCCCGCTGCAGCTCGTCGACGGCGAGCCCGACGCCGGACATCATCTCCGGCAGGGCGAGGACGACCACGTAGGTGTCCGCGGCGGCGAAGGCCACGGCGACCGCGGCCAGGCCGAGGAGCACCCGTGGGCTGGTGCTCACGGAAGGGTGATGTCCGCGCTCGTGTCGTACTGCTCGAAGGTGATCGTGTAGGTGACCTCGTCGGCCTGCGGGTAGAAGGCGCCGGTCAGGACCGCCTCGCGCAGGTGGTCCTCGTCGTCGACCGTGAAGGTCACGTCGAAGTCCGCGTCGGGGGTGGCGCTCGGGATGATCGAGGCCACCACGTCGCCGGGGACGGTGCCGGTGTAGCTGGAGAGGACGTCCTCGCCGCTGCGCACCTGCTCGCCCTCCTCGACGTCCTCGGCCGCCGTGAGGAGCGATGAGAGGCCGCCCTCGGGCTCCATGAGACCGGCCGGGTCCGGCGCGGCGTAGGCGGCGGGGTCGACCTCCACGAACTTCGTGGTGAACGGCAGCTTCGCGAACACCTTGCCCTGCGCCGCGACCACCGGCACGTCCGCGGTGATACCGCCGCTGGCCACCTTCAGGTCGCCCTCGAACGCGGGGTCGTGGGTCCCGACGCCCTCGGCGCGGAGGATCCCGTCGACGGTCGGCGGCAGCTTCTCGGTCGAGAGGGTGACGCGGACACCGGAGGTCTCGTCGAGGGCGGCCTTGGCCGCGGCGAGGACCTCCTCGGGGCTCGCGTCGGCCTCCTCCGCGCCGCCCGAGCACGCGCTCAGCGTGAGCGTCAGGGCGACGGCGCAGCCGGTCAGGGCTCGGCGGATGAAGGTCATGGGGAGCAGCCTTTCACGTCGCTTCAGGAGGCCGGGTGGAGGGCCGAAGCCGGTGAGGAGCAGGCCGCGACCGGCTGTGACGCGGGCACACCGGACCCGTCCCGGCGGCCGTGGGCCTCGGGAAGGTCGACCGGCGCGCCGCTGGCCGCAGCCGCATGTGCCGGTCCCGGGCCGGCCCAGGCCAGGACGAGGGTGTCCTCGCCCTTGAGGAACCGGTGGCAGCGGACACCGCCCGTCGCGCGACCCTTGGCGGGGTACTCCGAGAACGGCGTGACCTTGGCCGACCCGGCCTCGGTGCCGGGCAGCGCGGTGCTCGACCCGGACACGGTGACCACGACGGCACCGTCGTCGGGCGTGAACGCGGTGAACGAGACGACCCGCTGGCCCGCGCCGAGCCGGATGCCGGCGACACCGCCGCCGCCGCGACCCTGCGGTCGGACGTTGCCGGCGGAGAAGTGCAGGAGCTGGGCGTCGGAGGTGACGAAGCACAGCGTCTCGTCGCCGGTGCGCAGCTCGACCGCGCCGACGACCTCGTCGCCGTCGCCGAGGCGGATGACCTCCCAGTCGTCCCGGTTGCTCAGGAGCTCCGGGTTGACTCGCTTGACCACGCCCTGGGCGGTGCCGAGCGCGAGGCCGGGGGAGTCGGGGTCGAAGGACGACAGCGTCAGGACCTGCTCGTCCACCTCCAGGGAGAGGAACTCGCTGACGGGGGCGCCGCCCTGGAGGTGCGGGGCGTTGGCGGTCGACGGCAGGGTCGGCAGGTCGAGCACGTCGAGCTTCACCACGCGACCGCGGCTCGTGACGGCGCCGACCTGCCCGCGGGCGGTCGTGCGGACCGCGGCGACGATCACGTCGTGCTTGCTGCGGCCGCCGCCGGTGCCCGGCTCGTCGAGCCCCGTCGTGCGGGCGAGCAGCCCGGTCGAGGAGAGGTAGACCACGCACGGGTCGTCGGCGACCTCGAGCGGCACCGAGGAGGTCACGGCCTGCCCGGCGGACTCGAGCAGGACGGTCCGGCGAGGTGTGCCGTAGGTCTTGGCGACCTCGGCGAGCTCGTCGGAGACCACCTGCCGCAGCAGCTTCTCGTCGGCCAGGATCGCGTCGAGGTCGGCGATGGTCTGCTCCAGCTCGGTCTTGCGCTTCTCGAGCTCGAGGCGGGAGTACTTCGTGAGGCGGCGCAGCGCCATGTCGAGGATGTACGTCGCCTGGACGTCGCTGAGGTCGAAGACCTGCATCAGCCGGTCCTTGGCCTCCGCGGCGTTCTCGCTGGTCCGGATCAGCTGGATGACCTCGTCGATGTCGAGGATCGCGATCAGCAGGCCCTCGACGAGGTGCAGCTCGTCCGCGGCCTTCCCCCGGCGGTACGTCGACCGCCTCCGCACGACGTCGTAGCGGTGGCCGAGGTAGACCTCGAGCATCTCCTTGAGGCCGAGGGTCCGGGGCTGCCCGTCGACGAGCGCGACGGCGTTGATCCCGAAGCTGTCCTCCATCGGGGTCATCTTGTACAGCTGCTCGAGCAGGGCCTCGGGGTGGAAGCCGTTCTTGACCTCGATCACCAGGCGCAGGCCGTTGTTGTGGTCGGTGAGGTCCTTGACGTCGGAGATGCCCTGGAGCTTCTTGGCCTGGACGAGCGACTTGATCCGCTCGATGACCTTCTCGGGCCCGACGCCGTACGGCAGCTCGGTGACGACGAGGCCCTTGCGGCGCGGGGTGACGCTCTCGACCCGGGCGGTCGCGCGCATCTTGAACGACCCCCTGCCCGACTCGTAGGCGTCGCGGATCCCGTCGAGCCCGACGATCTTGCCGCCGGTGGGCAGGTCGGGACCCGGGATGAAGCGCATGAGCGCGTCGAGGTCGGCCGCGGGGTTCGAGACCAGGTGGCGCAGCGCCTGGACGACCTCGACGAGGTTGTGGGGGGCCATGTTCGTGGCCATGCCGACCGCGATGCCCGAGGCGCCGTTGACGACGAGGTTCGGGATCGCGGACGGCAGGACCGTCGGCTCGAGCTCCCGGCTGTCGTAGTTCGGCTTGAAGTCGACGGTCTCCTCGTCGATGGAGACCGTCATCGGCATCGCCGGAGGCGACATGCGGCACTCGGTGTACCGCATCGCGGCCGGGCCGTTGTCCGGCGAGCCGAAGTTGCCGTGGCCGTCGACGAGGGGGACCCGCAGCGACCAGGGCTGGACCATCCGGACCAGGGCGTCGTAGATCGCGCCGTCGCCGTGGGGGTGCAGGCGACCCATGACCTCACCGACGACGCGGGCGCTCTTGACGTGGCCGCGGTCGGGGCGGAGGTTCATCTCGCCCATGGTGTACAGGATCCGCCGCTGCACGGGTTTGAGCCCGTCGCGGGCGTCGGGCAGTGCCCGGCTGTAGATCACCGAGTAGGCGTACTCGAGGAAGCTGCCGCGCATCTCGTCGCGGACGTCGATGTCGACGATGTGTTCCTCGAAGTCGTCGGGGGGCGGTGCAGGCTTTGTGCGCTTGGCCATTGGGCCATTCTCTCCCGGGACGCCCCCGCGTCGTGCAGGGGCACGCCGCTGTTGGGTCGGAGGCGCTAGATTGCCAGCGTGAGCTCCCGCGAAACAGCTCCCGAGACCGCCTCCGAGACCGAGCCGACGTACCCCCGTCACTGGGAGGCCGACGTGCTCCTGCGCGACGGCCACACGGCACATCTCCGGCCGATATCGGGCGACGACGAGGAGCTCCTGGTCGAGTTCTACTCCCAGGTCTCCGCCGAGTCGAAGTACCTCCGCTTCTTCGCGCCGATGCCCACGCTGTCCGACCGCGACGTGAAGCGGTTCACCCACGTGGACCACCAGGACCGGGTCGCGTTCGTGCTCACCGTCGCGCAGAAGATCATCGCCGTGGGCCGCTTCGACCGGATCACCGGTCCGGACGGGACCGGCGACGACGCCGAGGTCGCCTTCCTGGTGCAGGACGCCCACCAGGGCCGGGGCATCGCCCAGCTGTTGCTCGAGCACCTGGCCCAGGCCGGGCGCGAGCGCGGGGTGAAGAAGTTCGTGGCCGAGGTGCTGCCGGAGAACCAGCGGATGATCCAGATCTTCCGCGAGGCCGGCTACCACGTCGCGGGCGGGTTCGAGGACGGCGTGATGCGCTTCGAGTTCGCGATCGACTCCACCGAGACGTCGATCGGCGTGATGCTCTCGCGCGAGCACCGCGCCGAGGCGGCCTCGATCCAGCGGTTCTTCAACGCCCGGAGCGTCGCGATCATCGGCGCCTCACGGCGGCAGGACACCGTCGGCCAGACCCTGGTGCACAACCTCGTGCTCGGCGACTACACCGGCCGGGTGTACGTCGTGAACCCCGCGGCCGAGGCGGTCTCGGGCATGCCGGCCTACAAGACCGTCGCCGACATCCCCGACCAGGTCGACATCGCGATCGTGGCGGTCCCGGCCGACGCGGTGCAGGACGTCGTCCTCGACTGCGCGGCCAAGGGGGTCCACGGGCTGATCGTGATCTCGTCCGGTTTCGCGGAGACCGGCGAGGAGGGGAGGGGCCGGCAGCGGCGTCTCGTGGGCCTCGCGCGCAGCTACGGGCTGCGGCTGATCGGCCCCAACTGCCTCGGCATCATCAACACCTCGAGCGAGGTCTCGCTGAACGCCTCGCTGTCGACGGTCATGCCGCCGCGCGGACGCGTGGGCTTCTTCTCCCAGTCGGGCGCGCTCGGTGTCGCGATCCTCGAGAAGGTGGCGCGTCGTGGTCTTGGCCTCTCCACCTTCGTCAGCGCCGGCAACCGTGCCGACGTCTCGGGCAACGACCTGCTGCAGTACTGGGAGGAGGACGCCGCCACCGAGGTCGTCCTGCTCTACCTCGAGTCGATCGGCAACCCGCGCAAGTTCAGCCGGATCGCGCGCCGCGTCTCCCGCCGCAAGCCCGTCATCGCGGTCAGGTCGGGCCGCACCACCCAGGGCGTGCCCATGGGCCACGCGGTGCGGAGCATCGTGGCGCCCCAGGCCGCCGTGGACGCGATGTTCCGCCAGGCGGGCGTGATCCAGGTCGACAACCTCGACGAGATGTTCGACGTGGCCCAGCTCGTCGCCCACCAGCCCCTGCCCAGGGGCCGCCGGGTGGCGATCGTCGGCAACTCCGACGCGCTCGGCCTCCTGGCCGCGGACGCGGCGGCGGCCGAGGGCCTCAGCGTCCGCAAGTCGGTCGCGCTCGGGCCCGAGGCCAGCGCCGAGGACTTCGAGGAGGCGCTCGACAGCGCCATCGACGACCCCGACATCGACTCCGTCGTCGCGGTGTTCATCCCGCCGCTCAACACCACCGGCGTGGAGGTGGCCGACGTGCTGGCGGCGGTGGGGGAGCAGTCGGAGAAGCCGCTGGTCTCGACCTTCCTGGCCACCGAGGGCGTGCCGGAGCTGCTGCGGGTCCCCGACGTGGCCGGCAGCACGGCGGGCAGGGGCTCGGTGCCGTCCTACTCCGCGGTCGAGGCAGCTGTGCGTGCGCTGGCCCGGGTGGTGGAGTACGCCGCGTGGCTGCGCAAGCCCGAGGGGGAGCTCGTCGCCCCGGAGGAGGTCGACCTGGCGCGGGCGCGGCGGCAGCTCAACCAGATCCTCATCGACTGCCCGGAGGGCCGCGACCTGACCTTCGAGGAGCTGCGCGAGCTGCTCGACGCCTACGGCATGGACCTCTGGCGCCGTGTCGAGGTGGACACCGAGGACGCGGCTGTGGCTGCCGGCGAGCAGCTCGGCTGGGACGTCGTCCTCAAGGCGACCGCGGAGCACCTGAGGCAGCGCCCCGACCTCGCCCACGTGTGGCGCAACATCGACACCGAGGCCGAGATGCGCGACGCGTGGCGCACCATGCGGTCGATCATCGACGAGCCCGACAAGGCCGGCTTCATCGTCCAGCGCGTCGCGGCCCCGGGTGTGCCGGTCGCGATCGGCGGCATGGAGGACCCGCTGTTCGGGCCGGTGGTGTCGTTCGGGATCTCCGGCGCCGCGACCGAGCTCCTTGGCGACCGGTCCTACCGGATCCCGCCCATGCACAGCGGCGAGGCGGCCGAGATGGTGCGCGAGATCAAGGCGGCACCGATGCTGTTCGGCTACCGCGGCGGCGAGCTCGTCGACGTGGAGGCCGTGGAGCACCTGCTCCTGCGGATCTCCCAGCTCAAGAACGACCTGCCCCAGGTCCGTGCACTCGACCTCAACCTGGTGCTGGTCGGGGCCGGAGGGGCGACCGTGCTCGACGCCCGCGGCCGGGTCGAGCCCGTCTCGGACGCCCGCTCGGACTGGTTCGTGCGACGCCTCAGCGCACAGGCCGGCGACACCCTCCACGGCTGACCGCCCGACCCGGCACGGCGGCGAGGGTCAGGCGAGCACCTCGGTGTCCTCGCGCAGGACCCGGTCCATGGAGTACTCCGCGAGCGCCGCGATGGTCATCGACGGGTTGGTGGCAGCGCAGGAGCCGGCGATCCGGGAGCCGTCCATGACGTAGAGACCGCGCTGCCCGAGCACCCGGCCCGCGTCGTCGCAGGCGGTGCCGAACGGCATCCCGCCCACGGCGTGGAACGTGGTGTCGTCGAACAGGTTCGTGTCGAGGTTGACCTTGAACGGGGTGTCGCTGGTCAGCCGCTCGACCGCCGCGTCGAGGATCGGCTTCGTGTCGAGCTCGTTCTGCCGGTCCCAGACCGGGACGGCGTCGTCGCGGACCGCGTCGTACTCCCAGCTGCCGGTCGTCGTCGTCACCATGAACCCGGCCACGGTGTAGGTGCCGACATCGGCCGGGAGCGGAAGCGGGCCGGTCGTCATCGTCAGCGCGCGCGTCGGGTCGGACCAGTCCCGGGCACCCATCGCGACGGGGCCCGCCTGGTAGGCGCCGGGGCTGTCGCCGGTGGTCGTCGCGGCGTAGACCCGCTCGCCGTTGGTGCCCCAGCCCGTGCCCACGCCGTCCGGCAGGTCCGGGATCGTGCCCTTGGCCTTCGCCTTCATCATGAGCCGGGTCGTGCCGGGCGAGCCGGCGCCGAGGAACAGCGCCGCGGTCGTGATCCGCTTCTTCTCGAGCACGTTCCCGCGGGTGTCGATCCGGTCGACGTCCACGACCCACTCGCCCAGGGCGTTGCGCGAGACGTCCGCGACCCGGTGCAGCGGCGCGACCTCCACGTTGCCCGTGGCCACGGCCTGGGCGAGGTAGGTGACGTCGACGGAGTACCGGCCGCCGTTGTTGCAGCCGAAGGTCATGTCGCCGGTGATGTAGGAAGGCGGCAGCTCGCCCCTGAGCTCCCGGCGGACGATGTCCCAGTCGGTCGGGGAGTCGATCCGGAAGGTGTCGAAGCCGGCCTCCTGCCCCCGCTTCTCGAACATCCGTGGGGCGACGTACCTGGGGTCGGAGAGGATGTCGTCCGGGATCGGGGAGACGCTGAGGTCCCGGGCCACGCGGCGGTACTGGTCCGCGTCGAGCTCCTCGTAGTCGATCGAGCTCGAGATCGTGTGCGCGAACGACTCGCCCTGCGGCTGGAGGGTCATGCCGTGGTAGCTGATCGAGCCGCCGCCCACGGCCGCCACGCACATCACGTCGATGCCCACCCCGCGGACACGCTCGATGAGGCCGGTGTAAGGCACGAAGGCGGTCGGGCTGGTCGGCGGCACGGGCATCGTGGGGACCGCGGACAGCCACGACGAGCGCTCGTCGTTGTTCGTCAGGGTCGGGAAGGTGTCCGAGCCGGGCCCCGTCGGCCAGCGCCTGCCCCGCTCGAGCACGAGTGTCTTGACGCCTGCCCGGCCGAGCCGCCGAGCGGTGACACCGCCGCCGAAGCCGGAGCCGATGACCACGGCCTGCCGGCGCTCCTCGGTCACTGGCGCGCCGAGGACGCTCGCCCGGGCGGGACCCGCGACGCTCACCGCCGCGATGCCCGCCGCTGCCCCCAGAAACCCTCGCCTCGACAGTGCACCCATGCTCTCGACCTCTCCGTCGGCCCAGGGCCCGATCCCCGGCGGAGACGAACTAGATCACGTTCCACCATCGGGTGACCGGGGCTGTTCCAGAATCCGGACGAGAGCGGACGGCGACCGGACGAGGCGTGACGCACGGCACGCGTCAGTTCGGTAATTCGTTGGCGCGGTGGTTGGTTCTTACCCGAGAATCACGCCTCGTGACCCACGCCCGCGACCTGACCGCCTCGCCCGACGAGATCGTCCCTCCCGGCCTCGACCCGCTCGTGAAGCGGCTCTTCGTCGGGATCGCCTTCTCGGCCCTGGGCAGCGGCCTGACGATGCCGTTCCTCTACGTCTACCTCGCGGAGGTCCGGGGCATCTCGACCTCGACCGTGGGCTTCCTCTTCGCCTGGATGGGCCTGCTGGGCTTCCTCGGCTCGCCGATCGGGGGGACGCTCATCGACCGGTTCGGCCCGCGTCCGGTGATGCTCGTCGGTCTGTCCGCGGAGGCCGCGGGCGTCGCCTCCCTGGCGTTCGTCGAGAGCACCCTCCACGCCTTCGCGGTCGCGTCCTTCATCACGCTGGGCACCGTGGGGCTGTACCCGGCCTCCACCGCGATGCTGACGCGCCTGGTGCCGGAGGGAGCGCGCGAGAAGGTCTACGGCTTCCAGTTCATGCTGCTCAACGCGGGCCTCGGCATCGGCGGGGTGGTGAGCGCCATGCTGATCCACGTCGACGACCCCGGGTCGTTCCAGCGGCTGTACTTCCTCGACGCGCTGTCCTACGTCGCCTACATCGTCGTGCTGCTCAGCCTTCCGCGCGGCACCGGAGCCATGAGCCGGGAGACCGCGGAGAAGCTGGTCGGCCCGCAGCCGGGCTGGGGCGTCGTGCTGCGTGACCGGACCCTGCTCCGCGTCACCGCCGTCTCCGTCCTCGTCATCACCTTCGGCTACGCCCAGTTCGAGGCGGGCTTCGCGGCGTACGCCGTCGACGTGGCGGAGATCCCCGCCCGAGCACTCGGCTGGGCCTTCGGTGCCAACACCGCCGCGATCGTCGTGGGCCAGCTGGTCACCCTCAAGCTCATCAAGGGCCGCCGGCGTACGTCGATGCTGGCCCTGTGCGCCCTCGTCTGGTCGGCGTCGTGGGCGGTGATCGCCTCCTCCGACGCGGTCGACGGCTGGGTCGCGGTCATGCTCGTCGTCGTGGGTCTCGGCATGTTCGGCCTCGGCGAGACGCTCTGGGCCCCCGTGGCTCCGGCGATCATCAACGACCTCGCCGCGGAGGAGCTCCGTGGGCGCTACAACGCCCTCCAGGGGATGACCTGGACGGTCGCGATGATCATCGGCCCGGCGCTCAGCGGCATGCTGATCGGCAACGACCTGGCCCACCTGTGGGTGGCGTTCACGGTCGGCGGCACGGCGGTCGCGGCGCTGCTGTTCCTCGACCTGAGGCGGCACCTCACCCGCGACCAGGACGGGCTCGAGCCCGAGGTCGTGCTCGCCGCCTGAGGACGGGAAGGTGCGGACGGATCTCCCGGGACCCACGTGAAAGACTGAGCGACATGCCTGACCGCTACGCAGACCTCCGCGCCGCCATCGAGAAGTCCGGGTACTACCCCGACGTGGTGGCCGACTCGGTGAACGCCGCCGTCGCGGGCGAGACCGTGGTCTCCTACCTCGTCCACCACGAGCCGACGATCGACCGCGACGAGGTGCGCCGCCACATCACGGTGGTCGTCCTCACGCCGACCCGCCTGGTGGTGGTCCACACCGACGAGCACGAGCCGGACGACCTGCTTCCGGCGCCGTACACCTCGACCTCGACGGAGGCGGTCCTGCTCTCGACCGTCCGGTCGGTGGTGGTGAACCGGATGGTCGCCAACCCCGCCTCCTACGTCGGCAAGCCCGTGCCGCCTCCGGGGGCCAACGAGGTGGTGCTGACCATCGGCTGGGGCGGGGTGGGCCGCGTGGACCTCGAGCCCGCCACCTGCAGCGACCCGCAGTGCGACGCCGACCACGGCTACACCGGCGTGATCGCCTCCGACGACTTCTCGATCCGGGTGAGCGCAGCCGCCGACGGCACCGATGCCGTGGCGCACGTGCTGGACTTCGCCGAGGCGCTCTCCGCGGGCACCGCGGGCACGACCCCGCGATGAGCACGGCGTTCGTACCCCCGGCGTACCACGACCGGTCGCTCGGGGACGTGCTCCCTGCCGTCGCGGCGGCGATGGGTGTCGACGCCGGGCTCGGCGCGACGAGCCTGGTTCTGCCCGAGGCGCAGCGCTACGTGGTGTTCCTCGTCGACGGCCTCGGCTACGAGCTGCTCCGTGACCATCCCGACGAGGCGCCCTTCCTGCACTCGCTCCTCGACACGCAGGCACCGGCGACGGTGGGCGTCCCCTCGACCACCGCGACGAGCCTGACCTCCCTGGGCACCGCGCTCACCCCGGGCATGCACGGCATCGTCGGCTACACCTCGCGGATCCCCGGCAGCAACAAGCTGCTCAACGCGCTGGCGTGGGACGCCGACGTCGACCCGCGCGAGTGGCAGCCCCACCCGACCGCCTTCGCCCAGCTCGCCAAGGCCGGGGTGCACACCACGGTCGTGAACAAGCGGGACTTCGCCTCCTCGGGGCTCACCGTCGCCGGCAGCCGCGGAGCGGAGTTCGTCGGCGCCGACAAGGTGGGGGAGCGGCTCGCGGCCGTGGTCCAGGCCTCGGCGGACTCGCCGTCGCTGACGTACATGTACGACGGCGACCTCGACTGGACGGGACACGCCTACGGCGTCAGGTCCATGCAGTGGCAGCAGGAGCTGTCGATGATCGACGCCGCCGCCGAGCACCTCCGGGAGTCCCTGCCCTCCGAGGTGCGCATCGTCGTAGTGGCCGACCACGGCATGGTCGACTCCCCGGCCGACCGCCGCCTCGACGTCGACGACCACGACGAGCTGCGGGAGGGAGTCGCGCTCCTCGGCGGCGAGGCGCGGTTCCGGCACCTGTACTGCCGTAGCGGTGCGGTCCAGGACGTCGCCGCCGCCTGGCGGGAGGTGCTCGGCGAGCGCGCCGTGGTGCTCACCCGTGACGAGGCCCTCACGCGCGGCTGGTTCGGCGAGCTGTCGTCCGACGTACGTCCTCGCATCGGTGACGTGCTGGTCGCCTCCACCGAGGACTACGCCGTCCTCAGCCGCTCGGCGTTCCCGATCGAGACCAAGCTGGTGGGACTCCACGGCTCGCTCACGTCGGCAGAGATGCTGATCCCGATTCTCGTCGCCTGACGTGGCATGATGCTCGCCCGTGGCTGAACTCCAATTCTTCACCGGCACCATGGACTCGGGTAAGTCGACCCTCGCCCTGCAGACCAACCACAACCACGCCGCGCGAGGGCGGTCGGGCAGGATCTTCACCACACGGGACCGCGCCGGTGCGGCCACCCTGTCGAGCCGGCTGGGGCTCACCCACGAGGCCCGCGAGGTCGAGGACGACTTCGACTTCTGGAACTACGTCGTGCACTCCCTCACCCACGGAGCGCGGATCGACTACCTGATCTGTGACGAGGCGCAGTTCTACACGCCCGAGCAGATCGAGCAGCTCGCCCGGATCGTCGACGAGCTGCAGATCGACGTCTTCGCGTTCGGCATCCTCACCGACTTCCGCTCCCAGCTGTTCCAGGGCTCCGCGCGCCTGGTCGAGCTCGCCGACCGGATGCACGTGCTGCAGGTCGAGGCGCTGTGCTGGTGCGGCAAGCGGGCCACCCACAACGCACGCACCGAGGACGGTGTGATGGTCACCGAGGGCGAGGTGATCGTCGTGGGCGACACGAAGGCCGCGGACGACGAGCCCGCGGCGGCCACGCTGGACGTCGAGATGCCTCTCGTCGGCTACGAGGTGCTCTGCCGCCAGCACCACCGGCGCAAGCTCACCGCAGCCCGCGCGAAGGCGGTCTCCATGGTGCCCGACCCACTCCCGTTCGACTGAGCCAGCCGACTGAGCCAGCCGACCGAGCCCCGCGACCGAGCCCTTCGACGAAAGACCCACCCTTGCCGCACTCCCCGCTGATCACCCCGCACCGGCTCGCCGAGACCGAGGGGCCGGTCGTGCTCCTCGACGTCCGCTGGCAGCTCGGCGGCCCTCCCGGCCACGACGAGTTCCTGCGCGGCCACATCCCCGGTGCGGCGTACGTCGACCTCGAGACCGACCTGGCCGACCCGCCGGGTGCGCGTGGCCGCCACCCGCTTCCCGAGGCGGCTCGCTTCGAGACGGCCATGCGGCGCTGCGGCGTGAGGTCCGGGGTCCCGGTCGTCGTCTACGACGCGGTCGCAGGTACGTCCGCGGCACGCTGCTGGTGGCTGCTGCGCTACCACGGCCACCGCGAGGTCAAGGTCCTCGACGGCGGATGGCAGGCCTGGTCGAGCGACATCGGGACCCTCGAGGAGGGGGCGACCGAGCCGGAGCCCGGGGACTTCACCGCCCGCCCGGGAGGCATGCCGGTGGTCGACGCCGCAGGCGCCGCCCGGCTGGCCCGCGAGGGCGCGCTGGTCGACGCTCGGGCCCCCGAGCGGTTCCGGGGAGAGGTCGAGCCGATCGACCCTGTCGCAGGTCACATCCCCGGCGCCGTCAACGTCCCGACCGTCGCCAACCTCGAGGAGCCCGGCGGCCGCTTCAAGCACGCACGCGCCCTCACCGCCGTCTACGAGCACGCCGGTGTCCGTCCCGGGCGCGAGGTCGGCGTCTACTGCGGGTCGGGCGTCACGGCCGCCCACGACGTGCTCGCGCTCGAGGCCCTGGGACTCGACGCCGCGTTGTACCCGGGGTCGTGGAGCGAGTGGGTCCACAGCGGCGACCGGCCGGTCGCGACGGGTCCCTAGCAGGGCCGTCACCTCACCGTGACCTTCGCCGACCAACATCGTTGTATCAGGCGCGCGAGGTCGTGGGTCGGTGAGATCAGGGGTACCGATCCGCGACCTCGCCGCCTTTCCCGGGAGGGTCCGCAGCGTTTCCGCCGGCTACCAGTGGACGCCCTTCAGGAGCCGTGCGAGGAACATCTGCTCCGAGGTCGGGGTGTCGTCCTCGTCACCGCCGCGAGCCGCTGCCGAGTCCGGGAACACCTGGTAGGCCATGTGCAGGACGCGGAACGTCGTCTTCGGCGCGAGCGTGTGGGCCACGGCACCAAGCGTGCCGAGCGCGGTGTTCACCTCGTGCGGCTGCTCGACCATCGCCCGCAGCACCATGTCGGCCGCCTGCGCCGGCGTGATCGTCGGGAACTTGTCGTAGATCCGGGTGGGAGCGATCATCGGCGTCTTCACCAGGGGCATGTGGACCGTGGTGAAGCTGATCCCGTCTCCGAACACCTCTGAGCTGACCACGTTGCTCCAGGCGTCGAGGGCGGCCTTGGAGGCGACGTAGGCGCTGAACCGAGGCGGGCTGGTCTGCACGCCGATCGAGCTCACGTTGACGATGTGGCCGTGGCCCTGGTCGCGCATCTTGTCGACGACGCCCATGACGAGCCGGATCGCGCCGAAGTAGTTGAGCGACATCGTGCGCTCGAAGTCGTGGAAGCGGTCGTGGCTGAGCGCGAGCGAGCGCCGGATCGAGCGGCCGGCGTTGTTGACGACGAAGTCGATGCTCTCGTGGTCGCTGCAGATCTGCTCGCACAGCGCATCGATCGCCTCGAGGTCCGAGAGGTCACAGGGGTAGACGTACGCCGTGCCTCCCGCCCGCTCGATGTCGGCCTGGGTCGCCTCGAGCTTGTCCTTGCCGCGGGCGACCAGGATCGGGGTCCCGCCCGCCTGGGCGACCTTGAGCGCGGTGGAGCGGCCGATGCCGGACGAGGCGCCGGTGATCACGACCGTCTTGCCACCGAGAGCCCTGCGCACCTCGGTGTCGCGGGCGGTGTCCTCGTCGAGGTGGTCCTCCCAGTAGCTCCACAGCACCGGGGCGTAGCTGTCGAGGTCGGGGCAGGAGATTCCCGACCCGCGAAGCGCCTTGAGGGTACGTCGAGCCGCGAACTGGCTCGGGAAGGAGGCGTGCCCGAGAACCTCCGGCGGCACGCCGAGCCGGCCGACCGTCTCGCGCAGCAGAAGCTGGACGGGGCCGAGCTCGAGAGCCTTGGGGAGCATGCCCGTCGGCAGGAGGCCCGTGAGGCTGCGTCCGACCGGGACCGTGAAACGGGGCGCCTTCGCCGCGCTCGCGAACGCGTTGACGACGTCGACGGTCGGCTGCGGCTCGGGGTTCACGAGGTGGAAGGCCTGCCCGTCGAGGCCGGGCTGGTGGGCGATGTGGTCCATGGCCGAGGCGACGTAGTCGACAGGCACCACGTTGGTGTCGCCGAGGTCCACGCCGAGCATCGGCAGCCACGGGGGGAGGGTGTCGCGGAGGCGCTTGAACAGCGGGAAGAAGTAGTAGGGCCCGTCGACCTTGTCCATCTCACCCGTCTCGGAGTGGCCGACCACCACCGCGGGCCGGTAGACCCGCCACGGCACCTGCGACTCCTCGCGGACGATGCGCTCCGACTCGAACTTCGTGCGGTGGTACGACGACGGCAGCCCCTGGCCCTCGTCGAACATCGTCTCGTCGAAGACGCCCGTGTAGTCACCGGCGACGGCGACCGAGGAGACGTGGTGGAAGGTGCCGGCGTCGAGCGCGGCGGCGAGGTCCAGGGCAGCCCGGGTGCCACCGACGTTCAGCTGCTCGTTGAGCTCGTCGGAGGCCGTCATGTCGTACAGCGCGGCCACGTGGAAGAAGTGGTCGACGCCTCCGCGGTGCTCGGCGACCCACTCCTCGTCGACGCCGAGCATCGGGCTCCCGAGGTCCCCGGGGACCACCGTGACCCGGTGGGAGGCGCCCCAGCCACGGACCATCGCCTCCAGGCGGGCCTGTGAGCCGGGACGGACGAGCAGGGCGATGTCGCCGTCCCGGTTGGCGAGGAGCTCTTGGACGAGGTGGCGACCGATGAAGCCGGTGGCGCCGGTGACGAAGTAGGTCATGCTGCCGCTCCGCGATGGTCTGGGCGAGGGTTGTGCGGCAGCCTAGCGCCCCTGCGGCACCTGGCTACTCCGAGCGGCCTCCGCCGAACATGATCTCGTCCCAGCTCGGCACGGAGGCGCGGCGACCCTTGCGGCCGCTCTTCTTCGGCGCGGGCTCGGTCACCTCCGGCTCCTCCGGCTCGGCGTTGTCCTGGGACTCGGCCGTCTCCGGGGACGGAGCCGGTGCGGCGGGGGGCTCGGACGGCTCGGGGCTGACCTCGCGTCGGAGGCTGCGGGGACGGTCGGTGGCCTGCGTCGCCATCCAGTCGGCGTCGCCGGTCGTGCCCAGCTCGTCGGGCCTGGACGACGTACCGCGGAGCTCGCGTGCGGTCTGGGTGAGGTCGACGGTGCGCTCCTCCGGGCCCACCTCGAGGCCGGGGTCGGCCACGAGCTCGATGGCGTCGTCGCCGAGGGGCAGCTCGTCCTCGACGCTCACGGCGGAGAGCCGGCGTGCCTGGCCGCCGGGGGCCCGAGCCGGCTGGGGCGTGCGTGCGACGAGCTCGCCGACGAGCCACCGGGCGTCGTCGTCCTCGGCCACGACGTAGCGGCCCTGGACGTCGAAGACGAACTCCGCGCGGCGGGGGCGGTCGTCGGCGCGCAGCGAGGCGACGAGCGCCCAGCGGCCGTCGTCGCGGCGCCAGGAGTCCCACTCCACCGAGTCGGGGTCGATGTTGCGCGAGCGCAGCTGCTCGGCGACGGTGTCGCCGAGGATGCGGGTCGGGCCCTCGCCGGCCCTGCGACGGATCGACGCACGCTGGGCCCGCTCCGCGATGTGCGCGCGCTCGGCGAGGACCGGGGTGGCGTAGCTCATGATGCGGTCGACGGTGGTCTGCGCGGCTTGCGCGACGGTCTCGGGGCTCTCCCCGGCGCGGATACGGGCCTGGATGTCGCGGGGCCGCAATGCGCTTTCCATCTGTATCTCCAACTGGCCGAGTCGTGCGAGGTCACCGCGGAGAGCGGCCCGGAGCTTCTCGTCTGCAGGGAGAGTGAACTTCTCACCCGAGTCACTGACGAGGACGATCTTCTTCCTGTCCTCGGTCAGCCCCACGAGCGTGAGGTCCTGCATGGCGGGCTGCTCCTGATCTTTTCGTCGTGTTCGCCCGAGCCTACTTCAGGCTGCGGACGCTGAGGCGCTGCCGCGCGGGGGGTCGCTAACCTCGGCGCGTGCAATCTTCCGCCGAGACCGCCGGGCTGCTCCTGGTCCTCCTCGACCTGACCGGCATCTTCGTGTTCGCGCTCTCCGGCGGGCTGGTGGGGGTGCGCAAGGAGCTCGACGTGTTCGGCGTCCTGGTTCTCGCCGCCGCGACGGGTCTCGGCGGCGGCTTCATGCGTGACGTCCTCATCGACGCCGCGCCGCCGGCCGCCCTTGCCGACTGGAGGTACCTCATGGTCCCGGTCGCAGCCGGCCTGGTGACCTTCTGGTTCCACCCGGCGCTGGGGCGCATGGAGCACCTGGTCACGGTGTTCGACGCGGCCGGGCTCGGGCTCTTCTGCGTCGCGGGGGCCCTGAAGGCGCTCGACTACGGGCTCGGGCCGGTGCCTGCGGCACTGATGGGCACGCTGACCGCCGTGGGCGGGGGTGTGGTCCGCGACGTGCTCGCCGGACGCGTCCCGGTCGTGCTGCGCAGCGAGCTCTACGCGACGCCTGCCCTCGTGGGTGCCTCGGTCGCGGTCCTGGGGGAGCAGACCGCCCTGGCCACCTGGACCTACGCCATCCCTGCGGCCGCCCTGTGCACCACCTGGCGGCTGGTCGCCGTGTGGCGGGGCTGGCACGCCCCCCGCCCCGCGGGCTCCGCGAGCACCTGAGGCGGCCGGCCGACCAGGGCCGAGCCGGCCGTGCAGCCGAGGCGCGAGCCCCGGACTGCCTACCACCGGCCGGGCATACTCGACTGCGTGACGTCACCCGTGGTGCAGGAGGTCCGTAGCCGGCTCGGTGAGCGGCTCTTCGCTCGCGTGGCCGGCCCCGAGGGCCCTGCCCGACGCGAGCGGATCCACGGCACGCCCGGACCGCGCTGGTTCCCCGAGGGCTCGGCGATCCGCCGGGTGCACGGCGACGCGTCGATGTTCGTCGGCGGTGTCCGGGCGCTCCTCCTGCAGTCGGTCCACCCCCTCGCGATGGCAGGGGTCGCGGCTCACTCCGGTTTCAAGGGCGACCCGTGGGGCAGGCTCGCCCGCACCAGCCACTTCCTCGCCGCCACCACCTTCGGCCCCGCCGACGACGCCGAGGCGATGGTCGCCCGGATCCGCGCGATCCACGAGCGTGTGCGCGGCACGGCGCCCGACGGGCGGCCCTATGCGGCCTCCGACCCGCACCTCCTGCGCTGGGTCCACATCGCGGAGATCGACAGCTTCCTCACCGCCCATCAGCGCTACGGCCACCGGCCGCTCGACGCCCCCGGCCGCGACAGCTACGTCGCGGAGACGGCCCGGGTCGCCGAGGCGCTCGGTGCGCTGGACCCGCCGAGGAGCGAGGCCGAGCTCCGGGACCAGATCGAGGCGTACCGACCCGAGCTCGAGGGCACGCCCGCCGCGCGGGAGGCGGCCAGGTTCATCCTGCTCACCCCACCGCTCCCGCCCCTGGCGAGGCCGCCCTACGCCGCGATCGCCGGAGCAGCGGTCGCCATGTTGCCGCGGTGGGCGCGCCAGCACCTCGCGCTGCCGTGGCTCCCGCCCGTAGACCTCGTCGCCCGCCCGGCCGGCGCCGCGATCACCCGGACGATCCGCTGGGCGATGGCGCCGCCTGGGTGACCGCGACGCGAGCGCGGTGGACGAGAGCTCGGGCAGGGTGGTCCCGGCGGCCCATACCGCGGCGGGTGTCGCTGGAATAGCGTTGCGTCATGGAGTCCCTCGAGGACGGACTGGCCCGGGTTGCCGCGGAGCACGAGTTCTCCGGGGCCGTCCGCGTGGACCGTGGTGGCCGGACCGAGCTGGTGCAAGCCTTCGGGCTGGCCGACCGCGCGCACGGGGTCCTCAACACACCAGAGACCCAGTTCGCCGTCGCCAGCGCGGTGAAGGGCATGACCGCCCTGACCGTGATGCGCCTGGTCGAGGAGGGGCTGCTCGAGCGGGGCACGACCGCTCGGAGCCTGCTCGGCCCGGACCTGCCGCTGATCCACGACTCCGTCACCGTTGAGCACCTGCTCGCGCACCGGTCCGGGATCGGGGACTACCTCGACGAGGACGACGACTGGGACGTCGCGGACTACGTACTGCCGGTCCCGGTGCACGAGCTCGCCACGACGGAGGCCTACCTACGCGTGCTCGACGGGTATCCCCAGAAGTTCGCGCCCGGCGAGCGGTTCGCCTACTGCAACGGCGGCTACGTCGTGCTGGCACTGATGGCCGAGCGTGCAGGAGGGGCCGCCTTCCACGACCTGGTGGGCCGGATGGTGTGCGGGCCGGCCGGCATGCGGGACACCGCGTTCCTGCGTTCCGACGAGCTCCCGGGCCGGGCAGCACGGGGCTACCTCGAGCCTGCCGGGCTCCGGACCAACGTCCTGCACCTGCCGGTGCGGGGGAGCGGCGACGGCGGGATCTACACCACCCTGGCCGACTTCCACGCGCTCTGGCGGGCCTTCCTCGACGGTCGGATCGTGTCGCGTGAGCTGGTGGCGGAGATGCTGCGTCCCCGAAGCGACTGCCCCGAGGAGTCGAGCAGGTACGGTCTCGGCTTCTGGCTCGACGGGTCTCGCGACGACGTGATGTCCCTCGAGGGGTACGACCCCGGGGTGTCGTTCCGCAGCGTCCACGACCGGGGCCTCGACGTGACCTGGACCGTGGCCTCCAACACGAGCGGGGGAGCGTGGCCGTTGGCGCGCTACCTCGGGGAGGTGCTGCTCGACTCCGCGCGCGCCGCCGGCAGCAGCAACGTGGCCACAGCGACCGCGGCGCCCAGCCAGGCTGCGACCACCGGGACCCAGTAGCTGGCAGAGGCACCGTGGCGGTCGACCACGCTGCCGACGAGCGCCGCCCCCGGCGCGACACCGACAGCCATGCCGGTGGTCACGATCGAGATGCCCTCGGTGAGCCGCTGTGCCGGGACGCTCTCCTGCACCCACGCCACGATGGCGATCAGCGTCGGGGCGATCGCGAAGCCCGCGACGAACAGCACCGTCCCCAGCAGCACGAAGCCCCCGACGAAGGGCAGCGGCACGAGGGCCGTGGCCAGCGCCACCGTGCCCCATCGGAACCGCGTCGCGTTGGCGGTGCGCCACCGGACCATGCCCGAGACGAAGCCGGCGAGGAGGCTGCCCAGGGCGAAGATTCCCAACAGCGGGCCGGAGGTGGCCTTCGAGCCGAGCTCCTCGGCGAACGCCACGGTGGCCACCTCG
Source organism: uncultured Actinomycetota bacterium (assembly GCA_963701425.1). GTDB lineage: Bacteria > Actinomycetota > Actinomycetes > Propionibacteriales > Nocardioidaceae > Nocardioides_C. The sequence goes on along the minus strand of CAVPAG010000018.1, from coordinate 415,032 downwards.
ACGCCACCGAAGAGGGTGCCCATCGCGGCGCCGGTGAGCACGAGCGGCCCGAGCACGCCCCACGGCATGGGGACTCCCGGGACGTGGCCGCCCCGGCGACGGTGCGCGGGAGGCTCGGTGGACCGCTGTGCCGCGAGCACCAGGGTGCCCAGCAGACCGGCCACGACCGCCGTACCCAGGCCGGCTGCCGGGTGCAGGGTGGTCGCGAGCACCGTCACGAGGATCGGGCCGAGGACGAACACCGCCTCGTCGACGACGGCCTCGATCGCGAAGGCGGTCTGCAGCTGCACTTTGTCCGGCACGTTGTGGGACCAGCGCGCCCTGATGCAGGAGCCGATCTGGGGCTGGGCCGCGCCCCCGACCGCCGCGAGCACGTAGGGGAGCGGGGCAGGCCACCCGTCCTCGACCGCCCACATCAGCAGGCTGAGCGAGACGGTGAAGACGAGGATCGTCCACGGCAGCACCCTGCTCTGGCCCAGCCGGTCGGCCATCCGGCCCTGCACGATCGCGAACGCCGCGTTGCCGAGGAGGTAGGCCGCAGCGACGCCGCCGGCCAGTCGGTAGGAGCCGCTGCGGGTGGAGACCAGGATGACGATGCCCAGGCTCACCATCGAGATGGGGAGCCGGGCGACCAGCCCGGTCAGGGAGAAGGCGAGCGCACCCGGCACGGCGAGCACCCGTCGATACGGAGTGAGCATTGGATCGCAATCCTAGGATGTCGGCATGCACCCTGACGTGGCGCCGTACGACGCCCTGCTGCTGGTCTCCTTCGGCGGGCCGGAGAAGCCCGAGGACGTGGTCCCGTTCCTGGAGAACGTGACCCGCGGCCGGGGGATCCCTCGCGAGCGCCTCGAGGAGGTGGGCGAGCACTACTTCCTCTTCGGGGGACGAAGCCCCATCAACGACCAGAATCGCCAGTACCTCGCCGCGATGCGGGAGGACCTTCGGTCCGCGGGCATCGACATCCCGGTCTACTGGGGCAACCGCAACTGGGACCCCTACCTGACCGAGACCCTCCGTCAGATGGCCGAGGACGGCGTACGACGGGCGGCCTGCCTCGTGACGAGCGCGTACTCGTCGTACTCCGGCTGCCGTCAGTACCGCGAGAACCTCGCCGCCGCCGTCGCGGAAGTGGGTGAGGGCGCACCCCGGCTCGACCGCCTCCGGCACTACTTCAACCATCCCGGCTTCGTCGAGCCGATGGTCGACTCCACGCTGGCCGCCCTGGCCGAGCTCGACGAGGACCTGCGCCACGACGCGCACGTCGTCTTCGTCACCCACTCCATCCCGCTCTCCATGAACGACGCGAGCGGACGCGAGGGCGGCGCCTACGTGGCGCAGCACCTGAGCGTCGCCGAGGCGATCGGGGAGCGCGTGCGCCAGGAGACCGGCCACCGCTACGCCGGCGAGCTCGTCTACTGCTCCCGGTCCGGAGCCCCGCACATCCCGTGGCTCGAGCCGGACATCAACGACCACCTGGAGGAGCTCGCCGGCAAGGGCGTGCGCGGGGTGGTCGTGGTCCCGATCGGCTTCGTCTCCGACCACATGGAGGTCGTCTACGACCTCGACACCGAGGCCCGGGCCACGGCGGAGAAGCTCGGGCTCGGCTTCGTCCGCGCCGCCACGGCCGGTGTCGACCCGCGTTTCGTCGCCATGGCGCGCGACCTGCTGCTCGAGCGCGCTGCGGTCGAGCGCGGCGAGGCGGTCGCCCGGGCCACGGTCGGCAGCCTCGACGCGTCGTGGGACGTCTGTCCACGGGGCTGCTGCGCCAACGCGCGCGGGCCGCGACCGGCGCTGTGCGGCGAGGACTGAGCCCGGTGACCGACCGGGAGCTGCTCGACCTTGCCCGCTCGGTCGCCGAGGAGGCGGCCGTCCTCGTCAGGGAGCGCCGCCTCGCCGGCGTCGAGGTCGCGGACACCAAGTCCAGCCCGGTCGACGTCGTGACCGAGGCCGACCGGGCCGCCGAGCAGCTCATCTACTCCCGGCTCACCCGGGCCAGGCCCGGTGACGGCTTCCTCGGCGAGGAGGGCGGGTCGGCCGAGTCCAGCTCGGGGGTCACGTGGGTGGTCGACCCGATCGACGGCACCGTGAACTTCCTCTACGGCATCCCGCAGTACGCCGTGTCGATCGCGGCGAGCCGCGACGGGGAGGTCGTGGCCGGAGTGGTCGTCAACGTCGCCACCGGCGAGCTGTTCGCCGCGACCCGCGGAGGAGGGGCCACCGTCGACGGCCGCCCGCTCCGGGTGCGCGACGTCGTACCCCTGGAGCAGCGCCTGGTCGCCACCGGGTTCAACTACGTGGCGGACGTGCGGCGGCTCCAGGCCGCCGCGGTGGCCCGGATGCTCAGCACCGTGCGCGACATCCGGCGCCTCGGGTCTGCGGCGCTCGACCTCTGCGCCGTGGCCGCCGGGCGGCTCGACGGGTTCGTCGAGGAGGGTCTCAACCCGTGGGACATGGCGGCCGGAGGACTCGTGGCGACCGAGGCCGGAGCCCGGCTCGAGACCCGGCCGGGCGTGGGCGGCACCACCTGCGTGGTCGCCGGACCCGAGGCCGGTTTCGACGATTTCGTGGCCTTGGTCGAGGACTGCGGGTTCTTCTCGACCGCCGGGGAATAGAAACCCACGGGCATGGGTTGTTTCGCTGCACGCCCGGGGGAACCGTGTGACACTCGCGACACGATGCGGAATGGGCGTGCATGGGCCGAGCGCTTTGGTGCACAATCCGCACGACCTATCGCCCACAGACCTCGAGCATGACACCCCGGCAACAGGGGGCAGGAGACGTAGATGGCCACCGATTACGACGCACCGCGCAAGACAGAAGAAGAGCAGGGCGAAGAGAGCCTCGAGGAGCTGAAGGCTCGTCGCCACGACAAGAACTCCGGCAAGGTCGACGAGGACGAGGCGGAAGCCGCCGAGTCCTTCGAGCTCCCCGGCGCCGACCTCTCCCACGAGGAGCTCGCCGTCGAGGTCAAGCCTCGTCAGGAGGACGAGTTCACCTGCATGAGCTGCTTCCTGGTCCACCACCGCAGCCAGCTCGCGGACCCCAAGCGCATGATCTGCCGCGACTGCGCCTGAGCGTCCGGTAGTCCCAGGCAGACGAAAGGCCGGCTCCCTGTGAGGGGAGCCGGCCTTTCGTGTGCCGTCAGGAGCCTGCCTCCTGGAGGTTCGCCGGGAGGTGGCCCGTCGACCTGCGGTAGTAGTTCGCGGCCTTCCGCGAGGCCAGCATCCGGGCCACGCCCACCGCGACACCGCTGACCGTCGCCCAGGCCAGCGCCTCTCCCATGGAGACGTCGGGGTCAGCGGGGTTCTGCGGCGGCTCCTTGCCGGTCGCGACCTTCCACGACGTGGTCATCGCCTTGCGTGCCGCGAGGGTGGCGAAGAGGGTCGCGCCGAGCGCCATCGCGCTCCAGACCTTCGAGCCCGAGGCCATAGGGGTTCCTCCTGTGTAGGGATCGTCGTGCCCATCTGCCGACAGTCTGCCATTCCGGGCACCGGACGTGTCGCTCCGTGACGCGGACGGCCGAGCCCGCAGAGTGGTGGCATGGCGATCGATCTTGCGTGTCCCGGCTGCGGTACCCAGATGTACGCCGAACAGGCGCACAACCGCTGCCCGAAATGCCGGTACTACGAACCGTGCTGCGACGGAGCCCCGCAGCCCTACCGCGAACCGGCTGCCGCGAGCGCGCCGGCCAGCTCCTCCGGGCGCCGGGTGGACACCAGCCAGTAGGGGGCCGGGTCCGCGGGGTCGGTGACCTCGACACGCACCGACCGCTTCAGGTAGGGGCGCAGCAGGTGGTAGGCGTGCGCGTTGGCGTCGCGGCCGGCGAGGAGCCTCGTCTGCTCGCGGTCCAGAGGCGTCGGCGAGGCCAGCATCGTCACCGGAATGTGCGCTCGGCCGGCATGGAGCACCCCGCCCTCGACGCGGACCCTCGCTGCGCCGTAGCCGAGGAAGAGCGCCACCACGCCCACGGCGAGCACTCCGGTGGCGGTCCAGGCCACGGTGGCGGGGAGGGCGACGACGAACGCGAGCCAGATGCTCGCGAGGAACATCGTGGCCTGGACCCACCAGCGCAGCGGCACGCGCAGGCGCTCGTCGTACAGCACGCTGGTCTCGGAACTCACGCCGGTCACTCGCTCACTCGTCCACGGTCGGGGTGGGGGTTGTCGGGGACAAGCCTGCCACCGTGGTCGTCGGGCCGTGCAGATAGGGTCGGCCACCATGCAGGGGAACCAGGCCGGTGTGGAGATCTTGATCCGGCGACTCGACGCCTCGGTCCCGCTGCCGTCGTACGCCCACCCCGGTGACGCGGGCGCCGACCTGACCACCACCGTCGACGTCCACCTCGACCCGGGGGAGCGCGCGATGGTGCCGACCGGCATCAGCATCGCCCTTCCCGACGGGTACGCCGCGTTCGTGCACCCCCGCTCGGGTCTGGCCGCACGGTGCGGCATCTCGATCGTCAACGCCCCCGGCACCGTCGACGCGGGCTACCGCGGCGAGGTCAAGGTGATGCTCGTCAACCTCGACCCGAGGGAGCCGGTGAGCCTGAGCCGGGGCGACCGCATCGCCCAGCTGGTGGTGCAGCGCGTGGAGCGGGCCCGCTTCGTCGAGGTCGAGCGGCTGCCCGGTTCCGACCGTGGCGACGGGGGTTACGGTTCTACCGGAGGTTTCGCCAGCAACGCGTCCCGTGCGCTCGAGGAGAAGCAGTGAAGTTCCGACGCAAGAAGTCCGACCAGGCCGACCCGGTCGAGACGACGGAGGCGGCAGACCCGGTCGAGACGGCGCCTGCGTCCGCGCCCGCTGAGCGCTCCCAGGGCCCCTGGGACTCCTCCGAGGTGAAGCTCGAGGAGGAGGACCGCACCCGCGTGGACCTCGGTGGTCTGGTCGTGACGGGGAAGCCGGGTCTCGAGCTGAGGCTCCAGGTCGACGAGGCCAGCCAGCAGGTCGCCGCGGTGCTGCTCGTGGGAGCAGAGGGTGCGCTCGAGCTGCGGCCGTTCGCGGCCCCCCGCAACGGCGACATCTGGTCCGACGTCCGCAAGCAGATCGCCGCCGAGACCGCGCGTCGCGGGGGCACGGCCACCGAGGCCGATGGCCCCTACGGCACCGAGCTGCGGGTGATGATGCCGGCGAAGACGCCCGACGGGCAGGCGGCGACGCAGCCCTCCCGCGTGCTGGGCATCAACGGCCCGCGCTGGCTGCTGCGCGCGACCTTCCTCGGGCGTCCCGCGGTCGAGCCACGCGACGACGGCGAGCTCGAGACCGCTTTGCACGACGTCGTGGTGGTCCGCGGCAGCTCGCCGATGGCCCCGGGCGAGCCGCTGCCGCTGGTCATGCCGAACAACGCCCGCCCGGCCGAGGGCCAGGGTTCCTGACATTGCTGGTTACGCTGAGAGCATGTCGGAGGTGAAGGGGAGGTTCCGGCGTACGCTCTCCCGCTGGGCGAGCAGCGACGACCTCGAGGCCAGGACGCTGCGCAGCGACACGGAGCGCGCCGGATGCTGCGCCATAGCGGACGCGGTCGACCGTGAGTACGTCGAGCTCCAGGGCAGCCTGAGCACCGTGACCCTGCGACCCCGGGGCGGCGTCCCCGCGCTCGAGGCCGAGCTGTACGACGGCTCGGGCGTCATCACCGTGATCTGGCTGGGCCGCCGTCGCATCGCCGGCATCGAGCCGGGCCGCCGCGTGCGGGTCGCCGGCCGGATCGGCCTCCAGGACTCCGCCCGGGTGATGTACAACCCGCGCTACGAGCTGAGGTGCTGAGCCTGTGACGCCGCCCGTCGCCGAGGAGACCGTCGAGGCGGTGGTCCGCGCCCAGCTCGCCAACGCGCTCGGCGGGCGCCGCGGCATGCTCGAGGCAGCCGTCCCGACCATCCTCTTCACGGTCACGTTCATCACGACGAAGGAGCTCGAGGGCGCGCTGGTGGTCAGCGTCGCGGCGGCGATGGTGCTGCTCGTGGTGCGCCTGGTGCAGCGGTCGACCGTGCAGTTCGTGCTCAACAGCCTCTTCGGCATCGGCATCGGCGCCTTCTTCGCCTGGCGCAGTGCCCAGGGCGGCGGCGACGAGAACGACCAGGCGCTGGCCTACTTCCTCCCGGGCATCATCTACAACGCCGTCTACGCCGTCGGCATCTCGCTGTCGATCATCGCCCGGTGGCCGATCGTGGGCTTCATGGTCGGGAGCGTGGCGGGGGACCCCACCGCCTGGCACCGCGACTCGCAGGTCGTGCGGCTGTGCAGCCATCTCAGCTGGATGCTCGTCCTGCCGTGCGTGATCCGGGTCGCGGTCCAGCTGCCGCTCTACCTCGCCGGCCGGAGCGGGGCGATGGACCCCGAGGCAGCGGTCGCAGCCCTGGGCTTCTCCAAGATCCTGATGGGCTGGCCGCTCCAGCTCGCGGCGCTCACGGCCATGGTGTGGCTGCTCGCCCGCAACCGGACCCCCGTCGCGAACACGGAGGGCGAGGCGGCCTAGCCGCCGTGCTCCACCGGGGCGAGGAGCGACTGCAGCTCGGCCTCGGAGTCCGCGGCGGCCACGAACAGCAGCTCGTCGCCCGTCTCGATGGGCTGCTCCGGCGTGGGCGTGTAGACCTGGCCGTCGCGGAGGATCGTGACGAGCGAGCAGTTCTCGGGCCAGGGGATCAGCCCGGCCGGCTTTCCCACGAACGGGGAGTCCTCGGGCAGCGTCATCTCGACGAGGTTCGCGTTGCCCTTGCGGAAGGTGAAGAGCCGCACCAGGTCGCCGACGGTGACCGCCTCCTCGACGAGGGCGGACATGATGCGCGGGGTGGAGACGTTCACGTCGACCCCCCACGCCTCGGTGAAGAGCCACTCGTTGTTGGGGTGGTTGACCCGGCCCACCGTCCTCGGCACGCCGAACTCGGTCTTGGCGAGCAGCGAGGTGACGAGGTTCGCCTTGTCGTCGCCGGTCGCGGCGATGACCACGTCGCAGTGCTCGAGACCGGCCTCCTCGAGGGAGGAGAGCTCGCACGAGTCGGCGAGCAGCCACTCGGCCTTGGGGACCCGGTCGGGCTTGATCGACTCGGGGTTCTTGTCGATGAGGAGGACCTTGTGGCCGTTGGCGATCAGCTCGCGCGCGATCGAGCGACCGACGGCTCCGGCTCCGGCGATGGCTACCCGCATCACTCGGCCTCCGGTCCGTGCTCGAAGACCGTGTAGACGCGGCCGGCGTTCTCCTCGCGCATGACGATGTGGAGCACGTCGCCCTCCTGGATGACGGTCTCGCGGGTGGGGAGCATGCCTTCTCCGAGTCGGTCGATCCAGGCGATCCGGCTGCCGGTCTGCATCTGCAGGTCGACCGTGCGCTGGCCGATCCAGGCCTCGGTGACCCGGAACTGGTCGAGGCGGATCGTCCCGGACGGGTCGCGGAAGTCCGGCTCCGCGCCGGCCGGCAGGATCCGGCGGAGGACCTGGTCGGCGGTCCACTTGACGGTCGCGACGGTCTCGATGCCGAGCCGCTGGTAGACCTCGGCGCGCCCGGGGTCGTAGATGCGCGCGACGACCTGCTGGATGCCGAAGGTCTCGCGGGCCACCCGCGCGGCGATGATGTTGGAGTTGTCACCGCTCGACACGGCGGCGAAGGCGCCGGCCTTCTCGATGCCTGCCCGGTCCAGGACGTCCTGGTCGAAGCCGATCCCGGTCACCTTGGTGCCGTTGAAGGACGGCCCGAGGCGGCGGAAGGCGTCGGGGTTGCTGTCGATGACCGCGACGGTGTGGTCACGGTCCTCGAGACTCCGGGCGAGGGTGGAGCCGACACGGCCGCATCCCATGATCACGACATGCACGGGTATGACGCTACACCGCGCGAAGTCGGCGGCGCGCGAGGTGGTTGCGCGTCGTGGTCTAGCCTTCCATGCGTGGGTGTAACCGACGTATCCAAGCGGATTCTCCTGGGCCGCAAGCTGCGCAGCACACAGCTCGGGGAGACGCTCCTTCCCAAGCGCATCGCGCTGCCGGTGTTCGCCAGCGACGCTCTCTCCTCGGTGGCCTACGCCCCGGACGAGATCTTCATCATGCTGCTCGGTCGCAGGCGCTGCCTACTTCAGCTACTCGTGGAAGATCGGACTGCTCGTCGCCCTGGTCATGCTGACCGTGGTGGCGTCGTACCGGCAGAACGTGCACGCCTACCCGAGCGGTGGCGGGCGACTACGAGGTGGCGAGCGTCAACCTCGGCCAGAACGCCGGTGTCACGGTGGCGAGCGCGCTGCTCGTCGACTACGTGCTCACCGTGGCGGTGTCGATCTCGTCCGGCGTCCAGAACGCCGCGGCGGCGTTGCCGTTCATCTCCGGGCCACGAGGTGCTGGTCGCGAGCGTGCTGATCCTCGCCCTTGCGGCACTCAACCTCCGCGGGGTGCGCGAGTCCGGGACCTTGTTCGCCATCCCGACGTACGGCTTCATGATCGCGATCCTCGGCATGGCCGTGTGGGGCTTCATCCGGCTCCTGGCCGGGGACCTGCCGGACGCGGAGAGTGCGGACCTGCGCATCATCGAGGCAGAGGGCTACGAGGGCACGATCACCACGGTCGCGCTGGTCTTCCTGCTGGCCAGGGCGTTCTCCTCGGGTAGTGCCGCGCTGACCGGTGTCGAGGCGATCTCCAACGGCGTGCCGGCCTTCCGCAAGCCCAAGAGCCGCAACGCTGCCACCACGTTGCTCCTGCTCGGCGTGATCGCGATCACGATGATGATGAGCGTCATCACGCTGGCCAACGCGATGAACCTCAAGTACGTCGACCCGCACGACTCGAGCGCCTGATACGACCCGACGGGAGCTCCGGTGCCGCGGGCTACGACCAGCACACCGTCATCGCCCAGCTCGCCCGCGGCATCTTCGACAACTTCTCGCTCGGCTTCTACTTCGTGATCGCGATGACCGGGATCATCCTCGTGCTCGCGGCCAACACCGCGTTCAACGGCTTCCCCGTGCTCGGCTCGATCCTGGCCAAGGACGGCTTCCTGCCGCGTCAGCTCAGCTCGCGCGGCGACCGCCTCGCCTACAGCAACGGCATCCTCATCCTCGCGTTGTTCGCGATCGCGCTGGTCGTCGGCCTTCGACGCCGAGGTGACCAAGCTGATCCAGCTCTACATCGTCGGGGTGTTCGTCTCCTTCAACCTCAGCCAGCTCGGCATGATCCGGCACTGGACGCGCCACCTGAAGACCGAGACCGACCCCGCGACGCGTCGGCGGATGATGCGCTCCCGGGCGATCAACACCTTCGGCCTCGGGATGACCGCGATCGTCCTCGTGATCGTGCTCATCACGAAGTTCCTCGCCGGGGCCTGGATCGCCATCCTCGCGATGGGCACCTTCTTCATGATCATGAAGGCCATCCGGCGCCACTACGACAACGTCGCGGACGAGCTGGTCGTCGAGGAGACCGACAACGTCCTCCCCACCCGCGTGCACGCCATCGTGGCCGTGTCGAAGCTGCACAAGCCGACGATGCGCGCCCTCGCCTACGCCAAGGCGGCCAGGCCGAACGTCCTCGAGGCGGTCTTCGTCGACACCGACGCGGTGGCCACGGCCCGCTTGCTCGAGGAGTGGGACGACCGCCACATCGACGTACCGCTCAAGGTGCTGTACTCGCCCTACCGCGAGATCATCAAGCCGATCGTCGACTACACGCGCAGCATCCGCGACGCGACCCCACGAGGCGTGGTGGCGGTGTACATCCCGCAGTACGTCGTGGGCCGCTGGTGGGAGCAGGCCCTTCACAACCAGACCGCGCTGCGGCTGAAGACCCGGCTGCTCTTCACCCCGGGAGTGATGGTGATCTCAGTGCCCTACCAGCTCCGCTCGTCCGAGCTCGTCAAGGAGCGCGAGGAGCGGCTGCGGCACCAGGTGAAGGCCGGCGACGTCCGGCGGGGTCGGACCCGCTGGTGAGGCGGCAGCGACGCGAACGCAAGCCCCGCGGGCGCTCCCTCGTCGGTGAGCGCTACACCGTCGACGTCGGACCGGTCGCTCACGGAGGTCACTGTGTAGCCCGCCACGAGGGGCGCGTGGTCTTCGTCCGCCACACGATCCCGGGTGAGCGCGTGGTCGTGGAGGTCACCGAGGGGGAGGAGGGGTCGAAGTTCCTCCGGGGCGACGCGGTCGAGGTCCTGACGGCCTCGCCGGACCGGGTGGAGCCGCCGTGCCCGTTCTCCGGCCCAGGTCGCTGCGGCGGTTGCGACTTCCAGCACGTCCGGCTGCCTGCGCAGCGAGCGATGAAGGCGTCCGTCGTACGCGAGCAGCTGCAGCGCCTCGCAAAGCTCGACGTCGATGTCGCCGTGGAGCCCGTGCCCGGGGACGACGAGGGGCTCGGGTGGCGCACCCGCGTCCAGTTCGCCGTCGACGCGGAGGGGTACGCCGGCCTGCGCAAGCACCGCTCCCGCGAGGTGGTCCGGATCGACCACTGTCCGATCAGCCACCCCGGCCTGCCTCCCGTGGTCGACCGGACCTGGAAGGACGCGGAGGAGGTCGAGGCGATCTGCTCCACCACGGGTGAGCAGCTGCGGATCGAGGCCACCGCGCGCGACATGTACGTCGAGGGCCCGGAGGTGCTGCACGAGCAGGTCGGCAGCCGGACCTTCGAGGTCACCGGGTCCGGGTTCTGGCAGGTGCACCCCGGCGCCGCGGACGCGCTGCTCGAGGCGGTCCTGGCGGCGCTCGACCCGATGCCGGGCGAGTCCGCCGCCGACCTGTACTCCGGCGTCGGCCTGTTCACGGCCTTCCTCGCCGAGCGGGTCGGTCTGACCGGACGCGTCGTCGCGGTCGAGTCGGACGCCACTGCCGTCGAGGACGCCGCCCGCAACCTCGCCGACCTCCCGCAGGTCGAGACCGTCACGGACCGCGTGGAGCGCGCGCTTCGTCACGGTCGGGCGGGGGAGCGCTGCGACCTCGTCGTGCTCGACCCGCCCCGTGTCGGCGCCAGGCGGGACGTCGTCGAGGCGGTCGTGGGGCTCGGCCCCAGGGCGGTGGCCTACGTCGCCTGCGACCCGGGTGCCCTGGCCCGCGACGTGGCGATCTTCGCCGAGCACGGCTACCGGCTGGCCTCGCTGAGGGCCTTCGACATCTTCCCGATGACGCACCACGTGGAGTGCGTTGCACTTCTGGTGCCGGCCGCCGGCTGAGACGGCAGACTGACGCCGATGCGGCGCGGCGGGGCGGTCCGTGTCGGGTCTGTGAAGGGGGAGGCGGTTGTTGCAGGCGGAGAGGTTCCTCGGAGCCAGGGTCGGGGACGTCCGGCAACGACCCCGCCCTGGCGGGTGCCCTGATGGAGCCCGAGATGAGTCGAGGCGAGGTCCGGAACCTGCTGGGTGATCCGGAAAGGTCGGGCGAGGCCGCCCGGCTACCTGTGCTCGGGGACATGCCGGCATGGGACCGCTTCGTGGTCCACGACTTCTTCCTGCACGCGCAGTACCGCGGCGACGGGCCCGGCTTGTCTCTCGTGACGATGATGACCCCCGAGGCTGCCCCGCGCTGACACGTTGCTCGCCACGATGCGAACCTGCTGGCGCGCCTCACTTGATGTCGTGTATCTTGACGTCAAGAGAAATCGGACCTGTCCGGCTCCGGCGTTGACGGCGCGGGCAAGATGGGTACCGGACTGACAGCCAGAGGTGAGGAGACGGGCGTATGCCGAGCCCCAAGAGTGTGGACAGCTTCGGTGCCAAGGGCACCTTGGACGTGAACGGGAAGTCCTACGAGATCTACCGGCTGGCCTCGGTGGCGGGGGAGGGGCTCCCTGACAACGCGGTCGAGTCCCTTCCTTACTCGCTGAAGATCCTGCTGGAGAACCTCCTGCGGACCGAGGACGGCGCGAACATCACCGCCGACGACATCCGCGCGCTCGCCGGCTGGGACGCCGACGCCGAGCCGAGCAAGGAGATCCAGTTCACCCCGGCCCGCGTGATCATGCAGGACTTCACCGGTGTCCCCTGTGTCGTGGACCTGGCGACCATGCGCGAGGCCATGGCCGACCTCGGCGGCGACCCGTCGAAGATCAACCCGCTCGCGCCCGCCGAGATGGTCATCGACCACTCGGTCATCGCCGACGTCTTCGGCTCGCCCGAGGCCTTCGAGCGCAACGTCGAGATCGAGTACGAGCGCAACAAGGAGCGCTACCAGTTCCTCCGCTGGGGCCAGGGCGCCTTCGACGACTTCAAGGTCGTCCCGCCGGGCACCGGCATCGTGCACCAGGTGAACATCGAGCACCTCGCCCGCGTCGTCTTCACCCGTGAGGACGAGTCCGGTACGACGGTCGCCTACCCCGACACCTGCGTCGGCACGGACTCCCACACCACCATGGTCAACGGCATCGGCGTCGTCGGCTGGGGCGTCGGCGGCATCGAGGCCGAGGCGGCGATGCTCGGCCAGCCGGTGTCGATGCTCATCCCGCGCGTGGTGGGCTTCAAGCTCTCCGGTGAGCTGCCCGAAGGCGCCACCGCGACCGACCTGGTGCTCACCATCACCGAGATGCTGCGCAAGCACGGTGTCGTGGGCAAGTTCGTCGAGTTCTACGGATCGGGCGTCTCCGCGCTGCCGCTGGCCAACCGCGCCACGATCGGCAACATGTCGCCGGAGTTCGGCTCCACGATCGCGGTCTTCCCGCTCGACGAGGAGACCATCACCTACCTCAAGCTCACCGGCCGCTCCGAGGAGCAGCTCGCGCTCGTCGAGGCCTACGCCAAGGAGCAGGGCCTCTGGCACGACCCGGACGCCGAGCCCCGCTACTCCGAGAAGCTCGAGCTCGACCTGTCGACCGTCGTACCGTCGCTGGCCGGCCCGAAGCGCCCGCAGGACCGCGTCTCGCTGAGCGATGCCAAGGAGGCGTTCCGCAGCTCGCTCGCCGACTACGTCACCGACGAGGACGCCGCCGGCGGTTCCGGCAAGCCCGGTGTTCCCTCCCAGGAGAAGCCCGCTGGGGTGACCTCGACCGTCGACGAGGCCTCGGACGAGTCGTTCCCCGCCAGCGACTCTCCCGCGTACTCAGGCGGCGGCAACGGTGGCGGTGCACCCGACGACTGGCACAACCACCCCGCCGGCAGCCCCGACGGACGTCCCTCGAACCCTGCCCAGGTCGAGCTGGCGGACGGCACGAAGTTCGAGATCGACCACGGCGCCGTCACCATCGCCGCGATCACCTCCTGCACGAACACCTCCAACCCGTCGGTGATGATCGGCGCTGCCCTCCTGGCCAAGAAGGCGGTCGAGAAGGGCCTCCAGCGCAAGCCGTGGGTCAAGACCACCCTGGCGCCGGGCTCGAAGGTGGTCTCGGACTACTACGAGCGCGCCGGCCTCACGCCGTACCTCGACAAGCTCGGCTTCAACCTCGTCGGCTACGGCTGCACCACCTGCATCGGCAACTCCGGCCCGCTCATCCCCGAGGTCAGCAAGGCCGTCAACGACAACGACCTCGCGGTCGTCTCGGTCCTGTCGGGCAACCGCAACTTCGAGGGGCGCATCAACCCCGACGTGAAGATGAACTACCTCGCGTCGCCGCCGCTCGTCGTGGCCTACGCCCTCGCCGGGTCCATGGACGTCGACCTGTTCAACGACAGCCTCGGCAAGGACAAGGAGGGCAACGACGTCTTCCTGAAGGACATCTGGCCCTCGCCGTCCGAGGTCGAGGAGGTCATCGGCCAGGCGATCACCTCCGACATGTTCGCCAACGACTACGCCGACGTCTTCGCGGGCGACGAGCGCTGGCGGAACCTCGACACCCCCTCCGGCGACACGTTCGCCTGGGCGGAGGACTCCACCTACGTCCGCAAGGCGCCGTACTTCGACGGCATGCCGGACGAGCCCGCTCCGGTCGAGGACATCGAGGGTGCCCGCGTCCTGCTGAAGCTCGGCGACTCGGTCACCACCGACCACATCTCGCCGGCCGGCGCCATCAAGAAGGACTCGCCCGCAGGCAAGTACCTCGCCGAGCACGGCGTGGAGCAGCGGGACTTCAACTCCTACGGTTCGCGTCGAGGCAACCACGAGGTGATGATCCGCGGCACGTTCGCGAACATCCGCCTGCGCAACCAGCTCGCGCCGGGCACCGAGGGCGGTTTCACCCGCGACTTCACCAAGGACGGCGAAGTCACGACGGTCTTCGAGGCCTCGGAGAGCTACATCGCCGCGGGCACCCCGCTCGTCGTCCTCGCGGGCAAGGAGTACGGCTCCGGCTCGTCGCGTGACTGGGCCGCCAAGGGCACCGCGCTGCTCGGCGTCAAGGCCGTGATCGCGGAGTCCTACGAGCGGATCCACCGCTCGAACCTGATCGGCATGGGTGTGCTCCCGCTGCAGTTCCCCGAGGGCGAGACCGCCGAGTCGCTCGGCCTGACCGGCGAGGAGACCTTCTCCATCACCGGCGTGACCGCGCTGAACGACGGCGACATCCCCCCGTACGGTCAAGGTGAAGGCCGGCGACGTGGAGTTCGACGCCAAGGTCCGCATCGACACCCCGGGCGAGGCGAGCTACTACCGCAACGGCGGCATCATGCAGTACGTGCTGCGCGGGCTCCTCAAGGGCTGACGATCCTCGGAGTAGACGCATGGGTGGCGGCCGTCCTGGCCGCCACCCTTGTCGTTGCCGCCGGTGTGCAAGGGCTCGTGGGTCTGGGGCTGGCGCTCGTCACGGCACCCGTGGTCACTCTCCTCGCCCCGGAGCTGATGCCGGAGTTCATGCTGTGGCTCGGGCTGATGATGCCCTTCGTGACGCTGGTCCGTGAGCACCACGACATCGACTGGCGCGGGCTGGGCTGGTCCCTGCCGACGCGGATCCTGGGGACCGTGCTCGGTGTCCTGCTCGTGGCGTCGGTCACGCCGGCCGGGCTCGGGATCGCCCTGGGCCTGATGGTGCTGCTCAGCGTGCTGCTGACGGTGAGGCACGTGGAGGTGCCGGTGACCCCGGGCACGCTCTCGGCGGCGGGCTTCGTCTCCGGTGTCACCGGGACAGCCACCTCCATCGGAGGACCGCCGATCGCGATCCTCTACCAGCACCGGCCACCCCACCAGATCCGCTCCACGCTCGGGGTCTTCTTCATCATCGGCGCCGGGATGAGCCTCGTCGGCCTGGGCGTGGCGGGCGAGCTCGAGCCCGCCTCCTTCCTCCTGGCCGTGAGCATGGTGCCCTCGCTGGTGGTCGGCTTCGCGTTGTCCAGGCTCCTGGACCGCCGGGTGCCCCGCCACCGGATCCGGACGGGCGTGCTGCTCGTCTCCGGACTGTCCGCCGTCGTCGTGCTGGTCAGGTCGCTGCTGACGTTGTGAGAAAGTCGTGCGCACCTTCCCTCCGAAACCTGCCTCGGCCGCGTAGTAGGAGGTGACAGGGCAGCCCTACCCCGGGAGCACGATCCGCATGACCCACCAGCTGCGCGAGGCCTTCCGCGACCTCGCCGAGAGCGCCGACCACGTGTCGGAGCCAACGGGTGCCCCCGCGGGCACCCATGACCTGTGGCGCCGGGGGCGCCGGGCGCGCCGTCGACGGGTCGCCTCGTCGGTCCTCGTCGCCGGAGCCGTGCTGGCCCTGCTCGGGGCGGTTCTGCCCGTGGTCGGCGGGCAGCTGCGTACGACGCCGGCCCCGGCGTCGTACGACGAGAAGGACCTCGCCGTGCCGGACCAGATCTGGGCCCCGAGCAGCTGGGCGCCCACCGCCGACGCGGAGGACCCGCCCGGGCCCCTCGCGATGGTGGCCAGCGCTCCGCGTCGTGGGCTGTGGCCCTTCTCCCGCGAGCACCAGTGGTTCGGGGTCTCAGCGGTCGACCAGTCGTACTCGTGGCTCGACCTGCCCGGACAGGCAGCGAGCGAGGAGGCACAGGCGATCTCGCTGTCGCCGGACGGACGCGAGTTGGCCTATTTTCTCGGGGGCTCCCCGCCGGGTCCTCGCAAGGAGGTGAGCAGGCCCGACATGGCACGCGAGCCGCAGTCGGACGTCGTCGGTGTCGCGGTCCTCGACCTCGTCAGCGGCGAGGTGGCCCGCCACCGGGTCCCCACCAGGTTCGGGCTGAGCGTGACTGTGGTGGACTCCGGGCTGGCCTGGTCGGCGGACTCGGCGTGGCTGGTCGTCACCTACAGCCAGTACGGGCGGACGCTGGGTAGCTCGTCGTTCCCGCTCACGGAGGCGTGGAGTCCCGACGACGGCGCGGTGCGCACCCTGCTCGAGCCGCGGTGGGAGGTCGAGCGTCTCGCGCCGGGACCGGCGGGCACGGTGGTGGGCTGGCGGCTGGACACGCAGGACCAGCTCACCTTCATCTCGCTCAGCACGGCCGAGCAGGTGACGCGGCCAGTGCGACTCCCGCCCAGCCACACCTCACCCGGGCCGCCGGTGTTCAACCCGTCCGGTACCCGGGTGGTCATCGAGAGCGGCAGGAAGGAGAAGGGCGGGACGTGGCCCGCCGCCTACGCCGCACCCGTGTCCTCGGAGCACGAGGTGGGTGAGCTGACGATGCTCGACAAGAGGTGGATGCCGCAGGCGGTGCTGGGCTGGCTGGACGACACCCGTGTCCTCGTCCAGGCCCACCGACGGAACGACAAGGGTCGTCCAGCCCCCGCTTCGGATACTGGCCTGGGACGTCGTGGACGGCACGACGGCGCCTGGGATCGCGAGGCCGGGCTCGTACGAGGAGCTCGACAGGATCGAGATCGCCACGGAGCTGCTCGGGCAGCCTCTCCGGGCAGGAGAGCGACCCGGCCTCGGGCTCCCGCCGTGGCCGGTGGCCGTGGCGATCGGGCTCCTCCTCTCAGGCGTCGCCGTCGCCCTGCTGCGGCGTGCGCGCGGCCGCCGTGACGAGCGGATGCCGGCCGACGGGAGCGCCGGATGAGCGGGACATCGGAGGAGGAGAGCTACCACGCCTTCGTCTCCGCGAGGTACGCCGCGCTGCGGCGGACGGCGTACGTGCTGACCGGCAACCACCACGACGCCGAGGACCTCGTGCAGACGGCGCTGATGAAGGCTGCGGGCGTGTGGAGCAGGATCTCGGAGCGGCCGGAGCCGTACGTCAGGAAGGTGATGTACCACGAGAACATCTCGCGCTGGCGCCGACGCCGCGTGACGGAGGAGCCGCTCGAGGGGCACGACTCCACCGTCGAGCACACCAACAGCGCCGAGGACCGGCTGCTTCTCGCCGACGCGCTCGCACGACTGACGCCCAAGCAGCGCACGGTGCTGGTGCTGCGCTACTACGAGGACCTGACCGAGCAGCAGGCCGCTGCCGCGATGGGCGTGCGGGTCGGCACGGTCAAGTCCCAGACCAGGCACGCGTTGATGCGGCTGCGACAGCTCGCACCCGAGCTCGTGGAGCGGATGGAGCGCGTGGAGGTCTGAGCCCGGTCAGGGGCCGGGGCTCTCGGTCGCCGCGCTCGGGGACTCCGTCGGCTTGCACGGGTCGTCCGGGTCGGTCGTCGCGTCGGCCGAGGGGGCGGGGCTCGGTGTCTCGGTGGCGTCGGCCGCGGGGCTCTCGGTCTCGCAGGCGGCGGGAGTCGGGTCCGCGGACGACGGGTCGTCGGGCGGGGGGCCCGACACCGGGCCGGACGGCGTCGAGGCACCCTCCGAGGGCGTCGTGCCGGAGGGGTCCGCGACCGGCTCGGACGGGGAGGGGTCCGGCGGCGGCGACGTGGGTCCGGGCGGGGGATCGGACGAGCCGCCGGAGGTCTCCGGAGCCGTCGGCGTCGTGCTCCCGCTCTGCTCGTTGGTCCCGTTGTCCGACGGGGAGGGTGTCGACGATCCGGCGCCGGAGGCCGAGGAGGCGGCCGAGGACTCGCCCGACCTCGCCTCGCTCGGGGTCGCGGAGGCGGACGGCGTGCCCGGAGTGGGCGACGCTGAGATGCCCGGCGTGGTCGCACCGGCCTTGGTGGCGGCGGCGACGGCTTCGCGGACGTCGGCCGCGATCCGTGCCCGGAGCTTCTCGGAGGGGCGTGCCGACTTCGGGAGAGGCGTCGCCCCGAGGGTGGGACCGGCCAGGACTGCGGCGGCCGCCGTGACGGACCCGCCCGGCGTCTCGATGCTGAAGTCGCCGGTGCGGTAGGCCTCTTCGTACGCCATCACGAGGGCGACGTAGGAGTCGGAGTCGTTGTAGCGGAACAGCGCCGCCTCCATCGCGGCATCCTCGCGGAGGTTGTCGGACCCCGCGCAGAGGTACACCCCGGCGGCCAGGGCAGCGTCGTCGATGTCGTGGATCGAGCGCACCCCGTCGCCGTCCCCGTCGACACCGACCATCTCCCAGGTCGAGGGGATGAACTGCATCGGCCCCACGGCGCGGTCCCACGTGGGGTCCTGGTCGAGCCTGCCCCCGTCGGTGTCGGGGATCTTCGCGACCGGTCCGTCCCCGTTCAGGGCCACACCGACCACCTGCGGCGTGGAGACCCCGTCGGTGTTCAGCGTCGCTCCGGCGTACCGGCCGTGGTTGGACTCGACGCGGCCGATCGCGGCGAGCAGGGTCCACGGCAGCTCACAGGTGGGCCGTACCTCGGCGAGGATGTCGGCGGCGCGCTGGTAGGCCAGCAGTGCCGTGAGCGGGATGTCGGAGTCACCGAGGTCCAGAGCCTTCACGACCCGGCTGCCCTTGGGCGTCGCCAGCGTCTCCGGCGGCGCCTCGGCACCCTCGGGGACGATCACGTCCGCCGGTCCGCCGAACCACTCGACGTCCTGGGGCGGCTCCTCGTCGGGGCTGGTCCTGCTGGACACGAACAGGAGGCACAGGGCGAGCGTCAGCACGTAGACGGTGAACATCCGTCGCAGCTGCATGGGGACCCCCGAGCTCTCGGTCGCGGCGTGACACCTCGCGCGCAGCGAGCCAGGTGCCGGCCTCGGTAAAGACGCTAGGCGGGCAGGAGGGCGACCGGAAGCGACCTGAGGAAGATGGCGACTTGGGGCGAGCGTCAATGGCACAGGTGAGGCAGGGGCGAAAGGGAGGGAACGGCCGAACCTCCGAAAAGGCCACAGGGACGCCCGGGACCGGGCAGTCCGGCGATGGGCCAGGATGGGGCCCATGCGCTCCGAGACGTACTCCTACACGACGGGGGACCGGGACACGGTCCGAGACATCACGAGCGACTGCGAGAGCTTCGTGGCGGACCAGGGGTCGGGTCTGCTCCACGTCTTCGTGCCCCACGCGACGGCCGGGATCGCTGTGCTCGAGACCGGTGCGGGCAGCGACGAGGACCTGCTCGCGACCCTCGAGGAGCTCCTTCCCGCCGACGACCGGTGGCGGCATCGGCACGGCTCCCGCGGCCACGGCCGGTCCCACGTGATGCCGGCGTTGGTCCCGCCCTACGCCACCGTGCCGGTCCTCGACGGCCGCCTGGCGCTCGGTACCTGGCAGAGCATCTGCCTGGTCGACCTCAACGTCGACAACCACCGCCGCGAGGTCCGCCTCTCCTTCCTGCCCGGCTGAGGCCGAGGGCTGGTCCAAGCCGGTCCCTAGAGCTCCCCAAGTCCGCCGCCAGAGAGCCTGAAGCGCGTCGTCCCAGCCTGGTCGTGTCCCGACACACGGCTACTGGAGATGACACACCATGTCGCGTTTCCTCTACTGGCTCGGCGGCAGCGCCGCAGCCCACCCCTGGCGGACGATCTCCGCCTGGGTCCTCGTCGCGGCGACGGCCATCGCGCTCGCGACCACGTTCGGCGGCACCCCGCAGGACGACTACGACGTCCCGGGCGCTCGCGCGCAGCAGGGCATCGAGCTGCTCCGCGACCACGCGCCCGAGTCCGGCGGCGCCCACGCCCGCGTCGTCGTGCACGACCCGGACGGGGACGCCCTCGAGCCCCGGGTCCTGGAGCAGCTCGGCTCGGACCTCGCCGCGATGCCGCACGTCGGCGTCGTCCTGCCGCCCCGGCTCTCCGAGGACGGCGACACGGCGATCGTGATGGTGCAGTACGACGTGCCGGTCACCCATCCCGACCTGATGGGGGAGACCGGGCCCATCGAGTCCGCGGTCGCTCCCGTCTCGGACGCCGGGCTCCAGGTCGAGATGAGCGGCGACCACCCCGAGAGCGCCGCTCAGGAGATGTCCGGCCGCGGAGAGATGGTCGGCGTGGTCGTGGCGCTGCTGCTCCTCGTCGTCGCGTTCGGCTCCGTGGTGAGCGCGGGCCTGCCTTTGGCCGTCGCGCTGTTCGGGCTCGGCGTCGGCAGCGCCGGCGTCACCCTCCTCGCCGCGGTCATGGACGTGAGTACGGCGGCGCCGACCGTCGCGACGATGGTCGGGCTCGGTGTCGGCATCGACTACGCACTCCTGCTCGTCACCCGCCACGTGGAGAACCTGCGCGAGGGGTACGACGTGCGCCGGTCCGCCGCACGGGCGACCGCGACGGCCGGGCGGTCGGTCGTCTTCGCCTCGGCCACGGTCCTGGTCTCGCTCATGGGCCTCCGGCTCGCGGGACTCTCGGTGTACTCGTCGTTCGGCTTCGCCACCGCCATCGCGGTCGTCGCCGTCGCAGCGGCTGCCATCACGCTGGTCCCCGCGCTGCTGGGCCTGGCCAAGAACCGGGTGCTGCCGCGCCGCCACCGGAAGGGCCGCGTGCGGGAGGAGCGCCCGTCGCTCACCGCCCGATGGGCCGCCAAGGTCGGCCGTCGGCCCCTGCCCTGGGCACTCGCCGCCCTGCTGCTCATGATCACGCTGGCAGCTCCCGCGCTGGCGATGCGCACCTGGCCGCAGGACGCCGGAAGCGGCCCCACGGACCAGACCGCGCGCAAGGCCTACGACCTGGTGACCGAGGAGTTCGGCGCCGGCGCGAACGGCCCGATGCTCGTGGTCGCCGAGACCGACCGCGTCTCCGCCGGCACAGTCGTCGAGGTCGCCGAGGAGCTGGCGGACCTGCCGGGGGTCGCGCTGGTCGGCCCGGCGCAGGAGTCCGCCGACGGTGAGCTCGTGATGTTCGAGGTCCAGCCCGAGTTCGGCCCGACCGACGAGCGCACCGGAGCACTCGTCGAGCAGATCCGCAGCGACGTACTCCCCGAAGGAGCGGAGCTGACCGGCCTCACGCCGTTGTTCGCCGACATCGCGGACATGCTGACCGAGCGGATCCTGCTCGTGATCGGCTTCGTGGTCGCGGTCTCCGTCATCCTGCTCGCGATGGTCTTCCGCTCGGTCGTGGTGCCGGTCAAGGCGGCCGTGATGAACCTGCTGTCCATCGCCGCGGCCTACGGCGTGGTGACCGTGGTGTTCCAGTGGGGCTGGGGGACCGAGCTCCTCGGCCTCGACCACGCGATGCCGGTGTCGAGCTGGCTGCCCGTGCTGATGTTCGCGATCCTGTTCGGCCTCTCCATGGACTACGAGGTCTTCCTGCTCTCGCGGGTCCGTGAGGACTGGCTGGCCACCGGGGACGCGCGCGGCAGCGTGGTGCGAGGGCTCTCCTCCACGGGTCGGGTCATCTCCGCGGCGGCGGCGATCATGATCGCGGTCTTCCTCGGGTTCGCGACCGAGGCCGACGTGGTCGTGAAGATGCTCGGTTTCGGGATGGCGGTCGCGATCCTGCTCGACGCCACGGTCATCCGCATGGTCCTGGTGCCGGCGACCATGGCACTGCTCGGGAAGTGGAACTGGTGGCTCCCGGCCTGGCTGGACCGCCTGCTGCCGAGCATCGAGGCCGACATCGCACACCTCGACTGGGACGACTCCGTCCCTGCGGCGCTCCCGGTCGGACCCGACCCGGCGGAGCCTGCCCCGGTCCTCCCGGAGGGCGACGACTACGACGACTACGACGACCGCACTCCCGTCGGCGTCTGACACCAGCACCCCGTCGCACCCACGACGGTCACCAGCTCCGCCGGGCGGGATCAGGACAAACAGGTCTCGCGCGGCGCCTGGAGGGTCTACCGTGCTGCTGTTGCCGTGTCCTGGGCGACGAGCGCCACCGGGGGGTCATCTTGAGGTACACACTGCGCGCTGTCCTGGCAGTCGCGATGCTGCTCGGCGTCTACGCCTTGGCTCTCGGTGTCATCGGCGGGCTGCTCTACGCGGTCTACCAGGTCGTGGTTCACGGCTTCACCGGCATCGCTCTGGTCAAGCTGGTGCTGCTGGCAGGCGTGGTCTCGGTCGCCGTCGGCCGCGGCCTGTGGGCGGGCCTGCGTCGCCACGGGGACGACGACGAGCCCGGGGTGGTCCTCACCGAGCTCGACCAGCCGCGTCTGTGGACCGAGGTCTGCTACCTCGCCGAGCAGGTGGACACGCGGCCGCCCGACGAGATCCGTCTCGTCCCCGACGTCAACGCGGCCGTCTCGGAGACCTCCCGCTGGCTCGGGCTGGTCCCGGGCGTCCGGCGGATGTACGTCGGCGTGCCTCTGCTCGTCGGGCTCACGAGCCTCCAGATGAGGTCGGTGCTCGCCCACGAGCTCGGCCACTACAGCGGCCGGCACACGAGCCTGTCCGGCGTGACCTACCGCGGTCAGGAGTCGCTGCGGCGCATCATCCTCCACCTCGGCCCGGGGTCGTGGCTGGGCAGGCTGTTCGGCTGGTACGCCCGCCTGTACGTCGCCGTCGCCAGCAGCGTGAACCGGCGCCAGGAGCTCGAGGCGGACGCGTACAGCGCTCGCCTTGCGGGCAAGGGCGTCGCCATCAGCGCGCTGAAGGAGCTGCCCGCGATCGCCGCGGCCTGGTCCTTCTTCGTCGAGAACTACGCCTCCAGCGGGTCTGAGCTGCGCCGCCGCCCGCGCGAGCTGTTCACCGGCTTCCAGCAGCTCTGGACGACCCCCGAGCGGCAGCAGCAGCTCGACGATCTCCGTACGGACCCGGCGCCCGAGGAGCGCTCCGTCTACGACACGCATCCCACCACCCCCGAGCGGGTGGACCTCCTGTCGCGTCTCGACGCGCCGGACGAGGCCGACGACTCCGGTCCCGCGATGGAGCTGCTCCACCATGCACCCGCGACGCTCCGCCGGCTCGAGGAGTGGATGTACGCCGGAACCCCCGCGACCGCCGCCCCGTGGGAGGAGCTGTTCACCGAGGGTCTCACCGCCCGGACCCGGAGCAACGCGGCCGCGCTGATCGAGGCGATGGAGGACGGCGGGGACACTCAGGGCGACCTGGGGCAGGCACTCGAGGCCCTGCGGCTGGGCTGGGCGGCGGACCTCGTCGCTCCGCTGATGCCCGAGGAGGCCGCCGACGAGGAGCGCAGGCTCGTCGCGGGTCGGCTGGTCGGCGAGCTGGTGGCCGACGCGTTGGTCCACAGCGGCCGTGCGTCGTACCGCTTCAGCTGGGCCGAGGTCCGGCCCCTCGTGGACGGCCTGGGGGAGCAGCTCGATCCCTGGAGCCTTGCCCACGACGCGGCGATGTCGGAGGACGCGGTACCCGCCCTCCTGGAGTGGTGCGAGCGGCACGAGGTCCCTCTGGACCACCGTCCGGCGCTCCAGAAGGCGCCGGCCGACGCCACAAGCTCCGGGAATGGTCGAACACCTGTTCGAACCTGACGTATCCTGAGGGCATGGCTCAGTACGTCGCTCCTCCAGGCTGGCCGAGGCAGGTCCGCCCTCCCGACGCGCCGGGCTGGGAGCAGACCGCCCAGAACTGGCTGCTCGACATCTGCCCTCCTGAGTACCGCTCCTACCCGGTGCTGCGCCGTCACATCGTCGTCCTGGCGCGGTTCGCGGTGCTGCACGTCGAGTCGTCCCAGGCGGCCGTGCGCCGCGGGCTCAGCGAGGCCCGCGCGGTGCTGCGGGACGTCGCCGAGCCCCGCACGGTGGAGGCCGCTGTCGAGACCTGGCACGCCGAGTCAGCGAGGCTGGCCGCCGAGCGCCGCGCCGTGGGCCTCGTCGAGGAGGCGCTGCGCGGCCGGCGGTTCGTGGCGCGGCTGTAGCCTGCGGTCCCATGACGACCCATGCCCCCGATGCCGGCCTGCTCACCGTCCTGCCCGTGCCGGGCCACGGAGCCGAGGACGTGCTCGTCGGTCCCGACGGCGAGGTGTACACCGGCACCGAGGACGGGACCGTCTGGCGCGTCCGGGACGCGGGCGCCCGCCTGGAGCGGGTCGGCTCCACGGGAGGACGGCCGCTCGGTCTCGAGCTGCTCCCCGACGGTCGGCTCCTGGTGTGCGACGCGCGGCTCGGCCTGCTGGCGATGGACCCCGGCACCGGCGCGGTCGAGGAGCTGACCCGTCTCGTCCACGGCCGCCGGATGGTGTTCTGCAACAACGCCGCGGTCGCCGGCGACGGCACGGTCTTCTTCACCGACTCCTCCCGCGTCTACGGCATCGACCGCTGGAAGGCCGACGTGGTGGAGAACACCTGCACCGGCCGGTTGCTGCGCCGTGACCCCGACGGGTCGGTCTCCGTCGTCCTGGACGGGCTGCGCTTCGCCAACGGGGTCGCCCTTGCCGCGGACGAGTCCTACGTCGCGGTGGCCGAGACCGCCGGCCGCACCGTCGTACGTCGATGGCTGACCGGCGAGCGCGCCGGCGAGACCGACCACCTCGCCGCGGACCTGCCGGGCTATCCCGACAACATCGCCCGCGGCAGCGACGGGCTGGTGTGGGTCACGGTCGCCTCGCCGAGAGACCCGGTCGTCGAGGGGCTGATGCGGGGCCCGATGCCGCTGCGCCGGGCGGCGTGGCGGCTGCCGGAGGCGCTGCAGCCCAAGCCCAAGCGCACCGCACGGGTGATGGCCTTCGACGACGCCGGCACGGTCGTCCACGACAGGTCCTTCGACGCCTCGTCCTTCCACATGGTCACCGGCGTCCGCGAGCACGACGGTCGCGTGTGGCTCGGCAGCCTCGTGGAGCCGGCCGTCGCCGTCTTCGAGGTCTGAGGGTTCGACGACTAGACTCACAGGGTTGTTCGTCGAGTGGGAAGAGGATTGATGGGTTACCTGGAGTCGATCACCGGTCCGCGCGACCTGCGCGACCTCGACGACCACCAGCTCGACGAGCTAGCGACGGAGATCCGTGACTTCCTGGTCACGAAGGTCTCGCGCACCGGCGGCCACCTCGGCCCCAACCTCGGCGTCGTCGAGCTGACCATGGCGATCCACCGGGTCTTCGACTCGCCGACGGACCGGGTGATCTTCGACACCGGTCACCAGGCCTACGTCCACAAGGCGCTCACCGGCCGCGCCGGGCAGTTCGAGACGCTTCGGCAGGAGGGCGGCCTCTCCGGCTACCCGAGCCAGGCCGAGTCCGACCACGACGTCGTCGAGAACTCCCACGCCTCCACCGCCCTGTCCTACGCCGACGGGCTGGCGAAGGCCTTCCACATCCGCGGCGAGGACCGCTACGTCGTCGCGGTGATCGGCGACGGAGCGCTCACCGGCGGGATGGCCTGGGAGGCGCTGAACAACATCGCCGCCGACCAGGACCGCAAGCTGGTCATGGTCGTCAACGACAACGGGCGCTCCTACACCCCGACCGTGGGCGGCCTCGCCAACCACCTCACCACGCTGCGCACCAACCCCCGCTACGAGCAGGTGCTCGACCTGGTCAAGAAGCGTCTCCACGGCGTTCGCGGCGTCGGCCCGGCGGTGTACGACGCCCTGCACGCGGTCAAGAAGGGCATGAAGGACGCGCTCGCTCCGCAGGGCCTCTTCGAGGACCTCGGCCTGAAGTACGTCGGCCCCATCGACGGCCACGACCGGCCGGCGGTCGAGCACGCCCTGACCCAGGCGAAGAGATTCGGTGGCCCGGTGATCGTGCACGTGATCACCAAGAAGGGCTTCGGCTACGACGCGGCGGAGCGTCACGAGGCCGACAACTTCCACTCGCCGGGGCCGTTCGACGTCGAGACCGGCGTCGAGAACCCGAAGGGCCAGATCTGGACCGACATCTTCGCCGACGAGATGGTCACGCTCGGCGGGGAGCGCAAGGACCTCGTCGCGATCACCGCAGCGATGCTCCACCCGGTCGGCCTCGACCAGTTCGCGGCCCGCTACCCCGAGCGCACCTTCGACGTCGGCATCGCCGAGCAGCACGCCGCCACCTCGGCCGCCGGCCTCGCGATGGGCGGCCTCCACCCGGTCGTCGCCATCTACGCGACCTTCCTCAACCGTGCCTTCGACCAGGTCCTGATGGACGTGGCGCTGCACAGGTGCGGCGTCACCTTCGTGCTCGACCGCTCCGGTGTGACCGGCGACGACGGCGCGAGCCACAACGGCATGTGGGACATGTCGATCCTCCAGGTCGTCCCCGGCCTCCGCCTGGCCGCGCCTCGCGACGGTGCCCGTCTGCGTGAGCTGCTCCGGGAGGCTGTCCAGGTCGACGACGCCCCGACCGTCGTACGTTTCCCGAAGGGCCCGCCGATCGCCGACATCGAGCGCGTCGACCGCGCGGGCTCCATGGACGTGCTCGTGCGCAAGGGCGCCAAGGACGTGCTGCTCGTCGGCATCGGCTCGATGGCCTCCACCTCCGTCGAGGTCGCCGAGCGACTGACGGACCAGGGCATCGGCGTCACGGTCGTCGACCCGCGCTGGGTCAAGCCGTTCGACCCGGCCGTCCTCGACCTCGCCCGCGAGCACCGCCTCGTGGTCAGCGTGGAGGACAACGGCATCACCGGCGGGTGCGGCTCTGTGTTGCTGCAGATGGTCAACGAGGCTCGCATCGACACCCCGGTGCGGCTCCACGGCATCCCGCAGCGCTTCCTCGACCACGCCAAGCGGGCGAAGATCCTCGACGAGATCGGGCTGACCGCCCAGAAGCTCGCCCGCAGCATCGTCGAGGACGTCACCGCCTTGGACAAGGGCGAGACGCTCGTCGACCTCGACCACGGCTAGTCCGAACCCGAGAGGCGGGGCCTACCCTCCTAGGGAGACCGCATCTTCCTCCTGCCCGACCGAGGAGCTGACATGGACTTCCTGCGCACCAAGTCGGTCGAGCAGTCCATCAAGGACACCGAGCACCCCGACCACAGGCTCAAGAAGAACCTCGGCGCCCTGGACCTGGTGATCTTCGGCGTCGGGGTGATCATCGGCGCCGGCATCTTCGTGCTGACCGGCACGGCGGCCGCCACCAACGCCGGCCCCGCGGTGTCGGTCTCGTTCCTGATCGCGGGCCTGGCCTGTGGCCTGGCGGCCCTGTGCTACGCGGAGTTCGCGTCCACCGTGCCGGTCGCCGGCAGCGCCTACACGTTCAGCTACGCCACCTTCGGCGAGCTGGTCGCCTGGACGATCGGCTGGGACCTCGTCCTCGAGTTCACCATCGGGGCGGCGGCGCTCGCGACCGGGTTCTCCGGCTACCTCCAGAACCTCCTCGCCGGCACGCCCTTCGAGATCCCGGAGTCGCTCTCGTCGGCGGAGGACGGGCTGTTCAACCTCCCGGCCGTTCTCATCGCGCTCGCCGTCATGGTTGTCCTGATCTTCGGGATCAAGCTCTCCAGCCGCATCAACCAGGTGGTCGTCGCCATCAAGCTCGCCGTCGTGGTCATGGTGATCGTCGCCGGCATCGGCTTCATCGAGGCGTCGAACTACTCGCCGTTCGTGCCGGAGTCCCAGCCCGCTCCCGACGCCGGGGGCGGGTTCATGGACCTCCCGCTGATCACGTCGCTGCTGGGGCTGGAGCCTGCGGTCTACGGCCCGGCCGGGGTGGTCGCCGGCGCCGCGCTGGTGTTCTTCGCCTTCCTCGGGTTCGACGTCGTGGCCACCACGGCCGAGGAGTCCCGCAACCCGCAGCGCGACGTGCCGATCGGCATCCTCGGCTCGCTCGCGATCGTCACCGTCCTCTACATGGCAGTCAGCCTGGTCATCACCGGCATGCAGAACTACAGCGACATCGACCCCGAGGACGCCGCCCCGCTCGCCACGGCCTTCGACGCGGTCGGGGTGGAGTGGATGGGCAACCTCATCGCGATCGGTGCGTGCATCGGTCTCACCGTGGTCGTGATGATCCTCATGCTCGGCCAGACCCGGGTCGCCTTCGCGATGGCCCGCGACGGGCTGCTGCCCAGGGGCCTGGCCAGAGTGCACCCGAGCTTCCGCACCCCGTACAAGATCACCCTGGTCACCGGCGTCGCGGTCGCCGTCACTCTGCCGGCTTCATCGGCCTCGAGACCCTGGCCCACCTGGTCAACATCGGCACGCTCTTCGCCTTCATCCTGGTGAGCGTCGGGGTCGTGGTGCTGCGCCGGACCCGACCCGACCTGCCCGCGGTCGTTCCGGGTGCCCGCCGCTCCCGTGGTCGCGACCCTCGCCGTGCTGCTGTGCCTCTACCTGATGCTCAACCTCACCGGCGACACCTGGGTCCGGTTCGGCATCTGGATGGCGCTCGGCTTCGTCGTGTACTTCGCCTACGGCAAGCGGCACAGCCTGGTCGGGCAGCGCTCGGCCGAGGCGGAGACCACGGCCGAGCGCTGACCCGTCCGTACAGGATCGCCGGTCAGCCGAGACGCTCGCCGACCGGGAGTGCGAGCGGTGGCGGACCGTCCTCCGAGTACGTCGCCACACCGTCCGCCGCGACCTCGCAGAGCCCCTGGGAACGTCGCAGGTGAGGATGTCGATCGGCTGGGAACCCCCGCCGAGGCGCCTGATGCCGATCAGCGTGACGGTGCTGTCGTCGAGCCAGGCGTAGGCGGCGACGAACTCGTACCCCAACGTGTCGGGCGTGACGTCCTCCCGGGTCGCCACGTCGTAGACCGCCAGCTCGTCGGCCTGGTCGGTGGAGACGTAACGGGCACCGGGAGAGAGGTAGCCCTCCCAGCCTGACGGGAGTGGTCGCGACGGGTGCTCGAGGTCGGTGCTGACCCGGAGCGGGGTGTCCTCGCCCTCCCACTCGCGTGAGACGTGGGCGAAGTGGCCGTTGGCGACATCGGAGATGTCGAACGCACCGGCCCCGCCGAGAAGCAGCTCGGACGTCCCGCTCGCGACGTCGAGGGCGATCGACCCCGTCGGCGTTGCGCCAGTAGACCGTGCCGTCGTCGACCGCGTAGACGTAGACCGAGTCGGTGTCGCGGTAGGACTGCATGTCGGGTCTGGTGCCCTCGTCGGTGCGCACTACCTCCTTGCCGCTCGGCGGTGTCGTAGACGACCAGCTCAGGAGCCTGGCCCTGCGGAGAACTCCACCCAGGCGACGAGCGAGCCGCTGTCGTCGGCCTTGAGGTAGAGGCCGTCGGGGCTGGTGTGCCCGATCGGCGCGTTCGTCGTCGTCGTCGGCCAGGTGGATCTGCCCGTCGATCGTGGCGTAGACGAACCCGTCGTCGGTCTGGACGAACGACTCGACCGTCTCCCCGACGTCGATGGTGGTGTTGCCGTAGTAGATGCGTGCGTCGACGGCATAGGTGGGCGCCGCTCGGCGAACGGTCCCAGCGGTCGCGCGTCCCGGACCGGCGACGAGCGCGAGTCGTCCGTCGTACTGCCGTCGAGGAGCTGAGGTCCGACCAGGGTCCCCACTGCGAGTATCCCGGTCACGCCCGCGGCGGCCAGCCCGGTGGTGACGCGCGAACGACGTACGCGGCGGTCACCCGCGCGGACCAGTGTGTCGACGTCGATGGTGGGCGGCGTCTGGGCGTCCGCCCGCTCCCGCATGGTCTCCTTCAGCAGCCCGGTCATCCCTGCACCGCCTCGTAGTTGGTGAACACAGTGTCGTGGGGGAGGAGGTCCACCGCCGTCGGCGCCCATCTGCTCCCGGAGTCGTTTGATGCCTTGAGCCACCTGGCTCTTCACCGTCCCGACCGCACAGCCCATCGCCTCGGCGGTCTGGGCCTCGGTGAGGTCCTCGTAGTAACGGAGGACGATGGCCGCGCGCTGGCGCGGTGGCAGCGACTGGAGCTCGCTCCACACCCAGGCCCGGTCTGACGACACCGTTGTCGTGACCCGGCTCGCTCGTGAGCCCGCCCTCGGGGACGTCGTCGCGAGGGCGCTCGGCGGCCCACGCCTTGCGCCGCCACCACGAGATGTAGGTCGTCGTGATCGCCTTGCGCGTGTAGGCCTCGGCCTTGGAGACCTCGCGCAGCCGCGGCCACGCGACGTAGGTCTTCGTCAGCGCCTCCTGTACGAGGTCCTGCGCCAGTCCGTGGTCGCCCACCATCAGGTAGGCGGTCCGGAACAGGGCAGGGCTGCGGGCGGCCACGAACTCGGTGAACGCGACCGTGTCGCGTCGTGCCATGAGTCCCCCTGGGGTCACCGGGTCCGGTCGACCCTCTCAGCACCCTAGACGCGACGAGCCTCGCAAAAGGTTCGGATCGTTCTCGCGTCGATATCGTTCGCAAGACCGATGTGGGCGCCCGCGGGGTCGCCTACCTTCAGGGCATGCGGATTCCCGTCCCTCCTGCCGTCGACATCGCGATCGCCGCGGCGTTCGTGCTGTTCAGCGTGGCCGAGGCGCTGTTCAGCCCGGCGGTCACCTCGCCGGTGCTCCATGTCGTCCTCGCGGGCGCGGCCATGGCCGCGCTGGCCTGGCGGCGGTCATTCCCGGTCGGGGTGGCGGCCGTGGTCGTGGGGATCGACCTCGTCATCAACCCTGAGCAGCAGTTCTCGACGCTGCTCTCGCTGGTCCTCGTCTGCTACACGATCGGGGCCGAGACGGAGCCTCCTCGAAGCTACGCCGGCCTGGCACTCGTCGTTCTTCCCTTCGTGGGCGTGAGCGTCAGAGAAGGCCTCGTCCCGAGCGACGTCGCGGCCGCACTGGTGTTCCTCGTCGGGCCGTGGACGGTCGGTGCAGCGGTCCGCCAGAGGGTCGCCCGCACCGAGGAGGCGGTCGCACGAGCCGACCGGCTCGAGAGGGAGCAGAAGGAACAGGCCGCGGCAGCCGCCGCCGAGGAGCGGACCCGCATCGCCCGCGAGCTCCACGACATCGTCTCCCACTCGATCAGCGTGGTGACCATCCAGACCCAGGCGGTACGCCGTCGGCTCGGACCCGAGCACGCCAAGGAGGCGGAGGACCTCGCGGCGGTCGAGGCCACCGCCCGGGAGGCCCTCGCCGAGATGCGAAGGCTGTTCGGGGTGCTGCGCAGCGACGGAGAGGCCGCGTCACTGACGCCGCAGCCGGGTCTGCACGAGCTCGACCGGATGATCGCGCAGGTGCGCGGCTCGGGGCTCGACGTGGACCTCGAGGTGACGGGGGAGAGGTACGACCTGCCTCCCGGTGTGGACCTCGCGGCCTACCGGATCGTGCAGGAGGGCCTCACCAACGCCTTGCGGCATTCCGGCGCGGAGCACGCCCGAGTGATGCTGAGATATGGCCCGGGGAGGCTCGACATCGTGGTCGAGGACGACGGGAAGGGCCTCGCGGAAGTGGCGACGGGAGGGCACGGGCTCGTGGGAGTGCGCGAGAGGGTCGCGTTGTACGACGGCAAGGTGGACGTCGGGCCGGGGCCGTCCGGCGGGGTCCGGCTCGCCGCGAGCCTGCCGGTGAAGGAGACCGCGTGACGTCCCTCGTCATCGCCGACGACCAGGGCATGGTGCGGGCCGGCTTCCGCTCCCTCCTCGACGCCGAGCCCGACCTCGAGGTCGTCGGGGAGGCCGCCAACGGCGAGGAGGCCCTCGAGGTCGTCCGCCGGCTGCGCCCGGCGGTGACGCTCATGGACATCCGGATGCCGGTCCTCGACGGGCTGGCGGCCACCCGCACTCTCGTCGAGGAGGGCGTGCCGACCCGGGTCCTCGTGCTGACCACGTTCGACCTCGACGAGTACGTCTTCGAGGCGCTCCGCGCCGGCGCCTCCGGGTTCCTGCTCAAGGACGCTCCTGCCGAGGAGCTCGCCTCCGCCATCCGCGTCGTCGCGGCCGGGGACTCCCTGCTCGCTCCCGGGGTGACCCGGCGGGTGATCGACGCGTTCGTACGCCGGCCTTCCACGCCGGCCCGCGCTCCCGACCCGGCGCTCGGGCGGCTCACCCCGCGCGAGGTGGAGGTCCTGGGGCTGCTCTCCCGCGGCCTGTCCAACGTCGACATCGCCGCGCGGCTGTTCGTGTCGGAGGCCACCACCAAGACCCACGTCAGCAACGTGCTGAGCAAGCTCGGCCTGCGCGACCGGGTGCAGGCGGTGATCTTCGCCTACGAGAACGGCGTCGTCGTCCCAGGGGAGCGCGAGGCGTCCGGAGATCCGTCGTACGACTGAGGTCGAAATCCGCCTCACGACCGATCCGCGCTGAGAAGACCCACGGCGAGAGTTGAACCACGTCAAGTCGTTCAACCACCACGTGAGGATCGAAGATGTCCGCCACCACCATCAGCAGCGCCGGCCAGGTCCTGGGCTCCGAGGCCGCCGTCGCAACCCCTTCGCGAGCCGTCTCGGTCCGGCGCTGGTTCATCGTCGCGAGTCCTGTGCTCGCCGGGGCCTTCGCCGTCGTCGGCGCGGTCGCCGACCCGGCCGCCGGCCAGGCTGGCCGGGAGATGTACGAGATCTACACGGCCAACCCCGAGCCGCTCCAGTTCAAGTCGCTGGGCTACCACTGGTCCTACGCGTTCTGGATCGCCCCTGCGCTGCTCCTGGCGGCGTACGTGAAGGGCAAGGGCGCCTGGCTGGCCAACATCGCCGCGGTCATCGGCTTCGCGGGGATGACCACGCTGCCCGGCCTTCTCTTCGTCGACTGGTACGACTCGGCCATCGGCCAGCTGTACGGCGTCGACGCGATCGAGCGGGTCAACGAGCACATCGGCGCGACGATGTGGGGAGTCCCGGTGTTCACCCTTCCCGGCCTCGTCGGACTGGCCCTCGCGCTACCGCTGGCAGCGGCTGCGCTCTGGCGAGCCGGTCTCGTTCGCTGGTGGGGGCCGGCTGCCGCGGTCGCCGCGTTCGCCGTCTTCATCCTCTCCAACGTGACCTGGTGGGGCTGCGCGATCGCCGCCGTCTTCCTCACGGTGCTCGCCGTCGCGATCGAGCGGGCGACCCGGCCGACGACGGCCTGAGCAACCACCGGCGAGGCGCCGTACCCGAGGAGGGTGCGGCGCTTCGTCGTACCGCCGGCGGGCAGGCCCTTCCAGCTCTCCGGCGGTCGCGCGGCCGGGACCAACGGCCGTGGCGCGGCGGGCGGCTCCGGGTCAACCATGGTCTCGAGAGAAGTGGATGGTGCGCCATGCGCGTCGAGCCCCTGTCACCGGAGGACGCCACGATCTGGTGCGCCCAGGCGGCCGACGCCCCACTGCAGCTCGGCGGCCTGGCTCTGTGCCAGGGCGACACGCTGCGGGACGAGTCCGGCGCGATCCCGATCGACCGCATCCGCCGTCATCTCGAGGCACGGCTGACCCGTGCGCCTCGGTTCCGGCAGGTGCTCAGGCCGGTGCCGTTCGGCCAGGGGCTGGTCTGGGTGGACGACGAGCACTTCGACATCTCCCGGCACCTGCGGCTGGCTGCTCTGCCGCGTCCGGGCAGCGACGCGCAGCTCCGGGAGTTCGTGGCGCGGCTGATGGAGGCGCCCTTCCCGGCCGACCGTCCGCTCTGGGAGTTCTGGGTGGTCGAGGGGGTCGCGGGAGACAGGGTGGCGCTGGTGCCCAGGGTCAGCCACGTGGTCGGCGACGGGGTGGCCATCCTCGGCGTCGTGTTCTCGATGTTCGACCCCGAGCCGCGGATCCAGGAGGACCCGTCGGGGCCGTGGTTCGCCACGCCGGCCCCGGCCGCGCTGCCGATGCTCGCGACGGTTGCGTACCAGCGGTGGCGGCGGCAGGGCCAAGCGCGTCTGGCACCTCGGCCGGTCGCTGGCCAGGCCCACCGAGGTGCCCGGTCGGGTCGCGGCGGTGGTCCGGGCCGGGAGGACCCTTCTTGCACCCGCGCCGGTGCTGCCCTTCACACGGCCGGTCGGACCCAGGCGCGACTTCGCCTGGGTGCGGCTCGAGCTGCCCGACCTCGAGCGGGTGAAGGCACTCATGGGCGTGAAGCTCAACGACGTCGTGCTCGCCGTCGTCATGGCCGCGGTCGCCGGCTACGTCGAGCAGGTGGGCGAGCACGCGGACCGTCTGCGCGTGGTCGTCCCTGTCTCGACCCACGGCCTCAACCCCGCCGGTGAGATCGAGAACCGCTTCACGATGATGTTCGTCAGCCTGCCCCATTCGCCAGACCCCCTCGAGCGCCTGCGGATGGTCGCCGCCGAGACCGGCCGGGTGAAGAGCTCTCTGCAGAGCAACCTCGGCGGCACGGTGCTCACCCTCGGCGGACTCGTGCCGCAGCGCATGTTGAAGTCCCTGGCGCCGAAGGTGCTGCACCACCAGCCGTTCGTGAACGTGGTGGTGACCAACCTGACCGGGTCCCGGGCACCGCTGTACCTCTTCGGGTCCCGGCTCCTCGAGATGTACCCCTTCGTCACGGTGACGGCCAACCTGGGCGTGACCTTCGGCGTGGTCTCCTACGCGGGGACTCTCGGCGTCGGCATCACCGTCGACGCCGACTCCGTGCCCGATGTCACGGTCCTGGCGCGGGCGGTCGAGGAGGCCGCTGCGGAGATGGTGCGTGCCGCGGACGGCGTCCCGGCGGCTGCGACGGTCTGACCTCGACGAGCCGCCCGTCGTGCGAGAGCTGTCGGTCCGGCGTACCCGGGTGGCTTTGGCGGTCGGCGTACCCGGGTGGCAGGGGCGGTCGGCGTACCCGGCCACTGCCCTGTGTAAAGCGCCACTCCCCTCGTGAAATGTCGCGAGGGAAGTGGCGCTTTACCAAGGGACCTTGGGAAAGCCCCCCGGCCGAGCGGCGCGGAAGAGACGCGTCAGTGGAACTTCCGGCCGGTGACCTTCTCGGAGATGCCGGTCCGGTCGAGCAGCATGGTGAGGCCGCCGTTCCAGAACGAGAACCCGGCACCGGTGATCATGCCGAGGTCGATGTCCTCGGGGCCGACCACGACACCGTCGTCGAGCATCAGACGGGCCTCCTCCGCGAGCACCGAGAGCACCCGCTCGCGGACCTGCGCAGGCGTGAGCTCGACGTCGCCGGCCTCGAACATCTCGGCGACCTCGGGGTCGACCTCGCCGTCCGGGCCGTAGAGCGCCGGCTTCCCGGCCGCCACGAGCTTCTCGAGGTTCGGCGAGACGTAGAACCGGTCCGGGAAGGCGCGGTGCAGCGTCTCGTTGTTGTGCAGCGCGACGGCCGGGCCGACCAGCGACAGCAGCACGAACGGCGGCATCGGCGCGACACCGGCGAAGGCGCCGTCGGCGACCTTGATCGGCGTGCCCTCGTCGACGATCTTGCTGACCTCGCCCATGAACCGGCCGAGCAGCCGGTTGACGATGAACGAGGGGCTGTCCTTGACGAGGATCGTGGTCTTCTTCAGCGTCTTGCCGGTGGCGAACGCCGTGGCCAGCGTGGCGTCGTCGGTCTTCTCGCCCTGCACGATCTCGAGCAGGGGCATCACCGCGACAGGGTTGAAGAAGTGGAAGCCGACGACCCGCTCGGGGTGCTTCAGGTCGGCTGCCATCTCCGTGATCGAGAGCGAGGAGGTGTTCGTCGCGAGCACGCACTCGGGCGAGACGGTCTCCTCGACCTCCGCGAAGACCTTCTTCTTGATGCCCATCTCCTCGAAGACCGCCTCGATCACGAAGTCGGCGTCGGCGAAGGCGTCCTTCTTCTCGACCGAGCCGGTGACGAGGCCCTTGAGACGGTTCGCCTTGTCCTGGCTGAGCCGGCCCTTGAGCAGCAGCTTGTCGAGCTCCTCGTGGACGTAGGCGACACCCTTGTCGACGCGTGCCTGGTCGAGGTCGGTGAGGACGACGGGCACCTGCAGGCGACGGGCGAAGAGCAGGGCGAGCTGGCTCGCCATGAGACCCGCACCCACGATGCCGACCTTGGTGACCGGACGGGCCAGGGACTTGTCCGGAGCACCCGCAGGCCGCTTCGCCCGCTTCTGCACCAGGTCGAAGGAGTAGAGGCTCGCCGCGAGCTCGGGGGTCAGGATCAGGTCCGCGAGCGCCTCGTCCTCGGCGGCGAAGCCCTCGTCACGGCTGCTGTCCTTGGCCGCGGCGATGAGGTCGAGAGCGCGGTACGCCGCGGGGGAGGCCCCACCGGTCTTGGAGTCCGCGACCGAGCGGCCCTTCGCGACGGCGGCGTCCCAGGCTTCGCCCCGGTCGACGTCGGGTCGCTCGACGGTCACGTCACCGTTGAGCACCCGGGCCGCCCAGAGCAGCGACTGCTCGAGGAAGTCGGCGCCGGAGAACTCCGCGTCGGCAAGGCCCAGCTCGAAGGCGGCGTGGCCGGTGAGGGTCTTGCCCTGGTTGAGCGGGTTCTCGACGATCAGCTTCACGGCCTTCTCGGCCCCGAGGAGGTTCGGCACGAGGTAGGCGCCGCCCCAGCCCGGGACGAGGCCCAGCATCACCTCCGGAAGACCCAGCGCCGGCGCGCTGTCCTGCACGGTCCGGTAGGTGCAGTGCAGGGCTACCTCGAGGCCGCCGCCGAGGGCGAGCCCGTTGATGAAGCCGAAGGAGGGCTTGCCCCCGTCGACGAGCTTGCGGAAGACCCCGTGGCCGATCTGCGCGATCACCTTGGCGTCGTCACGGCTCTGCACCTGCACCGAGGAGAGGTCCGCCCCGGCCGCGAGGATGAACGGCTTGCCGGTGACGCCGATCGCGGCCACGTCGCCGCGCGACTGGGCCTCGTCGATCGCGGTGTTCAGCGCCGCGAGGCTCTTCGGGCCGAAGGTGTTGGGACGCGTGTGGTCGAGCCCGTTGTCGAGGGTGATCAGCGCCATGGTGCCCGCGCCGAACGGCAGGTCGACGTACCGGAGCTTGGCGTCGGTGACGACCTCGTCGCCCGCGAGGGAGACGGCCCGCTCGATCTGGGCCTGGAGCTCGGGAGTGGTGGTCATCAGGCGTTCTCTCCGTTCCAGTGGGGGTTCTCCCAGATCACGGTGCCGCCCATGCCGAGACCGATGCACATCGTGGTCATGCCGTAGCGGACCTCGGGGCGCTCCTCGAACTGGTGGGCGAGCTGGTTCATCAGACGGACGCCCGAGGACGCCAGCGGGTGGCCCATGGCGATCGCCCCGCCGTAGGGGTTCACGCGCGGGTCCTCGTCGTCGATGCCGAAGTGCTCGAGGAAGGCGAGCACCTGGACGGCGAAGGCCTCGTTGATCTCGAAGGCCTCGATGTCCTCGATCGTGAGGCCGGCCTGCTGAAGGGCCTTCTCGGTCGCCGGGATCGGCCCGGCGCCCATCACCTCGGGCTCGACGCCCGCGAAGGAGTAGGAGACGAGGCGCATCCTGACCGGGAGGTCGAGCGCACGAGCGGTCTCCTCGTCGGCGAGCAGGGCCATCGTGGCGCCGTCGTTGAGGCCGGCGGCGTTGCCCGCGGTGACGCGGCCGTGCGCACGGAACGGCGTCTTCAGCCCTGCGAGGCTCTCCATGGTGGTGCCCGGGCGCGGCGGCTCGTCGACGGTGGCCAGGCCCCAGCCGCCCTCGGCCGAGCGCGTCGCGACCGGCACCAGGTCGGGCTGGATCTTGTTGTCGGCGTAGGCCTTCGCGGTCTTCTCCTGCGACCGCACGGCGTACGCGTCGGCCCGCTCCTTGGTGATCGTGGGGTAGCGGTCGTGGAGGTTCTCCGCGGTGCACCCCATCGACAGCGCCTCGGTGTCGACGATCTTCTCGGCGATGATCCGGGGGTTCGGGTCCACGCCCTCGCCCATCGGGTGGCGGCCCATGTGCTCGACACCGCCGGCGAGGACCACGTCGTAGGCGCCGAAGGCGATGCCGCCGGCGGTGGTCGTCACCGCGGTCATCGCCCCCGCGCACATGCGGTCGATCGAGTAGCCGGGGGTGCTCTGCGGCAGCCCGGCGAGGAGCGCGGCGGTGCGGCCGATGGTCAGGCCCTGGTCACCGATCTGGGTGGTGGCGGCGATCGCGACCTCGTCGACCCGCTCGGGCGGGAGGTTGGGGTTGCGCCGCATGAGCTCACGGATGCACTTGATCACCAGGTCGTCCGCACGCGTCTCGGCGTACTGGCCCTTGGCCTTGCCGAACGGCGTTCGCACACCGTCGACGAAGACGACCTCTCGCAACTGTCGGGCCACGAAGGCTCCTTCATGCGTCGTAGGGGAATGACCCTCGGATGCTACCCGCTGGTAACAAAGGCGCGGAAGCGTCCGCGGTGTGCCGGTCGTCACCCGGCTAGACCGATCGGGAGGGCCTCGCGGGCCGCACCGCTCCGACCCCGCCGAGCGGGACCCGCCCGCTCAGCGCAGGTGCTTGAGCGCCTCGCGACGGGTGAGTCCCGAGAGGTCGGCGTCGTGCTCGGCGACGAACGCCAGCACCCAGTCGGGGTCGGTCTTGGCGTACTCCCGCAAGGCCCAGCCCACGGCCTTGCGGATGAAGAACTCGCGCCCGTGAAGTGATCCCTGCAGGTTCGCGGCCAGGACGTCGGCGAGCAGTGCGGTGTCGGTGGCCGCCTTGCTCGCGAGCTGGCACAGCACAGCGGTACGACGCACCCACAGGTCGTCGTCGACGGCCCACGCCCTCATGACCGGCGCCACGGTCGCGGGGTCCGAGCGCAGGACCGGCCCGACGCGATGCACCGCGACGTCGTCGACGAGGTCCCACCAGGCGCCGGTGAC
The DNA here is from genome assembly GCA_963701425.1 of uncultured Actinomycetota bacterium. Taxonomy (GTDB): domain Bacteria; phylum Actinomycetota; class Actinomycetes; order Propionibacteriales; family Nocardioidaceae; genus Nocardioides_C. The sequence continues at coordinate 376,685 of CAVPAG010000018.1, read as the reverse complement.
CACGAGGTGGCGGTAGAGGTCGAGGGTCGCCGGGTCCTGGAAGTCCCGGTAGTGGCGGTGACCGCTCAGCGCGATCGCGGCGTACCGCTCCTCGCGGTAGGAAGCCTCGTCCCACAGGGCGCGAACCGCCCGCTCCCACGTCGCCCGGTCCGGCAGGCGGTGCGCGTCGAGGACGGTGCGGCACGATCCGGCGCAGAGGAACGGCACTCACACCACGGAACGGCATCGCCGACTTCATGTAGGCCTGCATCCCGGGTGCGCGCTCGGGGTCGCCGGCCTCCGCGATGCGCCCACGCAGCTCGTCGATGAGCTCGGCGACGGGATCGGCCTGCGACAATGTGACGCGATCCTCGCCTGATGAGCGCATAGCGGGACGGTAGTGGAGGACGGTCGCGCATACGCTTGGTATCCGCCAACGAGTAGAGCCCGAAAGGTTGTGTGATGGCTGAGGCATCCCGTTTCGTGCACATCGTCGACGATGTGCCCGAGCTCGAGGGCCGCAAGGACGGGCCGGTGCTCGTCCACGCCCTCGACGGTTTCCTCGACGCCGGCAACGCGGCGAGCCTCGCTGCGAAGCATCTGCAGTGCGAGTCCGCGGGCCGGGTCGTGGCGAGCTTCTCGATCGACGACTTCTACGACTACCGGGCACGCCGGCCACCGATGTCCTTCGTGGAGAACCACTACGAGGCGTACGAGGCGCCGCGGCTCGTCGTACGGCTGCTGGACGACCGCAACGGATCGCCGTACCTCCTGCTCCACGGCCCCGAGCCCGACATGCACTGGGAGGCGTTCGCCCTCGCCGTGCGCACGGTCGTCGAGCACTTCGGGGTGCGGCTGACCGTCGCCATGGGTGCGGTGCCGATGGCGGTCCCGCACACGCGGCCGGTGATGCTGACCAACCACGCGACCACGCCGGACCTGCTCGTGCAGGAGAACGTCTGGCGGGGCCAGATCCGCGTGCCCGCCAGCGCCCAGGCGCTGCTGGAGTTCCGGCTGGGGGAGTGGGGCCACCCCGCGACGGGCTTCGTCGCGCACATCCCGCACTACGTGGCGCAGTTCGACTACCCCCTGGCCTCGGTGGCCCTGCTGGAGTCCGTCGAGGACGTGACCGGCCTCGAGTGGGACCTCGACCCGCTGCGGGCGGCCGGTGAGGCGAAGATGCTCGAGATCACCGCGCAGATCGAGGACTCCGCAGAGGTTCGCGACGTCGTGGCAGGGCTCGAGCAGCAGTACGACGCCTTCCACCGCCCCGACCCCGACGACGGGTCCACGCTGCCGCTGGCCGAGGAGCAGGAGCTCCCGACCGGTGAGGAGCTCGGCGCCGAGTTCGAACGCTTCCTGGCCGGCCTCGACCGGCGAGACCGACCAGACGAGTAGAGGTACCCGTGCCAAGTTCTGCCGACGAGCTCGTCGAGCTCCTCGACCTCGAGACCATCGACCTCAACCTCTTCCGCGGCATCCAGCCCGACACGCTGCTGCAGCGGGTCTTCGGCGGCCAGGTCGCCGCGCAGGCGCTCGTGGCCGGTGCGCGCACGGTCGAGCCGGAGCGTGAGGTGCACTCGCTGCACAGCTACTTCCTGCGCCCCGGCGACACCGCGGTGCCGATCGTGTACGACGTGGAGCGGATCCGGGACGGGAAGTCGTTCTCGACGCGCCGGATCGTCGCGCGCCAGCACGGCCGGGGCATCTACTACATGACCGCGAGCTTCCAGGTGCCCGAGGAGGGCTTCGAGCACCAGGACGTGATGCCCGAGGTGCCCGCCCCGGCCGACTGCATCGACCTCGGTGAGCTGTTCCGCAAGCGTTCGCCCGAGAGCGCGGACGAGTGGATCCGGGAGTGGGCCGCCCTGGAACTCCGCTATGTCGGCGACTCCCGGCCAGGCGGGGCGATCCCCAACGACGAGCGGCCCTCGCAGTCGCGGCTGTGGGTCCGCGTCAACGGCGAGCTCGGCGAGCAGCCCCTGCTGCACCGCGCGGCCTTCACCTACGCCAGCGACATGACCCTGCTGGGCTCGACCCTGGTGCCGCACGGCATGCACGTCTCCCACCCGAAGATGCAGTCCGCCTCGCTCGACCACACGATCTGGTTCCACCGCCCGTTCCGCGCCGACGAGTGGCTGCTCTACGACCAGGCCTCCCCGTCGGCCTCGGGAGGGCGGGGGCTCGCCTTCGGCCGGCTGTTCAGCGAGGCGGGCGTCCTCGTCGCCTCCGTCGCCCAGGAGGGCCTGATCCGCTACCGGGGGTAGCGGCTAGCACAATTTAGGTAAAAGGTGCATGCAGACACGCCGTGGGGCGTTACGGTTGAGCGCTTCTGAGGTGCGGTTTTACTGATGTGTCCGTTGTGACGCTTGTGAACTCGCCTCGCTCCGCTGAGCCGAGAGGACGTCATGCGCCTGCGTCGACCCACCCCTGTGCTGGCGGCTGTGGCCGTTCTTGCCGGGCTCCTCGCAGTCCCCGCAGCCGCGACCGCCGCGCCCGACCAGGAGCTCCCGTTCGGCTGTGGCGAGGAGTGGAAAGGCAGCACCCGCGCGCAGCACCGGCCGAGCGCCCTGGCCATCGACTTCAACCGCGACGGCGACCTCGGCCGCCTCGTGGTGGCCTCCGCGAGCGGCGTGGTCTCCCGGGTCGAGGACTACGGCACCAAGAGCTACGGCAAGTGGGTCCGGATCGAGCACCCCGAGGGGTACGCCACCGTCTACGCCCACCTCAAGGCTCAGTGGGTCGTGCCCGGACAGTTCGTCGACCAGGGCGCGCCGATCGGTCGGGTCGGCGACACCGGCGGGGTGAGCGGTGCCCACCTCCACTACGAGCAGCTGCTCGGCCGCGACGTCCAGCCCTCGCTCTTCCACCAGGAGGAGTTCGTCTACGGGGTCCCGACGCTCTCGCAGAACTGCCCGGACGTCCCCCTCGCCGGCGACTGGGACGGCGACCGGGTCGACGAGGTCGCGGTCTTCCGCCGTGACGCCGGGGCCGGGACCTTCGAGATGTACGACCCGGCCGGGGTCGGGGCCGCCCCGGTGCGGCTCGGCCTCCCCAGCGACCTGCCCGTCTCGGGTGACTGGGACGGCGACGGGGTCACCGACATCGGCGTCCGGCGGCAGGCCGCCCGCGTGTTCCTGCTGCGCATGGCCGACGGCAGCGTGGTCCGCACGAGGCTCGGTCTCATCAAGGACCTCCCGGTGACCGGTGACTGGGACGGCAACGGCACCACCGACCTGGGTGTCTGGCGTCCCGGACGGGCACACTTCCGCCTCCTGCTGGCCGACGGCACGCAGCAGGTGGTCCGGCTCGGCAGCCGCGGCTCCCAGCCCGTGACCGGTGACTGGGACGGCAACGGCCTCACCGACCTCGGGGTCTTCGACGTCGCGACCGCGACCTTCCTGCTCAGGACCGTCTCGGCCGACGGCTTCGAGACCGTCACCCCGGTGCAGCTGGGCAGCAGCACCGACCTGCCGGTCACGGGCGACTGGGACGGCAACGGCATCACCGACATCGGGACCTGGACGCCGGGGACCGCCACCTACACGATGCGGGTCGCACCCTCACCGGCTGCGGCTCGCCGCCGCACGACGGCCGTGCCGGAGCTCCGCACGCTCACCTTCGGCCGACCCCGCTGACCGATCCGGTAGTCGACCCCAGGCGGTGCCCCAGGTCGACGGCTCGCCTCGGGACGGCCGGGCGGGCGGGGGAGTAGCCTTCGGCCACGCCGGTCGGCCGGCGCACGACGAACGGGGTGGCGATGACACGAGTCGGGATGTTCCTGGGCCCGGTGGTCCTGGTGCTGTGGATCTTCTGCGTCTTCGACGTGATCACGTCGCGCGACGACGAGGTCCGCCACCTGCCCAAGTGGGGCTGGCTCGTGCTCGTGCTGCTGTTCCCGCTGGTCGGTTCCCTCGTCTGGCTGCTCGCCGGCCGCCCTCGGCGGACGACGGCCAGAGGTCGCTCCCACGAGCGGCAGGCGCCGGCGTTCCCCGAGTACGACCGCCCCGGGCGGGCAGCAGCCGTCGACGCCGCAGCCGACGAGGAGTTCCTGCGCCGCTGCCGCGAACGGGCCGAGGAGCAGCGCCGACGCCACCGTGAGCAGCCCGACGGCACCGCCGAGGAGGCCTGAGGGCGCAGGATGTGAACGACGGACGGTCTCGAGGTGTCTCGAGACGTCCGCCGCTCACCTGACGGTGGTCAGAGCGCGGTGGTGCGCCCCAGCAGGTGAGGTGCGCCGTTCTTGGGGCTGGTCAGCGAGAACGCCCAGTCGCCACGACCTCCCGTCGCGCCCGGCAGCTGTCGCGAGCCGAAGGCGACCGTGCCTGGCAGCAGGACCGGCTTCTTGAAGGCGACGTCGACCCGGACCGCGTCGGGCAGGCGGGGCTCGAGCATCGCGACACACCTGGCCGTGCTCCACATCCCGTGGACGATCTGACGGGGGAACCCGAACGCCTTCGCGGTGACGGCGTACAGGTGGATGGGGTTGTGGTCACCCGATACCGCGGCGTACCGGCGACCGAGGTCCGCGCCGAGACGCCACTCGATCCCGGAGGCAGGCACCACGTCGAGCTGCATGCCGGCGTCGGCGGCTTCGCCATCGGACTTCCCACGCCGGATGAAGGTCGAGGTCTCCTCCCACACGAGCTCACCCGCGGAGTGCACCTCGGTGACGATGTCGAAGACCTTGCCCTTGGCGTGGTCGCGCAGGGCTTCGGGCCGAGCGCTCACCTGGAGGGTCTCGGCCGCCGAGATCGGGCGGTGCTGGGTGATGGAGTTCTCCAGGTGCACCGTGCCCATCGCGGGGAACGGAAAGTCTCCGTCGGTCAGGATCGCCAGGTGCAGCGGGAAGGCGAGCAGGTGCGGGTAGGTCAGCGGCACGGTCTCCTTCAGCCCGAACCCGCAGACCTCGGAGTACGCCGAGACGTGGTCGCGGTCGATCGGCACGTCGTGCCGGGTCAGGGTCAGCTGGGGCAGCGTCGTGGCCGACTTCCGGACCCCGGGCAGCATGGACACGCCCGGGATCGCCGGCAGGGCCGCCTTGAGCAGGAGCGGCAGGGTGCCGGGCTCGCCGGTGACCTCCCTCGTCGTGGCCGCGCTCATCAGGCCCCCAGCATCATCTGGCCGCAGACGCGGACCACGTTGCCGTTGACCGCGGTCGACGCCGGGTTGGCGTACCAGGCGATCGTCTCGGCGACGTCGACCGGCTCACCGCCCTGGGACATCGCGTTGAGCATGCTGCCGACCTCGCGGGTCATGAACGGCACGGCCGCGGTCATCTTGGTGTGGATGAAGCCGGGAGCCACGGCGTTGATCGTGATGCCGTCCTCGAGGTTGTCCGCGAGCGCGTTGACGAGTCCGATCACGCCGGCCTTGGACGCCGCGTAGTTCGTCTGGCCGACGTTGCCGGCGATGCCCGCGATCGAGGAGACCCCGATGATGCGTCCGTTCGGGCGGACCAGGCCCTGGTCGAGGAGCTCGGCGGTGATCCGCTCGGGCGCGGTCAGGTTCACCGCGATCGCGGAGGACCAGCCGTCCTCCTTCATGTTCGCCAGCTTCTTGTCGCGCGTGATGCCGGCGTTGTGCACGACGACGTCGACGCCGCCGTGCTTGTCCTTGACGTGCTTGGCGATCCGCTGCGGGGCGTCCTTGGCGGTGATGTCGAGCATCAGGTGGTCGCCGTCGATGTCCTTCATGACCGCCTGGAGCTCGTTGGCTGCCTGGGGTACGTCGATGCCGAGGACGGTGGCGCCGTCGCGGTGGAGCACACGGGCGATCTCCTCGCCGATGCCGCGGCTGGCGCCCGTGACGATCGCGACCTTGCCCTCGAGCGGCTTGAGCCAGTCGGCCACGGGCTCGGCGGTGGTGGAGCCGCTCGTGCCGATCCGGATCACCTGGCCCGAGACGTAGGCCGACTTCGGCGAGAGCAGGAACGCCAGCGTGGACTCGATGGCGGCGTCGGCAGCCGGGGCGACGTACACGAGCTGGGAGGTGCCGCCGCGGCCGATCTCCTTGCCGAGCGAGCGGGTGAAGCCCTCGAGCGCGCGCTGGGCGATGCGCTCCTCGGCGCTGTTGGTCATCTCCGGCGGGGTGCCGAGCACCACGACGCGCGGGTTGGTCGCGAGGCTGCGCATCAGCGGGGTGAAGAAGCGCTGGAGCTCGACGAGCTCGGCGGAGCTCTCGATGCCGGTGGCGTCGAAGACCAGGCCTTTGTAGCGCTCCTCGGGCGTCGTCGTGGCCACGTTCGCGACACCGAGGTCGTCGAGCATCGAGGTCACGGTGGCGGCCAGGCGGCCGCTGCCGCCGACCACGACCGTGCCGCTCACGAGGGGGGCGCCCTCCTCGTAACGTTCGAGCTTGACCGGGTTCGGCAGCCCGAGGTTCTTGGCGAGCAGCTGCCCCACGGGGGTGCTGATCAGGGACTGGTAACGGGTGCTCATACGGGCGTTCTCCTCCGGTTCGGGATGCACGGCTCGCGCGCGCGGATGGGCGGGCACGACGGCTCTACAGTTATGTAACTATGGGTGTAACTCGGAGTCCACTTTTCGTGATGTGGCACTCACTACGTTCCCTATTGCCCCTGGGGCGCGCAAGGATGAGCGGGTAAGACTTCCCGGTGGCCCGTCGGCCACCCCGGACCGCCCACCCCTGGTACGACACACCCGCACGATCAGGAGCTGACACATGCAGGCCAACCCCCAGCCCGTCCGCAGGGTCGCCGTCATCGGCGGAAACCGCATCCCGTTCGCCCGGTCCAACACCGTCTACTCGCACGCGTCCAACCAGGACATGCTCACGGCTGCGATCGACGGGCTCGTGGCGCGCTACGGGCTCGAGGGCGAGCGTCTCGGCGAGGTCGTCGCGGGTGCGGTGCTCAAGCACTCGCGTGACTTCAACCTCACCCGCGAGTCGGTGCTCGGGTCCAAGCTCGACCCGCACACCCCGGCGTACGACATCCAGCAGGCCTGCGACACCGGCATCCAGGCGACCATCGCGGTCGCGAACAAGATCGCGCTCGGCCAGATCGAGGTCGGCATCGCCGGTGGCACGGACACCACGTCCGACGCGCCCATCGCGGTCAGCGAGAAGCTGCGCAAGATCCTGCTCGAGGCGAACCGCGCCAAGACGATGCAGGGACGCCTCGCCGCGCTCGCCAAGATCCGCCCCGGCCACCTCGCTCCCGCGATCCCGGCGAACAAGGAGCCCCGCACCGGCCTCTCCATGGGCGACTCGGCGGCGCTGACCGCGCTCGAGTGGGGGATCGGCCGTGAGGAGCAGGACGAGCTCGCGGTCCGCTCCCACCACAACCTCGCCGCGGCGTACGACCGTGGTTTCCTCGACGACCTGGTCAGCCCGTTCAACGGGCTCGAGCGCGACCAGAACCTGCGCGCGGACTCGTCGATGGAGAAGCTCGCCAAGCTCAAGCCGGTGTTCGGCAAGGGCGAGGCCGCCACGATGACCGCCGCCAACTCCACGCCGCTCACCGACGGGGCCTCGGCCGTCCTGCTCGCCTCGGAGGAGTACGCCGAGGCCAAGGGCCTCCCGGTCCTGGCCTACCTCACCTTCGCCGAGACCGCTGCGGTCGACTACGTCCACGGCGGCGAAGGCCTGCTGATGGCTCCCGCCTACGCGATGCCGCGGATGCTGGACCGGGCCGGCCTCACCCTCCAGGACTTCGACTTCTACGAGATCCACGAGGCCTTCGCCTCGCAGGTGCTCGCGACGCTCAAGGCGTGGGAGGACCCGATCTTCTGCAAGGAGCGCCTCGGCCTCGACGCGCCGCTGGGCTCGATCGACCGCGACAAGCTCAACGTGGCCGGCTCCTCGCTGGCAGCGGGACACCCGTTCGCGGCGACCGGCGGTCGCATCGTCGCCACGCTCGCCAAGCTCCTCGACGAGAAGGGCTCCGGCCGTGGCGTGATCTCGATCTGCGCCGCCGGCGGCCAGGGCGTCACCGCGATCCTCGAGAAGTAGCCACCCCTCGGGGCGCTCCGCGCGCCCCGGGCTGCTTTCCCAGGGTCCCTGGGGAAACTGTCACTTCCCTTTGGAAATGCCCAAGGGGAGTGCTCATTCACCAAGGGACCTTGGGAAACGCCGCCGCCCGCCGGCTTTCTCAGGGGTCACTGGGGGCCGGCGGTGGCCATGGCCAGCGCCGTGGCGACCATGTGCTCCTTGACCTGCTCCGGCGAGAGGGGCACGACGGTCGGTACGCCGGGAGCCGCCTCCTTCACGAGCATGCCGACCCGGGCGAGCTGCATGCCGCCGAGGCCGGTGGCGTAGAGCGTGTTCGCGAGCAGGTGCACGTCCTGCTCCCGGAAGCTGCCGTCGGCGATGCCGGCCTCGAGCACCTCGGCCACCCGGGCCAGGCAGGTGGCGATGCCGCGGCCGAGCCGGTAGACCGCGCCCTCGCTGACCTCCTCGAGCAGCTCGGGGCCGGGTCGGCGCATCAGGGTCTGGGCGCAGTCGACGAACGCCGGGAACTCGATGCCGAAGTCGATGAAGGCCTCCGTGATGAGCCGGAGACGCATGGCGGGTTCGGCGCCGGGGGAGTCGGCCGCGGCCAGACGCGTGTCGAGCTCGTCGAGGTAGCCGACCAGCGTGAGCGCGAACAGCTCCTCCTTGCCGGAGAAGTGCCGGTAGATGATCGCGCGGTTGATGCCGACGGCCCGGGCGATGTCCTCGATCTGGGCGTCGCGGACCCCGCGCTCGTCGAACAGCGCGCGGGTGGCGTCGAGGATCTCCTTCTCGCGGGCCCGCCGCCGCACCGCCGCCGCCGAGCGGCGGCCGTCGGTCTTCGGCTGAGTGACGGACTCCGTGCTCATGAGGGTCATGCTACGCCGAATGCAACCACGAGTGGCACGAACGGTTACACCGTCGCGTCGTGGTCGTCGCGGTCCTCACGCGTGTGCAGCGCCCGGACCGTGTCGATGGTGTCGGCCTCCTCGGCGGTCTTGTCGTCGCGGTAGCGCAGCACCCGCGCGAACCTCAGCGCCATCCCGCCCGGGTAGCGCGAAGAGGTCTGGATCCCGTCGAAGGCGACCTCGACCACCTGCTCGGGTCGCAGGTGCACGACGTACGACGACCGTGAGGTCTCCAGCTCGAGGAACCGCTCGGTCTGCCACTCGAGCATCTCGTCGGTCATGCCCTTGAAGGTCTTGCCCAGCATCACGAAGCCACCCTCGGGGTCGCGGGCACCGAGGTGGATGTTCGAGAGCTTGCCGGCGCGCCGCCCGCTGCCCCACTCCACGGCGAGCACGACGAGGTCGAGGGTGTGGCGCGGCTTGACCTTGACCCAGGACGCGCCGCGACGCCCTGCCTCGTAGCCGGTGTCGAGGCTCTTCACCACGACGCCCTCGTGCCCGAGCCCGACCATCTCGTCGAAGAACGCGGCTGCGGCCTCCTCGTCGTCGGTCACCCGCCGGGGCACGACGAGGTCTCCGGGCAGCGCGTCGGCGAGTGCGTCGAAGCGTTCCCGCGACGGGAGGTCGAGGAGGTCGGTGCCGTCGAGGTGCAGCAGGTCGAAGAAGTACGACGTGAGCGGCACCTGCTCGCGCAGCGTCGTCACGTCGATGCGGCTCGCCGTGCGAGCGGCGGTCTCCTGGAAGGGTCGCGGCCGGCCGGACTCCTCGAGCGCGATCGCCTCACCGTCCAGCACGATCCGCCCCACCGGAAGGGCCGAGACCGCCTCCACCACCTCGGGCAGCCGGTCGGTGATGTCGTCGAGGGTGCGGGTGAACACGCGCACCTCGTCGTCGTACTTGTGCACCTGGACCCGGATCCCGTCGAGCTTGCAGTCCACCGCGAGCTCGCGGCCGGGGCCGAGCTTCTCGAGCGCGGCGGCGAGGTCCGGGGCGCTGGAGGCGAGCATCGGACGGACCGGCCGGCCGACCTCGAGCCCGAACTCCGCGAGCGCGGCCTCGCCGCCCCGGAGCGCGGCCACGGCCACGGGCAGCGTCGCGCCGCAGAGCATGGCTGCCCGGCGCACCGTCGCGGGCCTGACGTCGGCCGCGGCCGCGACCGCCTCGAGCATGAGCCCGTCCAGAGCCCCCTGCCGGAGCTCGCCGATCGCCAGGCGGCGCAGGTAGTCCTGCTCTTCGGCCGTCGCCCGCCCGAAGAGCCGGTTCACCAGGTCGGTGCGCGCCTGCTTCGACCCCGCCCCGGCCACCTTGCTGATCTCCTCGAAGGTGTCGTGGACCTCGGTGAGCGTGAGGCTGCTCTCGGGGGCCGGAGCCGGGAGGTCGCCGAACCCGCGCCACCCGAGTCCGGTGCGTCGCTGCCGGAGCACCCCGGACAGGTACGACGTGGCCGTCTCGACCTCGTCGGGCTCGGCCTTGCGCAGGGCAGCTGCCAGCGCCTCGACCTTGGCCTTGCGGGACCGGGTCGAGGTGAGGGCACTGGAGGTCTCGACCAGCTCAGCGAGTTGCATGGAGTCCATTGTGTCGGGGGTGCCCCGGGTTAGCCTTGCCGCGATGCAGACAAACCCCCCGCCCACGGCCGAGAGGCTCTGGCGACCGTCCTGGCCGTGCCCGGTGACCGTGGTGCTCCGCCCAGGTCGACGCGGGGCGGGTGACCCGACCTTCCGCACCGATCCCGACGGCACCATCTGGCGCGGGCTCCGCACCCCCGAGGGGGTCGTGACCCTCCGCGTCGAGAGCCGCCCGTACGACGCACTGGTGCACGCCACGGCGTGGGGGCCGGGAGCCGACTGGGTCCTCGACCAGCTGCCGGCCATGCTCGGCGCGGAGGACGACCCGACCGGCTTCGAGCCGCGACATCCGGCCATCGGGGAGGCCCATCGCCGGCACCCGCACTGGCGTGTCGCGCGCAGCGGACTGGTGATGGAGTCGCTGGTGCCGGCGATCATCGAGCAGAAGGTCACCGGGCAGGAGGCCTTCGCCGGGTTCCGGATGCTCGTGCACCGGTTCGGCGAGCGGGCCCCCGGCCCCGGTGCCGAGCGAGGCGTGTGGGTCCAGCCGTCGCCCGAGCAGCTCCGCCTGATCCCGTCGTGGGAGTGGCTGCGGCTGCACATCGACCCCGCCCGTTCGCGGGCGATCCTGCGGGCTGCACAGGTTGCCCCGTCGCTGGAGCGGACGATGGGCCTCGACCCGGTCGAGGTCGACCGCCGCCTGTGCTCGCTGCCGGGGATCGGCGTCTGGACGTCGGCGGAGGTGCGCTTCCGGGCACACGGCGACGCCGACGCGGTGAGCTTCGGCGACTATCACATCGCCAAGAACGTCGGCTGGGCGCTCACCGGCGAGGAGGTCGACGACGACGGCATGGCAGAGCTGCTCGAGCCGTACCGGCCGCACCGGCACCGCGTCCAGCGACTCGTCGAGCTCGCCGGGATCGGCCGCCCTCGGCGCGGGCCTCGCATGGCGCCTCGACGCCATCTGCCTGCCTCCGTGGAGCGGCCCCGCTTCCGGGTCGGCTGACGCGCCGGCTGTTCGTGCTTGACCTTCCCCGGTCCCGCAGGGAGAGTCGGGCCAAGTCCACCACCCCTGGGAGACCCTGTGACCGACCTGGCCTCGACGTTGGCCGGCATGTCCGTGGAAGAGCTCGACCGCTTCTTCTACGAGACCGACGCCGAGCTCGTCGTCGCGCTCGTCGCAGGCACCTCGGACCGCGACATCGAGAAGCTCCTCGCCGATGACGCGGTGCGCGCGGCCGCTGTGGGCAGCGTCCTGGCGCGGCTCGACGAGTACGCCGTCCCGGAGCGGCTGGCCTCGGTCAAGGGCACGGTGGCGTTCCGGCTCGCGCTGCCGAAACGGGGCGAGGAGACCTACGTCCTGGAGTTCCAGGAGGGCGGCGTGGACGTCGTACCCCCGTCCGGCGGGCAGGGGGAGCCGGCCGAGCCCGACGTGACGATCGCCTGCGGGATGCTGGAGTTCGTCCGCCTGGTGACCGGTGGCGTCAACGCGGCGCTGCTCTACCTCGGCAACAGGCTCGCCATCGACGGCGACGAGATGCTCGCCCTCGAGGTGGGCGGTGTGTTCCGGGTGCCCGGCAACGAGGACGTCGCAGTCGACCCGACCGCGCTCGACCCGGCCGACGTCGCCGTCGCCATCGCCAAGGTCAACGACGCCCACCTCCACGGGGTGATGGCGGGCGGGCTGCGCGAGGTGGTGCTGACCGAGGTCTTCCGGCGGCTGCCCGACTACGTCCACGAGCGCAAGGCCGAGCGGCACGACCTGGTGATCGGCTTCAAGATCGGTGGGCGCCCGGACGGCGACGCCGACCGCTACGTGGTCACCTTGCGTGCTGGTCGCGCCACCGTGGAGCGCGTGGACGAGGGCGAGACCGGCAGGCGGGACGCCACCATCGCCCTGAACGGCGCACAGTTCCTCAAGCTGGTCACCGGACACCTCAACCCGGTCACCGGCGTGATGCGCGGCCAGCTCAAGGTCCGTGGCGACGTCAAGGCAGCCCTGACCTTCAGCGGCCTGATGGACATCCCCAGCGCCTGAGCCCTTCAGCCAGGGACGAAAGGGTCATGGTCGAAACGGCGGCGCAGGCGTAGCGTCGAGCTGTGAGGCCACACCGGCCTTCAGGCCAAGGAGCGACCATGCACGAGAAGTCCCGCCCCCAGCACGCCGCGAAGAAGGCCGGCAAGACCCTCAAGCAGAAGCGGGCTGAGAAGCACGCCAAGGCCGAGGCCAAGGAGCGTCACATCGAGATCGTTCCGCGCGGCAAGAAGTAGCGGTCGCCGCCGGGCGGCAGGTCACAGGAACGGGCGTAGCGGGGCGAGCACCAGCTCGGTGAACTTGCGGTGCACGCCCCGGGCGTCCCACTCCTCGCGGGTCAGCTCGCGGGCGTTGCCCAGGTCGGTGGCGAACACCCGCTCCATCTGCTCCGCCATCGCCGGGTCGATGAACTCGACGTTGATCTCGTAGTTGCCGGTCATGCTGAGCCGGTCGATGTTGGCTGTGCCCACCGTGGACCAGCGGCCGTCGATCGTGGCGGTCTTCGCGTGCACCATGGCCCCCTGGTACCTGAAGATCCGCACCCCGGCGGCGAGCAGCTCGCCGTAGTAACCGCGGGAGAGCCAGTCGGCGACCACGTGGTTCGAGGTCTCGGGGACCAGCAGCCTGACGTCCACGCCTCGGCGTGCCGCCTCCATCAGCGCCTCGACGAAGTCCGAGTCGGGCACGAAGTAGGCCTGCGTCATGTAGATGTGCTGGTAGGCGCGGTTGAGCGCCTCCAGGTACATCGCCCGGATGGGGAACATCCACAGTCGCGGGATGTTGCGGTGCATCCGGATCCTCGGCTCCCAGTCCGAGGCGGTCTCGAGCAGCAGCGGGCGACCGCCGTTCCTGGCGCCCCGGTTGAGGTTCCAGAAGTCGGCGAAGGCACGCTTGAGGTCCCACACGCCGGGGCCGGTGATGCGGACGTGGGTGTCGCGCCACTCGGTGGCGTACGCGGTGCCGACGTTGTAGCCGCCGACGAAGCCGACCCGGTCGTCGACGACGAGGATCTTGCGGTGGTCACGTCCGTAGCGCCGGATGTCGAAGAAGCGCCAGCCCGCGCTGTAGACCGGGTAGGCCAGCACCCGGAGCCTCGGCCCGAACCGCTTGAACCTCGGGGAGACCACCAGGTTCGCGAAGCTGTCGTAGATCGCGTACACCTCGACGCCCCGGGCTGCGGCCTCCGTCAGCGCCTGCTTGAACTGCTCGCCGACCTCGTCGCCCTTCCAGATGTAGGACTCGAAGAGGATCTGCTCCTTGGCCGACCTGATCGCGTCGAGCATGTCGTCGTACAGGTGCTGGCCGTAGGTGTAGGTCCGCACCCCGCCGTCACCGATCTGGACGTCGCCCGGCGGATCGGTCGGGAACGGCTTCGGCTTCTTGCCCCGGCGGCGGTAGGAGTCGACGAGCGTCATCACGATCGCGACGAGGAGCGGGACGCCGAAGAAGGCGAGCAGAGCACGCCTCGCCACGCTGCTTACGCCGTCGAGCGACCAGAGGCTCGGAGCCGGCGGCGCGGGACGTCGTGTGCTCACGGGGTCAATCTAGTCACAGCCCGGAGTTGTTTCCGGGCAACGCCTCACCCCGCCCGGAACTCGAGTCCCAAGCCCGCCGGGCCGGTGAGCGTGAGGCGACGGCCCTCGATCTGAGCCTCGAAGCCGTCTCGGAGTACGTCGACCATGTGCTCGCGCTGGGCCATGACCTGCTCGCTGCACGGCTTGGCCGGCGCCGGTTCGTCGACGAAGCCGGACACGGTGACCGCGCCGTCGTGGACACGGAAGGCGCCGAGCAGGTCGCCGCAACCGGTCGAGGCCACGAAGGTGCCGTTCTCTCGGAGCAGCAGACTTCCTCCGGGCACCGTGCTCGAGACGCTCTCCCCGTCGATGAGGGACTCCAGCAGCCAGGGGGTGCCGACGAGCGCGGCGTCGTCGACCGTCGCGTCGAGCTCGAAGTCGAGCACCACGTCGGGCCCGGTCAAGGTGACGGCGTCCCCGGCGCGTGCGGCTGTCGTGACCGACTGGAGGCCGGCGAGGTAGCGGCGCTCGAGCTCCATGACCTGGGGCTCACAAGCCATCTCGGTTCCCCCGATCCGGCCGAACGACACCGAACGCCCCTCGACGGCAACGGTGGCGCCGTAGAGGTTGCAGGCCGACGTGCCGCTCGCGTCGGCGCCTTTGACGACGAGCGTGACCTCGCGGCCCGCCGGCGGGTCGAGGGTGCCTTCGGCGTCCTGTCCGGAGACGAGGTGCCAGGTCCCGGCGAGGTCGGGGGAGCCCCCGGTCGCGACCGTCGTACCGGCACCACCGCATCCGGCCGACGCCGCGAGCGCGAGGGCCGCGAGCGCGGCAGCGGGTCTGCGGGCACCTGCTGTGGCCATGCGCTCACCTTCCTGCTGACGAGGGCTCGGGGCGAGGATGCCCGGCTTGGACGCGGCCCGGCGAGCGGCGGTTCCCGTGCTGCGGGTCACAGGCGTGCGGAAACTGTCGGTCCCACGTCGTAGTCTCGGTGGACATGAGGCCCGTGACCGATCTCGAGCGCCGTGTCGCGCCGTTCAAAGTCGTCTCCGAGTACCAGCCCTCGGGTGACCAGCCGACTGCGATCGACGACATCGAGCGCCGGATCACGGCGGGGGAGAAGGACGTCGTCCTTCTCGGCGCCACCGGCACCGGCAAGACCGCGACCGTCGCGTGGGCGGTGGAGCGGCTGCAGCGCCCCACGCTGGTGCTCCAGCCCAACAAGACGCTGGCCGCGCAGTTCGCCAACGAGCTGCGCCAGCTCTTCCCCGACAACGCGGTCGAGTACTTCGTCTCCTACTACGACTACTACCAGCCCGAGGCGTACGTCCCTCAGACCGACACCTACATCGAGAAGGACTCCTCGATCAACGAGGAGGTCGAGCGGCTGCGTCACTCGGCGACCAACTCGCTGCTCACCCGCCGCGACGTGATCGTGGTCTCGACGGTCTCCTGCATCTACGGTCTCGGCACGCCGCAGGAGTACGTCGACCGGATGATCCGCCTGAAGGTCGGCGACGAGCACGACCGCGACTCGATCCTGCGCCAGCTCGTCGGGATCCAGTACTCCCGCAACGACATGGCCTTCACCCGCGGGACGTTCCGGGTCCGCGGCGACACCCTCGAGATCTTCCCGGTCTACGAGGAGCTCGCCGTCCGGGTGGAGTTCTTCGGCGACGAGATCGAGCGGCTGATGACGCTGCACCCGGTGACCGGCGAGGTCGTCACCGAGGACGAGGAGCTCTACATCTTCCCGGCGACCCACTACGTCGCCGGCCCGGAGCGGATGGAGCGGGCGATCCGGGGGATCGAGCTCGAGCTCGAGGACCAGCTCGCCTCCTTCGAGAAGCAGGGGAAGCTGCTCGAGGCCCAGCGGCTGCGGATGCGCACGACCTACGACGTCGAGATGATGCGCCAGGTCGGCTCCTGCTCGGGCATCGAGAACTACTCGATGCACATCGACGGCCGCCAGCCGGGCTCCGCCCCGAACTGTCTGCTCGACTACTTCCCCGAGGACTTCATGCTCGTCGTCGACGAGTCGCACGTCACCGTGCCCCAGGTCGGCGGCATGTACGAAGGCGACATGTCGCGTAAACGGAACCTCGTCGACCACGGCTTCCGACTGCCGAGCGCGATGGACAACCGGCCGCTGAAGTGGGAGGAGTTCCTCGACCGGATCGGGCAGACGATCTACCTCTCCGCCACGCCGGGCAACTACGAGATGTCCAAGGTGGGCGGCCCGGACAACGTGGTGGAGCAGATCATCCGCCCCACCGGCCTCGTCGACCCCCAGGTGATCGTCAAGGGCACCAAGGGGCAGATCGACGACCTGATCCACCAGATCAACGACCGGGTGGAGAAGAACGAGCGGGTCCTGGTGACCACGCTGACCAAGAAGATGTCCGAGGACCTCACCGACTACCTCCTCGAGGCGGGCATCCGCACCCGCTACCTCCACAGCGAGGTGGACACACTGCGGCGGATCGAGCTGCTGCGCGAGCTGCGGATGGGGGAGTACGACGTGCTGGTCGGCATCAACCTCCTGCGCGAGGGTCTCGACCTGCCCGAGGTCTCGCTGGTGGCGATCCTCGACGCCGACAAGGAGGGCTTCCTCCGCTCGGACAAGTCCCTGATCCAGACCATCGGCCGTGCCGCTCGAAACGTGTCGGGCCAGGTGATCATGTACGCCGACAAGGTCACGCCGTCGATGGAGAAGGCGATCGAGGAGACCAACCGCCGCCGCGACAAGCAGATCGCCTACAACAAGGCCAACGGCGTCGACCCGCAGCCGCTGCGCAAGAAGATCGCCGACATCACCGAGATGCTCGCCCGCGAGGACGAGAGCACGGAGGAGCTGCTCAAGACCTGGCAGAAGGCAGGCGGCGACAAGAAGAAAGCTCCCGTCCCTGGCCTGTCCCGGGAGGCGGGCAAGCACGCCGCCGAGCTCGCGGGCCTGCCGTCGCAGGACCTCGCCGACCTCGTCCAGCAGCTCACCGACCAGATGCACTCCGCGGCCGCGGAGCTCCAGTTCGAGCTGGCCGCCCGGTTGCGTGACGAGATCTCGGAGCTGAAGAAGGAGCTGCGCCAGATGGTCGAGGCCGGGGCGCGCTGAGTCCATGACCCGCGAGGAGCTCGTCGCCTACTGCCTGGCCAAGCCCGGGGCGTGGGAGGACGAGCCGTGGGAGAACGACATCGTCGCCAAGGTCCACGAGAAGATCTTCGCCTTCTTCGGAGACGACGCCGGCGGCGTGCCGAGCGTCGGGGTCAAGTGCGGCCTCACCCGTGACGAGGCCGACGAGTGGCTGGCCAGGTACCCCGACGACGCCACGGTGATGGCCTACATCGGCCGCTCGGGCTGGAACACCCTCGTCGTGGGTGCCGGCATCCCCGACGACGAGATCCTCGAGGCCGTCGACATCAGCTACGACCTCGTTGTCAGCAGGATTCCGAAGAAGCACCGACCGCAGGGAGTCTGACCATGCCCGACGTACGCCAGGTCCAAGTGACCTTCGACTGCGCCGACCCCAAGTCCTTGGCGGGGTTCTGGATCGAGGTCCTCGGCTACAAGTACGACGACCCGCCCCAGGGTTTCGACACCTGGGAGGCCGCGCTCGAGGCGTTCGGCGTCCCGAAGGACGAGTGGAACTCCCGGTCCGCCTGCAGCGACCCCAACGGTGTCGGTCCTCGCCTGTTCTTCCAGCGGGTCCCTGAGGGCAAGACCGCCAAGAACCGCGTTCACCTCGACGTCAGGACCGCGCCCGATCTCCGCGGAGAGGAGCGCATGACGGCCCTCGAGGCGGAGTGCGCCCGGCTGGTCGGCCTCGGCGCCACCCGGATGAAGAGGTTCGAGCCCGAGTCGAGCTTCGGTGAGATCGGGTTCATCGTGATGCAGGATCCCGAGGGCAACGAGTTCTGTCTCGACTGAGGCCGGCCCGGCCCGCGAGGCCGGTTTGGGTGGCTGCCCACCAGTCTGGGAGACTGGGACTCGCGTGGAGGGGAGTATTCCTTCGCAGCGGTGTCGTCATCACGGCCTACTGCTCGTCTCTGAGCTGAGTCCCGGCGCCGCTGGTCCGGCCCGAGCGGCCCCGGACGGAAGAGACCTCCGGAGCCGATCCTTGCCTGGTGTTTTGCGCGGCTGCCGCGTGGGCACTCTCGACAGACCCTCCGGAGGAGAACGTACGTGAACAGCCTGCTCGGTGACTCCGTCGCCAGTCCGACCATCTGGGTCATCACCATCGTGGTCACCGTGGGTGTCCTGCTCGTCGACCTGCTGATCATCGGTCGTCGCCCGCACGAGCCCTCCATGAAGGAGGTCTCGACGCACCTGGCCTTCTTCATCGGCCTCGCGGTGCTGTTCGGGGCGGCGCTGTGGATCTTCGCCGAGCCGCACGATCTCAGCCCCGCGCCCGGACCCGAGTTCTTCGCGGGCTGGCTGACCGAGTACTCCCTCTCGGTCGACAACCTCTTCATCTTCCTCATCATCATGAGCAAGTTCTCGGTGCCGAGGCAGTACCAGCAGACCGCACTGATGATCGGCATCGTCCTCGCGCTGATCATGCGCGCGGTCTTCATCCTCGTGGGTGCTGCGGCGATCAACCAGTTCAGCTGGGTGTTCTACGTCTTCGGCGCGTTCTTGATATTCACGGCCTGGAAGCTCGCCAAGGAGGGCGGCGAGGACGAGGACGAGTACGAAGAGAACAAGCTCGTGCTCTTCGTCGAGAAGCGCTTCCCGGCGACGAAGGAGTACCACGGCACGAAGCTCTTCATCCGTGAGAACGGCAAGCGCCTGATCACGCCGATGTTCCTCGTGATCCTCACCCTCGGCACGACCGACCTGCTCTTCGCGCTGGACTCGATCCCCGCGATCTACGGCCTGACCAAGGACCCGTACCTCGTCTTCACCGCCAACATCTTCGCGCTGATGGGTCTGCGCCAGCTCTACTTCCTCATCGGCGGCCTGCTCCAGCGCCTGATCTTCCTCTCCTACGGCCTGGCGTTCCTGCTCGGGTTCATCGGCGTCAAGCTCGTGATGCACGCGCTGCACGAGAACCAGGTCCCGTTCATCAACGGTGGCGAGCCGCTGCACGCGTCGTGGCTCGAGATTCCGATCTGGCTGTCGTTGACGGTCATCGTCGGAACCCTCGCGGTCACGACCGTGGCGAGCCTCGCGGTGTCGCGCAAGCGCACGCTCCAGCAGCAGGACGCGGAGACCGGTCCGCGACGCGACTGGGAGAACGGCTGACCGACCTGCTGCCGAGTGCGGCGGAGGCCGGCGTGTGAGCGCGCCGACTTCCGCAGTACGACGGGCATGGTGGGTGCGGCAGGGGGTATACCGGACGTCATGAGCACACCTATCGAGCTCGGACGCCCGGTCTCCGGAGACGTCGTAGAGCTGATCCTCGAGGACCACCGACGTTTCGAGCAGCTCCTGCGCCAGCTGCGCGACAGCACCGCCGACCGCGACGCCGTGCGTGCCGCGTTCGCCACGCTGCACGTCGCGCACGCCGAGGCCGAGGAGAAGTTCGTCTACCCGGCGCTGCGCCGCAAGGACGCCATCGACGAGCACGAGGCCGAGCACGGCGAGGAGGAGCACGCGGAGGGCAACGCGAAGCTGCTCGAGGTGCTCGAGCTCAAGGGGACCGACACGCAGGCCTTCGACGACGCCGTCGAGGAGCTCGCCACGGCGATCAACCACCACCTCACCGAGGAGGAGCTCACCATCCTCAACCCGGCTCGCGAGGAGGTCTCCGAGCAGGTCCGCGCGGAGCTCGGCGAGAAGTTCGCGACCGAGCGCAACGCGCAGATCGACGCGGACTGCGGGCGGGTCGAGAACGTCCGCCGGCTCGTCGAGGAGGCCGAGAAGGAAGGACTGCTCGACGAGGACGACGAGTGACCTGAGCCCGGCGCCGGTCAGGCCTCGTCGTCGAGACGAGGGACCTGGCCGGCGTTCGGCTTCCTGACCCGCCCGGCGGAGACCAGGGTGTCCAGCCGGTGCGGGGCCATCGGGCAGTCCTCGAGGAGCTCCCCGGTCTCGGGTGCGTGCAGCATCCAGCGGACGCCGTCTGCGCCGACCGGTCGGCTCACGAAGCCGACGTGGTAGACCTTCTCGCCCGGCCGCGCGAAGAAGTAGAGGTCCCCGGGCCGGACCTCGTCGAGCGGCACCGGGCGGACCTTGGCGGCCTGGTCGAAGGCGTCGCGGGGGAGGACCACACCGAAGGCGCGGAAGACCAGGTGCACCAGGCCGGAGCAGTCAAGGCCCCAGGTGCTCGTGCCGCCCCAGAGGTAGCGCAGCCCGAGGAACTGCGACGCCGCGTCGAGCAGGTCGTCGGCACCGTAGGCCGGCTGCTGCTTCTTGTGGGCCAGCCGCAGGTGCTCGAGCGCCACCGTGCCGCGCCGGTCCCCGGGCAGGAGAACCGTGGCGGCCTCCTCGCTCACCGACTCGACCCACAGCGCCGTGCCGAACGACAGCTCCAGGCGCGTGCCGTCGTCG
Organism: uncultured Actinomycetota bacterium; assembly: GCA_963701425.1. GTDB lineage: Bacteria > Actinomycetota > Actinomycetes > Propionibacteriales > Nocardioidaceae > Nocardioides_C. Next base: position 356,241 of record CAVPAG010000018.1, on the reverse strand, counting down.
AGCTCGCAGGTCCCGGTCCGGGTCATCACGTAGGCTGCCGGCCCGGTCGTCCGCGGCACGGGTGCCGCCAGGTGCTCGCGGCGCATCCAGCCGGGGTAGCCGGTCTCGTGAGCCGACGAGGACTGCAGCAGTGCGACCACGCGCACCCAGTCGCCCCGCTCCTCGAGCACGAGCACCGCCTCGCCGAGAAGCAGCTGGGTGAGGGTGCGGCCCTTGAGGCCCAGGCGCACCGTGGCGTCCATCGTCCCTGTCCATGCGGCGAGGTCGGGCACCGTGGCCAACGCCGGCGCGTCGATCGCGCGGGGGGCGTCGGGCCCGGTCCACACCGTGGCGACCGGGACGCACACCTCGTGGACGTCGGGGTGGCCGAAGAGCGGGTGACGGCCCATCAGGCGAGTCCCTCCACGCCGAGGCCGGGGGAGCCGGGCAGCACGAGGGTGGCCCCTTCGTAGCGCAGGCCGCCCCGCACCGGTGAGCTTGCCGCCCACCACGCCGCGTCGAGGTCAGAGGTGGCGGTGGTCCCGTACGCCGCGACCAGGCTGGCCGCTGCACCCACGCCGACGTGGGTCTCCATCATCGAGCCGACGATCGTCCCCATCCCGTGGGCGCGGGCGAGCTCGAGCAGCGTGCGCGCGGGGCCGATGCCGCCGCACTTGGCGAGCTTGACGTTGACCATGTCGGCGGCGCGCCTGCGGATCACCTCGACGAGGTCGCGGACGCCGTACACCGACTCGTCCGCCATCACGGGCGTCGCGACGCGCGCGGTCACCCAGGCCAGACCGTCGAGGTCCTCGGCGCGCACCGGCTGCTCGACGAGCTCGACACGGACGCCGGCGTCCTCGAGGGCGCTGATCACCGTCACCGCCTCGCGGGCGGTCCAGCCCTGGTTGGCGTCGAGCCGCAGGGCCACGTCCGGCCCGACCGCGTCACGTGCGGCGCGGACCCGGTCCACGTCGGCGGCGGCGTCGGTGCCGACCTTCAGCTTCAGGACGCCGAAGCCGTCCTTGACCCGGGTCGCCGCCACCTCCGCGAGCTCGTCCGCGCTCCCGGCGGAGAGCGTGACGTCGGTGTCCACGCGGTGGCGGGTCGAGCCGAGGAGGACCGGCAGGCTGACGCCGAGCCTCCGGGCGGCCAGGTCGTGGAGCGCCACGTCGACCGCTGCCTTGGCGCCGTGGTTGCGCGCGACCGCCCCCGCGACGCGGCGGGTCAGGTCGACGAGGTCGTCGCAGTCGCCGCCGACGACGGCGTTCGCGAGCGGTCCGGTGACGCAGGCCTCCGCGCCCGGCCACGGACTCGCCCGTGACCTGCCAGACCTGCGGCGCCTCGCCCCAGCCGGTGACGCCGTCGGTGTCGGTGACCGCGACGAGAAGACTGTCGGTCGTCGTGGTGCGGCGCAGCGCGGTCACGAAGGGGGTGTGCAGGGGGACGCTGACCCGGTGGCACGTGACACGCTCGACCCTGCTCATCCCACACGCTCCTGCCACATCGTCGAGCTGACGGCCGCAACCACGCGGCTCGCCTCGTCCTCGGTGAGGTCCGTGGTCGTGCAGACGGCGAGGACGTACGCGTCCCTGTCGCGGGGGCGCACGATGGCCACGTCGTGGGCCACGCCGGTGACCCAGCCGGTCTTGTTGGCCACGTAGGTCCCCGCCGGCAGCCCGGCAGGGATCTTGTCACGGTGCTCCTGGGCGGCGAGCACCGCCTCGACCTCCCGGCAGGTCCCCTCGGCGGCCAGTGTCCGGGAAGCGATCCCGCACATCACCCGCGCGAGGTCGGCGGCCGTCACGAGGTTGTCGACGCCGGCCTCCCTCGCCGCGGCGTCCTCGATGCCGCGAGGCAGGACGGTGTCCGGTGTGCACCCCGCGTCTTGGAGCACGGCCGCGACCTCCGCGACGCCGACGTGCTCGAGCGCCAGGTTGGTCGCGAGGTTGCCGGAGTGCACGATCGCGTGCCGCACGAGCACGCGCAGCGGCGCGTCCCCGCCCACCCGTGCCCAGGTCGCGTCGTCCTGGTCGTCGTCCTGGTCGAGGCCGAACGGGCTGCCGTCGAGGGCGGAGGCGAACCGGTTGTGCACAGGGACCGGCCGGTCGAGGTCGAGCTCGCCGCGCTCGTGCCTTCGGTAGGCAGCGACCAGGAGCGGCAGCTTCATCGTGCTGGCGGCGTAGTGCGTGACGTCGGCGCGGCGCGTGTGAGAGGCGCGGCCGGAGATGTCGCCGCACCAGACGGAGACCGTCCCCGAGATCGCCCCGAGCAGCGTGTCGAGGGACTCGCCCCCGCTGGTCCGGTCCCGGGACAAGGAGTGCGAAGCGGGCGGCATGCGACACAGGTTACGTCGCCGGGAGGCGGCCGCCGGCGTGACCTCAGCGAAACAGCCTCGTTGCACTTCACGACCGCGCTGTTCGGCAGGACGGACCGGAGCGGCATCTTGCGGTCGATATGAGAACACGTTCTAATGTGGGCTCGGCGGTGCAGGATCCGCCGGCCAGGGAACCCAACGGATCCGGGACGTTGGTGGGGAGGTGACCATGGCGTTCTCTGCTGTCTCTGCCGTGCGTGGGCCCGGCGAGATCGCGGCGATGGTGCTCGAGGTCACCAGGCGGATGTTCCGCCGCCCCTTCCAGTGGCGCGAGTTCATCGAGCAGGCGTGGTTCATCACCAGCGTCACGCTGATGCCGACGATCCTCGTCTCCATCCCCTTCGGCGCCGTGATCTCCCTCCAGGTCGGCAACCTGACCGGTCAGCTCGGCGCGCAGTCCTTCGCCGGTGCGAGCTCGGTGCTCGCCGTGGTCCGCGAGGCCGCGCCGATCGCCGCCGCGCTGATCATCGCCGGTGCCGCGGGCTCGGCGATCTGCTCCGACCTGGGGTCGCGCAAGATCCGCGACGAGATCGACGCGCTCGAGGTGCTCGGCGTCGATCCCGTCTACCGCCTGGTGGTGCCGCGCGTGGTGGCCACGATGTACGTCGCGGCGATGATCAACGGGATCGTGATCGCCGCCGGCATCGGGGGCGGCTACTTCTTCAACGTGATCGTCGCCGGCGGCGCCGCGGGTCCCTACCTCGCCTCGTTCACCGCCCTCGCGACGCTGCCCGACCTCTACGTGTCGATGTTCAAGGCGATCCTGTTCGGCTGGCTCGCGGCGATCGTCGGGGCCTACAAAGGCCTCAACGCGGGCGGCGGGCCCAGCGGGGTCGGCCAGGCGGTCAACGAGTCGGTGATCGTGGCGTTCATGCTCCTGTTCTTCCTGAACTCGATCATCACCGCGATCTACTTCCAGGTCTTCCCCCAGCCGGGGTTGTGATGGCGTCCCTCACCACGGTCGGAGCGTCCGTCGTACGCACCCAGCGCAAGCGCGTCGAGGAGTACGGCGACCAGCTGCTGTTCTACGTCAAGGCGCTGGCCTGGACGCCTGTCGCGGTGCGCAAGTACAAGCGCGAGATCATGAACACCCTCGCCGAGGTGGCCTTCGGCGCCGGAGGACTCTCCCTGATCGCGGGCACCGTCGGCGTGATCGCGTTCCTCGCCTTCTTCGCCGGCACCGAGGTCGGGATCCAGGGGTACGCCTCGCTGAGCCAGCTCGGAGTCGCGAAGTTCACCGCGTTCATCTCCGCGTACTTCAACACCCGCGAGGTCGCGCCGCTGGTCTCCGCGATCGCCCTCGCCGCCACCGTCGGGTGCGGCTACACCGCGCGGCTGGGCTCGATGCGGATCAGCGAGGAGATCGACGCGCTCGACGTGATGGGCATCCCGTCGCTGCCGTTCCTGGTGACCACCCGGATGATCGCGGCGTTCATCGCGGTGATCCCGCTCTACGTCGTCGCGCTCCTGGCCTCCTACCTGGCGCCGCGGCTGATCACCACCCTGATCTACGGGCAGTCCGCGGGGACCTACGACTACTACTTCCTGCAGTTCCTGCCTCCGGTCGACATGCTGTGGTCGTTCGGGAAGCTGATCTTCCTCGCCGTCGCGGTGATCCTCATCCACTGCTACTACGGCTACACCGCCTCGGGCGGCCCGGCAGGAGTCGGCATGGCCGTCGGCCGGGCGATCCGCTCGTCGATCGTCACGATCGTCGTCGCCGACTTCTTCCTCAGCTTCGCCATCTGGGGCTCCACCACGACCGTGCGGATCACGGGGTGAGCCGGTGCTGGTGAACCTGAGGCGGGACGGCGTCGCCGCAGAGCATCGCAGGCTGTTCCTGGCCGGCCTGGCCATGATCACGGTGGTCGCGCTGCTCATCTCCCTGTCGATCGCGGTGTACCTCAAGGTGTTCACGCCCGCGGTCATGATCACGCTGCGGGCCGAGCACGCCGGGCTCCAGCTCGCCCGTCACGGCGACGTCCGGGTCAACGGCGTGCTCGTCGGCCAGGTCCGCGAGATCGACCAGGACGGCGACGAGGCGGTCATCTCGGTGGCGCTCGAGCCGACCTCGGCCGAGGCGATCCCCGCGGACGTCGAGGCGACGATCCTGCCGACCACCCTGTTCGGGCAGAAGTACATCGCCCTCAGCGGGCCCCGGAAGCCGAGCGACGAGCCGATCGAGGACGGCGCGGTCATCCCCTCTGAGCGGGTGAGGACCTCGGTGGAGCTCAACCGCGTGCTGAGCCAGCTCTTCCCGCTGCTGCGCGCGGTCCGTCCGGCCGACCTCAACGCCACCCTCAACGCGCTGGCCACGGCCCTGGCCGGTCGCGGCGAGCAGATCGGGCGGACCGTCGACGACCTCGACGCCTACCTCACGTCGATGAACCGCCACCTCCCCGCGCTGGAGGAGGACATCCGGCTGCTCGCCGACGTGGCGTCGACGTACTCCCTCGCGGCGCCGGACGTGGTCCGGATCCTGCGCGACGCCACGGTCACCAGCCGGACCGTCGTGGAGAAGCAGGCCGAGCTGACGTCGTTCTTCGAGGACGTCGCCGGGGTCTCAGACACCGCGAGCCGGGTGCTCGGGGCCAACGAGGAGAGCCTGATCCGGCTCGGAGAGCTCTCGAGACCGGCGCTGTCGCTGCTCGACACCTACGCCCCGGAGTACCCCTGCCTGCTCAAGGGCATCGACCGTTACGAGGGGCGGCTCGCCGAGATCTTCGAGGGCAACAAGATCAAGCAGTACGTCGAGGTCGCCTCCGTGCAGCGCGACGCCTACGACGAGGACGACAAGCCGGTGTACGGCGAGGTCGGCCGGGGCCCCTGGTGCCTCGGGCTGCCCTACCCGCCCGTGCCGATCCCGCCCCAGCCGCTGCGCGACGGCACCGACAAGGACGGCCGCCAGGGCGACGCGCTGACCCCGCCCCCGCCGGACGGCTTCCCCGGCGCCTTCGACCCGGCGTCGTACAACACCGCGAGCGGCTTCGCCGGCACCGCCTCCGAGCAGGCCGTGGTCAACGCCCTCCTCGCCGCGAGGACCGGACGTGCCCGCCGACGAGTTCTCCTCGATCGCGACGCTGCTCTACGGGCCCGTGGTCCGCGGCACCGAGGTGAGCGGGTGACCAGCCGATGAGCCGCAACTCCGTCACGTACGCCGCAGCGTTCAAGCTGGGCGTGTTCACCGTCGTCTCCGTCCTCGTCACAGGACTGCTCGCCGTGATCATGGGCCGGATCAGCTTCGCCGACACCTCGACCTACCGCGCCGTGTTCTCCAGCGCGAGCATGCTCGAGCCGGGCGACGACGTCCGCGTCGCGGGTATCTCGATGGGCCAGGTCGAGGAGGTCGAGATCACCGACCGCACGCGGGCACTGGTCACCTTCACGGTCGAGTCGTCGCTGCCGCTGACCACAGCCGGCCGGGCGGAGATCCGCTACCTCAACCTCGTCGGCGACCGCTACCTCGCCCTGGAGCGCGGCAGGCCGGGCGCTCCACGCCTCGACGAGGACGCGGTGATCCCTATCGGGCAGACCAGCCCCGCACTGAACCTCACGGCGCTCTTCAACGGCTTCCAGCCGCTCTTCGCCGCCCTCGCTCCGGAGGACGTCAACGACCTGTCGATGAACCTGGTCCGGACGCTGCAGGGGGAGGGCGGCACCGTCGAGAGCCTGCTCGCCCACACCGCCTCGCTGACCTCGACGCTCGCCGACCGCGACCAGCTGGTCGGCGAGGTCGTCACGAACCTCGACACCATGCTCGGCACCGTCGACAGCCGGCACCAGGAGCTGACCGTGCTGGTCAAGGAGCTGCGCCGGTGGGTCGGCGGCCTGTCGCAGGACCGGGCCGCGATCGGGCAGTCGATCGGCAACGTCGCGGACCTCACCGAGGTCACCGCGTCCCTGCTGCGCCAGGGGCGGCCCCTCATCGACGACGACGTCGCCGAGCTGCGCGTCCTGGCCCGCACCCTCGCGAAGCCGAAGAACCAGGCGTTGCTGCGCGAGCTGCTGCGCCGGGTGCCGGAGTCGATGACCGACCAGACCCGCACCGGCACCTACGGCTCCTGGTACAACTACTACCTCTGCGACTTCCGGGGGCGAATCCTGCTCCCTGCCCTGAAGGGACCCGGCGTCGACCAGCTCCAGCGCGAGCTCAACTCCCTTGCCTTCCACAGCAGGGCCGCGCGGTGCGAGGACTCCAACGGGAGCGGCGGATGAGGCGCTACAGCGACCGCGCCATCCTCCGGCTCGGGGCGACCACCGTCGTCCTCGTCCTGGTCGTGATGGTCGCCTCCTTCAACCTCCAGAAGTTCCCCGGCTTCCGCGGGACGGAGTACCACGCGGTCTTCTCCGATGCCAGCGGTCTACGGCCGGGCAACATGGTCCAGGTCGCCGGTATCCGCGTCGGCCGGGTCAGCGACATCCACCTCGACGGCGACCGGGTGGTGGTCGACTTCACCGTCGACGGCGGCGTGGACTTCGGCCCGGACAGCGCCGCCTCGGTCGAGGTGCTCAACCTGCTCGGCGAGAAGTACCTCGAGCTCGCGCCCGACGGCGGCGGCCGGATGGAGGCCGGCGCCACGATCCCCGAGGAGCGCACCGAGTCCGGGTACGACATCGTCGGTGTGCTCTCCGACCTCACCACGACCACCGAGGACATCGACACCCGTCGGCTCGGTACGGCGCTGGACACCTTGTCCCAGACCCTCGAGGGCTCGGCCGAGGAGATCCAGGCCAGCTTCGACGGCGTCTCGAGGCTCTCCCGCACCATCGCCTCACGCGACGCCGAGCTGCAGCGCCTCCTGCAGCGCGCGGAGTCCGTCAGCGGCCTGCTCGCCGACCGACGCGGCGACCTGACCACGTTGATGCGTCAGGGCGACCTGCTGCTGCGCGAGCTGCGCGCACGCCGTGAGGCCATCCACGCCCTGCTCGTGAACACCTCCGCGCTGGCCCGCCACCTCTCCGGCCTGGTCCGCGAGAACCAGGCCCAGCTCGCCCCGGCGCTCCGCGACCTCCGCGAGGTGCTCACGCTGCTGCGCGACAAGCGCGACCAGGTCGAGCGGCTGATCGGGGCGATGGGCCCCTACGCCGAGATCCTCGGGAACATCGTGGGCACCGGTCCCTGGTTCGACGCCTACGTGGTGAACCTCGGCGGTATCCCCGCGGAGTTCACCCCCGGCGTCAGGAAGGAGCGATGAGCGTGCTCAGCCGTGTCCCGCGCCGGTCGATGGTGGCGGCGGTGGTCGTCGTACTCCTGGCTGCCGCGGCCTTCACCTTCCTGCCCGGCGGCGACAGCATGAAGCTCGTCGCCCACTTCGACCGCACGGTCAGCCTCTACGTCGGCAGCGAGGTCCGGATCCTCGGCGTCCCGGTGGGAGAGGTGACCTCCGTGGTGCCGGAGGGCAACTCCGTGCGCGTCGAGATGGAGTACGACCGCGAGTACTCCGTCCCCGCGGACGCCGAGGCGGTCATCATCACGCCCACCCTCGTGGCCGACAGGTTCGTCCAGCTCACGCCCGCCTACACCGGCGGCGAGAAGATGCCCGACGGAGGCGAGGTACCGCTGGAGCGCACCGCCGTGCCGGTCGAGCTCGACCGGATCTACGGCAGCCTCGACGAGCTCTCGACCGCTCTCGGCCCCAACGGGGTCAACGCCGACGGCTCGCTCGACACCCTCCTCTCCGCCGGGACCAAGGCGCTGAAGGGACAGGGCCGGCAGGGCAACGCCATGATCCGCGACCTGTCCATGGCGGCCGAGACCTTCGGCGACGGCAGCGGAGAGCTGTTCGCCACGGTGCGCCGGCTCGAGGCCTTCATGGCCGCTCTCGCCCGCAACGACCGCTTCGTGTCGGCGTTCATCGCCGACATGGCGGGAGTCTCCGGCCAAATGTCGGGAGAGCGGGAGGAGCTCCGGCAGGCGCTGGCCAACCTGGCTGACGCGGTCGGCAAGGTGGACCGCTTCGTCCGCACCAACAAGGACCTCGTCGAGACGGACGTGGCCGCCCTGACCGACGTCACCTCCAGCATCGTCAAGGAGAAGGACAGCCTCGCGACCGCGCTCGCCAAGGGGCCGGTCGGCGCCGGAAACCTGGCCATCGCCTTCGACGCCTCGACGAACGCCATCGGGGCACGCATCCAGACCGGCCCGAACGCGGACGACGTCGACGGCTTCCTCTGCGCGCTCGTGCAGAACTCCGACATCCCGAGCAAGGACGAGGCCTGCGAGCTGTTCTCCCGGATCTTCGAGCCGCTGCCGTCGACCGACCCGGAGCTGCAGCAGGGGAGATCGGTCAGGCCGGTGTCCGGCCAGGTGTCGCAGGACTACCTCGAGAGCGGACCCTCGACCACCTTGCGCGAGCTGCTCGGAGGTGGCGCATGAGGACCCCCGCCCGTCGTACCTCCGTCGTGGCCGCCGTGCTCGCCGGCTCGCTGCTGGCCGCAGGTTGTGACTTCGACGGCGCCTACGACCTACCGCTGCCCGGCGGGCCGGTGGACGCCGACCGCTCGTTCACCGTCACCGCGGAGTTCGAGGACATCTTGAACGTCGTCCCCCGTTCGGAGGTCAAGGTCAACGACGTCACGGTCGGCGAGGTGACCGACGTCTGGCGGGAGGGCTGGCACGCCGGCGTCGAGCTGCGGCTCGAGGACGGGGTCGAGCTCCCCGACAACGCTGTCGCCGAGATCCGCCAGTCCAGCCTGCTGGGGGAGAAGTTCGTCGCGCTCATGCCTCCGCCTGGAGGGCGCCCGGAGGGCGAGCTCTCCGACGGTGACCACCTGCCGCTCGCCGCCACCGGCCGCAACCCCGAGGTCGAGGAGGTGCTGGGCGCCCTCTCGTTCCTGCTCAACGGCGGCGGCGTGGCCCAGCTGAAGACGATCAGCCACGAGCTGAACACCGTGATGGAGGGTCGGCAGGAACGCATCGGGCACCTGCTCGGCGAGCTCGACACCCTTGTCGGGTCGCTGGACCGTCAGAAGGAGGAGATCGTCGAGGCGATGGCGGCGATCAACCGGCTCGCCGTCACGCTGAACCGCGAGCAGGACACCGTCGTCGAGGCGATCGACACGATGGGGCCGGCCCTCGAGGTCCTCGCCGACCAGCACGAGCAGCTGATGACGATGCTGCGCAGCCTCGACCGCCTCGGCGAGGTCGGCACCCGCGTGGTGGAAGGGACCCGGGAGAACCTGCTCGCGGACCTGCGCCACCTGCGGCCTATCCTCCGCAAGCTCAACGAGGCCGGCCAGTCGCTGCCGAACGCGATGGACCTGTTCGTCAGCTTCCCGTTCCCGAAGGAGGCCAGCGAGGTGGTGCAGGGCGACTACGCCGACACCGAGATCGCCATGGACATCTCCATCGACAACATCATCGCCCAGCTCGAGCGGCGCACCGGGCGGGAGATCCCGCTGCCCGAGGTCCACGTGCCGGCCTTGCCGGAGACCCCCGGCCTCCCCGGCACGCCCGACCTCCCAGGTACGCCGGAGCTGCCGGGCCTGCCGGGTCTCCCCGACCTGGGCGGCGGGGTCGTGGGTCGCAGCGGCGGTCTCCTGGGGAGTGGTCTCGGATGATCGCCCGTGGCACCAGGGTCAGGCTCGCGCTCTTCGTCGTGCTGGGCGCGCTCGGCATCGTCTACGTCAGCGGCTCCTACCTCGGCCTGGTCGACCGGGTCCTGGGCCGGGGCTTCACCGTGGAGGCGCGCCTGCCCGAGACCGGAGGCCTCTACGAGGGCAGCCAGGTGACCTACCGGGGCGTCGGGGTGGGCGAGGTCGCCTCGATGCGCCCCACCCGCGAGGGCGTGACCGTGACGCTGGCGCTCGAGGAGGGCGTCGAGGTCCCGGCCGACACCGCGGTGTTCGTCCACAACGGCTCCGCGGTGGGCGAGCAGTACCTCGACTTCGCGCCGGAGGAGGGCAAGGGGCCCTACCTCGGCCAGGGCGACGTCGTGGTGGGCGACGAGAGCAGCATCCCCACCACCGAGGAGGAGCTGCTGCTCGACCTCGACACCTTCGTCGGCTCGGTCGACCGCCAGAACCTGCGCACGGTCATCGGGGAGCTCGGCACGATGTTCCGCGACACCGGCCGGCCGCTCCAGCGGATGATCGACGGGGGCGGCCGGTTCGTCGCCGAGGCGCGCGCGAACGAGGCGGAGACCGTCGCGCTCCTCGAGCACAGCCGAACCGTGCTGCGCACCCAGCAGGAGCAGGGGAGCAACATCCGCTCCTTCGCCAGGGACCTCGCCACCGTCACCGAGACGCTCCGCCGGGCCGACGGCGACCTGAGGCAGACCGTCCAGGGCGGGCAGGGCGCTGCGCAGCAGGTGGAGTCTCTGCTCGAGGGGATGGAGCCGACGCTCCCGGTGCTCCTGAGCAACCTCGTCACGGTCAACCAGGTCGTGACGACGAGGCTGCCCGCGGTGGAGCAGCTCCTCGTCACCTACCCGCGCATCATCTCCAGCGGGTTCAGCGGGACGCCCGGCGACGGCTACGGGCACGTCCAGCTCCAGTTCGACGGCGACCCGCCCGCCTGTCGCGCCGGGTACCTGCCCCCGGACCGGTGGCGGCCGAGCTCGGACCTGACCGACCGGCGGCCCTACTACGCGGCCCACTGCGCCTCCGGGCCGCCGTACAACATGCGCGGCACCAAGTACGCCCCCGACTTCGGGTCGGGGAGCTCGGCCAACCGGGTCGCGCCCTACGACCCCGTGACCGGCCAGGTCTCCACAGACCTCGCCGGTGGGGGCGTGAGCATCGGGGGAGTGGGCGGCCAGCAGGCACTGTTCGGAGAGGACTCGTGGAAGTGGATGTTGATCGGACCGACGGAGCGACGGTGAGACGTCTCTCGCCCAGCCGGCTCGGCAGGCTCGACCTGCTGCTCGGTGCTCTCGTCCTCGCACTCGTGGTGGGTGTGGCGCTTCTCGGCGCCCGCTGGTCGGAGGCCCGCGCCACCGAGCAGCGGTACGTCGACGTGCGTGCCGCCGCGAGGGCTGAGGCGGAGGCGTTCACGACGCTCGACCACCGCACCGTCGAGGAGGACACCCAGCGCGTCCTCGACGGAGCGACCGGGTCGTTCAAGCGGCAGTTCGCCGGGAGCGTCGACCAGCTGACCGAGCTCGCGACCCAGAACGAGTCGGTCTCCCAGGGCAAGGTGCTCTCGGTCGGCGTGGTCTCGGCCGACGACGACTCCGCGCGCGTGATCGTCGTGGCCGACAGCACCGTGTCGAACGTCAACACGCCCTCGCCGCAGCCGCGCCACTACCGGATCCAGATGGACCTCGTGCGACGCGGCGACACCTGGCTCACCTCCGACCTCCAGTTCGTCTCATGAGCGCCACCAACACGCCCCGTCCCCGCCGCGTCGCCGGCCACCGCCCGAGCACGGTCGCGGCGGGCAGCCGCCCCCGCAAGATCGCCGACAGTCGCCGCGTGGCGGTCCGGGCGGAGGAGCCGGCACCCTCGACCGCACCCCCCAGCCCACGGCCGGCGGCGCCCTGGGACGAAGGGAGCACCGCGACACGACCGGTCGCGCCGAAGGACGAGGGAACCGCGGTCACCTCGCGACGCCCGGGCCGGCTGACCGTCGCCCTCGCCGTGCTCGCGTCGGTCGGCGCAGTGGCCCTCGGCCTCCTGGCCTGGGACCTCGAGCGGATGGATGACCGTGCGGACGCCCGCAAGGCCGCGCAGGTCGTGGCCGCGGAGTCGGTCGAGACGATCCTGTCCTACGACCACGCCGCCTACGACAAGGGCGTGGAGGCCGCGAAGAGCCTGATGACCGGGGAGTTCGAGCCGGAGTACACCAAGACCATCGACACGGTGCGGCCCGAGGTACTGGCATCCGAGTCGGTGGTGAGGGCCGAGGTCGTCGCGAGCTCGGTCGTGTCCGCCGAGCCCGACCGGGTCGAGGCGCTGCTCTTCGTCAACCAGACCACGACGGGGAAGCAGGTCGAGCAGCCCCGGGTCGACCTGAACCGTGTGGTGGTCACGCTGGTGCGGGGCGACGACGGCGCCTGGCTGGTCTCCGACATCGAGGCCCTCTGAGACGACCGGACCGGGGCTGGTCAAGCGGTCACGTTTGCCCCTAAACTAGAACACGTTCCACTATTGGCGAGCCTGGAGCGGTGAGGGAGTGTGCGCATGACCGTGGTGCCCGGCCCCATGACGATCCCCGCCACCACTGTCGAGAGGGAGGCGTAGCCCTATGGCCGCCAAGGGAAGAGGCCTGGTCAAGATGACCGAGGCCGAGGTCGCGGAGTTCCTGACCGAGTCGAAGAAGGTGCAGGTCGCGACCGTCAACCCTGACGGGAGCCCGCACCTCACGCACGCTGTTCTACGTCGTGCAGGACGGCCGGATCGTCTTCTGGACCTACGGCCGCTCCCAGAAGATCAAGAACCTCGAGCGAGACCCCCGCATCACCTGCCTGGTCGAGACCGGCGACGACTACTTCGAGCTGCGTGGCGTCTCCGTGAGCGGCACCGCCGAGATCGTCACCGACGAGGCCCGGATCCGCGAGATCGGCACAGCCGTCGCCTCGCGCATGGTCGACGGGGCCGACCTCGGGCGACATCGGCCGCGACGAGGTCGAGCGGCAGGTCAAGAAGCGCGTCGGGGTGGTCGTCGTACCGTCGAGGACGGCCTCCTGGGACCACCGGAAGATGCTCGCCGCGGCGGCGGAGTCCTGACGTGACACACGTCGACGCACCACGGCACCCCGAGCAACCACGAGGAGACAGCGATGAGCGAGAACGTCATCGGCCAGGTGGCCGTCGACTACGACCTGTGCGAGGCCAACGGCATCTGCGTCGGCATCGACCCCGAGGTGTTCTACCTCGACGACGACGACAACCTCTTCCTGCAGAAGACCGACGTGACCGCCGACAACGAGTCCCGGATCAAGCAGGCCGTCGACTCCTGCCCCCGCAACGCTCTCCGGATCGAGAGGAACGCCTGATGACCGACAACCTTTCCCTCGACGGCAAGGTCGCGATCGTCACCGGCGCCGGGGCAGGGCTCGGCCGCGCCGAGGCGCTGGCTCTCGCGGACGCCGGTGCGCGGGTCGTGCTCAACGACCTTCCCGGTGCCGCCGACGAGGCCGCCGAGGAGATCCGCTCCCGTGGCGGAGAGGCGGTCGTGGTGGCCGGGGACATCGGCGAGCGCGCGACTGCCGACGAGCTGATGAGCGCTGCCGTCGACGGGCTGGGCAGCCTCGACGTCGTGGTGAACAACGCCGGCGTGATCCGCGACAAGATGCTGTTCAACATGTCCGACGAGGACTGGGACCTGGTGATCCGGGTCCACCTGCGCGGGCACTTCCTGCTGTCGCGCAACGCCGCCTCGCACTGGCGGAGCGTCTACAAGCAGACCGAGAAGCCGGTCTACGGAAGTGTGGTCAACACCGCCTCCGAGGCCTTCCTCGTCGGCTCCCCGGGGCAGGCGAACTACGCCGCGGCCAAGGGCGGCATCACCGCGCTGACCCTCTCGACGGCACGCGGGCTGGGCCGGATGGGTGTGCGGGCCAACGCGATCTGCCCGCGGGCACGCACCGCGATGACCGAGAACGTCTTCGGCGCCCACGACGCCGGCGCAGGCGGTCGACCCGCTCTCGCCGGAGCACGTCGCCCCGCTCGTCGCCTACCTCGCCTCACCGGCCGCGGCGCAGATCACCGGCCAGGTCTTCGTGGCGTACGGCGGCATGGTGGCCCTGCTCGCCGCTCCCGTCGTGGAGCAGCGGTTCGACGCGCAGAGCGACACCTGGGACCTCACCGACCTCGACAAGCAGCTCGGCACCTACTTCGCCGACCGCGACCCCGCCAAGGGCTTCGCCGCGGACAGCGTCATGAACATCGCCGACCAGCCGCTCGGCTGAGCGATCCCCCCGTCGTACACACCGAAAAGGACCTGACACATGAGCAGCACAGGACGTCTCGCCGGCAAGGTGGCGCTGATCACCGGAGCGGCCCAGGGGCAGGGGGCCGCCGCGGCCCGTGCCTTCGTGAACGAGGGTGCGAAGGTCGTGATCGCCGACATCGCCGACGACGCGGGCAAGGCGCTGGCCGACGAGCTCGGGGAGTCCGCCTACTACCGGCACCTCGACGTCACGAGCGAGGCGGACTGGGAGAGCGCGGTCGCCGAGGCGGTCGAGACCTTCGGGCACATCGACGTACTCGTCAACAACGCGGGCGTCCTGCTGTTCAGCGAGCTGACCAAGACCTCGCTCGAGGAGTACGAGCGCGTCATCAGGATCAACCAGGTCGGCACCTTCCTCGGCATGCGCTCCGTCGCCGGTCCGATGGCCGAGCGCGGCGGCGGCTCGATCGTGAACTCCTCCTCGATCGAGGGTCTCGGCGGCATGCCGCTGCTCGTGGCCTACACCGCCAGCAAGTTCGCCATCCGGGGCATGACCAAGTCCGCCGCCATGGAGCTCGGCCCCAAGGGGATCCGGGTCAACTCCGTCCACCCCGGCATGATCGACACGGCGATGATCCGCGACTACGCCGGTGAGGAGGGCCTCGAGTGGGGCGGCAGCAAGGTCGCGCTCAAGCGGGTCGGCAAGCCCGAGGACGTCGCCGGGGTCTACGTGTTCCTGGCCAGCGACGAGAGCGGCTACTGCACGGGGGCGGAGTTCGTCTGCGACGGCGGCGCCACGGCCACCCACGCGTATGGCGGCTGAGCCGCCGGCGGGCGCGGCCTGCTCAGTCGCGCAGCAGCAGCCGGACGGCGACGTCGATCGACTTGCTGACGTCGGCCGCAGACGCCCGGCCCGTCACCCACTGCACGAGGCTCGCGAGCCACACGTCGCCGATCACCTTGGCGATCGCGATGTCCTCCTCGGTCGGCTCGACCTCGTCGCTCGTCACGCTGTCGTCGTGCAGGGCACGCATCAGCATGCGGGTGACGTGCATGCCGACCGCGTGGATCTCGTTGGCGACCGAGGCGTCGGCGAACATGAAGGCCCGGGTGAGCGCCTCGGTGAGGTTCGGGTCACGCTGCAGGGCGCGGGTGTTGCGGCTCAGCACGTAGATGACCCGGTCCGCGGCGGTGTCGCCTGGGACGGGCTTGCGGTCGAGGGCAACGTTGGCCTGCTCGAACTCCCGCGCGAGCGCGGAGACGAGCAGGTGGATCTTCGAGGGGAAGTAGCGGTAGAGGGTGCCGAGGGCCACGTCGGCCCGCTCGGCGACCGCCCGCATCTGCACGGCGTCGAAGCCACCCTTGGACGCCAGCGCGATCGTCGCGTCGAGGATGCGCTTGCGGCGGTCCCGCTGCGCCGCGGAGCCGAGCTCCTCGAAAGTCAGCGAGTTCATGCTGGTCACGGTGGTGCTCCCGTCGCTTGTTCCCAGTTGGCTCGTTGTAGTGAGCACCGGCGGTTCCAGGCCCTCTCAACGCGTAGGCTAACACCGGCCAACCGCATAATCGAAACACGTTCCACCTGCAAATTCCCTTGTTTCCTGGAGGTCAAACGTTGCGTATCGCTCTGCTGTCCTACCGCAGCAAACCGCACTGCGGTGGCCAGGGTGTGTACGTCAGGCACCTGAGCCGCGAGCTGGTCGCGCTCGGTCACGAGGTCGAGGTCTTCTCGGGGCAGCCCTACCCCGAGCTCGACCCCGGCGTCCGCCTGACCAAGCTGCCCAGCCTGGACCTCTACCGGGAGCCGGACCCGTTCCGCACGCCGAAGCCGCGGGAGTTCCGCGACGCGATCGACGTCCTCGAGGTCGCCACGATGTACACCGCCGGCTTCCCCGAGCCGCTGACCTTCAGCCTGCGCGCGGCTCGCGTGCTCAAGCGGAGGCTGCAGGACTTCGACGTGGTCCACGACAACCAGACGCTCGGCTACGGGCTGCTCGACATCGCTCGCACGGGTGTCCCGCTCGTCGCCACGATCCACCACCCGATCACCTTCGACCGCCGGGTCGACATGAGCACGGCCCGGGGGAGGAAGAAGCTCTCGACCTGGCGCTGGTACGGCTTCCTCACGATGCAGGGCCGCGTGGCTCGTCGGATGAAGCACGTGCTGACCGTCTCGAGGTCCTCGGCGCGCGACATCGTCGCCGACTTCGGGGTGTCGCCGGACCGCATCGAGGTGATCCCGCTCGGCGTCGAGCCCGAGGTGTTCCAGCACTACCAGGACCCACGCGTCCCGGGCCGGATCGTCGCCATGGCCAGCGCGGACACCCCGATGAAGGGCATCGCGACCCTGCTCGAGGCGTTCGCCAAGCTGCGCACCGAGCGCGACGTCGAGCTGCTGCTGATCACCCGGCCCAAGCCCGGTGGGCGCACCGAGCAGCTCATCGACCGGCTGTCGATCAAGGACAGCGTCCGGTTCGTCAGCGGCCTGAGCGACACCGAGCTCGCCGAGGTGGTCGGCTCGGCGGAGATCGCCTGCGTGCCGTCGCTCTACGAAGGCTTCTCGCTGCCCACGGTCGAGGCGATGGCCTGCGGTACGCCGCTCGTGGTCAGCCGGGCGGGTGCGATCCCCGAGGTCGTGGGGCAGGACGGCCTCTGCGCCGACCTGGTCACGCCCGGTGACGTGGGCGAGCTCGCGGCTGCCCTGGAGGCCCTGCTCGACGACCCGGAGCGACGACATCGGATGGGCGCCGCCGGCAGGCGGCGAGCCCTGGAGAAGTACAGCTGGGCGGCGGTGGCGGAGGCCACCGCCGCGGCCTATCAGCGGGCCATCGAGGACATTGCCCACAAGGCGACCAAGGAGATCTGAGCAGATGCTGACCGTTGACTTCGACCGGCTGGGCGTCCAGGCCGGGGACCGCGTCCTCGACATGGGCTGCGGCGCGGGCCGTCACGCCTTCGAGCTCTACCGCCGCGGCACCGACGTGATCGCCTTCGACCAGGACGCCGACGAGCTGTCCGCGGTCTCCGACATGTTCGCCGCGATGCGCGAGGCCAACGAGGTGCCCGACGGCGCCGACGCCGACGTGAAGCAGGGCGACGCGCTGTCGCTGCCCTTCGCCGACGGCGAGTTCGACCGGGTCGTCGCGGCCGAGGTGCTCGAGCACATCCCCGACGACGAGGCCGCGATCGCCGAGCTGGTCCGGGTGCTCCGGCCGGGCGGCACCATCGCGGTGACCGTGCCCCGGTGGCTGCCGGAGAAGATCTGCTGGGCGCTCTCCGACGAGTACCACGAGGTCGAGGGCGGCCACGTCCGCATCTACACCGGCGACGAGCTGGTCGGCAAGCTCCAGCGGGCCGGCCTGACGTTCGCCGGCAAGGACCACGCGCACGCCCTCCACTCGCCGTACTGGTGGCTCAAGTGCGCCGTCGGCGTGGACAACTCGGACCACATCCTGCCGAAGACGTACCACCGCCTCCTGGTCTGGGACATCATGAAGCGGCCGTGGCTGACCCGCACCGCCGAGCAGCTGCTCAACCCGGTCATCGGCAAGAGCATGGTCCTCTACCTCACCAAGCCCTGAGACTGCCCATGACGTCCGACATCCCCAGCCTTCCCGGCGTGCTCTCGACGCACGACATACGTGCGACCGCGTCGTCGATCGCACGCGCGCAGGAGCCCTCCGGAGCCATCCCTTGGTTCGACGGGGGACACGTCGACACCTGGGACCACGTCGAGTGCGCGATGGCGCTGCTCGTCGGCGGCGAGGTCGAGGCGGCCGAGCGTGCCTACGCCTGGTTGTTCGAGACCCAGCGGCCCGACGGCTCCTGGCCGATGAAGATCACCGCGGGGGTGGTCGACGACCACGCCATCGACACGAACATGACCGCCTACGTCGCCGTCGGCGTCTGGCACCACTGGCTGGTCCGCAAGGACGAGGCGTTCGTACGACGGGCGTGGCCGGTGGTACGCCGCGCGCTCGACTGCGTGACGTCGATGCAGCTGCCGTTCGGCGGCATCGCCTGGGCTGCGAACGCCTTCGGCGAGGTGCTCGACTCCGCGCTGGTGTCGGGGAGCTCGAGCATCTACCACGCGCTTGCCTGCGGGCTCGCGCTGAGCGAGCTCGTCGACGAGCCGCAGCCGGAGTGGGAGCTCGCGGCAGGACGGCTCGGCCACGCGCTGCGCGAGCACGAGGAGCTCTTCGACGCCAAGCCGCGCTACTCCATGGACTGGTACTACCCGATCCTCGGGGGAGCGCTGCGCGAGGACGGTGCCGCGCAGCGGGTCAAGGCGCGGTGGGACGACTTCGTGGTCGACGGCCTCGGCATCCGCTGCGTCGACGACCGGCCCTGGGTCACGGGCGCGGAGACCTGCGAGCTCGTGCTCGCCCTCGACGCGATCGGGGACCGGGAGCGAGCCCGTGAGCAGCTCGAAGCGATGCAGCACCTGCGCGACCCGGACGGCTCCTACTGGACCGGGTACGTCTTCGCCGACGACGCGCGGTGGCCGATCGAGTGCAGCACCTGGACCGCGGCGGCCGTCGTGCTCGCCGTGGACGCGCTGTCGTGCACGACGCCCGGCTCCGACATCTTCCGGGGCACGAGCCTGCCGGGGTCCTTCACCGAGATCGGTCTCGAGTGCGGCTGCGTCCCGTCCGACGCGTCCGAGGTGGCGTCAGCGGACCGGGTCGCCGGCTTCTCCCCGCACTCGCGTTAGGACCCGCATCGAGCCGAGGACCTCGGTCTCGGCGAAGTCGCCGCTCTCGAGCGCGCGGAGGTACCCGCGGTAGGGAGCCTGGCCGCCGTCGGCGGGGTCGGGGAACACGTCGTGCACGACCATCAGGGCGTCGCGGGCGACCCAGCGGCCCCAGCCCTCGTAGTCGTTGCCGACGTGCTCGTCGGTGTGGCCGCCGTCGATGAACAGCAGCGAGAGCGGCGTACGCCAGTGCTCGGACACCGTGGTGGAGCGGCCGACGACCGCCACGACCTGCTCCTCGAGGCCGGCCCGCGTGATGGTGCGTCGGAAGTGGCCGAGAGTGTCCATCCGCCCCGACTCGGGGTCGACGAGGGTCGGGTCGTGGTACTCCCAGCCCTCCTGGTTCTCCTCCGAACCCCGGTGGTGGTCGACGGTGAACACCGTGCCGCCGACCTCGCGCGCGGCGGCACCGAGGTAGACCGCGGACTTGCCGCAGTAGGTACCGACCTCGAGGACGGGGCCGTGGGGGAGCCGTTCGCGGGCGAGCCGGTGCAGGAGGTCCCCCTCGTCGAGGGGCATGAAGCCCTTGGCGGCCAGCGCGTGCTCGAGCAGGTCGCCGGGCATCCCGTCGGCGGCGCTCGTCACGTTGTTCTGGGGGCTGGCGGGGGTGGCCATGTCAGTCCTCGTTCCGGTGTCGGACGCCGCGTGCGCGAGCCAGCGTATCCATGGCAGTATTGAAACACGTTCTAGATCTGCCGAGGAGCCGCGTCGTGACGATGGGACTGACCGAGGAGCAGGCCGCGCTGGCCGCGTCGCTCGCCGAGTGGGCCGCCGACCGGGGGTTCCCCGAGCTGGTGCGCGCCTCGGAGGGCAAGGGTGCCGAGGTCCTTCTCGACGCCTGGCCGGACCTCGCGGACCTGGGCGTCCTAGGCATCGGTGTGCCGGAGTCCTGCGGCGGTGCCGGCGGCTCGCTGCTGGACCTGGCGTGCGCGCTCGAGGCCGCGGCCGAAGGGCTGGTGCCCGGGCCGCTGCTGTCCACGGCGACCGGCGCGGCGCTGCTCGCGGAGCACCCCGCTAGCGCACTCGCCGGGCGGCTGCTGCCGGGCATCTGTGACGGATCGGTGCGGCTCGGCGTGGCCGTATCGTGCTCCGACCTGTCGCTCGACGGCGCGACGGCCACCGGCGACGTCCCTGTGGTCCTCGACGCCGGCAGCGCGACGCACCTGCTGGTCGGAGCGTCCGGCCCCACCTCCGAGACGTGGTTCGTAGTCCCGGTCGATGCGCCCGGAGCCACGGTCGAGGGCTCTGCTCAGGGCCCGGACCTCTCACGCACGGTCGGTTCGGTGCGGCTCGACGGTGTGCAGGTCGCTTCGGAGAGGCCGGCTCGAAGTCGCGCCGGGACGTGTTCGCGACCTGCTGACGGTCCTCGCCGCGGCGGAGGCCTCGGGCACCGCGCGGTGGGCGCTGCGCACGGCGGTCGACTACGCCGGCGTGCGGGAACAGTTCGGCCGCAAGATCGGCGCCTTCCAGGCGGTCAAGCACATGTGCGCCCAGATGCTAGAGCGGGCCGAGTCGGCCACGGCGGTGGCCTGGGGTGCCGCGGCCGCCCACGACGACGAGCCCACCCAGCAGCCCTTCGCCGCGGCGGTGGCCGGGGTGGTCGCCCTCGACGCCGCCGTGGAGAACACCAAGGACTGCATCCAGGTCCTCGGCGGGATCGGGTTCACCTGGGAGCACGACGCGCACCTCCACCTGCGGCGGTCCCTGAGCGCACGACAGCTCCTCGGCGGCACCGACCGCCTCCGCGGGGCGTTGGCCGGCCTCGCGCTCGACGGGGTACGCCGGACCCTCCGCATCGACCTCGACGAGGAGGCCGAGTCGCTCCGGGAGTCGGTCCGGGCCGACGTCGAGCGGGTCGCCTCGGCACAGGAGGACGACCGTCGTACCGCCCTGGCCGGGACCGGGCTCCTCACGCCTCACTGGCCTCCGCCGTACGGACGCGGTGCCGACCCACGCACCCAGCTCGTCATCGACGAGGAGCTCGCGGCGGCGGGGATCCGTCGGCCCGACCTCGGCATCGGCGCCTGGGCCGCGCCGACCATCCTCGGCCACGGCACCGAGCAGCAGAAGGAACGGTTCGTGCCCGCCACGCTGCGGGGCGAGCTCGTGTGGTGTCAGCTGTTCAGCGAGCCCGGAGCCGGGTCCGACCTCGCCTCACTGCGCACCAAGGCCGAGCGGGTCGAGGGCGGCTGGCGCCTGACCGGCCAGAAGGTGTGGACCTCGCTCGCGACCACCGCCGACTGGGCGATCTGCCTCGCGCGGACCAACCCGGAAGCCCCGCAGCACAAGGGGATCACCTACTTCCTCGTGGACATGCGCAGCGAGGGCATCGAGATCCGGCCCCTGCGCGAGATCACCGGCGAGGCGGTGTTCAACGAGGTCTTCCTCGACGGCGTGCTCGTCCCCGACGAGTGCGTCGTCGGCGAGGTCGACGACGGCTGGAGGCTCGCTCGCACGACGCTGGCCAACGAACGGGTCGCGATGAGCGGTTCCTCGCTGGGCGTGAGTGTCGAGCGCGCCCTCCGGACGCTGGCCTCGCCTGCCGCAGGTGAGCCGGGCGGGATGGAGCGGCTGCGTGTCGGCGGCGCCGTGGCCGACGCGGTCACCGTGTCGATGCTGGGTGCGCGCTCGACGCTGCGCTCGCTGGCAGGCCAGGGACCCGGCGCCGAGTCGAGCGTGCAGAAGCTGGTCGCGGTCCGCCACCGCCAGGAGTCGGCCGAGCTCGCCTACGACCTGCTGGGGCCCGAGGCCCTGGTGGGTGGACCTGACGGCGAGGCGGCCGAGGCGCTGCACGAGCTGCTGCTCACGCGCTGCCTGAGCATCGCCGGGGGTACGACGCAGGTCCTCCGCAACGTCGCGGCCGAGCGGATCCTGGGCCTCCCGCGCGGTTGACGCCCTCGGCTCGAGTCGGCTCAGCGGCGGTAGCGGTCCTCCTGCCACTGGGCGTAGTTCCAGCGCAGGAAGCGGTCGACACCGCGCACCACGTGGGCGCTCCGGATCGAGGGGAAGACGTCGAAGGCGTGCTGGGTGCCGGGCAGCTCGGCGTAGGCGACGGGGCTCTTCGACACCTCGCGCAGGCGGCGGACGAAGTGGCGCGCCTGGGAGACAGGCACGAGGGTGTCGTGCGCGCCGTGGATCACGAAGAACGGCGGCGCCTCGGGGCTGACGCGCAGCAGGGGAGAGGCGCGCTCGAAGTCCTCGAGGTGGAGGGACGGGTCCTTCTTCAGCACCCGGGGCCCGAGGAAGCTGTCGCGCATCTGCACCGCGCGCCGCTCACCGGTGGCGCCGGCGAAGTCGTAGACCCCGTAGTGCGGGACGGCCGCCTGCAGCGTGGTGTCGGCGTCCTCGAACCCGGGCTGGTACTCCGGGTCGTTGGGGGTGAGCGCCGCGAGCGCGGTCAGGTGGCCGCCCGCCGAGCCGCCGGTGATGGCGACGTACGACGGGTCGCCGCCGTACTGCGCGATGTTCTCGCGGATCCAGGCGATCGACCGCTTCACGTCCACGAGGTGCGTGGGGAAGGGGTGCCGCGGGCTGAGCCGGTAGTTGATGGCCACGCAGACCCAGCCGCGGGCAGCCATGTGCAGCATCAGCGGGATGCCCTGCTGGTCCTTGTTGCCGATGGTCCAGCCACCGCCGTGGACCTGCAGCAGGACGGGGGCCCCCTCGACGGGGCCGTCGGCGCGGCGGTAGACGTCGAGCAGCCCGCGACGGCTGCCCCGCCCGGCGTACGCGATGTCCTTGATGACCTCGACCTCGGGGTTCTGCATCCGGAAGGGCATCACCAGCTGTCGCCACGGCGTGGCCATGTCGACGTCGGTGTGCACCTTCGTGAGCTCGTCGAGGTAGTCGTCGCCGAGCGCCTCGCACAGGGCCCGGTCGACGTCGTCCCTGGCCTCCTCGGCCTGGCGGATCAAGTAGGACAGCCCTGCGATGCTCGCCACAGCGAGGCCGTAGGCGGCCTTCGAGCCGTGACTCTCACGGCGACCGCGCGTTAACTGGGCGAGCATGTCGGCCGAGGTGGCGGCGACCAGATGGGGGGCGAGCTCGCTGGTGAGCCATCCGGCGAACATGGCCGGGATCCCGGGCCAGTTGCCCGGCACCGGGCGCAGGGCGTTCGCGGTGAGGGCGGCGGTGACGATCTGGCGACGCAGGAACCTGTCCGACATACGTCCAGCATAGTGCAAACTAGAACGTGTTATAGGAACGGCGTACCATGAGTGGCATGAACCGACTCAGCGGGCTCGACGCGAGCTTCCTCTACCTCGAGTCCTCGACCCAGCTCCTTCACGTCTGCGGCGTGGTCATGATCTCGCCCGACACGATGCCTGAGCCCTACTCGTTCGAGTCGCTCAAGGACGAGATCGACCGGCGGATCAGCCTGATGCCGGAGTTCGTCCGCACGCTGCACACCGTCCCCCTCCACCTCGACCACCCGGTGTGGGTCATCGAGGACGACTTCGACATCGACCGTCACGTCCAGCGCCTCGCGGTGCCCTCGCCCGGCGGCCAGGAGGAGCTCGCCGAGCTCGTCGGCCACCTCGCCGGCATCCCGCTGGACCGCTCCCGCCCGCTCTGGGAGATGTGGGTGATCGAGGGGCTCGCGAACGGGCAGGTCGCGGTCTTCACCAAGATGCACCACGCGACGGTGGACGGCGTCTCCGGCGCCAACCTGCTCTCGAACCTCTCCAGCCTCGAGCCCGAGGCGCCGCCGGTGCCGAAGCAGCGGCTGCGAACGGACCGGGTGCCGACCGACCTCGAGCTCGCCGTCCGGGGCGCGGTCTCCGCTGCCACGCGGCCGGTCGAGCTCGCGAAGCTCGTGCTGCCCTCCGCCGGCATCGTCACCAACTGGGTCGGCCGCGCGCGCAAGGGCACGGCGATGCCGGCTCCTTTCACCGCCCCCCGCACGTCGTTCAACGGCACCATCACCGGCCACCGCTCGGCCGCGTTCGCCGACTTCGACCTCGACGACGTCAAGAAGATCAAGGCCGTCACCGGCGCCACCGTGAACGACGTCGTGCTGGGGCTGGTCGGCGGTGCGCTGCGCCGCTACCTCGGGGAGCGCGACGAGCTGCCCTCCAGCTCCCTGGTCGCGATGGTCCCGGTCTCGGTGCACGGGAAGTCCAAGCGCGCCGGCAGCAACAAGGTGTCAGGCATGTTCACCAAGCTCTACACCGACATCGAGGACCCGCTGGAGCGCATCCAGGCGATCGCGGAGACCAACGCCGACGTCAAGGAGCACCACCACGCCATCGACGCGGACACGTTGCAGGACTGGGCCCAGTTCGCGGCACCTCGCACCTTCGCCATGGCGGTGCGGGTCTACTCCAGGCTCCGGCTCGCCGAGCGGCACCCGGTCGTGCACAACCTGGTCGTCTCGAACGTCCCCGGGCCACCGGTGCCGGTGTACTTCATGGGCGCGCGCATCGAGGCGCTCTACCCGCTCGGTCCCGTCTTCCACGGTGCCGGGCTCAACGTCACGGTGATGTCGAACAACGGCCGGATGAACGTCGGCGTGCTCGCCTGCCGCGAGCTCGTGCCGGCGGTCCGGGAGCTCGCCGAGCACATCCCCTCAGAGCTCGAGGCGACGCTCGAGGCGCTTCCGGTCTCGAAGCCGCGCCGCAACCGACGCGCAAGCCTCGACTAGCGTCGGCACGAACGCCTCCGCCGAGAGCACGCAGCCGGCGTGACCGGTGTCGACCTCGTGCGTGGTGGCGCCGGGGATGCGCAGGGCGAGGGCGCGCTGCCGCTCGGCCGGGATGACCCGGTCCCGGCACATCACCACGACGGCCGTCGGTACGTCGATCCGGCGCAGCCACGGCCTGGAGTGGTGCCTGCCCAGGGCCGCGACGGCCTGGGCCACGGCCCACGGGCTGGTCGTCCGGAACTCCGCGAGCGCCCAGTCGTGGAGGTCGTCGGGGTTGTCGATGTCGAGCATCCGGGCGGCGCCGCGGGCCGCTGCCATGGCGGTGCGGGAGCGTGACATGCCGCGCAGGGCGCCCATGGAGAGCGCCATGGTCTGGAAGAAGAGCATCTCGCTTGGCGAGTTGCGGAACCGGTCGGTGGTGGCCCCGAGCACGAGTCCCGAGACCAGGTGCGGGTGCTGCCGCCAGATGCGCTGGGCGATGATCGACCCCATCGAGTAGCCCGCGACGATGACGTCCTCGAGCCCGAGCAGCTCGATCAGCGCTGCCGTGTCGTCTGCGCAGTCGTAGAGCGAGAACTCCTCCGACATGATCCCCTGCCCGTGCCAGCGCTGGTCGAGCGTGACGACGCGGTAGCGCTTGGACAGCTCGGGGATCGCCGGGAACCACGTGAGGAGTCCGGTGCAGCCGACCGCGTGGAGCAGCAGCAAGGTGGGAGCACCTGGCGGGCCGGGTGTGTCCGTGACGTAGGTCGACCCGCGCTCGGGGAGGTCGACGACCCGTCCCTCCGGGAGGGCGATCGAGGGCAGCGGGACGGCTTTGCGGACGAGGGACCGGCGCATGGCCCGGGTGGTCACGAAGCGCCTCCTCAGGGTTGCGGCATGGTCGCTTCCGGATAGACTAGAACAAGTTCCAGTTTCTTGCTCACACGTCGAGAGGCTCCACGTGGACTTCACTCCCACCGAGACCCAGACTGCGGTCCGCGGCGTCATCTCCGACGTGCTCGACCGTGGCACGGCAGGCTGGAAGGCACTCGCCGATGCGAACCTCCTGGGCGTGCCGGTCCCGGTCGAGCACGGCGGGGAGGGCCTCGGCCTGCTCGAGGTCGCCGCGATGCTCCACGAGGCCGGTCGGCGTGCCGCGACGCTGCCTCTCTGGGACACGCTGGCGTGTGCCGTGCCGACCCTCGTGGCCTGCGGCAGTGAGGAGCAGCGGCGACGTGTGCTGCCCGACGTCGTGACCGGCGAGTGCGTGCTGGCCGTCGCCCTGAACGAGACCGGCGCGGCGATGTCTCAGGTGCCCCGCACGACGCTGCGCCGCGACGGCGGTCGGCTGGTCCTCTCGGGCCGCAAGGTAGGGGTGGCCCACCTCGACACGGCGAGCTACGTCCTCGTCACGGCGGCCCTCGAGGAAGGCGGAGCGGCCGTCGTACTGCTGGAGCCCGCTCGCAGCGGGGTGTCCGTGCTGCCCGGCCGGGCCTCGCGAGGTGAGGGCACCGAGGCCACGGTCGTGCTCGACGACGTCGAGGTCGACGAGGCCGACGTCCTCGCGCCCGACGCGGCCCAGACCCTCCGGCGCCATGCGATCGCCGGCCTGTGCGTCTTCGGTGACGGTGTGGTCGCCGGTGCGCGTGACCTCACGGCGGAGTACGTGAAGGGCCGGCGGCAGTTCGGCCGTGCCCTGGCGGAGTTCCAGGCCGTGTCGGGACAGATGGCCGACGTCTACATCGCCTCCCGCACGATCGGGCTCGCCGCGACCTCGGCGGCCTGGCGGCTCGCGACCGCCGACGAGCACGGACTCGACCCCGACGACGACCTCGCGGTCGCGGCGTACTGGTTCACGGCCGAAGGTCCGGCCGCGCTGCACACCTGCCACCACCTCCACGGCGGCATGGGGGTCGACGTGACCTACCCGCTGCACGCGTACTTCTCCTGGACCAAGGACATCTCGCGGGCCCTCGGCGGCACGCACCAGACCCTCGACGCCGTGGCCGCCTCCGGCCTCGGAAGGAGCTGACATGCAGCTGGAGCTCTCCGACGAGCAGAAGGCGCTGCGCGACGAGCTGCGGACCTACTTCGAGAGCCTGATGACGCCCGAGGAGCGCGACCTGCTCCTGGTCGAGCGTCACGGCGAGGTCTACCGCGACGTCGTGAGGCGGATGGGACGCGACGGCTGGATGGGCGTCGGCTGGCCCCAGGAGTACGGCGGTCGCGGCTTCGGCGAGATCGAGCAGCAGATCTTCGCCAACGAGGCCTCCCGCGCCGACATCCCGCTGCCGTCGGTGACGCTGCAGACCGTGGGACCCACCCTCCAGGTGTACGGCACCCGGAAGCAGAAGGACCTGTTCCTTCCCAGGATCCTCTCCGGCGACGTGCACTTCGCGATCGGCTACTCAGAGCCCGACGCCGGCACGGACCTCGCCTCGCTGCGCACCACCGCTCGTCGCGAGGGCGACCACTACGTCGTGAACGGGCAGAAGATGTGGACCACCGGCGGCCACGACGCCGACTACGTCTGGTTGGCCGTGCGCACCGACCCCGACGCCCCCAAGCACAAGGGCATCTCGGTGCTCATCGTCGACACGACGGACCCCGGCTACTCCTGGACGCCGATCATCACCTGCGACGGCGCCCACCACGTCAACGCGACGTACTACAACGACGTGAAGGTGCCGGTCGACATGCTCGTCGGCGAGGAGAACCAGGGCTGGAGACTGATCACCACCCAGCTCAACCACGAGCGGGTCATGCTCGGCCCGGCCGGCCGCATCGAGGGGCTGCGCGACAAGGTGCGCGCGTGGTGCGAGACCCACGAGGCGCCCGACGGCAGTCTCGTGATCGACCAGCGCGACGTGCAGCAGGTGCTCGCCGAGACCGCCGCGGTGATCCGTGTGAACGAGCTGCTCAACTACCAGGTCGCGGCGGCCGGTGCGTCCGGTCCCGTGAGCGTGGCCGACGCGTCGGCGAGCAAGGTCTTCTCCAGCGACCGGATCCAGAACCTCGGCCGGCTCCTGGGGGAGATCGTCAGCAGGTACGGCGATCCGGGTGACCCGGACACGGGAAGGCTGATGCGCTGGCTCGACAGCCACGCCAAGCGGAACCTCGTCCTCACCTTCGGCGGTGGGGTCAACGAGGTCCAGCGCGAGCTCATCTCGATGACCGGCCTCGGCCTGCCGAAGGTGCCCCGATGACGGCGGCGGAAGGCGGTGCGCCGGTGCACGGCAGCCACGAGTGGATCATGGCCGAGGCGGACCGCATCGCAGCCGCAGGCGAGTCCGCTCGACGGTTCGGCCGGGACCCCGTCAACCAGCCCATGGTCAACAACTGGGTCGAGGCGATCGGCGACCAGAACCCTGTGTACGTCGACGAGGAGGCCGCGGCTGCCTCCGTGCACGGGGGGCTCGTCGCTCCGCCGGCCATGGCGCAGGTCTGGACGATGGGTGGCCTCAACGGCACCCGCGACCCGCAGGAGCCGCTCTACGCCACGATGGCGGTGCTCGACGAGGCCGGCTACACCTCCGTGGTCGCGACGGACTCCGAGCAGAGCTACCTGCGCTACCTGCGCGCCGGGGAGCAGGTGTCGCTGACCTCCCGGCTGGAGTCCGTGGTGGGCCCCAAGAAGACGGCGCTCGGCGAGGGCTACTTCGTCACGACGAAGAACATCTGGCGGGTCGGCGACGAGCCCGTCGCGACCATGGTCTGGCGGGTCCTCAAGTTCAAGCCCGCCGCCAAGGAGCCCGGCAGTCCGGCCGTAGCCGCGCAGCCGCTCAGACCGATGGTCAACCGGGACTCCGAGTTCTTCTGGGAGGGCACCCGCAAGGGCGAGCTCCGGATCCAGAAGTGCGGTGCGTGCGGCGAGCTCCGGCACCCGCCCGGACCGATGTGCCCGGCGTGCGGCGCGACGCAGCCGGACTACGTCGTCGCGCGCGGCACCGGCACCGTCTACTCCTACGTCGTGCACCGCCACCCGCCCGTCCCGGGCAAGGAGCTCCCGATCCTCCTGGCCCTCGTCGAGCTCGACGAGGGGGTCCGGATGGTCGGTGAGCTCCTCGGCGTGGGCGACGCCGAGGTCGAGATCGGGATGCCGGTCGAGGTGTCGCTGGTCCGCGTCGACGACGAGCTGACCCTGCCCGCCTGGCGACCCGCGACAGGAGCCGACCGATGAGCACCACCACCCCCACGCCGCTCGAGGTCGGCGCGCAGCTCCCGTCGTGGGAGCTGCCCGTGACGCCGACCCTGATCGTGAGCACGGCGATCGCCACCCGGGACTTCCAGGACGTGCACCACGACCGGGACCTCGCGGTCGAGCGCGGGTCGAAGGACATCTTCTTGAACATCCTCACGACGACCGGCCTCGTGCAGCGCTACGTCACCGACCAGGTCGGCCACGACGTGCTCGTGCGCAACATCGCGATCCGGCTCGGCGCACCGGCCTACCCCTACGACACGCTCACCTTCACCGGGTCGGTGTCCCAGGAGGTCGAGGCCGACGGCGAGCGCAGGTACGTCGTCGACGTACGCGGGAGCAACGCGCTCGGTGACCACGTCACCGGCAAGGTGACCGTCGCGCGCGCCGAGGAGGCCACGCGATGAACGGCATCGACGGCAAGGCGGCGATCGTCGGGATCGGGGCGACGGAGTTCTCCAAGGAGTCCGGGCGCAGCGAGCTCCAGCTCTCCGCCGAGGCGACCAAAGCCGCTCTCGCGGACGCCGGCCTGACGCCTGCGGACGTCGACGGGTTGGTCACCTTCACGATGGACACGAGCTCGGAGATCGCGCTGGCCAGGGAGCTCGGGATTCCCGAGCTGCGGTTCTTCAGCCGGGTCAACTACGGCGGGGGAGCGGCCTGCGGCACCGTCCTGCACGCAGCGATGGCGGTGGCCACGGGCGTCGCCGACGTGGTGGTCTGCTACCGCGGCTTCAACGAGCGCTCCGGCAGCCGTTTCGGCCAGGTCTCGGTCGCCGCGGCGACCCAGGTCAACACGAACGGCCTCGACAACGCCTGGACCTACCCGATGGGTCTGGGTACGCCCGCAGCGACGGTGGCGATGTTCGCGCGCCGCTACATGCACGAGTACGGCGCCACCAGCGAGGACTTCGGCCGGGTGGCCGTCGCGGACCGCAAGCATGCCGCGACCAACCCGAACGCCTGGTTCCACGGCAAGCCGATCACCCTCGAGGACCACCAGGCCTCACGGATGATCGCCGACCCCCTGCACCTGCTCGACTGCTGCCAGGAGAGCGACGGGGCGGTCGCGCTCGTCGTGACCTCCGCGGAGCGCGCGCGAGACCTGCCGCAGCCGCCGGCGACGATCCGGGCCGCCGCGCAGGGGTCGGGCCCGGACCAGTTCGTGATGACGTCGTACTACCGCGACCAGATCGGTCTGCAGGAGATGGGGCTGGTCGGCCGTGAGCTGTGGCGCCAGTCCGGCCTGCGTCCCCAGGACATGGACACCGCGGTGCTCTACGACCACTTCACCCCGTTCGTGCTCATGCAGCTCGAGGAGCTCGGCTTCTGCGGACGCGGGGAGGCGAAGGACTTCGTCGCCGACGGCGCGATCGAGCTCGGGGGTCGGCTGCCCCTCAACACTCATGGCGGCCAGCTCGGCGAGGCCTACATCCACGGCATGAACGGCATCGCCGAGGGCGTCCGCCAGATGCGGGGCACCTCGGTCAACCAGGTCGCCGACGCGCAGCACGTCCTCGTCACCGCGGGCACGGGGGTCCCGACCAGCGGTCTGGTGCTGGGGCGCGCCTGAGCCGAGCGTCCGGCGGTTCAGACCTCGCGGATGGTCACGCCGCCCGCGAGGGCAGTGAGGGAGATGCGAAGGTCCGCCGACGCGGGGTCGGTCGCGGTGAGCCCACCCTTGACCGTCACGCCGCCCGGGCCTCGACTGTCCCAGAAGATCCGCCAGTGCGCTGGGACCCGGACGTTCCCGCCGGCGAGGGCGCACTTGACGATGAGGTCGATGCCCCCCACGGCAGGCCGCGACTTGGTCAGGTCGAGCTCCACGCCCGCGAGCACGAGGTCGACCTCGACCCGCGCGAGCTCGTGGGACTCCGGCCTCAGCGTCATCTGCCCCAGGGTCTTCACCCGCCGGATCCGCGGCGACGAGGCGTCGCCGAGGTCGAGACGGTGCGCGGCGACCAGCCCGCCGGCTCTCACGGCGAGCTGGAACGTGCCCACGGCGATCAGCGACCGCCGTGCCCAGCGGGGGAGAGCCTTCGTCGTCACACCGTCGAGTCTGGCACCGGCCGGCCGTGGTGCGGAGCGTTCTGCCGCAACGCCCCCATGTGGGCACGCCTGGCCCCAATTGCCGGGAAGCCGACCGTCATGACCGGACTGACTCCCGAGACCGAGCCGGACCACCGAGCCCGAGCCCGCCCGGTATCTGCGCCGGGCGGGCTCGGGGCCTCAGCGCAGGCCGAGCTTGCTGGAGCAGTGCGGCCACGCACCCCAGCCCTGCGAGCGGCGGACCTTCTCCGCGATGCGGATCTGCTCCGCGCGCGTGGCGCGGTGCGCGTTGCCGGCGAACTTCCGGCCGCCGAAGGCACGCCAGGTCGAGCCGCTGAACTGGAGCCCGCCGTAGTAGCCGTTGCCGGTGTTGATGTGCCAGCGCAGACCGGACTCGCACATGGCAAGGCGCTTCCACGTGCGGAGGCTCGCGGCTTCGGCGGGGGTGGCGACCATGGCGGGAACCACGGCGGCGATGAGGGCGACCAGAGCCGCCAGGAACATGCGTGAACGCATGACAACCAGACCTCTCGTACGCCTGCGAGGTGAGCTGTCGGGTTCGGGCGGAAAGGTTGTGGCCCGGCCTCAGGTGCCGTACGGCGGTGGAGGCTTCACCCCTAGGTGCTCCGGTGACGGCCGCGCTCGCGACGAGCGGACCGTGCCGGGGACCGTGGAACTTGGGTCCCCCGCTCCTGTCCCTGATGACTTCTCGTTGGTGCCGTCCGGGCGCGGGACAGGATTAGGCGTTGCCCCGGTACGACGCTCCGCCGGGACGCGGAGCCCCACCAGGGTAAGCAGACTCGCGGGCGTCCCGAGGGCGCTTCGCCCGAATTGCGTCGTCGCCGCCAGGCGGGGGCCCTCGTGTGTCGTGGACGCAGGTTTGGGTGAGCGGGCGCAAAAAGGGCAAGAGGGAGGAGGGAAACCGGACCTTCAAGACCTCCAGGAAAGTTCGACCGGTGAGACCGCTAGACAGTCCGTGTGGCGTATCTCGCAGAGGATGCTGGACGGAAGCCGTCTGGACGGCTGCCGGCACTCCTCGACTTCTCGCAGAATTCTTGATCCGTTCAAGAAACTGGAGCATACTGCGCAGCGTGTCCACGTCCTCGCATCTCCAGCGCATGCTGCGTGGGGCTGCGCTCCGCGTGACTCGTCCGCGGCTGGCCGTGCTGGCCGCCGTGCATGCGCACCCGCACGCCGACACCGAGTCACTCCTCGGGGCTGTGCGCGAGGAGCTTCCCGGGGTGTCCCACCAGGCGGTCTACGACGTGCTGCGTGCGTTGACCGGCGCGGGCCTGGTGCGGCGGATCCAGCCGTCCGGCTCGGTGGCTCGCTACGAGGCACGGGTCGGGGACAACCACCACCACGTCGTGTGCCGCTCGTGCGGTTCCATCGCCGACGTCGACTGTGCCGTCGGCGAGTCTCCGTGCCTGACCGCGTCCGACGACCAGGGCTTCTCGATCGACGAGGCCGAGGTCACCTACTGGGGACTTTGTCCCGAGTGTGCAGCAGCACCAGCAACCAGTTGACAGAGCAAGACATCAAGACAGGAGAGTTCGACGTGTCCGAGCCCGGCAGCGAGAGCGAAAACCCGGTAATCCCGTCCCCGACCCCCAGCACGAACCGGCCCAGGACGAACCAGGACTGGTGGCCGAACCAGCTGAACCTGCAGGTGCTCCATCAGCACTCGGAGCGGTCCAACCCGATGGGCGAGGACTTCGACTACGCCGAGGAGTTCAAGACCCTCGACGTCGAAGCGCTCAAGCAGGACGTCCTCGAGGTGATGACGACGTCCCAGGACTGGTGGCCGGCCGACTACGGGCACTACGGACCGCTGTTCATCCGGATGAGCTGGCACTCCGCCGGCACGTACCGCATCGAGGACGGCCGCGGCGGTGGCGGCGACGGCTCGCAGCGGTTCGCCCCGCTGAACAGCTGGCCCGACAACGCGAACCTCGACAAGGCCCGCCGGCTGCTGTGGCCGGTGAAGCAGAAGTACGGCCGGAAGATCTCGTGGGCAGACCTGCTGGTCTTCGCCGGCAACGTCGCCCTGGAGTCGATGGGCTTCAAGACCTTCGGCTTCGGCTTCGGGCGAGAGGACATCTGGGAGCCCGAGGAGATCATCTGGGGGCCCGAGGACACGTGGCTCGGGGACGAGCGCTACAGCGGCGACAGGGAGCTCACCGGCCCCTTCGGTGCCGTGCAGATGGGCCTCATCTACGTGAACCCGGAGGGCCCCAACGGTAAGCCGGACCCGCTGGCTGCCGCCCGGGACATCCGGGAGACCTTCCGCCGGATGGCCATGAACGACGAGGAGACGGTCGCCCTGATCGCCGGCGGCCACACGTTCGGCAAGACCCACGGCGCCGGCGACCCGGACCTGGTGGGTCCGGAGCCCGAGGGCTGCCCCGTCGAGCACCAGGGCCTGGGCTGGAAGAGCAGCTTCGGCACCGGCAAGGGCAAGGACGCCATCACCTCGGGCCTCGAGGGCGCCTGGACGCCGACGCCCATCGAGTGGGACAACAGCTTCTGGGAGACGCTGTTCGGCTACGAGTGGGAGCTCACCGAGAGCCCGGCCGGCGCCAAGCAGTGGAAGCCGAAGGGTGACGCCGGAGCGGACGCCGTGCCCGCCCCCCACGACCCGTCGGTGCGGTACGCCCCGATGATGGCGACGACGGACCTCGCCCTGCGCCTGGACCCGATCTACGAGCCGATCTCGCGGCGCTTCATGGAGAACCCGGACGAGTTCGCCGAGGCGTTCGCCAAGGCTTGGTACAAGCTGCTGCACCGCGACATGGGCCCTGTCTCCCGCTACCTCGGTCCGTGGGTCCCCGAGCCGCAGATCTGGCAGGACCCGGTCCCCGAGGTCGACCACGAGCTCGTCGACGACGCCGACGTAGCCGCGCTCAAGGACAAGATCCTCGAGTCCGGGCTGTCCATCGCGCAGCTGGTCGCGACCGCGTGGGCCTCCGCTGCGAGCTTCCGCGGCACCGACATGCGCGGTGGAGCCAACGGCGCCCGGATCCGTCTCGAGCCCCAGAGGAGCTGGGAGGCCAACGACCCGGCCGAGCTCGCCACGGCCCTGGAGACCCTGGAGCGGGTCCAGCAGGAGTTCAACGGGGCCCAGTCCGGCGGCAAGAAGGTCTCGCTGGCAGACCTGATCGTCCTCGGCGGCTGCGCCGCGGTCGAGCAGGCGGCCAAGAAGGCGGGCGTCGAGGTCATCGTGCCGTTCGTTCCCGGCCGCACGGACGCCTCGCAGGACCAGACCGACGTCGAGTCGTTCGAGGTCCTCGAGCCGAAGGCCGACGGGTTCCGCAACTACCTGCGGGCGGGGGTCAAGCTCTCGCCGGAGACCCTGCTGCTCGACCGTGCCAACCTGCTGACGCTCACCGCGCCGGAGATGACGGTCCTGATCGGCGGCCTGCGTGCGCTGAACGCCAACACGGGTCGCGCCCGCCACGGTGTCTTCACCGACCGTCCCGAGACGCTGAGCAACGACTTCTTCGTGAACCTGCTCGACATGGGCACGGAGTGGAAGGTCTCGTCGGAGGAGAACGTCTACGAGGGCCGGGACCGCGCCAGCGGTGAGGTGAGGTGGACCGCCACCGCCGTCGACCTGGTCGTCGGGTCGAACTCCCAGCTGCGAGGCATCGCGGAGGTCTACGGTGCTGCCGACGCGCAGGAGAAGTTCGTCCAGGACTTCGTCGCGGCGTGGGTCAAGGTCATGAACCTGGACCGGTTCGACCTCGCCTGATCAACGAAACGAGGGGCCCCGGTCACCAGCAGGTGACCGGGGCCCCTTGTCGTTCTTCCCCGACCGACGCTCCGCCTACGCCTTGGAGAGCACCG
The DNA here is from genome assembly GCA_963701425.1 of uncultured Actinomycetota bacterium. Lineage (GTDB taxonomy): Bacteria > Actinomycetota > Actinomycetes > Propionibacteriales > Nocardioidaceae > Nocardioides_C. The sequence goes on along the minus strand of CAVPAG010000018.1, from coordinate 321,580 downwards.
CGTCGGCCAGCACCGGGGCGCCGTCGCGCTCCGGGTCCGGGCTGGCGATGGTCGCCGAGACCAGGACCTGGTGTCCTTCGTCCCAGGCGCGCACCCGGATCGTCTCGCCGGGGAAGACCACGCCGGCGAACCGTGCGGTGAACCCGCGCACGGCGGCGGTGTCCGAGTCGAGAAGTGCGTCGACGACGGTGCGCAGCACGATCCCGTACGAGCAGAGCCCGTGGAGGATCGGAGCGGGGAACCCCGCAGCGGCCGCGAACTCCGGGTCGGCGTGGAGCGGGTTCCGGTCGCCGCACAGGCGGTACAGCAGCGCCTGCTGCGGGGTCGTCCGGTATCCCGTGTCCGCGTCGGGCTCGCGCTCGGGGAGCTCGACCTTCGTCGAGGGGCCGCGGTCCCCGCCCCAGCCGCCCTCGCCGCGGACGAAGATGCTGGACCGCGTGGTGAAGAGTGCCTCGCCGGCCTCGTCGACGGCCTCGCCCTCCTGCACGATCACCGCCGCCTTGCCCTTGTCCCAGACGTCGCTGATGCGTGTCCTCACGGTGGCGCGTGCCGCGGTGGGCAGCGGACGGTGTACGACGATCTCCTGGCTGCCGTGGAGGACGTTCGCGAGGTCGATGTCGCAGCCGGGGAGGTCGAGGCGCGGAGCCTCCGTCTCGTGGAAGGTCGGCGCCACGATGCCGAAGGACGGCAGCACCTGGAGCCGCTCGTCGTCGAGCGTGTAGCGCAGGGCCTTGACGTCGGTCTGGTCGCCCGGCTTCGACCCGGCGCCGACGCCGAGGTGGTAGAGCAGGACGTCGGACTCGGTCCAGGCGAAGCTGCGCTCGGGAAGGTCGGCGCCGATGGCCTTGTCGGGGTCGATGGGCATGTCAGCTCGCCTTCTCGGTGCTCGGGTGGGCGTCGTGGGCAGTGGTGGGGACACCGCCGGCACGCTCCGCGATGTCGAGGGCCGCGAGGTAGCCGAAGACCATCGCCGGGCCGATCGTCGAGCCGGCGCCGGCGTAGGTGTGGCCCATCACCGCGGCCGACGCGTTGCCCGCGGCGTAGAGGCCCTCGATCACGGATCCGTCGGGGCGCAGGGCGCGTGCGTGCTCGTCGGTGACGATCCCGCCCTTGGTGCCCAGGTCGCCGGGGACGATCTTGACCGCGTAGAACGGGGCCTGGTCGATCGCGCCCAGGCACGGGTTCGGCTTGTTGGTGGGGTCCCCGTAGTACTTGTCGTAGGCGCTGTCGCCACGGTGGAAGTCGGTGTCGACGCCGGTGCGCGCCATCTCGTTGAAGCGGGAGACGCTCTCCGCCAGGCCGGCCGGGTCGACCCCGATCTGCTCGGCGAGACCCTCGACCGTCTCGCTCCTGAAGAGGGTGCCGTGCTTGTACCACCGGCCCGGGAAGGGCTGCCGGGGGCCGAGACCGGCGAAGAGGTAGCGGTTGCGGTACCTCTGGTCGAGGATCATCCACGACGGGATGTGCGCGACTCCGGTCGCCGCCTCGCCGTCGTACATCGCGTGGACCGCGTCGACGTACGGCGAAGCCTCGTTGGCGTAGCGTCTGCCGGCCTGGTTGACGATGATGGCGCCGGGGAGGTTGCGCTCGGAGAGGCAGAAGTACGGGCCGCCGGTCAGCGGGATCGTCGGCCCCCACCACGCGTCGTCCATCAGCGCGACGTCCGCGCCCGCCGTCATGCCGGCCTCGATGCCGCCGCCCGTGTTGGTCGGTGCACCCGTGGTCCAGTCGACGGAGATGGGGGAGCGCTGGTACTTCTCGCGCATCTCGAGGTTCTTCTCGAAGCCGCCGCTGGCGAGCACGACGCCGTGGCTGGCGTGCACGGTGACGGTCTCACCTTCGCGCAGCAGGCGTACGCCGGTCACGCGGCCGTCCTCGAGGACCAGCTCGGTGAGCTCCGACTCGTACCAGATCGGGATCCCCGCATCGAGCAACCCCTTGCGCAGCCCGATCATCAGGGCCTGACCCATGGCGTACATCGGCCGGCGCAGCAGCAGGTTCAGCATCCGGCCGAGCACGATCCGCAGCGTCGTGAGGGGGCCCTTGAAGGTCCGCATCGCCAGGCTCATCCAGCGGTAGTTCGCCTGGGTGACGACCATGCCCGCCGGTGCCTTGGCGTAGGGCGGGTGAAGGCGGGCGAGCTCGTCGCCGATGATCTTGCCGTTGACCGGCCTGGGCTCGACCGAGCGGCCGATCGCCCGGCCGCCGGGAGCCTCCGGGTAGTAGTCGGAGTACTCCGGGACCCACATGAAGTCGGCGGCGGAGTGGTCGCGGACGAACTCCAGCGCCTCGGGCCCCCGCTCGAGGAAGGCGTCACGGCGCGCTTCGGGGACGATGTCGCCGACGATGGACGCCAGGTAGGTCTTGGCGTCCTCGAGACTGTCGGGCACGCCGGCGTCGTTCAACGCGTAGTTGTTGGGGATCCAGACCCCGCCGCCCGAGCGCGCGGTCGAGCCACCGAAGTACGCGCTCTTCTCGACGACCAGCGTGTCCAGGCCCTTGTCCCTGGCCGCGAGCGCGGCCGTCATCCCGGCTCCGCCGGCACCGACGACGACCACGTCGACGGTGTGGTCCGCGGGGTGGTCCTCCCTGCGTCCGCCGTCGTCCTGAGGGCCGGACCGAACCATGTGACCTCCAGCGTCTAGGGCCTGGTGTGACCGCTCGGCGGGCACGGAAGAGCAACCGGTCGAGCGGCAAAACTGTAACAGGTTCCATATTGCCCGGTCAGCCCCCGCGATCTTGCTCCGGGGGTGGCGTCTCGGCATGATGTGAGCCTAGAGTGAGAACGCGTTCTACTTTTTAGACCCTCCTCTTCCGGAGGGTTTCGCACGTGAGGAGTGCCGTGACCGAGACTTCCTGGGACGCCGTCGCGGACGTGGTCGTCGTCGGCTTCGGGGCCGCCGGCGCCTGCGCCGCGATCGAGGCCGCTGACGCCGGTGCCGACGTGCTCGTCCTCGACCGGTTCAACGGCGGCGGGGCGACCGCGATCAGCGGCGGCATCGTGTACGCCGGAGGCGGGACCCGGCACCAGAGGACCGCCGGTGTCGAGGACACCCCTGAGCAGATGCTCGCCTACCTGAGGCTCGAGACCGACGGTGCGGTGTCGGAGGAGACGCTCCGGTCCTTCTGCGAGGGCTCGGTCGACATGCTCGGCTGGCTGGAGAGCCACGGAGTGCCGTTCGAGGGCAGCCTCGCGCCGTACAAGACCTCCTACCCGACCAACAAGCACTACCTCTACTACTCCGGCAACGAGCTCGCCGGACCTTCGCGTGCCGTCGCTGCCCCGGCCCAGCGCGGGCACCGCGCCAAGGGCAAAGGCACCTCCGGCAAGGCGGTGTTCGGTCCGCTCCGTCGGGCCGTCGAGCGGCGGGGTGTGCGGGTCCAGGGGCTGACCCGGGCCGAGGAGCTCGTCACCGACGAGACCGGAGCGGTGGTCGGGGTCGTCTGCTCGACCATCGAGGGCGCGCCGGCCCACGTCGTGCGGCGGTACCGCTGGATGGCGGGCAAGGTCGGCAAGCTGAACCTCTGGTACCGCCCCGCAGGCAAGGCCCTGAGCCGGCGGCTCGAGCGCATCGAGCGCGAGCACGGGCGCCGCTGGGCCGTCCGCGCCCGTCGTGGCGTCGTGCTCTCGGCAGGCGGGTTCGCCTTCAACCGCGAGATGGTGCGGGAGCACGCCGCTCCGTACGCCGCGGGCCTTCCGCTCGGCACCCTGGGCGACGACGGGAGCGGCATCCTGATGGGCCGCAGCGTCGGCGCAGCGACCAAGTACATGGACCGGGCCTCCGCCTGGCGCTTCTACACGCCCCCGTCGGCGCTCGCCAAGGGCGTGCTCCTCGGCCCCAGCGGCGAACGCGTCTGCAACGAGGCCCTCTACGGGGCGGCGGTCGCCGAGGCCGTCATCCACCGTCACGGGGGAGCGGCGCACCTGCTCGTCGACCAGGCGATCCTCGACGAGGCCAAGAAGCAGGTCCCGAAGCAGACCCTGTGGTTCCAGCGGCTCCAGACGATCACGATGTTCGGCTCCGGCCGCACCGAGGGTGCCACCGTCGCGGAGGCAGCGGCGAAGGTCGGGATCGACGCCGACGTCGCCGAGCGCACCGTCGCGGCCTACAACGAGGTGGTGCGCAGCGGCGCCGAGGACCCGCTCGGCAAGCCGGCCGACCAGATGCAGGAGGTCGCGCGCCCGCCGTTGTCGCTGATCGACATCTCCGTGCGGTCCTCGGTCGGCTTCCCCTGCCCGACGATGACGCTCGGGGGCCTCGTGGTCGACGAGCAGACCGGTCAGGTGCTCCGCGACGACGGAGCGGCCGTCCCCCGGTTGTACGCCGCGGGGCGGACCGCCGCCGGGATCTGCTCCAACTCCTACGTCAGCGGGCTCTCGCTCGCCGACTGCGTGTACTCCGGCCGCCGTGCAGGGCGGTCCGTCAGCCGTTCGGAACACGAGGAGGCCGCCGATGCTGTCCGATGAGGAGCGCCACGAGGCCGCGGCGTTGCTCGCCCATGCCGAGGCCGAGCGACAGCCGATCCGGCCCCTGGTCGAGACCTACCCCGCGATGGACGTCGTGGACTCCTACGAGATCGCGCTGATCAACATCCGCGACCGGGTCGAGCGGGGCGCGGCGGTGCTCGGGCACAAGGTCGGGCTCTCGTCCAAGGCGATGCAGCAGATGATGGGCGTCGACGAGCCCGACTACGGACATCTGCTCGCCGACATGGCGCTGACCGACGAACGGCCGGTCGACGTGTCGCGCTACTGCTACCCGCGTGTCGAGGTCGAGGTCGGGTTCATCCTCGGCGGCGCGCTGCCGGGGGAGGGCTGCACCGAGGACGACGTCCTCGCCGCCACCGAGTACGTCGCTCCGGCGATCGAGCTGATCGACAGCCGGATCACCGACTGGAGGATCGGCCTGGTCGACACGATCGCCGACAACGCCTCCTCGGCCGGGTTCGTCCTCGGCCGCGAGCGGGTGAAGCCCGACGAGATCGACCTCCTCGGGATCGACGCCACCTTGACCCGCAACGGTGAGGTCGTCGCCGAGGGCCGCTCCGACGCGGTGCTCGGCAACCCTGTGACCGCGGTCGCGTGGCTGGCCCGCAAGGTCGCGAGCTTCGGCGTGCGGCTCGAGGCGGGACACGTGATCCTTCCCGGCTCGTGCACCCGGGCGATCGACGTACGCCCCGGCGACGCGTTCCACGCGGAGTTCAAGGGGCTCGGCAGCGTCTCCCTCTCCTTCACGACCGAACCAGCAACCGACCCCGGGAGTGCCGCATGAGCAACTCACCCGCACGCAAGGCCACGGCCGCGATCGTCGGCTCCGGCAACATCGGCACGGACCTGATGTACAAGCTGCTGCGCTCGGACGTGGTCGAGCCGCGCTGGATGATCGGCATCGACCCCGAGAGCGAGGGGCTCCGTCGGGCGGCCGACCAGGGCCTCGTCGCGAGCCACGAGGGCGTGGACTGGCTGCTCAAGCAGGACGAGCTGCCCGACCTCGTCTTCGAGGCCACCTCGGCCTACGTCCACCGCGAGTACGCCCCCCGCTACGAGGAGGCGGGGATCCGTGCGGTCGACCTGACGCCGGCCGCCGTGGGTCCCGCGGTGATCCCGCCGGTGAACCTCGACGAGCACGTCGGCGCGATGAACGTCAACATGATCACCTGCGGCGGCCAGGCCACCATCCCGATGGTCGCCGCGGTCTCCCGCGTCGCGCCGGTCAGCTACGCCGAGATCGTCGCCTCGGTCTCCTCGATGTCCGCCGGCCCTGGCACGCGCCAGAACATCGACGAGTTCACCCGCACCACGTCGCGCGGCGTGGAGACGATCGGCGGGGCCGCGCAGGGCAAGGCGATCATCATCCTCAACCCCGCCGAGCCGCCGATGATCATGCGCGACACGATCTTCTGCGCCGTCTCGCCCGACCTCGACCGGGCAGCCGAGGAGGCGATCGTCGAGTCGGTCCTGGCCATGGCCGCCGAGGTCGCGACCTACGTGCCGGGTTACCGGCTGCTGCAGGAGCCGCAGATCGACCCGCCCTCGCCGGAGACCCGCGGCGCCAAGAAGATCAGCATCTTCGTGGAGGTCGAGGGTGCCGGCGACTACCTCCCCCCGTACGCCGGGAACCTCGACATCATGACCGCCGCCGCGACCAAGGTCGGCGACCGCATCGCTGCCTCCCTGTCCGCCCCGAAGACCGCGGGAGCCTGAGATGGACGACCTGAACAAGCTCGAGCGCACCTGGTCCGACGACCTCGACCTGAGGCTCACCGACACCTGCCTGCGTGACGGCTCGCACCACAAGCGGCACCAGTTCACCGCCGAGGAGGTGCGCTCGATCGTCGAGGCGCTCGACACCTCCGGCATCCCGGTGATCGAGGTGACCCACGGCGACGGCCTGGGAGGCTCGTCGTTCAACTACGGCTTCTCGCGTACGCCGGAGCAGGAGCTGATCAAGATCGCGGCCGAGACCGCGAAGACCGCCAAGATCGCCTTCCTCATGCTGCCGGGCGTCGGGGTGAAGGACGACATCCTGGCCGCCCAGGACAACGGCGGCTCGATCTGCCGGATCGCCACGCACTGCACCGAGGCCGACGTGTCCGAGCAGCACTTCCGGCTCGCCCGCGAGCGCGGTCTCGAGACGGTCGGCTTCCTGATGATGGCGCACACCCAGCCGCCCGAGGTCCTCGCCAAGCAGGCGCGGATCATGGTCGACTCCGGCTGCCAGTGCGTGTACGTCGTCGACTCCGCCGGCGCGCTCGTCATGGAGCAGACCGCCGACCGGGTGTCCGCTGTCGTGGCGGAGATCGGCGACCAGGCCACGGTCGGCTTCCACGGCCACGAGAACCTCGGCCTCGGCGTGGCCAACACCGTCATCGCCGCTCGGGCTGGGGCGACCCAGATCGACGGCTCGGTCCGCCGCTTCGGGGCGGGCGCGGGCAACACGCCGCTCGAGGCGTTCATCGGCGTCTGCGACAAGCTCGGCTGGAAGACAGGGGTCGACTTCCTGAGCATCGTCGACGCCGCCGAGGACGTCATCCGGCCCGCGATGCCGGAGGAGTGCCGGCTCGACCGGATGACGCTGATGATGGGGTACGCCGGCGTCTACTCCAGCTTCCTCAAGCACGCCGGCCGAGCCGCCGAGCGCTACGGGGTCTCCGGCGCCAAGATCCTCCTCCGCGCGGGCGAGCGGAAGCTCATCGGTGGCCAGGAGGACCAGCTCATCGACATCGCCCTCGAGCTCAAGCGCGAGCAGGAGTCGGCGTGAAGTCGCGGCGGCAGGCTCTCGCGCAAAACGAGAACGTGTTCTAGTATTGGATCCATCGGAGCGCACCCGCGTTCCCTGGCAGTTTGGGAGTAGGCAGATGTCGAAGGCAGTCCTCGACGCGGTGCGTGACCTGTTGCCGCAGTTCCGCGAGCGCGCCGAAGAGGCTGAGCGCCTGCGGGTCGTTCCGGAGTCGTCCATCAAGGACCTCGAGGCGAGCGGCTTCTTCCGGCTGCTCCAGCCCAAGCGGTTCGACGGCCTCGAGAGCGACCCGGTCGACTTCTACACCGCCGTGCGGATGATCGCGAGCGCCTGCGGGTCGACCGGCTGGGTCTCCTCGGTGCTCGGGGTCCACCCCTGGCAGGTCGCGCTCTTCCACGACAAGGCGCAGCAGGCGGTGTGGGGTCAGGACACGAACACCCGACTCTCCTCGTCGTACGCCCCGACGGGCAAGGCGCTCCTCGTGGAGGGCGGCTACCAGCTCAGCGGTCGCTGGAGCTTCTCCTCCGGCTGCGACCACGCCACGTGGGTGCTGCTCGGCGGCCTGGTCTCCAACGACGAGGGGCAGATCGTCGACTTCAAGACCTTCCTGGTACCGCGGTCGGACTACACGATCGAGGACGTCTGGAACGTCGTGGGTCTGCGCGGCACCGGCTCCAACGACATCGTCGTCGACGACGTCTTCGTGCCGAACGAGTTCACGCTCAGCATGGGCGACACAGGTCGCTGCTACGGCCCCGGCCAGGAGCAGAACACCGGCGACCTCTACAAGCTGCCCTTCCACTCGATCTTCACCTCGACCATCACCGCTCCCATCGTGGGCATGGCGACCGGCGCCTACGCCGAGCACGTCGAGATGCAGCGCAAGCGGGTGCGTGCGGCGTACATCGCGGAGAAGGCGGTCAACGACCCGTTCGCAAGCGTCCGGATCGCGCGGGCCTCGAGCGAGATCGACGCCGCCTGGGCGCTGCTGATGAACAACATCCGCGAGATGCAGGAGCTCGTCGCCCAGGGTGAGAAGATCCCGCTCACGCTCCGGCTCAAGGTCCGGCGTGACCAGGTCATCGGCACCGAGCGGGCGGTCTCCGCGATCGACACCCTCTTCGAGGCCTCCGGCGGACGTGCGCTCGCCGAGGGCACCTACCTGCAGCGTGCCTGGCGCGACGCCCACGCCGGCCGGGTCCACGCGGCCAACGACCCCGAGCGGGCGCTGGTGATGTACGGAGCCCTCGAGTTCGGCCAGAAGATCGACCCGGGGATGTACTGAGCCGATGACCGACCTGACCCGAGAGTCCACCAGCCGCTTCGCCAAGGCCGGCGACGTCACCCTGCACTACCACGAGGCGGGGGTGCCGACCGAGGTCGGCGACGGACTGCCCCTGGTGATGCTGCACGGCGGTGGCCCGGGCGCGTCGGCCTGGAGCAACTTCGGGTCCAGCCTGGAGCGGTTCGCCACCCGGTTCCGCACCCTGCTGGTGGACCAGCCCGGGTTCGGGGAGTCCGACAAGCCCGAGGTCGAGGGGCACTTCTTCACCTTCGCGGCAGACAAGCTCGCCGCGCTGCTCGACGAGCTCGGCATCGAGAAGGTCCACCTGCTCGGCAACTCTCTCGGCGGCGGCACCGCGGTCCGCTTCGCGCTGAAGTACCCCAGGCGGGTCGGCCGGATGATCCTCATGGGCCCGGGCGGCCTGAGCCTGAACGTCTTCGCCCCGGACCCGACCGAGGGCATCAAGCGGCTCTACGAGTTCGGCGCCCCACCGGGACCGTCGAAGGAGAAGCTCGAGGCCTTCATCCGCACCATGGTCGTCGACCAGTCGCTCGTGACCGAGGAGCTCGTCGAGGACCGGTTCGCCTCGGCGACCGCGCCGGGGGCGGCCGAGGCGATGGCGTCCATGGGCGCCTCCTTCGCCAAGCCCGACACCTACGAGGAGGGCTTCCTGTGGCGGGAGGCCTACAAGCTGCGGCAGCCCGTGCTGCTCACCTGGGGTCGTGAGGACCGGGTCAACCCGCTCGACGGTGCCCTCGCGGCGCTGAAGCTGATCCCGAAGGCATCGCTGCACGTCTTCCCCAACTGCGGGCACTGGGCCCAGGTCGAGGCGGCCGACGAGTTCTTCACGGTCTCGTCCGGCTACCTCGCCCTCCACCGCGAGAAGAAGCCGCAGCCACCGTCGTGACTTCCGTGCCGCGCACCCGGCACGTGCAACCGAAGAGGAGAGACGTCGTGATCGACATCCGATCACTCGGGTACGTCCGAGTGGAGAGCAGCGACCTGGAGCAGTGGCGGCACTTCGCCGGCAAGGTGCTCGGCCTGGTCGAGGGTCGGGGGCCGAACCCGGACCACCTCTACTTCCGGATGGACGAGATGTCGGCCCGCGTGGTCGTCGTGCCCTCCGAGCACGACCGGATGGGCAGCATGGGCTGGGAGGTCGCCGACCACCGTGCCCTCGCTGCGGCGGTCGACCACCTGAAGCACCACGGGGTCGAGGTCGAGGAGGCCACGGCCGAGGAGCTCGCCGAGCGGCGGGTCGAGGGGATGATCCGCTTCGAGGACCCCTTCGAGAACGTCTTCGAGCTCTTCCACGGTGCGACGTACGAGGCACGACCGGTGGTCACGCCGTACGCCAACAGCTTCGTGACCGGCGAGCAGGGCCTCGGCCACATCGTGCTGCCGGTGACCGACGACGACGAGGCGCTGCGCTTCTACACCGAGGTGCTCGGCTTCCGGCTCCGCGACTCGATGCGGATGCCGGGGGAGTTCGTGGGCAAGGAGCCCGGGTCGACCGCCTGGCTGCGGTTCCTCGGCTGCAACCCGCGCCACCACAGCCTCGCGTTCCTGCCGATGCCGAACCCGGCCAAGTGCGTGCACATCATGGTCGAGGTCGAGAAGCTCGACGACGTGGGCCGCGCCCTGGAGCGGGTCCGCAAGCACAAGGTGCCGCTGAGCGCGACGCTCGGCCGCCACATGAACGACCAGATGGTCTCGTTCTACGTGAAGTCACCCGGCGGGTTCGACGTCGAGTACGGCACCGAGGGGCTCACCGTCGACGACGAGAAGTGGGTGGCTCGTGAGAGCACCGCGGTCAGCTACTGGGGGCATGACTTCAGTGTCGGCCACCAGTGACCTGCCCGGGGGGATGAGCCCGGACGCCCGAGAGTCGTGGCCCAGCCAGGAGCTGATCGACTCCTGGCTGGGGCAGTTCGACTTCGAACCGCGCGCGCCGGTCGCCGTCGCGCCTGGCGAGCACCCTGACGCGGAGAAGAACGCCCTCAAGTTCCGTGACGTGCTCGGCCGGTTCTGCACGGGCGTCACCGTGGTGACGAGCATGAGCGGCGGCGAGCCTGTCGGGATGACCTGCCAGTCCTTCAGCTCGGTCTCGCTCGACCCGCCGCTGGTGCTGTTCTGCCCGGCGAAGGGCTCGCGGGCGTGGCCGCGGATGCAGCGGGCGGGCTTCTTCTGCGTGAACCTGCTCTCCCACGACCAGCTCGAGCTGTCCAACGGGTTCGCCGCCAAGGGCACCGACAAGTTCGCGGGCGTCAGCTGGCGGCCGTCGGCGACCGGCGCCCCCCTTCTCGACGGGGTGCTCGGCTGGGTCGACTGCACGATCTACGCCGTCCACGAGGCCGGCGACCACTACGTCGTGATCGGACGGGTGATGGACCTCGGTGTCGAGGACGCCCCTCACCCCCTGCTGTTCTACCGCGGCCGCTACGCCCGCACGGAAGCCGAGCAGGACATCGCCGGCTGACGCCGTCGCTCACTCTCAATCGAGCCGATCCACCCCACATCTGGACTAGCCCACGGCCGAGCCGCGTTTGCCGTGTCCTCTGCGGCGGTAGGCGAGACAGGTCGGACGAGAGACTTCCCTGGGAGGACCTGGATGAGATGCACGGCGAGCTGCGACTACACCCGACCCGGGGTCGAGCCTTGGTGGCAGACCGAGCCTAGGTCGCAAGAGGCCAGTGCGGATGCTTCGGTGAGCGACCCTGGAAGGTGAGGATGGCGGGGTTCTGGATGACCCCGTCGCGGATCTCGATCGCCCGGCGAATGGTCGGGTTCGCCTCCCAGGCTTCGCTTCCTCCCAGGACGGTCGGCACGAAGGGCAGTAGCGCGTTGCTGTTCTCCCACGTGGCGGAGTTCCACAGGTACGACGGGCTGTGGTCGACGGCGTAGTAGAGCACGTTGTCCCCGACGACGAACATGGGGTCGTTGAACGTGGTGGGACGCGCCCAGCTGAACGCCATGCCCTCGTCGCAGGAGACGTCGACCACCAGGGTGCCCGGCGCCAAGGCCGGCAGGTCCTCGTCGTTCAGGAAGACCAGCGGGTCGTCGGTGTCCTGCAGCACGCAGTTGACGATGATGTCGTGCGCAGCAAGGAACGTCGCGATGGGGACCGGACCCTGCTCGGTGGCCGCGTGGCTCGCGCGCGCGGTGGTCTCGTCCTCGTCGAAGTGCACCAGGTTGGCAGAGTGGATCGGCGCGGCGACGGCCGCCACCTCCCGATGCGTGAGTACGTCGACCTCGTGCACGCCCAAAGCGTTCAGAGCTGTCACGGCGCCCCGGGCGGTGGCTCCGAAGCCGATGACCACGGCGTGCAGCCGGCGGCCGTAGTCGCCGGTGGACCCCGCGAGCTGCATGGCGTGGAGCACCGAGCAGTATCCGGCGAGCTCGTTGTTCGTGTGGAAGACGTGCAGGTTGAAGGAGCCGTCGCGGTTCCAGTGGTTCATCGCCTCGAACGCGATCAGGGTGAGCCTCTTGTCGATCGCGAGCTGGGTGAGCTCTTCGTCCTGCACACAGTGCGGCCAGCCCCACAGGACCTGTCCGTCCCGCAGCCCGGCGATGTCGCTGAGCACCGGTTTGGGCTGGAGGACGACGTCGCACTCCTCGACGAGCTGCTCACGGGCGCGGAAACCCCCGACCAGTCCCTTGAGGTCGTCGTCGGACACACCGAAACGCTCTCCGTAGCCGTGCTCGAGGTAGATCAGGTCACGGAGCTCGTCGGGGATCCGGCTGAAGTGACGGGGGTGCAGGGGAAGCCGGTGCTCGTTCTCCTTGAGCGACTTCCCCATGACGCCGAGGGTCAGCTGCCTCTCGCGGTTCTCGTCGGCTGCGGCCATCCCGTGCTCCGTTCACTCGCAACAAAGCCACCGGGTCCAGGGGAGGCCTGACGTGGTCAGGTTACGCCGTTTGCGGGGGTCGGCTCGGCTGATCGGTCATCCTGAGGATCGCGGAACGGCCGCCTGCCTCGGGTCAGAGCCAGGCCTGCTCGAGGCGGCGGCGGTGCTCACGGGGCTGGCCGAAGAGCTGGGAGAGCGCGTGCGCGCGCTTGAAGTACAGCTGCGCGTCGTGCTCCCACGTGATCGCGATGCCGCCGTGCAGCTGTACGGTCTCCCCGGCGACCTGGCTCAGCGCATCGGAGCACCAGGCCTTCGCAGTGGCTGAACGGGTGGGAAGGTCGCCGTCGCGGTGGGCCGCAGACCAGGCCGCCGCCCACGACGCCGACCGTGCGGTCTCGACCTCGACGAGCATGTCGGCCATCCGGTGCTTGAGCGCCTGGAACGACCCGATCGGACGTCCGAACTGCACGCGCTCCTTGCTGTACGCGACGGTCATGTCGAGGCAGCGCTGCGCTGCACCGACCGCGAGTGCCGACACCGCACTGCACGCGATGTCGCGCAGCGTCGGCAACCACCGGGAGGCGTCGTCGTCCACGAGCACGGCCTCCGCGCCGTCGAACGAGATCGTGGCCAGCCGGATCGTCTGGTCCATCGCCACCGCCGGCGTACGACGCACGCCGGACTGCTCCGGGTGGACGCGGAAGAGGGCGGGGCCGGAGGTCGCCTGCGCCAGGACCAGCAGCACGTCGGCATGGTCACCGTCCAGGACGAAGGCCGCGGTCCCGTCGAGGGTCCAGGCGCCACCGTCACGAGGCGTGGCGGCAACGGCGACGCGGTCGACCGACCACCGGCCGTCCTCCCCGGTCCAGGCCAGGGCCGCGACCGTCTCGCCCGAGGCGATGCCCGGCAGGAGCTCGGAGCAGGCGTCCTCGGCGCCCGCGAGCAGCAGCGCCTGAGCGGCGAGCACGCCGGAGCCGAGCAGGGGGGACGGTGTGAGTGCGGCGCCGAGCTCCTCGAGCACGACATGGGTCTCGACGAGGGTGAACCCCGCTCCGCCGTACTCCTCCGGGATCGCCAGCGCTGCTACACCGACCTGGGAGCACAGCACCGACCACAGCGTCTCGTCGTAGCCGCGGGGATGTGCCACCGCCGAGCGGACCGCCGCCGAGTCGGACCGCTTGCGCAGCAGGTCCCGGACCATCGCGGCGAGCTCGGACTGCTCCTCGCTGAGGGCGAACAGCATCGTCAGGCCTCCGACATCTCGGCCGCGGGCAGCAGCGCCCGGAGCACACGGGCACGGTGGAACGCGGGAGTGCCCCACGCGGTCACGAGGGCACGGACCTTGGTGATCCACAGGCCGAGGTCGTACTCCGCGGTGTAACCGATCGCGCCGTGGACCTGGAGCGCCGTGCGGGCGGCGGCGTACGCGGCGTCGGCAGCCGCCACCTTCGCCGCCGAGACGTCACGGGTGGCGTCCTTGGACCCGCTGCCCAGGGAGAGCGCGGCCACGTAGACGAGCGGGCGCGCGAAGTCGAGCGCCACGCGGACGTCGGCCAGGGCGTGCTTGAGTGCCTGGTACTCACCGATCACACGGCCGAACTGCTTGCGCTGCTTGGCGTAGCCGACCGCCTCCTCGAGGAGTCGCTCACCGGCGCCGAGGAGCTGCGCGGAGCACGCCAGGAGGGCGGTGTCCACGGCCTTCGCGACCGTGGGCTCGTCGAGCACCGCGACCTCGCCTCCTGGGGTCAGGGCGAACAGTCTGCGTGCCGGGTCCACCGAACGCAGGACGTCGCCGGGCGTGCCGCCTCGCAGAACCGTCCGGTCGAGCACGAAGCGCGCTCCGGCGACGTCGGCGTCCAGTGCGTAGGGCGCGAGGTCGGGGAGCGCGACGGTGCCCTGGGTCTCTCCGGAGACGAGGCCGGCGAGCACCTCGTCCTGCTGGGTCGCCCGGAGCGCCACGGGGAGAAGTGCGACGCTCTCGACCCAGGGGCCGGGCACCGCGTGCCGCCCGAGGGCCTCGAACGCGACGACGAGGTCCACCTCGCTGGCATCGAGGCCGCCGCGCTCCTCGGCGACGAGCAGCCCGGTGACGCCGAGATCGGCGAGGCGGTGCCACAGCGCGAGTCCGGACGCGGTGTCGCCCTCGGCCCAGGCACGGACCACACGGGGGGTGTCGGCACCGGCGAGCAGGTCGTCGAGGACCTCACCGAAGCCCTGCTGCTCATCGGTGAGCACGAACCTCATCGGCGTGGCTCCTTCGGCAGGCCGAGGACGCGCTCGGCGACGATGTTGCGCTGGATCTCGTTGGTGCCCGCGTAGATGGGGCCGCCCAGCGAGAAGAGGTACCCCTCGGCCCAGCGGCCGCTCGCGGGGGCGTCCTCGCCGCGGAGCTCGGACTCCGGCCCGAGCAGGTCGAGGGCGGTCTCGTGGAGGGCGATGTCGAGCTCGGACCAGAACAGCTTGTTCACGCTGCCGGCGGCGCCCATCTCGCCCCCCGCGGCGAGGCGGGTCACCGTGCCCCAGGTGTAGGCGCGGTACGCCTGGGCGCCGATCCAGGCGTCGACCACCCGGTCGGCGGTTGCCTTCGCACCCAGGCGACGCAGCCCTTTGGAGCCCTCCGCCCGCTGCCACAGATCCACCAGCCGGTCGGCGGCGGCGCAGAAGCGGCCGGGGGAGCGCAGGGACAGGCCGCGCTCGTTGCCGGCCGTGCTCATCGCGACGCGCCACCCGTCACCGGGCGCGCCGAGCACGTCGCTGTCGGGGACGAAGACGTCGTCGAAGAAGATCTCGGCGAACCCCGGCTCTCCGTCGAGCTGGGCGATCGGCCGCACCGTCACCCCGTCGGCGTCGAGCGGGAAGAGGAAGTAGGTCAGCCCCCGGTGCCGTTCCGCGGACGGGTCGGAGCGGAAGAGGCCGAATCCCCGGTCGGCGAAGGCCGCTCGCGACGACCAGGTCTTCTGGCCGTTGAGCACCCACCCGCCGCGGGAGTCGTCGCGCGTCGCGGTGCTCCGGATCGCGGCGAGGTCGCTGCCCGCCTCAGGCTCGGACCAGGCCTGCGCCCACACCTGCTCCCCGGTCGCCATCGCCGGCAGGAAGCGGTCCTGCTGCTCCTGCGTGCCGTGCTCGAACAGGATCGGCGCGAGCAGGAAGATGCCGTTCTGGCTGACCCGCCCCGGGGCGCCGCTCCGGTAGTACTCCTCCTCGAAGACCACCCACTCGAGCAGCGACGCCTCCCGACCGTGGTACCTCTCCGGCCAGGAGACCACCGACCAGTGGTGCTCGGCGAGCAGGGCCTCCCACTCCTTGTGGGCCGCGAACCCCTCAGCGGTGTCCATCGAGGGCAGGGGAGTGGCGGGCACGTGCTCGGCCAGCCAGGCCCGCGCCTCGGCCTGGAACGCGGTCGTCGCCTCGTCGAGGTCCAGGTTCACCGCTGCTCCGCCGAGTCCCGCATGCTGCGCGCGTCCATGCCGGCCAGGGAGTCCTTGCCGACCTCGGCGTTGTGGGCGTGCGCGAAGTGGTGCAGTCCGAACACCGAGTCCATGCCGGTGCGCATGCCCTGGAGGTCCTCGGCCTGGTTGACCGCCTTCTTCGTCAGCGCCAGCCCGAACCGCGGCATCGCGCTGATCCGCTCGGCGATCGCCAAGGTGGTGTCCTCGAGCTCCTCGCGCGGGACCACGTGGTTGACCATGCCTAGCTGGTGCGCCCGCTCTGCGGTGAACCGGTCGCCGGTGAACAGGAACTCCTTGGCGGCTCGCGGGTTCATCACCCACGGGTGCGCGAAGTACTCCACCCCGGGGATGCCCATCTTCACCACCGGGTCGGAGAAGAAGGCGTCCTCGGAGGCGACGATGAAGTCGCACGACCAGGCGAGCATCAGGCCGCCGGCGATGCAGGCGCCGTGCACCATCGCGATCGTCGGCTTCGGGATCTCCCGCCAACGCCGGCACATGCCGAGGTAGACCTCGGACTCGCGGGCGAAGCGGAGGTCGCCGCCCTCCTTGTCGGTGTGGTCCCACCACATGACCGCCTTGCGGTCGAACGTCTGGTCGACGTCACGCCCCGGCGTGCCGATGTCGTGGCCGGCGCAGAAGTGCTTGCCGTTGCCCGACAGCACGATCACCTTGACCTCGTCGTCGTCCACGGCGCGGCTGAACGCGGCGTCGAGCGCGTAGGTCATCTTGGAGTTCTGGGCGTTGCGGTACTCCGGCCGGTTCAGTGTCACCATCGCGACCGCCCCGCGACGCTGGTAGGTCACGACCTCCTCGTCGGACCCTGCGTCGTTCGGCGGGGGCGTGCTCGCGGTCATGGCTTGCTCCTCAGCTCGCGTTTGAGGACCTTCCCCGACGGGTTGCGGGGGAGGTCGTCGATGAAGGTGACGGTGCGGGGGACCTTGAAGTTGGCCAACCGCTCCTTGGCGTAGGCGATGACGGCCGCCTCGTCGAGGTCCGACCCCGACCGGCGTACGACGAACGCGTGGCCGACCTCGCCCAGCCGCTCGTCAGGCACGCCGACGACCGCGGACTCGACCACTCCGTCGAGACGGGCGAGGACCTGCTCGACCTCGGCGGGGTAGACGTTGAAGCCGCCGACGATGAAGACGTCCTTGAGGCGGTCGGTGATCTTGAGGTACCCCTGCTCGTCGAGGCGGCCGATGTCGCCGGTGTGCAGCCAGCCGTCGGGGTCGATCGCCTCGGCGGTGGCCTCGGGGTCGTCCAGGTAGCCGAGCATCACGTTGTCGCCGCGCAGCAGGACCTCGCCCTCCTCGCCCGCGGGCAGAGGGTCGTTCCCGCCGGGCTTCGCAACGCGGACCTCGAGCCCTGCCGCGGCCCGTCCGCAGGTGTTGGCCACTCGGGTGTCCTCGTCGCCGGGGCGGCACATCGTCGCCACCACCGCCTCGGTCAGGCCGTAGGCGGTGAGGACGGTGTCGAAGCCCATCTCGGTCTGCATCCGCTCGACGAGGGCGACCGGGACCGTCGCGGCACCGGTGACCGCCAGCCGCAGCGACGCCAGGTCGTGCTTGTCGCGCTCGGGCGACTCGAGCATGGCCTGGTAGATCGCCGGCGCGCCGGGCAGCACGGTGATCTGCTCGGCCTCGATGATCCGGAAGGTCTCGGTCACGTCGAACACGGCCTGGGGTACGACGCACGCGCCCGTCAGCAGGGCCACGACGATGCCGGCTTTGTAGCCGAAGGAGTGGAAGAACGGGTTGACCACGAGGTACCGGTCGGCGGAGGTGACCTCGCCGCACTCGGCCCACGCCGCCGCGACCGAGACGACCTGCCGGTGCGCGGAGCAGGCTCCCTTGCTGCGCCCCGTCGTGCCCGAGGTGAAGAGGATGTCCGCGACGTCGTCGGGGGAGACCTGACCGGCCCGGTGCTCGACCTGCGCTTCGGGGACGTCGCCGGCGAGCCCGTCGAGGTCGTCCCAGGTGACCACGCGGCCCGAGCCGTCCAGCGCGGGCGATGGCGAGGTGTCGCCGTAGGGCAGGCGGACGACGGTGGGCAGCGTCGGGCCCTGCTCGGTCGCCGCGGCCGCGAGCTCGTCGTACTGGCTCCTGCCGAGGAACCCGTCGGCGACGGCCACGACCTTCGCCTGCGTGCGCGCGACGACGTCGACGGCCTCGTGGCCGGTGTAGCGGGTGTTGACCGGGGTGAGGGTGCCGCCCGCGTAGGTGACGGCGAGGGCGAAGACCTCCCACTGCCACGAGTTGGGCGCCCAGACACAGACCCGGTCGCCCTTCTCCACGCCGAGGGCGATGAGGGCGCCGGCCGTCCGACGCACCCGCTCGTGCAGCTGGGCGTAGGTCAGCCGGGTGCCTCCGTCGACGACGGCCTCGTGGTCGGCGTACCTGCTCGCCGCGGCGCGCAGCACTCCCGGCAGCGTCTGCTGCGCTGTCTGCATGCTCACTCTCCTGCTCCGCACGATGGCTGCCCAAACAAGTGCTTGGTAGGGTAGTCTACGCACGCCCCCAGCGTTTGGCCAGAACGCGACCGAGGCCCGACGAAACCAGGAACCGGAGACCATGGACCTGACCTACTCGCCCGAGGACGAGGCGTTCCGCAGCGAGGTCCGCGCCTGGCTCGAGGAGAACCTCAGCGGGGAGTTCGCGGGCCTGCGTGGCCGCGGTGGGCCGGGGCGCGAGCACGAGGCGTTCGAGGACCGGGTCGTCTGGGACCGGCACCTCGCCGCTGCCGGCTGGACCTGCCTCGGTTGGCCGGCCGAGCACGGCGGCCGCGGGCTGAGCCTGCTCCAGCAGGTGATCTTCCACGAGGAGTACGCCAAGGCCGATGCGCCCGCACGGGTGAGCCACATCGGGGAAGAGCTGCTCGGTCCCACGCTCATCGCGTTCGGCAGCGAGGACCAGAAACAGCGCTTCCTGCCGGGCATCCGCAACGTGACCGAGCTGTGGTGCCAGGGGTACTCCGAGCCCGGCGCCGGCTCCGACCTGGCCTCGGTGTCCACCCGCGCACGCCTCGACGGGGACCACTGGGTCGTCGACGGGCAGAAGGTCTGGACCTCCCTGGCGCACGTGGCGGACTGGTGCTTCGTCGTCGCCCGCACCGAGCCGGGCTCGAAGCGGCACGCGGGGCTGTCCTACCTGCTCGTCCCCATGCACCAGGACGGCGTCGAGGTGCGTCCCATCGAGCAGCTGACCGGCACCTCGGAGTTCAACGAGGTCTTCTTCGACGGTGCCCGGACCGAGGCGTCACTCGTCGTGGGGGAGCCGGGCGAGGGCTGGAAGGTCGCGATGGGGACCCTCGGCTTCGAGCGCGGAGTCTCGACGATCGGGCAGCAGGTCGGCTTCGCCCGCGAGCTCGAAGGGGTCGTGACGATGGCCCGGGAGAACGGCGCCATCGACGACCCGGTCATCCGCGACCGGCTCGTCCGCGCTCGGATGGGGCTGGAGGTCATGAGGCTCAACGCGCTGCGGACCCTCGCCGGGTTCTCCACCGGGTCGCAGGGGCCGGAGGCGTCGATCTCCAAGCTCGTGTGGGCGACCTGGCACCGCGGCCTCGGCGAGCTGGCGATGGAGGTCGCAGGGGCGGCGTCCCTGGTGGCCGCCGCGCCGCCGTACGACCTGGACCCGTGGCAGCGACTCTTCCTCTTCACCCGCGCCGACACCATCTACGGCGGGTCGAACGAGATCCAGCGCAACATCGTCTCCGAGCGTGTGCTCGGCCTACCCCGGGAGCCCAAGCCGTGACCACCACCCGTATCGAGCAGCCCGCCCCGGACTACGTGGCCGGCCACGACCTCCTGCGTGGCAAGACCGTCGTCGTGACCGCCGCCGCGGGCGCGGGCATCGGCGCCTCGATGGTCCGGCGCTGCCTGGAGGAGGGGGCGAAGGCCGTCGTGCTCAGTGACACCCACGAGCGCCGCCTCGGCGAGGCCCAGGAGCTGCTGGCCAAGGAGTTCGGGGCGGACCGGGTGGCCTCGGCCTTGTGCGACGTGACCGACGAGGCCCAGGTGAGCGCACTGCTCGACCTGGCCGAGCAGTTCGGCGGGGTCGACGTGATGGTCAACAACGCGGGACTCGGGGGGACCGCCTCGGTGCTCGAGATGACCGACGAGCAGTGGTCGCGGGTCCTCGACATCACCCTGACCGGCACGTTCCGTTGCGTCCGGGCCGCGGGCAACCGGATGGTCGCCGCCGGGAAGCGGGGGGTGATCATCAACAACGCCTCGGTGATCGGCTGGCGGGCCCAGGAGGGGCAGGCCCACTACGCAGCCGCCAAGGCCGGCGTGATGGCGCTGACCCGGTGCGCCGCGACCGACCTGGCGCCGCACGGCATCCGGGTGAACGCGGTCTCACCCAGCCTGGCGATGCACCCGTTCCTGGCCAAGGTCACCTCCGACGAGCTCCTCGCCGAGCTCAAGCAGCGCGAGGCGTTCGGGCGTGCCGCGGAGCCGTGGGAGGTCGCGAACGTGATGGTGTTCCTGGCGAGCGACTACTCGTCGTACATGACCGGCGAGGTCGTGTCGGTCAGCAGCCAGCACGCGTGAGGCACAAGGGAGAGGGAGACCGGGGAGTGAGCCGAGAATGACACAGCAGACGGCGACCAAGGCGTCGCGTCGGGAGGAGCTGCTGGCCATCGCTGCCGAGCTCTTCGCCCAGCGCGGCTTCAAGAACACCACGGTGCGCGACATCGCCGACGCCGCGGGCATCCTGTCGGGGAGCCTCTACCACCACTTCGACTCCAAGGAGTCGATGGTCGACGAGATTCTCTCGACCTTCCAGACCGAGCTCTTCCGGCAGTACGACGAGGTGGCGAGCTCCGACCTCGACCCCCGCGAGAAGTTCGAGGCGGTGATCCGGATCAGCTTCGACGCGATCCACGACCACCACTCGGAGGTCGCGATCTACCAGAACGACGCCGGCTATCTCTCCGAGTTCGACCGGTTCGGCTACCTCCACGACCGCAACGTCCAGCTGCGGAAGCTCTGGGTCGGGCTCCTCCAGGAGGGCGTGCAGTCCGGGGCGTTCCGGCCCGACCTCGACACGGAGGTGGTCTACCGGTTCATCCGCGACACCGTGTGGGTGGCGGTGCGGTGGTACCGGCCCGGCGGGGACCTCTCGGCGCACGAGGTCGCCGACCAGTACCTCTCGATCCTCCTCGACGGCATCGCCGCACGGCGCCGTCCGGTCAAGAAGAACAGCTGAGCAGAAGGAGCCACCGTGCCCGAGGCCTACATCGTCGACGCCGTCCGTACCCCTGTCGGACGCCGCGGCGGCGCGCTGGCGGGGATGCACTCCGCCGACCTGGGCGGACACGCCCTCAAGGCGCTGATGACCCGTTCCGGCGTCGACCCGGCCGCGGTCGACGACGTGATCCTCGGCTGCTGCGACACGATCGGCTCACAGGCCGGTGACGTGGCGCGCACCGCCTGGCTCGTCGCGGGTCTTCCCGACCACGTCCCGGGCGTCACGATCGACCGGCAGTGCGGGTCCAGCCAGCAGGCGGTGCACTTCGCGGCCCAGGGTGTGATGTCGGGGACCCAGGACCTCGTGGTCGCCGGCGGGGTGCAGAACATGTCCGCGATCCCGATCTCCGCGGCGATGATCGTCGGGCAGCAGTACGGCTTCTCCACGCCGTTCGCCGAGTCGCCCGGCTGGCGCGACAGGTACGGCGACCAGGAGGTCTCTCAGTTCCGCTCCGCGGAGATGATCGCCGAGAGGTGGGACATCTCGCGCGAGGAGATGGAGCAGTTCGCCTTCACCAGCCACCAGCGGGCGATCGCCGCCATCGACGAGGGCAGGTTCAAGGCCGAGATCGAGCCGGTCGGCGAGGTCGACACCGACGAGGGGCCCAGACGGGACACCTCGCCGGAGAAGATGGCAGGCCTGAAGCCGCTCGCCGAGGGTGGTCGCATCACCGCCGCCGTCGCCTCCCAGATCAGCGACGCCGCCTCGGCGATGCTGATCGCCTCGGAACGGGCGGTGAAGGAGCACGGACTCACCCCGCGAGCGCGGGTCCACCACCTGTCGGTCCGCGGCGACGACCCGGTCTGGATGCTGACCGGGCCGATCCCCGCGACCCGTCACGCCCTCGAGCGCACCGGGCTCACGATCGATGACATCGACCTGTTCGAGGTGAACGAGGCCTTCGCCTCCGTCGTCCTCGCCTGGGCGAAGGAGACCGGCGCGGACCTGGACAAGGTGAACGTCAACGGCGGCGGCATCGCGCTCGGCCACCCCATCGGGGCGACCGGCACCCGGCTGATGACCACCATGCTGCACGAGCTCGAGCGACGGGGTGCCCGCTACGGCCTCCAGACCATGTGCGAGGGCGGCGGCCAGGCCAACGTGACGATCATCGAGCGGCTCTGACGGGCGCCGGAAAACCAGTCGCGTCCCAGCGCTCCACGGGCGCATGCTCGTGGCCATGGAGATCCGCAGGTTCACTCCCGACGACCACGACGTGATCGTGGAGGCCGTCGAGCTGTCCAACGCCGCGCAGAAGGTGGATGCACCCTTCGACCACCCCACCACGGTGGACGAGTACACCCTGATGCGCCGCCACGGCTGGGACGGTGAGGTCCCCGAGACGCACGCTACGTGGGAGCACGACCGTCTCGTCGGCGTCGTCGCGGTGCACACGAGCGAGTGGGACAACACGCACCTCGCGTGGGGCGAGGTGCTGGTGCACCCGGAGCTTCGGGGCGCCGGTCGGGGGAGCGCGATGCTGGAGTTCGCCGAGAGCCGTGCGAGGGAGCTCGGACGCACCAGCTTCGGTCTCGACGGCTGGGACCGCGAGGAGACGCACGGCTTCACGCGCAAGCACCTCCTTCCTCGCAAGGGCTCTGCGATCAAGCGCCGTCAGACCCTCGCGAAGGTGGACCGCGCCCTCGTCGAGCGGCTGTACGTCGAGGCGGCCGCCGTTGCCGCGTCGTACGAGCTGCTCCGCATCGCCGGCCGCACCCCCGACGAGCTTCTCGGGCCCGTCGCGGAGATGACCGCGGCGATCAACGACGCGCCCACCGACGACCTCGACATCGAGGACGAGGTGTTCCCGGCCGAGCGGGTCGCGTCGTACGAGGCAGCTCAGGAAGCGCGCCGTCGGCGGCTCTACCGGGTGGTGGCGAGGCACCGTGACACCGGTGAGCTCGCCGGTCACACGGTGGTGGCTGTGGAGCAGGACCGGCCGTGGATCGGCGACCAGCACGACACCAGCGTGGTCGCGGCGCACCGCGGACACCGGCTCGGCCTCCTGCTCAAGACCGACATGCTCCGGTGGCTGGCGGACGTCGAGCCCGATGTCGCGACCATCGACACCTGGAACATGGAGTCCAACGCCCACATGATCGGCGTCAACGAGCTGCTCGGATACCAGGTCCTCGGCCGCGAGCTGCAGTTCCAGCGCGACCTCTGAACCGGCTGAGACAGTCGCCGATCGAGCGTACGCCCCCAGCGTTCACCTCGGCGTCCGGGTCACTTCCTCCAGGACCGTCAGGAACGCGGCTGGCTGCTCGATGTGCGTGGCATGGCCGGCGTCGTCGATCACGTGCAGCGGCCATCCAAGTCGCGTGCTTGCCTGCTGGGCAAGGCCAAGTGGGACGAAGCGGTCCCGTTCGCCCCACATCAACGTCGTCGGCACGCCGATACGCTGGAGCTCGATGTCGGGGACCTGTTTCGTGCAACTGCCTATCAGCTGCCGCATCGTCCGCTTGACATGCGGGACGACTGCGCGGGCCCGCGTGTAGGCGCTGAATGCGTCGAACCAGTCCGGATCTTGCCGGCGGGCGCGGTCGAGGTCGACGAACGCCCAGCGGTCAAACCGATCGGCATTCGCTGCTGAAGGACGCAGCGCGAACCGGATCGCCACGACGCGTAGGCCCATCGGCATCTTGTACGGCCCGATTCCGGGAGCCCCATAGATCACCAGCCGACGAAGCAGATCGCCACGCCGGCTGGCGAAGCGTGCGGCGAGGGTTCCCGACAGGGAGTGGGCGACGAGCGTCGGGGGCTCCTCACACGTCATCCGGACCAGCGCGCGCCAACCAGTCCTCGAAGGCGAGGGCATCCAGCCGGGCGACCGGGTCAGACTCTCCGAGGCCTGGCACGTCCGGTACGACCAGGCGGTGGTGGTCAGCGAGGCGGGAGATCACGGGCGCCCAGTACGTCCCGCCGCACTCGATTCCGCCGTGCACCAGGACCAGCGGCGGACCGTGCCCACCCTCGAGCACCGACGTGGCAGTGCCGTTGACGTCGAGTCGGTGCTCCTCGACGGGAAGACCGCTCAGAAGTCGGACCCGTGCCAAACCCTCCGCTCGCCGCTCTTCCGTGCCCACCCGCTTGTCGTTTGTGCGTCGTACCCGCATGACAGGTCACCTCACAACGCCAGCCCCGTCTTTCAGGCTAGGCAGCGGACGTGGCTGCCGCTTCCGCAGAAGTACCCATCCCTGGGGCCGGGGTGGGTCACTTCGTGTGAGGCGGGGTGTTCGCGGATCTGGCGAAGACCTGCCGGGACTTCCCGATCGTGGCGCTGGCACCCTTCGCCTAGCGGGTGTAGGCCCGCACGTAGTCCACCATGAGCTCCGGCACGGCGTGGTGGTCGTCGCCGGTCGACTGCTCCGGGAAGTCGAAGACCGCGAGCATCATCTGCATCGGGTACGACGGAGGTCGGGGGCAGCTGCGGACGGGCTCGCCGTCGACGAGGAACTCGGCCCGCTCGGCAGTCCAGTCCACGGCGTACGTGTGGAGCGCGGCGAGGTCGATCGGGAGGCGCACTGCGGCGAAGTCCTCCGTCACCTCGGGGTCGCGGAAGGCATGGAGCCCCATCCCGACGGCCGCCGACTCACCAGGCACCACGGCGTTGCCGAACATCTCGGCCACGCAGATCTCCGCGGACCTCTCCGGCCGGTCCTCGAGGCCGACCATCCAGAACGCCACCATCGACCGGGCCGTGACCACGCCTCGTGCCCGCACCTCGATGTAGCCGCTCGACGGGGTCCACCCCCAGAACGTCTCCTGCTCCTCCCGGACGGTGAGCCCGTCCCGGTACGGCTGCTGCCCGACGGTGCTGCCCACGGGTCCCGAGAAGTTCCCGGACTGGACACCCGACACGCGCATGGGCGGCTCGTGGTCGTCGGCGCACCACAGGCCCTGGTCGGGAGGGATGGTCAGGTGCAGGCAGGAGTCGCGGACCTCGTACGTCGCCGCCGTCTCCTCCCGAGAGCTCCACGTCGGGAGGTAGTGGGGGAGCCACACCGCGCGATCGAGGTCCGGTCCCTCGAAGTCGTCCTCGAAGACAGGACTGAGACCTTCGACGTGTCCGTACACAAGCCCATCATGACCCGAAGGGCAGGTCCCCGCGGGCGTAGCGGAGGAACAGGAAGTCGTCGCGCTCGGCGGCCTGGGCCAAGGTCAGGTGGCGGGGCGCGGCCAGGGCGGGGCCGGCGGTGATCCGGCTCTCCGCGCCGCAGGTGACGACCGGGGCGACCGCGACGCACAGCTCGTCGACGAGGTCCTCGGCAAGGAGCCCGGCCAGCAGCGCCGGACCGCCCTCGCACAGCATCCGCCGGGCGCCGCGCTCGGCGAGGAGGTCGACCATCGCGATGAGGTCGACGGCGTCGTCCCCGAGGACCACGACCTCGGCGACCGACTCCGCGGCACGGACCCGTTCTGCCGGCGCGCGGCGGGTCGTGACGACCAGGGGCGGTTCGACGGCCCCGGTGAAGGCCGCGCCGTCGAGGTCGAGGTCGAGCGACCGGGTGGGCACCACGAGGCGCGGCGCGGGGGACTGACCGGCCTGCTCGCGCAGAGGCTTGAGATCCTCACCGACCGTCAGCGGCCCGTAGCCTTCGGCCCGGATCGTGCCTGCCCCCACGACCAGGACGTCGGCGAGGGCCCTCAGGAGCACCAGCAGCCGCTGGTCCGCGGGCCCCGTGAGCGTGCCGACGCGGCCTTCGAGGGTCGCCGCACCGTCGACGCTGGAGACCATGTTCACGCGCAGGTGGTGCCGTTCACCGCCCGGGTAGGCGTAGGCGGACACGGCGTCCACCTCCTCGCACGGGCCGGGACGCAGCCGGTTCAGGACGAGGCCGCTCATGCCGAGTGGCCCGGTTCCATGTCGGCGTCCTCGGCGTCCCGGAGCGAGTACGCGACCGGCCCCCGCCTCACCGACGTCTCGACCGGGTCGAGCAGGAGGCCGAGGTGGTCCCCGAGCGGGATGCGCTCCAGGACCCGGCCGACCATGTGCCGCGGACACTCGTCGAGCACGGGGACGTCTCCCGGTCCCGCGTGCCAGGAGCACCGGGCGAACTTGTCGGTCTCGTCCCCGGTCTCCTCTCCGAAGAGCGCCGCCAGGGACGTCTGGTCAGGGGAGAGGACGTGTACGCCGAACAGCTCGGCGTCCTTCGCGAGACCGTGGGTGTGGTTCTTCTCCGAGATGCACACGAGCATCCGCGGCGGGTCGATGCTGACCTGGGTCGTGAAGCCGACAAGACACCCGGACCGTTCTCCCTCGTGCGCCGTCGTGACGACGTACAAGGGGTAGTCGAGCCCGTCGACGAACTCGCTGAACTCGTCCACCCCGACGCTCGTCCTCGGCTGTTCTCCCATCTCACGGATCCTTCCACAGCCCGGGTCTAGGCTCGACTCCATGGCCGACTCCTTCGAGCAGTACGTCGACGGCGTCCCGGCAGAGTTCCGGCCGATGTTCGACAGGCTGCACGAGCTGATCCTCGAGACCCACCCGGAGGCCGAGGTCGTCATCCAGTACCAGGTCCCCACCTACAAGGTCGGCAAGGCCAAGGTCTTCCTGGGGACGTGGAAGCAGGGCGTCACGCTCTACACGACCGACCCCGCGAACCTCGTGGAGTTCAAGCGGCTCCACCCGAGGACCAAGGTCAACAAGGCCAGCATCAACTTCCGCGCCGACGAGGAGCTCCCCGAAACAGACGTCCGCGCGGTCGTCGAGCTCGCCCTGTCGACGTAGCCACCAGGGTCAGGCGAGCAGGCTGTCGAGACGGCCGAGGCTGGAGGCCGCCTCGGTGACGACTCTGTCGATGAGCTCCTCGCAGGTCGGCAGGTCGTCGATCACGCCGACCACCTGGCCCGAGGCGAGTACTCCTGCGTCGGTGCGTCCCTCGACGAGGCCGGCCTTGAGCATCATCGGGGTGTTCGCGGCGAGCACCATCTGCGACCAGGACCGGTCGGCTGCCGTGCTTCATGGACCGGCCGTCGGAGACGAGCTCGCGCCAGGTCATGCCGCTCATCCGCTTGAACGCGAGTGTCCGCCGGACCGTGGGACCCAGGCGCCTGGCCGCGCTGGCCTCCTCGAGCTCCGCGACGAGGGGCGTCCGCAGCATCCGGTGCGGCATCCCGTCGACCTTGGTGGTGACGACGGTGCCGTTGAGGTCGTGCTCGAGGTACTTCTGCTTCACCGCGTCGGGGACGGTGCTGTCCTTGGTGAGCAGGAACCGCGTGCCCATGCCGATACCGGCGGCCCCGTAGGCGAGAGCGGCGGCGAGGCCACGGCCGTCGAAGAAGCCACCGGCGGCGATGACCGGGATGTCGACCGCGTCGAGCACGGTGGGGAGCAGCAGGGTCGTGGGGACCGGGCCGGTGTGGCCTCCGCCTTCGCCGCCTTGGATGACGACCGCGTCCGCACCCCAGGAAGCGACCTTCTCGGCGTGCCTCGCGGCACCCACCGAGGGGATCACCACGACGCCGGCGTCCTTGAGCTCGGCGATCATCTCGCGCTTGGGCGCAAGGGCGAACGAGGCGACCTTGACCCCCTCGTCGATGAGGAGCTTCACGCGTTCGGGGGCGTCGCCGGCGTCTGCGCGGAGGTTCACCCCGAAGGGTGCGTCGGTGCGCTCCTTGACCTCACGGATCGCGGCCGCGAGCTCGTCGTACGTCATGGTGGCCGACGCGAGGATGCCGAGGCCGCCGGCGTTGGCGGTGCCGGAGACCAGGCGGGGCCCGGCGACCCAGCCCATGCCGGTCTGGACGACGGGGTGCCGCACACCCACGAGCTCGGTCAGGGCGGTCCGGATCCGCTGCTCGATCACGACGGGACCTCCCGGTCACGGAGGCTCCTGGGGTCGAGCACCTCGCGGACCAGGATCAGCTCCTCCATCGTGGGCAGCCGGGTCTCGGGGACCTCGTCCTCGACGTGGATGTCGCAGCCGCTGGCCTCGCGGACCTCGTCGACGGTCACGCCGGGGTGGACCGAGACGAGCCGCATCGTGTGGTCGGGGCCGTCGAAGTCGAAGACGCCGAGGTTGGTGACCACGCGGTGCACCTGGTGGAAGCGGCTCGCCGCGGGGCCGGCCTGCTCGGCGCGCTGCCGCCCGACCCCCGAGACCATGTCGACCTGCTCGACGAAGACCCGCGCGCTCTGCTTCGGCACCCAGTAGGACGTCTTGTTGTTGACGGTGTTGCCCGGAGCGCCTCGGACGCCGAGCAGCTGTCGCTTCGGCTTGGCGAAGTCGCCGATGCAGGAGATGTTCTGGTTGCCGTGGCGGTCTACCTGGGTGGCGCCCATGACCACGTGCCGCTTGCCGTAGGCGACGACGTCGAACACCTTCCGGAAGGGGAGCCAGCCCTCCACGACGTCCGCGCTCTCGCCGAGTGGCGGCACGCCGCCGAGGATCAGCGACTCGCCGTCGGTGATCAGCAGGTCGGGGGAGTGGGTGAGCTTGGCCAGCCGGGCGCCGAGCGTGGGAAGCAGGCCCATCGGGCTCGCCATGATCTCGCCGTCGCCCTCGAACAGGTCGGCGCAGGCGGCGGCGCACACCTCGGCTCTGGTCACGTCCATCACTGGTCGCCCTTCTGCTCGGCCTGGCTCTGCTCGGCATGGAAGGCCGCCACGGCGTCCTGGTAGGACTGCTCGTCGCCGGCGAGGAAGCGCTGTGCGAACTCGGCCCACGTGCCGGGGTCGGCCGCCGCCTGGGCGTAGGCCTTCTGGAACTTCTCGTCGCGCCCGTAGTCGGGGACGCAGGTGGTGAAGTGAGCGCCGTTCGGGGTCTCGACGACCCCGTCGGCCATGAGCCGGTTGAGCAGCAGCGTCTGGACGGGGGCGTCGACGGTCAGCCCGGCCGTGTCGACGATCTTCTCGGTCGAGACGAAGCGCTGGTCGGCGGCGAGGCAGAAGAGGTCGTCGAAGTACGGGTCGGGCCCGAGGTACTGCGCGTTGCCGTGGGCGTCGGCGCGGTTCATGTGCACCAGGGCGACGTCGAGCTTCAGGGCCGGCACCGCGACGAGCTCCTCACCGTCGTCGTACGGCGAGGTCACCGTGCGCAGGTGCGGGTTGTAGGTCATCACGTCCGACCCGAGGCCCGCGCGCATCGGCAGGAACGGCAGCCGCTGGGCCGCTGCCCGCAGCCCGGTCTGGAACATCCCCTCGTCCCACTCCTCGACCTCGACCGTGGCGTTCTCGCGGGCGGCGCGGAAGAGCGGCTCGAGGGGGATCGAGTCGAGGGACACGAAGGCGTAGACGAGCCTCCGCACCTTGCCTGCGGCACAGAGCAGGCCGACGTCGGGCCCGCCGTAGGAGACGACCGTCAGGTCCTTCACGTCGGACCGGCACAGCGCGCGCACCAGGGCCATCGGCTTGCGCCGCGAGCCCCAGCCGCCGATGCCGACGGTCATCCCGTCCTTGACCCGGCCGACGACGTCGTCGAGCGTCATCACCTTGTTCTTCATGCGGTTCTCGAGCATCAGCGAGCCCCTGCCTTGTCGGTGCCGGCGAACTCGTCGCGGTGCTCGTCGGAGACCCCCGCGAGGTTGAGCTCCATCGTGAAACCCTGCTCGAAGCGGTAGCTGCGGTTGACGTCCACGGGGTCGATCCCGTTGATCGCCTCCTTGGCCGCGCGGATCACCCGGGTGTCCTTGGCCGCGATCTCGCCGGCCACCTTCATCGCGGCGTCGTCCAGCTCGTCGCGCGGGACGACCTCGAGCACCGAGCCGTGGTGGTGCAGCTGCTGGGCGGTGATGGTGCGCCCGGTGAAGTAGAGGGTGCGCATCAGGTGCGGGGGCACCATGCGCGCCAGGTGGGTCGCGGCACCCAGGGCGCCCCGGTCCACCTCGGGTACGCCGAAGAAGGCGTCGTCGCTCGCGACGATCGTGTCGGCGTTGCCCACGAGCCCGACGCCGCCGCCGAGGCAGAACCCGTTCACGGCCGCGACGACCGGGACCGCGCACTCGTAGACCGCCTTGAACGCCGCGTAGCAACCGCGGTTCGCCCCTATCAGCGCGTCGAAGCCGCTGGTCGTCTGCATCTCCTTGATGTCGACGCCGGCGTTGAAGCCGCGGCCCTCGGCGCGGAGCACCACGACGTGGGTCGCCAGGTCCTTCGAGGCCTCGTCGAGCGCCTCCGCAACCCCGAACCACCCGGCCACGGGGAGTGCGTTGACGGGCGGGAAGTCCATCGTGACGACGCGGATCCCGTCGTCGTGCAGGGTCGAGCTGATACCCATGTCGCCTTCCTAACCTAGCATTTGCTTGGTAGCCTAACAGTTGCTTGGTTGGACGTGAAGACGATGGAGGCTGCGTGGCGACCGAACTCGACCTGGCGGGGCGCGTAGCCCTCGTCACCGGCGGGGTCCGGGGGGTGGGGCTGGGCATCTCCCGAGCCCTTCTCGACGCCGGCGCCACCGTCGTCACCTGCTCCCGTCACGCTCCGCACTCGCCGGTCGAGTCCGGGGGGAGTACGGCGGAGCACGTGCCTGCCGACGTCAGGGACGAGGAGTCCGTGCGTTCCCTCGTCGACGGGATCGTCGCGAGGCATGGTCGGCTGGACGTGCTCGTCAACAACGCCGGCGGGGCGCCGTACGCACTCGCCGCCGACGCCTCCTCGCGCTTCCACGCCAAGGTCGTCGACCTCAACCTGCTCTCGCCGCTGCTGGTGTCCCAGGCCGCGAACGCCGTCATGCAGCAGCAGGACGACGGCGGCGCGATCGTCATGGTCTCGAGCATCAGCGCTACCAGGCCGTCGCCGGGGACCGCTGCCTACGGCGCCGCGAAGGCCGGCATCGACAGCCTCGTGAGGAGCCTGGCTGTCGAATGGGCGCCCAAGGTGAGGCTGAACTCGATCGACGTCGGACTCGTGCGCACCGAGCAGACCGACCTGCACTACGGCGGCGAGGCGGGGGTCGCGGCGATCGAGGCGACCATCCCTCTGGGCCGGCTTGCCCGGCCCGAGGAGATCGGCCGGGTCGCCGCCTTCCTCGCCTCGCCACTGGCCTCCTACGTCAGCGGGGCGACCATCGCCGCGCATGGTGGGGGAGAGCCGCCACCGTTCCTCGCGGCCGCCGCTTCGGCCCCGTCCGACCCCTCGACCAACGGCAACCAGGAGTGAATGTGAGCAGGATCTGTGAAGGACGCGTCGCCATCGTCACCGGTGCGGGCCGGGGCCTCGGCCGGGAGCACGCCCTCGAGCTCGCCCGGCAGGGCGCCAAGGTCGTGGTGAACGACCTCGGCGCGGCCGCCGACGGGGTGGGCGCCTCCGCCGGACCGGCGAACGAGGTCGTCGCGCTCATCGAGGAGATGGGCGGGCAGGCGGTCGCCAACGGAGACGACGTCGCCGACTTCGAGGGCGCCCGGCGGATGGTCCAGCAGGCGATCGACACGTTCGGCGCCCTCGACATCCTGGTCAACAACGCGGGCTTCCTGCGCGACCGGATGCTCGTGAACACCGCCGAGGAGGAGTGGGACGCGGTCATCCGGGTCCACCTGAAGGGCCACTTCGCGCCGCTGCGCCATGCGAGTGCCTACTGGCGCGCCGAGGCCAAGGAGGGCCGCGCCCGTGCCGCCCGGGTGATCAACACCAGCTCCGGAGCGGGGCTCCAGGGCAGCGTGGGGCAGGCGACGTACTCCGCCGCCAAGGCCGGCATCGCGGGGCTGACGCTCGTGGCAGCGCACGAGCTGGCGAGGTACGGCGTGACGGTGAACGCGCTCGCTCCCGCGGCACGCACCCGGATGACCGAGGCGGCCTTCGCGGAGACGATGGCGGCCCCCGAGTCCGGCTTCGACGCGATGGACCCCGCGAACGTCTCGCCCGTCGTGGCGTGGCTGGCGAGCGAGGACGCCGGCGACGTCACCGGCCGGGTGATCGAGGTGGAGGGCGGCAAGATCTGCGTCGAGGAGGGCTGGCGGCACGGTCCGACCGTGGACATCGGCAGGCGGTGGGAGTCGGCCGATGTCGGTTCCGCCGTCCGCGACCTGCTCGCCAAGGCCGAACCGGCCGAGCCCGTCTACGGCTCCTGACCGGACCGATCGCCGGTCATCGCGACGGCAGCTCAGCGTGCCAGCACACTCAGCACCGGCTCTGCGTCGAGGCCGGTGCGCGTGAGCACCAGCCAGCAGGCGCCGACGAGCAGTACGGGCGCGATCAGTCGCCGCTCCCACGCGGAACCGGTCCGGAAGATACGCAACGAGACGCGGGTCCTCGACACCGGCCACAGCGGCGGGATCCCGCCGACGGTGACCATGTCCCCGATCACGTGGGTGGCGCTGCCGACCAGCACCGCCGCGGGCAGCCACAGCGGGAACCTGTCGTCGGCCGAGCCCGGCACTCCCAGCAACCACCATGCGGTCGCGAAGGAGGCCAGCAGGTTCACCGGCCAGAGCTCCTCGAGGCTCCCTGGTATCGCGAACGCGAGAGCCTCCAGGGCGAGGCCGATCGCCAGTGCCAGGAGGAACAGCCGACCGGGGTAGGTCGTCGCCAGGACGCTCGCGGCCACTCCCGTGACCGAGACGCCGAGAATCGAGTGCGAGCCGTTGCGGTGACCGCCGAAGAGGCGTCCGAGGAGCTCAGCGAGCAGGCAGGTCAGTGGTCCCCACATCAGCGCGATCGTCGAGCCGTGCAGCCGTGGGAAGCCGCGCCGCGCGGTGACCCCGCCGGTGTCGAGGTCCGGCAACATCGCGAACCCGCCGACCGCCACCACCCAGGTGAGCTCGGCGGCCAACGACTCCAGGGGTACGACGGGCAGGGTGGCCGCCCCCACGGCGAGACCGGACATGGCGTGGGAGTGACCCAACATGGGCGCGCGACACCGCTTTCTGGCTCACGGGAGGGGTGCAGGGCGCATCATGCTAGCGGCGCCGACCGGCTCGGTCCCGACCGGTCAGATGCGCTCGATGATCGTGCCGCTGGCCATCGCTCCGCCGGCGCACATGGAGATCAGGGCGCTCGAGGCGTCGCGGCGTTCGA
The DNA here is from genome assembly GCA_963701425.1 of uncultured Actinomycetota bacterium. GTDB lineage: Bacteria > Actinomycetota > Actinomycetes > Propionibacteriales > Nocardioidaceae > Nocardioides_C. The sequence goes on along the minus strand of CAVPAG010000018.1, from coordinate 288,546 downwards.
GCTCGTGCAGGGCGGTCGTGATCAGCCGGGTGCCGGTGCTCCCGACGGGGTGGCCGAGGGCGATCGCGCCGCCGTTGACGTTGACCTTGTCCATGTCGGGCCCGTGCACCGTCGCCCACGACATCACCACCGCCGCGAACGCCTCGTTGACCTCGAAGAGGTCGATGTCCGTGATCGACCTGCCGCTGCGCTCGAGCAGCCGCTCCGTGGCCTGGACCGGACCGTCGAGGTGGTAGTACGGGTCGGAGCCGACCAGGCACTGGCTCACGATGCGCGCCCGAGGCGTGAGGCCGAGGGCTCGTGCCTTGTCCTCGTCCATGAGGAGTACCGCGGACGCGCCGTCGCTGATCTGTGAGGACGTCCCGGCCGTGTGGAGACCGTCGTCGAGGACCGGCTTGAGCTTGGCCAGGCCCTCGAGCGTGGTGTCCCTCAGGCCCTGGTCGCTGTCGACGAGCCGGGTCTCACCGGTGGGGTTGCCCTCCTCGTCGAGGACGGGAGCCTCCACCGCGGTGATCTCGCGCTTGAACCTGCCCTCGTCGACGGCCACCCGGGCCTTCTGCTGCGATGAGAGGCCGAACGTGTCGATCTCGGCCCGGGACAAGCCACGGTTGCGGGCGATCCGGTCCGCGCCCTCGAACTGGTTGGGCATGTCGATGGTCCAGGAGTCCGGACGAGGGCTGCCCGTGCCGGGCGTGATGTTCGCGCCGAGGCCGATCCGGCTCATGGACTCGATGCCGCAGGCGATGCCGGTGTCGATCACGCCCGCGTGGATGAGCGCCGCGATGAGGTGGGTCGACTGCTGGGCGGAGCTGCACTGGGCGTCGATCGTGGTCGCCCCTGTGCTCTGGGGGAGTCCGGCGTGGAGCCAGGCGCGCCGGGCGATGTCCCCGGACTGCTCACCGGCCTGCGTGACGCAGCCGCCGATGACCTGTTCCACGAGCAGAGGGTCGATCCCGGCGCGCTCGACGAGTGCCTTCTGTGCAGCACCGAGCAGCTCGGCGGCGTGGAGGCCGGCCAGCCAGCCGCGCCGCTTGCCCAGTGGCGTTCGAACGGCCTCGACGATGACGGGGTTGCCCATGGATGCTCCTTGACGTATCGGTGCGGCGTACTGCCGACACCCCCAAACTAGAACACGTTCTCATCCCGGGCAATAGGAGATGGCTGGTCCAAAGCGCGCCGAGCGAGGGGTTCCCACGGTCTCGGGAGTGTGCGACACTCAACTAGAACGTGTTCCATATTCCGGAGGTTGCCGCGTTGAGCTCGCCAGCTGTCCCCAAGGGATTCGATCCCACTGACCCCGCCATCATCGAGGAGAGGATCCCCCACGAGGAGTTCGCCGCCCTCCGCAAGACCGCCCCGGTCTTCTGGGTCGAGCAGGAGGAGGACTCGCGCTCCGGCATGAACGGTGGCACGGGCTTCTGGGCGGTGAGCAAGCACGAGCACGTCAAGGAGGTCTCCCGGAACTCCCACGACTTCTCGACGTGGGAGAACACCGCGATCATTCGCTTCATGCCCGGCATGACGCGCGAGCAGGTCGAGGCGCAACGGGTCATCCTGATCAACCAGGACCCGCCGGACCACACCCAGCTCCGCGGCATCATCTCCCGCGGCTTCACGCCCCGTGCCATCGGGAGTCTCCACGACAACCTCAAGGAGCGCGCCGAGAAGATCGTCCGCGAGGCCTACGAAAAGGGCTCGGGCAACTTCGTCGATGACGTGGCGGCCGAGCTGCCCCTCCAGGCGATCGCCGACCTCCTCGGCGTACCGCAGGAGGACCGCCGCAAGCTCTTCGAGTGGTCGAACCAGATGCTGGCGTACGACGACCCGGAGTACAGCGTCGACCCCGAGGCCGCCTCGGTCGAGATCCTCACCTACGCCATGGAGCTCGCCGAGGACCGCAAGGCGAACCCCCGCGACGACATCGTCACCAAGCTCGTCCAGGCTGACGTCGACGGGCATGCCCTCACCGCCGACGAGTTCGGGTTCTTCGTGATCCTCCTTGCGGTGGCCGGCAACGAGACCACCCGCAATGCGATCACGCACGGGATGAACGCCTTCTTCGAGAACCCCGAGCAGTGGGACCTCTTCAAGAGCCAGCGGCCCGAGACGACGGCCGACGAGGTGATCCGCTGGGCCACGCCGGTCACGACCTTCCAGCGCACCGCGCTCAAGGACCTCGAGGTCGGCGGCGTGCCGGTCACCAAGGGTCAGCGTGTCGGGCTCTTCTACGCGTCGGCCAACTTCGACAGCGACGTGTTCGACGACCCGCACACGTTCAACATCCTGCGCGACCCGAACCCGCACGTCGCCTTCGGTGGCCACGGTGCGCACTTCTGCATCGGCGCCAACCTCGCGCGGCTCGAGGTCAACCTGATCTTCAACGCCCTCGCAGACATCACGCCCGACATCTCCAAGGCCGGTGAGCCGCGGCGCCTCCGGTCGGCATGGATCAACGGCATCAAGGAGCTCGAGGTCAACTACAAGTAGGAAACCCGCTTTCAGGACGCCCCGGTGAGCACACCTCCCGGGGCGTTCTGGTCGTTCCGGTGCGATGTGTCCGCGGGCGTTCTGTCCTCGCGGGCCGCTAGGGTTCGGAGGCCAGGTAGGCACAGGACGACAAGGGGGCTGAGCGTGGGCGAGCAGCAGACAGGAAGTTCCGAGCAGAGCTCGTGGCCGAGCGGCATCGCCGCGATCACGCTCTTCGCCGAGGACCTCGACGAGACGAAGCGCTTCTACACCGAGGTTTTCGGTCTCCCGGTGATGTTCGAGGACGCCGACTCGGCCGTCTTCAACTTCGGGAACACGATGATCAACCTTCTCAAGGCAACCGCGGCCCCCGGGCTGGTCGAGCCCGCTGAGGTCGCAGGTCCCGACGCAGGGTCCCGCCAGCAGTTCACCATCGGCGTGGACGACGTGGACGCCATGTGTGCAGAGCTCGCCACTCGCGGAGTGACGCTCCTCAACGGTCCGATGGACCGACCGTGGGGGATCCGGACCGCGAGCTTCCGCGACCCGGCCGGCCACATCTGGGAGATCGCGCGGTAGGGACGGCCTACTTGTCCCAGACGTCCACGAGCGGAAGGCCAAGCGCTGCCCTTGCGCGGTCGACGATCTCCTGCACGAGCGCGGTCTTCCGAGCGGTGTACTCGCGCCCGGCGGTCTCGGCGGCAGCGGCCCGTTTGACCTGCTCGTAGCGGACACGATCGTCCGGGTGTGCCCGCAGCCAGTCCCGGAAGAGCCTCTGGTTGCAGGTCTCCCACTGATGCGCCTCGAAGAAGTGGGCGATGTGGGTGCGGACGTGCTCGCGATGCTTCACCAGGACGAGATGGGTCCGGGGGCCGGCGCCCACGTCCTGCCAGCCGAGTGCCTCCAGGGCGGGCATGAGCACGAGTACGTCGTCGACGCGGTCGACGCGGACGGCGAGGTCGATGACCGGCTTCGCGGCAAGGCCCTCGACCGCCGTGGAGCCGATGTGCTCGACCAGCCATCGACCTCCGGACGCCGCAACCAGCTCGGATGCAGCCTCCTGGTAGCGCGCCGGCCAGTCCGGGTCGTACTCCTCGATCACGAGAGCCGGCGGTGCATGACGTGGAGGCCGACCAGTCCGAGCGAGGGATGGTCGAAGGCCTCCGGGACTGTGCCGACCACGTCGAAGCCGAGGCTCGTGTAGAGGGCGACCGCCGCGGTGTTGGTCTCGACAACGGCGTTGAACTGCATCGCGGCGTACCCCTGGGCGCGCGCCCAGTCGAGGGCGTACTCGCTCAGTGCGCGCCCCACGCCTCTCCCGCGGGCGTCCCGGGCGACCATGAAGCTCGCGGTCGACACGTGCGACCCGGGGCCGGGCCGGTTCGGTCCCATCTTCGCCGTGCCGAGCACCTCGTCGCCCTCGACCGCGACGACGCTCAGGCCGGGCGGCCGCTCCAGCCAGACGTCGCGCGCCACCTCGGAGGTCCAGTCGGGCGAGAACGGGAAGGTCTCCTGGGCGGTGATGACGTCCTCGACGATCGGCCACACCTGCGTCCAGTCGTCGTCCACGAGCTCTCGGATGCGCACGCCGGAACCCTACGAGAGCGCTACATACATGGCGAGGGGTTTACCGCCGCCGCGCGGCCTGCCCGGGAGAACCTCAGCTCGTCGGCTTGTCCGCCCCGACGACCCACATCGCGAAGAACTGCGAACCGCCGCCGTAGGCGTGGCCCAGCGCGCGTCGCGCCCCCTCGACCTGGTGCTCGCCGGCCTCGCCCATCACCTGCAGGGCCGCCTCGCCGAAGCGGAGCATGCCCGAGGCCCCGATCGGGTTGGAGGAGAGCACGCCGCCGGACATGTTGATCGGCAGACGGCCGCCGATCTCGGTCTCGCCCGACTCGGTGAGCTTCCAGCCCTCGCCCTCGGCGGTGAAACCGAGGTTCTCGATCCACATCGGCTCGAACCAGGAGAAGGGCACGTAGATCTCGGCGCAGTCGATCTCGTCGATCGGGCTGGTGATGCCCGCCTGCTTCCACAGCGACGCCGCCGCCTCACGGCCGGCGAGCGGGTTGACCTGGTCGCGCTCGGCCGCGGTGGTCGGCTCGGTGCGCATGGCTGTCGCGTGGATCCAGGCGGGGTTCTCGACGGCCGACGCGGTGTCCTCGTCGACGATGACCAGGGCGCAGGCGCCGTCGGAGGAGGGGCAGGTCTCGTCGTAGCGGATCGGGTCCCACAGCATCTGCGAGGCCATCACCGACTCCATCGTGGTGTCGGGCTGGTGCAGGTGGGCGTAGGGGTTCTTGCAGGCGTTGCGCCGGTCCTTCGCCGCGACCATCGCGCCCACGTGCTCGGGGGCGCCGGAGCGACGGATGTAGGAGCGGACGTGCGGCGCGAAGTAGCCGCCGGCTCCCGCGTGCACCGGCATCACGAACGGCACCGGCACCGACAGCGCCCACATCGCGTTGGACTCCGACTGCTTCTCGAAGGTCACCGCGAGCACACGCCGGTGGACTCCCGCCTGCACCAGGCTGCTCGCGACGATCGCGGTGGAACCACCGACCGAGCCTGCTGTGTGGACCCGAAGCAGGGGTTTGCCCACCGCGCCGAGCGCCTCGGCGAGGAAGAGCTCGGGCATCATCACGCCCTCGAACAGGTCGGGCGCCTTGCCCACCACGACCGCGTCGATGTCGTCGAACCCGAGCCCCGCGTCGGCGAGCGCCCGGTCGACCGCCTCGCGGCAGAGCCCGGCGATGGACACGTCCTCCCGCTTGGCACGGTGGTGGGTCTGGCCGACCCCGATCACCGCGGCGAGCTGCTTGCCCATCAGTTCCGTCCTTCCATCACGCACACGAGGTTCTGCTGCAGGGCGGGGCCGGAGGTCGCGTGGCCGAGTGCCCTGTCCGACGTACCGGCCATGACCCTGGAAGCCGCCTCGCCGATCCGGACCAGGCCGGCGGAGAACATCGGGTTGCCGCTCAAGGGCCCACCCGAGGGGTTGACCGCGACGGACTCGTCGAGGCCGAGCTCCCGGCGCAGGATCAGCTCCTGGTGGCTGAACGGGGCGTAGACCTCGGCGGTGTCCACCCCTACGGCGCCGGCGGCCGTGGCCGCTGCGGCGGTCGAGGGGGAGCGGGTCAGGTCGCGTACGCCGAGCGCCTGGGCGTCTGCATTGTGGGCGAACCCGGTGATCCAGGCAGGGCGGTCCACCACGGCGCGGGCCCGGTCGTCGGCTGCGAGCACGATGGCGGCGGCGCCGTCACTCACGGGAGCGCAGTCGTGTTTGCGCAGCGGGTCCGAGAAGAGCGGCTCGGCGAGGAGGTCGGCCACCGAGACGTCACCGGACAGGACGGCGTAGGGGTTGTCGGCGGCCGCGGCACGGCTGCGCGCTACCACCTCGGCGAGGGCCTTCTCGTCCCACAGCCCCTGCTCGAGGCCGAGGCGTGCCTGCATCGCCGCGATCGACACGGTGTCGGGCCACAGCGGGGTCAGCACGTAGGGGTCGAGCTGCATCGCCAGCGTCCTGCGGAGGAGGCCGGCCGAGGACTTGCCGAAGCCGTAGACCAGGGCGGTGTCGACCTCGCCGGTCTGGATCTTCACCCAGGCCTCGTAGAGCGCCCAGGCGGCGTCCATCTCGACGTGCGACTCGTTGACCGGGGGCAGGGTGCCGATCGCGTCCACCGCGGACACGAACGAGAACGAGCGTCCCGCGAGGTAGTCCGAGGAGCCCGAGCACCAGAAGTCGATGTCGCCCTTGGTCCACCCGGTCTGCTCGTAGAGCTCGCCGATGATCGGGACGAGCAGCTCGACCATGGTGGGGGAGCCCTCGAACTCCTTCATCTGCCGCTGGGCGAACCCGACGACCGCAACGTCTCTCAAGGAAGTTCCTCTCACAGGTGGGCGGAGAACGACTCGTACGCCGCGTCGGGCTCGCCGGTCGGACGGAAGTGGTCGATGTTCTCCAGGGAGGTGGTCCACTCCTCGCGGGGCTTCCACACGGCCTCGACGCGCATGCCCATCCGGACCTCGCTCGCGTCGCAGCCGAGGACGAGGTGGAGGAAGGGGATGTCGGCGCCGTCGAGCAGCACGTAGGCCGAGACGTAGGGCGGCTTGATCCGCTGGCCGAGGAACGGCACGTTCACGATGCAGAACGTCGTCACGATGCCGCGGTCGGGCAGCTCGACCTCGTCGCGGGTGGGCACGCCGTCGACAGGGCAGGCACCGCGCGGCGGGACGTAGACCTTCTGGCACTTCGGGCAGCGTTGCCCTCGGATCTGCCCCTCGGCGAGGCCGCGCAGGAAGCGCGACTCCTCGGCGGAGGCGGCATAGGTGTAGTCGAGCCGGACCGGCGTGGTCACCAGCGCGACGCTGCCTGCGGCGGCGTCGCCGGTCGCTGGGGCGGCGCCGCGGCCCGCCTCGGCATCGTGCTCGTCGGCCGGCTCGAAGCAGGCGATGTCGCGGATGTGGCCGACGGTCTCGTCCGCCCAACGGACCTGGACGCGCATCCCGGTGCGCATCTGCGCGGGCTCCGGTACGTCGACGGCGTGGAGCATCGGGGTGTCCGCGCCGTCGAGCAGCACGAGGGCGAACGCGAAGGGCCGGTCGAACGGCTGGTCGGGAACGGGCTCGGAGACCCACGACCAGGTCTGGACCGTTCCGGTGGTGCCGACCGGCACGAGGTCGGTGAGAGGCTCGTGGGTGACCGGGTCGTACTCCGACGGCGGCACGACCACCCGGCCGTCCGCGGTGCGCCCGCCGAGGACGGTCCGGTCGCGCAGTCCCGTCATGAACGCCGAGAGCACCGGACCGAGCGATCGGGTGTAGTCGAACTCGACGCGCAGGGGTGCCTTGAGGGTGCCGGTCATGGGCTAAAGTGAAACAGGTTCTCGTTTTGTTCCGCAACCCCTGCCGGGGGTCGCCCTCAAAGTGTCACAGCGGAAAGTCAGGTGGTCGTGTCATGAAGCTCGGACTGCAGCTCGGGTACTGGGGAGCCCAGCCTCCCGAGGGCGTCGGTGACCTCGTCGAGGAGGCCGAGCGGGCCGGCTTCGAGGCGGTGTTCTCCGCCGAGGCGTGGGGCTCCGACGCGTTCACCCCGCTTGCCTGGTGGGGCCACCGCACGTCGCGGATCAAGCTGGGTACGTCGATCGTCCAGCTGTCCGGACGCACCCCCACCTCCTGCGCTATGCACGCACTGACCCTCGACCACCTCTCCGGCGGCCGGGTCATCCTGGGGCTCGGCGTCTCGGGCCCCCAGGTCGTCGAGGGGTGGTACGGCCGGCCCTTCTCCAAGCCGCTGGCCCGTACGCGGGAGTACATCGGGATCATCCGGCAGGTCCTGGAGCGCAAGGGGCCGGTCGTCAACGACGGCCCCCACTACCCGCTGCCCTACACGGGTGAGGGGGCGGTCGGCCTCGGCAAGCCGCTGAAGCCGATCACCCACCCGTTGCGCGCGGATCTGCCCGTCTGGATGGGCGCGGAGGGTCCGAAGAACGTCGCCCTCGCGGCCGAGATCGCCGACGGGTGGCTGCCGATCTACTTCTCGCCGCGGATGGCGGACATGTACCGGGGCTGGCTCGACGAGGGGTTCGCCCGGCCGGGCGCGCGTCGTACCAAGGAGACGTTCGAGATCGCGGCCACCTGCCAGCTGATCGTCACCGACGACAAGGTGGCCGCCTACGACGCGATGCGGCCCTGGATGGCGCTCTACATCGGCGGCATGGGCGCCAAGGAGCAGAACTTCCACAAGACCGTCTTCGAGCGGATGGGCTACCAGGAGGTGGCCGACAAGATCCAGGAGCTCTACCTCGAGGGCCGCAAGGACGAGGCTGCTGCGCTGGTGCCCGACGAGCTGATCGCCGAGGTCACGATCATCGGCGACCGCGACGAGATCCGGGAGCAGGTGCAGCGCTGGGAGGAGGCCGGCGTGACCATGCTGGTGCTCACCCTGCGCAGTCCCGAGGAGGTCCGCCAGGTCGCGGAGGTCGTCCTCGGCTGAGAGTCGACCGTTGCACGAATCTGTAACACGTTCTAGCGTGACCCCCATGAACGACGACCTCGCCCAGGACCTCCGTCGGGGCCCGCATCTCGGCCACCTGCTCGCCTCTGCCCTGGAGCGCCATGCGGCGGCTCCCGTGCTCTACGTCGGCGACCAGACCTGGACCGGCCGCGACCTCGCCGACCGGATCAGCTGCTACGTCCAGGCCCTGGGGGAGGTCGGGTGCACGACGGGAAGCCCGGTGGCGCTCCTCGCCCTGAACCGCCCCGAGGTGCTGGTCATGATCGGCGCGGGACAGATGGTGGGCCTGCGGCGCACGGCGCTCCACCCGATGGGGTCGCTCGACGACCACGCCCACGTCCTCGCCGACGCGGGCATCGAGACCCTCGTCGTCGAGCCGATCCCGGCGTTCGTCGAGCGCGCCCGGGCCCTGCAGGAGCGGGTCCCGGGGCTGCGCCAGGTGCTCACCCTGGGTGAGGCGGAGGTCGGCCAGGACCTGATCGCCCTCGCCGCGAAGCACACCCCCGGCCCCCTCGAGGTCACCGAGCTCGACCCCGACGCGGTCGTCAGCGTCACCTACACCGGCGGCACCACCGGCAAGCCCAAGGGCGTGGTGGGCACCGCGAGCTCCATGGCCGCGATGACGCAGGTGCAGCTCGCCGAGTGGGAGTGGCCGGAGGCACCGCGCTTCTTGATGTGCACCCCGTTGAGCCACGCCGGCGCAGCGTTCTTCGTTCCGACGCTGATGGCCGGCGGGTCGATGGTCGTCCTGCCACGCTTCGAGCCCGGAGAGGTGTTCCGGGCGATCGAGGAGCACCGGATCACCGCGACCATGCTGGTGCCGAGCATGATCTACGCGATGCTCGACCATCCGGACGCCGAGAAGGCTGACCTGAGCAGCCTGGAGACCGTCTACTACGGCGCCTCGGCGATGAACCCGGTCCGGCTGGCAGACGCGATCCGTCGCTGGGGCCCGATCTTCGCGCAGTACTACGGCCAGTCCGAGTGCCCGATGGTGATCTCCTACCTGGCCAGGCGCGACCACGACCTCGAGCGGCCCGAGCGTCTGGCGAGCTGCGGAAGGCCGAGCGCGTTCCTGCGTACGGCGCTGCTCGACGAGAACGACAAGCCGGTGGCGCCCGGCGAGCCGGGGGAGATCTGCGTCGCCGGCCCCGTGCTGGCCAGCGGGTACTGGAACCTCCCCGACGCCACCGCGGAGACCTTCCGCGACGGCTGGCTGCGCACCGGCGACGTGGCCCGCGCCGACGAGGACGGCTTCTGGTACATCGTCGACCGCACCAAGGACATGATCGTCACCGGCGGCTTCAACGTCTTCCCGCGCGAGGTCGAGGACGTGGTTGCCGAGCACCCCGCGGTCGCGCAGGTCGGCGTGATCGGGGTGCCCGACGAGAAGTGGGGCGAGGCGGTCACCGCGGTCGTCGTGCTCCGGCCGGGAACGCCCGACGACGACGAGTCGGTCGCGAGGCTCACCGCGGAGATCCAGCAGCGGGTGAAGGAGCGCAAGGGCAGCGTGCAGTCGCCGAAGCAGGTCGTCATCGCAGACTCGCTCCCGCTCACCGCACTCGGCAAGCCCGACAAGAAGGCGCTGCGGGCACCGTTCTGGGCCGACCGCGACCGCGCCGTCTGATGACACGGGGTCTGGCCGACCTGACCCGCGAGCAGCTCGCGACCCTGGTCCCCGAGCTACTGCTGTGTGGGCACATGATCGACCGGGCCGGGATGCCGCACCTGCTCGGGGCCTTCGGTCTCGAGGGGATGCGCGACATCGCGATCGAGGAGTGGAAGGGCGCCAGCCCGCACTACACCAAGCGGATGCAGCGCGCCCTCGGCTACGAGGACCAGGGCGTGGTCACCATCTTCAAGGGCCTTCAGCTCGACGTCGGCGCCCCGCCGCAGTTCCTCGACTTCCGGTTCACCGTGAACGACCGGTGGTCCGGCACGTTCGCCCTCGCCCAGTGCGGGGCGCTGATGGACGTGGAGCCGATGGGGGAGGAGTACGTCGAGGCGATGTGCCACGCCATCGAGGACCCCACCATGGACGCCACCGCGCTCGCCACCGACCCCCGAGCCCGGATGCGGCCGCTGCACCGGCCTCCGCGGAGGCCCGCCGACAGGACCCCGCACTGCGAGTGGGTCGTCGACATCGACGAGTCGCGGGACCCGATCGAGTGGCCCGAGTACACCCTGGAGATCGGCGCGACGGCAGCCGCGACCTTCGGCGGAGTGACACCGATCGACCCGGACGAGGACGGCGCCTCCGACTACGCCGGCCCCATCGTCTCCGACGTCGACTTCTCGTCCTTCTCGAGGTCGGCGCTCGTCCGCATCGCCGAGGAGGTGTGCCTCCAGTGGCACCTGCTCGTGCTCAGCTTCGTCAAGGCGGTGGCCGGCCGGACGGGCCCGGAGCAGGTCGCCGAGATCACCCGGCGGCAGTTCACCGGCGTCGCGGGTCTCACCTCCGAGCGGCTGGTGCGGGCCCTCGGCCTCGGGCAGGACCTCGACGCGGTCGCCACGGTGCTCGCACTCCATCCGGCCTTCGGCCCCCAGGGGTACGTCGACCTCCGCATCGCCCACGACGGCGACCGGCTCGACGTACACCTGGGTCGTGGCTCGCTCGCCCACCGTGACGGGGCGTGGGTGGCGTTCCTGGACGCCGACCACCTCGGACCCGTCGAGGCGATCCTGCATGCCGTCCACCCGACGTGGCACGCCGAGGTGGCATCCGACGACGACGACACGCTCTCCCTGAGGGTGGTCCGCGGAGAGCCGACCGAGGAGTCCTCGGACGTCGGCCTCGTGCGCTACAGCACCGGCGCCGGCTTCGAGTTCGAGAAGCGCCAGAGTCTCCCGCTGACGGTGCTCTGATCTCGCGGACCGTGACGGCCTGCCACGCCGACCGTCACCCCCGGTAGGGCGCGAGAACCGCCGTCAGGGGAAGGGACAGGAGGAACGCCCACCCCCCGGTGAGTCGCCGGTGCGGGTTCCGGGGTCCGGGAACGCCGGGAGTGGGGCCCGACAGCACCAGGTACACGACGCTCCCGAAAGGCGGCAGCAGCAGCCAGAACCACGCCCACCGGGTCGCGCGCCACGGCGGGGGCCCGCCCACCAGGAGACCGAGCCCGACGACGAACAGCAGGAAAGCAGGGATCGCGAGCGCGCTCGGCACCTGGAACCCGAGCAGCTGACCGCCGTTCGCCCGCAGCTGGCCCCGCGTCACCTGTAGCCCCGGCTGCAGCGCCGTCAGGTGGCTGCTCGGCGACGTGCGGACCACCGGCGCGTCATAGTTCGCGGCGGCCTCGGCTCCGAGCCTCCTGCCCTGACCGCGGACGTGGACGACCTGTGCCGTGTAACGCAGCCAACCGTGACGCCACTGGACGTCGACGACGCCGTAGCCCGTAGCGCGGGCCGGGAGCTCTCCGGAGACCTGGACCGTGTCGACCTTGCCGGCCGCTACCAGTGACCTGACCTCGCCCCACGACGAGGTCCGTTCTCCGGTGACGGGGGTGGCGACGATGACGACCAGCCAGCCGATGACGAGGACGTAGCGGATGCGGTCCCAGCGCCGGTCGGAGCGGGTCCTGGCCGGCAACGGCCGACGCTGTTCCCCCGTAAGAGCGCTCACCGGCACACCGTAGCGTCCCCCGACAGCTGGACCCGGTCGTTCGTGCTGGTGCCGTCAGAGATGGTCCGGGACGACCAGGTCGTCGGGGTCCTGCCGCACAGGCATGGCCTGCACCGCTGAGCGGGTCAACGCCGCAGTCGTCCTGACGAGTCGCCGGCGGCGACCCTCCGGCATCGTGTCCCAGGCGCCGGGGTTCCGGTGCTCGAGCAGCTGGCGGCTCGCGGCCTCGGCCGCCTCGGCGTACTCCTCGTCGTCGAACACCGGTCGGGCGTCGACCGTCGGGCGCTCCGGCAAGGCCTGGAGGGCCGGCAGGACCATCTCGCCGACCGCGGACCTGCGGTTGTACTTCTCGATCGGCGGCAGCGCCTCCCAGGCCGCGTCGGCCCTTCGACGACGCCAGGGTGGCCGGGTCGCGGCGAACAGACGTCGTGCGACGCCGTCGACCGCGGCTGTCAGCTCGCGCTCGGTGAACCTCATGGGCACCCAGTGTGCCGGTCAGCTCGCCGTGGCTGCGACGGCGGTTCCCAGCCGGGTGGACCGAACAGGTAGCCGAGCTTGTCTCGCAACCGGTCGGCCTCACGGACCTGGCGGATCATCGTGGCGTAGTCGCCGTACTGCAGCTTGATCAGGTTGTAGGTCCCGACCGGCTTGGTGAGCCCGTAGGTCGGGCGCTGCTTCTCCTCCGTGAACGTCCCGAACAGCCGGTCCCACACGATGAGGATCCCGGCGTAGTTCCGGTCCAGGTACTGCGGGTCCGACCCGTGGTGGACCCGGTGGTGCGAGGGCGTGTTGAAGACGAGCTCGACCGGTCGGGGGAGCTTGCCGACCAGCTCGGTGTGCACGAAGAACTGGTAGATCAGGCTGAAGGAGAAGGCCACGTAGATCGTCCACGGGGCGAAGCCGAGGAGCGGCAGGGGCAGCCAGAAGAAGAACTCGAACCACGGGTTCCACTTCTGTCGCAGCGCCGTCCCGAAGTTCATGTACTCCGACGAGTGGTGCGCCTGGTGGGCGGCCCACCCGATGCGCACCCGGTGCACGAACCGGTGCTGGAAGTAGTAGGCCAGGTCCATCCCGAGCATCAGCACGACCCAGTACCACCAGGTGTCGGTCGGGAGCCGCCACTGCGCGACGTGCACGAAGATCGCTGTGTAGACGAAGAAGGTGCCGACCTTGAGCGCGGTCAGGAAGACGAGCGAGCCCAGACCCATCAGAAGGCTGGTGCTCGCGTCCTTGCGCAGGTAGCCGGTCACCTCGTCGTCGTGGTCGAGCCACTTCAGCGCGGCCAGCTCGATCGCGATCGTGAGGAGGAAGAACGGCACCGCGTAGGTGACCGGGTTCTTCATCGGGTCCAGCAGCTCGGACATCGCCTCTCCCTTGGCTCAGCTTCCGGTGAAGACCGGCGTGCGCTTCTCCGCGAAGGCGCGGGGGCCCTCCTTGGCGTCGTTGCTCGAGAACACCGGCGCACCGACCTTGGCATCCAGTGTGAACGCTTCGTCCTCGTGCATGCCCTCGGTGTCCCGGATCGTGCGCAGGATGGCCTGCACCGCGAGCGGGCCGTTGGCGGCGATGAGGTCCGCGATCTCGCGGGCCTTGTCGAGCGCGGCGCCGTCGGGGACGACGTGGCCGATCAGCCCGATCTCCTTGGCCTCGGGTGCCTTGATGTGGCGGCCGGTCAGCAGGAGGTCGACCGCGACGGTGTAGGGGATCTGCCGGGGGAGCCGGACGGCCGAGCCGCCGAGCGGGTAGAGGCCCCACCGGGGCTCCGAGACCCCGAAGCGAGCGCTCTCGCCCGCGACCCGGATGTCGGTGGCCTGGAGGATCTCGGTGCCGCCGGCGATGGCGGGCCCCTCGACCGCGGCGATCAGCGGCTTGGTCAGCCGGAAGCCCTTCAGCAGGGGCTTGATCACCGAGAGGTCCCAGCCTCCGCCCTCGAAAGAGTCACCCGGGTGGCTGCTCGTCATCGCCTTGAGGTCCGCGCCCGCGCAGAAGGCCCCGCCCGCGCCGGTGAGGATGGCGACCCGGACCGAGTCGTCGGTGTTCACGCGGTCCCAGGCCTCGCGCATGATGTCCATCATCTCGCCGGAGAGCGCGTTCCTGGCCTCCGGGCGGTTCATGGTGACGACGAGGGTGTGGCCCTCCTGCTCGACGAGGCAGTGCGGCTGGGTCATGACGGGCCTTCCTGGACGGGGCGAAACTCTGCTGGGCCACACCCTAGTCAGAAACGAGAACGTGTTCTAGTCTTCCCTCGTGGCTATCAACATCGCAGACCTCTTCGAGCATGCAGTCGACGTGGTGCCCGACCGTCCGGTGATCCAGGTGGGCGACCTCAAGGTGACCTACACGGAGCTGGAGGCCGAGGCCAACCGGCTCGCCCACTTCCTCAGCGGCCGGGGCGTCGGGCCCGGCGACCACGTCGGCATCTACGCCAAGAACAGCGTCGAGCACGTCGTGGCGCTGCTGGCGGTGTTCAAGATCCGGGCCGTGGCCATCAACGTCAACTACCGGTACGTCGAGAGCGAGCTGAACTACCTCTTCGACAACTCCGACATCGTGGCTCTGCTGCACGAGCGGCCGTACGCCCCGCTCGTGGCGGTGACTGCGCCCAACCACGAGAAGCTCGCCACGATCGTCGCGATGCCCGACCCCACCGACCCGCACAGCGAGGCGGACATCAGCTCCTACGGCGGGATCACCTGGCCCGACGCCCTCGAGGGTCAGAGCCCCGAGCGGGACTTCGCCGAGCGCAGCGCCGACGACGTCTACATCGTCTACACCGGCGGCACGACGGGCTTCCCCAAGGGCGTCATGTGGCGCCACGAGGACTTCTGGCGCGTGCTGGGCGGCGGTATCGACTTCATGACCGGTGAGCGGCTGGGGGAGTACGACCAGTCGAAGAAGGCGCTCGAGAGCGACCCCATGGTCACCTTCCCGCTGAGCCCGCTCATGCACGGCGGCGCGCAGGCGGCGATGCTGATGCACCTGTTCGCCGGCCACCTGACGATCCTGGCTCCGAAGTTCGACGCGGACGAGGTCTGGCGGATCATCGACGCGCACCAGGTCCAGCTGGTCTTCATGACCGGAGACGCCATGGCCCGGCCGCTGATCGAGGCCTACGAGAAGGGCGGCTACGACGGCTCCTCGCTCGTGGCGGTCGCCAGCAGCGCCGCGATCTTCAGCCGCCCGGTCAAGGAACGCTGGATGGCGGCCTTCCCGAACGTCTTCTTCACCGACTCGGTCGGCAGCTCCGAGACCGGGTTCCAGGGCACCGGGCTGCAGGACGCCGAGAACATCAAGGGCGAGGGCTGCGTGGTCAGCCTCGGCCCGGAGTCGGTCGTCCTCGACGAGGGCAACCAGATCCTCGACATGGCGACCAGCGTCGGGGCCGTGGGCCGGCTCGCACGGTCCGGCTCGGTCCCGCTCGGCTACTACAAGGACCCGGAGAAGTCAGCCCGGACCTTCCTCGAGATCGACGGCACCCGCTACTCCGTGCCCGGCGACTTCGCGCGGATCGAGGCGGACAACAAGGTGACTCTCCTCGGCCGCGGGTCGAACTGCATCAACACCGGCGGCGAGAAGGTGTACCCCGAGGAGGTCGAGATGGCCCTGAAGGCGCACCCCGAGGTGTACGACGTCCTCGTGGTCGGTGTCACCGACGAGAACTACGGCCAGGCCGTCTCCGCCGTGATCCAGCCGCGTGGCGAGAACCAGCCCACCCTCGAGGAGCTGCGGACGTTCCTGCGTCCGATGCTGTCCGGGTACAAGCTGCCTCGGGCCGTGACCTACGTCCCGGAGATCCCGCGGAGCGCCACCGGGAAGGCGAACTACCCCAAGGCCCGCGAGCTCGTCACCGCCGCCAAGAACGCCACGGCCGGCGTCTGAGCACCCGGCCCACTTCCAGGACTCGAAAGGCTGCCATGCGCACCGACCTCTGCGACCAGTTCGGGATCGAGTACCCGATCTTCGCCTTCACCCCCTCCGAGCACGTCGCCGCGGCAGTGAGCCGGGCGGGCGGTCTGGGCGTCCTCGGCTGTGTCCGCTTCAACGAGGCGGAGGAGCTCGAGAAGACCCTCACCTGGATGGACGAGAACACCGACGGCAAGCCGTACGGCGTCGACGTCGTGATGCCGATGAAGGTGCCCACCGAGGGGAGCGCGGTCGACCTCGAGTCGATGATCCCCGACGGGCACCGCACGTTCGTCGAAGAGACCCTCCGCAAGCTCGGGGTCCCGCCGCTGGCGGAGGGCGAGGGACGCGAGGGCGTGCTCGGCTGGCTCCACTCCGTCGCCCGTTCGCACGTCGAGGTCGCGCTGAGCCACCGTCCGGTGCTGATCGCGAACGCCCTCGGCTCGCCGCCGAAGGACGTCATCGACCAGGCGCACGCCGCCGGGGTCAAGGTGGCCGCGCTGGCCGGTGCCGCGAAGCACGCCCTCTCCCACGTCGCCAACGGCGTGGACATCATCGTCGCCCAGGGCTACGAGGCCGGCGGTCACACCGGGGAGATCGCGAGCATGGTCCTCACACCCGAGATCGTCGATGCCGTCGGCCCTGACGTCCCGGTGCTCGGGGCCGGCGGCATCGGCTCGGGGCGGCAGATGGCAGCCTCTCTCGCGCTCGGCGCCCAGGGTGTGTGGACCGGGTCGATCTGGCTGACCGTCGAGGAGTACTCCAACCTCTCCTCCAACCCGGGCATGACCGAGGCGTTCCTCCGTGCCCGCTCCACGGACACGGTGCGTACGCGCATCTACACCGGCAAGCCGGCCCGACTCCTCAAGACGAAGTGGACCGAGGCCTGGTCCGAGGAGGGTGCGCCGGAGCCACTGCCCATGCCCCTGCAGAACCTGCTCGTGAGCGAGGCCCACAACCGGATCAACGCCAGCGGCGACCCCGACGTCATCTCCATGCCGGTCGGCCAGATCGTCGGCCGGATGAACGAGGTCCGCCCGGTCGCCGAGGTGATGGCCGACCTGGTCGCCGAGTTCGAGGAGGCCGTGTCGCGGCTGGACAAGGTGCGCGACGCCTAGCAGGGTTGGCGCGGTGAGCCGGCTGCGCGTCATGACCTACAACATCTGGATGGGTGGCCGAAGCGGCCGGGTGCTCGACCGTGCCGTGCGCGCCTCCGAGGTCGACGTACTCCTCGTGAACGAGAGCCCCAAGACTCCGCTGCTGTGGCGACGCCGTTGCCGCGAGCTCGCGGCGGAGTGGGGGATGAGGTACGTCGCCGGCGGTCGCGACGCGGGGTCCAACATGATCGTCGTCGCCCACGGCATCCAGGTGAAGTCGACCTTCACCACGACGCTGCGACAGCCACTGTTCCAGCCCCGACGTGGGATCGCCGCGGCCCAGCTACGGGTCCGAGGTGGCCTCGTGGGCGTGGTCTCCTGCCACCTGAGCCTCGACGCGCGCCGCCGTGCCGTGGAGGTCGAGCGGGTCATCGAGGTCGCCGACCGCCTGCGCGGCACGGTCGTCATCGGCGGGGACCTCAACGAGAAGCCCGGCGGTCCGAGCTGGCGACGGCTCCGCGAGGCCGGGTACGTCGACCACGGGTCCAAGGACTGGCCGACCTACCCCGCCGACGCACCGGTCAAGCGCATCGACGCCCTCCTGGTCCGAGGCGCGACGCCGGTGCTGCACCACGGCGACCCCGGCATCGACGAGGCGCTCCAGGCGAAGGCGAGCGACCATCGGGCCGTCCTCGCCGTCCTCGACCTCTGACACGAGGCCGCCACAACAACGCGTGTCCGACTTCCGGACCCTTTCAGAGAGTGGTCTGGTCCACCGGGACGCAACCTTGCGCCCTGGGTATGCGTCTCTATGTCAGCGCGCAGACAGACCAGGAATCCGGCGGCAAGACCGCCCCTACCGAGAGGACCTGACATGTGCCGCAAGACGTCACCCCAGGGAAACCTCACCTGCTCGCGCGTTGACTGCGACGGCGTCGGACACGTCTGGGAGCACCCCAGCGCCGCCCGCGACAAGAAGAACGACGCAGACGCCTGCTGCCAGGACTGAGGCCGTCTCAGCGGCGGGTGTACGCCGCACCGCGGGGGTCGCGCTCCCATACGGGATCGCTGTCCGCGGCGACACCCTGACGCACCAGCTCCCGCTTCAGGATCTTGTTGGTCGCGGTGGTCGGAAGCTCTGAGGCGATCCGGACGTACCGTGGCCACATCTTCGTCCCGAGGTCCGACTGGTCCTCGAGGAAGGCGGTCAGCGCCTCCGGTTCGAGCTCCGCTCCCGGATGGAGCACCAGGGCCGCCATCACCTGGTCCCCGACGTTCTCGTCGGGGACGGCGTAGACCGCCACCCGGTTCACCTCGGGAAGACGTAGCAGGATCCGCTCGATCGGTGCGGTGGCGAGGTTCTCCCCGTCGACCCGCAGCCAGTCGCTCGTCCGGCCGGCGAAGTAGACCCAGCCGTCGGCGTCGCGGTAGGCGAGGTCGCCGCTCCAGTACATCCCGTCACGCATCCGCGCCGCGGTCGCCTCCTCGTCCTTGTAGTAGCCCGCGAACTGCCCGGGGCCGGTGGTGTTCACCAGCTCGCCGGTCGCGTCGTCGAGGTTGAGGACCTCCCCGTCAGGACCGAACTTCGCCGGCGGGCACTCCTCGCCGGTCACCGGGTTGAGAACCTTCACGCCTTCCAGCGGCTGACCGAGCGACCCGGGCGGTGTGCCGGGCACCCGCGAGATGACGACGGCGTTCTCCGTCGACCCGAAACCGTCCTGCACCCAGCACCCGAACCGCTTCCCGAACGCCGCGATGTCCTTGTCGCTCGCCTCGTTGCCGAAGGCGATCTTCAACGGGTTGTCGGCGTCGTCGGGCCGCTCGGGGGTCGCGAGGATGTAGGCGAGGGGCTTGCCGACGTAGTTCATGTACGTGACGCCGTAGCGCCGGACGTCGTCGAGGAACCGGCTCGCCGAGAACTTGGGGGACAGCACGATCCCGGCGCCACAGGCCACGCCCGGCCCCCACCCGGCCATGACCGCGTTCGAGTGGAACAGCGGCATCGACACGTAGAACCGGTCGTCGGCGGAGAGGCCGAACATCTGCGTGAGGTAGGCGCCGGGGAAGGCGACCTTCTCGTGGGTCACCCGCACCGCCTTCGGCTCGCCGCTGGTGCCCGAGGTGAAGATCAGCATGAACAGGTCCGAGGGCTCGACCTCCACGGCCGGTGCTGCCCCCGGGTCGGCGGAGGAGACGAGCTCCTTCCACTCCGAGCCGTCCACGTCGAGCACCCGAGCGCCACCGAGGTCGAGCCCCTCGAGCAGGGGGAGGTGCTCGGCGTCCGTCAGGACCACCTGGCAGTCAGCGTGCCGCGCGTCCCGGGCCAGGCCCTCGCCGCGACGTGTCGTGTTGAGGCCCGCCACGACGTACCCGCCCAGGGCGGCGGCAGCGAGTGCCATGGCCATCTCCGGGGTGTTGTCGAGGAGCACTCCCACGTGGAAAGGACGGGCCGGGTCACGGACCGATGCCAGGGCCGCGGCACGGCAGGACGACTCCTCGACGTACTCCTGCCATGACCACTGCTGGTCCTGGAAGAGCAGCCCGGGGCTGGTCTCGTCGGCGCGTAGGCGGAGCAGCTTCTGGACGGTGTCGCTCACGCCGGCTCCGCGGCCAGCGCCCGTCCGACCGCGAGCGCCTGTCGGGTGGTCCCGCCGAGCGTGAACTCGAGACGCTTTGCGGCGGTGAAGTACCGGTGTGCCGCGCCGTCGAGGTCGATACCCACACCTCCGTGCACGTGGACGGTGGTGTGGGCGATCTTGTGGCCGGTGTCGGCGGCCCAGAGCTTGGCGGTGGCGACCTCGACGTCTGCGGGGAGCCCCTCGCTGAGCCGCCAGGCGGCCTGCCACATGGTCAGCCGCACGCCGTGTACGTCGATGTAGCCGTCGGCCAGGCGCTGCGACACGGCCTGGAAGGTCCCGATCGGCCGGCCGAACTGCTCACGGGTCCGGGCGTACTCCGCGGTGAGCTCCAGCGCACCCTCCACGACACCGAGCTGCTCCGCGCAGACCGCGACGGTCAGCCGGGCCGCGACCCAGCCGGTCACCTGGGAGCCGGCGCCGGTCTCGCCGAGCACACGGTCGGACGGGAGGGCGACCGCGTCGAGCTCGAGCCGCCCGACCTTGTCGCCGTCGTTGACCTCCTGCTCCTCCACGCGGACACCGGGGTCGTCCTTGTGCACCAGGAGCACCACGCCACCCTCCGCGGTGTCGGCCGGGACCAGGAAGAGGTCCGCGACCGTCGCCGCGGGGACGACCGTCTTGGTGCCGGTCGCGGTCCAGCCGTCGGCGGTGCGCTCCGCGACGGTGGTGGGTCGCTCCGGGACGTCGGCGTGGTCCTCGCTGAGCGCCACGGTCAGCACGTTCCCGCCCTGCGCCGCTGCGGGCACCCATTCCTCTACCTGCTCAGGGCTGCCGAACTCGGCGATCGCGGCGGCTGCCACCGCGTGCGAGGGGAGGGGGAGTGGGGCCACCACGCGACCCGCCTCGACCGCGACGCTGCACAGCTCGAGCAGGCCGAGGCCGGCTCCGCCCGCCGTCTCGGGGAGGTGGAGACCGAGCAGCCCGGCGGCGCCGAGCTCCTTCCACAGGTCCGCGTCGAAGCGTGCGCCGCCGGCCTCGACCTCACGCAGGCGGGCCTGCGTGCAACGGTCGGCCAGCATGCGCCTCGCGAGGGCCGCGGCGTCCTGCTGCTCGGGCGTCAGGCTGAAGTCCATGAGATGTCTCCTGTCATCGCTTCGCAGCGGGCAGGCCGAGACCGACCATGCCGATGATGTCGCGCTGGATCTCGTTGGTGCCTCCACCGAACGTCATCACCAGGGAGGTCCGGTGGAACCGCTCGAGGCGCCCCCGGAGCACGGCCGCGGGGGAGTCCGCGCGCACGAGTGCGTTGGGGCCGACGATCTCCATCAGCGAGCGGTAGACCTCGGTGGCGAGCTCGCTGCCGTAGACCTTGGTGGCCGAGGCGTCGGCGGGACTGAGGTCCTCGCCGGCGGAGGAGGCGATCTTCCAGTTCATGAGGCTCAGCAGCTCGACACGGGCATGGGCGCGACCCAGCAGGATCTGCACCCACTCGGCGTCGATGACGCGCGAACCGTCGGGCGCCTTGGTCTCCTGCGCCCATCGACGTACCTCGGAGACGGCGTGGACCAGGGGAGCGGCCGAGGTCAGGGCAACCCGCTCGTGGTTGAGCTGGTTGGTCATCAGCGGCCAGCCGCCGTTGAGCTCGCCGACGAGGTTCGACACCGGCACCCGGACGTCTTCGTAGTAGGTCGCGCTGGTCGAGACGCCCGCCACGGTGTGCACCGGGGTGTAGGAGAAGCCCGCGGCGTCGGTCGGGACGAGGATGATCGAGAGGCCCTTGTGGCGCGGCAGGTCAGGGTCCGTGCGGCAGGCGAGCCAGATGTAGTCGGCGTACTGGATGAGGCTGGTCCACATCTTCTGGCCGTTGATGACGAACTGGTCCTCGGTGCCGGAGCCTGTCGACGGCTCGCGCCGAGCCCGCGTCTTCAGGTTGGCCAGGTCGGTCCCCGCCCCCGGCTCGCTGTAGCCGATGGCGAAGTGCATCTCGCCCTTGAGGATGGCGGGGAGGAACTTCTGCTTCTGCTCGTCGGTGCCGAACCTCATGATGGTCGGCCCCACGGTGTTGAGGGTCAGGTGCGGAACGGGCACACCCGCTATCGCGGCCTCGTCGGAGAAGATCAGCTGCTCCACCATCGAGCGGTTCTGGCCGCCGTACTCCTCGGGCCAGCCGATGCCGAGCCAGCCGTCGTGGCCCATCTGCCGGACGACGTCCTTGTAGACGCCGCCCTCGCCGAACTCCCCGGTCGCGGCTGCGAGCGCCGCCCTACGCTCGGGGGTGACGAGCTCGGCGAAGTACGCACGGAGCTCCGCGCGCAGGCGCTCGTGCTCGTCGGTCAGGGCCACCCGCATGGGGCCTCCTCAAAACTGGAACGTGTTTCAGTCGGAGACTAGCCTCAGCCCCCTCGGCTGTCGAGATGCTGGCGGTCCGAACGGCAAAACTGTAACCTGTTCCAGTAATCAGCTTGGCCATCGCAAGCCCTTGGAGGAAAGCGGATGAACCCGGTCAACGCCCCGGAGCACGTGCGTGACATCGACACCGGCATGCTCCCGACGCGGTTCGCGCGCGGCTGGCACTGCCTGGGGTTGGCGGACACCTACCGCGACGGGAAGCCGCATGCGATCGAGGCGTTCGGGAGCAAGCTGGTGGTCTGGTCGGACTCCCAGGGCAAGCTCAACGTGCTCGACGGCTACTGCCGTCACATGGGCGGCGACCTGACCCAGGGCACGGTCAAGGGCGACGAGGTCGCGTGCCCGTTCCACGACTGGCGGTGGGGCGGCGACGGCAAGTGCAAGGGGATCCCGTACGCCAAGCGGATCCCGCTGCGCGCCCGCACCCGCACCTGGCTGGCGATGGAGCAGAACAAGCAGCTCTTCGTCTACCACGACCCCGAGGGCAACCCTCCGCCCGAGGACGTGGTCATCCCGAGGATCGACGCGGCGTTCGACGACCAGTGGACCGACTGGACCTGGAACACCCTGTTCATCGAGAACGCCAACTGCCGCGAGATCATCGACAACGTCGTCGACATGGCGCACTTCTTCTACATCCACTACGCCTTCCCGACGTACTTCAAGAACGTCTTCGAGGGCCACGTCGCGACGCAGTACATGAACTCCCGCGGCCGTCCCGACATGTCCGGCGGCGGGTACGCCGGCGAGGAGATGCTGCTGACCTCCGAGGCGTCCTACTTCGGGCCGTCGTACATGATCAACCCGCTGACCACGAGCTACAAGGGCATCGAGGTCGACGTCATCCTGATCAACTGCCACTACCCCGTGAGCGCGAACAGCTTCGTCCTCCAGTACGGCCTGATCGTGAAGAAGCTCGAGGGGCTCGACGACGCGACGGCCGACAAGATCGCCAAGAAGTACTCCGACATGTTCGGTGAGGGCTTCATGCAGGACGTCGAGATCTGGCGCAACAAGACCACGATCCAGAACCCCTTGCTCTGCGAGGAGGACGGGCCGGTCTACCAGCTGCGCCGTTGGTACGAGCAGTTCTACGTCGACGTCGCGGACGTGACCGAGGAGATGACCCAGCGGTTCGAGTTCGAGGTCGACACGACGCACGCGAACGAGAACTGGGAGAAGGAGGTCCGCGAGAACCTCGCCCGCCGTAAGGCCGAGGACGAGAAGATCGCGGCCGAGACGGACCCGCAGATGGCGACCGGTGTCTGACCCATGGTCTCGTTCACCCCGCTGAGCCCTGACACGGCGGCCGACCAGCGGCTCTACCTCGACGCGAGCCTCCAGGAGGTGAGCTGCCTGGACTGCCTCGCGCGCGTGCTGGTCAAGAAGAACAGCGAGTTCCACACGAGCATCCAGTGGACCGCCGAGGGGCAGTCGGCGTGCGCGGAGTTCGCGCGCAAGAACGCCGAGGCCGGCCACCGGGTCGTCCACGAGTCCTGCTCGCGGCTCAAGGCGAGCATCGACGCCGCGGTCCGCGAGGGCAGGCTCCGGGTCAGCGGAGGCACCGACGACGCGTCATGGGGGACGAGCCGTGGCTGACTCCTACACCGCCCGCGTGGTCGAGGTGATCCCCGAGACCGACGACGCCCACTCCGTCGTCCTCGAGATCACCGACGCCGACGCCTTCCGGTACAAGCCCGGCCAGTTCCTCACCGTTGCGGTCCCGAGCGACCGCACCGGCACGGTCGCCCGGTGCTACTCCCTGTCGAGCGCTCCCCACGAGACCGACCTGCTCAAGATCACGGTCAAGCGGACCGCGGAGGGCTACGGCTCCAACTGGCTCTGCGACAACCTCGCGAAGGGCCACGAGCTCCGGGTCCTGCCGCCGAGCGGGATCTTCACGCCGGCGGACCTCGACGCGGACTTCCTGCTCTTCGCCGGGGGCAGTGGGATCACCCCGGTCATCTCCATCGCCAAGTCCGCTCTCGCCCAGGGCTCGGGCAAGGTCGTGCTGCTCTACGCCAACCGCGACGAGCGGTCGGTGATCTTCGCGGGGGAGCTCACCGAGCTCGCCGAGAAGCACCCCGACCGGTTCGTCGTCGTGCACTGGCTGGAGAGCATCCAGGGCCTGCCGACGCCCGAGCACATGCGCGCCTTCGCCGAGCACTTCCTCTCCTACGACGCCTTCGTGTGCGGCCCGGGGCCGTTCATGAGCGGGGTCGTGCAGGTGCTGAAGGACCTCGGCTTCCCGCGTGAGCGTCGCCACCAGGAGAAGTTCGTCTCGCTCGGCGGCAACCCGTTCGGCGACGAGGTGGAGGACACGTCCTCCGAGCTCGACGAGCCGGACGAGGCCGCCGAGCCCACTGGGCGCACGAGCCCCGCGACGCTCATCGGCGAGCTCGACGGTCAGGCGTTCGACTTCGACGACTGGCCCGCCGACAAGCCGATCCTGGACCACCTGCTCTCCAAGGGCCTGCAGGCTCCGTTCTCCTGCCGCGAGGGCAACTGCAGCGCCTGTGCCTGTCGGGTCCTCGAGGGCGAGGTCTCGATGATGCACAACGAGGTGCTCGACGAGGAGGACCTCGCCGACGGCATCCGCCTGGCCTGCCAGTCGCTCCCGGTCAGCGACAAGGTGCGGATCAGCTACGAGTAGCTCGCGTGCCCGGTCGCCGGCCGCGCGTAAACCGGATGCGCCCGGGCGACGTACCCGCCACCATCGTCGGCGTGAGCAACGAGACGACGAGCAACGTGATCACATGGGCGAGCGAGGCCTTCCACGCCGACGTCACGCGCTGGGTGGAGAAGGCGGCGGCGGACGAAGGAGTCACCCTGACGGGGGAGCGGGAGCAGCCCCACAACCGGCCGTGGTCGAGCGCGATCCGGTTCGGTGCCGAGGGCGGTGACCTGTGGTTCAAGGTGAACGCCCGCGGCACGCGCCACGAGGGTGACCTCGTCGCGGTCCTGTCCGACCTCGAGCCGGACCTGGTGCCTCCGGTGCTCGCCGTGGACGCGGAGCGTGGCTGGTCGCTGACCCGCGACGCCGGACCCGTGATGCGCATGGTGGCGCCTCCCGAGGAGCTGTGGGACTCGTGGGCGGGGGTGCTCGTCAGGTACGCCGACGCGCAGATCCGACTCGCTGACCAGTCGGAGCGGGTCCTCGCGACGGGTCTTCGCGAGGTGTCGCCGACGACCCTGCCCAGCCAGATCCGTGCCCTCGCCGACGAGCTCGGCGCACAGCCTCCCGAGGAGGGCGGGCTGACGGAGCAGGAGCAGGAGAAGCTCTCCGCCTGCTTCGACGAGTACGACGCATGGTGCGCCGAGCTGGCGGCCTCGGGGATCCCGAGCTCGGTCCAGCACGACGACGTGCACTCGAGCAACATCTGCTGGGGCGGCTCGGCGGCGACCGCGCGCGTCATCGACTGGGGCGACACCATCTGGGGCTTCCCGATCGGGACGATGCTCGGCACGGTGAACTCCATCGCCTGGCACGCGAAGTGTGAGCGCGACGACCCGCGCGTGCTGCGCGTCCGCGACGCCTACCTCGAGCCGTTCACGACCTACGCCGGTCGCGACGACCTCGTGAGGTACGTGGACCTCGCCCGTCGCACCGGGTGTGTGACCAAGGCGCTGTCCTACCGGGCCTCGCTCCTGGGCGAGCCCCTGTCGACCCACCAGGAGGAGGACTTCCCCGTCCGGGGCTGGCTGCTCGAGCTGTTCGAGATCTGAGCGGACAGCGAGAACCTCCTGGCTGACACCGACGGCTGCCATCCAGGTGGGTCCTGGGACGGCCTACAAGGGTGACGACCCGAGCGCGGCATCACCAGCCGCGTTCGCGCCACTCGGCGAGGTGCGGACGTTCCGAGCCGAGGGTCGAGTCGTCGCCGTGACCCGGGTAGAACCAGGTCTCGTCGGGCAGCCGGTCGAAGATCTTCGTCTCCACGTCGCGGATCAGGTTCTCGAAGGCGTCGCCGTCCCCGAACGTGTTCCCGACGCCACCAGGGAACAGCGAGTCCCCGGTGAACAGGTGCGGCGTGCCCGCCGGGTCGTCGTACAGCAGGGCGATGGACCCGGGCGTGTGCCCGACCAGGTGGATCACCTCGAGCTCGCACTCGCCGACCTTGACCTTGTCGCCGTCGGAGACGGTGCGGTCGACCTTGACGGGCAGCTCGGCGGCGTCGTCCTTGCCGGCGATCGTCTCGGCGCCCGTCGCCTCGACCACGGCGGCGAGCGCTCGGTGGTGGTCCCAGTGCTGGTGGGTGGTCACCACGCGGGCAAGGCCGTCCGGACCGACCATCCGCAAGATCGCGTCGGCGTCGTCGGCCGCGTCGATGAGCAGCTGCTCGTCGGTGGCGCGACAGCGGAGCAGGTAGACGTTGTTCGCCATCTGGTCGTCGACCGCGAGCTTGCTGATGATCAGCTTCGCCAGCTCGCGGGTGTCCGCGGGGCCGCCGGGCTTCACCTTGCCGTGGTAGGTCATCCGGTGGTCATCTCCATTTCCCCAGCTCGGGCAGGACGTGGGCGTCCGACGTTAGCCCAGAGCCGTCGCCCCGGCCGAGGACCCACCACGCCAGGTCGCAGGCCCGACCCTCGATCGTGGGGCCCTGTCCGGGGACGCCGTACTTCCACAGGCCACCGGTGTCGGTCGACTTGAGCACCATCGAGGGTCCCTCGGCACGGTCCTCGACGACCCTCGTCAGGAGCAGGTCGCAGAACTCCGGCGACCAGTCCTCGCGGCCGTACCCGATCCCGAGGTCGGCGTGGTGCACCTCGAGCTCGACCAGCCGGTGGGTGGCCACCGTCTTCGCGGGGAAGGTCGGCTGACCGGGCGCTCGTGAGACGAGGACGTCCTCGTGGCGTACGTCGAGCTCGTTGATCGCCTGGAGGAACCGACCCGCGGAGGCGGAGGCGTCGACCCGGAGCTCGTGGGCGGACCTGCCGGCCCCGGCCTCGATGTCGGCGTCGCGCTGCTCCTTGGACTCGTACATGTAGTGCTCCTGGCCCGACTCTGCCCAGTGCAGCAGGTTGCAGAACGCATCGGCGTTGCGGGCGAGATGCGTCACCACATGACCACGGGTCCAACCGGGTAGAAGGGACGGAGCTCGCATGTCCTCGTCGGTGAGATCGCTCAGCGCCCCGAGGTAGCGGGTGGTCGAGACGACCATCTCGACCAGGTTCGGGATGGCGATCGAGGTGGCGGAGGAGCTGTCTGAGGTGATACCGGTGGTGGTGTCCATGAACCCATCATCCGCCGGGGTGTCGGCTTGTGTCAGCGGATAGGATGAGCGAACACTTGTTCGAACATGGGCTCCCGGGACCGTCCCGGGCCGGGATCACGACTTCACGAGGGACTCTGTGGCCGACCAGCTGATCATCCGCGGTGCCCGCGAGCACAATCTCAAGGACGTCTCCCTCGACCTCCCGCGTGACGCGCTCATCGTCTTCACCGGTCTGTCCGGCTCGGGCAAGTCGAGCCTGGCGTTCGACACGATCTTCGCCGAGGGGCAGCGCCGCTACGTCGAGTCGCTCTCGGCGTACGCCCGGCAGTTCCTCGGCCAGATGGACAAGCCGGACGTCGACTTCATCGAGGGCCTCTCGCCCGCGGTGTCGATCGACCAGAAGTCGACGTCGAAGAACCCCCGCTCGACCGTCGGCACCATCACCGAGGTCTACGACTACCTCCGTCTCCTCTACGCCCGGGCCGGTCGCCCGCACTGCCCCAAGTGCGGCAGGCCGATCGCACGGCAGACGCCGCAGCAGATCGTCGACCGGGTCCTCGAGCTCGAGGAGGGCAGCCGGTTCCAGGTGCTCGCCCCGGTCATCCGCGGCCGCAAGGGTGAGTACGTCGAGCTCTTCCGCACCTTGCAGACGCAAGGGTTCTCGCGGGTCCGGGTGAACAACGAGACGCACATGCTCACCGACCCGCCGAAGCTCGACAAGCAGAAGAAGCACACGATCGAGGTCGTCGTCGACCGGCTCGCCGTCAAGGAGTCCGCGAAGCGCCGCCTCACCGACTCCATCGAGACCGCGCTCGGGCTCTCCGGCGGCCTGGTGACGCTGGACTTCGTCGACCTGCCCGAGGATCACGAGCACCGTGAACGGACCTTCTCCGAGCACCTCGCCTGCCTCTACGACGACCTGTCCTTCGAGGAGCTCGAGCCGCGGTCGTTCTCCTTCAACTCTCCCTTCGGCGCCTGTCCCGACTGCCACGGTCTCGGCACCCGGATGGAGGTCGACCCGGAGCTCGTGATCGCCGACCCCTCGGCGACGCTGGGGGAGGGGGCGATCGGCCCGTGGTCGGGCGCCCACGTCTTCGACTACTTCGTGCGCCTCCTCGGCGCTCTCGGCGACGAGCTCGGCTTCGACCTGAACACCCCGTGGGAGAAGCTGCCGGCCAAGGCACGCAGGTCGATCCTGGAGGGCCACTCCACCAAGGTCCACGTCCGGCACCGCAACCGCTACGGCCGCGAGCGCTCCTACTACACCTCGTTCGAGGGCGTGCGCCCCTACATCGAGCGCCGCCACCGCGAGGCCGAGTCCGACACCAGCCGCGAGCGCTTCGAGGGCTACATGCGCGAGGTGCCCTGCCCGACCTGCCAGGGCAGCCGCCTCAAGCCGGTCTCCGTCGCGGTCACGCTCGGCGGCAAGAACATCGCCGAGGTCACCGCTCTCCCGATCAACGAGGCCGCGGACTTCCTTCGCTCGCTCGAGCTGAGCGCCCGGGAGCGGCAGATCGCCGAGCGGGTCCTCAAGGAGATCCAGGAGCGGCTGAACTTCCTGCTCGACGTCGGCCTGGACTACCTCTCGCTCGACCGGCCCTCCGGCTCGCTGTCGGGCGGCGAGGCGCAGCGGATCCGGCTCGCGACCCAGATCGGCGCGGGCCTCGTAGGCGTGCTCTACGTCCTCGACGAGCCGTCGATCGGCCTCCACCAGCGCGACAACCACCGGCTGATCGAGACGCTCGTGCGGCTGCGCGACCTGGGCAACACGCTCATCGTCGTCGAGCACGACGAGGACACCATCCGCACCGCCGACTGGGTGGTCGACATCGGCCCGGGGGCGGGTGAGCACGGCGGGCAGGTCGTCGTATCCGGCACGGTCGACGAGCTGCTGAACCACGCCGACTCCCAGACCGGGCTCTACCTGTCGGGCCGCAAGGAGATCCCGGTCCCCGAGCTGCGCCGGCCGCGCACGCCCGGCCGTGAGCTGACGGTCGTCGGGGCGAAGGAGCACAACCTCCGCGACGTCGACGTGAGCTTCCCGCTCGGCATGTTCGTCGCGGTCACGGGTGTGTCCGGCTCCGGCAAGTCGACGCTGGTCAACGACATCCTCTACACCTCGCTGGCCAAGCAGATCTACAACGCCCGGACCGTCCCGGGCCGTCACAAGCGCATCGAGGGCCTCGACCACGTCGACAAGGTGATCCACGTCGACCAGTCGCCGATCGGGCGGACCCCGCGGTCCAACCCGGCGACGTACACCGGCGTCTTCGACCACGTGCGCAAGCTGTTCGCCTCCACACCCGAGGCGAAGATGCGCGGCTACCTCCAGGGCCGGTTCTCGTTCAACGTCAAGGGTGGGCGCTGCGAGGCCTGCTCCGGTGACGGCACGATCAAGATCGAGATGAACTTCCTCCCGGACGTCTACGTCCCGTGCGAGGTCTGCCACGGCGCCCGGTACAACCGCGAGACGCTCGAGGTGCACTACAAGGGCAAGACCATCGCCGAGGTCCTCGACATGCCGATCGAGGAGGCCGTCGACTTCTTCGAGGCGATCCCGGCGATCTCGCGGCACCTGCGGACCCTGGTCGACGTCGGACTCGGCTACGTCCGGCTCGGCCAGCCCGCGCCGACGCTCTCGGGTGGTGAGGCCCAGCGCGTGAAGCTGGCGGCCGAGCTGCAGAAGCGCTCCACGGGTCGCACGGTGTACGTCCTCGACGAGCCCACCACCGGTCTGCACTTCGAGGACATCCGCAAGCTCCTGCTCGTGCTCGGCCGGCTCGTCGACCAGGGCAACACCGTCCTGGTGATCGAGCACAACCTCGACGTCATCAAGACCGCCGACTGGCTGGTCGACATGGGCCCCGAGGGCGGCAGCCGCGGCGGCATGGTGGTGGCGGAGGGCACGCCGGAGGAGGTCGCGGCGGACCCCGACTCCTACACCGGGCAGTTCCTCGCGCCGCTGCTCGACGGTCGTTCCGCGAAGGTCGCGCACGAAGAAGGCCGCGACGAAGACGGTGGCCGCCGCCAAGGCGCCGGCGAAGAAGTCGACCACCACGAAGACGGCCAAGCCCGCGAAGAAGGCTGCGGCGAAGAAGGCCACGGCGAAGAAGACGACGGCGAAGAGGACGTCGCGCAAGACCGCGACGTGAGCCGGAGCCCCGGCGGCGCTTGCCGCGCCGGGATAGTGTGATCTTCAACGATTGATCGAAGCCGAGGAGCGTCCATGGGTGAGCACGGTCGTGAGATGAGCCGACGGGTCCTGCTGCGTGGTGCGGCGGTGACCGGGGTGGCGGCGCCGCTGCTCGCGGCCTGCGCCTCGGACGAGGAGCCCTCCGGGTCGGGTGCGACGTCCGCCAGCCCTGAGGAGTCCGGCGGGGAGACCGACGGGTCGTCGGAGTCGTCCGACCCGGCCGCCGGCGGCACCACGGTCGCCACGTCCGACGTACCGGTGGAGGGCGGTGTGATCCTCGCCGACGAGATGGTCGTGGTCACGCAGCCTGCCGAGGGGGAGTTCAAGGCCTTCAGCGCGGTGTGCACCCACCAGGGTTGCCCGGTCCAGTCGGTCAGCGAGGGCACGATCAACTGCGACTGCCACGGCAGCAAGTTCTCGATCGAGGACGGCTCGGTCGTCAACGGGCCCGCGACCTCGGCGCTCGAGAGCAAGTCCGTCAGCGTCGAGGGCGACCAGGTCACGGTGAGCTGACTGTCCGTCGCGCAACGTAGGGTTTGACGCGTGGCAGACCCGTCGACCTACCGCCCCGCACCGGGCTCCATCCCCACCTCGCCGGGGGTCTACCGCTTCCGTGACGCGCACCGCCGTGTGGTGTACGTCGGCAAGGCGAAGAACCTCCGGGCGAGGCTCTCGTCGTACTTCCAGGACGTCGCCAACCTCCACCCGCGCACCGCGACGATGGTCAACAGCGCGGCGTCGGTCGAGTGGACCGTGGTCAACACCGAGGTCGAGGCGCTCCAGCTGGAGTACTCCTGGATCAAGGAGTTCGACCCGCGCTTCAACGTCAAGTACCGCGACGACAAGTCCTACCCCTGGCTTGCGGTGACCCTCAACGAGGAGATCCCGCGGGTGATGGTGGGCCGCGGCGCCAAGAGAAAGGGTGTGCGCTACTTCGGCCCGTACTCCCACGCCTGGGCGATCCGGGAGACCGTCGACCTGCTGCTGCGGGTCTTCCCGATGCGGTCCTGCTCCAACGGCGTGTTCAAGCGCTCCCAGCAGATCGGCCGGCCCTGCCTCCTCGGCTACATCGACAAGTGCGCGGCGCCGTGCGTCGGTGACGTGACGCCCGAGCAGCACCGCGAGATCGTCGAGGACTTCTGCGACTTCATGGCAGGCAACACCACCGGCTTCGTGAAGCGCCTCGAGAAGCAGATGTACGAAGCGTCCGCCGAGATGGACTTCGAGCGGGCGGCGCGGCTCCGCGACGACATCGGGGCGCTCAAGCGGGCCATGGAGAAGCAGCAGGTCGTGCTCGGCGACGGCACCGACGCGGACGTGATCGCGTTCGCCGACGACCCTCTCGAGGTCGCGGTGCAGATCTTCTACGTCCGTGGCGGCCGGATCCGCGGTCAGCGCGGGTGGGTGGCCGACAAGACCGAGGACGTCGACACCGGCGAGCTCGTGGAGCGGTTCCTGCTCCAGCTGTACGACGGGGAGGCAGGCGACGCCATCCCGCGCGAGGTGCTCGTGCCGGCGCTCCCGGACGACGCGCCTGCGCTCGAGCAGTGGCTGTGCGAGCTGCGAGGCTCCCGGGTCGCTGTGCGGGTGCCGCAGAGGGGCGACAAGAAGGCGCTCCAGGAGACCGTCGCGCGCAACGCGCTCCAGGCCCTGGGTCTCCACAAGACCAAGCGGGCCAGCGACCTGACGACCCGCAACCGCGCGCTCGAGGAGATCCAGGCGGCGCTGGAGCTGCCCACCGCGCCGCTGCGCATCGAGTGCTACGACATCTCGAACCTCCAAGGCACCGAGGTCGTCGGGTCGATGGTGGTCTTCGAGGACGGGCTGGCCCGCAAGAGCGAGTACCGCCGTTTCGTCGTCCGGGGCGTCGAGGGCCAGAACGACGTGGCCTCGATGCACGAGGTGATCACCCGGCGGTTCCGGCGGCTGCTCGACGACCGGGCGCAGGAGCCCGACCTCGGCAACGGTGGGGACGGCGAGGACGGTCCGATGCTGATCGACCCCGAGACCGGCCGGCCGCGCAAGTTCGCCTACGTCCCCGGCCTGGTCGTCGTCGACGGCGGACCCCCGCAGGTCGCTGCTGCCCAGCGGGCGCTCGACGAGCTCGGCATCGACGACGTCCCGGTGTGTGGCCTCGCCAAGCGGCTCGAGGAGGTGTGGCTGCCCGGTCAGGAGGACCCGGTGATCCTGCCCCGCACCAGCGAGGGCCTCTACCTCCTCCAGCGGATCCGCGACGAGGCGCACCGGTTCGCGATCACCCACCACCGTTCCCGCCGGTCCAAGAGCATGGTCGAGAGCGCGCTCGACGGTGTGCCGGGCCTGGGGGAGGTTCGTCGGAAGACGCTGCTGCGACACTTCGGGTCGTTGAAGAAGCTGCGGGCTGCCACAGTGGAGGAGATCGCGGCCGTCCCCGGTTTCGGCACGCGCACCGCGGAGGCGGTCGTGGCCGCGCTCGGCGAGGAGCAGAGAAGACCCACCGTCTCGGTGAACACCGCGACCGGAGAGATCGAGGAGTGATGATGGCGCCCCAACCCGAGCAGCGCGGCGAGCTGGTGGTGGTCACCGGGATGACCGGCGCCGGCCGCAGCACCGCTGCCAAGGAGCTCGAGGACCTCGGCTTCTTCGTGGTCGACAACCTTCCGCCCCAGCTCGTGCCCGACGTGGTCCGGCTCGTCGACGAGTCGCAGGGTGTGCTCCAGCCCATCGCGGTGGTCGTCGACGTACGGTCGGGGTCGTTCTTCGCCTCGCTCCAGGAGGTGCTCGCCCAGGGGAAGACCGGGCGGCGTACCTCCATGCTGTTCCTCGAGGCCACCGACGAGGTCCTGGTCCGGCGCCAGGAGGCGGCCCGCCGCCCCCACCCGCTCCAGGAGGGTGGTCGCCTGCTCGACGGCCTGCGGCGCGAGCGCCAGGCGATCGCCGCACTGCGCGGTGACGCCGACGTGGTGATCGACACGACCAACCTCAACGTCCACCAGCTCACCGACAAGGTGGCCGAGGCGTTCGGCAACGAGCAGTCGACCTCGCTCAAGGCCACCGTGGTCAGCTTCGGGTTCAAGTACGGCATCCCCGTCGACGCCGACCTCGTGGCGGACATGCGCTTCCTGCCCAACCCGCACTGGGTCCCCGAGCTCCGGCACCTCTCCGGTCGTGACGCGGAGGTTGCGGCGTACGTCAAGGAGCGGCCCGAGGCCAAGGAGTTCATCGAGAAGTACGTCGCACTCGTGGAGACCGTCGTGGAGGGCTACCTCCGGGAGGGCAAGCGCTTCATGACGATCGCCGTGGGCTGCACCGGCGGCAAGCACCGCAGCGTGGCGATGACCGAGGAGATCGCGGGCAGGCTGCGTGACCGTGGGATCGACGCAAGGCCGATGCACCGTGACCTGGGACGGGAGTGACCTGGGCCTGCCCGACCTCGCGCCGCTCAACGTGGTGGCGCTCGGGGGCGGGCACGGCCTCTCGGCGTCCCTGTCGGCGCTGCGGCGGGTGGTCGAGCACGTGACGGCGATCGTGACGGTGGCCGACAACGGCGGCTCGTCGGGCCGGCTGCGCGAGGAGTTCGGGGTGCTGCCGCCCGGCGACCTGCGCCAGGCGCTCGCGGCGCTCTGCGGTGACGACGACTGGGGCCGCACCTGGGCGAAGGTGCTGCAGCACCGCTTCGACAGCCAGGGGCCGATGCACGAGCACGCGATGGGCAACCTCCTCATCGTCGCGCTCTGGGAGCTCCTCGGCGACCACGTCGGCGGGCTGGCCTGGGTGGCGAAGCTGCTCGGCGCCCAGGGGACCGTGCTGCCCATGTCCGTCGAGCCGATCGACATCACAGCCGACGTCCGGGGCGTCGAGGAGGCACTTCCCGATGCGGTGACCACCGTTCGCGGGCAGGTCGAGGTCGCCTCCACCCCGGGGCACGTGCTCTCGATCGACCTGTCGCCGACCAACCCTCCCGCCTGCCCGGAGGCACTCGCGGCGGTCGCCGAGGCCGACTGGGTCGTGCTCGGTCCGGGCTCCTGGTTCACCAGCGTGATCCCGCACCTGCTCGTCCCGGACCTCCGGCGCGCTCTGGTCACGGCACCGGCCCGCCGGGCGGTCACCTTGAACCTCGCTCCCCAGACGGGGGAGACGGAGGGGTTCTCGCCCGAGGAGCACCTCGAGGTGCTCGGGCTCTACGCCCCGGATCTCAAGCTCGACGTGGTCCTCGCCGACGAGCGGACCGTGACGGATCTCGCAGGGCTGCGTGCCGCCGCGTCGGCCTTCGGGGCGGAGCTGGTCGTCGCCGACGTCGCCGCGGACGACGGAACTCCCCGTCACGACCCTGTGAAGTTGGCCAATGCCTATGCGTCGTTCCTGTGTGAGGCATAGGGTGTCGCCGTCCGGTCGACCAAGCTGGCACGGGGGCTCGCCGGGCCCCTCAGCGCACTCGTCCGGAAACAGGAGCATTCGGCGGAAGGGCCCAGAAGTGGCAGGATCGGACGTATGGCGATGACGGCACAGGTCAAGGCAGAGCTGGCCAGCACCAAGGTGACCAAGTCGTGTTGCCGGAAGTCCGAGGTCTCCTCGATGCTCCGGTTCGCCGGCGGGCTCCATATCGTCAGCGGACGCATCGTGGTCGAGGCCGAGCTCGACACCGGCGCCGCGGCACGACGGCTCCGCAAGGACATCGCCGAGGTCTACGGGCACTCCTCCGACGTCGTCATGGTGTCGGGCAACGGGATCCGCAAGGGGAGCAGGTACGTCGTCCGGGTCGTCCGGGACGGCGAGGCACTGGCCCGCCAGACCGGGCTCCTCGACGGACGCGGCCGCCCCGTGCGCGGGCTCCCGCCGCAGGTCGTCTCGGGCGCGGGCTGTGACGCGGTCGCCGCCTGGCGTGGCGCGTTCCTCGCCCACGGCTCCCTCACCGAGCCCGGACGGTCCTCGGCTCTCGAGGTCACCTGCCCCGGACCGGAGGCCGCGCTCGCGCTCGTCGGCGCCGCCCGCCGTCTGGGCATCTCCGCCAAGGCACGCGAGGTCCGCGGGGTGGACCGGGTCGTGATCCGCGACGGCGACGCCATCGGTGCGCTGCTCACGCGTCTCGGCGCCCACGAGTCCCTGATGGCGTGGGAGGAGCGACGGATGCGCCGCGAGGTCCGGGCCACCGCGAACCGGCTCGCGAACTTCGACGACGCCAACCTGCGCCGCTCGGCACGCGCCGCCGTCGCTGCCGGGGCCCGGGTCGAGCGTGCCCTGGAGATCCTCGCCGAGGACGTCCCCGACCACCTCAAGATGGCCGGTGACCTCCGTCTCGAGCACAAGCAGGCCTCCCTCGAGGAGCTCGGTCAGCTCCACCAGCCGCCGCTGACCAAGGACGCCATCGCCGGCCGGATCCGGCGACTTCTCGCGATGGCCGACAAGCGCGCGCAGGAGCTCGGCATCCCCGACACCGAGTCGTGCCTGACCCCGGAGATGCTCGCCGAGCAGCAGTAGCCACGGCCGCGACGTCGGGACTTTCGGTTACCGGCACGTAGGCCGGACGACCTGTTCGTGCGCCCGGAGACAGGCGGTAGGGTCGGACGAGTGGCGCCCCCGACCGGGGTGGCCCTCCGACCTGACTGCTGACAAAGGGGAGTCCCTCCGTGACTGTTCGCGTAGGTATCAACGGCTTCGGCCGCATCGGCCGCAACTTCTTCCGCGCCGTCCACGCCTCTGGCGCCGACATCGAGATCGTCGGTGTCAACGACCTGACCGACAACGCCTCGCTCGCCCACCTGCTCAAGTACGACTCGATCCTCGGTCGTCTCGACGCCGACGTGCAGGCCTCGGGTGACTCCATCACGGTCGGCGGCAAGTCGTTCGCCGCCCTCGAGGAGCGCGACCCGGCCGCCCTTCCGTGGAAG
Organism: uncultured Actinomycetota bacterium; assembly: GCA_963701425.1. Taxonomy (GTDB): domain Bacteria; phylum Actinomycetota; class Actinomycetes; order Propionibacteriales; family Nocardioidaceae; genus Nocardioides_C. Next base: position 252,181 of record CAVPAG010000018.1, on the reverse strand, counting down.
GACCTCGGCGCCGACGTCGTCATCGAGTCCACCGGTTTCTTCACCGACGCGACCAAGGCCAAGGCCCACGTCGACGCGGGCGCCAAGAAGGTCATCATCTCCGCCCCGGCGAAGAACGAGGACATCACCGTGGTCATGGGTGTCAACCACACCGACTACGACCCCTCGGCCCACACGGTGATCTCCAACGCCTCCTGCACGACCAACTGCCTGGCGCCGATGGCCAAGGCCATCAACGACGAGTTCGGCATCGTCAAGGGTCTGATGACCACCATCCACGCCTACACCGCCGACCAGAACCTCCAGGACGGCCCGCACAAGGACCTGCGTCGCGCCCGCGCGGCCGCGCTCAACATGGTCCCGACCTCGACCGGCGCCGCGAAGGCGATCGGCCTGGTCCTGCCGGAGCTCAAGGGCAAGCTCGACGGCTACGCCATGCGTGTCCCGGTCCCGACCGGCTCGGCCACCGACCTCACCGTCGAGGTGAGCCGCGAGGTCTCGGTCGAGGAGGTCAACGCCGCGGTCAAGAAGGCTGCCACGGAGGGCCCGCTCAAGGGCTTCCTGACCTACTCCGAGGACCCGATCGTCTCCTCCGACATCGTCACCCACCCGGCCTCCTGCATCTTCGACGCCCCGCTGACCAAGGTCTTCGGCAACCAGGTCAAGGTGCTCGGCTGGTACGACAACGAGTGGGGCTACTCCAACCGCCTCGTGGACCTGGTCAACTACGTCGGCGAGACCCTCTGACCCGATGAATCGCATCGACGACCTCGGTGACCTCCGAGGGAAGCGGGTCCTGGTCCGCTCCGACCTCAACGTGCCCCTCGAGGGCGACGTGATCACCGACGACGGGCGGATCCGGGCGAGCGTCCCCACCATCTCCACGCTGGTCGACAAGGGTGCGCGCGTCGTCGTGACCGCGCACCTCGGCCGGCCCAAGGGCGCCCCGGACCCGAAGTACACCCTGGCGCCGGTCGCCTACCGGCTCGGTGAGCTCCTCGGCCGCGAGGTCGCCTTCGCCACCGACACGGTCGGCGACAGCGCTCGTGCGACGGTGGACGCGCTCGAGGACGGCCAGGTCGCCGTGCTCGAGAACGTCCGTTTCAACGAGGGTGAGACGAGCAAGGACGACGCGGTCCGCGGTGCCTTCGCAGACCAGCTCGCCGCGCTCGCCGACGCCTTCGTCAGCGACGGCTTCGGCGTCGTGCACCGCAAGCAGGCCTCGGTGTACGACGTGGCGCAGCGGCTGCCGCACGCCATGGGCGACCTGGTGGCCGCGGAGATCGACGTGCTGCGCCGGCTCACGGAGGAGCCCGAGCGCCCCTACGTGGTCGTGCTCGGCGGCTCGAAGGTCTCCGACAAGCTCGGCGTGATCGACAACCTGCTCGGCAAGGCCGACCGGCTGCTCATCGGCGGCGGCATGGTGTTCACCTTCCTCAAGGCCCAGGGCCACGAGGTCGGCAAGAGCCTGCTCGAGCAGGACCAGGTCGAGACCTGCCGCGAGTACCTCCGCCGTGCCGAGGAGTCCGGGGTGCAGATCATGCTCCCCACCGACATCCGGGTCGCCGACGAGTTCCCGAAGGACGAGTCGGCGACCGGAACCGTCGTGCCGGCCGACCAGATCCCGGCCGACAAGATCGGCCTGGACATCGGCCCCGAGTCCGGCAAGGCCTTCGCCGCGGCGCTGGCCGACGCACGCACCGTGTTCTGGAACGGCCCGATGGGCGTGTTCGAGACGCCTGCGTTCGCCGGGCGGCACCCGTGACGTGGCCGAGGCGCTGACCAAGGTCGACGGGCTCTCCGTCGTCGGCGGCGGCGACTCCGCGGCGGCCGTTCGCACGCTCGGCTTCGACGAGGCGGCCTTCGGCCACATCTCGACCGGCGGCGGCGCGAGCCTGGAGTACCTCGAGGGCAAGGACCTGCCCGGCATCGACGTACTCGCCTGACAACCCTCACCTGACAACCGACGAAGGACGACCGTGGCTGACACCAAGGCCGGGAGCACGCGCGTGCCCCTGATGGCCGGCAACTGGAAGATGAACCTCAACCACCAGGAAGCGGTGGTGCTGGTCCAGAAGCTCGCCTGGACGCTCTCGGACAAGAAGCACGACTACGCCAAGGTGGAGGTCGCGGTCGTCCCCCCGTTCACCGACATCAGGTCGGTGCAGACCCTGGTCGACGGGGACCGGCTGAAGATCAAGTACGGCGCCCAGGACGTCTCGCAGCACGACAGCGGCGCCTACACCGGCGAGATCTCGGCCGGCATGCTCGCCAAGCTCGGCTGCTCGTACGTCGTCGTCGGGCACTCCGAGCGCCGGCAGTACCACGCCGAGACCGACGAGCTCGTCAACGCCAAGGCCAAGAAGGCGATCGAGGCCGGCATGACCCCGATCGTCTGCGTCGGCGAGGGCCTCGAGATCCGCAAGGAGGGCCGCCACGTCGAGTACACCCTCGAGCAGGTGGAGGGCTCGCTCGCCGGTCTGACGGCCGAGCAGGTGGCCGACCTGGTGGTCGCCTACGAGCCGGTCTGGGCCATCGGCACCGGCGAGGTGGCCACGCCCGACGACGCGCAGGAGGTCTGCGCGGCGATCCGCGGCAAGGTGAAGGAGCTGTTCTCCGAGGACGCGGCCGCGAAGCTCCGGATCCTCTACGGCGGCTCGGTGAAGGCCGCGAACGTCGGAGGCATCATGGTGAAGGCCGACGTCGACGGCTGCCTCGTCGGGGGAGCGAGCCTCCAGGCCGACGAGTTCGGCGGTATCTGCCGGTTTTATGACATGCCTGTCATCTGACAACCCAAGCGTGAGTTAGGCTTTCCCACCGTGACTACCGTCTTCACCGTTCTGCTCATCCTGACGAGCCTGTTGCTGATCATGCTGGTCCTTCTTCACAAGGGCCGGGGTGGCGGCATGTCCGACATGTTCGGAGGCGGCGTCTCCAGCGGCCTGGGAGGCTCCTCCGTGGCCGAGCGGAACCTGGACCGGATCACGATCGGCGCTGGGATCATCTGGTTCGCCTGCGTCGTGGCACTGGGACTACTGCTCAAGAGCGGCGCCTGACCGGCATCCGCTTCGACCGGAACGAGGAGTACTGAGCGTGGCTGGTGGAGGAAGCGCCATTCGTGGCAGCCGTGTCGGCGCCGGACCCATGGGGGAGGCGGAGCGCGGCGAGGCTGCTCCCCGCCAGCGCGTCGTGTACTTCTGTGCTCATGAGCACCAGTCGGTGATCACCTTCGCGGTGGAGGCGCAGATCCCGGACTCGTGGGACTGCCCGAGGTGCGGCCTGCCGGCCAGCCTCGACTCGGACAACCCGCCGCCGCCGCCGAAGATCGAGCCGTACAAGACGCACCTCGCGTACGTGAAGGAGCGGCGCTCCGACAAGGAGGCGGCCGACATCCTGGACGAGGCCATCCAGACCCTTCGCGAGCGTCGCAAGCGCGGCGAGATCGTCTTCTGACCTTCTGTTGCGAAACGGCTCCCCGGCCTCGGCCGGGGAGCCGTCTCGGTTCTACGGACCTTGGACGGCGGGTGGCAGCTTGGCTGCCGCGTCGGCGTCGAGGAGCCACAGCGTGAGCTCCCTGCCCTTCGGCCCCGAGGCGGGCACGGCGTGAATGTCGGAGCCGTCGACCGCGTCGTGGACCGCCTGCGACTTGCCCTCGCCTGAGGCGACGAACCAGACCTGGTCGGCCCGGTTCAGCATCTCCATGGTCAGCGAGACCCGGGTCGGCGGCGGCTTGGGGGAGTTCCTTACCCCCACGGCCAGCCCGCCGGCGCCGACGGCCTCGTGTCCGGGGAAGAGCGAGGCGCAGTGCCCGTCTGGGCCGATGCCCAGCATGAGTACGTCGAACCGCGGCTCGTTGCCGAGCACCCGGCGGAGCTCGTCGGCGTAGGCGCCCGCGGCGGCATCGACGTCGTCGCCGTACGCACCGTCGCTCGCCGGCATCTCGTGCACCCGCGCGGGGTCGACCGGGAGCGCGGACAGGAAGGCCCGGCGGGCCTGGAGGGCGTTGCGGTCCTGGTCGTCGGACGGGACGAACCGCTCGTCGCCGAACCAGACCTCGACCCGGCCCCAGTCGACCTCGGCCCGCGCGGGAAGGTCGAGCACCGCCCGGTGCAGCTTCTCGGCGATCGTCCCGCCGGTGAGCACGAGCGACGGAGTGCCGCCGTCGGACTGGAGGTCCACCAGGCGCTGGACCAGTCGCTCGGCGACGGCTCGCGCGAGCGTGTCCTGGTCGGGGGAGACCGCGATCTCTCGGCGGCTCGCGGAGGTCATGTGGCTGCCTTCTTGGTCCGGCGGCCCTTCGACCGCGTCGGCGTCCCGCTGGTGAGCCGCACCATCTTCTTCACGGTGTCGGCGTAGACGTCGTCGGGGTCGAGGTGGCGGAGCTCCTCGGCCAGCAGCTCGTCGATGTCGCGCCGCTTGAGGGCCACCGGACGGTCGGGCTCACCGGGGACGCTCAGGATGGCGAGCTTCCCGTCGTGCCGGTCCAGGGAGATCGGACCCGTCCGGGTCTCGAGCACCACCTGCGTGATGCCCGGGCCGTCCGACGTGGTGCGCTCGACCTTCACGTGCAGCCGGTCGGCGAGCCACGCGGAGAGCAGGTCCGCGCTCGGGCTGATCCGCTCGGCCGCGACACGGGCGGCGGTCACCTTCACGGGATGCTGGTCGAGCGCGGCCGCGAGCAGCGCGCGCCAGTGGGTGATCCGGGTCCAGGCCAGGTCGCTGCTCCCGGGAGCGTAGCTGTGGCACTGCGTGAGCATCGCCTTCGCCTTGTTGCGGGGGACCGCCGCGGCGTCGGTGATCCGTCGGCGGGCGAGCTTGCCCAGTGGGTCCTCCGCCGGCTCGTCGGGGGCCTTGGTCGGCCACCACACGACGACCGGGGAGTCCGGCAGCAGCAGGGGCACGACCACCGACTCGGGGTGCTTGGTGACCTCTCCTCGGAGCCGGATCATGGCCGACTCGCCCGTCCAACCGGAGCCGATCCCGACCTGGGCGTCGACACGGGCCGCGCCGCGCCCGTCGCCGAGGATCACGCCCAGCACGCGTGCCGGGTGCTCTCGGGAGGCGGTCCGGGCAGCGTCCATCGCCGCCGCGGAGTCCTCCTCCTCGACGACGAAGACCAGTGTCATCACCATGCCCATGGCGGGGCTGCCCGCTCGGCGCCTGGCGCGCACGAACTCCGCGGCGATCGCGCTCGCGGTGGTGTCGGTCATCTCGATCACGGCCGCCTCCAGACGCGTCCGTCACGGGCGAGCATCCGGTCCGCCGACGGAGGTCCCCAGGTGCCGGACTCGTAGGTGTCGGGCTTCCCGTGTGTCGCCCAGTACTCCACGATCGGGTCGAGGATCATCCACGAGAGCTCGACCTCCTCGTGGCGCGGGAACAGCGGCGGCTCGCCCAGCAGTACGTCGAGGATGAGCCGCTCGTAGGCCTCGGGGCTGGTCTCGGTGAACGAGCCGCCGTAGGCGAAGTCCATGGTGACGTCGCGGATCTCCATGGCGGTCCCGGGCACCTTCGACCCGAACCGCATCGTGACCCCCTCGTCGGGCTGCACCCTGATCACGAGCGCGTTCTGGGTCAGCTCCTCGGTGGAGGTCTCGCTGAACGGCAGGTGCGGGGCGCGCTTGAAGACGACGGCGACCTCGGTCACCCTGCGACCCAGCCGCTTACCGGCACGGATGTAGAACGGCACCCCGGCCCAGCGTCGGGACTCGATGTGGAGCGTGATCGCGGCGTACGTCTCGGTGCGCGAGCTCTGCGGGATGTCCTGCTCCTGCTTGTAGCCGGGCACCTTCACGCCGCCCTGCCAGCCCTCGGTGTACTGGCCGCGGGCAGTGGCCAGGTCGAGGCGGCGGGGGAGCACGACGGACTCGAGGACCTTCTGCTTCTCCAGCCGGAGGTTCTTCGCGTCGAACGAGGTCGGCTCCTCCATGGCGGTGAGCGCCATCAGCTGGAGCAGGTGGTTCTGGATGACGTCACGGGCCGCTCCGATGCCGTCGTAGTAGCCGGCCCGGCCGCCGATGCCGATGTCCTCGGCCATCGTGATCTGCACGTGGTCGACGTAGTTGGCGTTCCAGATCGGCTCGAACAGCGTGTTGGAGAAGCGCATCGCCAAGATGTTCTGCACCGTCTCCTTGCCGAGGTAGTGGTCGATGCGGAACACCGACTCCGGCGGGAACACCTCGGAGATCACCGCGTTGAGCTCGCGCGCCGACTTCAGGTCCGAGCCGAACGGCTTCTCGACCACGACGCGGCGCCAGGAGTCTTCTTCGGCGGTCGCGAGGCCGTGCTCCTTGAGCTGGCCGATGACGTCGGCGAAGAACCTGGGCGGGATGGAGAGGTAGAAGGCGTGGTTGCCGCCCGTGCCCCGGGCCTTGTCCAGCTCGTCCACGGTTCGGCGGAGCGTGTCGAAGGCCTCGTCGTCGTTGAAGTCGCCCGGCACGAACCGGAACCCCTCGGCGAGCTGGCGCCAGACCTCCTCACGGAACTCGGTGCGTGCGTGCTCGCGCACCGAGTCGTGCACGATCTGTGCGAAGTCCTGGTCGGCCCAGTCGCGCCGGGCGAACCCGACCAGCGAGAACCCGGGTGGCAGCAGGCCGCGGTTCGCGAGGTCGTACACCGCGGGCATCAGCTTCTTGCGGGCCAGGTCGCCCGTGACGCCGAAGATCACCAGGCTGCAGGGCCCGGCGATCTTCGGAAGGCGGCGGTCCTGCGGGTCACGCAGGGGGTTCGTCACGCGAGCGCCTCTCGCAGCCGGCGCAGACCCTCCTCGGGGTCGGTCAGGTGGATGCGCAGCACGGGCCGGCCGTGGTCTGCGAGCACCTGGGCGTCGCCTGCCGCCTGAGCCGCCACGAGCGTGCCGAAGCTGAAGTCACGCCCTGCGACCGGGAGGTCCTCGCGTGGCTCGTCGGTGACCTGGATGAACACCCCGACGGCCGGGCCGCCCTTGTGGAACTGGCCGGTCGAGTGCAGGAAGCGCGGGCCCCAGCCGAAGGTGACCGGTCGCCGGGTGCGGACCGCGAGGGTACGTCGGACGTCCTCGAGCTCGGGGTGGGCCAACCGGTCGAGGTAGGCCGTCACGGCGACGTAGCCGCGCTCCTCGTCGAGCTCGGACAGCAGAGCGGTGACCGCGTCGTCGAGCTTCGCGGCGTCGCCGAGCCAGGACCGGTCGCCGGGAGCCCGGATCTCGAGCGGCCCGTCGGTGAGGATGGCCGGCTCGGGCTCGGGCGTCGCCTCCAGCAGGGAGCGGGCGGCCTTCTTGGCGCTCTCGACGTCGGGCTGGTTGAACGGGTCGATGCCCAGGACGTGCCCGGCGACCGCCGTGGCGACCTCCCACAGCAGCAGCTGGGCGCCGAGGCTCCCGCCGACCCAGACGTCGGAGCCGCCGGAGCCGGAGGGCTCGTCGCCCCGGTCGCCGTCGCCGGTGAGCCGCACCACGGTGACGTCCTGGGGCGGGAGGGCCACCTCGGGCGCCGTCGTGTCGGCGACCACGACGGGCAGGAGGCCGGTGCCGTCCTTGCCGGTGCTCTCCGCGACGAGCTGCTCGGCCCAGTCGGGGAAGCCGACAAGGCCGGAGTCGTCGTCGACCAGCACCATCTTGTCGCGCAGGGGGTCCGTGCCGGCGAGGGCTGCGCCGAGGCGCAGGCCCGGGTTCGCCTCGTCGTCCTCGGCGAGCAGGTCTGCGACGGTCTCGGCCTCGTCGAGCAGCTGTTCGATGTCGGCACCGGCGAGGCCGCTCGGGACGAGGCCGAACGCCGTGAGCGCGGAGTAGCGGCCGCCGACGTCCGGGTCGGCGTTGACCACGCGGAAACCGGCCTCGCGGGCCTGGACGTCGAGGGGGCTGCCGGGGTCGGTGACGAACACCATGTGGCGCGTCGGGTGCAGCCCGGCCTCGCGGAAGGCGTGCTCGAAGGCGCGACGCTGCGAGTCGGTCTCGACGGTCGACCCGGACTTGCTGGAGACCACCACGACCGTGGTCGGGAGCCGGTCGCCGAGGGCGGCGCGGACCTGGTCGGGGTGGGAGGAGTCGACCACGGTGAGCTCGACGCCGTGGGTGGCGCAGATGACCTCGGGGGCGAGCGACGAGCCGCCCATGCCGCACAGGGCGACGTGGGTGATCCCGTCGTCCTCGAGCTCGCCACGCAGAGCGTTGATGGCCCCGACGAGCGGCCGCGAGGTGCGGTGCAGGTCGACCCACCCGAGACGGACCGAGGCCTCGGCCTCGGCGGCCTCACCCCACAAGGTGGCGTCCTTGGCGAAGAGGCGGCTCGCGACCCGGTCGCCCACCAGCCGGGGGACCCAGGTGCCGATCGCGTCTGCCGCGGCGCCGGTGGCCGCGACCTCCAGCGCCTCGCTCACTTCGCCGCGCCCTCCATGCTCGCGCGGACGGTGTCGACGAGCTCGTCCCACGACGCGACGAACTTCTCGACACCCTCGCGCTCGAGCGTGGCGATCACGTCGTCGTAGTGGATCCCCGCCGCCTCGAGCCGGTCCATGACCTGCTGTGCGTCGTCGTACATCGTGGTCACCCGGTCGCCGCCGTTGATCTCGCCGTGGTCGGCGAAGGCGTCCATCGTCTTCTCCGGCATCGTGTTGACGGTGTCGGGGACGACGAGCTCGGTGACGTACATCGTGTCGCTGTAGTCGGGGTTCTTGACCCCGGTGGAGGCCCACAGCGGGCGCTGGTGCCGTGCACCGTGGGCGCTCAGGGCCTGGAAGCGGGAGCCCGCCACGAACTCCTGGTAGGTCTTGTACGCGAGGCGGGCGTTGGCGATGCCGGCCCTGCCCTTGAGGTCCTCGACCCCCTCCGTGCCCTTCTCGTCGAGGCGCTTGTCGACCTCGGTGTCCACGCGGGAGACGAAGAAGGACGCCACCGAGTGGATCCCGGAGAGGTCGATGCCGTTGGCCTGTGCGCGCTCGAGCCCCTCGACGTAGGCATCCATCACGGCCTTGTAGCGGTCGAGGCCGAAGATCAGCGTGACGTTGACGCTGATCCCCTCCGCGATCACGGCGGAGATCGCGGGCATGCCCTCGGTGGTGGCGGGGATCTTGATCAGCAGGTTCGGCCGGTCGACGGCGGCCCAGAGCTTCTTGGCGGCGGCGACCGTGGCGTCGGTGTCGAACGCCAGGCCGGGTGGCACCTCGATGGAGACCCGGCCGTCGACGCCGTCGGTCTGCTTCCACGTGTCGTGGAGGATGTCGCAGGCCTCCCGCACGTCGTGGGTGGTCAGCTCGAAGACGACGTCGTCGATGCTCGCACCCGCCTGGACCAGCTCGCGGACCTGCGCGTCGTACCGCTCGCCGTTGCTGAGAGCGGCGGCGAAGATCGTCGGGTTCGTCGTGACCCCGACGACGGAGCGGCTCTCGACCAGGTCGTCGAGGTTCCCGGTCTCGATCCGCTCCCGCGAGAGGTCGTCGAGCCAGATCGAGACTCCCGCCTCTGCGAGTGACTTGAGTCGTTCGGACATCGGTTCCTCCCGGTTGACGAGCTGTGGATCGGCGTCTGGTGCGCGGGCTGAGGGGTTACCCCTGGGTCGCGCGGATACTCTCCTCGGCGGCCAGGACCACGGCCTCGGCCGTGATGCCGAACTGGCGGAAGATCGTGGCGTAGTCGGCGGACGCGCCGAAGTGGTCGAGCGAGACGATCCGCCCGTGGTCGCCGACGATCTCGCGCCAGCCCTGGGCCACGCCTGCCTCGACGCTCACGCGCGCCTTCACGATCGGTGGGATCACGCTGTCACGGTAGGCCTGGTCCTGGGCGTCGAACCACTCCCGACACGGCATCGAGACCACGCGGGCCTCCACGCCCTTCTCGGCGAGCAGGGTGCGTGCCTCGACGGCGAGCTGGACCTCGGACCCGGTGGCCACGAGCACCACGTCCGGCGTGCCGCCCTCGGCGTCGAGGAGGACGTAGCCGCCCCGGCTGACACCGTCGGTGGTGGCCCAGTGCTCACCGTCGGCATCGGTGCCGCGCGGGAAGGTGGGGACGTTCTGGCGGGTCAGCGCGAGGCCGGCCGGGCGGTCGTTGTGCTCGAGGATCGTCTTCCACGCGGCGACCGTCTCGTTGGCGTCCGCGGGGCGTACGACGTCGAGGCCGGGGATCGCGCGCAGCGCCGCGAGGTGCTCGACGGGCTGGTGCGTCGGGCCGTCCTCGCCGAGTCCGATCGAGTCGTGGGTCCACACGTAGGTCACCGGCAGCTGCATCAGGGCGGCGAGACGGACGGCGGGGCGCATGTAGTCGGAGAAGACGAGGAACGTGCCGCCGTAGACGCGGGTGCCGCCGTGGAGGGCGATGCCGTTCATGATCGAGCCCATGGCGTGCTCGCGGATGCCGAAGTGCAGCACCCGGCCGTACTTGTGCCCGGCGAAGTCCTCGGTCGACATCTCCTCGGGGACGAACGACGGCTCGCCCTTCGGGGTCGTGTTGTTCGACTCCGCGAGGTCGGCCGAGCCGCCCCACAGCTCGGGGAGCGCCGGCGCGATCGCCGTGAGCACGCCCCCGGAGGCCTTGCGGGTCGCGACGCCCTTGGGGTCGGCGTCGAAGGAGGGCAGATCGGCGTCCCAGCCCTGCGGGAGGGTGCGGGTCTGCATCCGGTGGAGCAGCGCCTTGCGCTCGGGGTTGGCCTTGGCCCAGGCCTCGAAGGTCGACTCCCACTCCGCCTCGGCGACCTTCCCCCGCTCGACGAGGCCCCGGGTGTGCGCGAGGACCTCCTCGGAGACCTCGAAGGTCTTCTGCGGGTCGAAGTCGAGGATCTTCTTGGTCGCGGCCACCTCGTCCTCGCCGAGCGCGGAGCCGTGGGAGGCGCCGGTGCCCTGGGCGTTGGGGGCGGGCCAGGCGATGACCGTGCGGAGGACGATCATGCTCGGCTTGTCGGTGACCTGCTCGGCGGCGTCGAGGGCGGCCCACAGGGCGTCGACGTCCTCGACGTACTCCTTGCCGCCGCTGGTCCAGTCCACGGTCTGCACGTGCCAGCCGTAGGCCTCGTAGCGCTTGGCGACGTCCTCGCTGAACGCGATGTCGGTGTCGCCCTCGATCGAGATCTCGTTGTCGTCGTAGATCAGCGTCAGGTTGCCGAGCTGCTGGTGGCCGGCGAGCGAGGAGGCCTCGCCGCTGACGCCCTCCTCCAGGTCGCCGTCGCTGCAGATCGCGTAGATGTGATGGTCGAAGGGGCTCTGTCCCTCAGGAGCGTCGGGGTCGAGCAGACCACGCTCGCGGCGGGCCGCCATGGCCATGCCGACCGCGTTGGCGACGCCCTGGCCGAGCGGGCCGGTGGTGGTCTCGACACCCGCGGTGTGGCCGTGCTCCGGGTGACCGGGGGTCTTGCTGCCCCACGTGCGCAGGGACTGCAGGTCCTCGAGCTCGAGGCCGAAGCCACCGAGGAAGAGCTGGGTGTAGAGGGTGATGCTGCTGTGGCCCGCGGAGAGGACGAACCGGTCACGGGCGCTCCACGACGGGTCCGCCGGGTTGTGGCGCATCCGCTTCTGGAAGAGCAGGTAGGCGGCCGGGGCGAGGGCCATCGCGGTGCCGGGGTGGCCGTTGCCGACCTTCTGCACGGAGTCCATGGCGAGGACCCGTGCCGTGTCCACCGCCCGCCGGTCCAGGTCGGTCCATTCGAGGGGGCTACGGGCAGTGCTCACGTGCGGAGGTTTCCTCTCAGGTGCATCAGGGGTTCCGGGCACGAGCCTACTAACGGCGCGTGAGGAGATGCACATCCTCCCAGGCTCGCCCGATGAGCCCGATCGGCGGGCCGCAGACTAGACTCGTCGCTAGCCTGAGGGGCTGCCCTGCAATCGTTGAACTCGAGGTTTTCGTGACGGCCGTCGAACCCCACGTCTCTGCGCAGACGCCGGAGACGGGCCGTGGAAGGGCCCGTGACGTCGTCGGCGCCTACGTCGGCCTGATGAAGCCGCGGGTCATCGAGCTGCTCCTGCTCACCACGGTTCCGGTCATGTTCTTCGCCGCGCGCGGCGTCCCTGAGCTCTGGCTCGTGGTGGCGACCGTGGTCGGCGGGACCCTCTCGGCGGGCAGCGCGAGCGCGCTGAACTGCGTCTACGACCGCGACATCGACGAGCAGATGCGCCGGACCCGGCGCCGGGCGCTCCCGCGCCACATCGTCAGTCCCCGCGCGGCCACGGTCTTCGGGCTCACCCTGGCGGTCGTCTCGACCCTCGTCCTCTGGCTGTTCGTGAACCCGCTCTCAGCGGTCCTCGCCCTGGCCGCGAACGCCTTCTACGTGCTCGTCTACACGATGGTGCTCAAGCGGCGCACCACCCAGAACATCGTCTGGGGCGGCCTCGCCGGCTGCTTCCCGGCGCTGATCGGCTGGACCGCGGTCACCAACGAGCTCGCCTGGGCGCCGGTCATCCTCTTCCTCGTCGTCTTCTTCTGGACGCCGCCGCACACGTGGGCGCTGGCACTGCGCTACCGCGAGGACTACGCGAAGGTCGACGTCCCGATGCTTCCGGTCGTGGCGCCGGCCCGCTCGGTGGCCAGGCAGATCGTCGTCTACTCCTACGTGATGGTCGCCACGTCCCTGCTGCTGTGGCCGGTCGCGGACACCGGCTGGTTCTACCCGGCCGCGGCCGCCGTCCTGGGCGCTGCGTTCCTCGTCGAGGCGCACCTCATGCTCGTGCGGGCCTCGCGCAGCGACAACCTCACGGACGTCAAGCCGATGCGGCTGTTCCACTGGTCGAACATGTACCTCTCGCTGCTGTTCGTCTCGGTAGCGCTCGACCCGCTGCTCGCCTTCTGAGCCTGCCTGCGGCATGAAGCCGACCCCGGCCGAGCTCGACGCCGCCCGCGACCGCACCATCCCGGACGTCGTCGGCCCGGGCCTCGAGGTGCTCTTCAGCGGCATCAACCCGGGCCTGTGGTCGGCTGCGACAGGTTTCCACTTCGCGCGGCCGGGCAACCGTTTCTGGCCGACCCTCCACCGGTCCGGCTTCACCCCACGACAGCTGCGGCCCGACGAGCAGTGGGACCTGCTCGACCTCGGAGTCGGGATCACGAACGTCGCGGCCCGCGCCACCGCCCGCGCCGACGAGCTGACCCGCGACGAGCTGGTCCGCGGCGGGGAGATCCTGCGCGAGAAGGTCCTGCGCCTGCGCCCGGCGTGGCTCGCCGTCGTGGGCATCGGCGCCTACCGGACCGGCTTCGGCCGCCCTGACGCCGTGGTCGGGCCCCAGGAGGAGCTGCTGGCAGAGTCGCTGGGGGAGACCCGGGTCTGGGTGCTGCCGAACCCCAGCGGCCTGAACGCGCACTGGCCGGCGGCCGCGCTCGCGGAGGAGTTCGCACGCCTGCGGGAGGCGGCGCAGGCCACCTAGGACGCGACGCGCTCCACGGGACGGTCGCGGACGCCGACGAGCAGCCACGCCAGGGCTGCCGCGACGAGTGCCGACCCCAGCAGGTGCAGCCCCACGAGTACGACGGGCAGGTCTGTGAAGTACTGCACGAAGCCGACCACTCCCTGGGCGAGCTCGATCCCGAGCAGCACCTGGGCGGCACGAACGGCCCGGGCAGGGGCGTCGACCGCGCGCAGCGCGAACACGGCGCCGATCGTCAGACCCAGGAGCAGGAAGACCCCGTCGGTGTGCAGCTGGCTCAGCGCTGCCGGGTCGAGGCCGTTGCGGGGCGCATCGAGGTCTCCGGCGTGGGGGCCGCTTCCGGTGACGATCGTCCCGAGGTACAGCACCACCCAGCCGGAGACGAACGTGGCTCGGACCAGCCAGGAGGTCGCGGAGGGGACGGTGGCCACGGCGGGGCCGTCGCCCTCGCGAAGCCGCCGCAGCAGGACGACGGCGACCTGGATCATCGCCATCGACACCAGCAGGTGGAAGGCCACGATCCACGGGTTGAGGTCGGTGAGGACGGTGATCCCGCCGATCACTGCCTGGGCAGGCACACCGAGCCCGAGGACGAACGCGAGCCGCACAATCGACCGACGACCGTACTTCCACGCGGTGACGAAGGTCGCGATCGCGACAGCCGCGAGCAGGAAGGTGACCAGCCGGTTGCCGAACTCGATCGCCCCGTGGAGCCCGAGCTCGCCGTGCGGGACGAACGACTCGTCGGTGCAGCGGGGCCACGTCGGGCAGCCGAGACCCGAGGCGGTCAGCCGCACGACGCCGCCCGTGAGGACGATCAGGACGTTGACCCCGAGCGAGGTGAGCGCGAGCGGGTACATCCATCGCTGCGCCCAACCCGTGTTCGGCTCAGTGGCCGGTGGGCTCTTCAGGGTCACTCCCACTTGAACGTCCTCGAGGTCAGGGCGGTTCCGATCGCAGTCCACACGGCCAGCACGAGCAGAGGTACGACGGGCACGACCCCGTCCATGAGGGCGGCCCGGAGGCCGTTGCCGAGGGCGCCCGAGGGCAGCAGCTCGACCAGGGGCTCTGCCGCGCCGTAGCTCGACGAGGGGATCACCACGGCGCCCCCGGCCATCAGCAGCAGGTACACCAGGTTCGCCGCGGCCAGGGTGGCCTCCGCCCGGAGCGCACCGGCGAGGAACAGGCCGAGGGACGCGAACGCAGCCGTGCCGAGGAGCATGACGAGCAGCGCTCCGAGCAGTCCGGCCGCACCGGGAGAGGGCGACCAGCCGAGCAGGACGGCCGTCGTACCGATCAGGAGCACCTGGAGCGTCTCCACGACCAGCAGGGAGCCGACCTTGCCCGCGAGCAGGCCCGAGCGGGGCAGGGGAGAGGCGCCGAGTCGCTTGAGGACGCCGTACCTGCGCTCGAACCCGGTGGAGATCGCCAGGGAGGTGAAGCTGGTGGACATGACCGCGAGCGCGAGAACCCCGGGGGTGAGCGTGTCCACGACGCCCTCGGGGAACTCCAGCCCGATCCGGCCTGCGGCGAGCACACCGCCGACCAGCACGATGATCGGGATCACCACCGCGAGGAGCAGCTGTTCGCCGTTGCGCAGCAGCAGCCTGGTCTCCATCCGGGTCTGCGCGAGAACCTGGGTGGTCAGCGGCGCAGCGCCCGGACGAGGCGCGAAGGTGCCCGAGGACGTGGTCATGGGGTGAGCTCCCGCCCGGTCAGCTGGAGGAAGACGTCCTCGAGGGTCCGCTGGCCCATCGACATGGACTCGGGGAGGACGCCGTGGGTCTCGCACCAGGCGGAGACGGTCGCGAGGGTGGACGCGTCGGCCGGCCCCGAGATGAGCAGGCTCTGGTCGTTGATCGCATGCACCTCGGTCGAAGGGCCGAGCGCCTGCTGCAGCGAGACAGGCGCGTCCGGCGGGAACGGCTCGGTGACGACGAGGCGGATGGTGCTGTGGCCGGTGCCACGGGTGAGCTCGAACGGGGTGCCCGAGGCGATCAGCCGGCCGTGGTCGATCACGTGGATGGTGTCGGCAAGGCGCTCCGCCTCGTCCATGTAATGGGTGGTCAGCACGATCGTCACCCCGTCGCCGCGCATCTCCTCGAGCAGCTCCCAGGTCGCCCGCCGCGCCTGGGGGTCCATCCCCGCGGTCGGCTCGTCGACGAAGACCAGCTCCGGGCGGCCCACGACGGCCATCGCGAGGGCCAGGCGCTGCTGCTGCCCGCCGGAGAGCCGGCGGTACGACGTGCGCCCGCACGAGGCGAGGCCGAGCCGATCGACGAGCATGTCGACGTCCAGGGGGTGCGCGTGGAGCGAGGCGACGTGGCGGAGCATCTCCACGGCACGGACGCCCGACCAGGCGCCGCCGTTCTGGAGCATCACGCCGATGCGGGGGAGCAGGGCGCGGCGGTCGGCCTGGGGGTCCATGCCGAGGACCCGGACCGAGCCCCGCTGCGGGCGGCGGTAGCCCTCGCAGGTCTCCAGGGTCGTGGTCTTGCCGGCGCCGTTGGGGCCGAGCACGGCGGTGATGCTGTGACGCGCCACCTCCAGGGAGAGCCCGTCGACAGCGAGCGTGTCGGCGTACCGCATGGTGAGGTTGTCGACGACGACCGCGGGCTCGGGGGAGGACACTCCTGGATTCTAGGTTCGAGGTGCCCGTCACACGCGCCTGGGGGAGTGTCGCGGCGCCTCTGTCAAGAGGGGTTCTCGGGTTAGGGCAGCCTTATTTGAATCCCTTTCGGTATTAACGGCACACTGGTGTTGTGGAAATCAACGGCACTCCCATCGACGCCGCACGCGGCGGGGACGCGCCGACCCGTGAGCGGGTGGCCCGCTCGATCCTCGAGAACGGCCCGAGCACCGCCGCAGCGCTCGCGGAGCGGCTCGACCTGACGCCGGCCGCTGTGCGCAGGCACCTCGACCACCTCATGGAGGAGGGCGCGGTCGAGGCCCGGGAACCCCGCACGAACGGCGTACGCGGCCGTGGCAGGCCCGCGAAGGCGTTCGCGCTCACCGAGGCGGGACGCGACCGGTTCGACCAGCAGTACGACGACCTCGCCGCCCAGGCCCTGCGCTTCCTCGCCGAGACCGGCGGGGAGAAGGCGGTCAAGGAGTTCGCGCGCCGCCGGGTCGCGAGCCTGGAGACCGACTTCCAGCGTGTGCGCGCCCGCAAGCCCGGCCTCAGCGCCCCCGAAGCGGTGGCCGAGGCGCTGACCCAGAGCGGCTACGCCGCCTCGGTCCGTGAGGGACCGGTCGGCCCGCAGCTGTGCCAGCAGCACTGCCCTGTGGCCCATGTGGCCCACGAGTTCCCCCAGCTGTGCGAGGCCGAGACCGAGGCGATCAGCCGCCTCCTCGGCAGTCACGTCCAGCGCCTGGCCACGATCGCCCACGGCGACGGGGTCTGCACCACCTGCATCCCCAGCAACATCCCGGATACCCCCGCACGACTGTCTCCGCACACGAGAGGTTGAGGAATGACCACCATCGACCAGCGCAACCCCGAGCTCGAGGGCATCGGCCGCTACGAGTTCGGCTGGGCCGACAAGGACACTGCCGGCGAGTCCGCGCGGCGTGGCCTCAACGAGGAGGTCGTCCGCGACATCTCGGGCAAGAAGGACGAGCCCCAGTGGATGCTCGACCTCCGGCTGAAGGGCCTCAAGCTCTTCGACCGCAAGCCCATGCCCACGTGGGGCGGCGAGCTCGACACCATCGACTTCGACAACATCAAGTACTTCGTCCGCTCCACGGAGAAGCAGGCCACCAGCTGGGAGGACCTGCCCGAGGACATCAAGAACACCTACGACAGGCTCGGCATCCCCGAGGCCGAGAAGCAGCGCCTCGTCGCCGGTGTGGCCGCGCAGTACGAGTCCGAGGTCGTCTACCACAAGATCCGTGAGGACCTCGAGGAGCAGGGCGTCCTGTTCCTCGACACCGACACCGCGCTCAAGGAGCACCCGGAGATCTTCCAGGAGTACTTCGGCACCGTGATCCCGGTCGGCGACAACAAGTTCGCGGCCCTCAACACCGCGGTGTGGTCCGGCGGCTCGTTCATCTACGTGCCGAAGGGTGTCCACGTCGACATCCCGCTGCAGGCCTACTTCCGGATCAACACCGAGAACATGGGCCAGTTCGAGCGGACGCTGATCATCGTCGACGAGGACGCCTACGTGCACTACGTCGAGGGCTGCACCGCGCCGATCTACAGCTCGGACTCGCTGCACTCCGCGGTCGTCGAGATCATCGTGAAGAAGGGCGGCCGCTGCCGCTACACGACCATCCAGAACTGGTCGAACAACGTGTACAACCTCGTCACGAAGCGTGCGACCTGCGATGCCGGCGCCACCATGGAGTGGGTCGACGGCAACATCGGGTCGAAGCTGACGATGAAGTACCCCGCGGTCTACCTGATGGGTGAGCACGCCAAGGGCGAGACCCTGTCGATCGCGTTCGCGGGCGAGGGTCAGCACCAGGACGCCGGCGCCAAGATGGTCCACGCCGCGCCGAACACCTCGAGCTCGATCATCTCCAAGTCCGTGGCGCGTGGCGGCGGTCGTACGTCGTACCGCGGGCTCGTCCAGGTCAACGAGGGCGCGGAGCACTCGCAGAGCATCGTCAAGTGCGACGCGCTGCTCGTGGACCAGATCAGCCGCTCCGACACCTACCCCTACGTCGACGTCCGCGAGGACGACGTGTCGATGGCCCACGAGGCGACGGTCTCGAAGGTCAGCGACGACCAGCTCTTCTACCTGATGAGCCGGGGCATGGAGGAGGACGAGGCGATGGCGATGATCGTCCGTGGCTTCGTGGAGCCGATCGCCAAGGAGCTCCCGATGGAGTACGCCCTCGAGCTGAACCGCCTGATCGAGCTGCAGATGGAAGGGGCCGTGGGCTGACGGATGTCTCGCGCGGCGGCACTGCCTCCGCGCCTGCCCGCCCCACCACCCCCACCGTGAGAAAGCGATAACTGTGACAGTCACCGAAGCACCGAACGTCTCGAGCGCCATCGAGACGAGCGACAAGGTCGCGAGCCACCTCCACCCGACGCCGTCGTACGACCTCGCTGACCACCCGGTCCCCACGGGTCGTGAGGAGATCTGGCGCTTCACGCCGATCAAGCGGCTCGGCGGGATCCTCGAGGGCGCGGCGTCCGACGCCCGCCTCACCTGGGAGACCCAGCTGCCCGAAGGCGTGACGCTGCGTGAGATCACCTCGGAGGAGGCCCGCGAGCTCGGCGAGCTGAAGCCGGCAGACCGCCCCTCGGCGCTGGCCGTGGCAAACGCCGGCAGCGTGATGCTGCTCGACGTGCCCGCCGAGACGGAGCTCACCGAGCCGATCATCGTGAAGCTGCACGGCGAGGCGGCCGACGACCTCGTGTGGGGCCACCTCGTGGTCCGGGTCGGCAACTTCGCCAAGGCCGCGATTGTGCTCGAGCACACCGGCGTGGCGCGCTACGCCGCCACGACCTCGCTGCTCGTCGGTGACGGGGCGCAGGTCAGCGCGGTCACGATCCAGGACTGGGACGACGAGGCCGTCCACCTCGGCCGGGATGCCATCCGCGTGGGCCGCGACGCCTCCGTGCGGCACTCCGCGATCAGCTTCGGCGGCCTGGTCCGCCTCAACACCGAGGTCGTCTACGCCGGTCCCGGGGGCGAGGCCGAGCTCCTCGGGCTGTACTTCGCCGACGCCGGCCAGCACCTCGAGCACCGGCTCTTCGTCGACCACAACGCGCCGAAGACACGCAGCAACGTCGACTACAAGGGTGCGCTGCAGGGCCAGGGCGCCCACGCCGTCTGGATCGGCGACGTGCTGATCCGCAAGGTCGCCGAGGGCATCGAGACCTACGAGTCCAACCGCAACCTCGTGCTCACCGACGGCTGCCGTGCGGACTCCGTGCCGAACCTCGAGATCGAGACCGGCGAGATCGAGGGCGCCGGCCACGCGTCGACCACGGGAAGGTTCGACGACCAGCAGCTGTTCTACCTCCAGTCGCGCGGCATCGACGCCGACGAGGCACGCCGTCTCGTCGTGCACGGGTTCTTCGCCGACATCATCAAGAAGATCGGCGTCCCCGCGCTGGAGGAGCGTCTGATGGCGACCGTGGAGGCGGAGCTGGAGAAGAACGTCGGCGCCAACCCGACCTCGGCGGTGCCTGCATGAGCTTCGTCCGCGTCTGCGCGACCAGCGACGTCGAGCCCGGTACGGCGCTCGCGGTCTCGGTCGACGACGTCGCCGTGGCCGTGGTGCGCGACGGGGACGACTGGTACGCCGTCTACGACGAGTGCTCGCACGCCGCGATCCCGCTGTCCGAGGGCGAGGTCGAGGGGAACCAGATCGAGTGCTGGCTGCACGGGTCGATGTTCGACCTGCGCACCGGCAAGCCGACGAACCTTCCCGCGACCGAGCCGGTTGCCATCTACCCCGTGCGGGTGGAGGGCGACGACGTGCTGATCGACGTACACAGCCCCTACTGAGCCCGCCGACGAACCCGAACTGACCACGAAAGCTGATACGGAGAAACGAATGGCAACCCTGGAGATCCGCGACCTGCACGTCAGCGTCGACACCGAGAACGGCCCGAAGGAGATCCTCAAGGGCGTCGACCTGATCATCAAGGACGGCGAGACCCACGCGATCATGGGGCCCAACGGCTCGGGCAAGTCGACCCTGGCGTACTCCATCGCCGGTCACCCGAAGTACACCATCACCAGCGGCTCGGTGACCCTCGACGGCGTCGACGTGCTGGAGATGAGCGTGGACGAGCGCGCCCGTGCGGGGCTCTTCCTGGCCATGCAGTACCCGGTCGAGGTCCCCGGCGTCTCGGTGGCGAACTTCCTGCGCACCGCGAAGACCGCGATCGACGGCGAGGCCCCGAAGCTGCGCACGTGGATCAAGGAGGTCAACGCGGCCATGGAGCGGGTCTCGATGGACACCACCATGGCGCAGCGCAACGTGAACGAGGGCTTCTCCGGCGGTGAGAAGAAGCGCCACGAGATCGTCCAGCTCGAGCTGCTCAACCCCAAGGTCGCGGTGCTCGACGAGACCGACTCCGGCCTCGACATCGACGCGCTCAAGATCGTCTCCGAGGGCGTGAACCGGTTCCGCGAGCAGGGTGACCGCGGGGTCTTGCTGATCACGCACTACACGCGCATCCTGCGTTACATCAAGCCCGACTTCGTGCACGTGTTCGTCAACGGCCGGATCGCCGAGGAGGGCGGCCCGGAGCTCGCCGAGCAGCTCGAGGCCGAGGGCTACGACAAGTACGTTCGCGCCGGCGTCTGATGTCCCGGTCGGTGCCGTGCGGCCCGCCTTGCAGGGCATCCGACCGGACCACCACCCGCTCGACGCGACATGGAAGGATTGTGAAGTGACGACGTCAGTAGCCCTGCCAGGGCTCCTGCCCGGGCTCGACCTGATCCGGGCGGACTTCCCGATCCTGTCGCGCAGGCTCGCCGACGGGTTGCCGCTGGTGTACCTGGACAGCGCCAACACCTCGCAGAAGCCGCAGGTGGTCATCGACGCGATGGTCGACCACCTCGAGCGTCACAACGCCAACATCGCCCGCGCCATGCACCAGCTCGGCGCGGAGGCGTCGGCGGCGTTCGAGGAGTCCCGGGACAAGGTCGCGGCGTTCATCGGGGCACCGTCCCGTGACGAGGTGATCTTCACCAAGAACGCCTCCGAGGCGCTCAACCTGGTCGCCAACACCCTGGCGTGGGCGCGTGGCCCGCTCGAGATCGGCGAGGGCGACGAGGTCGTCATCACCGAGATGGAGCACCACTCGAACATCGTGCCGTGGCAGCTCCTCACCGAGCGCAAGGGTGCGACGCTGCGCTGGTTCGGCCTGACCGACGAGGGGCGGCTCGACCTGTCGAACATCGACGAGCTGATCACGGAGCGGACCAAGGTCGTCTCGCTGACCTGGGTGTCGAACATGCTCGGCACCGTCAACCCGGTGCGCCAGATCGCCGACCGGGCTCACGAGGTCGGCGCGGTGGTCGTGGTCGACGCGTCACAGGCCGTCCCCCAGATGCCGGTCGACGTGGTCGAGGCGGGCGCCGACTTCCTGGCGTTCACCGCCCACAAGGTCGTCGGTCCGACGGGGCTCGGTGTGCTGTGGGGGAGGCGGGAGCTGCTCGAGCAGCTGCCTCCGTTCCTCGGCGGCGGAGAGATGATCGCGACCGTGTCGATGGAGCGGTCGACGTACGCCGGGATCCCGCACAAGTTCGAGGCCGGCACCCCGCCGATCACCGAGGCGATCGGGCTGGGCGCGGCGGTCGACTACCTCTCCGCGATCGGCATGGAGAACGTCCGGGCCCACGAGGAGGCGGTCACCCGCTACGCGCTCGAGGGGCTCTCCACGATCCGCGGGCTGACCGTCCTCGGCCCGCTCGACGCCGAGCACCGTGGCGGCGCGATCTCCTTCGAGATCGAGGGGATCCACCCGCACGACGTCAGCCAGGTGCTCGACTCCCGCGGCATCGCGGTCCGTGCGGGGCACCACTGCGCGAAGCCCGCCCACAAGCGGTTCGGAGTCCAGAGCTCGACTCGCGCCTCGTCGTACCTCTACACGACACCGGCCGAGATCGACGCGCTCATCGAGGGGTTGGAGTACACCAAGAAGTACTTCCGGGTGGACTGACTTTCATGACCCAGGACCTTGACTCGCTGTACCAGGAGATCATCCTGGACCACTACAAGAACCCGCTGAACGCAGGGCTCCGGGAGCCCTACGAAGCGGAGGTTCACCACGTGAACCCGACCTGTGGCGACGAGATCACGCTGCGGGTGCACCTGTCCGGCGTCGGGGACGAGGCTGTCGTCGAGGACATCTCGTACGACGCGGAGGGCTGCTCGATCAGCCAGGCGGCGACCTCGGTGATGACCGACCTCCTCATCGGCAAGACCGTCACCGAGGCGCTCTCCGTGCATGAGGACTTCCAGACCCTCATGCAGGGCCGGGGCACCGTCGAGCCCGACGAGGACGTGCTGGAGGACGGCATCGCGTTCGCCGGCGTGGCGAAGTTCCCGGCTCGGGTGAAGTGCGCACTACTGTCATGGATGGCGTGGAAGGACGCGACATCTCGGGTCCTCGGGACCGAAGCGAAGGAGAAATCATGACCGACCACACCGACACCACCGACCTCCCCGAGGTCGACCTCAGCGCGGCCGCCGGCACCTCGACGGTGACCGAGGAGGACGTCACCGAGGCGATGAAGGACGTCGTCGACCCCGAGCTCGGCATCAACGTGGTCGACCTCGGCCTCGTCTACGGCGTGCACCTCGAAGAGGGCAACAACGCCGTCATCGACATGACGCTGACCTCCGCCGCGTGCCCCCTGACCGACGTCATCACCGACCAGACGAACCAGGCGCTGGAAGGCCTGGTGAACGACGTGACGATCAACTGGGTCTGGATGCCGCCGTGGGGTCCGGACAAGATCACCGACGACGGCCGCGAGATGCTGCGCGCCCTGGGCTTCAACGTCTGAGGTGAACAGTCCCCGCACGGTGCTCGTGCCGGCAGAGCGCCTCGTGCGGTGGTTCGAGAACTTCGGGACCCGTCACGGCGATCCCGAGCTGGCAGTGCACGAAGGCCGCCTCGTCGCGACCGCTCCCGACGGAGCGCTCGCCGAGGCGGCCTTGCCGTTCGACCAGGGGTACGACGGTCCGCCCGACGTCGCGGGTTTCCGCGAGGCGGTGGGGCGGCCGGTGCGCTGGGGCGTGCTCCTCGTGCGCAAGGGCGGCTTCGCCGTGGCAGCCGGCGTGGACGGGGCGCCGGAGGTCTCGAAGGTCGGCCAGCGGCACGTCCAAGGTCGCACGAAGGCCGGCGGGCAGAGTCAGCAGCGGTTCGCCCGGCGCAGGGACAACCAGGCGCGTCAGGCCTACGAGGCGGCCGCGGACCACGCCCACCGCATCCTGGTGACCGAGTTCGGGGGAGTGGAAGCGCTCGTGTGCGGGGGAGACCGCAGCGCCGTCGACGCCGTCCTCTCCGACCCGCGGCTGGCCGGCCCGGCCGAGCGTCGTACCGGTCTCTGGCTCCCGGTGCCCGACCCTCGGCGCAGCGTCCTCGACCAGGCCGTCGCGGACGCCCGGTCGGTGTCGGTCACGGTGTCGGAGCCTGCTGATCCCGGAGGAAGCGGCGCACCTCGCGGTTGAACAGCACCGGATCGCACCCGCGAGGACGAGACTCCGCGGGAACGACGGGTACCGAACGTAGACCTCTAGCGCCAAGGCTCCACCAAATGACAGCCCGACCAGGTGAGGGTGGGCGACTCCGATCGTGCGTGCGAACGCGGCAAGGCAGTCCGCGTAGTCCGGGAGGCGGAACCACGCGGGCGGGTCCGACGACCGGCCGGCACCGGGTGCGTCCCAGGCCACGACCGTGAACGCGTCGGAGAGCTCCTCCAGCTGGTGGGACCACGGGCCTCCGCTCATGGCGCTGGCCCCCGCGCTCGTAGGCGATGCCGCGCTCCCGAGGTGGTGTGCGCTAGTCGTCCACGCCGCGCGCTACCAGGGCGTCGCCGAGCGCGTCCGCGTGGCGCAGGGAGCGGACGATGAGAGGCACCGCGAAGGCGCGAGGGCTCGCGGTGAGCCCGCGGGCACGCTGCGCGTCGCGGACCTCCTCGGCCAGGCCCACGACCACCGGTACGGAGCGGATGCCGAGGGCGAGGAGCAGGCCCACACGGTCGGGCTGCACCCCGAGGCGTCGCAGCGGCCGGAGCGCATGGACGACGGTGTCGACCATGTCGGTGGTGCGGGTGGTGAGCGTGACCAGGGCGGCGAGCAGGACCAGCGAGACGATGACGCCGACGAACACCACGGCGCGCTCCCATCCGCTCACGACCACGTGGAAGACCGCCACGAAGCCGACGAGCCAGAGCAGCGGCCGGACCTGCTTCAGGGCGGTCCGCAGCGACAGCCCCGCGACGCGGTAGCCGACCAGGACGAGGACCACGGCCACGGCGACCTGCCAGGCGTGGTCGAGCAGGACCGACCCCGCTCCCACGGCGAGCATGAGGAGCAGCTTCGTGCCCGCCCTCATCCGGTGGAGTGGCGAGGTGCCCGGGACGTAGAGGCCGAGCGAGGTCATGGGGCGCTCGTGCGCATGAGGTCGCGGTAGTAGGCCACCGCGTCGGCCGGGCGCCCGTCGTACACGACCCGGGTCTCGTCGAAGACCAGCACCCGCTCGAAGTCCTCGATCAGGTCGAGGTGGTGGGTCACCAGGATCACCTGGTGCGGGAGGCCGCTGACGACCTGCTGCACGACGGAGGCGTTGCGCAGGTCGAGCAGCGTGGTGGGCTCGTCGAGGACCAGCAGGTCCGGGTCGGTGACCAGGACGGACGAGAGCGCGAGGAGCTGCTTCTGACCGCCGGAGAGGAGATGAGCCGGGTGGTCGGCGTGGCCGGCGAGCCCGTAGGTCTCCAGCGTTGCCCGGACCTTGGCAGCGACCTCGGGCTTCTTCAGGCCGCGGCGCCGGAGCCCGAAGGCGACGTCCTCGGCCACCGTCGGCATCACGATCTGGGCGTCGGGGTCGGTGAAGCAGAACCCGACCCTCCGACGTACCTCCCGGCCGTTCTTCCGGGTGTCGAGCCCGTCGATGCGGACCTCGCCCTCCGATGGCAGCACGAGGCCGTTGAGGAGGCGCACGAAGGTCGACTTCCCCGAGCCGTTCGCGCCGATGATGCCGATCCGCTGCTCCGAGAGAGTGACCGAGACGTCGCGCAGGACGACCCTGCTCCCGGGGCCCTCACCGTAGGCGTGGGTGACCCCCTGGACGTCGATCACGGGCATGCGGGGACCTCATGGCGGGGGAGGAAGGGACGGCTCATTCTCCCATGGTGAGAATCATCGCTGGTCACCTCGTCACCTCGTCGCCTCGACCACGAGCGCAACGCCCTGGCCGCCGCCCACGGCGATCGCGGCGAGCCCACAGCGGCCCCGCCCGTCGCGGACCATCTGCGTGAAAAGGCGTACGACGAGCACCGCGCCCGAAGCGCCCCAGGGGTGACCGAGCGCCAGCGCACCGCCCTGGGGGCACACCCGCTCCGGGTCGAGGCCGAGCTCGTCGCAGCAGGCGAGCACCTGGCCGGCGAACGCCTCGTTGAGCTCGACCACGTCGACATCGTCCAGCCCGACCCCGGCGCGGTCGAGGGCCGTCCGTACCGCTGGGACGATCCCGATGCCCGGACGGTTGGGGTCGACCCCGGCGGTGGCGGTGGCGAGGATCCGCAGGCCTGGGAGGGCCAGGCGTTCGTGGGTCGCGGCGTCGACGATCGCGACAGCGGCGGCGCCGTCGTTGACTCCACAGGCGTTGCCATGGGTCACGGTCCCGTCGGGCCGGAAGGTCGGCCGCAGGCGGGCGAGGCGCTCGGGGGTCATGCCCGGACGGGGCCGGTCGTCACGTTCCACGCCGCCGACGGGCAGGGTCTCCGCATCGAAGCCCCCGGCCTGCTGGGTCGCGTAGGCGCGCTCGTGGGACCGGGCGGCGTAGGCGTCCTGACGCTCCCGGCTCACCCCTCGCTCCTCGGCGAGGAGGTCGGCGGCCAGGCCCATGTCTGGGTCACCGATCTCCGCAGGGGCGAACGGGGCGCGCTCGTAGCGCACCGGATCGTTGCCCGCCTCCGGCGGCCAGAAGCGCCAGGGCGCGGTGGAGGCGGACTCCGTGCCACCGGCGAGCAAGAGCCCTGGGGTCTCACGTGCCAGGGCGGCGGCCGTCGTGATCGCCGCCAGCCCGCTGCCGCACTGACGGTCGACGGTCATCGCGGGCACCTCGACGGGCAGGCCGGCGGCCAGTGCGGCGACCCGTGCCACGTCGCCACCCGGCCCCATGCAGTTGCCGAGGACGACGTCGTTGACGGGGAGGTCCGGCAGCCCGTCGGCGAGGCTGCGCAGAAGCGGAGCCGCGAGCCCGGCCGCATCGACGTGTGCGAGGGACTTCCCCGCGGTGCCGATCGGCGTGCGCAGCGCCCCCACGATCACCGGAGCGTCCGCGGACCTGGGGAGAGGCGCAGGAGTTCATGGCCGGGTACCCTCGCGCGGTGCTCAGGCGGCTGATGAGGCCGGCGCGGTCGAGCTTCCCGGCTGCCGTGAGGGGCAGCTCGGGGAGGTCGAACCAGCGACGAGGTCGCTGGGCCGGGTCGAGCAGGTCCCGTGCCGCGACCCGTAACGCCGGCACGGCGGCAGCGTCGGTCACCACGCCGCAGAGGACCTCGCCGAGATCGGGGTGGGGGAGTCCCACGACGGCGACCCGGTGACCCGTCGCGGCCTCGAGCGTGGACTCCACGTCGGCCACCAGCACGGTGGCTCCCGCGGTCACGACGGCGTCGTCTCCACGTCCCATGACCCGGAGGTACCCGTCCTCGAGCCGGCCACGGTCGCCGACGGTCGCGAAGCCGTCTGTCGTGCGGGTGAGGGGCCCGTCGGGACCGTCGTACCGGAGGCAGACGTAGGGGGAGCGCACCCAGACGACGCCGTCCCGGCACTCGACCTCGACGCCGGGGAAGGGGCGCAGGTCGTCGGCGTGCGAGCCCCAGGCGACGAACGAGAGCTCCGCCGCGCCGTAGTAGTGGCTGACCCGGGCGGCTCCCCGGGCCAGCGCCTCGTCACGCAACGAGACCCCGAGCCGGTCGCCCGCGACGAGGACGTGTGCGCCCCCGAGGTCGGTGCCGTGGGCGACTGCCCGGGAGAGCGCGGCGGGCGTCAGGACGGCGTGCGTCGCGCCCGTCGGTGAGGCGACGACCTCCGCGCCGAGGTCCGCGGCATGGACGGCGGCGAACAGGTTCATCGTGGCCGACAACGGCCCCGGGACCCACACCCGTGAGGTCGCGTCCATCTCGAGCAGGCCCGTGACGTGCGCGAACGAGTCGAACCAGGAGTGCGTCGTACGCACGACCGAGCGGGCCTGACCGGACGTCCCGGACGTGCGCAGCGACACCAGGTCACCGCTGCGGTGGGCGTCGAGGACCGCGGCGACCGGGTCGGCCGCCGCGCTCACGTCGACGACCCGGTCAGACAGCCGCGGTCTCCTTCGACCGACTGCGCCGTGCGGAGATCAGGCCGGGGTACGCGGCGTGCACGCCGCGGGCGATGAGCGCGGCCAGCACGGCCTTGACCAGGTCACCGGGGATGAAGATCCACGTCGAGACCGTGGCGGCCCACACGGAGATGCCGGCCACCGCAGCGATGCCGGCGATGCCGGCGGCGTAGAGCACGACGATGCCGCCGACGATGTTCGCCACGATGCCCCAGGGGAGCCGGTAGGTGCTGCCGCCGCGCTCGGTGAGCCAGCCGATGACGTACGCCGTCAGCGGCCAGGCCAGGAGGAAGCCCACGGAGGGCGTGAAGAAGACCCCGAGGGTGCCGCGACCGCCGGCGAGCAGCGGGAGGCCGACCGCGACCAGGACCAGGAACAGGGCGAGAGCAGCGAAACCGCGGCGTGCGCCGAGGATCGCGCCCGCGAGCATCACCCCGAGGGACTGCGCGGTGATCGGGACACTGAAGCCCGGGGGCTGGAAGGCGGGAACGACACCCAGAGCGGCGACGAAGCCGGCGAAGACCGCGATGAGCGCGGCGTCGCGAGCGGGGCTGGACGGGCGGGTCGAGGACACAGGTGGCCCTTTCTTCCGTGGCTGGGGGCGCGCCGAGTCTAGGAGAGCGATCTTGGTCCGGAATGCCTGGTCCAGACCCCGGGACGTACGACGGGCGGGCTCAGAGCTGGCGGGCGGCGAAGGTGTCGCAGGCTTGGAGGCTGCCCTTCTCGCGGCCCATCATGAACCACCGCATGCGCTGCTCGGCCGAGCCGTGGGTCCAGGCGTCCGGGTTGACCCGCCCGGAGGTGCGCTGCTGGATCCGGTCGTCGCCCACGGCACGCGCTGCGTCGAGCGCCTCCTCGATGTCCTGGCGGGTGAGGTTCTGGATGAAGACCACGCCGTCGGCGTCCTCGACCTCGGTGGCGTACTTCGACCACATGCCCGCGTAGCAGTCGGCCTGCAGCTCGAGCCGGACCGCGTCGCTCGTCGCGCCCTGCTGGGTGCGGACGCGGCCCATGGTGCCGAGGAGGTTCTGGACGTGGTGGCCGTACTCGTGTGCGAGGACGTAGGCCTCCGCGAAGTCGCCGCCCTTGCCGCCGAGCTGGCCCTCGAGCATGTCCTCGAAGAACGTGGTGTCGAGGTAGACCTGCTGGTCGGGCGGGCAGTAGAACGGTCCGACGTCCGAGGTCGCGCCGCCACAGCCGGTACCGACCTGGTCGGAGAAGATCACGGTGTCGCCGTAGACGTACTGTCGGTTGCCCTGCTCGGGCAGCGCGTCGGCCCAGTAGGCCTGGATGCTGTTGACGACGGCGACCCGGGCGCAGTCGGGGTCCTCGTTCGCGTCTGCACCGCTCTTGCAGTGGGAAAGCTCCTGGCTGCCGGTGGAGACCGGGCCGCTGTCGCTCGCGGGACCGGAGGGGAGGGCCGTGCCGCCTCCGCCGCCGAGATACTGCGACAGCACGAAGATCAGGACCAGCACGATGATGCCGCCGATGCCGCCGCCGACCTTCAGCCCGCCGCCACCCCCGCCGACGGGGAAGCCGAACCCGCCTCCACCCCCGCCGCTACCGCGACGGTTCTGGACCTGGCCCGTGTCGAGACGGGCCTTGGGGTTGAAGCGCATGCTCTTCCTTCCGTACGACGGTCAGCGGGGCGCCGTACCGCGCGGGGGCCGCGTGACTGTGTCTCGTAGACTAGACGGATGAGGTGCGCGACGGACTGAGCCAGACACCCCCCTTTCGTCCTGGCCTGATATACCCCTGAACCCGTCGGAGTAAGCGCTTCACATGATCACTGCCCACCAGCTCGAGGTCCGTGCGGGCGCACGCCTGCTCATGGAGGACGTGAGCTTTCGCGTCGCGTCCGGCGACAAGGTCGGTCTCGTGGGTCGCAACGGCGCCGGCAAGACCACGCTCACCAAGATCCTCGCCGGAGAGGCGCTGCCGGCCTCCGGGAAGGTGAACGCGTCGGGCAGCGTGGGCTACCTGCCGCAGGACCCGCGCACGGGGGACCCCGAGGTGGTCGCCAAGGACCGCATCCTCTCGGCCCGAGGGCTCGACGACGTCGTGCGCCGGTTGCGGGACGCCGAGGCGGACATGGCCTCGAACGACGTCAAGACGCGGGAGCGCGGGATGCGCCGCTACGAGCGCGCCGACGCCGAGCTCCACGCCGGCGGTGGCTACGGCGCGGAGGCCGAGGCCGCCCAGATCGCCTCGAGCCTCGGTATCGAGGACCGCATCCTCAAGCAGCCGCTGCGCACCCTGTCCGGTGGCCAGCGGCGCCGGGTCGAGCTGGCCCGGATCCTCTTCTCCGGTGCCGAGACGCTGCTCCTCGACGAGCCGACCAACCACCTCGACGCGGACTCCATCGTGTGGCTCCGCGACTTCCTGAAGTCCCACAAGGGCGGGCTGATCGTGATCAGCCACGACGTGGGGCTGCTCGAGGCGTGTGTGAACAAGGTGTTCCACCTCGACGCCAACCGCGGTGAGATCGACGTCTACAACATGGGCTGGAGGGCCTACCTCACCCAGCGCGAGACCGACGAGCGGCGGCGCAAGCGCGAGCGCATGAACGCCGAGCGCAAGGCCAGCACGCTCATGGACCAGGCCAACAAGATGCGGGCCAAGGCCACCAAGGCACAGGCGGCCCAGTCGATGATGAAGCGCGCCGAGAGGCTGATGGAGGGCATCGAGGCGGAGCGGAAGGCCGACCGCGTCGCCCGCATCAAGTTCCCGTCGCCGGCGTCATGCGGCAAGACCCCGCTCACAGCGGCAGAGCTGTCCAAGTCCTACGGCTCGCTCGAGGTCTTCACCGACGTCGACCTCGCGATCGACAAGGGCAGCCGCGTCGTCATCCTCGGGCTCAACGGTGCCGGGAAGACCACGCTGCTCCGGATCCTCGCCGGCGTCGACGAGCCGGACACCGGCAAGGTCCTCCCCGGCCACGGGCTCAAGCTCGGCTACTACGCGCAGGAGCACGAGACCCTCGACACCGGCCGCACCGTGCTGGAGAACCTCCGCACGGCGGCGCCTCAGCTCACGGACACCGAGGCGCGCAGCGTGCTCGGGTCGTTCCTGTTCAGCGGCGACGACGCCACCAAACCGGCAGGCGTGCTGTCAGGTGGCGAGAAGACTCGTCTGGCACTCGCGATCCTGGTCGTCTCCAGCGCCAACGTGCTGCTCCTCGACGAGCCGACGAACAACCTCGACCCGGCCTCCCGCGAGGAGGTGCTGGCCGCCATCCGCAGCTACGAAGGCGCGATCATCCTCGTCACGCACGACGAGGGCGCGGTGCGTGCTCTCGAGCCCGACCGCGTCCTGATCCTTCCCGACGGGGTCGAGGACCTCTGGAACGAGGAGTACGCCGACCTTGTGGCGCTGGCCTAGGCTTCGGCCATGACTGCCACCGACATCGACCCCGAGGTCCTCCAGCGCGCCGGGCTCAGGCTCGACGTCAGGGAGATGGTCACCACGATCACGCTCGACCGCCCCGAGACCAAGAACTCCCAGACGCCCGCGACCTGGATCGCGCTGCGGGCGATCGGCGCGAGCCTCGCGCCGGGGACGCGTGTGGTGGTTCTGCGGGGTGCCGGGGACTCTTTCTCGTCCGGGCTGGACCGCCGGATGCTCACGCCTCAGGGGATCGACGGGGAGTCGTCGCTGCTGTCGCTGCTGGACATGCCCGACGGGGAGCTCGCGGACACGATCGGGGCATACCAGGAGGGCTTCACCTGGCTTCGGCGCAGCGACATCATCTCGGTTGCGGCGGTCCAGGGCCACGCCATCGGCGCGGGGTTCCAGCTCGCCCTCGCGTGCGACATCAGGATCGTCGCGCACGACGCGTCGTTCTCGATGCGTGAGCCGCTGCTCGGGCTCGTGCCGGACCTGACGGGAACAAAGCCGCTGGTCGAGCTGGTTGGCTATTCCAGGGCTCTCGAGATCTGTGCGACAGCGCGGTCCGTGAGTGCCGAGGAGGCGCGCGACATCGGGCTGGCGACGGCCGTCGTACCTCGCGAGGAGCTCGAGGACAGCGTCGAGGACCTCGTCGCGGCACTGACGGCACCGTTGTACGGCGCGGTCTCGGAGACGAAGAACCTGCTGCGGAGCGCGCACGTGCTCGACCTCAGCGAGCAGCGGCGGCTGGAGCGCGAGGCGCAGGTACGTCGCTTCCGCGAGCTCGCCGCACTCATGGGGGGATAGGACCACCGCTCGGGCATCCGGGCGAGATCGGAGGGGCTTCGCTTGTCGATGCACACGGGCATGGGTCCTGCGTGGCGTAACCTGCGCACGGACCGCAGTGTCGCGCGCCAGAAGCTCGCGCGGGAGACGGTGCGCCGAGTCATCGGGTTCGCGAAGCCGCACCGTCGGCTGATCGGGATCTTCCTCGCCCTCGTGGTCGTCGACGCCTCACTGGTCGTGGTCACGCCGCTGCTCATCAAGCGCATCGTGGACGACGGCATCCTCGAGGGTGACAGCGGCCTGGTGACGGTTCTCGCACTCGGTGTCGCGGCGGTGGCCATCGTCAACGCTGTGCTCACCCTCTTCCAGGGCTACCTCTCCTCCCGGATCGGGGAGGGGCTCATCTACGACCTGCGCACGCAGGTGTTCGCCCACGTGCAGCGGATGTCGCTGGCGTTCTTCACCCGCACCCAGACCGGCGCGCTGGTCTCGCGGCTGAACAACGACGTGATCGGTGCCCAGCGCGCCTTCACCTCGACGTTGTCCAGCACGGTCTCGAACTCGATCAGCGTGGTCGTGGTCGGGATCGCCATGGTCTATTTGAGCTGGCAGGTGACGCTGCTGTGTCTGATGCTCTTCCCGATCCTGTTCGTCGCCTCCCGCTGGGTGGGCAACAAGCTCTCCGGTCTCACCCGGGACCAGATGCAGGGCAACGCCGATCTCGGCAACAACATGACCGAGCGTTTCAACGTCGGCGGCGCGTTGCTGCTCAAGCTCTTCGGTCGTCGTGACGAGGAGGACGCGAAGTTCGCAGAGAAGGCCGCCGTCGTCCGCGACCTCGGCGTCCGCATCGCCTTCGTGACCAGGGTGTTCGGCGCGAGCCTGATGCTCATCCCCGCGCTGGCCACCGCACTGGTGTACGGCGTCGGCGGCCAGCTCGCCATCGACGGGACCCTCACGGTCGGCACCCTGCTGGCTCTGGCGACCCTGCTGCTGCGCCTTCTGGGGCCCCTCCAGGGCCTCTCCAACGTCCGTGTCGACGTGATGACCGCCCTGGTGAGCTTCGAGCGGGTCTTCGAGGTGCTCGACCTGCCGTCGATGATCCAGGAGCGGCCGGATGCGGTCGAGCTCCCGCGGGCGGCGGCGAGCATCGAGTTCGACCACGTCGCCTTCACGTACCCGCGCGCTGACGAGGTGTCGCTGGCGAGCCTCGAGACGGTGGCGCGACAGGAGAGCCGGGACCACGGGCCGGTGCTCAAGGACGTGACGTTCAAGGCGATGCCCGGGCAGATGGTCGCCCTCGTCGGGCCGTCGGGTGCCGGCAAGACCACGATCACGCACCTGGTGGCTCGGCTGTACGACGTCTCGGCGGGTGCCGTGCGGGTCGGCAGTCACGACGTCCGTGACGTGACACTGCAGTCGCTCGAGAACGCGGTCGGCTACGTCACGCAGGACGCCCACATGTTCCACGACACCATTCGCGCGAACCTGCAGTACGCCAAGCCGGACGCGAGCGACGAGGAGATCTGGGATGCGCTCGGCGCTGCGCAGGTCCGGATGCTCGTCGCCTCGCTGCCGGACGGCCTGGACACGGTCGTCGGCGATCGCGGCTACCGGCTCTCCGGTGGGGAGCGCCAGCGGCTCGCCATCGCTCGGTTGCTGCTCAAGGCGCCGGGGATCGTGGTGCTCGACGAGGCGACCGCCCACCTCGACTCCGAGTCCGAGGTCGCGGTGCAGCGGGCGCTGGACCAGGCACTCGAGGGGCGTACGTCGCTCGTGATCGCTCACCGGCTGTCGACCGTACGCAACGCCGACCTGATCCTCGTCGTGGACGACGGCCGGATCGTCGCGTCCGGGACGCACGACGAGCTCTTGGCCGAGGGCGGGTTGTACGCCGACCTCTACCGCACTCAGTTCGCGGCTCACGCCTGATCCGGGAGCAGTGAGGGGCGGTGTCCGTTGGCGTGGGGTTCGCGCCGCTCCGCCTCGTGGTTAGAGGCCGAACATCGCGCGGGTCTTCTCGAATCCGGCGACGGTGACGGGAGGCCGGTCGCGTGCCTCCCACGTGCTGCGTGTCAGCCTCAGCCGATCCGAGACCAGTACCTCGTCGCCTCGGGCGTCCCGGGAGATGCCGTCGTGCTCATAGCCCAGCTTTCTTGAAACACCCTGAGAGGCGTGGTTGTCCGGGAAGACCTCGGTTACCGCTGCCTCGGCTCCGAGATGCTCGAAGGCGAGGGCCAGCACGCCTGTCCGAGCCTCCGTACCGAACCCTCGACCGTGGTGAGGGAGCCCGATCCACGAAGAGGTGGTCACCTCGCGCACCACAGGAAAGTTCCGTGCGCGCAGCGTGACGACGCCGAGGGGTTGGTCCGCACAGAAGATCCCCAGGCCGAGACGCCACCCCTGAGCGTCCCAGGAGCCGAGCTCGCTCCAATGCTGCTGCAAGACGAAGCGAGCCCGATCGCCGGGACTGCCCTCGGTCCACGGGGTGAGGAAGGGCCGCTCGTGAGGCTCGTGGACCCCCTCCGCAGCCACTCGGCTCAGGTCAGCGATTTCTTCATCTCGAGGAAGCCGAAGACGTAGCCGTGGAGTCTCAATCGTCAAACCGAAAAGGGGCCAAGCGTCATCGAGCATGGTGGGCAGCCTTCCACGTCATGCCTCGTCGAGACCAACAGGTTTCACGACCGCTCATCGACCGGGCGAGCGCTCGGACTGACGAAGGGATCCGGAACCTGATGGGATGCATCCAGGAATCGTCGTTGCCCGCCACGTGGGGACCCGCGCCAACTCCCGAGGCTGGCCCTGACAGTTGCCTCGGACTCCGCGCTGGATCTTGGCGCACACGTGGTCACCCGACTCGAGCGCCACGGCGTTTGACGTAGGGATGCCACTCTTCCTGGGTGACAAGACCCCCATGGCACAGGTGACGGCGGGCAAGCTCGACTGCGCTCGACTGCGCACGAAAAGTGTCGGCGGTCGAAGGTATGTTCGACTCATGCTCGAGCTGGAGTGGATCGGTGACCTGGACGGTGACGCGGCGTGCGTCGCGGTCACCGATGCCCACTCCAGGGTGCTGCAGGCGCAGGCGAGGAGTTCTACCTGGCCGCGCACTGGGCCGACCTGCACGCCGGTGAGGCGCTGGAGGACGAGCGGCGCCGGTCGGGGCGGCGGGTGCTGCCGGGCATGGAGCGGGCGAAGCAGGTGGGTGCGGACGGGACGCCGTTGGTGGCGGAGTTCGCGGCGATGGAGCTCGGTGCGCTGCTCGGGATGGGCCACGTCGCCGCGGACCATCTGGTTCGCGGACGCGTTGAACGTGCGGCACCGGCACCCGCAACTGTGGGCGGCGCTGGCCGAGGGGCGGGGTCGGGTGTGGCAGGCCCGGAAGGTCGCCCAGTCGTGCGCGGCCGCCGGGCTGGACCTGGACCAGGCGCGCTGGGTGGATGCGGTGACGACGCCGTATGTGGCGTCGTTGCCGTGGGGGCGGTTCGAGTCGCTGGTGGAGGCCAAGATCATCGAGGCCGACCCGGATGCTGCGGAGGAGCGGGCGAAGGCGGCGGCGATGGCGCGGTTCGTGCGCACCGGCCAGTCGTCCGAGTACGGGATCAAGACGCTCATCGCCCGCGCCAACGCGGGGGATGTGATCTTCTTCCAGGCGATGGTCGACCGGATCGCCCAGATCCTGCTCCTCCAGGGCGACACGGACACCGCGGATGTGCGGCGGTCGAAGGCGGTCGGGATCCTCGCCTCTCCTCTTCGGGCGCTCGCGCTGCTGGAGTGGGGCGCCCGACAGGCCACCGCGGCCAGCGACGGTCATGGCCCCGACGAGGATGACGACGGGGACGCCGACGAGCAGTGCCGGCGACGAGGGTCGCAATGGCAACGGACGACTCGGACGACGCCGACGCTCGCGATGGCGAGGGCAGCTCGAACGACGGCAGTGAGGACCCGGAGGTCATCGGCGAGGGTGATGTGCATCCGTCGCAGAACGACGCCGACGACCCGGCCCCCGAACAGTCGCCCTGCCCCGCCTGCGGCGGCACCGGCACCGGCGGGATGACCGGTGACCCGACACCGTTCACCAAACCGAGCCAGGTGGACCCGCGGAAGCTGTTGCCGAACGCGACCCTGTACGTGCACATGTCCGAGGCGATGCTCCGCGGCGAGCACGGCGGGGTGGCGCGGATCGAGGGCGTCGGCCCGGTCACCCGCGCAACAGGTCATCGACTTCCTGGGCCACACCAACGTCCGCACGGTCCCGGTCCGCGACCTCGCCGCCCAGACACCGGTCGACGGCTACGAGGTGCCCGAGCGGATGGCCGACGCGGCGCACCTGCGCAACCCGGCCTGCGTCTCCCCGTGGGCCAGCAACCTGTCGCGGCGCAAGGACAACGACCACCCCGTCCCGTACCTGCCACCGGCCAGGGGCGGCCCACCCGGGCAGACCGGGATGCACAACCTCGCCCGGCTGACCCGGTTCCCGCACCGGGTGAAGACCCACGGCCGCTGGCGGCTGCGACAAACCGGCCCCGGGGTGTACGAGTGGACCTCACCCCACGGCTACAAGTACCGGGTCGACGCAGACGGCACCCACCCCCTCGGCAAGGACACCGTTGCAGAGCGCGCGAGACGCCGATGCGAGCGAGTGCGCGAGCGCAGGTGAGCCTGTCCGCACCGACGCAGGCCAACCGGGACAGCTGCAGCCAACGACCCCGCAGGCCTCGCACCAGCCACGTCGTCAGCGTCACCCGTGTCGGCAGCGGCTGGATGGAGACCTACGAAGCCACCGTTCACCATCGAGGTCGACGAGGACTTCCAACCCGTCTGATCGAGCTGCTACGACGGCTGCGACGTGTGCTCAGGCGTGCGCTCGGGTTCGGGCGCCGACGGACGGCGCATCTTCCGGCGCTCGTCCCAGACGAGGTAGCCGAAGCCGAAGAGCGCCAGCGCCGCGAAGAACCACCACTGCAGCCCGTAGAAGAAGTGAGGCCCCTCGCCGAGGTCCGGCGTCTCGACCTTCTCCAGCGGCTCGGCAGGCGGGGGAGCCTCGGTGTCGAGCTCGACGAACCCGCCGTAGACCGGGAAGGGCAGGGTCGGGGCGATCGTCCGGCTCGAGATCGCGCGGGTCGACTGGTCCGCGACCTCGGCGGAGTCGCCGGTGGCGTCGACACGGACCCAGCCGGTGACAGTCACCTCGCCCGACGGGGCTGCGGGCACGTCCGGCGTCGTCGTACCGACGTTGCCGGTCGCGAGCCACCCGCGGTTCACCAGTAGGGCCGGGCCCTCGTCGGTCACCAGCGGCGTGACGACGTCGACCCCGGACTGACCGTCACGGGTCTGGTAGCGCACGATGACGCTCTCGTCCTCGGCGTAGTCGCCCGTAGCGGTGACGCGCCGCCACTCCTCCTGGGCGTCGACGGGCGTGTCGACCGCCAGCACCGTCTCGACGGGTACCGGATCGGCCGCCATGTTGCGCTCTGTGACCGCGTTGCGCTGCTCCCGCGACTCCAGACGGTCGAACTGCCACTCGCCGAGCCGGAACGCGAGATAGGCCAGCGCCACGACCACCCCGAAGAACACGATCCAGCGTCGGCTGAGCAGGAATCTCACGCGGTCGACAGTAACCGTTGGCATCACGCATAGACTGGGCCGGGTGAGCACTGGAGGACTCGTCGACACGTTCGGCCGCACCGCGACGGACCTGCGCGTCTCGTTGACTGACCGCTGCAACCTGCGGTGCTCGTACTG
Source organism: uncultured Actinomycetota bacterium (assembly GCA_963701425.1). Classification (GTDB taxonomy): domain Bacteria; phylum Actinomycetota; class Actinomycetes; order Propionibacteriales; family Nocardioidaceae; genus Nocardioides_C. The sequence continues at coordinate 214,911 of CAVPAG010000018.1, read as the reverse complement.
CATGCCCGCGGAGGGTCTCGACTGGTTACCGACCGAGGAGACGCTGACCGACGACGAGGTCGTGCGCCTCGTCACGATCGCCGTCGAGCAGCTCGGCATCCACGAGGTCCGGTTCACCGGCGGTGAGCCCCTGGTACGCCGGGGGCTGGTCGACATCGTCCGTCGTACCGCCGCTCTCTCGCCGCGACCTGAGACCTCCCTGACGACGAACGCCCTGGGTCTCGAGCGCACCGCCGAGGCACTGGCCGAGGCCGGGCTCGACCGGGTCAACGTCAGCCTCGACACCATCCGCCGCGAGGACTTCCTCGAGATCACCCGGCGCGATCGCCTCGCCGACGTCGTCGCAGGTCTCGAGGCCGCGCAGCGGGCAGGGCTGGGCCCGGTCAAGGTCAACGCGGTCCTCCTGCGCGGCATCAATGACAACCAGGCGCCCGAGCTGCTGCGCTGGTGCATCGACCGGGGCTACCAGCTCCGGTTCATCGAGCAGATGCCGCTCGACGCCCAGCACGGCTGGCGGCGCGACACGATGGTCACCGCCGACGAGATCTTCGCGTCCCTCGACGCGGAGTTCGTCCTCAAGCCGGTCGACGAGCCTCGCGGCAGCGCCCCGGCGGAGCTCTTCCTCGTCGACGGCGGTCCGGCCACGGTCGGCGTGATCGCCTCGGTCACGCGGCCGTTCTGCGGCGACTGCGACCGGGTCCGGCTCACCGCCGACGGTCAGGTGCGCAACTGCCTGTTCGCGCGTGAGGAGTCCGACCTCCGCGCCGCGCTCCGAGCAGGAGCGAGCGACGAGGAGATCGCGGACCGTTGGCGCGCGGCGATGATCACCAAGCGTCCGGGCCACGGCATCGACGACGTGAGCTTCCTCCAGCCCACCCGGCCGATGTCAGCGATCGGCGGCTGACCCGTCCTCCTGGGAGCCGGCCCCCACCGGCTCGACCTCGCGGAGGAACGACCGCGCCCGCAGGAAGTCCCCGAGGGTCTCCTTGTGCTCGTCACAGGCGAGCCACGACTTGCGGCGGTCCTCGGTGTGCAGCTTCGGGTTGTTCCACAGGAGCGACCACCGCGCCGGTGCCGAGCACCCCTTGGCCGAGCAGATCAGGTCCATGGCGCCGACTGTAACTCCCACAAATTACGCGGTGTCGGACGGCCACGGGGGAGGCCGTCCGACACCGGGGGCGCAGCTCGGACGGGGGAGACCGAGCGGCGCGGGCCGATCATTGCACGCCGCTCGTTCGGGGGACCAGCGTCGGGCCGCACGCCGCGCCGAAGTGGTTGAAAGTGTCTGGACCAGTACCAAGACACCCCTTGTCAACCGGCCGGTGGAGGCTCTATCTCAGGCCGCGTCGGGTCGAACATCGTGTCCGGCGACGGGTCTGGATCGGTCGGAGCGTTCGCGTTGGCGAAGATCACCGCGACCGACGGAAGGATGAACGCGCCGATGATGAAGACCCACATCATGAACGTGCCCGCGAACACCACGGCGAGCAGGAAGCACGCGGTGCGGATCGCCATCGAGATGATGTAGCGGCGCTGCCGGCCCGCGATCTCGTCGCTGTGGCTCTGCGTCGCGGAGGTGATCCTGATCGGCTCGGGATCCTTGCGGGGCATGCTTCAACCGTACGCCGGTCGTGGTGACGCGTCGCACGGCGGACGGCGGTCGTCGAGACCACTAGCATCAACGATCAGAGCCACGTTCGACCCGACCCGAGGAGAGAGCATGTCCAACCGCACCTACCGCGTCACCGAGATCGTCGGAACCTCCCCCGAGGGGGTCGACCAGGCCATCCGCAACGGCATCGAGCGCGCCTCCCGCACGCTCCGGCACCTCGACTGGTTCGAGGTCACCCAGGTCCGCGGGCAGATCAAGGACAACACCGTCGAGCACTTCCAGGTCGGCCTCAAGCTCGGCTTCCGCCTCGAGGACGAGTAGGCGCCCGCCAGGCACCCGTGACAACGGGCGATCGATTACGGGTACCCATGGGTAGCCGCTAGCGTCGCGAGGGACCGCCCCGGCAGGGGGTTCCGAGCGGAGTGAGGACGGCACAGTGGGCAGATCGGTCCTGGTCACAGGAGGCAACCGCGGCATCGGTCGCGCCATCGCGGAGGCGTTCAGCAAGGCCGGCGACGACGTTGCGATCACCTACCGCAGCGGTGAGCCGCCCGAGGGCTTCCTTGCCGTCCGCTGCGACATCACCGACCCCGAGGCGGTCGAGGCGGCGTTCGCCGAGATCGAGGAGAAGCAGGGGCCGGTGGAGGTGCTCGTCGCCAACGCCGGGATCACCCGCGACACCCTGCTGCTGCGGATGAGCGAGGAGGACTGGTCCGCGGTCCTCGACACGAACCTCACCGGCACGTTCCGCGTCACCAAGCGCGCCGCCAAGGGCATGCTCCGCCTTCGGCGCGGCCGCATCATCCTGATCTCCTCCGTCGTCGGGCTGCTCGGGTCCGCCGGGCAGGTCAACTACGCCGCGAGCAAGGCCGGCCTCGTGGGCATGGCGCGCTCGCTCGCGCGCGAGCTCGGCAGCCGCGGGATCACCACCAACGTGGTCGCCCCGGGCTTCGTCGAGACCGACATGACCGAGGAGCTGCCGGAGGAGAAGAAGGCCGAGTACAAGGCGCAGATCCCGCTCCAGCGCTACGCCACCACCGACGAGGTGGCCTCGACCGTGCAGTGGCTCGCCTCCGACGGCGCCGCCTACGTCACCGGGGCAGTGATCCCCGTCGACGGCGGCCTCGGCATGGGCCACTGAAGTTCACCGACAGAGACGAAGAAGAGGTACGGGGATGGGCATTCTCGAGGGCAAGAAGATCCTGGTCGCGGGCGTCACGATGGACACCTCCATCGGCTTCGCCGTCGCGCGCGTGGCGCAGGAGCAAGGCGCGACGGTCGTGGTCTCGAACTTCGGTCGCGCGCTCGGCATCACCAGGCGGATCGTGGGCCGGCTGCCGCAGGAGGCCCCGGTGATCGAGCTCGACGTGACCGACCAGGAGCATCTCGACCGGCTCCCCGACCTGCTGCGCGAGCACGTGGACGGCCTCGACGGCGTCGTCCACTCCATCGCCTACGGCAACCCCGAGACCCTCCTCGGCGGCAAGTTCCTCGACGGTCCCTGGCCCGACGTCGCCCAGGCGGTGCAGGTCTCGGCGTACTCCTTGAAGTCCCTCGCCACCGCCTGCCTGCCGCTCATGAACGAGGGCGGCTCGGTCGTCGGGATGACCTTCGACGCGACGGTCGCGTGGCCGGCGTACGACTGGATGGGCGTCGCCAAGGCAGGTCTCGAGTCGTGCTCGCGCTATCTCGCCCGCGACCTCGGTCCCAAGGGGATCCGGGTGAACCTGGTCTCCGCGGGGCCGCTGAAGACCCTTGCCGCGAAGGCGATCCCGGGCTTCGAGGACCTCGAGTCGATGTGGAGCGACCGCTCGCCGCTCGGCTGGAACGAGAAGGACAACGAGCCGACCGCGAAGGCCGTCGTGGCCCTGCTCTCGGACTTCTTCCCCGCCACCACCGGTGAGATCGTCCACGTCGACGGTGGCTACCACGCGATGGGTGCATGACCGTCCGGTAGCGTGCCGCCGGTGTCCACGCCGAACCCGCCGTCCCTCGTCGAGCTCCGTGTCCTCGAAGGGCCGAACCTGTACTTCCCGAGACCGGCGATCAAGCTGACCCTGGACCTCACCGGCCTGATCGAGGCCGAGGAGGATCGGGCGGCCCGCTTCGCCACCCGGATCGGTCTGAAGAGGGCCCGGCCGGGAGCGGCCGGCAGCGGGTTCCGGCAGCGGTTCGCGATGCGTGCGGTTGCCCGCCTGGTGCGGCAGGTCGCCGGCGAGTCGGGTACGACGCGCCTGGCGGTGCGCGTGCGGCCCACCAACGACGTGCACCGGATCGTGGTCGCCTACCCCTGGCGACACCGGACCCGCGCCCAGGCACTCGGCCGTGCGGTCGCCGGTGTCCTCGACGCCCTCCCGGCCCCCGACCTCGACGCCCTCGTGGACCGCGCCGCCGCGGTCGTGCGCGAGACCGAGCCGGGGGAGGGCCCCTCGACGCTCCGTCCGCGTGTCCCGGTCGTCGCGGTCACCGGCACCAACGGCAAGACCACGACCTCCCGGATGGTCGCCCACATCGCGCGCACCCACGGCATGCACGTCGGCTGGTCGAGCACCGACGGCATCTACGTCGACGGCGAGCTCGTCGAGCCCGGTGACTACTCCGGGCCGAGCGGCGCCGGCCGCGTGCTCGCGCACAAGCAGGTCGAGCTGGCCGTCACCGAGACCGCCCGCGGCGGGATCCTGCTCAAGGGCATCGGCCTGGTCCACAACCATGTCTCGGTGGTCACGAACGTCTCCGCCGACCACCTCGGGCTGCAGGGCATCGACACCCTCGACCAGCTCGCGGAGGTCAAGAGCGTGGTGCCGCGGATCACCAGGTCCGACGGCTGGGCCATCCTCAACGGCGACGACCCTCGGGTCCTTGCGATGCGCACGGTGATCCGGGCCCGCCCCTGGGTCTTCTCCCGCGACCCCGACTCTCCGGCGATCCGTGAGGTGCTCGGCGACGGCGGGCGAGCCACCACGGTGATGGACGGGTGGCTGACCGTTCTCGTGCCTGACTTCGACCCCGACCCGCTCGTCGAGATGGTCGACGTACCGATGACGCTCGCGGGCCTGTCACGCTTCAACGTCGAGAACGCCCTCGCCGCCGCGTCGGCGGCCCTCGCCGTGGGCCTTCCGCGAGAGGCCGTGGTCGCGGGTCTCACGTCCTTCCGTCCCGACCCCGAGCACAACCCCGGCCGGATGAACTTCTTCTCTGTCGGGGACGTGAGCGTCGTCATCGACCTTGCGCACAACGAGGCAGGGCTCGAGGCTCTGCTGGAGATCATGCAGGGCGTACGTCGACCCGAGGGCCGACTGCTCCTGGGGCTCGGCGCCGTGGGCGACCGCACCGACGACCTCGTCGAGCACCTCGGCGAGATGGGCGCCCGCGACGCGGACGTCGTGGTGGTGGCCCACAAGGACCGCTACCTCCGTGGCCGCACCAAGGAGGAGCTCGACGGGCTGTTCCTGGCCGGGGCCGAGCGTGTCGGGGTCACCGAGCTGCCGTCGTACCCCAGCGAGGTCTCCGGTCTCGAGGCGCTCGTCGCCCAGGCCCGCCCCGGCGACGTCGTGGGGCTGATGTGCCACGAGGACCGCCAGGGCGTCTACGACTGGATCGCGGCGAACGGCGGAACCGTCGACGACCCGGAGACCCTGCGCAAGAAGGTCCGCTCGGCGCTCGGCTGACCGAGACGCTGCTAGGGTCCTGCCACTCGGCGTGGATCGCACGCCGCCGACCACTCGGGGGACCCATGAGACCACGCACGCTGCTCGCCACGCTTCTCGGAGCACTCGTCCTGCTGGTGCCGCTGCTGGGCGGTCCCGCCCTGGCGAACGAGCCCAAGGGCGAGGGTGGCTCGGGGACGAACAAGCGGATCTACAACCGGTCCCTGTACCTGGACGGGAACCCGACCAAGTCCCGGGACACCTACTGCCGTGGCCGGCTCACCAGCCCCTACCCGATCTCGTCCGACAGGGTCCGGGCGAGGTTCCGGATCGAGTGCCGCGAGAAGAGCGACCTGTCGTTCACCGAGCTCGTCGCGGCTCTGAAGAACCTGGACGTCAGAGGAAACAGCGCCGACTCCGACAGGCGCTGCCTCCCCGCGGACGCCACCAAGCGGACCGACGACCACGGCCGCGAGTGGTGGGGATGCGACCGCAGGCTGACGGTCAAGGACGCCTATCCCGCCAAGGTGCACGACTGGCAGACCAGCCTGTACATCATGCACGCCATGAGCGGCCCCGGCGCGGACGGGGACCCGCTCGGCGGCACCACGTCGAACTTCATCTCCGTGATCACCTACTGCCGCGACCACACCGAGTACTGCCGGAAGAACCCTGACAAGCTCGCGATGCGCTACTGGGTCGGCTGAGCCGGGCTGAAGTCCGGGTCGCCGACCGTGTTCTCGGGGCCGGACCCGGCCTGGGCCTGGTTCGACCAGTTCTCGAGCTCGGCCATCACCGCCGGGTGCTTGTCGACGCAGAGCACGACCAGGTCGCCCGCGTGGGCCCGCGACATGGCGTGACGCACCGCGTCGATCTCCTCGAGGATCGTCTCGGTCTGGCGGCAGCGGGCACCGTCCTCGACGGCCCGCCGCGCACCCTCGGCGACGAGACCTGCGACCTCGCCGCGCTCGCGTCCGCGCAGCGCGGCGTCCTCGCGTACGACGAGCACGTCGAAGTGCTGCGCGGCGACCTCGCCGAGCTCGCGCATGTCGTCGTCACGTCGGTCGCCCGCCGTCGCGATGACACCGATGCGTGAGGGCTTGCCGAGCTCGCTGGTGGAGGCCAGGCCCTCGCCGACCCGGTCCACGAAGTCGCCGAGCATCCGCATGCCGGGCGCGTTGTGGCAGTAGTCCACGATCACGTGGACGCCGTTGACCTCGACCTCGTTGAGGCGGCCGGGGGAGAGGTAGTAGTTCGTCGAGAACGTCCGCATGCCCTGACGGATGTCGTGCAGCGGAGCTCCGGCGGCGAAGGCGGCAGCGGCGGCGGCCAGGGTGTTCTGGACGTTCATGCGAGCCCGGCCGCCGAACGTCGCTGGGAGCAGGTGGGTCCAGGCCAGCTGCATCTCGCGCCGGCCGTGCTTGACGACGATCATCTCGCCGCGGTCGCTCGGCTCGAGCACGAGCGCCTTGCCGCCCCTGCGGCAGTGCGCGTCGATCATGTCGCGTACCTCCGACCCGGGCTCGGCCATGCTGAACCACACGACCTGGCCGGAGCACCGGCGGCGCATGTCCCGCACGAGCGGGTCGTCGGCGTTGAGGACCGCGTGACCGTCACGCGGCACCGCCTCGACGACGACGGCCTTCACGTCGGCGAGCTGCTCGACGGTCTCGATGCCGCGCAGGCCGAGGTGGTCGGGCTGCACGTTGAGCACGACCGCGACGTCGTTGCGCTCGTAGCCGAGGCCCTCGCGCAGGATCCCGCCGCGGGCCACCTCGAACACCGCGAAGTCGACGCGAGGGTTCTGGAGCACCATTCGGGCAGACTTCGGCCCGGAGGCGTCGGCGCGGATCATCAGGCGCTCGTCGATGACCACACCGTCGGTGGAGGTCATGCCGACCTTGCGCCCCATGCCCTTGAAGATGTGGGAGATCATCCGCGAGGTCGTGGTCTTGCCGTTGGTGCCGGTCACCGCGACGATCGGGATCCGGCTCGGCGCGCCCGGCGGGAAGAGCATGTCGACCACGGGCTTGGAGATGAACTGCGGCTCCCCGATGGTCGGGTGCGTGTGCATGCGGAAGCCGGGCGCGGCGTTGACCTCGCAGATCGCGCCGCCGGTCTCCCGCACCGGCTCGGTGATGTCGGGGCAGATGAAGTCGATGCCCGCGATGTCGAGGCCGATGACGCGAGCGGCCTCCTCGGCGATCTCGACGTTCTCGGGGTGGGCCTCGAACGTGCGGTCGATCGAGATGCCACCGGTCGACATGTTGCCGGTCAGGGTCAGCTTGACCATCTCGCCGGCCGGCGGGACGTCGCCGAGCTTGTAACCCTGGTCGGCGAGCAGCTCGACGGCGGCGTCGTCGAGCTTGATGCGGGTGAGCACCTTCTCGTGCCCCACACCGCGTCGCGGGTCGGCGTTGGTGAGCTCGACGAGCTGCTCGACCGTGCTGTGGCCGTCACCCACGACATGGGCCGGCACGCGCTCGGCGACGGCCGCGAGCCTGCCGTCGATGATCAGGCAGCGGTAGTCGCGGCCGGTGATGAACGACTCGACGATCACCCACCCGCGACGGGACTGCTCCTGCGCCACGGGGAAGGCGTCGCGGACGTCGTCGGCGTTCTTCAGGTCGAGGCAGACGCCGCGGCCGTGGTTCCCGTCGAGCGGCTTGCACACGACGGGGTAGCCGATGCGCTCCGCCACGGCAACAGCCTGCTCCGCCGTACGCACCGACTCCTGCTTGGGCACGGGCAGGCCGGCGGCCCCGAGCAGTCGCGTGGTCAGGTCCTTGTCGGAGGCCACGTCGACCGCGATGGCGCTGGTCGCCGACGTCATCGTCGCGCGGATCCGCTTCTGGTGGACGCCCTGGCCGAGCTGCACGAGGGAGTGCTTGTTGAGCCGGATCCACGGGATGTCGCGGGAGACCGCCTCGTCGAGGATCGCCTGCGTGGACGGGCCGAACGCGGTGCGCTCGGCGCGGAGGATGAACTGCTCGAGCTCGGCGTCGAAGTCGAAGTCCGGGTCGGCCTCGACGAGGTGGTTCACCAGCCGCACGGACAGCCGCGCCGCCGCGAGGCCGACCTGCTCGTCGACGTAGCCGTAGATGATGTTGTAGCGGCCGCGCTCGCCCTTGACCTGGCGCGTCTTCCCCCGGCGGATGTCGTGGCCGACGACCTGCTGCAGCGCGAGGGCGACGTGCTCGGCGACGTGGCCGAGCCAGGTGCCCTCGTTGAGCCGCTCCACGAAGCCGCCGCGGCGTCCCCGGGAGCAGGTGTGCTCACGCAGGCCCGGGAGCATCTGCAGGATGTTCTCCGTGAACCCCGGGATGGTGTTCGTGGGGAAGTCCTCGAGCGACCCGAGGTCGACGACGAGGTGGATCGCCTTGTCGTAGGACCAGATGTTCGCCCCCCGGTACACCCGGGTCTCGAGGATCGCCAGGTCGGGGGTCGGTCGGGTCGTCATGCTGTGGGTTCTCCTTCGTGGTTACGTCGCGACAGCCGCCGGCGCAGCTGTGTGGGGGACACGTCGCCGGCGGCGATGTCCCGAGCCAACCTCCTGAGATCGCGGCCCGCAACCGCGAGCTCGGCGGCCGCGTCGTCGTCGACCGAGTCCTCACGTCTCACGAGGCTGCGGTCTGTGAGGTCGAAGACGGAGCCGGCCGGGAGCACGTGGAGCATGACCCCGGAGGCGAGCAGCGGCGCGGTGTGGCGGGCCTCGTGGGCGTTCGAGACGACGTGACGGCCGTCGAAGACCGTGACCGCGCCCCGGCCGGCGACGCTCATGAGCTCGCGGCCGTCCTCCTTGGTCACGATCGCCGCGGTGTCCTCGTCCACGCCGATGCCCAGCAGGCTGGGGCTCTGCGCGACACACGAGAGCAGACGCCCGTAGCGGTTGCGCTGCGCGAAGTGCTGGTCGATCACGCAGCCCTCGACGAGGCCGAGCCCGGCCGCGAGCTGGGTCATCCGCTGCTTGGGGGTCGTGCCTCCCGAGCCGAAGGCCACCATGTGCGAGGACTGGATGCTCGCCCCCGCGGACGTGCCGCCGACCGTGGCACCGCGCAGGTGTGCGGCGCGGATCGCCTCGCCGAAGGCGGTGCCGTTGACCATCGCCGAGAGCTTCAGCTGGTTGCCGCCGGTCATGAAGATGCCGGTCACGTCGTCGAGCAGGTTCACGAACGCCGGGTCGTCGGCGTCCTCGCGGGACTCCGGCCGGGCAGCCACGACCTCGCGCGCACCCAGACGACGGAAGAGTGCGTCGTACACCTCGATGATCTCGGGGCCGAGCGACGACGCCGTCGGCACGACTGCGATCCGGGCGTCGGCACCTCCGGCGAGGCGGACGAACTCACCGAGCACGGTGCGCTTGCCGAGCTTGTCCTCCGCGCCCCCGATCGCGAGCAGTGGTCCCGGCCGGGCTGGGTCTGGTCCTGCGGGTCCATTCGGCATGCAGGGCAGCCTACGGGGTGCGAGAATCCGAGCCGTGACTGATGGGAGGAGGCTGGTCCTTGTCCGCCACGCGAAGGCCGAGCCGTTCGCCGCGACCGACCACGAGCGCGAGCTGACCGAGAGCGGTCGCCGCGAGGCCGAGGCCGCGGGCGCGTACCTCCGTGACAGGTCAGTTCTTCCCGACCACGCCGTGGTCTCCCCGGCCGCCCGGACGCGGGCGACGTGGGAGGCGATGGAGCAGGTGATGGCGTCCGCGGCCGAGGTCGTCTACGACGCGGCCTGCTACTCGGGGAGCACCGACGTCGTGCTCGAGTCGCTGCGCTACGTGCCGGCGACGGCGCGGGTGGTGGTGTTCGTCGGACACCAGCCCACCATCGGCTACCTCGCACACCTGCTCGACGACGGCGACGGCGACCACGACGCCCTGCACTCCATGCTGCACGGGTTCCCGACCGCCTCCATGGCGCTCTTCGACCTCGAGGTGGCGTGGGAGGAGCTCGGGCCCGAGGCCGGGCGGCTCGTCGACTTCAGGACCGGCAAGGGCTGAACGGTCAGGGCAGCGGGGGAGCGGGGGTGACGATGCCGGCCTCGGCGTCGGCGGCCTCGACCTCCTCGCGGCTGATCCCGAGCAGGTACATGATCGCGTCGAGGTAGGGCACGTTGACCGCCGTGTCGGCGGCCTTCTGCACCACCGGCTTGGCGTTGAAGGCGATGCCGAGCCCCGCCGCCGAGAGCATGTCGAGGTCGTTGGCGCCGTCACCGATCGCGATCGTGGACGCGGTCGGGACCCCCGCCTCGGCGGCGAACCGCCGGAGGGCCGCGGCCTTGCCTGCCCGGTCGACCACAGGCCCGACGATCCGCCCGGTCAGCCGACCGTCGGCGACCTCGAGCTCGTTGGCCGCGGCGAAGTCGATGCCGAGGTCGGCCGCGATCCGGTCGGTGATCTGGGTGAAGCCGCCGGAGACGATCGCGAAGCGGTACCCGAGGCGCTTGAGGGTGCGGACCATCGTGCGGGCACCCGGGGCCAGGAGGATCGAGTCGTAGACCTGGTCGAGCGCGGACGCCTCGAGGCCCTCGAGGAGGGCGACCCGCTCCCGCAGCGACTGCTCGAAGTCGAGCTCTCCTCGCATGGCGGCTTCGGTGACCTCCGCGACCTGCTGGAGACAGCCGGCGTGGTCGGCGAGCATCTCGATGACCTCGCCCTGGATGAGCGTGGAGTCGACGTCCATGACGATCAGCCGCATCCCGTGGCGCAGCAGGCTCGCGGGCTGCACGGCGACGTCGACGGACTGCCGCGCCGCCTCCTCGGCGAGCGTGAGCCGAAGGCGGTCGGGGTCGGCGCCCGAGACGTGCAGGTCGATGGCCGTGACCGGGTAGCGCGCCATGCGCTCGATGCGGTCGATGTTCGCGCCGGTGTCGGCGATCCGCCCGGCGATCGCGGCGACGGCGGCAGGCCTGAGGGGCATCCCGATCACCGTGACGTGGCTGCGGCCCTCGGGCCTGGCCCGGTTGTCGCCGGTGCCCCGCTCCACCTCCACCTGCATGTCGAGGTCGGCCGCGACCTGCTCCATCGCCCGGCGCAGGCCCTTCTCGTCACGCGGTGCGGAGACGAGTACGCCGAGCACCAGGCGACGTCTGAGCACGATCTGCTCGATGTCGAGGACCTCGACCCCGAACCTCGCGAGCGTCGAGAAGACCGTCGAGGTGACCCCGGGGCGGTCGGTGCCGGTAAGGGTGATGAGGAGGGTGGTTGCCATGGCGCGTCGCAGGCTACCGGCCGGGCACGGACGAGCAGGCGGCCACGAGGCCCCGTCTCGCAGCGTGGTCGAGTGGTGTGAGCGCCGCACGACGCGACTCGGCCTCTGCCGCGGAGACCGCGCCGCCCTCGTCCTCCAGGGCCAGGTCGACGATGGTGCGGCAGCGGGTGGCCAGGGACGCCACGCGCACCGCCCTCGCGTCCCAGCCCGGGGGGAACGGCAGGTCGGCGGTGCGGCGCAGAGCCATCAGCTCGTCGGCGATCTCGGGCCTCCACCGCGCGACGTCGAGGTCCGCGAGCACGTTCGCAGCGTCGAGGACGGCCTGGCGCAGGGCGGTGTCGGCCTCCGCTGTGTCGGGGACCTGGCGGCGCGAGGACGCAGGGTGGTACCTCCACACGACCCCGGCTCCCGCCACGTGGGGCACCAGTCCGGCGTCGAGACCTGCGAGGACGACCGCCTCCCCGGCCTCCAGGGCATCGGCGTTGAACGCGGGCGGGCCCGCGAGCCCGAGGGGATCGCCAGGCGCGGGGAGAGCGAGCCCCGCGGCCACCGCCCCCTGCGCCCGGAGGCGTCCCAGGGCGAGGATCAGCGGCATCGGCTCGGTCTCGCCGGGAAGGTCCAGGAGGTCGTGGGCGGCGTCGGAGCCCACGATCGCGTCGCGGGCGTCGTCGAGGCTCACCTCGCCCGCGGCCCACGCCGTGAACCACACGGCGAGCTCGGCGGAGCGCGGAAGCGCGGTCGTCGTACGCACGCCACGAGCGTAGTGAGTGCCTCCACGCCGTGCGACGTACCGGTCCGTACCGTAGGTTTGGCCCCGCGGCCGCCCGCCGCCTCACGCACCGACCACACGAGGAATGCATGGACGCCGTTCTGGAGTTCGTCGACGTCACCGTCAAGCGGGGGCAGGCGACCCTTCTCGACGGGATCGACTGGACGGTCGAGGAGGACGAGCGCTGGGTGGTGCTGGGTCCGAACGGGGCCGGGAAGACCACGCTGCTGCAGGTCGCCGCCGCGCAGATCCACCCCACCTCGGGCATCGTCGGCATCCTGGGCGAGGTGCTCGGCACCGTCGACGTGTTCGACCTGCGGCCGCGCATCGGCCTGACCAGCGCTGCCCTGGCCGACCGGATCCCACGGCAGGAGCTGGTCCGCGACGTGGTGGTCTCCGCGTCGTACAGCGTCCTCGGGCGCTGGCGTGAGCACTACGACGAGCTCGACCACGAGCGGGCTCGCGACCTCCTCGTCGAGGTCGGCGCCGGCCACCTTCTCGACCGCACCTTCGGGACCCTGAGCGAGGGCGAGCGCAAGCGCGTCCAGATCGCCCGGGCGCTGATGACCGACCCCGAGCTGCTGCTCCTCGACGAGCCGGCGGCCGGCCTCGACCTCGGCGGGCGCGAGGACCTGGTCTCGACGCTGACCGTCCTCGCCATGGACGAGATGTCGCCCGCGACGGTGCTCGTCTCCCACCACGTGGAGGAGATCCCTCCGGGCTTCACCCACGCGATGCTGCTCCGTCAGGGCAAGGTCGTCGCCTCAGGCCCGATGGAGCAGGTGCTCACCGAGGAGGTCATCTCGACCACGTTCGGGATGCCGCTGCGGCTGACGCACGAGGACGGCCGCTGGGCCGCGCGCCGTCGCGTGCGGCACCGCACGGAGTGACTAGGCTGGCGGCATGGAGCTTCCGGAGTGGTTGCAGGCATGGCAGGCCTGGCTCGGCGTCGCGATCGCACTCGGCGTCGCGGAGCTGTTCAGCCTCGACCTCGTCCTGCTGATGCTCGCGGTGGGTGCGCTCGTCGGCATGACGGTGTCGCTGGTCGGCCTCGGCCTCCCGGTGCAGATCCTCGCCGCCGTGGCCGCCTCGGTCGGCATGCTGGCGCTGGTCCGCCCGAACATCGTCAAGCGGCTGCACTCCGGGCCCGAGCTCACCCTCGGCCACGCCGCGCTGGTCGGCAAGCAGGGCATCGTCGTGGACGAGGTCTCGATCCACAGCGGCCAGATCCGCGTCGGCGGCGAGCTGTGGACGGCTCGCCCCTTCGACGAGACCGAGGTCATCGCACCCGGGGAGGCCGTGGACATCTTCGAGATCCGCGGCGCCACAGCTCTCGTGCACCGCATTCCTGGCCTGACTCCCTGAGCCGGGCCGACAAACAACGAAAGGGTTCTCACCGTGGAGGGTGCAGGAGTAGGAGTCCTGATCGTCTTCGTCCTGCTGGTGCTGTTCGCCGTGGCCGCACTGGCCAAGACGGTACGCATCGTGCCGCAGGCGCGAGCGGGCATCGTGGAGCGGTTCGGCAAGTACAAGGGCACGCTGCCCGCCGGTCTGAACGTCGTCGTCCCGTTCGTCGACAAGGTCCGCTACATGATCGACCTGCGCGAGCAGGTGGTGTCGTTCCCGCCGCAGCCGGTGATCACCGAGGACAACCTGGTCGTCTCGATCGACACCGTCATCTACTTCCAGGTCACCGACCCGGTCGCCGCGACGTACGAGATCGCGAACTACATCCAGGCCGTCGAGCAGCTCACGATGACCACGCTGCGCAACATCGTCGGTGGCATGGACCTCGAGGAGACGCTGACCAGCCGCGACGCGATCAACAGCCGGCTGCGTGGCGTCCTCGACGAGGCGACCGGCAAGTGGGGCATCCGTGTGAACCGCGTGGAGCTCAAGGGCATCGACCCGCCGCCGTCGATCAAGGACTCGATGGAGAAGCAGATGCGCGCCGACCGCGAGAAGCGCGCCGTCATCCTCACCGCCGAGGGCTCGCGGCAGGCGGCGATCCTCACCGCGGAGGGCTCGAAGCAGTCCGCGATCCTCACCGCTGAGGGTGAGCGCGAGGCGCAGATCCTTCGCGCCCAGGCCGAGCGGGAGTCCCAGATCCTCAAGGCTCAGGGTGAGGGCCAGGCGATCCAGACCGTCTTCCAGGCCATCCACGACGGCCGGCCCGACCAGTCGCTGCTCGCCTACCAGTACCTCCAGATGATGCCGAAGATCGCCGAGGGCGACGCGAACAAGGTGTGGATCGTCCCGAGCGAGATCGGCCGGGCCCTCGAGGGTCTCGGCTCGACGATGAACAGCCTGAAGGGGATTCCCGACGATGTCGACGGTCCCGTGAAACGGGTCGACATGGGCCCGGCCGAGCCGGCCGTGCCGGACGCTCACGGTGACCGCAGCCTCTCCCAGGCGCATGAGGCGGTGGCCGAGGCGATCGCGGCGGCCGAGGCGTCGTCGGAGATCGGCAGGCAGGCGGCTCCGGCGGTCCCCGAGGACGGGGAGCCGCCCGCTCAGTGACGGGTCTGGAGATGCTCGCCGTGGCCCTCGCCGGGGTCGCGGCGGGGACCATCAACACGGTGGTGGGGTCGGGGACGTTGATCACGTTCCCGACCCTGCTGGCTGTCGGGCTGCCACCGGTGACCGCCAACGTGACCAACACGATCGGCCTCGTCCCGGGGTCGGTGTCGGGGGCGATCGGCTACCGGCGCGAGCTACGTGGCCAGCGAGGCCGGCTGCTGCGGCTCGCGTCCGCGTCGCTGGTCGGCGGGGTCATCGGCGCGGTCCTCCTGCTGGCGCTCCCGGCAGCGGCCTTCAACGCGATCGTGCCGGTGCTGATCCTCCTCGGGTGCGTGCTGGTGCTGCTGCAGCCCACCATCTCCCGGAAGGTCGCCGCACGAGCCGAGCACCGGGGCGGCGTCCCGGAGCACGGCGCCCTGTGGGTGTGGGTGCTGGTGATGCTCACCGGCGTGTACGGCGGCTACTTCGGGGCCGCCCAGGGCGTGCTGCTCATGGCGATCATGGGCATCGGCATCCAGGACTCCCTGCAACGGCTCAACGGCACGAAGAACGTCCTTGCCGGGCTCGTGAACGCGGTGGCCGCGGTCATCTTCATCGCCGTGGCCGAGGTCGACTGGCTGATCGCCGGTCTCATCGCAGTCGGCTCGGTGGTGGGCGGCCAGATCGGCGCCACGGTCGGCCGCCGGCTGCCCCCGCTGGCGTTGCGGATGGTCATCGTGACGGTCGGCGTGGTCGCGATCGTCGCCTTCGTCTCATGACCAAGGGTCTGCGCGGGGCGCTGCTCGTGGCCGGCACCACCTCGGACGCCGGGAAGTCGGTGCTGACGACCGGGATCTGCCGGTGGCTGGCGCGCGAGGGCGTGAAGGTCGCGCCGTTCAAGGCGCAGAACATGTCGAACAACTCGATGGTCACCGCCGACGGCGCCGAGATCGGCCGCGCCCAGTGGGTCCAGGCCCTCGCGGCGGGTGCCGAGCCCGAGGCGGCGATGAACCCGGTCCTGCTCAAGCCCGGCTCGGACCGCAGGAGCCACGTCGTGCTCATGGGCCGGCCTTTCGGCGAGCTCGACGCGTCCTCGTTCGCGGGCGCCCGGACGGCCATGGCCGAGGCGGCGTACGCCGCGTTCGACGACCTCTCCCGCAGGTACGACGTGGTCGTCTGCGAGGGAGCGGGGAGCCCGACCGAGATCAACCTGCGCGAGCACGACTTCGTCAACATGGGGCTCGCCCAGCACGGCCGGATCCCCACGGTCGTGGTCGGCGACATCGACCGCGGCGGCGTGTTCGCGGCCATGTACGGCACGTTGAAGCTGATGCCCGAGCACGACCAGCGCCTGCTGCGGGCCTTCGTGGTGAACAAGTTCCGCGGCGACGCGTCGCTGCTCGAGCCCGGCCTCCGGATGATCGAGGAGGCGACCGAGCGCCCCGTGCTCGGCGTGCTGCCTTGGTTGCCCGGTCTCTGGCTCGACTCGGAGGACGCGATCGACCTCGAGGGACGCAGGGCGACGGACCAGCACACGGGCCCGGTGCTCCGGGTGGCCGTCGTCCGCTTCCCGCGGATCTCCAACTTCACCGACGTCGACGCGCTCGCCGTGGAGCCCGGCGTCGACATCCGGTTCGCCGACTCGCCGGAGGCGCTGGCCGACGCGGACCTCGTCGTCCTGCCCGGCACCCGCGCGACGGTGGACGACCTGGCCTGGCTCCGGGAGCGCGGTCTGGAGGGGCCGCTCGTCGAGCGCCATCGCGGCGGTCAGCCCGTCCTCGGCGTCTGCGGCGGCTTCCAGATGCTCGGCGAGCGGGTGAACGACCCCGACGGCGTCGAGACCGGTACGCCGAAAGTGGCACCCGGCCTGGGCCTGCTCCCGGTGCGCACGACGTTCCGGCGTGAGAAGGTCCTCGCTCGCCCGAGCGGGAACGCGCTGGGTCATCCGGTGGACGGTTACGAGATCCACCACGGGGAGGTGGCGGTGCGTGGCGGCGAACTGTTCCTCGACGGCTGTCGCGACGGCGCCACCTGGGGCACGTTGTGGCACGGCGCGTTCGAGAACGACGGCTTCAGGCGTGCCTTCCTCACCGAGGTGGCGGCGGACGCGAACCGGCCCGACTGGGCGCCCAGGCGGGACACCGTCTTCGGCTCACGCCGGGAGCAGCGCATCGAGGCCCTCGCCGACGCCGTCGAGGAGCACCTCGACACCGACGCGCTGCTCCGGATCATCGAACGCGGCGCTCAGGGCTCCTGGACGTAGGCCTCGAGCCAGCGGCTGACCTGGTCGAAGACCCGGTGCCGGATCGGCTCGGCGGAGAGCGTGACGTCGTGCAGCGCGCCCTCGATCCTGCTGACGGTGACGTGGCTGCCGAGCTTGTGGGCCCACTTCCGGATCTGCTCGACGTCGAGGACGATGTCGTGCTTGTCGACGTTCTCGTCCCACTCGCGCGGGAACGAGCTCGCCCCCGAGGTGAGGACGAGGACCGGAGCGCCGACCTCGATGCCCCGGTGCACCCGCGCGTGGCCCCGGCGGACGGCACGCAGCCATCCGGCGTACACCGGCCAGCTCTCGATCGGCTTCCAGTCGAGGTTGAACTCCCACTCACCGCGGTGGTCCTTGTGGAGGCTCTGGGCGTAGAGGCCGGAGACGTTACGGGGGATCGAGAGGTAGGGGCGGCGGGCGCCGACCTGGTCGATGGCCGCGGTGCCGGCGGTGCGGAGCAGGAAGCTGCCGTGCAGGTCGAGCCAGGGGGAGTTGAGCACCATGCCGGCCAGCTTCGGGCCGCGTGCGTCGGCCCAGAGCGGTGCGACGAGGCCACCGGTGGAGTGGGCGGTCACGATCACGTGGGTGTGGCCGTCGCGGTCGGTGATCCGCTCCATCGCCGCGTCGATCTCCTCGAAGTAGTGCCGGAGGTCGGTGACGAAGTTCGGGGTCTGGTGCGGGCGCAGCGAGCGGCCGTACTTCCGCAGGTCCAGCGCGTAGAAGTCGTACCCGCGCGCGGTCCAGTAGTCCGCGGCCGGGGTCTGGAAGAAGTAGTCGGAGAACCCGTGGAGGTGCAGGACCGCTCCGAGGGTGCGCCCACCCGAGTCGATGTGCGTACGACGGTGGACCAGCGTCGCGACGACGGACCCCTCCTCGTCGTCCTCGAGCTCGATCGTCTCGGAGAGGTACGGCTCGCCGAGGATGTCGACCTCGTGCACGTCGCTGGTGTGTCCCTGGCTCATGCGTCGATTCTCTCAGGAGCCCTGTGACGGTACCCCGGGCCGCTCGTAGATCTCGCGGATGACGTCCTCGATGTCCGGCTCGAGCAGCGACAGGTCGGCGACGTCGTACGACGCGGCGACGGCTGCCACGAGGGGGGCGGCGCTGGCCTCGGCGGGGAAGGAGAGCCACTGGCGCGGGCCCTCGACCCGCTTGACGGCCGCGCCGGGTACGTCGATCGGAGGCGCCTCGTCCACGAGGTCGACCACGAGGGTGCGGGTGGCCCCGCCGCGGCGGTGCAGGGACTCGAGCGGGCCGTCGAAGACCATCGAGCCGTGGTCGATCACCATGACCCGCGAGCACAGCTGCTCGATGTCCTGGAGGTCGTGGGTGGTCAGCAGCACCGTCACACCGCGGTCGGCGTTGACCTCGCGCAGGAACTCCCGCAGCCGTCCCTTGCTGACGATGTCGAGGCCGATCGTCGGCTCGTCGAGGTAGAGGATCTCGGGGTCGTGGAGCAGGGCCGCCGCGATGTCGCCTCGCATCCGCTGCCCGAGCGAGAGCTGGCGCACCGGGGTGTCGAGCAGGTCGCCGAGCTCGAGCAGCTCGGTGAAGGTCGCGAGGTTCTCGCGGTAGCGGGCGGCGTCGATGCGGTAGATCCGACGCAACAGGTCGAAGGAGTCCCGCAGCGGCAGGTCCCACCACAAGGTGGTCCGCTGCCCGAAGACGACGCCGATCCGCCGGGTGAGGGCCACCCGGTCGCGTGAGGGGTCGACGCCGGCCACGGAGAGTCGGCCCGAGGTCGGGACGAGGATGCCGGTGAGCATCTTGATCGTGGTCGACTTCCCGGCGCCGTTGGGTCCGATGTAGCCGACCATCTCGCCGCGCTCGACGGAGAAGGAGATGTCGCGAACGGCGTGCACGGTCTCCGTCGTACGACGGAAGCGGGAGACCCTGCGCCGCACGGTGAAGGTGCGCGCGAGACTCTCGACCTCGATCAGCGACATGGTCAGCTCCCTGTGGATCGGTAGCGGCGGACGCCGGTGCGCCAGGCGAGTGCGGCGAGGAGGCCGAGACCGAGCACCGCGACGGGCGAGGCGAACTGCAGGGCGTCGGGGAACCCGAACGGGTCGGGCCGGCCGAGGATGTAGAGGGTGGGGTACCAGTTGACCATCGCTACCGGGATCACGAAGGTCAGCGCCTTGACCAGCTCGGTGGGGTAGATCGTCAGGGGGTACTGCGTGACGGTGCTACCGCCGTAGGTGAAGGCGTTCGCGGCCTCCGACCCGTCGGTCGTCCAGAACTGGAGGGCCGCACCGAGGGTGAAGATGGCGAGGAAGATGCCGGTGCCGCAGACGATGAGGTAGGGCACCATCGCGGCACGCAGCCAGGTCCAGTCGACGTCGACCACGACCGCGGCCAGGGCGAGGACGACCGCCGCCTGCGTGATCCGGCCGAGCCTGCGGAGGGCGAAGTCGTCGGCGCACACCTGCGCGAACAACGGGACAGGCCGGACCATCATCGCGTCGAACGTGCCCAGGCGGATCTTGGTGCCGAGCCGCTCGATGTTCCCCAGGACGAGATCCGCCAGCCCGAGGCACAGGCTGGTCCCGCCGTACAGGAAGGCGATCTCGGCGAGGCCGAAGCCGCCGAGCGCGTCGACGTTGGTGAACAGGATGACGATCGCGACGAAGTCGAGCAGGGTGACGAGGAACTGCCCGAGCGTGAGCATCACGAAGGAGGCGCGGTAGGTCATCGAGACCCGGATCCAGGCCGTCGCGAGGATGCCGTACGCACGGACGCCCCACAGGGTCCGGGCGACGAGGCTGTCAGCCACCCTGCACCACCACCTTGTCGCGGGCGCGCGCGAGGACGACCTGGCAGACCCCGAGGAGCACCGCTGCCCACATCGCCTGGAAGGCGAGCCCCTCGACCGCTGCCCAGCCTGCTCGCTGGCCGAGCCAGATGTCGGCCGGCACCTGGAGGAATGCCGCCCACGGCAGGGCCATCGCGACGTCGCGGGCCCAGCCCGGGAAGAGGACCAGGGGGACGACGAGCCCGGAGAAGAACATGGCCAGCACGACCTGGAGGTTCTTCACCCCTGCGTCGTCGAGCAGCCAGAAGGCGCTCGCGCTCACGAGCATCCGGATCCCGAAGCTCACGACGACGGCCAGGGGCACCGACGCCGCGAACAGCAGCCACGCGAGTGGGCCGCCGGGGAAGCGCAGGTCGAACAGCAGCGCGCCGATCACGGTCGGCGCCAGCCCACGGGTGAGGAGGTGGTACGTCGCCCGCCCGAGGTCGCTCGCGAGCCACCAGCCGAGCAGCCCCACGGGGCGGTAGAGGTCGATCGCCACGTCGCCGGAGCGGATCCGCGTCGCGAGGTCGTCGGTGGCGCCGCCGCCCCAGATCGCGACCGTCATGAGCATCGCCTGACCGAGCCAGACATAGGTCACCGCGTCGGTGACGTCATAGCCGCCCGCATCGGGGGTCTGGGCCCAGACGGCGATGTAGGTGAAGCTGTAGATGACCCCGAAGACGGAGTTGGTGAAGATCCCGGCGAGCGTGGCCGCGGTGTAGGTGGAGTAACGCCGGAACGCCCGAGCCGCGATCGCGACGTACAGCACCGGCCCCCCTTGGTTGTCCTGCGGTCGGCTAGTGTGCGTGAAGGCCGAGCACGCTGACAAGTCGGAGGACCCGTGGCCCGCAGCAACGCCGCTCCGCTGAGCGAGAACGACCCTCCCTGCGCCGAGCAGAACTGCCGGATCACGAGCGCGATCCTCGTCGACGGCCGCGGCTGGATCCTCCTCCAGGAGCGCGACGAGCACGCCCTGGTCTCACCCAACCAGTGGGGCCTCGTCGGCGGTCACCTGGAGGAGGGGGAGTCCTGGGAGGACGCGCTCCACCGCGAGCTCGAGGAGGAGACCGGGCTCAGAGAGCGGGGCTTCGAGCTGTGGTTCGACGAGATCGTCCAGCACTCGCCCAAGATCTCCTCCCACCTCGCCGACCGCTGGCAGATCTGGGTCAAGCGCACCGAGGCCACCGACGCCGACGTCCGGCTGGGGGAGGGGCGCCAGATCGTCTTCGTCGACCCCGAACGGATCCGCTCGGGCGAGCTCGACCTGGCGCTCTCCGCCCAGCACGTGCTGCCGCTGTTCCTCGACTCCTCGACCTACCGCGAGATGCGCTGAGCGCTGCCGCCGGTCAGTGCTGGTAGGTGCCGTGGAGGATCGCGCGCCCCAGCGTCTTGAACGCGAGGTTGAACGACACCACCGCGGGTGAGGCGTCGGAGTCCACCCCGAGCGACTCCTCCTTGACCGCGTGCACGACGAAGAAGTAGCGGTGCACCTGGTCGCCCGGCGGGGGAGCGGCGCCCATGAAGCCCTTCTCCCCGCCGTCGTTGCGACAGTGGAACGCCTTGCCCGGGAGCGAACCCGAGGCGGCGCCGGTGTCGAGGGACGTGACGTGCGCCGGCAGGTCCACCAGGACCCAGTGCCAGAAACCGGAGGGCGTCGGTGCGTCGGGGTCGAAGCAGGTGACCACGAAGCTCTTGGTGCCCTCAGGAGCTCCGGACCAGCTCAGCTGCGGGGAGGTGTTCCCCTTCGCCGCGACCTGGTCGTCCTCGAGCGGCTGGCCGTCCTGCACGTCGGTGCTCGTGACCGTGAACGAAGGCACTGCCGGGAGCAGGTCGTAGGGGTTCGGGCTGACCGGTCGTTCCAGGCTCATCCATACCTCCTTGAGTGGGTGTGCTCGCGACCCTAGTCCGCAGGGTGGTCGTCTGCCAGGGTTCCCCGATCCGGCGAGAGAATGAGGCGCATGACCCCGACCCCAGAGCTTCGCCTGCGCGCGGTCGTCGACGCCGTCCTCGAGCCGGATCCCGCGGCGATGGACGAGGCCCGCGTGCGACAGGCCCAGCTGACCAAGCCCGCAGGTGCCCTCGGTGTCCTCGAGGACGCCTCGGTCGCGCTCTGCGGGATCCAGGGGGAGTGCCCGCCGAGGCCGCTCGCCTCGCCCGTCGTGGCCGTCTTCGCGGGCGACCACGGCGTCCACGCCCAGGGGGTGAGCCCGTGGCCGCAGGAGGTCACCGCCTCGATGGTGGCGAACTTCCGCGCCGGCGGCGCCGCCGTCAACGTCCTGGCCCGGCAGGCCGGCGCGGCCGTCGTGGTCGTCGACATGGGCGTGGCCACCGACCTCGAACCGGGTCCGGACCTGCTCGACCACAAGATCAGACCGGGTACGTCGGACCTGGCGGTCGAGCCGGCGATGACCCGGAGCGAGGCCGTCGACGGGCTCCTCGCCGGCGTCGACGTCGCGGACCGCCTCGTCGACCGCGGCCACGACGTGCTCCTGACGGGCGACATGGGCATCGGGAACACCACGCCGTCCGCCGCGCTCGTCGCCGCCCTGACCGGTGTGGCGCCGGGCGACGTCACCGGCCGGGGCACGGGCGTCGACGACACGGTCCTGGCCCGGAAGGTCGAGGTGGTGGCGCGGGCGCTCGAGGCCCGGCCGGTCACCGACGACCCGGTGGAGACCCTGGCCTCGCTCGGAGGTTTCGAGCACGCGGGTCTTGCCGGGTTTCTCCTCGGGGCCGCTCACCGGCGGGTGCCGGTCATCCTCGACGGGGTGATCGCCGGCGCAGCCGCGCTCGTGGCCCAGGCGCTCGCACCGGCCGTGGCCGGCTACTGCTTCGCGGGACACCGCAGCGTCGAGCCCGGCCACGCCGTCGCCCTCGCCCAGCTCGGCCTGCGTCCCCTCGTCGACCTCGACCTCCGGCTGGGCGAGGGGACGGGCGCCCTGCTCGCGCTCCCGCTCGTCGAGGCGGCCGGTGCCACCCTCCGGGAGATGGCCACCTTCGACTCCGCGGGCGTCGCGAGGAAGGAGGCCACCGGTGGCTGACGAGGAGTTCCCTCCGTACCCCGCCGGGCTCCGCCTCGCCGGACGCAAGGTGGTCGTCGTCGGCGGGGGCCACGTGGCCCAGCGCCGGGTCCCGGCCCTCCTCGCCGTCGGCGCGGTCGTCGAGGTGGTGTCGCCCGTCGTCACACCGTCCATCGAGGGTCTCGTCGGCTCCGGCGAGGTGACCTGGCGCGAGCGGGGCTTCGAGCCCAGGGACCTCGACGGGGCCTGGTACGTCATCGCGGCGACGGACGTGCGCGAGGTCAACGAGGAGGTCAGCCGCGCGGCCGAGGAGCGGCGCATCTTCTGTGTCCGCAGCGACGACGCGAAGCGAGCCTCCGCCTGGACCCCCGCCGTGGGTCGCCACGCCGGCGTCACCGTCGCCGTGCTGGGCAACCGGCAGCCCCAGCGGTCGGCAGCCGTCCGCGACGAGATCGTCTCCGCCCTGCGCGACGGCGTGATCGACGCCGAGGCGCACCGGGACCGGTCCCCGGGCGTCGTGCTGGTCGGAGGAGGCCCGGGCGACCCGGAGCTCGTCACCGTCGCCGCGCGGCGCGCGCTCAGCGAGGCCGACGTCGTCGTCGCCGACCGCCTGGCGCCGCGGGAGCTGCTCAGCGAGCTCTCGCCCGACGTCGAGCTCGTCGACGTGGCCAAGCTGCCCCGCGGCCGGTCGGCCTCGCAGGAGGAGATCAACCGGGTGATCGTCGAGCGTGCCCTGGAGGGCAAGCGAGTCGTGCGCTTCAAGGGCGGCGACCCGTTCGTCTTCGGCAGGGGCTACGAGGAGGCGATCGCCTGCGCCGAGGCGGGTGTGCCTTGCACGGTCGTGCCCGGGGTGACCAGTGCGATCTCGGTCCCCGCTGCGGTCGGCATCCCGGTGACGCACCGCGGGGTGGCCCACGAGTTCACCGTCGTCTCGGGTCACGTGCCGCCCGACCACGACAGCTCCCTCGTCGACTGGGACGCCCTCGCCCGCATGCGCGGGACCGTCGTACTCCTGATGGCGGTGCAGAACCTCGCCGCGATCGCGGCACGACTCGTCTCGGGCGGGCGGGCGGCCTCGACCCCGGTCGCGGTGGTCGCCGAGGGGACGATGCCGGGGGAGCGCACCGTACTCTCGACCCTCGAGCACGTCGCGGAGGACGTCGTGCGTGAGGACGTCCGCCCGCCGGCGATCGTGGTGGTCGGCGACGTGGTCGCGGTGGGCAACCCGGAAAGGTACGGATGGCAGAGCTGATCGAGGTGTCGGACCCGGCCGACCCGAGGCTGGCCGACTACCGCGACCTCCGCGACGTCGAGCTCCGCAAGCACCTCGAGGCCGAGCACGGCCTCTTCCTCGCCGAGGGCGAGAAGGTCGTGCGGCGCGCTGTCGAGGCCGGCTTCGCCGCACGGTCGTTCCTGATGGCGCCTCGCTGGCTCGAGGGGCTCGCGGACGTGCTCGACCGCAGCGACGGGCCCTGCTTCGTGGTCAGCGAGGACCTGGCCGAGGAGGTCACCGGCTTCCACGTCCACCGCGGCGCGCTCGCCTCGCTGGAGCGCACGCCCCTGCCGGCCGTGGCCGAGGTGCTGGAGGACGCTCGAACCGTGGTGGTCCTCGAGGACGTGGTGGACCACACCAACGTCGGCGCGATCTTCCGCTCGGCGGCCGCGCTCGGGGTTGACGCGATCGTGCTCTCTCCCCGATGCGCCGACCCGCTCTACCGTCGCTCGATCAAGGTCGCGATGGGTGCGGTCTTCTCGGTGCCCTACGCGCGGATGGAGGGTTGGTACGACGGGGCGGCCGAGCTGGCGAAGGCGGGCTTCACGACGGTCGCCCTCACCCCCGCCGCGGATGCCGTGGAGATCGAGGACGCTGTGCGCGGCCTCGACAGGGTCGCGCTGCTCATGGGATCCGAAGGCCCCGGGCTGTCGCGCCGCTGGATGGAGACCGCGGACCGGCGCGCGGTGATCCCGATGGCCGCGGGCATCGACTCGCTCAACGTCGCGGCGGCGACCGCGGTGGCCTGCTACGTCACTGCTCGGCGGTGATGACCGGCCAGTCGGCGGGGAAGCGTTCGGCGTACTCGTCGGCCTGCTTGAACAGCTTCTTGCGGGCGCGCTTGTTGAGCCGATCCCCGAAGACCGTGCCCTTGCAGTGGTCGGTCTCGTGCTGGAGGCACCGGGCGAGCAGCCCCCGGCCGCTGTAGGAGACCGGGTTGCCGTCGAGGTCCTGGCCCTCGACCCGGGCGACGTCGGGACGCGCGCAGGGCACGAACGCGCCGGGCAGGGAGAGGCAGCCCTCGTCGTCGTCGTCGAGCGTGCGGTCCCGGCCCTCGGGGAGGAAGAGCTCGGGGTTGCAGACCACTCCCTGGTGGCGCACCCCCTCGTCGTCGGGGCAGTCGAAGACGAAGATCGACCGGTCGACGCCGATCTGACAGGCCGCGAGTCCGACGCCGTCGGCGGCGTACATGGTGGCGACCATGTCGGCGGCGAGCTCGCGCAGGTCGTCGTCGAACGCGGTGACCGGCTCCTGCAGACGGTGCATGACGTGCTCGCCCCACCGGGTGATGGGACGCACGGTGCCGCCCTGGGGGAGTGGTGACGTCTCGGCCTCGGTCTCAGACATGCCGGACATCCTAGTTGTGGTGTGGACCACGCCGGTCACCTGTGGCACGGCGTGTAACTCGCAGTTACAGTTGCCGCATGTCCCTGACAAAGAATGGCGTTCCGTCCGCGGACCGGCAGGATCCGATCGGTTTCGCGGTCTCCATGCTCAACCGTCTCGCGCAGACCAACGTGCTCGACCGTCTCGGTCTGCGCAAGCAGACCGAGCGCGCGGTGTTCGAGACGACCCGCGCCGGGTTCCGGACGGTCGGAGCGGTCAACCGCACCTTCAGCCGCAAGGGGAAGCCCGGCGGCACGGCGGTCCGCGTCCCCTCCGCCGCGACGAAGGGCCTGTTCGACCTGACTCCCACCGAGGACGAGCAGATGCTCGTCGACGTCGTGAGCGAGTTCGCGACCGAGATGCTGCGACCCGCGGCCGCCGAGGCGAACGACGCGTGCGCCGCCCCCGAGGAGCTGCTCAGGTCGAGTCTCGAGATCGGGCTGCCGATCCTGGGCGTGCCCGAGGAGCTCGAGGGGATCTCGGCCGAGCGGTCGGCGATGGCGGGCACGCTCGTCGCCGAGGCGCTGGCCAAGGGCGACATGGGCCTCGCCGTCGCCTGCCTCGCGCCCGGCGCGGTCGCCACGGCACTCTCCCTGTGGGGCAACGACGAGCAGCAGTCGACGTACCTGCCCGCCTTCACCGGCGAGGACGTCCCCGCCGCCGCGCTCGCCCTGACCGAGCCCCGGCCGCTCTTCGACGCGACGGCTCCCGAGACCACCGCCACCCGCGACGGTGACGGCTTCGTCCTCAACGGCGTGAAGTCGCTCGTCCCGCGGGCCGCGGACGCCGAGCTGTTCGTCATCGGCGCGTCCCTCGACGGGAAGCCGGCACTGTTCCTCGTGGAGTCCTCCACCGAGGGCCTCGCGGTCGAGTCGGAGCCTTCCATGGGCGTGCGGGCGGCAGGTCTCGGACGCGTCGTCCTCGACGGCGTCCGTGTCGGGAGCATCGCGCTGCTCGGCGACGAGGACGGCGAGGCGTATGCCGAGGCGGTCCGCCTCTCGCGCCTCGCGTGGTGCGCCCTCGCGATCGGCACCGGCCAGGCGGTGCTCGACTACGTCATCCCCTACGTCAACGAGCGCCAGGCCTTCGGCGAGCCGATCAGCAACCGGCAGTCGGTGGCCTTCATGGTGGCCAACATCGCGATCGAGCTGCAGTCGATGCGGCTCGTGACCTACAAGGCGGCCTCCCGTGCCGCGCAGGGCAAGCCGTTCGACCGCGAGGTCGCCCTGGCCCGCAAGCTGTGCGCCGAGCGCGGCATGCAGATCGGCAACGACGGTGTCCAGCTGCTCGGTGGCCACGGCTTCGTCAAGGAGCATCCCGTCGAACGGTGGTACCGCGACCTGCGTGCCGTCGGCGTCATGGAAGGAGGCGTCCTGGTCTGAGCCTCGGCTCAGGACAGGTACCCATCATGATCAATCTCGAGACCCCCAAGAAGTTCCGGCCGCTGGTCGGCCAGGCGCACCAGGTTGCGATGAACCTGCTCCGCCCCAACTCCCGCAAGTACGACGAGCTCGAGCACGAGTACCCCAAGGAGCTCGACATGCTCGCGGCGATGATCGACGGGCTCAGCGAGTCCGGTGCCGCGAGCGGGGCGGGCGCCTCCGGCGTACGCCGCGAGGAAGGTACGTCGGACGAGGCCGCCGCCGGCACGAAGAACGGCTCCAACCTGGCCTCGGTGCTCTCCATCATGGAGATGTGCTGGGGCGACGTGGGACTGCTGCTCTCGATGCCGCGTCAGGGCCTGGGCAACTCCGCCATCGCCTCGGTCGCGAACGAGGAGCAGCACAAGCGCTTCGACGGCGTCTGGGCGAGCATGGCCATCACCGAGCCCGGCTGCGGCTCCGACTCGGCCAACATCCAGACCACGGCCGTGCTCGACGGCGACCACTACGTCCTCAACGGCGAGAAGATCTTCGTCACGGCCGGTGACCGTTGCGACGCCGTCGTCGTCTGGGCGACCCTCGACAAGAGCCTGGGCCGCGCCGCGATCAAGTCGTTCGTGGTCGCGAAGGGCACGCCCGGCATGAACGTCGAGCGTCTCGAGCACAAGCTCGGGATCCGCTCCTCCGACACCGCGACCATCCGCTTCGAGGACTGCCGGGTCCCCAAGGAGAACCTCCTCGGCAGCCCCGAGATCGACGTGAAGCAGGGCTTCGCCGGTGCGATGGCCACCTTCGACAACACGCGTCCGCTCGTCGCCGCAATGGCTGTCGGCTGCGCCCGCGCGTCGCTGGAGCTGACCAAGGAGCTGCTCGAGAAGGCCGGTGTCGAGATCGACTACGACCGGCCCGCCCACACCCAGTCGGCCGCCGCGGCGACCATCCTTCAGATGGAGGCGGACTGGGAGGCGGCGTACCTGCTCACCCTGCAGGCCGCCTGGATGGCCGACAACCGCAAGCCCAACTCGCTCGAGGCCTCGATGGCGAAGGCCAAGGCCGGACGCGTCGGCAGCGACATCACCCTGCGGTGCGTAGAGCTCGCCGGCAGCATCGGCTACAGCGAGCACGAGCTGCTCGAGAAGTGGGCCCGTGACTCGAAGATCCTCGACATCTTCGAGGGGACCCAGCAGATCCAGCAGCTGATCGTGGCCCGCCGCCTGCTCGGGAAGACCTCCGCGGAGCTCAAGTAGGCGGGTGAACCGCGGCGGAGCGGGCAGTATCGCTCCATGAAGCTCTACGCCGACTCCCCGGTCCGCCGCTCCCTCCAGCTGCTCGGGGACCTGCTCCTCGTGCTGTGGGTCTACCTGTGGGTGAGGACCGCGCTCGTTGTGCGCGACGCCACCTTGGCTCTCGCAGAGCCGGGGGAGCAGATCTCCGACGCCGGCAACGGGCTCGCGGAGCAGCTGCGCGGCGCCGGCCGGTCCGTCGAGGACATCCCGCTGGTGGGGGACGAGGTCAGGGCGCCCTTCGACGGGGCGGGTGGTGCGGCTGACCGGCTCGCCGCCGCGGGGGACGCCCAGGTCGAGGCGGTCCAGACCTTGGCGTTCTGGCTGGGGCTCGCGGTCGGCGCCATCCCCGTGCTGATCGCGCTCGCGGTCTACCTGCCCCTGCGGTGGCGCTTCGTCCGCCAGGCGACCGCGGGCCGCAGGTTCGTCGACAGCACCGACGACCTGGACCTCTTCGCGCTGAGGGCGATGGCGCGCCAGCCGCTGCACCGCCTCGCGCGGATCAGCGACGACCCGGCGGGCGCGTGGCGGCGCCGGGACCCGGTGGTGGTCAGGGAGCTCGCGGCCCTCGAGCTGCGTGAGAGCGGCCTCTCTGTGCCGGAACTGACCGGTTCGGGTGGTGTATCCGCCTAGGCTGGAGGGAGAGGCTCCTCGAAGGAGGTCACGATGCGCGAGGTGGAGATCCAGCCGGTCCCGCTCGAACGGCTTGCCGGCCTGCTGCCTCCTGAGCGCGCCCAGCGGCTCGAGGAGTACCAGCGGCTTGCGGTGGGCGAGGTCTTCCGGGGCCGGACCGTGTGGAACATCAACGCCACGAGCAAGGGCGGCGGCGTCGCCGAGATGCTGCAGTACATCCTGGCCTACACCCTCGGCGCCGGGGTCGAGGCCAGGTGGCTCGTGCTCGACGGCGACCACGACTTCTTCATGATCACCAAGCGGCTGCACAACTTCCTCCACGGCTCGCCCGGCGACGGCGGACCGCTCGGCGCGGAGCAGCGAGAGCACTTCGCTCGCGTCCTGTCCTACAACCTGCCCATGGCCGAGCAGGTGGTCAAGCCCCACGACGTGGTGCTGCTCCACGACCCGCAGACCGCGGGCTTGGTCGACGGTCTGCGTCGCCTGGGCGCTCGGGTGGTCTGGCGCTGCCACATCGGCCGGGACACCACCGACGCGCTCACCGAGATGGGATGGTCGTTCCTGCGGGAGTTCATCGAGCGTGCCGACGGCTTCATCTTCTCCCGCAGGGAGTACGTCCCGCACTGGGTGCCCGCCGACAAGGTGCTGATCATCGCGCCGTCGATCGACCCGTTCAGCGCGAAGAACATCGACCTCTCCGAGGCCAGGGTGCGGGCGTCGCTCGCGCAGGCCGGCCTGGTCACCGACCATGCCGACCCGGGCGAGCTCGGCTTCACCCGCCGTGACGGCGCCCCCGGGGAGGTCCGCCCGCACCAAGGTCTCGTCTACGGCGACGGGCCGATCCCGGCGCACGCCCGGTTGGTCGTCCAGGTCAGCCGTTGGGACCGCCTCAAGGACATGCCGGGGGTGCTGCGTGGCTTCGTCGACCACCTCGACGCGCTCCCGCCCGACGTGCACCTCGCCCTCGTGGGACCTGAGGCGGCCGGGGTGTCGGACGACCCCGAGGGAGCCGCGGTCTTCGACGAGTGCACCAGCCTCTGGGAGCGCCAGACGCCCGAGGTGCAGCAGCGGGTGCACCTGATCAGCCTGCCGATGGACGACGTCGACGAGAACGCCCACCTCGTCAACGCACTCCAGCGCCACGCCTCGGTGGTCGTGCAGAAGAGCCTCGTCGAGGGCTTCGGCCTGACGGTCACCGAGGCGATGTGGAAGGGACGCCCGGTGATCGCCTCCGCCGTGGGCGGGATCCAGGACCAGATCGTCGACGGCGTGCACGGGCTCCTCATCGAGGACCCGACCGACCTCGACGCGTTCGGGGCGGCGCTCGCGAGGGTCTTCGCCGACGACGCGCTCGCGGCGAAGCTCGGCGAGGCGGCGCGCGAGCGCGTGATCGACCAGTTCCTCGGTGACCGGCACCTCATCCAGTACGTCCAGCTCTTCGCCTCCCTGGTCGCCTGACCGGATGGCCGCCACACGCACCCGCAAGCAGCGGATCATCGAGGTCCTCGAGGAGGCGTTCGCCGACCTCATGAAGGCCGACCCACAGGCGTTCCGCGTGAAGTACCGGAAGATGGCGGCCGACCCGTTCGCGTTCTTCCGCGGCACCGCCTGCCTGTTCTACGCCGACGTCACGCGCATGCGCGACTCCTTCGCCGACGAGCGGACCAGCCGGATCTGGATCCACGGCGACCTGCACGCCGAGAACTTCGGCACCTACCTCAACAGCGACGGACGACTCGTCTTCGACGTCAACGACTTCGACGAGGCCTACCTCGGCCACTTCTCCTGGGACCTGCGGCGCTTCGCCGCCAGCCTGGCGCTCATGGGCTGGCAGAAGGCGCTGCCCGAGGCCACCGTGCGCGACCTCGTCGCGAGGTACGTCCGGGCCTACCTGAGCCAGGTCAACCACTACGTGGGCTCCGAGGAGGACCACGACTTCGGTCTCTACCTCGACAACACCAAGGGCCCGGTCCTCGAGATCCTGAGCCGCGCCCGTCGGCTGAGCCGGCGCGACCTCCTCGACGACGTCACGGTCCTCGACGGCGCGACCCGGGTCTTCCGCGAAGGCTCGGGCGTGAGGAGGCTGGGCCGCGACGAGCACCGCAAGGTGGTGCAGGCGTTCGAGCAGTACCTCACCACGATCCCGGAGTCGAAACGCTTCGACCGCGGGCTGTTCTACGACCTGCGCGACGTGGTGGGCCGCTCCGGCTTCGGCATCGGCAGCGCCGGGCTCCCGGCGTACAACCTGCTCGTGGAGGGCTACAGCCA
The DNA here is from genome assembly GCA_963701425.1 of uncultured Actinomycetota bacterium. GTDB lineage: Bacteria > Actinomycetota > Actinomycetes > Propionibacteriales > Nocardioidaceae > Nocardioides_C. The sequence goes on along the minus strand of CAVPAG010000018.1, from coordinate 183,876 downwards.
GGCCCTCGACAACGACGTCGTGCTGTCGATGAAGCAGGCGAACGTGCCGGCGATCAGCCGCTTCGTCGAGACCGGCGACGTCGAGCGCTACTTCGAGCACGAGGCGCACCGGACGGTCGTCAGCCAGCGAGCCCTGCAGGTGCACACCGACCCGCTGCTCGGCCATACCAGCATCGACGGCCGCGGGTTCGTGGTGTCGGAGATCTCGCCCTACGAGGTCGACCTCGACTGGTCCGACATCGACGAGCCCGAGGACATGGCGCTCGTCGTCGACGCGCTCGGCCGGGCGACGGCGAAGGTGCACTGCGCCTCCGACGAGGACAGCGACCAGGACCTCGTGAACTTCCAGGTGGAGGAGGCGATCGCGGAGGTCCTCGAGGGTCGCCGCAGGGAGCTCACCGCCGAGATCGTCGACTTCGCCCTCAGCTACGCCGCGAGGGCACGGCGCGACCACGCGCTGTTCGTCAGCGCGTTCCGCGAGGGCGAGATCGGCGGGGTCTCGGCTACCTGAGCCGCCGGGCACCGTCGCACGCCGGAGCCGGGATGAAGTCCGGGCGGGCCCACCCGCGTTCTTCGAAGGCGGCCGACACTGCCCCCGTTGCCTCCTCGACGGCGTCCTGCGGCAGCAGCGCAATGGCCGAGCCGCCGAAACCCGCGCCGGTCATCCGGGCGCCGAGAGCGCCCTGCCCGCGACAGGTCTCGACGGCGAGGTCGAGCTCCTCGCAGGAGACCTCGAAGTCGTCGCGCAGGGAGTCGTGCGAGGCGTCGAGAAGCGGCCCGAGGGCGGCGTGCTCACCTCGTTCCAGAGCGGCGACTGCCGCGTCGACCCGGTCCATCTCGGTCAGGACGTGGCGCGCCCGGCGTCGCACGCGCGCGTCGGTCAGGTCCTCCAGCACCTCGGGCCGGCCCTGGGCCTCACGCAGTGCCCGGACGCCGAGCGACCGCGCTGCGGCCTCGCAGTCGGCGCGGCGGGAGGCGTAGCCACCGTCGACGAGGCTGTGCGAGACCCGCGTGTCCACGACCACCAGGGCGAGCCCCTCGTCCTCCGGACGCCAGGGCACCTGCCGCGCCGAGCCGTCGGCGAAGTCGAGCAGCAGCGCGTGGCCGGCCCTGCCGAGGAGCGCGACCGACTGGTCCATCCCTCCCGTCGGCGCTCCGGCGACCTCGGACTCCGCGCGCATGCACGCCTGCACGAGCCTGCGGCGCTCCTCCTCGGTGTCGGGTGCCCCCACGAGCTCCAGCAGGCCGAGCGCCACCGAGCACTCGAGCGCGGCCGAGCTCGACAGGCCGGAGCCGATCGGCACGTCGGAGTCGAGCACGACGTCGAGGCCCGGGACGTCCCAGCCCTCCTGGACCAGCGCCCACACCACGCCGGCGACGTAGGCGAGCCAGCCGCTCACCGCGCCGGGGCGTACGTCGTCCAAGTAGACGTCGCGGGTCTCCTGGAGCTGCAGCGAGGTGACGGACAGGGTGCGGTCGTCGCGGGGCGACAGCGCGGCGTACGTGGCGCGGGGGAGCGCGAGAGGGAGGCAGCAGCCGCCGTTGTAGTCCAGGTGCTCGCCGATCAGGTTGACCCGGCCGGGCGCGGCGGCGACCACCGTGGGCCGGCGGCCGACACGGACCTCGAAGGTGTCCGCGAGCTCCTCGGCGATCTCGTGGAGGCTGCGCGGCATGCGCGTCACTGTACGACGCCGCCTGTCAGACTCGGGGGATGGCTGACACGCCGATGGAGGGGTTCGACGCCGAGGCCTTCGCCGCGAGCCTGCCGCTGACCGTCCTCGCGGCACTGCTGGTCCTGGGTGTGACGCTTCTCGTCGCCCTGCGGGTCGGGCGTCACGCAGTGGTGGACGTGGCGTGGGGCCTTGGCTTCGTCGTGATCGCTCTCGCGTCTTACCTGCTGGGCACCGGCGACGACGGGCGGCGCACCCTGGTGCTCGCCCTGACAGCCCTGTGGGGGCTGCGGCTGGCGGCCCACATCGCCTGGCGTTCCCGCGGGCACGGGGAGGACCCGCGCTACGCCGAGCTGCTCGGCCGGGCCCGCGGCAACCGGACCTGGTTCGCCGTGCGCAAGGTGTACCTGACCCAGGCCGCCGTGATGTGGTTCGTGTCCCTGCCGGTGCAGGTCGCGATGTTCCAGGGCCAGGGGCTCGGCCTCCTGGCCTGGGCGGGGGCCGCCGTGTGGGCGGTCGGCATGTTCTTCGAGACCGTCGGCGACTACCAGCTGCACCGCTTCCGCAGCGACCCCGGCTCGCGCGGCACGGTGCTCGACACCGGCCTGTGGCACTACACCCGCCATCCCAACTACTTCGGCGACGCCTGCGCGTGGTGGGGGACCTGGCTCGTCGCGGCGAGTGCGTGGCCCGGCGTGCTGACGGTGCTGTCGCCGGCGGCGATGACGTGGCTGCTGGCCCGCGGCACCGGCAAGCCGCTCCTGGAGAAGGACATCGCCGACCGCCGGCCCGGCTACGCCGACTACGTCCGGCGTACCAGCGGCTTCGTCCCGCTGCCGCCGAGGAAGAGGGCCCGGGAGGAGTAGACTCCCGTCCTCGTGCGCTTCCTCAACGACTCCATCCCGCCGTACGAGCTGACCTACAACGACGTGTTCATGGTCCCGCGGCGGTCCGACGTCTCCTCGCGGTACGACGTCGACCTCTCCAGCAACGACGGGACGGGTACGACGATCCCGCTGGTCGTCGCGAACATGACCGCGATCTCGGGCCGACGCATGGCCGAGACCGTGGCTCGTCGTGGCGGCATCTCGGTGGTCCCCCAGGACATCCCGATCCCGGTCGTGGAGGACGTGGTCTCGTGGGTGAAGTCCCGCCACCTCGTCTTCGAGACCCCGATCGTCCTCGACCCTCACCAGACCGTCGGCGACGCCCTGGCCCTGCTGCCCAAGCGGTCCCACAAGGCCGCCGTCGTCGTCGAGGACGGCCGCCCGGTCGGTGTCGTCACCGAGGACGACTGCCTCGAGGTGGACCGGTTCACCCAGGTGCACCAGGTGATGGCCCAGGCGCTCGTCACCCTGCCCGACACGGTCGACCCGAGGACCGCCTTCGAGCGGCTCGACGAGGCCCGGCGTCGGATGGCGCCCGTGGTCGACGCCGAGGGGCGGCTGCGAGGCGTGCTGACGAAGACGGGAGCGCTCCGCGCGGCGCTCTACCAGCCCGCGGCCGACGACGAGGGCCGGCTGCGCGTGGCCGCGGCCATCGGCGTGAACGGCGACGTCGCCGTGAAGGCGAAGGCACTGCTCGCGACCGGCGTCGACTGCCTCGTCGTCGACACCGCCCACGGCCACCAGGGCCGGATGCTCGAGGCGCTCGCCGCCGTCCGGTCGCTCGACCCCACGGTGCCCGTGGTCGCGGGCAATGTCGTCTCCGCCGAGGGTGTGCGTGAGCTGGTCGGGGCAGGGGCGGACATCGTCAAGGTGGGTGTCGGCCCGGGTGCCATGTGCACCACCCGGATGATGACCGGGGTCGGCCGTCCGCAGTTCTCGGCCGTGCTCGAGTGCGCGGCGGCCGCCCGTGAGCTGGGCAAGCACGTCTGGGCCGACGGCGGGGTCCGCCACCCGCGCGACGTCGCCCTCGCCCTGGCCGCCGGCGCCTCCCAGGTGATGGTCGGCTCCTGGTTCGCAGGCACCTACGAGTCGCCCGGCGACCTCCACGTGGACGCCGACGGTCGCGCCTACAAGGAGAGCTTCGGCATGGCCTCGGCGCGTGCGGTGGCGAGCCGCACCAGCACGGAGACCGCCTTCGACCGTGCCCGCAAGGGCATCTACGAGGAGGGCATCTCTTCCTCGCGGATGTACCTCGACCCCGCGCGGCCCGGGGTCGAGGACCTCATCGACCACGTGTTCGCCGGGGTCCGCTCGGCCTGCACCTACGCGGGCGCGCACAACCTCGAGGAGTTCTACGAGCGCGCGACCATCGGGGTCCAGTCCGACGCGGGCTTCCACGAGGGACGGCCGCTGCCCGCGGGCTGGTGAGCCCTCGTCCGAACATGACAGTGGGCGCCCTCCCCGTCGGGGAGAGCGCCCACTGTCGTTTCTTCGTCTACCGCGGCGTCACCGCGCGATGTCGCCGCTCCGGCTGGGCGTGGTCTGCCCACCGGTGAGCACCGTGTCGTCGGACGGCTCGACCGCAAGGGCGAAGTCGTCGCCGTGCAGGGTCACGCCGGTGACGACGGCCTGCTCGATCGCCTCCCGCGCGTAGCGCTTGCGCACCATCAGCGGGTCGTTGTGCAGGTCCTTCACCAGGGCCACGGCGAGGCCGACCATCACGAGTGCGAACGGCAGCGCGGCCACGATCGTGATGTTCTGGAGACCGGTCAACGCCGAGTCACCGCCGACCAGCAGCATGACCGCGGCCACACCGCCGGTGGCGACGCCCCAGAAGATCACGGTCTTCTTGCTCGGCTCGAGCGCGCCGCCCTCGGAGAGGGAACCCATCACGATCGAGGCGGCGTCCGCGCCGGACACGAAGAAGATCGCGACCAGGATCATCACCAGGACGCTGGTGATCGTGGCGAGGGGAAGCTCGCCGAGCATCGCGAAGAGCTGGCCCTCCGCCGAGGAGGCACCGGCGAGCTCCGCGCCGTCCTGCTGCAGGCTGATCGCCGCGCCGCCGAAGATCGCGAACCACACCAGGCTGACGAGGCTCGGCACGAGCAGGACGCCGGTGACGAACTGACGGATCGTGCGGCCCCGCGAGATCCGCGCGATGAACATGCCGACGAACGGCGTCCAGCTCAGCCACCAGGCCCAGTAGAAGACCGTCCAGCCGGAGAGCCAGGTCGCCATGCCCTCGCCGCCCGAGGCCTCGGTGCGGGCCGACATGGCGGCGAGCTCCTGGAAGTAGCTGCCGACCGCGGTCGGGAGCAGGTCGAGCATGAAGACGGTCGGGCCGACCACGAACACGAACGCGGCCAGTGCCAGGGCGAGGACCATGTTGATGTTGGACAGCCACTGGATGCCCTTGGCGACGCCGGAGACCGCCGAGACGATGAAGCCGATGGTCAGCAGGACGATCACGCCGACGAGGAGGCCGTTGCCGACCTTCCCGAGACCGGAGACGATCTCGAGGCCGCTGCCGATCTGCAGGGCGCCGAGGCCGAGGGAGGCCGCGGAGCCGAAGAGCGTGGCGAAGATGGCCAGGATGTCGATGACCCGGCCGACGCCGCCGTTGGCCCGCTTCTCACCGATCAGCGGGATGAAGGCGGAGCTGATGAGCTGGCGGCGGCCCCTGCGGAAGACGCCGTAGGCGACCGCGAGGCCCACCACGGCGTAGATGGCCCACGGGTGCAGGGTCCAGTGGAAGAGCGTCGTGGCCATCGCGGTCTGCACGGCCTGCGGGCTGCCGGCCTCGACCGTGCCGGGGGGCGGGGTGACGAAGTGCGTCAGCGGCTCGCTGACGCCGTAGAACATCAGGCCGATGCCCATGCCGGCGCTGAACATCATCGCGATCCAGGAGACGGTCTTGAACTCCGGCTCCTCGTCGTCGTTGCCGAGCGGGATGGTGCCGAAGCGTCCGGCGGCGAGCCAGATGACGAAGGCCACGAAGGCCGAGGCCAGCGTCACGAAGAGCCAGCCCATGTTCGTCACAGTCCAGGACAGGGCGGACGACGAGGCGTCGCCGAGGCTGGGGGTGTGCAGGAAGCCCCACGCGAGGAAGCCGAGGGCCAGGGCGGCCGTGACGCCGAAGACGACCTTGTCGACGCGGCCCGTGGTGGGGCTGGCCTCCTCGGTCACGGGATCCTCGAGAGCGGGGTGCGGGGTGTTCGCGGTCTCTCGCCCGGGCGGCGAGGTGGTGTCCAGAGCCATACGGTGTGCGGCGCCGAGTGTCGGCGCGCCCTCCTTCTGACGATCGGTAGGCAGTCGGGTTTCCAACCTGCGACACCTACCCCGCCCGGGTCGTCCCGAAAACCCGTTGTGACAGAGATCGCTGAGGCTTCAGCGGTGGACCAGGCGCTTGCCGGCGCTGTGCCGTGCGAAGGCGACGGCGTAGCTCGTGAGCACGACCACGGCGGTCGAGTACCAGATCGAGGGCCTGCCAGGCGGCGGGGTAGAAGACGCCCGCGACGTGGTTGCCTATGAAGGTGCCGGAGTAGGGCTCGGTGCCGTCCAGGGTGAGCAGGTACTTCTCGAGGACGGTCAGCGGGCAGCGCACCTGGGTGACCAGGCCCACGACACCCCAGAACGCCGTGACCGCGTGCGGCCACAGCCAGTGGATGTTGCGCATGCCGAGAAGCCCACCCAGCAGCACGTAGAGCAGGTAGGCAAGGTGGACGACCACGACGGTCTGCGCGGCAACGCCTGCCATACCTCGAGGCTAGGAGAGCCTGCCCATCGTTTGGCAGGTCCAAGTGGCCTAGTCCGGAAGGACCTTCGACAGACCGTAGGCTCGGCGCCGTGAGGTACGACCAGACACTCGTCGTCGCGGCCACCCGCGCGGAGGCCGCCTTCGTTCCATGTCACCTTCCCGTCGTGGTGACCGGTTTGGGCAAGACCGCTGCGGCGGTCGCCACCACGCGGGCGCTGACCGGGGTCGACCCGGCCAGGACGCTCGTGGTCAACATCGGGACCGCAGGTGCGCTCCGCGACGGGCTCGAGGGGATCCACCTGCCCGGTACGACGGTCAACCACGACATGAACGCCGACGCCATCCGTGCTCTCGGCTACGACCCGCAGGAGCGGCTCGAGGTCGAGGGCGGTGACCACACGGTGCTCGCCTCGGGGGACGTCTTCGTCACCGACCCCGCGGTACGGGCGCTCCTCGCTGCCCAGGCGCACCTGGTCGACATGGAGGGCTACGCCGTCACCTACGCCTGCCGGCAGATGGGCGTGCCGGTCCGCCTGGTCAAGCACGTCTCCGACAACGCCGACGAGACGGCCCTCGACTGGCCCGCCATGGTGGCGGCGAGTGCGAAGGCGCTGGGGGAGTGGCTGGAGGCGAACGTCAGGTGAGCGCGGCGTGATCGCCTCGACGCACGACCTGCTCATCGGCGACCACGAGGTCGTCAAGACCTTCCGGTCGTGGGAGCGGGACGAGCCCGCCCGCGAGTGGAAGGCACTGACGCTCCTCCACGAGCAGGCTCCCGGCCTGGCCCCGGAGCCGATCGCCCGCCGCGAGAACAACGGTCGGCCCGCGGTCGCCATGCGCCGCCTCCCCGGTGTGGCGCTGGGAAGCGAGGCGCTCTCACGCGAGCAGGTCGCCGCCGTCGCGGACGCCATGACCCGCCTGCACACCGCCGTACCCCGCACCGGGCTCACCGGTCTGCAGCCGCGGTTGTTGGCAGTCGGCGACGCGGTCCGCGACCTGCGCGAGGCCTACGGCCGGACGCCGGCCGCGGCGACCGGCGACGCCGGCGTGGACATCGCCCTCGCCGAGGCCCGGCGATGGCTCGGGTCCGACGAGGCGGGGTCGCTGGCGGACCCGAGCGGCTACGAGGTGTTCGCCCAGGCCGACGGCAACCTCGCCAACTACCTCTGGGACGGCGAGTGCTGCCGGCTGGTGGACTTCGAGGACTCCGGCGTGAGCGACCGGGCGTTCGAGGTGGCCGACCTGGTCGAGCACGTGTCCGTCACCCTGACCGGGGCGCTCGACGGCGACGAGCTGGTCGAGCTGCTCGACCTCGACGAGACCCTCGCCAGGCGGGTGCTGCGCATGCGGCGGCTGTTCGCGACGTTCTGGCTGCACATGCTGCTGCCCGGCAACCGGGGCCACCACCGGAACCCGCCGGGTAGCGTGGAACGTCAGGCCGAGCGGACGCTCGTGCTGCTGGCCTGAGCGGAGGCCCGATGCCGGAGTCCGTCTGGGACTACCCCCGACCGCCACGGGTCGAGCCGTGCACCTCGGTCATCGAGGTGGTGCTCGGCGGTGCGGTGGTCGCGCGGACCGGGAGCTCGCTGTGCGTGCTCGAGACCAGCCACCCGCCGACCTACTACCTGCCCGTCAGCGCGTTCGTGGAGGGCAGCCTCCGGCCCGCAGCCGGGACCTCGTTCTGCGAGTGGAAGGGGACCGCCGCCTACCTCGACGTGGTCGGCGGGGACGAGGTCGCCGAGCGGGCAGCGTGGTACTACCCGGAGCCGACGGAGACCTTCGCGGAGCTGGTCGACCACGTCGCGGTGTACGCGGGGAGGATGGACCGCTGCACGGTCGACGGGGAGGTCGTGACCCCACAGCCGGGTGGCTTCTACGGCGGTTGGATCACCTCCCGTGTCGTGGGCCCGTTCAAGGGCGAGCCCGGCACGCGGGGCTGGTGAGCCGCCCGGCGTCCGGCGTACCTCTGGGGCAGACTGTGCGGCATGGAGGTCACCGAGATCCTGCTCCCCGGCGTGGGGGTCCGCTACGAGTTCCAGACGCTGACCGGCGACCGCGTCGGCGTGGTCGCGAGACGCGACGGCGAGTTCGACTTCGTGAGGTATGAGCGCCGTGACCCTGACGCGGCGCAGACGCTCCTGACGCTGACCCGCGACGAGGCCGACACGCTGGCGGACATCCTGGGGGCGCCGCGCATCGTGGAGCGGTTCGCGGACCTGACCCGGGAGATCCCGGGGCTGGTCTCCGCGACGATCGACCTCCCGGTCGGCTCGCGGTTCGACGGCCAGGCTCTCGGTGAGACCCGGTGCAGGACGCTCACCGGCGCCTCCATCGTGGCCGTCGTCCGCGGGGACCACGTGATCGCCTCACCGTCTCCGAGCGAGGTGCTGCACGGAGGCGACTCGCTGGTGGTCGTGGGGACGACCGCCGGAATCGACGGCGTCCGCCGCATCCTGCTGGGATAGGCCCCGGCATCTCGTGGACGTCTTCCTGCTCGAGCTCGGTGTCATCCTCCTGCTGCTCGCGCTCCTCGCGAACGTCGCGGGCCGCCTCGGGCTGTCGGCGATCCCGCTGTTCCTCCTGGTCGGGCTGCTGCTCGGCGAGGGCGGTGTCCACGAGCTGGGGGCGTCGACGGGGTTCATCGAGGCGGCGGGTGAGCTCGGGGTGCTCCTGCTCCTCCTCATGCTCGGGCTGGAGTTCTCCGCCGCCGAGTTCACCGCCTCGATGCGGCGGCACGCCCCCTCCGGCGTCGTCGACCTGCTGCTCAACGCGCCGGTCGGCTTCGCGGCAGGTCTCGTCCTGGGCTACGACTGGCAGGCCTGCCTCGCTCTCGCAGGGATCACGTGGATCTCGTCCTCGGGGATCGTGGCCCGGCTGCTCTCGGACCTGAAGCGCACCGGTTTCCGCGAGACGCCCTCGGTCCTGTCCGTGCTCGTGCTCGAGGACATCGCGATGGCGGTGTTCCTCCCGCTGCTGGTGGTCGTGCTCTCGGGCGGGACGGCACTCGCGGCGGCGGTCGCGGTAGGCGGCGCGGTCGGGGTGGTGCTGGTCGTGCTGCTCGCCTCCCGCCACCTGGGCCACCACCTGGGGCGGGTGCTGGGTCACGACGACGACGAGCAGGTGCTGCTGCGGGTGCTGGGCCTGATGCTCGTGGTCGCCGGGCTGACCTACCTCGTCGACGCCTCCGCGGCCGTGGGCGCCTTCCTCGTGGGGCTGGCGATCCCCACCGGCACGGCCGAGCGGGCGCGCGACGTCCTGCGGCCGCTGCGGGACCTCTTCGCCGCGCTGTTCTTCCTCTCGTTCGGCCTCCAGACGTCGCCGACCGAGCTGACCCCGTTCCTGCCCGTCGCGCTCGCGCTCGCGGTGGTGACCTCGCTGACCAAGATCGGCACCGGCGTGTACGCCGCCGGCCGGGACGGCGTGGGTCCCCGTGGCCGCATGCGCGCAGGCACGGCGCTCACGGCCCGCGGGGAGTTCTCGATCGTCATCGCCGAGCTCGCGGTGACGGCCGGCTACACCGAGATCGGGCCCCTGGCCTCGGCCTACGTGGTGATGCTCGGCATCCTCGGACCACTGCTGGCGCGGTTCGCCGACGAGCTTGCGGGACCATGGGCACGGTCGGTCCCGGTGGCGGAGTCGACCCGGTAGGGCATCAGCGCGGGCGGCGGCCTCGGCCTTGACGGCGGGCCTGGCCGGCCACGGGCTTACGGCCGTTCGACCTCGCCGGCTTCTTGACGGGCTTCGCCCCGCCTGTCGTCGCGGCGGCGCTGCCCCGGGAGCTGTTGGCGCTCCGGCCGCGGACCACGCCGACGAAGGCCTCCACGAGCTCGTCGTCGAGGTCACGCCTCCAGGCGAGCCCGACCTGGCTCTCGGGTACGTCGCTCACCGGCCGGTGCACGACGTCCTTGCGGTGGTGCAGCCGCGCCACGGACATCGGGACGATCACGATCCCCACACCGGCGGCGACGGTCTCGACGGCTTGCTTCATGGTGATCGGCGGGACCTCCACGCGGGTGCCCTGACGGACCTCCGTCGCGACGTCGCGCCACTCGGGGACCAGGTCGGGGTCCTGGAGCAGGTGCTCGTCGGCGAGGTCGGCGACGCTGACCTCCTCGGCGGCCTCGACGAAGTGGTCCTTCGGCGCCACCACCACGGGAACCTCCCGGTACAACGGGATGACGTGCAGGTCCTCCTGGTCGACCGGCAGCCTGACGAAGCACATCTCCGCGCGCCCGTCGTACAGGACCCGGGTCTGCTGCTCCTCCTCGACGGGCGAGAGCTCGAGCCGGACCCGGGGCATCCGCTCGGCCCAGATCCGTGCCCACTTGTCGGGGGTCACGCCGGGGACGAAGGCGACGCGGAACGGCCCGCCGGCCCTGTCGGGCCCTTCACTGGTCACCTGGTCAGGCTACGTTGACCCCCATGCCGCTCGTGTACCGCGCGCCGATGCGCTCCCGCCGCGACGACGTGGACTCCGCCCTCGCGGTGGAGCGTGCACTGTCGGCCGAGGTCTGCGGCATCGGCGGTCGGCTGCGCCGACGGGCACTACCTGCTCGGGAGGATCACGGGCGACTGGAGGTACGACGAGCACCCCGACGCGCTGGCGGCCGACCTCGTGCACGTCCGCGAGTGCGTATGGATGAACCACCCTGTGTCCGACGCGGAGGTGCCTCCGGCGGTCGTGCTCACGTTCGCGCGCGGGGGGCGCAACTTCCAGCAGATCCACGAGCCCGCGGTAGGGCCGGACACGGAGTCCCTGTGGCCTGAGGACCTCAGACAGCCTTCATCTCCCGGCCATGGACGGCGATCGCGTAGATCACGAGCACGTCCAGCGTGATCACCATGACCGACCACAGCGGGTAGGCCGGGATGAACGCCAGGTTCACGACGGAGCTGACCAGGGCCATCGCGATGCCGACCACACGCGCCCACATCTGACCCGCGAGGAGCCCGACGGCCGCCGCGATAGCGACCGCGCCGAGGGCGACGTGCACCCACCCCCAGGCCGTGTAGTCCACCTCGACGACGAGTCCCTCCTGGCCGACGAGGTAGTACCCGCTGTCGAAGACCGCGGTGAGCCCCACGACCACCTGGAAGAGCCCGACGACCACCATCATCATCGCGGCGAAGAGGATCCACCCGACCCAGCCGGAGGGCTGAGCCGCGCCCTCGGAGGTCGGAGCCGGGCGTGCGGCGTGCGCGCCACCCGTCCTCTGCTGGCCTCGGGTCTGGGGCGGGACCTGGGCAGTCTTCTGCTCCTGGCTGATGTCGCTCATGGCGAGCCTCCTGGGGGCGAGGAGAGGGACCCTCTTCACGGTAGGCAGTCGGGGCCTGCTTCCCCATGCCCCGGCTGGGGCATGGGGAAGGGGGGCGTATGCGCGTCGTCCTGACCCGCTCGGGCAGTCACTCGTCTACGCGGCAAGCGCCTTTGCCTTGAGGGCGTCGAACTCCGACTGGGAGATCGCGCCGGCGTCGAGCATCGCCTTCGCCTTGGCGACCTGGTCGACCGGCGAAGCCTTTCCCGCAACCTCTTGGATGTAGGCATCCTGCTGCTCCTTCATCGCCGCGGCACTTTGCATGGACCGTTCGGTCATGCCGCTGCCGCGGACGATCAGGTAGACGAGCGCCGTGATGAGCGGGAAGAAGATGAGCAGGACGATCCAGACGGCCTTGGCCCACCCGGAGGTCTCCCGGTCACGGAAGAGGTCGGTGATGATCGAGAACATCACCATGAGGTACGCCACGAAGGCGAAGCTGATGAAGATGAACCACACAACGTCCCAGAACGACATCGTCGGAATCCTTTCTGCGAACGACGGACCGCGTCCGTCACCCTCGAGTCTGCTCGCAGGCGGAGTGCGGCTCATCGTCTCCCGCGGATGATCTTCCGGCGCTCAGGGCCGGCTGAGCAGGCGGCCGAGAACCGTCGCCACGACGAGCACCCCGCCCAACACCACCAGCCAAGACGCGATGGAGAACACCAGGCCCAGCGGCCCGAACTGCTCGAGGTTGGCTCCGGCGTACCGCGGCATGAACAGAGCCGAGAGCTGGCCGAGGGCCAGGACCGACAGGCCGGTGAGCAGCGCCCCCGGGAGAAGGTTCCGCCAGGACACCCGTCCGCCGAGGAGCAGCCGGGCGCTCCACCACCACAGCAGCGTGCTGAGCGCGAGCTGGATGGCCACCCGGAGCAGGCCGGTCAGCGGCACGCCGGTGACGGACCGCACGAGCACGGCGGTGATCTGCAGCATCGCCACCCAGCCCAGCAGCCAGACGACGCTGCCCCGGATCGCGCGAAGGCCCTTCAGCGTCGGCTGGTCCCAGGCACGGGCGTACATCCGCTGCATGGCCCGGGAGAAGCTCGTGGCGGAGGCGAGCGCGATCAAGAGGCTCAGGAGCCCGACCTCGGGCTGCATCGTCGGGTCGTTGAGGGCCGCATCTCGCAACGGCTCCATGTCGTCGTCGTCGACCCCGATGGTGTCCCGGACCTGAGCGAGGAGGTCGGAGCCCCAGTCCTGGGGGAGGAAGGCTCCCACGACCATGAGCAGGGGGATGATCGCCAGCAGCATCTGGGCGCCGAGGGCCAGCGAACGGTCGATGAGCTCGACCCTGGCGAGCTCCGAGACGAAGCGGCGTACCCACGCACGCTGCCAGTCGAGCCGCATCCGGTGACAGTACGCCCGACGGTGAGGCGGCCGGGGAGAAATAGAGCGCCGACCGGCCCGACGGGGGATACGGGCCGATCGGCGTTACTACAAGTGTGGATGGTGAAACGGACCGGCACCCGGTATGCGGGTACGAATGTGTCTAGTGCGAAGGGACTATTTCCGCCGGGGAAGGGCCAGGCAGCCACACGGTCACCACCGTCCCGCCTGTGCTGCGGTTGCGGATCTCGCACCGTCCGCCGGCCACAGCGGCGCGGTCCTGCATGGTGAACAGCCCCCGGTGTCCGGGGGTCGACTCGACCGGATCCGGCCCTAGTCCGACCCCGTCGTCGGCAACGCAGACCTCGAGGCCGCCGTCGGTGCCCGCGACGCTGATCGTGACGTTATGCGCCTGCGCGTGCTTGCGCGTGTTGATCAGGGCTTCCTTCGCGACGCGGTACGCGATGGCGCGGGTCGTGTCCGGCACGTCAGGCTCCCCACTGTCCACGACGGTCCACCGCGTGGCGGTGCTGTCGAAGATCTCGTCGGCCGCATTGCGGAGCGCACCTGTCAGGCCCTCCTGCAGGTCCGGCGGTTCGAGGTCGAACAGGAGCGCGCGCAGCCGGTCGGTGGCGCCGGAGACACTGGTCTCGAGGGGGGTGAGCGTGTCGAGGAGCTGGGGTGCGTGCTCGCGCAGCCGGCGACGCAGCTGGCCGAGCCGCAGGTCGACGGCCGCCAGCGCCTGGACCGGGTCGTCATGCACATCGGCGGCGATCCGGGTCCGCTCGGCATCCTGGGCGTCCACCAGACGGGTCAACAGCGCCTGGCGCTGCTCGGCGAGCTCGCGCAGGGCGGTCTCTGCGGCCAGGCGCTCGGTGATGTCGCGTTGCACGGTCGCCAGCGCGAAGGGCTCGCCGGTCTCCGCGTCACGGATCAGGAAGCTCGCGATGGCGACCGGGATGGCCGGGCCGCGGTAGTTGCGAAGAGTCGACTCACCCTCCCAGTGACCGTTCGCGATCACTGCAGGCTGCTCGACGTTGACGGAGGCCTCCAGGCCCTCGGGCGTCAGGTAGTCGGCGATGACGGTCTTCGTCACGTCGAGGTCGGGGTCCGAGCCGATCAGCCGGCGGCCAGGGGGGTTGACGTACTTGACGGTCCCGTCGAGTGCCGCGATCGCGATGAAGTCGGGGGAGGCCTCGACCAGGGCCTTGAACTGCTTGAGGTCGGCGTTCGCCGCTCGCAGCGCCGCCTCGGTCGCGCGGAGCTCGCTGACGTCCTGCCCGATCCAGGCCGTGCCGAGCTCCGCCCCGGTGTCGGGGTGGTGCAGGGCGAAGGCGTCGACGTGCGCGATGGACGGTCCGTCGGCCAGGGAGAGCGAGAGGTCGCCCGCCCAGTGTCCCGTGGTCGTGAGGCCATGGCGGATCTCTGTCGCCGTCTGCTCTCCGGTGTACTCCGCCACGGTGATCCAGACACTTTCCTCGGACAGCTCGATGCCGGACTCCACCACCAGCGGGTTCACGTACACCTTCTGCCCATCTGGGCCCGTGATCGCGATGAGGTTGGGCGATGCGTCGGCGAGCGCCTGGAACTTCACCAGGTTCTCGCGGGCCTCCCGCTGCGCCTCGAGGAGCATCGCGTTCTCCAGCGCGAGCGCGCACCGCTCTGCAACGTCGGTCATCAGGGCGATCTCGTCCTCGGTGAACGGCCCTTCCTGCTTGCCACGGGCGACCTCGATCACGCCGACGAGAACCCCCCGGGAACGGAGCGGGACGCGCAGCCCGGTCTCGAGGTCGAACCGGGCGGTCAGCCGGGCCAGGAACTCCCCGTGAGGGCCGGGCAGGCTACCGGGGTCCGTGAGGTCGAGCCCCACGGGAGCCTCGAGGCACTCCACGTCGGCCAGGTGGAGGTACGACGGACTAGGCAGCTCCGCACGCCAGTCGTACCACGCCTTGCGGGCTGCCTTGTCGACGTGCCAGACCGTCGCGGGCTCCAGACGGTCGCTGTCGTGCCGGCGCACCCAGACCGCGCCGACCTCGGCGACGGCCTCCGTGACAGAGCGGACCACGACCCGCAGGAGGGCCTGGATGTCGATGACCTCACGCGTCAGCGCGGCGGACACGTCGGCGAGGAGCCTGGCGCGCTCCCGCGACACCCGTACCTCGTTCTCGATCCGTCGCTGCTCGGTGACGTCGGTGGACACACCGAGAACGCCGGTGACCTCGCCGTCGTCGAAGTCGGGCTGGTAGAAGATCGAGAGGATCCGACCGCCGAACTCCCGCTCGATGGTGAAGCACTCCCCGGCAAGCGCTTGACGCAGGTGCTCCACGGCCACCGGGTCGGCGGCATAGACCGCGAGCAGGTTCCGGCCGACCAGCTCGCCGGGCTGTAGACCGAGGTCCTTCAGCCCGGGGCCGACCGAGAGCGTGCAGACTCCCGATGCGTCGATGCCGAAGATCACCTGCGGGCCCACTACCGGGCCCGGCTCGCGGGACTGCGTCATCTGTCCCCCTCCCGTTCCCGCCATCGTAGGCGTGAGGGGAGTGGGGCGCGCTCAGGCCTGGGTCGCAGGAGCGCGAAGCAGGGCTCTCAGCGCACCGGCCCCGGCGGGCGTCGCCAGGACGACCTCGCCCTCCACGCAGCGGACGAGCAGGTCCGGGAGGCTGTCACCGACGCGCCCCTTCGTCAGGTAGCCGACCGCGCCGGCGCGGAGCATCTCCTCGACGACGCCGGCCCCTGCCTGGGCGGAGATGGCGACCACGGCAGGGGGGCGGGGAAGCGCCGCCATCGCCTCGGCCGCGGCGGGGCCGCCGTCGGGCATGTGTACGTCGAGGAGAGCGACGTCGACGGAGGTCTCCCCGGCCATCCGCAGGGCATCCGTTCCGGTCGTCGCGGTGCCGACGACGGTGAAGCGCCGGTCGTCCTCGAGCACGCTGACCAGAGCCGACAGCATCTCCGAGTGGTCGTCGGCGATCAGGACCCGGATGCGTCGCATCAGTGTTCCTTCTTGGCCGTGGGCGTGCTTGGGTGGAGGCCTCCCATCTTGCCGTAAGACGGGGGACGGGTATGAGTACGGGCGCGCCAGAGCCGTTAGTGCCTGCATACTAGTTGCGGCAGGGCTCGGGCAGGGCCGGACGGGGAGGGGGTCCGTCGACTTGAGGCAGGACAACGCATCAGCGGTCGACGAGCACGCGGACAGCGTGGCTCGCCCGATCCGTGTGCTCATCGTCGACGACCACGAGGTCCTCGCGGCCAGCCTGGCGAGGGTCCTCGACGAAGAGCCGGACATGGTCTCTGTCGGGCTCGCACAGAACCTCGCTCAGGCGCGTGCCCGCGTGACGACCGAGACGCCCGACGTCCTGCTTCTCGACCGTCGGCTGCCCGACGGCGACGGCGTCGCCGCGATCCCCGAGCTGCGTGCGATCCGCCCGAGCATGAACATCGTCGTGCTCACCGCGGCCGACAGCGACCACGTGCTCGTCCAGGCGATCGAGGCAGGCGCGGCGGGGTTCGTGTCGAAGACCCGAGGCCTCGGGGAGGTGACCGCGGCGGTGCGCGCGGCGGCCGCGGGCGAGGCCGTGATCTCGCCCGAGTTGCTGTCCCGCCTGCTGCCGAAGCTGACCCGGTCGGCCGGGCCGGAGCCGGAGCTGACGCGGCGTGAGCAGGAGGTCCTCAACATGCTTTCGCAGGGGCTCTCCAACGCCGCGATCGCCGAGCAGCTGACCGTCAGCGTGCACACCGTTCGCAACCACATCGCGAACCTCTCGTCCAAGCTCGGTGCGCACAGCAAGCTCGAGGTGCTGTCGATCGCGATCCGGCGGGGGCTCCTGTCGCCGCAGCCGTGACCGTGGTGCATCTGTACTAGCCAAAGGGGCGCATTCGCCTCTGAACCTCTGCCGACCTCGCACATGAGCATGGAGGCATGTCCAGGGAACCTTGTTCTCCGAGCCCCCGAGGATGCCGGCACTCCTGGACATGTCGAGAGCAGTGCCGGATCAGCGGGAACCCCTGACCCGCTGGTCCGAGGCCTCCTCGTGATGGGGCCTCCGGCTTCGTGTTCGAGCGGAGCCGGGGGCCTTCGCCTCGTCCGGGGCAGGCAGGTCCTGGCGCAGACGGCCCACGGTGCGGGGGAGCGGCTCGAAGCCCTGGGTCGCTGCGAGCTCGACGTTGAGAGCCGCCACCGCGCGGGTGTGGGCCCGGCGCAGTCCGGTGGGCCGGAGCGGCATGCCGGCAGGCCTCGTCCTGCCGGCGCCGTCGTGGTTGGCTGCCAGGGAGACCCACAACGACCGGGTGCGCGGCGTCTGCGCAGTGAGCACTTCCCGAACCTCCAACCAGCGCCGAAGCGCCGCGACGGCGGAGGCGGTGAGCCGGACGGTTCGCGGATCCGGAAGGGTGCGGGTCGAGGGAGGACGAGGCTGGAACGTCACGGTCCCCTCGGCCAGGTCCAGGTCGCCGGGCACGAGTGCCGCGAGCTCGCCGCTGCGCATCCCTGCCTCGAGGACGAGCACCCCCATCGCCGCCGTGCGGACGTCGGCCGGGCTCGCGTCGGACGGGAGCGCCTGCCACCGCCAGTGACCGACCGCCGCCGCAGCGGCCCGCCGGTCGACCTTGGGCCGCAGAGGCGGAAGTGCGACCGTGTCGGGGACCGGGTCGTCGAGCCCGGCCTCCGTGGCGAGCACGCGCAGGCAGGCACGGCGTACCCGTCGGGTCGCGTCGGGGGAGGGGCGCTCGAGCGTCCCCCGACGGCGTAGCCTTCCGCTGTCCGCCGCGGCGAGGTACCGCGACACGAACGCGGGGTCGAGCCAGGCGGACAGGGTGATGGGTCGCTTCCGCTGGGGGAGTGCGGCCGCGAAGGTCTCCATCTCGGACACGACCCACGCGAGCTGGCGTGAGCGGCTCGCGCCGCGGACAGCACAGGCAGACTCCAGGCAGTGCCGAAGAGTCGCGGGAGCGCGTCGGTCGGGTGTCACCATGTATAGATAACAGGCCCAGACGGCTCAGTCTTCAGGACGCGCCGTGCGACACCCGCGCCTGTCACGTCCGCGCCACGCCAGTCCCTGGCAGACAAGGGAGGGGAGCGGCGCCGTATGTTGTCGAGGTGGACCCGGAGCCTCGTGTCGCCCGCCCGGGGGACCCCGCATACCGCGCGGCCCAGCGGGCGGACCTCCTGCGCTTCGCGCGGCAGGCTGAGCACCCGCTCGGGTTCGGCTGGCTGGACGACCGTGGAGCCGTCGACGCGAGCCGACCTGTCGAGCTGTGGATCACCTGTCGCATGACGCACGTGGCCTGCCTCGGCCTCCTCGCCGACGAGCCGCCCGCGTCGGGCGGGCCCGACCGGGCGGCGCTGACGGCGCTGGGGGAGCACGGCGTCCGCGCTCTGCGCACGGCACTCGTGGACCCCGATCATGGAGGCTGGATCGCGGCCGTCGACCAGGCCGGCTTCGTCGACGACTCGAAGCAGGCCTATGGCCACGCCTTCGTCCTGCTCGCCGCGAGCTCGGCCGCCGCGGCAGGGATCGCCGGGGCCGACGTACTGCTGCGCGATGCCCTCGAGGTCCAGGACGAGCGGTTCTGGGACGAGGCGGCCGGCCTCGTGGTGGAGGGCTGGGACCGGGGCTGGAGCGTTCTCGAGGACTACCGGGGCGTCAACGCCAACATGCACACCGTCGAGGCATACCTGGCCGCAGGGGATGTCACGGGCAACTCCCTCTGGCACCGCCGGGCCGGTCGCATCGCGGCCCGTGTCGCCGGATGGGCGCGGGACAACGGCTGGCGGATCCCGGAGCACTTCGACGCTTCGTGGAAGCCGATGCTCGAGCACAACCGGGCCATGCCCGCGCATCCCTTCCGGCCCTACGGCGCCACCGTGGGTCACGGGCTGGAGTGGGCACGCCTCCTCGTCGCGGTCGATGCCTCTCTCGGCGACCAGGCGCCCGCCGGCCTGCCCGACACGGCGGTGGCGCTCGCCGACCGGGCCGTCGCCGACGGGTGGGCAGCGGACGGTGCGGAGGGGTTCGTCTACACCACCGACTGGGAGGGGCGCCCCGTCGTCCGCACCCGGATGCACTGGGTGGTGGCCGAGGCAGTGAACACCGCCGACGTCCTGCACCGAGTCACGGGGGAGGAGCGGTACGCCGACGAACGGGCGCGGTGGTGGGCCTATGCCGACCGCTACCTGGTCGACCACGTGCACGGCTCCTGGCACCACGAGCTCGACCCGGCCAACCGGCCGAGTGCGCAGGTGTGGCGCGGCAAGCCCGACGTCTACCACGCCTACCAGGCGGCGCTGCTTCCCTCGCTGCCGATCGTGCCTTCGTTCGCGACGGCCTTGGCACGTCGCGAGACGCGCTGACCCGTGCAGGTCTACGCACTGCACTTCTCTGCAGTCCTTTACTTCTTGTGCCCGTCCCGAGGGGTCTGGTGGTCTGGCGGCCCCGTCCACCACTCCCACAAGGAGACGATCCATGGCACTACGCCGCGCAGCCGTCGGGACCGCCACCGCGGGCCTCGTCACTGCTCTCACGGCTCTCGTCCTGTCCACGCTCCCCGCGCTCGCCCACGAAGGCGAGGAGGAGGGTGAGGGCAAGGACGCGATCGGTGAGGTCGACCCCGACTACCCCACGAAGGCGATCCTCGGCGACTCCTCAGGCCCCGGCGCGAGCTGCGTCGACGGGCAGGCCGGCTACTTCCCGTGCCGGAACGTGAACCTCGCCAGCTACCTGCCGATGTCCGACATCGGCGGCGGCCGCGGCTCCGACGTCTGGGGGTGGACCGACCCGGAGACCGAGCGCCGCTACGCCATCGCAGGCCGCGACAACGGCACCGCCTTCGTCGACGTCACCAACGAGCGCCGGCCCGTCTACCTGGGGAACCTGCCGACGTCGGGCACCAACAACGTCATCTGGCGCGACATCAAGGTCTACGACGACCACGCGTTCATCGTCGCCGAGGCTCGTGAGCACGGCATGCAGGTCTTCGACCTCACCCAGCTGCGCGACGTCGACCGCAAGGCCGCGCCCGTGACGTTCGAGGAGACCGCCCGCTACACCGGATTCGGACGCGCGCACAACGTCGCGATCAACGAGCAGAGCGGCACGGCCTTCGCCGTGGGCGCCCGAGAGGACCTCGAGGAGTGCGCCGGCGGCCCGCACATGGTCGACATCAGCGACCCGGCGTCGCCGGTGTTCGCCGGCTGCTTCGCCGACGACGGCTACACCCACGACGCGCAGTGCGTGGTGTACGACGGCCCCGACACCCGTTTCACCGGCCGGGAGATCTGCTTCAACTCCAACGAGGACACCCTGACGATCGTCGACGTCACCGACAAGGACGCGCCGGTCCAGCTGTCGCGGGTCGGCTACGCCGGTGCGGCGTACTCCCACCAGGGCTGGCTCACCGAGGACGGCCGGCACTTCCTGATGGGCGACGAGCTCGACGAGCTGAGGCTCGGTGGCAACACCTCCACGCTCATCTGGAACGTGGAGGACCTCACCGCTCCGGTGCAGTTCGCGCGGTTCACCAACGACACCACCGCGATCGACCACAACCTGTTCGTCAAGGGCGACCTGGTCTTCCAGTCGAACTACCGTTCCGGCCTGCGCATCCTGGACGCCTCGGGTGTCGCCGAGGGTCGGCTGACCGAGGTCGGCTTCCTCGACACCTGGCCCGAGGACGACGACACCGCGTTCAGCCACGGGACGTGGAGCAACTACCCGTTCTTCGACAACGGGCTGGTCGTCGTGCACGGCTATGACGGGCTCTTCCTGGTTCGTCCGACCGGCGCGGCCCGCTAGGAACACCTCGAGGCGCAGCCGCCTCCGACCCCACGGTGAAGGTCGGAGGCGGCTGTGTCATGTCCTGGGCCGGTCGGACGGGGCCGCGGATAGGGAGTTCTCCCGATGCGCTCAGGTACCTCAGACGACCACCGTGGTGACCGGCCCCCACCCGCCCGGGTCGTCGGGGACTTTCGTCAGGGGAGGTAGCGCCGTGAGCTCCGAGCTGATGTCGTCCGTGGGTCCGCTGGCCCGGTTTCCCGCGCAGAAGACGTTCAAGTGGTTCGTGCTCGGGTTCTGGGTGGTCGTGCTGGCAGTCGCCTTCGTGCCCTCGAGCCAGCTGACCTCCGCGCAGGAGAACGATGCCATCGCCTGGCTGCCCGGCGACGCCGAGTCGACGCAGGTTCTCCAGGAGGCCGAGCGGTTCCGGTCCAGCGACGAGATCCCCGCCGTCGTCGTCTACGAAC
Source organism: uncultured Actinomycetota bacterium (assembly GCA_963701425.1). GTDB lineage: Bacteria > Actinomycetota > Actinomycetes > Propionibacteriales > Nocardioidaceae > Nocardioides_C. The sequence goes on along the minus strand of CAVPAG010000018.1, from coordinate 162,682 downwards.
GCCCGGGCGGCATCACCGAGGCGGACTTCGCTGCGGTGTCCCAGCAGGTCGCGGAGTTCAACGACATCGAGAACGTGGTCCGCGACGCCACGGGTCCTCTACCGTCCGACGACGGCGAGGCGCTCGTCGCCTTCGTACCGGTCGATGCCGGCACGGGCGGGTGGGAGACCGTGGCCGAGGACGTCGAGGTGATGCGTGACATCGCAGCGGACTCGCCCGAGGGCCTCTCGGTCCACTTCACGGGCCCCGGCGGGTTCGCCGCCGACTCCTCGGAGGCGTTCTCGGGCATCGACAGCAAGCTCCTGTACGCCGCGACGGCGGTCGTCGTGGTGATCCTGCTGTTCACCTACCGGAGCCCTGTGCTGTGGCTGCTGCCTGTCTTCTCCGCGCTGGTCGCGCTGACGTCGGCCCAGGCGGTGATCTACCTGCTCGCCACCGAGGCGGACCTGACGGTCAACGCGCAGACAGCGGGGATCCTCACCGTGCTGGTCTTCGGCGCCGGCACGGACTACGCGCTGCTGCTCGTCGCGCGCTACCGGGAGGAGCTGCGCCGCCACGAGGACCGTCACGAGGCCATGGCCTTCGCGCTCCACCGGGCGGGCCCGGCGATCGTCGCGAGCGGGTCGACGGTGATCGCCGGCATGCTCTGCCTCCTCGTCGCCAGCCTCAACTCCACGCAGGGTCTGGGACCGGTGGCCGCGATCGGGATCGCGGTCGGCCTGCTCGTGATGCTCACGCTGCTCCCGGCTCTGCTCGTCATCTTCGGACGATGGGTGTTCTGGCCGGTGCGACCGACGTACGGCTCGCGTGACCACACGCAGGACGGCTTCTGGGCCAAGGTCGGCCGCACCATCTCGAGAGGGCCCCGGAGGACCTGGGTCGTCACGTCGCTGGTCCTGGCGATCGCCTCGCTGGGCATCCTGCGCCTCGACGCGGGCGGCCTGGCCAACGAGGACACGTTCTACGGCAGGCCCGACTCGGTGGTGGGGGAGGAGGTGCTCGCCGAGCACTTCCCGGCCGGCGCCGGGCAGCCGCTGGTCGTCATCGCCGATGCCGACCGGGCGGGCGAGGTGCGGGATGCTCTCGCGAACACAGAAGGCGTCGCCACCGTCACGCAGCCGAGGGTCGCCGCAGGCACGGCGTACATGGAGGGCACCCTCGTGGACGCCGCCGACAGCCAGGCCGCGAGAGAGACCGTGGACCGGGCGCGCGACGTGGTGCACGACGTCGAGGGTGCCGACGCCAAGGTCGGTGGAGGAACGGCAATCGTGCTCGACACCCTCCGCGCGGCCGAGGCGGACAACCGGGTGATCATCCCGCTGGTGCTGCTGGTCGTGTTCCTGATCCTCGCCGCCCTGCTCCGTGCGCTGGTGGCGCCACTGCTGCTCGTCGCGACCGTCGTGCTCTCCTTCGCCGCGGCCCTCGGGCTGAGCGCGCTCCTCTTCGAGTACGTGTTCGGCTTCGCGGGGGCGGACTCGTCGCTGCCGCTGTTCGTCTTCGTGTTCCTCGTCGCCCTCGGCATCGACTACAACATCTTCTTGATGACCCGGGTTCACGAGGAGGCGAAGGTCGTGGGCACGAGACGGGGTGCCCTGGTCGGTCTCGCCGCCACCGGTGGCGTGATCACGTCTGCGGGCTTCGTGCTGGCGGGTACCTTCGCCGTCCTGGGCACCCTCCCGGTGGTCACCTTCGCGGAGATCGGCATCGCCGTGGCACTCGGTGTCCTGCTCGACACGATCATCGTCCGCGGGGTGCTCGTCACCGCGCTCAACCTCGACGTCGGCCGGCACATGTGGTGGCCGAGCGCCCTGGGCACGAGGCCCGAGCCGGAGCTCGGAGCCGACCCCGGGCGAGCTGGAGCAGGTGTCGGCCGGCCGTACCTAGGCGGTCGTGGTCACTGGTCGAGCAGGTCGGCGAAGGCGGGACTCGCCCAGCCGGTGCCCGAGGCCTCGGGAGCGGGCGGGAGGTTCCGGCCGCCGTACACGACCTCGCCGTTCTCGTCCGAGTACGTCAGCCAGGTCTCGGCCGGGCCCTGCCCCTGACCGGTCCGGCTCCAGTCGCAGACGCCGTCGGGGAAGACCTCCTCGAGAGTGGCCCACTGCGCGTCGGTGAACGGGAGCGGCATGAAGTCGTAGTCGGACCGGTCCAGCGGGCGCAGCTGACAGGCGACCCGGTCGTTGGCCGTGTCGTCACCGGCCACCTCACGAGGCGTGCTGAGCCGGGTCTGCAGCGTGGGCTGCTCGCAGACGACCTCGCCGCCGGGAAGGGTCAACATGTTGACCCCCGGGACGTTCTCGCACCGGTCGGTGAGGTCGGCGGGCTTGTCCTCGACGATCTTGGTGCTCAGCGGGAGCTCCCGCTCGTCGGCCTCGACCGCGGAGAGCCAGCGGTCCATCTCGAGGAAGGCCTCGGTCGCCCAGCGGATGTCGCCGATCAGCGGGCTCTCGCCGAACCACATCACCCGGTTGTCGGTGTGGCCCTGGTCGCGCTGCAGGCGCTCCTCGGTCCAGAACGCGTGGGCGTAGTCGTGAGCGATGCCGGGGTCGGGCCCGCCGTGGTTGATCATCGCGACCTCGTCGAGGTGGTTGGCCTCGTTGACCAGCCCGGTGCGGTAGACGTTCCCGATCGCCCCGGGGTCACCCTGGATCCGCTCCTCGGCCGGGTCGGCGTTGATGTCGAGCCCGCCGACCTTCGCGTTGAGGTCGACGAACTGCTCGGGGGTGATCAGCCCGCTCTTCAGGACGCCGAGACCGTACTGCACCCCGGAGTTGGAGAACGGTACGCCGGCGAAGCCGTAGCCGGCCGCCTGCTCCTGCGGGCTCCACACGCTCTCCGGACGGGGGCCGAGCGCGTTGACCATCATGTCCAGGATCGAGCACCGCACGCCTGCCGGGTTGGTCTCCGAGTCGAAGCGGGTGGTCGGGTCGCCGGGGACGGTGTCCTGGGTGCCCGAGCAGTCGTTCTCCGGGTTGATGGCTCCCTTGAACAAGCCCTCGTCGGCGGTCACCGCGTTGAAGTGCGTCAGGTGACCCTCGACCTCGGCCATCTGGGTCGGGGACCAGACGACGCCGTCCCCCCAGCGCGACGGCTCCTCGAAGTAGAGCCGCAGCAGGTGGTAGTCGGCGAACTGGGCGCCCGCGGTGAGCACGTCGGGGTAGGAGCACGTGGTGACCAGACCCTGGTAGACGCCCGGATAGGCGTTGGCGATGGTGTGCTGGGCGATCGAGCCGCCGGAGCACCCGGTGCCGATCGTGTAGCGGACCGGGCCGTACTGCTCGACGAGCCGCTCCTTGGCCATCACCATCGACTCGGCCTGGCGGGGGAGGCTGCAGTTGTGGCCGGTGTTGTTGAGAGCCGTCGACATCACCGCGAAGCCCTTGCCGAGCGCGGTCACGTAGCTGTTCTCCACGCCCGGGAACGCAGGGATGGTGCCGGAGTAGTCGTCGAGCCGAGGGCTGCCGGGGGAGTACGACGCGCCGCAGCCGCCGCCGTGGGTGGCCAGCACCTTGCCGTTCCACTGGGCCTGGGGGCTCCAGGGCGCCCACTCCTGGCCGGGGCGGAAGAGCGTGAGGATCGTGTAGCGGTCGCGCGCCTGGTAGCCGTCCTCGCGCCGCACCACGAACGGCACGGCCACGCCCTCGTCGGTGGTCGTCGTCGCCACGTCGCTCGGCGGGTTCTCCGGGTCGTAGGGCAGCAGGCCCGGCTGGGTCGGGTCGGTGGACTTGTAGAGGAAGGAGTACGACGCCGGCTCGTTGCACTGGGCATCCTGCGCGCTCGGCTGGCATCGGTACGGCTCGTGCTGGGGCCCTGAGAACACCGGCCCGCCGTTCGGGTGGTTGGTGATGACGCGACGCCCGTCGTACCCGGGCGCCTGGACGCGCACGACGCTCTCGCCGACGGCGAGGCCGTCGAGCAGGCCCTGGAACTGCCCGTTGGGGCGCACCGCGAACCGGTCGGTCACGTCCCGGTCTCCGACGAGGACTCGGACCCGACGCTGGGTCGACCCCTGTGGGAAGCGGCACCGACACCAGGGCGTCGCCGCCGGAGACGAGGTCGGCCCGGTTGGACAGCACCTCGACGGTCAGCTGGCGGGTCGGGTCCGGCGACTTCGCCGCAGCAGCCGCGACGGGCGGCAGCGCAAGGGCAACCGCGACGAGCAACGGGGTGAGATGGCGAGCACGCACGAGTCCTCCTGGATGGTTGCATCCCCAACGAGCGCGGCGGCTTCTGGCTACGGCGCGCAGTGGTCGCGAGGGGTCCCGGATCTCGTCTCGCTGGGGTGAGGCGGGGGCGGACGCTCCCTCGTCAGGCTTGGTGTCGAGGACGAGGGGGTTCTCCATGCTGCTCGGAAGCAGACTCGCGACCATCTCGATCGTGCTGGGTGTGGCTGCTGCGGGGACGACCGCCTCCGTCGGCCCCGTGGGCGCCGCGGGCAACGCAGCCGTGGCGGACTGGGGGCGGGTGGTGAACCTCTCCGCACCTGAAGGCTCCTGGAGCCTGCTCCCGACCTCGTCGGCCATCGACTCGCGAGGCAACACGCTCGCCGTCTGGATCAACGGCGGCGAGAGGCGGGTCATGACCGCCTACCGGCCTCAAGGGGGAGCCTGGCGTCGCCCGGTCGCGGTGCCCGCGTCCCGTGGCGCGCAGTTCGAGGCCACGGTGGGGTTCGACGGTGCCGGCGAGGCGGTGGTGGCGTGGGAGTCCGGGCACCGCATCCGGGCGGTGCGACGCGGGTCCGGCGGCGCCTGGGGCAAGCCGGTCACGGTGCACCGCAGCCAGGCGACGGATGCCGAGATGCTCGGCAGCTCGCTGAACCTGACGGTCAACGAGCGCGGCAAGGCGGCGATCTCCTTCGTGACTCGCTCGGGTCTGCACGTCGTCATCGGGTCTGCCGACGGCCGCTGGGGCAAGGCGTGGACCCCGCCGAGGACCCCGGAGGCGCAGCGGGTCGCGGGAGGCACGCTCGCGCGTAGCGCCTCCCCGGTCGCGAGTGGTGGTGCCGACCTGGTGATCGACCGCTGGGGGCGGATCACAGTGGTCTGGGCCGGGGGCGGCTGGCTCGCCCGCGTCAAGACGGCCTCCAAGGCGCCTGGCAAGCCATGGACCAGGCCGCGGACGCTGACGCGGCTCCTGTGGGACTTCAGCCATCAGATCGGCGTTCGGCCCAACGGCGAGGTGGTAGTCCTCGTCCACCCGCCCGTTGGTCGGAATGCTGGACTGAGGATCCTCCGCAAGCCGCGCGACGGCGGTTGGGTCCGGAGCACGCCCCTGGCGCTGGGCAAGGACCCGTGGAAGCACCGGATGGCGGTGGACGGGTCCGGCCGGGTCTCGGTGGCCTGGTCGAACCGGGGTGCGCTCTGGCGGGTCGACCACGTCCCGGGTTCGGGCTGGGGTCGCAAGGTCCGGGTCACTCGTCCGGAGGTCGCGGGCGACGACTACTGGCTCGTGGCGAACGACGCCGGACACGTGCTGTTCGGCTGGACCTCCTCGCGGCCGGCCCGTGCCGTGCAGGCCGTACGCCGGTCGCCGTCCGGTGACTGGCAGGTCCACCCGAGGACGCTCTCCGAGGGCAGGGGCGCGAGCCGAGGCCCCGCCCTCGCCATCGGCCCGAACGGAGCAGCGGTCGTGCTGTGGACCTTCCAGCCGGCCGGGTCGACGACGAGCCGGATCCAGGCCGTATTCAACCGAGTGGTTGACAACTCCGCCACGCCGTCCTAGCGTTTATTCAACCAACAGGTTGAAGACGAAAGGCGCGGGGTGTGACGGACGACAGGCTCTCCCGGGTGTTCTCGGCGCTCGCGGACCCGACTCGACGCGACATCGTGGCGCGTCTGGCCGACGGGGACGCCACGGTCAACGAGCTCGCCGAGCCGTACGACGTCACGGTGCAGGCCGTCTCCAAGCACGTCCGCGTGCTGGAGGACGCCGGCCTCGTGAGCCGGAGCAGGGACGCCCAGACGGCGGCCGTGCCACCTCGAAGCGGACGTGTTCGACCTGATGACCAAGTGGATCGAGCGGTATCGCCGGGAGGCGGAGGACAGGTTCCGCCGTCTCGACGCCGTCCTCGAGCAGATGGACGAGCAGGAGGCCCCGGACACCGGGACCCGAGCCGAAGGGAGCAGCATCATGACCGCACGCACAACCACGCACAACGAGACACAGATCGTGGCCGACCCGGCTCTGCCGACGATCGTGATCACCCGCGAGTTCGAAGCGCCACCGGAGCGGGTGTTCCGCGCCTACACGGAGCCCGACCTCGTGGCGCAGTGGCTGGGGCCGCGCCGCTACACGATCGAGATCGACGAGTTCGACGCACGGACCGGCGGTTCCTACCGCTACGTCCACCGTGCCGGCGACGACGCCGAGTACGGCTTCCGCGGGGTGTTCCACGAGGTGCGTCCGACAGAGCGCATCGTCCAGACGTTCACCTACGAGGGCTACCCCGACGGCGTCAGCCTCGAGACTGCTGTCTTCGAGGACCTCCAGGGGCGCACGCGGGTCACCACGACCTCCGTCATGGACTCCATCGAAGGGCGCGACGCCATCATCGCCAGCGGGATGGAGGGTGGGCTGCGCGAGGCCTACGACCGGCTGGAGGAGCTTCTCGCCAGGGTCGGGGGATCCTCATGACGCGGGCAGCCGACGAGCACCGCCGGGTCGCCGGAGCGTTCACCGACCGCGTGCGTGGCGTCCCCGCAGGGGGCTGGGACAGCCCCGCCCCGTGCGAAGGGTGGCTCGCCCGGGACGTCGTCCGCCACCTCGTCGAGTGGTTCCCGGGCTTCCTGCGCGCCGGCGCCGGGGTCGAGCTCCCGAAGGGGCCGTCGGTCGACGACGACCCGGTGGCGGCCTGGACGGTGCACTGCGACGGGGTCCAGGCCCTCCTGGACGATCCGGCGACAGCGGACAAGCTTCTGGTCGACCGGCACGTGGGCGAGGTGCCGCTCGACCAGGCGGTCGACCAGTTCTACACAGGCGACGTATTCCTGCACACCTGGGACCTCGCACGCGCCACGGGCCAGGACGAGCGGCTCGACCCGGAGAAGTGCGGGCAGATGCTCGAGGGCATGCTCCCGCTCGACGACCTGCTCCGGCAGAGCGGCCAGTACGGGCCGCGGGTCGACGTACCCGACACGGCTGACGTGCAGACGCGGCTGCTGGCGTTCATCGGCCGTCACCCGTGACGATGATGGCTACCCGGACGCGCGCGAGGCGAACCTGACGGACACGGGGGCGGCGGCAAGGGCGAGCCCGGCGGCTGCGGCGAGGGCGGCCAGAGCGGACGCGGCGGTGTCGCCGAGCAGGAACGTAGTGGGTGCGGCGGCCGCCAACAGCACGCGGCGACGAGAGGCAGGACGGCTGGCCGAGTGGACGCCCGGAGCGTGGCCCGGCGCCTGCCGTTCCTCGAGGCGAGTACATCGATCAGAACCTGCGGGACGAGTGCGACGGCGATCGCGACGTACTTCCACTGCTGATCGGTGTGTCCGGCACGGTGCACGACCTCGGCAGCGAGAAGGACCAGGGCCATGCCGGCGATGTGACGCATGGCGTCGGTGCTGAGCTGTTCGCGCGTCGGGATCGGGTAAGCGTAGGCGTGCTTCGTGGCAGGGCATGCCTCAACCCTTGGTGGGCCTGGCGGCGAGCGGTACAGAACAAGGTCCCGTCGAGAGCCCGCCGAAAGGCCAGTCGAACTGGCCGGAAAAGACTAAGGCCCCCGGTCTCCCAGGGGCCTTGCCGTGTCCGAGGGGGGACTTGAACCCCCACGCCCGATAAAGGGCACTAGCACCTCAAGCTAGCGCGTCTACCTATTCCGCCACCCGGACAAAGGTGTCGCCCCCGCAACAGGTTTCGTTGCGAGCGCGGCGGTAACTGTAGCAAAGACTTTGGCCAGAACTCGCATCGACCCCGGCCGCTTCCGGCCTGTAAGGATGGCCCCATGACTGCAACGCCCGATAGTCCCGCTTCCGCCAAGGGCTACGACCCCGCGGCGGAGGTCGTCGACATCTGCCGCGACCTGATCCGGATCGACACCACGAACTTCGGAGACGGCTCAGGCCCGGGCGAACGGAAGGCTGCCGAGCACGTCGCGGCGCTCCTCTCGGAGGTCGGCATCGAGCCGGAGATCTTCGAGTCCGAGCCGGGCCGCGCGTCGGTGGTCGCCCGCTGGGGCGGTACGACGGGGGAGCCGCTGCTCCTGCACGGCCACCTCGACGTGGTGCCCGCGGACGCCGACGACTGGCAGGTCCACCCGTTCTCGGGGGAGATCCAGGACGGGTACGTCTGGGGCCGTGGCGCGGTCGACATGAAGGACTTCGACGCGATGCTGCTCTCCGTCGTACGCGCCCGCCAGCGCGCGGGGGCCGTTCCCGACCGTCCGATGGTGCTGTGCTTCACCGCCGACGAGGAGGCGGGTGGTCACAAGGGTGCTGAGCACCTGGTGAACCACCACAAGGACCTGCTGGCGGACTGCACCGAGGCGATCGGCGAGGTCGGCGGCTGGAGCGCGACCGTCCGGGGACAGCGCGTGTACCTGATCGAGGCTGCCGAGAAGGGCATGGCCTGGATGCGCCTGACCGCCAAGGGCAACGCCGGCCACGGCTCGATGGTCCACCCCGACAACGCGGTGACCGAGCTCGCCGCCGCCGTGGCGCGGATCGGCCGCCACGAGTGGCCGGTGCGCCTCACGCCGTCGATGCAGGTGCTGCTCTCCGCTGTCGGGGAGATCGCGGGGGTGGAGGCGACACCGGCGAACGCCGAGGCGCTCATCGACGAGTTCGGGTCGGCCGCGCGGATGCTCGGCGCGGTGATCCGCCACTCCACGAACCCGACGATGCTCTCGGCCGGCTACAAGGTGAACGTCGTGCCCGGCGAGGCCGTGGCCCACGTCGACGGTCGGTTCCTGCCCGGCTACGAGGACGAGTTCTTCGACACGCTCGCCGAGCTGGTCGGCGACAACATCTCTCTCGACTGGGTCAGCAAGCAGCACGCGCTGGAGACCACCTTCGACGGTGACCTCGTGGACGCGATCACGGCGTCGCTGCTCGAGGAGGACCCGGACGCGAAGGTGGCGCCGTACCTCATGTCGGGCGGCACCGACGCCAAGCACTGGCGCAAGCTCGGGATCCGCTCGTTCGGCTTCGCTCCGCTGCGTCTGCCCGCCGACCTCGACTTCACCGCGCTCTTCCACGGCGTGGACGAGCGGGTGCCGGTCGACGCGTTGGAGTTCGGCGCCCGGGTCTTCGACAGGTTCCTCGACCGCGCCTAGCCACGCCGCGGGCGGAAGACCGTGAGGCCGTGGAGGTTCCCGGTCCACACCGCACCACGCGGGCCGATCTGCGAGGCGGCGAAGAAGGAGTTCTCGAACGGCTCCGGGGAGCTCGGCACGAAGAGTCGCTCCTCACCGGTGCGGAAGTCCACGCCGCTGAGTCCCCAGAGCCCGTCGCGGAGGCCGACGTCGTAGACGAGCCCGCTCCGCACGCTCATCGTGGGGATCCCGTTGGGCATGCTCACGTCCGGGTTCGCCCAGCGCACCGTGCAGGTCCGGCTCCGAGGACGCCAGTCGATTCGCTCGATCCCGTGCGGCGCGTTCGGCTCCGCCTGGTCGGCGACCACGGTGAACGGCCGGACCTGCTCGGGGACCGCGGCGTACGCCGGATCGAGGGCATGCGTGTTGTCGACGACGACGGCGGCGTTCCCGCGGACCAGGACCGACTGCTCGGAGACCGTCCGTTTCCGCTCGGGGTCGCCGTAGCGGACGGGCACCTCACACGCGATCCGCCGGTCCTTGCCCGGGGCGATCGGCTTCCAGCCGCGCGGGATCCGGTCCCGCCACATCAGGACGAGGTGCATGAGCGGCCTACCGTCGGTGATGACGACGAACTTGTCGTCCCGCGGCCCGGTCCCCATGAGCGAGGGGGTCGAGCCCGAGCCGGCGCCGAGCCGCGCGCCGCCCTGCACGCCGCCGGTCTCGTACGTCGCACGCCAGGCTCTGCCGAGGCGCCGACCGTCCCATCGGTACTTGTACTGGGCCTTGCTCGTGACCACGTAGATCCCGCCGTTCTCGTCGGCGGCGATGCTGTTCGAGATCTGCTCGAGGTCTTCCCGCTCCACGGCCGGGTCGTCGCAGGCCGGGCCGTTCTGCGAGACCACGCGGAGGTTCGCGGGCCTCATCCGGACGGGCTGCCGCGGCACCACACCCACCACGCCCAGCTCGGTGGCGAAGGCCACCATGCCGTCGTAGAGCATCGTGATCCCCACGATCCGGTCGTCGTCGCGGCACATGACCCCCGTCAGGTCGAGCGAGCGGACCTTCTCGATGGGGGAGGTCCGCTGGCCGGGCACCTGGTCGGCGTACACGTCGAGCGCCTGCCTGTGCGCCACGACCAGGCGGCCGTCGCGGTCGAGGACGCTGTAGGCGCCGCTGGAGCTCGAGCTGGGACGGCCCGTCGGCTCCTGGTGGAAGTCGATGACCTCCCCGGTGCGCTCGTCGACCTTGAACACACCCTCGTTCTCCGGGGTCGAGATGACCGAGCCCCACACCACCCGCCGCCCGTCGGCGTACGGCTCGGAGAACTCGTGGACGACCGGGACACCGGTGCCGTGAGGAGCCAGCCGGATCGACTGGACGTCGACCTGCTGACCCGGCCTGGGTCCGGGAAGCGGCGACGAGGCCTGTGCGTAGCTGCCGCGGTGCGCTGCGGCCCACGGTGACTGCGCCAGCGCCGGGTTGCAGGGCGGCTCGTGTCCGTCGGGCGACCGGAGCGTGGTGCAGGTGGCTGACCGGTCCTCACGGGCGCCCGGCGCGGCGTGGGCGCCGGTGGACGCAGTCGTGGCCGCGACGACCATGCTCAGGGATGTGGCGAGTGCGATGGGGAGAAGGGTGCCGTGCCGGGGCATGCAGCTGTCTCCTGCGGTTCGGGCGCGGGTGCGCGACGGCGGTAACCCAGCGTGTAACTGAGTGTCACAAACCTACGCAGAGCGCCCGAACCGGGGCAAGAGGTGGCAGCGTCAGAACATCAGGTAGGGCACCCGCTGCTGGCGGATGATCTTGCGGCGCAGCACGACCCGACGGGTGCCGTCGGGGGAGAGGCGGACGCGGTCGAGCTCCCACCCGCCGTGCTCGGCCCGGTCGGTGAGCATCCGGGTCACGGCGCTGCGGGAGAGGTCCCGCGAGATGGTGAGCCGCTCGAACTCGTACTCCACCCCGGGGTTCAGTGCGCGACGGCGGGGCGTCGTGGCGATGGGAGGACGAGACATGCGGCCATGGTGACACGCCACCGATACCGAGCGAGAAGGAACCCGGTCAGCTCGGGAGGGCGGAGACGTCCTCCAGGGCGATCGCGATCTCCGCGGGCAGCTCGCACTCCTCGACGGTCAGGGAGCCGCGGAGCTGCGCCGCCGTGCGCGCACCGATGATCGGCGCAGTGACCCCCGGCCGGTCGCGGACCCAGCTCAGCGCCACCTCGACAGGGGACCAGCCCAGGCCGTCGGCTGCGCGGGCGACCGCCTCGACGACCCGGGCATGACGGTCGGTGAGGTAGGCGCCGACGAAGTTGGAGAAGTGCGGGGAGGCCGCGCGCGAGTCGGCGGGCGTTCCGGTGCGGTACTTGCCGGTGAGCACGCCGCGTCCGAGGGGCGACCACGGCAGGATGCCCAGGCCCAGGTGCTCCGCGGCCGGGATCACCTCGCTCTCGACCGCCCGGTTGAGCAGGGAGTACTCCACCTGGTTGGAGGCGAGGACCGCCCGCCCCGGGACCGCTGCCTGCCACGTCGCGGCCTTGGCGCTCTGCCAGCCGGTGTAGTTGGAGACCCCGACGTACGACGCACGGCCGGTGGTCAACGCGAAGTCGAGAGCGCTGAGGGTCTCCTCGAGGGGCGTGTCGTCGACCCAGGTGTGCACCTGCCACAGGTCGACGTGGTCGACCCCGAGCCGCTTGAGCGAGGCGTCGAGCGAGGAGATGAGGTAGCCGCGCGAGGTGTTGGTCTCCCGGTGGCCGCGGGCGCGGCTGATCCCGGCCTTGGTCGCCAGCACGATGTCGTCGCGCGCGACGACATCGCCGATGAGGGAGCCGATCAGCTCCTCGGAGGCCCCGTCGCCGTAGCCCGCGGCGGTGTCGACCAGGGTCCCGCCGGCCTCGGTGAAGGCGATCAGCTGGTCGCGGGCCTCGTGCTCGTCGGTGTCACGACCCCAGGTGAGCGTGCCGAGCCCGAGCCGGGAGACACGCAGACCGGTACGACCCAGGAACCTCTGCTGCATGGGGGACACGCTATCCAGACGCGCCCGGGGGGACGCGCGCGCCTCGCCGGGGGAGCGGATGCGTAGGCTTTGGCGGGTCTGCCCGCTCGTTCAGGAGAATCCCCGTGCTCGACTTCCTCCAGGCTGCCTTCCTCGGTGTGCTCCAGGGCCTCACCGAGTTCCTGCCGATCTCGAGCAGTGCGCACCTGCGCATCTTCCCCGAGCTCTTCGGCTGGGGTGACCCGGGCGCGGCGTTCACGGCGGTGGTGCAGATCGGCACCGAGCTCGCGGTGCTCATCTACTTCCGCAAGGACATCTGGCGGATCGCCTCGGCCTGGGTCCGGTCGTTGTGGGACCCCCGCTGGCGCGGCAACCTCGACGCGCGGATGGGCTGGTTCATCATCGTGGGCTCGCTGCCGATCGTGCTGCTCGGCATCGCCCTCAAGGACGTCATCGAGAACGACTTCCGCAACCTGTGGATCATCGGCACCACGCTCATCGTGCTCGGCGTGATCCTCGGGATCGCCGACCGCGTCGGCAAGACCGACCGCACGATCCGGCAGATGAACCTCAAGCACTCGATCCTGCTCGGCCTCGCCCAGGCGATGGCTCTGATCCCCGGCGTCTCGCGCTCGGGCGCCACCATCAGCATGGGCCGCTTCCTCGGCTACGACCGGGAGGCCGCGACCCGCTACGCCTTCCTGCTGGCGATCCCGGCCGTCGTCGGCGCCGGTCTGTTCGAGCTGCCGGAGATCCCGCACGGCGACAACATCTACGGCCCGTGGCCCACGTTCGTCGCCACCGTCGTCGCGTTCGTCGTCGGGTACGCCGCCATCGCGTGGCTGCTGCGCTACGTCAGCACCAGGTCCTACCTGCCGTTCGTGATCTACCGGATCGCGCTCGGCGCGTTCACCCTCACCATGGTCAGCGTCGGCGTCCTGGCCGCCTGACCCGGGCGCCTCCGAGGCTCACAGCCAGCCCGACTTCTTGAAGAACCGGTAGAGCACGACCGCGGACAGCAGCATCGCCAGCAGGGCGCCGGGGTAGCCGTACCTGGAGCCGAGCTCGGGCATGTGCTCGAAGTTCATGCCGTAGATGCCGGCGATCAGCGTGCCCACGGCGGCGATCGCCACCCAGGCGGAGATCTTGCGCATGTCCTCGTTCTGCTGGACGCCGATGCGGGCCAGCTGCGCGTCGAAGGCGGTCGACAGCAGGTTGTCGAGGGTCTCGATGACCTCGGACACCCGGACGAGGTGGTCGTGGATGTCGCGGAAGAAGGGCGCCGACTCCGGCGGGACGCCGGTGACCGTGCCCGAGGCGAAGCGCATCATCGGGTCCTTCAACGGGCTGACCGCCCGGCGCATCTCCGCGATCTCGCGCTTGAGCACGTAGATCCGCGGCGTGTCGTCGGTGCGCGCCTGGGAGAACACCGAGGCCTCGACCTCGTCCACATCGATCTCGAGCGCCGACCCGACCTCCTCGTAGCCGTCCACGACCCGGTCGCAGATGGCGTACACGACGGCGGACGGCCCGTGCGAGAGCAGCTCGGCGCGCTGCTCGAGGTCGCGGCGGGCCGAGCCGAGCTCGGTGCCCTCGCCGTGACGGACGCTGACGACGAAGTCCCTGCCCAGGAACAGGTTGATCTCCCCGGTCTCCACCGCGTCGAGCTCGTCGACGTACCAGAGCGTCTTGAGGACCAGGAAGAGGCCGTCGTCGTACCGCTCGAGCTTGGGCCGCTGGTGGGCGTGCAGCGCGTCCTCGACCGCCAGCGGGTGCAGGGCGAAGAGCTCGGCGACCCGGTCCATCTCCTTCGGGTCGGGGTCGTGGAGGCCCACCCAGACGAAGTCACCGTCACCGCGCCGGGCGTCGCGGACCGCGCCGAGGTCGTCGCTGCTCACCTCGAGGGGGACACGAACACCGTCGCGGTACAACGCGCAGTCGACGATCATGGGCCTCAGGTTAAGGCCTCTAGAGTCAGTTCCATGGCAACGCTGATCCTGGCCCGACACGGGCGTACGACGGCCAACGCGACCGGCGTGCTGGCGGGGCGCAGCAAGGGCGTGCGTCTCGACGACCTCGGGCTCGAGCAGGCCCGGGCGGCGGGGGAGCGGCTCGCGGGACTCCCGCTGGCGGCGATCGTGACGAGCCCGCTGGAGCGTTGCCGCGAGACGGCCCGGGAGGTCAGCCGGCTCCAGGACAGCGGTCCCAAGGTGGCCTCGGACCGACGTCTCCTCGAGTGCGACTACGGCAGCTGGACCGGCAGGGAGCTCACGACGCTGGCCAAGGAGCCGTTGTGGGCCACCGTCCAGGCCCATCCGTCGGCGGTGACCTTCCCCGAAGGCGAGTCGATGGCCCAGATGATGGCGCGCAGCGTCGCGGCGGCCCGGGAGTGGGACGCGAAGGTCGAGGCCGAGCACGGGCCCGACGCGGTCTGGGTCGCGGTCACCCACGGCGACGTCATCAAGGCGGTGCTCGCCGACGCGCTCGGGATGCACCTCGACCTCTTCCAGCGGATCGGGGTCGACCCGGCCTCGCTCTCGGTGGTCCGCTACACGCCGCTGCGTCCCTTCGTGCTCTCGGTGAACTCGGTCGCCGGTGACCTGAGCGGGCTCAAGCCGCCGAAGAAGCGCAGGCGGCACGGTCGCCGCGACAGCGACGCGGCCGTCGGCGGAGGGGCAGGCACCGTCCGCCCCGGCGCGAAGGTCGAGCACCCTGGGTCCACCCCCTAAGGTCGAGAGCATGGCACCCGTCATCCACTCCTACGACCCGCCGGAGCGCTTCGTCGCCGGCACGGTCGGCCAG
This sequence comes from uncultured Actinomycetota bacterium, assembly GCA_963701425.1. Classification (GTDB taxonomy): domain Bacteria; phylum Actinomycetota; class Actinomycetes; order Propionibacteriales; family Nocardioidaceae; genus Nocardioides_C. Next base: position 147,648 of record CAVPAG010000018.1, on the reverse strand, counting down.
CCCGGCCAGCGCACGTTCTTCCTCCAGGCCCGTTCGGGCGCGCGGGTGACGAGCGTGGCGCTGGAGAAGCAGCAGGTCGCGGTCCTCGCGACCCGGATCGACGAGCTCCTCGACGAGGTCATGAGCTCCGGTGGCGAGAGCACGGTCCCGGCCGTGGCGCCGCTCGACCTCGAGGACGGCGACCCGCTCGAGCAGCCCATCGTCGAGGAGTTCCGGGCGGGCACGATGACGCTGTCGTGGGACGCCTCCGACGAGCGGATCGTGGTCGAGGTGTTCCCCTTCACCGAGGAGGCGGTCGCTGCTCCCGACCAGCCCGAGGAGGAGATCGAGGAGCCCGAGCCCGAGGAGCTGTTCGTCGTGCGCATGCCCGCGGGCCTGGCCCGGGCGTTCAGCAAGCGGGCCCAGGCCGTCGTGGCAGCCGGCCGCCAGCCCTGCCCGTTCTGCGGCAACCCGCTCGACCCGGAAGGCCACCTGTGTCCCCGCGCCAACGGCTTCAAGCGGACCTCGGCCTGACGCCGGACGAGGAGCTCGCCGTCCTGCGCGACGGTGAGCTGGAGCTTCACGGCCGGATCCTGCCCGCGTCGAACGTGACGCTCGTGGCGACCGCCACTCTGGGGCGGCAGAGCCTCCGGTGCGTCTACAAGCCGGTCTCGGGCGAGCGGCCCCTGTGGGACTTCCCCGACGGCACGCTCGCCGGCCGCGAGGTCGCGGCGTACGTCGTGTCCGACGCGCTCGGCTGGGACGTCGTCCCCCTCACCATCGAGCGCGACGGCCCTCTCGGGCCCGGGATGGTGCAGGTGTGGCGCGAGCCCGACGACGGCCAGGAGCCGGTCGACATCGTGCCCGAGGGCGAGATCCCCGAGGGCTACCTCCACGTGCTCGACGCGGCCGACGGCGAGGGACACCCGGTGTCGCTGGTCCACGAGGACACAGAGGTCCTGCGCCGGATGGCGGTGTTCGACGCCATCGTGAACAACGCCGACCGCAAAGGCGGCCACGTGCTCGCGATGCCCGGCGGCCATCGCTTCGGCGTCGACCACGGCGTCTGCTTCCACGTCGACCCGAAGCTGCGCACGGTCCTGTGGGGCTGGGCGACGCTGCCGTTGCGTGAGGAGGAGCGCGAGGCGCTCGGTCTGCTGAGCGAGGACGTCGCCGCGGCCGGCGGACCGTTGAGGGAGGCTCTGGACCAGCTGCTGAGCCCGGCCGAGGTGACGGCCCTGCGTACCCGGTGCGACGACCTGCTGGCACAGGGTCGGATGCCGCTTCCCTCGGGCGGATGGCCTGCGATCCCGTGGCCCGCCTTCTGAGCAGGGTTGGCTAGGCTTTCGAGCATGCGCGCATGGCAGAGCCCGGACGTCCCCTCGCTCGAGAAGTTCGGGCCCGGTCCCGCCGTCTCCATCTTCAACACCGCCTCTGGTGCCGTGGAGGAGACCGACCCTGAGGGGCACGCTCGTCTCTACGTCTGCGGCATCACCCCCTACGACGCCACCCACATGGGCCACGCCGCGACCTATGTCGCCTTCGACCTGCTGAACCGCGCCTGGCGCGACGCGGGCCACGACGTCCGCTACGTCCAGAACGTCACCGACGTCGACGACCCTCTGCTCGAGCGCGCCACGGCCACCGGGGCCGACTGGCAGGAGCTCGCGGAGGAGCAGACCGAGCTGTTCCGCTCCGACATGGAGGCGCTGCGCTCGCTCGCCCCTGACGCCTACATCGGCGCCGTCGAGTCGATCCCGCTCGCAGTGGCGCTCGTGCAGCGTCTGCGCGAGCGAGGCTTCGTGTACGACGTCGACGGTGACCTGTACTTCTCGGTCCACGGCGACCCGTCGTTCGGCAAGGTCTCCGGCCTCGACGAGCAGCGGATGGTCGAGATCTTCCCCGACCGTGGCGGCGACCCCGACCGGCCGGGCAAGAAGCACCCGCTGGACTGCCTGTTGTGGCAGGCCGAGCGTCCCGGCGAGCCCGCCTGGGACTCCGAGCTCGGCCGCGGCCGCCCCGGGTGGCACATCGAGTGCTCCTCGATCGCGCTGGAGTACCTCGGCGAGACCTTCGACGTGCAGGGCGGCGGGAGCGACCTGGTCTTCCCCCACCACGAGATGAGCGCGTCGGAGGCGCAGGCGGCCACCGGCGGCACCCCGTTCGCCCGGGCGTACATGCACGCCGGGATGGTCGCCTACGAGGGCGAGAAGATGTCGAAGTCACGGGGCAACCTGGTGTTCGTCTCCGAGCTGCGTCACTCCGGCTCCGACCCCATGGCGCTCCGCCTGGCCCTGCTGGCGCACCACTACCGCTCCGACTGGGAGTGGACCGACCAGGACCTCGAGCGCGCGGCCTCGCGGCTTGCGACGTGGCGGGAGGCTGCCGACCGGGCCTGCCAGGAGGACGCTGAGAGGCTCGTGGCGGAGGTACGCCGGCACCTGGCCCACGACCTGGACGCCCCCTCTGCCCTGGAGGCGATCGACGCGTGGGCGCAGTCGACCCAGGGCGACGGCTCCGGCTGCGGCGACGTCTGCGACCTGCTCGACGCGCGCCTCGGGATCCGGCTCTGACCCCACCGCCTACTGGTCGCCGGTCTCCCGGCGCTTGAGGTACCTCTCGAACTCCCGGGCGATGGCCTCGCCGCTCGCCTCGGGCAGCTCCGCGGTGTCGCGGGTCTCCTCGAGCGCGCGCACGTAGTCGGCGATCTCCTCGTCCTCCTCGGCGAGCTCGTCGACGCCGCGCTCCCAGGCGCGCGCCTCCTCCGGGAGGTCGTCGAGCGGGATCGAGATCTCGAGCAGGTCCTCGATCTGGCCGATGAGCGCCAGCGTCGCCTTGGGGCACGGCGGCTGGGCGACGTAGTGGGGGACAGCGGCCCAGAACGACACCGCCGGGATGTCGAGCTGGACGCAGGCGTCCTGGAAGACCCCGACGATGCCGGTGGGGCCCTCGTAGTTGGACTGCTCGAGCTTGAGCCGGTCGGCCAGGTCGGGCTCCGTCGCGGTGCCGCTCACCGGGATGGGCCTGGTGTGAGGCGTGTCCGCCAGGAGCGCGCCGAGGGTGACGACCATCTCCGTGCCCAGCTCGTCGGCGGCCGCGAGGAGCTCGGCGCAGAACTGCCGCCAACGCATGTTCGGCTCGATGCCGCGGAGCAGGATCACGTCGCGCTGCGCGCCAGGGGGCCGGGCCACCGACAGCTGCGTCGAGGGCCAGGTGATCTTGCGCATGCCGGCGTCGTTCGTGCCGACCACCGGCCGGTTCATCTGGAAGTCGTAGAAGTCCTCGGGGTCGATGGCAGCCACCACCCGGGCGTCCCAGACCTTGATCAGGTGGTCCACGACCGCCGAGGCGGCGTCCGCGGCGTCGTTCCAGCCCTCGAAGGCTGCGATCAGGACGGGCGACTCAAGGTCGGGTACCTCTTCGAGCTCGATCACCGTTCCAGCCTAGTCTCTGGCCTGGCGCCCGGCGTACGCCATGGTGGGGAGGTCGGCGCGTCGGATGCGCCCGGGGGTGTCACCATCCGGACCCCGTGCGCGGTGCTTCCTCAGGCGCCTACCGTGGTGGGGAGGTGCAACTTCCTGCACGAGCCGACCCGAGGAGCCCTGTGACCCTGTCCCCGCCTGTCCGACCCGATGTCACGGAGGAGCTCACCGCTGCCCTACGCGACCGGATCCTGGTGCTCGACGGAGCCATGGGGACGATGATCCAGCGTCACCGCCTGGAGGAGGCGGACTACCGGGGGGAGCGGTTCGCCGACTGGGCCTCGGACCTCAAGGGCAACAACGACCTCCTCAGCCTCACGCGGCCCGACCTCGTCCGCTCGATCCACGAGGAGTACCTGAACGCCGGCGCGGACGTCGTGGAGACGAACACGTTCAACGCTCAGCGGATCTCCCTTGCCGACTACGGCATGGAGGACCTGGCCTACGAGATGAACCTCGCGTCGGCGCAGCTGGCGCGGGCGGCCTGTGACGCGGTCACCGAGCAGGACCCCGGACGCCCGCGGTACGTCGCCGGCGCCCTCGGCCCCACGAACCGGACCGCCTCGATCTCGCCCGACGTGAACGACCCCGGGAAGCGCAACGTCACCTTCGACGAGCTCGTCGAGGCCTACCACGAGCAGGCCCGCGGCCTCGTCGACGGCGGGGTGGACCTGCTGCTGGTCGAGACGATCTTCGACACCCTCAACGCCAAGGCCGCGATCTTCGCCCTGGAGACGCTGTTCGAGGAGCGCGAGCGCCGCTGGCCGGTGGTCATCTCGGGCACGATCACGGACGCGTCGGGCCGCACCCTGTCCGGACAGGTGACCGAGGCCTTCTGGAACTCCGTGCGCCACGCACGACCCCTGGCGGTCGGGCTCAACTGTGCGCTCGGCGCGAAGGAGATGCGGCCCTACCTCGCCGAGCTGTCGCGCATCGCGGACTGCTTCGTCTCGGCCTACCCGAACGCCGGGCTGCCCAACGCGTTCGGCGAGTACGACGAGGCGGCCGAGGAGACCGCGGCGGTCGTGGGGGAGTTCGCGGCGAGCGGCCTGGTGAACCTCGTCGGTGGCTGTTGTGGCACCACTCCGGAGCACGTCGCGGCTGTCGCCGCCGCCGTGCAGGGCGGCACGCCCCGGGTCCCGGTCGAGGTGGCGCCGGCGTGCCGTCTCTCGGGTCTCGAGCCGCTGAACATCACCGAGGAGTCGCTGTTCGTCAACGTCGGCGAGCGCACCAACATCACCGGCTCGGCGCGCTTCCGCCGGCTGATCAAGGAGGGCGACTACGCCGCTGCGCTCGCCGTCGCCCGGCAGCAGGTCGAGGCCGGCGCCCAGATCATCGACATCAACATGGACGAGGGGATGATCGACGGCGTCGAGGCGATGGACCGCTTCACGCGCCTCATCGCGAGCGAGCCGGACATCTCCCGGGTGCCCGTGATGGTCGACTCCTCGAAGTGGGAGGTGATCGAGTCCGGACTGAAGTGCATCCAGGGCAAGGCGGTGGTCAACTCCATCTCGATGAAGGAGGGGGAGCAGGCCTTCGTCGAGCAGGCGAGGCTGTGCCGGAAGTACGGCGCCGCCGTGGTCGTCATGGCCTTCGACGAGGACGGCCAGGCCGACACCCTCGAACGTCGTGAGGCGATCTGTCAGCGGGCCTACGACCTGCTCACCCAGGAGGTGGGCTTCCCGGCCGAGGACATCATCTTCGACCCCAACATCTTCGCGATCGCCACCGGCATCGACGAGCACGCGAACTACGGCGTCGACTTCATCGAGGCGACCCGCTGGATCAAGGAGAACCTGCCGGGCGCGCTGGTCTCCGGGGGCGTCTCGAACGTGTCGTTCTCCTTCCGGGGCAACAACCCTGTCCGCGAGGCGATCCACGCGGTCTTCCTCTACCACGCGATCCGCGCCGGCATGGACATGGGCATCGTCAACGCCGGTGCGCTCGCGGTCTACGACGAGATCGACCCCGAGCTGCGGGAGCGCGTCGAGGACGTCGTGCTCAACCGGCGACCCGACGCCACCGAGCGGCTCCTGGCCATCGCGGAGGAGTTCCAGGGCGAGGGGCGCCAGGTCCAGGGCGCGGACGAGGCCTGGCGCGAGCTCCCCGTCGAGGAGCGGATCACCCACGCGCTCGTGAAGGGCATCGACGACTACGCCGAGTCCGACACCGAGGAGCTGCGGCTGGAGATCGCGGCGCGCGGCGGGCAGCCGATCGAGGTCATCGAGGGCCCGTTGATGGCCGGCATGAACGTCGTGGGCGACCTCTTCGGTGCCGGCAAGATGTTCCTGCCCCAGGTGGTGAAGTCCGCCCGGGTGATGAAGAAGGCCGTCGCGCACCTGATCCCCTACATCGAGGCCGGGAAGCGCCCCGAGGACGCCGGGCGCAGCAACGGCCGGATCGTGATGGCCACGGTCAAGGGCGACGTCCACGACATCGGCAAGAACATCGTCGGCGTCGTGCTCCAGTGCAACAACTACGAGGTGTACGACCTCGGCGTGATGGTGCCCGCGCAGAAGATCCTCGACAAGGTCAAGGAGGTCGGCGCCGACCTCGTCGGGCTCTCCGGCCTGATCACGCCCTCGCTGGACGAGATGGTCAACCTCGCCTCGGAGATGGAGCGCCAGGGCTTCGACATCCCGCTGCTCATCGGCGGGGCCACCACGTCCCGGGCCCACACCGCGGTGAAGGTGTCGCCGAAGTACCACGGCCCCGTCGTGTGGGTGAAGGACGCCTCGCGCTCGGTGCCCGTGGCCTCGGCGCTGCTGTCGGACGAGCAGCGGCCCACGCTGCTGGCCGAGGTGGAGGCCGACTACGACTCGATCCGCCGCCGTCACGCCCAGAAGCGCAACGACCGGCCGATGCTGTCCTTCGACGCGGCGCGCGAGAACCGCACCCAGGTCGAGTGGGAGGGCTACGAGCCGCCGCGGCCTGCCGCGCTCGAGGGCAACGAGCCCTTCGTGCGCGTCTTCGAGGGCTACCCGCTCGCGGAGCTGCGGGACTACATCGACTGGCAGCCGTTCTTCAACGCCTGGGAGATGAAGGGCAGCTTCCCCGACATCCTCAACAACCCCGCCTCCGGCGAGGCGGCCCGCAAGCTGTTCCAGGACGCCCAGGAGATGCTCGACCGGGTCGTCGCGGAGGGGTGGCTGACCGCCAACGCGGTGATCGGGCTCTTCCCGGCCAACGCGGTGGACCACGACAGCATCGAGGTCTACACCGACGAGTCGCGGACCGACGTACGCACGCGTCTCGAGCACCTGCGTCAGCAGGGTGAGCACCGCGAGGGCATCCCGAACCGCTCCCTGGCCGACTACGTGGCACCCAAGGAGAGCGGGCTGCGCGACTATGTCGGAGGCTTCGCGGTCACCGCGGGTCTGGGGTCCGCCGAGAAGATCGCGGAGTTCAAGGAGCAGCACGACGACTACAGCGCGATCCTGCTGGAGTCTCTGGCCGACCGGCTCGCCGAGGCGTTCGCCGAGCGCCTCCACGAGCGGGTACGCCGCGAGTTCTGGGGTTATGCGCCCGACGAGGACCTCGACAACGAGGGCCTGATCAAGGAGCGCTACCAGGGCATCCGGCCTGCTCCGGGATACCCGGCCTGCCCCGAGCACACGGAGAAGCAGGTGCTCTGGGACCTCCTCGACGTGGAGCGGGCCACCGGCATCGAGCTGACCGAGTCGATGGCGATGTGGCCGGGGGCGGCCGTGAGCGGCTGGTACTTCTCGCACCCGCAGTCGCAGTACTTCGTGGTCGGCCGGATCTCGCAGGACCAGGTCGAGGACTACGCGCGCCGCAAGGGCTGGACGCTGAGGGAGGCAGAGCGCTGGCTCTCCCCGAACCTCGGCTACGAGCCCGAAGACTGACGGTGGGGGAGCAGATCGAGGCCGTCCTGTGGGACATGGACGGCACTCTCGTCGACACCGAGCCCTACTGGATCGAGTCGGAGTTCGAGCTCGTCGAGAAGCACGGCGGCACGTGGAGCACCGAGCACGCCCTGAACCTCGTCGGCAACGACCTGATCGAGTCGGGCAGGTACATCCGCGAGCACGGCGGCATCGACCTCGAGCCGGCCGAGATCGTGGAGCAGCTCCTCGACCGCGTGGTCGCCCACGTCGAGAGACAGGTGCCGTGGCAGCCGGGCGCCGTCGAGCTCCTCGCGGACCTGCGGGCCGACGGGGTCCGCTGTGCGCTCGTGACGATGTCCTACCGACGGTTCGTGGCGCCGATCCTCGCGGGCCTGCCCGAGGGCACCTTCGAGGTGGTCGTCACGGGCGACGCGGTCACCCGAGGCAAGCCGCACCCCGAGCCGTACGAGAAGGCCGCGGCGATCCTGGGAGTGGATCCGAGGCGCACCCTTGCCATCGAGGACTCGAACACCGGCGCCCGTTCCGCGGAGGCCGCGGGGTGCACGGTGCTCGTGGTGCCCAACCATGTGCCGGTGCTTCCGGGTGACCGACGAATCTTCCGGCAGCAGTCTGGTCGGACTGACACATTCCACCCTTCCGAGGCCCATCGCGGACTGATCGTTGCGATATTGCGACCCGTTCACCGGCGATTCCGGGTGGCAGGGCTAGACGGCTGCGAGTAGTGTCCACGAGGTTCCGCTCCGGACATCCGTGTCGGGGGCACGTATTCGTGAGGTGAAAGTTGAACCGCAGACGAGGATTGCTGGCCCTGGCCAGTGCGGGCGTCATGATCGCGTCACTGGCGGCATGTGGTGGCGACGACGAGGGGAACGGCGACGGGGGCACAGGCGCTTCCGGAGAGCCCTGGATCCTCGGCACCACCGAGACCGTCACGTCCCTTGACCCTGCAGGGTCCTACGACTTCGGGTCGTGGAACCTGCAGCAGAACATCTATGAGCAGCTGCTCGTGATCCCCGGAGGCGAGACCGAGCCTGTCGGTGACGCCGCCGAGTCGTGCCAGTACGACGACCCGCAGACCGTGACCTGCACGCTGCGCGAAGGCCTGACCTTCTCCAACGGCAACGAGCTGACCTCGTCCGACGTGAAGTTCTCGATGGAGCGCAACCTGGCCATCGCCGACCCGAACGGCTCGTCGGTGCTCCTGGGCCAGCTCAAGGACCCGAAGGCGGACGCGCTCGCCGAGGGCGCGATCGAGACTCCCGACGACCAGACGGTGGTCTTCCACCTGAACGCGGCGACACCACCTTCCTCCAGCTCCTGACGACGGCGACCACGTCGATCGTGGACGAGGAGACCTTCCCGGCCGACAAGCTCCTGGGCGACGCCGACGTGATCGGCTCGGGTCCGTACAAGCTCAGCCAGTGGAAGCCCGGTGAGCAGGCGGTCCTCGAGGCCAACGAGGAGCTACGACGGCGAGCGCACCCCGAAGGCTCCGCAGGTCTTCGTCCAGTACTTCAGCGACCCGGTGCCGCTGAAGCAGGCCATCGAGAACGGCGACGTCGACATCGCGTGGCGCACGCTGAGCCCGACCGACCTCAAGGACCTCGAGGGTGCCGAGGGCGTCAACGTGATCACGGGCGAGGGCTCGGAGTTCCGCTACTGGGTGTGGCAGTTCAAGAACCCGGTCGCGAAGGAGCAGGCGGTCCGCCAGGCGGTCGCGCAGATCATCGACCGCGACACGATCGCGCAGGACGCCTACGACGGCACCGTCGAGCCGCCGTACTCCATCGTCCCGCCGGGCTTCGCCGGCCAGAAGGACTCCTTCCAGGAGAAGTACGGCGAGCCCGACCCGGACGCCGCGAAGAAGCTGCTCAGCGATGCCGGTGTCAAGACGCCGGTCAACCTGACGATCGGCTACACGCCGACGCGCTACGGCCCGAACATGGTCGACGAGGCCAACGAGCTCGCCGAGCAGCTCAACGCCAGCGGCGTGTTCAACGTGAAGATCGAGGACGCCGAGTGGGAGGAGTACCAGAACCTCTACAAGGAGGGCGCCTACGACCTGTTCGCGCTCGGCTGGTACCCCGACATCCTGGACGCCGACAACTACCTCACCCCGTTCATTCGTGACGGCGGCTTCTACGCGAACAACTACTCGAACGACGAGGTCAACAAGCTCCTCGACGAGGAGCTCGCCGAGACCGACGAGGCAGCCCGCGAGGAGATCATCGGCCAGCTGCAGGACATCGTGGCCGAGGACGTCCCGCTGATCCCGTCCTGGAACGGTCAGAACGTCGCGGTCGCCCGTGACGGTATGGAGGGTGTCGAGGAGACGCTCGACCCGACGTACATCTTCCGTTTCTGGGAGATCAGCAAGGAGTAGTAGCACCTAGGGGGAGGACGCGATCGTCGCGTCCTCCCCTTTCCCTGTCAGGAAGGAAGTCGATGAGCGCGCGTTCGGGCTCACTCCCTCGCTACATCGTGCAGCGACTGCTGCTGGTCATCCCCACCATCTGGTTGATCGTCACCATGGTCTTCATCCTGCTCCGCGTCGCGCCGGGTGACCCGGTCACCGCTGCCGTCGGCGGCAAGCTCGACGAGGCGGCGCTCGACGCACGGCGGGCGGCTCTCGGCCTCGACCGTCCGCTGATCGTGCAGTACCTCGAGTACCTCGGGGACGTCGCGACCCTCAACTTCGGGACAGACCATCTCCGACAACCGGTCGATCGTCAGCATCGTCGTCGACAACGGCGGCGCGACCCTGACGCTGACGCTCGGAGCCTTCATCTTCGCGTTGCTCGTCGGCATCCCGCTCGGTCTGCTGGCCGGTCGCTACCGCGACTCCGGCAGCGACGTGGTGATCCGCATCTTCGGCGTGGTGACCTACGCCGCGCCGGTCTTCTTCATCGGTCTGCTGATGCAGCTGTGGGTGGCCGCGCCTCTGGGCTGGCCGACCTCCGACATCGCCTCGCCGGTCACGAAGTTCGAGGTGGAGCCCGTCACGCACATCCTGCTCCTGGATGCCGTCATCGCGGGCAACTGGGACGCGGCGTGGGACGTCTTCCAGCACCACGTCCTCCCGTGCGTCACGCTCGGCCTGCTCCTGTGCGGTGTCTTCATCCGGCTGGTGCGCGTCAACGTGCTCCAGACGCTCAAGGGTGACTACGTCGAGGCGGCTCGTGCCCGGGGCATCGCGGAGAAGCACGTCATCCGTCGCCACGCCTTCCGCAACGCCCTGGTGCCGGTCGTCACCGTGGTCGGGCTCATGGTCGCGCTGACCCTGTCGGGCGCGGTGCTCACCGAGCGGACCTTCAACTGGCCCGGTCTCGGCACCCAGCTCTACAACTACCTGATCGCCCGCGACTACGCCGGCGTGCAGGGCCTGGTCACCTTCTTCGCCATCGTGGTGGTCATCGTGAGCCTCCTGATCGACATCATCAACGCGCTGATCGACCCGCGAGTGAGGTACTGATGTTCCGAACTCTTCTCTCACCCTTCCGGCAGACCACCGGCATCGCCCGGTGGCTCCTCCTCACCGGCGTGTTCATCACCGCGGTGTTCCTGGTCTGCGCGCTGTTCGCCCCCTGGGTCGCGCCCCTGGAGTTCAACCAGCGGTACCTCGACGGCGCCAAGCTGCCCAAGGCGGCGCCGCCGACCGGCGACTTCTGGTTCGGCACGAACGACCAGTTCTACGACGTCTACTCCCGCGTGATCTGGGGAGCCCGCACCGCCCTCGTGGTGGTCGGACTGTCGATCGTCTTCTCCGTCGTCATCGGGGTCGTCCTCGGCCTGCTCTCGGGCTTCATCGGCGGCTGGCTCGACCGGCTCCTGGTCTTCTTGATGGACACGCTCTACGCGTTCCCGTCCCTGCTCCTCGCCATCGTCTTCGCCTTCCTCTTCACGGACCTCCTCGGCGGCAGCATCATCGCCGTCGCGATGGCGCTGACGGTGATCTACATCCCGCAGTACTTCCGGGTCGTCCGCAACACCACCGTGAGCGCACGCGAGGCGACCTACGTCGAGGCGGCACGAGCGATCGGGGCGAAGAACGGCACGATCATCAGCCGCTACCTGTTCGGGAACGTGATCCAGTCCGTGCCGGTCATCGGCACCCTCAACGCCGCGGACGCCATCGGCACGCTCGCCGGCCTCGGCTTCCTCGGACTCGGCATCCAGCCGAACGAGGCCGCGGAGTGGGGCTACGACGTGAGCCGCGCACTCGACGACATGGGTGCCGGGATCTGGTGGACCGCCTTCTTCCCCGGCATGGCGATCGTGCTGCTGGTCTCCGGCCTGACACTCGTGGGTGAGGGACTGAACGAGACCATCAACCCGGTGCTGCGCAAGCGCCGGCTGATGCCCGTGGACATGCCCGCGACCGAGCCGACCGGCTACCTCGCGGAGGGTGACGCCGCGGCGCTGGCTGCGGGCGCGCCCGACCCGCGGTACCGGGAGGACGAGCCGATCCGCCCGCACCACGAGCACCCCCGTCGCGGAGAGGACGAGTCACGATGACAGAGCTGTACGACGGTCCCGCCCCCATCGCGTCCCGACAGCGACACCGTGATCGACGCGCAGGACCTGCGCATCTGGTACGGCAGCGAGCGCGGGCCGGTGAAGGCGGTCGACGGGGTGGGCTTCACCCTGCGCAAGGGAGAGATCCTCGGCCTGGTCGGTGAGTCCGGGTGTGGCAAGTCCACGCTCGGCCGCGGCCTGCTCGGCCTGCTCCCCGAGGGCGCGAAGATGGACGGGCACCTCCGGTTCAAGGGCGAGGACCTGCTCGCGCTGCCGAAGAAGGAGATGTTCGCCAAGCGCGGCACGGAGCTCGGCATGATCTTCCAGGAGCCGCTGACCCGGCTCAACCCGCTCATGCGGATCTCCGAGCACTTCTCGGAGACCCTGAAGACCCACGAGCGGGGGATCAGCAAGGAGGAGGTCGAGCGTCGTTCGCTCGAGGTGCTCCGGGTGATGGGCATCCCGCCCACGCGGTACCGCTCCTACCCGCACGAGTTCTCCGGCGGCATGCGCCAGCGGCTCATGATCGCGCTCGCCCTGGTGCTGCGGCCGGCGTTCGTCGTCGCCGACGAGCCCACCACGGCGCTCGACGTGCTGGTCGAGGCGCAGATCATCCGGATCCTCCACGACCTGCGTCGCGACTTCGACACCTCGCTGCTGCTGATCACCCACAACCTCGGGATCATCGCCGAGGCGTGCGACCGGGTGGCGGTGATGTACGCCGGGGAGATCGTCGAGATCGGCGACGCGAGGGACGTCTTCTCCGAGCCGCAGCACCCCTACACCAGGGAGCTGCTCCGGTCGACGATCTCGCTGTCCACGACGGGTCTCAACTTCATCCCGGGAGCCCCGCCGAACCTGGTGTCGCCCCCGAGCGGCTGCCACTTCCACCCGCGCTGCCCCGACGCGATGAACGTCTGCGCGAGCCGTCACCCTGTCGAGCGTGTCTTCCCGAACGGCAGCCGCGCCCAGTGCTGGGCGGCGGACCTGCACCACGGGCTCGCCGGTGACCTGAGCGCCGAGGACACCGCACCCCTTCCACGAGAGGAGATCTCCGTTGCCGACGAAGCATGAGGTGACCGGTATCGGCACCGGGATCGTGTCCGTCGACGACCTCGAGGTGCACTTCGGCCTGCGTGGCGGTGGTCTGGCGCGGCTGTTCGGCCGCGACACCGGCACGGTGAAGGCGGTCGACGGCGTCAACTTCGTGCTGCACAAGGGCGAGGTGCTCGGCCTGGTCGGCGAGTCCGGCAGCGGCAAGACGACGCTCGGCCGGGCGCTGCTCGGCCTGGCACCCGCCACGCAGGGGTCGATCACCTACCACGAGCCGGGTGACGGCGGTGCTCCGACGGACCGGGTCGTCTCCGAGATGTCCGCGTGCGCAGCTGAGGAAGCTGCGCACCGACATCCAGATGGTCTTCCAGGACCCGCACGCCGCGTTGAACCCGTCGATGACCATCGAGACCGCCGTCGGGCACCCGCTGAAGATCCACGGGATCGCCTCGGGCGACGAGCTGCGGCGCCTGACCGCGGCAGCACTCGAGCGGGTCGGACTCGCGCCGGCCGAGCAGTTCATGGCCAAGTACCCCTCCGACCTCTCCGGAGGCCAGAAGCAGCGCGCCGTGATCGCTCGCGCGATCATCATGGACCCCCAGGTCCTGGTGGCCGACGAGCCGGTCTCCATGCTCGACATGAGCGTGCGGGCCAAGATCCTCCAGCTGATGCTGGACCTGAAGAACGACCTGGGGCTCACCTACGTCTACATCACCCATGACCTGGCGAGCGCGAAGTTCTTCTGCGACCGGATCGCGATCATGTACCTCGGTCGCATCGTGGAGATCGGGCCCACCGAGGAGATCTTCGCCGACCCGAAGCACCCGTACACCAAGGCGCTGCTCAAGGCGATTCCGGAGCCCGACCCGCAGAAGATGGTCGCGCGGGACCTTCCTCGGGGCGAGATCCCCGACGCCGCCCGTCCGCCGATGGGCTGCTCCTTCCACCCGCGCTGCCCCCAGGCGGTGGCGGAGTGCGGCTGGGAGTCGCGCGACCTGCGCAACCTCCTCGAGGAGCACTGGCTCCGCCAGGACACGTCGGTGTACGAAGCGGAGAAGGAGCTGATCGGCGACCTCGACAGGTTCGACGAGCCCGCCAAGACCGTCACCCTCGGCTCGGGCGCCGACGCCGCACGGGTCCGCACGATGCTGGAGGGGATCCGGTCGGAGAACCCGTCCGAGCCGCTCTGGAAGGGCGTCGACGCGCTCGAGGAGACCGCCGAAGGGCTCGAGGTCCGCTTCCACCAGGGGTACGACCCGCTGCTGCGGGCGACCAACGAAGTCGAGGTCGCCTGCGTGTTGTACCCGACCCCCGTGACACCGGAGCCGGCCCGGCCTGAGTGAGCCCGCGAGGCGGCCCTCGTCCCAGGAGCCAGTCCTACGGGACCGGGGCCGCCTCGATCTGCAGCACGGGAAGCTCGGGCGGCGTGCCGCCGAACTCGGGGCACAGGGCCTGGTGGGAGCACCAGCCACACAGGGCGCTGCGCCGGGGGCGCCAGTCGCCGGTCTGCTGGGCGAGCGAGATCGCCTTCCACAGCGCCTCGACCTTGCGCTCGGTCGCGCGGAGGTCGGCCTCGTCGGGGGAGTAGCGCAGCAGCTCGCCGCTGCCGAGGTAGATCAGCTGGAGCATCGCGGGGACCACGCCGCGGGTCCGCCAGAGGACCAGGGCGTAGAACTTCATCTGGAACAGCGCCTTGGCCTCGAACGCCGGGTGGGGCGCCTTGCCGGTCTTGTAGTCGACGACCCGGATCTCGCCCGTGGGCGCCACGTCCACCCGGTCGACGAAGCCGCGCAGCAGGAGCTTGGAGTCGAGGAGCGTCTCGACGTACAGCTCACGCTCGGCCGGCTCGAGCCGGGTCGGGTCCTCGAGCGCGAAGTACCGCTCGAGGGAGTCGCGGCACGAGCTCAGCCACGCGCCGATCTCAGGACCCTCCTCGCCGAACATCTCGGCGACCTCGGGGTCCGCCTCCAGCACCGCCTCCCAGGCCGGCTGGAGCATCCCGGCGGCCTGCGCGGGGGTGCGCTGGTGGGCCGGCAGGTCGAAGAGGTCCTCGAGGACCTTGTGCACCACGGTGCCGCGGACGGCATCGGGGGAGAAGGGCTCCGGAAGCTTGTCCACGGTCCGGAACCGGTACAGCAGCGGACAGCTCATGAAGTCACCGGCCCGGCTGGGTGACAGGGATCCGACGACGTCGACGCCGTCGACGACGGTCCTGTTCTCCACGTCCTGAGTCATGGTGCAAACCCTAGGTGAACGTACCGACAGTTCTCGGACATCGGCACGCTGCGAGCGCGGTCTTCCCATGCCCGTCGACGCCGCATATGCTCTGGCGCCACGGAGCGCACATGGGGCACTTCGTGACAATCCGCCCTCTCGAGGAGACCTCATGAGACGCCACCTCAGCGCTGCCTTCGCGGCTCTGCTCGTCGCTTCCACGTTGGTCGCGTTCACCAGCGGCCCGGCACACGCGGCCTGCGACTGGTCCTACTACTGGAAGCTCACCACCCGCACGCCCGAGCTCGTCAAGCGCTACAAGGGCGAGAGCATCTACAACAACACGCAGGACCCCATCACGCGGACGGTCTCGACCTCCATCACCCGGGACCACCGGACCACCAGGTCGTGGGAGGTCGGCCTTGAGGCCGGGATCGACTGGAAGATCGTGCGCGCGAAGGTCTCGGGCAAGTACGGCGAGAGCTACGTCAAGGGCGTCTCCCGGACCACCTCGATCACGGACCAGATGACGATCCGGGTCAAGCACAGCGGCTGGATGCAGGCGAACGTGTGGAACCGCGACGTCGTCGCGTCGTACCGACGGATCGCGCCCTACTGCGGCGACCAGCTCGTCGCACGTGCGGTCTACCGCGACAAGTACAAGAACAGCGAGGCGAGGACCAAGGAGGGCCGCGTCGCCTGGTGACCGAGGAGAGCGTCGCCGCGAGAGCGAGATAGCGTGGCGGTGTGGACCAGAGGACAGCAGACACCGGTGACGCTCCCCCCAAGCGCCAGCCAGGCACCTTGCGCATCGGGCAGATCGGCGGCGTCGACGTCCTCGTCCGCTCCTCCTGGCTGCTGGTCGCCGCCCTGATAGCCGTGCTCCTCGCCCCCCGGGTCGAGCAGGTGCAGCCGGGGCTCGGCGGCTGGAAGTACGTCGCGGGCCTCGCCTTCGCGGTGCTCCTCTACCTCTCGGTGCTGCTCCACGAGATGTCTCACGCACTCATGGCGAAGCGCTACGGCCTGCCGGTCCGGTCGATCACGCTGCACTTCCTGGGTGGCGTCACCGAGATCGAGGGCGAGCCGGACACCCCGCGCAGGGAGTTCGGCGTCTCCGTGGTGGGGCCGTTGACCTCTGTCGCGGTGGGGCTGGCGTTCCTCGCGCTGTGGTTCGTCACCCCCGAAGGTCTGCTCCGCATGGCGGTCGAGGGCCTCGCCGGGGCGAACCTCATCGTCGGGGTGCTGAACCTGGTCCCCGGGCTGCCGCTCGACGGTGGACGGGTCCTGCGGGCAGCGGTGTGGAAGGTCACCGGCAGCCCGTACCGCGGCACCATCGTGGCCGGCTGGGGCGGCCGCGTCGTCGCCCTGCTGGCGCTCGCCTGGCCG
Source organism: uncultured Actinomycetota bacterium (assembly GCA_963701425.1). Classification (GTDB taxonomy): domain Bacteria; phylum Actinomycetota; class Actinomycetes; order Propionibacteriales; family Nocardioidaceae; genus Nocardioides_C. Next base: position 131,147 of record CAVPAG010000018.1, on the reverse strand, counting down.
ATGCTCCAGCCGGCCCTGCTCGACCGTCCGCCGGACATCGTCGACTACCTCCTGGCGTTCGTCATCGCGACCTTCCTGTGGGGAGGCGCTTCCGCCGCGATCGTCTCCGCGCGGCTTCGCCGTAAGCTCCCGGCCCTCCAGGCCCGCTCGCTTGCGCGCCGCGCGATCGCGGTGCCGCACGACCTCCCGCTCGCCGAGGCGGTACGCCGGGCGCAGCAGGAGCAGGCCGGCAGCATCGTCGTGCTCGACCAGCACGGACGGCCGAGCGGGATCGTCAACGAGGCCGCGGTCCTGGCCACGCCCGAGGACCGACGCCCGTGGCTCTCGGTGGAGGCCGTCTCACGCACGATCGAGCCCGGCCTGCTCCTGTCCGCAGACCTGGGCGGCGAGCCCCTCATCCGCGCCATGCAGCGCACCCCGGCGACGGAGTACCTCCTCCTCGAGTCCGACGGCAGCGTCTACGGCGTCCTCGTGGCCGACGACGTCGACCGCGCCTTCGCGGCCACCAAGTAGCCCCGGATATCCTCCTGCGCATGCCCTCCCACACCCCTGACGACGTCGCGCCCGAAACCTGGTCGGGGGTCCACCGCGGACCCCTGCGAGCAGGGGAGTGGGTCCGGCTCACCGACACCAAGGGGCGGCGCCACAACATCTGCCTCGAGGCCGGCAAGAAGTTCTTCACCAACCGCGGATCGATCGACCACGACGACCTGATCGGGCGCCCTGAGGGGTTCAGCATCACCTCCTCCGCGGGCGGCGAGTACCTCGTCTTCCGGCCCCTGCTGAGCGAGTTCGTGGTCTCCATGCCGCGCGGGGCGGCCGTGGTCTACCCCAAGGACGCCGCCCAGATCGTCGCGATGGCCGACATCTTCCCCGGTGCGCGGGTCGTCGAGGCAGGCGTGGGCTCGGGAGCCCTGACCTGCTCGCTCCTCCGTGCCGTCGGCCCGCACGGCGTGGTCTCGTCCTTCGAACGACGTGAGGAGTTCGCCGAGGTCGCCCGCAAGAACGTCACGCAGTTCTTCGATGGGCAGCACCCGGCCTGGAAGCTCACCGTCGGCGACCTCGTCGAGGCCCTGCCGGCGGGGGAGGAGCCCGGCTCGGTCGACCGCGTCATCCTCGACATGCTCGCGCCCTGGGAGTGCGTGGACGTCGTCGCGGACGCCCTGACGCCCGGCGGCATCCTGTGCGCCTACGTCGCCACCACCACCCAGCTGGGCCGCACGGTCGAGACGGTCCGGGCCCACAGCGGCTTCACGGAGCCGCAGCCGTGGGAGACCCTGGTGCGCGACTGGCACGTGGAGGGCCTCGCGATCCGGCCGGGCCACAAGATGATCGGCCACACGGGGTTCCTGGTCACCGCCCGCCGGATGGCGCCGGGGGAGAAGGCACCCGCGAAGAAGCGCCGTCCCGCACCCGGCGCCTACGGCTCCGACTACCAGGGCCCGCGTCCCGCAGGCCTCCCGCCGGCGGTCGCCGAGGAGCCGTACGACGCCTGACGTTGTTGCGGATCTGCAACCGACACACGCCACGTAACGACTTCACAAACTTGCCGTGCCGAGTAGGGTCGAAATCCAGAGGCCATGCTGCGGAGGTGATGGGCTTGTCAGCATCAGAGAGTGGTTCGGGCCGGTCGGGTTCACGGTCCCCGGATGAGCTGAGGGCGCAGCTGGGCTTCCTCGAGGAGGAGGTCGCGGACCTGCGACGCCGGCTCGCCGAGACACCCGGGCACTCCCGGGCGATCGAGCAGCGGCTGGCGGACACCCAGCGTTCTCTTGCGGCCGTGACGGCGCAGAACGAACGGCTTGCGCAGACTCTCCGTGAGGCTCGGGACCAGATCATGACCCTCAAGGAGGAGGTCGACCGGCTCGCGCAGCCGCCGGCCGGGTTCGGCACCTTCTTGAACCGCAACGAGGACGACACCATCGACGTCTTCACCGGCGGTCGCAAGCTGCGCGTGAACGTCAGCCCCTCCGTGGAGATCGACGAGCTGAGTCGCGGCCAGGAGGTCATGCTCAACGAGGCTCTCAACGTCGTCGCCGCCCTCGAGTACGAAGAGGTCGGCGAGGTCGTGATGCTCAAGGAGGTGCTCGCCGACGGCGACCGCGTCCTGGTCATCGCCAACGCCGACGAGGAGCGCGTCGTACGCATCGCCGAGCCGCTGCGCGAACTGACCCTGCGGGCGGGAGACTCGCTCCTGCTCGACGCGCGCTCCGGCTACGTCTACGAGCGGGTCCCGAAGTCGGAGGTCGAGGAGCTCGTCCTCGAAGAGGTCCCCGACATCGACTACGACAACATCGGCGGACTGATCAAGCAGATCGACGCGATCCGCGACGCCATCGAGCTGCCCTACCTGTACCCCGACCTGTTCCAGGAGCACCAGCTCAAGCCGCCGAAGGGCGTGCTGCTCTACGGCCCGCCCGGCTGCGGCAAGACGCTGATCGCGAAGGCGGTCGCGAACTCGCTGGCCAAGAAGGTGGCGGCGAAGACCGGGCAGGAGGGGAAGAGCTTCTTCCTCAACATCAAGGGCCCCGAGCTGCTCAACAAGTACGTCGGTGAGACCGAGCGCCACATCCGCCTGGTGTTCCAGCGCGCGCGTGAGAAGGCCTCCGGGGGTACGCCGGTCATCGTCTTCTTCGACGAGATGGACTCCCTGTTCCGCACCCGCGGCTCCGGTGTCTCCTCAGACGTCGAGAACACCATCGTCCCGCAGCTGCTCTCGGAGATCGACGGCGTCGAGGGGCTCGAGAACGTCATCGTCATCGGTGCCTCCAACCGCGAGGACATGATCGACCCCGCGATCCTGCGGCCCGGCCGTCTCGACGTGAAGATCAAGATCGAGCGCCCGGACGCCGAGTCGGCCCGCGACATCTTCTCGAAGTACCTCACGCCCGACCTGCCGCTCCACGCCGACGACCTCGGCGAGTTCGGTGGCGACCGTGAGGCGTGCGTCGCCGGGATGATCCGCGCGACCGTCGAGCGGATGTACACCGAGACCGACGAGAACCGCTTCCTCGAGGTCACCTACGCCAACGGCGACAAGGAGATCCTGTACTTCAAGGACTTCAACTCCGGCGCGATGATCCAGAACATCGTCGACCGGGCGAAGAAGATGGCGATCAAGGACCTCCTCGACAACGACCAGAAGGGCCTTCGGGTGCAGCACCTGCTCCAGGCCTGTGTGGACGAGTTCAAGGAGAACGAGGACCTGCCCAACACCACCAACCCCGACGACTGGGCGCGGATCTCGGGCAAGAAGGGCGAGCGGATCGTCTTCATCCGCACGCTCATCACCGGGAAGCAGGGCACGGAGCCGGGCCGCTCGATCGACACGGTGTCCAACACGGGCCAGTACCTCTGACGGGAGGACCTGCAGGTTCGACGACGCTGTTTCCGGGTACAAGTGCCTGGCCGGGGGAGACCCTCGCCGGCACCGAACAGCTAGGAGAAGCACATGAAGTGGATCCTGATCATCCTCGTCGTCGTGGCGGTCGTCTTCCTCGCCCAGAAGTTCCTCGCAGGGCGTCGCTGACATACGTGGAAGGGGCCGGGACCTCGATGGTCCCGGCCCCTTCGCCGTGTCCGGCGCTACCGTCGGGCAGACCCGAGGTGGCGGGCGGCGTCCACGGCCGAGTCGAACCTCCAACGGCCCGAGGTCGTCTGGGAGGCACGCGAACGCGGTCGACGTACCTCGTGCGTGGTCGCGTCGTCGTCGTGCCTGTCGGCAATGCGCTCGTCACCCACGCAGCGTCACCACCTCGGGAGCTCCGGCGTCGACGATGTCGTCGCGCAGCCGCTGCTCGAGCCAGCGGACCAGCCCGGTCTGCTCGGGCGCAGACCCGGCATGCCCCTGGCAGACCCCGTGCGTGATCGCCCGGGCGAGGTCCACGGTGGAGAACCCGCTGTCCTGGGACCAGCGGCGGAGCACCGCCAGTGCCTCGTAGGACCCGATGGCGTAGCGCAGCATCAGCACGCCTTTGGCCTGTTCCACGACGGCCATCTCAAACATGTGCACCTCCCTGTCGCGGGACGATCGGGCCCCGCGCCCCCTTCTCGACCGGCTTCGACAGCGCGTGGTCGAGTGTCAATGTCGCCCTCTCCATGAACCGGGTGGGCCTCTCCAACATCCCTCTCGAGATCCTCGCCTTGAGAAGCCGCAACAACCTGCGGTCGTCCTGGACGCTCACGAGGAGGTCCCGCGCGGCTTTCTCCGGCCCCCACCCGTCGGCCATCACAGCCCTGAGGAGGGTGAGGAAGGCGTGGTCGACCCTGGTCCTCACACGGGGCCGCGGGTAGGCCACAGAAGCGGTGTGCATGAAGCAACCTCCGGTGAAAATCGTCCTGCGCCACCGGAGTCTGGGGTGGCCTCCCATGGGGAGTAGAGCAGTAAACGTAGGCAGCGCATTCCCGGCTGCGCAAGCCGTTCGGCGAAGATCGGGGGATGTAGTGCACAACGTCCCCTGTAGGTGACGTGGATGAGTCAGGACCTCGTGGCCCGGTAGGACTACGCCGCCCGATCAGCCGGGGAGGTCGAGCTCTCGCGCGACGACCTGACGGGCCACCTCGTGGATGACCATGTGGTGGTTCCGGGAGTACCTGCGCAGCCGCTCGAAAGCGTCGTCGGGCTCGATGTCGTGACGTGCGGCCAGGAAGCCCTTGGCCTGCTCGATGATCACGCGGGTCCTCAGCGCGGTGTTCAGCTGGGCGACCCGTGTCTCCGCGGTCTCGTGGGCCTCGCGCCGCAGGCTGCGTCGAAGGTTGCACACGACCCCACGGACGTCGGGGTCGTCGAGGAGGTTCGTCAGCGCGGCCTCCGCCCACACCCAGCCCTCCTCGGTCAGGAGCCGCAGCTCGAGCGGGGGGTGGGCCCCTGGCTCCGCGACCACCTTCTCCATGAACTGCGCCAGCGCCGGCCGCTCGTCAGGGTGGAGGAGCGGCACGACGCTGGTGCCCACGATCGAGTCCTCCCAGCCGAAGAGCTGCCTCACCGCAGGGCTCGCGTAGGCAACGACCGCGTCCGAGCGAAGCAGCAGCGCGGCGTCCGTGGACCGCTCCAGGAGGGGCCGCAGTGCGCTGCCGATGTTCGTCGAGAGGCCGACGACACCCGCGAGCTCACCGTCGTGGTAGATCCCTGCGTCCGTCACGAGCGCGGGGAAGACCGTGCCGTCCTTGCGCCGGACAGGGAAGCTGCCGGACCACGCGACACCGTTGCGGAGGGCTTTCATGATGTCCTCGGCGGAGGCCTGCCCCACGTCGGGAACCGTCAGCTCCCGCACGTTGCGGCCCACCGCCTCCTCGGCGGTCCAGCCGAAGGCCTCCTGGGCAGCACGGTTCCAGAAGACGACGACCCCCGCGGCGTCCGTGACGATCAGCGCCTGTCCCACCGACTCCAGGATCTCGTCCGGCGAAAACGAGGTCACGTCGTCCTCAGCCATCCTGCTCCCCCTGTCGCGGGTACGGACCAGCACCCCGCCCGCTCATCGTAAAGCCGGCGACACGCCCGGGGGACCGATTTTTGGTACTGCGGCGTTCAGACGTCGGCGTGCGAACCGGCTCAACGCTGCCTAGTCCGCCCGCGTACGCTCGGATCATGAGTGTTCGTCGCGTGATGGGGACCGAGACGGAGTACGGCATCTCCGTGTCCGGACAGCCCACCGCCAACCCGATGGTGGCCTCGTCCCAGGTGGTCAACGCCTACGCGAGCTCGACCCTGCGAGCACGGCGGGCACGGTGGGACTTCGAGGAGGAGTCACCGCTGCGCGACGCCCGCGGCTTCGACATGTCCCGGGAGGTGGCCGACGCCTCCCAGCTCACCGACGAGGACCTCGGCCTCGCGAACGTGATCCTGACCAACGGCGCCCGGCTGTACGTCGACCACGCCCACCCCGAGTACTCCACGCCGGAGTGCACGAACCCCCGCGACGTGGTGCTGTGGGACAAGGCGGGGGAGCAGGTGATGCTCGACGCGACCCGCCTGGCCGCGACGATCCCCGGCGCCTCGCCGATCCTGCTCTACAAGAACAACACGGACAACAAGGGCGCTTCCTACGGGGCGCACGAGAACTACCTGATGCGGCGCTCGACGCCCTTCGGGGAGATCGTCCGCCACCTCACCCCGTTCTTCGTGAGCCGGCAGGTCGTGACGGGCAGCGGCCGGGTCGGCATCGGCCAGGACGGCCGCGACCACGGCTTCCAGCTCACCCAGCGCGCGGACTACTTCGAGGTCGAGGTCGGCCTCGAGACGACGCTGAAGCGGCCGATCATCAACACTCGCGACGAGCCGCACGCCGACCCGGAGAAGTACCGGCGGCTCCACGTGATCATCGGCGACGCCAACCTCTCCGAGATCTCGACGTACCTCAAGGTCGGCACGACCTCGCTGGTGCTCGCGATGATCGAGGACAAGTTCATCACCCGCGAGCTGACGGTCGACCAGCCGGTCAGGTCGCTGCGGCAGGTCTCCCACGACCCGTCCCTCAAGCACCTCCTGACGCTGTCCGACGGGCGCACCCTGACCGCCGTACAGCTGCAGATGGAGTATCTGGACCTGGCGCGCAAGTACGTCGAGGACCGGCTCGGGTCGGACGCCGACACGCAGACGCTGGACGTCCTGGAGCGGTGGGAGTCGGTGCTCACCCGCCTCGAGACGGACCCGATGGCGTGTGCCCGCGAGCTCGACTGGGTCGCCAAGCTCAAGCTGCTCAGCTCCTACCGCGACCGCGACGGCCTTGACTGGGACGACGCCAAGCTGCACCTGGTGGACCTCCAGTACTCCGACATCCGTCCGGACAAGGGTCTGTACCACCGTCTGGTGAAGCTGGGCCGGATGGAGCGGCTCCTCAGCGACGACGAGGTCGCCCGGGCGATGCACCAGCCGCCGGTCGACACGCGGGCGTACTTCCGGGGCCGTTGCCTGGAGAAGTACGCCGACCAGATCGCAGCCGCCTCCTGGGACTCGGTGATCTTCGACCTGCCCGGCCACGAGTCGCTCCAGAGGGTCCCCACGATCGACCCGCTGCGGGGCACCCGCGGCCACGTGGGCGAACTCCTCGACCGTTGTGATACCGCTGAGAGCCTTTTTGCCGCACTGACTCGGTAGGGTCGGAGGTGCCAGGGGTTTCTGGTTCCCCGGCAGAGGAGGATGCGGTCATGGCACAGGAGCGCAAGCAGCCCAAGAAGTCCCCCGAGACGGACGAGGCGACCGAGGTCGCCCCCAGCGAGGACGTCGCCGAGCGCAAGGAGCAGCTCGACGAGGACATCGACGCGATCCTCGACGAGATCGACGACGTGCTCGAGTCGAACGCCGAGGACTTCGTGAAGTCGTTCATCCAGAAGGGTGGAGAGTAGACACAACATGAGTGACCCCCGACAGGTCGACGCCCGCCTGCCCTCCGCCTACCTGGCGCCCGGTTCGTCGTCGTTCGCCGAGTTCCTGTCCCATCAGGCCCCCGAGCTCCTGCCGGCCAACCGCAGCCTGCCGAACGGCAGTGTCGCGGACCTGGCCCCGCACGGGACGACGATCGTGGCGACCACCTTCGACGGCGGGGTCGTGATGGCCGGTGACCGTCGCGCGACGATGGGCAACGTCATCGCCCAGCGCGACATCGAGAAGGTCTTCCCGGCCGACGAGTTCTCCGCCGTCGGCATCGCCGGGAGCGCCGGCCTGGCGGTGGAGATCGTGCGGCTGTTCCAGACCGAGCTCGAGCACTACGAGAAGATCGAGGGCACGACCCTGTCGATGGACGGCAAGGCGAACCGCCTCGCGGCCTTGATCCGCTCCAACCTCGGCATGGCCATGCAGGGCCTGGCCGTGGTACCCCTCTTCGCGGGCTACGACCTCACCACCGGCCAAGGGCGGATCTTCTCCTACGACGTGACCGGCGGCCGCTACGAGGAGACCGCCTTCCATGCCGTGGGGTCGGGGTCGCTGTTCGCGCGGGGCTCGCTGAAGAAGCTCTACCGTTCGGAGCTCGACTCCGACGAGTGCGTGACGGCGGCGATCCAGGCGTTGTACGACGCAGCGGACGACGACTCGGCGACCGGCGGCCCCGACCTGGCCCGCCGGATCTTCCCGGTCGTCGCGGTGATCACCGCCGACGGCTACCGCCGCATGCCCGACGACGAGGTCGCCGCGATCGCCGACCGGGTCATCAGCGCCCGGATGCAGCGTCCCGACGGCCCCGCCGCCTCCCTGACCTGAGTCTCGACCGGCTCGACCACCGAGGAGTACCGCACCCATGAGCATGCCGTTCTACGTCTCGCCCGAGCAACTGATGAAGGACCGGGCGGACTTCGCGCGCAAGGGCATCGCCCGTGGCCGCAGCGTCGCCGTCGTGCAGTACGCCGACGGGATCGTCTTCGCCTCGGAGAACCCCTCCCAGGCCCTGCACAAGGTCAGCGAGATCTACGACCGGATCGCCTTCGCGGCGGTCGGTCGCTACAACGAGTTCGAGAACCTCCGCATCGCCGGCGTGCGCCTGGCCGACATGCGCGGCTACGCCTACGACCGCCGCGACGTGACCGGTCGGGGCCTGGCCAACGCCTACGCGCAGACGCTCGGCACGATCTTCTCCAGCGGTGGCGAGAAGCCCTACGAGGTGGAGATCTTCGTGGCCGAGGTCGGCGACTCCGCCGAGCAGGACCAGATCTACCGGCTCACCTACGACGGTCAGGTCGCCGACGAGCACGGCTTCAGCGTCATGGGCGGCAACGCGGAGACGGCGGCCGGCTACATCCGCGAGCGCTACCAGGAGGGCAGCAGCCTCGACGACGCCATCCGCCTGGCTGTCGAGGCACTGGGGCAGGGCGAGACGGATCCGCGGGTCATCGCGGCCCAGGACCTCGAGGTCGCCGCCCTCGACCGGAGCCGTCCGCAGCAGCGCAAGTTCAGGCGGCTCTCCGCGGACCGGCTCGCGGAGATCCTCGGGGACCGGGTCGGTGCCGAGGTCGGCAAGCATGCGGCGGGGGAGTCCACGAGCCCGTCGGGGGCCTACTCCTCGACGCGCCCCGAGGAGTCGTCCGACCAGCCCCCGGTGGCACCTCCCATCGCCCCCGATGACCAGCAGTGACGAGGAACGACTCTGGCAGCGGGTCGGCGAGGACGAGGTCATCTACGACGGCTGGCTGAAGATCCACCGTCGGACCTATCGGCTGCCCGACGGCCGCACGGTCGAGTGGGACATGCACGCGGGCGGCCCGACCGTCGCCGTGCTCGCGCTCACCCCGCAAGGACGGCTCGTGATGGTGCGGCAGTTCCGTCCCGGACCAGACCGGGTCGTGCTGACGCTGCCCGGCGGGATGATCGACCCCGGTGAGACCCCGGAGGCGGCGGCCGCGCGCGAGCTTCGCGAGGAGACCGGCTACGCCGCCGGGTCGGTCGAGCTGGTCGTCTCGGCGATCGCCAACGCCTCGCCGTACCACCGCCACGTCGTCATCGCCCGCGACTGCACCCCCGGCCACGAGCAGGACCTCGACGACTACGAGGACTGCGAGCCGGTGGAGCTGGAGGTCGACGAGGTGCGAGCCGAGCTGCGCGCGGGCCGGATGACCGGGTCGGAGCAGGTCTACCTCGCGCTCGACCACGCAGGCCTTCTGTGAGACGGATGAGCGAGTTGGCTGCACCGGCTTGGGTGTTGCACCTAGGGTGAGACCGTGGACCGCCGGATCTTCGGGATCGAGAACGAGTACGGCGTCACCTGCACGTTCCACGGGCAGCGACGCCTCTCGCCGGACGAGGTTGCCCGCTACCTGTTCCGCAAGGTCGTCTCCTGGGGCCGCAGCAGCAACGTCTTCCTGCGCAACGGCGCTCGTCTCTACCTCGACGTGGGCAGCCACCCCGAGTACGCCACCCCCGAGTGCGACGACATCATCGACCTGGTCACCCACGACAAGGCGGGCGAGCGGGTCCTCGAGGGCCTCCTGGTGGACGCCGAGCGCAGGCTCCACGACGAGGGCATCGCCGGCGACGTCTACCTGTTCAAGAACAACACCGACTCCGCCGGCAACTCCTACGGCTGCCACGAGAACTACCTGGTCACGCGCCACGGAGAGTTCGGCAAGCTCGCCGACGTCCTGATCCCGTTCCTCGTGACGCGGCAGATCATCGTCGGCGCGGGCAAGGTCAGCCAGACCCCGCGCGGGGCGATGTACTCCGTGAGCCAGCGCGCGGAGCACATCTGGGAGGGCGTCTCGAGCGCCACCACGCGCAGCCGGCCGATCATCAACACCCGCGACGAGCCCCACGCCGACGCCGAGCGCTACCGCCGTCTGCACGTGATCGTCGGCGACTCGAACATGAGCGAGACGACGACCATGCTCAAGGTCGCCAGCGCCGACCTCGTGCTGCGGATGATCGAGGAGGGCGTGGTGATGCGCGACCTCACCATGGAGAACCCGATCCGCGCCATCCGCGAGATCTCCCATGACATGACCGGGCGCCGGAAGGTCCGCCTGGCGAACGGCCGCGAGGCGAGCGCCCTCGACATCCAGCAGGAGTACCTCTCACGCGTCCGCGAGTTCGTCGACCGTCGCGAGATCCAGACCCCGGTCATCGAGCGCACCCTCGACCTGTGGGAGCGGGGGCTGAAAGCCGTGGAGTCGGGCGACCTGAGCCTCGTGGAGCGCGAGATCGACTGGGTCATCAAGTGGAAGCTGATCGACCGCTACCGCTCCCAGAACGGGCTGCCGCTCAGCCACCCGCGCATCGCCCAGCTCGACCTGGCCTACCACGACATCCACCGCGGCCGCGGCCTCTACTACCTGCTCGAGAAGCGCGGCGCCGTCGCCCGGGTCACGAACGACCTGAAGGTCTTCGAGGCCAAGTCCGTCCCGCCCCAGACCACGCGGGCCCGGCTGCGGGGCGAGTTCATCAAGCGGGCGCAGGAGCGCCGCCGCGACTTCACCGTCGACTGGGTGCACCTCAAGCTCAACGACCAGGCCCAGCGCACCGTGCTGTGCAAGGACCCGTTCCGCTCGCAGGACGAGCGCGTCCACAAGCTCATCGAGGGCATGTGACCTAGGCGTTGGGCCGCCCGGATAGGGTGGCAGCCGTTGTCTTCCCGTGATCTCGAGGTGAAACCTGTGCGCCGACGTCTCGTTGCGCTGTCCGTCGTACCCCTGCTCCTTCTCGGCGCCGCCGCCTGCGGCGAGGACTCCGGCAGCGACGGAGGCAGCGACACCGCCACGTCCGAGGGCATCGAGGGCCTCGAGGTGTCGGGCGAGTTCGGCGCCGCGCCCGAGGTGAAGATCGAGGAGCCGCTGAAGCTGGAGGAGACCCAGAGCGAGGTCCTCAGCGAGGGCGACGGCAACCCGGTGGTCGAGGGCGAGCAGGCACTGCTCCACCTGTACGTCGCCAACGGCACCAACGGCGAGAAGGCGCTCGCCACCTACGACCAGGGCGTGCCCGCCGCCTTCCAGATGAGCGAGGCCCAGCTCTTCAAGTCCGTCGTCGACGCCACGGTCGGCCAGAACGTCGGCAGCCGGGTGGTCGTCGCCGCGACTCCCGAGGACGCTTTCGGTCCCGAGGGTGCCCCGCAGTTCAAGCTGAGCGGCAAGGACGACGTGGTGTTCGTCGTCGACATCATGTCGGTGCAGCCGACCGAGGTCCTCGAGGGTCCCGAAGGGGAGACGGCCTCCGACCTGCCGGCAGACCTGCCCACGGTGGAGGAGAAGGACGGACAGGTCACCGGCATCAGCTTCGACAAGGCGCCCAAGCAGCCGCCGAAGGACCTCGAGATCGTCACCCTGATCGAGGGGGAGGGGCCGCCCGCGCGCGACGACTCGCTGGTGACCTTCGACTACCTGGGCCAGGTCTACGGCAGCGACGAGGTCTTCGACCAGTCGTACGACGCCGAGCCGCGGCCGTTCCCGGTCGGCGTCGGTGGCCTGATCAAGGCGTGGGACGAAGGCCTCGTGGACGCCAAGCGCGGCAGCCGCATCATGATCATCGCCCCGCCGGAGATGGCGTACGGCGAGCAGGGCAGCCCGCCCACCATCCCGGGCGACGCGACCCTGACCTTCGTCGTCGACATCCTGGGCGTCGACCCGGCACCGTGACCGTGACGGAAAGGGGGACCACGTGGCTGCACGGAAGAGCGAGCGGCTTCTCAACCTGCTGATCACGCTCCTGGTGTCGCGCAGCTACGTGACCAAGGAGCGGATCCGCTCGGTCGTCGAGCAGTACCGCGAGGCGGGCGACGAGGCGTTCGAGAAGATGTTCGAGCGCGACAAGGACGAGCTGCGCTCGCTCGGCATCCCGATCGAGGTGGGTTACCTCGACCGTGCGTTCGAGGACGAGCCCGGCTACCGCATCGAGCGGTCGGCCTTCGAGCTGCCGCAGATCGACCTCGAGCCCGACGAAGCCGCGGTGCTCGGCCTCGCGGCCAGGGTCTGGCAGCACGCCGGCCTCGCCTCGGCCACCTCCGACGCCCTGGTCAAGCTCAAGGCGGCCGGCGTCAGCGTCGACCGGGGCGTGCTCAGCACCGTGTCTCCGCAGCTGACCGTGGACGAACCGACCTTCGAGGCGTTCTGGTCGGCCACCCAGGACCGCACACCGGTCGAGTTCGAGTACCGCACCGCCTCCAGCGCCGAGACCTCTACCCGCCACCTCCAGCCCTGGGGGGTCGTCTCCTTCCGGGCCCGGTGGTACGTCGTCGGCCTCGACATCGACCGCGGGGCGCCCAGGCTCTTCCGCCTGTCCCGGGTCCAGGGCCAGGTGAAGGTCACGGGGAGGCCCGGCGCCTACGCGGTGCCCGAGGGGACCGACATCCGCGCGCTCACCGAGTCGCTGGCGCCCGCACCCGCGGATCACCGCGCCCGGCTGCTCGTCCGTCAGGGGGCGGCCTACGGGCTACGTCGCCAGGCGGTGCCGGCCGACGGGGGGACGCCGCAGGGGTGGGACCGGGTCGAGGTCTCCTACGGCCGCACGGACGCCCTTGCCGACGAGGTGCTCGGCTACGGCGCCCACGTCGTCGTCGAGGAGCCGGCGGAGCTCCGCGAGCTCGTCGTGGGCCGGCTGCGCCAGGTGGCTGCAGCGGGGGAGGCGCGATGAGCGGGGCCCGGGACCAGGTGGCGCGGCTGCTCGCGCTCGTGCCCTACATCCAGAGCCGTGACGAGGTCTCGCTGGAGCAGGCCGCGGCCGACTTCGGCGTGCGCCCTGCCCAGATCGTCAAGGACCTCAACGTGCTGTGGTTCTGCGGGCTGCCGGGCCTCGGCATGGGCGACCTGATCGACATCGACATGGACGCCCTCGAGGGGGAGGGGGTCATCCGCCTCTCCAACGCCGACTACCTCACCCGGCCCCTTCGCCTGGGCAGCACCGAGGCCTCGGCCCTGATCGTCGCCCTGCGTACCCTCCGTGACGGCGGGGACGAGTCCGTCCGCCCGGTCGTCGACCGGACCCTCGCGAAGCTCGAGGCGGCCGCCGGCGACGGCGCGGCGCTCGCCGCCCAGGTCGACGTACAGCTCTCCGAGGCGGACGCCTCGCTCGCGAGTCTCCGCGCCGACCTGGAGAAGGCGGTCGAGGAAGGGCGGCAGGTCCGGCTCGGGTACTACGTGCCCGCGCGGGACGAGGCCACCGAACGCACGGTGGACCCGCTCCGCCTGGTGCATGCCGAAGGCCATACGTACCTGGATGCCTGGTGCCATACGGCGGAGGACCGGCGTCTCTTCCGTCTCGACCGGGTCTCGTCCGCCGAGATCCTCGACACCGCCGTGGCCGACCACTCCGACCTGCCGCCCCGCGACCTGTCCGAGGGGATCTTCCATCCCTCGCCGCACGACCTGCTCGCCACGCTCCTGCTGGAGCCGTCGGCCCGGTGGGTCGCCGAGTACTACCCGGTCGAGCGGGTCGAGGAGGCCGGCCAGGGCGCGCTCCGGGTGCGGCTCCGGGTCGGCGACCCCGAGTGGCTCACCAGGCTGGTCCTGAGGCTCGGGGGAGCGGCGAGGGTCGAGGACCCCACCGAGCTGTCGCACGCCGTTCACCGGGCCGCAACCGAGGCGCTGGGGAACTACACGTGACGCGGCGTACGATGAAACCGAGCACCGCCCAACCGAGAAGGACGTCATGAACGCTGTTGTCACTCCGATGGTGGCCGGTCTCGGCACCACCGAGATCCTGATCATCCTCGGGATCCTGATCCTGCTCTTCGGTGCCAAGAAGCTTCCCGAGCTCGCGCGCGGCAGCGGGCGGGCGCTGCGGATCTTCAAGGCCGAGACCAAGGGCCTGATGGACGACGAGACCGACGGCGTCGACGACAAGTACAAGACGCCTGAGCAGAAGCAGATCGAGGCCGCCCGCCGCACCGAGTCGACCACCCAGGACACCACGGTGCAGCAGCCCCGCCCCGACAGCGAGCGCTGACGGCCGGTCCCCGCCACACCACCTCACCCGCCCTTGTCTCTCAGCGGAGTCGTCGGACTCTTCCGGACCACACCCCAGAACCCGGTCGGCGACGACGGCCGGATGGCTCTGGCCGACCACCTCCGCGAGCTGCGCGCGCGCCTGCTCCGGATCGCGGTCGTGCTGACGCTCGGGATCGTCGTCGCCTGGTTCTTCTACGACTTCCTGTTCTCCCTGCTTCTCGAGCCCTACGAGGACGCCCGCGAGCAGCTCGAGGCCAAGGGCGTCAACTCGACGGGCGTCATCACCGGCGTGGCCACGTCGCTGCTCCTGCGCCTCAAGATCAGTGCACTCGCCGCCGTCGTGGCCACCAGCCCGTTCTGGCTCCACGAGATCTGGGCGTTCATCGTCCCGGGCCTCCACCCGCACGAGAAGCGGTGGACCCGGGTCTTCGCGGTGACTGCCGGGCCGCTGTTCATCGCCGGCGTCGCCACCGCCTACTACGTCCTGCCCAAGGGCATGGAGGTGCTCATCGGGTTCACCCCGGGCAGCCTCCAGAGCCTCGTGGACTTCGGTGACTACTTCCGCTTCCTCACCCGGATGCTGCTGGTCTTCGGCATCGCCTTCGAGATCCCGCTCTTCGTGGTCATGCTCAGCCTTGCCGGAGTCGTCTCCGGCAAGGCCCTCGGCGCCTACCGACCCTGGATCATCCTGGGCACCTTCGTCTTCGCCGCGGTGGCGACCCCGTCGACCGACCCGTTCTCGATGCTCATGCTCGCGCTGCCGATGACCCTGCTGTTCATGGTCTCGGAGGCGATCGCGCGCCTGATCGACCGGCGTCGCCGCAAGCGGGCGGCCGACGAGGGCCTCGAGGGGCTCTCCGACGACGAGGCCTCCCCGCTCACCTACACCCGCGAGGACGTCGCGACCTCCCGCCTCGACGAGGAGGACTGAGGTGGACGCCCCCGACGTGGTGGAGGTCGAGGCCTTCGACCTGCCTGAGTGGCTGGGCGAGTCGGAGGTCACCTGGCGGGCGACGTCGAGCATCCGCGGCTCCCACCACCTCACCGGCGACCTCGTGGGCGGCGACGAGCCCCTGCCGTGCGACCTTCTCGCGGCCGACCTCGCCTACCCGGCGCCCGTCCTGGACGGCGAGTGGCGCCGGGCCGCGCACCAGCAGTGGACCCACGGCCAGGTTCTCCTCGTGGAGTACGACGGTCGGCTGACCCTCGCCGTGCCGGGCACCGGGTTCACCGCGGACCGGGTTCTCGAGAGCCTGGCGCGCCTGGCGAAGGCCGTGGGCGTGAAACCGTCGCGGTTCGTCGCGGCACTGCGCCTCTGACCCGGGAGGCCGACCGCGTATTCTCAGCGCCGTGGCCAGAGACATCGCCCTGTTGACCAACCCCTCCGCAGGGAAGGGAGCAGGCTCGCGGACCGCGGCCATCGCGCTCCCGCGGCTGCGTGAGGCCGGCTTCCACGTCCGCGAGCTCCAGGGCGGCGACGGGCCCGAGGCGATCGAGCTCGCCCGCAAGGCGGTCGCCGACGGCGTGGAGAGCCTGGTCGTGGTCGGTGGGGACGGCATGGTGCACATGGCCGTCCAGGCTCTGGCGAACACCGACGTGAACCTCGGCATCATCCCCGCCGGCACGGGCAACGACGTCGCCCGCTACCTCGACATCCCGCGCAAGAACCCCCAGGCGGCCGCCGACGTGGTGGTCGGCTCGCACGTGCGGACCATCGACCTCGCGAAGGCGGGGCCGTCGTACTTCGTCACCGTTCTCGCGGCCGGGTTCGACTCCAAGGTCAACGAGCGCGCGAACCACATGCGCTGGCCGAGGGGACAGATGCGCTACAACCTCGCGACCCTCGCCGAGCTGCGGGTCTTCGAACCACTGCCCTATACGCTCGAGATGGACGGGGAGGTACACCGTCTGGACGCGATGCTCGTGGCCGTGGGCAACGGACCCTCCTTCGGGGGCGGCCTGCGGATCACCCACGGGGCCGAGATCGACGACGGGATGCTCGACGTCGTGATCATCAAGCCGATGAGCAAGGTGGAGCTGGTGAAGACCTACCCGAAGCTCTACTCCGGGCGCCACGTGACGCACCCGCAGTACGAGCACCACCGGGTGCGTTCGGTGACGGTCGCAGCACCGGGCGTCGTCGCGTACGCCGACGGCGAGCGACTCGGAGCACTGCCCCTCACCGTCGAGGTGGCGCCCCGCGCGCTCCGGGTACTGGCCCCGCGATGACGACGCCATCCGAGAAGTACGCCAGGTTCCGACGCGACCAGCAGTCCCCGGTCTTCGCGGAGTTCGCCTCCCTCTACGACTTCGAGCTCGACGAGTTCCAGGTCGAGGCCTGCCGCGAGCTCGAGGCCGGCAACGGGGTCCTCGTCGCCGCGCCCACCGGGTCCGGCAAGACCCTTGTGGGTGAGTTCGCGGTGCACCTGGCACTCCAGCAGGGCCGCAAGTGCTTCTACACCGCCCCGATCAAGGCGCTCTCGAACCAGAAGTTCAACGACCTCGTGAACCGGTACGGCGCCGACCAGGTCGGTCTGCTGACCGGTGACAACACGATCAACGGCGAGGCGCCGATCGTCGTGATGACCACCGAGGTGCTCCGCAACATGATCTACGCCGGGTCGCGGACGCTCGCGGGGCTCGGCTACGTGGTGATGGACGAGGTGCACTACCTCGCCGACCGCTACCGCGGTGCCGTGTGGGAGGAGGTCATCATCCACCTTCCCGACTCGGTGGCGCTGGTGTCCCTCTCGGCGACGGTCTCGAACGCCGAGGAGTTCGGCGAGTGGCTGTCCACGGTCCGCGGCGCGACGACCACCATCGTCGAGGAACGGCGGCCGGTGCCGCTCTACCAGCACGTGATGGTGGGCCGGCGGATGTACGACCTCTTCGCCGACCGCGAGGGTGCGGGCCTGGGGGACGAGTCCAAGGTCAACCCCGAGCTGCTCAAGGTGGCCCGCGACGACTGGCGCGCCTCCCGCACCAGCGACCGGCGCGACAAGCGGGGCGCGCCTCGCGGTCGTGCCGGCGCCCGCGGTCAGGGCCTGCGCCGGCCCTACCTGCCCAGCCGCTTCGACGTGGTGGAGCGGCTCGACTCCGAGGGCCTGCTCCCGGCCATCGTCTTCATCTTCAGCAGGGTCGGCTGCGACGCGGCAGTGACCCAGTGCCTCAACGCGAACCTCCGCCTGACGAGCCCCGCCGAGCGGGACGTCATCCACCGCTTCGTCGAGGAGCGGTGCAGCAACATCCCCGACGAGGACCTGCACGTCCTGGGCTACCACGACTTCCTCGACGGCCTGACCCGCGGCGTCGCGGCCCACCACGCCGGGATGCTGCCGACGTTCAAGGAGTGCGTGGAGGCGCTCTTCGCCGACGGGCTGTGCAAGGTCGTCTTCGCGACCGAGACCCTCGCCCTCGGCATCAACATGCCTGCCCGCTCGGTCGTCATCGAGAAGCTCAGCAAGTGGAACGGCGAGACCCACGCCGACATCACGCCGGGGGAGTACACCCAGCTCACCGGGCGTGCCGGGCGGCGCGGCATCGACGTCGAGGGCCACGGCGTGGTGCTGTGGCAGCCCGGCATCGACCCCAGAGCGGTCGCCGGCCTGGCCTCGACGCGCACCTACCCCCTCAAGTCGTCCTTCCGCCCGTCGTACAACATGGCGGTGAACCTGGTGAAGCGCGTCGGGCGGCACACCGCGCGTGAGCTGCTCGAGTCGTCGTTCGCGCAGTTCCAGGCGGACAAGGCCGTCGTCGGGCTCGCGCGGCAGCTGCGCAAGAGCGAGGACGCCCTCGACGGGTACGCCGAGGCGGCGACCTGCCACCTCGGGGACTTCATGGAGTACTCCGGGATCCGCCGCCGGCTGACCGACCTCGAGGCCTCGCTCGCCAAGGCCCGCAAGAGCGACCGTCGCGAGGAGGTCGTCGCCTCGCTCGAGGCGCTGCGACCCGGCGACGTGATCGAGGTCCCGGCGGGCCGGTACGCCGGGATGGCGGTCGTCGTGGATCCGGGAGCGTCCTCGGAGCGGGACGGGCCGAGGCCGTTCGTCGTGACCGCGGACCGTCATGCCCGCCGGCTCTCGCTGGTCGACTTCCCGGAGCCCGTCAGTGCCATCACGCGGATGCGCATCCCGAGGAACTTCAACGGCCGCAACCCGCAGTCCCGCCGCGACCTGGCCTCCACCCTGCGCGCCAAGACGCACGGGCTGACCCCGCCGCCCCCGGGGCGTGGCGGCCCTCCGCGGAAGCGTCGTGGCCCGAGCGCCCGCCAGGAGGAGGGGGAGCACGAGATCGGCAGGCTGCGCGCGGAGCTGCGCGCTCATCCGTGCCACGGCTGCGACGAGCGCGAGAGCCACGCGCGTTGGGCCGAGCGGCACCACAAGCTTGCCCGCGACGCCCGCACGCTCGAGCGGCGGATCGAGCAGCGCACGAACACGATCGCCCGGCAGTTCGACCGCGTCTGCGACCTGCTCACCGCGCTCGGGTACCTCGAGAGCGACGAGGTGACCCCGACGGGGGAGCGGCTGATGCGGATCTACACCGACATGGACCTCGTCGCCGCCGAGTCGCTGCGCAACGGCCTGTGGGACGAGCTCTCGCCGAGCGAGCTCGCGGCCGCCCTCTCCGCGCTGGTCTTCGAGTCCCGCCGGGCCGACGACGCCTCCGCACCGAGGCTGCCCGGCGGCCGGGTCAAGGACGTCCTCGCCGAGATGGTCTCGCTGTGGGCCGACCTCGACGCGCTCGAGCGCCAGCACAAGCTCGACTTCCTCCGCGAGCCCGACCTGGGCTTCGCGTGGGCGGCGTACCGGTGGGCCGAGGGAGCCTCGCTCGACGAGGTCCTGACCGAGACCGACCTGGCCGCCGGCGACTTCGTGCGCTGGGTGAAACAGCTGCTCGACGTGGCCGACCAGGTGGCCGACGCAGCGGGCGACACCCCGCTCCGGAAGACTGCCCGGAAGGCCTCCGCCGCCCTCCGTCGAGGCGTCGTGGCCTACTCCAGCGTCTCGGACTGAATCGTCGCCAAAACGTGGCTAGATCACCCCGATCTGCCTCGACCGGACGAGGTCTGATCCTTTACCCTTTTGCCGCATCCCTTCCCACTGCCCTGTTCGGGATGCTTCGGGTATTCATGGAGGATCCGTGGTCAACGCGCCCCGTGCGTCGTGGATCGACCAGTTCGTACTGCGCGGCCCTGAGCCGGGCGGCGCCCTGTCACCGTTCCGCCAGGTCGTCCTCGCCGGCGACCAGCTCGCTCGTGTGGCCGAGGACCGCACCGGCCTCGCCCGTGCCGAGTACGACGCCCTGGGCACCGCCCGGCACCAGGCCAGGCTCCTCTCCGAGCTGGCCCGCATGCTCGACGACGATGTCGCGTCGTTCGCCCGCAAGGCCGACACGGCGCCCTCGCCGGCCCTCGACCCGGTCGGGCACGCCCGGGTGCTGGCGGCATCCCTGAGCGGTGTCGTACGAGCGACTGCGACGCTTCTCGACACCTGCCACTCGATGCTTCTCCTGGCGGAGAAGCTGCTGGTCGTACGCCGGACGCGAAGCCGTCTGGAGCTGATGGCCGCCGTGGAGACGCTGCGCGGTGCCGCTTCGACGGCGCACCTGACCGTGCTGGCCAACCTTCCGCGGCTGACCGACTCGGTGCTCTACGACGAGCTGGCCCAGGGCGTCCGCTCGGTGGAGTTCACCCTCGCCCTGGCCAACCGACTGAGCCAGACCATCCGCAGCGAGATGGAGCTACGACCCTCGATGCCCTTTCAGAGATCCGGGGTCCTCGAGCCCAGCTGAGTGACGGGCCTGCTCTCGTAGGGCGTCGAGAGCACGATCGTGGTGCGCGTGGAGACGTTGGCCGCGCTGCGGATCCGGGCCAGCAGGTCCTCGAGGTCCACCGGCGTGGCCACGCGCGTCTTGAGGATGTAGGACTCGTCGCCCGCCACGGACCAGCAGCTCTCGATCTCGGGGATCCCGCTCAGCCGGTCGGGAGAGTCGTCGGGCTGCGACGGGTCGATCGGGCGGATCGAGATGAACGCGGTCAGAGGAAGGCCGAGCTGGTCGTGGTCGATCTCCGCGGCGTACCCCTTGATCACCCCACGGCCCTCGAGGCGCTTCACGCGCTGGTGGACGGCGCTCGTCGAGAGCCCGGTCGCCTTGCCGAGGTCGGTGAAGGACATCCGGCCGTCCTCGGCGAGCAGGGCGATGATGCGGCGGTCGAGGTCTTCCACGTCCGACACCCTAGCGGCATGGAAGACTCGCCCGCGTGACGAACCGCCTGATGCTCCTCGACACCGCCAGCCTGTACTTCCGTGCCTTCTTCGGAGTCCCTGACTCCATCAAGGCGCCCGACGGTACGCCGGTGAACGCGGTACGCGGTCTCCTCGACTTCATCGCACGCCTGGTGACCGACTACCAGCCGACCCACCTGGTCTGCTGCTGGGACAACGACTGGCGGCCCCAGTGGCGGGTCGACCTGCTCCCGTCCTACAAGGCGCACCGCGTGGAGGCCGAGCGGCCCGAGCCCGACCCCGGCGGTGCGCACTTCGTCGAGGAGGTGCCGGACCCGCTGGAGGCGCAGATCCCGGTCATCCTCGACGTTCTCGGGGCGTTCGGGATAGCGGTCGTCGGGGCCGACGGCTACGAGGCCGACGACGTGATCGGCACGCTGGCCACCGGCGCCGGCATGCCGGTCGACGTGGTGACCGGTGACCGCGACCTGTTCCAGCTCGTCGACGACGACGCGGAGGTGCGCATCCTCTACACCGCCCGCGGCGTGGGGCGGCACGAGCAGGTCACCAACAAGGTGGTCCAGGAGAAGTACGGCATCGACGGGCGGCAGTACGCCGACTTCGCGGCTCTGCGCGGCGACCCGTCGGACGGGCTGCCGGGGGTCCCGGGAGTGGGGGAGAAGACCGCGGCCTCTCTCCTGCGGAAGTACGGGGACCTGCCCGGCATCGTGGCCGCTGCGGACGACCCGGCGAGCGACATGGCACCGGGGCCGCGCCGCAAGATCAAGGACGCGGCGGAGTACCTGCTGGTGGCGCCGAAGGTCGTCGCCGTCGCCCGCGACCTCGACTTCGGCAGCCCGGACCTCGCCGCCCCTCGCACGCCGAAGGACCCCGACAAGCTCGTCGAGCTCAGTGAGCACTGGGGTCTCGGCGGCTCGGTCACGCGCGTTGTCGAGGCGCTGACCCGTTAGGGTCGCCGGGTGGTAAACGGGGACAAGGGTCTTGAAATCGAGGACATTGCGCACGCGTTCGGTGAGCGGGTGGCTCTCGACGGGGTGACCCTGGACGTGACCCCGTCGGCGATCACCGGCCTGCTGGGCCCCAACGGCGCGGGCAAGACCACCCTGATGCGGATCCTCCTCGGCGTGCTCACCCCGGATCGTGGCGAGGTGCGGTTCGACGGCTCCGTCGTCGACGACCACGTGCGGAGCACCTGGGGATACATGCCTCAGGAGCGCGGCCTCTACCCCGCCATGCCGGCAGGCGAACAGGTTGCCTACTTCGGTCGGTTGCACGGGCTCAGCCGGCGGGACGCCACCGAGC
This sequence comes from uncultured Actinomycetota bacterium, assembly GCA_963701425.1. Lineage (GTDB taxonomy): Bacteria > Actinomycetota > Actinomycetes > Propionibacteriales > Nocardioidaceae > Nocardioides_C. The sequence continues at coordinate 109,242 of CAVPAG010000018.1, read as the reverse complement.
GGGCGCGTGCCCTCCTGACCGAGCTGGAGCTCATCGAGCGCTGGGGTGACCGCACCGACAAGCTCTCCGGCGGGATGCAGCAGCGGCTGCAGCTGGCGACGGCGCTCGTCCACGAGCCACGTGTCGTCGTGCTCGACGAGCCCTTCAACGGCCTGGACCCGGTCGCGGTCGTGGCACTGTCGGAGACGCTGCGACAGCGGGCTGAGCGGGGCTGCACGGTGCTTTTCTCGAGTCACCAGATCGACCTCGTCCAGGACCTCTGCCAGGAGATCGTGATGATCGACAAGGGACGCACCGTGCTCGCGGGCGAGGTGGCGCGGCTGCGGGCCTCGTCCGGTGAGAGGCAGCTGCGGCTCCACGTGGACGCCCCGGATCGGCGCTGGTACGAAAGAGTTGCAGGCGTAAAGCTCGTGAGCCAGGAGGCCGACGAGCTGCGGCTGGCGGTGCCCGAGGGGATCGACCCCCTGTCCGTCCTCGACGCCGCCCGGCAGGCCGGGCAGGTCACGGACTTCGGGCTGGACCTTCCCACGCTGTCGCAGCTCTTCCTGGCCGCCGCCGGCAGACCCGTCGAGCACGAGGAGGTTCGATGATCCGCTCGCGGTGGCAGGGCACATGGCTGGTCGCCACCCGGAGCATGCTCGAGCAGTTCCGTTCCCGTGCGTTCAAGGTGGTCACGGGCATCCTGCTGCTCGTCTCGATCGGCGCGGTGACGGTGCCGCAGGTCGTCGGCGAGGACGAGACGACCTACACGTTGGCAACGGTCGGCAAGGTTCCCGCCGCACTGGCAGCCGCGCTCGAGAGCGCTGAGTCGGCAGGGGACTTCTCCGTGGAGTTCGAGGCCTCGGACGACCGCGCAGCCGTTCGGCAGGCGGTGCAGGACGGCGATGCCACCGCAGGGCTTGCCGGCAACACACTCTTCACCTCCGAGCAGACGGACGGGACGTTTCCGGTGCTCGTGGCACAGTCGGTCATGTCGTTGGAGACGGCGAGCCGGCTCGTCGAAGCCGGGCTCACTCCCGACGAGGTAGCACGTGTGCAGAGCGTCCGTCCGCCCGAGCAGGTGCCCGTGAGCGCCGTCGAGGACGAGGACCGAGCGGGTGTCGGATTCGCCGTGGGCATCATCCTGTACCTCGCTCTCACCTTCGCCGGCAACGTCATCGCCACGACGGTGGCCATGGAGAAGTCGACCAGGATCTCCGAGGTGCTCCTGGCCGTCTTGCGCCCCAGCCAGGCGCTGGTGGGGACGGTGCTGGCCGTGGGGGTCGTGACCCTGACCCAGCTGCTCGTCCTGTCGGCGCCGCTCGCCGTCGCCGTACAGGTCACCGATGCCGTGGGACTGCCCGCGGTGGCGGCCGGCGACCTGGCCCTGGCGGTTGTCTGGTTCGTCCTCGGCTTCGCTCTCTACGCGTTCCTCTTCGCAGCGAGCGCGGCGCTGGTGGACAAGATCACCGAGGCGAGCTCGGCCGTCGTGCCCGTGATGACGGTTCTGATCGTCGCGTACGTGCTCGCCGTGACGGTCGTCGCGAACGATCCCGGGAGCGTGCTGAGCGTGTTGACCTCGATCTTCCCGTTCAGCGCACCGGTGGCCATGCCCATCCGGTGGGCGAGCGGCGAGGTGCCCGTCTACCAGCTTCTCCTGGCGATGGCCTTGACGGCAGGGACGGCGCTGCTGCTGGTCCGACTGGCTGCAGCGATGTACGGCCGGGCCCTGCTGATCACGGGCCGCCGGGCGAAGCTGCGCGAGGTGGTCGGCCGCACGGAGCCCCGGGGCCTCACGGGCGCATAACCAGGCGCGGTGGCTGGTCGTTGGAGCAGCTGTGCACCGCATCTCCCTCACCCTCGTTCTCGCGGCAGTGGTCACGTCACTGACCGCTCTTCCGAGCTCGACGGCCGTGCAGACGGCAACCCGGCCCGAGGCGAAGGCACACAGCCTTCACGTCGGCGTCGGACGCGCCGACATCACCCCGCCCACCGGCTACTTCACGATGGGCAACGTGCGCTCCGACGCGCGGGCCACGGGCCAGCACACGCGTCTCCAGGCACGTGCGATCGTGCTCGCACGAGGGGAGCGCAAGGTCGCGCTCGTCGTCACGGACCTGTGCTGCGTCGCTGGGGGCCTCCTGACCGAGGCGGCGAAGCGCCTGCAGCACCGCGGGATCGACGAGACGAACATGGTCGTCGCGGGCACGCACACCCACAGCGCGCCGGGGCAGTACTTCCCCTTCAACGCCTACGACGTGACGTTCCCCAACCTCCACACCGCCACCGCCTTCAGCGCGACACCGGACCCGCAGCTCTACGGCTTCCTCGCCAGGCGGATCGCCACCGCCATCGCGCGGGCGGACGACGATCTCGGTGCGGGGGCAGCCGCCTGGGGCCACGCCGAGATCCCGGAGGGCCTCACCGAGAACCGCTCGATCGAGGCACACCTGGCCAACTTCGGCATCGACCGTGAGCTGGGCGAGGGCTCGGCGAGCGACAGCCCTCGCGGCCCTGACGCGACGATCGACCCCGACCTGGAGGTGCTGCGGGTCGACAAGCTGATCGGCGGACGTCTCGTGCCGGTCGGCATGTGGTCGACCTTCGCCAACCACGGCACCGTCAACCTCGGCTCCAGGGCGCACGACTACAACGGCGACCACCTCGGCGCCGCGATGCTCGTCACCGAGGACGCCGTCCGTCGTGCGGGTGGGGCCCCGGCCGGCCAGGATGTCGTGAGCGCCTTCTCGAACGCCGACGAGGGCGACACCTCCTCGGCGCTCGACCGGACGGGGCACCCGGCAGCCGAGTACGTCGGACGCGTGGAGGCGGCCGCGATGATGCGGGCATGGGCCGCGGCCGGCGACCGTCTGAGCACGAAGCCGAGGCTCGACGTTCGGTGGACCCGGTTCTGCTTCTGCGGCCAGGAGACCGACGGCGGGCGGGTGGACGACAAGGCGGTGCCGGGGCTGCCACTGCTCAGCGGCTCGGACGAGCACCGCGGCCAGCTGCACGAGCACACCGGTGTGGTCTTCGAGGGACGCCGGCTGCCGGCCGAGGCGGGACCTCAGGGCAACAAGATCCAGCTCGAGCCGCAAGGGGTGCCGATCCCGGCGGGCGCGCCCCTCGCGCTGGTGCGCGTCGGCGACGGGGTCATCGCGTCGAACCCGGGCGAGGTCACCGTCGAGGTGGGCCGCCGTCTCAAGGAGGCCGTGCTCGACGGGCTGGCCGGGACCGGCGTGCGGTCGGTGGCGATCAGCGGCCTCGCGAACGAGTACCAGGGCTACTTCACGACCCCGGAGGAGTACGCCTGGCAGGCCTACGAGGGTGGCCAGACGAACTTCGGGAAGTACAGCGCGAACCTCCTGGTGCAGGAGACCGCGCGACTGGCCCGGTCGATGGGGGAGGGCGCACCCGCCCCGGCGCCGTACGCCTTCGACCCCACCAACGGCCTGACGCCCGACCACCGGCCCTTCCCGGCGGGCGCGGACAGCGGCTCGGTAGTCCGGGAGCCGACCGACGTGCGTCGCCTCCAGCGGGCCACCTTCTCGTGGCAGGGAGGGCCCCGAGGGGCCGACCGGCCGCTGGACGCCGCGTTCGTCACGGTGCAGCGGCGTGCACCGAGCGGATGGCAGCGCGTCCAGGACGACCTGGGCATGACCATCCGGTGGCAGGTCGAGGGCGACGAAGCCGTCCCGCTCGGGCCGAGGTACGCCAAGCAGGCCGGCGTCGGGACCTACCGCGCCTCGTGGGAGGTACCGCTCGACGCCAGGCCCGGGATCCACCGCTTCGTGGTCACCGCCAAGAGGTACCGCCTCGTTTCACGGCCCTTCGATGTGCGGCGGGGCGCGGTGCTCACGGTCCGGCCGGTCCGGGCGCCGCGTGGCCGGGCGGCCTTCGTGCTCGCCTACCCTCGCGCGCGTCCGTACGTCGACATCACCTATCGGCCGGCGGTCGCACCGAGCGGCACGGCAGTGGTCCGCGTCGCCGGCCGGACGACTCGCGTCCACGCCCGCGGGGATGGTGTCTTCGTCTTCCCCGCCCCGGCCGGCAGCAGGGTCGTCGTACGCGAAGGCGCCGCCCGCGACCCTTGGGGCAACCTCAACGCGCAGCGCGTCGGGTTCACCGCAGGGGAGCCGCGGGCGGCACGGCCCCGGGAGCCCTACCCGGTGCTCAGATGATGGGGAGCAGCTTCTGCGCCTCGGCGGCCTCGCGGGACGCCGCTGCGCGCTTCTCCGCCTCCGCCAGGTCGTGGCCGGCGTGCTCACGCCACCAGGCCTGGCCGGCCTCCGGGAGCGTGTGGATCGGGTCGAAGTACTCGTAGGTGCGGGTCAGCGCCTCGGGGTCGCCTGCCTCGATGGAGGTCCGGTAGTTCTTGGTCCACCCGGAGATCCCGAGCTCGCGGTCGTACTCGTCGAGCTGGTGCACCCAGCGCTTGCCGACGAAGGGCACGTCGCAGACGATCCGCGGTGTCGCGAAGCCGGGCAGGTAGCCCATGATCCCGTGCTGGAGACGCTGCGCCTCGGCCACGGAGACCCGCCAGTGCTCGCTGAACGGGATCATGTCGGCCATGTAGAAGTAGTAGGGCATGATCTGCGCGCCGTCGAGGAGAGCGAAGCTCAGGTCGAGCAGCGTGTGGGCGTCGGCGTTCACGCCGTTGAGGAGCACGCCCTGGTTACGCACGTCGCGGATGCCCGTGTCGAGCATGGCGCGGGCCGCCTTCGCGACGAGCGGGGTCACCGAGTTCGCGTGGTTGACGTGGGTGTGGATCGCGATGGAGACGCCGCGCCGGCGGGCGACCTGGGCCACCCGCTCCATGCCGGCGCGGACGTCGTCCTGGAGCCAGTGGTGGGGGAGACCCATCAGCGCCTTGGTGGCGAGGCGGATGTCGCGGATGTTGTCGATCTCGAGCAGCCTGGTGATGAAGTCCTCGAGCCGGGCCCACGGCATGTTGGCGACGTCGCCGCCCGAGACCACCACGTCGCGCACCGTCGGGGTGCTGCGCAGGTAGTCGATCATCGCGGCGTGGCGGTCGACCGGCTTGCCGAGGAACTTGAGCTTGTCGACGACCGGGGTCGAGTTCCCGACGAGGTCCATGCGCGTGCAGTGGCCGCAGTACTGCGGGCAGGTCGGCAGGAGCTCGGCGAGGACCTTGGTCGGGTAGCGGTGCGTGAGACCCTCGGCGACCCACATGTCGTGCTCGTGGAGCGAGTCGCGCGTGGCGTGCGGGTGGGAGGGCCAGTCGGTGCGGCGGTCCGAGAACACCGGCAGCATGTAACGCCGCACCGGGTCGGCGTACAGCGCCTCGGTCAGCGAGCCGGGGCCGGCGGGCTCGTCGTGCGGCATCATCGTGTTCATCATCTGCGGGGTGACGAGCATCGACATCGTCGCCCGCTCCTGCTGGTCGCGCTCGAGGTCGGCGTAGAACCGCTCGTCGACGAGGTCGCCCATGAGGTCGCGCAGCTGCTTGACGTTCTTCACGCAGTGCGCGCGCTGCCACTGCACGGACTCCCACTCCGCGACGGTGACGTCCTTCCAGCCGGGGAAGCGCGTCCAGTCCGGCTCGACCAGCTCGACCCTGCGGTAGGGGTAGGGCTGGCCCGCGCTCGACGCGCTCTCGGGGCTGGTCTGGATGGGGGCCGTGATGGTCATGTTCACTCCGGTCGTCGTCGAACGCAGCTGGTGGTACGTCGCACGGGCGCGCCTGTTTGTGAGACGCTGCCCTCACGTGCCAGAGTACGCAAAGAATCTCCCGTTGAACAACTGACACACCGCAAGATTTGTGTGCCAGGGTGCTTGTGAAAGGACGATCGCGCGTGTCGGAGAGCGCCATGACCGAACTTCGTGCCGGTGACCCGACCGGTCTGCACCGGGTCCTCGAGCCTGCAGGCGTCCTGCCCCAGGCCGCCACCCGGCTCGACACGCGCAAGGAGCTCTGGCCCGACGAGGTGCGGATCCGCGTGGAGCGCCTGAACCTCGACGCGGCCTCGTTCCGGCAGCTCGAGCGCAAGCACGACGGCGACGGGGACGCGGTCCGCGCGGAGGTGCTCGACATCGTCGCCGCACGCGGCAAGATGCAGAACCCGGAGACGGGTTCGGGCGGGATGCTCGTCGGCACCGTCGAGGAGGTGGGGGAGGAGTCCCCGCTCGGGCTCGAGGTCGGCGACCGGGTCACCACCCTGGTCTCGCTCACGCTGACGCCGCTGGTGATCGAGGACGGCCTCGAGCGCTGGGACGGTCACAGCGAGCAGGTCCCCGTCGACGGGTACGCCATCCTCTTCGGCCGCTCCATCGCCGCGAAGATCCCCGACGACCTGCCCGCCGAGCTCTCGCTCTCCGTGATGGACGTCTGCGGCGCCCCCGCCCTGACCGCACGCGTCGTCGAGCAGCACGCCGCGAGGAACGGAGCACCCACCGTCCTCGTGATCGGGGGCGCCGGCAAGTCCGGGTCGCTGTCGCTGGCCGCCGCGAGGCAGGCCGGCGCCGGTCGCACGATCGGCGTGGTGCCGAACCGTCAGGAGGCCGACCTGCTCGAGTCCGCTGGCCTCGCCGACGTCGTCACGCTCGCCGATGCCCGCGACCCGGTGGCCCTGTCCCGCGCGGTCGCCGAGGCCGGCGGCCCGGCAGACGTCACGGTGGTGTGCGTCGACGTACCCGGCTGTGAAGGGGGCGCGATCCTCTCCACGGCGGACCGGGGCACGGTCATCTTCTTCTCCATGGCCACCTCGTTCAGCGCCGCCGCGCTCGGTGCCGAGGGGCTCGCCGCCGACGTCACCATGCTCGTCGGCAACGGGTACGTGCCCGGTCACGCGGACTACGCGATGTCTCTTCTGCGCGCCGACGCGGGTGTGCGCAGCCTCTTCGAGCGTCGCCTGTGAGAATCGAGCCGTGACTTCTCGGACTCTTCTTCGCGGCGGCTACGTGCACACCCCGGCGGACCCCCACGCCACGGCCCTCTGCATCGAGGGCGGCGAGGTCGTGTGGACCGGCGACGACGACGCGTCCGCGCACTTCGTGGACAACGCCGACCGGGTCATCGACCTCGGGGGGAGGCTGGTGACGCCGGCCTTCGTCGACGCTCACGTTCACCTCGCCCAGACCGGGCTCGCGGCCAGGAGCATCGACCTGAGCGAGACCCCGACGCTCACGGCGGCGCTGGACGCCCTCGCGGCGTTCGCGGCGTCGTCCACGTTCCCGATCGTGCTGGCTCACGGCTGGGACGAGACCCAGTGGCCGGAAGGTCGCGCGTTCACGCGGGACGAGGTCGACCGCGCGGTGGGGCCCCGCCCCGCCTACCTGTGCCGGGTGGAGGTGCACTCGGCGGTCGTCTCGTCAGCCTTGCTCGACGCCGCGCCCGGCATCGTGGACGCGGTCGGCTACCACCCGTCCGGGTTCGTGGCACAGGAGGCGCATCACCAGGCCCGCGAGGTGATGTTCGACCTGATCCCGGCCGAGGCGCGCCGCGACGCCATCCACCGGGCGCTCACGGAGGCCGCCCGCCAGGGGATCGGCATGGTCCACGAGCTCGGGGCCCCGCACCTGTCCCCCCGCGGCGACTTCGCCATTGCGGAGGCGCTCCGGGCCGAGGCGCCGCTGCCCGAGGTCGTGGGCTACTGGGGCGGCTTGAAGGAGGTCGAGACCGCGCTGCAGCTCGGCTGTGCGGGCGCGGCCGGAGACCTGTGCATGGACGGCGCGATCGGGTCGAGGACCGCGGCGATGAAGGCGCCCTACCTCGACGCCGAGTCCTCGGGCCACCTCTACCTCAGTGCCGAGGAGGTCCGGGACCACGTGGTCGAGTGCACCAAGGCCGGAATCCAGGCCGGCTTCCACGTGATCGGCGACCGGGCGACCGCCGAGGCCGTCGCCGGCTTCAAGCTGGCCGCCGAGATCGTCGGGGTCCCGGCGGTCGTGCGTGGACGTCACCGCCTCGAGCACCTGGAGATGGTCAGCCCGGAGGACATGCTGGCGCTCGGCGAGCTCGGCGTCACCGCCAGCGTCCAGCCGGTCTTCGACGAGCTGTGGGGCGGGGCCGAGTCGCTCTACGCCCAGCGGCTCGGAGCGGACCGGGCGGCACCGATGAACCCCTACGCCTCGCTGAACCGCGCCGGGGTGGCGCTGGCCTTCGGGTCGGACAGCCCGGTCACGCCGCTGGGTCCCTGGGCAGCGGTGCGCGCCGCGGCGCACCACCACAACGAGAGCGAGCGGCTCACCGTCCGGGCGGCGTTCAACGCGCACACCCGCGGCGGCTGGCGGGCTGCCCGCCGCGACGAGGGCGGCGTGATCGCCGTGGGCGCACCCGCCAGCATCGCGGTGTGGGACGTCCCCGGCGACCTGCTCGTGCAGACCCCCGACGCCCGCGTCGCCGCCTGGTCGACCGACCCGCGCGCCGGCGTACCCCACCTTCCCGACCTGCATCCGGACCTAGACCTGCCCCGCTGCGTGATGACGATGGTGGCCGGCGAGGTCGCCCATGAAGAACCAGGAGCACTCAGATGACCACCCGCCGCCCCCGGGGCAAGCTCGACCTGGACCCGGTGACCGTCCGCAAGGCACGGTCGCTGGCCCGCCAGGTCGGCCGCCCCATCGTCAAGCTGGCCCAGCAGCACACCACCGTCTCGGTGGAGCGTGCGACCCTCCGACTCGCGGGCCTCCACGGCGCCGACGCGGACGGCATCCCCTGGGTGAACCGGCTGCTCGACGCTGTCCGTGGCGACGTCGGGATCGAGCACGGCGTGGCCCTGCCGGTGTGGGACGCGCTCGTCCGGGGTGAGGCCGACGACCTGACGGTGCTGGCACAGAAGGCGGCCGCGGGCTCGGTCCGGTTCCGACTGCCCGAGGGGCGTGACCTCACGCGGGCGCGCTCCGCCGCACGCAAGCAGGTGGGTGCGGGGCTGAAGCGGGTCGACGCGCGACGCCGGGAGCGCGAGCGTCTGGTGAAGCGGTGGGGCGACCCGGAGCAGAAGCCGTGGATCTACCTGATCGTGGCCACCGGCGACATCTACGAGGACATCCCGCAGGCGCAGCAGGCCGCCCGTGAGGGCGCGGACGTGATCGCTGTGATCCGGTCCACCGGCCAGTCGCTGCTCGACTACGTCCCCGAGGGCGCCACGCGCGAGGGCTTCGCCGGGACCTACGCGACCCAGGAGAACTTCCGCCTCATGCGGGCCGCCCTCGACGAGTCCAGCGCTGACCTCGGGCGCTACGTGCGGCTCACCAACTACGCCTCGGGCCTCTGCATGCCCGAGATCGCCGCCCTCGCCGGCCTCGAGCGGCTCGACATGATGCTCAACGACTCGATGTACGGCATCCTCTTCCGCGACATCAACCCGGTGCGGACCTTCGTCGACCAGCGGTTCAGCCGCCAGGTGCACGCCCGCGCGGGGATCATCATCAACACCGGCGAGGACAACTACCTCACCACCGCCGACGCCGTCGAGGCTGCCCATACGGTCACCACCTCGCAGCTGCTCAACGAGTACTTCGCGAAGGAGGCCGGCCTCGAGGACTGGCAGCTCGGCCTCGGGCACGCCTTCGAGATCGACCCCGACCAGCACGACAGCTTCCGGATGGAGCTCGCGCACGCGCTCCTGGCCCGCGAGCTCTTCCCGGAGGCGCCGCTGAAGTGGATGCCGCCGACCCGGCACATGACCGGTGACGTCTTCCGGGGCTACCTGCTCGACGGGTTCTTCAACCTCGCCGGTGCGCTGACCGGCCAGGGGATCCTCCTGGTCGGCATGATGACCGAGGCCGTCGTCACGCCGTGGCTCTCCGACCGTGACCTGGCGCTCCAGAACGTCAGGTACGTCCTCAACGCCGCCGGCAACCTGCACGAGGACTTCCGGCCGGCCCCGGACGGCTTCATCGCCGAGCGCGCCCGCCAGGTCCTGGCCGAGAGCATCGACCTGCTCGAGCAGATCGCGAGCGACCGCGACGCCGCCGGCGACCCGCCGCTCCTCGCCGCGATCGCCGACGGCACCTTCGGCCTGATGAAGCGACCTGCCGACGCCGGTCGCGGCCTCGACGGCGTGGCCAAGAAGGCGCCGGAGTACTTCAACCCCGCAACCGAGATCCTGGATGGCGAGCGATGACGATCCTGCGTCCGTACGGCGACACGACCGGCGACGGCATGGTCCAGCTGTCGTTCACCCTGCCGATGCCGCACTCGAAGACCGCCGAAGGCGCCGCGGCGCAGCTGGCGAACAAGATGGGCATCGACCCGGCCATGGTGGTGCACGCCAAGGCGATGGGCCCCGACTTCACGTTCTTCGTCGTCTACGGCCGGGTCAACCACCTCGTCGACACCTCCAAGGTCACCGTCGTCGAGCGCGACTACCCGCTGCTCACGCCCAAGGAGGTCAACCTCGCGATCAAGCGCGGCCTGCGCCGCAAGCTCGTCGTGGTCGGGGCCTGCATCGGGACCGACGCGCACACGGTGGGCATCGACGCGATCATGAACATCAAGGGGTTCGCGGGGGAGAAGGGCCTCGAGTACTACGGCGAGATCAAGGTCGTGAACCTCGGTGCCCAGGTCTCCGTGCCCCAGCTCGTCGCCCGTGCCCGCGAGGAGAAGGCCGACGCGGTCCTGGTGTCCCAGGTGGTCACGCAGCGCGACGCGCACCTGCTGAACACCAAGGAGATGTCGGCGGCGTTCCGGGAGGCCTACCCGGCCGACAAGCGGCCGCTGCTGGTCGTCGGTGGCCCCCGGTTCGACGAGTCCATGGCCGACGAGCTCGGTGTCGACGGGGTCTTCGCCAGGGGTACGACGCCCGGCGAGGTCGCCAGCTACCTCACCGACACGATCATCACGAAGCGCGCCGCGCGCACGAAGGCAGGTGTCTGACATGGCCGACAAGCGTATGGGCCTGACCGTGACCCACCGGCGCTACGTGCCCTACTCGCACGCGCACTACGCCGGCAACCTCGTCGACGGGGCGTACTCGCTCGGGCTGTTCGGGGACGTCGCGACCGAGGTGTGCATCCGCACCGACGGCGACGAGGGACTGTTCGCCTCCTACTCCGACGTGCAGTTCAAGGCGCCGGTCCGGGCCGGTGACGTGGTCGAGGTGACCGCGGAGGTGGTCCGTGTCGGGAGCCGGTCGCGCACGATCGACTTCACGGCCACGGTCATCGCGCGTGGGCGACCGGACGTGTCCGAGTCCGCCGCAGCAATCCTCGACGAGCCGATCGTGGCTACGACGGCTACCGGGACGGTCGTCGTACCGTGAGGACCTGACGCCTGTTCACTCATCTCGGGGGAGACGACCATGGCTGACTGCTGCGGGTCCCGGTCGCACGGAAGTGCGTCCACCGGCCTGGCTTCGTCCGCGACCGCGCCGTACCTGCACCTGGCCAGGCGTGAGGGGAGGTATCCCGGCCTGGTCGCCGTCCCCGGAGGCGAGTTCTGGATGGGAACGGACTCCGACGAGGGATACCAAGACGACGGCGAGCGTCCCGCACGTCGAGTCCGGGTGGCGCCGTTCCGCATCGCCGAGGTAACGGTCACGAACGCGCAGTTCTCCACGTTCGCCAAGGCGACCGGCTACGTCACGACCGCCGAGCGCGAGGGCTGGTCGGCCGTCTTCCACCTGCTCGCTCCCGGCGGGCCCGCCCGGGTCGGCAGCGACGTGCCCTGGTGGGTGGCCGTGGAAGGCGCGTCCTGGCGGCATCCCCGGGGACCCGGGTCCGAGGCGATGGCGAACCACCCCGCCGTCCACGTCTCGCACGACGACGCCGTCGCCTACTGCGTCTGGGCCGGCGTCCGTCTCCCCTCCGAGGCCGAGTGGGAGTACGCCGCACGCGGAGGACTGGAGCAGGCGAGGTTCCCCTGGGGCGACGAGGTTCTCGACCGGCGGGGCCGCTGGCGGATGAACATCTTCCAGGGCGACTTCCCGGTCCACAACACGGCGGAGGACGGCTACGTGGGCACGGCTCCGGTGAAGTCGTACGCCCCCAACGGCTACGGGCTCTACCAGGCGGTGGGCAACGTGTGGGAGTGGTGCGCGGACTGGTTCACCGAGGGAACCGAGCGTGCGATGCGCGGCGGGTCGTACCTGTGCCACGACTCCTACTGCAACCGTTACCGGGTCGCCGCCCGGTCCCGCTCGCTACCGGACTCCACGAGCGGCAACCTCGGCTTCCGCGTGGCCCAGGACGTGTAGCAGGGTCAGCCGGAGCAGCTCGGACCGGCGCAGCGGTTGTAGCGGCTGGTCAGGCTGCGCATCTCACGCAGCGTGCTCCGGTACTTCCTCCGCTTCGCCACGTTGGAGAGCTGGAAGGGGTCCTTCGCGTGGTCGTAGAGCTCCTCCTCGCCGTTGGCGAAGCGCACGTAGGTCCACGCGTCCGTTCGCACGCCGCGGTACACCGACCGTGAGCCGTCCCGCACCCGCCAGGCCTGGATGGGCACGACCCGGTCCTGCCTCGCCCGGCGCAGCAGCGGCCGGATGTCCACACCGTCCTGCGACCGGGTGGGGGCGGCGCCGGCGATCGCGGCGATCGTGGTGGGCAGGTCGGCGTTCGTCACCTGGGTCGCGACGCGCCTGCCGCGCGGGATCCCCGGGCCGGCGAGCAGCATGGGTACCTTGAGCGACTCCTCGTAGTGGATCAGCTTCGCCTTCCGGTTGTGCTGACCCACGAGGTAGCCGTTGTCGGAGGAGAACGAGATCACGGTGCTGCGAAGCTGGCCGGTACGACGCAGCGCACGCACTGCCTTCGCGACGGCCTCGTCGACGGCGAGGAGCGACTCGACCCGCTGCTGATGGGCCTCCCGCAACTTGCGGCGGCCCAGGCTCGACCATCGCTTCGAGGCTCGCGCGGCGCGGGCCTTGTCGGAGGGGTCGGCCTCGAACATGTCGGGCGTCGTCGGGAGACCCAGGTCGTCGAAGGCGTCACGGTGGCGGTCGGCGACGTACGGGGTGGTGACGCGGTGCCGCGTGCCCGGGTGGGTGACCATCGGGTCGTCGGCCTCTCGCGGGCCGCCGGCGTGCGGGGCGACGTAGTTGACCATCATGAACCACGGCTTGCGCAGGCGGCGCCGCTCGGTGAGCAGGTCGACGGTGTACCTGCTGAACAGGTCCGTGTTGTACGTGCGGACCTTCCGCAGCCGTCCGTTCACGTTGACCGTCGGCCGCAGGTAGTTGTACGTGCTGGTGCCCACCGTGGCCCGCCACTCGCTCCACCCCGGGGGCACGTAGTGCTGGGACGCGCCGTGCTCGCCGTAGCCGTTCAGGTACTTGCCGACGAAAAGCGTGTCGTAGCCGGCATCGCCCAGCCACACAGGCAGGGTCTCCTGGTCGTCGAAGGACCTGAAGCCGCCCCGGGGTCCTGCGATGGTGTGGGTCCCGTGGTTGTGCGCGTACTGCCCGGTGAGAAGGGACGCGCGCGCCGGCACGCAGATCGGCGTCGGCGCCACGCCGTTGGTCAGGGTCACCCCGCGGCGCGCGATGAGCCGCAGGACGTTCGGCATGTACCGGAGGTTGTGCGGCGAGGCGTCGTCGACGGTGATCATCAAGACGTTGGGGCGATCGGTCACGGCTGCCCGGGCAACCGACTCGTGCGCGCGCGGCTCGACTGCGGAGACTCCGGCACAGCCGGTGGTCGCGAGACCGGTGACGGCGAGCAGGGCGAGGGCCCCCGCCCAACGCTGCGGGGTGGTGCTTCGGGACACGGTGCGGGACTCCAGGGGTGCGAGGAGGAGGGCCGACCGTAACTTCTGAAGACCTGTCTGGTCCGGCGAATGCGGATATTCGTAGCCGTCGACCGACAGGAAGGCTTTTCGGCGTGTCGCAAGCGACTCGCCGAAACGAAAGAAAAATATGTTTGGGAGGTTTGTCGCAGGGAAGGGTGTCTGACCTGCGATTTCGCCCTATGTCCTGCCTCAGAGGGGTGGTTGACAGATCCTGAGACCGGGTTCACAGTCGCTTCAGGTCCTGCCAAGCAGGCCGCATCCGCGCACTGACGTCCAGGTGACCACGTGACCAGGTCGGGTACCACGAACCTGGGGCACGCTGTTCCCGGAGGTCGGTGTCGTGGCGCGGGGCAGGACCCGCGAGGAGCCCGGAGCCCAGTAGACAACGGACCCGTGGCCCGCAGCCAGCGGGTACAGGTTCGGTCCGAAGGGTCCGGGCTCGTCGTGCTTCAGCGGAGGGGTAGTTTTTGGGTATGCCGCTGCTCCTCCGCCTTGTCCTGGCCGCCGTGGCCGGAGCCGTGGTCGCGATCTCGTTCGAACCCTTCGCGCTCTTCTTCCTGCTGCCCCTGGGGGTGGCCGGCCTCAGCCTGCTGCTGCGGGGTCTCACACCGAGCCTCGGCTTCGTCGTCGGGACGGTGTTCGGCAGCGTCTTCATGCTCGTGCTCCTGCCCTGGCTCCAGGTGATCGGCGGCGACGCCTGGGTCGCCCTGTCGCTGCTCGAGGGAGTGTTCTACGGCCTCCTCGGGCTCGGCGGGGTCCTCGTCCAGCGACTGGCCTGGTGGCCGCTGTGGACCGCGATGCTCTGGGTCGCCGTCGAGGCACTGCGCTCCTCCGTGCCTTTCGGCGGGTTCCCCTGGGGACGGCTCGCCTTCGCAACGGCGGACACCCCGGCCGCTGACCTCTTCGCGTACGTCGGATCAGCGGGGACGACGTTCGCGGTCGCCCTCGTCGGGACGGCGCTGGCCTGGGCGGTGCTCGAGGCGCGTCGTACCCCCGTCCGGGGCCTCGCCGCCGTCGTCGTGCCCACGGTGCTCGCTTCGTCGGGAGGTGCCTTCACGCCCTGGGCGCCGTCGCCGGCGGAGGAGCCTGGCCGGTTCGTCTCGGTAGCAGCGGTGCAGGGCAACGTGCCGGGTGAGGGCATGGATGCCTTCTCCGAGCGGCGTGCCGTGCTGAACAACCACGTCAAGGCCACCCACGAGCTCGCCGAGCAGATCGAAGCCGGCGGGTGGAGCCCCGACGTCGTCATCTGGCCCGAGAACTCCACCGACATCGACCCGTTCGCCGACCCCACCGTCTACGGCGACATCCAGGGCGCCGTGGACGCCGTGGGGGTGCCCGTGCTCGTCGGCGCCATGGTCTCGGGAGAGGAGCCGGAGGACGTCTACAACCAGGGGATCGTCTGGGAGCCCGGCACCGGCCCGGTCGAGCGGTACTCCAAGACGCATCCCGTGCCGTTCGGGGAGTACATCCCCTTCCGCGACGTCTTCGCGCCCTACATCAGCCGGCTCGACCAGATCCCGCGCGACATGGTGGCCGGCAGCAAGCCCGGGCTGCTGTCCATGGGCGAGACGACGATCGGCGACGTGATCTGCTTCGAGGTCGCCTACGACGACCTGCTGCGCGACGTCGTGGGCGGGGGAGCGGACCTCGTCGTCGTGCAGACGAACAACGCCACCTACATGGGGACGGGCCAGATCGAGCAGCAGTTCGCGATCTCGCGGCTCCGGGCGATCGAGGCCAACCGCTACGTCGTGGTCGCCGCGACCAATGGCGTGTCCGGGATCATCGCCCCCGACGGGGAGGTCCTGCAGCGGGCACCGGTGCGGTCCCAGCACATCCTCGCCGAGACCATGCCGCTCTTCACCGCGACCACCCCGGCGCTGCGGTGGGGTCCGGTGGTCGAGCTGTTGCTCACCGCCGGTGCGGCGGTTTCGGTCTCCCTGGCCCTTTTGGTCAACTATCGTCGTCGCCGGGCTCGTGGCGAGGCAGGCGACGACGGCCCGCGTGAGTCGGTCAGCGTGGGAGCAGGAGAGGCATGACACTGGGTCGGGTCGTGATGGTCGTGCCGACCTACAACGAGGCCGAGAACATCGCGTGGATCGTGAGCCGGGTCCGCAGGGCTCTGCCCGAGGTGGACGTGCTGGTCGTGGACGACGGCTCGCCCGACGGCACCGGCCGGATCGCCGACGAGCTCGCCGCCGAGGACCCGCAGGTCTCGGTCGTGCACCGGTCGGCGAAGGAGGGCCTCGGTGCGGCGTACCTGCACGGCTTCCGCGTCGCACTCGAGCGGGGCTACGACGTGATCGGCGAGATGGACGCCGACGGCTCGCACCAGCCCGAGCAGCTCCCGAGGCTCCTCGCGGCGCTCGAGGACGCCGACCTGGTCCTCGGGTCTCGCTGGGTCCCCGGAGGGTCGGTGGTCAACTGGCCCTGGACCCGCGAGGCGCTCTCCCGGGGCGGGAACCTCTACACGCGCCTGCTCCTCGGCGTCCCGGTCCGCGACGCCACTGGAGGGTTCCGGCTGTTCCGGCGCACCACGCTCGAGAAGATCGACCTGCCGAGCGTGCGGTCGGTCGGCTACTGCTTCCAGGCCGACCTGGCCTGGCGCACGGTCGAGGCCGGGCTCCGGGTCCGCGAGGTCCCGATCGACTTCATCGAGCGGATCCGCGGCGAGTCCAAGATGAGCCCCGACGTCGCGGTCGAGTCGCTGCGCCGGATCACCGCCTGGGGCCTGCGGGAGCGGCGCCGGCAGGCGGGCGACGTACTCTCGAAGGTGAAGTCGCGCCGCAACAGGAGGTAGAGCCGGTGAGAGGCAGAGTTCCCTGGGGGCTCGTCGCAGTCATGTTCGTGGTCGTCCCGCTCGTGGAGATCTACCTCGTCATCCAGGCCGGGCAGGCGATCGGCATCGGCTGGACGATCCTGATCCTGGTCGCCGACAGCCTCCTCGGTGCGTTCCTGCTCAAGCGCGAGGGTGCCGCCGCCTGGCGGGCGCTTCGCGACGCCCTGTCGTCGTACCGGATGCCGGCGCGTGAGCTGGCCGACGGCGCGCTGGTCCTCGTCGGCGGCACCCTGCTGCTGACCCCCGGCTTCGTGACCGACGCCTTCGGGTTCTTCTTCATCCTGCCGTTCACCCGCCCGCTCGCGCGGCGGGCGCTCACCGCTGTCATCACGCGGAAGTTCCTGGGCGGGCCCGGCGGACCGGCGACGGGGTCCGGACCGGGTGCCCGGACACGACAACGCCCCGGACCCGATTCGGTGGTCCAGGGCGAGGTCGTCGACTAGCGGAGGCTCAGGCGCTCTTCTTGGGCTTGGCCTTGCCTCGGGTGGCGCGGTGCAGGTGGGCGGGGCCGATCTCGCCGCCGCGCAGAAGCTCGAGCCGCTCGCTGAGGATGTCCTCGAGCTCCTTGATGGAGCGCCGCTCCAGGAGCATGTCCCAGTGGGTTCGCGCAGGCTTCTCCACCTTGACCTCAGGCGTGATGCCGCTGGTGCTCAGCGCCTCGGAACCGCAGCGCGGGCACTCCCACGTCGCGGGCACCTCGGCCTCCACGGACATGGTGATCTCGAACTCGTGCCCCTGCGTGCACTTGTAGCCGACCTGCTGCCGCGCGGCGAACTCGATGCCGCGCTCGTCCTCAAAGCTCTGGCCCCCGAGGCGGGCGCCACGCAAAGTGCGCTCTCCCATTGGCCACCTCCTGATGTCTGTTCCCCGTGTACAAATCCGAAACCGGACAGTCCTCAACCCTGACGAACAGGATCGTGCCCTTCGACCGTCCAACGATGGAGAGGCGCCGAGCATTCCCGGGCCTCGTCCGTTGTGTTGTGGTGCACCACACCTCGTACCCGCATGTCCTACGGGTACACGTGACTCTTCTCGCCTCCCGACGTGGTGCAGACCACGCCTGCCGTCACACCACCGATGGTGGCACGTTGCCGGCCTCGCGGATACCGCGTTCGGTGTCGACCTTGAGCAGCAGGGCGCCGCCGATGACGAAGAAGACCACCAATGCGAAGAGCGCAGGCCGGTAGGAGTCGGTCATCTGGTACACGATGCCGAACACCAGGGTTCCGAACCAGCTCGTCCCCCGCTCCATGGCGTGGTAGAAGCTGAAGAACTCAGCCTCCCTGCCCTGGGGGATCAGCAGGCTGAAGTACGACCGGGCAAGGGCCTGGGTGCCGCCGAGGACGATGCCGATGGCCAGGGCCATGAGCAGGAACGGCACGAACGCGCGCTCGGGCACGAAGAGCGCCGAGGTGACGATGCCGACCCAGACGACGAGCCCGACCAGGATGGTCTGCTTCGCCCCGAACCGGGCAGCGCCCCTGCCGAAGATCACGGCACCGCCGACCGCCACGAACTGCACGACGAGGAAGACGGCCATCATGGTGCTCATCGGGAAGTCGAGCTCCTTGGTGCCGTACACCGTCGACGAGGCGATGACGGTCTGGATCCCGTCGTTGAAGAACAGGTAGGCGGCAAGGAACAGCAGGGCCATGGGGAACTTGCGCATGTCCTTCAAGGTCGCCCAGAGCTGACCGAAGCTGTCGCCGATGATCCCGTGGCCGTCCTCGACGACGTGCGTCGGCGGGCGGTTCTTCAGTCGACGGAACGGGATGAACGTGAAGCCGGCCCACCACACCGCCGCCGAGAGGATCGAGATCCGGGCGGCCATCATGTCGTCGAGGCCGAAGCTGTCGTTGAAGGTGATGAGCAGGAAGTTCAGACCCAGCAGCAGCCCGCCGCCGGCGTACCCGTAGGCCCACCCTGTCGACGAGACGCGGTCGCGTTCCTCCTCGTCGGAGATGAGGCAGAGCAGAGCGTCGTTGAACACGGCCGCGGCCCCGAAGCAGAGGTTCGCCACCATGAACGCGATGACCCCGAGCTGCCAGTTGTCTCCCGCGAGGAAGAACAGCAGCGCGGAGGCGCCCGCACCGGTCCAGGCGAACCCGGCGAGCAGGTCCTTCTTGCGGGCGGTGCGGTCTGCCACGGCGCCGAGGAGGGGCAGGAGGATGGCGGAGATGATGGTCGACGCCGTGATGGTGAAGGCGGGGAGCGCCCCGGGCGCGACCGAGAGCCCGAGCACGCTGATGCGGTTGTCGACCGCTGCGTTCTCCGCCACCTCGATCAGGAGCGGCTGGAAGAGCACGGCGGCGATCGTCGTGCTGAAGGCGGAGTTGGCCCAGTCGTAGAAGTACCAGCCCCGCTGCTCCCTGCGGCGGGCCAGGGGAGCCAGGTCGGCTATGCCGGTGCTCGTCGGTGTGGTGCTCATCTTGTGGCTCCCATCCACTGGCCGCGCTCGACGAGGACGTCGCGCAACAGGTCTGTTCGGTCCGTCATCATGCCGTCGACGCCGAGGTCGAGCAGGTCGTGCATCTCGGTGGGGTCGTCGATCGTCCACACATGGACATGCATGCCCAGGGCATGGGCGCGGCGGATGAGGCCGCGGCTCAGGATCGTGACGCCTTTTCTCCTCCGGGGCACCTGGAGCGCCACGGCGCCGCGTCGGGCGAGTACGTCGACGAGGCGGGCGAGCGGGAGGACCCGGTACAGCGCCACCTCGAGCGGCCCGGCGGCCGTCGCCACGCGCCCTCCGACGAGACGGCGGAACTCCTCGATCCGGCCCTGGGAGAACGACCCGACGCAGATCCGGTCATGCGCGTTGGCCGCACGCACCGCCTCGGCGAGAGGCTCGACGGCGGCGTCGGACTTGATGTCGATGTTGAACCGGACGTCGGGGAACTCCTCGAGCAGCGACGCCATCGTGGGGATCTGCTCCCGGCCGCCGATGAGGGCCCGGCGCACCTCGGTGGAGGTGAGCTCGGCGACCGTGCCGCGTTCTTCGGTGACCCGGTCGAGCGCGGCGTCGTGGAAGGCGAACAGGCCCCCGTCGCGGGTGGCGTGGACGTCGGTCTCGAGGTAGGTGTAGCCGAGCTCCACCGCGTGCCTGAACGCGACCAGGGTGTTCTCGAGGCCCTCGATCTCGGGGTGGTAGGCGCCTCCCCGGTGGGCGAACGCGAGCACCGCCTCCGGCTGGTCGCAGACCACGTCGAGGTAGGGGTAACCGGTCCGGGGGCGCGTCACGTGAGAAGTATCCACGGAGGCCGTGAGGCCGGACGACATTTCAGGCGACATGTGACCATCGTGGAACCTTCATGCCAGGCTGCGCATCCGTCGTCGTACTCAAGTGTCTGCGCTTGGGCGTTGTTTCCGGACATGGCGCTAGGCGGAGAGTACCGTCGGAGGCGTGGACGAGATGACCTGCCCCAAGTGTGGATCGACCATGGAGACACGGACGCTCGGCGACGCGGAGGTGTCTCGTTGTACGTCGTGCAACGGCATCTTCCTGGAGCGGGCCGACCTCGGGAACCTCATCGAGGCCGAGAACGACTGGCACGCCAACGCCGGGATCTATCACACCGAGCCGCTGCCCCGGATCACCGCGGAGATGACCGCCCCGCCGCCGAGCAAGCCGCGGGCCCGCTCGTTCATCGAGACGCTCTTCGGCTGACCCAGGGCTCCGGCGGACGCGTCAGATGTCGCGGAAGGTCTCGATGCGGGCGCCGAGCAGGTTGAGCCGGGTGGCGAGGTCCTCGTAGCCCCGGTTGATGACGTAGACCGAGCGCAGCACCGACGTCCCCTTCGACGCGAGCATCGCGAGGAGGATGACCACCGCCGGACGTAGCGCCGGCGGACACACGATCTCGGCGCCCGACCAGCGGGTCGGCCCCTCGATCATCACCCGGTGCGGGTCGAGCAGCTTCACCTGGGCGCCGAGCTTGGTCAGCTCGGTCAGGTAGATCGCGCGGTTCTCGTAGACCCAGTCGTGCAGCAGCGTCTGGCCCTCGGCGACCGCCGAGATCACGGCGAAGAACGGCAGGTTGTCGATGTTGAGGCCGGGGAACGGCATCGGGTGGATCTTGTCGATGGGGGAGTGGAGCATCGAGACCTTGGTGGTGATGTCGACCAGGCGCGTCTGACCGTTCGCGGCGACGTACTCGTCACTGCGGTGGTAGGTGAATCCCATCTCCTCCAGCAGCGCCAGCTCGATCTCGAGGAACTCGATCGGCACGCGCTTGATGGTGATCTCCGACTCGGTGACGATCGCGGCGGCCAGCAGCGACATCGCCTCGATGGGGTCCTCGGACGGCGCGTAGTCGACGTCGACGTCGATCTCCGGGACGCCGTGCACCGTCAGCGTCGTGGTGCCGATGCCGTCGATCTGGACGCCGAGCTTCTCGAGGTAGAAGCACAGGTCCTGGACCATGTAGTTGGGGCTCGCGTTGCGGATGACGGTCACGCCGTCGTGGCGGGCGGCGGCGAGCAGGGCGTTCTCGGTGACGGTGTCGCCGCGCTCGGTGAGCACGATGGGGCGCAGCGGCGTGATCGCGCGGTTCACGGACGCGTGGTAGCTGCCTTCGGTCGCCTTGACCTCGAGGCCGAACGGCCGGAGCGCTGCCATGTGGGGCTCGACCGTGCGAGTGCCGAGGTCGCAGCCCCCGGCGTAGGGCAGCTCGAACGCGTCCTCACGGTGCATGAGCGGGCCGAGGAACATGATGATCGAGCGAGTACGACGGGCCGCCTCCTCGTCGATCTTCGACAGGTCGAGGTCAGCCGGCGGGATGATCTCGAGGTCGTTCTCGGCGTTGAGCCAGCGCGTCTCCACGCCGATGCTGTTCAGCACCTCGAGGAGGCGGTTGACCTCCTCGATGCGGGCGACCTTGCGCAGCGTCGTACGGCCGCGGTTGAGCAGAGAGGCGCAGAGCAGGGCGACCCCGGCGTTCTTGGAGGACTTGACCTCGATGCTGCCCGACAGCGTGGTCGGGCCAGTCACCCGGAGGTGGGTCGGGCCGCCACCCAGGGAGACGATCTCGGAGTCGAGGGCCTCCCCGATGCGCGCCAGCATCTCCAGGCTGAGGTTCTGGTGTCCGCGCTCGATGCGGTTCACCGCGCTCTGGCTGGTGTTGAGCACCTCGGCGAGCTGCTGCCTGGGTCCAGCCGCGGTGCTTACGGGCGTCACGGATCAGGTTGCCGATCCGGCTCAGGTAGTCCTCACTCATGGGCGGCACTGTATCTCACATATGAGATAGTTCTGTCGGAACACGGGCTCGACCGAAGGGTCGAGGTGCTGGGCTCCCAGGACGGCGTGGGGCGAGCGTCGGTCTCGGACATGGGGCGACAGTCTGCCTGCTTCGGGGCCGATATGTGAATCCGAGCGAGCGTGAAGCGTGCTTCGTGCCTCAGTCGGGCGTCTTGCGGCGCCGCGCGGGGCGCTGATGGCCCCATGCGCCCTTGACTGCGCCGTCGAGGCCGGCGTCGCAGGAGGTGCGGGCGCGCGTGTCGTCTAGCCCGTGGCGTTTGATACGCGGGAGGTGCAGGTGCCACAGGAGGGTGCAGCGGCTGGATGGAGACCTACGAAGCGCCGTTCACCATCGAGGTCGACCAGAACTTCCAGCACGCCTGAGCGGCATGTGCCGCGCGCGGTCATCCGAGCTTCGTCGTGAGCAGCCGAAGGCCGGCGCCGAGGGCAGCACCGCCGACTGCGGGCACGAAGACAGTGACGAGCAGCGTCCCCGCGAGGAGCACGACGGAGAACACCGCTGGTCCTCCGAGCGCTCCGCCCTCCAGGATCGAAAGACCGACGACCAGTAGGCCCAGGCACAGAACCGCGTACATCCAGGCCATCGCCGCGCGTGCAACGGAGCAGCGGATACCGTCGACGACGCCCCAGACGAAGATCACCACCGCCGTGATGACCCCGAGCATGACTGCCCCGCTCATGTCGTCCGAGGGTGGACCGTCCGCATGTGCCACGCGCCAGGCCCACCAGATCCCGGCCACGGTCGCAGCACGCAGCAACACACCACCCACCTGCCGCGCAGCCCCCATGGCAGCCAGTGTGCCCGTGACTGACGGCCAAAGCCGAGAAATGTCGCGCTAGGAGCGCCGTGGCAGGATGCCTGATATGCGAGTAACCACGATCCACGGCACCAGGGACATCCGCCTCGAGGAGAGGCCGGCCCCGACGATCGACGCTCCCACCGAGGCCGTCATCAAGGTCGTCGCAGCCTGCATCTGCGGGTCTGACCTGTGGCCATACAGGGGCGAGAACGAGATCACCCCCGGTGACCCGATCGGCCACGAGATGGTCGGTGTGGTCGAGGAAGTCGGCTCCGACGTCAGGTCGTTCAAGCCGGGCGACTTCGTGATCGTGCCGTTCTGCCACAGCGACAACACCTGCCCGCACTGCCAGGTCGGGATGACCTCCGGTTGCCAGAACGTCGGCTTCACCCAGGGAGGCCAGGGGGAGTACGCCAAGGTCCACGAGGCCGAGGGCACCCTCGTCAAGACCGACGGGATGCCGGACGAGTCGCTGATCCCGTCGCTGCTGACGCTCTCCGACGTGATGGCCACAGGCTGGCACGCTGCGGTCGCCTCCCAGGTGCGCCCCGGATCGACCGCCGTCGTCGTGGGCGACGGAGCGGTCGGCCTGTGCGGCGTCCTGGCGGCTGCTGAGCTCGGCGCAGAGCGCGTCATCGCCATGTCCCGACACGAGTCGCGCCAGAAGCTCGCGATGGAGTTCGGGGCTACGGACATCGTCGCCGAACGTGGCGAGGAGGGTGAGCAGCAGATCCTGGAACTGACCGGGGGAGTAGGCGCGGACTCGGTCCTCGAGTGCGTCGGCACCGACCAGTCGATGCGTACGGCGTTCTCGATCGCACGTCCGGGGTCGACCGTGGGCTTCGTCGGCGTGCCGCACGGGGTGAAGCTGCCGGTACGCCGGATGTTCGCTCACAACGTTGGCCTCGCCGGCGGCATGGCGCCGGTCCGGGCCTACCTGCCTGATCTGCTCGAGCGGACTCTCAGCGGGGCGATCGATCCTGGCAAGGTCTTCGACATGACGCTGCCGCTCGACGCGGTGGCCGAGGGGTACCAGGCGATGGACGAGCGCCGAGCCATCAAGGTGCTGCTGAAACCCTGAGCGCAGTTATGTCAACCTGAGCGGACCGGAAGTCGGGTACGACGAGGGGAGCGGGCGTGCCGGTCAAAGCCGTGGTCTTCGACATCGGTGGTGTCCTCGAGCGCGTGGACGACGACGCGTGGCCGGAGGTTTGGATCAACCGGTGGGAACGCCGGATGGATCTGCCCGCCGGCCATCTCATCGCTGCGTTGGCGGAGCACGAGCCGGCGGGCGACCTGGTGACCGGCGGAGTGTCCGAGGCCCAGATGCGCGCGATGTACGCCGGCGCTCTGGGACTCGACGAGCAACGGGCCGACGAGATGATGGCGGAGCTGTGGGACGCCTACTGCGGTGAGCTCGACGTGGAGCTGCGGGACTTCGCGGCGACTCTGCGTCCGGCGTACACCACGGCGATCCTCAGCAACTCCGCTGACGGCGCTCGTCGCGAGGAGCAGCGACGGTACGGCTTCGAGCAGCTCGTGGACGTGATCATCTACTCCCACGAGGTCGGCCTGGCCAAGCCGGACCCGGCTGTATTCCGCCTCACCGAACAGCGGCTCGGTGTGCACCCGCACGAGATCGTGTTCCTGGATGACCAGAACAGACACGTCGAGGCGGCACGTCGCAGTGGATGGCAGGCCGTGCACCATCGCAGCACTGCGGACTCCATTCGGGAGATCACCGAGCTGCTCGAAGCCTGAGCTGGTCTCAGCTGTCGTCGCGCGCCGGTGTCGGAGTCTCCGCCTGCGTCTCGACCTGCGCCTGGAGCAGCCCGTAGACGGGCGAACGCGCAGCAGCGGCTCGCACGCTTGCTGCTGTCGCCGAGAGGTACCCCTGCGAGGTCGACAAGGATCGGTGGCCCATGAACTCCATGAGCTCGACCGCGGTGGCGCCACGCTCCACGAGGCGTGTCGCGGCGGTGTGCCTCAACGCGTGCACGAGGGCGCCCCGGGCCCTCGAAGCGTTGACGCCGGCGTCCCTGTAGACGAGCTCGACCAGGTACTGCAGGGCGCCGATCTGCATGCGTTCACCGCTTCGGTCCACGAACAGAGGGTCGGTCTTCCGCCACCACGCCCAGGAATCCTCGGCTGCCGTCACGCCACGCTGACGAGCGGTGCCGGGGAACCGGTCACGCCGGCTGTCGAGGTACGTGCCCAGGATGTCCAGCAGCGCAGGCTCGACCGGCACGGATCGTTCCGCGTCACCCTTGCCGAGCACACGAACACGCTCGTTTCCCTTGGCACGAGTGACGTCACCGATGTTCACGGCGAGAAGCTCCGCAGCGCGGACTCCTGTGACCATCGCCGTCAGCACCACCGCTGCGTCGAGCTCGGGCCAGGGGTCTCGGCGCCGCACCGTGCTGTCGGTGAGCACCTGGACGATGCGGGCGGCGTCGTCCTCGGCGAAAGGCTTGGGGAGACGCCGTGGGGCCTTCGGCTTTGCCACGCCGGGCATGGGCGAGCCGGCCAGATGCTCCTCGGAGACGAGGTACTCGAAGAACCCGGACCACGTCGAGTGAGCGCGGCGGACGGTGGAGGCCGCGCGTCCTTCGGACCACGCGGCGAACGCGTTGCGCAGCACGCGCAGCGTGAGATCGTCGAGCTGGAGCTCGTCCACAGGGCGACCCAGGTGAATGGCGACCGCCTCGCAGATCCCTGCAAGGTCGCGCTCGTAGGCGGCCCTGGTGTGCGGGGAGTCCTTGCGAGGAGCCCGTGCCAGGAACCAGCCGTCAATCGCGTCGATGACCAAAGGATTGTTCTCCACGCGGCGCGACGTTAGCCGTGACGACCGACAGTCCTGGTGGCTGCTGACCAGGTGCCGCTACCGGCCGCCCCGGCCCTACTGTTTGCCGCATAATCCCCGGTATGCGGCAAACATGGCCGTTCCTGCGCTGAGCAGAAGGCGGCGTCGCTCAGGCATGCCGAGACCCTAGAGACCCTGCATGACGACTGAATGACAACCGTGTTGCTCACCAGATCTCAGCAGCCAAGGCCTAGGAACGGAACGCCTGGGGAAGCCCACGCGCCGGGGACCCCGCAGAACGTGGTGCAGTGAAGCCTGGGTGATCTGGCCGGCGCCGTCCTGAGGCCGTCAGCAGTCGGGTGGACTGTCGCGCCATAGGTCGGTGTTCAACGACCCGACGTTGGCCGGTCGTCCAGACTGTCCGTCGACAACGCCGGCACGCGGTCTGCGCCCGGCGGCTGCAGGGAAGTTCCGGGCCGCGGGGCAGAAACGAGGCCCAAGGGCTAGTTGACGGCAACTCGGTCCTTCTAGAAGCCCCTCTCGGGATCAATCCGCTCAGGGAGAATGCGCCGATAAGCGACATTATGTCAACTAACGAACGCGGGACACCGAGAGCGGCCTCGGAGCCCCTTCCCCGCGACGCGCCAGGCTCATCGACGCGTTCCCGTCAGGCTGCACTCACTCCAGGCCGACAGGAACGCGTCGATACGTCAGGTCGCCTGCGCGATCTGGATCAGGTTTCCGCACGTGTCGTCGAACACCGCGGTCTTCACCGGCCCCATCTCCGTCGGCCCCTGCGTGAACTGCACGCCGAGTCCGACGAGACGTTCGTACTCCGCCTGCACGTCCTCCACTGCAAAGCTCGTCACAGGTATCCCCTGGTCCTTCACGCCTTCCTGGTACGCCTTCGCGACCGGGTTGCCGTTCGGCTCCAGCAACAGCTCCACCCCATCAGGGTCAGCTGCCGACGCGACCGTGATCCAACGTGCCTCCCCCAGCGGGATGTCCGTCTTCTTCACGAAGCCGAGCACGTCGGTGTAGAAGAACAGTGCCTTGTTCTGGTCCTCCACGAAGACGCTGGTGACCACGATGCGCAACATATTATTGTACTCCTGACAATTCAGTCTCGCGAACGACGTCGGAATGCCCTCAGCGCCAGCGGCGCGAAGATCGCGGTCAGAAGCACGGCCCATCCAACCGACATGAGCACGGGGTTCTGAAGCGGCCAGGCAGCATCGGCCGGCGCCGCGGGAGCGTTGCCCCACAGCTCGCGGCACGCCTGCGTCAGGGACGACACCGGGTTCCACTCCGCCATCGTGCGCAGCCAGTCGGGCATGTTCTCGGTCGGTGCGAACGTGTTGGCCACGAACGTCAGCGGGAACATCACGGTGAACATCAGTCCCTGGACCGCCTCGACGGTCCGCATCAGTGAGCCGACCCAGATGCCGAGCCAGATCATCGCGAACCCGAACAGCAGGAGCAGGAGGAATCCGAGCGTCGCCTCCAAGACGTCCGTGCGGATCCGCCAGCCCACCAGCAGCCCGGTCACGCCCATCACGGCGACGCCGATGCTGGAGTGGATCAGGCTGGAGATGCTGCGGCCCACGAGCACCGAGGCCCGCGAGATCGGCAGCGACTTGAGCCGGTCGACGATGCCCTTCTGGAGGTCGTTCGTCAGTCCCATCGCCACGATCGCCGACGAGAAGACCATCGTCTGCACCATGATCCCGGGGAGCAGGAACTCGCGGTAGTTCGAGCCGTCAACGGCGATCGAGCCCCCGAAGACGTAGGCGAAGAGCAGGACGAACATCACCGACTGGACGGTGACGTCGAGCAGCATCTCCGGCATGCGCTTGATGTGGATCAGGTTGCGCCACACGATCGTGGCGGACGCCTGCATCAGGGACGGCGGCGTGATCGCCGGCCTCGAGCTCACCTGCGGAAGCGTCGTCATCGCACTGCCTCCTCGAACGTCTTGTCACCCTCGTCGAGCCCCGACGAACCCTCGTCTTCCTGTTCGTCCTCAGCGCGGTGTCCCGTCAGGTGAAGGAACACGTCATCGAGGCTCGGGCGCTTCAGGCCGAGGTCGTCGACCTGGATCCCGCTGGCGCCGATCACCTCGCCGATGCGGGTCATGTCACCTAGGCCGTCGGCCTGCGCGGTGATCCGCCTCGACTCCGGCTCCACGTGCACTTCGAGCGAGCACGAGCGCACCAGCTCGGTCGCGCGCACGAGGTCCGACGCGTTCGTCAGGGTCACGACGACGCTCGCCCGACCGGCCTGGTCCTTGAGCTGGGTGGGCGTCCCGGCAGCGATGACCCTCCCCTTGTCGATGACCACGATGTCGTCGGCGAGGTGGTCGGCCTCCTCGAGGTACTGCGTCGTGAGAAGGAGCGTCGTGCCCTCTCGGACCAGCCCGCGCAGGACCTCCCACAGCTCGGACCGGCTGCGCGGGTCGAGCCCGGTGGTCGGCTCGTCCAGGAAGAGCACCGGCGGCGCCGCGATCAGGCTGACCGCGAGGTCCAACCGGCGTCGCATGCCTCCCGAGTAGGTCTTGACGATCCGGTTCGCGGCATCGGACAGCGAGAACCGCTCCAGCAGGCTGTCGCTGACCTCGGCGACATAGCGTCGTGAGAGACCCGACAACCGCCCGATGAGGCGGAGGTTCTCCCGAGCCGTGAGGAGCTCGTCGACGGTGGCGGCCTGCCCGGTCAGCCCCATGCTCCGGCGTACCGCATCGGGCTCCTTGACCACGTCGTGACCCGCCACCCGGCCGGTACCGCTCGTGGGCACCGACAGGGTCGTGAGCATGCGGACCGTTGTGGTCTTGCCCGCTCCGTTGGGGCCGAGCAGCCCCAGCACCGTCCCTTGCGGGACGACGAAGCTGACGTTGTCGACAGCGGTGTTGTCGCCGAACCGCTTGACGAGTTCGATGGCCTCGACGGCCGGTTGTGATGACATGCGACCCACCCTAGGTTCCAGGACCGACAGTTTCGAAAGGTTTTGCGGACGACGTTCTGACTCCGCAGGCCGTTCGAACTCATCGGTGGGCCACGATCGACCTAGGCGGTCTCCCCCGCGATGTGGACCTCGATCGGCGTACCCCTCATCACCGTCTGGCTGACGCTGCACAAGCGGTCGTGAGACTGGTGGACCGACCGCTCGAGCACGCCGCGTGCGGCGTCGCCTTCCTCCCCCTCGGGGAACTCGATGTCGAAGGTGAGCGAGATGTTCGCGACGTGGTTCTTGCCGGCCTCGTCGCGCACCTTGTCCCCCTGGATGTGCAGCGTGAACGACGTCGGCTCCGCTCGCTTGCTGGTGATGAAGTCGACGTCGGTGCCGCTGCAGCCGGCGATCGCCGTGAGCAGCAGCTCGACGGAGGAGAACATCTGGGTGTTGTCGTGGCCGAAGGTCATCTTCACGCCGTGGCGGTTGACCGCTTCGTACACGCCCTTGCTGACGCGCGTGATGTCGACAGACCGAAGGTTTTCGTCGTTCATGGCCGGAACTCTCCCACAAAGCCTGGCCGTCCTACGATCGTGCCCATGCGCACCGACTTCTCCGTGGACGACCCCGACGTCAACCCCTACCGGCTCCTGACGGCCGTCGTCGTGCCCCGGCCGATCGCCTGGGTCTCGACCGTGTCGGAGGACGGGGTGGTCAACCTGGCTCCCCACTCCTTCTACACCGTCGCGTGCGCGCGCCCGCCGATCGTGCAGTTCACCTCGGTCGGCAAGAAGGACACCCTGCGCAACGTCCTTGCCACGGGCGAGTTCGTCGTGAACCTCGCGACCGCGCGGCTCCTGCACGAGGTGAACAACAGCGCGGCGCGATTCGCCCCGGAGGACAGCGAGGTCGAGGCCCTCGGCATCGCCATGGAGCCGAGCGTCACCGTCCGTCCACCGCGCGTCGCCGCCTCCCCCGCGTCGATCGAGTGCCGCCTCCACAGCACCCACGAGCTCGGCGACTCCACGGTCGTCCTCGGCGACGTGCAGCTCATCTCCGTCGACGAGGAGGCGCTCGTCGACGGGCACCCGGAGTACGACCGGCTCGACCCGCTCGCCAGGCTCGGCAAGGAGGAGTGGGCCCTGCACGCGGAGGTGATCTCCGTGAAGCGACCGCGGCGCCCCGAGGACATCGGCCGCCCACGCGCCTGACAGGATCGCTGCATGCCCGAGACCACGCGCCAGATCCGACTCGTCTCCCGCCCGAAGGGCTGGCCGACCCACGAGAACTTCGAGCTCGCCGAGGTCGAGATCCCGCCACTCCAGCCCGGCCAGGTGCTCGTCCGTAACACCGTGATGTCGGTCGACCCGTACATGCGTGGCCGGATGAACGACACCAAGTCCTACATCCCTCCGTTCGCGCTCGGCGATCCCCTCGACGGCGGCGCGGTCGGTGAGGTGGTCGCCTCCGAGTCGGACGCGATCGCGGTCGGCGACACCGTCGCGCACCAGCTCGGGTGGCGGGAGCACGCCGTGCTCGACGCTCGACACGTACGTCGCATCGACGTGTCCGAGGTCCCCGCTTCGGCGTACCTCGGCGTACTCGGGATGCCCGGCCTCACGGCGTACGCCGGACTCGTCCGCATCGCCGAGGTCCAGAAGGGCGACACCGTCTTCGTCTCTGGCGCGGCCGGTGCCGTGGGAAGCCTCGTCGGCCAGATCGCCCGCAACCTCGGCGCCGAGCGTGTCATCGGCTCAGCCGGCACGCCCGAGAAGATCTCGTACGTCGTCGACGAGCTCGGCTTCGACGCGGCGTTCGACTACCACGGCGAGAGCGTCGCGCGGCAGCTGCGCAGGCACGCACCCGACGGACTCGACGTGTACTTCGACAACGTCGGCGGGGACCACCTCGAAGGCGCCATCGCGAACATGAAGGACTTCGGCCGCATCGCGCTGTGCGGCGCGATCGGCCAGTACAACGCGACCGAGCCCGCCCCGGGTCCGCGCAACATGTGGCTGCTCGTCACCCGACGTCTCAGGCTCCAGGGCTTCATCGTCACCGACCACAACGACCTGGCGAAGGATTACCTCTCGACGGCGTCGACGTGGATCCGCGAGGGCCGGTTGAAGTTCCGGGAGACGTACGTCGACGGGCTCGACCACGCCGTGGACGCCTTCCTGGACCTGCATCGCGGCGCCAACATCGGCAAGATGCTCGTCCGCCTCTGAGCCTCTGAGACCTCCGGTCCGTCAGGAGGCGGAGAGCTCTGCCGCCTCAGCCAGCTCTCCTGCGGCCCAGCGCCGGTCGATGGCGAGCATGTCGCGGATCTCGTCCGCGGTCTCGGGGCGGCTGAACAGCGGACCCTGCGCGACGTCGCAGCCGAGCTCCATGAGCACCTGCAGCTGGGACATCCGCGTCACGCCCTCCGCACCGGTGCGGATCCCGAGCGCCTGGGCCATCGCGACCATGGCTCGCACGACGTCGGCTGCGCGCTGGTCGCTGCCCAGGTCGGACACGAAGGACCTGTCGATCTTCAGCAGGTCCCACGGGATGCGTGCGATCCGGGGCATCGAGGTCCAGCCCGCGCCGAAGCCGTCCAGGACAAGGTGGACGCCGAGTGCGTGCAGCTGGTGGAGGTTGGCGACGCCGATGTCGTCGAGGGGCGTGTCCTTCGTGACCTCCACGCAGAGCATGTCCGCCGGCACGTCGTACTCGGTGAGGGCGCGGAGCACGGCGTTCACGACGCCACCGCTCCCGAGCTGCAGGGCCGAGACGTTCACCGACACCCGAGGCGCACCACCGTTCTGGCCGGCCCAGGTTCGCCGCGCACGCAGGGACTGGTCGAGCACGGTCTCGAGCAGGCGGTCCGCCCAGCCCATGGCCGCCACCGCGGGCAGGAAGCGTTCGGGGTCCAGCAGGCCCAGCTGTGGGTGCTGCCAGCGCACCGTCGACTCGGCGGCGGTCATCCGACCGGTCGGGAGCTCGACCACCGGCTGGAAGTAGCAGACGAGCTGACCCTCGGCGAACGCCGCCGGCAGGTCGTCCTCGTCGCGGAGCTGGGTGTGCGCCTCGTGCCGGAGCGTCTCGTCGACCACGACGACCCGGCCCCGGCCTCGACGCTTGGCCTGGTACAGCGCGGCGTCGGCCACCTGGAAGAGCGAGTCCGCACTCTCCCCCGGCTTCGCGACCGCCGCACCGACCGAGATCGAGGGGCGGACCTCGGACCGCTCGCCGAGGACGACCGGGCGAGCGACCATCTCGATGACGCGCAGCGCCACCCGCTGAGCGGCGACCTCGTCGACGTCGAAGAGGAGCACCACGAACTCGTCGCCGCTGATCCGTGCGACGAGGTCCTCCGGGCGCACCCCTTTCTGCAGCCGTTCGGCGATCTCGACGAGCAGCTCGTCGCCGCCCTTGTGCCCGACCCTGTCGTTCACCGCTTTGAAGAGGTCGAGGTCGCAGACCAGCAGGCCGGTCCCCCGACCGGTCTCCGTGTCGGTGGTCAGCGCGGTCTGGAGCGCCTCGGCGAAGTACGTGCGGTTCGGCAGGCCGGTCAGGGAGTCATGCGTCGCCTGGTAGCGCAGGGCGAGCTCGATCTGCCGCCGGTCGCTCAGGTCGCTCACCAGCGCCGCCAGGAGCAGAGCGAACGACACCGTGATCGCCAGGAAGAGCTGCAGCAGCATCGTCGCGGTGCCACCCGGACCGCCGGCCAGGGCGAAGGGGCCGCCGCCGGCAGACGTAAGGACGGCGGCGACCGCGGTCACACCGACCGACGTCCAGGCCGTGCCGACCGTCCCGAAGCGCAGGGCGGACCACGCGAAGAACGGGATGAGCAGGTACGGCATGGTGACCATCCACGCGCCACCGAAGTCGGTGAACACGACTGCCGACACCAGCGCGGTGGACAGGATGAGCGCCGTGAGCTCCCGCCGGGACCGGGGCACCGTACTGCCACGGGCGGCGAGCAGGAGGGGCGCGACCACGAGCACGCCGAGCGCGTCTCCGACGAAGTGGTCCAGCATGACCTCGGGGTACGCCGCACCGGCCGTGAGCGCCGAGACGGAGGCACCTGCGCTCGCGCCCACCATCGGGCCGACCAGGACCCCGAAGACGAGGAACAGCAGGAGCAGCCGGAGGGGCGCGAGCTCCCCTCGGGGGTTCCCGAACCGGCGGAGCAGGTAGGCCCCGAGCAGCGGCTCGGTGGTGTTGCTGAGCGCCCATCCCATGCTCAGGTCGGCGGTGTAGCCCCAGGCGAGGTCGCCGGCGAGCTCCGCCATGGCGATCGCCCCGACGGCCCAGCCCCACCGGCTCGTCGGGAGCAGCATGAGGACCCCGAGACTCAACCCAGCCGCCGGCCAGACGCTCGCACCGTGGGCGACCGGGTCGTTCAACCACATCACGACCTGTGCCAGCCCCAGGTAGGCGAGCCCCACGGTCACGAACACGAGCGGGCCCGGGGCCTCAGCGAGGCGACCGGCTATCCACGACCGTGGTGCTGCATCCGTTCCCAGAGCTGGCATGCCTGAGTATCGGAGCGGCGGGAGGCGGCCTTGAGGGCGACGCGGACAAATGTTGCGGACGTCCGAGAGCGTCTCCGCCTAGGGTGTGCCCCATGCCCAGCCTCTCCCTCGACGAGTCCGTCCGCCGCGCCCAGCAGGTCACCGTGACGTCGTACGACGTCGCCCTCGATCTCGACACCGGCGACAGCACCTTCTCCTCGACCACCACGATCAGGTTCAGCGTGGACGGCCCCGCCGACACCTTCGTCGACGTCAAGCCCAAGCAGCTCGTCAGCGCGCACCTCAACGGCTCGCCTCTCGACCTGGCCGGCTTCGACGACGGCCGCCTCCCGCTGGGCGGAGTCTCCGGCGACAACGAGCTCGTCGTCGAGGCCGTCATGGGCTACCGCAACGACGGCGAGGGCCTGCACCGCGCGGTGGATCCCGCGGACGGCAAGTCCTACACCTACGCGATGTCCTTCCTCGACGCCGCCCCGAGCATCTTCGCCTGCTTCGACCAGCCCGACCTCAAGGCGCCGTACACGTTCCACGTGCGCGCCCCGCGCGACTGGGTGGTGGTCGGCAACGGCCGCGCCGAGCAGGTCGAGCCCGGCCGATGGGAGCTCGCCACGACGCAGCCGCTGTCGACGTACTTCGTCACGCTCGTCGCCGGGCCGTACCACGTCGTCCGCGACGAGCACGACGGCATCGCACTCGGCCTCGAGTGCCGGGCCTCGCTCGCCGCCGACCTCGAGCGCGACGCCGACGAGATCCTCACGGTCACCAAGCAGTGCTTCGACGAGTTCCACCGGCTGTTCGGGGTGCGCTACGCCTTCGGCGACTACCACCAGGCCTTCGTGCCGGAGTTCAACGCCGGCGCCATGGAGAACCCTGGCTGCGTGACCTTCCGCGACCCGCTCGTGTTCACCTCCAAGGTCACCCGCGCCGAGCGCACCAACCGCGCGACGACGATCGCCCACGAGATGGCGCACCAGTGGTTCGGCGACCTCGTCACGCCCCGCTGGTGGGACGACCTGTGGCTCAACGAGTCCTTCGCGGAGTACATGGGGAACCGGGTCGCCCACGACGCCACCGAGTTCACCGACGCGCACGTCGACACCGCGTTCGGCCGCAAGCGCTGGGGGCTCGACGCCGACCAGCGCCCCAGCACCCACCCCATCGCCGGCAACGGCGCCACCGACGCTCTCGCCGCGCTGCAGGACTTCGACGGGATCAGCTACGCCAAGGGATCCGCGGTCCTCAAGCAGCTCAACAGCAACCTCGGCGACGAGGTCTTCTTCGCCGGTGTGCGCGAGCACTTCGCCCGCCACCGCTTCGGGAACGCGACCATGCACGACCTCTTCGCCGCATGGGAGGACGCCGGGGCGGGTGACCTGTCCACCTGGTCCCAGGGCTGGCTGCGGACGGCGGGCGTGGACCTGCTCAGCCTCGAGCGGGACACCAACCCACCGACACTGCGTCGCACGGCGCCGGACGCGTACCCCGCCGAGCGGACCCACGCACTCTCGGTCGCGGTGTACGACGGGCAGGGCGGCTGGACCCACGAGGCCCTGACCGTCGGCGCCGTGCCGGCCGGCCTCTCCCCCGCCGCGGTGGACACACCCGTCGTGCTCGACCCGTCGGACCAGACCTGGGCCAGGCTCGCCCTCGACGACCTGACCCTCGGCGCGCTTGCCGGCCTTCTCCCCGACATGGCCGACCCGCTGATGCGGGCCTCGGTCTGGAGCGCGGTGCGCGACGGGGTCTCCAACGCGCTGGTCGACCCGGAGGTCGCGCTCACCCTCCTCGAGGCCGGACTGCCGCACGAGACCCAGGACATCGCCGTCACCGCGCTGACGACCTTCGGGCTGTCCACGCTCGCGGACCGGGTGCACCCCGACCCCGAGGGGGCGGCGAAGCGCTTCCACGCCGCAGCCTCCGCCCGGCTGGCCACCGCCGTGACCGGCTCGGGCGTCCAGCTCGCGACGTTCCGCGGTGTCGTGGCCTCCGAGCAGGACGCTGCCACTCTCCGTGGCTGGCTCGGCGGGGCCGGTCTCCCTGACGGGGTCGAGGCCGACCTGGACCTGCGCTGGCGGATCCTGGTCCGCCTCGCCTCGCTCGGCGAGATCCAGCGCGCCGAGCTGGACGAGTGGCTCGAGAAGGAGCGCACGACGCAGGCCGCGGTCGACCACGTCCAGGCGCTCTCGGCGATCCCGGACGCGACGGCCAAGGCGTTCGCCTGGGCGCACTTCACCGGCGAGAAGGAGGCGTCGAACTACGAGATCGAGGCCGCCGGACGTGGCCTGTGGCGCAGAGGCCAGGAGGACCTCACCCGGGAGTACGTCGAGCGCTACTTCGCCGAGCTGCCCAGGACCGTCGAGGTCCGCTCCGGCTGGGTGCTCGCGGACGCCGCACGTGACTTCTTCCCGAGGCTCTCGGTCGACCGCGCCACGGTCGAGCAGGCCCATCGTCTCGCCGGCGAGGAGTCGCTCGACCTGAGCCTCCGCCGCGCCCTGGTCGACTCCACGGACGAGCTCGAGCGGGCGCTACGGGTGCGCGACCGGTTCTGGGCCTGACGGCTCAGGCCGACCCGGTCGGGCCCTGCGGCCGGTGCAGCCGGAACGCCCTGAGCGTCTCGTCGAGCGCCGCACGCAGGCCCGCGCGTCCCCCGGCGGCGTACACGTGTGGGGGCACCATGCGGTCGACGGTCGCGGTGAGCTCGAGGACGATCCCGCCGATGAGCAGGCCGGCCACCAGGTCGGCGAACCAGTGCCAGTTGAGCGTCAGCGACGTGACCACCATGGCCACCGCCAGGAGACCGACGAGGCCCCACATCAGCACGCGCGTGCGCAAGGCGGGGTTCGCGTAGCGGCTGAGCAGGTAGGCGGCGAGGCCGTACACGAGCACGATGTTCGCGCTGTGACCCGACGGGTAGGCCATGCCGCCGGTGAAGAACGACGGGTCGGCGGTGATGGGCTGCGCCCGGCCGAGGGCGACCTTCAGGACGAGCACCACGAGGTTGAGCGTGAAGACCGAGACCCCGGCCACGACCACGGGGCGCCACGACCGCGTACGACGGTAGATCCACCACAGGGCGACACCCAGGATCGGGAGCGCGACCGCTCGCTGACCGACGCGGTCGAGCACGTGGAGGAACGGCACCCACTCGGGCGGCGGCGGGTCGAGGTTGAAGTAGGCGTCGTACCGGACGAACGGCCCCATGGCCAGGAGCGTGAAGGCGACGAACACCAGCGACAGGAAGCCCACCAGGGCAAACCCCGACGACACCGCCGACGTCCAGCCGTCGTCGGGCTCGTCCCTCCTGCGCGCGAACACTCGTGCCTTCTCCCTCACCCCCGTTGTGGTCCCCCAAATATAGGCTGAAGGAGTGACCCTCTCCCGCCGCCCAGGACCGTCCCGCCGCGTACGCGTGCGCGAGGTCACAGCGAACTCCACACGTGAGCGCGAGGACCGCCTCGCCACCGAGGAACCC
The DNA here is from genome assembly GCA_963701425.1 of uncultured Actinomycetota bacterium. Classification (GTDB taxonomy): domain Bacteria; phylum Actinomycetota; class Actinomycetes; order Propionibacteriales; family Nocardioidaceae; genus Nocardioides_C. The sequence goes on along the minus strand of CAVPAG010000018.1, from coordinate 72,942 downwards.
CTGGAGATCCGTCTCGCGTGGCCAGGGCGGCCGGCCGAACGTCTCACGGTCACCATGCGCACCCCTGGCCACGACTTCGACCTGGCGGCCGGATTCCTCTTCGGCGAGGGGCTCGTCGGATCTGCAAGTGATCTCCATACGGTCGCGTATTGCAATGACCATACGCTCACGCGAGAGCAAGAGTTCAACGTGGTCACCGTCGAGCTCGCGCGACCGCCGCTCCGCGACCCGGCCGGCCGGTACGACGGTCCGACCGCCGGCTCGTCCGCCTGTGGTGTCTGTGGCAAGCAGAGCGTCGAGGAGGTGCTGGGCGCGGCGACCGCCGCCCTCTCCCCCGGCATCGAGGTCCGGACGGACCGCGTCGTCCCCGCCGAGGTGATCTCCACCCTCCCCGGGCGGCTGCGCGAGGCCCAGCGGGTGTTCAGCGCCACCGGCGGCCTCCACGCCGCCGCCCTGTTCGACGTGGACGGCACGGCGGTCGTGGTACGCGAGGACGTCGGCCGCCACAACGCGGTCGACAAGGTCGTGGGAAGCCGGGTGCTCGCCGACCTCGGCACCGACCTCGCGGTCCTCTGTGTGAGCGGCCGCATCGGCTTCGAGCTCGCCCAGAAGGCAGTGGCGGCAGGTGTCGACGTGATCGCCGCGGTGGGGGCGCCTTCGACCCTGGCCGTGCAGCTCGCCGAGCGCGCCGGCCTCTGCACCGTCGGCTTCATGCGCGAGGACCGTTTCGTCATCTACACAGAGCCGGACCGCATCGGCGTGTGATCGTCCGAATTGTCGGTGCTGGCACCTAGCGTCGTCCGCGTGCGAATCCTCCACACCTCCGACTGGCATCTCGGTCGCTCCTTCCACCGCGAGGGCCTCCTCGACGCGCAGGCCGGCTTCGTGGACCACCTCGTCCAGACGATCGAGGACGAGAAGGTCGACCTCGTCGTGGTCTCCGGCGACATCTACGACAGGGCGCTGCCACCCGTCGACGCCGTCGAGCTCGCCGACGAGACCTTCGCCCGCCTCGCCTCGTCGCGGGCGACGGTCGTGGTGACCAGTGGCAACCACGACTCCCAGATCCGGCTCGGCTTCGGTTCCCGCCTCGCCGACGCGGCAGGCATCCACCTGCGCACCCGCTGGCAGGACGTCGGCACCCCGGTGCTCCTCGAGGACGAGCACGGGACTGTCGCCGTCCACGGCCTCCCCTACCTGGAGCCCGACGCGGTGCGAGGTCCGTGGGGGCTGGCATCCAGGACCCACGAGGCCGCCCTCACCGAGGCGATGACCCGCGTGCACGCTGATCTCGACCGCCGCCCCGGCACCCGCTCGGTCGTGATGGCCCACGCGTTCGTGGCGGGCTCTCCCGAGGCTGCCACCGACCTGGCCAGCGACAGCGAGCGCGACATCTCCGTGGGCGGGGTGCAGATCGCGCCCACCGCCCTGTTCACCCGGGTCGACTACGCCGCCCTGGGCCACCTTCACGGTCGCGCGACCCTCACCGACACGGTCCGCTACAGCGGCTCCCCGCTCGCCTACTCCTTCTCCGAGGCCAGCCACACCAAGGGCTCCTGGCTCGTCGAGCTCGGCCGCGACGGCGTGGAGCGCACGGACTTCGTGCCGGCGCCCGTTCCGCGCCGCCTGGCCACGCTTCGCGGCCGGATCGACGACCTGCTCGCCGACCCCGCCCACGCCGACGTCGAGGACGCCTGGCTCCAGGTCACCCTCACCGACCCCCGTCGGCCGATGCACGCCATGGACCGGCTTCGCAGCCGCTTCCCCCACGTCCTGATCCTCTCGTTCGAGCCCGAGGGCGCGACCCGCGACCGCGGCCCGGTCATGCCGCGCGTCGACGGCCGCAGCGACCTCGACGTGGCCCTCGGGTTCGTCGCCGAGGTCCGCTCGCTGGAGGCGACCACCGAGGAGGCACTCCTGCTACAGCTGGCCTGCGACTCCTGCCGGATCAACGAGGAGGCCGACCGGCCGGTGCGGATCGAGGAGGCCGGCTGATGCGGCTGCACCACCTGAGCGTCACGGCCTTCGGACCCTTCGCCGGGATCGAGGAGGTCGACTTCGACGAGCTCTGCGACGCAGGGCTCTTCCTGCTGACCGGTCCCACGGGGGCAGGGAAGACCACGATCCTCGACGCGGTCTGCTTCGCGCTCTACGGGTCCGTGCCCGGCGTCCGCGGCGTCAAGGCGCTCAAGTCACAGCACGCCCCCGACGACGTCCGTCCCGAGGTCGTGCTCGACTTCAGCGTCCGCGACCGGCGCTTCGTCGTCCGCCGCACGCCGGAGTGGACCCGGCCCAAGCGCCGCGGCGAGGGCCGCACCACGGAGAACGCCTCGGCCACCCTCGTCGAGACCACGAGCGGCGAGGAGCATCTGCTGAGCTCGCGCGCCCAGGAGGTCGGCCACTTCATCGGTGAGCTCGTCGGCATGCAGTCCACCCAGTTCGTGCAGGTGGCGATGCTGCCCCAGGGCGACTTCCAGAAGTTCCTTCGCGCCTCGTCCCAGGACCGCCACGAGGTGCTGCAGCACCTCTTCCGGACCGACCGGTTCTCGCGGATCGAGGAGTGGGTCCACGAGCACAGCCGTTCCCTCAAGGAGCGCTCCGGCACCAGCGAGGCGGCGGTCCTGCGGGTCATGGACACCATCGCCGACCGGGCTGGCGCCGAGCTCCCCGAGGACCAGAGCCGGCCGCTCGCCTGGGCCGACGACCTCATCGATGCCGCGGCGGCTGCCCACACCGCCGCCCGCGACCAGCACGAGGCCGCCGCGGCCGTAGCAGCCGAGGCCCGGTCACACCACCAGGAGGCCCTCCGGGTCCGGGCCCTCCTCGAGCGCCGCGACCAGGCGCAGCTGACGCTCGACCAGCTCGCCAACGCTGCGGAGGAGGCGGAGGCTGCCAAGCAACGGGTGCACGCCGACGACCGCGCCTCCCGGTGCCTCCCGCTTCTCCGCATGCTCGACACCGCCGTGGGCGAGCGGGACCGGGTCGCTGTGGCCTGGGAAGGCGCCGCGGAGCGGCTCCGGTCTCTCGACCTCGGAGACCTCGTCCTGCCGGACCTCCTCACCCCGAACGGTCTCTCCGACGTCGAGCAGCAGGTCCGCGCCCGGGCCACCCGGCTCGAGGCGCTGCTCCCGCGGGAGCAGGAGCTGCGGGCTGCCGAGCAGAGCCTCGCGTCCGCCGAGGCCGAGGTCGATGCCGCTACCCAGGCGCGCGCGGCCGCTCAACAGCGGCTCGACGCCATTCCCGATGCTCTCGACGAGGCCCGCGCGCTCGTCACGAGGCTCACGTCGGAGGCACGCAGAGCCGACACGCTCACCCTCGAGCTGCGCAACGCCGGGCAGCGTCTCGGGGCAGCACGCGAAGCAGACGCCTGCGCCGACTCCCTCGTCGCTCTGCGCGACGCCGAGCGCGAGGCCCGTGACCTGGCGGCGGATGCACGCGACCACGTGCAGGACCTGGCGGCCCGCCGGCTCGCAGGGATCGCCGCCGAGCTCGCCGGACGGCTCGAGGACGGGCAGGCCTGCCAGGTCTGCGGCAGCACGGAGCACCCCCGCCCCGCGGAGCCGTCCGACGGCGCTGTCACCGAGGCCGAGCAGGCGGACGCCGTCGCCGTCCACGAGGCGCGCAACGCCGCCTACCTCGCCGCGAGCGGCAAGGTGCTGCAGGCCGAGGAACGGCTCGAGGCTCTGCGCGCAGCCTCGTCCCACCAGACCGTGGCCGAGGCCGAGCTTGCTGCGGACAAGGTCGGCGAGCAGCTTCGCCTGGCTCGACAGGCGGAGGTCGAGCTCCAGGAAGCCGAGCGCTCGGTGGAGGCGCTGACCGTCGAGCAGCAGGACCTCACCACGTCGGTCCACGAGGTCACGACCCGCCTCGCGACCACGACCCAGGCTCTCAGCGCGCACCGCGAGACGATCGCCTCGCTCAGCGCGGAGATCGCGGCTGCGACCGGATCCGATGGCGGTGCGCCGGCCGCCGAGACCTCGCTGTCCGAGCAGGTCTCGCGGCTCGGTGCACTGGCTGTGTCACTCGCCACCGCGCGCGAGACGCTGTGCGACCACGACGCGGCGGTCTCGAGGGTGACGGAGCTCGAGACGCATGCGGAGAGCTCCGCTGTCGAGCACGACTTCCCTGACGTGGCGGCCCTGCGTGCCGCCGTCCTCGACGCAAGCGAGCGAGCACGCCTCGAGGAGTCGCTTGCAGAGCGGGCGCAGGCGGCTACCCGCGCGAGCGCCGTGCTGGAGGATCCCGAGGTCCTCGCCGTCGCCGACCAGGCACCCCCCGACCTTCCCGCCCTGACAGGCCGGCTCGCCACGGCCGAGGAGCAGGAGGCGAGCGCCGCCCGGGTCCTGCACCATCGCGAGGAGGTCGTCGGGGCACTTCGCCGCCAGCGGATGCGTCTCGAGCAGGCGCTCGAGGACTGGGGCCCGGTCCGCGAGGAGTACCAACGGGCAGACTCGATGGCGAGACTCGTCCGTGGCATGGGCGGGGACAACCAGCTTCAGATGCGCCTCTCGGCCTACGTCCTCGCCACACGTCTCGACCAGGTCGTCGCCGCGGCCAACGAACGCCTCGCCCACATGCGCGACCAGCGCTACCTGCTCCAGCGGACCGGCAAGGCTGCTCGCAAGGGATCGCAGGCCGGCCTCGGGCTGGAGGTCGTCGACCAGTGGACCGGTGACGTCCGCGACCCCGCCACGCTCTCCGGCGGCGAGACGTTCGTCGTGTCCCTCTCGCTCGCCCTCGGGCTCGCCGACGTGGTCACCCAGGAGGCCGGCGGCACGGAGATCGAGACCCTCTTCGTCGACGAGGGCTTCGGCACCCTCGACGCCGACACCCTCGACGACGTCATGGACCGGCTCGACGAGCTGCGCGCCGGAGGGCGGGCCGTGGGCGTCGTGAGCCACGTGAGCGAGCTCCGCAACCGGATCCCCACCCAGCTCCACGTCGAGAAACGCCGTAACGGATCGACCGTCGCGGTACGCACCGCGGTGGGCTGACATGGTCGCGCCCCGGATGCTGGCCGTCATCGACATCGACGGCGTGCTGGCCGACGTACGCCATCGGGTGCACCACGTGGAGACGCAGCCGAAGGACTGGGACGCCTTCTTCGCGGCCGCACCCGAGGACCCTCTCCTCGAGGAGGGGCGCGTGACCGTCACGCGGCTGGCCGAGGTCTTCGACATCGTCTACCTCTCAGGGCGCCCCGAGCGGTGCCGCGAGGACACGCTGACCTGGCTCCGCCGACACGACCTCCCGCCCGGCGACGTGCTCCTCCGCCCGCAGGGCGACCGCCGCCCGGCACGGTTCGTCAAGGTGGAGACCCTCGACCGGTTGGCGCTCGACCGCGCGATCGCAGTCCTCGTCGACGACGACCCCCTCGTTCTCGATGCTGCGCGCAACGCCGGGTACGACGTCCTTCCCGCGGACTGGATGCCCGCGGTGGAGACCCTGCGCGAGGCGCAGGAGATCGAGGGCGAGACCTGATTAGGCTGGCGACACCGGGGTAACCCGCGTGACGCGAGACATACGACGACATAGCCTCACAGCCATGACCACAGGAGCACCGGTGCACCATCCCATCGACCCGGCGTTCACGTCACTCCCCTACCGGCGTCTCGCCGAGGCGGCCCTCTCCCGGGCCCGGGACTTCAACGTGAGCCACGCAGACTTCCGCCTCGAGCGCGTCCGCTACCAGGACATCCGAGTGCGCGACGGACACCTCCAAGGTGCCGGCGACACCGAGGACCTCGGGTTCGCGGTGCGCGTGATCCTCAACGGCGCCTGGGGCTTCGCCTCCGGTGTCGTCCTGACGGCGGAGTCCGCCGTGCAGGTCGCCGAGACCGCGGTCCGCACCGCGCAGGTGGCGGCGGCGATGACCACGCGTCCGATCGCGCTCGCGCCCGAGCCGGTCCACGGCGACGTCGAGTGGGTCTCCAGCTACGAGATCGACCCGCTGTCGGTGCCCCTGGCCGAGAAGGTCGACCTGCTCGCAGGCTGGTCCCGCAAGCTGCTCGAGGGCGACGCCGTCGCACACTCCAGCGGCCTCCTCCGCCAGGTCGTGGAGAACAAGTTCTACGCCGACCTGGCGGGCACCATGACCACCCAGCAGCGGGTCCGCGTGGAGCCCGAGTTCCAGGTGCACGGCAGCGACGAGAAGTCCGGGCGCTTCGACTCGATGCGCACGATCGCTCCCCCGGTCGGCCGCGGCTGGGAGTACCTCACGGGCGACGGCTACGACTGGGCCTCCGAGCTCGCGGAGCTGCCCGAGCTGCTCGCGGAGAAGCTCGTCGCTCCGTCGGTCGAGCCGGGCCGCTACGACCTCGTCATCCACCCCTCGAACCTCTGGCTGACCATCCACGAGTCCATCGGCCACGCCACCGAGCTGGACCGGGCGCTGGGCTACGAGGCGAACTACGCCGGCACCTCCTTCGCCACGCCCGACCAGCTCGGCATGCTCCAGTACGGCTCCCCGGTCATGCACGTCACCGGCGACCGCACCGTCGAGCACGGCCTGGCCACCATCGGGTACGACGACGAGGGCGTCCAGACCCAGAGCTGGGACATCGTCAAGGACGGCGTCCTCGTGGGCTACCAGCTCGACCGGCCCACCGCGCACCTGATGGGCCTGGAGCGGTCGAACGGCTGCGCCTACGCCGACTCCCCCGGGCACATCCCGATCCAGCGGATGGCCAACGTCTCGCTCCAGCCGGCGACCGACGGCCCCGACACCGAGGGGCTCATCTCGCAGGTGGAACGCGGCATCTACATCGTCGGTGACAACTCCTGGAGCATCGACATGCAGCGCTACAACTTCCAGTTCACCGGCCAACGCTTCTACAAGATCGAGAACGGCCGTCTCGCCGGCCAGCTGCGCGACGTCGCCTACCAGGCCACGACGACCGACTTCTGGAACTCCATGGAGGCCGTCGGCGGCCCGCAGACCTGGGAGCTCGGCGGCGCCTTCAACTGCGGCAAGGCCCAGCCGGGGCAGGTCGCCTCGGTGTCACACGGCTGCCCGACCGCGCTCTTCCGCGACGTGCGCGTGCTGAACACCGCCGCCGAAGCCAGCAACCAGGACTGAGGAGTCCCCCGATGACTGCACCGACCCCCCAGGACCTCGTCGAGCACGCGCTCAAGGTCTCCCGCGCGGACAGCTGCGTCGTGACGCTGCACGACTCGACGAGCGCGAACCTCCGCTGGGCCAACAACACGCTCACCACCAACGGCGTCATGCACCACGTGTCGCTGAACGTCATCTCCTTCGTCGGCGCCGGGCAGGGCACCGCCACCGGCTCGGTGACCGGCAGCGCTTCCTCGCTCGAGCAGGTGACGGCGCTCGTCGAGGCCGCCGACACGGCAGCGCGCGAGAGCACTCCTGCCGAGGACGCCGCCGAGCTCGTCACCGGAGAGGCCACCGGCGACTGGTTCGAGGCGCCGCGAGGCACCTCCATCGAGGTGTACGCCGACTTCGCGCCCGCGCTCGGAGAGGCGTTCCGGAAGGCCACCGCCGAGGACCGCGTCCTCTATGGCTTCGTCGACCACGAGGTCACCACGACCTACCTCGGCTCCAGCACCGGATTGAGGCTGCGTCACGTCCAGCCCACCGGCCACTACGGCTGCACGGGCAAGCCGACCGATCTGTCGAGCAGCGCCTGGGTCGGCGGCGCCACCCGCGACTTCAAGGACGTCGACGCCCTCGCGCTCGACCAGGAGCTGGCCCAGCGGCTGACCTGGGCCGAGCGGAAGGTCGACCTGCCCGCAGGGCGCTACGACACGATCCTGCCGCCCACCGCGGTGGCCGACCTGATGATCTACGCCTACTGGAGCGCGTCGGCCCGGGAGGCCCACGAGGGCCAGTCGGTCTTCTCGCGTCCCGGGGGCGGGACCCGGATCGGCGAGCGCCTCTCGTCCCGGCCCGTTCGCCTCTTCTCCGACCCTGCGTACGCCGGTCTGCGGGCGGCGCCGTTCGTGACCGCCTCCTCGAGCGACAACGTCAGCAGCGTCTTCGACAACGGCCTCCCCCTGTCGCACACCGACTGGGTCAAGGACGGCACGCTCGAGGCGCTGATCCAGACCCGCCACTCGGCAGCCATGACCGGCCAGCCGGTGACCCCGGCCGTCGACAACCTCGTCCTCGAGGTCGGCGGCGCCGAGGGCTCGCTCGGCCACCTGGTCGGCGACACCGAGCGAGGCCTGCTGCTCACCTGCCTGTGGTACATCCGCACGGTCGACCCGCAGACACTCCTGCTGACCGGCCTGACCCGCGACGGCGTCTACCTCGTCGAGAACGGCGAGGTGACCGGAGCGGTCAACAACTTCCGCTTCAACGAGAGCCCGGTCGAGCTGCTCGACAGGTTCTCGTCGGCATCGACGACCGGGCCGGCCTTCTCACGTGAGTGGGGTGACTACTTCTCCCGGACGGCGATGCCCGCGCTACGTGTGCCGGACTTCAACATGTCCAGTGTCAGCCAGGCCAACTGAGGCGGTCGGGGCGATGTTCTGGTTGCCCCGGAAGACGTTGTCGGGGTCGTACTCCTGCTTCACCTGACGGAGCCGTTCGTACTTCGCCTCGCCGTAGGCCTGGCGGATGCGGGCGGCTCCTTCGTCACCGATGAAGTTGAGGTAGACCCCGCCGTTCGCCCACGGCGCGATGTCGTGGCGGAACCGGCGCACCCACTCGATGTTCTCCCGGTCCGCGGCAGGGTCCTGCCACACGGCGAAGGGATGGGTCACCCAGGGTGCGCTCCGGCTGGTCAGCGGTGTCTCCTCCTCGGGCACCCGCCCGGCGGCGCCTCCCCAGGAGAAGAGGATCTGCTGGGTCATCGGTGAAGGCGGCTCGATCGCCGAGCTCACGAAGACGTCGAGCGCGTCGTCGGGGAAGGCATCGTGGTAGTCGGCGCTCCAGTAGTGCCGGTTGCCCGGGACGTCGTCGAGGATCGACTGGAACTCCGTGTAAGGGCGGGGCTCCATCATGTCGACGTGCGGCTCGAGGTGTCGGAGCGGATCCATGTACTCGTGACCCTCGTCGGCGTCACCCACCCACATCGCCGCGATCATCGTGACGGGTTCGCCCTTGAGGTGGTCGGGGACCCACTCCTCGTCGGGCCCGGTGGTCATCAGCAGCCACGACCCGAGCTCGTCAGGGGCGCCGGTGGCCCAGTCCCGGTAGGCCCGGGCAAGCTGCTCGCCGTGGCTCCTGGTCGGCCACAGGAAGAACCCTGCCTGCACGGCGGGGCCGACCGGGTGGAGCTCGAACTCGAACGTCGTCACGACGCCGAAGTTGCCGCCACCGCCCCGCAGTGCCCAGAACAGGTCGGGATGGTGCTCGGCGTCGACATGGATCTCGCGGCCGTCGGCGGTGACCAGGTCGGCGCCGACGAGGTTGTCGCAGGCCAGCCCGTACTTCCGGTCCAGCCAGCCGGAGCCCCCGCCGAGCGTGAACCCGGCGACCCCGGTGGTGGACACGCGACCACCCGTGGTGGCCAGGCCGTGCGCCTGTGTCACCTTGTCCATCTCCCCCCAGAGGACACCGCCACCCACGCGCGCCCGCCGGGCGAAGGGGTCGACCTCGACCGTCTTCATCGGCCGGACGTCGATGACGAGGCCCCCCTCGTTGGTCGACATGCCGGCCACGGAGTGGCCGCCTGCACGTACCGCGACCTCGAGGTCGTCGGACCGGGCCCGTTCCAGCGCGGCTCGGACGTCGGCGGGGGTCTCGCAGCTCGCGATCAGCCGCGGACGCTTGTCGATCATGGCGTTGAAGAGAGCTCTTCGCTCGTCGTAGTCCGCATCCCCCTGCTTGGTCCAGAACATGCGAGCGACGCTACGCCGGGGCCTCTGGACGGGGCATGACCAGACGAGGCCATTTACCCGCCGGTCACCGTGGTCCGGGATGACCGCCCGGAATCGGTGCCTCGGGGTCATACGGCTCGCGGGTGTAGACGAAGGTCGCGCACAGCAGGTGGTTCACGCGGCCGGTCTCGTCGCGGACGACCTGCAGCGTCTCGCCGTGGTGGTACCCGGCCGTGCCCAGGAACGTCCCGTCGTCCTGCACCCGGAACCGGTGGGCGGTCACGCCGGACGCGAGCGAGGTCCCCACGACCTCGTTCCCGTCGTAGGAGAACGCGTACGCCGTGTTGCCCCAGTGCCACACGCCGAGCACCTCCGCGACGGCGTCCGGGACCCGCACCGTGGGGGTCCACGCCGGTACGACGGTGGGCTCGTTGCGCTCGAGCTCCGCGAGGAGCTCCAGGGGCAGCCCTTCGCAGCGCAGGCCGGCCGTGCCGTTGGCGAGGCACACCGCCCCGGTCCGGCGTACCCGGTCGACGAAGAGGCCCGCGAGGAAGCCGGGCATCGAGCCGGTGTGGCCCGCCAGCGTGCCGGACCCGCCCGCCACCAGCCGCAGCCCGAGGCCGTAACCGCCGGTGAGCCCGCCGGCGAGGGACCCCGCCTGGGGCGTGCACATCTCGGCGACGGTGCGGGCCGAGAGGACTTCGTCGTGCCCGTCGAGGAGGAAGCGGGCATAGACGGCGAGGTCGTCCAGCGTGCTCCAGAGCTGGCCGGCGGGGGCCAGGGCTCCGGTGTCCTGGGCCGGCTCCTCGGTCAGGGTGCCGGCGAAGTGGTGGACGCTGTAGCCGGTGGCGGCCGGTGCGACGGGGAGGTAGCTCGTGCGGGCCATGCCGAGCGGCCGGAGGATCCTCTGCTCGACCAGGTCCGCCCAGCTCTCGCCCCGAACGCGGGCAACCATCTCGCCCAGCAGCCCGTAGGCGAGGTTGGTGTAGTGGAAGGTCGCGCCTGGCGCGAAGGGCGCCTTGGAGTCGTCGACCGCGGCCGCCAGCTCGTCGTACTTCACTCCGGGGCTGCGCTCCCACCAGGAGCCTGGCGGCTCGGACTGCATCCCCGACGAGTGCGAGAGCAGACGCCGGATCGTCCGGTCGCCGTACCCGACGTCCGGCAGGTGCTCGTCCAGCCTGTCGTTGAGGTCGAGCAGGCCCTCGTCGCGCAGCTGCATGACGAGCACGGCCGTCATGGTCTTGGTGATCGAGCCGATCCGGTACTGCGTGTCCGAGGAGGGCGCGCCCGTCCCGGTGTGCCCGCCGTGGCTGCCTGACCAGACGAGCTCGCCGTCGCGGACGACACCCGCGACCAGCGAGGGCATCCGGGCGGTGGCCTGCTCCTTCGCGACGAGAGCGCGCAGCCGACGGGCGGTCAGGTCGGTGACGGTGGGGCTCACTGCTCGAACGCCTCCGGGGAGGGGCACGTGCACACGAGGTGCCGGTCGCCGTAGGCCTGGTCGATCCGGGCCACCGGCGGCCAGTACTTGTCGGGGTCGGGCCCGGTCGGGAAGGCCGCCTCGTCGCGGGAGTACTTGCGGTCCCACTCGCCCGCGAGCACGGCCGTGGTGTGCGGGGCACCCCTCAAGGGGGACTCCTCGGCACTCCACTCCCCCGCCGCGACCCGGTCCGCCTCGGCCTTGATCGCGATCATCGCCTCGCAGAACCGGTCGATCTCCGCGAGGTCCTCGCTCTCGGTCGGCTCCACCATGAGGGTCCCGGCGACCGGGAAGCTCATCGTCGGGGCGTGGAAGCCGTAGTCGACGAGCCGCTTGGCGACGTCGTCCACGGTGACGCCGGTGGCCTTCGTCATCGGCCGCAGGTCCAGGATGCACTCGTGGGCCACGAGGCCGTTGTGCCCGCGGTAGAGCACCGGGAAGTGCTCACGCAGGCGGTGCGCGATGTAGTTCGCCGACAGCACGGCCACCGCGGTGGCGCGGGTGAGCCCCTCGGCGCCCATCATCCTGACGTAGGTCCACGAGATCGGCAGGATGCCGGCCGAGCCGTACGGCGCCGCGCTGATCGGGCCGATGCCGTCGCGCTTGTCCTTCTCGGGGTGCATCGGGTGGCTCGGCAGGTACGGCGCGAGGTGCTCGCGTACGGCGACCGGCCCGACGCCCGGGCCGCCGCCGCCGTGCGGGATGCAGAAGGTCTTGTGGAGGTTGAGGTGGGAGACGTCGCCCCCGAACTCCCCCGGCTTGGCGTAGCCGAGGAGCGCGTTGAGGTTGGCGCCGTCGACGTACACCTGGCCACCGTGCTCGTGGACGATCCGGCACAGCTCGGTGATGCCGTCCTCGAACGCGCCGTGGGTCGAGGGGTAGGTGACCATGATCGCCGCGAGGTCGTCGCGGTGCTTCTCGCACTGGGCACGGAGGTCGTCGAGGTCGACCGAGCCGTTGTCGGCGGCCTTGACGACCACGACGCGCATCCCGGCCATCACCGCGGAGGCGGCGTTGGTGCCGTGAGCGGACGACGGGATCAGGCAGACGTCGCGCGCGGTGTCGCCCTGAGCCACGTGGTAGGCGCGGATCGCGAGCAGGCCCGCGAGCTCGCCCTGGGAGCCGGCGTTGGGCTGGATCGAGACCTTGTCGTAGCCGGTGACCTCGGCGAGCCAGCCCTCGAGCTCCCCGACCATCGCCCGGTACCCCTCGGCGTCCGCGGCGGGAGCGAACGGGTGGAGGTTCGCGAACCCGGGGAGGCTGATCGGCTCCATCTCGGTGGTGGCGTTGAGCTTCATCGTGCAGGACCCCAGCGGGATCATGCCGCGGTCGAGCGCGTAGTCGCGTGCCGACAGCCGTCGCAGGTAGCGCAGCATCGAGGTCTCGGAGCGGTGCGAGTTGAACACCTCGTGGGTCAGGAAGTCCGACGAGCGCCGCAGGGCATCCGGAAGCGCGTCACCCGCCCGGGCATCGACCTCCTCGAGGTCGCAGTCCGAGGCTCCGAACGCGGCAAGCACCTTCTCCAGGTGTGCGCGCGTCGTGGACTCCGAGGTGGAGACACCCACGTGGTCCTCGTCGGCCAGCCGCAGATGGACGCCGGCCTCTCGCGCGGCCGCGACCACTGCCGCTGCGCGGCCGGGAACCCGGACGAGCACGGTGTCGAAGAACCTCTCGTGCACGACGTCCGCACCCGCCTCGGCCAGCGCCTCGGCGAGAACGGCGGCGTACCGGTGGGTGCGGCGCGCGATCGACCGGAGCCCGTCGGGTCCGTGGTAGACGGCGTACATGGAGGCCACGACGGCCAGGAGCACCTGCGCGGTGCAGATGTTGGAGGTCGCCTTGTCGCGGCGGATGTGCTGCTCGCGGGTCTGGAGCGCGAGCCGGTACGCCGGACGTCCCTCCGCGTCGACCGAGACACCGACCAGGCGGCCGGGGAGGTGCCGCTCGATCCCCGCGCGCACCGACATGTAGCCGGCGTGGGGGCCGCCGTAGAACAGGGGCACGCCGAACCGCTGGGAGGACCCGACCACCACGTCGGCGCCCATCGAACCGGGCGACTCGAGCACGGTGAGCGCGAGCAGGTCTGCTGCGACCACGGCCATGCCGCCGCGCTCGTGGACCTGCTCGATCACGGGGCGTGGGTCGAGTACCCGGCCGCTCGCGCCGGGGTACTGCACGAGCACGCCGCTGACCTCGCCCTCGGGGAGGCCGTTCGTCAGGTCGGCCACCTCGACCTCGATGCCCATCGCGTGGGCCCGGGTCCGGACGACCTCGATCGTCTGCGGCAGGGCGTCGGAGTCGAGCACGAACCGGCCCGAGGCGCTGCGGTTCGCGCGGCGTACCAGCGTCATCGCCTCGGCGGCTGCGGTCCCCTCGTCGAGCAGGGACGCGTTCGCCGTGGGGAGCCCCGTCAGATCGCCGACCATCGTCTGGAAGTTGAGCAGCGCCTCGAGACGGCCCTGCGAGATCTCCGGCTGGTAAGGCGTGTAAGCGGTGTACCAGCTCGGGTCCTCGAGGACGTTGCGGCGTACGACGCCCGGGGTGACCGTGCCGTGGTACCCGAGCCCGATCATCGGCTCCAGCGGGTTGTTGCGGCCCGCGGTCTCCCGGGCGAGCCGTGCCGCCTCCTCCTCCCCTGCTGCCGGCGGCAGGTCGAGACCGGCCGGGGTGCGGATGCCGCCGGGCACGGCCGCCTCCATCAAGGCGTCGAGGCCGTCGAAGCCGAGGGCCTCGAGCATCGAGCGCTGCTCCTCCTCGCCCGGGCCGATGTGGCGGTCGGCGAAGCGGGTGAGCGCGTCGAGCTGGGACAAGGTGGGGTGGTCGGACACAGAGGCTCCCGGTGGCATCGCGAACAGGGTCGCCTCCCCCTCTGTCAGGTCCGGGGCTCGTCGCCTCGTTCCTTCCAGAGTTGCCTCGTCCACGCGGTCCTGGCGCCTGAGAGGTTCCGGGGAGGTTTGCCCCTTCGGCGCTCCGCAACGGGGCCGGCCTGCCGGCTCCGACGGAGACTCTCCCGCGCGGGATCGTCAGCACGCACACGTTATCAGCACAAGCAGCGGACCCGGCCTCCCTCGAGGGGAAGACCGGGTCCGTCGGATGCTGGTGAGGCTCAGCCGACCTCGCGAGCGCGTCGCCGCGCGGCGAGCTCGTCGGCGGAGCTGTGGTCGTCGCTCACGGCGCGCTCGCTGGGCAGCTCTGCAAGGGATCCCTCGATCTCGCGCCACACGCCGCCGATCGCGATACCGAAGACGCCCTGACCGCCCTGGAGCAGGTCGATGACCTCGTCGTTGCTCGTGCACTCGTAGACGCTCGCGCCGTCGCTCATCAGCGTGACACGGGTGAGGTCGTCGGTGCCGCGGGTCCGCAGGTGGTGGACGGCCGTGCGGATCTGCTGCAGCGAGATCCCGGCGTCGAGCAGGCGCTTGATGACCTTGAGGATCAGGATGTCGCGGAAGGAGTAGAGCCGCTGCGTGCCGGAGCCCGACGCGCCGCGGACGCTGGGCTCGACCAGCCCGGTGCGGGCCCAGTAGTCGAGCTGGCGGTAGGTGATGCCGGCCGCGTTGCAGGCGGTCGGTCCGCGGTAGCCGGCGTCCTGCGGGAGGGGCGAGACGTCGTCGTCGAACAGCAGCCCCTGCTCGTTGGCCGTCACCGCGGCCTTCTGGGCAGCGCTCTGGTCAGCGGTCTTGGCCGCCTCGTCGCCGTTCCTCGTCACGTGAACCTCCGTCGTCCGCTCCGTACTGCCTGCAACTCCTCGGGGAAGCCGGCGTGCCCGGGGTGGAGCACAACGGTGGAGTTACAACGAAGACACTCCCCACGGTAGGGCTCGCAAAGGGCAGGGTCAACGACAACGGCGACCGCCGCTCGGCGTGTCGCAACTCTCAACTAGAGGTTGAGGTTCAGGGTTTTGAGGCGGACGCTCAGTGGCTCTCGAAGTCCTCCGGCGAGACGTGGTCGAGGAACTCCCGGAACTTCTCCACCTCGTCCTCCTGCTCCTCCGGCACCGAGAGCCCGGCCTCGGCCAGGACCTCCTCGTCACAGACGATCTTGGAGCCGGTGCGCAGCGCGAGAGCGATGGAGTCGGAAGGACGTGCGCTCACCTCGACGCCCGAGGCGAGGACGAGGACCGCGTAGAAGACGCCGTCACGCATCTCGGTGATCCGCACCTCCGTCAGGTCGTTGCCGGTGGCGGTGATGAGGTCCTTCATCAGGTCATGGGTCAGCGGACGCGGAGGGACTACTCCCTGCTGCGCGAACGCGATCGCGGTGGCCTCGACAGCGCCGATCCAGATCGGAAGGTAGCGGTCGCCGGCTACCTCCCGGAGCAGGACGATGGGCTGGTTCGAGGGCATCTCGACCCGGACACCGATCACGTCGACTTCTCGCACATGACCACAGTACCCCTGTGAACAAGCCCCCTCGGGGTCTCAGCGAGAGGAGCGAAGACCGCTCTTGACCAGCGTGGCGTGCAGGCGCACGGACAGCGCGGCCATCTGCGCGATGGTGTCCTCGGCGCGGGCCTTGGCGCCGGCGTCGCGCCCGCGGCGCATCGGGGAGACCACCTGCTCGACGAGCCCGACCTCCCGGTCTGCGGCGTTCTTGAACGCCCGCAGGTGGCGCGGCTCGAGCCCGAAGGCGGCGAGCTCGCCTGCGGTCTTGGCGACGACGAGCGCGTCCCCGTCGTAGTGGTTCGTCCCCGGGCGGCGCCTGACCAGGCCGAACGTCTCGAGCTGGGTGAGGAGGTCCTCGTCGATCTCGGCGCCGGAGAGCACCTCGGCCCGCGACAGCCGGAGCTCGGAGGTGTCGGGCGCGAAGGTGTCCGCGGAGGGGTAGCCGTCGCCGGCGAGCACGACCCGCGGGACCTGGGGACCGGCGCCGTTGACGGCCGGCGGCTCCAGCCCGCGGTCGATGGCGTCGAGGTGTTCCTTGATGACCTTGAGCGGGAGGTAGTGCTCGCGCTGGCTGGTGAGGACGTAGCGCAGGCGCTCGACATCGCGGTGGGAGAACTTCCGGTAACCCGACGGCGTCCGCTCCGGCTCGATCAGGCCCTCTGACTCGAGGAAGCGGATCTTGGAGATGCTGATCTCGGGGAAGTCGGCCCTGAGCAGGGAGAGCACCTCCCCGATGCTCATCCGGGACCGCGACGACGCCGCCTGCCTCACTGCGGCTTGCCCGCTCCTGCGTGGCTGGCGAAGTACACCAGGCGGTACTTGCCGATCTGCACCTCGTCCCCGTTCTGGAGCTCGACCTCGTCGATCCGGTCGCGGTTGACGTAGGTGCCGTTGAGGCTGCCGACGTCGGCGACGCGGTAGCCGTCAGCGCCGCGACGGAACTCCGCATGGCGACGGGAGACGGTCACGTCGTCGAGGAAGATCTCGCTCTCGGGGTGGCGGCCGGCACCGACCAGGTCGGTGTCCAGCAGGAACCGACTGCCCGCGCTGGGGCCGCGCTGCACGACGAGCAGGGCGCTCCCGGCGGGCAGCGCGTCGACCGCGGCGGCGTCGGCGTCGTTCAACGCCGCACGCTCCTCGGCCCCCTCGGGCTTCGCGGGAGCACCGAACGTGATCGTCGCAGTCGTCTCCCCCGGCGTCTCACGGTCACCGCCCGTCGTGGCGTCGGCGGCGACGAGCCGCTTGCCGCATTGAGAGCAGAAGCGAGCGTCGTCAGGGTTCTGGTGTCCACACTCGGTGCAGAACGGCATGTTCAGCCTCCCGTTGGCAGTTGACCTCAACCCTCAACAAGTAGTCGAGGTTGATGGTTACCCGAACTTATCAGTCACACCATGGCGATCAAGTCCGAATCCCCCGACTTCGCCCCTGATGCGTCCTGCTCAGGACTCGAGGGTCGCCTGGTAGGCCGCGGCATCCATCAGGGCGTCGATCTCGCTGTCGGACGCGCCGGCGACCTCGAAGAGCCACCCCTCGCCGTAGGGGTCGGAGTTCACCAGCTCGGGGGTGCCGTCGAGGGCGTCGTTGCGGGCGACGACCTTGCCGCTCACCGGGGCGTAGATGTCGCTGACCGACTTGGTCGACTCGAGCTCGCCGACCGTGTCGCCGGCCGAGATCTCCGCCCCGACCTCGGGCAGGGAGACGTAGACGATGTCACCGAGGGCGTCCTGGGCGTAGTGCGTGATGCCGATCCGGACGGAGCCGTCGGTCTCGCCGGGGCGGCGCACCCACTCGTGCTCGCTGCTGTAGATGAGGTCCTCGGGGTACACGGCACTCCTCGTCGGTCGGGGGCAACCTCGGCGGGTTGCGGACGGGTGCAGGCTACTCGGGTCCGGCGGGTTCGGCGTACTCCGGCTCCGGCAGCTCGGCGAGTGTCGCGATCTCGACGTTCGAGGTCTCCTCGATCGTCACCGTCCCACCGATCCTGGGATCCTCGACGTCGGCGACGAAGCCGCCGTAGATGTTGAGCGCGGGTGCCATCGTGTCGGGGTCACCGATGACCTCGAGCGTGTAGGGCGGACTGAGCTGGACGTCGTCGACGACGATGCCGCCGTCACCGTCCTCGAGCGCGGTCGAGGCCACGACCCTCACCGTGTTGTTGACCTCGATCGCCTCGGCGCCGGCGTTGCGCAGCTCCTCGAGCCCGTTGAGCATCTGGTCGATGCCGACGTTTCCCTGGGGATCCTTGACCGTCACCACGATGCCCTGACCGACGGCCGGGAGCGTGCCGGCGAGGATGCCCAGCACGGCGGCCCGCTCGCGGGCCTGCTTCAGCACGGCCTGGCGGCTGTCGGTGTCGCTGCGCAGCGAGCTTCGCGTCTGCTCGAGCTCGGCGATCTCGTTCTCGGCGCGCTGCGAGGCGCTCGAGAGGGAGTTCAGCAGCTGCACGAGGTCCTCCTCGCGCATGCCTTCGTAGTCGTCGTTGCGCTCCTGTGACTGCACCTGTACGACGCTGGCAAAGCCGACGACGGCGAGCAGCACTGCGGCGGTGACCTGGCCACGCGAACGAGGCCGCTTCAGGGAGGCGACCAGACGGTCGCGGCCGGGCGAGCTGCTCATGGTCTCCTCCTCACGCGTGGAAGATGTGGCGGCGGATAGCGGCCACGTTGGAGAAGATTCGGATTCCGAGGACGACGATCACGCCCGTCGAGAGCTGACCGCCGACACCGAGCTTGTCGCCGAGGTAGACGATCAGCGCGGCGATCAGGACGTTGCTGACGAAGGAGACGACGAAGACCTTGTCGTCGAAGATGCCGTCGAGGAAGGCACGTAGCGCCCCGAAGACGGCGTCGAGGGCGGCGACCACGGCGATGGGGAGGTAGGGCTCGAGCCAGAGGGGCACCTCCGGCTGAAGCATCAGGCCGACGATGATGCCGACCAGCAGCCCGAGACCTGCGATCATTCTGCGTTCTCCCCCTCGGACGCGTGGCGCAGCGTCAGGAGGCGCGCGGGTGCAGCCGACAGTCTCATGGATTCCTCGGACGTCATGTCGAACTCGAGTCCCTGGACTGCATGGAGATCCAACCAGTCCCTTCCGTGCTCCGTCTCGACGAAGCGTGCGGGCATCGTATCGGGGTTGCCCACGGCAAGCACCGTGTAGGGCCTCGACAGCGAGACCCGGTTGACCGTGATCGCCGAGCCGGCGTACCGGATCGCGCCCACGTTGTTGAGCCGCTGACCGTTGATGGAGATCGCCTCGGCGCCCGAGGCCCACAGCGCGTTGGCCAGCTTCTGGAGGTCCTTGTCGAGCACCCGCTGGCGGTCGCTCACAGCCCCGGGTGCGTCGTCGACGACCACCTTCACACCGGGTCCGGTCACCGAAACGGCTCCGGCCGCCACCCCGAGCTGGTCGAGGCGTGATGAGATGGCGCGCCCCTGGCTGGTGGTCTCGAGGAAGAGCTGCTGGAGGGAGTCGTTCTCGTCGCGCAGCTTCTCGATGCGGGTCCGGCGGGCGTCGAGCTGGGCGCTGCGTGCCTCGATCTGGGTGATCAGCGACTCACGACCGGTGGCCTCGTCGCCGGCGTTACGGGCGGTCTGCACGGCAGCGGTGGCCACGAGCAGACCGAACAGCCCCATTGCGACGAGTGCTGCAACGCCCGGCCTGACCTGCCGTGCCGAGGGCTTCTCCCCCGACTCAGCGGCTCGCTCGGCGGCCTGGGCGTAGTCCGCGTCGAGCGAGGTGGAGGTGATGTAGTCCAGCAGCGCCATGTGGACCTGGGGCGGCATGTCCCGGGTCGTCCCGTCCCGGTCCGGCTCGGGCGCGGCCGTCGTACCGCTGCGCAGCTCACCGGGCATGGATCCGAGGTGCCCTTCGCTCGCGGTCGGACAGGAGCTTGCGGACCTGCCAGGCGTACAGGATGCCTGCCCACCAGTAGAGGCCGGTCCCCCAGATCGCGAACGCCCAGCCGAAGACCTCCGCGAGCGTCGCCACGACCCCTTCCCCGTCGCCGAGGAGGAGGAGCGGGAAGGCGTAGAGCAGGTTCGCGGTGGCTGCCTTGCCCAGGAAGTGGACCGGGAGCGCGTGGTAGCCACGGGTGCGCAGGAACGGCACGAGGCCCCACAGCAGGAGGTCACGGGCGGGCAGCAGGAAGGCGAGCCACCACGGGATGATGTCGCGCCAGGCGAGTCCGAAGACCACGGCCAGGATGTAGAGCCGGTCGGCGACCGGGTCCAGGATCTGGCCGAGCTGCGAGGTCTGGTGGAGCCTGCGCGCGAGGTAGCCGTCGAGCCAGTCGGTGACGCCCGAGACCATGAGGACGCCGAGCGCCCACCCGTCCGCCTCGGGCCCGAGCACCAGCCACAGGAACAGCGGGACGCCGGCCAGGCGGAGGATGCTCAGGAAGTTGGGGATGGTCAGGACGCGGGTCGTCTCACCCGCCGCCGCGCCCCGGTCGCCCACGTCTCTCCTTGTCCTGCACATCAGATCTGACGAGACGTACATTAGCCGTCGGCCCCTGAGGTGGAGCGCGCTGAAGCCCCCCGCCGGGGTGTCGGAGGTATCGAGGCTCCCCCAGGGCTTTGGACCCTGCAGCCCGGGACCATAGGACCTGTGTGCCGCCGAGCGGCTCGATGACGATACAGGTGATGGGCCAGAGGGTTTCAGACGCGAGGTTCTCGGGCTCAGGAGCGAAGTAGGACGCAGTGCCGCCGGCTCGCCGGAGGGTGGCCAAGATGTGAGGTGGTCTCCGGACCACGTGACCCACCGTCGCCAAGACGGATCAGCCACCCCACCGGCGAGCCGGTCCTGTTTCCCGTCTGCTGATGCCGGCGACCAGGCTGGTCCCGCTGGGCGTGGTCAAGGGGTGACGGAGCCTCTCTGAGCGTCACGTCGTCGCGAGGACCTTTGCCTCTGTTACCGCCACGCCCCGCGGAAGAGGGTGAAAGTGGCCAGTGATCGTCGGAGGAGCGACATGCCATCGACACGGATCCGGACCGCGGCCCTACGCCATGCCCATCGTGGCACGACCGGCCACCGCGACCAGCCGGAGGCGCGAGGACGTCCCTGGCGCGTCGAGGGCTGGCATGCCGGTGAGACACCGCCCGACGGGGGCGAGCGCGAGCAGCGCGGTCCCGGGCGTGGCATCCCGCCGTGGCTGATCTGGGCGCTGCTGGCGACTCTGCTCTTCAACTGGATGCTCAGCTCGAACCTCAGAGGAGCGCCCGCGCCCACCGACGTCTCCTACAGCTACTTCTACGAGCAGGTAGAGCGCGGGAACGTCTCGGAGGTCACCTCCGTCGAGGACGAGATCACCGGCACCTTCGAGTCCGAGGTCCGCTACCCGCCCGGCGCCGAGGACGCCACCGAGGTCACCACCTTCCGTACCCAGCGCCCTGCCTTCGCCGACGACCAGCTGGTCCAGACGCTGATCGAGAAGGACGTCGAGGTGACCGCGGAGCCGGAGCAGGGCGTCTCCGTCTGGACACAGGTGCTGATCGGCTTCGGCCCGATGATCCTGTTCGTCGTGCTGCTCATCTGGCTCTTCCGCCGCGCGGCCGGGGCGTCCGGTATGGGTGGTCTCGGCGGCCTCGGGCGTTCCAAGGCGAAGCTCTACCGCCCCGAGAGCGGTCCGCGGACGACCTTCGCCGACGTGGCGGGCATCGACGAGGTGCAGGCCGAGGTGATGGAGGTCGTGGACTTCCTGAAGAACCCCGAGCGCTACCGACGCCTCGGCGCGTCGATCCCCAAGGGCGTCCTGCTCACGGGTGCACCGGGGACGGGCAAGACGCTCCTGGCGCGTGCCGTCGCGGGCGAGGCGAACGTGCCGTTCTTCCACCTCTCGGCGTCCGAGTTCATCGAGATGATCGTCGGCGTGGGAGCGAGCCGGGTCCGCGACCTGTTCGACCAGGCGAAGAAGGCGGCCCCGTCCATCATCTTCATCGACGAGCTGGACGCGATCGGTCGCGCCCGTGGTGCTGGGGCGAGCCTCGGCGGCCACGACGAGCGTGAGCAGACCCTCAACCAGATCCTGACCGAGATGGACGGGTTCACCGGCAACGAGGGAGTTGTCGTGCTCGCCGCGACGAACCGGCCGGAGATCCTCGACCCCGCTCTCCTACGGGCCGGTCGGTTCGACCGAAGGGTCGTGGTGAACGCACCCGACCAGACCGGCCGCGCCCAGATCCTCGGCGTCCACACGCGCAGCGTGCCGCTCCACGAGGACGTCGACCTCGACGCGCTCGCCTCGGCAACCCCCGGCATGGTGGGTGCGGACCTGAAGACCCTGGTCAACGAGGGCGCGCTGCTCGCGGCCAAGCGGCGGCACGAGAAGGTGATGATGAGCGACTTCACCGACGCCCTGGAGAAGGTCGTGCTCGGCACCGCGCGGCACATCATGCTGTCGTCGGAGGAGAAGGAGCGTACGGCGTTCCACGAGGCCGGCCACGCGCTGCTCGGGATGCTCACCCCCGGGGCAGACCGGGTCCGCAAGGTGTCGATCATCCCGCGTGGTCATGCTCTCGGGGTGACGTTCCAGTCGCCCGAGACCGAGCGGTACGGCTACTCGTCGACGTACCTGAAGGGTCGGATCGTTGGCGCCCTGGGCGGCCGTGCCGCCGAGGACCTCGTCTTCGGTGACTTCACCACGGGAGCGGAGTCGGACCTGGAGACGGTCACCCGGATCGCCAGGCAGATGGTCGGCCGGTGGGGCATGTCACCGGAGGTCGGACCGATCACGGTGCTGCCCGCCCCGGGCCAGGAGCAGCCTGTCTTCGACGGGAGCGGCCCCTCCCCTGCCACGCGCGAGCTGGTGGACTCGGAGGTGAGGCGCATCGTCGACGAGTGCTACGCGGAAACACTCGACACGCTGCGCGAGCACCGCACGAACCTGGACCGGCTCGCCAAGCGGCTGCTCGACGCCGAGACCCTGAACGAGCAGGAGGCGCGAGAGGCTGCCGGCCTGCCGGATCAGTCGCCCCGCAGCGTGCTTCCGCAGCGCGGGCAGTGGGCCCGCGAGCAGACGTCGAGATCCTGACCGCACCGGCACTTGCCGGCCGAGGCAGGACGGCGCACGGCGCCCTGTGTGCGCTTCCCGCGCGCCATACTGCCGGACTTCTTGCTGACCACGTCTGTTCTCCCGTTGTGTGAGCTGTTGCACTCAAGGTCACCATCAGAGACGGCCGAAGGTGCGAACTGTGAGGCAGTTTCGCCTTCCGAATCTGAAAACCACCCGAACGGGTCATCCGGGCACCGCCCGAACACCTGACGAGGCCGGCGCTCACACGGGTCGGCCCGAAGATGCCATTGCTGGCGCACGACCGTGCGGCGCAGCCTGGGACTCCAGGGATACCAGGCCACGATCGAGGACTCACCATGGCTGTGCAGGACGACATGGGGCAGGAGAGCATCACGACTCTCCTCGACCTCCAGCGCCGCTGGCACGCCGTGCTCGCGGACCGGCTCGAGGAGTACGTCGGGACGGCGCCGCCCGGCGGGGAGGGGGAGGCGACCAGGGCGGCCTACCGCGACACGGTGCAGGCCCACCTGGCTCTGCGACTCGTCCTCGAGGAGTTCGCCAACCACCCGGCGCTCGCGCTGCCGAGGCGGTGGGAGCACATCATGCTGGCGGACGCGGCCGGCATCAGCGGACCGTTCAGCCGCAACCGAGACGCCGCTGCCGCGGGCGCGATGCTCGTCGGCGACCTCCGCCCCGAGCCACCGCACGCTCACCGGCAGCGGCATCCCCGCCACGGCGCGCACACGCGCTAGCGAGGTAGTTCCCGGTCAGCCGGCCTTCCGTGCGGTGAGCAGGAGGTACTCCCACTCCATCACGGTCTGTCCTTGCCCTCGATCGTGGCGCCGAGCCAGCTCGGCGAGGTCCCGGTCGAGTGCGGCCTCCCGGTCGGAGTCACCCTCGATCCCGCGGTACGCCGCGACCGTCGGTCCGTAGTTCGCCTTGAAGTAGTCGCGGAACTCCTCCGGGCTGGCGAACCGGTCGACCGTGACCGTCTGCCGACGCGCGACGAGGTCGGTGACCCGGTCCCCGAACAGCGCTCGGACATGCTCCTCGCTGCCCCACAGCGGTGGGGGTTGAGCGCCCGGCGGGGGCGGTGGTGCGTAGGGCTTCATCGCGGCGAACATCTGCCCGATGAACCCCTCCGGGGTCCAGCTCAGCAGCCCGATCGTCCCGCCCGCCCTGCACACCCGGAGCAGCTCGTCGGCGCTCGCCTGGTGGTGCGGCGCGAACATGACGCCGACGCAGGACAGCACCGTGTCGAACTCGCCGTCGACGTACGGCAGCGCCTCCGCGTCCGCCACGTCCCATCGGATCTCGGCACCGCGTCGTGCGGCCAGGGCCCTTCCCGACTCCAGCAGCTCGGGGGTCAGGTCCGAGGCGACCACCTCTGCGCCGGCCAGCGCTGCGGGGATGGCGGCGTTGCCCGACCCGGCGGCCACGTCCAGCACCCGGTCGCCGCTCTGCACGCCGGCGGCCTCCACAAGGGTTGCTCCCAGCTCCGGGATGATCTGCGCTGCCACGACCGGGTAGTCGCCCAGCGCCCACATCGCCCGGTGCTTCGCCTTCAGCGCCCGGTCGGCCTCGGTTGCATCGATCTGAACGGTCATCTCAGTTCTCCTTCGTCGGCCCTGTGTGGGACTCGTTGACGTCTTCACACGACGGTAGGAAGGCAGGAGGACCGCACCTAGTACGAGATCTGTACCAGGTGGTGGCGCCGACGACCGAGGCATAGCCTGCGGCTCATGGGGACGTCGTACCACCAGTTCTGTCCCGTCGCGAAGGCCATGGAGCTGCTCGACGAGCGGTGGACGTTGCTCGTCGTACGCGAGCTCCTGAGCGGGAGCGAGCACTTCAACGAGCTCCGGCGCGGCCTGCCGCGGATGTCACCGACGTTGCTGTCACGGCGCCTCCAGCAGCTCGCGCGCTCAGGCATCGTGGAGAGGCGGGCCGACGGCAACGACGTGAGGTACCTGCTTACCCAGGCGGGTCGGGAGCTGCGACCGGTCGTCGAGGCTCTCGGTGCCTGGGGCATCCGGTGGGTCGGCGAGATCGGCGACGAGGACCTCGACCCGAAGCTTCTGCTGTGGGACATGCACCGCCACATCGACGAGAGTGCTGTCCCGGAGGGGCGGACCGTCGTCCGGTTCCGCTTCCCCGACGTGCCGTCGGACGCCCGCGACTGGTGGCTCGTGATCACGCGACAGGACGCGGACGTCTGCGACGTCGACCCTGGGTTCGACGTGGCGGTCACCGTGACGAGCAGCCTCCGCAGCATGGTCGAGATCTGGCGGGGTGACCGCACGTGGTCAGCAGCACTGCGCGCCGGAGCCGTCGAGGTCCAGGGCCCCGAGATGCTCCGGCGCGCGGTGCCCGCGTGGTTCACGCTCTCGAGCTTCGCGTCGGTCCCCCGTCCGGCTTAGCCGAGCCCGATGACGGCCTTGCGGACCGCCTCGAGGCTCCGCTCGACGTCGTCGTCGGTCGTCGACCAGTTGCTCACCGAGATCCGCAGCACGCTACGTCCGTGCCAGGTCGAGCCGCTCATCCACGCGGTGCCGTCCTCGAGGACCCGGCGTACGACCTCCTGCGTGCGCTCGTCGGTGTCGAACGCGGCACACACCTGGGTGAACTCGACGTCGTTGAGAACGGTGGCCTCGGGCATCTCTTCCAGCCCGGCGGCGAAGGCTGCGGCATGGCGGCACAGGCGGTCCACGAGTTCGGCCACGCCGGACCGGCCTAGTGACCGCAGCACCGCCCACACGGGAAAGGCCCGACCACGTCGCGAGATCTCGGGGACCTTGTCGAACGGCTCACCCTTCTCGTCGTGGATCAGGTAGGCGCCGTGCATGCCCATCGCCGCTCGGAGAGCAGCAGCGTCCCGCACGATCGCGAGACCACAGTCGTAGGGCACGTTCAGCGTCTTGTGCGCATCAGTGGTCCACGAGTCTGCTTCCTCGCAGCCGGCGAGGAGATGCCGGTACGACGGTGAGGCCGCCGCCCACAGGCCGAACGCGCCGTCGACGTGCACCCAGGCACCGTGGGCATGGGCCGTGGTGATCGCCTCGGCGAACGGGTCGAAGGCACCCGAGTGCACGTTCCCAGCCTGCAGTACGACGACCGTCGGCTCGCCGTGGCCACCGGCGAGAGCAGCCTCGAGCTTGTCTGCACGAACCCGCCCCTGTCCGTCGACCTCGACGGTCTCGGGAGCGCCGAGCCCCAGGTAGCGCAGGGCGAGGTCGACGGTGTCGTGCCGCTCGGCGCCTACGAGAACGCGAACCCTGGGACCGCCGTTGAGGCCTCGCTCGGCCACGTCCCAGGCTGCCCTGCGGAGAACGGCGTCCCGACCCGCGGCAAGGCCGGTGAAGTTCGCCATGGTCGCCCCCGTCACGAAACCGACCGCGCACTCCGCAGGAAGGCCGAGGATCTCGAGCACCCAGGCGCCGGCAACATCCTCGACCGCACTGTGCGCGGGCGTCAGCCGCCGCAGGCCGGAGTTCTGGTCCCAGGCGCTGACCAGCCAGTCGGCAGCCAGGGCTGCCGGGTGGGTCCCGCCGATCACGAAGCCGAAGAAGCGTCCCGACGGCATGGCGGTCAGTCCGGGGTCGCATGCCTCGGCCAGCAGGTCGACGACCGCCGCCGGGTCGGTGCCGTGCTCAGGAAGCGTCGTCCCGAGCGACTGCGTCACCTGTTCGATCGACGCCTGTGGGGGCACCGGTCGGTCGTCGAGCGAGGCGAGCCAGTCCAGTGCACGCCGGTGCGCCCGGTCGAGCGGGGCGACGTGCTCATCCATGGGCCGAGTCTTAGCGACCGGGGCGGGTTTACGCCTGACTCATCAGGGTCATTCGGTCCGAGCGGCCTAGGCCACGGATCCAGACCGCCACAAGCGGCGTAACGTCGAAACGACCGAAGGAGGCGGTTGTCATGTGGGCAGGGATCATCGTCCTTGTTCTCGTCGTAGCCCTCGTCTCGACTGCGGCGTACCTCGAGGTCTCAGTCCGTCGCCCCCGCCTGAGGCGCGACGACAAGCTGGCGCAACGACCGATCACCGGATGGGGCACCGACCACAATCTTCCCCGTATTTGACCCACTACGCTCCGGACATGGCCTCAGCCCCGGACTCCGCCAGGCTCGCCGTCCTCATCGACGGCGACAACACCACTCCCACGATCATCGAGGCTCTGCTCGCCGAGATCGCGAAGTACGGCAGCGCCACTGTCAAGCGGGCGTACGGGGACTGGACCACACCCAACCTGCGCGGCTGGAAGGAGGCGATCAACGCCCATGCCATCCAGCCGATACAACAGTTCGCCTACACCACCGGCAAGAACGCCACCGACAGCGCACTGATCATCGACGCGATGGACCTGCTCTACACCGGGAACTTGGACGGATTCTGCCTGGTCTCCTCTGACAGCGACTTCACCAAGCTTGCCTCCCGGCTGCGGGAGTCGGGCAAGACCGTCTACGGGTTCGGCGAGCCGAGGACGCCGCACTCTCTCGTCGCCGCGTGCGACAAGTTCGTCTACCTCGATGTGCTGCGCCGCCCCGAGAAGCCGAAGGAACCCAGCGGGGAGGACCTGGCTCCCACGGCCCCGACGCGCAAGAGCACGAGCGAGCTCCGCGGGGACGCCAAGCTGGTCAAGCTGTTGCGGGAGGGGATCGACGCGGCCTCGGACGACGACGGCTGGGCCAACCTCGGAGGCGTCGGCTCGCACGTCGCCAAGCAGGCACCCGACTTCGACTCCCGCAACTGGGGCTACGCCAAGCTGGTCGACCTGGTGACCGCGATCGAGCTCTTCGAGGTGAAGCGGTCCGCGGGGCAGGGAGTCCAGGTGCGTGAGAAGCCCAAGGGCCAGTCAGCCAAGAAGACAGCCAAGAGGGCCGCCGCGGCGAGAGCGTGAGTACTGGGCAAGCCGCTTCAAGGACGAGGGCCTACGGCAGGTACCCCAAATCCATTGACGGCGCTGGCAGCATGGCGGGGGTGAGGACACAACCGATCATGGCCGCTGTGACCGCAACGATTCCTGCTGAACGCGAGGACGAGTTTCTCGCCGCGTTTCGGGAGTTGAGCCTGGCCGAGAAGCCCGAGGGACTGCAGCGATCGGAGCTGTTCCGAGCCACAGACGGTCGGTGGGTCATCCAGAGCTTGTGGCGGGACCGTGAAGCGATTGCGGCCGCGAGGCAAGGCGGGAGGAAGCCGGCTGCTCTGGTGCTGTTGGACAGTCTCGGGGCGACTCACACCCATGAGTTGTTCACCGTTGAGTACGCCGGTTGACAATTCGCTGCCACGACGGGGTTCACGCCACTCGCCGAGGGCCAGGCTGAGCCAGATCGCCGCAGCCCCCGGGGGGCCGCGTTGTTCCCGCTGGTCGACGACCCGTCTGGGATAGCCTGCGACGGTGTCCTTGAGCTGGTCCCAGGCCCTCGCATGGCGGATGCGTCAGCAGCTGCTCGAGCCTGTCGGCACCGAATCAGTGGCGGGCGTCGTGCGACGCCTGGGGGCGGTCCCAGCGCAGCCCGACTCCGCGGCCGAGCTCGCCATCCGCACCAGGCGCGAACGCTCCCGGTCGGGCGAGGTCGCGCGCGCCCTGGCCGAGGGGCGGATCATCAAGACCTTCGCGTTTCGCGGCGCCACCCACCTGCTGACGCCCGAGGAGGGCGGCGCATACCTCGCCTTGCGCGGCGCGAGTCGGATGTGGGAGCTCCCGAGCTGGCAGGACTACTACGGCCTGACGCCATCGGACTGGCCACTGCTGCGCGAGGCGGTTCGTGAGGCGCTCGCCGACGGGCCGCTGACCCGAGAAGAGCTCGGGGCGGCGGTCACGGCAACGCCGAAGTTCCGGCATCTGGGCTTTGCCTTCGCCGACGGTGCCGGCACGCTGCTCAAGCCCCTGGCGTGGCAGGGCGACATGGGCTTCGGCACGCCTAGAGAGGGACGCACGACCTTCCAGCGCCTGGATGGCAACCCGCGCTGGGCGGGCATTCCCGGTCTCGAGGAGGCTGGAGTGCGAGCGGTCGAGGCCTACTTCCGAGCGTACGGGCCGGCGACCCCGGACCACGTGCAGTACTGGCTCGGCGAGGGCCTGGGCGCGGGCCGCAAACGGATCCAGTCCTGGATCGCGGGCCTCGGTGACCGCCTCGCGGTGGTCGACATCGACGGGGAGCCCGCCTACATCCTGCGCGAGGATCTCGAGGCACTGGCCGCAACACCCGCGACTACGGCGGTGCGACTCCTGCCGGGATACGACCAATGGGTCCTCGGTCCGGGCACAGCCGACGCCCACGTGGTGCCACCGGCCAGGCGGGCACTGGTCAGCCGAAAGGCAAATCTCGTGATCGCCGGCGGAGTCGTGTCCGGGACTTGGTCGCTCACCGGCGACCAGGCCGTCGTCGCCTGGTTCGCGGAAGCAGGGCCACCGCCCGGCGAAGCACTGGCAGAAGAAGTTGCCCGGCTCGCCAGCATCCTCGATCGGCCACTCCGGTCAACCGTCGAAACCGCCTGAGGAAGTCTGCTGTGTTCAACCGAGGGCTCATCGTCATCTCCGGACTGCCCGGCGCAGGCAAGACGACGGTCGCAAGGGCTCTCGCTGAGGCGCTCCAGGTCCCGCTCGTCGACAAGGATGTCGTACTCGAAGCGCTGTTCGACTCCCTCGGCGTGGGCGACGGTAGCTGGCGGACACGATTGAGTCGGGCAGCTGATGAAGTCGTGTTCGCCATGGCCCGAGGGTTGCCCTGCGCGATCCTGGACAACTGGTGGCACCACGATCGACATCCTGCGCGTCTGTCTGCTCTAGGCCAGACACTCGTCGAGATCCACTGCAGCTGTCCCCCGGTCACAGCACTCGAACGCTTTCAGCGCCGGACGAGGCATCCCGGTCACCTCGACCGTGAATGGACCAGAGAAGAGGCTCAGGCTTGGGTACGACGAGCCGAAACTGAGTATCCCGGCCCACTCGGCCTCGGTGGTCCGCTCCTCGTGGTCGACACGGCGAAGACCGTGGATCTCGACAATCTCTGCCGACGTGTCAGCGCAGCCATCCGGGTCGAGCCGGAGCGACCTCGACGACCGTTGGCCTGAACCACCCCATGCCGCCTGACCGTCGAGGTTGCTTCGAACTCCGGGCTCCGGGTGTGTCCAGGGGCGGGAGCCCTCGGTACCTCTCCCCTGGCACCGGCCGGCTGCCCACTCTGGTCCGCCAGCCCTCAGACAGGCCACCGCATGGCCGGTTGACAGTGAAGGGAACCATGTCCGGACGATCCCTCATCGAAGAGCAGGGTTCCTCGCACCGAGGCGGTCTCAGGTGACGACTACGTCAGGGAGTTGCGCCTACCGCTCTCGCCCGACGAGGAACTTCAAGCCCTGGGACGTGACGGACCGGAGCGTCCGGCTTCGCCACCGGCGACCAAATGTCGTTTCCGACTTGTTCGAGAGGGCGCGACTCTGCTGACGGTGGAGAAGGGCGGGGGCAGCCCAGCCCTCGTCGTGGAGTACCAGGCGGCTGACTACACCGGACGAATGCGCGTCCAGGTAAGCCCGGACCCAGTAGTCACCGACTCGTTCCTCCGCGCCTGAACGTCTGGACATGCCGCGATCCGCTCGTACGCCAGGCAGGCGGTCTGGCATGCTCGCGCCCATGACCTCCTGGCGCGATACGACGTCTCAAGAAGCACAGGACGACCTGGATGGGTTACTCAATTCGGTGCTTCCTTTCGCTGAACAGACCCTCGCGAAGTATGGCGAGATGTTCCCCTTCGGCGCTGCGGTGTCCTCCGAAGGTCAGGTCGAGATGATGGCCGCCGACCCCGGGCAGGGCGATCGGCCTCCCTCGACTGAGATTCTCAACCTTCTGTACCAAGGCGCCCGCGAGTCAGCAGAGACACGTCGCGCCGTCGCCTTCGTTGCGGACGTTCGCATCGAGGGCGGCGATGCCATCCGCGTCGAACTGGAGCACCGCGAGGGGACATCACTCGCGCTCGTCATCCCGTACACGCGGAGCCGGTTCAGAAGGACCGTCTCCCTCGGGCAGATGAGCGGTGGAGCCGGCGAATCAAGGATCTGGTCTGACTCCTAGATCGGCTACATGGGAAAGCACCCACATGCCGCTGTCCGCGCGCAACTGCCGAAAGTCGGGCGGTTCGTGGGGCGCATGCGGTGTGCGTCTACGTGCGCTCGATGCTGACGTCCGCAGCGAGGGGGCCTGCTTGCAGATACGTTTGCCTCGTTCAGCAAGCGATGAGTCTCGCGGTGGTGCCAGGTCCGTATGCCAACCCAATCCATCGAGATGGAATCAGGAGGAATCTTGAAGCTTCTTCTCACGTCCGGGGGCGTCACCAACACCAGCATCCGCGAGACGCTGGTCGATCTGCTGGGCAAGCCGATCGCCGACTCCAACGCCCTGTGCATCCCCACCGCGCAGTACGGGCACCCGTGGGTCGGCCCCGGCGAAAAGGCTTGGCGGTTCATCAGCGGGAAATCCGAGAATCCCATGGTCGACCTGGGCTGGAAGTCGATGGGAGTGCTCGAGCTCACCGCGCTGCCCAGCATCGACGAAGAGCGCTGGGTCCCGCTAGTCCGGGAGACGGACGTCCTGCTTGTAGCGGGCGGCGACGTCCTCTACCTGTGCCACTGGATGCGGCAGTCCGGACTCGCGGACCTGCTTCCGACGCTGGGCGAAACGGTGTGGGTGGGACTGAGCGCCGGAAGCATGGTGATGACTCCAGAGGTCGGGGAGGACTTCATCCAGTGGAGACCACCGAACGGTGACGACACCACGCTGGGCATCGTCGACTTCTCGATCTGTCCCCACCTGGCTCAGGACGGCACGCCGGGCAACTCCATGGCCGAGGCGGAGCAATGGGCCGCCGGCATCTCCGGCCCCGCCTACGCCATCGACGACCAGACGGCCATCAAGGTGGTCAACGGCGCCGTCGAGGTTGTGTCAGAGGGGCACTGGAAGCTATTGACCTGATGGCAGCGGTCAACAGTGAACGGCGTGGCGAATCTTCCGCTCACGCCGCAGACAGCGCGCGCTACGACCTTCCAGAACCGCTGCTGGTCGCCGCGCCTGCGAGCGTGGCGAGCTGGGTCAAAGCGCGTCTCGACTCTGGTGCGTGCGCGCGCTCATCCCTGGAACATTAGCCGCGGGATGCCTGAGCCTGCTGCTCCTGGCCGCGCACATGCTCTGGGAGGTGACCTCGCTATACCGCTCACACCGACGTGATCTGGCCGTCGGAGAGACTCCCTCCCGTCAATGAGCACGCTGGCGGCCTCGGGCGCGGCAGGAACGCCCGGCACGACGAGGCCGGCTGCCCTAGCTGAAGCCGGGACCAATACCAGGAGTGACCCTCGGCAGGCAGGGTGTCAGCGCAAGCATGGCGAGGATCGGCTGCTCGGCCTCACTTCGGGGTGCTGCCCGGTCAAGCCAGGCGACTTCGACCGTCGCTGGGCCGGTGACGACGCGAGCCAGCCACAACTTCACGCCCCTCGACATCCATCCTGCAGCCCGGAGCGGCGTTCAGGCTGGCGTTGGCAGCGCTCACTGCTCGGCGCTCGCGAATCGGCGCAGTCGCAGACTGTTCGCGACCACCGACACCGAGGAGAACGCCATGGCTGCGCCGGCCAGCATCGGGTTCAGCAACCCCGCTGCCGCCAGAGGCAGCGCTGCCACGTTGTACCCGAAGGCCCACCCCAAGTTCGCCTTGATGATCGCCAGGGTCCGTCGCGATAACCGGATGGCGTCGGCGGCGACCCGCAGGTCTCCTCGTACCAAGGTGAGGTCGGAGGCCTCGATGGCCACGTCCGTACCCGTGCCCATCGCGAGGCCGAGGTCCGCCTGAGCCAGGGCAGCGGCATCGTTCACACCGTCGCCGACCATCGCGACGGTCTTGCCCGCCTCCTGCAGGCGTTTGACCACGTCGACCTTGTCTGCCGGGAGCACATCGGCGATGACGTCCTCCGCATCGATCCCGACGTCCGCAGCAACCGCACGAGCCACCGTCTCGTTGTCGCCGGTCAGCAGGATGGGGCGCAGCCCGAGGTCTCGAAGCTCCTTGATGGCGCGCGCGGAGGTCGGTTTGATCGCGTCCGCGACGACCAGGATCCCGCGCGCCTTTCCGTCCCAGCCGACGGCGATGGCGGTGCCACCTCGCCGTTGAGCGTCCTGCAGCGCCTTGCTCAACTTTGGGGACAGAGGCTGTGACCACTCCTCCAGCAGCCTCGGGCGACCCACCAGGACCGCGTGTGATGCTGCGTGATCGCTCCCTCCGTCGGCGGTGAGGTCTCCACTCACGACACCCTGCACGCCCAGCCCTTCGATGTTGGCGAAGTCTTCGACGGCAGGCAGCGGTGCGTGCTCGTCCTTGGCGGCGGTCGCGATCGCCCGGGCGATGGGGTGCTCGGAGAAGTCTTCGAGTGCTCCGGCGAGACGAAGCACCGCAGCGGCATCCTCGCCGTCGTCGGCGACGACGTCGGTCAGCGTCATTTGTCCGGTCGTCACCGTGCCGGTCTTGTCGAGGACGACTGTGTCGACGCGGCGCGTCGACTCGAGCACCTCGGGTCCCTTGATGAGGATGCCGAGCTGTGCACCGCGGCCGGTCCCGACCATGAGGGCCATCGGCGTTGCCAGGCCGAGTGCACACGGGCAGGCGATGATGAGCACGGCGACCGCGGCCGTGAAGGCAGCCCCGGCACCGACGCCTGTGCCGAGCCAGAACCCCAGGGTTCCTACGGCGAGCGCGATGACGATGGGGACGAAGATGCCCGAGATCCGGTCCGCCAGCCGCTGCGCGGCGGCTTTGCCGGTCTGGGCCTCCTCCACCATCCGGGCCATCTGAGCGAGCTGGGTGTCCGACCCGACCCGGGTCGCACGCACCACGAGCCGCCCGCCTGCGTTCACTGTGGCTCCGACGACTGCGTCGCCGGGCGCGACCTCCACCGGCACCGACTCGCCGGTCAGCATCGACGCGTCCACCGCGGACGTACCGCTCTCGACGACGCCGTCGGTGGCGACCTTCTCGCCGGGACGCACGACGAACAGGTCTCCGACCGCCAGCTGCTCCGTGGGGATGCGCCGTTCCTCACCGGTCGTCGCGTCCAGCACCGCCACGTCCCGCGCACCGAGCTCCATCAGCGCACGCAAGGCGGCTCCGGCCTGCCGCTTGGAGCGTGCCTCGAAGTACCGGCCGGCGAGGATGAACGTGGTCACCCCGGCGGCCGCTTCGAGGTAGATGTTGCCGGAACCGTCGGTGCGGCCCACTGTGAGCTCGAACGGGTGTGTCATCCCCGGGACGCCTGCCGACCCCCAGAAGAGGGCGTACAGCGACCATCCGAACGCAGCCAAGGTGCCCATCGAGATGAGCGTGTCCATCGTGGCCGTCGCATGCTTGAGGTTCGCCCACGCCGCCCTGTGGAAGGGGAATGCTCCCCACACCACGACCGGGGCTGCCAGCGTCAGCGACAACCACTGCCAGTAGGTGATCTGCCAGGCGGGGACCATCGCCATGGCGATGACGGGCGCGGACAGTGCGGCCGACACGAGAACCCGACGTCGCAGCGTCGACACGTGGTCGTTCTCGGCGCCCACACCCACGTCCCCCCGGGGACCTGCGCCGTCGGCAGGCTCGGGGGTGGTGACCGTGGGGGTCCTGAGCTTGGCGCCGTACCCGGCAGCCTCGACGGCCCGGATCAGGTCCTCGGCGGTGACGGTCTCGTCGTGGGTGACCTTGGCCTTCTCGGTGGCGTAGTTGACGACCGCGGCAACGCCGTTGAGCTTGTTGAGCTTCCGCTCGATCCGGTTGGCGCAAGAAGCGCACGTCATGCCGGTGAGCTCGAGCTCCACCTCGAGGCCCGAGGGTGCGCCCGACGTGGTTGCCGCCGGCTGCCTCGACGTGGCTGTCCCACCGGAGCGGGCTGTCTGGTCAGTACTCATCGTGTGATGTCTCCTGGTGCGTCTGCGCTGCTGCTCAACGCTCAGTGGCCGTGGTCGTCTTCCCCATGCGCGTCGCCTCCGCCGTCCTCGTCGTCGCCTGCGCCGGACTCGCCCGCACTGCGGCTGTCGGTGCGCAGGACGAAGGATGCGGTGCGGACGACGCCGTCGACCCGGAAGTCCAGATACAGCCGGTAACTGCCGACGCTCGGCACCGTGGCCGCGAACCCGACTTCGTGCCCGGTCGCGTCCTCGTCGTCGATGGGATGGACGTGGAGGTAGCCGAGGTCGCCTTCGCGCAGAGCGACCAGGTGGCCGCGAGCACCGAGGTAGGGCTGCAGGTCGGCGACCGCATCTCCCTGCCGGGTCACGGCGAACGACAGATTGCTCTCTTCGCCAGGCGTGAGGTTTCCGGCGAGCTCGACGCGGTAGCCGTCAACGGTGTCGACACGTCGGACCTCGGGACTTGGAGCGCCGAACCGGCCGGTGGAACCGGTGACGGTGATGTCGGCACCGAGGGTGAGCCCCTCTGCGCCCGAACCATCTTCGGCCACCGGGGTGAAGTCCGCGAACAGCCGCCAGGTGCCTCCGGTCAGGTCCAGGGGTGCGGCCCAGGTCCCGTCGGAGGCGCGTTCGGGGTGCACATGCTGGAAGCCGGTGAAGTCGCGGCGTACCGCGATCAGGTGCAGCTCCTTCTCGTGCTCGATCTCGTACTCTGTCACCGCTGACCCGTCGGGCCCCTCGATCACGAACTCGACGGTCCGGGTTCCTGCCGGGAGGACGGGACTGGCCGGGATGAAGGTATATCCGCCTTCGGACACCTGGAGTCCGCCGGGAACGTCGGTGCCCCTGTCCTCGTCGTCTCGGCCGGCACCAGATGCGCGGGTGTCGTGGGCACCGCCGGAGCCGGACCCATGGTCGGCCTCCTGGCCGTCGGCGTGGTCGGTCATCTGGTCGGCCGCGGCAGTCTCGCCGACGGGGCCGACCTGGGATCCGACGGCTAGCGTGGCACCGAACACTGCGGCGAGTCCGACTGCGAAGGCGAGCAGCTTCGCCACGACCGGCATCTCGCGGCGCGCCGGCGGAGCAGCGCCCGCGCTGTCGGACGACGTGGTGGAGCCATGGCTGTCTGCGTTGGCGCTCATGCGACCTCGTCGCCGTCAGGACGGGCGGCGTCGGTGACGACGTCGCTGGGCACAGCCACAGCCGGCGTCGCGGCGGTGTCGGTGGTGCAGGAGCACGCGGTGCACATGGGCTCTTCCGTTCGTTCCGGTCTTCTGCGCCGTGCGGGTCATGAGCGTCAGGTGACGACGGTCTCGCCGCGGGCAGCGGTCTGTCCTCGTGGAGGCCCGCAAGGCTGGTTCCTTCGGGCACGGAGAGGATACCCGGTGGGGGTATCAATTGGCGAGGCGTGTCCCGGCGCGCATCCGCGACGGTCAGCTCGTGAGCCGATCGAGGACGAACGTGCCTTCGCGTCGGTAAGGCTCGCCAAGGACCGCGCCGGAGTGGGAGGCCAGGCCGTGCGCGAGCGCGAGCGCCGTGAAGAACGCCTTCTGGCCCTTCGCGACCCAGCGTCTCGAGGTCGTCGTCGCTCCAGGCAGGGACGACCTGCTTGAGGATCTCCGGGGTGGTGTGCTGGAGCCAGTGCTCGGCGCTGAACGAGTTCTGCGACGACAGCTCCTCGAGGGCCCGCAGCTTCAGCGGTAGGGCGTCGCCCAGCTCCACGACGCAGTTGGGGTTCTCCGGCGTCATGTAGTAGATCGTCGGGATCGGGTGGGGGTCGTGACCCCCGCACTCCTCCAGACGCCAGTCGCGCCCGGCCACCGCCATCGCTTCGGCGTACAGCATGGCGATGACGCGACGGTCGGGGTCGAGGTCGTGCTGGGCGTGCTCGGGGTCCTGCATGATCATCACGTCAGGCTTGTTGCGCCGGATCAGTTCGACGACCTTGACCTTGTGGTCGCCGTGGAACGAGACCTCGCCGAACGGCACGTCGAGGAACTCGACCCGGTCGATCCCGAGGACCTCGGCTGCGCGCTGGACCTGCGGCTTGCTCTCCTCACGACACATGAGTACCGCCGCACTCACGGTGTCGCCTGCGGCCAATGCGCGAGCGATTGCCCCGCCGCACTCGACGATCTCGAGGCCGTAGCTGGCCATCATCAGGACGTGGGACATCGGCACTCCTCGACGGAACTGGTGTTCGATGGCAGATGTCGGGGACGCTAGTCACTGTGACTAATCACCGCAAGGAGCAGCGCCCGTGACGCACACCGACGAGGCGTACGACCTCCTCAAGCGCGCGATCTTGGTCTGCGAGCTCGCGCCAGGCCAGGAGCTGCGCGAGCTGGGCCTGGTGGAGACCACCGGCCTCAGCCGCGGAGCGGTGCGCGGCGCACTCGGCCGACTGGTCACCGACGGCCTGGTCGACCTCCGCCCGCGCAAGGGGTACCGGGTCACCTCGCTCGATCTCGCCGACGTCCGCGAGGTCTTCGAGATGCGTCGACTGCTAGAGCCGTACGCCGTCGAGCTCGCTGCCCAGCGGGCACCGCGCGAGGCCGTGGAGGCCCTGCACGACTTGGCCCATGCCACCTACGATCCCGCGGACCGCAGCAGCTATGAGCAGTACGTCGTCGACAACCGCGAGTTTCACGTCCGGATCGCCGAGGCCGCCGGCAACCGTCGGCTCGCCCAGGCGCTACGAACACTGCTGGAGGACATGCAGCGGCTGTTCTTCCTCAGCGTCGGCGCCCGCGGCGGCGTCGGGGAGCGCCACGAGCACCACGACCTGTACGACGCCATCCTCATCGGCGACGCCGGACGCGCACGAGCCCTGTGCGAGGCCCAGATCGAGCAGGCGCGGACCCGTGTCGTCGACGCGCTGCTCGGCGCGCGGACCTGACCCTTGCCTCCAGCGCACCCAGTTCCGTACTGTGATTAATCACTTGATGCATCAGGAGCGAAGCGGAGTGACATGAGCGGCGGCCACCACCACGACCACCTGCACCACCCCCACAGGCACGAGCACGAGCCACGAGCCATGGGCACAGCCACGACCGCTCCTGGTGGGCGAAGACGAAGCACGCCCTGGTGCCCCACTCCCACGACGCCAACGAAGCGATCCAGTCGGCCGAGGAGGCCAGCGGCCATGGCATCCGCGCCGCGTGGATCGGCCTCGCCGGAATGATGGCCACCGCCCTGGCCCAGGTCGTCATCGTCGCCGTCTCCGGCTCGATCGCGCTGCTCGCCGACACGGTCCACAACCTGGGGCACGCGGCGACCACGATCCCGCTGATCATCGCCTTCCGGCTCGGCCGACGGTCGGCCGACGGGCGGTACAGCTACGGCTACCGCCGGGCCGAGGACCTGGTCGGGCTGTTCATCGGCCTCATCGTCGCGATCACGGCCGCGATCATCATCTGGGAGTCGGTCGACGCGCTGCTCAACCCGCGTGAGATCACCAACCTGGGCTGGGTCCTCGCCGCCGGCGTCGTGGGTTTCCTCGGCAACGAGATCGTCGCCGTCTACCGGATCCGGGCCGGCCGCAGGATCGGGTCGGCGGCTCTCATCGCCGAGGGGCAGCACGCTCGCGCGGACGGCCTCACCTCGATCGCGGTCGTGGTCGGCGTCATCGGCGTCTGGCTCGGCTTCGAGCGTGCTGACGCGATCGTCGGTTTCCTCATCGGCTTGGCCATCCTCTGGATCCTGGTCAGCTCGATGAAGACCGTCCTGACTCGGCTCATGGACGGCGTCGACGAGGACGTGCTCGAGCGGCTGAGTGCCGCTGCCGCCGGGGTCGACGGCGTCGAGGGCGTCGACCGGGTTCGGGCCCGCTGGTCGGGCCACCGGATCGAGGGTGACGCCAGCATCCGTGTCTCCCGCCACCTCGACGTGCTCACCGCACACGACATCGCGGACGAGGTCGAGCACGCTCTGCTGCACGCCGTCCCGCACGTCGAGGCCATCGTGGTCCACATCCACCCGGTCGACGTGGCCGACGACGAGCTGCACGAGCTGTCAGGACACCATGCCAGCGCGGACGCGCGGCAGCGATACCTCGAGCGTCAGGATGCTACCCGCCCATCATGAGCGCACCGATCGGGCGTGCGAGTCATGCCAGCTGGTAGCCGGCCTCCTCCACCGCAGCCTTGACTGCGGCGTCATCGATCTCCTGCTCGCTGGTCACCGTGACTGCGCCGGTCTCCAGGACGACGGAGACGTCCTGGACGCCCGGGATCTCCTGGACCTCTTCGGTCACCGAGGCGACGCAGTGCCCGCAGGTCATGCCGGTCACCGTGTAGGTCTGGGTCTGGGACATGGGTGCTCCTCGTTTGTTCTCATCGGTGTCAGTGCCAGCCGCGCACCGAGGTCGGGGGCGGCGGAGTCCTGTGCTGGATCAAGCTGTGGTCACGAGCGAACCAGACGCGCGATGGCCTCGGAAGCTTCCTTCAACTTCAGGTCTGCTTCCTCGCCGCCTTCCATCACAGCACCCGCGACGCAGTGTGCGATGTGCTCGTCGAGCAGCCCCAGCGCGACTGATTGCAGCGCCTTCGTCATCGCGGACACCTGGGTGAGGATGTCGATGCAGTACTGCTCTTCCTCCACCATTCGCTGAAGCCCGCGAGCCTGACCCTCGATGCGACGCAGACGCTTCAGGTAGGCGTCCTTCGCATGGAGATAGCCATGCTGGTCGTCAGTTGCCATGCTCGGATACTAGTACCCCCTCCGGGTATCAACCAAGTTACGTTCCGCGTTTCCCCTTCCCACCTCCAGCTTCCCGGCCCTATGGTGAGCCCCACGTCGCCGCATACCCCCTGGAGGTACTCGTGCAGTTCCGCGGATGGAAGTTCGCCACGAGCTCGGTCGCCGTGCTCGCCCTGACCTTGAGCGCTTGCGGAGGAGGTGGGAGCACCCCGTCGCAGTCGGGCGATAGTCAGGAGACCGCGGACAGCGTCACCGTTGCGATCGCCTCGGACGAGGGCACGCTGACTCCGTTCACGAACCAGACCGGTTACCCCGGCAACAACCTGGTCAAGCTGATCTTCGACACGCTGGCCGTGGTTCAGGGCGACGAGGTGGTCGGTCTTCTCGCTGAGGAGATCCAGACCGAGGACAACCAGACCTACACGCTCCCGCTGCGCGAGGGACTCACCTGGCACGACGGTGAGGAGCTCACCGCCGACGACGTGGTCTTCAGCGTGGAGTTCTACCGCGACAACGCCGAGGGCGACTCCGCGGTGGACGTCAGCATGATCAAGAACGTGTCGGCCGACGGGAGCACCGTGACCATGGTGCTCGACCAGCCCGACCCAGAGTTCCCGCGGATGATCCTCTCCGACATGGCGATCCTTCCCGAGCACCTGTGGGCAGACGTCGAGAAGGTCAGCGAGGCCGGCATCGACCTGGCCGTGGGCTCCGGCCCGTACGTGCTGGAGAAGTACGACAACGCTCGCGGCTACACCCTGACCGCAAACCCTGACTACGCGCTGGGCGAGGTGAAGGTCGAGACCATCAAGGTGGCGATCATCCCCGAGGAGTCCACCCAGTTCGCTGCCCTGCGGACCGGCGAGATCGACATGTCCACCCGCATCGTTCCGCCGCAGCAGCTCGAGCAGCTTCAGTCCCAGCCGAACATCGGCATCGTCGAGGGCACCGAGTACGCCTCCACTCTGCTGCTGTTCAACAACGGCCGCCCTCCGTTCGACAACCCTGCGGTGCGCCGCGCCATCGCCCAGGCGATCGACACCCAGGACCTGGTGGACACCGCGCTGCTGGGCTCGGGCACGGTCGGCAACCCGGGCTTCATCCATCCCGCTTCACCGATGGCTGCCGGGGACACCGACTCCCCCTATGACGTCGACGCCGCCAACGCCGCACTCGACGAGCTCGGCGCAAAGCCTGGCGCCGACGGTGTCCGCGTCCTCGACGGGAAGCCGATGTCCTATGAGCTGCTCGTCCAGTCGACCTCGACCGACCGCCTCCGGTCGGCGGAGCTGATCCGCGAGATGCTCGGCGAGGTCGGCATCGAGGTGAAGGTCACCTCCATGGACTCCGACTCCCTCGACGCCAAGGTGTGGCCGGACTACGACGTGGCCCAGGGACGCAACTACGACATGTCGATGTGGGGCTGGTCGGCGCCGGTGATGCTGTCCAGCGGCCTCATCGCGCAGCTGCTCTACTCCGACCCCGCAAAGGGTCCGCTGAACGTGGTCGGGTTCTCGGATGCCGGGACCGACGCCGCCCTGGACGCCCTCACCTCGGAGGAGACCATCGACGGCCGGATCGCTGCGGCGGCCGATCTCCAGACCAGCATCGCCGAGCAGGCACCCTGGGTCACGCTGTACTACCGGGACGGTGCGTACGCCTTCCGCAGCGACACCTACAGCGGATGGACCTGGCAGGACGGCAAGTCCGCGCTGCACGGCTTCTCGTTCGTCGACTACGACCTGTGACTGCCATCCAGACGTCCACGCCGGACACCCCCGTGGCCCGGCGTGGACGCCTGACCTACCTCGGGGGCCGCATCACGGAGTACCTCCTGGTGCTCCTCGTCGCGCTGACGCTGAACTTCCTGCTTCCGCGGGCGTTGCCGGGCGGTCCGCTGAAGCTCTTCGGCAGTCCCGAGGCACTGGCGCGGCTGACCGCCGAGGAGCGTGCCCAGATCGCGACCGAGTACGGCTTCGGTGACCCGCTCTGGGTCCAGTTCCTCGAGTACCTCAAGAGCGTGGTCACCCTCGATCTCGGTACGTCGCTCTCCGACGGTCGCGAGGTGACCGAGGCCATCGGCGACGCGCTGCCGTGGACCCTGCTGCTGGTCGGGTACGAGCATCGTCTTCACCACGCTGATCGGCATCGCTCTCGGTGTGATAGGCGGGCTTCGTCGCCGCGAGGGCAAGGGCGCGTTCACTCTGATCGGTGCGATCGTCGTCGACTCGATCCCCCAGTTCTGGTTGGCGATGCTGCTCATCGTGTGGTTCGGCGTGACGTGGCAGATCGCTCCGACGTTCGGCGCCACCGGACCCGACGGAGTCACGGTCGCAGGGGTTGCCCAGCACCTGGTGCTGCCGGTGGCCACATTGACGATCACCGGGATCGGCTACATCTTCATGTACACCCGGTCCTCGATGCTGAACGTGCTGACCAGCGAACCGGTACAGCACGCGCACGCCCGTGGCATCCCCCGTGGCCGGCTCGTGCGGCGCCACGTGCTCCGCCCGGCACTGCTGCCGGTCCACACCCTGATCATGCTGGACATCGGGTTCCTCGCAGCCGGCGCGATCGTGGTCGAGACCGTGTTCGCCTACCCCGGCCTCGGCAGACTGACGTTCGGTGCCATCGCCGCCCGCGACTACCCGCTGATGCAGGGCACGTTCCTAGTCCTCACCCTGATGGTGGTGCTGATGAACCTCCTGGCCGACCTCACCTACCCGCTTCTCGACCCGCGGGTCCGGACCGGAGGGAGCGAGCGATGAGCGCTGCTACGAGCGCTCCCGCGGTCGTGGCCGGTCCACGGCAGCGAGACCTGTTGGGCCGGCAAGGACGGGTAGGCGCCGTGCTACTCACCCTGATCGTGGGGACCGCGGCCTACGGGTTCCTGTTCCTGCCGGACGGGGCGGGCAAGAAGCGCGTGGGGTTGCCCTACGAAGAGCCCTCTGCGGCCCACCTGCTGGGAACAGACGATCTGGGCCGCGACCTGCTCGACCAGCTCATCGTCGGCGCCGGCACCTCGCTGAGCCTGGCGTTCATCGTCGCCGCGGTCACCACC
This sequence comes from uncultured Actinomycetota bacterium, assembly GCA_963701425.1. Classification (GTDB taxonomy): domain Bacteria; phylum Actinomycetota; class Actinomycetes; order Propionibacteriales; family Nocardioidaceae; genus Nocardioides_C. The sequence continues at coordinate 30,592 of CAVPAG010000018.1, read as the reverse complement.
GTGCTGGCTGCCATCATCGGCGGCATCGCCGGCATAGGACCGCGTTTGCTGTCAGCCACGATCATGCGCGGCATCGACGTCATGCTGGTCCTGCCCGAGCTCGTCCTGTTCATCCTCGCCGCGACCTTCCTCGGGCAGAGCTTCGGGATTCGGGCGCTCATCCTGGCGCTGATCCTGTGGCCCGTACCGGCTCGCGTGTTGCGCGCCGCGAGCCTGACCGCGTGGTCTCGCGCACACGTCGAAGCGGCCCGTGCCATGGGAGCCGGGCAGGGGTGGTTGCTGTTCCGCCACGCGTCCTACCTACTAGGTCCGCTGCTGGTGCCCGTGTTCGTGCGCACCGCGATGCGCGTGATCATCTACGACGCCACGCTGTCATTCCTCGGACTCGGCGACCCGACGGCGCCCAGCTGGGGCACCACCCTGTACTGGGTCCAGGTCAACGGTGTCTTCCTCTCCGACGCGTGGCTGTGGTGGGCCGGTCCCCCCGGGCTGGCGATCACCCTGACGGTCGTGGCGCTGGCCCTCGTCGGCACCTCCATCGAGGACCGACTCAACCCCAACCTCCAGGAGTCGCGATGACGCTGTCGGTGCAGGACGTCACCGTCCGCTACGGCGGCCGGATCGCCGTGGACCATGTCGACCTCGAGGTCGGCGACGGTGAGGTGGTCGCCGTGGTCGGCGAGAGCGGCTGCGGGAAGACCAGCCTGGCGCGTGCGCTCGGCGGGCTGCTGCCTGCGAACGCCGAGGTCAGCGGCCGCGGGGTGCTGCGCAGCGACCGTCATCCCGAGCTCGACCTCGGAGCCCTCACGGACTGGCGAGGGGTTCGCGGCCGTCGCATCGGATTCATCCCCCAGGGCGCCATGTCAGGCCTCAGCCCGATCCACCGCGTCGAGGACCAGCTGCACGAGATGCTGACGCTGCACGGCGGCACCTCGGAGCCGGCGGAGCTGCTGGAGCGGGTGGGACTGACCACCCGCGAGCTGCGCTCCTTCCCGCACCAGCTCTCCGGCGGCCAGCGACAGCGAGTCGCGATCGCACTCACGCTCGCCGGGGAGCCCGATCTGCTCATCGCCGACGAGCCGACCACCGGCCTTGACGCTGTTGTCCAGGGCAAGGTGCTCGCACTCATCGCCTCGCTGGGCATCAGCACGCTGATCGTGTCCCATGACCTGACCGGACTGCTGCCCTATGCGGACCGGATCGCGGTGATGTACGCCGGACGGTTGGCCGAGGTGGTGCCGGTGCCGTCCCTCCACCAGGGTCGCCATCACCCGTACACGGCCGGGTTGCTCGCGGCGACACCCTCCACGGACCGCTCGGTGGCCTGGGCAAGCATCCCCGGGTCGCCACCGCCACTGGACGCACGGCCCGAGGGGTGCCCGTTCTCCCCTCGCTGCCCGATCGCGATTGATGAGTGTCGGGAGCGCGCGCCGATGCTACGGCTCGTCGGGGACAGCGAAGTCGCCTGCCACCGCGCCGAGCTGGCAGGCGATGCGACGTACCCCGCCGTGCCTCGTGCCACCAGCGACTGCGGGAAGCCGGTGTTGACCATCACCGGCCTCCGGCACACCTACCGCTCCCGGTCTCGCACCACCATTGCCCTGGACGGCGTCGACCTCGAGGTCGGCCGGGGCGAGATCCTCGGCCTGGTCGGCGAAAGCGGCTCGGGGAAGAGCACCCTCGCCCGGATCGCGCTGGGCCTCATCCGGCCGACCGAGGGGACCGTGCGCCTCGGCGACGACGAGGTGACCGGAGCTCGCGGCCGGCGGCTGCGTGACCTTCAGCGTCGGACCGGTTTCGTCCACCAGGACCCCTACGACTCGCTCCACCCCGCCATGAAAGTGTCGGCGTTGGTCGCCGAACCGTTGGTCATCGCCAGGGTTCCGCGGAGCGAGCGTCCTGACCGCGTCCGGTCCGCCCTCGCCGCCGCCGGACTTCCTGATGAGATCTTGAACCGCACGCCCGGGCAGCTGTCCGGTGGTCAGCGGCAGCGGGTCTCGATCGCCAGGGCGCTGGTGAACGACCCGGAGCTGCTGGTAGCCGATGAGGCGTCATCCATGCTCGACGTCTCCACCCGTGGCGGCATCGCGACCACGCTTCGAAAAGTCGCGATCGAGCGCGGCCTCGCCGTCATCTTCGTCACCCACGACATGGGCGAGGCGATCCAGTCATGCGACCGCATCGTCGTACTGCGCCACGGCCGCGTCGTCGACGCCGGCGCCTGCTCGCGGATCAGCACCAGCCCCGAGCACGAGTACACCGCACAGCTCCTCGCCGCCTCACACCACTGAAGGGACTCGTCGATGCCCCCCACACCCCGACCAGGCGGAACCCTCCCCCGGACCGACGTGTTCGATCGTCTCGCCGACATCGCCGACCGGTTCGCCTTGCAGCGCGACCTGTCCGGTGCCGACGACTGGATCGCGTGCGAGCGGCTGCACGACCCGAACTCACCCGAGCTGGCAGCGGTGTTGGAGGCGGAGCGGGTCGCGAGTGGTCAGGTCTCCGAGCACGCGACCGCGCTGACCGTGATGGCGGTGTACGCCGGCACGGTCACCTCCGCTGCGATGCTGGCTTGGGCATTGGAGGACGTTGTCATCGACATGCGTGCGACCAACGTCGCCGTCCGGCTCAGCGAACACCACGGATTCGAGGGCTACGGGTTGCGGGAGGCGACCGTGACACCCGGTGCGCCGGTTGAGCTGCTGGTCGAGCAGGTCGTGCACCAGCACCTGGTCCCGCTGGTCGACGCGATGCACGCCAAGACCAGGGCCGGACGACGTCAGCTGATGGGCGGTGCCGCGCACGGCTGCGCAGCGGCCTTCTGTCTCGCAAGCCGCATGGGCCAGGACGTCGAGCTTCTCGAGGAGCGGTACAACACCTTCCTGGCCGCAACGGACGTCGGCTTCGAGAAGCTGGGACGTGTGGTCCGGCTCCGTGAAGGGGACCGCGAGGGTCTCTTCTACCTGCGAAACACCTGCTGCCTCTACTACACGTCAGCGGAGCAGTCGAAGTGCTCGAGCTGTTGCCTGGACTCCGTGGCCGACCGTGTCGCGAACTACCGCCAGGTTCTGCGCAGCGGCGTGACACCTCACTGACCACGTCTCGGTGTCCAGCGCATGAGATCGACGGCCATCGGGAGCTGTGCTCGGCGGGGCTCCGCTGCCGGCCGGTTTCGGCGCATCGACCGGGTCGGGGCGCTGATCGCGGTCCGATCACGAACGCGGAGATCGAGAACATGACCGCGAAGACCGCAACCGCGAGAGCGGGGGCCTTCCAGGTGCCGAACCGCGGTGCAGACGACGCAACAGCGGGATCGAGAGCAGCAGCCCGACGGCGCCGAAGAGCAGGTTGCCGCCGACGCCGACGACGAAGGCAGCGCCGCGAACAGGCCGATGTGGTGCAGGACGTGCGGGGCAAGTCCCATGACCGTGGCGATGACCGCGGTCACCGCGTTCCAGACCGCGGACAGCGGACCGCCTGGCTTGGATGCCGAGACGGAGGAGCCTGGGGTGTCGTCCGGGCCGGGATCCGCCGGAGGCACCGTCGCGGCGAGGTGGTCGTGGTCGTGTGACATGGCGGTCTCCTAGGCCCGGTACGACAGGGTCGTCATCATCCCCGCCTCGGCGTGGTAGATGTTGTGGCAGTGCGCCGCCCACTGGCCGGGGTTGTCGGCGTCGAAGTCGACCTCGAGCGTCTGCATCGGCCGCACGATCACGGTGTCCTTGCGGAGCCCGCTCTCGGCCACGGCGAAGGTGTGCCCGTGCAGGTGCATCGGGTGGAACATCATCGTCGTGTTGGCGAACCGCAGCCGCACCCGCTCGCCCTCGCTGACGTCGAGCGGCGTCCGCGTCGGCGAACGTCTTGCCGTTGATCGTCCACCGGTACGGCGCCATCGACCCGCTCAGAACCAGGTCGTGCGTCGCGGTCGGTCGGCCGGTCGGCCAGCCGCGACCTCGGCGGCCGGCGTCAGGTCGGTGCCGAGCAGGACCCGCCGGTCGAGCTCGCGAGGCCGAGCGTCGGCTGCGGGTGTCCGCCCGGTCGCCGGTGCGCACGACCGCGACGCCCTGGCCCGTCTTGCCCTCGGCCGACGCGACGAGCGGGAAGACCCCGTCCGCCGAGGGTGACGGTGACGTCGTACCGCTCCCCCATCCCGATCAGCAGCGCGTCGGTGGGCACCGGCACGACGGGGAAGCCGTCGCTGTGGGTGACGGTCATCCGGTGCCCGCCGAGCGCGACCCGGAACGCGGTGTCGGAGCCGGCGTTGACGAACCGGATCCGGACCCGTTGGCCGGGCTTGCCGGTCAACGTCACCGGCGCGTCCGCGGTCCGGCCGTTGACCAGGTAGTGCGGGTAGTCGACGTCGCCGGCGCCGCCGAGCAGGCGAGACTGCATCCCGCTCGCCCATCATGCCGCCCATGCCGCCCATGGAGCCGTGGTCCATGCCCGGCATCGACCCGTGGTCCATCCCGCCCATGTCGTCCGAGCCGCTCGCCCGAGCGGCTCAGGTCGGCGAGGACGTCGTCGGGGGTGCGGCCGGTGCCGTCGACCCAGTCGTCGAGGACGACGACCCACTCGTCGTCGTAGTCGCCGGGCTCGTCGGGGTCGTCGACGACGAGCGACGCCGTACAGGCCGCGGTCGAGCTGGACGCCGGAGTGCGGGTGGTAGAAGTACGTGCCCGGGTCCGGGACGGTGAACTCGTAGCGGAACGCGTCGCCGGCGGCGATCGGGTCCTGGGTCATGCCGGGGACGCCGTCCATGTCGTTGCGCAGCGCGATGCCGTGCCAGTGCACGCTGGTCTCGGCCGGCAGCTGGTTGTCCACGTCGACCCGCAGCACGTCACCGGCGGTGGCGCGCAGCAGTGGGCCGGGGACGGTGTCGCCGTACGCCCAGGTGTTGACCACCCGGCCGCCGAGGTTGAGCGTCACTGGCCGGGGCGTGAGCCGTGCCGGCGACCAGTCGCGCCGCTGCGTCGCCGGGCCGCCTCGGCCTCGCGACCGCCTCGGCGGCCGGGCTGACGGCACTGTCGGTGCTGCACGCGGCCAGGCCCCCGAGCGAGAGAACGCCGGTCAGTCCGGCGGCTCCGCGGATCAGGCTGCGGCGGGTCAGGTGCGACAAGGCAGGGCTCCTCGAGTACGTAGCGTGGCGTGCGGTGGTCGAGCGCTGCGCTGTCAGCGCGCGTCGGACGCGCGCCGGCGCGCAGGACCTCGGCGCGGGCGTGGTACTCCTCGGCGTCGATCTCGCCGCGGGCGAACCGCTCCTCGAGGATCTGCATCGGGTCCCGGTCCGTCGACCGGTCGGCCGGCCGGCTGTTGCCACTGGTGCCGCGGAAGATCGCGACGACCGCGAACACCACCAGAGCCCAGAACGCCACCATCATCAGGCTCATGACGATCCAGCCGCCCCAGCCCATTCCGTCTTGATACCAACCCATCATCGTTCCCAGCTCCCTTCATCGCTGTTGTCCTCAGCATCGGGCGCCCACCCTGGGGATCTCGTCGCGGTCGTATGAAGGTTCGCTGAAGAAAGCCCTGCGGCGGCGGGCGAGCGCGAGCCGACCAGACGCCGGCTGACACCATGGGCCACATGAGCGAGAACCACACCGTGGGTGCTTCACCGCCAGACCTCGCGGGCCACCGGGGCGAAGCCCAGGCCGAGCTCTGCGGGCGATGGTGGTCGAGGACGAGACCGAGCTCGCCGCGCTCGTCGGGAGCTACCTCGAACGCGACGGCTTCGAGGTCACCGTGAGCCACGACGGCGCCCGAGCGGTCACCGAGGCCCGCGAGATCGACCCCGACGTGATCGTGCTCGACCTCGGGCTGCCCGGCATGGACGGTGTCGAGGTGTGCCGACAGGTGCGCACCTTCTCCGACGCCTACGTGGTCATGCTCACCGCCCGCAGCGACGAGGTCGACACGCCTGATCGGGCTGTCGGTCGGCGCCGACGACTACATGACCAAGCCGTTCAGCCCGCGCGAGCTGGTGGCTCGGGTGCAGGCGATGCTGCGACGCCCACGGCCAGTCAGACGCTGGCGGCGAAGACGGCCCGGACGTTCGGTGCACTGAGCATCGACCCAGTCGGCCGTGACGTGTGGCTCGACGGTGAGCCGGTCGCGCTCACCCGCACCGAGTTCGACCTGCTCGCCGCGCTGGCCGAACGGCCCCGGATGGCGTTCAGCCGCCGCCAGCTGATCGACCACGTCTGGGGCGAGACCTGGGTCGGCGACGAGCACCTGGTCGACGTACACATCGGACACCTGCGCCGCAAGCTCGGCGACGACGCGGCCGAGCGACGGTTCGTCCGCACCGTTCGAGGCGTCGGATACCGGATGGGTACCGGCCGATGACCGCGGCCACGACTCCGGCTCCGGACCCGGTGGTGCCGGCTCTCACGCCGATCGGCCGAGGTCCGGTTTCGCAGGTCGGCTGCTGGTCGCGCAGGCGCTGGTGCTGGTCGCCGGCGCACTGACCACCTGGCTGGTGGCCTCCGCGGTGGGTCCAGGCATCTTCCACGACCATCTCGAGAGGGCCGGAGTAGGCCACACCGCCGCGGAGACCCAGCACGTCGAGGAGGCCTTCGCCTCGGCCCTGCTCGTCTCGCTGTCGGTGGCGCTGCTCGCGGCCGTCGTCGCCGCGCTCGCGGTCTCGTGGTACTTCAGCCGCCGCGTACAGCGCTCCATCTCCCCGGTCACCACAGCCGCTTCCCAGGTCGCCGCGGGCCGGTACGACGCACGGGTGCCCGACCCGGGCCTCGGCGGGGACTTCGCCACGCTGGCCCACACCTTCAACGCACTGGCCGAACGCCTCGGCGCCGTGGAGACCACCCGCCGCCGGATGCTCGCCGACCTCGCGCACGAGATGCGCACCCCGCTGGCGACGATCGACGCCCACCTCGAGGCCGTCGAGGACGGCGTTCGCGACCTCGACCACGACACCCTCGGGGTCCTGCGCGACAGCACGCAGCGGCTACGCCGGCTCGCCGAGGACATCGGCGCGGTTTCCCGTGCCGAGGAGGGGGGCCTCGACATCCACCCCGGAGCAGTCGACCCGGCCGCCCTCGCTGAGGCGGCTGTGGACGCGGCCAGTGACCGGTACACCGCAAAGGGCGTCGGCCTGGAGACCCGTCTGCGCACCCGCCACGCCCGTCATGGCCGACCCCGACCGGATCGGGCAGGTGCTGACCAACCTGCTCGACAACGCGTTGCGGCACACACCTTCAGGTGGAGCAGTCACCTTTAGCTGTGACCAGGTCGACCGATGGGTTCAGTTCACCGTCGCCGACACCGGCGAAGGTATCCCCAACGAGCACCTCGGTCACGTCTTCGACCGGTTCTACCGGGTCGACACCGCCCGCGACCGGAACCACGGCGGCAGCGGCATCGGGCTGAGCATCGCCAAGGCGCTGGTCGAGGCACACGGCGGCAGCATCAGCGTTCGCAGCGCGGGACCGAACCAGGGAGCGACGTTCACAGTGCGGCTACCGACCGCCAACCCCTAGCGGCTCCGGCCTGGACGACGCGGCGCGGCCGATGCGCCCTCAGTCCCCTCACCCGACGAATCTTCGGGCCCGAGCTCAACCGACGTACCGAGGAGAATGCCCTGGCAGGGGGCTTGCTCCTCAGCGACGTCAGCCGGAGAGGCATTTTGCGCGCGATCGTCGCCACACCACGGGCCTGAGCCGCGATCTGGTCGCCCGAAGGCGAATGGTTGAGCCACGTGAGCCCCCAACTGCTGGCCCGGAAGCGGGACTTTGGTCCCGTCGATCTTCAGCGAACCTTCACCTGACCTCGCCGGTTTCCTCGTGTCTGGTAGCCGACGCTGTTCACGCAGGCAGCGAACCACGCACCCGAGGAGCGCCATGTCGACCCACCCGGCTTCCGCCGAACCGGCCCGAATCACGATCGTCGAGAGCGGAGCGTGCCACTTCTGCGAGGACGCGCAGCTTGTCCTCGACGACGGCACCGTCTCCGACGCCTACGGCACCCTCGGCAAGGGCATGCACGCCGGCCTCCCCCGGCCACAGCTTCGTCCTCATCGACGCCGACGGCCACCAGCGCTGGTACGGCGAGTACCCCTCCATGTGGCTTGACCCCACCGAGTTCTCGAGAAAGTCCGCAACCGGCTCGCCGCATGACGAAGCCGTCGGGGCAGCAGCCCCGACCGTTCACGCAACCCGCCAGGCGGGGCTCGGCGGGGCTCGGTCGCGGCCGTCGGAAGCCGGACGGCAGACCATCATGAAGGTTGTGTGAAGGTTCATGAGCGCTCTTGACCTAATACCCCCGCGGGGTATTGTCAGTGCTGCCCCGTCGGAGCCAGCCAGGCCATCTCCCGGCTCGTCCGATCCTGACCACCCATCACCGTCCATCAGCGCCCACAACCGAGGAGAACACCGATGAACAACCCCGCCACCACCCGCAGCCTGGACCTGATCGAGACCAGCACCGAGAGCGGCGGCTGCGGCTGCGGCGGCTGTGGCTGCGGCAGCACCGACACAACCAGGCCCGAGGCCAACGTCGAAGAGAGCCAGATGACCGAGCAGACCACCCAGAGCTTCGCGGTCACCGGGATGACCTGCGGCCACTGCGCCAGCGCCGTCACCGGCGAGCTGAAGACACTCGACGGCGTCACCGACGTAGGAGTGGACCTCGTTGCCGGAGGCACCTCCACGGTCACCGTCACCAGCGAGGCACCGCTCGACCAGACCCAGGTCGCCGCCGCGCTCGACGAGGCCGGCGGCTACCAGCTCGCGTGACTCAGGCCGGTCCGGCACCACCTACTAGGACGGCCCCGACGTAGCCCGCGGCTCAGCGCGAGCCAGCATCCGCCTGCCCCCCGCGCACCATCAGCCTCTACCGCAAGGGAGCGCCCGATGAACCACCACGACCAGGACCCCTCCAAAGACCTCCGCCGGGACGACCGAGGTGACGCCACAGCGGTGCTCGAGGTCGCCGGGGTCCACTGGGCAAGCAGCAAGAGCGTCACCGAGGCAGTCCTCGGTCGGCGACCCGGCGTGCTGGCTGTGGACGCCAACCCGGTCTCCCAGACCGCGACCGTGACCTACGACCCGGCCACAACCGACCTGACCCAGCTGCGGGACTGGGTGCGTGAGTGCGGCTACCACTGCGCCGGCCAGTCGGTCCCGCAGCACATCTGCGACCCGATGGCCGAGCCCGATGCGCATGACCGGCACGGTGGCGGACATCCGCTGCCGAGCACTGGCGAGCAGCACACCGTTTCCTCCACCCCTCCGGCTGCTGCAGGCCACGCTCACCATGGTGCCGAGACAGCGCCGGTGACCTCGCCGCACGAGGCGATGGGACACGGCGGTCACGGCGCCATGTCGATGGCGGACATGGTCCGCGACATGCGCAACCGCTTCCTCGTCGCTGCGCTGTTGTCGGTGCCGATCCTGCTGTGGTCGCCGATCGGTCGTGAGGTCATCGGGTTCGAGACGCCCGCACCGTTCGGCCTGCGCGACGACGTGTTCAGCCTGCTGCTGTCCCTGCCGGTGATCTTCTACTCCGCCTGGATCTTCTTCGACGGCGCCTGGCGTGCACTACGCGCCCGCACGCTGGACATGATGGTCCTCGTCGCAGTCGCGGTCGGCGCCGGCTGGCTCTACTCCCTCGGGGTCACCCTCACCGGTGGCGGCGAGGTGTTCTACGAGGCCGCCACCGTGCTGACCGCGTTCGTGTTGCTCGGCCACTGGTTCGAGATGCGCGCCCGCGGCGGAGCCAACGACGCGATCCGTACCCTCCTCGACCTCGCCCCGCCCCAGGCGCTGGTCATCCGGGACGGGGAGCCGGTCGAGATATCCACCGCCGACGTGGTGGTCGGTGACCTCCTCCTGGTGCGGCCAGGCACCAAGATCGCAACCGACGGCCTGGTGGAGGAGGGCGAGTCCGAGGTCGACGAGTCCATGGTCACCGGCGAAAGCCTGCCGGTGCACAAGGCGCCCGGAGACCAGGTCATCGGCGCCACCGTGAACACCAGCGGCACCCTGCGCGTCCGCGCCAGCAAGGTCGGGGCGGACACCGCGCTGGCGCAGATCGTGGCGCTGGTGCAGCAGGCGCAGAACTCGAAGGCCCCAGGCCAGCGCCTCGCGGACCGGGCCGCGTTCTGGCTGGTCTTCGTCGCCCTGATCGGAGGGGTCGGGACCTTCCTGGTGTGGCTGGCGGCCGGCGCCAGCGTCCAGACCGCCCTGCTCTTCGCGATCACCGTCGTCGTCATCACCTGCCCCGACGCGCTCGGCCTCGCCACGCCGACGGCGATCATGGTGGGCTCGGGCCTCGGTGCCCAGCGCGGCATCCTGTTCAAGAACGCCACCGCGCTCGAGACCTCGGCCCGGATCGACACCGTCGTGATGGACAAGACCGGCACCCTCACCAAGGGCGAACCAGAGGTCACCGAGGTCGTCGTCGACGGCTTCGACCGGGACCGTCTGCTCGCCCTCGCGGCGGCGGTCGAGCGCGAGTCCGAGCATCCTTTGGCCCAGGCGGTCGCCACGTACGCCGACGACCACGGTGCGCCACGCGCTGCGCGCGACCGGATTCCGCAATGTCGCCGGCCACGGTGCGGTCGCCGAGGTCGACGGGCACCAGGTCGCCATCGGCAACCGCCGGTTGATGGATGCCGAGGGGATCGCGGTCGGATCCCTCGGCGACCGCCGTGACGAGGTCGCGGCCGGAGGAAGGACCGCCGTCCTTGTCGCCGTGGACGGGAAGACCGTCGGCGTTCTGGGCATCGCCGATGCGGTCCGCGAGACCTCCGCGGCGGCCGTGTCCGCCCTTCACGACGCCGGCGTGGAGGTAGTCATGCTGACCGGCGACAACCAGGCCACAGCGCAGCGCATCGCCGACGAGCTCGGCATCGACACGGTCATCGCCGAGGTGCTGCCGGAGGACAAGTCCACCAAGGTGACCGAGCTCCAACAAGCAGGCAAGCGCGTGGCCATGGTCGGCGACGGCGTGAACGACGCACCCGCGCTCGCCGCCGCCGACATCGGCATCGCGATCGGCACCGGCACCGATGTCGCGATCGAGACCGCCGACGTCGTCCTCATGCGGTCTGACCCACTCGACGTACCGACCGCACTCACGATCGGCCGCGGCACGCTGCGCAAGATGCGGCAGAACCTCGGCTGGGCCATCGGCTACAACGCGATCGCGCTGCCCATCGCGGCCGGCGTGTTCGAGCCTGCGTTCGGCCTCGTACTGCGCCCCGAGATCGCGGCGCTGTCCATGTCCGGATCGAGCTTCCTCGTCGCTGTCAACGCCCTGCTGCTCAAGCGCCTGCATCTGCCCGGGCAACCTGCTCAGCCCGAACCCACCCCTGCACAGGAACTACAACCCACCGGGTAACCGACCGGCCCGGCACTGCGCAGCCGCCGGACAGCCTGAGGCAAGACCGCAGACAACCCCGCCCTTCCGTACCGAGACCGACCTGTTCGAGGAGATCCCGTATGACCCGCAAGGCGCTCGCCGTATCTGCCTTTCCCATGACCGCCCTACTCACCCTGACTGCCTGCGGCGGCGAAGACGACACCTCCACCGCATCCAACGCCGAGTTCAATGACGCTGACGTGACCTTCGCGACCGAAATGATCCCGCACCACCAGCAGGCCGTCGAGATGGCCGAGCTGGCGGCTGACCGGGCACAGAGCCCCGAGGTCCGGCAGCTCGCCGAGGACATCGAGGCAGCCCAGGGCCCCGAGATCGAGACCATGACGCAGTGGCTGATGAACTGGGGCCAGGAAACGCCCGTAGGTTCGATGGACCACGGCGACATGGGACACGGTGACTCCCAGGAAATGCCCGGGATGATGGACGAGGCCGAGATGACGCAGCTCATGAAGTCAGACGGTGCGGCGTTCGACCAGATGTTCCTCCAGATGATGGTCGAGCACCACGAGGGGGCCATCGAGATGGCCCGCACCGAGCGGGCCAACGGAGAGAACCCCGACGCCGTAGCGCTCGCCGAGCAGATCGAGTCCGACCAAGAAGCGGAGATCGGGGAGATGGATGAACTCCTCGACTCCTGACCGCCCGTCCTAACGGCCGCATCTGGGAGCCCCTAGAGGAAGTCCCTGACAACCGGACCCCGCACCGGACGGAGCCCGACAGCGAGCAAGGGCCTCTGCCCGGCAAACGTGCTGGTCAGAGGCCCTTTTCGCTTGGTGGCAGGTGCAGGATTCGAACCTGCGTAGCTATACAGCGACGGATTTACAGAACGTCGATGCCCACGCCGTGACCTGCGGGTTCTTCGCTCCCCCGCTCAACTTCCGCACGAGCTCCGCACGCGGCTCGACCTGCCCGCCCGACGACCTGCGTCATTGCGCCGCGTTTCCGCCTTCAGGATTCGCTATATACCGAGGCCAGCACGATCGCTGATAGAGGCTATCGAGGGCCGCGGCCGGTTACTCCATCCAGGAGTTCGCGCACGGCGTCAAGGTGGCCCGCGTGGCGGGCGGTCTCCTCGATCATGTGTAGGACTACCCAGCGAAGATCGGTGATGGGCTCGTCTGGCCAGTCGAAGCCAAGCTCGCCCAGCAGAGCCGTCTGCAGGTCCCGTGATCGCAGGATCTCGTTCGACAACTCACATTGATGACGGTACTGCTCGATCACCGCGGCGCTGGAATGTTTGCTGGTGAATGGCGCCTCGGGATCGTAGGGCGCGTCGTCCATTCCGTCGTTCCAGGTCACCTGCGGCTGGGTCCCGAGGACGACCCATTGGAACCACATCGCTTCGGCGCCAGCCAGGTGCCGGATCAGCCCGATGGGCGTCCAGCCCGACGGCAGCACCGGCGTGTTCAGCTGAGCCTCGTCCAGACCCTCGATGATCGCCAGCACGGCGTTGCGCTGCTGGTCGAGGAAGTGCTGCAGCCGATCGCGCTCGCTGATCGCGGAATCACTCACGCGCCGACTCTAGGGCAACGACGACAAGGACAAGTCCAACGCGAAGTACCCTCCGGTCTCGCTCAGTTGGCGGCGAGGCGTGTCTTGCCTCCGCCTGTCGGCTGGCCGCCGCTTCAAGTAGCCGATGAGAGTGCGCTGCTCACCACCCGATGGTGCGCTTACGAACCTCGTTAGGTTGACTGGCCGGGTGGAAATTGACTCGGAACAGACCACGAAGAGTGAACTCATGGAATGGCTCGACGCCAAGCGGGCGCATGTCGTAGAACAGGTAAGCGCATTGCCCGCCGAGGCTCGTCGTCGTTCACACGTCCCCTCGGGCTGGACGCCACGAGGTCTCATCAGGCACTTGACCCTCGATGTGGAGCGAGTGTGGTTCCGCGCAGTCATGGCGGGCGAGCCTGTAGAGATCCCCAAGGGGTACGACGGCTGGAGGGCACCAGAAACCCAAAGCGACGAAGAGCTTCTCGAGCAGTATGCGAACGAGTGCCGACTGGCTACGGCGGCTGTCAGCGACTTGGAGCTGGATACGCAGCCAGCCTGGTGGTTCGAAGGCAGCGGCAACCCTCCCCACTCCTCGTTGCGGGAGGTCTTGCTGCACGTGATCGTCGAGACCGCGACCCACGCCGGCCACCTGGACATTTGTCGTGAGCTGGTCGACGGCGGACAGCACCTCGTTCTCGACGAGCCTGCGACCTGAGCACCACATGGCCTCAATCTGTACGCGGTCATGATGGGCTGCGGCAGGGCTACTCCAGGCGTCGCCCACTGTCGACACGCTGTGTCTGTGGCAGGGTGTGATGACGCCACAGGTTGCTGCCAAGGGCTGCCAAGGGCTGCCAATGACCTCGGGAAAGGTGCGAGATGCCTCAGTTCGCAGTCCTCATCTATAGCGATGATTCCGCTCACGAACCTGACAAGACTGCGGCCACCTCGGATGAAATCACCATTTGTGACGAGCACGCGATCGCACTGGTCGCTCAACGCCTACACCCTCACCCTCGCCGCGTTCGTCCTCATCGGCGGGTCGCTGGGTGACCGCCTGGGCCGGCGACGCGGTCTTCATGGTGGGCGTGGCCTGGTCCGGCGCGGCCTCGCTGGCCTCTGCCGTGCCGACGACCATCGGCATGCTGGTCGCCTTCCGTGCGCTCCAGGGCGTCGGTGCTGCCGTCCTGATCCCCGGCGCACTCGCCATCCTGCAGGCGACCTTCCGGGCCGAGGACCGCTCCCGCGCGATCGGCGCGTGGTCCGGGCTGGCCGGTCTCACCGGTGCGGTCGGGCCGCTCCTCGGCGGCTGGCTCGTCGACGTGGCGTCCTGGCGCTGGATCTTCTTCATCAACGTGCCGGTGGTGGTCGTCGTGCTGGGCATTGCGGCTCGCCACGTGCCCGAGTCCCGTGACTCCTCGGCGGCCGGACGACTGGACATGGGAGGGGCGGCGCTTGCCGCGCTTGGTCTCGGGTCCCTGACCTACGGCCTGTCCGCCTGGTCCGAGCACGGCCTCGGGTCGGTCGCGGTGCAGGTGAGCCTCGGTCTCGGGATGCTCGCGCTGGCGGGATTCGTGGCGTGGGAGACGTCCACCGCTCATCCGATGCTGCCGCTCGGCGTCTTCGCCGCTCCACGGTTCGGCGTCACCAACCTCGTCACCTTTCTCGTGTACGCCGCCCTCGGAGGCGTCTTCTTCTGGCTGGTGGTCACCCTGCAGGTCGTGGCCGGCTGGAGCGCGCTCACCGCCGGCCTGTCGCTGCTGCCCGTGACCGTCCTGATGCTCCTGTTCTCGCCACGTGCCGGAGTAGTCGGGGACCGGCTCGGCCCCCGGATCCCTATGACGGTCGGTCCCCTCGTCGGTGCTCTCGGGGTCGCCCTGCTGGCAAGAATCGGGGCCGAGGCGTCGTACCTCGCCGACGTGCTGGTCCCGGTGACGCTCCTGGGGGCGGGTCTCACGCTGACCGTGACTCCGTTGACCGCCACCGTGCTCGGTGCGGTCGAAGAGGCTCGCGCGGGTCTGGCCAGCGGTGTCAACAACGCCGTCGCGCGGACCGGCGGTCTGCTGCTCGTCGCGGCACTGCCCGCGCTGACCGGTCTCGCCACCGGCGGCTTCGGCGAGGCAGCAGCTCTCGAGCCGGCGTATCGGACGGCGATGCTGATCTGCGCCGGCCTGCTCGCCCTCGGCGGCGCTGTCGCTGCCCTGGCGATCCGGCCCTCGACGGCCGAGCCGACCCGCGAGGAGGGACCGACCTGCCCACGCCGGCACTGTGCAGTCGACGCCACACCTGTGGGCGTGACCGACCGAGCGAGGGCCTGACCCCCACCACCACGTTCGACGCGAGAACGGAGCAGCGCATGACACAGGGGCACGACGCCGTCGCGATCGGTCACCTGGCGCACCTTAACCGGCCTCGCGGCAAGCGTCGGGGAAACGGACGCACCTGCAGCTGCGAGGCGCGAGCCCGTGAGCAACCTCGGACTTGTATCCAGCAAGTCGGAGCGACGGGCGGCGCGCCGGTGGTCGCGGACTACCACGACGCGCAGCTGGGTGGCCTCGTGAACCGTGTCGGGGACGCCATCGACCGCTACCGTGCCGCGAGGTTGACGCCTTCGAAGTCGACCGGGCTCTGTTCCAGGATTCGCGCGCGGCGAAGGAGCTGTGGAAGTTCTGCAACCATCTCCAGGTGGAGGTTGCGGCGGCCATGATCGGGAGCAGCCACCAAACGACTGGTGGGAACGCGGAGCGCCAAGAGAGCGGTGACGAGAATTGGCGCGTTGCTTCGAACACGCACGGACTTGCCGCAGATAGCGTGCGCTGTGGCCATCCGGAACGCCGCCGTGCGTGAAAGCGCTCAGCTGCCAACGAGCAGCAGAGACAATGTCAGGTCAAGCGGGATCGGCTGTGTTGCTGTCGATTGGGACTCGAACGATCTCGCCTTCGATCTCTCGTCGAGCGAGACATGGCCGTCGCCGCGCTTCGCTGACGTGCGGACCGTCACCGGAGCCGGACGGTCACCCCTCGGTCGCTCGGCACCCTGGCCAGCACCACGCGCGCGGTGCGGGTGTCGGTGTCGTAGGTCCAGCCGGTGACACGTCTCCCGTTGACGAGGACCGACCGCGGACGGTCGACGTCGCGCACGAGCAGATCCCAAGTACGTCGGGGCAGCGCCCCGCGGAAGTCACCACGCGCCGGTCCGACCGTCACGACAACAGCGTCCCCGCGACGGCGCTGCGCGAACGTCGTCCACGTGAACCGTCCGCTCTCGTAGCTGAACCCCGCGCCCGCGTCGTCGTAGAGCGCACCCCTGCCGGCTCGACCGGGGTAGGCGGTGAGGACCATCCTCTCCTGCGGCGCGGTCCCAGCACCGACACCGGGAACGTGCGCCGGCAGCACGGCGCCGGCCCGCACCAGCACGGGGATCCGGTTCAGCGGGACCGTCATCGTGATCAGGCCCGGGCCGCGGAGCCGCTGGCCGGTCGTGCGCTCCACCCAGGCGCCCGGCGGCACCCAGACCTCGGTCTCGGCGGTCGTGCCCGGACTGGTGACCGGCGCGACGACCAGGTCACGGCCGAAGGTGAACTGGGTGGGATGCTCGTACGCCGCCTCGCGTCGCGGCCACCGTGAGGTAGAGCGGTCCGGCGATCGGCAGCCCGGTGTCCACGGCCCGGCGCGCCGCGGTGTAGGTATAGGGGACCAGGGTCCCGCGCAGCCGCAGCGCCTCGATGGCCGCGGCGCGGGTCTCGCCGTCGTACTCCCACGGCAGGCGCTCACCGTGGTTGGAGTGCAGCCGGTCGACCGGCTGGAACGCCCCGAACTGAAGCCACCGGACGTAGAGGTCGTCGGCCACCGGCGCGCCCGCCAGCGCTGACGCGACCGCCTGGCACTGGCCCATCTGCGGTTCCCCGTTGAAGCTGCCGATGTCGTGGCTGACGTAGGGCATGCCGATCGCCGCCTCCGCCGCGGTGTGCTCCGCCTGGAAGGCCAGCATCTCCCAGGTCGCGCAGGTGTCACCGGTGAAGTGGATGGCGCTGCGGTGCTCGGCCAGCGCGCCGGTGCCACCGGCGCCGACCCCGCGATCGCCGTACGACCCGTCCGGCAGGTAGGAGGCACCGATCCGCGACACCGCGGGCCAACGGGTGCCGAGCTCGCGGTGGTAGGCGGCGTACCGGGAGTTGATCCACGTGTCGGGGCTCAGCCCCGGCGCGTCGGCAGCTCCCTCGGCCTCACAACACCAGTCGAGCCAGAAGGCGTCGATGCCGGTGGTAGCGAACAGGTCGTGCAGGTCGAAGTACGCCGCTAGCTGCCGCTGGTCGGTCCAGTCGAACACGTGGCACTCGCCCTGGGTGTCGGCCTGGATGGGGCGGCACTCAAGGCTGGTGGCCAGTCCCCCGGCCGCCTCGTTCGTCGCGGCGAACTGCGGGTCGCTGCTGCTGATCGAGGGGTGGATGTTGGCGATCAGGGCGATTCCCTGGTCGTGGGCCCAGTCGACGAAGCCGTCGGGGTCGGGGAAGAGGTCGCGGTTCCAGTCCCAGCCGTTCCAAGAGAAGGCGCGCCCGGGCTGGCCGACCACCGTGGAGCCGATCGCGGAGCCCGCCGGGTCGTTGATCCGCTTGAAGTCGGTGTCCAGCGACAGGGTGTCCAGCGGCACCCCTTCCTCACGGAACCGGGCGACGAGCTCGCGGAACTCCTCCTCGGTGTAGGCGAAGTACTTCGAGAACCACACGCCGAACGCGTTGCGCGGTAGTAGCGGCGCGCTGCCGGTCAGCGTCCGCAGGTCCGCCAGGGCCCGCCGGTAGTCGTGACCGTAGGCGAAGACGTACCAGTCGCGGTAGTCGCCCTCCCGCTCGGGGCGCACCCGGAAGTCGGCGCCGTCGTCGACCAGCAGGGCCGTGGCGCTGTCGTCGAGGACGTACCAGCCCTCTCGCGTGAGGATGCCGTTGTTGAGCGGCTCGGGACCGTCGGAGAGGTCGAGGGCGCGGGTCCAGCCGCCCAGGAACTTGTGCTCCACATCCGGCTGTGGGGTGACCTCGCGGGTGCGGCGACCGTCACGGAAGCGAAGCACGAGGTCATCGGCGCCAAAGTCACCGCCGCGTCGCCAACGCAGCTCGACTTGAGACGTTCGGATCACCCGCCACCCGTCCTCCACCCGGCTCGAGTAGCGCGGGGCGCGCACCGGGCGGGTCCCCAGCGTGAGTGTCGGACGGTCCTCGAAACGGCCGTCCTCGGCGAACTCGAGGCGGATCAGGGTCGGTGTGACGACCTGGAACCGGGCCTTCCCATCGACCACCGAGCCGGTGCCGGCCCGCTCCTCGGCGCGCTGTGTGGGCATCCTAGGCGCGGACTGCGGGGCAGGATCGGCCGTGGCGACGGGGACGGGCGTCACCACCGCCACCATCCCCCCGAGCAGTAGACCGGCCATGGCGGCCGCGCAGCGGCGGCGGGCTGGAGCGTGGTTCACGACTTGCTCAACGCCCCGATGGCGGTCCGGTTACGAGGCGCGTTCTGGCAGCAAGGCGACAAGGTAAAGAGGAGTCACCTGTTTCCCCACGCGCCGCTCACCCACCGGAACAGGAGCACGAGGGCCAGCACGCCCAGCGCAACGGTGACCAGGAGCGGCAGCACGGTGAGCGCCAGCGCGGCCAGGACGTAGCCCACCGTGGGCGGCCCCGGGTCGGGGTTGGCGGCGACCGCCTTCTCCAGCAGGCGGTAGTTGCGGACGTTGGCGCGGTGGGCGACGTCCACGACGTCGCCGACGAGGGGTACCAGCCCCAGGGCCGCGTCGAGCAGCAGGTTCCAGGCCATCTGGGCCAGCACCGGGACGGGCACCCGAGCGCGAACGGCGTCGAACATGATCGCCCCCGAGATCCCCGACCCGACCAGGTCACCGACACCCGGGACGAGGCCCAGCAACGCATCGAGGCCGACGCCCTGCTTCGTCCCCGGGATCCGCACCAGGTCATCGAGCAGTATCGCCAGCCGGCGGCTGGCGCGGAGCTTAGGTGTCGATGGAGGAACGGGTTGGCCCACCAGAGCATCGTGCCCGAGGTCAGAGCGGCAGTCGTCGACCAGGGCCTGCACGACGCCGTACGTCGCCCGGTCGGCGGCGGCGATCAAGCCGGCCGACGGGTCGCCCTGCGGGCGGTACTCCTCGCCCGAGAACGGACATCGGCAGAAGCTCATCGCTCTGGAAGCAGACGCCGCAGTCGTGCTGCGACACCTCGACCTGCCTCAGGCGCCGCGGTTGATCTCGTCGTACTGGTGGATGATGAAGTTGCGGTTCGCGACGGCGAGGGCCCACTCGACTCCCTCGGGCGCCAACACGTCGAGCCGGGACAGCCGGTTGGCGGCCTCCCCCCAGTTTCATCATCAGCGAGTCGCCGGCCTCCTGTAGCAGGGCGTCGGCGAGGTACGCCTCCTTGCCGCGCCGAGTGATCTCGTCGACGCGCTCGAGCCAGCCCTCGATGTGGACCAGTTCCTTCGCGGCTTTGCGGTCCATCACAGCAGCACCGCGTCGCGGCGGATGTCATCATCGACGTTCGCCTTCAAACCACCGTAAGACACCAGGTCGACCTCACGCCCGAGGACATGCTCGACGCGCTGCTTGAACCCGACGAAGTCGAACGACGACGTACCCTCAGGCGTTTCCACCAGCAGGTCGATATCGGAGTCCTTCCGGGCCCCATGCCGGGCAACGGAGCCGAACACTGCAAGACGCGAGTAACCGTGCTCCGCGGCCAAGGCCTTCAGGACTGGCGCAGCGGCCTCCAGCAGGACTTCCGGGTGGACGCCGTCGAGCTCAGGGGCGAACCTGAGCTGCTGACTGACCGCTGGCTGGGTGATACCCAACGCGTCCGCGATCTGGCGCTGGCTCATGCCAGTGGCCGCCATCGCCCGAAGGCCAAGAGCGAGGACGCTTCGTGCCGAGTCGCGCGGTGGACCTTACACGCCGGCTCGGAACCGCCAGACCGAGGAGGACCGCCATTCCTCACCTGGCCGGAGGACCACGCTCGGGTAGGCGTCCCTGTTCGGTGAGTCGGGGAGGTGCTGGGTTTCGAGGCACAGTCCGTCGCTCTGCCGGTAGGTCCGCTGCCCCTTGCCCACGAGCGACCCGTCCAGCATGTTGCCCGAGTACAGCTGCACCGCGGGCTGGTCGGTGAGCACCTCGAGCACGCGGCCCGTGACCGGCTCCGCCACGCGGCCCGCTCGGGCGAGGCGGCCACCGTGGCGGCCGTCGAGCAGCAGCGAGTGGTCGAACCCATGGCTCGCTGCGAGCTGGGCCGTACCGGCCCTCAGGTCGCGCCCGACGGGCTTGGGGGCACGGAAGTCGAACGGAGTGCCGTGCACCGGTGACGGCGGCCCCAGCGGTATTCCAGTCCCGTCGACGGGGAGATACCGGCTCGCCGGGATGCTCAGCACGTGTGACTCGACGGTGCCGCTGCCGGGGCCCTGGAGGTTGAAGTAGGTGTGCTGGGTCAGGTTGAGGACGGTCGGCTTGTCGGTGTGCGCCGTGTAGTCGATCGTGACCGACGAGGGCCCGAGGGTGTACCTGACCGTGACCGACAGGTTCCCGGGGAAGCCCATGTGGCCGTCCGGGCTGACGTGGGTGAGCTCCACGGCCACCTCGTCCAGGGACTCCACGGGGCGGGCGGACCAGACCTGTCGGTTGAAGCCCTCCGGGCCTCCGTGGAGCGCGTTGCCCTGGTCGTTGCAGGGGATCTGGTAGTCGACACCGTCGAGGGTGAACCGACCACCCGCGATGCGGTTCGCGAACCGTCCGACGACCGCTCCGAGGTTGGCGGTGTCCTGGACGTAGCCGTCGAGGGTGTCGTAGCCGAGCACCACGTCGGCCACGTGGCCGTCACGGTCCGGGACGCCGAGCGCCTGGACCACCGCACCCCAAGTGATCACGGCGAGCGACAGGTCGCCGTTCTGAAGCCGGAACCTGACCACCTTGCTGCCGTCGTCGGTCGTCCCGAACGGCTCTTCCTCGATGCCGAGCACGTCCTCCTCCGTCCTCAACGGGTGTCGTCGCATCGACGGGCGGTCAGGCGTGTGGGCCGGGCGGATCCTCACCGGCGGCGTACTCCTGCATCGGCACTGCGCCCGAGCGCCAGGCGTTCATGACCGGGTCGATGATGCGCCACGACTCCTCGGCCTCGTCGCCCCGGATGAACAAGGTCGCGTCGCAGTTGAGCATGTTCAGGATCAGGTTGGCGTACGCGGTGCGTCGCGACGCCGGTGTGCGCACCTCGAGCTCGTGGCTCTGGGCGCGGCGGTCCGGGCCGTTGAGGGTCGTGCCGAGGCGCACGTACGGCTCAGTGAGGCCCAGCCGGAGCACGTTCGGCTCGACACCTGGCCACCTGTCGAGCAGGTACTTCGGCAGTGGCTTGAAGTGGATGGCGATCTCGGCCGCGTTGTCCGGGAGGGCC
Organism: uncultured Actinomycetota bacterium; assembly: GCA_963701425.1. GTDB lineage: Bacteria > Actinomycetota > Actinomycetes > Propionibacteriales > Nocardioidaceae > Nocardioides_C. Next base: position 9,264 of record CAVPAG010000018.1, on the reverse strand, counting down.
TTGCCAGAGCGCAGGGTGAACGGCACCCCGGACCACCGCGGGTTCTCCACCTCGACGGTGAGGGACGCGTAGGTCTCGGTGTTTCGGGCAGGGTCCACCCCGGGCTCGTCGACGTACGACGGCACCTGCCGACTGCCGATGGTGCCGGCGGCGTACCTCGCACGGACCGTCTTGCGCGCCATGTCCTCCACCGACGGCGTGGCGACCGCGCGTAGCGCCTCGACGCGAGCTCCTCGGAAGGAGGCGTCGTCGATCCGTGCCGGCTGTTCCATGAGGACCAGGGCCATGACCTCCATGAGGTGGTTCTGCACCATGTCCTTCAGCGCGCCGGCGCCGTCGTAGTAGCCGGCGCGCCCCTCGAGGGTGAGGCTCTCGAGCCAGCTGATGTCGACGCGCTCCACGTGCACCGAGTTCCAGGTCGGCTCGAAGACCCGGTTGAGGAACCGCAACGTCACCACCCGGCGCACGAGCTCGTCGGAGAGGAAGTGGTCGACCCGGAAGATCGTCGGCTCGGGCAGCCGGACACGGAGCAGTTCGTTGAGGTGCCGCGCCGACGACAGGTCGTTGCCGAAGGGCTTCTCGATGGCCACCGCGTCCGATGCGCGCAGGTGGCTGCCTGCGAGAGCCGTCAGCACCGGTTCGAACAGGAACGGCGGAAGCGCGAGGTAGACCAGGGTGTCCGGACGATCGTCGCCGAGCAGCCTGCTCACGTCCTCCGGCCGGGTGACGTCCGCGGGCTGGAAGCTCAGCATCCCGACGACGGCATCGCGCGTGGCCGCCGACACCGTCGCGTGCTTCTCCAGTTCGGTCGCGATGTGCTGACGAAAGTCCTCCGTCGTCCACTCCGCGTTGGAAGCGCCGAGGACCGTGAACCCGGGCGGCAGGAGATCGGCTTCGGCGAGCTGGGCGATGGCTGGCATGAGCAGCCGACTGGTGAGGTCGCCGGAGGCGCCGAGGAGGAGCATTCGCTCGATCATGGTTTTCTCGCTTTCTCGGGTGGTCCCTGAGGGTTACGTGCCACGTGAGCCCCTAGAAGCGCGAGCCGCGGGGAAGACTGTCCGGTCACGCCGGGTCGGCAGCGGAAGAGAGCACCGGCCAGGGCCTGGCTTGCGCGCCCGTGCTCCTCGAGGTCGAACCACGAGGTCGTGATGTAGAGGTCGTCGCCGTCCGCCCCGCCGAAGGTGACCGAGGTCGGGTTGCTCGTGGGTAACGCGACGACGCCGTCGAGCCGACCGTCGGGGCGGTAGCGGTGCACCGCACCCTGCCGCCCCAGGGCGACCCACAGCATCCCGTCGTCGTCCACGGTCATGCCGTCCGGCCAGACCTGCAGCTCGCTGAAGTCGAGGAACCGACGACGCCCCGAGACGTCGCCCGTCTCCGGGTCCAGGTCGAAGACGTCGACCCTGCACAGGGCGGTGTCGGCGAGATAGAGACGCTCCTGTGCCTCGTCCAGCGCCGGCCCGTTGGAGATCGTCAGCCCCTCGACCACGCATGTCACCCCGTCGCCGTCGACCCGGTACAGGCCGGCGTTGCGGGGGCGCTTGTCGAATGCCATCGTGCCGACCCACGCCCTGCCGTGGCTGTCGACCTTGATGTCGTTGGCGCGGTTCTCGGGGCGGTCCCGCTCCACCGGCACGCGCAGGTCCGTCCTGCCGGTCACGCGGTCGAGAACGGCCAGACCGTCCGGGGTGGCCACCACGGGGTCCCCGGTCGAGCCCAGAACCACCCCGCCCGGTTGCCCGGGGGTCGCCCAGGAGGTGTCGATACCCGTGGCCGGGTCCGAGCAGTGCACGCGCTCAGCCGTGATGTCGACCCACCACAAGCGCGCGGTCTCCGCGTCCCACAGCGGCCCCTCGGCGTGCTGGGCACGAAGGTCCATGAAGACCTCGACCGGAGTGTCACCCACGGCCGGCACCTCCCTCGACTCGCAAGCCCTCCCCGTCATACGTGCTCGAGCGCCCCCGGCAGTCGGGCCAGGTCGTGCTCGGCGTGGGCAACCACCGGCATGCCGCCCGCACCGACCTCCAGAGGCGTCCGGTGGTAGCCGTGGTAGGTCATCATCCCGCCGGAGAGGAACTTCACGCCCTCGAACCCGTTCTGCCTCAGGACGCAGTAGGCGATGTAGCTCCTGAAGCCCGAGCGGCAGTACGTGTAGACGGGCTTGTCACGAGGGATCTCGTCGAGCCGCTGACGGATCTCCGTGTAGGGCATGAGCACCGCGCCGGGGATGTGCCACGCGTCGTACTCAGCCTGCGTGCGGGTGTCGAGAACCGTCACCCGGTCGACCACCTCGGGGAACTCCTCTGGGTAGCAGAGATCGATGTCGCCGCGCAGCAGGTTCGAGCCGAGGAAGCCCACCATGTTCAGCGGGTCCTTCGCCGAGCCGTAGGGCGGCGCGTAGCCGAGCTCGAGGTGCTCGAGGTCGTAGACCGTCATCCCGGCGCGGATGGCGACGGCGAGGACGTCGACGCGCTTGTCGACGCCGTCCCAACCGAGGACCTGCCCGCCCAACAGCCTGCCGTCCTCCGGTGCGAACAGCACCTTCAGGAACAGCGGCGAGGTGCCTGGGTAGTACGCCGCGTGGCCGTTGTGGTGGTCGTGGACCTTGCGGTAGTCGATGCCCGCGGAGCGCAGCTGGGTCTCGGTCATCCCTGTGCCGCCGGCGGTCATCTCGAACACCTTGACGATGCCCGTCCCCTGGGTTCCTCGGTACTCACTGTCCCGTCCGGCGATCGTGTCGGCGGCGATCCGACCCTGCCGGTTCGCAGGACTGGCCAACATCGAGAGCACCGGCTCACCGGTGAGGAAGTGGGGGGTCTCCACCGCGTCACCTGCGGCGAGGATGTCGGGGTCCGACGTACGCATCTGCGGGTCGACCACGATGCCGCCGAGAGGCCCGATCTCGAGGCCGGCGTCCTTGGCGAGACCGGCGTTCGGGCGCACGCCCGCAGCCATGACCACGACGTCGGTCTCGATCGTCGTGCCGTCGGAGAGGTCGAGCGCGAACCGGTCGCCCTCGATCCGGCGTACCGCGCTCGCGGACGTGCCGAGACGGAGGTCCACGTCGTGCGTGCGCACGTGGAAGTCCAGGATGCGGGTCATCTCGGGGTCGAGCCACGGCATGAGCCGCTCGGTCCTCTCCACCACGGTCGTGTGCAGTCCCCGTGCCCGGAACGCCTCGGTGAGCTCGAGCCCGATGTAGCTGCCGCCGACCACGACCGCGCTCGAGGCGCCCCGCTCGAGATGCGCGATGATGTGGTCCATGTCCGGGATGTTCCGGAGTACGTCGACGCGGGGGTCGTCCGCACCCGGGATCGGCGGCCGGATCGGTTCGGCTCCTGGGCACAGCACCAGCTTGTCGTAGGACTCCCGGTAGGTCCGCCCCTCCTTCTCGTCGCGGACCTCGACCTCCTTGGCCGCCCGGTCGATGCGGACCACCTCCTGCCCGGTCCGCACGTCGAGCGCCAGGCTCTGGGCAAGGCTCTCCGGCGTCTGCAGCAGCAGGCTGTCACGCTCGGGGATCTCCCGGCCGATGTGGTAGGGCAGACCGCAGTTCGCGAACGAGACGTAGTGGTCCCGCTCGAGGATGACGATCTCGGCGGACTCGTCGAGCCGCCTCAGACGCGCTCCAGTCGACGCACCCGCCGCGACTCCTCCGACGATCACTGTCTTCATGCTCGGTCCCTTTCGTCCGCGAGGCGGCCTGCCCCGCACCATTCCTTGTTACGTGCTGATCCGGTCTCGCCGCCTCACCCGGACCGCATGAGCCGGATGGTCCCGGATATCGCTCAACCGCCTACTGTCGAAGGAGTTGTCTCCTCGGTGACAGCGGCGGCACGCTGGACCGGAATGGACGGCCGCCGGGCAGGTGCACGTCCGGTCCTGAGGTCGAGCTGACGGTCCAACGTGATCGCGGCGTCGATCAGGGCCAGATGGGTGAACGCCTGGGGGAAGTTGCCGATCTGCTCGCCCGTGAGCGCGATCTCCTCCGAGTACAGACCGAGGTGGTTGGCGTAGGTCAGCATCTTCTCGAAGGTCACGCGGGCCTTGTCGAGCTGGCCGGCACGCGCCAGGGACTCGACGTACGCGAACGTGCACAGCGAGAACGTGCCCTCCGAGCCCCGCAGACCGTCCGGCGAGGCCTCGGGGTCGTAGCGGTAGACCAGGCTGTCGGTGACGAGCTCGCCGTCCATGGCCTGCAGGGTCGAGGTCCACATCGGGTCGGTCGGGGTGATGAACCCGACGGTGGACATCCGCAGCAGGGACGCGTCGAGGACGTCGGTGTCGTAGTGCTGGACGAACGCCTGACGCTTGGGGCTCCAGCCCTTCTCCATGATCTGGTTGTAGATCGCGTCTCGCTGGGCGTACCAGCGGTCCAGCGGCGCGGGGCGCCCATGGGCGGTGGCGAGGCGGATGCCGCGGTCGAGTGCCACCCAGTTCATCAGTCGGCCGTAGGTGAAGTCCTGGCGTCCGCCGCGGGTCTCCCAGATGCCTTCCTCGGGCTGGTCCCAGTTGTCGACCACCCAGTTCAGCATGTCGCGGATCCTCAGCCATCCCTGGTGGCCGGCGGTAAGTCCGCGTTTGTCCATGAAGTAGATGCTGTCGAGCGCCTCACCGTAGATGTCGAGCTGGAGCTGGTCCGCGGCCCCGTTGCCGATCCGCACGGGTGCGGAACCGCGGTAGCCCTCCCAATGGGGTAGGACCTCCTCGGTGAGGTCGGAGGATCCGTCGATGCGGTACATGATCTTCAGGGGGCCGCCACCGCCGCCGTGGGCCTGTTCGTCCAGCCGGTCCCGCAGCCACTTTCCCAGGGCGGCGGCTTCCTCGGTGAACCCCATGCCGAGCAGTGCGTAGACCGAGAACGAGGCGTCGCGGATCCAGGTGAACCGGTAGTCCCAGTTCCGCTCGCCGCCGATCTGCTCGGGAAGTCCCGCGGTCGGGGCCGCGACCAGTCCGCCGCTGGGCGCGTAGGTCATCAGCTTCAGGGTGATCGCGGACCGGTTCAGCGCCTCGCGCCACCGTCCGGTGTACGTCGACTGCGCCAGCCACGTCTCCCAGAACTTCACGGTGTCGTCGAAGAGGCGCCGTGCCTCGGCCACCCTCACCTGACGCAACGGCCCGGCCGTGCCTGTCTCCAGGACGAGCCCCCTCATCTGACCCGCGGAAAGGGTGACCTCGGCGTGGAAGTCGCCCTGCCCGTCGACGTGGAACCGTGCCAGGCGCTCGTCCTCCGGCTCCCTGACGAGGTTCACCGTCATCGACGTCCGGCTGCCCTGGAACACGATGCCGTCCTCGGACAGGTGGGTCTCGTGGGACTCGCGTCCGTAGTCGAACCTCGGTGCGATGTCGATCGCGAAGGTCATCTGGCCGCGCACGCACCTGACCATGCGGACCACGCGGTGTCGGGCGGAGGCCGTCGTGGTGCTGGCCGCCGGCATGAAGTCGACGAGCTCCCCGACACCCGCCTCGGTCATGAAGCGCGTGATCAGGACTGCGGTGTCGGGGAAGTACAGCTGCTTGCTGGTGAACGCTTCGACGGTCGGCCGCACCCGGCAGTGACCACCCCGCTCGTAGTCCAGTAACGCCCCGAAGATGCTGGGCGAGTCGAACCGGGGTGCGCAGAACCAGTCGATGGAGCCGTCGGTAGCCACGAGGGCTGACGTCTGGAGGTCGCCGATGAGCCCGTGGTCGGCGATGAGCGGGTAGTCAGCCATGATGTGGGTCCCTTCTCGAAGTGCTTGGTCACCAGCGGGGCGGCGAGCGAACCCTCGCCGAAGACTGTCTCCTCCTGGGTACCTCGGGCGCCGCGCGGCCCGCCTCCCCCGACGCGGGTGATTCAGGTCGCGACGCCGACCTCACCCTCCTCCCCCGGCTCATCGGTCCCGGTACGTGCGGGTCTGTGCCTGCTTCGCCGCACTACCGCCCGTTCAGGACCACCGGTTCTGCCGCCATGACCAACCGCCGTTGCAAGGACTGATGCCGCGGGTGTGTGCTCCCAGTAAGCGCAGTCGTTCGCACGGGGGCCAGGTCCGAGCGACGACGAACGAGGAGGCAACGACGTGGAACGCCCCAGAGGTGGTCGGTACGGTCCTCCGGCCGTACCAGCCCACGTCCTCTCTCGACCCCGGTTGTTCGCCAGGCTGGGATCGCGCCCGGTGACCGTCGTCCTCGGCGCCGCCGGCTACGGCAAGTCGGCACTCGTCTCCTCGTGGCTTGCTCGCTCGGCACCCGAGGGCGCGGTCGCGTGGCTGACGCTCGACTCGTCCGACTGCGACCCCGGACGCCTCGCTGCGGACCTTCTCCTGGCCCTGCAGACGCTGGACGCGCAACCACTCGAGGAGGCGCTTCGCAGCCTCGAGGCACCCCCGATGTTCGCCGACCCGCTCCCCTTCGTCGACTCGCTCCAAGAGGCGGTGTTCGAGGCCGACGTGCCGCTGACCTTGGTGCTGGACGACGTGCAGAGCATCTCGAGGTCCTCCAGCGCCCTCGAGATGGTGGACCGGCTCACGCTGTGGGCACCGCCCTCCACGAGGGTCGTCCTCGCGGCCAGGGCGATGCCCCGGTTACGACTCCAGCGGCTACGGCTCGAGGACCGACTGGCAGTCGTGGCGGCCGACGACCTCGCGTTCACCCTCGAGGAGACAGCCGCAGTCGTCCACGCCTGGGGCCCCGGCGCGGGCGCGGACACGATCCGGGACTTGCACCGCCTGACGCAAGGCTGGCCTGCGGGGGTTCGCATGGCCTTGCTGGCCATGAAGGCGGGAGCGGGGACCGATCTGTCCCTAGCGCTCCGATCGGACGACGCGCTCGCCGACTACCTGACGACCGAGGTGCTGGACACCCTGGACCCCCGGACGCGGCAGTTCGTCGTGGAGGCCACGATCGACGAGCTGGTGTGCCCCTCGCTCATCGACGCGGTACGCGACTCGACGGGCTCGCTGACCGCCCTGGAGCGTTGCATCTCGGAGGGTCTCCTCCTCACCAGGGAGCCGAGGAGCGGCGACGAGCCCTGGTTCCGTTGGCACGCCCTGTTCGCCGCGCACCTGGGCGTACGGCGGCGGGAGCAGGAGCCTCGGTCCAGAGAGCTGGAGCTTCGCGCTGCCCGATGGTGGCGGCCCGTCGACCCAGCCGTGGCCGTCTCTCACGCGCTCGCAGCCGGCGACAACGAGCTGGCCGGCGAGGTTGCGTCATCGGCATGGCTCGATCTCATGCTCGCGGGCCGAGCCGACACGGTGACGAGGATCGTCGACAGTGTGCCGGCGGGCGTGACCCTGGCGGCCGAGCTCACCCTTGCGCGTGCCTTCGTGGCCGCCGACAAGGGTGCCTTCGACGCGGCCAGGGTGGAGCTCAACCTCGCCCGTCACGAATCCTCCCGGCTGGAGGGCGCGGCTCGGGATCGCTTCGAGGTCCGGGCCACGATGGTCGAGCTGTTCGTGGTCCGGGACCGCGCTGCGATGTCGGAGTCGGTTGAGCGCGGACGCAAGCTGCTGGCCGACGTGGACTCCGCTTCATGGGCACACGACCGCGCGACGCTGGCGCTGGTCCGGCTCTGTGTCGGCATCGGCGAGGCCCGGCTTCTCGATGCCCCACTCGAGGCCGTTCGCCTCCTACGAGAGGCTGAGTCGACCGCTACCGAGGCCGGCTACACCGCCCTGGAGCTCATGGCACAGGCCGAGCTGTGCATCCCGTCCATAGCCACCGGTGCCGTGGAGGAGATGAGGCTGCTCGCGGAGGACATCCTTGCCCGGGCCATGGCGAGGGGCTGGGGTGACCTGCCTGCCACCGCCACCGCGCACGGCTACCTGGGATGGCTCGCAGCTGTGGAAGGGCGACCCGCGACGTGCGCGGGAGCTGCTCGACCGCTGCATCACCCACCTGCTCCCCAACGACTGGGGGATGCTCGGACTTGCCACCATGGTGCACGCGCAGGCGTGCATCAGTGCAGGGGACGCGGCCGCAGCCCAGGACGACGTGCGTCGCGCGCGTGACCTGGCGGAACACGGCCGGATGCCTTCGTGGTGGCCATCGATCCTCACGGCCCTGGAGGCCACCGTGCTCGTCGCGGAGGGTCGCATCGCGGAAGCGATCGCCGTCGTGGACGAACCGGTCGTGGGACCTCTGTACTACATGGCGACCTGCCACCGGGCGAACGTCCTGCTCAGCTGCGGACGTCCGGACCGGACGCTCGAGGAGCTCGAGAAGTTCCCCGCGGATCGCATGCTTCCTCACACCGCCGGCCTGGTCGAGGCGCTCAGAGCCCAGGCGCTCCTCGAGACCGGCGATGAGGCCGGTGCCCACGCAGCCGTCGAGCGCGCCCTGGCGAGCGCGTCCAGGTACGACTTCCTCGAGCCCTTCCTGATGATCGGCAGCCGGCTCTCGCCATTGCTCACCCAACACGTTCGTGCGGGCACGGCGCACCGGGACTTCGTCATGCAGGTCAGGAACCGGCTCGCCACCCCGGTCTCCGACAGGGTCAACGAATGGGACGAGACCCTGACCCCTCGCGAGCAGGACGTCCTTCGCTACCTCGCGACCGACCTGTCTCTCTCCGAGATCGGCGAGGCGGAGTTCATCTCGACCAACACGGTCAAGACCCACATCGCGCACCTCTACCGCAAGCTCGATGTTGCCAACCGGCGTGCGGCAGTGCGTCGGGGAGCCGATCTCGGCCTCCTCTGAGACGACGCTCGGATCTCGTCCTCGGAGGGTGACCTCCGTTGAGCCTCCCGGAGAGAGCCTGGACTCATCGACCTCGCTCATGCCGAGGAGGAGTGATGCAGGTACTGGTAAGAGTCACCGGAGAGTTCGACCCCCTGGAGCTGTGGCCCTACGCCACCGCCTCGCCGGAGCTCGGCTCGAGCCGCCTCCTGACCCTGGACGTGCATGACAGCCGAGAGCTCGTCAGTGTGCTCGTGGCCCTGGCCGACCGCGGCATCACGATCCTCCAGGTGCGCTCCCAGGAGGTCTCGATGTCGCTCTACGAGCTCGTCATCGGAGGTGTCCTCAGTGGCGACAGCATCGCGGGGTTGCCGGAGTCCTCCTGGACGACGGAGGACGACAGGACCGTCCTACGAGCGGTGATGAGCCACGACGACCTGACGCGCGTCCTCGAAGCCATCGAGGCGCTGGGATTGGGTCTGGTGTCTCTGCAGCAGGTGGGTGCGTCCGGCGTCTGACGAGCCGCGACGGGTCACCTTCCCTCATGGGTCATCACGTCGAGCGCGACCGTAGCGGCGAGGATCACCACGGGATTCTGACCGGGCT
>CAVPAG010000017.1:37500-415032 GCA_963701425.1 uncultured Actinomycetota bacterium | reverse complement strand
GTGGAACGGTGACGGGGGTCGTCGGCACTACTCGACCGACGTCAAGGGGCTGGCGGTCACCGAGCTCGAGGGTGGGCCGTCGGTCCCCGGGCTCACTGCCGTCAACCAGGGGACCAAGCCGGTGCTGGTTCTCGAGGGGCACCTGTTCGAGGGAGGCTGGCAGCACCGGATGGCCACCAAGTCGGTCATCCTCGCGCCCGGTCGTCCCGAGGTCGTCGAGGTGGCCTGCGTCGAGCAGCGGCGCTGGGGCGGCGGGACCCGCCAGGCGAGCCGCGGTCGACGTGCCACGCCGTTCGTCCGGTCCGGAGCGCACGCTGCGCCGATGGGCCGCGACGCGCAGGGCGAGGTGTGGCGTCGTGTCGACACCTACCGCGGCAGCCACGACCTCGACGACACCGGCTCGCTCGTGGGTCACCTCGACCGAGCCGGCGACGACGTCCGGCGGCTCACGCACAGCCTCCGGCCGCTGCCGGGCCAGGCAGGCGTCATCGTCGCGATCGCCGGCCAGCCGTTCATGATGGAGGTCTTCGACGACGCGCAGACGCTGCGCGAGCAGTTCGACTCGATCATCGCCGCCGCCGGTCTGGACGCTCTCGGCCAGCCGCCCGTGGTCACGCCGTCACGCCGGGCTCGGCGCATGGTCGAGCGGCTCGAGCGGATGACACCTCCGGCCGACCGAGCACGTCGAGGACGGTGCTCGGCTCCACGCTCGTGACCACGACCTCGACGTCTCCGTCCTCTCCTGGCGCGGCCGTCCGGTCCACCTGCGCGCGACGTTCCTGCGCCACCCGAGCCTGGTGGGGGTCTGATGACGACGATGAGGCTGACCAGCGCCCAGACGGACCGCGCGTGCGGCGTACTCCTGGGTGCTGCCTGCGGCGACGCACTCGGTGCCGGCTACGAGTTCGGGTCCGCGCCGCTGCCGCCCACGGGCACCGCGCCGGCGATGATCGGCGGCGGGCTCGGAGGGTTCGCGCCGGGGGAGTGGACCGACGACACCGCGCAGGCGTACGCGATCGCAGAGGTCGCTGCCACCGGTGCCGACCTGCGGTCGGACGAGGCGCTCACGGCGATCGCGCGGCGGTTCGCCGACTGGTACGCCGAGGGGCCCGCTGACGTGGGCATCCAGACGCGTGCCGTGCTGTCGGCGGCGGCCGGCACCCGACCGCCGAGGAGATGAGTCGTGCGGCTCGCAGCGGTGCACGAGCGGACCGGCCGGAGTGCCGGCAACGGCTCGCTGATGCGGACGGCGGCCGTCGCGCTCGCCCACCTCGACGACCCCGAGGCGCTGGTCGAGGCCGCGATGCGCGTGAGCGCGCTGACCCACTTCGACCCGCAGGCGGGCGAGGCCTGCGCGCTGTGGTGCCTGATGATCCGCCAGGCCGTGCTGACCGGGTCGCTGGACGACGTACGCCCGAACCTCGAGCTGCTGCCCGAGGCCGAGCCGCGCCTTCTGGGCCGAACGGCTCGACGAGGCCGAGTCGTCGGAGCCGGGGACGTTCCGTCCGAACGGCTGGGTCGTCAGTGCCCTGCAGGCCGCGTGGTCGGCGATCGTGCACACGCCCGTGCCCGACGAGGCGCCGGCCGACGGCAGCTTCGCCTGCCTGCACCTGCAGCACGCGCTGGAGACGGCGATCCGGATCGGCGACGACACCGACACGGTCGCTGCCATCGCCGGCGCGCTGCTCGGGGCGCGGTGGGGCGTGAGCGCGATCCCGGCTGCCTGGCGGGAGAAGGTCCACGGCTGGCCGGGGGCGCGTGCCGCCGACCTGGTCAACCTGGCCCTGCTCACGATCCGCCGCGGACGGCCGGACCGCCAGGGCTGGCCCGTCGTCGACCGGCTCGACTACGACGACTACGACGGCTTCGACTCCTACGCGCTGCACCCGCACGACCCGGGTGTGCACCTGTCGGGCACGGGCTCGGCTGGAGACGCCGCCCGACGAGGTGGACGCCGTGGTGAGCCTGTGTCGCCTGGGCGCTGCGCAGGTGCCCGAGTCGTTGAGGGGGCGCCAGCTGGACTTCCGGCTGCTCGACACGGTCGCCGAGGACAACCCGAACCTCGCCTTCGTGCTCGACGACGCGGCGCGGACGGTCGCGCGGCTGCGGGACGAGGGGCGCACCGTGCTCCTGCACTGCGTGGCCGCTCAGAGCCGAACGCCGTCGGTCGCCGTGCGCTACAGCATGCTGCGCGGTGTGCCGTTCGACGAGGCGCTGGCCGACGTACGTCGGGCGCTGCCAGGATGCTCGCCCAAACCGCACTTCGTCGCCGCTCTCCGCGAGCTGCAGCCGCTTACCACCACCCCCGCCGACTTCAAGGAAGGTGACGCGCGATGAACGCGCTCATCAACTGGCTCAACAGTCCCGCCCTCTACGCCTTCGGCGCCCCGACCACGTGGGCTGAGGTGCTCGGCTTCGCGACCGGCGCACTCTGTGTGTACCTCGTCGCGCGGCAGCACATCCTCAACTGGCCGATCGGCATCGCCAACAACCTGCTATGGATCCTCCTCTTCGCGACCGCCGGTCTCTACGCGGACTCGGGCCTGCAGGTCATCTACATCGCTCTCGCACTCTGGGGGTGGTGGCAGTGGCTGCACGGTGGACGGGATCGCACGCCGCTCGTGGTCACGAGCACGACCCGTCGTGAATGGCTGGGCCTGATGGTCGCCGGTGTCTCAGGGACCGCGCTGCTGACCTGGTTCCTGCAGACGCAGACGCCTTCGACGGTGCCGTTCTTCGACGCCGTGACCACCGTGATCTCCCTGCTTGCGGTGTGGGGCCAGGCCAAGAAGAAGTGGGAGTCCTGGCTGTTGTGGATGACGGCTGACGTCATCTACGTGCCGCTCTACCACCACAAGGGCCTGGACCTGACCGCCCTGCTCTACATCGGCTTCTTCCTTCTGTGTGTGAGGGGCTTGCACGAGTGGCGTCGTGACCTCGCAGACCGGCGTGCTGCGTTGCCTGTTGCAACGCCGACGGCCAGTGACGTGAGCGCTATCGAGCTCGGAGGTGCGAGGTGAGCCGGTCCTCTGGCAGGTTCCGGCACGGGCTGGTGATCGGAAAGTTCTACCCACCGCATCTCGGCCACCACCACCTCATCAGTCAGGCAGCAGCCGCGGCCGATCGGGTCACGGTCCTCGTGCTCGCGAGCCAGGTGGAGTCGCTCGCCGTTTCCGCCCGCGTCTCCTGGCTCGCCCGTGTGCACGCTGAGCGCGGTGAGGACAACGTCACGGTCGTCGGCGCGCCCTGCGACGTGCCCATGGACCTCGGGTCCGACCCCGTGTGGGCCGCACACGTCGCGATCATGCGAGCCGCGGTCACCGTGCATTGCGACGTCCCGGTGGACGTGGTGTTCAGCAGCGAGGCCTATGGCGACGAGCTGGCCTCGCGACTGTCGGCGGAGCATGTTCTCGTCGACCCCGCCCGGGAGGCGCTCCCCGTGTCCGGCACGAGTGTCCGCGAAGATGTGGCGGCGTCGTGGGACTGGCTCGACCCTGTCGTGCAAGGTGCGCTGACGACACGCGTCGTTGTCGTGGGGGCCGAGTCGACGGGGACCACGACCGTGTCTCGCGCCCTCGCCGATCGCTACCGTGCCCGCGGCGGAGTCTGGGCACGCACGCAGTGGGTTCCCGAGTACGGCCGCGAGTACACCGTGACCAAGCTCGAGCGCGCACGTCGCGAGGCGGCGGCCATGCGCCGTCGGCCACCAGGACATGGACGAGCTGGCGTGGGAGGCCCGCGACTTTGCCGAGATCGCACGCGTCCAGGACGCGCTCGAGGACGAGGCTGCACGCGCCGGCTCACCGCTCCTGGTCTGTGACACCGACTCGTTCGCGACCTCGGTCTGGGAGTACCGCTATGCAGGGGGTGACTCACGCGGTGCCGACAAAGCTGCCGCGTTACGGCCGAGGGAGCGTCGCCTCTACCTGCTCACTGACCATGCGGACGTTCCATTCGAGCAGGACGGATGGCGGGACGGCGAGCACATCCGCGCTGACATGACTGACTGGTTCGTCGACCGGCTCACCAGTGCTGGGCGCTCGTGGGTGTTGCTGACCGGATCGCTCGAGGAAAGAGCTGGAGCTGGCGGTCACGGTGACGGAGGCGGCCCTGAAGCACAACGGCGCGTTCACCGACCCACTAGGCAACGTGGGCGCGCCGATCCGCGCTGGCGGCGGACGGTGAGGAGTCTGGTATGACGGTGCGAGCCGTGGCCTCGTCCCAAGCGGGCATGCCGTTTCGGATGACCCTCTCCGGGGCGCTGCTCACCGGAAGTGGAGGCGCCCATGGATGACCACCTGATCGAGCTTGAACTTGCCCCGGAACAGTGGAGCGGGGATGTCGGTGTCTTCCCGATACCCGAGCCGTCCGATGAACTGCGTGAGCGGTATCGCGGTTGCCTCGTCGGCGGCGCGATCGGTGATGCGCTCGGACGTCCCGTCGAAGGGAGGCCCGCGGCAGCGGGTCGTGGAGATGTACCCCGACGGGCTGCGCGACTTCCAGCCATGGCGGGGCTGGGAGTCCGGGCCGGTCGGCACGTTCACCGACGACACCCAGCTGACGATCGTCGTGGCCGAGTGGCTGCGCGACTGCCGGCGATGGACCGCTGTCTGCCGACGACCTGGGCGACAGGGTGGCTGAGTGGGGCCTCGACCGGTCGAGGGATCGGCGCGGCGACACGACAGGCCCTGTGGAACTACGAACGCGGACTGCCCTGGTGGCGAGCAGGTGTCGAGTCGGCCGGCAACGGCGGAGCGATGCGTGCCGCGCCCTACGGACTGCGGTTCGCGGGGCTGCCCGACGACCTGCGTCATGCGGCGGCCCTCGGCACAGCACCGACCCACGCGGATGTGACCGCCGTGGCATCGGCCGTTGTCCAAGCAGCGGCTGTGAACCAGTGCCTGGTCGCGCCGGGTCAGCTCGACCCGTCGAGGTTCCTGGACGCGCTGGTGGCGTCGGTCTCCGGCTTCGACCTCCCCGAGCTGGCGCACCGCTCCGGGCACGGGCGATTCTCGTTGATCCAGCGCATCGAGGAGGTCGCAGACTGGCTCGGGCGGCCGGCGTACGCGGTGTTCGACCATTTCTTCAACGGGGCCTTCGTGCTGGAGACCACGCCGGTCGTCCTCTGGTGCCTGCTCGAGCTGCAGGACGATCCGGAGGAGTCGCTCGTCACTGCGGTCATGGGTGGCCGCGACGCGGACACGGTGGCGGCGATGGTCGGCAACCTGCTGGGAGCACTGCACGGGGTCGATGCGTTCCCCGAGCGCTGGAGAGGCGCGAACCTCGAGGACCACGACCGGCTGGTCGCCCTAGCTGACGGTCTGTACGACACCCGGTGGGCCCGGTGGGGAGGAGCGTGACGGCCACCTGGACCGGCGGAGAGTGACTCTCCGGGGGGTGAAATCGACCCTTCGAGTAGCCGAATGAGTCTTGCCGGGGCGCGGAACGGCGCGGTTTAGTGGCCTTCTCGTCTAGACAGTCGGAGGTCGCCATGGCTCAGATCCGTCGTACCTCGAGAAGGCACCACCGGCTCGCCGCCGTGGCGGGCGCCGCCGCGTTGCTACTTGCCGCGGCATGTGGCGGCGAGACAGGGGAGGAGACCTCCGGCGGAGGCGGCGGAGGTGGCGGCGAGGAGCTGCCCCTGATCTACGGCGTGTTCGCCACCCCGCTCGAGGAGCCTTGGGACGGCGCCATCCACTCCGCGCTGCAGAGCGCCGTGGAGGACGGCCAGATCGAGTACAAGCACATCGACAACGTGAGCACCTCCGACGCGATGGAGCGCACGCTCCGCGACATCGCGACCAACGAGCAGCCTGACGCCATCATGGGGGACGCGTTCGCGGCCGAGGAGGCGGTGCGCAAGGTCGCCGCGGAGTTCCCCGACATCCCGTTCGCGTTCGGCTCGGGCGAGAAGCCGGTCGACCCGAACATGAGCGTGTTCGACAACTGGCTCCAGGACCCGGCGTACCTCGCCGGCATGCTCTGCGGCGGGCTCGACCAAGAGCAACGTGATCGGCGTCGTGGGCGCCATGCCGATCCCTGAGGTCAACCGGATCGTCAACGCGTTCGTGCTGGGCGTGAAGGAGACCAACCCCGACGCCACAGTGAAGGTCTCGTTCATCAACACCTTCTTCGACCCGGCCGCCGCAAAGCAGGCCGCGGAGGCTCAGATCTCGGCCGGTGCCGACGTGCTCTTCGCCGAGCGGGATGGCGTCATCGCCGCGGCCGAGGAGGCGAACCTGCCGGTCATCGGCATGATGGTCGACCAGAAGGAGGAGGCTCCGCAGCACGTGGTCACCTCGCTGCTGTGGAACGTCCGCCCGACCGTCGACGCCGTCACCGAGCAGGCGACCGGCGAGCCGGCGTCCGAGGACCTCGGCCCGTACTCCTTCATGAAGGAGGGCGGCAGCGACATCGCCCCGATCAACACCGACATCGTCGGCGGTATCCCTGACGACCTGGTGCAGCAGGTGGAGGACAAGAAGCAGGAGATCCTGGACGGCTCGTTCACCACACCGGTCGACGAGTCCGCCCCGAAGGGCTCGATCGACGTCTCGCAGCAGTGACCCCCACCCGCCCGCTGCTGGAGCTGAGCGGCATCACGAAGCGGTTCGGTGACCTCGTCGCGAACGACTCGGTGAGCCTGTCTGTCGCGTCCGGCGAGGTGGTCGCGATGCTCGGCGAGAACGGCGCGGGCAAGTCGACGCTGATGAAGATCGTGTACGGCCTGGTCCGTCCCGACGAGGGCACGATCACCATGGACGGGCGGCCCCTCGCCATCTCGTCGCCGCGCGACGCCATGGCTGCGGGCATCGGGATGGTGACCCAGGAGTTCTCCCTCGTGGAGACCATGACCGTCACCGAGAACGTCGCGCTCTCCTCGGTCGGGCTGGGCCGGGTCGACGTACGCGCTGCTCGTCAGCGTGTCATGGACGCCATGGAGCGCGTCGGCGTGCACATCGAACCCGAGCGGCTCATCTCCACGCTCTCCATCGGCGAGCGGCAACGGGTCGAGATCGTGAAGGCGCTGTTCCACGAGTGCCGGGTGCTGATCCTCGACGAGCCCACGGCAGTGCTCACGCCGCAGGACGTCCGGGCGCTGTTCGAGACGGTGCAGCGGCTCCGTCGTACCGGGCTCGGCGTGCTGTTCGTCTCCCACAAGCTGCGCGAGGTCGCCGAGATCTCCGACCGCGTCGTCGTGCTCCGGCGTGGCCGTCTGGTGGGGGAGCGGGCCACCGCCGAGGTGACCACGAACGAGCTGGCGTCGCTCATGATGGGCGGCGCCGCGCCTTACGAGGATGTTGCTGCGGCTGTGGGGCTGCCCGTCACGGAGGAGCCGTCTGCCCGGGAGGAGGCGCCGGCCGCGTTCCAAGACACAGCCGGTACGGCGGAGCGCCGGCCTGTCCTGAACCTGACCGACGTGACCCTCGAACGCCCCGGCCGACCTGCTCTCGACCACCTCACCCTGGAGGTGATGCCCGGCGAGATCGTCGGCCTCGCGGGTATCAGCGGCAACGGTCAGACCGAGCTGATGAACGTCCTCGGTGGTGCGCAGCTGCCGACGAGCGGCCGCATCGAGGTCGGCGGCACGGACGTGACGCGGCTCGATGTCCGGGGACGTCTCGACGCCGGCCTGGGGCGACTCACGGAGGACCGGCGGGGCAGCGTGGTCCCGCAGCTGAGCGTCGAGCACAACCTGGTGCTCGAGGACCTGCGCTCGTTCACGCGCCGCGGAATGCTCGACAAGGCTGCGATACGGGCGCATGCGGAGGAGCTGATCCGGCAGTTCGACATCCGGGCCACGCCGACCGACCCCGTGTCCAGCCTCTCGGGCGGCAACATGCAGAAGGTGCTCCTGGCACGGGCACTCGCGCGGCGACCGAAGGTGCTCGTCGTGGCGCAGCCAACGCGGGGCCTCGACGTCGGGCGCGTACCACTACGTGCACGAGCAGCTTGATGAACTGCGTGACTCGGGAGGCGGCGTGCTGGTCATCTCCGAGGACCTCGACGAGCTGCGCAGCCTGTGCGACCGGATCCTCGTCCTGTTCCGGGGCGCCATCACCGGCGGGCTCCCCGTCGCCGAGGCGACCAGCGAGCGACTGGGCGCGATGATGACGGGGGAGTCGGTGGCGGTATGAGGCTCGTCCGTCGGGGCCACGAACCCGCGTGGCTGCCGGTCGCCGCGGTGGCCGTCGCGGTCCTGGTCACGGTGGCGCTGAGCGCGATCCCGATCAGGCTCGCAGGGGCGAACCCGCCGGCGGCGTTCGAGCGGTACCTCCTCGTCCCGCTGAGCTCGACGCTCGGGATCTACGAGGTGATGCTGACCGCGACACCGCTGCTGTTCACGGGCATCGCGGTGGCCATCGCGTTCCGCGCGGGCTACTGGAACATCGGCGCGGAGGGGCAGTTCCTCATGGGGGCGGTGGCCACGACGGCCCTGGCGCTCAACGCACCCGATCTTCCTGCCGTGGTGGCGCTACCTCTGGGGTTCGTCGCGGGTGGTCTCGGCGGGTTGGCCTGGGCATGGCTGCCCGCCTGGTTGAAGCGGCGTGGGGCCATCGACGAGGTGGTCACGACCCTGCTGCTCAACCCGGTCGCCCTGCTCGTCGTACAGGGTTTGCTGAACGGACCGTGGCGCAACAGCGAGACCGGCTTCACCGACTCCGACCGGTTCGGGTCCGGCTACGACCTGCCGGCGCTGATCCCGGGGAGCCGTGTGCACTGGGGGTTCGGCGTGGCCGTGGTGATCGTGGCGGTCACCTGGTTCGTGTTCACCAAGACCGCTGCGGGGATGCAGATCCGGGCGTCGGGGCAGTCGCCGGATGCCGCGAAGTTCAGTGGGATCCCCGTCGAGAGGCTGCGGTTCCGCTCCGCGCTGGTGTCGGGGGCGGTGGCCGGCGCCGGAGGTGCGTCGCAGGTCATGGGGGTGCAGCACCAGCTGACGCAGGGCATCTCCAACAACTACGGCTACACCGGCGTCATCGTCGCGACGCTGGCGGGGCTCAGCGCGGTGGGCGTCTTGCTGGTCGCGGGCCTCCTGGCCGACATCGCGGTGGGTGCGGAGAACGTGTCGCTCGTCCTCCAGGTGCCGACGCAGCTCGGCGCGATCTTCGCCGCACTCCTGCTGCTCACCGTGCTCTCGGCCATGGAGCTGCGGCACTACCGGCTCGCCCGGTCGGGTCGGCGAAGACGTGGGGAGACGCCGGTGTCCGCGGGGGAGACGTCATGAGCATCAACGTCCTGGCACTGCTGAGCGCCATGCTCACCATCGCGACGCCGCTGGTGTGGGCCGGTGTCGGCGAGCTGATCGTCGAGAAGACCGGGATCCTCAACCTCGGCATCGAGGGCACGATGTACCTCGGCGCGTTCATCGGATTCCTGGTCGCGCTGCGAAGCGGTTCGCCGTGGATCGGACTGCTCGCCGCGATCGGCGGAGGCGTGGTCGCGGGTCTCCTGATGGCGCTTCTCACCGTGACCCTGGGTCTGAACCAGCACGTGTCCGGCCTGGGCCTGACGCTGCTGTTGATCGCGGTCTGCGAGTTCACCTTCCGCCTGCTCTACACGGGTGCCCGCCCGACCCTCGAGGACAAGTTCCAGGTCCTGCTGCCCGACGTACGGGTGCTCGACCAGCACTGGCTGACCTACGCCGCCTTCCTGGTGCTCGCACCGGCTGCCTGGTGGGTGCTGCGCTCGACGGGCATGGGGTACCGGCTCCATGCGGTGGGGGAGAACTTCGAGGCCGCCGACGTCGCGGGGATCTCCGTGACGGCGACCCGCTACGTCGCGCTCATGGTGGGCGGTGCGCTGATGGCCATCGGTGGCGCGTTCCTCACGCTCGCCGTGCTGGGCAGCTTCACCCTCGACATCATCAACGGGCGCGGATGGGTCTGCATCGCCCTGGTCATCTTCGCCAAGTGGCGGGTCTGGACGGTCGTGCTCGGCGCCCTGATCTTCGCCGGGACGGACGCCCTGCAGCTGCAGCTGGCGATCACCAAGACCTTCAGCGACATCCCGCGCGAGCTGATGCTCGCCCTGCCGTACCTCGCGGTGATCGCGGCTCTGGCCGTGTGGGGTCGCAAGGTGCACTACCCCGCGTCGTACCTCAAGGCGTATCGGCGCGGCTGACTTGATCCGCCGAGGCAACTGACCAAGGAGAGACCGATGACAGACGAAGAGCTCCTCGCCCTCGCGATCGCCGAGGCCAAGGTCGGCCTGGCCGAGGGCGGCATCCCGATCGGGGCCGCGCTCGCGCATGGTGACCGGGTCCTCGGCGTGGGCCACAACCGCCGCGTCCAGATGGGCAGCGCCATCCGGCACGGCGAGACCGACTGCCTGGAGAACGTCGGGCGGCTGCCCGCGACGGTGTACGCCGAGTCGACGATGGCGACCACGCTGTCCCCGTGCGACATGTGCACGGGCGCGATCCTGCTGTACGGCATCCCGCGGGTGGTCGTGGGGGAGAACAAGACGTTCTACGGCGGGGAGGACTACCTGCGCTCGCGCGGTGTCGAGGTGGTCGTGCTCGACAGCCAGGAGTGCGTCTCGATGATGGAGCAGTTCATCGCCCAGAACCCCGAGCTGTGGAACGAGGACATCGGCGAGCCGACCTGAACAAGGAGCAGGTCGAGTCGGTCTACGCGCCCGAGCGGTACGTCGAGCGTCCCGATGAGCGTCCGGGTACGACCCGCACCAGCTCAGATCACACGTCGCTGCGCTGGGCTTCGCGACGCGGGCCATCGAGGGCGACCTGCGGTAGGCGACTTGCGTCAGTCGCAGGTCGGTCGCATAAGTCGCGTCGCCGCTCCGGCACAGCGGCACGGTGGCCTCACCGTCGACCAGCCGGCGATGCGTCACGGTTGCGGCAGGCGGGAGTTCAAGAACTCGAGCACTGCCTGCAGATCCGGGACGAGCCGGTCCCCGAACGCGGTGTCGAGACCGAGGTAGCGCAACGCAAGCAGCGCCACCGCCACGAACGAGCAGAGCAGGCCGAGAGGAGCGAGCGCGCTTCCCGTGATGTCGCGTCGGCTCGTGGTGATGACGCCGACCATTGCGCACACAAGACCGAGCACGGCCAGTCCCAGCGACATCGCGAGCATCACGGCAAACGGTGCGGTCATCAGGGCGGCCAGGCCGAGCAGGAGCCCCAGCTCCGCGGCCAACGAGGTGTGCGACGAATGATCCGGTGATGCGTCGAACAGCTCGGAGAGCGGGCTGCTCGATGGTGATCCCTCCCATGTCCTCATGGTGATCCCTCCTAAGTCCCCATGCGGATCTGTACCCCGTCGCGTCGGAGACAAGCCCAGCAGGTGGTCGCTGGCCTCTCCGTCAGCACTCTGTCACAGGCGACTGCCGGGGCCCTGTAACGCGGCGGCAGGTCAGTCGCAGAAGTCGCAGACTCCCGAGGCGGGGAGGGCCATGTGACACGTCGGGCAGACCTTCGGCTTGACGTCGCGAGCGGCCGCCGGCTTGGGCTTGGCCGGCTTCACCCGCTTCGGCTTCTCGGCCGCGAGTGCCTCCTCGTCCACCACGACGTCGAACCCGAGGTCGGTCAGGACCTTCGCCGCGCCGTCCTTGCCGCCCGAGAACTCGTCGGACCGGGCGGCGATGCCGGTCGCATGAAGGTAGGCCACGCCGAGGATCGCCTTGCGAGTCGTACTCCTGGCCCTGGTGCCACAGGGTGTACGCCACGGCACGTCCGAAGCCGTAGCGCCGGAGGAACTCCTTCGACCCCAGGTTGTCGCATTCCTTCATGGCCGCAAACACGTGCGACCGCGAGACCAGGTTCCAGTCAGGCATGGTCAAACCCTACGGAAGCCTCGTGACGAGGATCGTGCGGACCCTCGCCAGTGCACCTTCTTGAAGTGCGTCCCGATGCCGCATGGGTCCTCGGTTTGGCCCTCGGCGCACCTGATCGTCCGGCCCCGGTCAAGGTCACAATGCGAGTACCTGTCGAAATCCACGGTCGTCGTCCGACGTACTGCTGACAGCACACACCACCGGAAAGGGTGAGCAGCATGCGTTACATCGTGTTCGTGAAGATGGCCGAGGACGTCGGGGCACCGCCGGCGGAGCTCGTCGAGACGATGGGCAAGGAGATGGGGGAGGCGTTCGCATCGGGCTGGATGGTCGACGCGGGCGGTCTCTACCCCACCAGCCAGAGCATCGAGATCCGGGTGGCGGCGGGGGACCTCACGGTGACCGACGGCCCGTACTCCGAGGTCAAGGAGGTCGTGGGCGGCTACTCGATCATCGAGGTCCGCTCGCAGGAGGAGGCGGTCGCCGCGGCACGGCGCGTCGCCGAGATCCACCAGGCGCACTGGCCGACCTGGGAGGGCTCGGTCGAGGTACGACGCATCGCCGGACCCGACGACGGACCACCCGCGGCCGGCTGACCGCCGAGGGACTGACGGGTGCGGCGTCGAGCACTAGCCTCAGGCCATGGAGCGCGACGCCGCATCCGAGGTCAGCGCCGTCTGGCGCCTCGAGTCGGCCCGCCTGATCGCCGGTCTGACCCGGATGACCCGCGATGTCGGTCTCGCCGAGGACCTCGCGCAGGACGCCCTGGTCGCCGCGCTCGAGCAGTGGCCGGCCGACGGTGTCCCGAAGAACCCGGGCGCCTGGCTGATGGCGGTCGCCAAGCGCCGGGCGGTGGACCACTTCCGCCGCGCCGAGACGCTCCGGCGTCGCACCGCCGAGCTGGGCCGCGACCTCGAGGAGGTGCACGTGCCGGACCTGGACGCCGCCGTCGACCACATCGAGGACGACGTCCTGCGGCTGATGTTCCTCACCTGCCACCCGACGCTCTCGAAGGAGGCGAGGGCGGCTCTGACGCTGCGCCTGGTCGGCGGGCTCACCACGCAGGAGATCGCGCGCGCCTTCCTGGTGAAGGACGCGACGATCGGGCAGCGGATATCGCGGGCCAAGGGCGCGCTGCAGGGTGCGGACTTCGACCTCCCCACGGGTGCCGAACGGCAGCAGCGCCTCGCCGACGTGATGTCGGTGGTCTACCTGGTCTTCAACGAGGGCTACACCGCGACCGCGGGCGACGACTGGACCAGGCCGGACCTGTGCCACGAGGCGCTGCGCCTGTCACGGATGCTCAGCCATCTCGTCCCCGACGAGCCCGAGGTCCTCGGCCTCCAGGCGCTGCTCGAGATCCAGGCCTCCCGCCTCCACGCGCGCGCGGCCGAGGACGGCTCCCCGGTGCTCCTCGAGGACCAGGACCGCCGCCGCTGGGACCCGCTGCTGATCCGCCGTGGTCTCGCTGCCCTTGACCGCGCCGAGGGCCTCGGCAAGCCGGTGGGTCCGTACGTCCTCCAGGCCGAGATCGCCGCCTGCCACGCCCGCGCACGCACCGCAGAGCAGACCGACTGGTCGCGCATCGCGGAGCTGTACGACGTCCTCGCCGATGTCGCCCCCGGCCCCGTCGTCGAGGTGAACCGGGCCGTCGCCCACGGGCGGGCGTTCGGGCCCGAGGCGGGTCATGTCCGTGCTCGAGGGGCTGTACGACGGTCCGCTCGCCCGGTCGCACCTCCTGCCGGCTGTCCGAGGGGACCTGCTCGCGCGGGCCGGACGGGCGGAGGAGGCGGCGGCTGCCTTCCGCGAGGCCGCGGCAATCACGCACAACGAGTCCGAGCGGAAGGTGCTCCTGGCCCGGGCGGAGGAGATCGCGTGATGCCCGTCGAAAAGCGTGCACCTCGTTCGACGTACTCCTGAGACCACCATCGAGGAGGAAACCATGAGCAGCACCACCACCGGCACGACCCGGTTCACGACGTCCGCCGACGGCACGCAGATCGCCTACGAGGTGACAGGGGAGGGGCCTGCGCTCGTCCTCGTCGACGGCGCCCTCTGCAGCCGGGAGATGGGTCCGTCACGGGGCCTCGCAGCCGCTCTCGCGGGGGACTTCCGGGTCGTCGCGTATGACCGTCGGCATCGTGGCGAGAGCGGTCCGGGCGCGTCGTCGTACGGCACGGAGCGGGAGGTGGAGGACCTCGCCGCGGTGATCGAGGCCGCCGGCGGGAGCGCCCACGTGTTCGGCGCCTCGTCCGGCGGTGCCCTCGCGCTCGAGGCCGCGCGGGCGGGGGTGCCGATCGAGCGGCTGGCGGTCTACGAGCTGCCGTTCATCCTCGACGACACCCGTCCGGGCAACGACCCGCAGCTGCCCCGGCAGGTGGAGGCTCTTGTGTCCGAGGGCCGGCGCGGGGATGCGGTGAAGACCTTCATGCGCACCGTCGGCGCCCCCGCGCCGATGATCGCGATGATGCGGCTCATGCCGGTGTGGAAGAAGCTGACCGGCGTGGCGCACACGCTGCCCTACGACCTGTCGCTCGTCATCGAGCACGAGCAGGGCCGGCCGCTGCCTGACGGGTACTACGACGCCGTCTCCGCGGAGACGCTGGTGATCGCGGGAGGGAAGAGCCCGGAGTACATGCGCAACGCCCAGGCCGCCATCGCCGAGGCGGTGCCGAACGCCCGGCTGGAGGTGCTGTCCGGACAGACGCACATGATCAAGGCGAAGGTCGTCGGGCCGGTGCTCGCGGAGTTCCTGAGCGCTTGACGGCTCAGCGGGAGCCGCCGCACGCTCAGGCCTCGGTGAGGCGCAGGGTCTGCAGCCGCCGCCCGGCGTAGACGGTCGCACCGACCGTGACGATCGTGAGCAGTGCCAGGCCGGTCCCGAAGCCGACTGCCGCCTCCACACCGAGCCGTCCCGCCGAGTCGCCGAGCACCTTCTCCACGATCGACAGGGACCATTGCTGGACGCTCAGCGTCTGTGCGCCGGGGACCAGGCCACCGACCAGGGACTCCCAGATCAGCGCGTAGATCAGGCCCACTACGACGGCGTTGCGGGTGACCACGGCCAGGAGCAGGAACACCGCCGAGTAGGCGATGCCCGCGGTCAGCGCCCCAAGGGTGAAGGCGACGGTCACCGTGCCCAGCTCTCCGGTGAGGATCACCCCGGCGATGGCGACCGGGACCACGCCGAAGGCGACGACCACCGCGATCGCGACCGCCAGCTTGGTGACGACGATGGAGTACCTGTCCAGCGGCTTCGCCAGGAGGTAGACGATCGAGCCATCGTCGATCTCCGGGCCGATGGAGCCGGTGCCGGCGATGAGACCGAGCAAGGGCATCAGGACCGCGATCCCGAACCCGCCGAGCAGGTCGGGCGCGAGCGGGCCGTCGAGCTCGCGCGCGATCTCGGGGTCCATGCCGGCGAGCACACGGGCGAGCACGCTCAACGCCAGGAGAGCCAAGGGGAGCAGGAGCAGGACCAGCGTGCGCCTGCGGCCGAGGAGGCTGCGGCTGGTCAGGGATGCGACGGTCGCGTTCATCGGGCCACCAGGTAGGAGAAGACGCTCTCGAGGGACTCGTCCGCGGGGTGGACCTCCAGCAGCCGGATGCCATGCCGCGAGGCCACCCGGGGCAAGGCGTGGATGAACGCCGCGTAGTCGGTGGCCTGCACCTGCACGCTGCTGCCTCCGGCGGCGTCGACCACCAGCTCGACGCCCGACGTGCTCGGCTCGGCGATCACCGCGGAGGCCAGGGCACGGTCGTCGCTGGAGCGCAGCGTGTACTGGTGCGGCCGCTGGGTCATCAGCCGGCGGATCTCCCGGAAGTCGCCCGAGGCCGCGTGCCGTCCGGCGACCATCACCTCGATCCGGCCGGCGATCTGCTCGACCTCCTCGAGGATGTGGGAGCTGAACAGGATGGTCCGGCCCCGGTCCCCGAGCTCGTGCAGCAGGTCCATCAGATGCAGCCGCTGACGTGGGTCCATCCCGTTGAAGGGCTCGTCGAGCAGCAGCACCGAAGGGTCGTGGACGATCGCGGTGGCCATCTTGATCCGTTGCTTCATGCCCTTGGAGTAGGTGCGGATGTCGCGGTCCTGCGCCTCGGCCATCTCGACCGTGGCGATCGCCCGCTGTGCAGCGGCCTCGGGGTCGGAGAGCTTGTGGAGCTTGGCGTTGGCGAGTACGAAGCTCCAGCCCGTGACCGCGTCGTACATCTCCTCGCGCTCCGGCACGAGCCCGACCTCACGGTAGATCTCCTTGTCGCGGTAGAGCGGTCGCCCGTCGAGCGTGACGCTCCCTGCGGACGGCGCGAGGAAGCCCGACATCATGTGGATGAGCGTGGACTTGCCCGCACCGTTGGGTCCGAGCAGGCCGGTGACGCCGGGGGTCAGGCGCATCGTGACGTCGTTGACCGCGACCACGTTGCCGAACCAGCGCGAGACCTGCTCCAGCTCCACGGTGCTCACGACAGCGCCTTCCGATAGCGCGCGACCAGGCCGGCGTAGCAGCCCGCCACGATGAGGACGACGACCGCACAGAAGATCACGGCACCGAGGACCCCGGGAGGTTCCGCCCCGATGGTCGACTCGGCACCCAGCACGGCGGCGACCACGCCGTCCACGAGGGTGTACGGCGAGATCAGCCCGGTGTAGCCGGCGAACGTGTCGTTGTCGAGCTCGCCGGCCATCGCCCCGACCGTGGCCTGCAGCCCGGACAGGACGAGCAGGACGCCGACCACGGCAGCCACCCCGAGACCACGACGGGGTGTCATCGCCGCGACGAACAGACCGATGCCGGCCAGCACGACGGCGTACACCGCTGCACCGGCCATCCCGCGCAGGTAGTCGGGCACCTGCTCGCCGACGGGAAGCTCGGCCAGCAACGCGCCGGCCAGCAGCACGGTGAGCGGGAGCGCCATCAGCACGAAGAGCGCGAGCGCCATCCCGGCGTACTTCGCCTGCACGTACTGCTGCCGACTCAACGGCCGTGAGAAGTACAGCGGCGCCACCCGGAACCGGAGGTCGCGCGACATCACCACCGGTGACTGTGCCGCGACGAAGATCGTCACCGCCACCTGCAGGTTCATGACGTAGGCGGTGTAGCCCAGCGGCAGCTCTGACATGCCGAAGTAGCCGGTCACGATGCCGATCACCGCGGCCGGGAGGGTCATGGCGGCCAGGAGCAGGAGCGGCACGATCTTCGAACGGGCCGAGCGGCCGAAGCCGTACGTCCCGCGCAGCGTGTCCACGAACAGGGAGCGACGGATGTACGACGCACCGAGCCGCGGGCCGTCGTAGTGGCGGTACCCGATGTCGTGGATGGCTCCGGTCTCGACCGGTGACGTGATCGGCTCAGGCACGGACTTCTCCTTCGGCCGGGGTGGCGTCGGTGAAGATCTCGGTCATCCGGTGCCGTTGGCGTTCCATCCGGACGAGTCCGAGCCCGAGGTCGGCGACGGCGTCGCGGACGACGTCGTACGTGGTGTCGTCGGTGACGTCGACATGGAGGAGCCTTCCGTCGCTGCGCACCGCGATGCCGGCGTCGTGTAGGCGTTGTTGGAGGTCGGTGTGCGGCCCGTCGACCTCGAGGGCCACGGTCAGGGTCTGCGCGGTGACGGAGGCAGTGGTGGAGTGCCGCAGGAGCCGGCCGCCGTCGATCACGACGATCTCGCGGCACACCCGCTCGAGCTCGCCCAGGAGGTGGGAGGTGACCATGACCGAGATGCCGAACTCGGTGTCGATGCGCGAGATCAGCTCGAGCATGTCGTCGCGGCCGGCGGGATCCAGGCCGTTCGTCGGCTCGTCGAGCAGGACCAGGCTGGGGTCGTGCACCAGCGCCTGGGCGAGCTTCACGCGCTGGCGCATGCCGGTCGAGTAGCCGCCCATCGGCCGGTAGCGCTCCTCGTAGAGCCCGACGTGCCTGAGGATGTCGGCCGCCCGCTCCCGCGCCGCCGTCGTCGGGAGGCCCGACATCCGCGCCATGTGCACCACGAACTCGGTGGCGGACACGTCGGGCGGAAGACAGTCGTGCTCGGGCATGTAGCCGACGCGCTCCCGGATCGCCGGGCCGTCGCCGGCGACGTCGAGGCCGAGCACGCTCGCCCGGCCCTCGGTCGCGGGGAGGAGACCGAGCAGGATCTTCAGCAGCGTGGACTTGCCCGCCCCGTTGCTGCCGACCAGCCCGGTGATGCCCGGGGACACCTCGACGGTCAAGCCGTCCACGGCCGTCACGGAGCCGAAGCGCTTGGTCAGCCCCTCGGTCTGCAGCAAGGACACCACGACTCTCCTCCCGGGCTGTGCACGTCTGGCCACCCTAGGGGCCGTGGGCGTCGGCGGCTGCCGATATCCGGGTCAGGCGCGGTACGTCGCCGGGGTGTGAGGCGACCGGACGGGGGCCGTCTCCTCCGACGGCATCAGGATCCACAGCACGGGGTAGATCAGGATCTGGCTGCCGGGAATGACCATGAGCAGCAGGACGAACAGGATGCGGGCTGCCCAGGGGCCGAGCCCGAAACGACGCCCGAGGCCGGCGCACACGCCGCCGAGCACCCGGTCCTCACGGGGACGGATCAGACCCTGCTGGGCGAAGTTCTGCTGGATGGTGCTCACGGCTGCTGCACTTCCTCCTGTTGGTGGCCGGGCTGTCTCCCCGACACCTCCACTCTGCGCCCCGGGACCGGTGGAGAACATCCGGTGTCACCCTGGTCCGACCCTGAAAGGTCGTCCGGCCCTTCAGGTGCCACCCCCGCCGTGCTGGGCATGCGTGGCGGCCAACGCGAGTCGAGCGTGCGCGGGTCGACGCCGTTGTCCGTTCCGGGTCGCCTGTCTCCGGCCGCACATTGGCCTCGTCGGTACCAGTCGAGGTGCTCGTCGCGCTCGGCGTAGCTCTCGGCCTCGCCAGGTTCCGTCCACAGGGGAGTAGGTGGGCGAGGTGTCCACGTCGTTCGAACAAGTGTTCGATTCCGGGGTGGTCTGGTGCGAGCGTTGGGGCATGACCACGTACGCAGCATCCGAGACCACGGCGGCAGGTCCTGCCGGGCGTGACGAGGCTGTCGAGCCGCTCCGCCGACGGCGGCGGGGGCTCGGAGCTCCCGCCGCACCGGGTGCTGGCGTTCGCGCGTGCGGTGGACGACGCGTTCACGCGGCTGGGTGAGGAGCCGGCGTGGTCGATGACCAAGGCCGAGCAGGCCGAGACGTTGCTCTTGCTGGACAGGCTGAGGTCGCGGCTCTCCGAGCTCGACCTGCGGGTGCTGACCGCAGCGGTCCGCAGCGAGGTCGGTGCCGCCTCCGGGGCGACGTCGACGGCCGCGTGGTTGGCGCACGAGACCCGGCAGACGCCGCGCGCGGTGCAGCGCGGCGGCGCGGTTGGCGGAGGCTCTGGACGAGAGGTACGACGCGACGCGGCGTGCGCTGGGCAGCGGCCGGATCAACCAGGATCAGGCCGAGGTGATCGTGAAGGCCGTGGACGCGCTGACCCGGGAGCACGACGACCTGCCGCCCGGCATCGAGGTCAGGGCGGAGGCGCACCTGCTGGACCTGGCCGAACGGTTCGACGCGGTGCAGCTGCGTCGCCTGGGCAAGAGGCTGTTCGAGGTCGTGTGTCCCGAGGCGGCCGACCAGGCGGAGGGAGAGGCGCTCGCCAAGGAGGAGGAGCGTGCCCGACGCAGGGCGTCGTTGACGATGCGCGACAACGGCGACGGCACCGTCGAGGGCCGCTTCAAGCTGCCGGTGCTGCACGCCGCTCTGCTCAAGAAGGCGCTGGAGGCGTTGACGTCGCCGCGGCGCCTCGGCGAGGGTCGGATCGACCCGTCCACGGGCAAGAAGCTTCCCTACGAGGTGCTCCTGGGCCAGGGGTTCATGGAGCTGCTGGAGAACCACCTGGACCCCGCTGGGCTGCCGTCCCAAGGCGGCAGCCCGTTCACGCTGGTGGTCACCATCGGCATCGAGGCCCTGAGGTCCGGGGTCGGAGCCGGCACCTTGGAGACAGGTGAGCGGATCAGTGCCGGTGCGGTCCGCCGCCTGGCGTGCCGGGCGGGGATCATCCCCATGGTCCTCGACGGGGACTCGGTGGTGCTGGACATGGGTCGGGAGCAGCGGCTGTTCGACCGCTACCAGCGGATCGCGATGGCGCAGAGGTTCGGCGGGTGCGCGACGGACGGCTGTGATCGCCCGCCGTCGTGGACGGAGGCGCACCACAAGCATCCCTGGCACCAGGGAGGGCGGACCGACCTCGCCGACGGGCTGCCGCTGTGTCCGCCGCACCACCACATGGCAGACCATCCCGACCGGTGGGACATGCGGACGATGCCGTCGGGCCGGGTCCGGTTCAGCAGACGCCAATAGGCTCACGGGGATGGTCCCGGTTCACGATCCGCCACCCGACCATCGCGGCCGGCGTCCACCACGACCTGAGCCTCCGCCGCGCGAGACAGGCGAGTCCACGTGCTCTCGTCCAGTGGTGGCAACGTCGTAGGGTCGTGAAGGTCTAGAAACATTTCAGCGTCGAAGGGCGATGCTCACATGTCTCACGAGGACACCCGATCCCGGGCCAGCGAGCTGCTCTCGCTCCACCGAGCCGAGACGCTGCTCAAGCTCGTCAACGTATGGGATGTGATCAGTGCCAAGGTCGTCGCAGACGTTCCGGGCACCACAGCCCTGGCCACAGCGAGCCACTCGATAGCGGCGTCCTACGGCTACGAGGACGGGGAGAACATCCCCCTCGAGCTCATGCTCGAGGCGGTCGGACGGATCGTCACATCCACATCCCTGCCCGTGACCGCCGACCTCGAGGGCGGCTACGGCAACGCGGCCGAGACGGTCCGTCGGGTCATCGGAGTCGGCGTCGTGGGCGCCAACATCGAGGACCAGATGAAGCCGGTGGCGGACGCTGCCCGCCAGGTCGAGGCAATCATGAAGGCCGCGGAAGCCGAAGGGGTCCCTGACTTCGTCCTCAATGCCCGCACCGACGCCTTCCACCTCGGGCGAGACAAGGACCCTGCGGAGAACCTGGCCGCCGCCGTCGAGCGCGGCAGGGCCTACCTCGACGCCGGTGCTCCGACGGTCTTCGTGCCGGCCTACCTCAAGGAGGAGCAAGTGACGACTCTCGTCGACGCCTTCGGGCCGCGGCGGCTCTCGCTCATCGCGATCCCGAGGACGCCACCACTGAATCGCCTCGAAGAGCTCGGCGTCGCTCGGGTCTCCTTCGGGCCGATGTCACAGAACGTTGCGCTCACCGCACTTCAGGAGCTCACCGAGGGCGTCGTCGATCGAGGGGAGGGCGTGCCACCAAACATGCGCCTCCTCAACTGAGTGCCGATCACAAGCGGTGCGAGGCCGGCGTCATGCGCGCTGCCTGCGGATGCTCTTTCATGTCAGGTCGACCAGCTTGGCGTAATCCCAGTTGCGAGAGTCGAAGTGCGGCACCTGCGTGACCAATGGCCCTGACTGTTCCGTCCGTCCAGATGTGAATTGAGGGATGAGGGGACGTCCAGCAACAACCAGCTCGCCTCCGGGAGGCAGCCATGACTGACCTGACCATCACGCTCACCCTGGACGAGGCCAAGACCTTGCTTCACTCCGCCCAACGCGACTTCGACGAGTACCGCGTCGATCGGGAGCGGGCTGTGCTCGACAGGCTCGCGAAGAAGATCGAGGAGGCCGAGCAGGAGGAATCGGCCTACAACGCGGCGTCGACGGGCGGTGTGCACTGGGACCGCGAGCAGCCCTACGAGGGGCCGTCCCGGTACGCCCACCCCACTGGTGACCAGGTCCCAGAGCACGACTGACGCCGCCATCCTGCACGAGCGCCGTCAGTCGGCCGCTCCAGCCTGGTCCCCGTGCGCGGGGACCAGGCTGGCCGTTCCTCAGGATCGCGCCTCGATCACCAGGTTGTACGGCGTCGAGGTGGCCACCCGGGCAGTGCCGAACCCGGCGTCCTTGAAGGCGCCGGTCAGCCGTGCCGGGCCCGCCTGTGCGCCCAGTGCCGCACCGCCCTGCGAGACGCTGCAGGGCACGCACAGGCACGAGCTCGCGGCGTAGAACACGGCAGCGACCGGGTTGTTCAGGTTGTCCTCGAGCCGGTCCTCGGCGAACGGCTCGACGGCGAAGACCTGCCCGCCAGGTGCCAGGACACTCCGTGCGTGCGCGAGCGCGCCGACCGGGTCGCCCATGTCGTGCACCGCGTCGAAGAAGCAGACCAGGTCGTAGCTGCCGTCGTACGACGTCGCGTCGCCGACCTCGAAGTGCACCCGGTCGGCGACACCTGCCGCTTCAGCGGCGGCCGAGGCCCGGCGTACCGACTCCTCGTGGAAGTCCACGCCGACGAACGTCGAGGCAGGGAACGCCTCGGCCAGCAGGATGGTGGCGGAGCCCAGCCCGCAACCGACATCGATAACGCGGATCCCGGCCTGGAGCCGTTCCACCAGGCCGTCGACCGCTGGGAGCCACTCGGTGAGCAGCGAGCTGCGGTAGCAGGTCCGGTAGAACCGGTCGACTCCGGTGAACAGGCGCAGGGCCCGGTGTGCCTCCGTCGGGGCCAACTTCGTGTACGGCGTCGCAGGTGTCGCCCTGGCGTCCGCGCGCACCCGCATCGGCGACGTCTCCGGGGCAGCGGAGGGCTTCGCGTACCTGATCGACACCTGGCGACGGACCGGCCAGTCCACCCAGCTGTGGACCACTGCGCGCAACGCCGCGGGGCTGCTGTCGTCGGCGGGGCGTTCGCGAACCGCCGCGCTGCTCCTGATCTGCGCTGACGCCGCGCCCGGAGCCGCCGCTGTCGGGCCGGCGATCGCTCGCTACAGCGGCCGGGTCTTCACCCCCGTGTCGGACATCGTGGACGAGGAGGGGCTGGACGAGCTGCGCGTCGAGGCGGTGCGGCTCGGCACCGGTGCGGTCCTCGACCGCGCGGTCGCGGAGCTGCACGAGCTAACGGGCGTGCACAAGGGCTTGGGCGGTGAGACCTGACGCGAGGTCTCGCTCAGTCCTGACTCCGTTCGAGGCCGGCGACCTGCCACACGCCGCGGGTGTGTCGGTAGGTCACGTCCAAGCCACGCGACCGGGCCACGTCCAGCATCGCCTGAGGTGGATGCGCGAAGGCGCGATAGCTGTTGCCGGTGAGGCGGAACCACGCGTTCTGGGGGGCCAGGATCGCCCGAGTGAGCGCGTTGCGCGGAGGATGGCTGAAGACCAGGACCCGCCGCGTGTGGTCCGCGGCGGCAGTCAGCAGTCGCTGGTAGTCGGGGTAGCAGCACACCACCCGGTGCAGGACCACGATGTCGGCCATCTCCACCTCGTCGGGGCTGACGGCGATGTCCAGCTTCCGCCGGTGCACCCGGTCGGCCACGCCCGCCGAGGCTGCGAGCTCGTTCGCCTGCTCGTCGTACGAGTCGACGAGCTCCAGGTTGGTCGTCTCGGTTGCTCCGCGGCTCAGCAGCTCCAGCTGCAGCTCCCCGATCCCGCCGCCGATCTCGAGCACCGTGGCGCCCTCGAGGCCCTGGTCGGCGCAGAAGTCGACGATCCGCTGCTCGGGACGGCTCAGGCCACGACGCCGGTACCGCCGGGCAAGGGAGCGCGCGAACCGAGTCCCGAAGGTGCGCTCGTAGCCGCTCGGGTCGCAACAGGACGCCATGGTCCGAGTATGACCCTGCGCGAGCTGGATCGTGGGGGTTGGCCCGAGAGTCGAACGCCGTGGTGGCGGCCGGCGCTCAGGGGAGTGCGCCGGCCGCGGTCACTGGTGCAGCGATGCGTGCAGACGGGCGTTCGTCAGGGACCAGCTGGAGCGCCGCGGTGGCGGAGCCGGCTCGTACGCCGGGGCATCGGCCCAGCGGCGCCACAGGCCTGGCGTCCAGGCGAGCGGGGGTGTCACCTCGGGACGCTGCGGGCGAGGCTGGTCGAGTGCGGAGTCGGAACGGGCAGCCTTGGCGAGCCAGACGAACGGTCGAGCTGCGCCCATGGGGAGGAAGAGCGGGAGGTTGGTCATGAGCGCGACATTAGGCAGCCAGGGGTGCGGTCCACATCGGGCAGATTCCCTACACGGAGGCAGAGGATCGAGCACGACGCCCGCATAAGGAGCGGAGGAGGCCGGCACCTTCGGCGGCCCCCTGGAGCACTTCAGGCGACGAGGCCTCGTGGCTTGAGTGTCAGCCGGTAGGGGAGCGACACCTCGAGATCGTCGCTGTCCACGGCGTGGGCTCGTTCGACGTACCGGCCGTTCTCGATCTCGAGGACGACGATGCTCGGTGCCTGGGGATCGACGACCCAGTACGACGGACAACCAGCGGCCTCGTAACACGCTCGCTTGAGGTGGAGGTCGACCTGTCGTGTGCTGGGGGAGAGGATCTCGACGACCAAGAGAGGGACGCCGGACAGGCCCTCGTCGGTGAAGTCTGTCCCGCCGCGCAACGAGCAGGTCCGGCTGCATGATCGTGTCCTCGGTGAGCGCGACGTCGAACGGGGCTGCGAGGACCTCGAGGTCGTCAGGGCAGTGGTCATGCAGCAGCACTGCCAGACGGAGCGAGCATCGTTGGTGTCGGTGCGACGGTGACGGCGTCACGACGAGCGTTCCGTCGATGATCTCGTGACGACGGCCGTCATCGGGCATTGCCTCGAGGTCGGCGCGGTTGAACCCGCCACCGTGCGGAAGTGTCGTCACGGATCCCATGGTGCCTCCTCATCCACCCGGCTGCACTCACTCGACGGTGGACAGCTGGTGCACAGATGCCTCGGGCCGGTCCGGGAGCCAGTTCTCCCACGGCTCCATGTCGTCTGCGAACGGGGTTCGCCACGCGAGGTGGCCGAGGACGGCGACGACGTACTGGTCGAGGGACATCCCGTAGCGCTGCGCGCGCAGGTTCATCTCCCGGTAGAGGGCCAAGGGCATGCAGTGCACCGAGAACGAGACGCTGCCGTCCATCACCGCTGCACGGTCCCGCCAGTAGTGGATGTCACTGTCCTGCTCGAGGGACAGGTACAGCAGCTCGTCGAGAGGGAGGTGAGGGGTCGAGAGCAGGTCGGGGTCCTCGAGCCGGGCGTAGAGCAGCGCACGGACCATCTCGGCGGGTCGGGTCTGTACGTCGTCCTCCCCGGCGTACCACCGCTCGATCCGGTAGTGATGGGCGAGGAGCTGGCGGGTCCGTTCCTGCTCCTCGAGGTCGGGGAAGTCTGCCTCGTCGACCGTGACCGTCGACAGCATGCCGTCCCGCAAGCGGATGCCGACGACGCCGTACCTCGGCACGTCCGGTAGCCAGCCTTCCGGACCGACCAGCACATCCTGCGCGGATGCCCCGCGAGAGACGTGGCCAGATCCGTCTGCCAGGGGCAGCGAGGTGAATGCCGTGATGTTCAGCAGGGGTTGCATGGCGACGGTGCACCACAGGTCGGTGCGGCCGGCGAGGGGTGCTCGAGCGCGCTGCGTCAGCACCACTCCATCGAGCACGTGCATGAGGTGGTCGACGGTGCCGTTCGGGCGCCACGCCAGCAGAGTCGAGCTCTCGACGACTGCTTCGACCGAGTCGACGTCGATACGGGCGTCGCGGCGCTCCTTCCGCGCTCGGGCAGTCAGCCAGTCGAGGTCGCTGGCGCCATGCTCGCGCGTCAACCTCTCCAGCACGCTGTGGAGGGTGTCGTCGACATCGGGCTGCTGGTATCCGGTCATCGGGACTCCTTCGTCGGGGGGGTCCGGGAAGTGTGGCGCCATCTCGCCGACGGCGTCGGCGGTCATCCACAGGCCCGGCCGACGACGGGCTCGGGAGCGGCAGAAGTGTCGGTGAGTGGTGGTCCAGTGACGCCACCGTTCACCGAGACCGAGGAGTCACCCATGGACAAGCAGCCCGCGCACGATCGACTCGACAGCCGCCCGTTCTGGGAGGTCCAGATTGTCTTCGACCCCGATGGGACGGGTGCCGACTTCGCGTACACCATCGGTCTTCACACACGAGGCATGCCCGAGCTGCACATCTGGGCACGACCGAGCCTGGGCGACGACCCGGGTGCCGACTGGATGTTGAGCACGCGGGACCGGGGATCGGTCCTCAACGAGCTTGCGGCGTTGATGGTCGATGGTCGCCTCGGTGTCGGCTCTGAGGTGACGCACGAGTACGACGGCGGGCACACCCGGGTGACCTACCGCGTCGACCCGCCCGGGGACCGCGAGGAGCTCCAGGCCTTCGGGGTGCCTGACGGCGTGGACGTCCTGCCGGTGCGCTGGGCGCTGCACCGTGCTCCTGAGGGACCTCTTCTGCCGCTCGCTCCCGAGGCCGAGGAGGCGGCGTTGTTGTTGTACGACGAGCTGACAGGTGCGCGGAGCACCTCGCGCCGGGCACCCCGGGGTTGGCGGGTGCCGACCGAACCGCGCTTCGACCCCGACCAGCCTTTCGGCCCCTTGACTCCGGTCGTGCTCGCGCGGGCGGCGCAGCTGTGGCAGGCCGATGTGGACACCCTGGTGGCGCTGCTCCGAGTGGCGGCTCAGGTTGACTTCGGCTACAGCCTCACGCATGCCGCGACGATCGCTACCGCGGTGGCTCGGCCTCACGGTCGCAGCGCTGCGCTGGCGAATTTGCACGAGCGCGTCCACGATCTGATCGAGGTGACGACGAGCGCCCCTGCAGCGCAACGCAGGTGGAAGACAGTCACACAGGCCTTCGACCCGGAGATGTGGCAGGAGCTAGACCGCGCCGGGCGGCAGCGCGTCGAGAGAAATCTCGTCGGTCTGCTGCGCGACGTCACTCTGTCCTGTCTCGCCGTCGAGGCCGTGGCTGATGTGGCCGACGAGGCACTCCTGCTCGAGGGTCGCGGCCCCTGGGTCCGAGGCATGTCAGGTCAACTGCCTTCTGGGCCTGAGTGGGGGGCCTCGCGGGACGTCGTCGCAGCCGTCGGCGACCTGCTCAGGCGCTTCGACGCTCACGGCCTGACGACGATCGCCGGCATCCACACGATCGCCATGACCGGGCGCGTCGAGGGGGCGGTCGACTACCCGGACGTGTGCGCCCGGCTTCTGAGCTGGGCGACGGTGTCAGCGACGGTGTGTCCCCGAGGGCTGGTGGACGAGCTTCCCGGTTGGGAGGCCCTCAAAGCAGTGTTCCCAGCGGCCGCTGTGGTCGCGCCCCCTGAACTGCACGTGTGGGCGACCTGCGTGGCCTCGGCGCTGACGCATCGCGCGCGCCTGTCGGCTGACGACGTCCGCACGTTCACGCTGTTGTACGACGAAGACCTTCCCCGGCTGGCTGCACTCATCAACGAACCCGTTCCGGCAAGACAGTGACCGGGCTATCGCGATTTCACGAGGCTCAGCTGTGGTGCTCCAGGTGCTCGATCTCCTTGTCGATGTCCTCCTCGCTGAAGTCCTCGGCGAAGTAGACGTCCCAGGCGTTCATGATCACGCCGATGCCCCACCCGACGATGGGGAAGATCGGCCAGAAGAACCCGCCCGGGCTCGTCACGGCCCAGATCACGACCAGGAAGGCGTTCACCAGGGTGTAGATCAGAAGGTGGCCGCGGAAGTCACGGCGCTTCTTGAGGCGCTTGACGGCTCGTTCCCGAAGTTCGGTGTCGCGAGTGCTCTCGACGCTTGTCATCGTTCTCCCCTCCTCTCTTCTCTCGACGCTACGCAGGCAGGGGTGCAGGGGAAGTGCCGTCGGACCCGCTCCGACCGGTCCTTGTGCCCGCCGCACCGTGCGTTTCACCTGAGCGGGAACTCGCGGCGCAGCGTCTCGTGGAGCTGGTCGATGTTGATCCGCCCCTTGTCCTGTTCACGGGTCAGCTCCGCGGTCCGGTCCAAGAATCGCTCGGCACGGCAGGTGGCGGAACTGATCCCGGGCGCCAGGTTCGAGGTGATGGTCGGTGAGGCACACCAGCCGTTCCAGGAGGTGCCGGAGGTGTTCAACGCCCGGGTCGACGCGTTCTGGCGCGAGGTCGACTCGCCGGCGGCTGTTCCGCAGGCTCCTCCGGTGTCCGTTGACCCGGCACCCTGAGTGGTACGACGGCGGCGGCCGGCGCTTCCTCGGGCGCAGGCGCCGCCTCGGACTCGGGATGCGCCTCCTCGCCCTCGAGGTGGACGTGGGGCAGGAAGCGGTCGAGCCATCGCGGCAGCCACCAGGCCGCCTCGCCCATGAGCGTGATCGCCGCAGGCGCGAGGGTGATCACGAGGATGCCGGCGAGCAGCACCGCCGAGGCCAGCCCGACGCCGAACTGCTTGATCGTCGGATCCCCGTTGGTTGTCACGGCCCAGCGATGACGGACCGGAAGGCGATCATCAGCAGGAGGAAGCCGAGGAGGATCACGGTGCCGTGACGAGCAGCAGGCTGTTGTGAGATCAGCGTGGCCAGTGCGTACGACCTAGCCGCCACCGTGATCCCGCCCTTGTTCTCTCGACGCTGACCCCGCGCACGGGGCAGCGGCGTGCCGTCGGACCCGCGTCCGACCGGTCCTTGTGCCTGCCGCGCCCCTGTTCGTGCAGGGGTCCGTGCGTCCGTCCGCGCCGCTGTCCGCGCCGCTGCCGCGCCGCTGTCCGCGCCGCTGTCCGCGCCGCTGTCCGCGCGGCCGTCCGCGCCGCCTGTCCGGGCAGCGCGGTCCGGGCAGCTGCTCTCGACGCTGTCCTCGTTCCCCTCCTCTTCTCTCGACGCTACCTGGCAGGGGTGCAGGGGAAGTGCCGTCGGACCCGCGTCGACCGGTCCTTGTGCCTGCCGCGCCCCTGTTCGTGCAGGGGTCCGTGCTCGTCGCGGCGCGCGCTTCGTGCCCCGCGCCGGCAGCGCGGTCCGGGCAGCGGTCCGCGCCCAGCACGGCGGTGAACCGCGACCGCCGAGCGGCCGAGCGTGCACATCAGCGGGATGTCGGCGACCCGCAGCGAGATCAGCGCCACCACGACGGTGCTCCCGGCGAACACGATGGCGCTGCCGGACGTGGCGACCGAGCGCGCGATCGACTCGACCACGGGGACCCCGGAGGCCAGGTTGTCCTGGTGTCGGCTGATCAGGAACAACGCGTAGTCGATGCCGACGCCGGGCCGATCATCGTCGCGAGGGTGGCGCCCGTGGTCGGGACGGAAAGCAGGTGACCGAGCAGTCCGACGACGCTCAACGCGATGGCGAGGCCGACCACCGCCGCGATGATCGGGAGCCCCATCGCGACGACGCTCCCGAGGACGAGCGTCAGGATGAACATGGCGGCAAGGAGCCCTACGACCTCGCTGGTCTCGCTCTCCTCCGTGGACAGCTCGCTGCCGATCGAGCCGGCTGCGGCGACCTCGATGCCGGCCTCGGTGGCCGGCTTCGTCGCGTCGAGGACCCGCTGGGAGGTCGCCTCGTCGAGCTCGCCGGAGCTGAAGTCGAGCAGACGGGTGCGCAGCCGGTGCGTCCGTCCTTCGAGAGCAGCCCGGCGGTCTGGCCGTCGCTGCTGACCGGGTTCGTGACGCTGTAGACGTGCGGTGCCTTGTTCAGGTTCGCGATCGAGGACTTCACGGCGTCGGCGTTGGCCTTGTCCGTCAGCTTGCCCTGGTCGACGTGGAAGACGATCGGGCTGGTGCCGTTCTGTTGCGGCGGGAAGCGCTCGGCCAGGAGGTCCTGGACCTCCTGGCTGCCGGTTCCCGGGAGGTCGAGGTCGTTGCTGGTCTGGGTGCCGAACACCCGGACCGCCCCGAAGACAGTGACGACGACTAGCACCCACGCGCCGACGGCCCACAGCGGTCGCGTCCACAGAAGCGCCCCAGTGCGAACATCAGTTTGCCCATGGGCGTGCCTCCAGCGGCAGCGGCAACTCTCGAGCCTAGGACTGCTGCCGGGGACGCGGAACCGATCGCCGTGCCATGTCCAGACTTACGACGATGGATCAAGAGGTTGCCTCTTGGTGGACGGGTTCGACGTCGTGGGTCAGCATCCACAAACGCACGTAGACCCGCGGTGGGTCGACCGACGTTGATGGCGTGATCTGTCCGCACGACTCTTCCAGCCCAGACTTCGGCGTCCCGTCGCACCGTGTGCACTTTCGGTGGCTCAGTCGCGCCGTGTCTAACCTTCGGTCGCCCCCCTCGGTCGTGTCCAACCGCGGCTGCTCGTCGTACTCAGCACGCCCAGCCGGGCGATCCGGATGAGCCGATGTGCGCGGCGACCCGATGAGCCCAGTGAACCCGAGGGAATGGCGAACGATGGCGAACCTATGGCAGCGACAATGGCTGGCGACACCGATCAGCAGGACGAATCAGGCGTCATGCGGACAGAGCTCACCGGAGATGGGTCTGATGGGCCTTGCCGATGGAGTGCCGGCCGGGGTGTTGTGGAGCGTGAGGCGAGCGTGGCCCGGCTCGCTCAGGACGGAGAAGTACCGGACGACGAGAGGAGTCGTCGTGCGTGAGTTCCGTGTTGCCATCGCTGCCGGTGTCGCGACTGTCGCTCTCGTCGCGGGGTGCACATCGGACGAGGCACCCGAGGCTTTCCCGTCCCGACCGGCGCAGTCGGCCACA
This sequence comes from uncultured Actinomycetota bacterium, assembly GCA_963701425.1. Classification (GTDB taxonomy): domain Bacteria; phylum Actinomycetota; class Actinomycetes; order Propionibacteriales; family Nocardioidaceae; genus Nocardioides_C. The sequence continues at coordinate 384,793 of CAVPAG010000017.1, read as the reverse complement.
TCGGTCGACGTACGACTCCTTCCGAACTGTCCTGGTGTCATGAACAAGCGTCTGAGACCGACCGCCGAGCAGGTCAACAAGTCCGTTGCCGCAGGCGGCCTGCCGGCGTGGCAGGCGGCCGACATCGGCGCGAGCGCGCGGCTGAGCGACGGTCGGCTGGTGTGGCTCTTCGGCGACACCGTGCGGACCGCGGAGCTCAGTCCCCGGATCGTGGCCAACTCGATGCTGGTCACGTCAGGGCGATGTGTGTCCCAGCTGCGGACGCCCGACGAGGGACCGGTCATCCCGGACGTCGACAGCAACACGGTTCGGTGGCCGATGTCCGTCGCCGTCGGACGCCATGGCTCCCGTGACGTGATCGTCGTGCTGTGCTCACGGATCCGGCGAGGCGGAGGCGGGTCGTTCGACTTCACGTTCCTCGGCACGAGCGCCGCCGTCTTCACGGTCGAGCGCGGCAAGGCCCCGGAGCTCCAGAAGGTCGTGGACCTCACGCCCGACTCGACCGACCCCCAGCAGATCAACTGGGGATCGGCCGCAAACGTCCATGGTGGCTGGTACTACGTGTACGGCACGCGGCTGACCGGGCAGAAGTACGTCTTCGGACGCGAGCTGCACGTCGCACGCGCGCCCTTGGCCGATCCTGGCACGAGGAAGAGGTGGCAGTTCTGGGACGGCAGTCGCTGGGCGTCCGATCCGGCGAAGGCTGCGGTGATCCTTCCCGCGGAAGGCGGTGTCTCCCAGACGCTCTCGGTCGACACGGTTGGTGGGAAGTTCGTGGCGATCTCGAAGCGCGACGGGGACATCGCGAACTTCATCTACAAGTGGACCGCCCCGAACCCGTGGGGACCGTGGACGCCGGTCAAGGAGGTCAAAGCGCCGGGAGGGTTCGACACCGGCAAGTTGAAGTACGCCCCGCTGGCTCACCCGGAGATCCCTCTCGCCGACGGCAAGCTCTTGGTGTCGGTCTCGCGCAACACCACACACCTCGAACGACTGCTCAAGGACCCGGAGATCGGTCGACCGTACTTCGTCGAGGTGCCACGAGGCTGACGGCCTCGGCGTCGGGCGCGAAGAGGCGCACCAGGCAGGGGTGAGGCTTCAATTGGGCGACGCGTTGAGAGGAGCATCACCCGGCCGTACCGCCGGACCGGGGAGGGGCGCGCGGCGCGCGTTCAGTTCAGGAGCAGGTCGGTAGCGCTCAGATCGAGAGGCCGGACTGGCTGGCCGGAGAAGTCACCCGCGTAGTACCCGTGGTGGGGGTGCCAGGTCCCGGTGTAGGTCCCGAACTCTTCCTCGACGACGTGACTCATGACTCCGACTCTCTGTGGCCCCTGGTGGACTCGATGTGTCGAGGGTTTCGCACCACCCTGACCGCGGCCTTCCCGTGGTCTGCCCCGTACCTTCCTCAGGCTGTCGCCGTGGGCGGCGTGCTTCCCCGACGCCTGCGACGCCAGGCCTCGGCCGCCATCTGCATGACTCCCGCGCGACGTCGGACCGAGGCAGCGGGCAGCTCCACGACCTTGCCCGGCGCAGCCGCTGCGGCCGTTCCATCCCGCCGGGGCTTTCGCGACGGCACGGGCCGCAGCGCGACCGGGGTCCCACGCTCCACGCCGCACCGTTCGGCGATCAGCGCGATGTCGGCCAGCGAGAGCGTCTCGTGCTCCAGCAGCGCCTCCGCGAGCTCGGACAGGAAGACCTCGTGAGCGGTGAGCAGGTCGGCCGCCCGCGTATGGGCGTCGTGGAGCAGCTCGTCGACGGCGTCGACGACCGCCGTGGACCCGGGCTCGCGCACGGCGTACCCCAGCTCGCTCATGCCGTACCGGGTGACCATTGCGGTCGCGGTCTGGGTGGCGTTGGCGAGGTCGCCCGACGCGCCCTGGGTGAACTCCCCGTCGAGCAGGATCTCCTCCGCGGCGCGACCGGCCATCGCGACCACGAGCTGGGCGTGGGCCTTGCGGCGCGGGAGGAAGACGTCGTCGGAGCCGCCCATCCAGGTGACGCCGCCGGCTGGGCCGCGCGGCACGATCGTGACGCTGACCGGGTCGTCGGCCTCGGGCACCAGGAACGCGGCCACGGCGTGGCCCGCCTCGTGCCAGGCGGTGATCCGGCGGTCGTGGTCGGTGACGAGGGCCGAGGTGCGTGCCCGTCCCATGGCGATGGTGGCGACCGCGGCGTCGAAGCAGTCGTGGGTCACCTCGTCCAGGTCCTCGCGGGCGGCGACCATGCACGCCTCGTTGACCACCGCGGCGAGCTGGGCGCCGGAGAAGCCAGGGGTACGTCGAGCGAGGGCGACCAGGTCGACGTCCTCGGAGAGGGGCTTGTCCTGGGCATGGACACCGAGGATGTGCTCGCGTCCGCGCCGGTCGGGGTTCGGGACCTCGATCTTCCGGTCGAGCCGACCCGGGCGGGTCACGGCAGGGTCGAGCACGTCGGGCCGGTTCGTCGCGCCGATGATGATGACGTTGCCCCGGTCGGCGAAGCCGTCGAGCTCGGTCAGCAAGGCGATCAGCGTGTTCTCGCCCTCTGCGTTGGCGACCGTGTCGTCGCCGGTGCTTCGGCGCCGCGCGATCGCGTCGAGCTCGTCGATGAAGACGATCGCCCGCTCGTGGTCCCGCGCGGCGGCGAACAGCTCGCGGACCCGCTTCGCGCCGACGCCGACGAACTTCTCCACGAAGTCCGACCCCGAGACCTGCAGGAACGGGACCCCTGCCTCTCCGGCGACGGCGCGGGCGAGCAGTGTCTTGCCGGTGCCGGGCGGGCCGACGAGGAGCGCGCCTCGGGGTGGCTTGGCACCCAGTCGGGTGAACCGGCTGGGATCGCGCAGGTACGTGACCATCTCGGCGAGCGAGTCGACCGCCTCGTCGGCGCCGGCCACGTCGGTGAACCGGGTGGTGACCTGCGTCGGCCACGACGAGTCCGGAGTGCTTCTGGCGTTTCTTGGAACGGTGCTCGGCCGGTGCGGCGTGTGGGTTCGTGAGGCGGAGCATCATCCAGATCCCGAGGCCCAGGCCCACGACCATCAGCCCGAAGCCGGTCACCTTCTGGAGCCGGCTCGGCGATCGGTCGCCGGCGGGCGCCTCCGGCGTACCTTCACCCGCGACGAGGTGTGCGCCCGACTCCACGACCGCGTCCATGACCGTCTTCGCGTAGCCCTCGGGCACGGTGACCAGCGCGTCGCTCGTGCCCGTGTAGTCGACGACCGCCTTGTCGACCTCGTCGAACCAGGTCACGGCATACACCGAACCGGCCTCGAGGTCGTCGACGAGCTGGGTCACCGAGCTGTTGCGCTCGTACTCGAGAGGCTCGGGCCTGGTGCCCGAGTACAGGCTCAGCACGAGGCCGCTGACGAAGAGCGCTATGGCGAGGACGAGGAGCCAGGCGCGCCTGTCGCGCAGCAGGTGCGACAGGTGCGGCGTGTTGCGAGGTGCGGTCACAGAGGAAAGGTGCGCTCCCGCGAAAGCGGCGAAACCTCCGCGCCTCCCGGCCACACCCGGGCCGGGCGATATGTCCCCGGCTGCGACGTTTGGCTGGACCACTGGCCTAGTGCCGGGCACGGATCGGCTCGGCCCCGGGTCAGCCCTTCGGCTTCACGCGCGCCAGTGCAGCGGCGAGGACGGCGACCCGCCCGTCCGGCGCCAGGTCGGCCAGCGTTCTCGGGTCGGTGGGAAGTCCGAGCTTGTCGGCCGACTTCAAAGCCCGGTCGTCGAAGTACGGCCTCACCTCCGGCCACACGTCCTGCACCTCGCGGCAGAAGATGCGGGCGCCGGTCGGGCCGATGCGGGGGAACGACGCGATCGTCTTCGCCAGGTCGTCGACGGCGTTCCTGCCGCTCGGCCGGATCCGGCGCAGGTCGCCGTCGTACTCGTCGAGCACCATCCGCGACAGCTCCTCCAGCTTGGTGGCGGTGCTCTCGTCGTACCTGCGGTAGCTCCCGCGGCCGAGCGCGTCGACCCGCTGCTGCCACGTCGAGTCGAGCATCTTCTCCGGTGTGCGCCAGCCGGCCTCGAACAGCTCCCGCGCCGCCTTCACGGCGATGTCGGCCGAGATCCGGGTCGAGGACAGCATCGTCAGCACCAGCAGCTGGAACAGCGGGGACGGCTTGTCCGCGAGCTTGATCCCGGCGGCTTCGGCGTACGTCGTCCCGTGCTCACGCAGGAGCTCGTCGACCACGGACTGACGGGACATACCGCGGCGTACCCGAGGAGCCATGCGGACAAACAGCGGGAGCGGCGTGGGCAGGTCGGGACTGTCGGTCGAGCGTGGCATCCTGCAGACCGTGACCTTGCGGATCCATCGCGCCGAGCGCACCGACCTCCTCGCCGACGGTCTGGGTGACCTGCTCGCGACGCCGCTCGACGACCCGTTCGCCGAGGAGCTCGTCGTGGTGCCCGCGCGGGGCGTGGAGCGCTGGCTGACCCAGCGGCTCTCGCACCGCCTCGGTGTCGGCGCGCGCGGGGGCGACGGGGTCTGCGCAGGCGTCCGGTTCCTGAGTCCGCACTCGCTGGTGGCGATGTTGCTCGGCAAGGAGCGCGACGACGCCTGGGACCCCGACCGGATGGTCTGGCCGCTGCTGGAGGTCATCGACGAAGCCATGGGTGAGCCGTGGTGCGCGACGCTCTCGGCGCACCTCGGGTTCGGCGCCGACGGAGACGAGGGGGAGCTGCGCCGCAGCCGTCGGTACTCCGTGGCCCGTCGCATCGCAGGGCTCTTCGCGTCGTACGCCGTGCAGCGGCCTCACCTGGTCACCGACTGGCGCGAGGGGCTGGACTCCGACGGCGCGGGCAACAAGCTCGACGACGACCTGCTGTGGCAGGCCGAGCTGTGGCGTCGTCTGGTGAGACGGGTCGGGGAGCTGCCTCCCGACGTCCGCCACGTCGAGACGTTGGAGCGGCTGCGCGCCGGTGGGGACGGCCTGGACCTGCCACCCCGCCTCTCGCTGTTCGGTCACACCAGGCTGCCGGTCACAGAGGTGGAGCTGCTCGGCGCTCTGGGCGAGCTGCGCGACGTGCACCTCTGGCTGCCGCAGGTCTCCGGGCCCCTGTGGGAGGACCTGGCCGACCATGCTGCCTCCGGGCCGGTGCCCCGCGAGGAGGACCGGTCGAACGAGATCGTTCGGCACCCGCTCCTCGGGTCGCTCGGGCGCGACGCACGTGAGCTGCAGCGGACGTTGTCGGTGGCCTCGATGGGCTCGACCGGCGGTGCGGGATCGACCGGCAGTGCGGGATCGACCGGGGTGCGGGCTCGACCGGCGAAGGGGTCGCAAAGACACGGTCTGTCGACGACGTGGTCTCGACGGGCTCGACCGGTGGAGGGGAGTCGAGCAACGGATCATTGCTCGGCTGGCTGCAGCACGACCTGCGGGCCAACGCCGAACCGGACGCGGCCGCACGAGACAGCACGAGCCGTCAGCGGCGACGACCGGTCGGTTCAGGTGCACGCGTGCCACGGCGCGTCTCGTCAGGTCGACGTCCTCCGCGAGGTGCTGGTCGGGCTGCTCGAGGACGACCCGACGCTGGAGCCCCGCGACATCCTCGTGATGTGCCCCGACATCGAGGCGTACGCGCCGCTCGTGCATGCGGGGTTCGGCCTCGCCGACGTGGCGGGCGCGGGGGAGGGGCATCCGGCGCACCGGCTGCGTGTGCGACTGGCCGACCGGGCGCCCTCCAGCACCAACCCTCTGCTCAGCCTGGCCGCCGTCCTCGTGGAGCTGGCCGGTGGCCGGGTGACCGCGACGGAGGTGCTCGACCTTGCGTCCGCTGACCCGGTGCGGCGACGGTTCGGCTTCACCGACGATGACCTCGCCCAGCTCGCGATGTGGGTCGACCAGGCCGGCATCCGCTGGGGTCTCGACGCGAGCCACCGCGGCGCCTACGGCCTCGAGCTCGGCGACAACACCTGGTGGGCGGGGCTCGGGCGGATCCTGCTCGGAGTCGCGATGGCCGAGGACGAGCTCCGCTTCGTCGACGCCACGCTCCCGGTCGACGACGTCTCCAGCGGCGACATCGACCTCGTCGGCCGCTTCAGCGAGTACGTCGCCCGGCTCCACGCGTTCGTCCTGGCTGCTGAGTCCGCCTCGACCATCGAGGAGTGGACGACCGCGCTCGCGGCGGCGGTGGGACAGCTGACGGAGGTGGCGCCGCGCGACGCGTGGCAGCAGGCGCAGTTCGACCGGGAGCTGGCCCGGATGCACGACTCCGCCCGTGGGTCCTCGACGGGCGCGACTAGCTCGGCCGGCTCCGGCGTCGAGGGTGGCACGCCCCTTCTCCTCGCGGACGTCCGCAACCTCCTGGCTCACCGCCTCGGCGGGCGGCCGACGCGGTCCAACTTCCGCACCGGCACCCTCACCGTCTGCACGATGGTCCCGATGCGCTCGGTCCCGCACCGGGTGGTGTGCCTGGTCGGTCTCGACGACGGCGTGTTCCCGCGCACCAGCTCTACCGACGGCGACGACGTACTGGCTCGCCACCCGCTGACAGGGGAGCGCGACGTGCGCAGCGAGGACCGCCAGCTCTTCCTCGACGCGATCCTCGCAGCACGCGAGACCCTGGTCGTGACCTACACGGGCGCCAACGAGCACACCGGCGCGGTGCGACCGCCGGCCGTCCCTCTCGGCGAGCTGCTCGACGCGCTCGACGTGACGGCGGCAGAGCCCGTGCGCGACCGGGTGCTGGTCAAGCACCCGCTGCAGCCGTTCGACCCCCGCAACCTCGTCCCCGGGGAGCTCGCCGGCGACAGGCCCTTCAGCTTCGACCGGTCCGCCCTCGCCGGAGCCAAGGCCGCCCGCGAGCCGCGGGAGCCGATCGACCGCCCTCGTGGTCGGGCCGCTTCCGGCGCGGACTCCCCGAGGACGTCGCCCTCGAGGACCTGCAGGCGTTCTTCGCCCACCCGGTGAGGGCCTTCCTGCGATCGCGCCTCGACGTCTCCTCGCCGCTGGAGGCGGAGGAGACCCGCGACGCGATCCCGATCAGCCTCGAGGGCTTGGAGAAGTGGAAGATCGGCGACCGGCTGCTCGCTGCCGTGCTCGGTGGCAACGACCCGGCCACGAGCGTCCGAGCCGAACGACTACGCGGTGTCCTCCCGCCCGGGGAGCTCGGGTCCCGCACGCTGCACGAGGTGGAGGAGCAGGTCCGCCCGCTCGTCGTGCAGGCGAACGGGCTGCGCCAGGGCACCCCGCGGACGCTCGACGTGGACATCGACCTCGGTGGTGGCCGGCGCCTCACCGGCACGGTCTCGTCGATCTTCGGCAACCGGCTCGTGACGGTCACCTATTCACGCCTCGCAGCCAAGCACCGGCTCAGGTCCTGGATCGACCTGCTCGCCTTGAGCGCCGGCCACCCGGACGAGAGCTGGACGGCCCACGCATTGGGTCGTGGCAAGGCAGGCACCACCCGGGCAATGGCGGGGCCGCTCGACCATCGCGCAGAAGCGTGGCTCCGCGACCTCGTCGACATCTACGACCGGGGCATGCGCGAGCCGTTGCCGCTGCCGACCAAGACCGCGTGCGCCTACGCCGAGGCGAGCTTCGTCAAGCGCCGTGGAGCACATATCGACCCGCTGTGGAAGGCCAAGAGGGAGTGGGAGACCGACCGGTTCTCCCCGACGGGGATCCCCGGGGAGGACGCCGACCTGGCGCACGTCCAGGTGTTCGGACAAGCGGCGCCGCTGGAGGTTCTGACGGCTCCGCCGCGTCCTGACGAGTCCTGGAACGACGAGCCGCATCGGCTCGGACAGTACGCCTGGCGCGTGTGGCAGCCGCTGCTCGACGGCGCGGAGAGCGTGGGGGCACTGTGAACGACCCGACAAGCAAGACGAGCCTCGAGCCCGAGGTCTTCGACATCTGCGATCCGCTTCCGACCGGCACGACGCTGCTCGAGGCCAGCGCCGGCACGGGCAAGACCTGGACCATCGCGGCGCTGGTGACGCGGTACGTCGCCGAGGGCATCGCCACCTTGGAGCAGATGCTCGTCGTCACGTTCGGCCGCGCCGCCAGCCAGGAGCTGCGTGAGCGCGTCCGCGCCCAGCTCGTCGAGGCCGAGCACGCCATGGCCCGCCCGGACACCGAGCACCCGCCCGGCGGCCTCGTCGCGCTGCTTCTCGACGCGACGCCGGAAGAGCGAGTGCGGCGGCGGCAGCGGCTGCGGGACGCGCTCGGATCGTTCGACGCCGCCACCATCGCCACGACCCATCAGTTCTGCCACATGGTGCTGCGCAGCCTCGGGGTCGCGGGCGACACCGACGCGAACGCCACCTTGGTGGAGGACCTCGACGATCTGCTCGAGGACGTGGTGGACGACCTGTACCTGCGCGAGTTCGCCGGCACCGACGACGAGCCTCCGTTCAGCCATCGGGATGCTATGAAGCTGGCGCGGAAGGCGGTCGGTGACCCGCAGGCCCGGCTCGAGCCACGTGACGTGGACCCGGAGACCCTTCCCGGTCGGCGGGTGGCGTTCGCCGCGGGGGTGCGCGCCGAGCTGGAGCGTCGCAAGCGCAGGCTGGGCGTGCTCAGCTACGACGACCTGCTGTCCCAGCTGGCCGACGCGCTGCTCTCCGACGAGGCACCTGCCCGGCAGCGGATGCGCCAGCGCTGGAAGGTCGTGCTCGTCGACGAGTTCCAGGACACCGACCCGGTGCAGTGGCAGGTCCTCGACCGGGCCTTCACCGACCACTCCACGATGGTGCTGATCGGCGACCCGAAGCAGGCGATCTACGCCTTCCGCGGCGGTGACGTGACGACGTACCTCCAAGCGGCCGCCACCGCGACGACCCGCAAGACCCTCGGCACCAACTGGCGCTCCGACTCGGCGCTCGTCGACGCGCTGCAGGTGATGATGCGCGGCGCCGCGTTGGGCGACGAGCAGATCGTGGTCCGAGACGTCAGCGCGTCGCACCAAGGCACGCGTCTGACCGGGGCGGGGTCGCCCTTCCGGCTCCGCGTGGTCAACCGCGAGGTCCTCGGCAAGCGGTCCAACGCCAAGCTGGCCGTCCCCGACATCCGGCCACACGTGTACGCCGACGTCGCTCGCGACATCAAGCGGCTGCTCACCTCGGGCGCACAGTTCGAGGGACGAGACCTGCAGCCGCGGGACGTCGCGGTGATCGCCTACAAGAACAACGACCTCCAGGAGGTCCAGCGAGCACTCGCCGACATCGGCGTGCCCGCGGTGGTCGCAGGCAGCGGCAGCGTCTTCGCGACCCCGGCCGCGACCGAGTGGCTGCAGCTGTTGGAGGCGCTCGAGCAGCCGCACCGGTCGTCGCGGGTGCGCAGCGCCGCCCTGACCTGCTTCATCGGGCACACGGCGGTCGAGCTCGACTCCGGCGGCGACGCCGTGACCGACGAGGTGGCGGACCTGATGCGCGACTGGGCCGAGCTGTACGCCGCGCGGGGTGTGGCTGCGGTCCTCGAGGCGGCCACGGCGCGAGGGCTCACCGCCCGGGTGCTTTCACGCGTCGACGGCGAGCGTCTGCTCACCGACCTCCGCCACGTCGGACAGTCGCTGCACGAGGTGGCCACCGAGGAGCGGCTCGGCCTGGTGGCGCTCCTGGCCTGGCTCCGTGCCCAGATGGCCGACGACAAGGTCGAGGTCGCCAGCGACCGCACCCGCAGGCTCGACAGCGACGCGGCGGCGGTGCAGCTCGTCACCATCCACGGCAGCAAGGGTCTGGAGTACCCCGTCGTCTACCTGCCCACCCTGTGGGACCGCTTCCCGCAGAAGCCGGACGTGCCGCTCTTCCACTGGGCGGATGAGGACGACCGCGGCCAGCGCTGCATCGACGTCGGCGCGGGTGGTCCGCGATGGTCGGGCAACGTGGCCCGGGCGATGGCCGAGGACGACGGCGAGTCGCTGCGGCTGCTCTACGTGGCGATGACGAGGGCCCGGTCCCAGGTCGTCGCCTGGTGGGCACCGGCGCCCCGCAACACTCCGTGCTCGGCACTCCAGCGGATGCTGTTCGGCCGCCAGCCGAGATGGCCCTCGGTGCCTCCGAGCCAGGACCTGCACGACGAGGCGGACGTCGCCCGGATCCTCAGCATCTGGCAGAGCCTGGGCGGACCGTCGTGGGAGGAGGCGCGGCTGCCGCAGCTGCCCGAGGTCGCGTTGCCGGCCGACGATCGTCCCCTGTCGGTGCGGACGTTCACGCGGTCGATCGACACGACCTGGCGGCGTACGTCGTACACCGCGCTGAGCTCGGTGCCCACCGAGGCCTCGCACACGCAGGTCGCCAGCGAGCCGGAGGAGCGACCGAAGGACGACGAGCCCGACTTGAGCACGCTGACCGCGACCCTGTCCCCGGAACCGGCTGCGGCGCCGTCTCCCGAGGCCGTGGTGTCGCCGATGGGTGGGCTGCCGGTCGGGGCGACGTTCGGCTCGCTGGTGCACGCCGTGCTCGAGCACGCCGATCCGGCGGCCGACGACTTCCGTGCCGAGCTGCTCGACCACATCGAGGAACAGCTCGTGCGGTGGCCGGTCGAGCTCGACGTCGAAGAGCTCGCCGACGCGCTGGTGGCCGTGTGCGACAGTCCGCTCGGGCCGCTGGCGGGAGACACGACACTGCGACGGATCGCGCTGCGCGACCGACTGCGCGAGATGGAGTTCGAGCTGCCGCTGTCCGGCGGCGACGTACGCGACTACCCGACCGTGCCCGTGACGTTGGGTGACGTGGCGCCGTTGCTGCGCGCGCACCTGCCGGAGGGCGACCCGCTGCTGGGGTACGCCGACGCGCTGGCCTCGCCCGGTCTCGGAGGGCAGGATCTGCGCGGGTACCTCACAGGATCGGTCGACGTGGTCCTGCGGGTCCCGTCTGGCGAGGGCACCCGGTACCTCGTGGTCGACTACAAGACCAACTGGCTCGGCGGCTTCCCGGGAGAGGGCGGTCCGCCGCTGACCTCCGACGACTACCGGCCTGAGGCCCTGCGAGAGGCGATGGGCCACTCCGACTACCCCTTGCAGGCGCTGCTGTACGCCGTCGTGCTGCACCGGTTCCTTCGCTGGCGCCAGCCCGGCTACGACCCGGCCGTGCATCTCGGCGGGGTGCTGTACCTCTACCTCCGGGGCATGTGCGGGCCCGAGACGCCCGTGGTCGACGGGCATCCGTGCGGCGTCTTCTCCTGGCATCCGCCGGTGGCGCTGGTCGAGGCGCTGTCCGACCTGCTCGACGGTGTCGCGCCCCGTGGCGCCGCCCCGGTCGGCCGCGGCGACTCCGGAAGGGAGGGGGCGGCATGACCGAGCTGTTCGAGGTCACCGACCGCTACGACCGCCGCCTGGCGCTCGGTGCGAGTGGAGTCCTGCACGACTTCAACGAGGCAGGCGTGCTCACGGCAGCAGACGTACACGTCGCGCGACGGCTCGGCGAGCTGACGGGGGAGGACGACGAGGGTGTGCTCCTCGCCGCGGCGTTGGCGACCCGGGCGGTGCGGCACGGGTCGGTGTGTCTCGACCTCGCGACGGTGGCCGACGTCGCGCCCGAGCTGCCCTGGCCGGCGTACGACGCATGGGTGGAGGCGGTCGCCGCCAGTCCACTGGTCAGTCAAGGCGTGCTGCGCTGGGAGTTCGACCTGCTCTACCTCGACCGCTACTGGGGCCAGGAGGTGGAGGTCTGCGCCGACCTGCAGCGACGGCTTGCCCAACCACCTCCGACCGTTGCGCTCGACGTCCTGGACGCCGGACTGCAACGGGTCTTCGGCGAGCCGACCTTCGCGGAGCAGCGGGAGGCGTCGCGTCGTGCCGCGGCCCAGTGGACGACCGTGCTCACGGGTGGGCCGGGCACCGGCAAGACCACCACCGTCGCCGGGCTCCTGGCGCTGCTCGCGGAGCAGGCCTCGCTCGCCGGCGACGAATTGCGGATCGCCCTCACCGCGCCGACCGGCAAGGCAGCCGCCCGGCTCAAGGAGGCGGTCGCGGAGGCGAGTGCGAGGCTCGCGCCCGAGGACAGGCAGCGGCTCGGCACGCTCGAGGCGTCCACGCTGCACCGGCTGCTCGGCTCGCGTCGCGACAACGGAACCCGCTTCCGTCACCACCGGGCCAACCGTCTGCCGCACGACGTGATCGTGGTCGACGAGACGTCGATGGTCTCGCTGACGATGATGACTCGACTCGTGGAAGCGGTCCGACCGGATGCGCGACTGATCCTGGTCGGCGACCCGGACCAGCTGGCCTCGGTCGACGCCGGCGCGGTGCTCTCGGATCTGGTGAAGGGCTTCGGAGAGACGGGGGAGAGCCCGGTCGTCCGCCTCGCCACGACGCACCGGTTCGGGGCCGGGATTCGGCGGCTGGCCACTGCACTGCGCGACGGTTCGGTGGACGACGTCCTCACGGCGCTGCGTGCCGGCTCGGACGAGGTGGAGTTCGTCGAGAGCGAGGACCCCGCGGCCGTGCTGAGGTCGCCGGTCCTGGAGGCCGCGCTCGGCGTGCGAGCCGCCGCGGAGGCGGGCCTCGCCGAGGACGCGGTGGCGGCGCTGGACCGGCACCGCCTGCTGTGCGCGCACCGTGAGGGGCCGTACGGCGTCCGCCACTGGAACCGCCAGGTCGAGCACTGGCTCGCCGAGGCGACCGGTGACCCGCTCTACGAGGAGATGTACGTGGGACGTCCGCTCATGGTGACCGCCAACGACTACGGTCTCGGCGTCTACAACGGCGATGCCGGTGTCGTGGTCCTCGAGCCCGAGGGCCGTCGGGCAGTCATCGCCGCAGCGAACGGGCTGACCGCCTTCGCGACCAGCCGGATGAGCGATGTGGAGACGATGTTCGCCACCACGATCCACAAGAGCCAGGGCAGCCAGGCCGACGAGGTGACCGTGCTGCTGCCGCCGGAGGACTCCAGGCTGTTGACGCGGGAGCTCTTCTACACCGCGGTCACCCGCGCCAAGAAGAAGGTGCGCGTGGTCGGCTCGGAGGAGTCCGTGCGCGCCGCTGTCGAGCGCCGTGCTCAGCGAGCGAGTGGCCTTCGCCAGCGGCTGAGCTCGGAGATCGCGTCGGCCTGACATCGGGGCAGGGACTGTTTCGAGAAAGGCCCTGCGGCACGCCACGCCACCGGTGGCCTGAGGGACCTTTGACTCTGGACCGACCACGAGCTCGGTCCGTTCGCTGGATGTATGAGTCGAGGGACCCGCTCCGCGCGGTGGCGACGGACGACCTCGCGGTCCGACCGCCCGGCCGTCGACCGCCCGGCCGTCGACCGCCCGGCCGTCGACCGCCCGGCCGTCGACCACCCGGAAGTCGACCGCGCGAGCGCTGCGGACCTCGCGTTCCTGGCGATGGACAACGGGCAGGTCCCCGAACAGTTCGGGGTGGTCCTCATGCTCGACGCAAGGGACCGGGATCGCCGGGCTGAGGCTGACCGCTCGACCTCGGTCGAGTGCAGCAGCTGCTCGCGGAACGGATCCAGGCCATCCCTCGGATGCGCCAGCGGCTGGTCCGAGTGCCGCCGGGCTGCGGTGGTCCGATCTGGGTCGACGACGACCAGTTCGATGTCCGCCGGCACGTGCGTGGTGTGAGGTGCCGGAAGCACGGCGACGAACAGGCGCTTCTCGACACCGCCCTCGACGTGGTCATGACACCGCTCCCACGCACCGGGCCGTTGTGGTCAGCGGCGTTCGTGACGGGTCTTGCGGACGGTAGAGCGGCGCTCGTGCTGGTGCTGCACCACATGCTCGCCGACGGGATCGGTGGACTGGCTGTCCTGGCGAGCCTGGTCGACCCGGGTGGGAGCGCATCCACCACGCTCTTCCCGCGACCGCGCCCGAGCAACAAGGCCCTGGTCCGGGATGCCCTCTCGCGAAGGTGGCGAGCGTTGGGTGGCGCTGCCCGGTCCTGGCGCCTCCTGCGCAGCTCGATGTCCGCGAGCGGAGGTCTGCATCCTCCGCGCATCGCCGACTGCTCGCTCATGCATCCGACCGGTCCGCGTCGTCGGCTGGCGGTGGTGCGCGCCGACCTCGACGCACTCAGAAGGGCGGCACACCGTCATGGCGCGACGACCAACGACGCGATCCTGGTCGCGGTCGCCGGGGCGCTGCATCGGGTGTTGCTGGGCCGGGGGGAGTCAGTCGGCTCGCTCGTGATGACCGTGCCCGTGTCCGCTCGCCGGAGCGCCAGCGAGTCGTCCCTGGGCAACATGGTGAGCCCGCTCATCGTCCCCGTCCCGACGACAGGCGACGTCGAAGCTCGTCTCGGGGCCGTGGCCGCCGAGGTACGCGCGAGCAAGGCAGCGGCGAGCGGACCACCCCCGATCGCCTTGCTGGGCTGGCTCTTCCGAACCCTTGCGGCACTCGGCGGCTACCGCTGGTACATGAACCACCAGCGCCGGTTCCACACGCTGGTGAGCCACCTGCGTGGCCCCGACGAGACCTTCACGTTCGGTGAAGCGACGATCGCGTCTGCCGTTCCGATCGGTGTGGCGGAGGGCGGGAACGCAACGGTCTACTTCGAGGTGTTGTCCTACGCCGGCACGGTCACCATCTCGGCGATCGTGGACCCCGACCACTTCCCGGACCTCGACGTACTCACCGAAGGCCTGATCCTCGAGCTGGACCAGATCGTCCGCGACCCGGCGATGGCACAGTGACCTCCGGTTCTCCACCAGGACTCAGACCGTGGCCGCAGGTGCCGCCGCCGTCCCCGTCGTCGGGGCAGTCAGCTCGTGGTCGCACCAGCCATGAGGATCCGCTCCGCGTTCGCTGGGTCGAAGAAGTCGGCCGGCGACATCACGCCGGCGTTCACCCGGGCGAACTGGTCGCTCGCCTCCCGGTTACCGGCGGTGGCCGCCAGCAGCTGCTGCAGCTCCGGCGGAGGTGCCTCGAGAGTCGCCAGCTCGCAGGTGAAGTCGTACATGGCGAGGACCTGGGAGTCACGCCGCGACTGGTACTCCGCCATCGCCTCGTCGAACGGCCGTCTTCCAGAGAGCGCCTCGTGGAGAGCGGTGGTGCACAGCTCGGCGTCGCGGAAGGCGTCCTGGATGCCCTGAGCGGTGATGAAGTCCTTGTTGTAGCCGGCGTCGCCCACAAGTGCCCAACCCGGTCCGTACGGCGTGCGGAAGTAGTTCGACACCGCCGTCCCGACGAACCGCGTCTCCCGCCTCGCAGCCTTCACGCGTTCGAAGAAGGCGGGCGCCAGCGAGAGCGTCGCGAAGTAGTTGCCCTCGACGTCCTTCTTGTTGGCGGCGAACTCGGCGTAGGGCCAGCCGGCGATCACGACGGTCAGGCCGTCGTTCGTCGGCCATGCTGCGACCCCGCGGTTCGGCCGCACGTACGTCTCGAACCTCCCTTGCATCGGGAGCCCGCTGAAGTAGGCGTAGTAGGCGGCGAGAAGCGGCGGCCTCTGGTGGTACTGCTCCGGTCGGACGACCTGGGCGACGAGCGAACGGCGTCCGTCAGCGCCGATGACCACGCGGCCGTGCTCGGTGACCGTCCGGCCGTCTCGACCGTGGCCGCGGATCCCGGTCACGCGCCCTCGCTGGATCACCACGTCCTCGACGGTGAACCCCTCCCGCACCTCGGCGCCGGCCTCGCGCGCCGCGTCCGCGAGGAGGGGGTCCAGGACGGTGCGTCGGGGCGCGTACGACGCAGGGGCGCCGTCGACGGCCGGGGAGCCCTCGATCGTGAACGCCCCGAAGTCGAAGGCGTACGTGTCGACCGGTGGGCAACCGGAGGCCACGACCTGCTCGAGAAGCCCCCATCGCCGCAGCGCCAGGACCCCCGGAGCGTGAATCATGTGCGTGGAGATGGTGTCGCTGGGGAAGGTCGCCCTGTCGACGACCAGCACCCGGTACCCCTGTCGGGCCAGCAGCATCGCCGTCGGCGACCCGGCGCAGCGGGCTCCCACCACGATCACGTCGTACTGCCTGCTCATCGTCTCGACCTCCTCGTGTCGGCGAGTCCACTCGGACGGACTCGATGTCGACGCTAGGAAGCCGGTCGGGGCGGCGCATGTAGCGAACTACCCAGCTCGGAGAATGGGTCGTTCTGCCCACGGGTCGCGCGCGGTGCGGCAGGCGCTCGACCAGGCAGGGCGGCCGCTAGACCAGACCGTGCTCGTACGCGTAGGCGGTCGCCGCCGACCGCGAGGAGAGCCCGAGCTTGGTCAGGATGTTGCTGACATGGCGGGCCACGGTCTTCTCGCTCAGGAACAGGTCGTTCGCCACAGCACGGTTGGTCTTGCCGATCGCCACGAGGCGGAGGACCTCCAGCTCCCGAGCGGTCAGCACACCCGCAGCTCCCGGCGCGGTCTTGAGGACGATCTTCTCCAGCCGGGTGAGGTCCGGGGCGGCGCCGAGATCCTCGAAGACGGTCCGTGCGGCGTCGAGGTGCATCTGCCCGGTGTCGTGGTCCCCGAGCGTCCGGCAGGCCACGCCCATGAGGACGCGCACGCGAGCCAGCTCGTACGGCGCGGCCAGCATCCGCCAGACGTCACCAGCGCGCCTGAGGTGCTCGAGAGCGGCCTCGGCCTTCCCCTCGGCGAGCAGGACAGCACCCGTGGCCTGAGCGGACATCGCCCGGACGAGGGGTACGTCGACGGCGACCGCCAGACCGGCGAGCTCGTCGGCCCCGGAGCGGGCGGCCTCGAGGTCATGGGCGGCGAGCATGATCTCGACGTACGCCGCGAGCAGCCTCGACCGGGACTGGCCGCCGGACGGACTCGTGCCGTCCTCCGTCTCCGCCACAAGGCGCCGGATCGCCGCGACCGCGGCATCGAGCCGGCCCTGCGCCAGGCGGAGCAGGGACAACCCGGGCTGCGGCTCGTGACCGCGGAGCGCCGCCTCCCGGTAGGCGACCTCGGCCTGCTCGAACTCGCCCGCGAGCCGATGCAGCTCGCCGCGTTGGTAGAAGGCCATGCCCAGGGTGGCCGGGCGAGAGAAGAGGTCGCACGCACGCTGTGCCTCGGTGACCGCATCCGGCCAGCGTCCGTGGATCTGCATGATCTCGGAGCGATGCACCAGGCACTGGCCGCGGAACGGGACCAGACCTCGCTGCGTGTCGCACCAGGTGCCGAGGGCAGCCGTCCACTCGGTGGCGCGCTCGAGGTCCATGAGGCGTTGGCAGCAGAGGATGACGGCGCAGTAGGTGATGCCCGCGATGATGGGCGAGACCTCGTCGGTGGTGACCGCCACCATCGTCTCGTCGATGAGCCGCAGTCCCTCGTCGGTCCGCCCGACCTGGAGCAGCACCTCGCCCAGGCCGAACCTGGCGATCGTCATCAGGTCGGTGGCGTCGAAGCGCTCGGCGATCTCGATCGCCCGGCCGTACGTCCGCTCGGCGTCGTCGCCGTGGCCACCTCCAGCTCGACGAGCCCGACGACGAGCAGGAGGTAGCCGCGCTCCACGGTGTCCAGACCGTGCAGGTCGAGCAGCCGCTCGGTGCGCGACAGCCACCCCGCGCTGTGGGCGGCATCCCCCCGGATCAGGGCGAGGAAGCTCAGCCAGAAGCCGCACCGTGCGGCGTTCGCGGGTTCACCGGCTCGGAGCCACTCCTGGTGTGCCCGCGTCCAGAACGCGTCGCTCTCCTGGTCGTGCCCGGTCAGGTACGCCGCGGTCGCGGCGTGCTCGAGGTCTCCGGGGGTCAAGGACGAGTCGTGGTCCGCGGACGTGAGCCTGACGTAGGCCTCGTCCCACGCGCCGACCTCGAAGGCCGCGCGCCCCTGGTCGAGTGAAGTCGTGGTCGCGGACATCGGTCATCGCCTGAAGCTGCCTTGATGCCGATGGTAGGCGGGTCAACGCCTCGCGGGAACGCCCCAGGTGGGCGGCACCGGTGGGCGACCAGGGGTGGTCACGGGCGCTCGTCCGTCAGGCGGTGCAGGGTGCGGGCTCCGCGACCCCCTCGGCGTCGGCCTCGACGTCGGACTCGGACAGGTCGACGATCAACCTCGGCAGCATCAGCTGGACGAGCGGGCCGACGGCGAGGGCGTAGGCGATCGTGCCGATGCCCACCACGCCGCCGAGCAGCCAGCCGGTGACCACGACACCGAGCTCGATCGAGGTGCGGACCACCCGCACCGACCAGCCCGTGCGTCGTACCAGGCCTGTCATCAGCCCGTCGCGCGGACCCGGCCCCAGCTGGGCGCCGATGTAGAGGGACGTGGCGAGACCGTTGAGCACGATGCCGCCGGCGAGCATGCGCCGTCCTCGCCGCGAGGCCGTCGGAGGTCGCGAGCAGAGCCGAGCGTCGCGTCCGCGGCGATGCCGATGACCAGGGCGTTGGCGACGGTGCCGAGCCCGGGCATCTGTCGCAGCGGGATCCACAGCAGCAGCACCGCCACCCCGGTCGCGATGACCACCCCGCCGAAGGTCAGCGGCAGCCAGGTCGCGACGCCGTAGTGCAGCACGTCCCACGGCATGAGGCCGAGACCGCTGCGCACCATCATCGCCATCGAGACCCCGTACAGGACGAGGCCGACCAGGAGCTGAGGCAGCCTCCGGCCGAGCCGGCCGGCACGCAGCTGCTCGGCGGGAGTCAGGTTCGCCAGCTGGACCGCCGGCCGGGGAGAAGTCGTGAAAGCCATGCCCCCAACCCTGCCGTGAATTGGCCTGTTCTCAGATAGCCAATTCTGGGAGAGTGGTCTGCATGGCTCGCTCGATCACCGCGGTACGCGTGCAGAAGCTGCTCGGCTCCTCCTGGGAGCGTTCACCGGTGTACGTCGCACTGGCCGACGGCCTGCGGCTGCTCATCTCGGACGGGCGGATCCCCGCGGGCACCCGGCTGCCGAGCGAACGCGACCTCACCTCGACCCTCGGGGTCAGCCGGACCACGGTGACCCGGGCCTACGACCTGCTGCGCGAGCGTGGCTACCTCCGGTCGCGCCAGGGATCGGGCAGTGTCGCCTCGGTGCCGCAGGTGTCCGGTGGGCGCAACGACTCGGTGCTCTCGCCCGGGGCACGGTGACGCGGACGCGCTCGACCTCACCTGCGCCGCGCCCGTCTCCCCGCCGGGAATGATGGCGGCGTTCGAGGCAGCGGTCGAGGAGCTGCCCTGCTACCTGGGCGGCACGGGTTACTTCCCCTCCGGCCTGCCCGCGTTGAAGGAGCGCATCGCCCAGCGCTACACCGACCGAGGCGTGCCGACCACCCCGGACCAGATCATCGTCACGAACGGCGCGCTGTCCGCCATCGCCGTGGTCGCCCGCGCGCTGCTCGCGGTGGGGGACCGGGTGGTCGTGGAGACGCCCGGCTACCCGAACACGCTGGCCGGCCTGCAGCGCACCGGCGCCCGCCTGAGCGGTACGACGGTCGACCCGGACGGCTGGGACACGGACGCTGTCCGCGCGACGATCCGCCAGGTCGCCCCGGCGGCGGCCTTCCTCGTGCCGGACTTCCACAACCCGACCGGGTCGCTGATGCCGGACGAGCAGCGCGCCGCGATCGGTGAGGCGCTGACAGCGTCCCGCGCCGTCACCGTCGTGGACGAGACCCTGGTGGAGATGGCGCTCGACGAGGTCACGATGCCCGCGCCGATGGCGGCCCACGTCACCGACTGCATCTCGATCGGCAGTGCCAGCAAGGCGTTCTGGGGCGGGCTGCGGGTCGGCTGGATCAGGGCGCCGCACGCGCGCACCGGCGACCTGATCTCGGCACGACTCGCTCTCGACCTCGGCGCTCCGCTCGTCGAGCAGCTCGCGCTCACGCACCTGATGTCCGTACGCACGGAGGTGCTCGGCCATCACCTGGAGCAGCTGCGCGCGTCCAGGCAGGCGCTGACCGAGGCCCTGGCCGCGCGGCTGCCGGACTGGCGCTACGTGATGCCGCGCGGGGGCCTGGCCCTGTGGTGTGAGCTGCCCGAGCCGCTGTCGACCGCACTTGCCGCCTCGGCAGAACGCCAGGGGGTGCTCCTCGCCCCCGGGCCCAGCTTCACCAGCGACGGGAGCCACGAGCGGTTCGTCCGGCTGCCCTACACCCGGTCGCCCGAGGAGCTCGCGGTGGTCGTCGAGCGACTGGCCGTGGCGTGGGAGGACGCGAAGCGGAACCGTCGGACCAGGCGCACCGGGGTGCCGCTTGTCGCCTGAGGAGTCCGCAGCCGTGGCGCTCGTCGTCGCCACCTCGGTGCACGCCGGGTTCCAGCTCGTCGTGACCTTCCTCGTCTACCCGGCGTTCAGGGATGTCCCGCTGACCCACTGGGCGACGTACCACGCCGACCACTCTCGCCGGATCACCGGAATCGTCGTCCTCGTCTACGCGGGGCTGGTCGGCGCCTCGGCATGGGTGATGGCTGCGGGCCCCAGGAACGCGGGCACCGTGACCGCTGTCGTTCTGTCCGCGCTGGCCATCCTCACGACCGCCTTCGTGGCTGCACCGGCTCACAGCAGGTTGAGCCCCGACCGAGGCGAGCGTGACCTCGTGAGACTCATCCGTGCTGACCGGGTGCGGCTCCTCGCAGCAGTGCTTGCCGCGGGTGCAGCCGTGGCCGGGTACATCTAGCAACTTCCCAGGCGCGCCGTCTCGCGACGTCCTCCCGCTGTTGCTTGGCGCGGTCGGCGGCCTGCACGCGCGCTTGTTGCTGCGCTCCTCCTCGGCGTCCCCTCCCGTCACGACCGAACCGACGTGACCGGTCGGCTCTTCCTCGTGCAGGAAGTTGCAATGCAGTTTTCCGCACTTGTCCTCTAGGTAAAGGTTCGCGGTTTTCGTGCCACGATGCCGAGGCCGAGGCCCATCAGCCTCGGTCTCTCTCGGCTCGTTCCCGATCCAGGAGCGTCCTCATCCAGGAGGTCTTGATGCGATACCCCCGTACCCTCGTCGGCCTGGCAGCCGCCGTCCTCGCGGCCACCGCCATCCCCGCTTCGGCGCACGAGCCGTGGGATCCCGACGACGGCGGCAGCATCCCGCCTCCGCCCGCGTCCAGCCCGGCTGACGGGTTCAGCCAGAACATGCGCCTCCTGAGCACCTCGGAGCACCGGGGCGGCGTGAACTCCGACCTCGCGTTCAAGGGCGACCTGGCGTTCGCGGGTCACTACGGGGGCTTCCGGGTGGTCGACCTGTCCGAGCCGGGATCGCCGGTCGTGCTCTCCGACGTCCACTGCAACGGACCGCAGGGCGACGTGACGGTGTACGGCGACCTGCTCTTCCTCTCGGTGGACACGCCGCAGAGCACGGAGGGCTGTGAGGGCTCGCGCAACGTCACGGCGAAGACCGAGGGCGCCTTCGAGGGCGTGCGCGTCTTCGACATCAGCAACCCGGCGGCGCCGGTGTTCCTCAAGGGCGTGCGGACCGACTGCGGGTCGCACACCAACACCCTGGTGCCGGGTGAGGGCGGCACCGCCTACATCTACGTCGCCTCCTACCCGCTCTCCGCGAGTGGCATCGGCCCCGACTGCCAGGCGCCGTTCGAGAAGATCTCGGTCATCCAGGTCGACGGCGACAACGCGGCCGCGGGTCTCGGTGCCCGTGTCGTCGCCGAGCCGGAGATCAAGGGCATCGACTACTTCGGTGAGAAGTACGGCGTGACGCCGTTCTTCGCCTGCCACGACATCTCGGTGCTCACGCCGAAGAAGCTGGCGGCCGCCGCCTGCCTGTCGCAGGGCCAGCTGTGGGACATCTCCAACCCGCTCAAGCCGGTGGTGACCGACAACATCGACACCCCGAACGTCGACATCTGGCACTCCGCGGCGTTCACGCCGGACGGCAAGCTGGTGACGTTCGGCGACGAGTACTTCGGCCCGGCCAAGGACCCGTTCGGGGCCCTCTGGACCTACGAGGTCGCCGACCCGTCCACCGCGCTCAGCTACTACCGGATCCCGCGCGACGAGCCCAGCACGTACCACAACTTCAACTACGTGCCGCTGGCCGACAGCTACATCCTCGTCTCCTCGGCCTACGGCTCCGGCACGTCGGTGGTCGACCTGACCGACCCGACGGCACCGAAGGAGATCGGCTACTACGACATGCAGTCCAACGCGTGGTCGACGTACTGGTACAACGGCCTGATCGTCGCCAACGACATCTCCCGCGGCCTCGACACGCTGCGCTTCGCGAGCAAGTCGGTCGCCGGCGCGAAGAAGCTGCCGATGCTCAACCCGCAGACCCAGGACTACCTGATCGGCTGACGCGCTCATCGGTTGAAGCGCTGACGAGGGACCCGTCGCCACTCCGGCGGCGGGTCCCTTCGCGTCCCCGGAGCCCGCTGTCCCAGATGCCTTGGCGGTTCAGAGGCGTGCGAGCAGCATCGCGACCGCGATGACCGGGATCGCCCAGGACAGGGCGCGCAGTGCACCTTCGAGGGGTGCGAGGAGCGCTGCCCGGTCGAGCGGTTCGACGCTTCCGTCCACCCGTGTGACGGTGCCCGTGACCTCGGCGGTACGTCGACGGAGCCGGCGGGCCGGCGTGCTCAGCCGACGTTGTGCGTACGACGTACCGACACCGGCCAGCGTCGCCGCGACGGCCGCACCCAGCAGTGCCCACGTCATGTCGGGGGACTGGGCCACGAAGCCGACGGCGACCGGGAACCCGCCCCAGCCCCAGGCGAAGGTCCAGTCGGTGTGGAGCCGCCCGCCGAACAGCTCGAGGTTGTAGCCGACGACGAGCACCACGCCGAGGGGGATGGCGATGGCCAGCAGCCAGTTGACCGGCCCCCAGAAGAACACCCCGCCGATGCCGAGGGCACAGGCTCCGACCAGCGCGATGGTGGCGACCCACCGAAGGGTCCGGTCGCCGATCCGGGTGTCGAGCGGACGCCCCTGCAGCTCATCGAGCGCGTGCGCTGCCAGTCCGACGGCCAGGAAGAACGCCAGCAGGCTGAACCCCAGTGCGGCGAGGTCGACCGCCGGGGCGACGGCCGCGCCGAGGACGACGTAGCTCAGGTGCCAGACCGTGTACGGCGGATGGAGCAGGGTCCACCAGTCGGCAGCGCGGCCACCACGGAGTGCGTAGAAGGCCGGTGCGGTGACACCTGGCTCAGCCATCGCGGTGCCGTCCCCACATCACCAGGCCGCCGCCGAGGCTCATCGGCCGCGTGTGTACGTCGACGAGGCCGGCGGCGTGCCACATGGCCACATGCTCCTCGAGCGAGTACCTGCGGTAGTGCTCCTCGATGGACGGCCCGAGGAACCGGCCGACCCGGGCCCACTCGCGTCCGCCGCCGACGAGGCCCCCGGTCGGCAGGACGACGCGGGTGTAGAACCGCCAGGCCGGAAGCCACACAGGTGGGGGCGGCACGAAGAACTCGAGGCCGGCGACGACCCCTCCCGGTCGGACCACGCGTGCGAGCTCGCGCAACGTCGCGGCGGGATCGGCGACGTAGCGGAGGAGGTAGGTGAACGTGAGTGCGTCGAAGGTGGCGTCGGGGAAGGGGAGCTGCTCGGCCCGCCCGCACACCAGTCGGATCCGGTCGCCGAGGTTGCGACGGGCGAGCCGTTCGCCTCCGGTCCGGAGCATCTGCTCGGTCAGGTCGATGCCGGTGATGTCGGCGTCGGTCCGGCCGGCCAGCGTCATGGCTACGCCGGCGGTCCCGGTGGCGACGTCGAGGATCCGTCGCGGGGAAGGGTGCATGGACGTGACCGCGTCGACCATGGCGTTGCGCCAGCGGCGGTTCTGCCCGAAGGAGAGGACCTCCTCGAGCACGTCGTACCGCCGGGGCAGGCCGTCGAACAGCTCCTGCGCGAAGGCGTTCGGTTGGCTCCGGGACCTGTCGACCGCGCGCATCGACGTACCTCAGGATCCGCTGCCGTAGGGGCGCGTGATGATCTCGAGGAAGTGCCCGCCGGGCTCCTCCCAGTACACGCCGCGACCGCCGTCGTTGGTGTTGAGCTCACCCGGCCGCCGGCGCCCCGGGTCGGCCCAGTAGGCCAGCCCGCGTTCCTTGATCCGCCCGAAGATGTCGTCGAACTCGGCCTCACCGACCAGGAACGCGTAGTGCTGGCTGCGAGCCGGGCCGTGGTCGTCGGCGAAGTCGAGGGACACCCCGTTCTCGAGCTCGACCACCAGGAACGGGCCGAAGGGGGTCGGTGCGGGAAGGCCGAGGATCTCGGCGAGGAACGTCGCCGACTCGCGCTTGTCCGGCACGTTGACGATCGTGTGGTTCAGGTGGACGACCACGGCGCCACCTCCCCTCAGCCCTACGGTAACGCCGACCGGGGGGTCCCTCGCCTCAGTGTTCCTGATGGACCGGCTCGATCGCTCCGCGCCGGGCGCGCTCGAGGACGCGGTAGACCGTCGACCGGGCCACGCCGAACATCTCCGCGAGCTCTTCGGGGGACCGGTCCTCGCTCTGGTGCAGGTCGACCAGCCGGGCCTGCTGTCCTGGATCGAGCTTCGGTGGCTTGCCTCGCAGCCGTCCCTTGGCCTTGGCGGCCCTGAGCCCTTCACGGGTCCGGCTGCGAACCAGGTCGGCCTCGAAGTCGGCCAGCGTCGTGAGCGTGCGGAAGATCAGCTGGCTGGCCGGGTGGGCGGGGTCGTGGGTGTAGCCGTCGAGGTTCAGCCGGACGCCCTTGCTGCCGAGTCGCCGGGCGATCTCGCAGGCGTCGGCGATGGACCCGGCCAGCCGGTGCAGCTTGGTGACCACGAGGACGTCACCCGGTCGGCAGGCGGCCAACGCCTCGTCGAGCCCCGGCCGGTCCCGGTCGCCCCCGGTCAGGCCGTAGTCGACGTAGATGCAGTCGTCGCTGACGCCCAGCGCTGCCAACGCCTGCCGCTCCGCGACGAGGTCGACGGCATCGGCTGAGACGCGGGTGTACCCGATGGCGCGCATGTCCCCGTCCCTCCGTGAGAGGCCGTTGCATGCTCCAACGACACTGCCGGTCAGGGGTTATGGCGGTTGCTAGGACCGGTCGTCCGGGCTGGTGGCGATCGCGAGGTAGGAGTACGAGCGGCCACGCCCGTCGTACGACGTGAGCGCGGCACAGCCGAGACGTAGGTTCTCGCAACGGATCCGCCGGCCGTCGCGATGCCCGAGGTCGAGGCGGGAGAGGTAGTGGTAGCTGAACATGTTGCCGTCGCCGGTCGGGTCCACCGACGCCTCGACGCCGTCGTGCCGCCACCGGTCGGTGAGCAGCCGCCGCTGCGCGGTCAGGTCGCCCTTGAGGTACCGGTCGAACCACGCCGTCGTGTACCAGGCGGACAGGTCGATGCCGCGCAGCGTGGCGCCGAACGCAGGCGTCGGGATGTAGGACCACTCGTAGTGCGTGCCACCACGGATGACGACCTGGCCGGAGTCGATGCCGGCGCGTGAGAACCGCCGCGAGGCAGCGCTCTTGGCGCCGGCGTCGGGCGCCTGGGTGAACGGCGTCGGGGTGCCCGGGTAGTCGCCGCTGATCCCGAGCGAGGGGATCCGCGGTCGCGGCGAGCCGAGACCGTTGGTGCGGCAGGCCGCCGCGGCTCCGTCGGCCGCCGTCGGGTCGCACAGGTTGTCCCACGCCACGACGGCGTCGACGCGCCGGTCCTGCTGGCCGATCCAGCTGGCCCCGTCACCGCCGTAGGAGTGGCCGGCCAGTCCTACGCGGCGCCTGTCGACCATCCGCCACAGCGGGTTGGAGGCACTCGCCTTGCCGTCGCGGACCCGCTGCTGCTGCTTGCCGCAGTGGCTCGTGCCGGAGCGGCTCGGCCTGGGGCAGTAGTCGTGGCCGGGTCGGGAGAGCGCGAAGTCGAGCGCGTCCTGCGTGTGGTCGAAGAAGGTGGTGAGAGCGGACTGCGTCGGTACTCCGTCGAACCTGTCCTCGCCGTCACCGAACGTGTCCGAGCGACCCTGCCCCTGCACGTCGAACGTGAGGACGACGTACCCGGACTTGGCGAGCACCTGCGCCGCCCACCAGTACATCTCCTCGGTCGCCTGCATCGACCCCGGCGTGATGACGACCAGCGGTCGCTCGCCGGGTCCGCGGCGCGTCGCCCAGACGTGCCCGACCAGGGTTGCCCCGTTGCGCCCCGTGAACTGCACCGAGTCGCGGATGCCGTACCCGCGCGCCTCCCAGTGCGCGAGGCGTGGGTCGCCGCCGCAGCCTTGTGGCCGGGCCCAGCAGAGATCGGTCACGAACAGCCGGCCAGGGTCGGCGGCCTGCTCCTGCACGCCTCCGAGCGCGGACCCGGCGCTCTGCTCGGCCTGCTGCCGCAGCATCGCGGGAGTCAGGTAGTCGGCTGCTCGCTCGGCCTGCTTGGAGAAGTTCGCCGACTCGGTCTGCGGGGCGACCGGGTCCCCGGTGCCGTGCGCGGCCGGAGACATCAGCAGAACCGTGACCGCGAGGAGCGCGCCCAGGGGAGTGGCCCGAGAGAACAACGGAGTCGGCTCCTTGCCTGCGGGGAACTGTCCCGGGCACCCTTCTGGGCCGGGGATCCCTTGTCAACGAGGCGAGGCACCCTCAAACGCCGCCGGCGCGAAGAAGTCTCACTCGGGGTACGTCAACTGCGACATTCGCCTGGTTGCCCAGCCCAACTACTTCCGGCGCCCCCTCGGCTGCGCCTACGGTCAGCGCGTTAGCAGACGTTTACCTTCGTCGGCCGCAGTGGCCGACGCTGCCCAGCAAGCTCGCCTGGCGCGTACGCCGGATCTGGAGGACTGCCTTCATGAAGTACCGACGTGAATGGAAGCTCGACAACCCGACCCATGTCATCACCTGCGCGGTGGCGATGCTCTTCCTCGGCGCAGGAGTCATCCATCTCTCCGCGGCAGCCGACCACGAGAGCCTGCCGGTGATGATGGCCGGGTTCACGATCGTGGCGCTCTCCCAGATGGGCGTGGCTGCGTTGCTCTTCCTGCGCGGCCCCTCCCTCGGGCTCGTCGCAGGTGGCCTCGTGCTCACGCTGGGCTCGGTCGCGGTGTGGCTGCTCTCGCGGACGATCGGGCTGCCGTTCCTGCCCGGCGGGCACATGGAGCCGATCGGTTTCAAGGACGGTGTGACGGTGCTCCTCGAGCTCGCCGCCGTCCCGGGTCTGATGGCGTTGACCAGTCCGTGGCTCCGCCAGATCTCGCTGCCCTCCCCGCACCTGGGCAGGCAGGCGCTGACCGGGCTGGCTGCGGGGATCGCGCTGATGTTCGTGCCCGCGCTGCTGCTCGGGGGCGGCGGTCACCACTCCGCGGACCAGCTCGCTGCGATGTCGGGAGGCCACGCGCACGGTGCTGACGCATCCGCCGAGGGTGACCACCACGGCGGCGCGGCCGGCGACGAAGGTGCCCACGAGGACGGTCACGAGGCAGGGCACGAGGACGGTCACGAGGCAGGGCATGAGGCAGGGGATGAGGGCGACGGGCACGAGGACGGTCACGGGCACGGCGCCGCCGAGGGCGACGGTCAGACGCTGCTGAGCCAGGGACACCACGGGCAGGCGATGGGTCCGGACACGCACGAGGGTCACGGCATGACCGGCACCGGCCACGGCTCAAGCCACGGCGCGGCCGGCCACGCTCAGGGGCCGGAGGGACATGGGTCGCACAGCGGCTCGGGCTCCGGCCACGAGGGACACGGGTCGCACGGCGGCGCGATGCCGGCGAGCGACGACGGAGGTCACGGAGACGGCGGGTCACGGAGACGGTGGTCACGGAGACGGTGGTCACGGCGACCAGGGGGGTCACGAGGATGGCGGCCATGGTGACGAGGGTGGCCATGGTGACGAGGGTGGCCACGGAGACGAGGTGGTCACGGAGACGGGGACCACGGCGACGAGGGTGGTCACGAGGACGGCGGTCACGAGACGGCGGTCACGGTGACGAGGGTGGTCACGAGGACGGCGGTCACGGTGGCGGTGACCACGGCGACGAGGAAGGTGGCCACGGCGGTCACGGTGACGGCGGCGAGGCCGACCGCGGCAGCCCGCCGGTCCCCGGGGTCGCGACCCGGCGCGCGCAGTACATCGAGCCCAAGCCGGCCGGCACCAAGGAGACCATCACGCTGCAGTACGGCCCGCACCCGGTCACGCCCGGCGGCGACGCCAACCAGGTCAACTTCGACTTCTTCGGAGCCAACGGCTTCATCGTCGCCGCGAAGCCGAGCATCCGGTACGCCGACGGCAGCGCGGTCGACCACACCAGCGTGCACCTCCACCACGCACACCTGCTGCGCAAGGACACCGCGGAGGACGATGCGGCCGACACCCGTCAGGGCATCGACTGGGTCTTCGGCACCGGCGGCGAGCAGACCCAGGGCAGCTTCGAGCGCATCTCGGCGGCCCAGCCGGGTGGCTCCCAGTGGGGCATCCCGCTGAAGCCCGAGGAGATGGTCATGTACTGGATGCCGATGAACATGACCGAGCAGACCCAGGCCGTGTTCATGGAGTTCGAGTTCACCTTCGTCCACGGGACGTCGGAGGAGATCAAGAAGTCCACGGGCAAGACGTACCGGCCGGTGGAGCCCGTCATCTACGGGTCGACGTTCGACGTACCGAAGACCGGCGGCATCTACGACTGGCCGCTCGACGCCAAGCCGTCCCGGGGCGACGCGCTCTCGGAGAGCAAGGCCGACCCGAACTCGTTCATGACCGCCGAGCCGCGGGAGAAGTCGAACGTCCAGGTCGGTGTCGGCGAGATCTGGACCGCGCCGAGGGACGGCGTGCTCATCGCCGGTGCGGGTCATCAGCACGGTGGTGCCAAGGGCGTCGTCCTGTCCAACCTCGGCAGCAAGGCGCAACCGTGTGCCGAGGACGGCGACCGCTTCCCGGGTACGACCGTGTTCAACAGCAAGACGTACTACCCGGACGGGGTGTGGCCCGGCCACCCGCTGATGGGGATCAGCCAGCCGGGTTGGCGCGTGCCGGTGAAGAAGGGCGACCGGATCGCGATGAACGGTGTCTTCGACGCCCGCAAGTACGCGTTCCCGGACCAGATGAGCATCACCGGCTTCTACTGGGACAAGAGCGTGCGCGTGTCGAAGGATCAGCGATGCCGGGCCTGGCTCGCCGACGAGCCGGGTGCATCGCCGACCGAGGCAGCCGACTCGCTTCCCCACCAGACCGCCGAACGCGGTGACGACGGCAGCGCGTGGGTGCACGTCATGCCACAGTCCTGCGTGGCCGAGGAGTGCAACGACCACGAGGCACCGAAGGCGCCGCGCGGCCCTCACACCAACGTCATCACGGCCGAGAACTTCATGTTCACGCCTGGCGACCTGAAGAAGCGGAGCACCGCCGGCAGCGCGATGGGCAGCAGCTCCGGGGG
This sequence comes from uncultured Actinomycetota bacterium, assembly GCA_963701425.1. GTDB lineage: Bacteria > Actinomycetota > Actinomycetes > Propionibacteriales > Nocardioidaceae > Nocardioides_C. Next base: position 355,746 of record CAVPAG010000017.1, on the reverse strand, counting down.
TGCACCGGTGGTCGAACGAGGAGAGAAGCTGAGGTTCGTCAACCTCGACTTCGCGGCAAAGGGAGGTACCCGGCACGTGATCACCTCGTGCATCGGGCCGTGCAACGGCCCCGGCGACGTGGTGAGCTACCCGAACACCAACGGCAAGTTCTACTCGGGACCTCTCGGCTACACGGCCCTTGCCGACGGAGCCTCGGGCAACAACAAGGCCGTGCCTGCGTGGGAGCTGGACACCTCGAAGCTCAAGCCCGGCTACCACACCTACTACTGCTGGAACCACCCGTGGATGCGTGGTGCCTTCTACGTCGAGGACATGTCCGAGACGGGTGAGCAGAAGTCCGCCGACCAGGCCTCTCGGTCGCTGCCGCGACCAGAGGTCACGTCGATCCCGGAGATGCTCCGCGAGACGAGCCGACCGGAGTCGCCTCCTGTGAGCTCGCCGCTGGACGACGTGGCCCGGCGTGAGGAGACGCTGTCGCTGCCTGGCTCCTGACGAGGTCTCAGTTCGCCGGCCCGGGCGCAGTCCCTCCCGCGTCCGGGCCGGCCCCGGTCAGTTAGCCGGTGGTTGCAGGTGGGCATCGAGGAAGCCGAGTACCTCCTGCGTCCACACCTCGGGGGCGGTGTCGAGGCCGTCCGTGTGAGTGGCCCCGGGGATGTCGAGCACCTGGACGCGGACGGGCGCCGCCTCCGCGAAGGCCTCCGCTGCGCGCGCCTCGTCCGGCACCTGACCCGCGGTGACCAGCAGAAAGTCTGCGTCACTGATCGCCACCGCCTCGTGGAGCGGGGTGGGTGGCCCGGCAGGGGTGAGGAGATCGGTGACTCCGAAGGTGTACGCGTCCAGCGCCCGCTGCACGGTGCCGGCAGCTCCACCCGGCAGCCACTGGTCCCTGTCCGCGGCGGTCCGGGCGGTGATCCCCTCGGCCACCACTGCCCTGATCCGCGGGTCGGCGGCCGCCGCGCCGACCGCTTCCTCTCCGCCCATGGACAGACCCAGGAGACCGATTCGCGTCGGGTCCACGCCGGGCTGCTCGGCGAGGAAGCCGACCGCGGCGACGATGTCCTGGTCGCCGTACCAGCCCAGGTCCATGCCCCGGCCCTCGCTGAGGCCGTGACCGCGAGCGTCGACCAGGAGCAGCCCGTAGCCCTCCTGTCCGAGCACGCCTGCCTGGTCGAGGGTCGCGGTGCGCGTGGAGCCCGCCCCGTGCCTGACGACGAGCGCCGCACCGTTGCTCGACGGCACGAACCAGCCTGACAGCGTGACGCCGTCGGCGGTCTCGAAGGTGACGTCGCGATAGTCGAGTCCCTCGTCGGCGGGTGTGCCCGCACCCAGAGCGGTCGGCGGTACGACGGTGACCATCACCGCCAGGGCGGTGGAGGACAGCACCGGCAGCAGCACCACCCCGGCCGGTAGCAGGACCAGCCGCCACCAACCGTGCAGCAACGTCCATGCGACTCTCGCCGCGTAGCCCAGCCCCACGAGTCCGACGGCGAGCAGCACCAACCCCACCACTGTCCCGAGGGAGAGGCCGGTCTTCTGCAGGTAGCGGATCCCGATGCCGGCGCCCGCGGCCGTCGCCGCCGTTCCGACGAGCAGCGCGACGAGCATGGTGGTGACGGGATGCCGCTCGCGAAGTGCGCCGCCATGCCTGTCGGGGCGAGGCGCGGTCGAGGCGGGCTGCTGTTCGTGCGCGGTGGTCATCAAGGCTCCAACCCGTCGGCACTGGTCCTTCCCATGGTCAGAAGGGACTGGGCGGCCGGGCCAGGGCCGATCGTCCCCCTGATGTGGCCCCCTTCTACGAACCCGAGCGCGACGGCTCGAGCGGAATCACGGCATCGGCTTCTTCAGGCGGCCGCCGGCGAGGCCTCGCTGCAGCCAAGGACGCCGCGACCAACGCACCCGCGATGACGACGGTCGCGAAGACCAGGAGCCAGTCGCCTGCGACGACGTACGGCGTGCTTCCCGTCGTGAGCGTCAATGTGATGACCTCGGCGGTCCGCTCACCGGGAGTGATCCAGAGCTTCGAGCTCCCCGTCGCGTCGTACGCCGCGGTGGTCCCCGTCAGCGCCACGTGCACCACGGGTCGCCCCGTCTCCACGGCGCGTACGGCGGCGACAGCGGCGTGCTGGGGTTGGGCCCAGGTGCCCTGGAACGTCGTGCTCGCCGTCTGGTAGACGACCATGTCGGCGCCGAGGGCGACCTCACGACGGGCCATGTCGGGGAACGTGGACTCGAAGCAGATGAGTGGACCGAAGGCGACCTCGCCGGAGCGGAGGAGCACAGGGCCGTCGCCGCGGCCGCGGTCGAGTGCGGCAGCCTCGCTGATGCGCGTGAGCCAGCCGAGCAGACCGCGCAACGGGATGTACTCCCCGAACGGGACCAGACGGGTCTTGACGTAGGTGCCGTCCAACCCGTCGGGCGTCACGAGAACCGAGGTCTTGTAGATCGTGCCGTCGGCGCTCCGGGCGTCGACGTTCACCAGGAGGTCCGCGCCGGTACGGCGGGTGAGCGCGACCAGCTCACCGGTGAGGCGCGGACGGCGCGGCAGGTCGTAGCCGACACTGCTCTCTCCCCACACGATCAGGTCGGGACTCGAGGCCGTGAGTGCATCGCTGAGCCGGATCTGCCGGGCGAGCCGCGCATCGGCGTCGCCCATCGCGCCCGGCTGCACGACACCGACCCGCACTTGACCGATGTCGGGCAACGTCGGTCGCAACGCCGCCCATGCCGGCCCCACGGCCAGCGCGACTGCCGCGACGGCGGCCATGACGACCCGCAGGCGTGCCCGGGAGCTGACGAGTGCGACCACGACGGCCACGTTCACCGTGACGACGAGGAAGCCGGTCAGCCAGACGCCACCGAGCGCGGCAGACGCGAGCATCGTCGGCTGGTTCCACTGCGAGACACCCAGCAGTGCCCAGGGGCCACCGAGGCTCTGCCAGGACCGGACTGCCTCGATCGCGACCCACCCTGACGGCAGCACCAGCGTCGCGCCGACCAGCGACGTGGTGGACGGCCGGCCGGCCAGCATGCGGCGCGCCGCCCAGCCCCAGGGCACCCACAGGGCTCCGAGGCCGAACGCGACGAGCGGCAGGGCCGGCCCGATCGACGGCACGAGCCAGTAGGCGGAGGCGGCGATGTAACCCGCTCCGGCCCACCACCCCTGAACGGCTGCCTCCCGCGCTGTCGGAGCGGTCCGGAGCAGCAGGAGCAGCGGGACCAAGGAGACCCAGGCGGACCACCACCACGAGGGCGCAGGAAAGGCGAGCATCGGCAGAGCGCCGAGGGCGAGCGCTGCGAGCCGGCCCCGCCAGCGGTGGGAGGGACGGCCGGTGGGCAACCGTGTCGCGAACGGCCAGACCCGGAACACCCGGGCACAGAGCAGCCAGCCCGCCACGAAAGCGACGGCGAGCCACCAGAGCAGCGGCCGGACCCGCGTCGTGTCCCACAGCGGCACCATGAGCAGCCCGGCCAGCACGAAGGCGACGTTGTAGAGCACGTCGTAGCCCGAGAAGACCCGCCCACGTACATCGTCCGGTGCCGCTCGGCCGACCATCGCGTCGACGAGCACCTTCAACAGCTGGAAGGACAGCGAGGTGACGCCGATACCGACGACCAGCACCGCGAGGTTGGGTGCGAGACCTCCGGCGTACAGGGCGGCCGCGGGTGGCAGGAAGGTCACCGGCAGGAGCGCGGCAGGGGGCCAGCGGCGGGCGCACACCGGCGCGGCGACGGACCCCGCGAAGGCGGCGACCCCGGTGACCGCGAGCGCCAGGCCGTAGCCGGAGATCTCGAGGCTGAACCAGGCATCCGCGACCAGGACGAGGAGCACGAAGCCGGCACCGAGCAGGAGCCGGTGCAGCCACACCGCCGCCAGGGGAAGCCCGATCTCGGGCTGTCCGATGGCACGCAGACCGTCGACGACGTCGAGCGCGTGCCCGACGCAGTCGGCGTTGCGCTCCGCGCCCGTGCCCGCCGCCCACGTCGGGAAGCCGGGAGAACACGATCCCCGCTGCGACGTAGAGCAGTCCGGCGACGACGAAGCCGGCCGAGGCAGAGCGGCCGACGAACCCCGCGCCGCCGACCGCGCCGAGGAACACCGCCGTCATGCCCGCCACGGCCGAGATCGCGTTGGCCGTCACCAGCTCGTGAGGGCGGACCGTCCGGGGGAGCGCCGCTCCCTTGGCTGCGAGCACGAAGCGGGACATGGACAGGAGCAGGAGCACACCGACGAAGGCGCCGGGCTCCCAGCCGACCGTCACCGTCGCCACGGCCGCGAGCGTCAGGGCTGCCCGGGCCAGCGACATCGTGACGAGGACGCCGCGACGCGGCCATCTGTCGATCACCACGCCGGTGAACGGGCCGACCAGGCTGAACGGCAGCAGCGTCACCGCGAGCAGGAGGGCGATCCGCTCGGGAGTCGCACCGCGGGCGGCTTCGAACACCACGAGCTGCGCGAACGCGATCTGCGCCAGCCCGTCGGCGGCCTGGCCGAGGCACTGACCCGACACCAGCGTCCGGAGCGACCCGTGAAGCAGCCGGCGTCCGGCACGCCACCCCTGCTCCTGCTGGGCATCGGATGGTGCCCTCGGCGGTCGCGGCCAGACCGGTCCCTCGGGCCCGGACTCGGTAGGGCGCGCGTCGACCACGTCACCAGGAGACCTCGACCGCCGGGTCCGGTCCATCCGCCCACCGCCAAACGCATCGGCAACGGGGCGTCCGGCGTGCTGCCACCGTGCCCGACGATGCAGCCGACCACGATGTCCTCGCGCCGCGTCCGTGTTCCGGGGCGGCGGCGAGGGGCCTGCCGGGTCGCCCTGTCGGGATCAGCGTACGAGGACCGCGCGAAAGCGGCACCAGAGGCAAAGGTCACGGGCCGGCTCGGCCCGTGCGGCAGTCAGGGGCGGTCGACGAGCCAGGCTGCGGCGTACGGCGGGAGCTGGACCGCCTCGTCACGGATGTCCGGCGCCGACCCGGTGAGGTGGTCCACGACTCGACGCGGGTCGAGCCCGACCGACCCCAGCACCTCGAGGGGCACGTGCCGCGGCTCGGCCATCACGTTGTAGGCGCCGAGCACGGGGCCGAGCGCATGGTGTCGCGCGACCAGGAAGACACCCGGGTCGCGAGGGTCGAGGACCTGCGCTCCGAACGCCGCGTGCAGGTGGGGGAGTGACGCCCGTGCACGCACGAGGTCGCGGACGCCTCGCTGGATCCGGTGCGTGTCGGCCGGGACGGGCCAGGGCATGCGCGGGCGGTGCACCCAGCGGTTGTCCTCGGCGTGCTCGGGCGTCGCGTCCCAGTCGGGGTCGTTGAGGAGGCCGAGCTCGTCGCCCATCCAGATCACGGGCAGGCCCCCGAAGCCGAGGATGATCGCGTGCGCGAGCAGGATCCGCCGCACGGCGTACACGTCACCGACCTGGAGCCCGGCGAGCGACGCGAGCGAGCCGGAGATCCGTCGGTCGCCGGTGGCGGCGTTCTCCTGGAAGACCAGGCCGCGCGCCCAGGAGCCGGGGAACTCGCCGGAGTAGAAGTCGGAGAGGAACCGGCGGTGCGCGTGCCCGTCGAGCCCGACCGCCGCGGCGTCCTCGTCGGAGATGGCCCAGCCGATGTCGTCGTGGCAGCGGGCGTAGGTGATCCAGGCCGTGGAGGAGGGAGGCGGGGGCAGGTGCTGGAGGGCGTGCGACGCGAGGCGAACGTCCTTGGAGGCGAGCATCGACCAGATCTGCACCATCAGGCTGTTGTGGTACGCCAGGTCGCTGACCTTGCCGTAGTGCTTGCCCTCGCCGAGGTAGGCGAGCAGGTCCTGCGGCCCGACGATCGCCTCCGCCTTGAACACGACCGCGGGACAGGCGATGCGGGTCAGCGCCCGAAGTGCCTGAGTGAGGGAGTGCACCTCGGGCTGGTTCTGGCAGCTGGTGCCCATGCGCTTCCAGATGAACGCGATCGCGTCGAGGCGGAGGACCTCCACGCCGTGGTTCGCCAGGTAGAGGATGATGTCGGCGTACTCGCAGAGGACGTCGGGGTTCGCCCAGTTGACGTCCCACTGGTAGTCGTTGAACGTCGTCCAGACCCAGCCGGCGAGCTCGTCGTCCCACGTGAAGCTGCCCGGCGCGAAGTCGGGGAAGACCTCGGGCAGCGTCCTCTCGAAGTCGTCGGGGACCTCCCGGTCGGGGAAGACGAGGAAGTAGTCGCGGTAGCGCCGTTCGCCTGCGCGGGCACGCCGCGCCCACTCGTGCTCGCGGGCGACGTGGTTGAGCACGAGGTCCAGGCACAGGCTGATGCCCTCTTCGCGCAGGCGGCCGGTGAGCTTGCGCAGGTCCTCCATCGTCCCGAGGTCGGGTCGGACGCTGCGGTAGTCCTGCACCGCGTAGCCGCCGTCGTTCGGGTCGGGACGCGGGTTCAGCAGAGGCATCAGGTGCAGGTACCCGACGCCGAGCTCCTTGAGGTAGTCGGTGCGCTCCGCGACACCGGCCAGCGTGCCCGCGAAACGGTCCGCGTACGCGGCGTACCCGAGCATGTCGGGCCGCTGGAACCAGTCGGGCGCGAGCGACCGCCGGAGGTCCAGCCGGTGCAGGTCGTCGTCGCGCGCGGCATAGGCGGCGACCGCGAGATCGAGCAGACGTCGTACGACGGTCTCCGGGTCGTCGTACAGCGGCTCGACCGCCTCGCGCAGGTCCGGGAGCCACCGCTCGAGCCGCGCCTCGAAGACCTCGCGCCGAAGCACGGGCAGCTCGTCGAGTCCGTCGAGGTCGATGTCGACGGGGGACTGAGACCGAGAGCTCATGGGGGACAGTCTGCCGTGGACGTGGGCAACCCGGACAGGCGCTTCGTACCCCTGGCTACCGTGAAGGTGTGGCCATGCGACCGGAGGTGGAGAGGCCCGGGACGTCGTCCCGGCCTCTTGTTGCTGTGCAGGTGATCGTCGTGTTCGTCGGCCTGCTGTACGTCGTCGAGCTGACCGACACGATCCTCGGGAACACCCTCGACGCGTCCGGTGTGCGACCGCGGGAGGTCGAGGGGCTCGACGGCATCCTGTGGGCGCCGATGCTGCACGGAGGCTGGGGACACCTGATGGCCAACACCGTGCCGCTGCTGGTGCTCGGCTTTCTGATCCTGCTGTCCGGCGTCGCCCGATGGGCTGCCGTGACCGCGGTGGTGTGGGTGGTCGGCGGCCTTGGGACCTGGCTCACCGGCGGTGAGCAGACGGTGCACCTCGGGGCATCCGTTCTTGCGTTCGGGTGGCTGGTGTACCTGCTCGTCGTCGGGTTCTTCTCCCGCTCGGCGACCCACATCATGGTGGGCGTCGTGCTGCTCTTCCTGTACGGCGGCCTGCTGCTGGGCGTGCTCCCGGGGCAGCCGGGGGTGTCGTGGCAGGGCCACCTCTTCGGGGCCGTCGGTGGCGTCGTGGCTGCCTGGTGGCTCGGCCGACGGGATCGCGAGCGAGCGGTCGCGCAGCCCTGGGCCTGACTCGTCCTGGTCCTAGGCGGCTGCTGCTCGCCGCAGGAAGGCGGCGAGGCGGACGCGACCTCGTCCGTGTGCCTGCCTGGCGCGGCGGGAGACGAATCCGTCCACGCGCGGGGTCGCGCCGATCGCGGCGAGCAGGTCGGCCTGATGCTGCTGGGCCTGAGCCTGGGTGATCCTGACCTCTGTCCTCATCGTCTGCTCCGGTTCTCGGGGTGGTCCGTGTGCTCGCGACGCTAGGGAGTGAGGTAGGCGGCCTACATCGGGCTTCTTCCCTAGATGGCGGGGGTGGCCGCAGGCCGAGGAGATAAGACTGGACGGTCTCAGTGGGACGGCCGCGGGCCCGGCGGGATGACCTCTTCGGCGATGTTCGGTGTGGCCGCCGGGTGCTCGACCAGGGCGAGGATGCGGTTGGCCATGAAGCGGGCGGTCCGCACCGGCGTGCCGCCGCGAGTCACCTCGGTGACCTCGACGATCCCTCGGCCGGTGTTGATCTCGACCCGCCGTCCTGCGCGGGTGGCGACGACCTCGTAGGTACGGACCTCGCCGCCCGCATCGATGACGACCTCCACCCGGTCCCCGCGCACATGTTCACGGTAGCGTCCGCGCGGCCGTGCTCCGCCAGGTTTCGTCCACAGGTCCACGGGTGCCGGGTTGTCCACCGAATTCGAACTGGTGTTCGAACGAAGGGTTGACTTTCCCTAGCGTGGGGGTCATGGAGAAGGTGGTGTCGACGCCGGTGGCGGAGCGGGTGGACCCGGTGCACGGGTTCGCCGGTCGGGCCCTGGCGGTGCTGGACGGCCTCGCCGATGCGCCGGGGTGGGCGATGACCCCGGACGAGCAGGCCGAGACGCTGGTCGAGCTCAGTGTGCTGGCGGCGCGGGTGACCGAGCTGCGGTGGCGGGTGCTGGCCGCGGCCGACGTCGAACGAGATCGGCGCGAAGGACGGCTCCACCAGCACGGCGGCGTGGCTGGCGCGGCGGACCCGGGAGAACCGGTCGCAGACCAACGGGGACCTGCGCGGCGCGCGGGTGCTGGACCAGGAGCGGTTCGCGCCGACCCGGGCGGCGTTCGCCGCCGGGCACCTGACCACCGATCAGGTGTGGGTGATCATCCGGGCGGTCGAGGACCTCCCGACCGGCGAGGTCACCGACGCACAACGCATCACCGCGCAGGAGCACCTGATCAAGCTCGCGGCCGTTCATGACGCGAAGCGGTTGCGGGTGCTCGCGAGGCGGTTGTTCGAGGTCCTCGCCCCCGACGAGGCCGACAAACGCGAGGGCGAGGCGCTGGAGCGGGAGGAGCGCCGGGCGCGGGAGAGGACCCGGTTCGCGATGCGCGACAACGGCGACGGCACCACCAGCGGTTGGTTCAAGCTGCCCACCGCCCAGGCCGACATGCTGGGCAAGGCGGTCCAGGCGTTCGCCGCACCCCGCCGCCAAGACCCCGGCGCCTGGCTCGACGCGGAGGGCCGCAAGGTGCCCGTATCCGGTGTTGTTGGGGCAGGCGTTCGCCGAGCTGGTCGAGCACCTCCCGGTCGACAAGCTCCCCCAGGCCGGCGGGGTCGCGGCGATCGTCGCGATCACCATGGAGCTCGACAAGCTCAAGACCGGCCTCGGCGCCGGAACCCTGGACACCGGCACCCCGATGTCCGCCGGGCAGATCCGGCGGCTGTCCTGCAACGCCGGGCTGGTGCCCGCGGTCCTCGGCGGCAGGTCGGTGCCACTGGACCTGGGCCGCAAACGGCGCCTGCACACCGAGGCGCAGCGGATCGCGATGGGCATCCGGGACAAGGGCTGCACCGCGGTGGGCTGTGACCGGCCCCCGGCGTGGTGTCACGTCCACCACGACGACTGGTGGTCCGAGGGCGGCGGCACCAGCGTCGAGAAGGGCCGGCTGCTGTGCCCGCACCACCACCACCTCGCCCACGACTCCCGCTACGACATGCACCGGCTGCCCGACGGCAAGGTCAGCTTCCACAAACGAACGTGAAACACCGGCCGCCTCTGGCCGAGTCACCGCGGCCGAGTCACCCGAGTCGCCTGGTCGAAGTCCGGGCCGGCCTGAGCTCGTCCTCGTACGCGCAATAGAGTCGCACCACGCGGTTGATCAGGTCGATGCTCGGGTAGCGGTCGGGCCGGATCTTCTGCATCAGGAGCTCCGCGTAGAACGGCACCTCGTTCGGCAGGAGCAGGCGCTCGATGCGGTCCATCAAGGTCGCCGATGGGTAGGTGTCCGCCTCGACCCTGCGCCACAGCTCCTCGAGCATCTCGGACCTGAGTTCGTGGTCGCCCTGGACTGCCATGGTTCCTCCCGCAAGGGTGGTTCGTCAGGCCGGCCCGCCACCACGCTGGGTGCAACGACGGACCTTCGACCACGGTCCTCCGACCCGCGTGCTGAGTCAACGGGTATGGCGCGGTCACGCGCCTACTGCAGGCCAAGCCTCGGCGATCTGGCGGTAGCTGTCGATCCGACGCTTCCGGTCCAGGCTCGGCGTGACGACGACGAGCTCGTCGACCTGCGCCAGCTCCTTCATCTCCGCGAGTCGAGCGACCACGTCCGGGGCAGGACCGGTGACCATGCGCGGGTCGCGGTCCTGCCGGCGTCCACGGAAGGCCTCGGACCGTGCGTACTCGACGACCTCCTCGGGTCGCAGAGGCTCCCTGACATTGCGGGCGAGATTGCGCATCGTCAGGGCCCAAGCCGCCTCGAACTCGAAGACCGCCTCCTGGTCGTCGCTGGCGAAGGTCAGGACCGACATCGCCGACCACGGCTCGTCGCCCTCGAGACGAGGCTGGAAGTCACGGCGGTAGTCCCGGAGCACGTCGAAGGCGATGTCCGGACTCTGGTGGTGGGCGAAGACCGCGCGCATCCCGTTGACGGCAGCGAAGCGCGGGCCGTACTGGCTCGAGCCGAGCATGAAGATCTCCGGCTGCTCGTCGACGACCGGCGCGGCAACGAGCTGGCGGTAGGGGTGGTCGTCCGGGAACTCCGATCCGTCACCCAGGAACGCCAGCAGCTCGGCCACCTGGCCCGGGAACTCGCTGCCGGCGTCTCCGCCGATCCCACGACGCAGGACGTGGGCAGTCAAGGGATCCGTGCCCGGCGCCCGACCGAGGCCGAGGTCGATCCGACCCGGGTACATCGCCAGCAGCGTCCGGAACGTCTCGGCCACCTTGAACGGCGCGTGGTTCGGCAGCATGATCCCTGCTGCCCCGACCCGGATCCTCGACGTCTTGGCGCCGAGGTGCGCGATGAGGATCTCGGGAGCGCTGCAGGCGAGGCTGCGCATGTTGTGGTGCTCGGAGACCCAGTACCTCCGGTAACCCGCGTCCTCCACCGCCTGAGCGACGTCGACCGCTCCGGCGATCGCGGCGTGCGCCGGTTCGCCGTACTCGATCCCGACGAAGTCCAGGACGGCGAGCGGGAGGGTCGAATCTGTGGCCTCGTGCTGGTTCGTCATGTTCAGCCCAAGGACTTCGAGCTGATGGATATTCCGAGCGGTGCGGGGCTCGAGCGGGCCACACGGCGCTTCGCCGGCCGCGGCAGGGGGACGGTCGAGCACAGGCGGTGACCTAGGACCCTGTCGCAGTCCCGCGGGATCCCCGCACCCTCGACACATGAGGACCAAGACGATGACCCGGGCCGCCGCCCTCGCGGCTGCGGGCGGTACGGCGTACGCGCTCTCCCAATGGCCGAGGATGACGCGCTGGGGCGCCACCCTCGCGGAGACCGAGGCATCGATGCCGGGCGACGAGATCGTCGGCGACGCGAAGTACCGGGCGACGCACGCGGTCACCATCGATGCGCCGCCCGAGCAGGTCTGGCCGTGGCTGGCGCAGCTCGGCCAGGGCCGTGGCGGCATGTACAGCTACGACTGGCTCGAGAACCTGCTGGGGCTCGACATCCACAGCGTCGACCGGATCGTGCCGGAGCTCCAGGAGCTCGGCGTCGGGGACAAGATCCGGATGGTCCCGGAAGGGACCGACCCGGACCTGGCGTTCACGGTGGTGCAAGTCGAGCCACCGCACCTGCTGGTGCTCGGCCCGGGGACGTCGCGGGACAAGGCGATGGAGAGCGGGATGCCGTACCCGTGCTGGACCTTCTCCCTGCGCGGTGAGGGGACGACGAGGACGCGGCTCGTCGTGAGGTTCCAGAGCGACTTCAAGCCGACGCCGCGGGGCTGGCTGATGAACAAGTACGGCCTGGAGCCGATCCACTTCGTCATGGAGCGCAAGATGATGCTCGGCATCAAGGAGCGCGCTGAGCGAACGGCCGCCTGACCTGGGCGTTTTACCCGCCCCTGTGGGGATCCCGGTGGCAGCATGACGGTATGAGTGAGCAGACCTTGAACACAGCCCCCGAGGTCGGCTCTGCTGAGCACATCGAGCTCACCGAGCGCTGGGCGGCCCACAACTACCACCCGATCCAGGTCGTGGTCAGCTCCGCCGAAGGGGCCTGGGTGACCGACGTCGAGGGCAAGCGGTACCTCGACTGCCTAGCCGGGTACTCCGCTCTGAACTTCGGCCACTGCCACCCGCGGATCCTCGCCGTCGCGCACGCACAGCTCGACCGGCTGACGCTGACGAGTCGCGCGTTCTACAACGACCAGCTCGGGCTGTTCGCGCGTGACCTGGCGACGCTCACCGGCAAGGAGATGGTCCTGCCGATGAACACCGGCGCCGAAGGCGTCGAGACCGCGATCAAGGTCAGCCGTCGCTGGGGCTACGAGGTCAAGGGCGTCCCCGAGCACACCGCCTCGATCGTCGTCATGGACGGCAACTTCCACGGCCGTACGACGACCATCGTCAGCTTCTCGACCGACAAGGTGGCGCACCACCACTACGGCCCGTACACACCTGGTTTCAGGATCGTGAAGTACGGCGACGCCACGGCGATCGCCGACGCCATCGACGAGACGACCGTCGCGGTGCTCATCGAGCCGATCCAGGGCGAGGCGGGCGTGATCATCCCGCCCGACGGCTTCCTGCGGGACGTCCGCGACGCTCTGCACCGAGCGCAACGTGCTCCTGGTCGCCGACGAGATCCAGTCGGGTCTAGGACGTGCGGGTACGACGTTCGCCTGCGACCACGAGGACGTCGTCCCGGACATCTACATCCTGGGCAAGGCTCTCGGCGGCGGGGTGTACCCCGTGTCGGCCATCGCGGCCGACCGGGACGTCCTCGACGTGATCGTCCCCGGGTCGCACGGGTCGACCTTCGGCGGCAACCCGCTCGCCGCAGCGATCGGTCGCGAAGTGGTGGCCATGCTCCAGACGGGGGAGTACCAGGAACGCGCTACCCGTCTCGGTGCGTTCATGGCCGAGGGCCTGAGCTCGCTCGTGGGCGAGGGCCTGGTCGCCGTGCGAAGCAGAGGACTGTGGGCAGGCATCGACGTGGACCCCTCGCTGATGACAGGACGTGGGCTCTGCGAGGCATTGCTGACGCGCGGCGTACTGGCGAAGGACACGCACAGCTCGACGATCCGGATCGCGCCGCCGCTCGTGGTGAGCGAGGACGACATCGCGTTCATGGTCGACGCGATTCGCGACGCCCTCGCCGTTGCCGCGTCCTGAGTCGGACTGCCGGTTCGGCTCTGCGGTCGTCGCTCGAGGGTGCCGGCTTGTATAACGGGGCGTCATGGAACTGTGCGGCACCGCTGATGAGCTGACGCTCAGGCAATCGGTTAGCCTTCGCGCATCCAAGGTGTGAAGCAGACGCCGACCAGGAGACCATCGGCTGCCTGGAACCGAGCAACTACCTGCTGCCACGGCTCGGTTCGCGCCGCATGCACGAGGCGGTAGCCGCGATCAACCAGTTCCTGAGCGGCAGTCTCGACATCGTCAACCTCGAACTCGATGGTCGCCTGAGGTACCGGATGAGTGTCCGGCCACGTCTCCCGGCCGAAGCACGTCTGTGACGCCTCGTTGAGGGGCCAGACTCCGAAGTGCTTCGCACCGGCGACATCCTCCGAGTACACGTACTCGGAGTTCGGGACGCTGACCGGAGGTCGCAGCGGCAAACCGAGGGTCTCCACGAAGAGGCCCTTGTCGTGCGCGGGGTCGGTGGTGATGACGGCAAAGCCTGCGACGAACCGGATGTCCATTGCGTAAGTATCGGCCTCCACCGCGACCGTCGACGTCCTGACATGCGGCGGACAGTGGACTGCGATCGTGCCGATGACCGCGTTGTCACCGCCGAGCACGTCGATGGTCGTGGGCCGTCATCCGCCGACCAGGAAGCCCAGAGCGATCGCCGCCGCCCCCATCTTGGAACCGGCAACGTGCCTGTGCGACTTGCCGGGGAGGATGACCGCCCGCCCTTGTGGGATCCCGGCCGCTGTTCGTACAAGTCGTGGTCGGAGAGTCCTGTCGCGTCCCGCCGCTCTGCGGATGCGACGGGAGCCTCTCGGTTCACCGCGATGTGGTCGACCGACCGGATGCCGTCGACGCGATGCGGAAGCGCCGCTGTCGGGACGGCCAACGACAGCGAGCAGAGGAGGTCCTCGATCATCGCCCTTCCGGCTCTGCTTCCGGAGTAGTCGCGTCCCTCGAGGCTCTGGTTCCAGTCGCCGCCCCATACGAGATCCCGTGAGGGCATCCATGTGCTGAGCGCGTCCAGGGTCGCGGCAACGCGATCGTCGTGTCTCTCGCCCGACCAGGGCGTCTGGCTGCCACAGGCTCGCCAGGGAAGGACTGATGAGCAGTAGGTGACACCATCGATGCGAACCGCGGCGGTGGCTGGATGGGGGTCGTCGAGTGGCTCGACCGGCAGACACGTGAGCACCCCTGCCCAATGACGAGCGGGCTCCGCCATCAGCGCGTCGGTCAGGTGTCGGTCGTAGCCCTCAAGCGCCACATCGCCGCGGACCTCAGTGAGCAGCCAGACGTCACACGAGGCCTTTGAGAGCAGGTCGCGATGGGCGTGCGTCCAACGGCCGGCGAGGTTCCAGGTCCCGATGCGCAACAGTCCATTCCTCCTGATGCGGGTGCCTCGGTAGTCCTCAGCGGAAGGTCAGGCGGAGCTTGAACTCACCGTTGCCGGCCTCGCCTGTTGCCGTGGCGCCGAACGCCTCGAGCGGGCTGGGCTCCGGCTCGGATTCGCTCGGGGCGAAGGAGTCGAAGATGGCGAGCACGTCGGGGATGTCGACGAACAGCAGGACGCTGGCGTCGTCGGCGTCGGGGACGGCCTTGGCGAAGGCGGGGTTGTCGGCCAGCGTCATGTCGCCGTTGAAGGCGTCGGCCAGGTGGTCGGGGTCGGTGCTGAAGGCGTAGCCGTCGGGCGCGGGTGCGGAGTGCACCTCTTCGGAGCCGGTGTCTTCGAACAGGTCGATGAGCTCCAGCGCACGCGCGGGATCATCCGTGCGGACCCGTGCGGTCCCCGAGAACTCTTCGTTCTCGAGGACATCGAGCACGACGCCGACCGCTGCTTCCTGGCCCAGGAGGGCGATGAGATCGTCAGGCAGCTGCAGCCCCATCTCCTCCGCCTCCCCGGACTCGTCGAGGAAGCTCTCGCCGTACCTGTCCCACAGGTCCGCGGCGACGTCGCCGAGCCCGGTGGCGGAGAACGCGACCGAGGTGTTCGGCGGGAGGTCGTTGACCAGGCCGGTGCCCTTGCCGCCGGCGGCGAGAGCCTCGGCGCCGGCTGCCTCGAGGTCTACGGTGCGACCGACAGCTTCCACGGCGTCGGCTTCGGCGTGTACGCCGACCACCAGACGGCCTGCCGGTCGGGCGGAGCCGAACTGCTCCGCGAAGTCGGCCTTCTCGTCCTCGGGGACGATGTCGTAGACGCGGCCGACGTTCACCCAGCCCAGCACGATCTGGTCGGTGCCGTCGATGGCTGCCTTGTCGGCGGAGAACGCCTCGTCGTCGGCGAGCACCTGCTGGGCGAAGGCGGCCTTGTCCACGTCCGACTGGTGCTCCGAGAGGAACACGTAGCCGTCGCGAACCGCGTAGTCGAACGGGTCGAGTTCCTCGGGCGTCGGGGCAGTGACGTCCTCGGCGACACGGGGGCTGAGGCTCGGACGAGGGTCGAGCACGACGCCCGGCTCGACGGTCGCGAAGGCTTCGGGTATCGCGCTCGGCTCCACGACCGACGAACTGCCGGGGGCCGTGCCGGGCTCGACCGCAGTGCCCGGCTCGACAGCCGAGTAGCTGCCTGAGTAGGTGCCGGTCTCGTTGTTGGGTGAGGTTCCGGGCTCGGTGCCGGACGTCGTGCCGACCAGCCGTCCTGCTCGTTGCTCGGCTCTGTACCGACGGTCGTGTCCGGCCAGCTACTCGGCTCGGCGGCCGGTTCGGGTAGGGGCTCGCCTCTACCCATGAACCTTGCTCTGGCTCGGGGGTCGCGAGGTCCTGCTCGGAGGTCGCGCGCTCGGATGAGCCGCCCATGGAGCTGTACATGGCCTCCTTGTCGGCGCGCATCTCCTTCTCCGCCTTGTCGAGGGCCGCGACCATCGCCTCCTGGTCGGTGAACTCGAGCACCACCAGCGGAGCGACACCGTCCTCGTTGTTCGAGGAGGGCACCACTGCGATAGCGGCGCGGTCACCCAGCCAGGGCTCGATGTCTGCCTCGTAGCTCAGGTCGAGGTCGCCCTCCTCGATGAGCGACTCGACGAGAGTGGCCTTCAGGTCCTCGCCCTCGTCCTTGATCTCGGGGAACTTGCGCATGAGCCGGAGCACGTTCAGCTTCTGCCCGACGGACGGGTTCAGGTCGACCTTGGCGAACGCGATGGCGGAGGCGGGTACGACGTCCTCCGGCTGTGTCCCGTCGGCGGCGAGGAACGAGCTGACGGCGAGGCTGCCCGCGACGACGGAGCCGACAGCGCCGACCGACAGGCCGACGGTAAGGAACGTCTTCACGACGGTGGACCTTTCTCGAGTGTGCTCACCCGCGTGCGCGGACGGACACCCGGGATGCCTTGGCTCGGCCCGAAACTGACGATCGAGAGTCGCGACGTCGTGCCGCGACACCCGCGTCCCCACTCAGCCCCCCGGGAAGTATCGGTCTCCGCAAGGTAGCGCGAACCCTGGACGGTCCGGACGAAAACGGCGAATCGGCGGAAGCCGCTCGAAGGGCCACCGGGCGAGGGTGCATCAGCTCCGCCTTCCGGCCTCGCCGACAGACGCCACCGGAGGGCGCGAACTCCGGTGGATCGGGCAGAAGTCGGCGGATCGCCGGGAAAGCGTCCCTTCTGTCTCTTGTCGGCCGCTTCCCGGCGGCGGAAACTGAAGAAAGCGGCGCATCTCGGGGCCTGCCCGCGATGCACCGCGGTGAGGTGGTCAGCATGAACGTCAACCGCCTGGTCGTCACGATCGACGCGACCCACCAGTCTCTTCAGCAGCGTCTCGACACTGCGATGCACCACACCACGACACTGTCACGGCCCCGCGACAGGTACGTGCGCACCGACGCCTTCATGGCCGCGACCAGCCGG
Organism: uncultured Actinomycetota bacterium; assembly: GCA_963701425.1. GTDB lineage: Bacteria > Actinomycetota > Actinomycetes > Propionibacteriales > Nocardioidaceae > Nocardioides_C. Next base: position 338,854 of record CAVPAG010000017.1, on the reverse strand, counting down.
CATCTGGCCGCCGTGGACGAGGTTCTTCTCGCCGCCGTGGGTCACCGGCTGCTCGACGGCCCGGAGAAGGTCAAGGGCTACCTGCATCAGGCGCGCCTGCTCGAACACGCGATCGCGCACCTGAAGGCTCGGCTCTACGGCGAGGTGCATGCCGCGCACCTGCCGTGGTCCCAGGTGTGGGACGACGTACGTCGAGAGCTGCTGGCGCACAACCGGCTGGAACGTGAGCTCGTCGGGGAGCTGGCCGAGGTCCTCGACGAGGCAGCGTGCGGCGCGTTGGCCGACAAGGTGTACCGGGCCGAGGTCAAGGCGCCCACGAGGGCGCACCCCAACATTCCGCACAGCGGGCTGGTCGGCCACCTGGCCCGCAGGCTGTGGGCGATCGCCGACCGGTTCTGGGACACGGCCGAGAGCCGCCAGGTTCCCCCGCCGGTGCGCCCGCACCCGAAGGAGCACAGCGACGACAGCCTGATGGCGCAGTACGTCATGGGCGAGCCGCTCTTCGACGCCGAGGCGCCGCTGTTCGCGCACCACCCCGGTCATCACAGTCATCATCTCGCCCGGCATCGCGCTCGGAAGGACGACGTCGGCTCCGACTGATCGGGCAGACTGAGGCTGACGCCGGCACGAGAGGGGAAGGCGTTGGCCCTGTCTCCGTCGAACCTCGACGAGATCGCCAGATGCTTCGGTCTCGGCGAGGGCGCGACGTTGCTCGGCCCTCCCGCGCGGGGTGAGCTCGGCCAGGTCTGGAGGATGGAGACCTCGACCGGGTCCTGGGCTGCCAAGGAGCTGTTCGAGCAACGGTCTGAGGTCGAAGCGGCCCGGCAGGCGGCCTTCCAGGAGGCAGCCGTCGCGGTCGGCGTACCGGCTCCCGGCATCGTGCGAACGGTGGACGGGCGCGTCCTCCTCGACCTGGAGGACTGCCAGGTCCGCGTCTACGACTGGGTCGAGGTGGAGCCGCCCGACCTCGACCTCGACCCGGCATCGGTCGGGAGAGCTGTGGCTGCCATCCACCGGCTCGGCTACCCCGGTGACGGGGCTGTTCATCCCTGGTACGCCGACCCCGTCGGCGCCGAAGCGTGGGACGCCCTCTTCCGACGGCTCACACGAGCCGGTAACCCGCAGGGCGTCCGGCTGGCCGAGCGCAGGGCCGAGCTCTGCGCACTCGAGCAGCTCCTGAGCCCGCCCGCGCCGGTGCAGCAGCTTCACCTCGACCTCTGGGCCGACAACCTCCGGGCGACCTCGGACGGCGGGCTCTGCGTCCTGGACTGGGAGAACGCCGGGACGGGCGACCCGAGCCAGGAGCTCGCTCTCGTCCTGGCCGAGTTCTGCTCCGAGTCCGCAGAGCGTGCCGCGTCCCTGCATCAGGCGTACGTCGACGCAGGCGGACCCGGACGGGTGAGGAGACCGGAGGACTTCTCGATGGCCATCGCTCAGCTGGGCCACATCCTCGAGTGGCAGTGCAAGAACTGGCTGCGCGGCAGGTCGCCCGAAGCGCGGCAGCACGCCCACGACGCGATCGAGGAGTTCCTGACCCGGCCCCTCACGCGCGAGGTCATCGAGCGTGTTCTCGACGGAGTGACCTGACGCGACCGGATACGGTCCGTCGCATGACCGAACCCTCCCACCTGGTCACCACCCGCGTGGCGTACGACACCGTCGCGGCCGACTACGCGGAGCTGCTGAAGGACTCGCTCGCCGAGATCCCGATGGACCGCGCGATGCTCGCGGTCTTCGCCGAGCTCGTGCTGGGCGACGGCGCCGGGCCCGTGGCCGACATCGGTTGCGGACCCGGGCGTATCACGAGGCATCTGGACTCGCTCGGTCTGGACGTGCTCGGCATCGACCTCTCGCCGGCGATGGTCGACGTCGCTCGCCGCACCCACCCCGGACTACGGTTCGACGTCGGCTCGATGACGGGACTGGACCTGGCGAGACGGGTCGATGGCGGGCGTCGTCGCGTGGTACTCGATCATCCACACCCCGCCGGAGGAGCTGCCCTCGGTGTTCGCCGAGCTCCACCGGGTGCTGCGCCCGGGTGGGCACCTGCTGCTCGCCTTTCAGGCCGGTGAGGACGAACCCGTCGACCACGAGCAGGCGTACGGCCACGCCGTGTCATTCGTCAGCTACCGGTTGTCGGTCGACCGGGTCGTGGAGCTGCTGGGACGTGCTGGGTTCGCGATGAACACCCGCGTCGTCCGCGAGCCCGACGGAGCGTACGAGAAGACCCCACAGGCGTACCTGCTGGCCCGGAAGACGTAGGCCCGGAAGGCAAAGGAGCCGAGGTCGGGACCGGCTACTCGGCCGCGTCCGAGTCGGCCCTGGCCGAGAACCACCACACGACCGTGAGGGCCGCTGCGGCCACCAGGACGAGGGCGACGGCGCTCGCCCACACCACGAGCGGCAGCGTGCTCAGCGCGAAGAACTCCCGCAGTGCAGGTGTCGCCAGCAGCACCGCGAACAACGCGGCCATCGTGGTGAGCAGGAGGACCTCCAGGCGGCTCAGCGGGAGGACCAGCAGGGTGAGCACCGTGAGCCCGACACCGAAGAGGACCACGGTCGCCGCCGTACGTGACGCAGGAACACCCAGGTCGGTCTCGAGGCTCGTCACGGCGTACGCCGCGAAGGTGGCCGCGGCCGCGATGACGCCCGCCGGGATCGTGAAGCGCAGCACCCGGCGGAGGAAGTGAGGACGCGCACGGCGGGCGTTCGGGGCGAGCGCGAGGAAGAACCCGGGGAGCCCGATGGTCAGCGTGCTCACGATGGTCAGGTGTCGCGGGTAGAACGGGAACGGCAGCTGCGCGACGCCGACGGCGAGGACGAGCACCGCGACGTAGACCGTCTTGGTGAGGAAGAGGTTGGCGACCCGCTCGATGTTGGCGATGATGCGACGGCCCTCGGCGACGACGTGGGGGAGTACGTCGAACCGGCTGCGCAGCAGCACCAGCTGGGCGACCCCGCGAGCCGCCTGAGCGCCGCCGCCCATCGCGATCCCGATGTCCGCGTCCTTGAGCGCGAGCACGTCGTTGACGCCGTCACCGGTCATCGCCACCACGTGTCCTCGGTGTTGCATCGCCCGGATGATGCCGCGCTTCTGGTGCGGGGTGACCCGGCCGAGGACGCTGGCCTCCTCGAGCAGAGCACCGAGCGGGCCCTCGTCGTCGGTGAGCTCGCGGGCGTCGACGGGGTGGTCTGCTCCCGGGAGGCCGAGGGCTGCGGCGACGGCGCCGACCGTGCGCGGGCTGTCACCGGAGATCACCTTGACGGCCACGTCCTCCTCGCCGAAGTAGCGCAGGGTGTCCGCAGCATCCGGGCGGAGCCGCTCCGCGAGGACGACGAGGGCGACCGGCTCCGCGAGCGGCCGCTGCTCGGGCGACAGCGGGCCGGTCGCTCTGGCCAGGAGCAGCACCCGATGACCCGTGGCGGCCCGTCGTTCCGCCTCGGCCAGGGCAGGCGCGCCTGGGGTCAGCAGCATCTCCGGTGCGCCGAGCACCCAGGCGCCCTCGCCGGCGAAGTCGATCCCGCTCCACTTGCGGTCCGACGAGAACGGCACCCGGCCCGTCACGGTCCAGTCGCCGGGTGCGGCGTACTCCTCCGCGAGGGCGCGCATGCTCGCGTTGGGCCGCTCGTCCGCGTGTGACATCGCCCCGAGCACCTCGGCGACGGCGGTGGCCGGGAGGTCGCCGAGCGGGAGCAGCTCGCCGACGGTCATGGTGCCCTCGGTGAGCGTGCCGGTCTTGTCGATCCCGACCACGTCGACCCGAGCGAGCCCCTCGATCGCGGGCAGCTCCTCGACGAGCACGCCTCGGGCGCCGAGACGGATCACACCGACGGCGAAGGCCACGCTGGTCAGCAGCACAAGCCCCTCCGGCACCATGCCGACCACACCCGCGACGGACCCGCGCACGGCCTCCTCGAGCGAGGCCTGCTCGATGAGCAGCTGGGTCGTCACGAGCAGCACCGCGGTCGGCACCAGCACCCAGGTGATCACCTGGAGCACCCGGTTCAGCGCGTCGCGGATGTCGGAGTGGACCAGCGTGAAGCGGCGTGCCTCGGCGGCGAGTGCGACCGCGTACGCCGCCTCGCCGACCCGGGATGCGCGGGCCCGGCCGGTCCCGGCGACCACGAAGCTCCCGGAGAGCACCTCGTCGCCGGCGTGCTTGGGCACCGGGTCGGACTCCCCGGTGAGCAGGGACTCGTCGACCTCGAGCCCCTCGACGTCGAGCCCCCCGACGTCGAGCACCGTGCCGTCGACGGCGACCTGGTCGCCCGGACCGATCGCGAGGACGTCGTCCTGGACCACCTGGCTCGCCGGGACCTGCCGGGTCTCACCGTCGCGGACCACCGTGGCGGTCGGCATGTTGAGCACCGACAGACGGTCCAGGGTGCGCTTCGCGCGGAGCTCCTGGACGATGCCGACCGCGCTGTTGGCGATGAGCACCAGGCCGAAGAGCGCGTCCTGGATCGGACCCACGACCAGGATCACCACGAGCAGCGCCCCGAGCAGGGCGTTGAAGCGCGTGAAGATGTTGGCCCGCAGGATCCCGCCCAGCGTGCGGCTGGGTCGCTCCGCGGTTCGGTTCACGAGCCCCGCATCGACCCGCTGCTGCACCTCTGCCACGGTCAGGCCGCGCACGGGTGCCTGAGCGAGCTGCTGCGGCTGGGTCATGTGTGTGCCGGCTCCCTGGCTCGACGCCTGACCACGACCGCCGATGAAGGGGCTGGGCCGTGGTCCCTGCAGTCCCAGGCTCCGAGGCCGCACGCGTTCCGGACCAGAGGCGATCGGCCCGAGGAGGCGCCGAACCCGGGCGTCCTCGCCAGGTTTGCTGCAGTATCGACCCATGCCGATCCTCGTCCCGCCCGAACCGACCTTCGCCACGACCAGCGAGCAGAAGGTGTGGGAGACACTCCGCGACCAGCTCGGCGACTGGGACGTCCTCCTGGCCGGGCAGCGGGTCAGCGACCGCAGGAAGGACCACGAGATCGACCTCGCCGTCGCGTTTCAGGGCGGCGGGATCGTGGTCGTCGAGGTCAAGGGCAGCCGGGTCTGGTGCGACGAGAGCGGCTGGTGGATCGAACGGTACGGCCAGCCCTCGCCGATCGACCCGGTCACGCAGGCGCGGGAGGGGCAGTACGCCCTGCGGAGCTACGTCACCAACACGCCTCAGTGGGGCAGCCGCCTGCCGGTGCGGTGGGGCCACGCGGTCGTCCTGCCGTACACCCACGTCGACGACGACTTCGCGATGGTCGACGCGGGCCGGTGGCAGGTGGCCGGGAGCAACGACCTGCACCGCCTCGCCGACTTCCTCCGCGCGGTGGTGATGGACCAGAGCAGCGGCAAGCGGCTCCTCGACGCCGACGACATCGCGGCGATGCGCGAGGGGCTCAACGGCCGCGGCCTGCCCCAGCGCGACCTGATCGGCCGGGCGGAGGAACGCAACGACGAGGTCGAGAAGCTCAGCGCCGAGCAGGCGGTGATCCTCGACGCGGCCCGACTGCTGCGGCGGGTCGAGATCCGCGGCGGTGCCGGCAGCGGCAAGACCTGGCTGGCCGTCGAGCAGGCCCGCCGGCTCGCCAGGTCCGGCCAAAGGGTCGCGCTCACCTGCTACTCCCGCGGCCTCGCGGCGTGGCTCCAACGGCGGGTGGCGTCGTTCCCTCGCAAGGAGCAGCCGGCGTACGTCGGGACGTTCCACAACCTCGGGGTGGAGTGGGGTGCACCCACCGGGAGCGACGACGACAGCGACTTCTGGGAGGTCGAGCTCCCGCGGCAGATGGTGGACCTCGGTGCGGCGCAGCCACCGGGGAAGCTGTACGACGCGATCGTGGTCGACGAGGCCCAGGACTTCGCCGACCTGTGGTGGCCCGCGGCACTGGCGGCCCTGCGCGACGAGGAGTCCGGCGGACTCTACGTCTTCTCCGACGAGGGGCAGCGGGTGTTCTCGCGGTTCGGCGGTCCTCCCGCAGGGCTGGTGCCGCTCGTCCTCGACCACAACCTCCGCAACACCCGGCAGATCGCGACGAGCTTCTCCAGCCTCACCCCGATCCGGATGCGCCTCGGCGCCGTTGACGGCCCGGACGTGCGCTTCGTCGAGTGCTCGTCGGACGAGGCGCTCGACCAGGCCGACGACGCGGTCGACGTACTGCTGGAGGAGGGGTGGCGGCCGCAGGATGTCGCCCTGCTGACGACGGGGCGCCGTCACCCGGAGCAGGTCCAGCGGCAGGCTGCCGGGCAGGAGAGCTACTGGGCGAGCTTCTGGGACGAGGAGCAGGTGTTCTACGGGCACGTCCTCGGCTTCAAGGGCCTGGAGCGCAGCGCGGTCGTCCTGGCGCTCAACGAGGAGGAGCCGACGGAGCGGTCCCGGGAGCGGCTCTACGTCGGGCTCTCCCGCCCTCGCGACCAGCTCGTCGTCTGCGGCGACCCGGCGTACGTCGCCGAGGTCGGCGGTGACGCCGTGCTGCGACGGCTCATGCAGAAGTAGGCGTCCCGAGGTCTCGGCAGCACCTCTTGTACTCGAGGCCGGAGCCGCACCAGCACGGCTCGTCGGGCTCGGGCGGCCAGGCGCGGACCCGGCCCAGGTAGGCCAGATGGGCGCCGAACATGCCTCGGGTCGCGGGGGAGGCGGCATTGTCACCGCGGCCCTCGGCGAACTGGAGGTACTCATCGACACTCGCGGTCCCGACCGCAACAGGTCCGTCGTGGTCGACGAGGTCGCGGAGCCTCTGCTCGACCCGGGACCGGTGCTGGACGTGGTCGGTGCCGCAGGTCTCGGCGAACCCGGGCCAGCGACGGAGGACCTGGTCGAACTCCGCGGCCGGCCAGAAGAGGACCGTCAACGGGAGCGGCCCCGTGTCGCCGGGCAGGTCGAGCTGGCGGCGCTCGTCGTCCATGCCGTGCCCGTACTCGCCACGGCGCTCCTCGCAGAGCAGGTCCAGCCGGTCGAGGGGGAGGTCGAGCTGGCGGCGGACCCGGAACCGCCCGTTCAGGCAACCGAGGTCGATCGCGCCCGGGTCACCAGTTTGCGCGTGCCGGAGGCCGCCGTCGAACCACTCCATCGCCTCGTCCGGCCGGCCGTGAAGCTCGAGGATCTCGCCCACCCGCTCGTGCAGGAAGTCGCCGGCCTTGCCCGCCTCGGCGTCGCGCTGCAGGGCGGCGACGAGCTCGTCCGCGCGGGCGGTCTCGCCGAGCTCGAGCAGTGCGTTGGCCAGGTCGGCTCGGGGGTCGAGGAAGGTCTCGCCGCCGTCGGCGACGGCCTCCTCGAAACAGGCTCGGGCCCGGGAGAAGTCGTCGACCATCTCCCACCGCTCGCCGGCGTAACACAGCCACGCGGCGCGCCCAGGACTGCCCGGAGCCAGCGCGTGCGCCCGTTCCTCGAGCAGCCGGGCGAGCTCCTCGCTCGGCATCCTGGTCGCGAGCTCTTCGACCTCGTCGAGGATCTCGTCGTCCATGAGACTCAGGCTAGGCCCTGACAGCGGTTTCGACAGGGGATGCGGCGCCGCGCTCAGCCCGTTGGGCCCGGGGAGCGGTCGCCTCAGTCGGCGAGGTCGACGACAGACTCGTCCCCGCTGTCCCACTCGTCGACGAGGTCGATGAGGTCGGCCACGGAGTCGCGGATGTGCGTCGGCCGGTAGGGGAACCGCTCGACGGCGTCGGGCCGGGTGGACCCGGTGAGCACGAGGATGGTCCGAAGCCCCGCCTCGAGACCCGAGACGATGTCGGTGTCCATCCGGTCGCCGACCATGACCGTCGACTCGGAGTGCGCGTCGATCCGGTTCAGGGCGGACCGCATCATCAGCGGGTTCGGCTTGCCCACGAAGTACGGCTGGACCTGGGTGGCCCGCGTGATCAGGGCAGCCACGGAGCCGGTCGCGGGGATCGGTCCGGCGGTCGAGGGTCCTGTCGGGTCGGGGTTGGTGGCGATGAACCGGGCGCCGCGCTCGATCAGCCGGATCGCGGTCGTGATCGCCTCGAACGAGTACGTCCGGGTCTCACCGAGGACGACGTACTCCGGGTCGCGCTCGGACAGGACGTACCCGATCGAGTGCATCGCCGTGGTGAGTCCGGCCTCGCCGATGACGTACGCCGTGCCGCCGGGTCGCTGCTTGTCGAGGAACTGGGCGGTGGCGAGCGCGCTCGTCCAGATCGACTCCTCGGGTACGTCGATGCCGCTGCGCGCGAGCCTGGCCTGGAGGTCGCGGGCGGTGTAGATCGAGTTGTTCGTCAGGAGCAGGAACGGCCGCCCGCGGTCGCGCAGAGCCTTGACGAAGTCCGCCGCGCCGGGGATCGCCTCCTCCTCGTGGACGAGCACGCCGTCCATGTCCGACAACCAGGTGCGCACGGGCCGCTGCGGTGAGTCCATGACCTCGATGCTGGCAGATCAGGGCTCGCCCCTGCAGGCAGGAGCCTGGGAGTGTCCCGCTCGGCCGGTCCGACAGGCCAAGATGGACAGGCCGACGAGAGGACAGGCCGACGAGAGGCTCAGCCGCCGGCCTGGGCGGGGTAGAGCTGCGTCCGGTCGCCGTCCGCGAGGGCGGTGCTCCGCGGCACGGCCGACCCGTTGACCACGACGACACAGGCCCGGGGGTCGATGCCGTAGGCGGTGGCGACGTCGGCCGCCACCGCCCCGTCGGCGAGGTCGAGCCGGCCGTCGTACACAGGGCGCTCCTCCGCGAGGCGGCCCTTGAGCGTGACGGTCACCCGCACGGCGGCATCACCAGCCCTCGGGCTCGCCGTACTGCGCCTCGACCAGATGCACGATGCCGAGCCCCTCCAGGGTGTCGCGCGGCACCAGCATGCTGAGCTGCACGAAGCCGGGCAGGCGGCCGATGTCGACGGCGCCGGAGATCGTGGCGCGGTTCTTGACCTCGTCGACGGTCATCGCGAAGAGCTTCGAGGCGCGGACCACCGCGTTGTCGACGGCGGCGTTGAGGAACGGCCCCGAGCCGAGCACCTGCACCGGGAGCATCGGCCCTTCGAGGGTCGTGGCGTTCTCCGCGGCCAGCGCCTTGCCCCGGGCGACCTCGTCCGCGCTGAACGGCCGGGCCAGGAACGGCAGGTCCTCGGCCGGCGGCAGCAGGATCGGGCCGTCGAGGTCGAGGCCCTTGATCACGTCGACGCGGACGACGAGGCGGGCGCCGATGTCGGTGGTGTGCACCGCGACCTCGCCGTCGCCGATCATGGCGTGCACGTCCCCGGCGTAGATGCCCGCGCCGTCGACCTTCACCGGGACGATCACGACGCTGCCCTGGCGCACCGAGTCGATGTCCATGTGCACGTCGGTGCGCATCTCGAGCTGCTCCTCGGTGACCGCGAACTCGTGCTCGGCGCCGACGAGGAAGGCCCCGAAGTCGCCGCAGTTGTGCGAGCTCGGCAGGTCGATCGCCGGGATCGAGCCGAGGTTGCCCGCCGAGATCCGGCACCGGGTCATGGTGCCGACGAGGTCGGCCCGTCCGAGCACGACGATCGGGTGCTGGGTCGAGTGCTCGGTCAGCGCCACCCACTCGCGCGCGTCACGGGCGAGCTCCTCGGCCCGCGCGGGAGCCACCGTCACGCCGATGCCCTTGGGGTCGTCGAAGACCATGGTGTAGCCCTCGACCATGTGGAAGGGGATCACCTCGCTGTCGCAGACCTTGCACCTGACCGCCGACTCACCGATGCCGTCGAGGTAGGTGTCGGGGTAGAGGAAGTGGCGGCCCGCGTCCCGACAGGTCGGGCAGATGTTCGCCACGAACGGGTCGCTGATGAAGCGGCCGTCGACGCCCACGTGGGTGCCCGAGGTCGTCGCCCGTGAGGTCTGCTCCAGGGTCTCGACGTACAGGGCGACGGCGTCCCCGACCTTCGCGCCCTCGACCCGGACCGGCAGCGTCACCTCATGGCCGCTGCGGATGGAGGGGGTGATCATCGGGCCCCAGCAGCCGGGCACGGTGATGTACTCGATACGCCCGCCGTCCTTGACGGGTCCGAGCATCTCGTTGCTGGGTCCGACGATGTCGGTGTACCGGTCGACCACGACGAAGTCCTGGGCGAGGTCGGAGGTGAGTTCGACGGTCATGGGGCGCCTCCTCGGGGCGAGCAGCAGTGTGTCGGTGGACCCGTACCGGTGCGGCTGCAGACGCCTCGAGCGCCGGCCTGCGCCGGCGGTGCTGGTGCTTCGAAAGTACGGCGGCGAGGTGGCGCGCGACAAGGTCGAAGGTCCCTGGAGAGCCGGGTGCTCGAAGGGGGCAAACCGGGCTGGCGAGAAATGCCTATGACGTAATGGGATGAACGGCTCTGGCAGGTGCAGAACGGGGTCCATAGGTTCGCGATGAACCCCCTGCCACCCGCTTTGGAGGACGGTATGACGACAGAGGCAGCATCGACGTCGATTCCCCAGCAGAGCCGCGGCGAGCCGCTGGACCCCGGCGTACGGATCAAGCTCTACGAGACGATGGTGCTCAGCCGCACCTACGAGGAGGCCATCCTCCGCGAGTACCACGCGGACAAGGGGCCCGGGTTCGACATCGGCAAGGGGCTCGTCCCCGGCGAGATGCACCTCTCGGCCGGGCAGGAGCCCGTGGCCGCAGGCGTGTGCGCGCACCTGACGACGGATGACGCGGTGACCGCGACCCACCGGCCGCACCACTTCGCGATCGCCCACGGCGTCGACCTGCGCAAGATGACCGCGGAGATCTTCGGCCGCGACACCGGACTGGGCAGGGGACGCGGTGGTCACATGCACCTGTTCGACCCGGACACCCACTTCTCCTGCTCCGGCATCATCGCCGAGGGGTACCCGCCCGCTCTCGGGCAGGCCTTCGCCTTCCAGCGCAAGGGCACCGACCGGATCGCCGTCGCGGTGACCGGTGAGGGAGCCGCGAACCAGGGCGCCTTCCACGAGTCGCTGAACCTCGCCGCGCTGTGGAAGCTCCCGGTCGTCTTCGTGGTCGAGGACAACGACTGGGGCATCTCGGTGCCGCGCAAGGTGTCGACGGCGATCGGCTCGAACGCCGACCGTGCCGCGGCGTACGGCATCCCGGGGGAGCGGGTCGAGAACGACGTCGAGGCGGTGTACGACGCAGCCGCTCGCGCGGTCTCCCGTGCACGCGCCGGCCAGGGACCCTCGCTGATCGAGGTCCACACGCTTCGGATGTGGGGCCACTTCGAGGGCGACGCCCAGGGCTACCGCCCCGAGCTCGACACGGTCTCGGAGCACGACCCGATCCCGAGGTACGAGAAGGCGCTCCGCGAGGCGGGGCTCCTCGACGACGAGAAGGTCGACGAGATCAAGCGGCTGGTCGACGTCGCCGTCGACGACGCGGTCGACTTCGCCAAGACCAGCCCGGTCCCACACCCCGACTCGGCCACCGCCTACGTCTTCGCGTGAAGGAGCAACGATGACGATCACTGAAGCGCCCACCCGCCGGCTGAGCACCTCCAAGGCGATGGTCGAGGCCATCGCGCAGGAGATGGAGCGAGACCCGTCGGTGTTCTACATGGGCGAGGACGTCGGTGCCTACGGAGGCATCTTCGGATCCACCACGGGCCTGCTCGACACGTTCGGGCCCGAGCGCATCATCGACACCCCGATCTCCGAGACCGCGTTCATCGGCCTCGGCATCGGTGCCGCGGTCGAGGGCATGCGACCCATCGTCGAGGTGATGTTCAGCGACTTCATGGGTGTGTGCCTTGACCAGATCTACAACCACATGGCCAAGATCCACTTCGAGTCCGGCGGCAACGTGAAGGTGCCGATGGTGCTGACCATGGCGGCCGGCGGCGGCTACTCCGACGGCGCCCAGCACTCCCAGTGCCTGTGGGGGACCTTCGCCCACCTGCCCGGGATGAAGGTCGTCGTACCCAGCACGCCCGCGGACGCCAAGGGCCTGATGACCTCGGCGATCCGCGACGACAACCCGGTGGTCTACATCTTCCACAAGGGCATCATGGGGCTCGCCTGGATGGCCAAGAACGCCCGCTCGATCGACGTCGTGCCCGAGGGCGAGTACACCGTGCCGATCGGCAAGGCCAACGTGGTCCGCGAGGGCGGCGACGTCACCGTCGTGACGCTCTCGCTGTCGGTGCACCATGCGCTCGACGTGGCCGAGAAGCTGGCGCCGGAGGGCATCGACGTGGAGGTCCTCGACCTGCGCAGCCTGGTGCCGCTCGACCGGGACGCGATCTTCCAGTCGGTCTCCAAGACCGGCCGCCTGGTCGTCGTCGACGAGGACTACCAGTCCTTCGGCGTGTCCGGCGAGGTCGTCGCGACGATCACCGACCGCGACCCGTCGCTGCTGCGCGGGCCGGCCAGGCGCGTCGCCGTGCCCGACGTGCCGATCCCGTACGCCCACGACCTCGAGTACGCCGTCCTGCCGCGCCAGGACCGCATCGAAGAGGCCATCCGGGCGACTCTGGCCAGATGACCGACGTCCTCTTCCCGGCGCTGTCGAAGGAGACGCCGGACGCCGAGGGAGTCCTCGCCACGTGGTTCGTGAGCGAGGGCTCCACGGTGGCTGCCGACCAGCTGATCGCCGAGGTGCAGGTCGACAAGGTGTCCGCCGAGGTGGTCGCGCCCGACCGGGGGAGTCGTGCACCTGCTCGTGGACGAGGAGGCGGCGGTCCGGCAGGGGACGCCGATCGCCCGGATCGACTGAGTCGGATCGGCCGGATCGACTGAGGCCGGCCTCAGGTCGACGTCGCCGCGTCGGTGGCGGTCGCTCCCGCCGACAGTGCGCGGACCGACAGCGCCAGGACGGCGGCGTCGTAGATCTGCGCGGCGTGCTCGGGTGAGGTGCCGAGCGCGGTGAGTCCCAGCCGGCCGTCGATGCTCAGCCCGCAGAACATGTGCAGGACCACGCCGGTCCGCGTCTGCGGGTCGAAGTCGAGCCCTGCCGACCGGATCGCGTGGATCACCTCCTCGGCCGGGCGACCGTGCCAGGCCGGGTCGACGAGGTTGTCGGTCGCGCGGTAGCAGCGCTCCTCGCCGTCCTCGGTGACCCATCGGCCCGTGCGAGAGTCGTAGCGCCCCGGTGCGAGGTGGCGGAGAACCGAGAAGGGGTGCGTCGTACCGCTCTTGCGGAGGTTGATCTCGAGCCCGTAGACGCGCCACCTGCCGGAGCCCGACCGCGCTGCCACGAAGTCCACGCACAGCCGACCCAGCGCACCCCGGTCGGCGAGGACCCGGCCGACGGCCCGACCGTACGCCGCAAGCTTGTAGCCGTAGTCCGGGTCGGCGGGGAACTCGCAGCCCAGGTACACCTGGCCGTTGTCCCCGCCCATCATCTGCTCGTGGGTGGAGAGCACCTCGACGTGCCCGCCGGGAGCGATGTCGATCTGGACGCTCGGGCTGGTGACCTCGGTGCCGACGACGAGCTCCTCGACGACCACCCCGAGAGGGACGTCGGCGAGGAACCACGGCTCGAACGACTCCACCGCCGCACGCAGGTCCTCCGTCGTGTCCGTGGGGGTGAATCGGATGGTCCGGTTGCCGTCGCCGGTGCCGCTGTTGTCGGTCTTGACCACCACGCCGGCTGCCTCCGGCCGCTGCTCACGGATGGCCAGCGCCGCCGCGACGATCCCGTCGACGGTCTGCACGTCCTCGTGGCCGAGCGGCAGGGGCACGCCGGCGGACCGCATGATCCTGCGACCGCTGCTCTTGAAGCCGAGCGGCCACAGGTGCGGCGCTGTGCCGTTCATCGGCATCCCGAGTCGCCGGGCGAGCTTGGTCTCGATCTTGGTGACGTTCCAGGGCTCGATGTAGGCGACCCGGCCGCGGGTCATCTCCCGGGCCTCGGCGATCAGGTCGGGCCGGTCCAGCAGCTTTGCGGTCACCGACCGCGGACTCGGGTCGGGCACCTCGAGGATGTCGATCCTCGAGGCGGCGTCGCGACGGTGCTCCGGCGGCATCAGCGACAGGTAGTAGTCGAGCACCTCCGGGCCGGGGTGCAGCGAGGTGACGAACAGGATGTGCGACGCGGGTACGCGCGGCAGCATCAGCAGCGACGTCAGGAAGCGGTGCTCCAGGGCCGGGATGCGGTGGCCGTAGTGGGCCAGCAGCGAGTCGCTGACGCTGTAGGACGGGACCACGACCATGGTGTGGGGCCTGGACGACCCGGGCTGGTTCGCCGACAGCGCGCGAGCCAGCCGCGACCTGGAGTTGCTGAAGCCACCCATCTCGCTCCCGTCCACGACACCACGATGTTGAGTGTCGCCGGGACGGAAGACCTGGGAAGGGAAACCGCTCGGCGATCACTTCCAGTGTGCGTCGAGCAGCGGGGGCGCAACAGGCTTTCGAGAGTTACCGGGTCCGACGGATGTCGCGAGCCGCCAGCCAGGTCTCGAAGCGGCCCTGGCTCCCGTTCAGGTGTTCGTGCAGCTTTGTCTCGAAACCCGCGATCTCGTCCCGCATGCGGAACATCTGGTAGTCGAGCAAGCGCTCCGGATTGCAGACGTGAGACTCGGCAGCCGTCCGCTCGACGGACTCACCGCAGTCATCGCACGGCATGTGCCGGGACAAGAACACCGCAAACCTCCAGATCAGGCCCAAGGGGGAGACAGCGTCATCTTTCCCGCCGCACGGCGAGGCGAAACGAAGCCCCGGCAGAGGTGTCCTGGCTCACCAGGATCGTGGCCTGTTCGGGTGTAGACCGCGCTGTACCCGTCCAGACCAGCGGGACTCGCGAGTGCCCTTCGGCGAGGAGGAAGGTGCGATACCTGCCATGTCTGAATCGGCCTGTGGCCGGTGTGCGGCGGTCAGGTCTAGGTTCGACCCGAACGGGTGCCGGAGCGGAGGCTCTCATGGCAGACAACGCTGAATTCGTACGTGGCCTCATAGAGGCCTGGAACAGGCGGGACTTCGACTACATCCGGGACCGCACCGCCCCGGACTCGTTGCTCACCGACGCCGGCAGCGGGGAGACCTGGCGCGGGCAGGAGGGCGGTCACCGCTACAACACGATGTGGGCGAACGCCTTCCCGGACGGGAAGATCACGATCGACCGCGTCATTCCTGCGGGGGATCTCGTCGTCGTGGAGTACACCGGACAGGGGACCCACACGGGGCCCATGGTGACCAGCCAGGGCACCATCCCGGCCACCGGGCGCTCTGCCAAGCTGCACTTCTGCGACGTCTACGAGTTCAAGGACGGCAAGGTCCAGAAGCAAACCACCTACGGCGACTCAGGGGCCCTCATGGTCCAGCTCGGCCTCACCGCCGGGCAGCCTGCGGCCACCCAGTAGTCGTCAACACAACCCATCACGTGCGGCACCCGCCCACACAGCAGAGAGCCTGCCCGAGACCATCCGGGCAGGCTCTCTCGTCTTCGGCTCCGTCTTCGGGACGGCGTCAGCGCCCGCGACGAAGCAGCTTGCGTGCGGTGCCCTCGAGGCTCGTCGCGCTGCCACGACCGCGCGGGGCGCCGCCCATGCCTCGGGCTCCGACAGGACGGTGACCGGGGCGTGCGTGAGGCTTGCGTCCGGTGGTCGTCGCGCCTCGGGTGAAGCGGGACACCAGGTTCATCAGTCCACTCATGTCGTTCCTCCCTCTTGTCGTTGCGCTGGTGGTGCCCACCTCGTCGGACGGCATGCACGCTTCGGGCAGGAAGGGGGACGGACCCGGGCCTCGCCGTGACTCTGCAGCCCCGGGCGGCGCTAGGTCGCGTCCGTGAGCGCCGCGGGCGGCGCGACCGGCGCGAGCGGCGCGACCGCGTGCAGGCGGGAGAGCAGCAACGGCAGCACCGTGTCGACCGCCTCGACGAAGAGGAGGTGGCAGTCGGCCTCGACGACGAGGAGCTCCTTCGCCGGCGCGTGGATGCGCTCGAAGACGCGCCGGATGTAGGCGAGCGGGAAGAGCGGGTCGCCGGAGCCGGCGACGACGGTGACGGGGCACGACACCGGCCGGGACACGTCCTCGGCGAGCATGCCGACCACGAGACCGAGGGGGTACGTTCGGCGCCCCAGCGGGTCGGTCGTCACGAGCTCGGCCACCGCTGGGTCCCGGCAGACCCGCTCCATGTCGAGGTAGGCCCAGTACGGGACCGGTACGTCGGGCGCGACGCGGGCGAGAACCCGCAGCGACCGGTCGAAGCCGCCGTGGAAGCGGGCCGACCAGGCCGGCGCCCTGGTGATGAGCACCGACTCGGGCAGCGACGGGTCGAGCACGTTGTGGGCGAAGACCGCCGCGAGGTCGGTCTCGCGGACGGCCAGGGACATCGCGACGACGCCGCCCTGGCTCGACCCGAGCAGGACCAGCGGCGAGCCGGGGAACCGCTGGCGCATCCACTCCAGCGCCGTCTGCCCACTCCGCACCAGTGACTCGAACGTCAGCGATCGCCGTACCCGGGGGCTCTTGCCGTGGGCCGGCGGGTGGAGACCGACCACCGTGACCCCGTCGCGTGCGAGCGCGTCGAGGAAGTCCTCGTAGAACAGCGGGTGCGTCATCGTGCCCGGCAGGAAGAGGACGGCGGGGGCACCGGCAGGGCCGGGCCAGACCGAGAGGACGATCGGCATGCCGTCCGAGTCGAGGACGACCTCCTCGTAGGCCTCCGGCCGCTGGACGGCGTTGAGCAGCCGCTGGTCGTGCGTGCGCATCTCGCTCCTCTCAGGCTCCGGCGCCGACCGGCTGCGTCCCCTGCAGGACGCGGCGTGCGGCGGAGCGACCCGATGTCATGGCGGCGTTCATCCCGCCTCCGCTGGTCCATGCCCCGGCGAGGAGCAGGTTCTTGACCGGGGTCTCGTGCGGCAGCCAGCCGAGGCCGGTGTTCAGCGGCGAGTTCTCGTAGCCCTCGATCGCACCGCGCGGGTTGCGGGTGTAGTGGAAGTTCGTCAGCGGCGTGGACGCCTCGCGGTGCCGGATCGCCTCGGCGAGGCCGGGCACCGCCTCGGCGGCCCGGGCGACCAGGGCATCCGCGGCCTGCTCCTTGAGCTCGAGGTAGCGGGGGTTCTGGTGGTAGTCGACGAGGTCGCCACCGGTGCCCCACACGTCCTGGTAGTCCCAGGAGGCGACCGTGGTCAGCACCGCGACGGCGTGACCCTCGGGGGCGCAGCTGGGGTCGACGCGTGTGTAGTCGGTGACGGAGAGCGCCGTCCTGGCCCAGTCGCCGCGCTGCGACGCCGCCCACGCCTGGTCGGCGTCGAGCTCGGGGTCGATGAAGAGCTCGTGGCCGAGCCCCTGCTCGGCGAAGAGGTTCGCGGTCCAGCCCCAGGTAGACCGCGAACGTCGTGTACGACGCCGCGGGGCGGTCGACCTTGTCGACGTACTCCGACTCGAGCCGGCCGCGACCGACGAGGTCGAGCATGGTCGTGGGGGCGCTGGCGTTGGAGATGAAGACGTCCGCCTCGAGGTGCAGACCCTCATGGGTGGTGACCGCGACCGCTCGGTCCCCGTGGAGGTCGAAGCCGGTGACCAGCTGGCCGTAGCGGATCTCGCCACCCCGTTCGCGGAACACCTGCACCAGGGCCCCGCTGACGGCCTGCGCCCCGCCTTCGGGGTACCAGCCGCCGTGCTCGTGGTAGCTGGCCGTGGCGGCCGCCCCGACGAGCGCGGCGCACTGCGACGGGGGAAGCCCGACGTAGCCCCAGAGCGCCCCGAGCGCGCTGCGTGCCTGCCGGTCCTCCACGTGGCGGCTCATCATGCGGTCCCAGCTCTCGCTGCTGACCTGGACCAGGTTCGGGTAACGGGTGGTGAGCTCCTGGAGGCTCGGCGGCCGTCCGGCGGCCTGGTCGACCTCGAGCCTGCGGGCGTCGCGGTACACCGCGAGCACCTCGTCGACGTAGGTCCGGATGCCCGTCGCCTCCTCGGGGAAGCTCGCGATGAGCTCGGCCTCGTACTGGAACAGGTCGGCGTGCGCCACGACTTCGCGCCCCGCGCCGCGGAGGACGTAGAGCGGGTCGAGCCGGTGCAGGCGCAGCCGGTCCCAGATGCCGAGGTCCCGGTACAACCGGTCGACCCCGCCGCCCGGTGCGAGACCGTTGAGCGCGTGCAGCGCCGTGTCGAAGCGGTAGGGACCGCGCTGGAAGGACGAGGCGTACCCGCCGGGCAGCGTGTGCTGCTCCAGGACGACCGTCCTGCGGCCCTGGCCGGCGAGCGTCACCGCTGCGGCGAGGCCTCCCAGTCCGGCTCCGACGACGACGGCGTCCACGTGCTCGGCCATGACAGGGCTCCCTCCGACGGCTCTTCTTCGATGGCAGCACTCCGGCCGTCGCTGGGGCAGGGGCGAAGGTCCCCGGGCCGTCAGCCGAGCCCGTCAGCCGGCCCGTCAGCCGGCCCGTCACCCGGCCCGGCACGACCGGTGGCTCAGCGGCGTGGTGGGACGTCGACCCGGTCCAGGTCGCGGGCGGCATGGACGTCGGCGAAGAACCGTCGCGCCTCGGTGGCGAACACCGTCTCGTCGGGGTGCCGCTGGGAGAAGTGAGTGAGGACGAGCCGGCGCGCGTCCGCCTCGGCCGCGATCCGGGCCGCCTGCCCCGCGGTGAGGTGGGCGTACGTCGAGGCGAGGTCCTCCTCCGTGCTCAGGTACGTCGACTCGCAGACGAGCAGGTCGACGCCTCGGGCCAGGTCCACCGCGGCCCGGCAGTGGCGGGTGTCCATGACGAAGGCGAACGACTGGCCCGGCCGGGGCCCGCTCACCACGTCCAGCGACACCCGTCGGCCGCCGGCCTCGAGCACTCCCTCGCGCTGGATCCGCCCGACGTCGGGTCCGCTGATGCCGTGGGCGGCCAGCAGGTCGGGGAGCATGCGCCGGCCGTCGGGCTCCTGGAGCCGCCAGCCGTAGGTCTCGATGCGGTGGTCGAGCGCGCGGGCGTGGAGGTCGAGCCCGCCCCAGCAGTCGACGAGGCCGTCACCCGAGACGGGATGCTCGCGGACGTCGACGGTGGTGTGGGCGGCGCTCGCCCGGCGCAGGCGGTCGACGTACTCCTGCCCGGCGGCGGGGTAGTAGAGGTCGACCGGGTGCTCGACGCGGTCGAGGCTCATCCGCTGGAGCACGCCCGGGAGACCGAGGCAGTGGTCGCCGTGGAGGTGTGTGATGCAGATCCGCGTGACCGCGCCCACCGGGATCCCGGCGAGCGTGAGCTGGCGCTGGGTTCCCTCGCCGGGGTCGAAGAGGACCCCTTCGTCGTCCCACCGCAGAAAGGCCCCGTGGTGTGCGCGCGTCCGGGTGGGGACCTGGGCGGCGGTGCCGAGGACGACCAGCTCACGGGCCGACATCGCCGGGGACCTCGACGAGGAGCAGGGGGACCTCGGGCGTGGACATGGTCTGATCATCCTCCGACGCGGGTTGCGCATGGCTCCGACGGTGAGGATGGTGGAGAGAACCACCGGCGTCGTCACCACCACAGGACGCACGCCAGGCGCCTCGCGGCAGCGTCACATCTGCCGGCGCCCCATCGGGCCTCTGCGCACCGCGAGGCCGCCCATCCGCACTCCGTCATTGCTGAGCGCTCGGGATCAGACGAACAGATCCTTGGAGGGTCAATGGAGACTCACCGCGTCAACGACTACACCGTTCTCAACGACCACCTTCCGGTGCCCACCATCGGCTTCCTGCCGATCAACGCCTTCGTCCTCCACGCGGAGCAGCCCGTCGTGGTGGACACCGGCGT
Source organism: uncultured Actinomycetota bacterium (assembly GCA_963701425.1). Classification (GTDB taxonomy): domain Bacteria; phylum Actinomycetota; class Actinomycetes; order Propionibacteriales; family Nocardioidaceae; genus Nocardioides_C. The sequence continues at coordinate 319,281 of CAVPAG010000017.1, read as the reverse complement.
GATGCTGCCCGAGCGCGGCTTCATGGACTCCCTCGGTTCGGTCATCGACCCGAAGGACGTGCGCTGGATCTGGCTGACCCACCCGGACCGCGACCACACCGGTGCGCTCCTCGACCTGCTCGAGGCGGCGCCGCAGGCAAAGGTGGTCACCACGTTCCTGAGCGTCGGGATCATGTCGACGCACCAGCCGCTGCCGATGGACCGCGTCTACCTCATCAACCCGGGCCAGTCGCTCAACGTAGGGGACCGCTCCCTGACGGCCTTCCGGCCGCCCCTGTTCGACAGCCCCGCGACCATCGGGTTCTTCGACCACAAGACCAGGACCTGTGTCTCCTCCGACTGCTTCGGAGCCCCGATGCCGAGCGACGACCTGGCGGCCGGCGGCGACGCGCGGGACGTCCCGGCAGAAGACCTGCGGGCGGCACAGCTGCTGTGGGCAACCGTCGACAGCCCGTGGATCCACGTCGCCGACCAGGACACCTACATGCGCACGGTCGAGCCCCTGCGGGAGATGAACCCCGAGGCGATCCTCAGCTCGCACCTGCCGCCTCTCGTGGGCGACATCTCCGCCAGCCTCGACATGCTCGCGATGGCCCCCACCGCCACGCCCTGGGTGGGGCCCGACCAGCGGGCGCTGGAGGAGATGCTCGCCGGGTTCGAACCGGCCGCTCCGGCAGGCTGACCGCGCACGGCACGCGGCGCCGGCCACCGTCGCCCGGCGCCGCGCGCTGCTGCCCGGCACCCTGGGCAGCGGGACGCTTGGCTGACAGACTCCTGGGTACGTGCCCGCCACCCGGCGCAGCCGTGCGCCGAGACCCGAGAGGAGCGTCATGACGACCACGCCCAACGAGCCGGTGAAGGACGAGGACATCGAGACGGTCGGCGCACCGCCCGCGGCCGGCGAGATGATCGGCGACCAGGACGCCGACGGCACCGACACCGCGGACGCCGACGGCACCGACGGGGACAGCACCGATGCGAGCGACGGTGACGCGAGCGACGGCGACTCCACCGACGCGAGCGACGGCGACAGCACCGACGGTGGCGACGCCGACGGCACCGACGCCGACGGCACCGACGCCTGAGCCTTGGACGCACTCTCACTGCTCAGCGGTGACGCCCAGACCTTCCGGGACAAGGTCTGGGCGTCACGCGTCCACCTGCACCACACCCACCCCGGCGACCTCGTCGGGCTGCTGTCCCTCGACGACGTCGACCACCTCCTGACCGGCGTCGCGCTGCGCACGCCGGCGCTGCGGGTCGTCAAGGACGGCTCCGTGCTGCCGTCCTCGCGTTTCACCCGGTCCGCCACGATGGCCGGCGCGCCGCTCACCGGCCTGGTGGACGCGCGCAAGGTGCTGTCGTTGTTCGACAGCGGGGCCACCGTCGTGCTCCAGGGGCTGCACCGCTACTGGCCGCCGCTCACCAGGCTCGTGCGGGAGCTCGAGCTCGCGCTCGGCCACCCCTGCCAGGCCAACGCCTACCTCACCCCGCCCGGCAACCAGGGCTTCGCCCGCCACAGCGACACCCACGACGTCTTCGTCTTCCAGACCCATGGCCGCAAGCAGTGGGAGATCGTGGAGGGTGGCGAGGAGCACGAGGTGCTCCTGGAGCCGGGACTGTCGATGTACCTGCCCACCGGCACCCCGCACTCCGCGCGCAGCCAGGAGTCGACCTCCCTGCACGTGACGGTCGGGATCAACCGCCTTACGTGGCGGCAGGTTCTGCGAGGCGTCACCGACCGGGTCCTCGCCGACGAGAGGTACGACGGTCCGCTGCCGGCCGGGTACCTCCACGAGCCCGACCGTCTCGCCGGCCGGCTCGCCGAGGAGATCGCGGCGCTCGCCGACGGACTCGGGGCGCTCGACGCGACCGCCGTGGCCGACGAGAGGACCGCCGCGTTCCTCAGCGAGCGGACTCCAGCGTTGCGGGGCGGCCTCAACGACCTCGTCGTCCTGGACCGGATGAGCGACGACACCCGGGTGGAGCGCAGGCCCACCTCGGCGTGCGTGCTCAGGCCGACGGGGGAGAGGCTCGTCGTGCTCCTCGGCGACCGCGAGCTGCGGATGCCGGCGCGGCTGACCGACGTCATGGAGTTCGTGCGCGACCACGAGTCGTTCCGGGTCGCCGAGCTCGCCCCTTGGCTCGACGACGAGAGCCGGCTCGTGGTGACCCGACGGCTGGTGCGCGAGGGCCTGCTCCGGGTCTCCGAGTGACTCGCGGCGTGACCGCAGACGTGGGCTCCCGAGCGGCTTCGGCTTTCCGGTGCTCGGCGGCGAGCCTGGAGCAGTCCGAGCCGCTCGAGGGCACCGCCTCCACGGTCCGGGCGTTCCTGCTCGTCGAGGCGCCGGGGCCGTGGGGCGTCGACGCGGTCCGCGACAGCCGGCTGCCCGACCGGGTGAAGCAGCGGCTCGGTGAGCTCGAGTCGAGCCACCGGGTGCGGCCGCTGCTGGTCCGACGGCAGGGCCGGGGAGGCGCGGGCCCGACGAGGATGTTCGCCGCCTACGTGCACACCGACCGTCCCTGGGTCGAGACAGCCACCCTCGGCGGCGTCGACGAGCTCCTGGACCTCGACCTGACCGGCCTGGGCAGGGGCAGGTCACCCGGCCTCACCCCGCACGAGGAGCCGCTGTTCCTCGTGTGCACGCACGGCAGGCACGACGCGTGCTGTGCCGAGCAAGGCCGCCCGCTGAGCGCCGCGATGACGGAGGTGGCGCCCGCGCACACCTGGGAGGTCTCGCACATCGGCGGGGACCGTTTCGCGGCCAACCTGCTCGTCCTGCCCCACGGGCTGTACTACGGGCGGCTGACGCCCCAGGACGCTCCCGACTTCGTCGAGTCCCACCTCGCCGGGCGGCTCGACGTCGAGCACCTCCGGGGGCGGTCGTCGTACCCCTTCTCGGTCCAGGCTGCCGAGATCTACCTCCGCCGGCACCTCGGGCTCGACGGCATCGCACCGCTGTCGCTCGAGCAGCACTCCCGTCAGGGCACGGAGACCCGGGCGGTCTTCGCCGTCGACGGGAGGCGGTGGGAGGTCTTGGTGCACACCGAGCTCGGCGAGGAGCGGAAGCTGACCTGTCGGGCGACGCCGTCGGTCGGGTTCTCGCACCGCCCGCTCGGAATCACCGAGCTCTGACCGGGTGCCGCCATTGCCGCTGCGGCGGTCGTCGTCACCGTGCAGGGCCTCTGCCAGGACGTCGGCGGACGAGTGCTCCACAGAATGCGCCCCAGGGGACACTCACGATGGACGGCGACCGGCTGCCAGCGAACACGCAACTTGTGCAAGCAGTGCAGAACGCTTAGGTGAAACTGGAGCCGCCGGGCTCGACCCGACGGCTCCTGGGCATCAGGCGGCGGTCTTGGCCTCTACCTGTGTCTTGAGGTTGGCGAGCATCGCCTCGAGGTAGGGCTCGTGCTCCTTCACCATCATTCCCTCGATGGGCTTACCCACGACCGGGACCTTCACGATCCACTCGCCCTCTGCGGTCAGCTTGGTGCCGCCGTCGGCGGGTTCGAACGTGAACGTCCACGTCGGCTTCTCCGCAAACCAGTGGGCCTGCGCGACGATGCGCTGACCTGGGACGACCTCGGTGTACTCGACACCGCCCTCCAAGTGGAAGCCCAGTAGGCGCGCGGACATGCGGGCCGATGTGCCGACGCCGTCAGGCTTGATGTCGACATCCGTCAGCGTGACGTCCTTCCACGTCCAGAGTCGGCCTATGTCCAACGCGAAGTCGAACACTTTGTCGACCGGGGCGTCGATCGTGATGCTGCGTGTGAGCGTGGCCATTGTTCTTCACCACCTTCCTACCCTCGACGCTAGGCAGGTGGGATGGGAAGGCGGTAGAGGAGATGGTCCCGCGGGGCCAGGCGTCGCAGCGGACCAGTCAGTCCGGCGCCAACGTGTGCGCTAGACGTTGCGCCCTCGGGCGGCGACACGCCAGCGGTCGACGACCTCGTCATGCTGCACGACGACGTACTCGTCGAAGAGGTTGACGACAGTGCAGACGTGGTTCGGGACGACGTGCACGACGTCGCCCACAGCCGGTTGTACCGCCGCACCGGTCACGATCCCGTGGTGCTCGGACAGCGTGACGACGGTCGCCTCCTCCCCGAGGGCCGGGACCCAGCCGTGCCCGTGCAGCCAGTCCGGACGGTCCGAGGCCAGTGCCTTGGAGCCGGCATCGACGACGAATCGGTCGTCGTGAACGCTCACCACCGTGGCCGCGACCGAGAGAGCGAGCTGGTCGGGGGTGCACGCACCCAAGGAGAGCTGCTGCCGGTCGTGGAAGACATAGGACCCGGGACGCTCCTCGGTCACCTGGGCAGGGCGCTCGGCACCTGTCGTCGGTGTCGACCCGGCGCTGACGACGGCGACGTCGAAACCTGCCGCCTGCAGGCTGTCGCACGCCTCGGCGAGCGCCTCGCCCTCGTCCTGAGCCGCTCGGTGAGTAACGGCGGGGTCCTTGTAGGAGTGGCCGCCATGCGTGAACACCCCGGCCACCGAGAGCCCGAGCGAGTCGCACCCCCGGGCCAGGTGCACGACCTCGGAGGCGGCCATGCCAGTCCGGTGCTGCCCGCTGTCGACCTCGAGCACGACCTGGACCTCTCGCCCGTGCGCGGCTTCCGCAACCGCCGCGGCCCCTGCCTGGTTGTCGACGCCCACGCGCAGGTCGGCCCTGTCGAGGAGGCGGCGCAGGCGCTCGGCCTTGGCGCCCACCGGGTACACCGGGTAGGCGACCAGCAGGTCGGTGAATCCCGCCGACGCGAACACCTCCGCCTCGGAGAGGGTCGCGACCGTCAACCCTGTCGCTCCGGCTCGCAGCTGCATGTCGGCGATCTCGAGGCACTTGTGGGTCTTGGCGTGAGGTCGCAGGTCGAGCCCTCGTGCGCTCACCAGGTCGGCCATGCGGTCGACGTTCGCCTGCAGGCGGTCGAGGTCGACCACGAGCGCCGGCGTCTCGATGTCCATGACCGCTCACCCTACGGTCGTCTCCTGGTCGGCGTTCTGAGCCGCGGGGGAGAAGAGTGGCCGATGGCGGTCGGGTTTACGGTCCGGAACCCGCCGCCATCGGCCACTTCTCGGCTCAGCGCACGGTGACGACGCGGCTCGCGGTCACGCCGTTCACCCGCACCGCCAGCTCGGCCACCCCGGGTCGCAGGGCGGTCAGCTTGCCGGTCGCGGGGTCGTAGGCCACGACAGCGGTCGGGGCTGCGCTGCTCGTCGGGCCGACGTGGACGGTGACCGACCTCAGCCAGTCCGCGCTCATCGGGTAGGCCACGCGGACACGCCGGCCGGCCTGGTCGAGCGAGGCGAAGGCATCGGCCGTCGCCCCGACCGAGAGCGTGTCCGGCGCGTTGACGCGCAGGGCGTTCACGTGCGGCCGGAACTCGGCGCCGAGCCACTGCGAGGCGGACGGGTCGACGCGGAACATGCTCCAGCCGGTGAACGACCCGGTGCTCGAACGTGCCGGATCGCTGACCGGGCCCGCGAGAACGTGCGGGACCCCGTCACGACGGGCCACGCCGAAGCGACGGGCGTGTGACCCGACGTAGGCCGCGTTCTTCTGGCTCTGCGTGCGGAAGTCCGAGAGCAGGCTCTCGACCAGCTCGCCCTCGCGTGCGTCGACGAGCTCGGCGGTACCACCGGCGACCGGGTCGCTCGTCGGGTGGTGCGCCACCACGACGACGGCGCGGACCGCCGGGTCGCTCGCTGCCTTGGTCAGCTCCGAACGCAGACGCACCATCTGGGTGAACCCACCCAGCCTGAAGGCGCCCTGGGCCGAGTTGAGGAGGACGAACCGGGTGCCCGCCTGGTCGAAGACGCGCACGGGGTTGCCGAAGGCGGCGCGGAACGCGGTGAGCTGGCCGTCCGGGCCGCGCTCGCGGTCACCGGGCACGTATCGCCAGGCGACCTGGTCGCCGAGCTCCTCGCGGATCAGCCGCCGGGCGAGGTCGAGGTCGGCGCCGCCGCCCTTCGCGACGAGGTCGCCGTTGATGAGCACCAGGTCCGGCTTGGTCGCGACGATCTCGCGCATCGTCCTGCGGGTGCGCTCCACGACCGGGCTGTTCGGGGCAGCCGCCGAGATGCCGGCGTCGCTCATCACCGCGACCCGGAGACCGCCCGGCGCGAGCGGCGCGAGGTCCGAGACGATCGGGTCCCGCAGCGGCGCCGTGGCAGGCACCGTCACGGTGCGCTCGGTGAAGACGGTGAGGTCGTCGAAGGCGAGCGTGCCGGAGTAGCGGCGCTTCTTCCGGGTCTCGACGGCGTGCACCCGCACGAGCTCCAGGGGCTGGGTGAGCCCGGTCGGCAGCGCCGTGGACAGGAACCGCCAGCCCTTCCAGGTGACGCGCTCGCTGAGGTTCAGCGTCGACGTGGTGCCGCCGGCGTCCCGCGCGGTCAGGCGCAGCCAGGCGCCCTTGCCGTCGCCGCGGACCCAGAGGCCGATCCGGCGCGCACGCTCGGGGAGGTCCTGTGCCGGCACGGCACCCAGGTACGCCGCGCGGGTGGCCTGCTTCCCGTACAGGGAGTAGCTCATGGCGATCGCCTTGTCGGGACGGCCGCCGCGGTTCTTCGTCAACGACAGGGACGCGTTCGCCTTGGCGGGGGACGCTGTCGCCTTCCACCCGGCGAGCGAGTCCATCCGGTCCACGAGGTTCCGGGCGAGGCCGACGGTCACGCCGACGTAGGTGGACTGGCCCCCAGCGGTGAGCTTCAGGACCTCGGTGGTCGAGGGCACCCGTGCGGTGACGGTGAAGCCACGACCGGTACGACGCACGCGGAGCTTGTCGCGGTCGAACGAGAGGCGGACGTCGCGGGGCTCCACCCAGGTGTCGAAGCCCTGTGCGTCGTACCCCCGGATGTCGACGTACCCGCTCCTGCCCTTCCCGGACAGCGCGATCGACGGGACGCTCGTCTCGAGTCGGTGGACCGGGCCGAGCACGCGCATCTGGAACTGGCCGACCGCGGCACCCGCCGTGGCCGTCACCGTGCCGGTGCCCGTGCGTCGTCCGACCACCACGCTGCGCGGGGCGGGGCCGTGGGAGGCGGACACCTCGGCCGACCCCTGCCAGGTCGGCTTGGCCGCCACTGGGTCGTGCGTCTCGTCGTGCCCGCGGGCGACGAGGACCCGGGAGAGTCCCTGGAGGACGCGGTGAGAGTCGTTGGTCTCGGCGGCGGGCTCGACCCGGATGCCCGTGAGTCGGCCGGAGCCGTCGGAGAAGGCGAAGCCGAGGCCGTTCGGGACCGGCCGCAGGTTGCCGTCGGAGGGGGAGTTGACCACGCCGACGGGCTCGCCCGAATCGCGGGCCAACATCGTCGAGGAGCCGCCGCCGTCGAGGTTGAGACCCTCCTCGGCGCCCATCTGCTTCAGCAGGGCCGCGGTCTCCTTCATGGTCAGTCCACGGCTGTTGGCCTGGCGACCGTCGACGGCGACGATGATGACGCGGTTCAGGTCGGTGTCGATGCCGATCGCCGTGCGCGGGTGCATCTCCGCATCCCCGGGCGCGAGGACCTTGCCCCCGCGGAGGAGCACCACGTTGCCGCCCACGGCCACCTTCGTGGCGGCCCGGTTGATGCCGTACTCCACCGACGCACGTGAGCCGACCTTGAGGCGGGCGAGGCGCTTGGCACCTTCGCCGGTGCCGACCAGGTGGAGGGTGGCGCCGGGGATCGGGCCGCTGCTCAGACGCTTGCGGTTGGCCAGGACCTTGCCGCGGCGGACCACGACCTCGCGGCGCGGAGCGGCGTTGGGGAGGACGCGGGTGCGCGCAGCGCCACCCCAGGCGGCGGTGTAGATGCCGATGCCGTTCACGTGCAGCTGCGGCGCGTTCAGGTTCGTGACCGGGATCGTCGGGCGGCCCTTGCGGTTGATGCCGGCCTGGAGGTAGGTCTCCGCGATGGCCGCCATCTTGTCGCGGTCGAGCGTGAAGGTGTTGTTCCAGCCGGACCGTGAGCCGTGGACGACGCCGCGCTGGCGGTCGACGCCGATCCCGAGGGGAGCGCCGGTGTCGCCGATGTCGAAGAAGTCGCCGTTGACGCCCGCGATCGCCTTGTCGTGCTGCAGGGCGGTGCTCAGCGGCCCGGGCGAGGACACCTTGCCCGCGGCGGCGTAGTCGAGCCGCAGGCCGGGCGTGGAGAGGTCGGCGGTGAGTGCGTTCACGCGGACCCAGCCGCGCACGTCGTACCGGTCGAAGCGGGTGTGCTCGAGGCCGGGCGCGACCGGGACGGTGCGCTGGTTGACGTTGAAGTAGGCGGCGCTGCCGCCTCCTGTGCGGGCGGTGAAGACCGGCTCGGTCGGGTCGGAGCTGTGCTGGGTGTCGGTGGACTCGAGCGGGGCCGGCGAGGGCGTGGGCGTCTCGGTCGACCCGGTGCTCGTGCTGGTGCCTGCGGCGGAGCCGGCCGGGTCGCCGGCGGGTTCGTCGGTGGCGGCGGCCGGGACGGCGACCGAGAAGGAGAGTAGACATGCGAGCGTGGACAGCAGGTGCGGGGTGCGGCGGCGAAGCATGCGGCCACGGTATGTCTTTACTTTGAGTCTTTACCCGGGAATCGCCGATTCGGGCCAAATCTGTGGCTCAGTCACGACAAGGCACGAGATGCACGTCACGCGCGTTCCTCGGCGACGTGGTTGCCGCCGTCCACCACCAGGCACTGGCCGGTGACGTACGCGGCTCCGGGGCTGCACAGGAACGCCACCGCCGCCGCGACCTCGTCGGGCCGGGCGCTGCGGCCCACCGGCGTGACCTGCCCCTGCCGGACCTCGTCCGCGGTCTGGCTGGCAGTCTCGATCCACCCGGGAGCGACGGCGTTGGCCGTGACGCCGTCCCGGCCGAAGTCCACCGCGACCGACCGGGCCAGGCCCACCATGCCGGCCTTCGCGCTGGCGTAGGCGGCCTCGCCTCGCATCGCCATCACGGGCCCGGTCACCGAGGTCACCATCACGACGCGGCCCCAGCCGGCCTCGCGCATCCCGGGGAGGACGGCGCGGGTGCACAGGAAGGCCGTGTCGAGGTTGCGGGCCAGCGAGCGGTGCCACTGCTCGAGGCTCAGGGCGGCCGCGGTGCCGGACTCGGCGCCACCGGCCTCGTCGACCGAGAGAGCGGGGGAGGAGACACTGGTCATCCCGGCGTTGTTCACGAGCACCGTGGGGGTGCCCAGCGCCCCGGTCACCTCGGCCACCGCGCGCGTCACCTGCGCCTCGTCGGTGAGGTCCGCGACGACGCCGACCGACGTGGTCCCCTGCTCGGTCAGCTCCTGTGCCCGCACGTGCGCCCGCTCGGTGGTCGCCGCGACCGCGACGGCGGCGCCGAGCCGCCCGAGCAGGCGGGCGGTCGCGAAGCCGATCCCTTCCCGCGACCCCGCGCCCGTGACGAACGCGACGCGCCCGGCGAGGGAGAAGGCGTCGGGCAGCGGGAGTACGTCGCTCACCCGCCCACCAGCTCGTCGACCGCCTCGGCGAACAGCCGGGTGTGCAGGGCGACGTCCTCGTGGCGGGTCTCGGGGCACATCAGTGCCATGTTGTGGAACGGCGTGATGAGCACCCCGCGGTTGGCGAGGTAGAGGTGGAGGTACTCGTCGAGCTCCTCGTCCGCCGCCGCAGCGGAGTCGCTGCCGTTCCGGGGAGCGGGGGAGGCGAAGCGGTACTCCGACCGGGCGCCGAGCTGGCTCACCGACCAGGGGACGCCGGTGCGGTCGATGGTCTCCTGGACCCCGGCGGTGAACTCGGTCGACAGCTGCACCATGTGCGCGAACGCCTTCGTGGTGAGGACGCTCTCGAGCGTCGCCCGCATCGCGGCGACCGACAGGGCGTTGCCCGCGAGCGTTCCACCGACCCCGCCCACGTCGACCAGGTCGGCCTCGGGGTGCGCCTCCACCATCCGGGCCACCTCGTGCGAGATGCCGTAGGCGCCGCTCGGGATGCCGCCGCCGATGCTCTTGCCGATCACGAAGATGTCCGGCTCCAGCCCCCACTGGCTGGTCGCTCCGCCGGGTCCGGCCGAGAACGTGTGGGTCTCGTCGATCATCAGCAGGGCGCCGTACCTGGTGGCCAGCTCCCGCAGGCCCGACATGAACCCCGGCTCGGGCAGCACGATGCCGATGTTGGTCAGCGCCGGCTCGGTGAGGATCGCCGCGACGTCGCCGTGGGCGAGCTGCTCCTCGACGCCGGCCAGGTCGTTGAACTCCGCGACCCTCGTCGTCTCAGACAGGGGGACCGGTGCGCCGACGAGGCCCGGGCGGGCGACCGCCGTACCTCCCTCGCCGGGAACCGCGAACGCCTCGTCCACCGAGCCGTGGTAGCAGTAGGCGAACGTCAGGATCTTCGGCCTCCCGGTCGCCAGGCGCGCCAGGCGGATCGCCCACCGGTTCGCGTCCGTGGCGGTCAGCGTGAACGACCACAGCGGCAGGCCGAATCGCCGGCTGAGCTCGGTGCCGACCCACTCGGCGTCGGCGGTGGGCAGCATCGTGGTGATCCCACCCAGTGACGCCAACCGCTCGGTCACGGCCTCGACCGTCGCGCGCGGGCTGTGCCCGGCCATGGCGCCGGTGTCGCCGAGCGCGAAGTCGACGTACTCCCGGCCGTCGACGTCGGTGATCCGGTTGCCGGTCGCGCGGTCGAGGTAGAGCGGGAAGCCGCCGGACCACATCGCCATCCAGGTCATCGGCACCCGGCCGAAGAGGTGCTCGGCTTCCCCGAAGAGCTTCGCCGAGGTGGGATGGTCCGCCGTGTACGTCGCGCGCTCCCGTGCCACGAGCGAGCCGAGACGTTCCCTGTCGATGGTGGCCATGCCAGGGACTCTGACCGCGGGCTCGTCGCCGCGTCAACATGTGACATAGGTCTCGGGCAGCGGATTTTGCATTCGCCCACGACGAGGGCAGCCCGATTTCTACACTTTTCGGTGCGCTCAGTCACGTGTCACGGCAGACCAAGCAGGACGGCGGACCGACGCCTCATCTGCCCACCCCTCGCCCGAATGTGCTCGCCCGTGTCTGTCGTCGTGCTGATCGGCTCCGCCGCAGCGATCCTGTCCATCGTCGCCACCGTCCCGCAGGTCCTCCGGGCCGCCCGGACCCGCTCCGTCGAGGGGGTCTCGTGGAGCTCGCTCCTGCTCAGCCTCGGCACCATGACGCTGTGGTGCGTCTACGCCTTGGCGGTGCGTGACGCCTTTCAGATCGTGAACAACGCCCTCGCGCTGGTCCTGCTCGCCGCGCTGGCGGTCGTCGTGATGCGCGCGGGCGTCCCCCGGAGCGCCTCGGCCCCGGTCGCGGTCGTGTTCGCCTCCGGCCTGGCCTCGGTCTGGATGGTCGACGTCGCGAACTCGTTCACGCTGGCGATGGTGGGTACGGCGGCCAGCTCGCTGCGCATGCTGCCGCAGGCGCGGCTGGCCGTCTCCCGGGCGCCGCTGTGGGGCCTGTGCCCCTGGTCGACGCTCCTGGCCTGGTCCGGGACGGCGCTCTGGCTGCTCTACGGGGTGCTCGTCGCCGACGTCGCGCTGGCGATCTGCTGCTTCATCCTGCTCGCGATGCAGTCCGTCGTCCTGGCCTACCGGCTGCCGCTGCGGCGCACCCTCGCCTCGCTGGCGCGGGGTCGCCTCGGCCGGCCGGTCGCGCAGCTCGTCACGCCGATCTCGGCCCGCCTCCCCGAGCGGCGCGACCAGGTCGAGCTCGCCGCCTGAGTCCGGGAGACGCCCGGGCGGTCGGTCGCGCCCGGGTTCCGCGTCAGCGGTCACGCGCGGGACGGTCGCGCCCGGCGGTCGCGCGGCGGTCACGCGCGGGACGGTCACGCGCGGTGGCGCAGGTTGAGCGAGCCGGCTCAGACCGCCCGGATCGTCCATGCGGCCGTGTGCTCCGCGCCGGGCTCGAGCACGACGAGGTCCGTGCCGGAGTTGAACGCGTCCGGCGGGCAGGTCATCGGCTCGAGGGCGAGGCCCCGCCGGGACTCGGCGGGGTCCGGCAGGTCGGCGGTGTGCACCTGGACCCACGGCAGTGTCGCGGGATCCCAGAGGCACTCGACCGTGGTGACGGGCCGCCTTGTGGTGGGCGGCGCGGGTCAGTCGGTCAGCGTGGGGTTGTGGGCGAACGGGTTGTGTCGGCGTGGGTTGTGCCGGGCAGCGTGGGCGAGCGTCGGTGGTCACGCCTAGGCTCGGTCCGTGGTGGACCTGACCCTGCACCTCGACGACGCCGGCCTGCGCAGCAGGTTCGGTTCGGCGACCCACGACAGGGCGGTCGACTACGTCCGGCGCGGCAAGGTGCTCGCGTGCCGGCACCGTGTCGACGACGAGGGCGACGTCGACATCCACGGCAGCGTCGAGGGGTCTGCCGGCGAGATCTACGGCTGCAACGTGAGTGTCGGCAAGAGCGGTTCAGGGGTGTGGACCTACGGTCGTTGCAGCTGCCCGGTCGGCGACGGCTGCAAGCACATGGTCGCGCTGCTGCTGACCGTCCGTGCGCAGCAGGCCGAGGAGTACGCCGAGGGCGCGGGCAGGCGCTGGGAGCGGCAGCTGGCCTCCGTCCTCGACGAGCTGGACGCGGTCCCGGACAGGTCGCGGGAGACCAAGCCGCTGGCCCTCCAGGTCGAGGTGAACCAGCGATCTTCGAGCAGCGGGTTCCGCGGCTGGAGCGAGCCGACCCCTCGTCGCGGAAGTCTCCGGGTCAGGCCACTGCAGCGGGGGGCCCGCGACAACTGGGTGCGCTCCGGGGTCTCGTGGACCGACCTCCAGCATGTCGGCGCCCGCAACCTGCGCCACCCGCCCGAGCAGGTCGCGCTGCTGAGCGAGATGCTCGCCGCCTACCGCGCCGCCCAGCGGAACCTCTACTTCGGCGGCGCGGACACCCACCTGACGCTCGGGTCCTTCGGCGGATCCCTGTGGAGCATGCTGGCCCGCTGCGAGGAGGTCGGCCTCGAGCTCGTCCCCGGGGCAGGCCTGGAGAGCGTCACGGTCCGCCACGAGCCGGTCAGCATCCAGCTCGACGTGAACGCCGCCCCGCGCCGTGACGCGCACCTGCGACTCGGAGTGAAGGTCGGTGAGGTGTGGCACGGCGCCGACGCGATCGACGTACTCGGGGAGGGCGGGCACGGCGTCGCGCTCTGGGCGCCGGGGGAGACGGACCAGACCTGGGCGGTCACGCTCGCGCCGCTGGCGAAGCCTGCCGGGCCCGAGGTCCGCCGGCTGCTGAGCATGAGCGAGGAGCTCGTCGTGCCGGCGGAGGACCGGGCCGACCTGGTCGCGGAGTACCTTCCACGTCTCCAGCGACACGTGCCCGTCATCTCCTCCGACGGTTCGGTTGCGGTCCCCGAGCCGGTCGAGCCGAGGCTGTCCCTGACCGTCGAGTGGATCGCCGTCGACGAGGTCCGGACCGTCTGGTCCTGGCGTTACCGGGTCGGTGAGGACGACCGTGTCTACCGGCTCGACGAGACGCGAGGGATGCGCGGGGTGCGACGCCCGGAGCGCGAGCACGAGCTGTTCGAGGAGCTCGAGGGCTCCCTGACCGACGAGCAGGTCCACCGCTTGTACGGCAGCGAGCGCCGCGAAGCCGGGATCCTCGTGGCGGCCGTGTTCCACGACGTCGCGGCTATCGGGTTCGCCGAGGACGTCCTTCCCGGCCTCGAGGCCGGCGGGCTGGTCGAGATCGAGGAGATCGGCGTCCGGCCGGACTACCAGGAGTCGAGCGAGTCCCCGGTGATCCGGTTCGCCGCGGCAGGGGAGGCAGGCGAGGGAGCCGACGAGGGGCGCACCGACTGGCTCGACCTCGAGGTCGTGATCAGCGTGGGCGGGCAGTTCATCGCGCTCGCCCACGTTCTCGAGGCGCTCACCCGAGGCCTGCCGCGGATCATCATGAAGAGCGGCATCCACATCAGCACCGACCACCCCGAGTTCCAGAAGCTCGCCGAGCTGGTCGAGGCCGCCGGGCAGCTCCACGAGCAGCCGCGTGACGGCGTGCGGGTGAACCACCACGACCTCGGCTTGTGGGACGAGCTCGCCGAGGTCGGCATCGTGGACGCCCAGGCCGACCAGTGGGTCCGGGCCGCGCAGGCGCTCCGTGGGCTGGAGACGCTGCCGGAGGTCGAGCCCACCGGGGTCAAGGCCGAGCTGCGGCACTACCAGCACGACGGGTTCCGGTGGCTGGCGTTCCTCTGGGAGTCGGGGCTCGGTGGGATCCTCGCCGACGACATGGGCCTCGGGAAGACGCTGCAGACCCTCGCGCTGATCGCGCATGCCCGGGAGCGAGGGGCGGGCCCGTTCCTCGTCGTCGCGCCGACGAGCGTGGTGTCGACCTGGGCGCACGAGGCTGCGACCTTCACGCCCGGCCTGGCAGTCGAGACCGTGACCGAGTCCCATTCCAGGCGCGGCACGTCGATCGCCTCGCTGTTCGAGCAGGCGGACGTGGTCATCACCTCCTACACGCTGTACCGCCTCGAGGTCGACTCCTACGCCGCGCTGCGCTGGGGCGGTCTGGTTCTCGACGAGGCCCAGACGGTCAAGAACCACAACGGCAAGACCTACCAGTGCGTCCGGCGGCTCGACGTCCCCTTCCGGCTCGCCCTCACCGGTACGCCGCTGGAGAACCGGCTGATGGAGCTCTGGTCGCTGCTGTCGATCGTCGCGCCGGGGCTCTACCCGTACCCGCAGCGCTTCGTCGAGCATGTCGCGAACCCGGTCGAGCGGCTCGGCGACAAGCAGGTACTCGATCGCTTCCGCCGTCGGATCAGGCCGTTCCTCCTGCGTCGTACCAAGGAGCTCGTCGCGTCCGACCTCCCGCCGAAGCAGGAGCAGGTGCTCGAGGTCCGGCTCACCCCGCGGCACCGCAAGGTCTACGAGACCCATCTCCAGCGCGAGCGCCAGGCGGTGCTCGGCCTGGTCGAGGACTTCGACAAGCACAGGATCGCGATCTTCCGTTCCTTGACCAGGCTGCGGCAGCTGAGCCTCGACGCGGGTCTCGTCGACGAGCAGTACGACGGGATCGGCTCGGCGAAGCTGGACGTGCTGGTCGACCACCTCCTCGAGCTGCAGGCGGAGGGCCACCGCGCCCTGGTCTTCAGCCAGTTCACCTCGTTCCTGCGCCGGGTGCGCGCCCGGCTGGATCGCGAGGGGATCGACTCGACGTACCTCGACGGCAGCACCCGCAACCGCGGCGAGGTGATCGGGGAGTTCAAGGGCGGCGACGCGGCCGTCTTCCTGATCAGCCTGAAGGCCGGGGGAGTGGGGCTGACCCTGACCGAGGCCGACTACGTCTTCGTGCTCGACCCGTGGTGGAACCCCGCCGTCGAGGCCCAGGCGGTCGACCGGGCCCACCGCATCGGGCAGCAGAACCCGGTCATGGTCTACCGCCTCGTCGCCGCGAACACGATCGAGGAGAAGGTGATGGAGCTCAAGGCTCGCAAGGCAGCGCTGTTCGCCCAGGTCGTCGACGGTGACGGCTCCATCAGAACCCCCATCGACGCCGAGGACGTCCGCGCGCTCTTCGACGAGTGACCTTCCGGCGGGTCGCCGCGGCGCCCCCTGGTGCGGGGCTGAGTCGCGACAGGGCTGGGCGGTCAACGGTGCCCGGCTCGCGGTGGCCGGTAGCGAGGTCGAATCTCGGCGATCCTATGGAAAGGACTCTGTGGTCGTCCGGCTGGCGAGGGCCTCGGAGCGGTGGGCGCGCGTGACCGTGACCGCCGTTGCCGGGACGGCCGGGCAGCAGGACTTCGAGCCGCGGACACGGCAGCTGGTCTTCGCACCGGGTGAGGTCACGAAGCGCTTCGGGGTGACCGTCCTCGCTGACACCGTCGAGGAGGACGAGGAGACCTTCGAGGTCCGGGTCGTCGAGGGCACGAACGTGGAGACGCCCCTGCCCGCCGGAGTCGTGACCATTCTCCCGCCGGCGAGCTGACGCAGGCCAGCCCTGCGCAAGGGGTCTCGGGCATGATGTGGCGATGAGCTCGGAGCAGGAGAACGGCATCGTCTTCCCCCGTGGCGCCGACGGCCGGCGGAGCACCGCTGCGGTCGGCCGGGCCGTCGTCGCGGACGCGCTGAGACGGGTGGACCCGGTCGGGTCGAGGAACGCCGAGCAGGACACCAACTGGCGAACCGGCTACCTGATCCACTTCCGCCGCCTTCTCGAGGCCGGGCTGACGTCGCGCGAGGCGGCGCTGACCATCGCCTCGGACGGGCTCGGCTCGCTGCACGACCGGATGCTGGTCGTCTCCGACGGTGGCGAGGAGGTGCCGTTGCGGTCCTGGACGACGTCGGCGGCGACGAGCTCCCTCGACACGATCGAGGTCCACGGCGAGGGGCAACCGGAGACCGAGCTGTCGCTGCCGTACCACGGACGACGGCTGCGCGGCGACGACCTGCACGAGCGCCTCGACGCCTGGGTCGCCGCCGGGGTCATGGAGCCGACCGCCGCCGAGGCGGTGCGCGAGGTCATGGCCAAGCCCGACTGGCTCCGCCTCGACGGGCACACGGTCGCCGTGCTCGGTGCCGGCGCGGAGATGGGGCCGCTGCAGGCGCTGCTGCGCTGGGGTGCGACGGTCGCCGCCGTGGACCTGCCCCGTCCCGAGATCTGGCAGCGGGTCCTCGACACCGCCGGCCACGGAGCGGGTCGGGCGCTGCTGCCGGTGGTCGCGGGCCAGGGTGAGCCCGTCCATCACCACACCGGCGCGGACCTGATCTCCGACCTGCCGGCCGTCGGGGACTGGCTCGCCGACCTGCCCGGCAAGCTCGTGCTCGGAAACTACGTGTACGCCGACGGTGCGACGAACGTGCGCGTGTCGATGGCCGTCGACGCGCTCACCAACCGGTTGCTCGACACCCGCGACGACACTGCGCTGGCCTTCCTCGCCACGCCGACCGATGTGTTCGCGGTGCCCGGCGACGCGGTCGAGCAGTCCACCCACGCCTACGAGGGCCGGTCCACGACCGCGAAGGTGCTCGGACGGCCGCTGCGCGCCGTGAGCGCGGGCCGGCTGCTGCACCGGGCCTACGCCCCGGGCTCGGACCCCGGCATCAACGACAGCCTGGTCCCGCAGCAGGGTCCCAACTACGCGCTGGCGAAGCGGCTCCAGCGCTGGCGTGCCGCGGTCGCCCGTGACGCCGGTACGACGGTCTCGCTCAACGTCGCACCGCCGACGCGCACCCGCTCGGTCGTCAAGAACCGCGCCCTCGCCGCGGCCTACGCCGGGGCGCACCGGTTCGGGGTGGAGGTGTTCGAGCCGGCGACGTCCAACGTGCTCATGGCGGTGCTGCTCGTGCACGACCTCCACACCGGGGGCGGGCCCGCGCACGAGCAGCCGTGGCAGGACGAGGCCTACGCCGCCGTCCATGGAGGGCTGTGGCGCAGCGGGTACGCGCCTCGGAGCGCCCTGGGCCTCGCCGCCCTGCTCGGGTACGGCGCGGCCCGTGCCTGACCCGGCCTCCTACCCTTGGTGACCGTGACGACCTCCCCCCATGTCCACGGATCGGCCTTGCCGGTGACCGTGTCGATCACCCGGCACGTCGACCCCGAGCACCACGAGCAGATGATCGCCTGGGTGCGTGCGGGCTCCGCCCTGGCCGAGCGGTTCCCGGGCTTCCTCGGCACAGGCTGGGTCCGTCCGAGTGCCGACTCCGACGAGTGGCACATGCTCTACCGGTTCGACAGCGAGGAGAACCTCGCCCGGTGGGAGGCCTCGGAGCAGCGCACGTGGTGGCTCGGCTCGGCGCAGGGGATCGTCGGCGAGTCGCTGCGCGAGCGACGTACCGGGATCGAGGGCTGGTTCGACCCGCCGCAGGAGCACGACGTGGTGGACCTGCGGCCCAAGCCCCAGGCGCCCCCGCGCTGGAAGCAGGCGGTGATGATCTGGTTCGCGTTCTTCCCCCTGAGCCTGGGCATGACCCTGCTGCTCGGCGCGCTGGTGCCGGACCTCGCGACACCGCCGCGGGTGCTGCTCAGCACCGTGCTGATGACGCCGATCATGACCTACCTGGTGCTGCCGTGGCTGACGCGGCGCCTGGGCTGGTGGCTGGAGGGCCGACCGGCCCCCTGGAGGCGCTGAGCCCGGTCGTCCCGGCGACGAGCTCGAGCCGCCGTCCGTGCCGCGCCGCCCTTGGAGAGCGCGAGCAGCGCGGGCTGACGGGACCAACGAACGCACGGAAACTGTCGGTGATTGCCGATACCTTCGAAGGTGTCGGGTCGAGGGCAGGGGGTCGCAGATGAGTGAGTTCGCGGGGTTCGATCTGGATCGCATCACGGCACGCGCCTGGAGCAGGTTCCAGGCACGGCTGGCCGACCACCTGGCCGAGATGGGCGACGACGACACGCTCGTCATCGACACCGAGGTCGCGGCCGACGACCTGCCCGGTGCGGCGCCCTACGTCCAGTTCGCGGGCTTCGGCGACGGCACGATGGTGCGCGGCGAGGTCTCGAGCAACACCTACCTCGCCGAGCCGTTCGAGCTCGACGAGGCGCGCGTCGACAGGCTCGCCGAGCTCGGCTGGAGGCTGCCGAACGTCGGGCCGGGGGAGCCGGAGGGCCAGGGCTCGGCGAACTTCTTCGTGGACCTGCCGCTGAACGAGGCCGACCGGCTCGCGGTGATGGCGGTCAAGGCGCTGCGTGAGGTCTTCGGGGTCGCCCACCCCGCCTTCCTCGACGCGGGGGGCCTCGGGGCGGAGCCGGACGAGCCCGCATTCACGACGGCCGACGGCGACGACCTCGTCCCGGCTGACGAGCCCCTCGCGGTGATGCCCGAGAGCGCGGAGCACCTCGGTGACCTCGTCGACGCGGCCCTGACGCCCTTGTTCGGCTCCACGCCGGAGAAGGACAGCGACGGCGACATCCCTGTGCCGTGGGGAAGCTCGCTGGTCTTCGTCCGGGTCGACGAGGAGGTGCCGATCGTCCAGCTGTTCAGCATCGTCGTCGAGGAGGTCGAGGACCTCGGGCGGGCGGCCTTCGAGGTCGGGGTTCTCAACAGGGACGACCGGTTCATCAAGTTCCTGCTCGTCGAGGACCGCGTGATCGCCCGGGTCCACCTGCCCGCCTGGCCGTTCGTGCCCGAGCACCTTCGCTCGATGCTCACGGGCATGTCGGCGAAGATCGACGAGATCGACGAGGACCTCGTCGTCCGGATCGGCGGGCGCCGTGCCTTCGACAGTCCGTCCGAGGACGACGCGGACGACGCGCACGCCGAGGACGGCGCCGATGCCGTGCACGGCAGGAGCCGGCGCCGCGAGACGGCACGGGTGTCCGTCGCTCAGCCTGCCGCGGTGTCCGACGACACCGCTCTCATGACGCTGCTCGAGCTCGACGCCGACGCCTCGGGCGCGGTCGACCCGGAGCTCGCTGCCGGCGTCTGCGGCTTCGACCAGGAGCTCGTCGTCCGGTTGCTCGGGGAGACCGAGCGTCAGGAGGTGGCCTGGCGCGAGGCCCGCGACAGGGCGCTGCTCGAGGGGGACGCAGATGAGGCCGCGGCGTGCGACCACGAGATGGAGGCCTGGGAGCGCACGACGAAGCTGCTGCGCCGCGCACTCCGCCTGGTCGTCGAGCGCGCACTCGGCCGTGACACCTCGGCCGGTGCGTCGTACTCCCCGGCCTCCGACGCGCGTCAGAGGCGCACTCCGCCTTCCACGTCAGCCAAGGGCCGGCGTCGCCAGGAGACGGGGGAGTCATGAGGCCCTCCCGACTGCGGGCGCGGGGACCGGCGTACGTGTGCGAGTACTGCGGCTACCAGGGACGCGACCCGCGACCGGTGGACCAAGTGCAGTGTCCGATGTGCGGGGAGCCCGTCACACCGCTGTCACCACCGTGACCCGGGGGAGTGCCTCGGCCGTCGTCAAAGTCAGCGGACGAGCGTGAGGCCGCACCGTGGCACCGGGCCGATCTCGGCGGTCGGCCAGCGCAGCGGCTGACGGAAGCACGGTGCGCCCGGATCCTGGACGAGGCTGCCCGTCGAGGTGCCGGTGCCGGGGAAGTCGTCCGCGGGCATCGCCGAGGAGGACGTCGCGCCGATCGCCCCGAGCGCGGCGACCGATACGACGAGGATCATCCCCCGAGAGACTGCCGACGGTCGGTTCCTGCTGGATGCGCGCATGACATTCCTCCCCGTGAACCGGGCCGGCGGCCCTCTCCCTTCGGAATGTCCTCCGCCCCGGGGCACGGCGGCATCAGGTGAGAGACCTCAGATCCGGGGAGGCACCCCTCAAATATGGGGTCCGGCACCTCAGGGAGGTTCGTCAGGCGGTTCGGCTGTCGGCCACCTGCGCGTGGCTGTCGTGTGCAGGGACACGCTGCCGGGCGAGCCGCAGCTCCTCCTGGTGGGCGAAGATCGCCTCCAGCGACGACGGCAGGGGACTGTCCACCCGCTGTTCCGGGAGGTCGCTCTCGAGCTCGGCCACGGCCTCGTGCGCCTCGTGGGGCCGGCGCGGCGGGACCGCGATCTGCTCCAAGGGCGGCGCGGACGCCGCGAGCGTCGGGTCGGTCGTGACGGTGAGCGTGACCCGCGACCATCGGCGTCCACGGTCACTCCGGGCCAGCACGACCGGATCCTCGAACCGGGCACGTGCGTACGCGAGCGCCGAGTCGAACGAGCCTGCGGTGACCTGCCAGGTCAGGTCGTGTCCGTCGACCTCGATGCGGTCCCGGACCGCCTTCCACATCTCCCCGATGCCTTGCCCGAGCGGCATGGTGACCACCTGCTTTCACTCCCGGGGTGAGGCTAGTCCAAAAGTGCTACTTACGGATCCCCCACATGGGTCGAAACCTCCGGAATCCTCAGCAGGCACAGGCGTGTGACCTTCGTCCAAATGACTAGTCCGCCGGTTTCCCCGCGAGTAACTCGTGGGAAATGAGTCTGAAAAGCCATACATCGGCATGTTTTGTCATGCCGTCGTGCACGCGGTCGCCAGGCCTCACAAGGGTCTGTCGCGACCTCCTAGCGAAGGAGATTGATGCCAGACCTGTTCATCGACGGAACCTGGCGAGATGCAGCCGACGGAGGGACACGCGAGATCCGGTGCCCCGCTGACGGCAGTCTGGTGACGACCGTCTCCGAGGGCACGGCCGACGACGCGCTGGACGCGGTCCGGGCCGCACGCCGCGCCTTCGACGACGGGCCCTGGCAGGAGACGACCGGCCTGGAGCGGGCGGCGATCCTGAACCGGGTCGCCGACATGCTCGAGGAGCAGAAGGCCGAGGTCGCGCGCCTGGAGTCGCTCGACACCGGGAAGCGCCTGGTGGAGTCCGAGATCGACGTCGACGACATCGCCGCGGTCTTCCGGCACTACGCGAGCCTCGCCAACGCCGACGCCGGCCGTGTCGTCGACCCCGGGATGCCCGACGTGTCGAGCCGCATCGTCCACGAGCCCGTGGGCGTGTGTTCGCTCATCACGCCCTGGAACTATCCGCTGCTCCAGACGTCGTGGAAGGTCGCTCCGGCGCTCGCCGCGGGGAACACGTTCGTCCTCAAGCCGAGCGAGCTGACCCCGTCGACGGCGGTCTGGCTGATGAAGGCGCTCACCGAGGCCGGCGTACCCGCGGGTGTGGCGAACCTGGTCCTCGGGACCGGCGCCGAGGTCGGCGCTCCTCTCACCGAGGCGCCCGAGGTGGACCTGGTCTCCTTCACCGGCGGTCTCGAGACCGGCCGGAAGATCATGGCTTCCGCGGCGGCGACCGTGAAGAAGGTCGCGCTCGAGCTCGGCGGCAAGAACCCTAACGTCGTGTTCGCCGACGCCGACCTCGAGACCGCGCTCGACTACGCACTGACCGCCGTGTTCCTCGACTCCGGTCAGGTCTGCTCCGCCGGCGCGCGGCTGATCGTGGAGGACACCATCCACGAGGAGTTCGTCACCGAGCTCGTCCGGCGCGCCGAGCAGATCCGGCTCGGCGGTCCCTTCGACGAGAAGGCCGGGACCGGTCCGCTGATCAGCGCCGGGCACCGCGAAAAGGTCGAGCAGTACGTCGCCGACGCGATCGAGGACGGGGCGACCCTGCTCACGGGCGGCAAACGCCCCGACGACCCGGACCTCGCCAACGGCTTCTACTACCCGCCGACGATCCTCGACCACTGCGCGTCCGACATGCGCTGTGTTCGCGAGGAGTCGTTCGGGCCGGTGCTGACCGTCGAGACGTTCACCGGCGTCACCGACCGGGAGCGTGAGGACGCGGCGGTGTCGGTCGCCAACGACACGATCTACGGACTGGCCGGCGCCGTGTGGACCCAGGACGCCGGCCGCGCCGAGCGGGTGGCCAAGCGACTGCGGCACGGCACGGTCTGGATCAACGACTACCACCCCTACGTCCCTCAGGCGGAGTGGGGCGGGTTCAAGCAGTCCGGTGTCGGGCGCGAGCTCGGCCTCGCCGGGCTCGACGAGTACCGCGAGACCAAGCACGTCTGGCACAACACCAACCCGGCGCCGCAGTACTGGTTCGGCGAGCCGGAGGGAAGGAACTGATGAGGACCGCCAGCAAGAGCTATGACTTCGTCATCGTCGGCGGTGGCTCGGCAGGGTCCGCCCTCGCCAACCGTCTCAGCGCCGATCCCTCGACCAACGTGCTGGTTCTCGAGGCGGGTCGGAGTGACTTCAAGCTCGACCCGTTCATCCACATGCCGGCGGCGCTGCCCTACCCGATCGGCAACAGGCTCTACGACTGGAAGTACGAGTCCGAGCCCGAGCCGCACATGAACGGCCGCAAGGTCTACCACGCCCGCGGCAAGGTGCTCGGCGGCTCCAGCAGCATCAACGGGATGATCTTCCAGCGGGGCAACCCGATGGACTACGAGCGCTGGGCCTCCGACCCCGGCATGGAGCAGTGGGACTACGCCCACGTCCTCCCGTACTTCAAGCGGATGGAGACCTGCCTCACCGGTGCCGACCAGTGGCGCGGCGGGTCGGGGCCGCTGGTGCTCGAGCGCGGGCCCGCCACGAACCCGCTCTTCGGCGCGTTCTTCGAGGCCGCCCAGCAGGCCGGCCACCCGCTGACCGACGACGTGAACGGCTACCGGCAGGAGGGCTTCGCGCCCTTCGACCGCAACGTGCACCGCGGACGCCGGCTCAGCGCCGCGCGTGCTTACCTGCACCCGGTGATGAACCGGCCCAATCTCACCGTGCACACGCTCTCCCACGTCACGGGGCTGCGCATGCGCGGCAACCGCGTGGTGGGCGTGGACTACCTGCGCGGCGGGAAGTTCAAGCGAAGCGTGGAGGCCGGCGAGGTCATCCTGTCGGGCGGTGCCATCAACTCCCCGCAGCTCCTCCAGCTCGCCGGCATCGGCAACGCCCGTGACCTCGAAGCGGTAGGGATCACGAGCGTCGTCGACCTGCCCGGTGTGGGTGAGAACCTCCAGGACCACCTCGAGGTCTACATCCAGCACGCGAGCAAGCAGCCGGTGTCGATCGCGCCGTGGCTCAAGCACCGGCACAAGCCCCGCATCGGCGCCGAGTGGATGTTCCTGCGCCGCGGCGTCGGGGCGTCGAACCACTTCGAGGCCGGCGGCTTCATCCGCAGCAACGACCAGGTCGAGTACCCGAACCTGATGTTCCACTTCCTGCCGATCGCGATCCGGTACGACGGCTCACGGCCGGCCAGCGAGCACGGGTACCAGGTCCACATCGGGCCCATGTACTCCGACGTCCGGGGCAGCGTGAAGGTCAAGTCGGCCGACCCGTTCGAGCACCCCGCGCTGAGGTTCAACTACCTCTCCACGGAGAACGACCGCCGCGAGTGGATCGAGATGGTGCGGGCGGCCCGCAAGATCCTCGAGCAGCCGGCGTTCGCGCCGTTCAGTGCAGGCGAGATCTCGCCCGGACCGTCCGTGCAGACCGACGAGGAGATCCTCGACTGGGTGGCCCGCGACGCGGAGACGGCGCTGCACCCGTCGTGCACCGCGAAGATGGGCACCGACGAGATGAGCGTCGTCGACCCGTCGAGCATGCGCGTGCACGGCGTGGAGGGCCTGCGTGTCGTCGACGCCTCGGTGATGCCGTACGTCACCAACGGCAACATCTACGCCCCCGTGATGATGCTCGCCGAGAAGGCCGCCGACCTCATCGCCGGCAACGAGCCGCTCGCGCCGATCGATGCGCCCTACTACCGGCACCGGGACGGGATGCCGCTGTACCCGCCCGGTGACCCCCGCAACAACACGACTGAGAAGACTGGAGCACGCGCATGAGCCGGACCGACTCACTGCCGACAACCGAACCAGAGCCACGGGAGGAGGAGCAGCGCTCGACGGTCAACAAGCCCGTCTTCATCGGGTCCGCCGCGGTACCCTGGCCGTCGCGATCTGGTGCGATCCTGGCGCCGAAGCATGCGGAGTCGACGCTATCGACGTGCTCGTGGGCTACGTGTCCGAGTGGTTCGGCTGGTTCTACATCCGCTGGCCACCGCCGTACTCGTCTTCGTCGTCTTCCTCGGCGTCTCGCGCTACGGCCGGACCGGCTCGGCCCGGAGCACTCGCCGCCCGAGTTCAGCACGTTCTCGTGGGCGTCGATGCTCTTCGCCGCCGGCATCGGCACCGACCTCATGTTCTTCTCGGTCGACGAGCCCGTCATGCAGTACCTCGCGCCGCCGGTCGGCCAGGGGGAGACCGTCGAGGCGGCTCGCGAGGCGACTGTGTGGACGCTGTTCCACTACGGGCTGAGCGGCTGGGGGATGTACGCCCTCATGGGCATGGCGCTCGCCTACTTCTCCTACCGGATGAACCTGCCGCTGGCGATCCGCTCCTCGCTCTACCCGATCTTCGGCAAGAGCATCGACGGTGCCCTCGGGCACACCGTCGACATCGCGGCCGTGATCGGCACCATCTTCGGTGTCGCCACCTCGCTCGGCATCGGCGTGGTCCAGCTCAACTACGGCCTGAAGCTGCTGCTCGGCATCCCCGAGGGCGTGCCCGCGCAGATCGGCCTCGTCGTCCTCGCGGTCATCATGGCGACCGTCTCCGCGGTCACGGGCGTCGACAAGGGCATCAAGCGGCTGTCGCAGCTGAACGTGCTGCTCGCCATCGGGCTGGCGCTCTGGATCCTGGTCACGGGCAAGACGACCTTCCTGCTCAACGCGTTCGTGCTGAACATCGGCGACTACGTCAGCTGCTTCGCCGGACTGACCAACCAGACCTTCGCCTACGACCAGCCCACCCAGTGGATGAGCTGGTGGACGCTCTTCTTCTGGGCCTGGTGGATCGCGTGGGCATCCTTCGTGGGTCTCTTCCTTGCGCGCATCAGCCGCGGGCGCACCATCCGCCAGTTCGTCGCCGGGACGATGATCATCCCGTTCAGCTACGTGCTCATGTGGGTCTCGATCTTCGGCAACGCAGCGATCGACGAGGTGCGCAGCGGCAACGCCAGGTTCGGCGAGCTGGCGATCCGAACACACCGGAGCGGGGCTTCTACACGCTGCTGACGCAGTACCCGGCCTTCACGTTCATCGCGGCGGTCGCCACCTTCGTCGGCCTGCTGTTCTACGTGACCTCGGCCGACTCGGCTGCGCTCGTGATGGCCAACCTGTCGTCGAAGCTGCGCACCCCGCAGGACGACGCGTCCAAGGGCACGCGGATCTTCTGGGCGCTCGCCACCGGTCTGCTGACGATGGGGATGCTGCTCGTCGGCGGCGTGCCGGCGCTGCAGAACGCCACGATCATCATGGGACTACCGTTCGCCTTCGTCATCGTCCTGGTGATGGCCGGTCTCTACAAGGCCCTTCGGGTGGAGGCCCATCGTGCCGACAGCCATCGCCAGAGCCTTCCGGGACGACTCTCCAGCCGGACCACTCCTGGTCCGGAGCGGCCACCAGATCCGTACCTGGCGACAGCGTCTGAGCCGGGCCATGTCCTTCCCCGACAGCGCCAAGGCCGCCGAGTTCCTGGACGAGGTTGCCCTGCCCGCCCTGGAGGAGGTGGCCGCCGAGCTCAAGAGCAAGGGCGTCGAGGCCACCACCCAGAGGGTCGAGGACAACGGCTCGTCGTACGTCGAGCTGGCAGCCGACCTCGGCACGGACCACCCGTTCCACTACCAGATCTGGCCGCGCGAGGCGCCCGTCCCGGTCTATCGGCCAAGAGCGCGCCGGGTGGCCACGACGTCTACTCGCCGCTCGAGGTGCACCTGCGTGAGGGCGGTCAGGGTTACGACGTGATGGGCTACACGCACACGCAGCTCATCGACGACGTGCTCGACCAGTACGAACGGCACTTGGAGTTCCTGCGACTCAACCAGGGAGCGACTCTCTAGGAAACGCCTGCACGCACACATGTGGCCCGCCGGCCGAGGACGACGCCTCGGTCGGCGGGCCTCGTGCTGAGGGTGACCTGTCTCAGGCTCGACCGGTCACTGGAGAAGATGCACGGCCGGCGGGCCTCGTCGCGCCGTATCGTGAGCGGAGAGGGGAGTGATCGGCATGCTGATCGCGGAGGACCTGCTGTTGCTGCTGACCGACGACGCGACGGGCAAGCCGGTCGTCGACACCTCCAAGCTCGACCTGGCGCTCGCGGGGTCGGTGCTCGTCGACCTCGCCGATCTCGACCGCGTCGAGGTCGCGGGGCCGGGGGAGGTGGTGAAGGAGGGACGCCTCTACCTCCGGGACACCACGCCGACGGGGGAGCCGCTGCTCGACGAGACGCTCGACCGGATCGGCTCCCGGAAGCCCGGGAAACCCGCCTCGACGCTGCCGCACCTCACCAAGGGGCTGCGCGAGGCGCTGTACGGCCGCCTCGTGGACCGCGGGATCGTCCGCGCCGAGGAGGGACGGGTCCTCGGCGTCTTCCCGAGCCATCAGTGGCCGGCCGCGGACTCCACGCACGAGGACGAGATACGACGGGGGCTGCAGGACGTCCTGGTCGTCGGCCGAGAGCCCACCGAGCACGAGGCCCTGCTCATCTCCATGCTCCACGCTGTCGACCAGGTGCCGAAGGTACTCGGTGGTGACGTGGACAAGCGGCAGGTGCGCGCCCGAGCGAAGTCGATCGCCGAGGGGGAGTTCGCGGGGGAGGCCGTGCGCAAGGCGGTCGAGGCCGTCAGGGCAGCGGTCGTCACCTCGGTCGCGGCAGCCACCGTCGTCGCGGCAGGCTCCAGCTGACGCGGCGGTTTGAGTACTTTCGCTCTGTCGAGGTCGTGTCTTCGGCCGGGACGATGAGCCCATGACTCGTTCCGTGCTGGCGGTAGCCGCCCTCGTGCTGATGGCCCTCGTCGGTCTCACGGCGGCCTTGGCGGTGTACGACCTCGCCTCGATCTACGGAGACCCGACCGGCTCCGAGCTCGCGATGTTCGTGCCCTTCGGGGTCCCCGGACTGATCGTGGTGACCCTGCTGCTCGGAGCCGCTGCCTCCGCTGTCGCGCTGTCTCGGGGCCGGATGCGGCGGCCGGTGACCGTCACGGCCGCCGTGATCGCGGGGGTCTCGATCATCGGCATCGTCGTGGGGAACCACTACGGGGTCGAGGACAAGCGGGCAGACACGGCCCGGCCTCCGGAGTGCGGGATCCAGAACATCCAGAGCTCCGCAGGGAGTTCGCGGAGATCGACCATCCCGGGTACTTCGGAGGAGGCAGCGCCTCGCGCAGCGACTGCTCGTACCTCCTGTCCACGGAGCACGGCCAGGCGGCGCTCGACGAGTACGCCGACGGACTGCGCGGCAGGGGGTACACCGTCGCCCGGGACGCCGACGGTCTGACGGCGGAGCGCGAGAGGTTCAGCTTCAGGGCACGCGTCGAGCGCGTCGAGCAGAGTGACGACCACCTGACCGTGACCCTGCGAGAGCGCGGCTGACTCAGATGTAGTGGTTGTCGTGCTCGACGCAGAACGCCTGGAACTCCTCGGACGTCATCTGGCGCCGGCCCCGCGCGAGCTCGGCGAGCCCCTCGAAGTAGGCCTCGCGCGGCGCCCCAGGCGTGAACAGGATGAGCAGCGAGGCAGGTGAGCCCGACTCGTTGCGGAAGCCGTGGACTCCTCCCGGTGGCACGAAGAGGAAGTCGCCCGGGTGACCGTCACGCCAGCCCTGGCCGTCGTACAGCCTGACGGCGCCGGTGAGCACGAAGAACGACTCGGACATCGTGCGGTGGAAGTGCGGTGACGCACCGCCGGGGTCGGGTGACATGTTCCAGCGGTACAGCCCGAACTCCCCGCCGGTGCTCGTCCCGGTGGCGAGGTAGTGCGCCGACTGCCCTGCGGCCGGGAAGTCGAGCTCGGGCGGGTGGTCGGCAGGTCGGAGGACGGCGGAGGTCTCTCCGCCGTCGCCGAGGTAGCGAGGCTCCGGGTATGACATCCCTCGACTCTGCCGCAGCCTGCAGGGGTGGGGAGCCGGTTCGGGGCAACCGGCACCAGAATCCTCTAGACCCCGGCCGCCTTCTCCAGGTCGGCGAGCTCGTCGTCGAGGTGCACCAGCAGGCGCTGGAGGTGGGGGACCCTCCGGCGGCAGCCGGTGAGGCCGAAGCCCATCTCACCGTTGTAGCTGGTGCAGGTGATGTTCAGCGCCATGCCATGGATGGGGATGGAGAGCGGCCACATGCCCGCCAGCCGGGCGCCGTTGAAGTAGTGCGGCTCCTTCGGCCCGGGCACGTTGGAGATGATCAGGTTGAACGGCGGCCGCGTGATCCCCTGGAGGCCCAGCATCGCGGGCAGCACGGCAGGGGCCATGCCGATCGCGCTCATCGCCATGATCTGCACCGGGCGTCATCGTGCCCAGAGCCTCCTTGCCGGAGGCCATCGACCGGTGGATGCTCCGCAGGCGCTCGGCGGGGTCCTCGATGTCGGTGCCGAGCTTGACCATCACGCTCCCCACTGCGTTGCCACCGGTCGCGGAGGCGGTCCCGGCCTCCTTCGCCTTGAGCCCGATCGGGACCATCGCGACGAGGGTCGAGTCCGGGAGCGCTCCGAGCTCGAGGAGGTACCTGCGCATGGCGCCGCTGCACATCGCCAGCACGACGTCGTTGAGCGTCGTGCTCGTGGCCGCGCCCACTGAACGCATCCGCTCGATCTCCCAGCTCTGTGCCGCGAAGCGGCGGGAACCGGTGATCGGCTTGTTGATGACTGTGCGGGGCGCGTAGAGCGACAGCGCCGAGGTGTCGTTGCGGACGCCGCGGGTCAGGGTGCGCAGGAAGGCCGCCGGCATTCCCGCCGCCTCGGCGGTGATCGCGAGGGCGGAGCGGAACGCGCTGGCAGGGAGGTCGAAGAGCGACTGGTCGTGCTGACCCTGGGCCTGGGCCTTCTCGACCTGCTGGCGCCCCCACGGAGGAGGCATGTCGCGCTCGTCCGGGTCCTTCGACAGCACGCTCTGCAGCAGCCGCATCGAGGAGACGCCGTCGACGAGGGCGTGATGGATCTTGGTGTACGTCGCGAGGCGGCCGTCCTCGAGGCCCTCGATGATGTGGGTCTCCCACAGCGGCCGCTCGAGGGCGAGCCTGGTGCCGTGGAGGCGGCCGCACAGGTCGAGCAGCTCACGGATCCGCCCCGGGGCGGCGAGGGCGCTGTGCCGCACGTGGTAGTCGCAGTCGAACTGGTCGTCCTCGACCCAGGTCCACTGGCCGCCCGTCGCGATCGAACGGTGCGGCCGCCTGAGGAACAGCGGCGAGATGTCGCTGGGCGCGAGGGACGCGGCGAACATCTCGCGCACGTAGTCCGGCCCGGCGTCCTCCGGCGGCTCGAAGAGCTGCAGGCCGCCCACGTGCATGGGCTGCTGGCGGTTCTCCGCGAGCAGGAACGCAGCCGCGGTCGGGTCCAGCGGTGTCACCATCGGTTCCCCCAGGTTCTGTCGTGCTGACATGGCGCTCGTGACCGGGCGTTCCGGTCAACGTGCCCAGTTCAGGGCCGCTTCACTCCTCGACGACCGGCAGGTCGACGACGGCGTCCTCGAGGACCACCGCACCGGGCGTACGGCTGCCCATCCCGACGAAGGTGTCGCTCACGGCGGTGGCCAGCACGAACAACGACTGGCCCTCGGGTACGTCGACCGCCACCGACGGCAGCTCGATCCGCCGCTCCTCGCCGACCACCGGTGCGAGCTCGAGGACCGGAAGCACGTTGTTCTGCACGAGCTTCGCGTCCAGCGGACTGGTGCCCACGGCGAGCCCGTAGAAGGCCCGGTTGTTGACGCCTGCCGCGGTCATCAGACCCGAGAGGTACGGCGTCCCGGCGACCCGGATGGGGCCGTCGGCGATCTTGTAGGCGATGGGTGCACCCGCCGCCTCGCTCGTCGCGACGGTGCCGACCTCGAAGGGCCGGTCTGCCCTCACGGAGCCGACCGTCGTGCAGCCGGCGCCGGCCGTGGCCAGGTGGTAGCGGCCGTACCCGCGCAGGCCGGTGCTCCTGCCCTTCAGCTTCTCGGTGAAGAAGCGGACGGCCAGGTCGCTGAACAGGCCGCCGCCGAGCCTCTTGCTGCACGGGTCGCTTGCGACGCCCACCGCCTGCGGGAAGACCGCGGGGAGGACGTGGCCGCCGTTGTAGCCGACGAAGATGCTCTGCCTGCGGGCGCGTGGAGTGAGGGCGCGCTGGAAGTTCTTCAGGCCCTGGTCGAGCGGGAACAGCGAGTCCGTCGCGCCTTGGCCCATGAGGACCGGGATGTCGAGGCGGCGGCCGTTCCGGATGTGCCAGGCCGGGCCGTTCTTCTCGAAGAACTTCGTCATGTTCGCCGCGCCCGGGACCTCGCCCTGGGGCCAGAACCCGGTGGCCGCGCCCTGGCCGAGAGCCAGCAGCACCTCAGGCGGCAGCGCCTGGGAGCCGGCGCCCGAGAGAGCGAGCGCCCAGGCGGTGCGGACCACGCCCTGGGGGGCGAGGCTCTCGTTCAGGTCGTGCCAGGTGATCTCCGGCGCGAGGGCGTCGAAGACCGGCTTCCCCTTCAGGGCCAGGAACCGGAAGGCGCCGAGGAGCTGGTAGCCGCCTCCGTAGCTCCCGCCGATCGCGCCGAGGCGTGGGTCGCCCTTGCCGTCCTTCTGCACCCACGGCATCCGGGCGACGAGGCCGACCAGGCGCTGGACGTCCTTGCCCTCGATGGCGGGGTTCTGCACGTGCGCCTTGCCGCCGCTCTCGCCGAAGCCGCGCTGGTCGAAGGAGATCACCCCGAAGCCGGCGTCGAGCCACTTCGAGAACTCAGCGGGGTCCTTCGTCCGCGAGCCGGCCCAGCCGTGGCTGTGCATGATCATCGGCACCTTGTGGGCCCGGTCGGCCGTCCTCGGCTGGAAGACCGTGTAGCAGATCTCGACCTTCTCGGTCGTGCCCGGCTCGGGCACGCTCTCGATGCACCCGTGGTCGACCTTCGGGCCGATGCCCGCGACGGCGGGGGAGGAGAGCGCAGGCAACGCGGCCGCGACGAGTGCGGTCAGGGCCGATGCGACGACTACGCGGCGGGCGGTCATGGTTCACCTCGGGTGCATGAGTGCTGGGACACCCACACAACGACCTGAGGTGACGTCGGTTACGTCGGGCGTGGCCCCGGTGATGACCCGGTGATGACCCGGCGATGACCCGGCGGATCGTCCTGGTGCTGACAGGGACCGGCCCGGAGCGTGGGCTCCGGGCCGGTCTGGTGTCGTGCGTGCGTCGTACCGCTGGTCAGGCGCCCGTCTTCGCGGTGTAGCGGAGGTAGGGCTTGACCACCTCGAGGTCGGGGAAGCGCTCCTTGGCCTCGTCGGTCGGGACGTCGTTGCTGACGATCGCCCGGTCGCCGGGGCGCCAGTCGGCCGGCGTCGAGAAGGGGCCGGACGCGCTGAGCTGGAGTGCGTCGAGGACCCGCAGGATCTCGTCGAAGTTGCGGCCGGCGCTCTTGGGGTAGGTCAGCATCAGCTTGATCTTGTTGTCGGGGCTGATGATGAACACCGAACGCACCGAGCTCGAGTCGTCCTCGCCCGGGTGGATCATGTCGTAGAGCTCGGCGACCTTCTTGTCGGGGTCGGCGATGATCGGGTAGTCGACGGTGGTGTCGGAGACCTCCTCCACGTCCGGCTTCCACTTCTGGTGGTCCTCGACCGAGTCGACGGAGAGCGCGATCACCTTGGTGTTGCGCTTGGCCCACTCGTCGCTCAGCTGACCGACGCGACCGAGCTCGGTGGTGCACACCGGCGTGAAGTCGTTCGGGTGGCTGAAGAAGATCGCCCAGCTGTCGCCCTTCCAGTCCAGGAAGGAGATCTCCCCCTCGGAGGTGTCGGCGGTGAAGTCAGGGGCGGTGTCGCCCAGGTGCAGAGAAGCCATGTCGTTGTTCGTCCTCTCGTCGTCGTGCTCGGGGTGCGGAGCCGGGTCTCGGTTCGGCAACCGAGACGCCCGTTTCGTCCCTACAAGGGGCGTGCCGTGCTTGAATTCTCCCGGCGGAACCAATGTATGTCTCGGGCTCGCGCCACTCCCATTGGTCCGCCGGTCCGTGCCCGGAACCGGCCAGCACGAAACAGATGCCCCATGCGTAATCGCCGGTTCATGCTCACCCATCTCGTCCTCGCCGTCGCGGTCCTCGGCCTGCCGACGGTGGCCGCCGCCGAGGACGTCCCCTACGGCGACACGATCGTGGTGTCGCTCGGGCAGAACGAGCACTCGAAGATCCCCGTGACGCTGGAGCTCCCGGCGCCCGCGGACGGACAGGCCGTCACCAAGGTGACCTACACCTGGAGCCAGCGGACCCCTGCCATGCAGACGCTCGACACCGGGCGGCTCCCCGTGCCGACCCCGCACTGCACGTCCGGCGTCGCGTGCGTCGTGGAGACGGTCGTGCCCACCGCGAGGATGGTCAACGGGACGCCGAAGCTGACCATCGCGGTCACCGGCGAGGGCTTCCTCGGTGCGACCAGCCGGACCCTCTCGGTCCAGAACCCCAAGCCGACGGTGGCCTTCACGACACCGACGAAGAACTACGAGACTCTCTGGGGCGAGACGACCCTTGCCGCGGACGCCGCTCCCGGCGACGCTGCGGGCGCAGCCGCGTTGCGCGGTGTGCGGTTCTACCTGCGCTCCGGCGGGTTCGAGGACGAGCCGTACCTCTTCGACGACACGGCGCCGTACGCGGTCGACGTCGAGGCGCTCGACATTGCTTCGGCGGGTGCCCAAGGCACCATCTACGCCGTCGCCGAGGACCTCGAGGGAAACCTGTCGTCCTGGTTCGGCGGCTCGCCCGACCCGCGCAGGCGAACCGTGTACGTCGGTCCGCCGCCCGTCGTGGCGTGGGAGACGCCGCACGCCGACGACCGGGTGGCCGGCAGCGTCGAGGACGGGTTGCTTCTCGGCTGGTCGGCTTCCGTTCCCGCCATCGTGCCGGACAGCACGGCCGGGCCGTTCATCAAGCGCGTCGAGATCCTCGCCGACGGCCAACCCTGGTACGACATGCCCTACGAGAAGGGCGTCGTGTGGAACAACTTCACGGCCGGCAGGAAGCTGCGTGAGGCGGCGTACAACCACTGGGTCATGAAGCAGAGCACCCCCTGGCTCACGGCCGGGCGTCACGAGGCGACACTGCGCGTCACGACGAGCTACGGCTCCGTGGCGGCCCGGACGCTTCGGTTCATCGTCTCCGACGGCGTCCGCTTCGGCGACGTACGTCGATCGGGGCTCATCGTCCGCGACGGCCACATCGTCACCGCTGGGACCCGCGTCGTGCTCAGCGTCCCGGTGCAGACGAAGGTCGCAGGCTCACCCCTGAGCTATGCCGACGTGCTGTTCGGGACCGAGTCCCTGGCACCCGGCTGGAACCTCTGCGACGAGCTTGACTGGATGGAATGTCCCGAGCAGGTGACCCTGCGCGGCGAGTGGTACACGCCGACCACACCCGGCACCTACGTCGTCCGCTTCGAGGCCCAGGCCTGGGCAGACCCCGGACCAACCTCGATCCGCCGCGAGTTCAAGGTGCAGCCCGCCGCACGGCTCGGCATCAGCGCCTCCCGCTACAAGGTGCGTGCCGGGGACCCCGTCACGATCCGAGGACGGGTGGTGCGCAAGGACACCGGTCGCGGCGTCGCCGACGTCCCGGTGCGGATCCAGTGGCGCAAGGCGGCTCGCGGGTCGCAGTGGACGCTCCTCACCACGCGGACGTCCGACGCCTACGGCCGCGTGACGGGCCGCTTCGTCCGACGTGCCACCGGCTACTACCGACTCGTCAGCCCCGGTGTGCTCGGGAAGATCGGACCTTCCAGAAGCGCGGCGCTGAAGGTCACGGTCCGCCGCTGAGGCTCGTCCGCAAGGCGGGATCGCTGGGCCTGCAGGCCGTAATGTCAGGCGCATGACGAAGCCAGACCCGACGGACGGAGACAGCCGCTCGATGCGGGAGCGGATGCTCGCCGGCGACCTGTACATCGCCGACGACCCGGAGCTCGCGGAGCAGAACAGCGCCGCGCTGGACCTGATGAGCGCCTACAACGCGACCTCGGTCCGGCAAGGTCCGCTGCGGCGACGCCTGCTGGAGGAGCTGCTCGGCTCGGTCGGTGAGGGCACGGAGATCCGGCCGCCCTTCTACGTCGACTACGGCTCGTACATCTCGATCGGTGCCCGCTGCTTCGCGAACTTCGGGCTCGTGGCACTCGACGTCGCTCCGATCACCATCGGTGACGACGTGCAGATCGGCCCCAACGTCCAGCTGCTCACCCCGACCCACCCGGTCGAACCCGGCCTGCGACGCGACAAGTGGGAGGCCGCCAAGCCCATCACCATCGGTGACAACGTGTGGCTCGGCGGCGGCGCGATCGTCCTGCCGGGGGTGACCATCGGCGCCAACACGGTGGTCGGCTCGGGCGCCGTGGTGACCCGGGACCTCCCGGCCGACGTCGTGGCCGTCGGCAACCCCGCACGAGTGGTACGCACGATCAGCGAGGACGAGGCGCCTAGCCCGGCAGCCCGGGCAGGGTCGACCGGTGGACGTTCTCGCCGAGCGATGGTCCAAGTCCATGGGGAACCGTGGGTGTGAACGCGGCCAGCCCATCCGGGCGGTTGCCCGAGCTCCCCGAGCCCACTCGACGCACGGCAGTCGGTGAGTGTCAGGCCGGGGCGATGATGTCCGCCGGCTACTGACCGGGCCACGCTCCGTTCGGTCAGGCCGCGGTCACGAGGCGTGCGAGCTGCTGCTCGAGCGGACTCTCGAGGGCACTGGCCGGGTGCGCTGTGACTGACTTTCCGACGTCGCCCAGGGGTGGCCGGGCCGCCGCGGGTTGGGCTGGGTCGGGTCTGGCCGGTGGGTTGGGGTCGGCGGAGCTGGCGGGTGCCGGTGTGGTCGACGAGGAAGATGCTGCCGTGGGGGCTTTGCCACAGGTAGATGCCGGGGAAGGGTTGTTGGACCTGCCAGCCGGCGTGGGTCTTGACGCGGTGGTGGTAGGTGGTCATCTTGCCGAGGTTGTGCAGGCCGGTCTGTCCGGGTGGTCCGCCCTTGTTGCGGGGCCGGTAGGCCTTGTTGTGGTCGATCTGTTGTCGGCGGCTGGTGTTGGGGGCGAAGGGGAAGATGTCGGCCGGGGTGCGTAGGTGCAGGGCTTCGCGGTGGCGGTGGGGGATCTCGTAGGCGTCGACGGGGGCGAGGCCGGCGGGGTCGATGACGCCGTTGATGGTGAAGTGGGCCCAGGGGCCGAGGAAGTCGCGGATGAAGGCGGCGGTGACCGGTCCGAGGCCTTCCCAGCGGGCGACGCCGTTGCCGGCGTGCAGGGTGTCGGCGTGCAGGTGGAGGTAGAGGACGATCTCGGGGAGCAGGCTGGTGGGGAGGGTGTAGGTGCCGCCGCGGCAGGGGCAGGGTGGCATCTCGCCGGGCCGGAACGGTTTGAGGAACGGCTCGGCCGGGTTCGCAGGCTCGGCTTGGTCGGCGCCGGAAGCCCCGGAGCCGGCACCGGCCTCGTCGTCGGTGCCGGCGTGCCCGTGCGCCGGGTCGTCGGCTGTGGTGGGGGAGTCTTCGCTGTCCCCGTGCCCGCTGTCCCCGTGCGCGTCGCCGTCGGCGTGGCCGGCCTCGTCGGAGGCGTCGGTGGGGTCGGTGGGGAGCGGGTGGTCGTCCGTGTCGTACCGCGGCCCGCCGGCCGCGTCGTCGCCGCGGGTGCTGGTGCGGGTGGTGTGGGTGGCGAGGGCCTGGATGAGGGTGAGGGCCTGGTCGGGGTTGGCCATGATCAGCAGGGCCTTGACCCGGCGGAGGTGCTCGGGGTCGGGGTCGCCGAGGGTGGCCAGGGCGTCGGCGAGGTAGGCGATGGTGGTGTCGATGCGGGTCATCGCGGCGGCGTCGGTGCGCACGTAGAGGGTCTTGTGGCCGTGGTCGTTGGACTGGCCGACCTTGGCGAACTGGTCGGTGGCGGCGGCGCGTTCGCGTGCGGCGGCGGCGTCGGGGTCGGCGGCGATGACGGCGGCGTCGAGGATGTCGCGGAACCGGGTGTAGGGCAGCCGGCCGTCGACGAGGTCGGCCAGGGCGGTGTCGACGGTGCCGGCCTGGTCGGCGGTGAGGTCGCGGGTGGCCTGGGCGACGGCGCGGACCAGCCGGGTCACCGCCTCGCCGGCGAGGACGCGGGCCCAGATCGCGGGGAGCCGGTGGCGGGTCTCGAGCGCGTCGCCGATCAGGCGGCGGGCGGAGAAGGTGGTCAGGTGCAGCTCGGCGGCGGCCTCGGCGAGGGCGAACTCGCGCACGAGTGGGGTGCCGGTGCCGGCGAGGCGGATGCCGCGTTCGGTGCCGGGCAGGGTGCGTGCGCCGCGGGGGGTGGAGTCGGGGTGGTGCAGGTCGGCGAAGTGCGCGGCCAGGAGCAGGATGTCGCGCTCGGCGCGGTCCCGGGTGGCGCGCAGGTCACCGAACGCGAGCAGGGCTGCTGCCGCGTCCAGCTCCTCGACCTCGTCGACCACCATGGAACGACCCTAGACCCGCCCACCGACACTTTCCGTGGACGCGAAAGCCCAGTCCACAAAGGACTCTCGCCCGTCAGCACCTCCGCGGTCACCCGGAGAAAGGTCGCCCAGCGACTCCCAACAGAGAGGCGCCGCCGTGGTCATCGTGACGTCCCTGAGACTGTGGCGAACGCCTTCGTGACCGCGTCCCCTGGCGGTCAGGGGACCTCGATGACCGTCATCCCTGCGCCGTCAGCCGGTCCATCCATCGCCGCGAGCGCCACACCGGCCTCGGCGAGCCCGATCACCTTGCCCACCAGGAGGTCGGGTCGAAGAGTGCCGTCGGCGACCATGCTGCAGCATCGCCGGGTAGTCGGCGGCTGCCATCCCGTGGGAGCCGTAGATCTCGAGCTCCTTGGCCACGACCTGGTCCATCGGCAGCGGTGGAGTCGAGTCCGGGCCGAGGAGGAGCCCGACCTGGAGGTGACGACCACGCCGTCGAAGGCTGCGGACAGAGGCTGCCGCGGTCTCGGGCGAGCCGAGGGCGTCGACCGAGACATGGGCACCGCCGGCTGTGAGCGCGTGAACCGCCTCGGCTGTGTCGGAGACCTCGCTCGCGTTCACCGTCGTCTCCGCCCCGAGCTCGCGCGCTCGCTCCAGCGCGGCTCCGCTCACGTCGAGGGCCACGACTCGCGCCCCCAGCGCGACGCCCACCATCACGGCGGAGAGGCCGACCCCGCCGCACCCGTGCACGGCAAGCCAGTCGCCGGCCCGAACCCGGCCATGCGCGGTCAGAGCGCGGTAGGCGGTCGCGAACCGACAGCCCAGTGAAGCCGCGGTCACGAAGTCGACGCCGTCGGGAAGTCGCACCAGGTTCGTGTCGGCCGCGTGGATCGCGACGAGCTCGGCGAAGGACCCCGGACCCGTGAATCCCGGCTGGGTCTGGTCGGGACAGACCTGAGCCTCCCCGGCGAGGCAGTACTCGCACCTTCCGCAGCCGCAGACGAAGGGCACGGTCACCCGGTCGCCGGGACTCCATCGGGTCACGGACGCCCCCACGGCGTCGACCACGCCGGCAAGCTCGTGACCCGGGACGTGCGGGAGCGCAACCGGGTCGTGGCCCTTCCATGCGTGCCAGTCGGAGCGGCAGACGCCGGTGGCGCGCACCCGGACGAGCACCCCGTCCTCCGGGCAGGCTGGCTCCTCGACGACCCGCAACGTCGGCACGACGTCGTACTCCTCGAAGACCATGGCTTTCACGATGCGCCCACCGCAGACAGGCCGGCCCCATACAGGTCAACCCCGGCGCGACCGAGCGACGGCAGAGCGAGCGACGGCAGTTCGGCAGCAGACAGATGGGCGGCAGACAGATCGGGGGCAGAGGGGAAGTGGTGCGCGTGCATGCGCCCAGTCTGCCTGCGGCCGATCCGGTCAAGGCCCCGGGCAGGGCTCAACCGAGGCGGTAGCGCTGCATCACCTTCGACCCCTCCCTCGGCAACGGCCCGCCTGCCGGCGCGGCATCGGGCACGATGGAGGCAACCGAGGCGAGGAGGCACCCATGACCGGTTGGGTCGGGAACATCGAAGAGGCGGCGACAGGCAACACGTACTTCCGCGAGGTGCTGTTCACCGGCGCCACGATGCAGCTCACGGTGATGAGCCTGAAGCCCGGCGAGGAGATCGGGGTCGAGATGCACGACCACCTCGACCAGTTCATCCGGGTCGAGTCCGGCCGGGCGACCCTGACGATGGGTCCGTCGAAGGAAGAGGTCACCGACACCCACGAGCTCGAGGACGACTGGGCCGTGATCGTGCCCGGCGGCACCTGGCACAACGTCATCAACACCAGCGACCAGGAGCTCAAGCTCTACTCCATCTACGCCCCGCCGCAGCACCCCGACCGCACGGTCCACAAGACGAAGGCGGACGCGGACGCCGCGGAGGCGGAGCACCACTGAGGATCCTTGTGGTCACACGGTCTGCGGCATAGGTTCGCGTCACCGGGACCCACGCCCTCGGTCGGCGCACCTCAGGAGGCCACGTGCACGACACCTACGACTACGTGATCGTCGGAGCAGGCAGCGCGGGGGCCGTGGTCGCCGCCCGACTCACCGAGGACCCGGGCACCTCGGTGCTGCTGCTGGAAGCCGGAGGGGAGCCCGACGCGGACGAGATCACGATCCCCGCCGCGTTCTCGTCGCTGTTCAAGACCAAGTGGGACTGGCACTACAACACCGTCGAGCAGAAGCAGCTCGGGTCACGTCGGGCCTACTGGCCGAGGATGCGCGCCCTCGGGGGCTGCTCGTCGATGAACGCCATGATCTACATCCGGGGCAACCGGCTCGACTACGACACCTGGCGTGACGAGTTCGGTGCGAAGGGATGGGGGTACGTCGACGTCCTGCCGTACTTCATCCGGTCGGAGAACAACACGACCCACGGCGCGCCGTACCACGGCCAGGACGGACCGCTTCACGTCGAGGACCGCCGCTACACCCACCCCCTGACCTACGCCTGGCTGGAGTCCGCGGCGGCAGGCGGGATGAAGCCCAACGACGACTTCAACGGCGCCGAGCAGGAGGGCGTGGGCCTCTACCAGGTGACCTGCCACAAGGGCCGCCGGTGGTCGGTCCACAACGCCTACCTCGCACCCGCCCTGGACCGCCCCAACCTCACCGTCCGCACCGGCGCCCTCGCCACCCGCGTGCTCGTGGAGAACGGCCGCGCTGTGGGTGTCAC
This sequence comes from uncultured Actinomycetota bacterium, assembly GCA_963701425.1. Taxonomy (GTDB): domain Bacteria; phylum Actinomycetota; class Actinomycetes; order Propionibacteriales; family Nocardioidaceae; genus Nocardioides_C. Next base: position 279,858 of record CAVPAG010000017.1, on the reverse strand, counting down.
GTACCAGTACGGGCCGGTCGAGCAGACCGCGTACGCCGACGCCGAGGTGGTCCTCTCCGGGGGCACGGTCAACTCCCCGCAGCTGCTGATGCTGTCGGGTATCGGCCCCGCGGCCCATCTGCGCGAGGTCGGGGTCGACGTCGTCGTGGACCTGCCAGGCGTGGGGGAGAACCTCCACGACCACCCCGCCGCCCCGCTCGTGTGGCACACCCAGCACACCAGCGACCTCGCCGACTACACCGGTCTCCTCAACTTCGCGAAGGCCAAGGCAGTCGGCAAGGGACCCCTGGTGTCGAACATCGGCGAGGCCGGCGGCTTCTTCCACAGCCGCGACGGCCTGGCCGCACCGGACATCCAGATCCACGTGGCCCCCTCGGGGTTCTGGGACAACGGCCTCCACGAACCGACCACCCGCAAGGTCACGGTCGGACCGACGCTCGTCGACGTCGCGAGCCGAGGCAGGCTCCGACTCCGTTCGACGGACCCGCGATGGCATCCCTCGATCGACCCGGCGTACTACGACGACCCACGCGACCTCGGGGCGATGGTCCGCGGCGTGCGGCGGCTGCTCGAGACGGTCCGCGGCGGCCGGATGGGCCACCTGATCGCGGGGCCCTTCCTCCCGGGCACCAACGACCCGAGCGAGAGCGAGATCGTCGACCACATCCGGCACAACACCCAGACGCTCTACCACCCCGTCGGCACCTGCGCGATGGGCCAGGGGGAGCAGGCGGTGGTCGACCCCGAGCTGAGGGTGTACGGCGTCGAGGGGCTCCGTGTCGTCGACGCGTCCGTCATGCCCGTCGTACCCCGGGGGAACACGAACGCCCCCACGATCATGATCGGCGAGAAGGCAGCGGATCTGCTGCGCGGACGCCACGACGTCGAAGGAGCCCGGTGATGGCCGAGAAGCTGGAGTCGCTCAACCCCGCGACGGGTGACCTCGTCGGGGTCCACACGATCGACGAGCCAGATGACGTCGACGCCGCGGTGGCTCGTGCGCGTGAGGCATCGGCCTGGTGGTCCGAGCTCGGCTTCGACGGACGCAAGCAGGTCCTCGACCAGTGGAAGGGCGTGCTCGCCCGACGCATGCACCAGCTCGCCGACGTCGTGCACCAGGAGACCGGGAAGCCCCACTTCGACGCCGCGCTCGAGATCGGCCTCGGCATCGACCACCTCGCATGGGCGGCGAAGAACGCCGAGAAGATCCTCGGCCCTCGCAAAGCGTCCGCCGGCCTGCTGATGGCGAACCAGGCGGCCTCCATCGAGTACCGGCCCTTCGGTGTCATCGGTGTCATCGGCCCGTGGAACTACCCGGTCTTCACGCCGATGGGGTCGATCGTCTACGCCCTCGCCGCCGGCAACGCCGTCGTCTACAAGCCCAGCGAGTACACCCCCGGCGTAGGCGTCTGGCTCGCCGAGAGCCTGGCCGAGGTGGTGCCCGACCACCGGCTCCTCCAGACCGTGATCGGGTACGGCGAGACCGGCTCCGCGCTGTGTCGCGCCGACATCGACAAGCTCGCCTTCACCGGCTCGACCGCCACGGGCAAGAAGGTCATGGCCGCCTGCGCCGAGAAGCTCACCCCCGTCCTGATCGAGGCCGGCGGCAAGGACGCCCTGCTCGTCGACGAGGACGCCGACCTCCCTGCCGCCGCGGACGCAGCCATCTGGGGCGCCTTCTCCAACGCCGGACAGACCTGCGCGGGGGTGGAGCGTGTCTACGTCCACGAGCGGGTGTACGACGAGTTCCTCGAGGAGATCACGAAGCAGGCCAAGGGGATCCACGCAGGAGCGCACACCGGCGCACACTTCGGGCCGATGACGATGCCGGCCCAGGTCGAGGTCGTACGTCGACACGTGCATGACGCCCTCGCCAAGGGAGCGCGGCCGCTCCTGGGCGGCGCCGACTCCGTCGGGGACCGGTTCGTCCAGCCGGTGGTGCTCACCGACGTCCCGCCCGACTCGTCCGCGATCACCGAGGAGACCTTCGGCCCCACCATGACGGTCAACAAGGTGCGCGACATGGACGAGGCGGTCGAGCTCGCCAACAGCACGTCGTACGGGCTCGGCTCGACCGTCTTCTCCAGGTCGCGCGGCCCCGAGCTCGCCCGACGGATCCGCTCAGGCATGACCGCGATCAACTCCGTGGTCGCCTTCGCCGGTATCCCGGCCCTGCCCTTCGGAGGTGTGGGCGACTCGGGCTTCGGCCGGATCCATGGCGCGGACGGGCTCAAGGAGTTCACCTACGCCAAGGCGATCGCTCGGCAGCGGGTGAAGCCGCCGATGGTGCTGACGTCCTTCGCCCGGACGGCCAAGCACGAGGCGGTGTTCAACCAGGTGATCAACGTCCTGCACGGTCGGGCGTCCCAGCTGCCCAAGCTCCGCCGACACCTGCGATAGCACGCGGCTGCCGGTCTGGACCAGGTCGGTATGCCGGGTTTGGGGGCTACCCCAGGGGGCATCTGTAACTCCCAGTTACCCCCAACAGAGAGGTCCGGAGATGCGCGACGTGCTGGCGTGGATGGTGGAGCAGCTGTGCCGCCCCCTCGACACCAAGGTATGTGCGATCGCCAACGTCACGGACGACTCGGAGCAACCGTTCCCCGGCCTCTACCGGAGCGCCTGAGCTCACTCCTCCCAGGGCGGCGCGCGGTCGGCCGGAAGGTCCTGGAACGCGGTGACAGCCATGGTTGCTCTCACGCCGTGGCTTCTCGCTGTCCGAGAGGTCGTACCCCTCCCGCAGCCGGGAACACGGCGACCCGCCCTCGTCGGCTCGCGTGGTCCGGACCACGGCGACACCCACGCGGTGTTGCACCTACGCTTTCGACATGCCACGCCTTCTGACCGCGTTTGTGACGGTCTGCGCCAGCGTCCCGGTCCTCCTCGTGGGGCTCCTCCCCACGGGGGTGTACGCCCTGCCGGACCCGATGTCCCCGGCCTTCGACGACGGGTTCTCGGGTCCTGCCGGCCCGGGTGTGCCCCCGGGCTTCGTCGCCTTCTTCATCCTGGTCATCCTGCTCGGGGTGGGCACGACGATCTGGCGCGTGTCACTCGCACGGGAGGTCGCCCGCGACTCGGGCATGGACGAGGACCAGGCCACCGCGATGACGCTCCTGAGCGACAACGGCCTCGACGCGACGTACCTCGCCTCGAACCTGCGCAACCGCCCAGGTCAGGAGCAGGGCCCCGTCGCCTCTCCCTCGCCGCAGGGACGCACGGTCAACGAGAGGCTCCGTGAGCTGCAGCAGCTGCGCGACGAGGGCCTCGTGACGTACGACGAGTACGAGGCCCGTCGCAACGAGATCCTCGACTCCCTCTGAACTAGGCTGGGCGCGCCTGCGTCCGTTCGGTTCGAGGGGGTTGTGATGCTCGGTTCGCTTCTCGGCATCCTGCTCGTCCTGGGCTTTCTCGGCCTGATGATCTACCTCTTCTCGGCCGGCGCGGCGTCCCGGGCGCTCAACCAGCGGGAGCGTGACGAGCTGGACCGCCTTCGAGCGCTCGTGGACGACCTCAAGGAGACGGCCTGGGACCACCGCGAGCTCGACTCCGCACTCTCCACGATCATGATCGACAAGATCCGCGAGTCCGAGCGGCGCGGCCGCGAGCTCGGCTCCTGACCCCTGAGGACCTCACAGTTGAAGAACGTCAACAAGGCGCTCGCCGTGGCGGGCGGCGTCGTCGCGCTCGGCCTGCTCCTGCTCCTCGTCGCACGTCCCTCCTCGATCTCGACCGGGCCCGACCAGGTGGCGCTGCACTACAAGGGCGGGGCGTTCTCGTCGAAGAAGTTCAGTGACTGCGTCGCACCGTCCAACCGTGAGTTCGACGGTCCCGGCGACGTGCACTTCGCCTACCCCGCCTCGCAGACGAACTTCGTCTTCGACGCCCAGGGTGGTGACTCGGGCCCGATCACGTTCGTGACCAAGGACGGCATCGAGATGACGGTCGAGGGGGTCACGAACTTCCTCCTCAACACCGCGTGCGAGCCGATCGAGATCGGCAGCACGACGTACACCGGTGGGGCCCTCCAGCGCTTCCACGAGCTGATCGGCAACCGCTACAGCGCCTACATGACCTCCGACGGCGCGCGCTCCGACGGATGGCGGCAGATGCTCAACATCTACATCTTCCGGCCGCTCGACACTGCCACCGACCGTGCCGGCCAGAACTACACCTACGCCGAGCTCTACACCGACCCCAACAAGAAGGCGCAGTGGGAGCGCGACGTGCTCAGCCAGCTGCCCGACCTCGTGAACCGGCAGACCGACGGCGACACGGAGTTCTTCCAGAACTTCGCAGTCACCTTCCAGAAGCCTGAACCGCCGCAGTCCATCAAGGACGAGCTCGTGAAGCAGCAGGCCGCGGTGGCGAAGGCCAAGGCGGCCGAGGCAGAGGCGACGGCACGCGAAGCGGCTGCGCAGGCCCAGATCGCCGTCGAGCGCGCGGAGGCGGCGAAGATCGCGGAGCGGGTGCGGGTCCTCGGCCGCGAGGGCTACCTCCAGCAGTACGCCATCGACCACGGCATCAACCCGTTCCAGCCCTCCGGCAGCAGCCTGATCGTCGACCAGAAGCGCTGACCCTCGACCGTCCACAGGCCGACCGAGGCCGCGACCGTCCTCAGCCTGGGTCGGCGCTCGCCGCGGCGCGTCTGCCCCTGCCTAGCCTCCGACGGGTCGAACGATGACCTGAGGAGGAGCTGTGACGAGATGGGCTGCGGCAGTGACGGGCGGGGCGGCGGCGGCGACCGTCGCGCTTGCGGGGTGGCTGGTGCCGGCGAGCGCCGGAGGGGGCTGGGTGCCACCGGACGACACGATCGTGCGCGTGCGGGGTACGGCGGCCGACGGGTTCTCCGTGCGGCACTACGACGGCACCGTGCTCTACCTCCCGACCCTGTCGGAGGCGACCGCGGAGTGCGGCGAGTACGACCGGCGGGTGCGACGCGTCCGGTGCAGTGCGGAGGTGACGACGTGGTACCGCGACCTCGGGGCGACCAGACGGGCGCTGCGCTACGCCCGCAGCGGATGACGGGTCAGCCGGCGTAGACGACCTCGTCGCGCCAGTCCTCGTCACGGGTTCCGGCAGCCGTGTAGATCGCGTCCGCGACCCGGTCGGGGGAGAACGCGGTGCCCGGCGCGAGCGTGCCCCTGACCGTCAGGGACATCGCGCGGATGCCCTCCGGCGCCAGCGTCGCGTCGAGGCTCCGCACGAGGTTGCGCAGCGCCGCCTTCTGCGCGCCGAGCGTGCAGGCCTCGTGCCACGGGCGGTCCGCAGCCATGCTCCCCGTGACCGTGATCCGGGCCCCGGCGGGCATGGCGGGTCGTGCGGCCTGGACGGCGGTGAGCAGGGCGGCCGCCCCGACGTGGAGGTCCTCGAGCAGCTCCTGCGCAGTCACGTGCAGCGGGTCGCGGTGCCTGAAGACGCTCGGGTTGAAGTGGAGTACGTCGATGTGCCCGAGGTGCCGGCCGAACCGTTCGATCGCGGCGGTGAGGGCTTCTGCGTCGGTGATGTCGACGGGGGTCCAGCCCGTCGTGACGCCGGCCTCCTGGAGCTCGGTCCCGAGGTGTTCCAGGTGCTCGGGCGAACGCGCCACGAGGGCGACGTCGAACCCCCCGCGGCCGAACCGGCGGGCGACCGAGGCGCCGACCCCGGGTCCCGCGCCGACGACGACGATCACCTTGTTGTCCATGGCCCCGGACCCTACGGCACCCGGTCGGGGCAATTTTCGACTTTTGCCGCCAACCACCCGACAACCGGACATACTGCGACGACATAAGTAAAGAGTCCGCCCACTGGGAGGGCGGACGCGTCATGAGTGTCTGGGAGGCCACTGATGAACCGAATGACCCGCGGCGCCGTTGCGGCTGCGCTGGCCGCTACCGTCGCCCTCGGGGCGTCCGCCCCTGCCGCCGTTGCGGGGCCCAAGGCGGACCACGCCAAGGCCACGCACAAGACGGTCAAGGCCACCAAGGCCGACAAGGCGAAGGCCACGAAAGCGGAGCGCGCACTGCTGAAGCAGTCCACGCGCAAGCAGGCCTACCTGACCCGTCTGCTCGACTCCAACAAGCTCGAGCGGCTCGAGCAGACCGCCGAGGACGCGGTGCGCAAGAACATCGAGGACGACATCGCCGAGCTCGAAGCGCTGACGGCCCCGACCACGACGACCCCGACCACGACGACCGCGGAGGCGACGACGCCGACCGCGACGACCCCGCCCGCCGGCGTGCGCGAGCTACCGGCCGGAGGTCTACCACACGATCATCAACCAGCTGCGCCTCGCGACCCGTCTCCAGGCGGCTGCGGGCGAGCTGACCGAGGGCACCGACCCCGCAGCGGTTCCGGCCGTCACCGCGCTCGGCACGCTGGTGGGCGAGCTGAAGACCTACGACGCCGACACCACCCGCGCTGAACTGCGCGCGGCTCAGCGGGTCCTCTCGTCAGCGATGGCTGCGATCGAAGATGCCGAGGAGTCCGAGACCGAGACCGAGGCCGGCACCGAACCGGCACCGACACCGACACCGAGACCGCACACCGACGCTGGCGCTTCCTGACGTCAGGCGTAGCTGACGTGGGCCGTCCTCCTTCGCGGAGGGCGGCCCACGTTCGTCTCGGGCGACTAACGAGACTGATAAGTTGCCTGCCGTGGTGAAACCTGCCCGCGGCGACGTTCTTGCCGGGATCAGCGTCGCTCTGGTCCTGGTGCCTCAGGCGCTGGCCTACGCCAAGATCGCCGGCGTCGACCCGGTGTACGGGCTGTACGCGGCGGTCGCCGCACCCATCGCAGGTGCCCTCGTCGGTTCCTCGCCGTACCTCCAGACCGGTCCCGTGGCGGTCACGAGCCTGCTGACCTACGGCGCACTGAGCTCGCTGGGTGACCCCTTCACCGCCCGCTTCGCCCTGCTCGCCGGAGTGCTGGCCATCCTTGTCGGCCTGATGCGCCTGGTGATAGGGCTGGTGGGAGCCGGGCCCATCGCGTACCTCATGTCCCAGCCCGTCGTGGTGAGCTTCACCTCGGCCGCGGCCGTGCTGATCATCTCCTCGCAGATCCCCGCGCTGCTCGGCACCGAGGGCGGGTCCGGCAACCCGGTCGTCACGGCGGTGCGGGCGCTGGCCTCCCCGGCCGACTGGTCGCTCGTGGACCTGCTGCTCGGGCTCGGTGCGATGGCGGTCATGCTCGGCGGCAGGCGGATCTCCCCGCTGTTCCCCGGTGCTCTCGTGGCGGTCGCGGGTGCGACCCTGTGGAGCTGGGCGACGGACTACGACGGCAGCGTCGTCGGGCAGATCGAGATCGAGTTCGCCTTGAGGACCGACGTGCCGTGGGGCGACGTACCGGCCCTGCTGCTGCCGGCGCTGGTGATCGCGGTGGTGGGCTTCGCGGAGCCGTCGGCCATCGCCCGGAAGTACGCCGCCGAGGACCGCACCTACTGGGACTCCAACCGCGAGTTCATGGGGCAGGGCCTGGCCAACATCGCCTCAGGGATCGCGAGCGGGTACCCGGTCGGGGGCTCGTTCTCCCGCACCGCGCTCAACCGGCTCGGCGGTGCGCGCACGCGGTGGAGTGGCGCGATCACCGGCTTCGCCGTCCTCGCGATCCTGCCGTTCGCGTCCGTGCTGGCGCCGCTGCCCACGGCGGTGCTGTCGGGCCTGGTGATCGCGGCGGTGACGTCGCTGATCGACGTACGGTCCCCGGTGCTCTACTGGCGCTGGTCGCGGCCTCAGTTCGTGGTCGGTGTGGTCACCGCGGCCGGCACGCTCATCCTGGCCCCGCGGGTGGAGCAGGGTGTGCTGCTCGGCGTGGGCACGGCGCTCGCGGTGCACCTGTGGCGCGAGCTGAAGGTCGGCGTCCCCTCGAGGGTCGAGGAGGACACGCTGCACGTGTGGCCCACGGGTGTCCTGTACTTCGGGTCGGCGCCCGGGGTGGAGCGGTCGGTGAACCGGCTGATCGCCGAGCACGACGAGGTGCGGAGGATCGTCGTGCACCTCGGGCGTCTCGGGCGTGTGGACCTGACCGGTGCGCTCATGCTCCGCGACGTGCTCGACGAGGTGCGCTCCTCAGGTGTCGAGGTAGAGCTGACCGAGGCGAAGGGGCACGCGGCCCGGATCCTCGCCCGCGTTCTCGACGACGAGTCGATCCTCGAGTAGCCGCGACACCCGGGCCCGACTCACTCCTGGGCGACGGCCTTGCGGCAGGCCTCGACGAACGCGTCGAGCTCGAGGTCCGTCTCGTCTCCGTCGCGTCCCTTGGTCACGATGCCCTCCTCCACGGCGCCCTGGCCGCAGAGGTCCTCCATCTCCTCCGGGGTCGCACGCGCACCGACGGTGTCGACGATCGCCTCGCCGTACTCGCGGCCGGCGTCACGCGCCTCTTGCTCCGAAGGGCCCTTGACCTCGGCCGAGCAGCCGGCCAGGGAGACCACGGTGAGGGCCGCCGCTGCGGTGACCGTGCGGACGAGATGGCGGTGCATGCGAGTACCCATGTCCGGATTGTCGCACCGCCCGGAGGGGGCCCGTCCACCCCGGTCCGCACGACCCCGTACCAGTGGTCCGTCGTCCGCGGGTGTCTCGTTTCCGGGACTGCGGGGTCCGGTTCGGGCCACAATGAACGCGACCGGACAAACGGGGGAAATGTGGACGACGTGACCGAGGACGGGCTGCGCCAGGAGCTGCAGCGCTCGAACGAGCACCTCACCCTCTTCGCCGGGCAGGTCAGCCACGACCTGAGGACCCCGCTGACCGCGATCCTCGCCAACGCCGAGATGCTCGCCTCCGAACCCGTGGTGAAGGGCGACGACGACCTGACCTGGATGGTCGACGGCATCGCGCGCGCCGCTCACCGGATGAACCGGATGATCGAGCAGATGCTCGACTACGCCCGGGAGGGTGGAGCGCCGACGATCGGCGTCACGGATCTCGGCCGCGTCGTCGAGGTCACCCTGGCCGACCTGGCACCGCTGATCGCCGAGTCCGAGGCAGTGGTGACCGTGGGCCCACTGCCGACACTGCCGGCCGACGCCGACCAGCTGTACGCCGTGGTGCTGAACGTGGTGTCCAACGCGATCAAGTTCGCGCGGCCCGAGGTGCCTCCGCAGGTCAGGATCGGCGCGGAGCGCGTCGATGACCGGTGGCGTGTGACCGTCACCGACAACGGCATCGGGGTCGCACCGGAGCGGCGGGAGGCGATGTTCGTCCTGTTCGCGCGGGCGGACAAGCGCATCGACGGCAGCGGCATCGGCCTGGCCGCTGCGAGGCGCGTCGTCGAGGCCCACGGCGGCCGGATCGGGTTGGACGACGCCCCCGGCGGCGGCACGACGGTCTGGTTCGAGCTCCCCGCCTAGGTGTACCCCGCCGGGGATCACGACTCCGGCGGCGCGGGTGGTCCCTCGGGGGTCACGACGAGCCAGAGGCCGCCGTACTCGCGGATGTCATGGCACAGGACCTGGTTCTTCCCCTCGTGCGCGTAGAAGTACAGCGGGTGGCCGCCGTAGGTGATCTGCGTCGACCCGTCGCGCCGCCGGACCGTGCCGAGGAGCGACGCGTCGGCGCCTCGCCCCGCGCGTGGTGGGCCAGCGGTCAGGACAGGCGGCCAGGCCTCGGCGCACTCGCCATAGCACTGCGGGGTGGACGTCTGCTCCTTGTCGAAGAGGTAGATGGCCTGCATCGTCCGGTCGAACAGCATCGGTCCGTACGCGCTGTCTCCGGTCACGACCACGGTGCCGGCTCGACGGTGAGGCCGGGCCCCGGCGTCGGAGGGGGAGGCTGCCGCATCGGTGGGGGAGGCCGCCGTAGCGGAGGGGGACGCCGACGAGACGCGGTCACCGCCCTCATCCGGCTCACCTGGGTCGCCCGGGCCAGCGCAGGCGGTCAGCAGCAGCGCCGTGACGAACGCAGCGGCGGCACGAGACATGAGCCCGGCTCCTCGGTGAGCCCCCGTGACCACGAGCCTAACGCGAGCACACCGGACGTCCCGGCGACGCGAGGCCGCCGGGGACGTCTCGCTGTCACCAGCGCGGGGCGATCCCGTTGGTGAGCCGGACGGCGTAGAAGCCGGTGTTGCCGTCGGTGTACCAGACCTGCTTGCGCTTCAGGTCCCAGGCGGGTGCCGACATGGCGTGCGCACCCTCGCGGACGGGCTCCTGACCAGGCGCGAGCGGTTTGTTGAAGTAGCCGACCTCCTTGGGCGCCCTCGGATTGCGGATGTCGAAGATCCGCAGCCCGGAGGCGATGAAGCTGCACGCGACGAGCTTCGGGTCCTTGGCCCGCGGCACCGAGCAGTAGTGGCCGGCGTAGCCCTGCACGGGGAGCTGTGCTCCGGGGTCGTTCTGCGAGGGACCCTTGCGGGCCCGCGGCTGGTTCACCTGCAGCCGGATGTTCGAGACGACGCGCGGGTGCTTCTCGTCGGAGATGTCGATCAGCCTGGCGGCCCCGACCTTCGCGTCCGCGTCGTACACCTCGAGCTCGTCGGTCCCGTTGTTGGCGAACTCGTCGACCTCGAGGAGGTACTCGCGGCCACGGATCGTGATCGGCTCGGCGACCTGCGGGATCGAGCCGCTGCGCCAGGCGAGCTTGCTGACCACCGGCACCTGCGGGTCGGGCTTGCGGGCCTGGATCTCGCTCACGTCGAGGATGGCGAGCCCGCCGTTGGAGATCACGCCGTTCCCGGGCTGGCCGATCTCGGCGACGTAGAGCCGGTTGCCGTCGGCGCTCACCCGCATGCCGTGGTAGACCACGCCGCTGCGGGTCCAGATCGGACGGGGCGCGCGGGGGTCGGTCAGGTCGACCGCCACGAGGGTCTGCCCCCCGGTGGACGCGACGTAGAAGGTCTTCCCGTCAGGGGCGAAGCCGCTCTCGTGACCGAAGACGCCCGAGGGCGTGCTCGACAGCAGCTGCGGGCTGCGGCAGTCGGCCTTGAGGTCGTAGACGTCGATCACGCCCACGTTGGTGGCGGGGTTGCCGAGCACGGCGACCAGCAGGCCCCGCCGCTTGTTCAGCAGCAGCGACTCGTGCGGGCTCTGCATCGCCGGGGTCACGAGGTTCGCGGTCTGCTTCGGCCGCCTCGGGTCGGACATGTCGAGCACCACGACGCCAGTGCCCTCGCGACCCACGTTGAAGGGCACGTCGATGGGGGAGAGCAGGGTCGAGTCGTAGTAGGCGCACGCGCGGCCGGTGCGGTCGACGTACCGCAGCACCTTGAAGCCGCCGCTGCCGCCGTGGTGGCTCACCTGCCGCGTGTTGCAGGTGTAGCCCTTCTGCGCGCGCCCGGTCTCGTAGTCCTTCGCCGGCACCCTGCCCTGGATCGAGGTCTCGGGGCGCGAGCCCGGTCCGCACTCGGCGCGCGGCACCGCGGCCAGCGAGGGCTCGCCCTCGGCGCTGGACGCCGTGGTCAGCAGCGTGGCGCCGAGCGCGACCGTGGCGGCAACGGCCAGCAGGCGTACGACGGTCATGCGGCGACGGCTCGGGGCGGGTGCGGGGACGGACATGGGCCACCTTGTCGGTCGTGGAACGGATCCGGGTCGGGTGCCGTCATCGGTCGACGGCCACCGAGGGAGCAACGATCCTGACCCCGATCCGTCACGGCGAGGCGCTGGGCGAGGGCTCCGTCGACGACGTCTCGGTGGGGTCCTGTGTCGGCGAGGCGGTCGGACTGGCCTCGGGCTCGGCGTCGGTCGCGGACCCCGTCGTCGTACGGCTCTCCGTCGTCGTGCTCGGTGAGGTCGACGTCGTCGGTGTGGCCGAGGGCTCCGCGGGCTCCGAGAAGCCCGGCGTCTCGCTCGGGTCGCTGACCGCGTCGGCCGTCGGGCTCGCCGAGGGCGACGGCTCGCTGCTCGGGGTCGGCGACGAGGACGGGCTGGTCTGCGTGGTCGACGACGATCCTGAGGCCCCGCTGCCGAGCACGGCCAGGATCTCGCGCTCGAACTCCGTGAGCCGGGCGCGGATCTCCGTCAGGGACCGGCCTTCGAGGGTCTCGCCGTACGCCGCGATGCGGGCCCACAGCTCCGCGAGCTCGCGCTCGGTCGCGGCGTCGACCGGCCCGTCGAGGGTGACGACGAGCTGCTGGGCCAGGGCGCCGGTCACGCACGTGACGCAGCTGTAGTTGACCGCGGCCGCGAGGTTCTGGGGGGCGATGTCGCTCTGGCCGAGCACCAGCACGACCTGGAACGCCACCGCCACCGTCGTGCAGTCGGTACAGCTGGCCAGGGCCCAGGCGGAGTTGACGTTGTCGGTGACGCCGTCCTCGGCCCACACGAGCGCGAACGCCACGTCGTACACGGTGGAGCCGTCCTCGGTGTTGACGGCCAGTGCCTGGTTGTCGCCCTCACCGGGAGCGGGGGGCCGGTTGAACGGGAAGACCCAGGTGCCGGGGTCGACCAGCTCGACGTCCCCGGCCTCGGGCGCCGTCCCAGCAGTCGTCGCGGTGGTCGTCGTACCGCCGTCCGTCTCTCGCGGCACCAGGACGACCGAGAGCACCGGCTCATCCCGGGTGGGGAGCGGCTCCGCGGTCGGCCAGGCGGTGGTGGCACGGGCGACCACGCCCGGCTGGAGCGACGTGGGCGCCGCCATCGGGAGCGCGTCGATGAGCGTGCCGCGCTCGTAGGACTGGATGGGCCGGTAACGGTCCTCCTCGGGCCACCAGGCCCAGGCGAGCCCGGCCAGGATCGCGAGCGCGGCGACCACTGCCGTCGCGCGCCGGCCCGGTCGACCGTGGGTGCTGCGCCAGACGCCGGTCGCCACCTGACGTACCAGCCGGACGACGATGTAGACCATGCCGAAGATCGGAAGGGCGATCGCGACGATCGAGAGCACCCGGACGGCCATGTCGAGCACGTCGCCCTCGGCGAACGACGCCTGGAACGTCGACCACTGCTGACCGAGGCTGTCCCAGGCGGTGGCGGCGACGCGGGGGAACGCCAGGACCATGAGCACGAGCGTGGCGACCAGGAGGGGTACGACGAGCAGCACCCACGTGCTCACCACGGCGCGCGCCCACGGCTTGAGGACCTGGTGCTCGGGCTTGCCCCAGTTGCGGGGGAGCAGACCGAGCAGAGTCGGCTTGATGTGCTGGTAGAGGTCGGGCACGCCGGTGACGTCGGCGAGGACGTGGTAGCCGTCGAAGCGGACGAGCGGGGCGAGCTGGCGCAGCATCTGGAGGACCTGGGCGGCGATGACCAGGAGGATCGCGTCCCATCCCAGGAGCCACCACAGGGCGAACATCGCCACGGCCACGATCGCGTTGAAGTACAGGCCGCCGAGGTCGGTGCGGACCCGGCCGCCCCGGCCCAGGCGGTAGCTGTCGGTGACGTCGGTGTAGAAGGCCGGCCAGATCAGGTAGAGGCCGGTCCCCATCGCGCCGGGGGTGGCCCCGCCGTACCTCGCGGCGGCGGCGTGGCCGAACTCGTGGAACCCGGCGGAGAGCACCGTGACAGCGAAGACGGTGAGCAGCAGCCCGGGCTCGTACAGCGCCTGGTGCGTGGCGGAGGCGAGCCCTTTCTCGAGCAGCACCCAGGTGCAGACGCCGACGAACATCGCCAGGACGGCGGCCACGACCAGCGGGTGGAACAGTCGGGCGAACGGTGCGGTGACCTTGCGCGTGACCTCGGGGTCGGTCACGACGTACCTGAACCTCAGACCGAGCAGCGGCTCGGCCCGCCTGACCTGCGGCTGTGAGCCGTCCGCGAGTCGCAGGAGACCCAGCGGAAGCAGCTGCTTCGCCACGAGGGTCGCCACGTCGTCGGCGGTGACGAGGCGGTCGCTCCGCGCGCTGACACGCTGCGCGATCTCCTCGAGGGTGCGACGGCCGTCGATCTCGGCGAGCACGCGGTAGAGCAGCGGCGTGAGCTGGATGGTCTGGCCGTCCGCGCGACGGACGAGCGCCGGGGGAGTGCGGTAGCCGGAGCCTTGCATCTCCCCGATCAGGACGACGCCGTCGGCCGGCGCGGGTACGCCGGCCGACGGAGGTGCAGTGGTCACCGCTGGTTACTGCTGGATGTCGGAGGTCTGGTCGGCGTTCGCCTCGGCAGCGCCCTCGATGGTCTGGTTGATGACGGCGTCCTGCTGGGCGATCGCGGTGGCCTCGGAGCCGATGGAGCCGACGTTCGCGGAGACGGCCGCGTCGATCGGAGCGGCGACGTTGGCGTTCGCGGCGACCGCGCCGTCGATGGGTGCTGCGATGTCGGCGTCGGCGGCGAGGTTCACGTCCACGTCGAGCAGGTCGCCGCTGAGGGCACCCTCGACCGTCGTCGGGGCGGTCTCGTCGACGGTGGTCGAGCCGTCGATCGCACCGCCGTCGCCGCTCGTGCCGTCGGCGGTGCCGTCGTCGATGACGTCGTTGCTCTGGTCGAGGTTGCTGTCCTGGGTCGCGTTGGCCGTGGCGTCGGCGGTGACGTCCTGGTTGATCAGGACGTTCTGGTCGGCAAGGGACTGGGCGGTGGAGTCGTACGACAGGATGTTGGCACCGACGGCGGCGTCGATCGGAGCGGCGACGTTGGCGTTCGCCGCGATGGCGAGGTCGATCGGCGCTGCCGCGTCGATGGCCAGGTCGAGGTCGGCGTTCAGGTCGAGCAGCGACACCACCTCCTTGTCGGGCAGCGCGGTCGCGCCCTCGGCGGCGAGCTCCTCGGCGCTCAGCGGCTTCTTCTCGAGATCACTCATCGCGGTACTCCCTCTTGTCCGGACTTGTCGTCATTGCCGGGGGATTACCCCGTACCCGTTTCGGCAAACGCTGGTTTCATGGGCCCCATGACCGCTGTCTCCGCCTCGGGGGCCGAGCTCGCCGCCCTCCTCCCGCCTCCGGGGACCTCCCGACGGCTGGTCGGGATCAGCGGCGCACCAGGCGCCGGGAAGTCGACGCTGGCCGGGTTCCTGCTCGAGCTGCTCGGGGAGCGTGGCGCGCATGTGCCGATGGACGGTTTCCACCTCGCCGACGTGGAGCTCGCCCGGCAAGGGCTGCTCGACCGCAAGGGCGCGCCGGAGACCTTCGACCCGCTCGGCTACGCCGCCCTGCTGGGTCGGCTGCGGTCGCAGGCGGAGGAGACCGTCTACGCCCCCGGCTTCGACCGCGACCTCGAGCAGCCGATCGCGGGAGCGATCGCGGTGCCGCCCTCGGCGCAGGTCGTCGTCACCGAGGGCAACTACCTCCTGCTCGACCACCCGCACTGGCGGGAGGTCCGGGCGTGCCTCGACGAGGTGTGGCACGTGCGCTGCGACGACGAAGTCCGCCTCGAGCGGCTGGTCGCCCGGCACACCGAGTTCGGCAAGGATCCCGCGGAGGCCCTGGCCTGGGTGGAACGCGTCGACGAGCCCAACGCGAGACTCGTCGACGCCCTGGCCGACCGCGCCGACCGGCTGCTCGACCTTTCCCGTTGGCACGGGGGCCGGCCGTCCGTCGTACTCCCGGAGGCCGACCCGTCGCCAGAAGGCCCCCTTACTCGACGGTGATCGGAAACTAATACCGCTGCAATCACCCGCACACGTGATTTACCCGGCCAGGGCACCGACTGTGGCGGACAGCACGAGATAGGTTCCCGCGCCGACGGCGAGGACGGCCAGTGGCGGCCTCCCGCGCGCCGCGACGGCGAGCCCGAGACCGACCGAGACGAGCGCCACCGGCACGGCCCCGGGAATGCCGTCGTCGCGGTGGTGCAGGACACCGCGGACGGCGACCGTCGCCAGCACCGAGACCCCGGCCCAGCCGGCGACCTTGGAGAGCTCTTCGGGGACCCGCGCCGCGCCCAGCAGAGGGAGCAGCCGGTAGGCGACGCTGCCGGCACCGACCAGCAGCAGGGCGACCACGGTGGTCATGACCTCCTCCTGCTCACGAGCACGGCCGCGGTGGCTCCGGCTGCGGCGGCCAGCGTCATGGCGACGCCGCCGTCGAGGTCGATGGTCGCGACGGCGACGGCCGTGGCGGTGACTCCCGCGGCGAGGCCGGGACGGTTCCGCAGCTGGGGGATGACGAGTGAGCCCAGGGTCAGCGACGGAAGCAGCGCCGCGACCGGAACTCCCTGGACCCAGCCTCCGGCGAGCGCGCCGAGGCTGACGAGGGTGGGCCAGCCGAACCACAGCGTCACGCCGGCGCCGAAGTAGTAGCGGCGACGGGCCGCTGCGCTCCCGCCCGGGTGGTTGTGGGCAAGGGCCCAGGTGGCGTCGGTGAGCACGGCCGCAGCGGCGACACGTGAGCCGGCCGAGGCGTCGCGCCAGTGCGGCGCGAGCGAGACCGAGTAGGCGATCATCCTCGCGTTGATGAGCAGCCCCACGAGCGCGGCCCCGAGCACACCGGTGTCGTGCTGGAGCACGTCGAGCACGGCGAGGTGTGCTGCGCCGCCGTAGATCGTCCAGGTGGAGAGCCAGGCGGTCAGCGGGCTGTCGCTCGCCGCCACGGCGGCCCCGACGAGCAGCCCGAACGGGGCGTACGCCACGAGCATGGGAGCCATCGCCCGCGCTCCCGCGACGACCTCTGCCCGGGGGCGTGTGGTGTCGCGGTTGGCGACGTCGACCTGCGTCATCTCGACCTCCTCGAACGTTCGACGGGTCGAGTCTCGAAGCGCCGGCTTCCTCGGCTCTTCCACCGGCCGTCCGCTCCGGGGAAGGTTCGGGGAAGGGTCGCTTCCCACAGTTGCGGCCATGAGCACTTCGACGTCACCGCGCACCGGAACCCTGCTCGGCGTCTGGGCACACCCCGACGACGAGGCCTTCCTGTCCGCTGCACTGATGGCCGGCGCCCGCCGGGCGGGTGAGCGGGTCGTCGTCGCCACCGCGACCCGTGGCGAGCAGGGCACGTCCGACCCGGTGAGCTGGCCCCCGGACCGGCTCGCAGCCCTCCGCGAGCGCGAGCAGTCGCGCAGCCTCGCCGCGCTCGGGGTCACCGAGCACCGGTGGCTCGGCCACCACGACGGTGAGCTCCCGGGGGTACGACGGGCGGCAGCGGTCGACCAGGTGGCGGGCCTCATCGACGAAGTACGCCCCGACACGATCGTCACGTTCGGGCCCGACGGGATGACCGGTCACGCCGACCACCGGACCGTCTCCTCGTGGGTCACCGAGGCGTGGCAGGAGACCGGACGCACGAGCCGGCTCTGGTACGCGACCTTGACGCCGTCCTTCCACCAGACCTGGGGGCCCCTGAACGAGGAGATCGGCCTCTGGTTCGAAGGAGCACAGCCACCCGAGACGCCCGAGGACGCCCTGGCGGCGCACGTGGTGTGCGACGAGGTGCTCGCCGAGCTGAAGGACAGAGCGCTGCGTGCGCACGCCTCGCAGATCGACGGTCTCGTCGCCATGCTGGGGGAGGAGAGGTTCCGCAGCTGGTGGGCGGTCGAGGCCTTCGTCGCGGCCGCCCGGAACGGGAGGCAGGCATGAAGGTCGGTGACGTCGCGCGGCGCACTCGTGAGGTGAGGGCTCGCGACATCGAGCTGTTCACGGAGCTGAGCGGCGACCAGAACCCCCTGCACTACGACGAGGGGCTCGCGGAGCGGAGCAGGTTCGGCGGCATCGTCGTCCAGGGCGGGGTCACCAGCGGCCTGCTCAACGCGCTCGTGGCGGAGGAGCTGCCCGGTCCCGGGAGCGTCTTCCTCCAGGTCGACTGGAGGTTCACCGCGCCGGTCCGTCCCGGGGACGTGATCACGGCCGAGGCACGGGTGCTCGAGACCCGCGACGACAAGCCCGTCACCACCCTCGCGACCACCATCACCAACCAGGACGGCGTGGTGGTCCTGGACGGCACCGCCGTCGTCTGGCGCGACCCGGTCGTCGCCGAGGCGTCGGCGCTCGCGTCGAGCCGGGCCTAGCCGCCCTCAGCCCCTCAGCCGTGCCGCTGGACGTGGTCGACGACGGCGCGCTCGATCTGGTCGAGGTCGACGGCGTCGGGGAGATGCACCCGGCCGTCGAGCGGCACCAGCGTGGCGTTCGGCAGCCCGGCCACGAGGTCCTGGGCGCCGCGGAACGGGATCAGCCGGTCGCCGCGGTAGTGCAGGACGAGGGCGGGCGCGCTGACGGAGGGAAGCAGGTCCACGACGTCCTGGTCATAGGTGGCCGAGAGGTACTCCGCCGCCACCTCCGGCGTCGCCGAGTCCCGGAAGACCCGCGCGAGGTGCCAGGCGGCCTGGTCGCTCGACCCTGGCCGGTAGAGGTCCGCGAGCAGCTTGGAGCCCATGCCCCAGTGGTTGCGGGAGATGTCCACGACCATGTCGCGCAGCCCCTTGTCGGTGAAGGTGGCGGCTGCGTCGGCGAAGGTGCCGAAGAGCACCAGCGACCTCACCCACTCCGGCCTCCGTGATGCCAGCGTCACCGCGATCGGCCCGGCGGCGGACATCGCCAGCAGCGACACCGGCGGGCCGACGGCGCGCACGACCTCGGTGAGCTCGTCGACGCTGGCCTCGATCCCGTAGTCGTCCGCGGGGCCGGGGGAGAGGCCGGTGCCCGCCCGGTCGTAGACCGTGAGGGACAGCCGGGCCGAGAGCCGCTCCAGCACCGAGGAGCGGGGGTCGCGTCCCGACGCGATGACGTCCAGGCTCGAGACCCAGCCGAGCAGCACCACCAAGCGCGGGCCGCTGCCCGTCGTACCGAAGGCGACGACGTTGCCGGAGCGGGTGCGCAGGTAGCGCACCTGGAGGCCCGGCAGGCCGCGCGACGGCTCGGGGCCGGACATCGACGCGCGGTCGAGCTCACCCTGCGCCGCGGCGACACCGCCTGCGCCCACTGGCTGCGGTACGGGCTGGAGCAGCTCGACCTGCAGCGACTGCATCGCGTGGGACGGCTCGAGGCCGAGCTCGTCGGCGAGATGGCGCCGCTGTCTCTGGTAGTGCTCGAGCGCCTCCGCGGTGCGGCCGACCTGGTGGAGCGCGCGCATGAGCGTGAGCCTGGCCCCTTCGCGCAAAGGGTTCTCCGCGACGAACGGCTCGAGCAGCGTGACCACGTCGGCTGCCCTGCCACAGTCGAGCATCGCCTCCGCCAGCTGCTCCACCGCCGACCGGCGCTCCTCCTCGAGGCGCAGCGCCTCGAACTGCGCGATGTCGGAGTCGGCGAACGCCGCGTAGGCCGAGCCGCGCCAGAGGCCGAGTGCTCGGGTGAGGGTGTCGACCGCCTCGTCCCCCGGCTGCTCGCGGGCCGCTCGCACCAGGTCGGTGAACCTGTCCGCGTCGAGGTCGCCGGGACGCAGGGTCAGCTGGTAGCCCCGCTCGCGGGTGAGGAGCACGTCCCGTCCGCCGGCGCCGCGCAGGTTCGCACGGAGCTTGAACACCGTGCTGTGCAGAGAGGCCTCGGGGTTCTCGGGGAGGTCGTCGCCCCAGAGCAGCGTGACCAGCCGGTCGGTGCTCACGACCTCGTTCGCGCGCGCTGCCAGAGCGGCCAGGAGGGCAGGCTGACGGGTGCCCGGCAGCGAGACGACGGCGTCCCCGCCCGCGACGAGCTCGACAGCCCCCAGCACACGCACCAGCACAGGTGGTCCCTCCGGAGACCAGTGTGCTCGTTTCTCAGCCGATGTCGAGGGCTGCCTCATCGGGTCCGGCGCAGGCGAGACGGACGACGGCGGAGCGGTCGACGGCCGCGGGGTCCAGGAGCCGGAGCGGTCCCTCCGCCTCGAGCAGGCCGTCGACCGGCCTCGTCAGGAGGCCGATCCGCGCCAGCAACCGGCGTGAGGCGGTGTTGCTGGGTGCCAACGTCGCCTGGATCCGGTGCACTCCGCGCGCGGCCGCGACGGTCGTGATCGTGTCGAGGAGCACGGTGCCGAGGCCCAGCCCGTGGTGGTGGTCGACGACCTCGAAGGCGAGCTCCGCGGTGGTGGGCGAGCCGGGCAGCCGCACGTAGCGGGCGATCCCTGCCGGCTGCCCCGCGACAGTCGCCAGCCAGGCTGAGTGCCGGTCGCCGTCGACGTCGGTGAGCACCGTCAGCATCTGGCGCGGCAACCGGGGAAGCCCCGTCAGGTAGCGCAGGGAGCGCGAGGCGTCCGACATGCCTGCGAAGACGGCGAGCAGTGGCTCGGTCTCGCCGTGGTCCAGGGGGCGAAGGGCAGCGCGCGACCCGTCGCGAAGTCCGACCTCGACACGGTCTCGCCCTTGTCCTGCGAAGAGCGGCGTCGTCTGGGGGTGGGACATGGCGTCCTCCGGGTGGTCTGGTCGTACTGACCACGCCACCGTGGGCGCCGCACCTTTCCCTGCCCTGTCGCGATCCTTCCTCGGCCGGCAGGTCCGGGGAAGAACCTTCCCTCGGCCTTCCCCGGGCCGAGACCGACGAGGAAGGGCGGCGGAAGAGCGCCTTCATAGCTTCGTGGCCATCGACAACAGCTGCCGCAGACCGCGGCACCGACAGATGGAGGAATCCATGAGCATCACCACCCAGCCCAGCCGCCGCAACGGAGTCGACACCGCGAAGCTCTTCGCCACCGTCGATGCGATCAAGGCCCAGAACGAGATCGCCAAGTTCCAGTTCCGCGCCCAGAGCACCTGGGTCAGCGGGACCCACAGCCAGTCGCGGATCTCGGGCTTCTACGGGGCGATGCAGGAGATGACCCACGAGCGCGAGACCGTCCTGGACGCCGACCACCCGGACATCCTGGTCGGCGAGGACCACGCCCCGACGCCGGTGGAGTACCTGCTCCACGCACTGGCCGCCTGCCTGACCGCGGGGGTGGCGAACATCGCCGCGGCACGGGGCGTGGACCTCACCAAGGTCAGCTCGACCGTCGAGGGCGACATCGACGTGCTCGGCATCCTGGGCCTCTCCGACGGCGCGGTCCGCAACGGCTACCAAGGCGTGCGCGTGACCTTCCACGTCGAGGGGGACGCCGACGAGGAGACGCTCCGCGGGATCGTCGAGCAGTCGCGCAAGCGCTCGGCCGTCTACGACGTGCTGACGAACCCCACCCCGGTGTCCGTCGAGGTCGTGACCGGCTGACCGCCGGCGCCCCTCTCCCACGCCCGAGGCCGGTCGTACGACCTGCGGCCGGCCCCGGAGCCCCGACAGCCCGTCCAGCCCGACACCCAGCCCCGTCCACCCAGGGCAGTCACAACCCTTTCGCAAGGCCGCCACAACACGGCCGCAACACCGACAGAGGAACTTCGACCCATGTTCACCACCGACACCGTCGTCATCGGAGCGGGTCACGCCGGGCTCGCGACCAGCCGCCTGCTCGCCGAGGCCGGCCACGACCACGTCGTGCTCGACCGCGGCCGGGTCGCCGAACGCTGGCGCTCGGAGCGCTGGGACTCGCTGCACCTGCTCACCCCGAACTGGATGACCCGGCTGCCCGGATGGCACTACCGGGGGTTCGACTCCGAGGGCTACATGGCGGTGCAGGACTTCGTCGCGCACCTCGAGGGGTACGCCGAGTCCTTCGACGCACCTGTCCAGACCGGAACCACCGTGCTCGAGGTCCGCGGTGTCGACGGCGGGTACCGGGTCGTCACCGACCAGGGCACGTGGTCGGCCCGCCACGTCGTGGTCGCCACCGGGCCGTGGGGGAGGCCCCGTATCCCGGACGGCATCGACGTCTCGGGCTCGGACCTCCACCTGACGACCGCATCGAGGTACCGCAACCCCGACGGGCTCCCCGACGGCGGCGTCCTCGTGGTCGGCGCCTCGTCCTCGGGGGTCCAGATCGCCGACGAGCTCGCCCGCGCCGGACGGCACGTCGTGCTCGCCGTAGGCGGCCACACCCGGATGCCCCGCCGCTACCGCGGGATGGACATCTTCTGGTGGCTCGAGCGCACCGGCCGCCTCGCGCGCACCATCGACGAGGTCAGTGACGCCGAGGCCGCTCGGCGCGAGCCCTCGATGCAGCTGGTCGGCCACAACGACCCGCACCGGTTCACCGAGGACCTCGACCTGGCGGCACTGGCCGCACGCGGGGTCCGCGTGACCGGGCGTCTACGCGAGCTGACGGGTGGCGTGGCGACGTTCCAGGACAACCTCGCGACCTCCGTCGCCGAGGCGGAGCAGCGGATGCACCGGTTCCTCGACGCCGTCGACGCACACGTCACGGCAAGCGGTCTGGACTCAGAGGTCTGGGCGCCCCTGCGCCCCGCGTCGTTCGTCGCCGGTGCGGCACCGGCCACCGTGGACCTGAGGTCCGAGCGCATCGGCACCGTGCTGCTGGCCACCGGCTACCGCCCGGACCACGCATGGCTCCGCGTTCCCGTCACCGCACCCGACGGCACGATCCGACAGCACCGCGGCGTCACCCGGTCCCCGGGCCTCTACGTGGTCGGACAGCGGTTCCAGCACCGACGCGACTCGGGCTTCATCGACGGCGCCAGGCACGACGCCGCAGCCGTCGTCGACCACCTCACCTCCCGACGTTCCCTCGACCCCACTCCCAGGTGATCACCATGTACACCCCCTATGACGCCGTCGTCGTCGGTGCCCGTGTGGCGGGCGCCTCGACCGCCATGCTCCTTGCGCAGGCCGGCCTTCGGGTCGCCCTGCTCGACCGCGGCTCCTACGGCAGCGACACCCTGTCCACCCACGGCCTGATGCGGGCCGGCGTGCTCCAGCTCTCGCGGTGGGGAGTCCTGCCGGAGGTGGTCGCCTCCGGCACCCCGCCGATCGAGAAGACCCTCTTCCACTACTCCGACGGCGACACGGTCCAGGTGTCGATCCGCCCGACGCCCGGGGTCGACGCGCTCTACGCGCCGCGGCGCCACGTCATCGACCGCGTGCTCGTCGACGCCGCGGCCGCAGCCGGCGTCGAGGTCCACCACGGGGTCACCGTCACGGGGCTCCTCCGTGACGCCGACGGCAGGGTGGCCGGCGTCAGCGCGACGACGCGGGAGGGTGCGTCGTACGACCTGCGCAGCCGGTTCACGATCGGTGCCGACGGGATCCGCTCCGTGGTCGCCGACCAGGTCGGCGCCGAGCTCGAGCAGCGGACCTTCGCCCGCGGGGCGGTCCTCTTCCGCTACCACGCCGACCTCTGCGTCGCGGGCTACGAGTGGGCCTACGGCGATGGTGTGGCGGCCGGCATGATCCCCACCAACGACGGCCTCACCTGCGTCTTCGTCTCCACCACTCCCGAGCGCATGCGAGAGGCGCGACGCGCGGGCACCGAGGAGGCCTTCGAGTCGCTGTTCGCGATCGGAGCGCCGGACCATCTGCCGCGGCTGCACATCTCGACTCCCGCCAGCCGCATGCACGGCTGGGCAGGCGTTGCGGGATTCGTCCGCCGCTCCCGGGGACCCGGCTGGGCGCTCGTCGGCGACGCCGGCTACTTCAAGGACCCGATCACCGCCCACGGGATGACGGACGCGCTGCGTGACGCGGAGCTGCTCGCCGACGCCGTCGTCGAGGCCGCCTCGGGCCACCGACCCGAGGACGAGACCCTCGCCGACTACCAGCGACAGCGCGACACCCTGTCACGACGGATGTTCGAGGTCACCGACCAGATCGCGGCGTACGACTGGGACATGGTGCGGATCAGGCAGCTGCTGCGCGAGGTCAGCTCGGCGATGGCCGACGAGGTCGAGGCACTCGAACGTCTCCCGGTTCGCGGTGATAGCGGCGGGTTCGGCGGCTTGATCCAGCCTGACAGGGCATTGGCCCGGGAGTAACGTGACAGCGTTCCATCGAGAGCGAGCCATCCGTATGCACGTGCGCATCGACATGCTCGGGGGATTCTCGGTGACGGTCGACGGCGTCGCCGTTCCTGACGACGCCTGGACGCGGCGACAGGCCGCCGGCCTGGTCAAGCTGCTCGCCCTCGCTCGCGGACGCCGCATGCACCGCGAGCAGGTCATCGACGCGCTCTGGCCCGACATCACGGTCGACGCCGCCGGGCCCCGGCTGCACAAGGCAGCCCACTACGCCCGCCGCCCGCTCGGCGGCGACGCCCGCACGATCGTCCTGCGTAGCGACCTCGTGACCCTGCTGCCGGACGCCGACGTGGAGATCGACGCCGTCTCGTTCCGGGCCGAGGCCGAGGCCGCGCTCGCGGCCGGCTCCCCGGAGCGTGCCGCTGAAGCACTACAGAGGTACGGCGGTCCGCTCCTGCCCGAGGACGTCTACGAGCCCTGGGCCGAGGCTCCCCGGGAGTCGCTGGCCGCGTTGCACGAGGAGGTGCTCCGGCTCACCGGTCGCTGGGAGGAGCTCCTCAAGGAGAACCCGACCGACGAGCAGGCACACCTCGCGGTGGCACGCGCCCTCGCCGACCGTGGCGATGTGCGTGGTGCGCTGCGCCAGATGGAGCGGATGGACCAGGCGCTGCGACGCGAGCTCGGCACGGCACCGAGCCCGGCGGCCGAGGCGCTGCGACGTTCCCTGCTCCAGGCCCACGCCGAGAAGGCACCCTCTCCGGCGTCGGCCGCCCCTGCGCCCGCACCGGTTCCGGCGGGGATGCGGCTCGTCGGGCGCCGCGACGTCGGCGACCTCTTCCGAGAGCGCCTCGGCGAGGCCGATGCCGGACACGGCAGCACGCTGCTGGTGACCGGACCGCCCGGCGTCGGGAAGTCCTCGGTCCTCGACCTCGCCGTCGCACTGGCCGGTCAGCGTGGCTGGCGCGTCGGGCGCGGGACCGCCTCCGCGGTGGAGGGTCCCTGGCCGTACGCCCCCGTGCTGGAGGCGCTCGGTGACCTGTGCCGCAAGCACCCGACGCTGCTCGACGGACTCGACGACAACTACCGTCACGAGCTCGACCGTGCGCTCTCCGCGCGGGAGGTCAGCTGGAGTGGCGAGTCGGCCCACCAGCGGCTGTTCGTCGCGGCGGCCGAGCTGCTCCGGCTCGCCTCGGCGGGCCAGGGTCTGCTCCTGGTGGTCGACGACCTGCACGAGGCGGACCAGGGGTCGCTGCGTCTCCTCCACTACCTGGCGCGCTGCGCCATCGGCGAGAAGGCCGTGCTGGCGCTGGCCCACCGCTCGGGGGGCGGGGACGCCCTCGAGGAGATGCAGGCCAGCCTGATCAGCCGGGGCATCGGCAGCAGGGTCGAGCTCGCGCCGCTGGGGGAGCGCGCTACCCGGCGCCTGGTCGCCCAGCAGTTCCCCTCCTTGGAGGAGGAGACCGTCGGCCGGATCTGGACCGTGAGCGGGGGCCTGCCCTTCACCGCGCTCGAGCTGGCCCGCGCTGCGGCCGAGGGGCGGACGGAGCCCGTCGCCGCGGGCCTGCGACCCGCCGTCCAGCGGACCTTCCAGCGCGTCGCGATGCTCGGGTCGACCTTCACCACCGACGAGATGCTGGCCGTGGCCGGGGTCGCCGAGGACGAGGCCTACCGGCACCTGGAGGTAGCCCTGGCGGGTCTGGTCGTAGAACCGGCCGACACCGGCTACCGGTTCCGCCACGCGCTGGTGCGCGAGGCTCTGCTCAGCTCGATGCCGGCACACGCGCAGGCGGTGGCTCGGCAGCAGGTGGCCGAACGCATCGCGAGCCTCGGCGCCGCACCCGCGCGGGTCGCGCACCAGTTCCTTGCCGCAGGACTCCCGACGCAGGCGATCCCGTACGTCCTGCCCGCGGTGGAGACCGCGGGTGCGCTCGGCGCCTACCGGGACGCGCTCGCCCTCGTCGACGCCGTCCGGGACCACGCGACGGGGGAGGACCGCGCGCGCCTGCTGGCGCGGCGCGGCGACCTGCTGATGGCCATGGGCGACCCGGACGCCGTCAGCGCCTACCGCGAGGCGGTCCCGGTCACCTCGGGGGTCGCGCAGCGGCTGGTCCGGGCGAGGCTCGCACGGGCGGCCTGTTTCGGCGGGGACTTCGAGACCGCGCGCAGCGCCCTCGAGGGTCTCGAGCCCGAGGGCGATGCCGCCGACGGTCCGATCCTGCTCGCGAGGGGCAACCTCTCCTACTTCACCGGCGACATCGATGCCGCCTGGGACGCCGCCTCGGCTGCCCGCCGGATCCTGCTGACGGCGGACGACCCTTGGCACTACGTCGACCTGGTCGCCCTCCAGGGGCTGATCGCCCACCAGCGCGGCGAATGGTTCGAGCGGTTCCGGCTCGAGCTGCGGCGCACCCAGGGCAGGGCGGGCCTGGCGACGGCACTCTTCGACGCCCACCTCTGCGTCGCGGAGTACCTCCTGTACGGCCCGGTCCCGTACACCGAGGTCATCGAGCAGGCCGAGGGGCTGCGCCGCCGTGCCTCGCACTTCGGGGCGCTGCGCGGGGTCGCCTTCGCCACCGCGCTCATCGGCGAGGCGGCCCTCCTCATGGGCGACCTCGACCTCGCCGAGCGCGAGCTGCGGGAGGCCGTGGACCTCCACCGCGACGCGGACGCCTCCGCCGGGGAGGCGCACAGCCTCCAGCGTCTGGCTGAGGTCAGGCTTGCCCGGGGCGACCGGGCGGAGGCCGAGCGACTCCTCCAGCAGGCGCTGCCGCTCGCACGGTGGTCGGTGATCAGCATGCACCTGCTCCAGCGGATCTACGGGACGATGATCGCCGCCGCGTCCGACCCGTGGGCGGCGCGTGCCGTGGTGGACAGGGCCGAGGACACGATGGGCGAGACCGATGAGTGCCCCTTCTGCGCGGTGATGCTCGAGGTCCCCGCCACCATCGCCTGTGCCGACGTCGACGACGTGGAGGGAGCACGGCGGCACCTCGTCCGCGCCGAGGCCTCGGCGGTCCGGTGGGACGGAAGCGCGTGGGGCGCCGCCGTGCTCGAGGCCCGGGCCCACCTCGCCCGCGCCGAAGGCAGGCACGGCGAGTTCAGCGCGATGATCGCCGAGGCGGAGCGGGTCTTCGCCGCCTCCGGGCAGCCACTCGACGCAGAACGTTGCCGACGGGCCGGTCTGGCGATGCGGGCGGCCGTCGTCCAGGCCTGACACGACACGCCGACCGACTGTCCTCACTTTCGGACACCGTCTTCATCCGCGTGCGGAAATCGCGTTATCTACCTTCTGAGCCATTTGATTCCGTAGGGAATGGCCTTGAAGAACCATGATTCCGTCGGATTCCCGGTGCCATACTGCCGACATGTCGAGCTCTCCTGCCGACGGTGCCTCCCTGCCACAGACGTCTGTCCCGGCGATCTCGCTGCGCGGGCTCACCAAGACGTTCGGACCCGTCACGGCCGTCGACGGGATCGACCTCGACATCGCCGACGGGGAGTTCTTCTCCATGCTCGGCCCGTCGGGGTCGGGCAAGACCACCGTGCTGCGCATGGTGGCCGGCTTCGAGGCCCCGACCGCGGGGCAGGTCGTCCTCGGCGGCCGCGACGTGACAGGAGAGCCACCTTTCGCCCGCGACGTGAACACGGTCTTCCAGGACTACGCGCTCTTCCCGCACATGAGCGTGATCGAGAACGTCGAGTACGGCCCGCGCGTCAAGAAGGTGCGCCGTGCCGACCGTCGTACCCGTGCGCTGGAGGCCCTGGGGACGGTCAGGCTCGCGGAGTACGGCGACCGCCGCCCGCACGAGCTCTCGGGCGGCCAACGGCAGCGCGTCGCCCTGGCCAGGGCCCTGGTGAACCGTCCGAAGGTGCTCCTCCTCGACGAGCCGCTCGGAGCCCTCGACCTCAAGCTGCGCCGCGAGATGCAGATCGAGCTCAAGGCTCTCCAGCGCGAGGTCGGCATCACCTTCGTGTTCGTCACCCACGACCAGGAGGAGGCCCTGACGATGAGTGACCGCATCGCGGTCTTCAACACCGGGGCGATCGAGCAGGTGGCCACGCCGATCGAGCTCTACGAGCGCCCGGCGACCACCTTCGTCGCAGGGTTCGTCGGCACCTCGAACCTCCTGGAGGGCGCCGTGGCCGAGCAGGTGATCGGCGAGCGGGGTGTCTTCAGCATCCGTCCCGAGAAGATCGGGCTGCGTCACCCGGGCGAGACGCGCGAGGCGGGCGCGGAGGAGGGCGAGACCTGCGAGGCCAAGGGCACCGTGCGCGAGGTCGTCTACCTGGGCGCCGCCACCCACTCGGTCGTCGACCTCGACGTCGGCGGCCACCTGACCGTTCTCCAGCAGAACCTGGAGAGCTCGATCGACCACGCGCTCGCCTACCGCGGCGAGGAGGTCCTCCTCACCTGGCAGCGAGCGCACGTCGTGACCCTCGGGGGTCTGGCATCAGAAGAGGCAACGGGGGGCACGTCCACTGAGGAGAGCTCATGAACAAGTTGGCAGCATTGGCCGTGGGATGCGCTCTGGCGCTCGTGCTCGCAGCCTGTGGCACGGACGACGACGGGGACGGCGGTGACAACGGGACCACGGCCGAGGGTGGCTTCCAGGCGCCCGACCTGCCCATGAAGGAAGAGATCGGCGACTTCGAGGGCGAGCTCAACGTCCTGGCCTGGCCCGGCTACGCGGAGGACGGCAGCACCGACAAGAAGGTCGACTGGGTCACGCCGTTCGAGGAGGAGACCGGGTGCCAGGTGAACGTGAAGACGTTCAACACCTCCGACGACGCGGTCAACCTCATGAAGACCGGCGAGTACGACGTCGTCTCGGCTTCGGGCGACGCGAGTCTTCGCATGATCGCCGCCGGTGACGTGGAGCCGGTCAACACGGACCTCCTGGAGAACTACGCCGACATCTACGACTTCCTCAAGGAGCGTGACTGGAACTCCGTGGACGGACAGATGTACGGCGCCCCGCACGGCTACGGCGCCAACCTCCTGATGTGGCGCACCGACACCGTCAAACCGGCCCCGACGAGCTGGGGCGTGGTGTTCGAGGACGACTCGCCGTACTCGGGCAAGGTCACCGCCTACGACTCCCCGATCTACATCGCCGATGCGGCGCTCTACCTGATGAAGACCCAGCCGGACCTCGGCATCGAGAACCCTTACTCGCTCGACGAGGACCAGCTCCAGGCCGCGATCGACCTGCTCAAGACCCAGCGCGCCAACATCGGGGAGTACTGGTCGGACTACCTCAAACAGGTCCAGGGGTTCACCACCGGCGACATCGTCGTCGGCACGACGTGGCAGTTCATCGCCAACCTCGCGCAAGCGGAGAAGGTGCCGGTCGAGGTGACCCTGCCCGACGAGGGTGCGACCGGATGGTCCGACACCTGGATGGTCGGCTCCGAGTCAGCGAACAAGAACTGCGCCTACGCCTGGCTGGACCACGTCACCAGCCCGGAGACCAACGCCGAGATCGCACAGTGGTTCGGTGAGTCGCCGGGCAACTCGACGGCCTGCGACCTCATCGAGGACCCGACGTTCTGCGAGACCTACCACGCCGGGGACGAGGAGTTCGCCGACCAGATCTGGTACTGGACGACCCCGATCGAGGATTGCCTCGACGGCCGCACCGACGTCCAGTGCACCGACTACGGCCGATGGACCCAGGCCTGGACCGAGGTCAAGGGCTGAGCCTTGTCCTCGGTCCTCTACCGCCGGCCGGGGCTCCGGCTCGGGCTGCTCCTGACGCCACCCATGCTGTGGTTGGGAGTGGCCTACCTCGGAGCCCTGGCCGCGCTCTTCGTGACCTCTCTGTGGGGACAGAACAGCTTCACCGGTGAGATCGAGCGGACGTGGACTCTCGACAACTTCCGCGATCTCTTCGGGCTCGAGGTCTACCGCACGATCACCCTCCGCACCCTGGTCATCGCCACCTTCGTGACCGTGGTCGACGCCCTCATCGCCTTGCCGATCGCGTTCTACATGGCGAAGGTCGCCTCCCGGCGCGCGCAGCGGCTCCTCGTCATCGCGGTGCTCATGCCGTTGTGGGCGAGCTACCTCGTCAAGGCCTTCGCCTGGCGCGGGATGCTGTCGGAGAACGGGCTCGTGTCCTGGCTCGCCGCGCCCTTCGGGCTGGACTCACCCGGCTACGGCCTCACCGCCACAGTCATCACGTTGGCGTACCTGTGGCTGCCCTACATGATCCTGCCGATCTTCGCGGGGCTCGAACGGCTGCCGGACTCGCTGCTGGAGGCATCCTCCGACCTCGGCGCCAGAGCCGGGTACACCTTCCGCAGCGTCGTGCTGCCGATGGCGTTCCCGGCGATCGTGGCGGGTGCCATCTTCACGTTCTCCCTGTCCCTCGGTGACTACATCACCGTGGAGATCGTGGGCGGCGCCAACCAGATGCTCGGCAACGTCGTCTACGACAACGTGGGTGCTGCGAACAACCTGCCGTTCGCCGCTGCGGTCGCCACGGTGCCCGTCGTGGTGATGCTCGTCTTCCTGTGGGCGGTGCGGCGCACGGGAGCACTGGAGAACCTATGACGCTCTCGCGGGGTGCTCGCGCCCTTCTTCTCGCGTTCACGGTCCTGGCGCTGGTGGCGATCTACACACCCCTCGCCCTGGTCGTGCTCAACTCGTTCAACGTGAGCCAGTCATTCGCCTGGCCTCCGCCGGAGCTGACGCTCAAGTGGTGGAAGGCCGCAGCGGACTCCACGGGCGCCCGCGACGCGGTGTTGGTGAGCGTCCAGGTCGCGTTGCTGGCGACACTGGTCGCGCTCGTGCTGGGCAGCATGGCGGCCCTGGCGCTTCAGCGGTTCCGCTTCTTCGGCCGCAACAGCGTCTCGCTGCTGATCATCCTGCCCATCGCGCTCCCGGGAATCGTGACCGGCATCGCCCTCAACAACGCCTTCCGCACGATCTTCGGCTGGGACCTCGGGTTCCTCACCATCGTGGTGGCGCACGCGACGTTCTGCATCGTCACCGTGTTCAACAACGTGCAGGCCCGGGTGCGCCGGCTCGGAGGGAACCTCGAGGAGGCCTCGATGGACCTCGGGGCGGGGATGTTCACGACCTTCCGGCTGGTGACCTTCCCGATGCTCCGCTCGGCCCTGCTCGCCGGAGGCCTGCTCGCCTTCGGCCTCTCCTTCGACGAGATCATCGTGACCACGTTCACCGCCGGGGCACAGCAGCAGACCCTGCCGATCTGGATCTTCAACAACCTGTTCCGGCCGAACCAGGCGCCGGTCGTGAACGTGGTGGCCGCCGTGCTGGTGGTCGCCTCGATCATCCCGATCTGGCTCGCCCAGAAGCTCTCCGGGTCCACGAGCGAGGGGCTCACAGGGGCACGCTGACCCCGCCCGGCGTACCGGGGAACCTCGGGGCTCAGTAGCCCGACGGCTTCTCCGGCACGTAGAGCCACACGTGGAAGAGCCGGTCGAGCTGCTTGCCCGAGACCCGCTCGGCCAGGCGCACGAACTTCTCGGTGCTGACCGTGCCGTGGGCGTTCTGGGCGGCCCAGCGGCGCAGGATCGTGAAGAACGCCTTGTCACCGACCCGCTCGCGCAGTGCCTGCAGCGTCATCGCGCCGCGGTCGTAGACCGGCGTGGAGAACAGCTTGGCCACGGTCTTCGGGTTGCCCGGGGGCGTGTCCCAGAACGACGCCTTGGCGCCGTAGATGCGGTAGAGGAAGCGGAACTGCTTGTGCGGGGTCCGCGGTTCGTCGTAGCGCCAGGCGTCGTAGAGCCACTCCGCATAGGTGGCGAAGCCCTCGTTGAGCCAGATGTCGCTCCAGTCCGCGGGGGTGACGGAGTTGCCGAACCACTGGTGCGCGATCTCGTGGGCGATGAGGTACCCCGGCGCCACGCCGGGCATCACGGGCCGGCTCTGCGTCTCCAGGGCGTAGCCGACGTCGATCCGGTCGATGATCAGCCCCGAGGTGGCGAAGGGGTAGCGGCCGAACCGCTTCTGCATGAGGTCGACGATGCGGCGCAGCTCGCGGCGGGCGCGGCCCTCCTTGCCGAGCGAGGCGTCGATGAACGTGACCAGGGGGATGCCCGAGGCGGTCTCGGTCCGGTACATCCGGTACCGGCCGATCGACACGGTCGGCAGGTAGGGAGCCATCGGCCGGTTCTCGTCCCAGTGCCAGACCGTGCGCCGGTCCCCGACGACCCGACGCAGGAGGCGGCCGTTCGAGGCGGCCTTGAGCCGGTTCGGTACGTCGACCGAGATGGTGTACGTCGCCTTGTCGCGGATCGTGTTGTTCACCGGGAACCACGTCTCGGACCCGAACGGCTCCGACAGCGCCGTCGCGCCGTCCTTGGTGCGGATCCACCCGGTGCGGCCGAGCTGCTTGTGCCGGTACGGCGCCGGCTTCCCCCCGTAACGCACGACCGTCGTGAAGCGGCTCCCGTCGGTGATCGGGACGGTGGGGGTGACGGTCAGCTCGAACCCGTCGCGCGACCACTGCGCCTTCACGCCGTTGACGGTGATGCTGCGCACCGTGAGGTCCTGCAGCTCGAGGTTGAACGACGACAGGTCCTGCCGCGCGACCGCCCGCACCGAGGTCGTCGCCCCGATCGTGCGGGTCGCGGCGCCCCACCGCAGGTCGATGTCGTAGTGCCTGACGTCGTACCCGCCGTTGCCGCGCGCACCGATGACCGAGTCACCCGACGAGGCGGAGCCCGGGGTCGGCTCCAGCGCCTGGGCGGGCGAGGCGGGCAGGACCAGGGCCGCGGCGGTGAGCAGGCTCAGGGCGCGGAGGGGGAGTCGTGGGTGCACGCGTGCCAGGCTAACTGCCGGAGCGCGGGGACGCCTCCCGGCGGTCTGGACTGTGACCGGATCGTAGGTCAGAAGGCGACACGGGCAGCGAGGAGCCGGCTCTCCGCCTCGGGATCCCCGGTGAGGGTCACGAAGGGTGAGGCGGGGCGACCGGACAGCATCCGGCAGACCTCGACGGCGTCGGCCTCGAGCGTGGCCCGGGGGCTGCCGCTGCCCAGCGTCCAGGTGCCCGCGCCGTGGCCGGTCAGGGTGAGCGTGGTGGTGGGGCCGTCCCAGACCCCGGCCAGGTCCCGGGCCACCTCGGCGACGACGTCGGCCTCGGTGGCTGTGGGGGAGAGGGCTCGCCCGGTGGCACGGCAGACGTCGATCCGGTGCATCCACACGTCGCGTGGGTAGATCACGTCGACGAGGTAGCCGAACGTGGAACCGGCCGGAAGCCCGTTGTCACCGGGCACGGGCCGGCCGCGGAGCAGGCGTGGCATCCGTCGGCGGGCTCTCGCTGCGCGGGGGCCGAGGACCGCGAGCTCGGCGACCAGCTCCTCCGGGGTGGCCCCGCGCCGCTCGTGGATCTGCATCTCGTTGATCGCGTCGAGCATTCCGAGGTCGGATCGGCCCCGCCGGGCGAGGGCGAGGTGTCGCAGCAGCACCCGCACGTGAGCGCCCTCGTCCATGGCGCCGTTGACGTGGGCGACGATGTCGCGCACCGTCCAGCGGGTGCAGTCGGTGGGCAGGTCCCACTCGAAGGGGTCGAGGCTCCGGAGGACGTCCACGAGGGCCTCGACCTGGCCCCGGGCGACCTCCTCTGCGCGCTCGGGGGTGAGACGGGCGAGAAGACTGGTCATGTGGTGGGCCTCGATCCGTAGCGGTCGACGAAGCAGGAGACGAGGGGGTCGACCAGGGCTGTCAGTCGTCCCGAGCTCACGGGGACGTCGGGCTCGTTCGACAGACGCTGGCTGACCAGCCCCGAGACGATCACGGTCCAGACCTCCGCGGCTTCGGCCGGGTCGGTGCCGGGTCGGAGGTGGCCGTCGGTCAGCAGCCCCTCGAAGACGCGGTCGGTCATCGCTCTCAGCGCGACCGCCGCGGCGTAGGACTCCGGCGCCGGCTCCCACTGCGGGACCGGTCGCCAGAACATCAGCTGGGAGTACGCCGGATGGGCGGACGCCCAGTGCAACGCCCGGCTCATGGCCGCCGCGAGGTGCTCGTGCAGCGTCGTGCCCGCGGGCAGCGGGGCGTCGTACTCCTGCATGGCCTCCCCGAACCCCTGCCACCCCCGCGCGAAGACCTCGTCGTAGAGCGCGGCCTTGGAGGGGAAGTAGACGTAGAGGGACGGCGTGCGCATGTGCATCCGGCGCGCCACCTCGCCGAGGCTCAGCCCGGCGGCGCCGCTCTCGGCCATCACCGCGAGCGCGTGCCGGACCACCTCGTCGAGGGTCTGGCGGTGGCGGTCCCTTCGGCGGTCCCGGACCGGTGCGGTGCTCATGCGAGAAGGATTTCCTAACGGCGTTAGGACAGCAAGAGGAGGGTCTGCTGGTCCAGGCCGGTGCCGGGTGACGGGTGCGGGGTGGTCACACGACGGGGTGGTCACGGGCGGGGTGACCAACGCCACGGCACGCGGCCGGATCCGAGGTGGAACCGACCCTGCCCGAGTCGAGAGGATGGAGTACGTGCCCGAGACCAGAGACATCTACAAGACCCTCGACCTGTGCCTGCGCGTAGGCGAGGTCCTGCTCTCGTCGGGCGCGGGCGCCGCGGACGTGACGGCCACGATGCTCTCGATCTCGCACGGCCTGGGCCTGCGCAACGCCGACGTCGACGTCACCTTCACTTCGCTGTCGATGAGCTACCAGCCCAGCTTCGACGAGCCCGCGCTCATCCAGGTCCGCAACGTGCGTCACCGCGACATCGACTACGAGGACCTCACCGAGGTCGACCACCTGATCACGGCGGTGCTGACCGGCGAGCTCGACCGGGACGAGGCGCGCCACCGGCTCGCGCAGATCGTCTCCTCCGGGCACCGGCTCCCGCGGTGGGCGGTCACGCTCGGCTGGGGCGTCACCGGGCTCGGCATCGGCCTGCTCCTCGGCGGCGACCTGATCGTGGTGACCATCGCCTTCCTCGCCGCCGTAGGGATCGACCTCCTGAAGAAGTCGATGTCACGGCGGCGTCTCCCGGTCTTCTACCAGCAGGTCGCCGGGGGCCTCCTCGCCACGTCGTTCGCCGTGGGCACGGCCGCGACCGACCTCGACGTCGACCCCTCGCTCGTCGTCACCGCGAACATCATCATGCTGCTGTCCGGGATCGGCTTCATGGGCGCGATCCAGGACGCGCTGAGCGGGTTCTACATCACGGCCGGCGCCCGCCTCCTCGAGGCGCTGCTGGCCACGGCCGGGATCATCGCCGGGGTCAGCGGCGGGCTGACGGTAGGCACGATGCTCGGCGTCGAGCTCAGCCGGTTCAACCCGGGGGAGGCCGGCTTCCAGGCCCTGCCCGTCACCGCCTTCGGCGCGGGCCTCGCGGCGGCGGCCTTCGCGTTCGCGTGCTACGCCCCGCTGCGCTCGCTCCTGCCCATCGCGGCGATCGCCGCCCTGGGCGCCTCGGTCTGGTACCTCCTCTTCATGCAGGACACCGGCCCCGCCTGGGCGTCCGCGGCCGCGGCAGTGATGATCGGTCTGGTCAGCTACTCCGTGGCGGGCCGGGTGCGGGTGCCGCCGCTGGTCGTCGTGGTGCCGGCGATCGTGCCGCTGCTGCCCGGCCTCTCGATCTACCGCGGTCTCGCGCTGATGTCCGCCGGCGACAGCTACGGCATCATCGCGCTCGCCACGGCGGCCGCGGTCGCGATCGCGCTCGCCTCCGGGGTGATCCTCGGTGAGTACGTCGCCCAGCCGCTCAGGCGGGAGGTCCGGCGGCTCGAGGACCGCCTCGCAGGTCCCCGTCTGGTCGGTCCGATCCGGGCGCGCTCGGTCAAGCGGCAGAAGCAGCAGGCCGCCTGAGTCAGGGCAGTGTCTCGAGCGGGAACTGCAGCCCCGAGCTGGTGTCGATCAGCGCCGCCCTGTCCGCGGTGGCCACGAGCGGCAGCACGTCGAAGACCGCCGAGGCGACCGTGGGCAGCCGCTCCAGCGTGGTCCGGGGCGCCAGCGTGCAGTGGGGGACCCAGACGCCCGGCCGGTAGTGCTGGTGCAGGTCGGCCCCGGTCGACTCCACCGCCTCCACGACCCGCTCCTGACGGCGGGCGATGTCGGAGGTCACCGACGGCACCAGCCAGGTGCGGCTGCGGCGGAACATCCCGATGGCGTCGAAGTGCAGCGTCATCGGCCCCTCGTCCGGCAGCAGGTCGAGGGCGTCGGCGACCTTGCCGAGGTCGAAGCTGCGAAGCACGGCGTAGGACAGGTGCGGGACGTGGTGGCCGTGCGTGTGGGTCAGCAGCGTGGGCACGCCGTCGTTCTCGAGCCGACGCCACAGCCGGCGGATCGTGTGGTCGCTGTGCGCGTCGAAGAGGAGGCAGACCGCGAGCGCCATGGCGTCAGCCGAGTACGTCGAACGCTCGGGACCCCGTCGGGCCGGCCTCCGAGACCTCGACCCGGACGACGCTGGCGCGGGGCGGGCCCTCGTGGCACCAGGCGACCATCGCCTCCACCGCCGCCGGCGGCCCCTCGAACAGGGCGCCCACCGAGCCGTCCGGCTCGTTGCGGACCCAGCCCGTGACCCGGGAGCGCTCGGCCTGGTGGCGGCACGAGTCGCGGAAGAACACGCCCTGCACGCGGCCGTGCACGACCACCCGTCGCGCGATGACGTCGTTGCTCATCCGGCCATCATCGCCTCGTCGACGAGGCTGAGCCAGCGACTCGCGGTGCCGGGGTCGAAGGGCGCCCGCGAGAGCTCGACCGCTCGGCGGACCCGGTCGCAGGAGCTCGTCGCGTGCTCGACGATGTCGTCGGGGTAGGCGTACCGGACCCGGTGCTCGGCGAACTCGTCCTCGTCGTCCACCCAGACCCGGCCGCTCCACCCGCGGATCACGTCGAGGTCGAGGTCGACGGCCGAGACAGAGTCGTCGGAGACCTCCGCCACGGTGGTGATGTCGACGTACAGGTCACACGGTGCCCGACCGCCGGGGGCGAAGAAGGTGGCCACGAAGCCGGCCTCGGGCACCAGCACGACCTGGTGGACGTCGGTGTGGAACCGAGCCTCCGGGCGGCCGACCAGCGTGCCGCAGGGGACGCCCAGCCAGAGACCGTGCTCGTCCTCGCCGAGGCGGACGGCGTCGTACTCCCAGTGGGGGAGTCCGCCCCACTTGGTGAAGACCATGCGCGACGGGGTCACGGCGCCATCCTAGGAAGAGCTGGTACAGACCAGGTTTCGCCACGCGAGCGGCCGGGGATCTTTGACCTCATCAGACAACAGGCACGAACGCCGCCCCTGGGAGGAGGGCGGCGTTCGTGCGTTCAGGCCGGGTTCAGGCCTGCTTCTTCTCGCGCGGCTGCTCGTGGGGCAGGTTGTCGGCCTTGACCGCGCCGCGCTCGCCGAGGGGTCGCGGCTCGCCGACCGTCGTGTCCTTCACCGTCTGCTGCTCGGCCTCGGCGTTGACCTCGGCGCCGAGCAGGACGATGAACGCGGTGATCCAGAGCCACAGCATCAGGATCGCCACGCCGGCCAGGGCGCCGTAGGTCTTGCTGTAGCTGCCGAAGTTGTCGACGTACAGCGAGAAGCCGACCGAGGCGATGACCCAGATGACCGTGGCGACGGTCGCGCCGACCGACACCCAGGCGAACTTCGGGGAGTCGCGGTCGGGGGCGTAGCGGTAGAGCACGGCGAGGGCGATGGCCACGGCGATCACGACGCCGATCCAGCGCGCGGCGTTCAGGAGCATGTGCAGGACGCCGTCGGGGACGAACGCATCGAGGAGCACCGGGGTGACGGCGATCAGGGTGACGGCGACGACCACGAAGAGGATGGCGCCGAGGGTGAACGCGAGCGCGAGCGCCTTGCGCTTGACGAAGCCGCGCGTCTCCTCCTCGTCGTAGGCGATGTTCACCGCCGAGACGATGTTGCCCACACCGCCCGAAGCGCTCCAGAGCGCAAGGGCCAGCGCGATGATCAGGCCGAGCCCGAGCGACTGCTCCGGCTGTGAGGCGATCGCCTCCATCTGGTCGGTGATGATCGAGGCGGCGTCCGCGGGCAGCGCGTCCGAGATCGCCTTCGTCTGCTTGGCCACGGTGGCCGGATCGGCGACGAGACCGTAGATCGTCACCGCCGCGATCATCGCGGGGAAGAGCGAGAGGAACGAGTAGAAGGCGACGCCCGCGGCGAGCAGGGGCACCTGGTCGACCTTCGACTCCGCCCAGGCCCGCTTGGTGACCTGGAACCACCCCTTGGCCGGGATCTGCTGGGGCTCGTTGGCGGTCGCCCCGGGGTACTCACGCTCGAGCGTGCTGGCTGGCTTCGACATGCACACCTCGTACCCGCTGCGACGACCGCCTAACGCGTGTGTGGCCCGTTCCGCACCGGCCCGCGCGGCCGACCTGTGCCCGCCGGCTCAGCGAGCCTTGGGCGGCGCGATCCGGGAGGCGACCTTGGCGACGGTGCTCTGGTACCGGGCGCCGACGAGCCGCACGTAGCCGTCGAGGAACTTCGCGTCGTTGCCGACCACGATGCGCGGCTTGTTGCGCAGGACCCCGTCGACGATGACCTCGGCGGCCTTGTCGGCGGTGGTCTTGGCGAGCTTCTTGTCGAACAGCGCGGCCACGCTCTGCTGGTCGTGGCTGGCGGTGGTGCGGCAGTTGCGGGCGATCGCGGTCTTGATGCCGCCGGGGTGCACGCAGGAGACCTGCACCGGGTGCTGGGCGATCAGCATCTCCATGCGCAGCGCCTCGGTGAAGCCGCGGACGCCGAACTTGGAGGCGTTGTAGGCGGTCTGGGCCGGCATGCCCATCAGGCCGAACAGGCTGGAGATGTTGACCAGGTGGCCGTCGCCGCTCGCGATCAGGTGGGGGAGGAACTCCTTCGAGCCGTGCACGACGCCCCAGAAGTTGACGTCCATGATCCGCTCGAACTCCTCGTAGGGCGTCTCCTCGAAGTCGCCGTGGAGCGCGATGCCGGCGTTGTTGAACACCGCGTTGACCCGCCCGAGGTCGGCGGCCACCGAGGCGGCGTACCCCGCCACGGCAGCGCGGTCGCTCACGTCGAGCTTCTCGGTGTGCACCTCACGGGCGTGACGGGCGGTCGCGCGCTCGGCGGTCTCGAGCAGGCCGACCTCGTCCTTGTCGGAGAGTGCCAGCACGGCGCCCCGTGCGGCCAGGTTCAGCGCGAGGGCGCGGCCGATGCCGGAGCCCGCTCCGGTGATCACGGCCACCTTGCCGTCGAAAGTCCTCATGCGGTCTGCCCCACCTTCGTGGTCGTCGTGGATCGTGCGGGATCGAGAGGCGCGACGACGTACTGCTCGACGTCGAACCGGCGCGTGAGCCGGCGGAACTTGAACGTGGTGCGCGGCCACAGGGTGACGTTTCTGCCGTGGGCGTCGAGGTACCAGCTCGAGCACCCGCCGGCGCTCCAGACGGTGCGCTTCATCCGGCGCTGGATGTCGCGGTTCCAACGCTCCTCGGCGTGCGGCTTGGGCTCGAGCGTGGCGATGCCCCGGTCGTCCATCGTGCGCAGCGCGTCGAGGACGTAGGCGATCTGCGACTCGATCATGAAGACCATGCTCGAGTGGCCCAGCCCGGTGTTGGGGCCGACGATGAAGAACAGGTTCGGGAAGCCGCGGGTGGTGGCGCCCTTGTACGCCGACATCCCCTCGCGCTCCCACTGTGCGGCCAGCGTCTCGCCGTTGCGGCCGGTGATGTGCTCGGCGATCGGCAGGTCGGTGGTGTGGAAGCCGGTGGCGACCACGAGCACGTCGACCTCGCGTTCGACGCCGTCGCGGGTGACGACCGCGTTGCCGGTGACCTTGTCGATGCCCTCGGTGACCAGGTCGACGTTGTCGCGGTCGAGGGCGGGGTACCAGTCGTTGGAGATCAGGATCCGCTTGCAGCCGATCTCGAAGGTCGGGGTGACCCTCTCGCGCAGAGCGGGGTCGGAGATGCCCTTCTCGATGTTGGCCAGCGACAGCTTCTTGGCAGGCGCGGCCAGCTTGGGGTTGAGCGTGAAGCCCGGCACGAAGGTCTCGCGGCCCCAGTAGATCGCGGTGCGGTAGATCTTCTGGACGCCCGGCACGTGGCGGAACGCGAGACGCTCGAGGCGGGTGTAGGCCCGGTCGCGGCGCGGCATCACCCAGGGCGCCGTGCGCTGGTAGACGTCGAGGTGCGCCACCTGCCCGGCGATCTCGGGGACGATCTGGATCGCCGAGGCGCCGGTGCCGATGACTGCCACCCGCTTGCCGGTCAGGTCTGCCGAGTGGTCCCAGCGGGCGGAGTGGAAGACCTCGCCCTGGAAGGTCTCGATGCCGTCGATGTCGGGCATCTTCGGGTCCGACAGCGCGCCGGCGGCCGAGACGAGGAGGTCCGCGGTGACGGTGCCGGCGCTCGTGACCACGCGCCAGTGCTGCGCGTCGTCGTCCCAGGTGGCGTCCTCGACGGTCGTGTCGAAGACGAACCGGTCCATCACCGAGGACTCGGCGGCGACCCGCTTGAGGTAGGCCTGGATCTCCGGCTGGGGGGAGAAGGAGCGCGACCAGTCCGGGTTCGGCGCGAAGGAGAACGAGTAGAGCTGCGACGGGACGTCGCAGGCCGCGCCGGGGTAGGTGTTGTCGCGCCAGGTGCCGCCGACGTCGGAGCCGCGCTCGACGACGAGGAAGTCCTGCTCACCCTGCTCGGCGAGCTTGATCGCCAGGCCGAGGCCGCCGAAGCCGGCCCCGATCACCAGCACCCGGGTGTGGTTCGGGAGGGCTGCCGCGTGGGCTGGGGCAGCGGTCTTGGTGTCCATGGCGAGGACCATACCGACGGTATTGAACGGGAGTCAATAGCGTTGTTGACATGAATTCAGTAGAGTTCCGGACATGACCCACACCCGCGTCCGACTCAGCCCGGACGACCGGCGCGAGCAGCTGCTCGACCTCGGCATCGAGCTGCTGGCGACACGCTCGCTCGACGAGCTGTCGATCGACCTGCTCGCCGAGGAGGCCGGGATCTCGCGGGGCCTGCTGTACCACTACTTCCGCAACAAGCAGGAGTTCCACCGCGCAGTGGTACGTCGAGCGACGGACGAGATGCTCGCGGTGACCACGCCCGACCCGTCCCTCGACGCGCTGACGCGGCTCACCACCGGCCTGGCCGCCTACATCGACTACGTCGAGGCCAACTTCGAGCCGTTCACGTCCCTGGTCCGCGGCGCCGCGAGCGGCGACCGGTTCCTCCGCGAGATCTACGAGGACGCGCGCGGCGCCCTCACCGGCCGGATCTTCGAGAGCGTCGGGGAGCTCGGGCTCAGCGACTCGCCCGCGACGCGCCTGCTCGTCAACGGGTGGGCCGCGATGGTGGAGGAGGCGGTGATCACCTGGGTGCAGGAGCGGCAGGTCCCCAAGGAGGAGCTGCTCCGCCTCCTCGCGGCTGCCCTGCCCGCCGTCCTCACCGCCACCGCCGGTCAGCCGGCCTCGTAGCGCCCGGTCAGCCCGCCGCCTCGTAGGCCTCGGCCAGCCGGGCGGCGAGCTCGTCGTCGACGTCGGCGAGGTCGTGCACCTCGAGGTGGTGCATCCAGTGGCGGCCGCCGACGAGCAGCCGCTCCTTCCACCGCGGGCTCGGGTCCTCGTGCGGCAGCGCGACCGACACGACCACGTCAGCGGTCGGACGTGACAGGTACATCCCCGGCAGCCAGACCCAGCAGAACCCCCTGCGCCGGCGGAAGGCGACCTGGCTCTTCGTGACCCGCACGCGTCGCCGGGCCGAGGTCGTCGACGAGGCCGGCCAGTGCGTCGTACACCTCTCGTGCCAGCGGCTCGTCGCCGAGGAGCTCCTCGACGCTGCCGCGCTCGACGCTGACCATGCCCCCCATCCTGGACCCTGCGTCCGCGACGCTCGACCGTTCTCGCCGCATGCGGGAGCCTGGCATGGGCACCCCACGACGACGCCGACGAAGGAGGAGACACATGCGCTACGGCTACTTCCTCTCCTGCGAGGAGTACACCCCCCGGCAGCTGGTGGAGCAGGCCCGGCTCGCGGAGGAGGCCGGCTTCGACGCGCTGTGGATCAGCGACCACTTCCACCCGTGGAACGACGAGCAGGGCCAGAGCCCGTTCGTCTGGTCGGTGATCGGGGCGATCTCGCAGGTGTGCGACCTGCCCGTGACCACGGCGGTGACCTGTCCGACCGTCCGCACGCACCCTGCGGTCATCGCGCAGGCGGCGGCGACGAGTGCCGTGATGCTGGACGGGAAGTTCACGCTGGGGGTCGGGTCGGGTGAGGCCCTCAACGAGCACATCCTCGGCGGCGCGTGGCCCACGGCCGACGTACGCCTGGCGATGCTCGAGGAGGCCGTGGACCTGATCCGCCGGCTGCTCAGCGGCGAGACCGTGACCTACGGCGGCGAGTTCTACACCGTCGACACCGCCCGGATCTACACGCTTCCCGACCAGCCGCCCCCCATCTACGTGTCCGGGTTCGGCCCGAAGGCGACCGAGCTCGCCGCCCGGATCGGCGACGGCTACATCAACACCGCCCCCGACGAGGACCTGCTCGGACTGTTCAAGGAGAAGTCCGGCGGCAAGCCGGCCCAGGCGGGCGTGAAGGTGGCCTTCGCGCCGACGGAGGAGGAGGGCGTCGACCACGCCCACCGGCTCTGGGCCAACGCCGGCCTCCCCGGGGAGCTCGCCCAGGTCCTCCCGAGCCCACAGCACTTCGAGCAGGCATCGCAGCTCGTGACCAAGGAGATGACCGCGGACTCCGTGGTGTGCGGACCCGACCTCGAGCGGCACCTCGACGTCTTCGCTCCCTACGCCGACGCGGGCTACGA
The DNA here is from genome assembly GCA_963701425.1 of uncultured Actinomycetota bacterium. Classification (GTDB taxonomy): domain Bacteria; phylum Actinomycetota; class Actinomycetes; order Propionibacteriales; family Nocardioidaceae; genus Nocardioides_C. The sequence continues at coordinate 237,621 of CAVPAG010000017.1, read as the reverse complement.
CGAGGTGTACGTGGCGAACATGGGGCCGCACTACGCCGAGATGATCCGGGCCTACGGCGAGAAGGTGCTGCCGGCGCTCAGGAGCGGCTCCGACGTGTGAGCGGAGTCAGTGGAACGAGCACCTCACGACGCGGAAGCGGAAGCAGACGCCCTCGTCCCACCGCTCGGTGCCGAAGTGCCACCCGGCGACGACCTCGGTGGGCACGAGGTAACCGTCGAACCGGCGCTCCTCGCTCAGCACGGCGCCGAAGCGGTGGCGACCGAACTTTCCTCCGGGAGGGGTACCCCACCGGTCCAGCTCGAGCTCGCGCAGCCGCCCCAGCAGGTCGACGGTGACCGTGACACGCTGGGGCGCGCCGCCGACGAGCAGTCGCGCGGTCGCCCGCTGGTGGTCGACCGGCTCCCAGGTCACGGCGGGGTCGAGCGCGACCGCGGGGTCGGCCGCCAGCAGCTCCACGGCGTGGCGCCCGGCCGAGCTTCGCGTGACCTCCTCGCCCGAGGCGGCCATCACCCGGATCCGGCGCAGCAGCCGCCACCGCATCTCGCCCTCGCCGTGGGTGAACCTGTCGAAGCCGGTCAGCGGCAGGCCGGCCATCCGGGTGCGCGCGGCCCACACGAAGCCGCGGTCGAGCGTCGAGCGCTGGCGCGAGCAGAACGCCCGCCAGGACGTGCCCAGTCGTAGGTGGCCGCTCCACTCCGCGTCGATGCCGGTCAGGAGAGCGGCGCCCGGGACGATCGCGTGGACGAGCCATCGCTGCACGGGCTCGGGCAGGTCTTCGACGAGCGAGGGGTCGAACACCCGGAAGCCGTCCGTCGATGCGGCCAGCGCGGTCCACTCCCGCTCCGGTACGCCGACGGGGGTCGGCCGGACGACGGCCCTGCCGGCCGGCGGGTACACCAGCCGGACCAGCCAGAATCCGGTCACGAGAGCCACCGTGAGCGCCATCGCCAGGCCACCGAGGGCGCCGACCGCCACGACGAGCGCGGTCGACTGGCCTTCGCGCCACAGGGGAGTGGTGATGCCCAGGAGCACGCCGAGGCCCGCGAGCCAGGCGAGCCCGACGACAGGGGGCCAGGTGCGGGCCCGTGCCACGTGACGGCGCAGGACGGTGTACTGCGCGAGCCCGATCGTGGCCAGCAAGGTGATGCCGAGGACGACCCCCACCGGCACCGACACGGCGAGCGGCCATCTCGACCAGAGGCCGTGCAGCGTGCTGGGAAGCATGCCGATGAACCACGCCGCCGTGGCACCGAGCGCAGTCGCCCCGGTCCAGCCGGTCCGGGAGAACCCCAGGAACTCTCGGCCGAGCACGACGGACTGGGCCGCGCCGAGGATCACCCCCTCGAAGGTCCCGGCCACCACCATCAGCAGCAGGGTCAGCATCGCGTTCAGGTCGAAGGCGACGACGGCGACGAGGACCGGCACCAGGAAGCCCAGGGTCTCGCCGACGACGGTCGCCAGGATCCACGACCGGCGCAGCCGGGGCGGGCCCTGGCCGAAGATCGCTGCGAGGTGGACGTCGGTACGGGCAACGGGCGGCCTCTGGACCGACATGCCGCTCAGCCCGCCAGGGCCGGCGTCTGGCCGACACCGACGGTCACGACCGGACAGGCGCACCGCTCGGAGAGCCGCGCGGCCAGGTCCTGCCGGCGACCGTTCTGGGGCTCGCCGATCACGACCATCGACGCCCTCTGCGAGGCCGCCACGAGCGCGTCCTCGACGGAGGCGTCCGGCGTCTGCACCAGCACGGGGACCTCGATCCCGGAGTCGCCGAGCACCTCGACGACCCAGGACTGGGTCCGGTACCTCGCGTCGCGCCGGCTCCGGTCGAGGTCGCGCTCGAGCGCGAGGTCGGCGCGGCCGGCGACGTCGAAGGCGTGCACCACCAGCACGGAGCTGTGGTGATGACGAGCGGCTTCCTCCACGGCCCACCGCAGCGCGGCAGTTGCCGAGGGGGTGGTGTCGCCGCCGACGACGATCCGTTCCCTGCTCACCATGTCCGTGTCTCCTCGCCCTCGTCCCGATCACCAACGGGCGGTTACTTGCCTCATTTGTCCTTGCATCAGCGTCGCAGGGAGCGGGACGTGGGAGCAGGGCGTAACGGACGAAGCCTGCGGGACCTTCGACCCGTGCTGTCGCGGGCAGTGCGCCCCCATCATGGTGGTCAGAGGGCGGTCGAACGAGCGTCGAGCAGGTGCGGCGACGTGAAGGAGGAGTGCGATGAACGAGCCCGTGGAGCTCACAGTCGAGGAGTGTCTGGAGCTGCTTCACGGCGGTGTGATCGGCCGGGTCGCACTGTCGACCCCCATGGGCCCGCGCATCGTCCCCATCAACTACGCGATGTACGAGGACGCGATCGTCTTCCGCACGACTCCCTACAGCGAGCTGGGCACGTACGGGTGGAACACCGACCTCGCGTTCGAGATCGACCACATCGACTACGAGAAGCACCAGGGCTGGAGCGTCGTGGCCATCGGCCGCGCCACGCTGGTCGAGGACCCCGACGAGCTCAACGACATCCGGACCCACTGGGACCCCACGCCGTGGGCGGGCGGTCGCAGGCACCTCTACATCCGCCTCGCCTGGCGCGACCTGACCGGGCGCCGGATCGGCGCGGACTGGTCTCACGCCAGCATGATGCCGGTACGTCGCGTGCTCTGACCCCAGCCTGTCTAGGCTGGTCGGCATGACCGACCAGAGCCTGACGCATCCACCGGACCAGGACGGGCTCGAGCTGCCCGACAACGCTCGGGCTCTCCTCGACGCCGTCGTCGCCATCTCCTCCGACCTGGACCTGCACAGCGTCCTCGACCGGATCGTCGTCTCGGCCTGCCAGATCACCGGCGCGAGGTACGGCGCGCTGGGCGTCATCGGTCACGGCGGCGGGCTGGTCGACTTCGTCACCCACGGCGTGGGGGAGGAGGAGCACGCCGCGATCGGCAACCTCCCGAGAGGCCACGGCATCCTCGGTCTGCTCATCGAGCACCCCGAGCCGATCCGGCTCTCCCACCTCAAGGACCACCCGAAGTCCTACGGGTTCCCGCCGAACCACCCGCCCATGGACAGCTTCCTCGGCGTCCCGGTGCGGATCAGGGGCACGGTCTTCGGGAACCTCTACCTCACCGAGAAGGAGGGCGGCGGCGACTTCACCGAGCAGGACGAACAGCTCGTCCTCGCCCTCGCCTCCGCGGCCGGCTTCGTCATCGAGAACGCCCGGGACTACGCCCAGAGCGAGCGCCGCCGCCAGTGGCTCGAGGCGACCGCGCAGATCAACGACGCGCTCCAGCCCCCGGTGCGGGTGGACGACGCGCTGCGGCAGATCGCGATCGGCGCCCGCCGGGTCTCCGGCGCCTCGGCGGTGGCGGTGGTACGACGGGCGGCGGACGGCACCCAGGAGGTCGCCGCCTGGGACGGCCGCCGCAGCGACGACCTCACCCCGCTGGTGCACTCCCTCGAGAGGCACATCGCGGGGGCGGAGGAGGAGGCCACGGTGGTGGTCATCCCCCAGGGCGCCGAGCGGACCGTCGTACTCGTGCCGCTGCGGGCGCACCTCGCGCCGGACGGAGTCCTGCTGGTGGTGCTCGACGCAGGCCGCGGGTCGCTGGAGAGCGACGAGGCCGAGCTGCTCGCGTCGTTCGCCGACCAGGCGTCGCTGGCCCTCGACCGGGCGCAGGCGATCTCCGACCGCCAGGAGCTGATGCTCGTCTCGGACCGCGACCGCATCGCCCGAGACCTGCACGACCTGGTGATCCAGCGGCTCTTCGCGACCGGCCTCGCCCTCCAGGGCGCTCGCCGGATCGCGCTCAGCGAGGAGGTGCGGGAGCGCATCGACAGCGCGGTCGCCGACCTCGACGTGACCATCCGCGACATCCGCTCCACCATCTTCGAGCTTCAGCACGGTCACGAGCTCTCCCTGCGCGCCGACGTCCGGGGACTCGTCAAGGAGTACGTCCCGGTGCTCGGCTTCACCCCGATGGTGCGCACCTCCGGCCCCCTCGACACCGCGGTGCCCAAGAAGATCGCCGAGCAGCTCGTCGCCGTGCTGCGCGAGGCGCTGTCCAACGTCGCGCGTCACGCGGAGGCGGACGCCGCGGTCGTGGAGGTCGAGGCGCGCGCGGACGAGGTCATGCTCCGGGTGGCCGACAACGGCAAGGGCCTCCCCACGGAGCGCAACGAGAGCGGTCTGCGCAACGCGCGGCGGCGCGCCTCGGACAACGGCGGCAGGCTGCGGCTGGTCCCCGAAGAACCGCACGGGACCGTCCTGGAGTGGACGGTCCCGCTGCGGGGCGCGTAGGCCGTCAGTCCTCGGCGGGGACCACCATGACGGGGGTGTCCGCGTAGTGCAGGACCGCGCGGGCCACCGACCCGAAGGCGAAGCCGCCGAACATGCCGGCAGGGTGCCGGCCGAGCACGACGAGCTGGGCCTCCTCCGCGGCCTCGAGGATCGCCGCCGCGGGGTGCTTGTGCACCCGCATGGGCCGGACGACCACGTCGGGGTAGCGCTCGGTCCAGGTGGCCAGGAGCGCGTCGAAGCGGTCCGCCGTCTCCTGCTCGCGCTCGTTCACCGCGGCGGCCACCGTTGCCGCGTCCCACGAGTACATCGCCGGGGTCTCCCAGCCGTGCACGGCGACGAGCGGCACACCGAGCCGCTTCGCCCGCCGGAAGGCCAGGTGGATCGGCCGGTGGTCGGGCTTGGAGGGGTCGACGCCGAGGACGACCGGGCGTCCCCCGCGGTCCCGCTGGTCCCAGCCGTCGGGCACGATCGCCACCGGGACGGGGGAGCGGCCCGCGAGCGCGATCGACGTGGAGCCGATGATCGCCCTGGCGAAGCCGCCGAGCCCGCGCTTGCCCACCACGACCAGCCGCGCGTCCGCGGCCCGGTCGAGGAGCACGTCCACCGGGTCGCCCGCCACTACCTCGGTCGTCACCGACTCCTCAGGGACGATGTCGCACACCTCGTGCCGGAGGTCGGAGAGCATGTCGAGGGCCTCCTCGTCCTGCGACCGCACCGAGAAGTGGGGGGTGGGCACGAGGTAGTCCTGCACCGCGTTCACCAGGGTCAGCCGGCAGCCGTGCGCGGCCGCCTCGTGAGCTGCCCAGGCGACCGCGCTGCGGTTCCGTTCCGACCCGTCGACGGCGACGACGATCGGTGTGTGGGTCTGCTCCCACTCGCCGGTCGTCGCCGCCTTGGCCTCGATGGTCATCGAAGGTCTTCGCTCCGTGTCACCGGAGGACGGGGTACTCGCGGACCAGGTGCGTCCTCGCCCAGGCCTTTCCGGCACCCCAGGTGTCGCCCGCGAGCACGAGGGCCAGGACGACGAGGCTGATCGCGCCGAGCACGTGGTCGTCGACGATCGGGTTGTTCTCGAGCGGGATGCTCGCGGCGTACATCAGCATGTAGAGCAGTGCGCCGGCGGCCGCGGCGATCCTCATCCCGATGCCCAGGGTGAGGGCCAGGCCGATGCCGAGGAGCCCGATCATGAACAGCCAGTCGGCCCAAGCGTCGCCGGCCATGGAGTTGAAGAAGTCCTTGAACGGGTTGTGTGCGGGGACGCCGAACATCAAGAACCCCTCGGTGGGGCTTCCGCCGTTGAGCCAGGCCGCGTCCTTCGCCATGAAGTCGATGCCCGTGCGGGCACCCTCCTCGTTGGTGATCGCACCGGTGTGGAAGCCGAGCGCGAACGTCTTGTCGAGGAACGCCCACAAGAACGTGAACCCGAAGCCCAGCCGGAGGACGGCGAGAGCCTTGCGGGCTGCGGACGAGCGGACGACCTCCTGCTCTAGGACGACTTCCTCGGCGGGTACCGGGTCGTGGTGCAGAGTTGCCATGTCGTTTCCTTCCCCTGAAGCAGTTCCGCATTTCTGAAACTGGATGTCTTGTTGACGTGACAAGCATCGAGGCGGGGGAGGTCTCGGCGAGAGTGCCGAGGGGACCGACCTGAAAGGCCCAAGGTCCTGGGGCGAAACCGGACCATGAGCCCGCCTGCTCAGCGCCGCACGATGCGGTACAGGACACCGGCCGCGAGCACCAGCAGGCCCGTCAGCAACGCCTCGACCGGCACGGTGAGACCGAGCAGGACGCAGCCGGCGGCGCCTGCGACCTGGAGGGCCCGGGGGTACCGCCGGTGCTCGTCGTCCTGGCTGAAGGCCGCCAGGTTCGCCACGAAGTAGTACAGAAGCACCCCGAACGCCGAGAACCCGATCGCACCGCGCAGGTCGACGGTGAGGACCAGTGCGCAGACCGCGACGGCCACGGCGATCTCCGCGTGGTGCGGCACGTGGAAGCGGGGATGGACCGCCGCGAGCCACGGGGGCAGGTCGCCGTTGCGCCCCATCGACAGGGCCGTTCGGCCCACGCCGGCGACCAGGGCGAGCAGGGCGCCGAGCGATGCGGCTGCCGCGCCGAGGCGCACGACAGGGGACGCCCAGCTCCATCCGGTGCTCTCCACCGCCGCGGCCAGGGGAGCAGCCGAGGCCGCGACCCGGTCCGCTCCGAGGACCACCAGGACGGTCGCGCCGACCGCGGCGTACACGCCGACGACCACCAGCAGGGAGATCGTGATCGCCCGGGGGATGGTGTGCCGCGGGTCGCGGACCTCCTCGGCGAGGGTGGCGATGCGCGCGTAGCCGGCGAAGGCGAAGAAGAGCAGCGCGGCCGACTGGAGCACCCCGTAGACACCGAGACCGTCGGCCTCGAGCGTCAGCCGGGTGGCGTCCGGGCTCCCACCCAGCAGGGCGACCGCCACCGACGTGACCAGAGCGGCCAGCACCAGCGTGACGACCACGCGGGTGAGCTGGGCGGTGCGGGTGATCCCTCGGTAGTTCACCGCCGCGATCGCCACGACGGCTGCCGCCGCGGTCGGGCGCTGCCACTGGCGAGGGCACGGTGTACGCCGCGAAGGTCAGCGCCATGGCCGCGAGGCTCGCGGTCTTGCCGACGACGAACCCCCAGCCGGCAAGGAAGCCCCACCACTCGCCGAGCCGCTCCCGACCGTAGAGGTAGGTACCGCCCGACGTCGGGTACTGCGTGGCGAGCTGCGCGGACGAGGTGGCGTTGCAGTACGCCACGAACGCCGCGAGGACGAGCCCGACCATGAGCCACGGCCCGGCAGCGGCGGCGGCAGGTCCGAACGCGGCGAAGACCCCGGCGCCGATCATCGACCCGAGACCGAGGACGACGGCGTCGCGGGTACCGAGCCTCCGCTCGAGCCGCGCGAACCCGGTCACCGGCCGGTGAGGGTCAGCGCAGGAGCTTGGCGGCGAGGACCGCGGCCTGGGTGCGGCGCTCGAGGCCGAGCTTCGCGAGGATGCTCGACACGTAGTTCTTCACCGTCTTCTCGGCGAGGAAGAGCCGCTCGCCGATCTGGCGGTTGGTCAGGCCCTCGGCGATGAGCGCGAGGATCTTGCGCTCCTGCTCGGTGAGCGCGCTGAGCTCCTCGTTGACCTCGGGGCCCTTGCGGACGCGCTCGAGGACACGGGCGGTCAGAGCGGGGTCGAGCAGCGACTGGCCCGCGGCCACGCGACGGACGCCGTCGATGAGGTCGTTGCCGGTGATCTGCTTGAGGACGTAGCCGGCGGCGCCGGCGAGGATCGCCGCGAACAGCGCCTCGTCGTCGTCGTAGCTGGTGAGGATCAGTGCCTTGATGGTCGGGTCGATCGAGCGGACCTCGCGGCACACGTCGATGCCGCTGCCGTCGGGGAGCCGGCCGTCGAGGACGGCGACGTCGGGTCGCAGCGCGGGGATCCGGGCGATCGCCTCCTTGACGGAGCCGGACTCGCCCACCACCTCGATGTCGCCCTCGCTCTCGAGGAGATCGTGCAGCCCTCGGCGGACGACCTCGTGGTCGTCGAGCAGGAAGACGCGGATGGGGGTGCTTGCCATGTGGCCTTTCTACCCTGCCGGACCCCGGTTTGCACGTGAGGCAGGGCCGAAGGTCCCTAACCTGCTGGTCCCAGTGCTCTGTGTCGCCCTGGTCCGCACGGTGAGCCTTGTGCCATGGACATGTCGGTGGTGCACGGATCCGTGGTGGTAGGGGTCGACGGCTCGGAGGCCGCGGCGGCCGCCCTCGACTGGGCGGTCCGGCAGGCTGCGCTCGAGGGGCGGCCGCTGTCCGTCGTCCACGCCTGCGGTGTGCCGGGTGCCATGCAGGACTTCGAGGACATCGTCGCGAACGAACGAGGCCTGAAGTCCGTGGGGCGCTCCATCGCCCGCGAGGCGGTCCGTGACGCACGCCTCACCGATCCCACGATCGGGGTCGAGAGCGTGGTCACCATGGGACACCCCGAGACCGTCCTGGTCGAGGCGTCGGAGAGCGCCGACCTGCTCGTGGTCGGGGCCCGTGGGAGGGGAACGGTGGCAAGCGCGCTGCTCGGCTCGGTCAGCGCCACCGTGGCCCGCGAGTCGCACTGCCCGGTCGTCGTGGTCCGCGAGTTCGACGAGCCGCCGGAGGGGGAGGACCACCGACCGGTGGTGGTGGGTGTCGACGGCACGCCGGCCTCCTCCGCCGCGGTCGAGCTCGCCTTCCGGATGGCGTCGGTGCGCCGCGCACCGCTCACCCTCCTCCACGCCACCTGGGACCTGCGCGAGCAGGCGTCCTCGGTGCTGGACCTGCGTTCGTTCGCGGAGAAGGTCAACCTCAGTGAGGAGGAGGAGCGGCTGGTCGCCGAGACCGTGGCAGGACTGTGTGAGAAGTACCCCGACGTGGCCGTCACCGAGACCTACCGCCGCGGCGAGCCGGTCCGCCGGCTGGTGGAGGCCTCGCGCGACGCCTCGCTCCTCGTCGTCGGAAGCCGGGGGAGAAGGCTCCTCGCGACCACCCTGCTCGGCTCGGTGAGCCGTGGGGTGGCCGAGCGCGCCTACTGCCCGGTGGCGGTGGTCCGCCCCTGAGACGCCGCCACACACGACGATGGCCCGGTCACCAGGACCGGGCCATCGTCGGGAAAGGGTGTTGCGGTGAAGCGTGTTACATCAGCTGTGAACCGGGTGCGATGAGCAGCCCGACCACGATCATCACGATTCCCCAGAGCATTCCACCGCGGATGAGGCTCACGACGCCAGCCACGATGAGGACGATGCCGAGGATGAGTAGAAGCGTTGCCATGGTGTTTCCCTCCTGTTCGAGGACACTGTGCCCCGGGGCGAGAGTCTCAAACGCTGGACTACCTCACGGCTTGGTAACGGGACAGGAGGGGGCAAACGGGGCGAGCGCGCCTTCCTGGTAATTGTCAGTAGCACAAGATAGCGTCGCAGTCGTGGTCTACACGAGCGAGCACCCGATCTTCTACGTGACCGTCGACATCGTCGTGCTGGCCATCCGCGACGACCGGCTCTGCGCCCTGGTGGTCGAGCGGGGCGGAGAGCCGTTCAAGGGCCGGTGGGCGCTTCCGGGAGGCTTCGTCGAGCCCGACGAGGGGCTGTACGACGCGGCGCGGCGTGAGCTCGAGGAGGAGACCGGCGTCGGCGTCGAGGCGGCCCGGCTGGAGCAGCTGGCCTCGTACGGCGACCCCGACCGTGACCCCCGGGGCCGGATCGTGAGCGTCGCCTGGCTCGCCGTCGTACCTCAGGGGGTGGAGCCGACCGCCGGCTCGGACGCGGCCGGCGCGGCGTGGAAGCCGGTGAGCTCGCTGCTCCGTCGCGGGAAGCTCGCCTTCGACCATCGCCAGATCCTGGCCGACGGGGTCGAGCGGGCCCGCTCGAAGCTGGAGTACACCGCCCTGGCCACGGCGTTCGTGGACGAGGAGTTCACCATCGCCGAGCTGCGACGGGTGTACGAGGTGGTCTGGGGCCTGGGGCTGGATCCCGGCAACTTCCACCGGAAGGTCACCCGGGCAGGCGTCCTCGAGGCGACGGGCCGGAACGTGCAGCGCGGACCGGGGCGCCCCGCGGCGTTGTACCGCCACGTGAGAGGCGCCGACGAGCTGAACCCGCCGCTGACCCGGTCCGCGCTTCGCTGAGGCCCGGCTGCTCAGCCGGGCTGGACGGCGATGGTGAACTGCACACCGCCGGCCTCGTCGACCTGGGCGTCGAGGACCTTGTCGTCGAGGGTGACCGCCGCGGTCTCCTCGAGGAACACCCGGGCGCCGGTCTCCTCCTCGAGGATCTGGTCACCGGGCTGGGGCGCCTCGGTGGGCATCACGTGCAGGGCGGGGCTGTCGGGAGCGTCCTGGCTGATGCGGAGCCCGGCCTCCGGGCTCTGCCCTGCTGCCTGCTCGACGATGTTCTTCACGACGTTGTTGGCGTTCTCGGTGAGAGTGAGCACGGGGTTGTGCCTTTCGCTTGAGTGCGTCGGACGTCTCCACCAAACACGTGATGCCGCGAACACTCAACCCCGAGGGGGACGCCCGGGCGTGTCGGCGTACGGCCCGGCGGCGCGTGCACCGGACGAAATCCCGGTTGTGCCCACCCCTAGACTCATCTCGTCATGTCCGAGGCCGGTTCGCAGAAGCAAAACTCGCGGCGTCGCCGTCCTCAGGCGCGGTCGACGGGACGGCCGGCGACCTCGAGCGCGTCGCGGTTTCACGCCGGAGCAGGTCGAGGCCCGCAAAGCCCTCGTGCCGACGATCCACTACCCGCCTGAGCTGCCCGTCGCCGAGCGTCGCGACGACATCGCGGCGGCGATCCGGGACAACCAGGTCGTCATCGTCGCCGGTGAGACAGGCTCCGGGAAGACCACCCAGCTGCCGAAGATCTGCCTCGAGCTCGGGCGCGGTGTGCAGGGACTGATCGGCCACACCCAGCCTCGCCGGATCGCGGCCCGCAGCGTGGCCGAGCGGATCGCCGAGGAGCTCGGCACGGAGCTCGGCAGCACGGTTGGCTACCAGGTGCGCTTCACCGACAGGTCGAGCTCGGACACGCTGGTCAAGCTGATGACCGACGGCATCCTGCTCAACGAGCTCCAGCACGACCGGATGCTCTCGGCGTACGACACGCTCATCATCGACGAGGCCCATGAGCGCAGCCTCAACATCGACTTCATCATCGGCTACCTCAAGCAGATGCTGCCGAGGCGGCCGGACCTGAAGGTGGTCATCACCTCAGCGACGATCGACCCGGAACGGTTCGCCCGCCACTTCGCGGACGCGTCGGGGAAGCCTGCCCCGATCGTCGAGGTCTCCGGCCGGACCTACCCGGTCGAGCTCCGCTACCGGCCGCTGGTCGAGGAGACCTACGACGACGACGAGGGCGAGACCGTCGTCCGCGACCAGACCGAGGCCATCGTCGACGCGGTCAAGGAGCTGGTCGACGAGGGCCCGGGCGACATCCTGGTCTTCCTGCCGGGTGAGCAGGAGATCCGCGACACCGCCGACGTGCTGGGCAAGGTCACGCCCCGGCGCGCGGTCGACGAGTTCGAGGTCGTCCCGCTCTACGCGCGCCTGTCGAGTGCCGAGCAGCACAGGGTCTTCGAGCGGCACACCAAGCGGCGCGTGGTGCTGTCCACCAACGTGGCCGAGACGTCGCTGACGGTCCCCGGCATCAGGTACGTCGTCGACGCGGGGTTCGCGCGCATCTCGCGCTACTCGTTCCGGACGAAGGTCCAGCGGCTGCCGATCGAGCCGATCAGCCAGGCCTCGGCCAACCAGCGCAAGGGCCGGTGCGGGCGTGTCGAGGCGGGTATCTGCATCCGGCTGTACTCGGAGGAGGACTTCGAGAGCCGCCCGGAGTTCACGGATCCCGAGATCCTGCGCACGAACCTCGCCTCGGTGATCCTGCAGATGACCGCGCTCGGGCTCGGTGACGTCGCCCGCTTCCCCTTCGTCGACCCGCCCGACCAGCGCAACGTGAAGGCCGGCGTGCAGCTCCTCGAGGAGCTCGGCGCGATCGCCTCGGGCCGGCTCACGAAGCTCGGTCGCCAGCTCGTCGTACTCCCGATCGACCCGCGGTTGGCTCGGATGGTGGTCGAGGCCGACCGGCTCGGCTGTCTGCGCGAGGTCCTCGTCGTGGCCGCTGCGCTGTCGATCCAGGACCCGCGCGAGCGGCCCGCGGACTTCCGGCCGCAGGCCGACCAGATGCACGCGCGCTTCCGCGACGAGACCTCGGACTTCATGACGCTGGTGAACCTCTGGCGCTACGTCCGCGAGCAACAGCGTGCGCTGTCGTCGAGCGCGTTCCGGCGCATGTGCCGGGCGGAGTACCTCAACTACCTCCGCATCCGCGAGTGGCAGGAGCTCGAGGCGCAGCTGCGGCAGGTCGCCAAGCAGCTCGGTCTCACGATGGGGCCGGCTGCGGACGTGCCCGACGCCGACGCGATCCACCAGTCGCTGCTCTCCGGCCTCCTGTCGCACATCGGGCTGCGCGACCCCGACCGACGCGACTACCTCGGCGCCCGCAACGCCAGGTTCGCGATCTTCCCGGGCTCCGGGCTGTTCAAGAAGCAGCCTCAGCTCCTCATGTCCGCGGAGCTGGTGGAGACCTCACGGCTCTGGGGCCGGGTGAACGCCGCGATCAAGGCCGAGTGGGCCGAGCGGCTCGGCGCGCACCTCGTGAAGCGCACCTACTCCGAGCCGCACTGGTCGAAGAAGCGCGCCGCGGTGATGGCCTACGAACGCGTGACCCTGTACGGCGTGCCCCTCGTCGCCGACCGCCTGGTGTCCTACGGCAAGGTCGACCAGGCTCTCGCGCGTGAGCTCTTCATCCGGCACGCGCTGGTGTACGGCGAGTGGGAGACCCGCCACAGGTTCTTCGCCGAGAACCGCGCCCTCCTCGAGGAGGTCGAGGAGCTCGAGCACCGCGCCCGGCGCCGCGACATCCTCGTCGACGAGCACACGCTGTTCGACTTCTACGACGCCCGCGTAGGCAAGGACGTCGTCTCGGGCGCGCACTTCGACTCGTGGTGGAAGCGGGAGAGGCAACGCCGGCCGGACCTGCTCACCTTCGACCCCGAGATGCTGGTGAACCCCTCGGTCGCGGCGGTGGACGAGGCGGACTACCCCGACGAGTGGCGCGAGGGCGACCTGGTGCTGCCGCTGAGCTACCAGTTCGAGCCGGGGGCTGCCGCCGACGGCGTCACCGTCGACCTGGCCGTCGCCACGCTCAACCAGGTCGAGGCCGAGGCGTTCTCCTGGCAGGTGCCGGGCCTTCGCGAGGACCTCGTGGTCGCGCTGATCCGGTCGCTGCCCAAGCAGCTTCGCGTCAACTTCGTCCCCGCCCCGAACCATGCACGGGCGTTCCTCGACACCGTCTCGCCCGGTGAGGAACCGCTGCTCGACGCGCTGGAGCGGTTCCTGCGCTCGACCACCGGCGTCGTCGTCCCCCGGGAGGCATGGGACTGGTCGAAGGTGCCCGACCACCTGCGGCCCACCTTCCGGGTCCTCGGCGACAAGGGCAAGGTCGTCGCCGAGGGCAAGGACCTCGAGGCGCTGAAGGCGCCGCTTCGTCCGACGTTCGCGCGCGCCATGGCCGAGGCCGCGGACTCCAGCGGCATCACCGTGACGGGCCAGACGCGCTGGACCTTCGGCACGATCGAGCGGACCTTCACCCAGCAGAGGGCAGGGCACGAGGTCAGGGGGTTCCCGGCGCTCGTCGACGAGGCGATGCGGCCCCAGGGCGCTGCGACCGTGGGTCTCCAGGTCTTCGGCTCCGAGGCGGAGCAGGAGGCGTCGATGCGACTCGGCCTGCGCCGGCTGCTCATGCTCACCGTGCCCTCGCCGGCCCGGAAGATCGCGTCGGACCTCAGCAACGCCGAGAAGCTCACCCTCGCTGCCTCGCCCTACCCGTCCACCCAGGACCTCCTCGAGGACTGCGTGGCCGCCGCCGTCGACGAGGTCGTCGAGCAGCACGGGCTCGTGTGGGACGAGGCCGACTTCGACGCGCTCACCGACCGGGTGGGCAAGGAGCTCGAGGAGCGCACGCGCGCGGTCATGCACCAGGTAGGCCGGGTGCTCACCGTGTGGCGGGAGACCGACCGGGCACTCAGCGGGTCCGCGGACATGCAGATGCTCCCGGCGCTCGCCGACATGAAGGCCCAGGCGGGTCGCCTCGTCTACCGCGGCTTCGTCGCCGACGTCGGGGCCGGCCAGCTGCGCGAGCTCCCGCGCTACCTCGCCGCCGTGCAGCAACGCCGCGAGAAGCTGCCCAGCTCGGTGGGGCGCGACCGGTTGCTGATGGACCAGGTGGCGGGCGTGCAGGAGGCCTACCTCCACCGCGTGGAGGCGCTGCCCGAAGGCAGACCGCCGAGCGCCGGGCTGCGCAAGGTGCGGTGGATGTTGGAGGAGCTGCGGGTCAGCCTCTGGGCCCAGCAGCTCGGCACCGCGCACCCGGTCTCGGACACCCGGATCCGGAAGGCGCTCGACGCGGCCTGACCCGGCCTCCCGGGGCCGCGGACTCCGGGGCCTGGCCTCCGGGCCCGTCCTCCCGTGCATCGCTCCGCGGGCTTGGGCGGCGCGTCGGCTTCGCCGCCGCGGCCAGGCCCTTTGACGCCCCGCGGCACGACGCCCGTCCGGACACGCCCTTTGCCCCCGGCACGAAGCCCGTCTGGCCAGGGACCCGACTCCCGCCCGTCCGGACACGCGCTCTGCCCCGCGGCTCGGCGGGCGCGCGCTGCCCGGGCGACGTCTGGGGTGACGCGGTCGACGGCCGACAGGCTCAGCGGACGACGAGGTAGGCGGTCAGGCCGAGGGTGCTCCACGCGAGGGACGCGAGCGCGAGGGGCCAGGGGCGGCGCTTCACGCAGGGCGACGACCGTGGTCGCGGCAGCCGTCGTCATCAGGACGACGGCCAGGGCGTCGGCGTTCGGGAAACCACCCGAGGTGAGGACGCGGGCCGCCTCTGCGAGGGGCACGCCGACGGCGAACCCCCAGCCGGCGGCGGCGCGCCGGGGAGTACGGGCGGCGGATGACCGTCCCGCGAGGCCGGCGACCGTGCCCAGGACGACCGCCATCGTGGACCAGGAGAGGCCGCGTCCGTTGCCGACGTACTGGTAGAGCTCCACGTCGTACGCGAGGTGCATGAAGGCCCAGTAGCTCGCCAGCCCGACCAGGATGAGGCAGGACCCGGCAAGGGCCGATGTGACGGCTCCCCGTGGAGCCACGCGTCCGCCGGCGAAGGCCAGGAGCACCCAGGGCGTTCCCATCTCGGGCAGCAGGCCCCAGAAGCCGCCCGCGTAGGCGCCGACGTCGGCGTACACCCCCAGGAGCACCGCGGCGGCAGCCAGTCCGACGAGGCGCAGGCCGACGCGTCGTGCGTCGGCGCTGACGGGAGGCGCGGTCGCCACGTCAGAGGTCGTGGTGCGCACGAGCCTCGCGGATCACGGCGTCGAACATCGTCCGGTCCAGCACGGCACCCTCGCGTCGTACGCCGTGCTCCTCGAGCCGCAGGAGCCGGTCGAGCCGGACCTCGCTGGGTCGCCTCTCGTGGTCCCAGGCGCCGGTGCCGATGTCCATCCAGTATCGGCCGTAGCGGGCCTCGTCCTCGGCGTCGAGGTCGTGGTCCTGGCTGCTGAGCTGGAGCGCGAGAAGGGTGTCCCCGTCGCGGCCGATGACGAGGACGGGACGGTCCTTGCCCTGCGACGGGTCGTCCTCGTAGGACACCCACGCCCACACGACCTCGCCCGGGTCGGGCTCGCCGTCGACCTCGGGGGCGTAGTGCACCGTGCCCGTCTCGTCGACGACCGGCGGCTCGGTCTCGCCGGAGGGGGTGTGCAACGGGTCGGTGGTCTGGCGGACGAAGGTGCGCATCAGCTTTCCGAGACGGCTCATGCGCCGACTCTAGCGATCCCGTGAGCGGCGACCGTGCCATGCGCAACACTGTCCGCCATGCCCAGCACGATCCGCGTCGCGACGTACAACCTGTATCTCGGCGCGGACGTGACCGTGGTCTTCGGCGTGAGCAGCTCCGAGGAGCTCGCGCAGCAGGCGCGGGTGGTGCTCGACCAGCTCACGGCCACGGACTTCACAGAGCGGGCCGAGGCGATCGCCGCGCTGATCGTGGGCGAACGGGTCGACCTCGTCGGGCTCCAGGAGGTCGCTCGCTGGTCGCGCGACGTGCCAGGTCCTGAAGGCGGCCGGCGGACCGAGGTCTGGCTGGACTTCCTCTCCGTCCTCCTCGATGCGCTCGCACGTGCAGGGCAGGCGTACGACGTGCACGCGCTCACGGCGAACTTCCGTGGAGGCGCCCTGGTCGAGGGCCGCGAGGCGATGGGGGTCCTCGGCCACAACGCGGTCCTCGTACGTCGAGACGGGCCGGTGCGCGTCGTGTCGGAGCGGACCGGCGACTTCGCCCGGACCCTCGACGTGGTCACGCCGATGCCCGGCCTGGTGCTCAACATCGCCCGCAGCTGGGGCTGGGTCGACGCCGAGGTCGACGGCCGCCGCGTGCGCTTCGTGAACACCCACACCGAGGCCTGGGACGAGCCGGTGCGCAACGCCCAGCGCGACGAGCTCCTCGCGGTCATCGGCGACGTCGGAGCACCCGTGGTGGTCGTGGGGGACTTCAACGCAACACCCGACAAGGTCGGCATGCCCGAGGGGTACGTCGACGCGTGGACCGCCGCGGGCCGCGACGGCGACGGCCGGACGTGCGGGCAGAAGGCGGACCTGACAGGGGAGAGCAGCCTCGACGTCCGGATCGACTATGTCTGGGTGCGGGGAGCGGAGGTCACGGCCTGCTGGGTGGTGGGCCACCGGCCCGAGGACCGGACCCCGTCAGGGCTCTGGCCCTCCGACCACGCCGCCGTGGTCGCCGAGATCACCCTCTGACGTCCGGCCTGGCTCGGCCACCTGCGACGTCAGCGCGACGTCAGCCGAGGTCGGGTCGCCGCCGCATGGACTTGATGTCGCTGCGCCGCTTCTTCCCGGCCAGCCGCCGCTCCTTCGAGCCGCGGGTGGGCCTGGTCGGCCGCCGCTTCGGTGCGGGAGGCGCGAAGGCGCGTTCGAGGAGCTCGCCGAGGCGGACCCGAGCCGCCTCGCGGTTGCGGTGCTGGGACCGGTACTCCGACGCGGTGACGCTCACCCGCCCGTCGACCAGCCGCCGTCCGAGCCGACCCAGGGCGCGGCTGCGGAGGTGCTCGGGGACCGACGGCGACGCCGACAGGTCGAAGAGCACCTCGACCCGGCTGTCCGTGGTGTTCACCGACTGGCCACCCGGGCCGCTCGACCTGCTGAACCGCCACTCGAGCTCGTGCTCGGGGATGCTGACCCCGCCTGCCCGGACCCCGCCGGAGCTCATGGCGAGTCCGGCAGCAGCGTGTGCGGCTGGGCGCCGACCTGGGCGACGCAGCGGGCGGCCACCTCCATCGCGAGGTCCGGCCCGCCGAGGAGGAAGCCCGCCGCCAGCGCGTCGCCGGCCCCGGTCACGTCGTGCACCGCACCGGGGACCGGCGGACGGTGGTCGGCCACGCCGTCGATGACGAACGAGCAGCCCTTCTCGCCCTGCTTGAGCACGAGCACGGTCGTGCCTCCGGCGCCGAAGCCGGGCACGGCCCCGGAGAACGCTTCCTCGCCCGGCACGGCGCCGCCCTGGGTCGCGGCCCACTCCTGCTCGTTGGCGAGCACGACGGCGGGGCGGAGCGCCTGCCACAGCTCGCGGAACCGCTTCGGGCCGAAGGCGTTGATCAACGCCGCGGAGGAGAGGTCCACGGCGACCTTGGTGCCGGCCTCACGTGCCGCCGCCGCGACGTCGACGAGCAGCTGCGGACGCGGCGCGCGGAAGATGGCGTACCCCGACACGAACAGCCAGTCGGCGCCCTCGAGCCAGGGGCCGGGACTCACCTCGTCGAGCCAGGCGGACGTGCCCGGGTCGGAGGCGAGGGAACGCGCACCGCGGGAGACGATCGAGACGACGGTGCCGGCGCGACCGGTGATCGGGCCGTGCACCTCGATGCCGGCCTCCTCCAGCGCCTCGTCGACGTACTGGCCGGGGCCCTCGGCGGCCCGTGGCCCGAACAGCCGCGCGCGGCCGCCGAACTCGTGCACCCACCCGGCGACGTTCGCAGCCTGGCCGCCCGCGGCGAACGTGATGTGCGCCGGGCTGTCGTCGTCGGGGACGAGCCCGTCGTGGACGTCGACGATCACGTCGAGCATGATGTCGCCGAGACACGCGACCAGCACGGCTGCAGCCCCTTCCCGTCCGGCAGAATGCGCGGGTGACCGTTCCCCTCCAGCTTTCCGAAGAGGTCTCCGACGCTATTGCATCCGGGGCCGGAGTCGTGGCATTGGAGTCCACGATCATCAGCCACGGCCTGCCGACCGAGACGAGCGCGAGGACGGCCCGCGAGATCGAGGCCGAGGTCCGTGGCGCCGGCGCGGTGCCGGCAACGATCGCGATCGTCGACGGGCTCGTCCGTGTGGGACTCGAGGACGACGAGCTGGTCCGCGTCGCCGAGGGTGAGGACGTGGTCAAGACGAGCATCCGCGACCTCGGCATGGTCCTGGCCAGGGGTGTGACGGGGGCGACCACCGTTGCCTCGACGTCGTACCTCGCCCACCTCGCCGGTGTGCGGGTCTTCGCCACCGGCGGGCTCGGCGGGGTGCACCGCGGCGCCCGCGACACCTGGGACGAGTCCGCCGACCTCGGCGCGCTCTCGTCGGTCCCGGTCACGGTCGTGTGCGCCGGGGTGAAGTCGATCCTCGACGTTCCGGCGACCCTGGAGCGGCTCGAGTCGCTCTCGGTGACCGTGCTGGGTTTCCGCACCGACACGTTCCCGGGCTTCTACATCCGCGACACCGGCCTGCCCGTGCCGTGGCGGGTCGAGGGGCCTGCGGAGGTGGCGGCCGCCATGGTCGCCCGCGACTCGCTCGGCCTGCGTCAGGGCATCGTCGTGGGCAACCCGATCCACCCCGAGGACGAGATGGACCACGACCTGCACCAGCGCACCCTCGAGGCAGGTCTGGCCGCGGCCGACGAGGCGGGTGTGCGGGGCAAGGACGTCACGCCGTTCCTCCTCGCGTGGTTCCACGAGCGGACCGAGGGCGCGAGCCTCGCCTCGAACGTGGCGCTGGTGCGGGCGAACGCCCGCCTCGCCGCGGAGATCGCCGCCCACGTCGTCTGAGTGACCCCGGGCATCACGAAGGCCGCCGTCCCGGGGGACGGCGGCCTTCGCTTCGTGCGTGCCGAACCGGGAGCGCCTCACGGCGCGTGGCCGCTCGCAGCGGCTTATTTTGGGACCCGGGGCTGCCGCGGCCCGGCACGCCCCCAATTGTACAAGTCGGACCTGCTGAGGCCAGCCGATCGCGGAGTCAGGCCGAAGGCTTTACGACAGCTTCCCGTCGACCTCGAGCCGTGCGGCGTGCTCGAGCTGCTCGGCCATCGTCGCGAGCTTCGCGGCCGACAGGTCGCGGGCGTACGTCGACGGCGTCGCGTCGTAGGTCCGGTGCGCCCGGCCCGCCGAGACGACACGGGCGAACGCGGCCGCGCGGTAGAGCGTGTCGGCGAAGTCGCCCTGCGCGACGCCGCGGAGGACCTGGTCGACGAGCTGGCGGACCTCGTCGGGTCCGGGCGGGTCCACCACCCCCGCGACGACCTCGTGCACCGGCGTGTGACGGCGGCCGGTGTCGAACTCCGAGGCCGCGGCCACCGGGTCGGCGTACACCCAGGCGCGCAGGAGGTAGAGCCGCCACAGGCATCCCGCCAGCGAGTCCGCGGGGGCGCCCGCCCACAGGTCGGCGAGCGTCTCGAGCCCCTCGGTGTCGGCGAGGGACACGACGCGCGCCACGATCTCCTCGTCCGCTCGGTCGCGCGCGCCGCGCACCAGCAGCGTCGCGCAGCGGTCGGCGGCCTCGGAGCGCAGCGCCGGGTCGTCGTCGGCCGGGATGCCGTGGAAGTGCGCCGCGCCGGGCAGCGCGGGCTTCTTGTGGCGAGGTGTCTCGGACATCGCGGACCAGACTACGACGGCTCAGCGCATCGGGGGGAGCGCCTCTGTGGCCTCCACGACGTCCAGACCGGTGATCTGCAGCAGGTCCACGATGATCGAGCGGATCTGGGCGAGGACCACCTCCGCCGACAGGTCGGAGACCCGCTCGACGTGGGAGGTGCCCTCGCCGATCCGGATCAGCCGCGCACGCACACCCGTGGCCATCTCGTCGCGTTCGAGGGCCGCCGCCATCTCGTCGGTGGCGTCGGCGAGGTCGCCGCAGAGCACGGCGTAGGCGCGGGGCAGGCGCTCCCCGCGGTAGTTCGCGACCGCCACGCGGCGGACCAGCACCCGGGTGTTGCGCATCGCCCGGTCGACGGGCTCGATCAGCTCGGCCATCCGGCGTACCTGACCTCGGTGCCTGCGCCGGAACGGCGAGGAGGCGACCACTGACATCCCCTCGTCCGCAGCCGCCTGGAGCTCGCGGATCAACGGTTCGGTGGTGCGGGCGTTGTCGAGCATCTCCAGGGCCCGGTCGAGGTCACCGTCGACCGCGCTCTCCGAGGCCGCGCGCAGCAGCGATGCGATCTTCCGGACGACGACCGCGGCCCGTTCTCGCGGCCGGCGCAGCGGAGCGCTCGGCACCACCGCGGCCGCGACCAGCGCTACGGCACCGCCGACCAGGGCGTCGGTCCACCGCGTCAGCGCCTGGTCGGGGTCGGGGAGCAGCGTGGTCACGATGATCGACTGGACCGCCGCCTGCGTGACGAGCAGCCCGCTCGTGTCGAGCAGGAAGGCCGCCGACATGGCGAGCGCGACCACGAGGGCGAGCTGCCACCAGCCGGTGCCGAGCGCGAGGACGAGCAGGTCGGCGATGAGCACGCCGACCGCAACCCCGACGGTGACCTCCGCCACTCGTCGCAACCGCTGGCCGTAGGTGGTGCCGAGGCTGACCACGGCCGCGATGGGTGCGAAGAACGGGGTGTCGTGCCCGAGCACGTCCTTGGCGATCACCCAGGCCAGGGCTGCCGCCACCGCGGCCTGGCCGATGTGCCACGACTTCGACCTGAGCCGGGCGAAGCGGGAGCGAGCGGAGACCCGGCTGCGCAGCCAGGCGCGGTCCAGGGTGTCCGGAAGGTCGCTCACGACGTTGATGCTGCCAGAGGGCCACCTAGGGTGGAGTGATGGACCAGCGACGAATCGGTGACCGGACGGTAGGCGCGATCGGGCTCGGCGGGATGCCCATGTCGGTGCGCGAGCGCAACGACGAGGAGCTCGGCATGCGCACGATCCACGCCGCGCTCGACGCGGGCGTGACCCTGATCGACACAGCCGACGCCTACTCGATCGACGAGGAGAGCTTCGGGCACAACGAGGAGCTCATCGCGCGAGCGCTCAAGGACTACGGCAGCGGCTCGGACGAGGTGCTGGTCGCGACCAAGGGCGGCCACACGCGGTCCGGCACCGACTGGGAGCTCGACGGGCGTCCGGAGTACCTCCGTCAGGCCTGTGAGGGCTCGCTGCGCCGCCTCGGCGTCGATGCGATCGGGCTCTACCAGCACCACCGCCCCGACCCGAAGGTCGACTACGCGGAGACGATCGGTGGGCTGAAGGAGCTCGTCGACGCCGGGCTCGTCGTGAGCGCCGGCATCTCCAACGCGAACCCCGACCAGATCCGCCTCGCCCACGACATCCTCGGCGACGCGCTCGTCGCCGTGCAGAACGAGTACTCCCCGCGGTTCCGGAGCTCCCAGGCCGAGCTCGACCTGTGCACCGAGCTCGGCATCGCCTTCCTGCCCTGGAGCCCGCTGGGCGGCATGAGCCGGGCCGGTGAGCTGGGGGACAGGTTCGCGCCGTTCGGCGAGGTGGCCGAGAAGCACGGTGTGTCGCCGCAGCAGGTCGCGCTCGCGTGGGAGCTCGCCCAGTCGCCGGTCGTGATCCCGATCCCGGGCGCGAGCCGGGTCGAGTCCGTGAAGGACTCGGTCGCCGCGGCCGACCTGGTGCTCGACGACGAGGACCTCGCGAAGCTCAGCGCCTCCTGAGGAGAGTCCTGCCCGCGTCGCCGCCGGTCAGTCGCGAAACGCGGGCATGACCTGCTCGCCGAAGCGTCGGAGCTGCTCGAGGTCGTCGGCGACCGGCCACACGAAGACCCGCTGCACGCCCGCGTCGCGGAAGGCGAGGAGCTTCTCGGCGACCGCTTCGGCCGGCCCGAACGCGAGTCGCTCGCGGAGCTCCTCGACCGGGCGGTGCAGCACCGGGGCGACCCGCTGCTCGAACACCTCGTCGGCCCGCCTCTCGTCGATGTGGAACCACATGGTCGCCAAACCGTTGCCGAAGCCCCCGGGGTCGCGGCCGAGTTCCGCGAGCAGGTCCTGCGCCTTCGCCCACCCGCTCCCGAACCGCTCGGGCGTGGTGTTGTACGCCGACGCGAGCCATCCGTCACCGAGACGGACCGCTCGGCGAAGACCCACGTCCGAGCCCCAGCTCCCCACCCACAGCGGCGGTCCACCGGGCTGGGCGGGGAACGGCTCGAGCGGGCCGTCGACGGCGTAGAACCGCCCCTCGAAGGAGTCTCCGCGCAGCAGCGCCCGCATGGCCCTGACCGCCTCGTCGAAGCGGGGCCACCGCTCGTCGAAGGGGATCCCCACGCTCGCGTAGTCCCGCTCCGAGGACCCGGGACCGAGCGCCGCGGTCAGCCGGCCACCGGCCATGAGGTCGAGGCCGGCGAGGACCTTGGCGAGGGGCACCGGACCGCGCACGACGGGGTTGGCCACGGTGGTGAAGAGCCTCGCGTCGCCGGAGCAGGAGACCACCGCGGCGAGGGCGGTCGGGCCGTCGAGCCACGGGACGCCGAACACCATGTGGTCGTTCACGGACACGGCGTCGAAGCCCTCGGCAGCGGCTGTCTCGACGTACTCCACCAGGTGGTCGACGTCGAACCGCTGACCACCGAAGTCCATGAGGGGGAGGTGAACGCCGAACCTCACCTCATCAGTGCACCATGCCGGCCGGACGGCGGACAGCAGGTCACGGGCTCAGCCGAGCTCGGCCGACGCCGTACGCACCGCGTCGACCATCGGCTCCTTGCCGGCGGGGTAGTTGTAGTCCTGTCCCACCAGTCGCATCTCGAGCACCGAGATCCGCTTGCCCACCCGGGTGAGCCCCTGGGCGTCGAAGTAGGCCTCGTCGGCGCTGCCGCCCTCCGGCGGCCCGTAGACGAGGAGGTACCAGGCTGCGTCGGCGCCGGAGGCCTCGACCGGCTCCAGGGCACCGACGTCGCGGCGGTCGTACTCGGAAAGCTCCTCCTCGCACTGGCCGCGCCAGGACTTCAGCACCTCCATCGCGCGCCTGGCGGTCCTGGCGTCAGCGAAGTCGGCGACGAGGTGGGCGGCCGTGGCGCCGTCGGCCGGCCCCTCCGGCTCGAAGTCGCGCACCACGACCCGCATCGCGCCGATCGAGGTCATCGCGTACTTGTGGCAGGTCCCGAAGGGGTTCTTCCCCTCGTTCTTGCGGGTGCCTGCCTCCTTCCACGTGAACTGCTCGTTGAAGCCCGGCACCTGCGCCGCGGTGAGCAGCCTGTCCGTCGCGGTGGTGTTGACGACGGCTGCCGCTGTGGTCGGTGAGGGCTCGGCGGTGGGCGTGGCCTCCGTCGCCGCCTCTGTCGCCGCCGGGGACGCGGGGGAGGGGCTCGTGGTTCGGGGGCTCTTCGAGGCACGCGACGACGGCTTCGTCTCCTCGGACGCCGCCCGACGTGGCTCCGGCTCGACGTCTGCGGCGCAGCCGGCGAGGGCCAGGATCGAGGCGGTCAGACCGACGGTGAGCCGGGTCCGGTAAGGGTGCATCGCAGACGGGTCCTCCCGAGTCGGGCGCGGTGCGCACAGGCGCCGCCAACCCTAGGTCTCGGCCCCGTGATGTGCCGGGCGCCACGCCGGGCGCACACGTCGGCGCGACCGTTGGCGTACGGCCGGTACGGTGTGTCTTTCCGGGCGTTGGAGCCCATTCGGCGGCGGGCATCGAGAGGCAGGTCAGGTCAGGTGGCAGTGGGTCGCGGGCTCAAGGCGGTCGTGGGCGGCACGCTGCTCTGCGCGCTGGTCGCCGGCTGCACGACCAGCGACCCCGAGCGCAACGCGGCCGACCCGTCACCGAGCGCGAGCAGCACGCCCCCGGACCCCGTGACGATCACGGTGGGCGTCTACGGGCCCGAGCCCGTGCTCGAGGCGTACGAAGCGGTCGCCGATGCGTTCGCCGACGACAACCCCCACGTCACGGTGAAGCTCCAGACCCACGGCGACGCCGAGGACGTGATGGCGTCGATCGAGGACGGCGACGCCCCTGACGTGTTCCTCATGGACCACGACCACGTGCCGCGGCTGGTCGAGGAGGAGCTCGTGCAGCCGATCGACGGCCTGCTCGAGGCGCGCCAGGTCGACTTCGGCGACGGCTACCAGCGCGGCGGCCTCACCGCCTTCGCAGCCGACGCAGCACTCCAGTGCATGCCTCACGACGTCTCCCCGGTCGTCGTCTACTACAACCAGGAGCTCGTCGACCTCCAGAGCCTCGGCAGCGAGGACGAGGAGCCGCCGAACGCGCTCGACGGCTGGACCTGGGAGATGTTCACCACCGCCGCCCGCCAGGCCTCCCGCGGCCCGGCCAGCGGCGTGTACATCGAGCCGTCGCTGGAGGCGATCACGCCGTTCGTCTGGTCCGCCGGTGGCGAGATCGTCGACGACGTCCAGGCGCCCACGACGCTGACGCTGTCCGACGGTGACTCCCGCGAAGCGCTCGAGCAGGTGCTCGCGCTCGTCCGGGACCCGCAGGTGACGCCCACCGGCAGCGAGCTCGACGAGCAGGACGCAGTGAGCCGCTTCACCGAGGGCAAGCTCGGCATGATCCTCGGCACCCGGGAGCTCACGCCCGAGCTCCGCGAGGCCGAGGACCTCCGCTTCGACGTGATGCCGCTGCCGAGCCTGAGCCGCATGCGCACGATCGCCGACATGAACGGCTACTGCATCTCCGCGGACACCCAGCACGTCGAGACCGCGGCCGACTTCCTCGCCTTCGCGGTCGGCAGGCAGGGCGCGGCGATCACCGCCCGCACCGGGTACGTCGTGCCCTCCAACCTCGAGGTGGCCAACTCGGCAGCCTTCGCCCAGACGTCACGGCAGCCGGCGAGCTCCTTCGTCTTCAACGAGGCGATCCGGCGCGCGCAGACCATGCCGTTCTCGCCCGCGTGGCCCGAGCTGTCCGAGCAGGTCGCGCCGGCCCTGAACCGGATGTTCTACGCGCCGGTGATCGACCTCGACTCGCTGCTCGAGGAGATCGACACCACCTCGGAGAGGGTGCTGGCCCCCGAGGAGGAGTAGCCGCTACGACTCCTCGTCCTCGGCGAGGGCGGCGGCCTCCTGCTCGGCGACCTTCGCCGGCCCCGTCACGATCGCCTTGGTCAGTACGTCGACGGTCAGCTCGACCTGCCACCGGCGCGCTCCGAAGCCTTCGAGCCGCTCCACCACGGCCTCGGCGAGCTCGTCCTCCATGACCTCGGGCGGCTCCCACAGCAGTCGCCGGACGAAGTCGGGGGTGAGGAGGTTCTCGACCGGGAGGTTGTGGTCCTTGGCCAGGGCGGCGAGGTCGCTGCGGGCGCTGCTGAGTCGCGCCGCCGCCACCGGGTCACGGTCGGCCCAGGCCCGAGGGGGCGGCGGACCGTCGTACCTGGCGGCCAGGGGTGGCAGCTCGTCCTCGGGGAGCGCCCGGGCGGCGTTCAGGGCCTCGATCCACCGGGCGGCGTAGCGCTGGGCGCCGCGTCCCTTGAACCCCTTGAGGCCGAGCAGGGTGCCGCGGTCGCGGGGGAGGGCGTTGGCCGCCTCGACGATCGCGGAGTCAGGGATGATCCGACCGGGCGTCACGTCGCGCTGGGCGGCGATGGCGTCGCGGGCCTCCCACAGCTCCCGGACCGCGGCCAGCGCACGGCGGCCTCGCGCGCGGTGCATGCCGGAGGTGCGGCGCCACGGGTCCTGCCGCGGGGCGTTCGGGAGGGCGTTGACCAGGTGCTCGAACTCCTGGCGCGCCCACTCGGTCTTCCCGGTCTGCTCGAGCTCCTCGGCGAGCGCGTCGCGCAGCTCGATCAGGACCTCGACGTCGAGCGCGGCGTACTCCAGCCACGGCTCCGGGAGGGGACGCGTGGACCAGTCGACCGCGGAGTGCTCCTTGCGCATCCGGCGGCCGACGATCGTCTCGACCAGGGTCGCCAGACCCACGCGCGGGTACCCCAGCAGACGACCCGCGAGCTCGGTGTCGAAGAGCGCTCTCGGCCGCATGCCGAGCTCGGTCAGGCAGGGAAGGTCCTGGGTGGCCGCGTGGAGGATCCACTCCGCGTCGCCGATCGCCTCGTCGAGCGCGGTCATGTCGTCGAACGGGATCGGGTCGACGAGCGCTGAGCCGGCGCCCTCGCGGCGCAGCTGGATGAGGTAGGCGCGAGCGGAGTAGCGGTAGCCCGAGGCACGTTCGGCGTCGACGGCCACCGGGCCGGAGCCGGAGCGGATCGCCTCGACGACCTCGCTGAGCGCCTTCTCGCTTTCGACCACCGGGGGGAGTCCCTCGCGGAGCTCGAGCAAGGGTGCGGGTGGGGCCTCGTGCTCCTCTTCGGTCCGGTCGACCTTCCTGGCGTTCTCTGGGGGCATCAGTGACGGCCGCGCTGTCCTCGTCGGCTCGGCAGCGGAGCGACACCCTCAGGCACCGGGGGCAGCCCCGAAGCCGTGCACAGCAGCTCGCCCCACGCCTCGACGTGGTCGGCGACGTCACCGATCGGAGTCCACGACGCGCGGATCTCGAGCTGCGCGGTCGCCTCCTCCTCGGCCATGCTCCCGAAGCTCTCCGACGAGACCTTGGTGACCGTGCCCGAAGGCGCGAGGTACGCCGCGCCGTGCGCGTCGAGCGCCTCGGTCAGCCACGACCAGCCCACTTCGCCGAGAAGCGCGTCGTTGGCCATCTCGGGGTCGATCTCGGCCCGCGCGTAGGCCACGCAGCGGAAGGTGCCCTCCCAGGCGTCGTTGCCCGCCGGGTCGTGCAGCAGCACGATCCGGCCGGTGCCGACGTCCTCGCCGTCGACCGTGACGTCGGCGGAGAGGGCCGATGCGTAGGGAGCGATCCGCTGCGGCGCCGGCATCTCCTCGCAGAAGATCTCGGGACGCAGCCGTGCGGCGTGCATCCGGTCGACCGCCGTGAGGAACTCCTCGGGCGTCGCCGGTGCATCCACACGGGGCTCTTGTCGTGCGGCCATGGGCTCATGGTAAGCCGGATCACGTCGGGTAGGCGCCCGACTCGCCGCCGCGACCTGCGAGGATGAGACGCGTGCCAGCAGCCTCGAAGTCCGACCCAGCGCTCCACGACTCCGCCTTCCTCCGCGCCGCGCGGGGCGAGGACGTGCCGCACACGCCGGTGTGGTTCATGCGCCAGGCGGGCCGCTCGCTGCCGGAGTACCGCAAGATCCGTGAGGGCGTGCCGATGCTCGAGTCGTGCATGCGTCCCGACCTCGTCGTCGAGATCACGATGCAGCCGGTACGCCGCTACGGCGTCGACGCGGCCATCTTCTTCTCCGACATCGTGCTGCCGCTCAAGGCCGTGGGCGTCGACCTCGACATCGTCCCCGGGGTCGGTCCCGTGGTGGCGAAGCCGGTCGCCTCGCTCGCGGACGTCGAGGCGATCCCGGACCTGACGCCCGAGCACGTCGGCTTCATCACCGAGTCGGTGCAGCGTCTGGTGTCCGAGCTCGGTCCGACCCCGCTCATCGGCTTCGCGGGTGCGCCGTTCACCGTGGCGTCGTACCTCGTGGAGGGCGGGCCCTCGAAGGAGCACGCCAAGACCAAGGCGATGATGTTCGGCAACCCCGACCTGTGGGACGCCCTCATGCGCAAGATCGCGGCCATCTCGGCGGCCTACCTCGAGGTCCAGGTCGAGGCCGGCGCCTCCGCCGTACAGCTCTTCGACTCCTGGGCCGGTGCGATGGCCCCGGACGACTACCGCCGCTACGTCATGCCGCACTCCGCGCAGGTGCTCGCCCACGCCGGGACCCTCGGCGTGCCCCGGATCCACTTCGGCGTCGGCACCGGCGAGCTTCTCGGCCTCATGGGGGAGGCCGGCGCGGACGTCGTCGGCATCGACTGGCGGGTGCCCCTCGCCGCGGGGATCGAGCGCGTCGGCGGCCGGGCGGTGCAGGGCAACCTCGACCCGTCACTGGTCTTCGCGCCGACCGAGGTCATGCTCTCCCGCGCCGCGGAGGTGCTCGACGCAGGCCGCGCCGCGCCCGGCCACATCTTCAACCTCGGTCACGGTGTGATGCCCTCGACCGACCCGGACCAGCTCGCCCGGCTGACCGACTTCGTCCACGAGCACTCCGCCCGCTGAGCCGACCGGGAAGCGCGGCTTCAGGGCTTCTTCAGCACGACCACGTCGAAGTCGGTCCCCGGCGGAGCGCCTGGGCCGAACGGCGGCGGGAAGCCGAGGTCGAAGCGTGCGTTGACCAACGCGAGCTCGCAGCCGTAGTCGGCAACGGTGGTGGGGAACCGGAACAGGGGGTCACGCACCTCAGCCACGACCTCTCCGCGCCTCAGGTCCGGTGACAGCCGCACCTTCGCGAGCGTGTTCACGGCGTTCTGGACCACCCACAGGTCCTTGCCGTCCAGCAGGATCCCGTCGAGCGTGCCCGGGGCCAGCGTCCCCTTGGTGATGGCGATCTGACGGCTCCTGCCGTTGCTGGGGTTGACCGTGAACAGCGCGCCGAGGGTGGTGTGGTCCACGATCAGCGTGCTGCCGCCGCGGGTCGCGTCGACGCCGTTGAGCCCCAGGTCCCCGGTCGCCGCGGCAGGTCCCGTGACGGTGATCGTGCGTGGCTTGCCGAACGACCCGTCAGGTGCGATGGGCACCTCGTAGATCCGCGGGGCCAGGGTCTCGGTGAAGTACGCCGCGCGCTTGGTGACGACCACGTCGTTCACGAGAGTCTGGCCCGGCTTCGTGAACCTGAACGTCGCCAGCGTGCGCCCCTTCTTCAGGCCATAGACGTAGCCGCGCCCGGACGGGCCGCCGGCGACGAAGAGCCGTTGCCGAGCCGCGTCCACCTTCATCCCCAGCGCGGCCCTGCCGGTGACGTCGATGAAGACCTCGCCCTTGCCGGTCTCGAGGTCTCCGCGGTAGATGTCGCCATCCTTCAGCGACCCTACGTAGAAGGTCGACCCCTCGACGGCGATCCCCTCGGGCTGGAAGTCGTCGGGGATCGGGATCGAGCGGCTGGACGACGATGCCGCGGCGGTCGAGAGGACCAGCACCGGGGCCAGCAGCAGTCCCGTCAGAACTCGCAGTCTCGTCATGATGGACCCCCTCGTCGAGAGCTCTCCTTCCTCCGACTGTGCGCCCGTGCCGGGGCGATGTCGATGGTGAGTTCTTGCCATTCGCCCGGTCGGGGGACCGGTCGCGTCAGGTCGGCTGGTCAGCCGGCGTCGGGGGTGGGTGGGTTGAGCGGAGCGGCCTGCCGACGGCGGCGGGCGGCAGTGCGCAGCAGCAGCCAGGTCGGTACGCCGAGCAGGGCGAACGTCACGACGAACGGGAGGACTGCGCCGGTCACCGTCGCGGCCCCGACGAGGACCGTCCTCAGGGCGTTCCAGCCGTCCTCGAGCCCGGCCAGGAAGCCGGTCTCGTCCTCGAGCTCGGGGCGGCGGGGGAGCGGCAGGGGTGCGCAGCCGGACCGTGATCGTCGACATCGAGGTCTGGTCGCTCAGGTACTTCTGCTGGGCCTTGAGCGACTCCAGCGAGGCCTGGCGGGTCGCGATCTCGGACTCGAGCCGGATCATGTCCTCGACGGTGGTGGCCGCTCGGAGGAACCGCTGGAGCCGGGCCAGGCTGGCCTCCTGGGTGGCCACTCGCGAGTCCACGTCGATGACCTGGGTGGTGACGTCGTCGGAGCTGCGCTCGGCGTGCTCGGCCCGGCCGATCTCGGCGAGCTCGGCCATCACGCTCGCGAAGGCGGGCTCGGGCACCCGCATCACGAGCGTCGACCGCTCGGGGCGGCCGGCCCGGTCGTTCTCGGTGTCCTCGCTGGACAGGTACCCGCCCTGGGCGGCGAGGAGGTCGTCGATCTCGCCGCGAGCGCGGTTCATCTCCTTGGTCACCAGCGAGATCTCGCCCTTGCGGATGACCGCCCGCGTCTGGACGACCGGCCGGTTCGCCGAGCCCGTCTTCGGACCCGCGACGTCGCCGGCGCTCCCGACGCCGTCCTGTTGAGGCGCGGCGGCCCCGGGGGCGCGCGCTTCGGACTCGCTCGCGGCCGTCCCGGCGCTGTCGGACATCCCCTCGACATCCGCGCTGCACCCGGCGGCGAGCGCCACCAGGACCATCACGGCGCCGGCGACCACCGGCCTCGTCACCCGACCTCGTCTGTTGGTACGCATGAGTCCTCCTCGGCCTCCGGTGCCCCTGCACCGCGTGCAGGTGTGACGCGCGCCATTCCGCAGCGGTTCCACCTGAGTTGGAGTTGCCACGACCCGTTTGGGAATCTTGGAGGCGTGAACCCCCGACCTGCCGCTGCTGAGCCCCGCCATGTCGTCGTCGTGGGCGGAGGCATCAGCGGGCTGGCCGCGGCCGCCTCGCTGAAGCGGCAGGCACCGGACCTCCGGGTCACGGTGCTCGAGGCGTCGCCGTCGATCGGCGGGAAGCTCGCGCTCGCCGAGGTCGGCGGGATCACCGTGGACGTCGGTGCCGAGGCGATGCTCAACCGGCGCCCGGAGGCGACGTCCCTGGCCCGGGAGGTCGGGCTCGCCGACAGGCTCGTGCACCCCGAGACGGTCACCGCCAAGCTGTGGACCCGCGGCGCCATGGTTCCCATGCCGCGCACGCTGATGGGCGTCCCCGTCGACGCGAGGGCCCTCGCCGACAGCGGCGTGATCTCCAGGGCGGGCCTGGCGAGGGCCGCCCTCGATGCGGTCCTGCCCGCGACACGCATCGGCGAGAGCGACGTGAGCGTCGGGTGGCTGATCGAGGAGCGCTTCGGCAGGGAGGTCGTCGACCGGCTCGTCGAGCCGCTGCTCGGCGGCGTGTACGCCGGGCATGCCCGCGAGCTCTCGGCGAGGGCCACCGTGCCCCAGGTCGTCGCGCTGCTCGAGCGTGACAAGTCCATGCTTCGTGCTGCCGCCGCGGCGTCGGCTGCCACCTCCGACGTACCCGTCTTCGCGGGCCTCGTCGGCGGAGTGGGACAGCTCCCGCAGGCGATCGCCGACCACGCGGGCATCGAGGTCCGCACCACGTCCACCGTCCGGGACCTCGCGCGTCGTGCCGGCGGGGGCTGGAACCTCGTTGTCGGCTCGGCCCACGACCCCCGGATCGTCCAGGCCGACGCCGTGGTCCTGGCCACCCCCGCCGCCGCGACAGCCCGCCTGCTGAGCGACGTCGCGCCGGAGGCCGCCCTCGAGCTCGCCCAGGTCGAGTACGCCTCCATGGCGATCATCTCCCTGGCCTTCCGCCGTCGCGACTTCCCCCACACGACCGGGTCGGGCTTCCTCGTCCCGCCCGTGGACCGGCGTGCGGTCAAGGGAGCGACGTACTCCTTCGCCAAGTGGGGCTGGGTCGCGGAGGCGGGCGCGGGGGCCGACAACGGCGAGGACCTGCTGGTGATGCGCTGCTCCGTCGGCCGTCACCGCGAGGAGCAGGTGCTCCAGGTGGAGGACGAGCGCCTCGTGCAGCTCGCCCTCGAGGAGCTCAGCGACGCGATCGGCCTCTCCGTGCGCCCCGTCGACTGGCACGTGCAGCGGTGGGGCGGCGGGCTGCCGCAGTACGCCGTGGGGCACGTCGACCGGGTGCGGCAGGTCCGGCTCTCCGTGGCGAAGGTCGGCGCTCTCGCGGTGTGCGGCGCGGCGTACGACGGGCTGGGCATCCCGGCCTGCATCGCCTCCGCGGAGGCCGCGGTCACCCAGGTGCTCGACGCCTTGTCCGAACAGGGAGAATGAACCCATGACCGACACCGCACAGAGCCCTGAGAGCGGCCCCGGCCGCGGCCCGAACCGGGGGAAGGTCGCCCGCGACCTCAACGACACCATCCGCTACACGATGTGGTCGGTGTTCCACCTGCGCGACGTGATCGGCGAGGGCGACCGGGCCGCCGAGGCCAACGAGGTCGAGAAGCTCTTCGAGGACCTCGAGGCCTCCGACGTACGCATCCGCGGTCTGTACGACGTCTCGGGCCTTCGCGCCGACGCCGAGCTGATGATCTGGTGGCACGCGGAGAACTCCGACGACCTGCAGCAGGCCTACCACCGCTTCCGCCGGACCGCCTTCGGCTCCCGCCTCGACCCCGTGTGGTCCCAGATGGCCCTGCACCGGCCGGCGGAGTTCAACAAGAGCCACATCCCGGCGTTCCTCGCCGACGAGGAGCCGAGGCAGTACGTCTGCGTCTACCCGTTCGTGCGCTCCTACGAGTGGTACCTCCTCGAGGACGAGGAGCGTCGCCGGATGCTCGCCGAGCACGGCATGATGGCCCGCGGCTACCCGGACGTGCGGGCGAACACCGTCGCGTCGTTCGCGCTCGGCGACTACGAGTGGCTCCTCGCCTTCGAGGCCGACGAGCTCCACCGGATCGTGGACCTCATGCGCCACCTGCGTGCCTCGGACGCTCGGCGTCACGTGCGCGAGGAGGTCCCGTTCTACACCGGTCGCCGGCGGACGCCGACCGAGCTCATCACCGACCTGCCCTAGGGCCAGCCGGGGCGAGGCTCACTCGGTGGGCTCGAGGGTCAGGCTGATCGAGTTGATGCAGTAGCGCTGGTCGGTGGGCGTGCCGTACCCCTCGCCCTCGAACACGTGCCCGAGGTGTGATCCGCAGTTCCCGCAGCGCACCTCGACGCGCTTCATGCCGAACGAGCTGTCCTCGATGTACTCCACCCGGTCCTCGGCCAGGGGGGCGTAGAACGACGGCCAGCCGCAGTGGGAGTCGAACTTCGTGTCCGAGCGGAACAGCTCTGTCTGGCAGGCACGGCAGCGGTAGACCCCGGTCGTCTTGGTGTCGGTGTACTCGCCCGTGAACGCCGGCTCGGTGCCCGCCTTGCGCAGCACGGCGTACTCCTGAGGGGTGAGCTGCTCGCGCCACTCGTCGTCGCTCTTGGTGACCTGGTAACCCATGGGTCCACGCTACTGCGGCCACAAAGCCCTAGATTGGGCGCATGGCGAGCCCCGCGACCGAGATCGACGCAGGCGGACGGGCCGTGCGCGTCACGAACCCC
The DNA here is from genome assembly GCA_963701425.1 of uncultured Actinomycetota bacterium. Taxonomy (GTDB): domain Bacteria; phylum Actinomycetota; class Actinomycetes; order Propionibacteriales; family Nocardioidaceae; genus Nocardioides_C. The sequence goes on along the minus strand of CAVPAG010000017.1, from coordinate 204,580 downwards.
GACCGGGTGATCTACCCGGCGACCGAGTCGACCGCCGAGGTCACCAAGCTGATGGTCGTGCGAGTACTACCTCGCGGTGGCGCCGGGCATCATGCGAGCCCTCGACCACAGGCCGACCACGCTCGAGCGGTGGCCCAAGGGCGTCCACGAGGGGATCACGCTCAGCACCAGGGGCGGCGAGCACGGGGACGCCTTCTACCAGAAGCGTGTGCCGAAGGGTGCTCCGTCGTACGTCGAGACCGCGTCGATCACCTTCCCCTCCGGACGCCCCGCCGACGAGGTCTGCCCGACCGAGGTCGCCGTGGTCGCCTGGGCGGCGCAGATGGGGACCCTGACCTTCCACCCCTGGCCGGTGCGGCGCGACGACGTCGACCATCCCGACGAGATGCGGATCGACCTCGACCCCCAGCCCGGCACAGGTTTCCCGGAGGCGGCGCGCGTGGCCGGGGTGGCGCGGGAGCTGCTCGAGGAGCTCGGCATGCGCGGGTTCCCCAAGACCAGCGGCAACCGTGGCGTGCACATCTACGTCCGCATCGAGCCGCGCTGGGACTTCGTCGACGTACGGCACGCGGCCATCGCCTTCGGACGTGAGCTCGAGCGTCGTACGCCGGGTGTCACCACGAGCTGGTGGAAGGAGGAGCGCGGCGAGAACGTCTTCGTCGACTACAACCAGAACTCCCGTGACCGCACGATCGCGAGCGCCTACAGCCTCAGACCGATCCCAGGAGCGCCGGTCTCGACGCCGGTGACCTGGGAGGAGCTTCCCGAGGTCGACCCGCGGGCCTTCAACCTCCACACCGTGCCGCCCCGTCTCGCCGAGATCGGTGACCCGCACGAGGGGATCGACGAGAAGCACTACTCCCTCGAGCCGCTGCTGGAGATGTACGCGCGTGACGAGGAGCAGGGGCTGGGGGAGATGCCCTACCCGCCGGACTACCCGAAGATGCCGGGCGAGCCGCCCAGGGTGCAGCCGAGCAAGAAGAACCCTCTGAACTGGGACACCGACTAGAGCATGGCCCGCGCGAGCATCCCCGTCGGGTGAAACGTGCTTGCGCCGAGGGCGGTTTGTCGGAAAGGTCGGGAGCATGAGCGACATGTGGGTGGACCCCGCCGACGACCCGCGCACCTACGGCAACCCGAAGGGGGAGAGGGCGACTCTGCGTGAGTACCTCACCAACTACCGGCTGACCCTGGACCTGAAGTGTGGAGGCCTCGACGCCGAGCAGCTGGCCCGTCGCTCGGTTCCGCCGAGCACCATGAGCCTGCTGGGCCTGGTGCGGCACATCGCCCAGATGGAGAACCACTGGTTCCAGAGAGTCCTCCAGGGGAAGACCGACGGGCCCCGTCTGTTCAAACGCGACGACGACCCCGATGCGGACTTCAACGGTGCGGTCGCCGACCCGGCCGTCGTCGAGGAGGCGTTCGCCGCGTGGAAGGCGGAGATCGCCGCGGCCGACGAGTGGCTCGACGCCCTCGGCGAGGACGACCTCGGGCGCGAGGTGCCCTTCGACGACGACACCGTCAGTGTTCGCGACGTCCTCGTCCACGTGATCGAGGAGTACGCGCGCCACGCCGGCCACGCCGACCTGCTGCGCGAGTGCATCGACGGCCGCACGGGCCAGTGAGCCGGCGCGGTCAGCGCAGATCTCCCGAACCCTGGACGCCGCGGCCAGGCGCGACCGTGAAGCTGAACATCATGCCGCTCTCCATGTGCTCGGGGATGTGGCAGTGGGCCATCCAGAGCCCCGGGTTGGTGACGTCGAACAGGAGGTCCACGGTCTGCCCGGCGCGGACCAGGACCGTGTCCTTCCAGACCAGGTTCGGCTCGGTCGACCCGTCGCGAGCCAGGACGAGGAACCGCCCCGCGCCGTGGATGTGGAACGGGTGGTGCATCGGATGGTCGGACTCCCTCTCGTTCACCAACCTGATCTTCACCCGGTCACCGACCGCGAAGCTCCAGTCGAAGGCGGCGCTGTCCACGCCGGTCGTCCGGTCGACCAGCTTCCAGGTCATCGTGGCCGGGGTGGTCGCACGGTTGACCTCGACCATCTCGTCCTCCCACTCGATCCCGCCGGCCGCTGTGGCGCTCTGCGCGCTCTCAGCCGCATGGTGGCCGGCGGGGCCGTGCGCTGCGCCATGTGCGTGCCCGCCTGCGACCTCGCCCATCTCGGCGACCAGCGCGAGGATCTTGTCGGGCGGCGCCGCCAGCCAGGTGTCGATGGTCTGTCGCTCAACCTCGAGCTCGGGGGCGTGCCGCAGGACCTCGAAGGCACCTGCGGACGAAGACCTGGCCTGCTCCTCCTCCACGGTGATCGCGGCCAGCGGGTAGGAGCGTCTCGGCGTGCTGTGCTCGAGGAGCAGCTCGCCCGCCCGGTCGAACAGCACGTCCACCACCGCCCGCTCCGACGGCGCCAGGAGCACCTCGGACACGAGCTCCTCGTGCTCGACGCGACCGCTGTCGCCGCCGACCAGCTTCATCCGCGCTCCCGGCAGCCTGACGTCGAACACCCGGGTGGTGGCCGTGTTGGTCAGCCACAGCCGGACCACCTCACCGCTGCGGGCTGCCAGCCGGAGGTCCGGCTCGCCGCTGGTCAGGAAGACGTTGCCGAACCGGCCCATCGCCGCGTGCGTGGTCTCGGTGCGGCTGAACGGTGCCACCCTGCCGTCCTCGACCAGGAGGTCGTCCAGGGTGAGGACGATCTCGCGGTCGACCGCTGGCCAGTAGTCAGGCTCGACTGGGTCCACGATCACGTTGCCGTACAACCCCACCTCCTGGGCGTAGTCCTCGCGGACGTGGGGGTGGTACCAGTAGAGCCCAGGGTCCGGGAACCGGATGCGGTAGGTGAAGTCGCTCCCGACGGCGATCGGAGCCTGGGTCTCGTGGGGCACGCCGTCGTAGCGGTTGTCGAGGCGAAGGCCGTGCCAGTGGACGGTCGTGTCCAGGTCGCCCTGGTTGGTGACGTGGACGGTGATCTCGCTGCCCTGCCTGACCCGCAGGGTCGGGCCGGGGACAGAGCCGTTGTAGGCCAGCATCCGCACGGTGGTGTCGTGGAGCTGTTTCGCGACCGGCCCGACCCGCAGGTCCAGGGTGTCGCCGTCGGCCAGCTCGACCAGCGGCGTCCGCGCGGCCTGAGGCAACCCCGTCGGGTCGTCGGGGAAGCGGTCAGCGGCGCCTTTCGTGTGAGCCGTATGGTCCTGCATGAGCCCTCCCTCCGCGGGGTCCTGCGGTTCATGGTCCCTCCCGAGCCCGCTGTGAGGTAGGGACCAAGTGGGTCAGGCGCCTGAACCTCGCACTGCGGAGACGATCCGCTCGGGCGCCGCTCGGTGCGACACTCCTGACCATGAGCGATGCGGAGCGCTCCCCGCTGACAGGGACCGAGGAGGAACGCCGGATCCTGGCTCGATGGGCCGCCGAGTGTGTCGAGCGTGTCCTGCCGCTGTTCGAGAGCGCGCGACCCGGCGACGTCCGCCCCCACGAGGCGGTCACGGCCGCTCGGGCGTTCGCCCAGGGGGACAGCCGCTCGGGCGCCGCCCGACAGGCCGCTCTCGAGGCGCATGCCGCGGCCCGGGCCACCGCCGATCCAGCTGCCCGGGCAGCTGCTCGAGCCGCCGGGCACGCCGCCGGAACTGCGCACATGGGCAGCCACGCGCGGCACGCCGCCGACTACGCCGTGAAGGCCGTCTTCGCCTCGGCGTCGAGAGACGCGGCGATGAGGGAGAAGCGGTGGCAGTACGTGCACGCGTCGGACCTGGTGCGGGCCTGGGTGTTCCGCGAGGGGTCGACCACGTGAGGCACGGCGCCGGTAGTCGACCAGGACAACCTCAGAGCCCGGCGGGCGCCAGGATCAGCCGGGCGATGATGACCGCGGCGACGCTGGACGCGATGGTGACGACGCGGGCGAAGGTGGCCTCGTCGAAAGGCCACGACTGGATGCGTTCCACCCGCTTCTCGAGTGCCTCGGCCGCACTGAGCAGACCGGCCTGGCGCTGGAGGACCTCCAGTGTGGGAGCGCGCTGGACCTCCCGGTAGGCCTCCTCGTACAGCGACACGGCCCGGTCGAGCTCCTGCTGACGGACGGCGAGCATCTGCTGGTGCAGTCCGCGCAGGGACAGGAAGAAGAGCCCCACGCCGACCACGAGTACGACGGCGCCGACGATCACCGTGGGGAGGTCGGAGAACCCGGTGAGCACCAGCGGTCCGACGCTGCCGAACAGCAACCAGAAGGCGGTGAAGGCCAGCCGTCCGACCGGCTGCAGGCCCAGGGTCCGGTCGCCGTGGTAGCCCTGCAACGTCAGATGCCCTCGACCCAACCGGTTCAGCCCGAGCTGCAGCGTCAGGTAGACCCAGACCGCCGTGCACAGCGGGATCCCGATGACGACCCACGTGCCGGCCTGGATGAGTGCGGCCAGCGGCTCGCCGCGCAGCGCCTCGTCCATCGGCAGCACGACTCCGACCGCCGCGAGCAGCAGAAGGGGAGCGAGGACGCTGTCGACGCCGCGGAAGATCCACGCCACGTCGGGCTCCTCCTGCTCGACCACCTTCGCCAGCTCTTGCTGGAGTCGCCCGAGCTCGTCTGCGATACGCGCCGCCCCCCAGAGCGACAGCAGGACGGCGAAGGTCACCGCCACCCGGTTCAGGACCTCCACGACAGGGACCCCGTCACCGGACCAGCCGGGCGACCCCGAGGCCACCACGAGGCCCAGGTTCAGCCACGGCACGAGGCCCCACGCGATCACCCACAGGCCCCTGTGCCCGGGAAGCCGGAGGAGGATCCGCTCGGTCAGTGGGGCCGACGTACCCGGTCCCGCGTCCAGCAGCCCCGCGGTCGGCGGTCGGCCCGGACTGGTCACGACCGGCGCGACCCCGTCGCTCGTGCTCACCGTGCCGGACACGGCCGGTGCTCGCCGTCGGTTCATCTCACGCCTGCCCTCGTCAGGTCACCCTCCCAGCAGGATGGCACCGGGCCCGCCCCGTTGAAGCCCGGCGTCCCCTGTGCCTCCCGGTGAGGTCTAGACGTGTGTTTCACGGCACCTCCCGACGGGGGAGTACTGATATCGCGGGGAAGTAGTCGAACCGGGATGGAAAGCCGATGATGCAGCAAGAGGAGCTACTGATTCCGCAGACCGGAGCCGCGGCACTCTGGCGGCTCGACCCGAGCCCTGTCACGGCAGAGTCGGAGCAGCCCGTCGACACCTGCAAGCTCCACACGTGGACCTGTATCTGGTGCTCCATGACCCCGCCGATCTGCGGGTCCTGCCGGCCGGTGACGCCGCCCTGCCCCGCCAACGACCAGATCCACACGTGCGCCTGTCGGACACGAGGACACGCGCAGGACGCCGCCTGAGACACGCGAAAGGGCCCGGGAGATCGCTCTCCCGGGCCCTTCCTGCTGCTCAGCCGATGTGGCTCGCGGTCAGCGGACCACGATCTGCATCGTGCCGTTCTGCGTGGTGCTGACGACCTCGATCCGGGTGCCCGTGCCGCCGACGATGGCGCTGTGTCGCGGGTTCGCCTGGTCGTAGTAGCGCATCGGGTCGGTGTCGTCGAAGACCGCCACACCCGGGCGCGATGCAGCCGTCAGGGTCGTCATCCCGTTCGCGGTCTCGCGGTGCAGCGAGATCGGGTCGGTCGGCGTGAGCCCGAAGGTGGCGTCGAACGACTGGATGCGGTTGCGGGCGATCGTGCCGTCCGACCACTTCAGCGAGCCGGCGCGGGCGTCGATCGGCAGGGCCTCACCACCGCCCATGTGGGTGCTGGTGTTGTTGTCGGTGTACTGGGTGTCCCAGTACCAGATCAGCAGACCGTCCTGGTAGGGGAAGTGCTCCACCCGGTTCGGCTCGGTGAAGCCCCAGCCGAAGTTGTACGGCCCCGTCCGGAGGGTCCGGTCGTAGCCGCCGTAGGTGCGGTTCTCGGCCATGTAGTAGTGGCTGTACTGCCGCTCCACCTGACCGGCCTCGGCGATGGTGAAGCCGTTCATGGTCCAGCCGTCCGCACCGTTCTCGGCACCCGTGCTGAGGCCGCCGACCTCGATGGCGTCGACCAGCAGGCCGGTCTCGTTGAGGTAGGCGTCGTTGACCATCCGGAAACGGACCTGCACGGTCTTGCCGGCCGCCGTCGAGGGCAAGGTTCGCCGTCAGCGGGACCCAGGCGCCGTTGCTGGAGCCGGTGATCCCGAAGCCCTCGTTGGTGCTGTTCGGGTCGGTCGTCGACGACACGTTGGTCTGGATCGGCGTCCAGGTCGTCCCGCCGTCGGTGGTGATCTCGGCGTACGCGTAGTCCCAGTCCGCCTCGATGTCGTACTTCACCTGGGCGTTCAGCGTGCCGTTGGACGGAGCGGTGAACGCCGGGCTGGTGAGCGTGGCCGTGCGGTTGTCACCGCGGCCGGAGTAGAAGTAGTCCGTGCCCTCGGCAGCGGCGCCGAGGTTCGTGGTGACCGTCTTCTTCGGCAGGACCGTGATCACGGACTGTGCCATCTTCGTCGCGTGGTACGACGGTCCGAGGTCGTGGCTCGAGGTCTGGCCGGTGCTGCGCCACCTCGTAGTCGAGCCAGCCGAGCTGGAACTTCTCCCACGGGCCCATGTGGTTCGGTGTGGTGCCGATGGCGCCGTTGCCGTCGCCCAGCCACGAGCCGGAGCTCATCAGCGTCCAGAAACCGGTGCCGTTCTCGCCGCCCTGGGTGTCGTACAGGTCGGGGAGACCGAGGTCGTGGGCGTACTCGTGGACGAAGACGCCCAGGCCGCCGTTCTCCGGCTCGGTGGTGTAGTCGCGGATCCACAGGCCGGTGTCGCCGATCTGGATGCCGCCGAACGTCGCGCCCTCGGGACCGATCCCGTCGGTGTGGAAGCCGTTCTGGTTGACCGCCCAGCGGTGCGACCAGATCGCCCACTCGGGAGCGCCGGCCTCCTCGCCCTCACCGGCGTGGATCGCCTGGAAGTGGTCGATGTAGCCGTCCGGCTCGTTGAAGTCGCCGTCACCGTCGTGGTCGTAGCGGTCCCACTGGTCGAAGGTCTCGAGGTAGTCGACGATCTCCTGGCGCGACTTGCCCGCCGCCACCTGTGCGTCGTACCAGGCCTCCGCGGTGTCGTCGATGAAGTAGGTCATGTCGGCGTGGCTCTCGGTGGTGCCGTAAGCACTCTCCGGCTTGTCCACCTTCACCCAGTCGCTGACGTCGCCGTCGACCGTGTACCGGCCGCTCGACATCTCCTGGTAGATCTGCTTGAAGGACTCTCCGCCCTGGTCGGCCATGCCGTTGAAGAACATGTCCATGTAGTGCTGGCGGTTGAAGTCGGCCTTCCAGTACGTGCTGTTGTCCGTCGTACGGTCCGGCGCGGGGATCTGGTTGTGCAGCGGACCGCTGGTGGAGCCGTCGGTGCTGCCCTTCTTGCCCTTGGTGGAGCCGCCGAACTCGACCAGGAAGGACAGCAGCTGGTCGCTGGCCTGCAGGCCGTACTGCGCCCACTGGCCGGGGGCGACCCGCACCGCCTTCGAGCCGTTGCGGTCCTCGACCTGACGCTTGCCGGTGAGCACCATCTCGGCACCCTGCTTGACCAGCTGACGGCGCCGGCCTTCCATCCGGTCGGGACGGTCGTCTGCCCTGCTCTTGGTGCTGGCCTGCTCGTTCGCGGAGCCGGGTTCGGCGGGAGGTGCGGCTTCGGCCGGGCCCTGCAGCGCGGTGGCGAGCAGTGCGGCCGTCGTGGCACCACCCAGGACGCCAAGGATGCGTCGCTTCACGGAGATCCTCCTGTGACTGGGAACGGTGCGCGCCGATGTTTGCTCAACGGCGCGGAGAGTCGCGACTTTCGCCGCGACTCCGGCACTTCACCAAGAGGTACGAGGAATGTCCATAGGTTGGTGGATCTCCGTTTGGTCACGCACCCGGGCTGAGCGTGAACGAGGCACTACAGGTTTGTGCAGTGCACAATCCTGCAACGGGTCCGGGGTTTCGACCGGCCCGACCTGGACGAGTCATGCTGGCTCCGTACGGCGGAAGGAGACCCGAGTGGCCACGCTGATCTACTCGGTCATCGCCTCGCTCGACGGCTACATCGAGGACGAGGGCGGCCGGTTCGACTGGGCCGAGCCGGACGAGGAGGTGCACACGTTCGTCAACGACCTCGAGCGTCCGGTAGGCACGTACCTGTACGGGAGGCGGATGTACGAGGTGATGGCTGTCTGGGAGACCGCCCTCGCCGACGCGGACCAGCCGTCCTACACGCGTACCTTCGCGGAGATCTGGCAGGCGGCGGAGAAGGTCGTCTACTCCCGGACGCTGGAGCGGCCGTGGACGGCGAGGACCAGGCTCGAGCACAGCTTCGACCCCGAGGCGGTCGGGCGGCTGAAGGCGGCAGCGGACCGTGACATCACCGTGGCGGGTCCCGAGCTCGCAGCCCAGGCGATCAGGGCAGGACTGGTCGACGAGTACCAGCTCTTCGTCGTGCCCGTCGCCGTCGGCGGCGGGAAGCAGTCGCTGCCCGATGGGGTCCGTCTGGACCTCGAGCTGCTGGACGAGCGGCGGTTCGGCAACGGGATGGTCTACCTGCGCTACCGCATCCGGCGCTAGATACCCGTCACGCCCTCGCCGCCACCGGCCTGCTCGTCGAAGGTCTCGTGCTCGAGGAGGTGCAGCACGGGGACACCGATCTTGCGGCGTGCCCGCGAGGTCCAGTCGAGGTGGAAGAACTCCGAGACGACGTGCGGACGGGTCAGGATGATCGCCTCGCGGCCGTCGACGGCGTTGACCTTCGCAGCAAGGGCGTCGATCGGGTCGATGCTGACGATGTCGCCGACCGCATCGGCGCCGGCGTCGACGAGCCGCTGGATGCTGGCCGACAGCTCGCGGCGGGCGTTGTCGAGCAGCTCGTGCTGGATGTTCTCGAGATCCTCCTCGCTCATGACGAGCGCGGGGGAGGCGAGCACCTCGCTCGCGGCCAGGGAGCCCATCGCCGACTCGACGCGGGCGGCGGCGTCCTCGACGGGCAGGAGGACGTGGTAGCGGACGTGCTCGTCGATCTCCTCGTGCAGCCCCCGGACCTGGAGGGCGTCCTGCTGGGAGAGCGGCTGCTCGACGAGCAGCACCACGTCGTAGGTCGTCTCTGATCCTGCGGCAGTCACGGGAAAGCGCCCTCCACTCATGAAGATCTGGTGGTCAAGACCTTACCCAAGTCATAGCTCACCGGCTCTTCCAGCTGGTCATATCCGCACGACGTCGGGTCGCGGTCGGGCCGCCAGCGTTTGAACTGCGCGGTGTGGCGGAAGCGCGTGCCTTCCATGTGGTCGTAGCCGACCTCCAGGACGAGCCGCGGGTCGAGCGGCACGAAGGAGAGGTCCTTGCCCGCGCTCCAGCGGCTCTGGGCGCCGGGCAGCCGTTCGCCCGTGACGTTGTGGTGCTCCGCCTCGGCCCACCCGCCCCAAGGGTGGTCGGCCGTGTCCACGACCAGAGATGCGAGCTCCTCGAGCAGCTCGGCACGCCGCTTCTCGCTGAAAGCGGCAGCGACGCCGACGTGCTGGAGAGTGCCGCGGTCGTCGTACAGACCGAGCAGGAGCGAGCCCAGCAAGGGCTTCTCGGGCGTGGAGGTCTTGTGCAGGCGGTACCCGGCGACGACGACGTCGGCGGTGCGCTCGTGCTTGACCTTCATCATGGTGCGCGCGTTGGGCTGGTAGGCCGCCGACATCGGCTTGGCGACCACGCCGTCGAGCCCGGCGCCCTCGAAGTGGGCGAACCAGTCCTCGGCCTCGGCGGGGTCGGTGGTGGTGGCGGTCAGGTAGACAGGGGCGGCCGCGTCGGCCATCGCCTCCTCGAGGCGGGTACGCCGCACCGAGAACGGCTCCTTCATCAGCGACTCGTCGTCGATCGCGAGGAGGTCGAAGGCGACGAACGAGGCCGGCGTGGTCTCGGCGAGCATCCTGACCCGGGAGTCGGCGGGGTGGATGCGCTCCTGGAGACGCTCGAACTCCAGCCGCTCGCCGATGGCGACGAAGATCTCCCCGTCGACCGCGCATCGTTCCGGCAGCGACTGCTTCACGGCCTCGACCACGTCGGGGAAGTACCGGGTGAGCTCCTTGGTGTTGCGGCTGGCCAGGACCACCTCGTCACCGTCGCGGAAGACGATGCAGCGGAACCCGTCCCACTTCGGCTCGAACGACAGGCCGCCCTCGTGCTTGGCCGGGTCGGGGATCCCCTTGACCGACTTGGCGAGCATGGGTTGCACGGGCGGCATCACAGGCAGACGCATGTCAGGCAGCGTAGCCGTGACTCGTAGGCTGGAGCGGTGCCGATCCGCCTCTGCTCCCGCAACCCCCTCGTGTCGAAGGACCGGCTGCTCGCCGAGCTCGTGCCGCCGCCGCGCTTCGCCGAGGTCAGCTTCGACTCCTACAAGCCCGACCCCGCCCAGCCGTCCCAGAAGGAGGCAGTCGAGGTCCTGCGCGGTTTCGCCGACGAGCTGAACCGGCCCGCCCGGAAGAAGGGGCTCTTCCGGAAGTCGGCCGAGCCGGCGGGTCCCGGGGGTGTCTACCTCGACGGCGGGTACGGCGTCGGCAAGACCCACCTCCTCGCGTCACTGTGGCACTCGGCACCCGAGCCCAAGCTGTTCGCGACCTTCGTCGAGCTGACCCACCTCGTCGGCGCCCTCGGGTTCCACGACGCGGTCACCGCCCTCTCGTCGTACCGCCTGGTCTGTGTCGACGAGTTCGAGCTCGACGACCCCGGCGACACCGTGCTCGTCTCCACGCTGCTGCGCAACCTCCGCGAGGAGGGCGTGGGGCTCGCGGCCACCTCGAACACCCTGCCCGGCAAGCTGGGGGAGGGGCGCTTCGCCACGGCGGACTTCATGCGGGAGATCCAGGGGCTCGCGAGCTCGTTCGAGTCGGTGCGCATCGACGGCGAGGACTACCGGCACCGCGGCCTGCCCAAGGCTCCGGACGCCTGGCCGCTCGAGGAGGTGCAGCGGCGCGCGGAGGCAGAGGGGGCCAGCCTCGACCACTTCGTCGACCTCACCCGCCACCTCGCCGACGTGCACCCCTCGAAGTACGGCGCGCTTCTCGACGGCGTACGACTCGTGTGCCTCGAGGACGTGCGCACCGTCTCCGACCAGGCAGTCGCCCTGCGGCTCGTCGTCCTCGCGGACCGGATGTACGACCGGGACCTGCCGCTCGTGGCGAGCGGGGTGAGCATGGACGAGATGTTCGCCCCCGAGCTGCTCGAGGGCGGCTACAAGAAGAAGTACTTCCGGGCGATCAGCCGACTCGACGCGCTGGCGAGGGAGGGCGCGGGGCTCGAGGAGTGACCCTGCTCCGGCGCGGCAGCCGATTGCCCGGAGGCGAACCGGGCACTATCAACAGATGGGGAAGTCGAAGAAGGGGCCGACCGTGACCTCGGCTGTGCTCGCCGATGCGCTGCGCCTGCCGCGGGGCAGGGTGGACCTGGCCTCGATCGACACCCGGGGTACGCCCGGGTTCGAGGGCGACAAGGCAGCGGGCAAGGCGGCGCTGGCCGCCCTGGACGCCGAGCTCTCGGAGCTGCAGGAGCGGTTCTTCGCCGAGGGACGCACCGGCGGTTCGCGGCGGCTCCTCCTGGTGCTGCAGGGCATGGACACCGCCGGCAAGGGCGGGGTCATGCGCCACACGGTCGACCTCTTCGATCCCCAGGGTGTGCACATCAAGGCGTTCAAGGCGCCGACCGCTGAAGAGCTCGAGCACGACTTCCTCTGGCGGATCGAGCGCGAGCTCCCCGGGCCGGGGATGATCGGCGTCTTCGACCGCTCGCACTACGAGGACGTCCTGATCGCCAGGGTGCGCGAGCTTGTTTCTCCGGAGACGATCGCCGAGCGGTACGACGCCATCAACCGGTTCGAGGAGGAACTGGTCGCCTCGGGGACCACGGTCGTCAAGTGCATGCTCCACATCTCTGCGGAGGAGCAGAAGGAGCGCCTCCTTGCGCGCCTGGACGACCCGACGAAGCTCTGGAAGTTCAACCCCGGTGACATCGACGAGCGGTCGATGTGGACGGCCTACCAGCACGCCTACGAGGTCGCGCTCGAGCGCTGCAACACCGACGCCGCACCATGGCACGTCGTCCCCAGCGACCGGAAGTGGTACCGCAACTGGGCCATCGCTGCGCTGCTGCTCGAGACGCTCCGGGGGTTCGACCTCGGGTGGCCGGAGGCCGACTTCGACGTGGAGACGCAGCGGGCGCGGCTGCGGGACGAGGACCCCTTCGCCTGAGGTGCCGACGAGTTCGGCAGGGTTGCCGCCGGTAGGTCAGGGTTGCCCCCGGTAGGTTGTGCGCGTGATCCCCACCGTGTCCGCGACCCGCTACGTCGCGCCGCTGCGCGAGGGTGGGTCCCTGCCGGGCATCGTCGAGGCCGACGACCTGGGCACCTATGTCTGCAAGTTCCGCGGTGCCGGCCAGGGCCTGCGGGTGCTGGTCGCCGAGGTGGTCGTGGGCGAGCTCGCACGGCGGCTCGGCATCAACACCCCCGACCTGGTCGCGATCGAGCTCGACGCGGCGATCGGCAGGTACGAAGCGGACGAGGAGGTCCAGGACCTGCTCACGGCGAGCGTGGGCCTCAACCTCGGCGTCGACTTCCTCCCAGGCTCGTTCGGGTTCGACTCGGGCTGCGCGCCCGATCCCGAGGCAGCTGCCCGGGTCATCTGGCTCGACGCCCTGACCGCCAACGTGGACCGGAGCTGGCGCAACCCGAACCTCCTGGTGTGGCACAAGGAGGTGTGGGCGATCGACCACGGCGCCTGCCTGTACTTCCACCACGGCTGGTCGCAGGGGATCGGCAGCCCCGACCGGTTCGCACGTCAGCCCTACGACGTCTCCGACCACGTGCTGGCCGCCTACCTCCCCGGTGTCGCGGAGGCCGACGCCTCGCTCGCGCCGCAGGTCACCCGCGAGCTGCTGGTCGAGGTCGTGGCACAAGTGCCGGAGGACTGGCTCGAGGTGCCACCCGGTGCCGCCGACGAGGACGCCGTGCGCGAGGCCTACGTCGACTTCCTGCTCTCGCGGGTCGCGGGCGAGCGGTCGTGGCTGCCGCGGGAGAGTGCAGCATGACAGGGATGGGGTTCCAGTACGTCGTCCTGCGGTGCGTGCCGCGGGTGGACCGCGAGGAGTTCGTCAACGTCGGCGTGGTGCTCTACTGCCAGCGTGCCGACTTCCTCGAGGCGCGCTGCCACGTCGACGGGCCACGCCTCAGTGTGCTCGCGCCCGAGCTCGACCTGGAGGCCGTGAGGTCTGCCCTCTCGACGATCGAGGCGGTCTGCCGGGGTGACGAGTCGGCCGGTGCTGCTGGTCGGACGCCGCTGGGCACGAGGTTCGGGTTCGTGAGCGCCCCGAGGTCGACCGTCGTACAGCCCGGACCGATCCACGGCGGGCTCACCTCGGACCCGGGTCGGCAGCTCGAGCACCTCGTCGACCGGCTCGTCCGCTGAGGCATCACGGACGAATGTGACCTTCCGCGTGGGTCTGCGGGACTTCGGACCCCTGCGGGGGAGCGGGCGAAGAGGGAGATTTGACCCATGCTCGCATCGAAGCCGTCCCTGCGCCGTCCTCGCCGGTTGCACCACAAGCCCAGGAAGGTGCGGCAGCCCCGGCTGCTGATGGCGCCCCCGGGCCCGGACCCCCGACTGCCGGTCAAGCCGGTCGACCCGAACGCGCGGTTCCTCGGCTAGGACAGCGAACCGGGCCGGCGGAGACCCGCCGACCCGGTGAGGTGGCTGCGGCTCAGAGGTGGATCATGTGGCCCGCGATGCCTTCGATGGCCTCCTTGACGGACTCGCTGAGCGTCGGGTGGGCGAACACGTTGCGCGCGACCTCGTCGGCGGTGAGGTCCCAGCGCTGGGCGAGCGTCAGGGCCGGCAGCAGCTCGGTGACGTCGGGACCGATCAGGTGGGCGCCGAGGATCTCGTTGTACTTCGCGTCGGCCACGATCTTGACGAAGCCGCTGGTGTCGCCGAGGCCCTTCGCCTTGCCGTTGGCCGAGAAGGGGAACTTCGCGACCTTGACGTCGTAGCCCTTCTCCTTGGCCTGCTCCTCGCTGTAGCCGAAGGAGGCGATCTGCGGCTGGCAGTACGTCGCGCGCGGGATCATGTCGAAGTCGACCTCCATCGTCTCCGCGCCCGCGATCGTCTCGGCCGCCACGATGCCCATCGCCTCGGCGGTGTGGGCGAGCATCAGCTTGCCGGTGACGTCACCGATCGCGTAGACGCCCTCGATGTTCGTGCGTCCGCGCTCGTCGATGGCGATCGCACCGCGCTCGGTCGTCTTGACGCCGGTGTTCTCGAGCCCGTAGCCCTCGAGCCGCGGCGCGAACCCGATCGCCTGGAGCACCTTGTCGGTCTCGATGACCTGCTGCTCGCCGTTCTTGGAGACGGTGACCTTCACCTTGTCGCCGGAGTCGTCGATGCTCTCGACCTTGGTGGAGAGCATGACGTTCACGCCGAGCTTCTTGTAGTGCTTGAGCAGCTCCTTGGAGACCTCGGCGTCCTCGGTCGGCACCATCCGGTCGAGGAACTCCACGATGGTCACGTCGACGCCGAAGTTCTTCATCACGTAGGCGAACTCGACCCCGATCGCGCCCGAGCCGGCGATGACGATGCTGCCGGGGAGCTCGTCGGTGAGGATCTGCTCCTCATAGGTGACGACCCGGTCGGACAGCGACGTGCCCGGGACGAGCCGGGTGGTCGCACCGGTGGCGATGATGAGGTTGTCGCAGGTGTAGCTCTCGACGTTGCCGTCGTCGTCCTTCACGTCGATCGACTTGTCACCCGTCAGGGTGCCCCAGCCGTGGATCTCGGTGATCTTGTTCTTCTTCATCAGGAAGTGGACGCCCTTGACGATGCTGTCCGAGACGCTGCGGCTGCGCGCGTGCGTCTTGGAGAAGCTCATCGTCGCCTCGCCCTCGATGCCGAACACGTCCTTCTCGTGCTGCAGGATGTGCGCGAGCTCGGCGTTGCGCAGCAGCGCCTTCGAGGGGATGCAGCCCACGTTGAGGCAGACACCGCCCCAGTACTTCTTCTCCACCACGCCGACCTTGAGGCCGAGCTGGGAGGCGCGGATGGCGGCGACGTAGCCACCGGGGCCTGCGCCGAGAACGAGGACGTCGAAGTGCTGGCTCATGGGGGAGAGCCTACCGACCATGTCGGACGTCATACGGAGCGATCCCTATAGGGACCGGGACGTATGACGTCCGACCGGTCACACCGGAACGAGCTCGACGGCTCCGACCGCGTAGCGGGCCAGGATCGTGCGGGCCACCTCGGTGTCGGCACCGAGCGGTGCGGACACTGCTACGGCACCCGCCTCGAGTGCGAGCTCGGCGGCCCGGTCCGGCAGCGTGCCGGGGGCCAGGAACATCGACCCCACCGCGATGTGGCGCCGCCCCTCGGCGCGGAACTGTCGCACGGCCTCGCCGGTCGCCGGCGGCGCGGCGGAGGCGAACGCGGCGACCGTGGGGAGCTTGTGCCTGGTGCCCCACAGCCGTGCGAGCCGGGCGACCGCCTGGTTGGCGAGGGCGTCGGAGGAGCCTGCCGCGGCGAGCACGAGCGCGTCGAGCTCGCGGACCCGGGCCTCCTTCAGCGCTGCACGCAGGCGCCGGTCGAGGACCTCGAGGAAGACCGTCTCGAGCCCGAGGATGTTGCTGGCCCGGACCTTGAGGTTCTCGTGCTTGGCCTCGGCCGCGGCGATGGCGGCGGGTACGTCGACCTTGGCGTGGTAGGCCTCGGTGAGCAGGAGCGGGACCACGACGATCTCGTCGTAGCCGGCGCGCACGAGCTTGTCGACGACCGTGGAGAACGACGGCTTGGAGAGCTCGAGGAACGCGGGCTCGATCCGCAGGTCGGGCCGCATGTTGCGGACCTCGGCGCACAGCGCCTGGATCGTCTCCGCGGAACGCGGGTCACGGCTGCCGTGGGCAAGAGCCACCAGGGCGGGAGCGGTCATGAGCGGGGGCTCCTTTCGATACTTACCTGCTGTACGGGGCACGTCGGGTTCATACGTGGATCCCGCACTCGGTCTTCGTGCTTCCGGCCCAGCGGCCGCTGCGCTTGTCCTCTCCGGGTGCCACCCGCCGCGTGCACGGGCGGCAGCCGATGGAGGGGTATCCGTCGTACTGCAAGGGGTTGACGAGCACTCCGTGCTCGGCGATGTACCGCTCCACGTCCTCGTCGCTCCATCGCGCGAGGGGGGAGACCTTGACCTTCTGCTTGTTCTCGTCCCACCCAACGACGGGCGCGATCACGCGGTTACGGGTCTCCTGGCGGCGTAGACCAGTGGCCCAGGCGTCGTAGCCGTCCAGCGACGTCGCCAGGGGTGCGACCTTGCGCAGGGCGCAGCACAGGTCGGGGTCGCGGGCGAAGAGGTCCTTGCCGTACGCCGCGTCCTGCTCGGCCACCGTCTGCTCGGGCGTGATCGTGACGAGGTTGACCGGCAGGGTCGCCTCGACCGCGTCGCGCGTGCCGATGGTCTCCGGGAAGTGGTAGCCGGTGTCGAGGAAGACCACGTCGACCCCCGGAGCCACCCGCGACGCGAGGTGGGCGAGGACGGCGTCGGCCATCGACGAGGTGATGCAGAAGCGCTCGCCGAAGCTGGCGACCGCCCACTCGAGGATCACCTCGGCGGGTGCGAGCTCGAGCTCGGCCCCCACGTGCGAGACCAGCTCCTTGAGCTCCTCCTGGCTGCGTCCCGCGGTCGAGCTTCCACGGAAGCTGCGGGCGGCCATGGTCGTCGCGGCGGTCATGACGTCGCCCCCTGGGTGCCGCGCGGCGTGATGAGCCCGAGCATCTTCAGGGAGAAGGCGCGCAGGCACGCGCGGCACTCCCAGGCGCCGTGCGGCGAGCCCTGCTCGGTCTCGTGCGGACGTAGGTCCTCGTTGCCGCAGTAGGGGCAGTGGAAGGGGACGGCGCGTTCGCTCATCGGACCCCCTCCAGCGCCGGGGCGCCCTCGCCGCGAAGCAGCGTCTCGTCGGCGCGAAGCACCCACGACTGGAAGTCCTCCCCGTCCTCGCGGCCGGCGAGGAAGGCGCGCACGACGGCCGTGACGTAGTCGTCGAGACCGGCGCTGGTGACCTTGTGGGCACGGAGCTTCTTGCCGAAGACGGGGTCGAGGCCGAGTCCGCCGCCGAGGTGGACCTGGAAGCCCTCGACCTGGCGACCGTCCTCGTCGAGCACGAGCTGGCCCTTGAGACCGATGTCCGCGACCTGCGTGCGGGCGCAGGCGTTGGGGCAGCCGTTGACGTTCACGGTGATCGGGGTGTCCAGGTCGGGGAACCTGCGCTCGAGCTCGTCGACGAGCGCGGCGGCACGGTTCTTCGTGTCGACGATGGCGAGCTTGCAGAACTCGATGCCGGTGCAGGCCATCGTGTTCTTCCGCCAGTTGCTCGGGCGGGCCGAGAGACCGACCTGCTCGAGCGCGGCGACGATGCCCTCGACCCGGTCCGCGGGGACGCCGAGGACGACCAGCTTCTGGTACGCCGTGAGACGCACGCCGGCGGCGCCGTACTCCTCGACGACGTCGGCGAGCCGGGTCAGCAGCGTCCCGGAGATCCGTCCCACGGTGGGGGCGGCGCCGACGTAGTACGCGCCGTCCTTCTGCAGGTGGACACCGATGTGGTCGCCCGCCACCCGTGGCGACGCGGGTGAGGGGCAGTCGACGAGGCGACGGCCGAGGTACTCGTTCTCCAGCACCTCACGGAACTTCGCCACACCCCAGTCGGCGACGAGGAACTTCAGGCGGGCGCGCGAACGGAGGCGGCGGTAGCCGTAGTCGCGGAAGATCGACGCCACGCCCTCCCAGGCGTCGGCGACCTCCTCGAGGGGGATCCACACGCCGAGCTTCTGGGCGAGCATCGGGTTGGTGGACAGGCCTCCGCCGACCCACAGGTCGAAGCCGGGCCCGTGCTCGGGGTGCACGGTGCCGACGAACGCGACGTCGTTGACCTCGGGGGCCACGTCGTGGCTCGGGTGGCCGGTGACCGCGGTCTTGAACTTGCGCGGGAGGTTGGAGAAGGCGGGGTTGCCGATGAAGCGGCGCTTGATCTCCTGCAGGGCAGGCGTGCCGTCGATGATCTCGTCGGCAGCCACACCCGCCACCGGGGAGCCGAGGAACGGCCGGGGGGAGTCGCCGCAGGCCTCCTGGGTCTCCAGGCCGGCCGCCTCGAGCCGCTGCCAGATCGCCGGCACGTCCTCCACCTGGACCCAGTGGTACTGGACGTTCTGGCGGTCGGTGATGTCGGCGGTGTCGCGCGCGAACTCGGTCGACGCGCTGCCCAGAGCACGCAGCTGCTCGGGTCCGAGGAGGGCACCGTCGGTGCGGACCCGCAACATGAAGTAGCGGTCGTCGAGCTCGTGGGGCTCGAGGGAGCCGGTCTTCCCGCCGTCGAACCCGGGCTTGCGCTGGGTGTACAGCCCCCACCAGCGGAAGCGGCCGCGCAGGTCGTTGGGGTCGATGGAGTCGAAGCCCCGGTGGGCGTAGATGTTCTCGATGCGCGCGCGGACGTTGAGCGCGTCGTCGTCCTTCTTGAACTGCTCGTTGGCGTTGAGGGGCTCGCGGTAGCCGAGCGCCCACTGGCCCTCACCGCGGCGGGGACGAGGGCGGCCGCTGCGGCCGGGGCCGCTCGGGACCGGCTTCGCGGGGCCGGTGGGCTTGTGCGGGGTGGTGCTGCTGGAAGTCATGAATGCGTTCCTGGGGATGAGAGACGCACGAATCGACGACCACCCGACGCCGTTGTCGAGATGTGTGTGCCGGCGACCGCGCGCCGGTTGACTGAGAGAGACTGTCTTCAGACGGCGCGCTGCGGCATACACATCATGCTGCGGGTACGACCGAGGTCCACGTGGCGGCGAGCCACGAGGCGCGTGTCGGTACCTGCAGTGATCATGCGGAGAAGTCTCACCTTGCGGACGCCTGGTCCACAAACCGGGGTCTCATGCAATGAGACGTTTGTCCAGGATCTGAGACCCGGATCGGACCGTCAGGCGGGCGATGTGACGGCCGACACCTCAGCGGGCGGGTGCCTCCCGCGAGGATGTCACTAGGCTGTCCCGCATGACCCAGTCGACCTCAGCAGGGATCTCCGCCTCCTCGACGGGGGGCGACCTCGCCGCCACCGCCAGCGCCGCCTACAAGTCCGCACTCGAGGTGGTCTCGTCGGTCGAGCCCCGGATCGCCGACGCGATCCGTGCCGAGCTCTCCGACCAGCGCTCGTCGCTGAAGCTGATCGCCAGCGAGAACTACGCCTCACCGGCCGTGCTGCTGACGATGGGCAACTGGCTCAGCGACAAGTACGCCGAGGGCACGATCGGCCACCGCTTCTACGCCGGCTGCCAGAACGTCGACACCGTCGAGTCGATCGCGGCCGAGCACGCTCGCGAGCTGTTCGGCGCCGAGTACGCCTATGTCCAGCCGCACTCCGGCATCGACGCCAACCTCGTCGCGTTCTGGTCGATCCTCGCGCATCGCATCGAGACGCCGGGCCTCGAGAAGCACGCCGCGAAGTCCGTCAACGACCTGTCCGAGGCCGACTGGGAGGCCCTGCGCCACGAGTTCGGCAACCAGCGCATGCTCGGGATGTCGCTGGACGCCGGAGGCCACCTGACGCACGGCTTCCGGCCGAACATCTCCGGGAAGATGTTCAACCAGCGCAGCTACGGCACCGACCCCGAGACCGGACTCCTGGACTACGACAAGGTCGCCGCGGCCGCGCGTGAGTTCAAGCCGCTGGTGCTGATCGCCGGCTACTCCGCCTACCCGCGCCGGGTGAACTTCGCGAAGATGCGCGAGATCGCCGACGAGGTCGGCGCGACGCTGATGGTCGACATGGCGCACTTCGCCGGCCTCGTCGCGGGAAAGGTGTTCACCGGCGAGGAGAACCCGGTGCCCTACGCCCACGTCGTCACCACCACGACCCACAAGTCCCTGCGCGGCCCGCGCGGTGGCCTCGTGCTCGCGACGGAGGAGTACGCACCCTCGGTCGACCGGGGCTGCCCGATGGTCCTCGGCGGCCCGCTCTCGCACGTGATGGCCGCCAAGGCCGTCGCGCTGGCCGAGGCCCGTCAGCCGGAGTTCGCGGGCTACGCCCAGGACATCGCCGACAACGCGAAGTCGCTGGCCGAGGGCTTCCTCAAGCGCGGCGGCAAGCTCGTGACCGGCGGCACCGACAACCACCTCGTGCTGCTCGACGTGACGAGCTTCGGCCTGACCGGCCGCCAGGCCGAGTCCGCGCTGCTCGACGCGGGCGTGGTGACCAACCGCAACTCCGTTCCGGGAGACCCGAACGGCGCCTGGTACACCTCGGGCGTCCGCCTCGGCACCCCCGCCCTGACCTCGCGCGGCTTCGGCCACGACGAGTTCGACCGCGTGGCCGAGCTGATGGTCGACGTACTGTCCAACACGACGCCGAGGCAGACCAAGGACGGCAGGCCGTCCAAGGCCAACTACACCCTTGCCGACGGCGTTGCGGACCGGACCAAGGCCGCGTCGGCGGAGATGCTCGAGAAGTACCCGCTGTACCCGGGCCTCGAGCTGACCTGACCCCGGCTCAGTCGACCGCCTCCGGGGCGGGCAGGGTGTCGACCTGCAGCGGCGCGACGTACTCGTCGAGCTCGTCTGCGATGGCTGCGCCGAAGAGTCGCCTCGCCTTGGCGGCGTCCACGAGTACGACGCTCTGCCCGTCGATCCGGTCGAACCCCTCGACCGGGACCGTCAGGTGTGCGACGTCGCCGCCGTCGAGGCCGCGCAGGGAGAGCGCCAGGCGGCGCATCTCCTCGTCGCTGAAGCCCTTGTCCACGGCGACGCTGCTCGTCACGATCTGCAGGACCTCGGTCAGCTTCAGGGGGTTGAGCAGGACCTCGCGGTCGATCAGCTCCTCCGACAGGGCCCGCACGACGTTCTGCTGGCGCTGCATCCGGTCGAGGTCGCCGCGCGGCAGGCCGAAGCGCTCCCGGACGTAGGCGAGCGCCTCCTCCCCGCCGAGCGTGGTGGCTGCGCCCTGCCGCCTGATCTCGACGCCGCCGAGCTCGTCGACCAGCCTGCGGAAGCCGTCCCAGTCGACGATGACGAGGTGGTTCATCCGCAGGCCGGTGAACTGCTCGAGCGTGCGCACGAAGAGCGCCGGGCCGCCGTAGGACAGGGCGGCGTTGATCTTGGCCATGCCGTACCCGTCGATCGGCACCCACGTGTCGCGCGGCACCGAGATCACGTACGCCCTGCGTCGGTCGGCGCTGAGGTGCAGCACCATGATCGTGTCGCTGCGGTGGGACCCTGGGACCCACGTGCCGCGTTCCAGGTCCTCGACGATGCGCGAGGACTCGCCGGCGTCGACTCCGCCGACGAGGATGTTCACCGCCGCGGCGGCCGGGCCGGTCGGGGGCGCTGGGCGTTCGTACGCGCCCAGCACCGGGTCGCGCACGATGTCGGAGTCGAGGTCGAGGTCCATCCGGGAGATCGAGCTGATCTGGTTGCTCAGGGAGACCGCCCAGGCGCCGACTCCGGCGACGAGAAGCGTGGCGAGACCGAGCAGGGCGAAGAGCGCCTTGTGCCTGGCGAGCAGCCCGCGACGGGCCGGACGCTTGTCCGTGACCACAGCAACCCCCTCGGGAGCCCGTGATGGGGCACCCTTGCCGGCCGGCTGAGCGAGCAGCCGACACGGCGAGCGTCGCACCGTGGCGACGCGAGGGAATCACCAGTTCTGGGGATCTTGTGAGTGATGTACGCCACAGGGCCTTGATGCGGCGACAGCTGGGCGTGACGTCCCGAGAAGTGACGTTCGGGGTGATTTGTCATGACCAACAGGGGCCAAGAGACACACCGCCGGGACTATCCGAAGATGGACAGCAAGGGTGATGTCCCCACATGCAGTACACGCGCATTCTCTAAGTAAAGAATCGCAAAGTAAAAACGCGCACGGGGACCACCAGTCCAGACCTCGCCACGGCTGGTTCCCTGGCTCGCCGGCCTCGACCCAGCCGCATCGAGCAGGGTGAGTGAGGACATCAAGCAGCGGTGGATGCATCGGCATCGCTCTCACTGATCCCAGGAGTACGACGGATCCTCGGGGCCATCGAGCTCCCTTCGGTCAACTTCCCCAGGTGGAATCGCGAAAGGACCGTCGCGCATGTCTGTTGCAGGTGGCAGGGAGAGAAAGTTGGCGCCGGAGGACGGGAACGTCCGTTCCGCTCTCTGGGCGCTCTTCATGGGGCTTCTCGGGCTCATGACCGCGTTCGTCGTCGTGGCCTTCAGCTGGAACGACGAGTCAGGAGTGGCGGCTCTGGCCGCAGTGGCGAGCTCGATCGGGGCGATCCTCACCGCGTACTTCGGTATCCAGTTCTCCCAGCGGGTCGGCGCCGACGCAGCCGCCGCCCGGCGTCGGAGAGGGCGCTGACGTGGCGGCGCCCATGACCGCCGACGAGACGGTGGCCGCCCTGAGCCGGTGGCGGATCCCCTTCCGGGAGACGGACGGCTGGCGGACCCGTAACCGCAACCACGTGTCCGCCTGGGGGCCGGTGCACGGCCTGGTCCTCCACCACACGGGCGACGACGCGGCGGACCGCACCGACCTCGAGGTCGTCATCCGCGGTCGCGCCGGGCTGCCCGGGCCGCTCTCGCAGTTCGGCTGTGACGACGAGGGCACGATCTGGCTCATCGGCTGCGGACGCGCGAACCACGCGGGCGGCGGCGACCCCGGCGTGCTCCGTGCCGTCATCGAGGAGGGGTACGACGTCCGCCCGCCCCGACCACGTGAGCACACCGGCTCGGCAGGGGCGGTCGACGGGAACGCACGGTTCTACGGGGTCGAGGCGTTCTACAGCGGCGGGAAGCCGCCGACCCGCAAGGCCCGCCGTTCGCTGGTGCTGCTCGCGGCGGCGCTGTGCGACCACCACGGGTGGACGGCGAGGTCGGTGATCGGTCACAAGGAGTGGTCGGACCACAAGTGGGACCCCGGTCGCCTGGACATGCCGGCCTTCCGGGCAGCGGTCGCCGAACGCCTCCTCGCCGGTCCGCCGTCGAGCGACGGTATCCGCTGGGCGCCGTGGTCGTTCCGGGCCTGGCTGTCCCGGGACCGCCGCCGCGACCTCGCCGGCCGGGGCTAGCCGGGGAGGCGTCAGACCTGCGGGGTGGTCCGCTCGACGATCGACCTCAGGTCGATGCCGCGCGGGAGCATGCCCATCGTGCCGCCGTACTCGTTGCCGAGCCGTGTCGCGCAGAATGCGTCGGCCACCGCGGTGGGCGCGTGCTGGACGAGGAGCGCGCCCTGGAGGACGGCCGCCATCTGCCCGGCCAGCCGCCGTGCGCGGAGCTCGAGGTCCGAGGTGTCGGCGAGCTGCTCGAGGACCCCGTCGATCGCCCGGTCGAGCCGCTCGTCCTCGCCCCGGGCCTTGCCGACCTCGACGATCCAGGCGTTGAGCGCCTCGGGCTCGCGGGACAGGGCGCGAAGGACATCGAGGGCGTTGACGTTGCCCGAGCCCTCCCAGATGGAGTTCAGCGGCGACTCGCGGAAGAGCAGCGGCATCACGGACTCCTCGACGTACCCGTTGCCGCCGAGGCACTCGAGTGCCTCCGCCACCATCATCGGCGTCCGCTTGCACACCCAGAACTTCGACAGCGGCAGCGCGATGCGGCGGAACGCCGCCTCGTGCGGGTCGTCGGCGTCGTCGACGGCCGCCGCGAGCCGGATCGACAGCGCGGTGGCGGCCTCGGTCTCGACGGCGAGGTCGGCGACGACGTTCTGCATGAGGGGCTTGTCGGCGAGGACGCCGCCGAAGGCCGAGCGGTGCGCGACGTGCCACGAGGCCTCGGCGACCGCGCGGCGCATCAGCGAGGTGGAGCCGAGCACGGTGTCGAGGCGCGTCGCGGCGACCATCTCGATGATGGTGCGCACGCCGCGTCCCTCGTCGCCGAGCCGCTGTGCCCACGTGCCGTGGAACTCGAGCTCGGAGGAGGCGTTGGACCGGTTGCCGAGCTTGTCCTTGAGCCGCATCACGTCGAGGCGGTTCCGGGTGCCGTCGGGGAGGACCCGGGGCACCAGGAAGCAGGTCAGGCCACCGGGCGCCTGCGCGAGGACGAGGAAGACGTCGTTCATCGGGGCGGAGGTGAACCACTTGTGGCCGTGGAGGGTGTACTCGCCGTCGACCGCCGTGGGGCGCGCCTCGGTCACGTTGGTGCGGACGTCCGAGCCGCCCTGCTTCTCCGTCATGCCCATGCCGGCGAGGGCGCCGCGCTTCTCGGAGATCGCGCGGACCCCGAAGTCGTAGGCGGTGGACGCGAGCAGCGGGGTCCACTCCTTGGCGATCGCGTCGTCGACGCGCAGCGCCGGGATGGCGGCGTAGGTCATCGAGATCGGGCAGCCGTGGCCCGGCTCGGTCTGGGACCAGGCGATGAAGCCCGCCGCCCGTCGTACGTGCGCATGCGGGGACTCCGAGACCCACGGAGCGGCCTGGAGGCCGTGGCCGACCCCGCGCTCCATCAGCCAGTGCCACGAGGGGTGGAAGCGGACCTCGTCGACCCGGTTGCCGTAACGGTCGAACGGCGTGAGCTCGGGCTCGTAGCGGTTGGCGAGGACACCGTGCTCACGGGCCTCCTCGCTGCCGGCCATCGCACCGAGCTCGACGAGGTCCTCGACGACCTCGCGGGAACCGTGGCGCTCCACCGCCTCCACGAGAGCCTGGTCGGCCAGGACGACGTTGTGACCGACAAGTGGCGGTGCCTGGTTCGTTGCTACCCGGTTATCGATGGCCATGTCGTTACGGTAGTTCCATGTCAGGGGAGACGAGGAGCCGGTCGGCATCCGAGACTCCCCGCTGGGAGATCGCGCGCGACACCGCCTGGCGCCTCGTGGTCTCCACCGTCGGGACGTGCTACCGCAACCGCGTCACGGGCCTCGCGGCCGAGGCGGCGTTCTTCGCGCTGCTCTCCCTGCCGCCGCTGATCTTCGCCCTGGTCGGGTCGATCGGTTACGTCTTCGAGAGCTTCAGCGAGGCGCGGACCGCCGAGATCCGCGCCGCGGTCGTCGAGGCCTCCTCGCGCGTCCTCACCGAGGACACCGTCGGCAGCATCATCGAGCCCACTCTCAACGACGTCCTCCAGGGCGGCCGGTACGACGTGATCTCGATCGGCTTCGTCCTCGCCCTGTGGTCCGGGTCGCGAGCCCTCAACGTCTTCGTCGACACGATCACGATCATGTACGGCCTCGGCGGGCAGCGCGGCCTGGTCAAGACCCGGATGCTGTCGTTCGTGCTGTACGTCCTCGGGCTGGTCACGGGCGTCGTCACGATCCCTCTCGTGGTCGCCGGCCCCCGCCTGGTGGAGCGCGTCGTCCCCGAGCGCCTCGAGCCCGTCAACGCGCTCTACTGGCCGGCGGTCGTGGTGCTCTCCATCTGCTTCCTCGCCACGCTCTACCACGCGTCGGTCCCGGTGCGGACCTCCTGGCGCTACAACCTCCCCGGGGCGACGCTGACGTTGGTCCTGTGGGTCCTCGGCTCCTTCCTGCTCCGCTGGGTGCTCACCTCGACAGCGGGGGAGTCGACCTCGATCTACGGCCCGCTCGCGGCTCCGATCGCGGTGCTCCTGTGGCTGTACCTGCTCTCGATCGCAGTGCTGATCGGCGCGGCGGTCAACGCGGCGTTCGACCGTGTGTGGCCGGAGTCGGAGACCGCGCGGGCGCGCATGGAGCTGGTGCGACGGCTCAAGCTCGCCGCGATGCTTCCGCGGCTGCGCCGTGACCAGGACGAGCAGCGACGCTTCGGCGAAGCGCTCTCCGAGGACCTCGACGGATACGACGAGGGCGCCGACTACGACCAGGTGGTCCACGCCCTCGAGGAGGTGCAGGAGGAGCAGGAGGCCGACGACGACGCGGCCGACGCCCCCCGGCATCCCCGCGGCCACCACCGACCCGGTTAATCAGGTGCGGGCCCCGGAGGTGGGACGTACATTCCGAGGGTGCTCGAGACCATCGGCTACGAACCGCAGATGGCCCGGTGGGCCGCTGCTGCGGACGCCGAGGTCGGCCGTGTCGTGCGCGTGCACCGCGGCCTCGCCGAGGTCCTCACCGAGCACGGCCTGCTTCGGGCCGGGTACGCCGGCGACCTGCTCGGCGAGGTCGCCCGTGACCCCGTCGCGGCGCCGACGACAGGCGACTGGGTCGTGGTGCGCGACTGGCCCGACCACCGGCAGACCGTGGAGCGGGTGCTCCCGAGGTCGACCGCGGTGGTGCGCGCGACCGCAGGCAAGCGGTCCCACGGACAGGTGCTCTGCGCCAACGTCGACCATGTCGCCGTGGTGGTCGCCCTGCACCCCGACCCGGTGATCGCGCGGGTGGAGCGCCTGCTGTCCCTGGCGTGGGAGAGCGGGGCCACCCCGGTCGTCGTGCTCACCAAGGCCGACATGGTGTCCGACGCGGAGTTCGTGAGCGACGACGTGCGCGCTGCCGCGCCCGGTGTCGAAGTGGTGTGCACGAGCACGCTCACCGGGGCGGGACTCGCGCGCCTCCGGGAGATCGTGGGCGACCGGCGCACGCTCGCCCTCGTGGGCGCCTCGGGCCACGGGAAGTCCTCACTCGTCAACGCGCTGGTCGGCGCCGAGGTCCTCGGGACCCGGGCCATCCGTCAGGACGGGCGGGGCCGGCACACGTCCGTGCGACGTGAGCTGGTCCTGCTGCCGGGTGGTGGCGCCGTGGTCGACACGCCCGGACTACGTGAGGTCGGACTGCTGGGCACCGCCGGCGGACTGGCGAGGGCGTTCGCCGACGTGGAGACGCTGGCCCAGAGCTGCCGCTTCGACGACTGCGGCCACCAGAGCGAACCCGGCTGCGCCGTCCGGGCGGCCCTCGACTCGGGGGAGCTGGCGGTCCGCCGCTACGAGAGCTGGGTCGACCTGCGGCGCGAGTCCGGCCGCAAGGCAGGGCGCAACGAAGCAAGACTGCGGCGGGCTGGGAGAGCCCGCGCGAGAAGGCCGCGAGACGACAGGGAAGCCGGGCAGGCATGAGCATCACCGAGCACGCGTTCAAGGGCCGGCCCACGATCGTGGGCGAGCGGGTCCGTCTCGAGCCCCTCGGCATCGAGCACTACGAGGGGCTGCGCCCGATGTTCGACGACCCGGAGGGGCGGCGGATGACCGCCGCCACGCAGGTCTTCGACGACGACATGCTCCGCAACTGGCTCTCCACGCGGCAGGACCACGACGACCGCGCGGACTTCGCGATCGTCGAGGTGGGGACCGGCCGGGTGCTGGGCGAGGTGGTGCTCAACGAGCTCGACGCCGACGACGAGTCCTGCAACTTCCGCATCGGGCTCACCGGCCCCGACGTCTACGGACGCGGCTTCGGCACCGAGGCCACGTCGCTGGTCCTCGACTACGCCTTCGGCACCGTCGGTCTGCACCGCGTCGAGCTGAGCGTGTACTCGTTCAACCCCCGTGGACAGCGGGCCTACGAGAAGGCCGGCTTCGTCAGGGAGGGCGTCCGCCGTCAGGCGCTGCAGTGGGACGGCGACTGGCACGACGTCATCGTGATGGGCGTCCTCGCCACCGACCCACGTCCCCGGGTCGGCCGGTCGTGATCGTCCGGGCCGAGGAGGTCTCTGACCTGCCCGAGACCCGCGCGGTCGTGACGGCTGCCTTCGGCGACGAGCCGGTCGCCGAGCTGCTCGACGGTCTGCGGGGCTCCAGCGCCTGGCGCGACCTCTCCTTCGTCGCGGAGCAGGACGGCCGCGTCGTCGGCCACGTCTCGTTCACCCGCGGCTGGCTCGACGCGCCCCAGCGCCTGGTCGAGGTGCTCGTCCTCAGCCCGCTGTCGGTCCTGCCCGCGAGCCAGGGCACCGGTGTCGGCTCCGCCCTGGTACGTCGGACGCTGGAGCTGCTCCAGGACCGGACCGAGCCGCTGGTGTTCCTGGAGGGGTCGCCGTCCTACTACGGCCGGCTCGGCTTCCGCCCCGGAGGTCCGCACGGCTTCACCGCTCCCTCGACACGGATCCCGCCGGCGGCCTTCCAGTTCGTCGCGCTCTCGTCGTACGAGGGCTGGATGACCGGGGCACTGGTCTACCCGGACGCCTTCTGGGAGCACGACTCCGTGGGGCTGCGTGACGCCGCGACCACTGGCGGGTCGACCTAGACTTCCTGGATGAGGACCATGCGGAGCCGGATGGCAGGAGTCGCCGCCGCGACCGTGCTCCTCGCCGCCTGCTCGACCGGCGGCACCTCCACCGGTCCGTCCGACGCGCAGCCTGCCGGGGCGAGCCCCTCCACCGCGTCCTCACCGTCCGGGTCCGCCGCCACAGGCCACGGTCATGACGCGAGTCCGACGCCGGCGCGGAGCAGGCCGTTGCGACGCGGTGAGCGGATCGTCGACGTGACCATGCCCGCGGCGTACACCCCCTCGGCGCAAGGGTCGGGCACCGACGACTACCGCTGCTTCCTGCTGGACCCGAAGGTCGCCTCCGACTCGTTCGTGACCGGTGTCGACGTCGCGCCCGGCGACCCCGACGTCGTGCACCACGTGATCCTCTTCCGCGTGCCACCGGACCAGGTCGAGGCCGCCGAGGCGGTGGACGCGAAGGCTCCCGGGCAGGGCTGGACCTGCTTCGGCGGCTCCGGGCTCGAGAGCACCGGGGCGAGCCTGGAGAACGCGCCCTGGCTCGGGGCGTGGGCGCCCGGGGGAGGGGAGAACATCCTCGCCGAAGACATCGGGATCCCGGTCGAGGCCGGCTCGCGCATCGTCATGCAGGTCCACTACAACCTGCTCGCCGGTTCCGAACCGGACCGCAGCAGCGCCCGTCTCCGGATCGCCGACGGGTCCCGCGACCTCGACGCCTTGGAGACGACCCTGCTGCCGGCACCGGTCGAGCTGCCCTGCCGTGCGGGCACGCAGGGCCCGCTGTGCGACCGGGAGGCGGCCGTCCTCGATGTCATGAACCGGTTCGGCATGCGGGCGGGGCAGGTGGTCGCGGGCCTGCAGCTGCTCTGCGGCAGCGGAGGCGGTCCCCGGCCCGGCCCGACCCAGACCTGCACCCGCACCGTCGACGAGCCCGCGACCGTGCGCGCGGCAGCCGGCCACATGCACCTCCTCGGCCGGAAGATCAGGATCGAGCTGAACCCGGGCACAGCCGACGCGCGGACGCTGCTCGACATCCCTGTGTGGAACTTCGACGACCAGGGCACGCGTGCGCTCGCCAGGCCGGCGCGGATCCGTGCGGGCGACCGGCTGAAGGTGACCTGCACCCACGACCAGGGCCTCCGCGACCTGCTGCCGGCTTTCGACGGGCAGCCGGAGCGGTACGTCGTGTGGGGAGAGGGCACCACGGACGAGATGTGCCTCGGCATCGTCCTCGTCACGCGCCCCTGACGGTTCCGTCCCGTCTGGGTCCTGGCGGCACCCTCGTGTCTCTTGTGCTCGTTTGCGTGGAATGCTTGGTGACGCGGGAGGAGTCAGACGAGCTGTGAAGGGACCGAGACCGACCAGATGGGAAACGTCACCCTGCCGACCCCGGTCGCCCTGGCCGGAGGCGCGATCTGCATTCTCGGCGGCTACCTCCTGGGGGTCGTCGCCGGACCCGACACGCCGAGCCGCACGACCGCTGTCGTGGCGAGCTACGACGAGAGCGACGGCCACCTCTGTCTGAGCGGCGAGATGATCGCCGACCAGGAGGGAGTGACCGAGGAGGGCAGGCTCTGCGGCACGTGGCGCCGCAGCGTCGGCGACGAGAACCTGCCGGAACCCGGTGACCAGTTCCGCTTCGTGTCCGTCGTGGTCGACCAACCGCCGGCGGGGCAGGACGACGCCGAGGGCCCGTTCACGATGATCTACGGCGACGTGGTGCGGTAGGTGCGCCGAGCAGGCCACCGCGTCCCGTAGATTCTGACCGTGCCCGACGAGAACGACCTCGAGTCCGCCCTGCCGCGGGTCCGCCTACCGGCGATCGCGCGATCGCCGTGGTGGGAGCTCACGAGGCGCATCCTGATGGCGTTCGGGGTTCTCGCCGCGACGGTGCTGATCGTCTACCTCGACCGTGCGGGCTACAACGACGCGGCCGACGGCGAGGTCGACTTCATCGACGCGATGTACTACACGACCGTCACGCTGAGCACGACGGGCTACGGCGACATCTCGCCGTACTCGACACAGGCGCGGCTGGTGAACACCTTCGTCGTGACGCCCCTGCG
Organism: uncultured Actinomycetota bacterium; assembly: GCA_963701425.1. Classification (GTDB taxonomy): domain Bacteria; phylum Actinomycetota; class Actinomycetes; order Propionibacteriales; family Nocardioidaceae; genus Nocardioides_C. The sequence continues at coordinate 174,434 of CAVPAG010000017.1, read as the reverse complement.
TGTGGCGTTCCTCGTGCTGCTGATCGGCACGACCATCGAGGTGCTCGCCAGCCAGGGCCGCGAGATGTTCCGGGCTGCCCGGTGGAGGAAGCACATGAACGACCACGTCGTCGTGATCGGATACGGCACCAAGGGCCGCAGTGCCGTCGAGACGCTGCTGAACAACGGCGTCCCCAAGGAGTCGATCGTGATCGTCGACCCGAGCCAGGCCGCGCTCGGCGACGCCCACGCGGACGGCATCGCGGTCGTCACCGGTGACGCGACCCGGCGTGAGGTGCTGCGCAGGGCAGGGGTCCAGCGTGCCCGCCAGGTCATCATCACGACCAACCGCGACGACTCGACCGTGCTGTGTGCGCTCAACGTGCGCCAGCTCAACCCCGACACCTACGTCGTGGCCGCGGTGCGTGAGCAGAACAACGTCCCCCTCGTGCGGCAGTCGGGCGCCGACTCGGTCATCACCTCCTCCGACGCCGTCGGCCGGCTGCTCGGCCTGTCCACGCTTAGCCCGTCACTGGGCTCGGTGATGGAGGACCTGCTCACCTACGGGCAGGGGCTCGAGGTGGCCGAGCGCGAGCTGCTGGTCCCCGAGGTCGGCAAACAGCCCCAGCAGCTGCCGGACCAGGTGATCGCCGTGGTCCGCGACGGGCAGGTGCACCGCTACTTCGACCCCGTGGTGACCCAGCTCGCCCGCGGCGACAAGCTGATCGTCGTACGCCCCGCCCAGGAGCTGCCCTGGGCGCCTCGCCCCGGCACGCACGACGAGGACTTCACGACCGACGAGGAGTGAGCTGCTCAGGCGTCCGCGGTGGTCGCGTTCGCATGGCGTAGCCACCGCAGGTGCTCGGTGTCGCCGAGGAGCTCGAGGCGGCGCCACAACGGGCTGGAGGGAACGGCCTGCGTGTGGTGGGCCCGGCTCGCCGCGATCTGGTGAGCACGGTCGACGGTGATCCGCAGGTCGATCTCCTCGGGGGCGCAGCCGCTGAACGCCGACCCGCCGAGCTCCTCGTTGAGCCTGTCCGCCACCGCCGTCGGGAGCGTCCACGCCAGCACGGGCAGGTCGAGCACCTCGGCCGCGAGCATGGAGGCGGAGGTGGCCGCAGTGTGGTCGGGATGGCCTGTGACACCCGTCGCGTCGAAGACGAGGAGGCCGTCGGCGTGCGAGGCACCGACCTCGTCGATCACCTCACCGGCGAGAACATGCCGGCAGACCGAGGACAGGTCCCCGTCGGGGTGGTGGTGGAGCACCGTGCCGCTGACGCCGAGCTCGTGCGAGGCCGTCTCGAGCTCGTCGCGTCGCATCTTGGCCAGGTTGATGCCGGCGCCGAGCGTGGACGACTCGCCCTCGGTCAGGCACAGCACGGTGACCCGGCTGCCGCGTGCGGCGAAGGCGTCGACGACGGCCCCGAGGCCGAACGACTCGTCGTCGGGATGGGCCACGACGGCGAGGACGCTCTCCCACGGAGGGAGGCTCCGGCCGGTCTCCGACGAGAGCGCGGCATCGGTGCTCATGGGCGGCTCCTTCGTTGTCCCTGACTCCAGGGTCGGCGCGACGGCGCCACGTCGGAAGGGGCTTTCGTCCCATACGGGGGCAGGGAGGCCCCGTCTATGCTCGCGAGCATGGATGCCGAGGGACCCGTCGAGACACCGCTCCTGCGCAGGATCAGGGAGGCCGTGATCGGCGACGACCAGGTCATGGTCGGTCCCTTCGGGCCGCGACGTGTGACCTACGCCGACTACACCGCGTCCGGCCGGGCGCTGTCGTTCCTCGAGGACTTCATCCGCTACGAGGTGCTTCCTCGCTACGCGAACACCCACACCGAGTCGAGCGGGACCGGGTTGCAGACCACGCGGCTGCGCGAGGACGCCCGCGCGATCATCCACGAGGCGGTCGGCGGTGACGACGAGACGGTGGTCGTCTTCGCGGGTTCCGGCTGCACCGGCGCGATCGACAAGCTCATCGGGATCCTGGGGCTGCGCATCCCGTGTGTCCTCGACGACGAGTACCACCTGAGCGACGCGATCCCGGCCGAGCGGCGGCCGGTGGTCTTCATCGGCCCGTACGAGCACCACTCGAACGAGCTGCCCTGGCGAGAGTCGATCGCGGACGTCGTGGCCATCCCGTCCGACGCCGACGGGCACATCGACCTCGAGCGGCTCGAGGCCGAGCTGGTCCGCCACGCAGACCGGCCGCTGAGGATCGGCTCGTTCTCGGCGGCCAGCAACGTCACCGGCATCCTCAGCGACACCCACGGCATCTCGGCGCTGCTGCACCGGCACGGGGCCCTGTCGTTCTGGGACTTCGCGGCAGCCGGTCCGTACGTCGACATCGAGATGTACGGCGGGTCCTCGGTCGACCCCCTGTCCTACAAGGACGCGATCTTCCTCAGCCCCCACAAGTTCATCGGCGGACCCAGCACACCGGGCGTGCTCGTCGTACGCCGGGAGCTCCTCACCAACCGGGTGCCCGACGTCCCTGGTGGGGGGACGGTGGCCTACGTCAACGCCGACGACCACCGCTACCTCACCGACCCGGCCCAGCGGGAGGAGGGCGGCACCCCCGCGATCGTCGAGTCGATCCGCGCCGGGCTGGTCTTCCAGCTCAAGGAGGCCGTCGGGATCGACGTGATCCGCGAGCACGAGGAGAGCTACCTGCGACGGGCCCTGACCCGGTGGCAGGACGAGCCCTCGATCGAGATCCTCGGCAACGTCGACGCCGAGCGGCTCTCGATCGTGTCCTTCGTCGTACGAGCCCCGAGCGGGAAGTACCTCCACCACAACTTCGTCGTCGCGCTCCTGAACGACCTCTTCGGGATCCAGTCGCGGGGCGGGTGCTCGTGCGCCGGCCCCTACGGCCACCGGCTGCTCGGCATCGACATCGAACGGTCCCACGAGTTCGAGCGCGAGATCACCCATGGCTGCGAGGGCATCAAGCCCGGCTGGGTGCGGATCAACTTCAACTACTTCATCTCCGAGGCGGTCTTCGACTACGTCGTCGAGGCGGTGCGCCTCGTGGCCCGCGACGGCTGGAGGATGCTGGGGGAGTACCGCTTCGACGTGGCCCGGGGCATCTGGGTGCACCGGGAGGGGAACGTCGAGCCGCCGCTCCGGCTGGGCCAGATCAGCTACGGGCCCGACGGCGAGATGCGCTACCCGCGACACGACGACACCGCGCCGGAGTCCGCCCTGGCGACGTACCTGAAGGAGGGCGCCGCCCTGCTCGCCGCCACGATGCCGGCAGACCTGACGGCGCTGCCGGACTCGGTCTCGGACGACTTCGAGCACCTGCGGTGGTTCGACCTGCCCAAGGTCTGCCTCGAGCGCACCGCCTGACGCGGAGCCCGCGACCGGGTCAGCCCTGCGGGTGCCTGCGCGCGACGAGGGCTGCCACGTCGTCCTCGCGCGTGTGGTCGCGGACACCCACGACGAGCTTCTCGAGGCAGGAGTCGAGGTCGTGGTGCGAGAGCGTCGAGCACATCCCGGTCAGCCGGTCCTGACCGACGTCGATGTCCTCGTCACGCCGCTCGATCAGGCCGTCGGTGTAGAGCAGCAGGGTGTCGGCGTCGCCGAACGGCACAGAGAAGGCCGTGCGGTCCTGCCCGCCGAGGCCGAGCGGGGCCGTCACCAGCTGGGAGACCGTGTCGATGCTCCCGTCGGCCCTGAGCACCACCGGCGGCGGGTGGCCCGCGTTGACGATCTGCACCTCGTCGCGGGAGGCGTCCGCCAGGACGTAGACGAGGGTCACGAGCTGCGAGTGCTCGTACATCTCGAACATGGTGTCGAGGCGGTGCACGACGGTCTCCGGCGACGGGTCTAGCGCGACGTAGGAGCGGACCGCAGCGCGCATCTGCGCCATCGCGGCGGCGGCCGTGACACCGCGGCCCATCACGTCGCCGACGAAGAGGGCGACCTTGTCACCGACCTGGAGCACGTCGTAGAAGTCACCGCCCACCTCGGTGCGTCCCGACGGGCTGTAGTACGACGCGAACGTCCACCCCTCGACGTCGCGGCAGGGCCTCGGGCAGGACGGCCCGCTGAAGCCGGACGGCCGCCTCGCGTGTCTCGCTGTGGAGCTGGGCGTTGTCGATCGCCACCGCCGCCCGCTGGGCGAGGTCCTCGACGAAGGCGAGGTCGGCAGGGCTGAAGAGGCGCCCCTCGTCGGCGGACACCCAGCTCATGACACCGAGCACCTTGCCATGGGCGGTGAGCGGGGCGGACACCGCGCTGCGGAGGTTCAGCTCCCGGGCGATACGAAGGTGCTCCTCGTCTCGGGCGCCGGCGGCGAGGAGCTCGTCGGTGATCAGCGGGATCAGCTCGCTCCTGCCGGTCCGCACCACGTTCCACGCGCCGCGCGTCTCCGTCGGGTCGGGTGGGTACCGCCGCTGGAGCTCCTCGGCGAAAGCGACCTTCGCCGGGTCGACGTGCGCGACAGCGATCGTCCGAAGGTCACCGTCCTCGAGGAGCTGGATCGAGCACCAGTCGGCGAACTCGGGCACGCCCAGAGATGCGACCCGCTTGAGCGTCGCCTGGTAGTCGAGGCTGCTGGCGAGCGTGGCGGAGGCCTCGGCGAGAAACCTGAGCTTGTACGCCCGGTCCTTGGCCTCCTGCACCGCCTCGATCCGGTCCATCGCCTGCGCACAGGTGTCGGCGAGGAGACGGAGGAACTCCTGCTCGGCGCTGTCGAAGACCCGCTTGCTGGGGAACGAGAGGCCGATGGCTCCGAGCGCCCGCCCGGCTGCGAGCAGGGGGAGCGCGACGAGGGTCCGCTCGCCCGGCGCGGACGTGTCGAGCGTGGGGTAGCGGGACTCGATCTCGGCGCGACCCGTCACGATCACCGGCTGTCGCATCCGGATGCAGTCACCGGCGGGCGTCGCCTCGTCGAGCGGGAACGTGCTCCACCGTCTGACCACGGCCGCGTCGGCGCCGCGCGCAGCGAGGGTTACGACGGTCTCGTCGTCCACCAGGCGCATCAGCGTCGCCACCGTGGCTCCCGCAGCGTCGGCGGCGTGCGAGATGACCGTCTTGGTGACGGCGTTCATGTCTTCGGCGGAGACCAGCTCCGCAGTAACCCGTGCGATCCGCGCAAGCCTGGCGGACATGCGCTGGGAACGGCCGCCGGCGCCGCCCTCGGCGTCCGTGTCCTCCATCACGAAGAGCACGCCGACCGCGAGGCCCTCTCGGCGCAGGGGCGTGGCCGAGACGTCGAGGTGCCGCTCCTCGCCGGTCGGGTCGTTGAAGGGAAGGCGGCCATGCCAGGCCTCGCCGCCGATCGCGCGGTCGAAGACCTCCTGGCCTCCTCCGTGATGGTCCTTGGGCAGCAGGAGCTCGAGCAGGTCCTGTCCCAGCAGCTGCTCGCGGGTGCAACCGAACAGGTTCTGGCCGGCGGCGTTGGAGTAGACGATCCTGCAGTCGGCGTCCGTGGCGACAGCAGCCGTGCTCAGACCGTCGAGGTGCGCCACGTCTGTGCGCCACGTCCTCGGGTCATGCGTGTCGACCAGGGGTGCCATGTCGCCGATCATGCCAGGTCGGAGGGCGTCCAACAGCATACGAGGAGGTCTCGGACGGCGGGACCGGGTGTGTACAGCCCGCGCCTGCTTTCTGTACCGTCTTCGGCGGCGTGGAGAGCGACGAGAGGTGAACATGGGTCTCGGGACCGGAGTCGGACTGATCGCAGCAGGCGCGGTGCTCACGTGGGCACTCGACGTCAACCTTCCCTATGTCGAGGACGACGTCCTCGGCGCGATCCTGCTGGTGGCTGGTGTCGTCGCGCTGGTCGCCGCCGCGGTGATGCACGCACAGCGGCCGGGCACGAGTCCCGAGCCCGGGCTGGCCCTCGTCACTGTCGGGGCGGCCCTCCTGTGGGCCGTCGACGTCGACATCCCCTACGTGTACGACGCGGCGCTCGGCCTGATCCTCCTCGTGGGCGGTATCGCCACCGTGGTGGCGGCCGTGGCACTGAACAGGCCGCCCACCCAGCGCCGCCAGGTGGTGTACCGACCTGAGCGGCCTACCGGGCGACCGGCCCGCTTCTGACCGTTGCCGCTTGCTCGGAGCGGAGAGACGATGGGACTCGTCCGATCCGACGGGGGATGGGTGAGCGGAGACGCGTGATGACCGACGCAGCCGTTCGGCTCGTGAAGCCGACAGACAGGACGCCCGGCGCCCCGAACCCCCCGGGCGACTTCCTGTACGTACCCCCGTACGTGGTCCACCGTGAGGGCAACCCGTCGCCGGAGAAGGGGACCGCGATCGTCGTACGGTCGGGGACCGGGGAGCCCGTCACGAACGTCGAGGGACCGCCCGCGGGGTAGGCGCCCAGCGCTCTCTCGGCACGGTGAGCACCTCGCGCACCGGGAGGGACCTCGCATCCCCCGCGCCTCCCTCGCGGGCAGGCTATGTCGGACTTCCATGACTCGTGGATGGCTCAGGCGCGCCATTGAGGCTTCGGCGCACCGAGCGTTCTGTGGAACGAGGCGCGCGTCCGCGGGCCTCCACGACTCAAGGGGGTTGTCCTCGTGATCAGAGCGACTCGGGCAAGGATCAGCATCGTAGGCGGCGCCGTCGCGGCGCTCGTCCTGGGTACGCCGGCGATGGCGGCGTACGCGCACGACAACGACCATGACGACGGGCGCCTGCGCACCGTCGTCAGCGGCCTCGACGGACCGAGAGGTGTTGCCACGCTGGGCGGCGGCAACACGCTGGTGACCGAGACGGACGGGACGTTCAGCCTCGTGATCGAGCGGCACCACCGCTCACCCCGGGTCGTGACGCTCGGCAAGGTGGCAACGGAGTTCGCTCCGGCGATCGACACCGGACCCGACGGTAGCGTCTACGTCCTCACCGGAGGTGCCGAGCCAGGCTCGTCCGCCGACCAGAACGCCGCCAAGCTGTTCGTCTGGAAGTCCGGCTGGCGCAACGCGAAGGTGCTCGCGGACATCGGCGCCTACCAGGCTCGCGACATCGACCCCTACGACCTGGAGAAGAACCCCAAGGACACCAACCCGTTCGGTGTCGAGGCGCTCGAGGACGGCACCGTGCTCGTGGCCGACGCGGCAGGAAACGACCTGCTGCGGGTCAGCTCGAAGGGCAGCATCCAGACCGTCGCTCGCCTCAAGCCGCGCACGGTGACGGTGCCGGCAGGGCTCGGCACGACCGGCCCTGAGGGCATGCGGCTTCCGCCGGCAGGGACCACGGTCCCGTCCGAGGCGGTAGCGACCTCGGTGACCGTGGGAGCCGACGGGTACTGGTACGTCGGTGAGCTGCGTGGGTTCCCCGCCACCCCGGGCACGTCCCAGGTCTGGCGGATCCGGCCCGGCTCGGTCAACGCGGTCTGTGACCCGGCCGCCCCCGACAGCGGCGACTGCCGCCGGTACGCCGACGGGCTCACCTCGATCGTCGACCTCGGTGCCGACGAGAAGGGCAGCATCTACGCGCTGAGCCTCTCCAAGCAGAGCTGGCTGCGCATGGAGATGGAGGCCCCAGGCTCGGAGATCGGTGGACTCTTCGAGATCAAGCGGTTCTCGGACCGAGACCGGCACCACGACTTCGACCGCGACTACGACCGGCACGGCGACCGGGACTGGGACCGGGACTGGGACCGCGACCGGTACGACGAGTGCGACCGCGATGGTGACCGGTACGCGACCACGACGGCGATCGCGATGGTGAGTACGGCGACCGCGATGGTGACCGGTACGGCGACCACGAGGGTGACCGCGATGGTGACCGGTACGGCGACCACGAGGGTGACCGCGATGGTGACCGGTACGGCGACCACGAGGGTGACCGCGATGGTGACCGGTACGGCGACCACGAGGGTGACCGCGATGGCGACCGGTACGGCGACCGCGACTGTGACCGGGACGGTTACTCGCGCGACTACGACCGTGACCACGACCGGTACGGCGACCGTGACCACGACCGGTACGGCGACCGTGACCACGACCGCCACGACTACGGCTTCCGGACATTCATCCGTGAGCTCGTGCCGGGCGAGCTGGTGCAGCCAGGTGGAGTCGACGTCGAGAGTGACGGCGACATCTACCTCGTCGGTCCCGTCTTCGGACCCGGTTCACTCATGAAGATCGACGACTGATCGGAGACGAAGCGAACGGCCGGCCTCGAAGGCCGGCCGTTCGTGCGTTCTCGGGGGTCGACGGCTGACGCCTCGCGCTCGTCCGGGTATCCCCTCGCCGGACGGCGGGCGACCGTCGACCCTGCCGCGCCGATGGCCGCGGACGACGCGAACGCTCTGGATTCGCCCGTCCACGCTGGGTAGCCGGTTTCGGCCCGCCGAGCTGGGCGGTCACCAGCTCGGCGTGGGCACATGGGTGCAGCCTCTGCGAGCAGCCGTCTGACCCGATCGGGTGGCGTCACATCCCCCGAAGGGGCTAGTTGCTCGGATTCGTCTGCGCTGTGGTCCAGATCACCCTAATTTGACCGAATTGACCCTCACGCTGCCTTTCGGTGGCGTCAATCTCGAGAGCGTCGGGTGAGTGATGAGCACCAAGCGCCCTGCCGACCGCGGCGGAGAGCCCGTGTTGGCCGTGTCAGCCTGGCCGTTGCGCCGGAAGCTGGCACTCGCCCTGGCCATCCCGCTGTTGCTCGCCGGCACCCTGGGTGGGTTGCGCGTCCAGAGCGACCTCGTCGAGGCGTCGAACTCCTCCTCCAGCGCTCAGCAGGTCACCGCGCTGCGCCCGGCGGTCGACTACCTCACCGCCGCTGAGGAGGGGATGGTCGCCGCGGCCCGCACCGGCGACGACAACCGGGCCGCAGCACTCGAGGGGCCGCTCGCCGACATCCGGACGGCCGGGCGCGAGCTTCTCGAGGCGAAGGAGTCCGCAGACCTCACGGACGAGCAGCGCTACCAGGTCGACGCGCTGCTGGACCTCAGCCAAGCACTGCGCGACGAGGACGCCGTCACCCTCAGCCCCGGCACCTGGTTGGCGCAGCTGCGCCAGCTGCACTCGGGCGTGACACAGCTGATCACCACGATCGTCAACGAGCAGATCACCCCTGAACCGCGGCTCGAGCTGCTGTCACAGACCTTGGCCGGCCGCTTCTCGCTGGCCATGCAGCAGGCGCTGGTCGCGACGGAGCGCACGGGTGAGACCGGCTCTCTGGAGCTCTTCTCCGAGCTCGGCGTCGAGGGCGCCGCGATCGACCGCCTCGCCAGCGCGCTGGGCACCAGCGAGAAGGCGGTGGCGTCGCTGCGCACCGCGAACGCCCAGCGGTTCCGGCTGGTCCGCACCGGCGGCACGGACCTGGGCCGCGCCGACGCATATGCCGACTACGACACCATCATCAGCACGCTGCAGGAGGGCATCGACAACGAGCTCGAGGCCGCGGCCGCCGATGCGCGCGCCGACGCCTTTGTCAACGCGGTGATCACCCTGGTCGCTCTGGCGGCGGCGATCCTGCTCGCACTGCTCGTCTCGCGCCTGCTGCTCAACCCGATCCGCCGAGTCCGCGAAGGAGCGCTGGCGGTCGCGCACGAGCGACTGCCCGAGGCTGTCGCACGCATCCGTGCGGGCGAGGAGCCCGGCGAGATCACGCCGATCGATGTCACGACGGGGGAGGAGATCGGCCAGCTGGCCCGGGCCGTGGACGACATGCACCGCCAGGCGGTCGTGCTGGCCTCCGGCGAGGCCAGCCTGCGGTCACAGGTCAGCCAGATGTTCGTCACCCTGTCGCGCCGCAACACCTCGCTGGTCAACCAGCAGCTCGACCTGATCGAGCGGCTGGAGCGGGACGAGGAGGACCCGAAGCGGCTCGAGAGCTTGTTCCGGCTCGACCACCTCGCCGCCCGCATGCGTCGTACAGGGGACAGCCTGCTGATCCTCGCCGACGCGCCCACGGCGACCGCCGGGGTCGAAGGGCTCACCGTGAGCGACGCGCTTCAGGCGGCGACGTCCGGTGTGCTGGACTACCAGCGGGTGCGGATCCGGTCGGCGAACCCCACGCGCATCAGTGACAGCGCCGCGGCCGACGTCGTCCACCTGCTCACGGAGCTGGTCGACAACGCACTGACCTACTCGCCGCCCACCACGACGGTGAGCGTCGGCTCGACGACCACGGCACAGGGGGTGGTCATCGAGATCGCGGACGCCGGGCTGGGCATTCCCGCCGAGCAGGTCGCGAAGATCAACCAGGGCCTCGGCTCCGGTGGCGACGTCACCCCCGACACCGCTCGCCGGATGGGCCTCTTCGTGGTCAGCCGCCTCTCGCAGCGGCACGGCCTCACCACGTCGCTGCGCGCCAACGACGAGGGCGGTACGACGGCTACGGTGATCCTGCCCGTCGCGATCCTTCCCGAGCTGGCTCCGCCCCCGGCGCCCAAGAAGCGTGAGGCGGCACCCAAGCCGGCGGCGCCGAAGGCGGCGGAGGCGAAGGCGGCGGAGGCGGCGGAGGTCCGTGCGACCGAGAAGGCCGACCGCAAGCCGAAGAAGTCCGACCGTAAGCCCGAGCCCCTGAGGGTCAAGGACGAGAAGCCACTCGAGTTGGATGTCGAGGCCCGGATCGATGCCGCCCTAGGACTGCCCACCCGCTCTCGTGGCGCCACCCTCGAGAAGGCTTCCGGCGCGCCGACCCCGGTCACCCCTTCGACGGCATCAGCCGCTCTGGCAGCGCTCCGACCGCTGCGCAACGGGCACGACCCGGCACCCGCGGTGCCGCCGGAGCCCACGCCCCCGCCGGCGAGCCCCCAGCAGGTCGTACGGTCGGTCGCCGCACCCGCGTCGAAGACCACGACTGAAACGCCTGGCGACCCCTCTCGGGTCCCGGTCGTCGAGCCGGTCGACACGAAGGCTCCGGCGCCGGCGGAGCAACCGGCCCGGCCGACCAACCAGCCGACGTCCCGGCTGACCGAGAGGCGCCGGAAGGGCGCGGCGGCCAAGCCGGGCGCCAGTGCGCCTGCACCCGCCGCAGCTGCCAGTGCGCCGGCACCCGTCGCAGCTGCCAAGCCGGGCGCCAGCGCCTGCACCCGCCGCAGCTGCCAGTGCGCCGGCACCCGTCGCAGCTGCCAAGCCGGCTGCCAGTGCGTCGGCACCCGTCGCAGCTACCCAGCCGCCTGCCAGTGCGCCGGCACCCGCCGCAGAGACGGAGGCCGCCGCCGTACGCGAGCCCACGCAGGCGCAGAAGCCCGCGCCGGCACCTCTGGCGGCGAACGGCGCCCTCGACGGCGACTGGAGCGACCCGGGGAGCGAGGGCTTCGACACCCCCATCTTCCGGTCGCTGCGCTCGGCCTGGCTGAGCCCGGACGACGACGCCCAGCCGTGGCGCACGTCCGAGATCGAGGCTGGCTGGGAGAAGGCCGACCAGGTCGCCGAGACCCCGGCGGAGCCAGAGGTCAGCCAGTCCGGGCTCCCCGTACGGCGCCCCGGCACCAGGCTTGTGCCCGGCGGCGTGACCCCCACCCCCACCGCCACGGTCCGCGACCCCGAGGCCATCCGGGCCCGACTCGCGGCGCACGCGTCCGGCGTCTCGCGAGGCCGCGCCGCAGCCACAGCCGCACCCGACCCTTCGTTGACGGAAGCAGGTTCCTGATGACCGAGATCACCACTCCGACCGATGCTCGTCAGCTCGACTGGCTGGTCAGTCGTTTTGTGGAGGAAGTGTCCGACGCGGCCCACGCCATCCTCGTGTCGGCCGACGGCCTGCTGATGGCGGCCAGCGACAGCATCCCGGGCGAGCGCGCTGAACAGGTCGCCGCGGTGTCGTCCGGCCTGGCCAGCCTCGCCGTCGGCGCGGCCCGCCTCTTCGAGGGCGGCGCCGTGCTGCAGACGGTCGTGGAGATGGAGCACGGTTACCTGATGCTGATGAGCGTGGGGGACGGCTCCAACCTGGCCGTCCTCACCCAGGAGGCCGCCGACATCGGACAGGTCGGGTACGAGATGGCGCTGCTCGTCGACCGCGTGGGCCGGGCGGTGCAGGCCCAGGCCCGCGTCGCGACGGGCGCCTGACCGGGACCTGCCGTGGCACCCGAAGACGCTCGCGGACCGGACGCCGAGCCGGTCGCACCCGCCCGCTTCGTCAGGCCGTACACCATCACGGCCGGACGGACGAAGGCCGCTGTCGACCTGCCGATGGAGGCCACCCTTCGCATTCAGCCGCGCGACGCGAGTGTCGACGCCGACCTGGGTGCGGGTGCGCTGCGCGTTCTCGACCTGTGCGACCAGCGCTCGGTCGCCGAGGTCTCCGCGCTCGCGTCCATGCCGATCGGGGTCGTCCGCGTCCTGCTCGGCGACCTGGTGCAGCAGGGCCTCGTCCGAGTGCAGGCCACCATCACCGAGAGTTCGTCGACGGACGAGCGGATCGAGCTCATCGAAAGGACCCTCCGTGGACTTCGCTCCTACTAGCGCACCGCGCAAGGCCGCGTCGACGAAGATCGTCATCGCCGGCGGGTTCGGCGTGGGCAAGACGACCCTCGTGGGCTCCGTCTCGGAGATCGTGCCGTTGCGCACCGAGGCGCTCGTCACCAACGAGTCCGAGGGGGTCGACGACCTGGCTGCCGTCCCCACGAAGGCCACGACGACGGTCGCCATGGACTTCGGCCGCCTGACGCTCGCCGAGGACCTGGTGCTGTACCTGTTCGGGACCCCTGGCCAGCGCCGCTTCTGGTTCATGTGGGACGACCTGTGCCGTGGCGCCATCGGCGCGATCGTGCTGGTCGACACCGCCCGGCTCGACGAGTCGTTCTCGCCGCTCGACTACTTCGAGTCCAAGGGTCTGCCGTTCATCGTCGCGGTCAACCACTTCGACGGCACCAGGGAGTACGACCTCGACGAGGTCGCGGCCGCGCTCGCTCTGCCCCCCGAGGTCCCGATCATCCGAGTCGACGCCCGTGACCGCGAGTCCGCCAAGAAGGCGCTCGTGCGGGTCACCGAGTACGCCCTGCTGCGCCTCACCCAGTCCCTCACCGTGAATGCGAACTGACATGACGAGCCACGAACCCGCCCGTCGGGCCGCGCGCGCCGTGGGCGCCGTACTGATGCTGACCCTGGCCGCCGGCTGTGCGGCCGACGCCACGGAGAGCGTGAGCTCCCGCGCCCCCCGGGTCGTCGACGAGGGGGCGCTGACCGTCTGCAGCGACATGCCTTATGAGCCGTTCGAGTCCATGAAGGACGGTGAGCCGGTCGGCTTCGACATCGACCTGGTGCGGGAGGTGGCCGCGGAGCTCGACCTCCGGCTCGCGATCGAGGACACCGACTTCGACGCCATCCAGTCCGGCTACGCGCTCAACTCCGACCAGTGCGACCTCGCGATCTCGGCCATGACGATCACCGGCGAGCGGGCGCGCGTGCTCGACTTCTCGAGCCCCTACTTCGACGCCTCGCAGGCGCTGGTCGTCGCCAAGGGCTCAGGCATCGCCTCGCTCGACGACCTCGCCGGCAAGCGGATCGCGGTACAGGGCGGCACGACCGGTGAGCTCTACGTCACCGACAACGCTCCGTCCAGCGCTGACGTGGTGCCGCTCGGGGATGCCGCAGCGATGGAGGACGCCCTCACCAGGCGTGTGGTGGAGGCCGCCGTCTACGACAACACCGTCGTCGGCGACGTCGTGGCCAACAACCCCGACCTCGAGGTCTCCGCCGAGTTCGACACCGGTGAGCAGTACGGCATGGCCGTCAAGAAGAACGGCAACGTCGACCTGCTGCGCGCGATCAACACGGTGCTCGCCACGCTGGAGGAGAACGGCGGCTACGACAAGATCTACTCCACGTGGTTCGGCGGCGCCCAGGAGTGAGCCGCGGCGGCGGGCTGCCCGGGCAGTTGTGCCGCCGCAGGGTGGCCCGACGGCACGAACGGTCGCAGGTCGGCCGGCGCTGGTCAAAGTTGATCCTCTGGCCCTGCAGCTGATTCAGCCGGGCGTCTGTGACCCGGCGCCTGTGGCGCGCATGGCGAGCAGGATGACGGTCGCACCAACGGCGGAACCGATGAGGCCGCTCGGCCTTAGCTCGAGGCCGTCACCGGCGAGCAGACTCGCCAGCAGCCCGCCGACGAACGACCCCGCGAGCCCGACGACGAACAGCAGTGGCCAGTTGGCACGGCCGCGACCGACGAGAAGGTGCGCGATCCAGCCGGCCGCGAGACCGACGACGATGATCGCAAGGATGAGCATGCGGCGCCCCCTTCAGGGCTGACGGATCACTTGGCGTTGCTCCTCTGGCGGTTCCACGCTAGTGAGAGTGCACATCGCGGAGATCATCCCGTGCGGATGAACGGCGCAGTGCTCGGACAACGACCGGCATGCGGCAAAGAAAGAAGCCCCTCGGCCTGGCGGGCTGAGGGGCTGTGACCTGCGGTGATGCTCTGGTGGGCGATACTGGGTTTGAACCAGTGACCTCTTCCGTGTCAAGGAAGCGCGCTACCACTGCGCCAATCGCCCGTGATGTCCCAAAGTCCCACATCGGGGGGCTTCGAGCAATCGAGGTGGAGACGGGATTTGAACCCGTGTAGACGGATTTGCAGTCCGTTGCCTCGCCTCTCGGCCACTCCACCAAGGAGGGGACCTGCGACCCTTCTCCGAGCGGACGACGAGGCTCGAACTCGCGACCTCAACCTTGGCAAGGTTGCGCTCTACCAACTGAGCTACGTCCGCCTGCAGCGTTCCGGTCCGGGCCTTTCGGTCCGTGCCGTTCGTGCGAGCAGAACTGTATACGACCTGGAGAGAATGACAAATTCGGGGCTCGCCTCGCGTGTCCAGAGCCCTTGCAGACCTAGTCTCTGACCCATGCGTGCATGGGTGAACGGCAAGCTTCTCGACGACCCGAGAGGGCCCGCGGTGTCCGTGACGGACCACGGCTTCACCGTGGGGGACGGGGTGTTCGAGGCGGTCAAGGTCGTCGACAACCGGCCGTTCGCGCTCACCCGCCACCTCGAACGCCTGGCACGGTCCGCGCGCGGGCTCGGGCTCCCGGAGCTGGACCTCGAGGAGGTACGCCGGGGAGTGACGGCCGTCGTGGACGGTCAGGAGCTCCCGCTGGGCCGGATCCGGATCACCTACACCGGCGGGGTGGCCCCGCTCGGATCGGGACGCGGCAGCATGCCGCCGACCCTGGTCGTGGTCGCCGACACGATGCGCCCCTGGGAGGGGCCGACGGCAGTCGTGACGGTCGGGTGGCCACGCAACGAGCACGGGGCTCTGGCGGGCCTCAAGACGACCTCCTACGCCGAGAACGTGATGGCTCTGGCCAGGGCCGCCGAGGCAGGGGCCAGCGAGGCGATCTTCGCGAACACGGCCGGCAACCTGTGCGAGGGGACGGGGTCGAACGTCTTCTACGTCCTGGACGGCGAGCTGCGTACCCCGACGCTCGCCTCGGGCTGCCTCGCCGGAATCAGCCGGGGCCTGGTGCTCGAGTGGTGCGGCGCCCGCGAGGTCGACGAGCCGATCGACGTACTCCGGCGGGCCGAGGAGATCTTCCTGGTCTCCACCACACGCGACGTACAAGGCGTGCTGCGGTGCGACGACCGGGAGCTGGAGGCTCCGGGGCCGGTGACCCGGGAGGTGGCTTCGGTGTGGGCTCGCAAGGAGCGCGAGAACCTCGACCCGTGACGGGTCAGGAGATCTCGGCGCGACGACGCTCGCGGTAGGCCGCCACGTGCATGCGGTTGCCGCACGTGCGCGCGTCGCAGTAGCGCCTGGAGCGGTTGCGGGAGAGGTCGACCAGGACCTGGTCGCAGTCGGGCGCCTCGCAGATGCGGAGGCGCTCACGTTCGCCGACGGAGACGATGTGTGCCAGGGCCATGCCGCCGTCGACCGCCAGGTGCTCCGCGAGGGTGGCACCCGGGGCGAAGTAGTGCATGTGCCAGGCGTAGCCGTCGTGGTTCGTCAGGCGGGGAGTGACCGGGGCCTCTGCGACGAGGGCGTTGAGCATCTCGGCTGCCTCGGTGTCGCTCTGTGCCTCGAAGACGGGACGGATCCGGCGACGAAGCCCCTGGACAGCGACGAGGTCGGTACGCGTCAGCGCACCGACCTCGCTCACGTCATGCCGGTCTACGAAGGACCTGAGATCGTCGAGGTCCTCGAGCTGTTCCTCACCCGTCCGGGTGGGGCCGGTGTTGACCAGGTCCACGACACACGCAAGTGAGTGCTCGATGTCGTGGCTGAACAGCACCAGGGCTCCGGCGGAAGGCTCAGGAAGCCTCGGCCTCGAGGATCGCGGTGATGGCCGCGTCGAGGTCCAGGTAGTCCGACTCGGTCCCCGGCTGGACGGCCTTGGTCATCCGCTCCACGAAGGCCGACAGGTCGCCGGTCTTGGCCTGGACGAGCGCCTCACCGTCGGGCGAGCACAGCTCGACGATCACGACGGCGTGTCCGTCCGCGTCGAGGCAGGGCCACACGTGGACGTCACCGTCACCGGAGGGCTCGTAGAGACCCGCGGCCAGGAGGTCGCGGCCGAAGGTCCAACGGACCTGGCTGCGACCGGTCATGAAGACCGTGGTCACCGCGTAGGGGTCACGCGGGTCGTACTGCAGTTCGGCCTCGAGCGGGGTCGACGCCCCGGTCGAGTCGATGAGCTCGAGTGTGACGGCTTGGGACACGACCAACGGTGCCGTGTTCATCGAGTAGTCCATGTGAACGCCTTCCTCCCAGATGGTTCGCCCATGAGACGTAGACAGGCTTTCCGCGTGACGCGAAAACAACCCTGATCTGACAAATTTTTTTTGTGGCCCCGGTCATGCCGGAGAGTTGTGTCCGTTTTGGACCGGTACAAGACCACCGAAATGCTTGTCGCCGGCGGCTAGGCTCTGACCCACTGGTCTAGGAATCGGTCCACCCGACCGCTTGCTGAAGGTGTTGAGTGCCACACGTGACGGAGTCGTCCCCGCCCGATGCGTCTGGCCGTTCCGGCCGTTCCCGGGGCCGCCTGCACCGACGCCTGCACGCTAACCCGGCGCTCTCGCTGACGACAAAGCTGCTTGTCACCACTTTGGGCGTATTGGTCATGGTTGGGGGACTGGTGATGATGGTTACCCCTGGCCCAGGAGTACTAGGAATCGTGCTCGGGTTGGCCATCCTGGCGACCGAGTACGACTGGGCCGAGCGGTGGCTCGCGAGGGCCAAGGAGAAGGCGCACGAGGCCAGGCTCAAGGCGGAGGCCATGGACCCGAAGGTCCGGCGCCGACGGTTGCTCCTCACCGGGCTCGGGTTCGTCGCGGTGATGGGGGCTGTCGCCCTCTACGTCGCGCTCTACGACTGGCCCGGATTCGCCCTGGACAGCTGGGACTGGCTCCAGGACATGGCCGGCTGGGTGCCTGAGCTACCCGGAATGTGAGCTCGCCGGAATCATGCGCTAACCTTTCCGGCGCACGACCACAGGGGCGATTGGCGCAGTGGTAGCGCGCTTCGTTCACACCGAAGAGGTCACTGGTTCGAACCCAGTATCGCCCACCCAGACATGACGAAGGCCGGCTCGGACGAGCCGGCCTTCGCCGTTGTCAGGGGCGGCCGGAAACCGGGCGGAAGCCGGGTCCGCCCGCCGGATACGATCGGCGGGTCCGCACGTCCGACGTACGAGAGGGATCCCCGTGTCCGAGATCAAGGTCACCGTTGTCAGCGCAGCCGAGCGTGCTGAGCGATCGGTGACGACGGGCACGAAGGCCTGGGAGCTCTTCGCCGACGAGCCCACCGTCATCGCCGCCCGCGTGGGCGAGGAGCTGAAGGACCTCGCCTACGAGCTCGAGGACGGCGACCACGTCGAGGCGGTCGTCATCGACTCCGCCGACGGGCGCGACATCCTGCGGCACTCCACCGCTCACGTGATGGCGCAGGCGGTCCAGGAGCTCTTCCCCGAGGCGAAGCTCGGCATCGGCCCGCCGGTGACCGACGGCTTCTACTACGACTTCGACGTCGCAGACCCCTTCAAGCCCGAGGACATCGAGAAGATCGAGTCCCGGATGCGCAAGATCGTCAAGGAGGGCCAGAAGTTCTCCCGTCGCCCCGTCAGCGACGAGGCCGCGAGGCAGGAGCTGGCCCACGAGCCCTACAAGCTCGAGCTCATCGGGCTCAAGGGCTCGGGAGCCGAGGCAGCGGAGGGCGCGAACGTCGAGGTCGGCGCCGGCGAGCTCACCATCTACGACAACCTCAAGCGCGACGGGTCCCTCGCCTGGAAGGACCTCTGCCGCGGCCCCCACCTGCCGACCACCAAGCGCATCCCGGCGTTCAAGCTGATGCGGAGCGCTGCGGCGTACTGGCGCGGCGACGAGAAGAACCCACAGCTGCAGCGCATCTACGGCACCGCCTGGGAGTCCAAGGAGGCCCTCGAGGCGCACCTGCATCGTCTGGAGGAGGCGGAGCGGCGCGACCACCGCAAGCTCGGGCGGGAGCTCGACCTGTTCAGCTTCCCCGACGAGCTCGGCTCGGGGCTCGCGGTCTTCCACCCCAAGGGCGGCGTGCTGCGCAAGGAGATGGAGGACTACTCCCGCCGACGGCACGAGCAGTCGGGCTACGAGTTCGTCTACAGCCCGCACATCACCAAGGCGAACCTCTTCGAGACCTCGGGACACCTCGAGTGGTACGCCGACGGGATGTACCCGCCCATGCACATGGACGAGACCGTCGACGCCGAGGGCAAGGTCGTCAAGCCGGGGCAGGACTACTACCTCAAGCCGATGAACTGCCCGTTCCACTGCCTGATCTTCCGCTCGCGGGGTCGGTCCTACCGAGAGCTGCCGCTTCGGCTGTTCGAGTTCGGGTCCGTCTACCGCTACGAGAAGTCCGGCGTGGTCCACGGCCTGACCCGCGTGCGCGGCATGACGCAGGACGACGCCCACATCTACGCGACGCGCGAGCAGCTCCACGACGAGCTGACCAGCCTGCTGACCTTCGTGCTCGAGCTGCTCAAGGACTACGGTCTCGACGACTTCTACCTCGAGCTGTCGACCAAGGACCCGGAGAAGTACGTCGGTGACGACGCGATCTGGGAAGAGGCCACCGAGACGCTGCGCAAGGTCGCGACCGACTCGGGTCTCGAGCTCGTGCCGGACCCGGGTGGCGCGGCCTTCTACGGCCCCAAGATCTCCGTGCAGGCGCGCGACGCGATCGGCCGCACCTGGCAGATGTCGACGATCCAGCTCGACTTCAACCTGCCCGAGCGGTTCGAGCTCGAGTACACCGCGCCCGACGGCTCGCGGCAGCGTCCGGTGATGATCCACCGCGCGCTCTTCGGGTCGATCGAGCGGTTCCTCGGCGTGCTCGTGGAGCACTACGCCGGCGCCTTCCCGCCCTGGCTCGCGCCGGTCCAGGTCGTGGCGATCCCGATCGCGGAGCGCCACAACGACTACCTGCACGAGGTCGCCGCGCGGCTGCGTGAGAAGGGCATCCGTGTCGAGGTCGACGAGTCCGACGACCGGATGCAGAAGAAGATCCGCAACGCGCAGCTGCAGAAGGTGCCGTTCATGCTGATCGCGGGGGACCGGGACGTCGAGGACGGCGCGGTCTCGTTCCGCTACCGCAACGGCGACCAGGACAACGGTGTCTCCGTGGACGACGCGATCGCTCGCGTGGTGGACGCCGTCGAGCGCCGGATCCAGGTCTGAGCCCGGCGAGGTCTGACCGGCGATGAGCGACGACGTGCCGGAGGACGACTTCCTGCATCAGCAGGGCGTCGGAGTGCCCGACGAGCTCGAGCGGCTGTGGACTCCCCACCGGATGGCCTACATCCGGGGGAGAACAAGCCGGGCGACTCGCAGGCGGGACACCAGTGCCCGTTCTGCCGGATCCCCACCCTTGACGACGCCGAGGGCCTGGTCGTGCACCGGGGTGAGGTCAGCTTCGCGGTGCTGAACCTCTACCCGTACAGCCCGGGACACCTCATGGTCTGCCCGTACCGTCACGTCCCCGACTACACCGAGCTGACGGGCGAGGAGACCCACGAGATCGCGGCCCTGACGCAGGCTGCGATGCGCACGATCAGGTCGGTCAGCGGCGCTCATGGCTTCAACCTCGGCATGAACCAGGGGGCTGTGGCGGGAGCGGGCATCGCAGCCCACCTGCACCAGCACATCGTGCCGCGGTGGTCCGGGGACCAGAACTTCATGCCGATCGTCGCCCGGACCAGGACGCTGCCCCAGCTGATGACGGAGACCCGCGAGCTGCTCGCCACCGCCTGGCACTGACCTGACCTTCGGGTGACGTCGCGGCACTTCGTGCGCTCGCTGAGGCTTCGGTCACGCTCGTCGGTGCGCCGCGATCCGTGGCCCTCGCGAGCCGGTAGCCTGCTCTCGCCATGTTCGAACATCTGCGCACCTTCTTCACGAACCTGATCTCCCCAGTTGCCCGGCTGCTGCTCCGGCTCAACGTGAGCCCGGACGCCGTCACGGTCGTCGGCACCGTCGGAGTCGTGGTCGCGGCCCTGTGGTTCTTCCCGCAGGGCGAGCTCCTCGTCGGCGTACTCGTGATCACCGCCTTCGTGTTCTCCGACCTCCTCGACGGCACCATGGCGCGGATGTCGGGCCAGACCTCGTCGTGGGGTGCGTTCCTCGACTCGACGCTGGACCGGATGGGCGACTCCGCGATCTTCGGAGGACTCGTCCTCTACTACGCCTACGTCGTGGAGTCCGAGGTCCTGGCGGCGCTGGCGCTCTACTGCCTCGTGACCGGCTGGCTCACCTCTTATACGCGGGCTCGGGCCGAGTCGCTCGGCTACGAGGCGAAGGGCGGGATCGCCGCTCGTGCCGACCGGCTCGTCTCGGTACTCGTCGCGGCGGGTCTGAGCGACATGTTCGACGTGCCCGTCCTCCTCGAGGTGGTGCTGTGGCTGCTGGCCGTGGCGAGCACCGTGACCGTCGTACAGCGGATCCTCACCGTGCGGCGTCAGGCCAGAGCCGCAGTCTGATGGGCGGCCGCCGTCGCGCACTGGGACGGGCAGCGGAGGCTGCCTCGCAGAACGCCGTCGCCCTGGGGTACGTCTCGGCCTGGCGGCTGGTGCGGCTTCTGCCCGAACGGAGCGCTCTTCGGCTCTTCGCGCAGATCGGGGACTCGGTCTACCGCCGCGACGGCAGGAGCGTCCAGCGGCTGCGCGCCAACCTGGCCAGAGTGCGACCCGACCTCGACGCCGCAGCTCTCGACGACCTGACCCACCGGGCCGTCCGCTCGTACCTGAGGTACTGGACCGAGTCGTTCCGCCTGCCGTCGTGGCCGATCGAGGACGTCGTACGCCGGACGCGGACGGTCCACGAGGAGATCCTGCGGGACGCCCACGCCGAGGGCAACGGAGTCGTCATCGCACTGCCGCACATGGCGAACTGGGACTGGGCCGGCGCCTGGGCGTGTGCGACCGGCATGCCGCTGACCACGGTCGCGGAGCGGCTGAAGCCGGAGCGCCTCTACGACGAGTTCGTGGCCTACCGCGCCTCGCTCGGCATGGAGATCCTGCCGGCGGGCGACCCGGCCACTTTCGCGACCCTCGTGAAGCGGGTCAAGGGTGGCCGTCTGACCTGCCTCCTCGCGGACCGTGACATGAGCAGGTCCGGGGTAGAGGTGAGCCTGTGCGACGAGGCTGCGCGCATGCCCCGGGGGCCGGCCGAGCTCGCGCGGCGCACCGGAGCGCCGCTGATCCCTGCGACCCTCCACTACGACGGCCCCGACCTGGTGGTGACCTTCCACGACCCGGTACCTCATGCTGAGGGCGAGGAGGGGATCGTGGCCATGATGCAGGCAGTCGCCGACCGGTTCACCGACGCCTTCCGAGCCCACCCGGTGGACTGGCACATGATGCAGCGGGTCTTCGTCGCCGACCTCGGCCAGTCCGCGGCCACGTCCCGCGACGGGCGCTGAACGTGCGCGTCGGCCTGGTCTGCCCGTACTCCCTCGACGTGCCCGGGGGAGTCCAGAACCACGTCAAGGACCTCGCCGAGGCGCTGATCGGCCTCGGCCACCAGGTGTCGGTGCTCGCTCCGAGCGAGAACGAGGCCGCGCTGCCGCCGTACGTCGTCCCGACCGGAGGCGCTGTCCGGGTGCCCTACAACGGATCGGTCGCCCGGGTGTCCTTCGGTCCGGTCGTCGCGAGCCGGGTGCGCCGCTGGCTGCGTGAGGGGAACTTCGACGTCCTCCACCTCCACGAGCCCGCCACGCCGAGCATCTCGGTCCTCGCCCTGTGGGCCGCCGACTGCCCGGTGGTCGCGACGTTCCACACCAGCAACATCCGGTCTCGCGCCATGTCGGCCTCGGCGTCGATCCTGCGTCCGTCGTTCGAGAAGATCACCGCGCGCATCGCGGTCTCGGAGTCGGCCCGCAGCACCCTCGTCCAACACGTGGGCGGGGAGCCCGTGGTCATCCCCAACGGCGTGTACGTCGACCGCTACGCGACCGCGCAGGTCCGCGACGACTGGCGCGGGGAGGGCCCCACCCTCGCCTTCGTGGGCCGCATCGACGAGCCGCGCAAGGGCCTGCCTCTGCTGCTGCAGGCGTACCCGGCGATCGCGGAGGCGCATCCTGGCGTCCGGCTGCTCGTCGTCGGGGGAGGGGACGTCGAGGCGGCGCGCCGTCGGGTGCCGAGGGAGCTCGGCGACAGCGTGGTCTTCCTGGGGAGCGCGTCCGACGAGGACAAGGCCTCGGCCCTGCGCACCGCCGACCTCTATATAGCCCCCAACACGGGAGGGGAGAGCTTCGGCATCGTGCTGATCGAGGCGATGGCCGCCGGCACCCCCGTGCTCGCCAGCGACATCGCGGCCTTCAGGCGGGTGCTCGGCGAGGGTGCCTATGGCACGTCGTTCCGCAGCGAGGACGTCACCGACCTCGCGAGCCACGCGGTCGAGCTGCTCGGCGACGGGGAGCGGCGCGACGATCTTCGCGACGCGGCCTCGCGGGTGGTCCGCCGCTACGACTGGTCCTCGGTCGCGGCCCAGATCGTGCAGGTGTACGAGACGGTCATCGGCAGTGGCGGAAGAGGTGTGCGCTGATGGAGTGGGTCTGGGTCGTCGCCGCGGTCGTCGTACTGCTCGGGCTGGCGGTGTGGCTGTCGTGGACCGCGCAGCGCCTGGACCGGATGCACCACCGGCTCGAGGTGGCGCGCGGCTCCCTCGACGCCCAGCTGCTGCACCGCTCGGGCACCGCACTGGAGCTCGCCACCTCCGACGCACTGGACCCTGCTCGCTCGCTCCTGCTCGTGGACGCCGCCCACGCCGCCCGCGCGGCCGAGCCCGACGAGATGGAGTCCGCCGAGTCGGACCTCTCACAGACCCTCCGGGCGGTCTTCTCCGACGCCGACGAGGTCCGCGCTCTCCTCGCGTCTCCCGAGGTCGGCCCGCTTCTCAGCGAGCTCGCCGGCGACTGCCGCAAGGTCGAGCTGGCCCGCCGGTTCCACAACGGTGTCGTCACCTCGGCGCGTTCGCTGAGGTCGCGGCGGCGGGTGCGTTGGCTCCGGCTGGCCGGCCGCGCCACCGAACCGGCGACGGTCGACCTCGACGACGTCCCACCCCAAGCGCTCGTCGCGGACTGAACCGGATTGGGGCGGTCCGGACGCGGGGCCGTAGGCTTGGAGCATCCTGATCTCTCGGCAGGGTTCTGCCTGCCCTGCCTGACCAAGAAGGTTCCTCGTGACTGACGCCCGTAACGACAAGACCGCCGCGACCGGCACCTCCGGTGTGAAGCGCGGTATGGCCGAGATGCTCAAGGGCGGCGTGATCATGGACGTGGTCACCCCCGAGCAGGCCAAGATCGCCGAGGACGCCGGCGCCGTCGCCGTGATGGCGCTCGAGCGCGTGCCCGCCGACATCCGCGCCCAGGGCGGCGTCTCGCGGATGAGCGACCCCGACATGATCGACGGCATCATCGAGGCCGTCTCGATCCCGGTCATGGCCAAGGCCCGCATCGGCCACTTCGTCGAGGCGCAGGTCCTCCAGAGCCTCGGCGTGGACTACATCGACGAGTCCGAGGTGCTCACGCCGGCCGACTACGCCAACCACATCGACAAGTGGCAGTTCACCGTCCCGTTCGTGTGCGGCGCGACGAACCTCGGTGAGGCACTCCGTCGGATCACCGAGGGCGCGGCGATGATCCGCTCCAAGGGCGAGGCCGGCACCGGTGACGTGTCGAACGCCGTCACCCACATGCGCACCATCCGCGCCGAGCTCCGTCGCCTCCAGGGCCTCTCGAAGGACGAGCTCTACGTCGCGGCCAAGGAGCTCCAGGCCCCCTACGAGCTCGTCCGCGAGGTCGCCGAGGCGGGCAAGCTGCCGGTCGTGCTGTTCACCGCCGGCGGCATCGCCACGCCCGCCGACGCGGCGATGATGATGCAGCTCGGCGCCGAGGGTGTCTTCGTCGGCTCGGGCATCTTCAAGTCCGGCAACCCCGCCCAGCGCGCGGAGGCGATCGTCAAGGCGACCACGTTCTTCGACGACCCCGACGTCGTCGCGAAGGTGTCGCGCGGCCTGGGCGAGGCGATGGTCGGCATCAACGTCGACGAGATCCCCCAGCCGCACCGCCTCGCCGAGCGCGGCTGGTAGTAGCTCGTGGGTGAGTCGCTGGCCGAGAAGCACGTCCGTGAGTTCGTGCGCTCGGCCGTCCGGTCGGGGCTGCTGGGGGACCAGGAGCTGTACGACGAGGTGCTGCTCGCAGTGACGTCGGAGCTGCCCGACGTCTCCGACCCCGACGTGCTCGCTCGGCGGTGGATCGCCGAGTTCCGCGACGAGCTGGCTGCGGACGCGGCGTCGTGGCCCGCGACCACGGACTACGACCGGCTCCAGGGGGCGTTCGCGCAGCTGGAGGCGGGCGGGATCGTCGTGCTCCAGGGCTGCGAGGACCACTGGGCCGCCAAGGCGTTGCTCGACGAACGTCGTGACGCCCTGCCGCGTGGGATCGCCTGGTTCACCCCGCCGGACGTCTGGCACGCCATCGACGAGGGCATGCTCGAGGTCAACGTCTGGCACGCCAGCACCGCCAACGTCGCTCCCGGCGACGCGCTCCTCGACGAGGTCGTCTCCGCGTTCGAAGCCCAGGGCCTCGCCGCCCACTTCGACGAAGGTCGCATCGAGGTCGGCGCCCGCTGGCAGCGCCCGCCGGCGCCGGCTTCGTCCTGATTTGGTCCCGGAAGACCGAACTGTCCTGGCCCGAGCGGGTCAGCCGGGTTATCCGGACATGGCATGCCTTGTAGTGCGGCCATGACCGGTTGGCCATGATTGCTGGCTCCTTCGACGGGTTCGGTCCGCGATGTCTGGCGCGACCGCTCTGCGGTGGTCCATATTCGGATCGTCTGGCTCACTCCCCGAGGGGGCTGGGGAGATGGGGGGTCCGGGTATGGCGAGTCGTCGCGACGAAGTCATATCCGGCCCCGATCCTCGCCAGGGGGTCGCTTGCGCCCACCCGCGCAGGCCGGAGCGGACGAGGCCGGCCGGCCACCTACCATTGACCCGTGACTGACTCACTCCCCGAGGCGCCGCTCGTCGGCGTGCTCGCGCTCCAGGGCGACGTCCGCGAGCACGTCGCGATGCTCGAGCGCGCCGGTGCGCGGACCACCGCGGTACGCCGGCCGACGGAGCTCGCCGCCCTCGACGGGATCGTCCTGCCCGGGGGCGAGTCGACCACGATGTACAAGCTGGCCCGGACCTTCGAGGTGTTCGAGCCGCTGCAGCGGGCGATCCGCGCCGGCCTCCCGGCGTACGGCACCTGCGCTGGGATGATCATGCTCGCCGACCAGATCGAGAACGGCATCGCCGGCCAGGAGACGATCGGCGGGCTCGACATCGTGGTCCGTCGCAACGCCTTCGGCCGCCAGGTCGACTCGTTCGAGGCAGACCTCGACGTGACCGGGCTCGAAGAGCCCTTTCACGCGCTGTTCATCCGGGCGCCCTGGGTCGAGAAGGTCGGCCAGGACGTCGAGGTCGTCGCGCGCGTCGCGTCCGGGGAGGCAGTGGGTAGGATCGTCGCCGTCCGGCAGGCGAACCTGCTCGCCACGTCGTTCCACCCCGAGATCACCGGGGACCACAGAATGCACGCGCTGTTCGTCGACATGGTCCGGTCGCAGCCGGGCTCCACGGACGGTATTCCTGCGAAGCGGAAGTAGGGGCATCACCTCATGTCTGGCCACTCCAAATGGGCGACCACCAAGCACAAGAAGGCTGTCATCGACGCTCGTCGGGGCAAGCTCTTCGCCAAGCTGATCAAGAACATCGAGGTCGCTGCTCGGATGGGTGGGGGAGACCCCTCCGGTAACCCGACCCTCTACGACGCCATCCAGAAGGCCAAGAAGTCGTCGGTCCCCAACGACAACATCGACCGCGCGGTCAAGCGTGGCTCCGGTGCCGAGGCAGGCGGCGCGGAGTACCAGACGATCATGTACGAGGGCTACGGCCCCAACGGCGTCGCGCTGCTCATCGAGTGCCTCACCGACAACAAGAACCGTGCCGCGATGGAGGTCCGCACCGCGATCTCCCGCAACGGCGGCAACCTCGCCGACCCCGGCTCGGTCTCCTACATGTTCAACCGCAAGGGCGTCGTCATCGTCACCAAGGAGCAGGACGGCAAGCAGGTCCAGGAGGACGACGTCCTCGAGGCGACCCTCGACGCCGGCGCCGAGGAGGTCAACGACATCGGCGAGGCCTTCGAGGTGATCAGCGAGGCCACCGACCTCGTCGCCGTGCGCACCGCGCTCCAGGCCGCCGGGATCGACTACGACTCGGCCGAGGCCTCGTTCGTCCCGTCGATGACCGTCGAGGTCGACGAGACCGGAGCGACCAAGGTGTTCCGGCTCGTCGAGGCGCTCGAGGACCTCGACGACGTGCAGAACGTCTTCGGAAACTTCGACGTGCCCGACGACGTGATGGCTGCGCTCGACGCCTGACCGCCCTCCCGTCGTACGTCGACCGGCGGAGTGTCGCGCGCCGGCACCCGAGCCCGATCGGTTAACGTTTCAGTCCGAACATGTGTTCGGACGAAGCCTGACCAGGAAGGGGTCCGCGTGCGCGTGCTCGGGATCGACCCAGGGCTCACCCGGTGCGGGATGGGCGTGGTCGACGGCGACGTCGGGCGTCCGCTGACCCTGGTCGACGTCAACGTGCTGCGGACCTCCTCGTCCGAGCCGGTGCCGACCCGGCTGGTCACCATCGAGAAGGGCATCGAGGCCTGGATCGAGGAGTACGCCCCCGACGCGGTGGCGGTGGAGCGGGTGTTCGCGCGCTCCGACGTCAGCACGATCATGGGCACCGCCCAGGCGAGCGGCATCGCGATGGTGGTCGCCGCACGGCGCGGGTTGCCGGTCGCGCTGCACACCCCCAGCGAGGTGAAGGCCGCGGTCTCCGGCAGCGGTCGTGCCGACAAGGCACAGGTGGCGGCCATGGTGGCGCGGATCCTCCGGCTCAGCGCGCCGCCGAAGCCTGCCGACGCCGCCGACGCGCTGGCACTGGCCATCACCCACGTCTGGCGAGGCGGCGCGCAGGCGCGGATCGAGGCGGCGCTGGCCGCTGCCGGGAAGGGAGCACGATGATCGCGTTCGTCCGGGGGACCGTCGCCGACGTGTCCCTGACCTCCGCCGTGCGTCGAGGTCGGCGGAGTCGGCCTCGAGCTGAACTGCACCCCCAACACGCTGGCCTCGCTGCGCCCCGGCGTCGAGGCGACCCTGCCCACGAGCATGATCGTGCGCGAGGACTCGATGACGCTCTTCGGGTTCCTCGACGACGACGAGAAGTCGCTGTTCGAGATGCTGCTGACCGCCAGCGGTGTCGGGCCCAAGCTCGCGCAGGCGATGCTCGCGGTGCTCTCGCCCGACGACCTGCGCCGCGCGGTGACCACCGAGGACATCAAGGCGCTGACCCGCGTGCCCGGCATCGGCCAGAAGGGCGCTCAGCGCGTCGTGCTCGAGCTCAAGGACCGCATCGGCGCGCCCAACGGGGCCTCGCTGCCGCGAGTCGTGTCGGGTGCCGCGCCGGCGGCTGCCTGGCGTGACCAGGTGCACGCCGGCCTGGTCGGCCTCGGCTGGTCCGCCAAGGAGGCCGACAAGGCCGTCGAGGCGGTCGCTCCTCAGGCCGACGAGACGGCAGAGCCCGACGTCGCCGCGTTGCTTCGGGCCGCCCTCCGTTCCCTGAGCAGGGCCTGAGCCCATGGGTGACCCCAGCCGCAGGATGACCGAGACGGAGTACGACGCCGTGGAAGCCGCCTACGCCGAGAGCCGCTCGCTCGTGGCCGCCGAGGCGGAGGGCGACGACCGGGCCGTGGAGGCGGCGCTGCGTCCCCGCACCCTCGACGAGGTCATCGGCCAGGAGCGCGTGCGCGAGCAGCTCTCCCTGGTGCTCCAGGCGGCCCGGAAACGCCAGAGGCCGCCCGACCACGTCCTGCTCGCAGGGCCGCCCGGGCTCGGCAAGACCACGCTCGCGATGATCATCGCCGCGGAGATGTCCGCCCCCCTGCGCCTGACCTCGGGGCCGGCGATCACCCACGCGGGCGACCTGGCCGCGATCTTGTCCGGGATGAACGAGAACGACGTGCTCTTCGTCGACGAGATCCACCGCATGTCGCGCCCCGCCGAAGAGATGCTCTACATGGCGATGGAGGACTTCCGGGTCGACGTCGTCATCGGCAAGGGGCCGGGCGCCACGGCGATCCCGCTGGAGATCCCCCCGTTCACGCTCGTGGGGGCCACCACGCGCGCCGGGCTGCTGCCGAGCCCCCTGCGCGACCGTTTCGGGTTCACCGCGCACCTCGAGTTCTACGACCCCTCCGACCTCGAGCAGATCGTGCGCCGCTCCGCCGGCCTGCTGGGCGTGGACCTCACCGGCGACGGCGCCTCGGAGATCGCCTCCCGCTCACGCGGGACCCCGCGCATCGCCAACCGCCTCCTGCGCCGCGTGCGCGACTACGCCCAGGTGCGCGCGGACGGCACGGTCACCCTGGACGTCGCCCACCGCGCGCTCGACCTGTACGAGGTCGACCAGTCGGGCCTCGACCGGCTCGACCGGTCCGTGCTCGACGCGCTCTGCCGACGGTTCGGCGGCGGGCCGGTCGGCATCAGCACCCTGGCGGTGGCCGTCGGCGAGGAGCGGGAGACCGTCGAGGAGGTCGCCGAGCCCTTCCTGGTGCGCACGGGCATGCTCGCCCGCACCCCGCGAGGGCGGGTGGCGACCCCGGCCGCGTGGCAGCACCTCGGCCTCACCGCCCCGGCGGAGGCGGCGTTCGGGCTCGGCGCGGGCCAGCCCGACCTGTTCAACGACGAGGTAGTAGCGCCGCGGCTAGACTCGGCCGCCGACCGTCGTACGGTCGTCTTGTGACGAAACGAAGGGCTGAGGAGCCACTGTGAACGAAACGCTGGGAACGCTCTTCCCGCTGCTGCTGATCGTCCTCGCGTTCTGGCTGCTGGTGATCCGGCCGGCGCGCAAGCGCCAGAACGAGATGACCCGCATCCAGAACAGCGTCCAGATCGGTTCGGAGGTCATGCTCGGCTCGGGCATCTTCGGCACCGTGACCTCGATCGGCGACGACACGCTCAACCTGGCTGTCGCGCCCGGCACCGAGATCAAGGTCGCCCGTCAGGCCGTCGTGCGCGTCGTCGACCGCACCCCCGCGACGGGTGGGCAGGCGAGCGAGCCGACGGACACCCCCGAGCAGCCCTGACCCCGGAAAGGGACACCGTGAGCGGCACGCACAAGGCGGTCGGCCGGTCGGCCGAGGCCACGCTGCACGACGAGTACCTCGAGAAGCACCTCGACGAGCTGATCCGCGACATCCCCGACTTCCCCAAGCCGGGCGTCGTGTTCAAGGACATCACGCCGCTGCTCGCCGACCATGACGGCTTCTCGGCCGTCATCGAGGTCCTCGCGCGGGCCGGTCGTGACGACGAGGGCAACGTCGTGGTCGACAAGGTCGTCGGCATGGAGGCACGAGGGTTCATCCTCGCCGCCCCCGTAGCGCTGGCCCTCGGGGCAGGCTTCGTACCCGTCCGCAAGGCAGGGAAGCTGCCCGCCGACACGCACTCGGTGGGCTACGAGCTCGAGTACGGCAACGCGACGCTCGAGCTGCACCAGGACTCGATCAGGCCGGGGGAGCGGGTGCTCATGGTCGACGACGTGCTCGCCACCGGCGGCACTGTCGCGGCCACGGCCCAGCTGATCCAGGCGTGCGGGGGGATCGTCCACGGCGTCGCCGTACTCATGGAGCTCTCCTTCCTGCCCGGACGCCAGACGGCCGGCGACCTCCCGGTCTCGTCCATCCGCACGGTCTGACGGCGTCACCGGTCAGGGCCACGGGCATAGACTTGGGCCCTGAGCCGATTACGGGGAGGTGAACCGTGGCCGATGAAGGTGTAGCCGGTCGTGCCGCGACGCAGCCTGCCCCGGCGTCGGCGGAGCAGCCGAAGGAGAGCAAGCAGAGCCAGCCTCCGCAGCCTTCCGGTCCCGGAGGCCCCTCGGGTCGCCGGATGCGCGCCCGCCTCGCCCGCATGGCGACGAAGACCCAGCCCGGCAACCCGGTCCTCGAGCCGCTCTTCCGCGCTGCCCGCGCCAACCACCCGAAGGCCGACCTCGCCCTGCTCGAGCGGGCCTACTACGTCGCCGAGAAGGCGCACGGCACGCAGACGCGCAAGAGCGGCGACCCGTACATCACGCACCCGCTGGCGGTAGCGTCGATCCTTGCCGACATCGGCATGACCGAGCCGACGCTCTGCGCGGCCTTGCTGCACGACACTGTCGAGGACACCTCCTACACGCTCGAGGAGCTGCGCCACGACTTCGGTGAGGAGGTCGCTCTCCTCGTCGACGGCGTGACGAAGCTCGACAAGGTCAAGTACGGCGACTCGGCCCAGGCCGAGACGATCCGCAAGATGATCGTCGCGATGAGCCGCGACATCCGCGTGCTCGTGATCAAGCTCGCCGACCGGCTGCACAACATGCGCACCCTGCGCTACCTGAAGCAGGACACCCAGGAGCGCAAGGCTCGCGAGACCCTGGAGATCTTCGCTCCGCTGGCCCATCGCCTGGGCATGAACACCCTCAAGTGGGAGCTCGAGGACCTCGCCTTCGCGACGCTGCACCCCAAGATCTACGACGAGATCGTCCGCCTCGTCGCCGAGCGCGCACCGTCGCGCGACCAGTTCCTGGCGAAGGTCATCGGGCAGGTCGAGAACGACCTGAAGGAAGCCCGGATCAAGGCGGTCGTCACCGGACGCCCCAAGCACTACTACTCGATCTACCAGAAGATGATCGTGCGGGGCCGGGAGTTCTCCGACATCTACGACCTGGTCGGGATCCGCATCCTGGTCGAGTCCGACCGCGACTGCTACGCCGCCCTCGGTGTGCTCCACTCCCGGTGGAACCCGGTGCCGGGGCGGTTCAAGGACTTCGTCGCGATGCCGAAGTTCAACATGTACCAGTCGTTGCACACGACGGTCATCGGCCTCGAGGGCAAGCCCGTCGAGCTCCAGATCCGCACGTTCGCCATGCACCGCCGTGCCGAGTACGGCGTCGCCGCGCACTGGAAGTACAAGGAGAGCTCCAACAAGGGTGCCGACACCGACCGGGCTCTCCTGACCCAGGGCACCAGCAACGCCGACATGGCCTGGGTCCGGCAGCTGCTCGACTGGCAGCAGGAGACCGAGGACCCGGGAGAGTTCCTGGAGTCCCTGCGCTTCGAGATCAACACCTCCGAGGTCTACGTCTTCACCCCCCGCGGCGACGTGATCGCGCTGCCCGCGGGCTCCAGCCCGGTCGACTTCGCCTACGCGATCCACACCGAGGTCGGCCACCGGACCATCGGCGCCCGCGTCAACGGCCGTCTGGTCCCGCTCGAGTCGACCCTCGACAACGGTGACGTCGTCGAGGTGTTCACCTCCAAGGCTCCCAACGCCGGCCCGAGCCGCGACTGGCTCAGCTACGTCAAGTCTCCGCGGGCCCGGAACAAGATCCGCCAGTGGTTCACCAAGGAACGGCGCGAGGAGGCGATCGAGCACGGCAAGGAGCAGATCGCCCGCCTGATGCGCAAGGAGGGCCAGCCTCTCAAGCGCGTCCTGACCCACGACTCACTGAGCACCGTCGCCGCCGAGATGCGGCTGCCGGACGTCTCCGCCCTCTACGCCGCGGTCGGGGAGGGCAACGTCGGTGCCCAGACCGTCGTGCGGCGGGTCATCGACCTGCACGGCGGCGAGGAGGGTGCCGCCGAGGACCTCGCCGAGGGCGTGCGGCTCACCTCCGAGCGGCAGCGCGCGAAGCAGACCGTCGGCGGCGACGCCGGTGTCATCGTCAAGGGCATCACCGACGTCTGGGTGAAGCTCGCCAAGTGCTGCACGCCGGTGCCGGGCGACAAGATCCTCGGCTTCGTCACCCGCGGCTCAGGCGTCTCGGTGCACCGGGCCGACTGCACCAACGCCACCAGCCTCCAGGCCCAGCCCGAGCGACTCGTCGAGGTCGAGTGGGCGCCGACGTCGCAGTCGATGTTCCTGGTCAACATCCAGGTAGAGGCGCTCGACAGGGCACGGCTGCTCTCCGACATCACGAAGGTGCTGTCCGACGTACACGTCAACATCCTTGCCGCGTCGCTGCAGACCACCCGTGACCGGGTCGCGAAGTCGCGGTTCACGTTCGAGATGGGGGACCCGAAGCACCTGGGGCACGTGCTGAAGGCCGTGCGGTCCGTGGACGGGGTCTTCGACGCCTACCGGGTCACGCAGTAGCTCCGCCGGCGGCGTTCCCGCTGAGCCGGGTCCGCGGCGGCTGTGCCGGACAACGCCGTCGCTAGCCGGCTCCGCGGCGGCTGCGCCGGACAACGCCGTCGCTGGGGCGCCGCAGACGTCTGCTGCCGCTGACCGCGGTTCTGTGCGGGCGCCCCTTGAGGCTCCTTCGCGCTGTCCGGCTCCGCCGCCGCTCACTCACCTGCCGCGAACGCCGGCTCCGCCGCTCACTCACCGGCCGCGCTGCCACCCGTGCTGCGCATGTCGTTCCCACGCACGTGGACGGGAACGGCAGGCCGGACCCGTGCTGCGTATGTCGTTCCCACGCACGTGGACGGGAACGGCGGCCGCGTCAGGACGCCCGCCGGGGTCCGGGTGCTCAGGCGGAGAAGTCGTCGAGGGCCTTCTTGGCCTCGACGAGCCAGGCCTGGCGGGCCTCGATGGCGGCGGCGTGCTCGGCAGCCTTCTTCGTGTTGCCGGCGGCCTCGGCCTTCGCCTTCTTCGCCTCGAGCTCCTCGAGGGAGGACTCGAGCTGCCCGACCGTGTCGGCGGCACGGGCCCGGGCTTCGGGGTTCGAGCGCTTCCACTGGTCATCCTCGACACCGCGGATCGCCTGCTCGACCTTGCGCATCCGGCCCTCGAGGTCCTTCATCCGGTCGCGGGGGACCTTGCCGGCCGCGTCCCAACGCTCGGCGAGGTCGCGGAAGGACTCCTTGGCGGCCTTCACGTCGGTGACGGGCAGCAGGGCCTCGGCCTCGACGAGGAGCTTCTCCTTGACCTCGGCGTTCTCGGCGTACTCCGCGTCCAGCTTGGCGTTGGTGGCGTCACGGGCGCCGAAGAACTGGTCCTGAGCTCCGCGGAAGCGCTTCCACAGCTGGTCGTCGACGTTCTTGGGTGCCGGGCCGGCGGCCTTCCACTGCCGCATCAGCTCGCGGTACTTGCCCGCGGTCGGGCCCCATTCGGTCGAGTCGGCGAGCGCCTCGGCCTCCACGACCAGCTTCTCCTTGATGACCCGCGCGGCCTCGCGCTTCTCGCCGAGCTCGGCGAAGTGCGCCTTGCGGCGGCGGGTGTACGTGGTGCGTGCGGTGGAGAACCGGCGCCACAGGGAGTCGTCGGTGCTCTTGTCGATCCGAGGGAGCGCCTTCCACTCGTCGAGGAGCTCGCGCAGGCGGTTCGCGCCGTTGCGCCAGTCGGTGCCCTCGGCGAGCGTCTCGGCCTCGGCGGCGATCTTCTCCTTGCGGGCCTTGGCCTCCGCGACGCGCTTGGCGCGCTCGGCCTTGCGCTGCTCGCGCTGCTTCTCGATCGTCGCCCGGAGCCCGTCGAGACGCGCGTCGAGCCCGGCGAGGTCGCCCACGGCCTGGGCGTCCTGGAGGGTGGTGTGGACCTGGTCGACCGCGGACGTGGCCTCGTCGGGCGCGAGGGTCCCGGCTGCGATCCGCTGCTCGAGCAGCTGCACCTCGAACGCCAGGTCGTCGTACCGCTTGGTGTAGAAGGCCAGCGCCTCCTCGGGGGTGGCGTCGGGCATCTGCCCGACCTTCCGCTCGCCCTCAACCGTCCGTACGAAGACCGAGCCGTCCTCGGCCACGCGGCCCCACTGTTCCGCAGACTGGCCGGGCTGGGAGTCGTTCACCGGGTTACCTCTTCGAATTCAGGTGCGCATCCAGCGGTAGCGGCCAACCGGACGCGCATCGTAGTCAGATCCACCGTGAGTCTAGGTGTCCTGCGCTTCAGGCAACACCGACTTGCCGACTACAACCGCATAACAGCAGTACGACGGTCGCCTCTGGCGGGCTGAGCATGCCCTGAGGCGCGGCCCTACCGCGGTTTTCGTCCCCTCGCCGCGGCTCGGTAGGCTTCACCGGTCACCCACCCGACCACCCGCAGGAGTGCTCACCCGTGTTCATCGCAGGCTTCCCGGCCGGACCGTGGGGGACCAACTGCTACGTCGTCGCCACCGCACCGGGCGCGGAGTGCGTGGTGGTCGACCCGGGCAAGGACGCCGCGGCAGGCGTGGCGGAGGTCGTCCGTGAGCACAACCTCAAGCCCGTCTCCGTGCTCGTGACCCACGGCCACATCGACCACATGTGGTGCGTCGCGCCGGTGGCCGGGAGCTACGACGCCACCGCGTACATCCACCCCGAGGACCGTCACCTGCTCTCCGACCCGATGGCCGGGATGTCGCGGGAGACCGCCGGGATGCTCCTCGGCGGGAAGTACGAGTTCGCCGAGCCCGACGACGTCTCCGAGCTCGGCGACGGACAGACGCTCGAGCTCGCGGGGCTCTCGTTCGTCGTGGACCACACCCCCGGGCACACGCGGGGCTCGGTCACCTTCCGCTCGCCGTACGACGCCGACGACATCGCCGAGGTGATGTTCTCCGGCGACCTGCTCTTCGCGGGCTCCATCGGGCGCACCGACCTGCCCGGCGGCGACCATCCGACGATGCTGCGCAGCCTCGCGTCGAAGGTCCTGCCCCTCGCCGACAACATCGTCGTCCTCCCGGGCCACGGTGAGCAGACGAGCATCGGCCGCGAGCGCGCCACGAACCCCTACCTGCTCGACATCGCCGACCGCGACCTCGCCGACCCCGGCAACGGTCCCGCGGTCCTGCGCAACACCCGAGGTCTGTGACATGAGCAAGCCCACCCCGCTGAGCGGGTTCCCCGAGTTCCTGCCCGAGCAGCGTGTCGTGGAGCAGCAGCTCATCGACCGCCTCCGGCGTACGTTCGAGCTGAACGGCTTCGCGAACATCGAGACCCGCGCGGTCGAGCCGATGGACCAGCTACTGCGGAAGGGCGAGACGTCCAAGGAGGTCTACGTCCTCCGCCGCCTGCAGGCCGACGCCGAGCAGGCCGACGCGGGCATGGGGCTCCACTTCGACCTGACCGTGCCCTTTGCCCGCTACGTCCTGGAGAACGCCGGCAAGCTGGAGTTCCCCTTCCGCCGCTACCAGATCCAGAAGGCCTGGCGAGGGGAGCGGCCCCAGGAGGGCAGGTTCCGTGAGTTCACGCAGGCCGACATCGACATCGTGGGCAAGGACGCGCTGCCGTTCCACCACGACATCGAGGTGGCGCGGGTCATGGCCGAGGCGCTCGTCGACCTGCCGCTGCCCGCGATGCGGCTCCAGGTCAACAACCGCAAGCTGATCCAGGGCTTCTACCAGGGCATCGGCGCCGGCGACGTGGAGGCGGTGATGCGCGTCATCGACAAGATCGACAAGGTCCCCGCCGACGTGGTCGCGACCATGCTCGTCGAGGAGGCAGGCCTGACGCAGGAGCAGGCGGCCCGCTGCCTCGAGCTCGCCGAGATCCGCAGCAGCGACACGAGCTTCGTCAAGCGCGTCCGCGCGCTCGGGGTCGAGAACGACCTGCTCGAGGAGGGGCTCGAGGAGCTGGCCGCGGTCGTCACCGGCTGCTCCGCGGTGTCCAGCGAGCGGTTCGTCGTGCGAGGCCGACCTGCGCGTCGCCCGCGGGCTCGACTACTACACCGGCACTGTCTTCGAGACGGTGATGGAGGGCTTCGAGGGCCTCGGCTCGATCTGCTCCGGCGGCCGCTACGACGCCCTGGCCTCCGACGGCCGCACCACGTACCCGGGCGTGGGCATCTCCTTCGGCCTCTCCCGCGCGCTGGTCCCGCTGCTCCAGCGCGGCCTGCTGAGCGCAGACCGCAAGGTCCCCTCGGCGGTCCTCGTCGCGCTCGCCGACGAGGAGAGCCGCGCCGTGTCCGACGGCGTCGCCCAGCGCCTGCGCGCCCGTGGCATCCCGACCGAGGTCGCCGCCGCCCCGCAGAAGTTCGGCAAGCAGATCCGGTACGCCGAGCGCCGTGGCATCCCGTTCGTGTGGTTCCCCGGGTCCGACGGGGCACCCGACCAGGTCAAGGACATCCGCAGCGGCGAGCAGCTCGACGCCGATGCCGAGGCCTGGGAGCCGCCGGCCTCCGACCTGAACCCGACCATCGTCTCGCACCGACCCGAGGAGCTTTCGTGATCCGCACCCATGACGCCGGCAGCCTGCGCGCTGAGCACGCCGGAGAGACCGTGACCCTGACGGGCTGGGTGGCCCGTCGACGGGACCACGGCGGCGTGGCCTTCCTCGACCTGCGGGAGGCGTCCGGCGTGGTGCAGGTGGTCGTCCGCGACGAGGAGGTCGCCCACCACCTCCGCTCGGAGTACTGCCTCAAGGTCACCGGTGAGGTCGCCGAGCGGCCCGAGGGCAACGCGAACCCGCACCTGCCCACCGGTGACATCGAGGTGATCGCGAACCACGTGGAGGTGCTGAGCGCCGCCGCGCCGCTGCCGTTCCCGATCGACGAGCACGTCCAGGTGGGGGAGGAGGTGCGTCTCAAGCACCGCTACCTCGACCTGCGTCGTGAGGGCCCGGCCGCCGCGCTGCGCCTGCGCAGCAAGGTCAACCGTGCGGCCCGTCAGGTGCTCGACGCCCGCGACTTCGTGGAGATCGAGACGCCGACGCTGACCAAGTCCACGCCCGAGGGTGCGCGCGACTTCCTCGTGCCGGCCCGGCTCCAGCCCGGCAGCTGGTACGCCCTGCCCCAGAGCCCCCAGCTGTTCAAGCAGCTGCTCATGGTGGCCGGCATGGAGCGCTACTACCAGATCGCGCGCTGCTACCGCGACGAGGACTTCCGCGCCGACCGGCAGCCGGAGTTCACCCAGCTCGACATCGAGATGAGCTTCGCCGACCAGGACGACGTGCTCGAGCTGTCGGAGGAGATCCTCCGCGCCATCTGGTCGCTGATCGGGGTCGAGATCGAGACGCCGATCCCTCGGATCACCTACGAGGAGTCGATGCGCCGCTTCGGCACCGACAAGCCCGACCTGCGCATGGGCCTCGAGCTCGTGGAGTGCACCGAGTTCTTCAAGGACACGCCCTTCCGCGTCTTCCAGGCGCCGTACGTCGGTGCCGTCGTCATGCCGGGGGGCGCCGACCAGCCGCGCAAGCAGCTCGACGCCTGGCAGGAGTGGGCCAAGCAGCGCGGTGCGAGGGGTCTCGCCTACGTGCTCGTGGGCGCCGACGGCGAGCTCGGCGGCCCGGTGGCCAAGAACCTCAGCGAGACCGAGCGCGCGGGCATCGCCGCCCACGTGGGTGCCCAGCCCGGGGACGCGGTCTTCTTCGCCGCCGGCCCCGGCAAGCACTCGCGCTCGCTGCTCGGCGCCGCCCGCCTCGAGATCGGCCGCCGCGTGGGCCTCATCGACGAGTCGGCCTGGAAGTTCGTCTGGGTCGTCGACGCGCCGATGTTCGAGCCCGCCGACGAGGCCACGGCCGCCGGTGACGTCGCGGTCGGCAGTGGCGCCTGGACCGCCGTCCACCACGCCTTCACCGCGCCCAAGCCGGAGTTCCTCGACACGTTCGACGTCGACCCGAGCACCGCGCTCTCCAACGCCTACGACATCGTCTGCAACGGGAACGAGATCGGCGGCGGCTCGATCCGTATCCACCGCGAGGACGTCCAGAAGCGCGCCTTCGAGGTGATGGGCATCAGCGACGAGGACGCGCAGGAGAAGTTCGGCTTCCTCCTCGACGCCTTCAAGTACGGCGCCCCGCCCCATGGCGGCATCGCTTTCGGGTGGGACCGGATCTGCGCCCTGCTCGCAGGCACCGACTCGATCCGGGACGTGATCGCCTTCCCGAAGACCGGGGCGGGCTACGACCCGCTCACTGCGGCACCTGCTCCGATCACCCCGCAGCAGCGGGCGGAGGCCGGTGTCGACGCCAAGCCCGAGGAGAAGAAGGACGGCGCAGAGGCGGGTTCCGCCGCGGACGGCCACGCCGACGTGCGCGCCTGACAATTCTCTTCTTTCACTCCATTCCCACCTGTCGCGGGTGATCCCTGTCCGAAAATCGGACCCGGGCCGCTGGTATCAGATCGTTACCTGTCCTGGTCATGGATGAAACACGTGTTGGTTTACAGTCCTCTGGGCTGTAAGAGCCGCTGATCCTGCTCCGGGCGGAAAGTCCACGACGCGACGAAAGACAGGTATGCATGACCACCACCACGGCAGACCTCGAGAAGTTCGGCGAGGATCTGGATGCCGCAGGCGGTGCTGACAAGGCGATCGCCGGCAAGTCGCCCACCCGCATCGCTCTCCAGCGACTCCGCACGGACAAGGTCGCCATGATCTCCGGTATCACCGTCCTCCTGCTGATCGTGCTCGGCCTTCTCGCGCCGGTCATCACCTCCCTGTGGGGGATCCACTACAGCACGACCCACCCCGATGCGCCGCTGCCGAGCGAGGTGCTCGCCTTCGACGGCTACCCCGCCGTGGGTCCGCCGTACTACCCCTTCACCTGGGAGCACCCCCTCGGCCTGGCCCCGCAGACCGGCGTCGACAACTTCGCCCGCCTGCTCTACGGCCTGCGCACCTCGCTCGCCGTCGCGACCGCGGCCACCGTCATGTCGACCCTGATCGGTGTCTCCATCGGCCTCGTCGCCGGCTTCGCCCGCGGGTGGCTGGACCGGGTCATCTCGTTCGTGATCGACCTGTTCCTGTCCTTCCCGTTCATCCTGGGCGCCCTCGCTCTCGCCCCGATCATCGTGTCGCGGTTCTCGACGAACCTCGACGCGCTCGCCAAGGCGCAGGTGTTCGCACTGGTGACGGTGCTCGTGGTCTTCGGCTGGATGGGGCTGGCGCGTCTGATCCGAGGTCAGGTGCTGTCCCTGCGGGAGCGCGAGTTCGTCCAGGCCGCGCAGGTCATGGGCGTCCCCACCCGCCGCATCCTCTTCAAGGAGCTGCTGCCGAACCTGGTGGCACCGATCGTCGTGGCCATCTCGCTCTCGCTGCCGGCGTACGTCGCCGCGGAGGCCGGGTCTGTCCTACCTCGGCATCGGCCTGACCGGCGTGCCCTCGCTCGGCCAGACGATCAACGACGCGGTGAACTCGTTCGACAAGTACCCGCTCTACCTCTGGGCGCCGGTCATCACCGTCATGGTGCTGGTCCTCGCGCTCAACCTCCTGGGCGACTCGATCCGAGACGCCTTCGACCCCAAGACTCGCCGGTGACCTACTCACCGCGGGAATGCAAAACCAACCAGGAAAGGGTGGGTTAGGAATGCGGTTCAAGAAACCGATCATTGCCATCACCGCCGTGGGAATGCTTGCTCTGGCCGCATGTGGCGGTTCGGGCAGCACCGGTAACAGCGGTGAGGGTGCCTCCGGCATCGACAAGGAGAAGCTCGGCGCGACCGGCTCCGGCATGGACGCCGAGCGTGAGGGCCCCGTCGAGATCGAGGGCGCGACCGAGGGTGGCACCGTCAAGGTGCTCTCCTTCAGCGGTCTCAACAGCATGGACCCGACCGAGGCGTACTACATCAACACGTCCTCGATCCTGAGCGGCCTGGTCACCCGCTCGCTCACGCAGTACGTGCGTGACCCCGAGTCCGGCGAGATGGTTCTCATCCCGGACCTCGCGACCGACCTCGGTACGCCGAACGAGGACTACACGGAGTGGAAGTTCACCATCCGTGACGGCATCAAGTGGGAGAACGGCGAGGACGTCACCGCCGAGGACGTCCGCTACGGCATCCTCCGGTCCTTCGACCGCGCCACGTTCCCCGAGGGCGCTGCCTTCAGCAACGACTACTTCCTCGACGGCGACAAGTACAAGGGCCCCTACAAGTCGGGCACCGACTACGCCGGCGTCGAGGTCGACGGCATGACGCTGACCCTCAAGATGAACAAGCCCTTCCCGGACATGCCCTTCTGGGGTTCGTTCCCGGCGATGGGTCCCGTCCCCGAGGGCAACGACCAGCCTGACAAGTACCGTCTCCACCCGTGGTCGACCGGTCCGTACATGTTCGACCAGTACACCCCGGAGAAGTCGCTGACCCTGGTCCGGAACCCGCACTGGGACCCGAACACCGACCCGGGCCGCACGCAGTACCCCGAGAAGTACGTCATGGACTTCCAGACGGACAACACCAAGATCGACCAGATCCTGCTGAACGACCAGGGTGAGGCTCAGACCACGCTCACCTACGACGACGTTCTCGCCGAGAACTTCCGCACCTTCCAGGACGAGCACTCCGACCGCCTCAAGCTCGGTGGTCAGCCCTGCACGTCGTACTGGGCGCCGGACTACCGGATGGTGACCGACAAGAAGGTCCGCCAGGCTCTCGCCTACGCGTACCCCTACAAGGACGCCGCGCTCGCCGCCGGTCTCATCGAGAACGTGACCCGCATCTGGGGCACCAACCTCATGCCCCCGGGCATCTCCGGTCGCACCGAGTACAACCCGCTTCCGGACCACGAGCCCGGCACGACCGACACCGCGAAGGCCAAGGCTCTCCTCGAGGAGGCCGGCGCGGTCGGTTACGAGATCAAGTGGCTCTTCGCCAACGACGACCCGGCCTCGGTGAAGGCCAAGGACGTCGTGGTCAAGTCCCTCGAGGCTGCCGGCTTCAAGGCCAGCCCCGTTGCGAGCACCATCGCCGACTTCTCGACGGAGCGCGCGGACCCGAACAACAAGAAGATCAACGTCCGTAGCGCCGGCTGGTGCTCCGACTGGCCTTCGGGTGGTTCGTGGTTCCCGCCGGTCATGCAGTCGACGAACCTCGAAGAGGAGGGCCTCGGTTCGAACTACGCGGCCTTCTCCGAGCCCGAGGTCGACCAGAAGATCGAGGACATCCTGATGCTGCCGGTCGAGGAGCAGGCGGCTGCGTGGAACGAGCTCGACGAGTTCATCGCCACGGAGTACTTCCCGCTGTTCGTCATCGGCTACGGCGGTGTCGCTCAGGCGCACGGCTCGAAGATCGCAGGTCACGAGGTTGACCCCAACCTCGGTATGCCGACGTGGAAGGACATCTACGTCAAGCAGTGACCGAAGCCGGTCGTGAGGCTCGCCTCTGACCGGAGTCTCAACTGAAGTGTTGTGGGGTGGGGTCCCAGGTGGACCCCACCCCACAACCGAGTGCGGGAAGTAGGTAGTACGTTCATGGCGGGCTTCATCGTCCGGCGCCTCCTGTCGTCGTTCCTCGTCATCGTGATGACGTCGATGTTCGTCTTCGCGCTGTTCTTTCTCGGCCCCAGCAACCCGGCAGGGCCGGTCTGCGAGGCCCAGGGCAAGTGCACCGCCGAGCGACTCGAGATGATCGAGGAGCAGATGGGTCTCAACGACAGCGTCGTGACCCAGTACGGCGCCTTCGTCGGCGGACTGTTCCGTGACCGCACGGTCACCGTCGGCAGCGAGTACCAGTGCGAGGCCCCGTGCCTCGGCATCTCCTACGGCACCCGAGGCGAGGTGCGCAAGGAGCTCGTCGAGAAGTACCCCGCGACGCTCGCCGTCGCCATCGGTGGTGCTGCGATCTACCTGACCCTCGGCGTCACCCTGGGTGTGCTCGCCGCGCGGTGGAGGGGTACGACGACCGACCGGCTCCTCGTGGGCAGCAGCCTCGTGGTCTCGTCGATCCCGTACTACCTGTTCGCCCTGCTGGCCTGGATCTTCCTCACCCTGCAGTGGAGCGTCTTCCCTGCGACCGGGTACACACCGCTCACCGAGGACCCGGTGGCCTGGGCGTCGGGGTTGCTGCTCCCGTGGCTGGTCATCGGCGTGACGTACTCGACGCAGTACGCCCGGTTCACCCGCGGCTCGATGGTCGAGACCCTCGGCGAGGACTACATCCGTACGGCGACCGCCAAGGGTGTGAAGTCCCACCGGGTCGTCTTCCGCCACGGACTGCGGGCCGCGATCGTGCCGATCGTGACGATCTTCGGTCTCGACTTCGCCACGCTGCTCGCCGGCACCGTCTTCACCGAGATGATCTTCAACATCAACGGGGTCGGCTGGTGGGCGATCGAGTCGATCCGCTCGCCGCAGGACTTCCCCGTGATCCTGGCGACCGTCCTCGTCAGCGCGGTCCTCATCGTGATCGCGAACCTGATCGTGGACATCGTCTACAGCTTCCTTGACCCGCGCGTGAGGATGTCATGACCAGCTTCCTGACCGACCAGCACAGCGTCGGCACCCCGGACCCGAGCGGCCAGGACGACTTCCTCGTCGTCGAGGACCTCTCGGTCCAGTTCCCGACCCACGACGGCCTCGTCCAGGCCGTCAACGACCTCTCCTACAGCGTGAAGATGGGGGAGACCCTCGGCATCGTGGGAGAGTCCGGCTCCGGCAAGAGCGTCTCGTCGATGGCCGTCCTCGGCCTCCACGACGAGAAGCGCAGCCGCATCACCGGTTCGATCCGCGTCGGTGGCCGGGAGATCATCGGCGCGTCCGAGTCC
Source organism: uncultured Actinomycetota bacterium (assembly GCA_963701425.1). Classification (GTDB taxonomy): domain Bacteria; phylum Actinomycetota; class Actinomycetes; order Propionibacteriales; family Nocardioidaceae; genus Nocardioides_C. Next base: position 131,612 of record CAVPAG010000017.1, on the reverse strand, counting down.
ACGCTGCGCAAGGTCCGCGGCAACGAGGTCGCGATGATCTTCCAGGACCCGCTGACCGCGCTGCACCCGTTCTACTCGATCGGCCGCCAGATCGGCGAGGCCTACCGGATCCACCACGACGTCTCGAAGGCCGTGGCCCGCACCAAGGCCATCGAGATGCTCGACCGGGTCGGCATCCCTCAGGCCAAGAGCCGGGTGGACGACTTCCCGCACCAGTTCTCCGGCGGCATGCGCCAGCGCGCGATGATCGCGATGTCGCTGGTCAACGACCCGAAGCTGCTGATCGCGGACGAGCCGACGACGGCGCTCGACGTGACCGTGCAGGCGCAGATCCTGGACCTGCTCCAGGAGCTCCAGCGCGACTTCAAGTCCGCGATCATCATCATCACCCACGACCTCGGCGTCGTCGCCGAGATGGCCGACGAGGTGCTGGTGATGTACGGCGGCCGCGCGGTCGAGAAGGGCCCGACCCGGGAGCTGCTCACGCACCCCGAGATGCCCTACACGTGGGGCCTGCTCTCGAGCATGCCCGACGTCTCGGCCGGGACCGACGGCCGGCTGGTGCCGATCCCCGGCAACCCGCCGAGCCTGCTGAACCCGCCTGAGGGCTGCCCGTTCCACCCGCGTTGCCCCCACGTGGACAAGGTGCCCGGGAACCTCTGCCGCACCGAGCTCCCCGAGCTGGTCCCCGGACGGCGCGGCCCTGAGCACACCAAGCGCTGCCACCTGCCGGACCCCGACGCCATCTACGAGCACGACGTACGTCCGAACCTGGCCGTGGACCCGGCCGAGGTCGTGGACGGGGAACGGTGACGAGGAACATGACATCCATGACCCAGACCCAGGCCGCACCGACGGCCGGCGCCTCCTCGAGCAGCCCGCTGCTCGAGGTCACCAACCTGCGCAAGTACTTCCCGGTGAAGTCGTCGGGCCTGATCCGGCGAACGATCGCCCAGGTGCAGGCCGTCGACGGCGTCTCCTTCCAGGTGCAGCCGGGCCAGTCGCTCGGACTCGTCGGCGAGTCCGGCTGCGGCAAGTCGACGACCGGCCGCCTGATCACCCGTCTGCTGGACCCCACCTCGGGCTCGATGAAGTTCGAGGGGCAGGAGATCAGCGCCCTCAACCGCAAGCAGATGCTGCCGCTGCGGCGCGAGATCCAGATGATCTTCCAGGACCCCTACAGCTCGCTGAACCCGCGTCACACGGTCGGCACGATCATCGGCACACCGCTTCGGGTCCACAAGATCGTCCCGGAGAAGCAGGTGCTCAACCGGGTCCGTGAGCTGCTCGAGGTCGTCGGCCTCAACCCGGAGCACTACAACCGCTACCCGAGCGAGTTCTCCGGCGGCCAGCGGCAGCGCATCGGCATCGCCCGGGCGCTCGCCCTCCAGCCGAAGCTGCTCGTCGCGGACGAGCCGGTCTCGGCGCTCGACGTCTCCATCCAGGCCCAGGTCGTCAACCTGCTCCAGGACCTGCAGAAGGAGTTCGGGGTCGCGTTCCTCTTCATCGCGCACGACCTCGCGGTGGTTCGCCACTTCTGCCCCGAGGTCGCGGTGATGTACCTCGGCAAGGTCGTGGAGATCGCCGACCGCGAGACCCTCTACAACCACCCGCACCACCCGTACACGCAGGCGCTGCTGTCCGCGGTGCCGGACGTGAAGCAGGCCGCCATCGGCGGTCGACGGGAGCGGATCCGGCTCGAGGGCGACGTGCCCAGCCCCGTCAACCCGCCGTCGGGCTGCCGCTTCCGCACCCGCTGCTGGATGGCGCCGCGACATCTGTGCCACCCAGGAGCCCCCGCTGCTGCAGATCGGGCCCAAGCACAAGGTCGCCTGCCACTTCGCGGGGGAGTACGGCGCGATGCCCACGAGCCCCATCACGCTCCACGCCCTCGGTGTGAACCAGGACGGGCAGCCGGTCGCGGGCGCGACACCGTCGGCCGAGGACCTGAACAAGCCCGGGTTCTCCGACACGTGGACCGAGGTCGCCTCCCACAGCCAGGCCTCCTCCTCGATGGCGACCGACGCCCCGGCCGACAACCGCGCGGACAAGCACGAGGGCGGCGAGGGCGGCAGCATCCGCTAGCACCGGCCCAGACGGGTCCGGGCTAGCCTGTCCGCCGTGGACGGACTCTTCGACTACGCCGGTGCCCCTGCTGACGCCGGGCGCAGTGACTCGGGCGGGACGCTCGCGGGCAACACGCACGCGAGCGCCCCGCTGGCCGTCCGGATGCGTCCCCGGACGCTCGACGAGCTGGTGGGGCAGCAGCACCTCCTTGCGGCGGGCTCTCCGCTGCGGCGGCTGATCGAGGGCGACCAGCCCATGTCCCTGCTGCTGTGGGGCCCTCCGGGCACCGGCAAGACCACGATCGCCTCGATCGTCTCCGGGCAGACCAACCGGCGGTTCGTCGAGGTCTCCGCGGTCGCCGCGGGGGTGAAGGAGGTCCGCGCAGCCATCGACGCGGCGCGCAACCAGCTCGTGCGCGGTGGTCCGGAGACGGTGCTGTTCGTCGACGAGGTCCACCGGTTCACCAAGGCCCAGCAGGACGCCCTGCTTCCTGGCGTCGAGAACCGCTGGGTAACCCTCGTCGCGGCGACCACGGAGAACCCGTTCTTCTCGGTGATCTCCCCGTTGCTGTCGCGCTCGCTGCTCCTCACGCTCGAGCCGCTGACCGACGACGACGTCCGCGGGGTGATCGCTCTCGCCCTGACCGACGAGCGCGGCCTGGCGGGGGCCGTGGAGCTCAGCCCGGACGCCGCGGACCACCTGGTGAGGCTGGCCGGCGGCGACGCGAGACGGGCGCTGACCTACCTGGAGGCTGCTGCAGGCGCCGCGATCTCCAAGGGTGTCGATCTCGTCGACCTGGCCACGACGGAGACGGCCGTGGACCGGGCGGCGGTGCGCTACGACCGTCAGGGCGACCAGCACTACGACGTGATCAGCGCGTTCATCAAGTCGGTGCGCGGGTCGGACGCCGACGCCGCCCTGCACTACCTCGCGCGGATGGTGGAAGCGGGGGAGGACCCGCGGTTCATCGCACGTCGGCTGGTGATCCTCGCCAGCGAGGACATCGGCCTCGCCGACCCCACCGCGCTCACCACCGCGGTCGCCGCGGCCCAGGCGGTCCAGCTGATCGGCATGCCCGAGGCACGGCTCAACCTCGCCCAGGCGACGATCGCCCTCGCCCTGGCCCCGAAGTCCAACGCGGTGATCAAGGCGATCGACGCGGCGAGCGCCGACGTCCGGGCGGGCCGGATCGGGCCGGTCCCCTCCCATCTGCGGGACGCCCACTACGGCGGCTCGAAGAAGCTCGGTCACGGCAAGGGCTACCGCTACGCCCACGACGAGCCCTACGGGATCGCCGAGCAGCAGTACGCCCCGGATGTCGTGGCGGACGCGGCGTACTACGAGCCCACCAGCCTCGGCGCCGAAGCCGGCCTGAAGGAACGGTGGGAGCGGATCCGGGCCATGGTGCGCGGTTCCCGGCCGGGGGGTGCAAGGTAGGGTCAGCGTCTATGAATCCGGCACTTTGGGCAGCCCTCGGCGCGACGGCCGCCCTGCTCCTCGTGCTCGTGGGTGTCGCCCTCGCACTCGTGCTCAGCGGTCGCCGTGCCCACGTCCGTGAGCAGGCAGCAGCCGCGTCCGCACGCGCCGACATGGAGGCGCTGCGCGCGCAGGTCGAGGAGCTCTCCTCGGAGCTCGCCGTGGCGCGCGGCGCGGCCGACGGCGTACCCCCTCAGACCGAGTACGTGATCACCACGGCGGGGGAGCCGAGCACCGATCCCGGCGGGCTCCCGACCGTCCCCGACAGGGCGGTGCTCTCGGTGACGTTGGGGGAGCCGCTGGTCAAGCTCGCCGCCTTCGGGTACGGCGTACGGCGGGCGCTGTCCGCCGAGACGAGGAACCGGATCTCGTTCGAGATGCGCCGCGAGATCAAGCGCGCGCGCAAGGAGCGCAGGCGAGCCGCTCGCCGCGCCCGCGTGACGACGGTCAGCGAGGACGCCGCATGAGCCGGACCCTGTGGTTCGTGGCCGGTGCCGCGACGAGCGCGTACGCCATCGCCAAGGCGCGCCGCGCGGCCGAGGCGTTCACCCCCGAGGGGCTCCGCGACCGCCTCGGGGCGCTGTCGCTCGGTGCCCAGCTGCTCGGCGACGAGGTCCGCACCGAGATGTCCGCTCGTGAAACCGAGTTGCGCGAGCGCCTCGGACTCGGGCTCGATGGAACCACCCAGATCGAGGCCGCTGCGGCGGCACCACTGCAACTGACGAGAAAGGGCAACACCTGATGGACACCGCGGAGATCCGCCGACGGTTTCTCGCGCACTTCGAGGAGCGCGGTCACCAGGCGGTCCCCTCAGCCTCGCTGTTGCTCGACGACCCGAACCTGCTGTTCGTCAACGCCGGCATGGTGCCGTTCAAGCCGTACTTCCTCGGCCAGGAGACGCCGCCGTACAAGCGCGCGGTCAGCGTCCAGAAGTGCGTGCGGACCCTCGACATCGAGGAGGTCGGCAAGACCACCCGCCACGGCACGTTCTTCCAGATGAACGGCAACTTCTCCTTCGGCGACTACTTCAAGGAAGGTGCCATCGAGCACGCCTGGGAGCTGGTCACCGGGCACCGTGACGAGGGCGGCTACGGCTTCCACCCGGACAAGGTCTGGGTCACGGTCTACGAGGACGACGACGAGTCGGCGCAGCTGTGGCGCAAGATCGCCGGTCTGCCCCAGGAGCGGATCCAGCGCCGCGGCCTGAAGGACAACTACTGGCACATGGGCGTGCCCGGACCCGGTGGCCCGTGCAGCGAGATCTACATCGACCGGGGCTCGGAGTTCGGGCCCGACGGCGGCCCGGTCGTCGACGAGGACCGGTTCCTCGAGATCTGGAACCTCGTCTTCATGCAGTCCGAGCTGAGCGACGTGCGCAGCAAGGAGGACTTCGACATCCGCGGCGACCTGCCGAGCAAGAACATCGACACCGGCATGGGTCTCGAGCGGGTCGCCTACCTCCTCCAGGGCAAGCACAACCTCTACGAGATCGACGAGGTCTTCCCGGTCATCGAGCGGGCCTCGGAGCTCTCCGGCCGTCGCTACGGCGCCGACCACGGTGACGACGTCCGGTTCCGCGTCGTGGCCGACCACGTGCGCAGCGCGATGATGTTGATCTCCGACGGGGTCACCCCCGGCAACGAGGCCCGCGGCTACGTCCTGCGGCGACTGCTGCGACGGGCGGTGCGCTCGATGCGCCTGCTCGGCGTGGAGGACCGGGTGCTCCCGGAGCTGCTCCCGGTCAGCCGGGACCGCATGAAGCTGTCCTACCCGGAGCTCGAGCGCGACTGGGAGCGGATCTCGACGATCGCCTTCGCCGAGGAGGAGGCGTTCCGGCAGACCCTCAAGTCCGGCACGAACATCTTCGACATCGCGGCCGGCGACGCGAAGCGCACCGGCCAGACCCAGCTGTCGGGCAGCAAGGCGTTCGCGCTCCACGACACCTACGGCTTCCCGATCGACCTGACCCTCGAGATGGCGGCCGAGCAGGGCCTCACCGTCGACGAGGAGGGCTTCCGCCGCCTCATGACCGAGCAGCGGGAGCGGGCGAAGGCCGACGCCAAGGCGAAGAAGGGCAAGCACGCCGACGCCACCGCCTACCGGGAGGTGGCCGACACCATCGGCGCCCCGGTCGAGTTCACCGGCTACAACGAGGTCGTGTCCGAGGCGACGGTGCGGGGCATCGTCACCGCCGCGGGCTCGGTCGCCTCTGCCCGCGAGGGCGACGAGATCGAGCTCGTCCTCGACCGCACCCCGTTCTACGCCGAGGGCGGCGGCCAGCTCGCCGACCAGGGCATCATCGAGCTCGCCGGCGGCGCCGTGCTCCAGGTGCGCGACGTGCAGTCGCCCATCACCGGGCTGATCGTGCACCAGGCGAAGGTCCTCAGCGGCGAGATCGCCGTCGGTGCCGAGGGGCAGGCGCTCGTCGACATCGAGCGGCGTCGCTCGATCAGCCGCTCGCACACCGCCACGCACATGGTGCACAAGGCGTTCCGCGAGGCCCTGGGCGACACCGCCACCCAGGCGGGCTCCGAGAACTCCCCGGGCCGGTTCCGCTTCGACTTCTCCGCCAGCGGCGCCGTCCCCGCGTCGGCGATGGCCGACGTCGAGGCGCGCGTCAACGACCTCGTGCTGGCCGACCTCGCCGTGCACGCGGAGATCATGAGCCAGGACGAGGCGCGCAAGTCGGGCGCCATGGCGCTGTTCGGCGAGAAGTACGGCGACGAGGTCCGCGTGATCTCCGTCGGGGACTGGGCCCGAGAGCTCTGCGGCGGCACCCACGCCGGCCGCTCCGGCCAGCTCGGTGTCATCAAGCTCCTCGGTGAGTCCTCCATCGGCTCCGGCGTACGCCGGGTCGAGGCGCTCGTCGGCAGCGACGCCTACCAGTTCCTCGCCCGTGAGCACGTGCTGGTCGCTCAGCTGTCCGAGGCGCTCAAGGTCCGCCCAGAGCAGCTTCCCGAGCGGGTGAACGACCTCGTCGAGCGGCTACGCAACGCCGAGAAGGAGATCGAGAAGGTCCGGGTGGCCCAGCTGCTCGCGGCCGCCGGCGAGCTCGCCGCGAAGCCGACCGACGTCTACGGGGCCCGCTTCGTCGGCCACCGCGTGGACGGCGCGAACGCCGGTGACGTGCGCAAGCTCGCGCTCGACATCCGTGGCCGGATGTCCGCGTCGGAGCCGGCTGTCGTCGTGATCATCGGCTCCTCCCAGGGCAAGCCCGCCGTCGTGGTCGCCGTGAACGACGAGGCCCGGTCATGGGGCGTCTCCGCCAACGAGCTGGTCAAGGTCGCCGCAGCGGCCCTGGGCGGCAGCGGTGGCGGCAAGGACGACGTCGCCCAGGGCGGTGGCGCGGACGTGGCCAACGTGGACCAGGCGCTGCGCGACGTCGAGCACGCGGTCGGTCGCGCCGTGACCGTGGGACGCGCGTGAGGCAGGGCATACGCATCGGCGTCGACGCCGGTGACGCCCGGATCGGTGTTTCGCAGTCGGACCCCTCGGGAATGCTTGCCACACCGGTCGAGACCGTGCCCCGGGGCCCGGGCGACCTCGCGCGGATCCGGGAGATCGTCGTCGACCGGGCCGCCATCGAGGTGGTGGTGGGACTGCCCCGCTCGCTGTCGGGCGGGGAGGGTCCGGCCGCGGCCAAGGTCCGAGAGTTCGCGCGGGCGCTCGCGGATGCGCTTGACCCGGTGCCGGTCCGCTTGTGTGATGAACGGCTGTCCACGGTGACCGCCGAAGCCGTACTCAGGAAGCAGGGCAAGAAAGGACAGAAGCGACGTGCCGTGGTCGACCAGGCGGCCGCGGTCGTGATCTTGCAGAATGCGCTCGACACCGAACGCAGCTCGGGGGCTGCGCCGGGGGAGACCCTCGACTTAGGACTGACGTGACCCATCTCGGACTTGACCTCGAACCCGAGGAGACGCACCACAAGAGCCACCGGAGCAAGCGCCGGCGCCGCAGCGGGTTCGGCTGCCTCGCCGTCCTCATCGCCTTCGCCGTTCTGGCCGGGGGCGCGTACTTCGCGTACGACAGGGGCATCTCGATGCTGCGCGACCGGCTCCAGCCGCCGCCGGACTACTCCGGCGCCGGGAGCGGCTCCGTCGTCGTCGAGGTGGAGTCCGGCGACAACGCCTCCGACATCGCCGCCACCCTCGTGGAGGAGGACGTGGTGAAGAGCGTCGAGGCGTTCACCGACGCGGCCATGGCGAACCCCGAGTCCACGGGCATCCAGGTCGGCTTCTACGAGATGAAGAAGCAGATGTCCGCCGAAGCGGCACTCGACGTCCTTCTCGACCCCGGGAACATGGTGCAGAGCGCCGTGACCGTCCCGGAGGGCTACACCGTCGAGCAGGTGGTGGAGACCCTCGCCGGGAAGACCGACTTCTCCAAGCGGCAGTTCGAGAAGGTCCTGCGACGCCCCGCGGCGATCGGCCTCCCGGCGTACGCCAAGGGGAACCCCGAGGGCTACCTCTTCCCGGCGACGTACATGCTGCCGCCCAACGCCACGCCGAAGTCGATCCTCACGATGATGGTCGACCGCTGGCGCCAGGCCGCGGAGGACGCCGACCTCGAGGCATCGGCGAAGGAGCTCGGGTACACCCCCGCGGAGCTGATGGTGGTGGCGAGCCTCGTCGAGGCAGAGTCCAACCGCGACGCCGACCGCGGCAAGGTCGCGCGGGTCATCTACAACCGCCTCGAGACCGACGCCACGAACGGCCTGCTCCAGATCGACGCGGCGGTGAACTACGCGCACGACCGCGACGACCTCGGGGTGGCGCTCACCCTCGAGGACCTCGAGATCGACTCGCCGTACAACACCTACAAGAACCCCGGCCTGCCGCCGACACCGATCGAGGCGCCGGGCGACGCGGCGATCGAGGCAGCGGCGAACCCGACCGAGGGGCCGTGGGTGTTCTACGTGACCGTCAACCTGCGCACCGGCGAGACGAAGTTCACCGAGAGCTACGACGAGTTCCTCGAGTTCAAGAGCGAGTACAAGGAGTACTGCCGTACCCAGTCCGACAACTGCTGACGGAGCCGCGGGGACGGTGCGACGCTGCGCCGTCCTCGGCAGCCCGATCACGCACTCGCTCTCCCCGGTCCTGCACCGGGCGGCGTACGTCGAGCTCGGCCTGGCCTGGGAGTACGACGCACGCGAGGTGCGCGAGGACGAGCTGCCGGCCTTCCTCGAGGGGCTCGACGAGACCTGGCGCGGGCTGTCGCTGACGATGCCGCTGAAGCGGGCGGTCGTACCCCTGCTCGACGAGCTCACCGACCGAGCCGCCCAGGCCCGCGCCGCGAACACCGTGATCCTCGACAGGGGCCGGCGGACGGGTCACAACACCGACATCCCCGGGGCGGCCGCGGCGATCCGCGAGCGCACCGACGCGGCGCTGCCCAAGGCGGTCATCGTCGGCGGTGGCGCGACGGCCGCCTCCGTGCTGCTCGCCCTCGCCGACCTCGGCTGCACGTCGGTGCGTGTCGTGGTGCGCGACCCCTCCCGGGTGCAGGAGACGCTCGAGGCCGCGGGCCGCCATCCGGCCCGCCCGATGGTGGAGATCCTCACCTTCCGGGAGGCGGCCGAGGCGGTGGAGTCCCTGCGCCCGGCCGTCATGGTCTCGACCATTCCCGCGGAGGCGCAGGCCGAGTCCGTGCTGCGGCTCGCCCGCACCGCGCCCGTCGTCTTCGACGTGGTGTACGACCCCTGGCCGACCCCGTTGGCACGCCTGGCCGTCGAGGAGGGCAAGACGCTCGTGTCAGGGCTCGACCTGCTGGTCCACCAGGCGGCCCTCCAGGTGACCCTGATGACCGGGGAGCCGGCGCCCCTCGCGGCGATGCGCGAGGCCGGGGAGCGCGCCCTCGGGTAGCCGTGAGTCGCGTCACGTCCCGGGGTTCCGGCCATTGGAATTGCAGACATGAAGTATTCTTCAACTCTACATGTCTAGCCCTGGAGCGTTCTTGTGCCCGTGCCTCTCTACCAGGCGAAAGCCGAGTTCTTCCGCACGCTGGGCCATCCAGCCCGGATCCGGGTTCTCGAGCTGCTGAGCGAGCGAGACACCGCGGTCCACGACCTCCTCGCGCAGATCGACATCGAGCCGAGCAACCTCTCCCAGCAGCTCTCGGTCCTCAGGCGTGCCGGTCTGGTGATCCAGCGCAGGGAGGGCGGCGAGGTCATCTACTCCCTCGCAGTGCCGGAGGTGCGCGACCTCCTGGCGGCGGCCAGGCAGATCCTGGCCATGCAGCAGCTCGACCGTGGAAACCTCGTCGACGAGCTCTCTCGCAAACCGGGCGGCTCCCGGTGACGCCCGCTCCCGCGTCGACGAGCGGGCGCAGCGGCGTCGGGGCGCGAGTGGCAGGTCGCGCCCGCGCGCTCCTTCCCCGCCGCGACGACTTCGTCGCGATGACCCGCTCCCCGCGTCGGGACCTGGTCGCGGGCGTGACGGTGGGCATCGTCGCACTTCCCCTGGCTCTGGCCTTCGGCATCAGCTCCGGCATGGGTGCCGCGGCAGGGATGGTCACCGCCGTGGTCGCCGGTGTGCTCGCCGCGGTGTTCGGCGGAAGCAACCTGCAGGTCAGCGGACCCACGGGGGCCATGACCGTGGTCCTGGTCCCGATCATCGCGCAGTTCGGGGGAGGCGGCGTCCTCGTCGTGGGACTGATGGCGGGGTTGCTGCTCGTGGTCATGGCCGCTGCGGGGGCGGGGAGGTACGTCAGGCTCATTCCTCTGCCTGTGATCGAGGGGTTCACGCTCGGTATCGCGGTCATCATCGCCATGCAGCAGGTGCCCGCAGCGCTGGGCGTCCCGAGTGAGGGGGAGAAGGTGCTCGCCGTCGCAGCCCGCGCCGGCGGGGAGTGGCTCACCTCACCCCAGTGGTGGCCGGTCGCCCTGGCCACCGGGGTGGGCGGGACCATGCTGCTCGCAGCACGCCTCCGGCCGAGGGCACCCGCGTCCCTCGTGGCGGTCGCTGCTGCCACTGCTGTTGCGGAAGCGTTAGACCTCGACGTCGCCCGCATCGGGGCGCTGCCGACCGGGCTGCCCGCGCCGCACCTCCCCGACCTCGCGATGGCCGAGGTGCCCGCGCTCGTCGTCCCGGCGGTCGCCGTGGCGCTGCTCGCAGCACTCGAGAGCCTGCTCTCCGCCACCGTGGCGGACGCGATGAGCGTGTCGGAGCGGCACGACCCGGACCGGGAGCTCTTCGGCCAAGGGGTGGCCAACCTCGCAACCCCGCTCTTCGGCGGCATCCCGGCGACGGCGGCGATCGCGCGCACGGCGGTCAACGTCCGCAGCGGCGCCGCGTCCCGGCTGTCCGCAGTGCTCCACGCCGTCGTGCTCCTTCTCGCCATGGCGGTGCTCGGCCCCGTGGTGGCGTCCATCCCCCTGGCCGCCCTCGCCGGAGTCCTCGTCGCGACGGCAGCGCGGATGGTCGAGGTCTCCAGCGTCCGGGCGCTGCTGCGCTCGAGCCGCAGTGACGGGGCCGTCCTGGTGCTGACCGCCCTCGCGACGGTCGCCCTGGACCTGGTGACCGCGGTGGTGCTGGGTGTCCTGGTGGCGGGGGCGCTCGCGCTGCGCCAGATCGCCCGTGACGCCACGCTGGAGGAGACGCCCCTGGCCGGCGTCGCTTCAGACCCTCAGGGTGGCGGGACAGCCGAGGAGCACGCGTTGCTCGACGCCCACATCGTGGCCTACCGGCTCGACGGGCCGCTGTTCTTCGTCGGCGCGCACCAGTCCCTGCTCGAGCTCTCCGAGCTCAGTGACATCCGCGTGGTCATTCTTCGCATGTCGCGGGTCGTCACGCTGGACGCGACGGGAGCGGCAGTGCTTCGCGACGCGATCCGTCAGCTCGAACACCGGGGGATCACCGTGCTCCTCTCGGGCGTCCCCGCGCGGCACAGCGCGGTCATGGAGGCGCTCGGGGTCTACGACAGCCTGGCCCACGAGCGGCACCTCTTCGCCACCACCCCGGAGGCAATCGTCCACGCACGGCTCCACGCTGCGGGCGCGCCGCACGAAGCGGCCTGACGCTGATGAACGCCGGCCCGACGTGGCTCAGTGAGCAGGGCGCGGGAGGGGACTAGGCTCTCGCCCCATGAGCGTTGACGGGTGGTACCCCGTGGTCGGCGCGGTGATGGCCGCCGTCGGAGCCGTGCTGGGCTGGTTCGTCCCAGCGCTGATCGGGCGGATTCCCGAGCCGGAGCCTGAGGGGGAGGAGTCCGCCGACGAGGTGGGTGCGACCTCGCGCGAGCCCGACGAGCAGGCGGCGGCCGAGAAGCCGACGGAGCCGAAACCGGTGGAGCCCGAGGAGCCCAAGGAGCTCTACGTCGACATCGCGGCCCGCCCCGGGCTGGCCTGGAAGAGCGCGATCGCCTCCGCCGTGACAGGCGGGCTGGTCGGGACGAGGCTCGGCTGGGACCCCGCGCTCCTCGTCTGGGCCTACCTCGTGCCGGTCGGAGTCGCGCTCGCCGTCGTGGACTGGCGCACCCGCCTGCTGCCCACGAAGGTCATCGCTCCGTCGTACGCCGTCGTGGTCCTCCTCACGCTCGTGGCCGCGCTCGTCAGCGGGGACTGGGACTCGCTCATCCGCGCCGGCTGGGGCTGGCTGGTCGCCGGCGTCACCTTCTTCGTGCTGTGGTTCGTGTACCCACGCGGCATGGGCTACGGCGACGTGCGGCTCTCCGGGCTGCTCGGCATCGCCCTCGGCTACCTCGGCTGGGGCGAGCTCCTGACCGGGATCTACGCCGGCTTCCTCATCGGAGGGGTGGGCGGCCTGCTCCTGTCGCTGCTGCGGATCGTGGACCGCAAGGCCTACCCGTTCGGGCCGTTCATGCTCGTCGGGGCGGTCGTCGGCGTGCTCGCCGGGCCCTATGTCGCTGCGTGGTACGCCTGATCTGACGCATTCACCGGCGTGAAAGACTGGCGGCATGCTGCGTTGGCTCACTGCAGGCGAGTCCCACGGACCCGCCCTGGTCGCTGTGCTCGAAGGTCTGCCTGCCCATGTGGAGGTGACCTCGGGCGACATCGCCGACGCCCTGGCGCGCAGGCGACTCGGTTACGGCCGCGGTGCCCGGATGAAGTTCGAGGCCGACGAGATCGAGATCATCGGCGGCCTGCGGCACGGCCGCACCCTCGGCAGCCCGGTCGCCATCCGCATCGGCAACAGCGAGTGGCCCAAGTGGGACAAGGTCATGGCGGCCGACCCCGTGGACCCCGTGGAGCTCGAGGCCCTCGCCCGCAACGCCGCGCTGACCCGCCCCCGCCCCGGTCACGCAGACCTCGTGGGGATGCAGAAGTACGACTTCGACGAGGCCCGGCCGGTGCTCGAGCGTGCCTCCGCCCGTGAGACCGCCGCGCGCGTGGCACTCGGCGCCGTCGCGATGAAGTTCCTCGAGCAGGCCGTGGGCGCACGCGTGGTCTCCCACGTCGTCTCGATCGGCACGGCGAAGGCCCCGCACGGGTCGGTCCCCGCACCCGAGGACGTCGCGCGCCTCGACGCCGACCCGGTGCGCTGCCTCGACGCCGACGCGAGCAAGGCGATGGTCGCCGAGATCGACCAGGCCCACAAGGACGGCGACACCCTGGGCGGGGTGGTCGAGGTCGTCGTGCACGGCCTCCCGCCGGGCCTCGGCTCCCATGTGCACTGGGACCGCCGCCTCGACGCACGCCTGGCGGGTGCGCTGATGGGGATCCAGGCGATCAAGGGCGTCGAGGTCGGCGACGGCTTCGACCTCGCCGCGACACCCGGCTCGAGGGCACACGACGAGATCGTGAGCACCGAGGAGGGCATCCGGCGTACCTCCGGTCGCTCCGGCGGCACCGAGGGCGGCATGTCGACCGGTGAGGTGCTGCGTGTCCGCGCCGCGATGAAGCCGATCGCCACCGTCCCGCGCGCACTGCGCACCGTGGACGTCACCACCGGCGAGGAGGCCGTGGCCCACCACCAGCGCTCCGACGTGTGTGCGGTCCCCGCGGCCGGCATCGTCGCGGAGGCGATGGTCGCGCTCGTCCTCGCCGACGTCGTGCTCGAGAAGTTCGGCGGCGACTCGGTGACGGAGACCCGGCGCAACGCGGAGGCGTACCTGTCCTCCCTGAGGTACGCGTGAGTCCGGGGGAGCCCGCAGGACGCCCGCGCGCGGTCCTCGTGGGACCGATGGGCGCAGGCAAGACCACGGTCGGCGAGATCCTCGCCGCCGCCTGGGGGGTCCCGCTGCGTGACACCGACCGTGACGTCGAGGACGCCGAGGGCAGGCCGATCTCGGAGATCTTCGTCGACAAGGGCGAGACGTACTTCCGCGACCTCGAGCGTGCCGCGGTCGCCGAGGCGCTGGCCACGCACGAGGGCGTGCTCGCCCTCGGCGGCGGCGCTGTGGTCGACCCCGACACGCGGGCGGCGCTGAAGGGACACCGGGTCGTGTTCCTGCACGTCGGGCTCTCCGACGCCGTCAAGAGGGTGGGTCTCGGCTCGGCCCGGCCGCTGCTGCTCGGCAACGTCCGGGCTCGCGTGAAGGCGCTGCTCGACGAGAGGCAGCCGATCTACCGCGAGGTGGCCACGATCACCGTCAACACCGACAACCGACCCGCCGAGGAGGTGGCCGAGGAGGTGCGTCAGCAGGTGGAGCACGCGGAGGCAGCGGCGGACGAGGAGGGGGAGCGATGACCGACCTGTCCACGCTGCACGTCCGGGGCGCCTCGCCGTACGACGTCGTCGTCGGCACCGGACTGCTCGGCGAGCTGCCGGCGATGCTCGGCGACGGCGTCCAGCGCGTCGCGGTGATTCATCCGCACGCGCTCGCGGCCACCGGTGAGGCGATCCGCACCGACCTCGCCGAGCAGGGGTACGACGCACACGGGATCGAGATCCCCGACGGCGAGGAGGCCAAGCTCGCCCCGGTCGCCTCCTTCTGCTGGCAGGTGCTCGGCCAGACCGGGTTCACCCGCTCCGACGCGATCGTGACCGTGGGCGGGGGGTCGACCACCGACATGGGCGGCTTCGTCGCGGCGACCTGGCTTCGTGGGGTCAAGGTCGTGCACATGCCCACCACGCTCCTCGGCATGGTCGACGCCGCCGTCGGGGGCAAGACCGGCATGAACACCACCGAGGGCAAGAACCTCGTCGGAGCCTTCCACGAGCCGGCCGGCGTGCTCTGCGACCTGGCGACCCTGGAGACGCTGCCGCGCAACGAGCTCGTCAGCGGGCTCGCCGAGGTCATCAAGTGCGGCTTCATCGCCGACCCGGCGATCCTCGAGCTCGTCGAGGGTGACCCGACCGCGGCGACCACCGCAGGTACGGACGTCCTCCGGGAGCTCATCGAGCGGTCGATCAACGTCAAGATCGACGTCGTCACCCAGGACCTCAAGGAGACCGGTGGGACGTCGGGCCACCCGGGTCGTGAGGTGCTGAACTACGGCCACACGCTCGGCCACGCCGTCGAGCGGGTGGAACGCTACAAGTTCCGCCACGGCGCCGCGGTGGCGATCGGGATGACCTATGTCGCGGAGCTCGCACGCCTCGCCGGCAAGCTCGACGAGGCCACCGCCGAGCGGCACCGCTCGGTGCTCGAGCTGGTCGGCCTGCCCACCACCTACCGCGGCGGGGTCTGGGGCCAGCTCCACGAGGCGATGAAGGTCGACAAGAAGTCCCGCGGCGACCAGCTGCGCTTCGTCGTCCTCGAAGGGCTCGCACGCCCTACGATCCTCACGGCACCGGACCCGGCTCTGCTCACCGCGGCGTACGCCGAGATCTCGCGCTGACACAGGCCCGCGACAAGGAGGCTCGACATGGTGGTTCTCGTGCTCAACGGCCCGAACCTGGGCCGTCTCGGCTCCCGCGAGCCCGAGGTCTACGGCTCGACGACCTACGACGACCTCGTCGCAGCCTGCCAGAAGGCCGGGGGAGAGCTGGGCCTGGAGGTCGACGTACGCCAGACCGACTCGGAGGCCGAGCTGGTCGGCTGGCTGCACGAGGCCGCCGACAACGGCTGGCCGGTCGTGCTCAACCCGGCGGCGTTCACCCACTACAGCTACGCACTGCGCGACGCGTGCGCCCAGCTCACCGCGCCGCTCGTCGAGGTCCACATCACCAACCCGCACACGCGGGAGGAGTTCCGGCACACCAGCGTGGTCTCCGGGGTGGCTACGGGGGTCATCGCCGGGTTCGGTCTCGACTCCTACCTGCTCGCGCTCCGGGCGATCGCCTCGCGCTAGGTGGCGCGGCCGAGCAACACGGGCACCATCTGGCCCTGCTCGAAGGTCCAGCCGAGCAGCTCCGGGCGCGCCTCGACGATCCCGAGGTCCCTGGACCGGCGGTCCGCGACCCAGTCGACGAGCGACTGCGGGTGGGCGATCGGACCGGTGAAGTGGACGAGGTTGGCGTACCAGATCGACCGGTCGAAGCCTGCCTCGAACCAGCCGTTTTCACCGAGCTCGTCGGCCAGCGCGTTCGCGAACCCGGCGGCACCGGGCCCCAGCGGCTCGGCGGCGGCCATGACGCTGGCCGGGGTCAGCGTGAGCCCCGTCAGGCGCAGGCGTATCGGCCCTGCCGACGCCGCGGCCTGACGCATGGCGGTGAGGTGCGGTCCGGCCGCGGCGGTCTCCGGAGTCAGGTCCTCGCGGAAACGGTCGAGCACCCGGACGGTGAAGTGGCTCGAACGGGATGCCCCTGTGGGCCAGTGACCCTGGCCGGCGTACTGCAGTGCCTCCTCGGTGAGCGCGTCGAGCGCGGCCGCCGAGAGGGAGTCCGGCCGAAGACACACGGATGGTCCCCAGCGGTCGCCGGTGGGACCCGGCGGGACGTCGACCTCGTGCCCGCCGGAGAGCACTGCGCGGCTGCCGTCGCGGAACAGCCGGTCGAAGGTCTCAGCGCTCACCCGGGCGATCCTGCCACGAGTTGCGTCGCGGTTCGGTCACCCTGCCGGTGCCGTTAGACTTGGCGGCTGCACCCCACCCGACGGCTCGAGGAAGAGCAGGTTCTCACGCGCATGGCCACCACCAACGACCTCAAGAACGGCATGGTTCTCAACCTCGACGGACAGCTCTGGTCCGTCATCTGGTTCCAGCACCACAAGCCCGGCAAGGGCGGCGCCGTCGTGCGTACCAAGCTCAAGAACATCGAGTCCGGCAAGACCGTCGACAAGACCTTCAACGCCGACGTGAAGGTCGAGGTGGCCAACGTCGACAAGCGGACGATGCAGTACCTCTACAACGACGGCACCTCCTACGTCTTCATGGACACCTCGACGTACGACCAGACCGAGGTCTCGCCCGAGATCGTCGGCGACGCCAAGAACTTCCTGCTCGAGAACCAGGAGGCGATCGTCGCCACGAACGACGGCCGCGTGCTCTACATCGAGCTCCCGGCCTCGGTCGAGCTGCTCGTGGAGTACACCGAGCCGGGCCTCCAGGGCGACCGTTCCACCGGCGGCACCAAGCCCGCCCGTCTCGAGACCGGCCACGAGATCCAGGTGCCGCTCTTCATCACGACCGGCGAGAAGATCAAGGTCGACACCCGCGACAGCAGCTACCAGGGCCGAGTCAGCTCCTGATGGCTGCCCGGTCCAAGGCCCGCAAGCGCGCCCTCGACATCTTGTTCGAGAGCGAGGCCCGTGTCGTCGCGCCGTCGGTCGTGCTCGACGAGCGGGTGGTCGCGGGCGACCCGCCGATCAACGAGTACACCGTCGCGCTGGTGCGCGGGGTGGCCGAGAACGCCCCCCGGATCGACGAGCTGCTCTCGTCGTACGCCCAGGGCTGGAGCCTGGAGCGGATGCCGGCCGTCGACCGCAACGTGCTGCGGATCGGCATCTACGAGATCCTGTACGTCGACGAGATTCCTGACGCCGTCGCGGTGAGCGAGGCGCTCGGCCTGGTCCGGGAGCTCTCGACGGACGAGTCGCCGAGCTTCGTCAACGGCGTGCTCGGCAACATCGTGCGCAACAAGCCCGCACTCTCCGCCTGAGCGCCAGCGTCTGACCCCGCCGTGGGGGTGTGGCCTTCCGAACAACGAAGGTCTCACCCCCACGTGTGCGTTCGGAGGAAGCCCGTCCGGCTGCTACGCTCGGGGGCGTTCGACATCCTTTAACGAGCCGTCCCGTGAGGCGGAGAAGGAGGTCTGGCTCGCTCATGCCTGCCGAGACGACGGCACCATCAGCGGACGGACGCACCGTCCTCGACGCGCGTGACATCTCCCGCGCTCTCACCCGCATCGCCCACGAGATCCTCGAGCGCAACAAGGGCGCCCGCGACCTCGTGCTGCTCGGCATCCCGAGCCGGGGCGTGCCCCTCGCCCAGCGGATCGCCGCGAAGATCGCCTCCGTGGAGGGGATCGAGATCCCGGTCGGCTCGCTCGACGTCACGATGTACCGCGACGACCTGCGGATGCGCCCGGCCCGGACGCTGCTCCCCACCGACATCCCCCAGGGCGGCATCGACGGCAAGACCGTGGTCCTCGTCGACGACGTGCTCTTCTCCGGCCGCACCATCCGTGCCGCGCTCGACGCGATGAACGACGTGGGCCGCCCGCGTTCGGTCCGCCTGGCGGTCCTGGTCGACCGCGGCCACCGGGAGCTCCCGATCCGCGCCGACTTCGTCGGCAAGAACCTCCCCACCTCGCTGGTCGAGAAGGTCTCGGTCCGGCTCGAGGAGTTCGACGGCACCGACGCAGTGGTCATCTCCGGGGGAACAGTCCCCGGCGAGGAGGAGAGCGCATGAACCGCCACCTGCTGAGCACCGGCGACCTGACCCGCGACGACGCGGAGCTGATCCTCAACACCGCCGAGGAGCTGCGGTCACTGGCCGACCGCCCGATCAAGAAGCTCCCGGCACTGCGCGGCCGGACGGTCGTGAACCTCTTCTTCGAGGACTCCACCCGGACCCGGATCTCCTTCGAGGCCGCCGCCAAGCGCCTCTCGGCCGACGTGATCAACTTCTCCGCCAAGGGCTCGAGCCTGAGCAAGGGCGAGAGCCTCAAGGACACCGCCCTCACGCTCGAGGCGATGGGGGCGGACGCCGTCGTCATCCGCCACTGGGCCTCCGGCGCCCCGCACCTGCTCGCGAACTCCGGGTGGGTCCGGTCGAGCGTGGTCAACGCCGGCGACGGCACCCACGAGCACCCGACCCAGGCCCTTCTCGACGCGTTCACGATGTGGCGCCACCTCGGGAGCCTGGACGGCCGCCGCATCGCGATCGTCGGCGACGTGCTGCACAGCCGGGTGGCGCGGTCCAACGCCCTCCTGCTCCGCACGCTGGGCGCGGAGGTCACGCTGGTCGCCCCGCCCACGCTGTTCCCGGTGGGCGTGGAGAGCTGGGACGCCGAGACGTCGTACGACCTCGACTCGGTCCTGCCGAAGACCGACGCGGTGATGATGCTCCGGGTGCAGCGCGAGCGGATGAACGCCGCGTTCTTCCCCACGCAGCGGGAGTACAGCCGCCGCTACGGCCTCGACGCGCGCCGCATGGCGATGCTCCAGGACCACACGATCGTGATGCACCCCGGACCGATGATCCGCGGCATGGAGATCACCGCCGACGTCGCCGACTCCGACCGCTCGGTGATCGTCGAGCAGGTCACCAACGGCGTCGCCGTCCGGATGGCGGTGCTCTACCTGCTGCTCAGCGGCAACGAGTCCGAGAGCGGGCGTACGCCGGACGCAGCACTGACCCACGCCACCACCGAGACCGACGGAGCACAGCAGTGACCCACCTGATCAAGAACGCCCGCATCCTCGGGGGCGAGCCGACCGACCTGCTGGTCGAGGGCGGGGTCATCGCCCGGGTCGGCAGCGATCTGGGCGCCGAGGGCGCGGAGGTGGTCGACGCCGAGGGTCTCATCGTCCTCCCGGGTCTGGTCGATCTCCACACGCACCTGCGCGAGCCCGGCCGCGAGGACGCCGAGACCGTCGACACCGGAACCCGGGCGGCCGCGCTCGGCGGGTTCACCGCCGTCCACGCGATGGCCAACACCGACCCCGTCGCCGACACCGCCGGCGTCGTCGAGCAGGTGTGGCGGCTCGGGCGCGAGGCAGGGCACTGCGACGTCTTCCCGGTCGGTGCGGTGACGGTCGGCCTGGGCGGCGAGCGGCTCGCCGAGCTCGGCGCGATGGCCGACTCCGCCGCGCGTGTCCGGGTCTTCTCCGACGACGGCAAGTGCGTCTCCGACGCGGTGCTCATGCGCCGCGCGCTCGAGTACGTCAAGGCCTTCGACGGCGTGATCGCCCAGCACGCGCAGGAGCCGCGGCTCACGGAGGAGGCCCAGATGAACGAGGGCGAGCTCTCGGGCCGCCTCGGCCTGCGCGGCTGGCCGGCCGTGGCCGAGGAGGCGATCATCGCCCGCGACTGCCTCCTCGCCGCCCACGTCGGCTCGCGTCTGCACGTCTGCCACGTCTCGACCGCCGGCTCGGTCGAGATCGTGCGCTGGGCCAAGAGCAAGGGCTGGAACGTCACCGCCGAGGCGTGCCCGCACCACCTGCTGCTCACCGACGAGCTTGCCGCGACCTACGACCCGATCTACAAGGTGAACCCGCCGCTGCGCTCGGCCGCCGACGTCGAGGCGCTGCGGGCAGGGCTCGCCGACGGCACCATCGACATCGTCGCCACCGACCACGCCCCGCACCCGCTCGAGGACAAGGACTGCGAGTGGCAGGCCGCCGCCTTCGGCATGCTCGGCCTCGAGACGGCGCTGTCGATCGTGCAGCAGACCATGGTCGACCCCGGCCTGCTCGACTGGGCCGGCGTCGCCGAGCGGATGTCCTACGCGCCCGCCCGGATCGGGCGCCTGGAGGACCACGGCCGCCCGGTCGCCGAGGGAGAGCCCGCGAACTTCGTCCTCTACGACCCTGCCTTCACGCGGGTCGTGGACGCGTCGGACCTGGCGTCGCTGTCGCGCAACACCCCGTACGCCGGCCGTGAGCTGCCCGGCAAGGTCGTCGCCACCTTCCTTCGCGGCAGGCCGACGGTCCTCGACGGGAAGCTCGCATGACGGGGGCTCCCGACTGGCTCGTCCCGGTCTCGATCCTCCTCGTCGTGCTCGCACTCGCCTACCTCGGCATGTGGCGAGGGTGGCGCAAGCGCGCGAGCCGCCACGACCTCCCGGCGCTCGTGCCGGCGCCGCCGGTGGCCGACCTGCCGCCGGCGAAGCTGCAGATCGGCGCCCGCTACCTCGGTACGACGGTCAGCGGCGACTGGCTGGACCGCGTGGTGGCGCAGGGGCTCGGTGCGCGCAGCAACGCGCGGCTGTCGCTGTCGGCGGAGGGGCTCGACGTGATCCGGCTTGCCGGGAGCTTCCGGATCCCGGTCGGCGCGCTGCGCGGGGCACGCCACGACCAGGGCATCGCCGGGAAGGTGATCCCGCCCCACGGGGTGCTCGTCGTGACCTGGCAGCACGGCGACCTCCTGCTCGACACAGGGTTCCGTCTGGAACCGCCACGGCCGGTCAAGGGCAACGGCGCCCAGCCCACCATCACCGAGCTGCAGAACCAGTGGGTTCGCTCGATCAGCAAGCTCGCCAGGGACCACAAGGAGCACACCGCATGAGGCAGTCCAAGCCGGCCCTGCTCGTCCTCGAGGACGGCCGCACCTTCCACGGCGAGGCGTTCGGCGCCGAGGGAGAGACCTTCGGAGAGGCCGTGTTCTCGACCGGCATGTCGGGCTACCAGGAGACGCTCACCGATCCGTCGTACCACCGCCAGGTCGTGGTGATGACCGCCCCGCACGTGGGCAACACCGGCATGAACGACGAGGACCCCGAGTCCCGCAAGATCTGGGTCAGCGGGTACGTCGTGCGCGACCCCGCCCGGATCCCGTCCAACTGGCGCAGCCGCCGCTCGCTCGACGACGAGCTCCGCGAGCAGGGCGTTGTCGGGATCAGCGGCGTCGACACCCGTGCGCTGACCCGTCACCTGCGTGAGCGCGGCGCGATGCGCGTCGGCATCTCCACCACCGAGACCGACGCCGCGTCACTGCGCGAGCGCGTGCTCGGCTCCGCGGAGATGAAGGGCGCCGACCTCACCGCGGACGTCTCCACCCCGGAGGCCTACGTCGTCCCCGCCCAGGGAGAGAAGCGGTTCACCGTGGTCGCGCTCGACCTCGGCATCAAGTCCATGACGCCGGCGATGATGGCCGAGCGGGGGATCGAGGTCCACGTCCTGCCCGCCAAGTCCTCCCTCGACGAGGTGCTCGCCGTCCGGCCCGACGGCGTGTTCTTCTCCAACGGACCCGGGGACCCGGCCGCGACGACCCACGAGATCGAGGTGCTCCGGGGCGTGCTCGAGCGCGGTGTCCCGTACTTCGGGATCTGCTTCGGCAACCAGCTCTTCGGGCGCGCGCTCGGCTTCGGGACCTTCAAGCTGAAGTACGGCCACCGGGGCATCAACCAGCCGGTGATGGACCGCACCACCGGCAAGGTGGAGGTCACCGCCCACAACCACGGCTTCGCGGTCGACGCTCCCCTCGAGGGGAGCACCACCACGCCCTACGGCGAGGCGACCGTGAGCCACGTCTGCCTCAACGACGACGTCGTGGAAGGGCTCGAGCTGCGCGACGCCGCCGGTTCCCTGAAGGCCTTCTCGGTGCAGTACCACCCCGAGGCAGCCGCCGGGCCGCACGACGCGGCCTACCTCTTCGACCGCTTCTGCCAGCTCATGGCCGACTCGACCGACAGGAAGGGCGCCTGATGCCCAAGCGCAACGACATCCGCAGCGTCCTGGTGATCGGCTCCGGGCCGATCATCATCGGACAGGCGGCCGAGTTCGACTACTCCGGCACCCAGGCGTGCCGGGTGCTCCGGGCCGAGGGCCTGCGGGTCATCCTCGTGAACTCCAACCCGGCCACGATCATGACCGACCCGGAGTTCGCCGACGCGACCTACATCGAGCCGATCACCCCGGAGTTCGTCGCGAAGGTGATCGAGAAGGAGCGTCCCGACGCCCTGCTCGCGACCCTGGGCGGGCAGACCGCCCTCAACGCCGCGATCTCGCTCGCGGAGAACGGCGTGCTGGACAAGTACGGCGTGGAGCTGATCGGCGCGAGCATCGAGGCGATCCACCGCGGCGAGAACCGCGAGTCGTTCAAGCGCATCGTCGAGGAGCTCGGCGGCGAGGTGGCCAAGTCGGTCATCTGCCACACCATCGACGACTGCTTCGCGGCCGCCGACGAGCTCGGCTACCCGATGGTGGTCCGCCCCAGCTTCACGATGGGCGGCACGGGGTCGGGCATGGCGTACGACGCGGACGACCTGCGCCGCATCGCCGGAGCGGGCCTCGCGGCCAGCCCGACCACCGAGGTGCTCCTCGAGGAGTCCATCCTCGGCTGGAAGGAGTACGAGCTCGAGGTCATGCGCGACAAGGCCGACAACGTGGTCATCGTGTGCTCCATCGAGAACCTCGACCCGATGGGAGTCCACACGGGCGACTCGATCACGGTCGCTCCGGCGATGACCCTCACCGACCGGGAGTACCAGCACCTTCGCGACCTCTCGATCGGCATCATCCGCTCGGTCGGCGTGGACACCGGCGGCTGCAACATCCAGTTCGCGGTGAACCCCGCCGACGGCCGGGTCGTCGTCATCGAGATGAACCCGCGGGTGTCGCGGTCGAGCGCGCTGGCCTCCAAGGCCACCGGCTTCCCGATCGCGAAGATCGCGGCCAAGGTCGCCATCGGCTACACCCTCGACGAGATCCCCAACGACATCACGCGCGAGACCCCGGCCAGCTTCGAGCCGACGCTCGACTACGTCGTGGTGAAGGTGCCGCGGTTCGCCTTCGAGAAGTTCCCGGCCGCCGACCCCACCCTCACGACCCACATGAAGTCGGTGGGCGAGGCCATGGCGATCGGCCGGAACTTCACCGAGGCGCTGCAGAAGGCGCTGCGCTCCCTGGAGAAGAAGGACGCGGTCTTCGACTGGAGCCACAAGTGGGTCGACCTCGACAAGGAGGCCCTGCTCGAGGAGATCCGGGTCCCGCACGACGGTCGCCTGAAGAAGGTCATGGACACCCTGCGCGCCGGCGCGACGGTCGAGGAGGTCTTCGACGCGACAGCCATCGACCCGTGGTTCGTCGACCAGCTCGCGCTGATCAACGAGGTCGCGCTGGAGGTGCTCGAGGCCCCCGAGCTGACCGCGCAGGTCCTGCGCAGGGCGAAGAGGCACGGCTTCTCCGACGCCCAGATCGGCAAGCTGCGCGACCTGCACCCCGAGGTGGTCCGCGGAGTGCGCCACGCCCTGGGGATCCGGCCGGTGTTCAAGACGGTGGACACCTGCGCGGCCGAGTTCGCCGCGCGGACGCCGTACCACTACTCCTCCTACGACGAGGAGTCCGAGGTCGTGCCCCGCGAGAAGCCGGCCGTGATCATCCTCGGCTCCGGGCCGAACCGGATCGGGCAGGGCATCGAGTTCGACTACTCGTGCGTGCACGCCAGCCTGGCGCTGTCCGAGGCCGGCTACGAGACCATCATGGTCAACTGCAACCCGGAGACGGTCTCCACGGACTACGACACCTCCGACCGCCTCTACTTCGAGCCGCTGACGCTGGAGGACGTCCTCGAGATCGTCCATGCCGAGAGGAAGGCAGGCCCGGTCGAGGGCGTCATCTGCCAGCTCGGCGGCCAGACCCCGCTCGGCCTCGCCCAGGGGCTCGAGGACGCCGGTGTGCCGATCGTCGGCACCACCCCGGAGGCGATCCACCTCGCCGAGGAGCGGGGCGCGTTCGGCCGGGTGCTCGGCCGGGCCGGGCTGCCGGCGCCCAAGCACGGCATGGCCGTCTCCTTCGAGGAGGCCCGCGACATCGCCGACGAGATCGGCTACCCGGTGCTGGTGCGGCCGTCGTACGTCCTCGGCGGGCGCGGCATGGAGATCGTGTACGACGACGACGCCCTCCGTGGCTACATCTCGCGTGCCACCGAGATCAGCCCCGAGCACCCCGTCCTCGTCGACCGGTTCCTCGACGACGCGGTGGAGATCGACGTCGACGCGATCTTCGACGGTGACGAGCTCTTCCTCGGCGGTGTGATGGAGCACATCGAGGAGGCCGGCATCCACTCCGGCGACTCGAGCTGCGCACTTCCGCCGATCACGCTGGGCCGGGAGACGATCGAGCGGATCCGACACTCCACCGAGGCGATCGCGCGGGGCGTCGGCGTGAAGGGCCTGCTGAACGTGCAGTACGCCATGGCCTCCGACGTCCTCTACGTCCTCGAGGCCAACCCGCGCGCCTCGCGCACGGTGCCGTTCGTCTCCAAGGCGACCGGCACGTCCCTGGCGAAGGCCGCCGCTCGCGTGATGCTCGGCACCTCCATCGCCGACCTCAGGGCAGAGGGCCTGCTCCCGGCCGAGGGCGACGGCGGAGACCTGCCACCGGACGCGCCGATCGCGGTCAAGGAGGCCGTGATGCCCTTCAACCGGTTCAAGACCTTCGAGGGCAAGACCGTCGACGCGGTGCTCGGCCCCGAGATGAGGTCCACCGGCGAGGTCATGGGCTTCGACGCTGTGTTCGGCACGAGCTTCGCCAAGGCGCAGACCGCTGCCTACGGCGACCTCCCGCTCGAGGGCAAGATCTTCGTCAGCGTCGCCAACGTCGACAAGCGGCACATGGTCTTCCCGATCAAGCTGCTCGCCGACCTCGGTTACGAGATCCTCGCCACCGCGGGCACCGCCGAGGTGCTGCGCCGCAACGGCGTCGAGACCACGGTCGTCCGCAAGCACAGCGAGGGGGTCGGCCCCGACGGCGAGCCCACCATCGTCGGCCTGATCCTCTCGGGCGAGGTCAAGCTCGTGGTGAACACGCCGCACGGCAGCACGAAGGGCGGCTCGCCGCGGCTGGACGGCTACGAGATCCGCACCGCCGCGGTCCTGGGGAACGTCCCGTGCATCACCACGGTCCAGGGCCTGGCCGCCGCGGTGCAGGGCATCGAGGCGGTTCGCGCCGGCGACATCGGGGTCCGCTCCCTCCAGGACTGGGCGCCGCTGGTCCGCGTGGACGGAGCCGGTGGCCGGTGACCCTCTACCGCTGGGTCTTCGACCACGCCCTGACGCGCGTCGACGCCGAGACCGCCCACCGCGCCGGGTTCGTGGCACTACGGACGGGCCGCCCCTTGCTGGGCAGGCTGCCGCTGGCCGCACCCGACAACCCCGTCAAGGCGATGGGGCTGACCTTCCCGGGACCGCTGGGGCTCGCGGCGGGCTTCGACAAGAACGCCGAGGGGATCGACGCGCTCGCCGCGCTCGGGTTCTCCTTCGTCGAGGTCGGCACGGTCACCGGCGAGGCCCAGCCGGGCAACCCAGGTCCGAGGCTGTTCCGGCTCCCGGCCGACCGGGCGGTCGTCAACCGGATGGGCTTCAACAACGACGGCGCCGAGGCGGTGGCCCGTCGCCTCGAGCAGCGCCGTCGCCGTGGTCCCGCCAAGCCGGTCATCGTGGGCGTGAACATCGGGAAGACCAAGGTCGTGCCCGAGGAGCACGCTGTCGCCGACTACGAGAAGAGCACCCGCCTGCTGGCGCCGTACGCCGACTATCTCGTGGTCAACGTGAGCTCGCCCAACACGCCGGGCCTGCGTGACCTGCAGGCGGTGGAGAAGCTCAGGCCGCTGCTCGAGGCGGTACGTCGACAGGCGGACGCCGTGACCGAGCAGCGGGTGCCGCTCCTGGTGAAGATCGCCCCCGACCTCAGTGACGAGGACGTGCTCGCGGTCGCCGACCTGGCGGGTGCCATCGGGCTCGACGGGGTGGTCGCGACCAACACGACGATCTCGCGGGAGGGCCTCGTCTCCAGCCCTCGCGACATCGAGCGGGCGGGCGCTGGTGGACTGTCGGGCGCACCGCTGCGGCAGCGGTCGCTCGAGGTCCTGCGTCTGCTGCGGGGCCGGCTCGACCCGGACCTGACGGTGATCTCCGTCGGTGGGATCAGCACCTCGGCGGACGCCCGGGAGCGCCTCGACGCCGGCGCCACGCTGCTCCAGGCCTACACCGCCTTCGTCTACGAGGGCGCCCTGTGGCCCTCGAGGGTCCAGCGGGACCTCGCCGGATGAGCGAGGCGACCCGGGGCCCGGTGCAGGTGCACGGGGAGGTGCTGAGCAACAAGCGTGCCGGCGTCTACCAGCACCTGACCCTGGTCGCCCCCGGCGTCGCCGAGCGATTCCGCCCCGGCAACCTCATGGCCGTCGCCGTCGGCGGCGACCTGTCGGGCCGGATGCTGCGCCGTGGCCTGCCGATCTACCGGGCACGAGCCACCGGCGCCTACCGCAGCACGGTCGAGGCGGTCTTCCCGGTCACCGAGCCGGGACTCGCCTGGCTGGCCGGGCTGCCCGCCGGCGCACCTGTGGACGTCGTCGGGCCGGTCGGCCGCCCGTACGCGCTTCCCAAGGAGCCCGTCGCCTGCTCTCTTGTCGGGCACGCCCACGCCGCGGCACCGTTGTTCAGCCTCGCCGAGCGGCTCCGAGAGCGGGGCTGCGCGGTCCACATGGTGCTGGCCGCGGCCACCGAGAAGGAGCTCTTCGGGGCGCTGGAGGCCAAGCGTGCCGCCAAGACCGTGGTCGTCGCCACCGAGGACGGCTCACTCGGCATGCGCGGTGGCATCGGCGAGGTGCTGCCGGGCCTCCTGGGCCGCACGGCCAGCGACGTCGTGTACGCCGCGGGGCCGCCCCGCACGCTCTACGAGGCGGCTGCGGCGGCCGAGGAGCACGGTGCGTGGAGCCAGACCGCACTCGACGCCGGCCTCGTGTGCGCCACCGGGGCCTGCCAGAGCTGCGTCGTGCCCGTCGTGGGCGAGGACGGCGTCTCGCGGATGGTCCGTGTCTGTGCCGAGGGCCCGGTGTTCCGTGGCGACCGCGTGCGGTGGACCGACCTCGGCACCGTTCCCGAGGACAGCTGGGGCGCCTCGCGGGCGGGGGAGGACCAGTGAGCGAGGTGGACCTGACCACGACTCTCGGCGACGTCTCGCTGGCCAACCCCGTGATGGTCGCCGCGGGCTGCGGGGGCTCGGGCCGCGAGCTCGAGCCCTTCGTCGACCTCGCCCGGCTCGGGGCGCTGGTCACCCGGTCGGTCACGCTCGATCCCCGGGCGGGCGGGCCGCCGCCACGGGCAGTGGAGACTCCGAGTGGCATCCTCAGCGACATCGGGCTCCAGGGCGCCGGACTCCAGGGCTTCCTGGCCACCGAGCTGCCGTGGCTCGCACAGCGACAGGTACGCACCGTGGTGTCCATCGCCGGGCAGAACCTGGGGGAGTGGGCCGAGCTCGCCCGACGCGTCGGCCTGAGCCCGGGCGTCGCCGCCGTCGAGGTGAACCTCGCCTGGCCGCCCGGCGCCGTGGCCGCGCGTGACTCCTACCAGGCGGGGAAGATCCTCGCCGCGGTGCGTCGTGACATGCCCCGCGGGATCCCGGTCCTGGCGAAGGTCGCGCCCGACGTGCACCACGTCGTCGACGTCGCCCGCGCCGTGGTCAAGGCCGGGGCCGACGCGGTCGTGATCGGGCACGGGCTGCCCGGCCTCGCCCTCGACCCTCTGACGCTCCGCCCGTCGCTCGGGAGCAGCACGGGCTCGCTCAGCGGCCCTGCCGTGCACGCGGTGGCGCTGCGATGCCTCTGGGAGGTGCACGCGGCGCTCCCGGAGGTCGCCCTGGTCGGCAGCGGCGGCGTGCGGAGCGGCCTCGACGCGCTCGCGATGCTCGCAGCGGGCGCCCGGGCCGTCCAGGTGGGCACCACCGTCCTCCACGACCCGGGGGCACCCGACCGGATCGTCGCGGAGCTCCACGACGAGCTCGACCGGCGAGGCATCCCCAGCGTGGCCGACGTCGTCGGTCACGCACACCGACCCGAAGGAGAACCACGATGACGTTCGGCGCCCGCCTCCGTGAGGCGATGGATGCCCGGGGCCCGCTGTGCGCGGGTATCGACCCGCACCCTGCGCTGCTCGACGCCTGGGGGCTGACCGACAGCGCTGTCGGCCTCGAGCGCTTCTCGATGACCGCCGTCGAGTCCCTGGGCAGCTGTGCGGCCGCCCTCAAGCCGCAGTCGGCGTTCTACGAGCGCCATGGCTCGAAGGGCGTGGCCGTCCTCGAGAAGGTCATCGAGGAGGCCCGCGGCATGGGCGTGCTCGTCGTCCTCGACGTGAAGCGCGGTGACATCGGCTCCACCGCCCAGGCCTATGCCGACGCGTACCTCGACCCGAGCTCGCCCCTCGCGGTCGACGCCATCACGGCCAGCCCGTTCCTGGGCTTCGGCTCCCTCGACCCGATGATCGACACCGCGCTCGCGCACGACGCAGGCGTCTTCGTGCTCGCGCTGACCTCCAACCCCGAGGGCCCGCAGGTGCAGCACGCGACGACCGAGGACGGCCGCACGGTCGCGGGGACCGTGCTCGACGCGATCGCCGCCCGCAACGCGGGGGCCGAGCCGCTCGGCTCCATCGGTGCGGTCGTGGGCGCGACGATCGGGGAGACCAGCGAGAACCTCGACGTCAACGGCCCGCTGCTCGTGCCGGGTCTCGGTGCCCAGGGCGGCACCACGGCCGACGTACGCCGCATCTTCGGGTCCGCCGCGCGCAACGTCCTCGCCAGCAGCTCCCGCGAGATCCTCTCGGCGGGCCCCGACAAGGGCTCCCTCCACGCCGCCGCGCTGAAGACCGCGCGCGAGCTCGACGCCCTGGCCGAGGTATGAGAGGCGTACGACGGGCATGGCCGGTCCTGCTCGGCAGCCTCCTCCTGGTCACGTCGCTGGCTGGCTGCGCGAGCGAGACCGAGAGCTACTGCGACGAGCTGGAGACGCAGAAGGACACCCTCGCCGACCTCGCCATCCGGTCCGGCGAGCCCGGCACCGACGTGCTCGAGGAGACCCTCGACGTGTGGCGGGAGCTGCGTGACGAGGCGCCCGGTGACATCGAGGACGAGTGGTCGACCCTCGTGTTCGCTCTCGAGGGCCTCGTCGACGCCTTCGAGGAGGCCGGCACGACCCCCGGGGAGTACGACCCGACATCGCCGCCTGAGGGTGTCAGCGACGCCGAGGCGCAGAAGCTCGAGGCCGCGGCCGCGGAGCTCGCCTCACGTCGCGTGAAGGCCGCCGGGGACGGTCTCGAGCAGCACGCCCAGGACGTCTGCAAGGTCAGCCTCGGCCTGAGCGCCCGGGACGGCTGACGCAGACCGATCGCGTTGCGGGTCGTCGTAGTCCATGACTAGATTTCTCATCTGTCCGTGCTCGCACCCACGAGCGCTCCGCCGACCGATGAGGACTTCGCCGTGGCCCTTCCGCCACTCACGCCCGAACAGCGCCAGGCCGCGCTGGACAAGGCCGCCGCCTCGCGCCGGGAGCGCGCCGAGGTCAAGAACCGCCTCAAGCACTCGGGCGCCTCGATCGTCGAGGTCCTCAAGCAGGGCCAGGAGAACGAGGTGATCGCGAAGATGCGCGTCATCGACCTGCTCCAGTCGATGCCCGGCCTCGGCAAGGTGCGGGCCCGCCAGGTCATGGAGCGGCTCAACATCTCCGAGAGCCGCAGGGTCCGGGGGCTCGGGGCGAACCAGATCGCCGCGCTCGAACGCGAGTTCGGTTCCGCCAAGTGACCGACGGAGCCACCGACGACGTGACCGACGAGAACCGCCCGCCGGCCGCAGTGCAGGGACGGCTGACCGTCCTGGCCGGGCCGACCGCCGTGGGCAAGGGCACGGTCGCCGCCGACATCCGCAACAACCACCCCGAGGTGTGGATCTCGGTGTCGGCCACGACGCGCAGGCCTCGCCCCGGCGAGGTGCACGGCCGCCACTACTGGTTCGTCAGCGAGGAGGAGTTCGACGAGCTCATCGCCTCGGACCAGCTGCTCGAGTGGGCAGTCGTTCACAAGGGCGCGAGGTACGGCACTCCCCGCAAGCCGGTGGAGGAGGCGCTCTTGGCCGGCCGGCCGGCGTTGCTGGAGATCGACCTCCAGGGAGCCCGGCAGGTGCGGAGGTCCATGCCCGAGGCGCTGTTCGTCTTCCTCGCCCCGCCGTCGTGGGAGGAGCTCGTGCGACGACTGGTCGGCCGGGGGACCGAGACCCCCGAGGAGCGGGAGCGCAGGCTCGAGACCGCGCGTGAGGAGCTCGCCGCCGAGTCGGAGTTCGACGTGACGGTCGTCAACACCGAAGTTCACGCCGCGAGCGAAGAGTTGGTAGCCTTGATCAAGAACGTCCCGACCCATCCCTGAACTCTGTGAGGCCTACAAGCGTGTCTGGCTCCCTGCCCGTTGCCGAGGGCATCACCAACCCGTCCATCGACGAGCTCCTGACCAAGACGGACTCGAAGTACAAGCTGGTCCTCTACAGCGCCAAGCGCGCACGTCAGATCAACGCGTACTACTCGCAGCTCGGTGAGGGGCTGCTCGAGTACGTCGGCCCGCTCGTCGACACGCACGTGCAGGAGAAGCCACTGTCGATCGCCCTCCGGGAGATCAACGAGGACCTGCTCACCTGCGAGGACATCGACCCCGACGCCGAGGCTGCCGAGAGCACCGAGGCCTGAGCATGACCGCGACCGGGTTCCCGGTTGACGGCGGCCGCCGCCCCCACGTCGTACTCGGCGTGAGCGGCGGCATTGCTGCGTACAAGGCCTGTGAGCTGCTCCGACGCTTCACCGAGTCCGGCCACGACGTGACCGTCGTTCCCACCGCCTCGGCGCTCGAGTTCGTGGGTGCCCCGACCTGGGCAGCCCTCTCCGGCAAGCCCGTGGCGACCGACGTGTGGTCCGAGGTCCATGAGGTTCCCCACGTGCGCATCGGCCAGAGCGCCGACCTCGTCGTGGTCGCGCCCGCGACGGCCGACCTCATGGCGAAGGCAGCCCACGGCCTGGCGGACGACCTGCTGACCAACACCCTGCTGACGGCCCGATGTCCGGTCGTGCTCGCCCCGGCGATGCACACCGAGATGTGGGAGCACCCGGCGACCCAGGACAACGTCGAGACCCTGCGTCGCCGCGGCGTCCTCGTCATCGAGCCCGCGGAGGGCCGGCTGACCGGTGCCGACACGGGCAAGGGCCGGCTCCCCGAGCCCGGCGAGATCTTCGAGGTCTGCACCGGCGTCCTGGCCCGTGGCGACGCGGCGCAGTCCGCCGACCTGGCGGGTCTCCACGTCGTCGTCTCCGCCGGCGGCACCCGGGAGTACCTCGACCCGGTCCGTTTCCTCGGCAACCGGTCCTCCGGGCTCCAGGGCTACGCGCTCGCGCGCACCGCCGTCGCCCGTGGTGCCGAGGTGACGCTGGTCGCCGCGAACGTCTCGCTGCCCGACCCGGCCGGGGCGAAGGTGGTCCGCGTGGAGACCACGGCGCAGCTGCGCGACGCGGTCGTCGAGGCAGCCGCCAACGCCGACGCCGTGGTGATGGCTGCCGCCCCGGCGGACTTCCGCCCGACCACGGTGAGCGACGCAAAGATCAAGAAGGCCGACGACGGCTCCACGCCGGTGATCGAGCTCGACCAGAATCCCGACATCCTGGCCGAGATCTCCGCGAACCGGCCGGGCCCGAGGACCGTGGTCGTGGGGTTCGCAGCCGAGACGGGCGACGACAGCGGGTCGGTCCTCGACCACGCCCGCGCCAAGCTCGCCCGCAAGGGCTGCGACCTGCTCGTGGTCAACGACGTCAGCGGCGGCAAGGTGTTCGGGTCCAGTGACAACGAGGCCGTGCTGCTCGCTGCCGACGGCACCGCGACCGAGGTGCCGTGTGGCTCGAAGACCGCGCTCGCCCACGTCATCTGGGACCACGTGCTGTCGAGCATCGAGACCGCCTGACCGCTCTCGCGGCCACGAGTTATCGTTCACAGCACGAGACACAGCCGAAGTACGCCGAGGATGCGTCGCGACCGCGACGCGGACAGGGGACACACCAGTGGGACGCCTTTTCACCTCCGAGTCCGTGACCGAGGGGCACCCGGACAAGATCGCCGACCAGATCAGCGACACGATCCTGGACGCGCTCCTGGCCGACGACCCGAGGAGCCGCGTTGCTGTCGAGACGCTGGTCACGACCGGCCTCGTGGTCGTGGCAGGTGAGGTGACCACGACGACGTACGCCCCCATCGCCGAGCTGGTCCGCAAGAAGGTCCTCGAGATCGGCTACGACTCCTCGCTCAAGGGCTTCGACGGCTGGTCCTGCGGTGTCCAGGTCGCCATCGGCGGTCAGTCGGTGGACATCGCGCAGGGCGTCGACGACGCGTACGAGGAGCGCCACGACCACTCCATGGACCCGCTCGACCGGCAGGGTGCGGGTGACCAGGGGCTGATGTTCGGCTTCGCGTGCGACGACACGCCCGAGCTCATGCCGCTGCCGATCACGATCGCCCACCGGCTCGCGATGCGGCTCGCCGAGGTGCGCAAGGACGGCACGATGTCCTACCTGCGCCCCGACGGCAAGACCCAGGTCACCATCGAGTACGACGACGACAACCGCCCGGTCCGGGTCGACACCGTCGTGCTGTCCACGCAGCACGCCTCGGACATCCACCTCGACGAGATGCTCACCCCTGACATCCGCAGGCACGTCGTGGACCACGTGCTCGCGCAGTTCGACATCCCCTCCGACGGCTACCGCCTGCTGGTGAACCCGACCGGTCGCTTCGAGATCGGTGGTCCGATGGGCGACGCCGGCCTCACCGGTCGCAAGATCATCATCGACACCTACGGCGGCATGGCCCGCCACGGTGGGGGCGCGTTCTCGGGCAAGGACCCGTCGAAGGTCGACCGCTCCGCGGCGTACGCCATGCGCTGGGTGGCCAAGAACGTGGTCGCCGCAGGGCTGGCCCGCCGCTGCGAGGTGCAGATCGCCTACGCCATCGGCAAAGCGCACCCGGTCGGCTTCTACGTCGACTGCTTCGGCACCGAGACGGTCCCGGTGAACACGATCCAGAAGGCCGTCCTCGAGGTGTTCGACCTCCGGCCGGCCGCGATCATCCGCGACCTCGAGCTGCTCCGGCCGATCTACGCCCAGACCGCGGCGTACGGCCACTTCGGCCGGGAGCTGCCGGACTTCACCTGGGAGCGCACCGACCGCGTCGAGATGCTCCGGAAGGCCGCCGGCGTCTGAGGGGCCCGAGGCCCGGATCACCAGGTTATGCCGGCGAGCTGTCGCCTCCCACGGTGATCTTGCCGTGGGAAGCGACAGTTCGCCGTGGGAAGTACGGCGGGATGTAGGGCGGCCTGAGCTCCGCCGTCCACAGGACGTGCAGTGGCCGTCGGAACGGTCGGCGCCGGCTGCGAGGATGAGCCCGTGACCGAGTCCGACCGCAAAGATGACGCAGCCGCTGAGGCCGATCAGCCTGCGCTGATGCCGGTCGTCGCCCGGGCTCGGGAGACCGCTCGAACGGCCAAGAAGCGGAGCGAGGCAGCGCGCACGAAGGCGGCGTCGAAGCCCCCCGTGGAGCCGGCGACGGTCGACCCGGTCGCCCAGGTGCTGGTGGACGTGCCGCTGGCGCACCTCGACCGGCCCTTCGACTACCTGGTGCCGGAGAAGATGTCCGCCGACGCGGTCCCCGGCGCCCGGGTCAAGGTGCGGTTCGCGGGCCAGGACGTCGACGGCTTCGTCCTCGCCCGGGTCGCCGAGAGCGCGCACCCAGGTCGGCTCGCGCCGCTGCGACGGGCGGTGAGCCCCGAGCCGGTGCTCTCGCCGGCCATCGCCTCCCTGTCTGCGACCGTCGCGGCTCGCTACGCGGGCACCCGCTCGGACGTCCTCCGCCTCGCCGTCCCCAGCCGGCACGCCACGGTCGAGAAGCAGCCCTCGCCGCCCGCACCCACACCCGATGCCGACGTTTCCGCAGCCGAGAAGGCGTGGTCGCCGTACGCCGGAGGCGCGGCCTTCGTCCGCCACCTCGCCGAGGGCGGCGCCCCTCGGGCGGTGTGGTCCGCGACGCCGGGGGAGGACTGGCCCGTCGCCCTCGCCCACGCTGCCGCGGCGACCTACGCCTCGGGCCGTGGGGCGCTGCTCTGCGTCCCCGACCACCGCGACGTCGAGCGTGTCGACGCGGCGCTCCGGGCGGTGCTGGGCGAGGGCCACCACGTCGTGCTCACCGCGGACCTCGGGCCGGCCGAGCGGTACCGCTCCTTCCTCGCGGTCTCCCGGGGCGCCCGCCGCATCGTCGTCGGCACCCGGGCCGCGGCCTTCGCGCCCGTGCACGACCTCGGACTGGTCGCGCTGTGGGACGACGGGGACGACCTGTACGCCGACCAGCACGCGCCCTACCCGCACACGCGAGAGGTTCTCCTCCTGCGGGCGCACGAGGAGTCCTCCGGCGCGCTCGTCTGCGGCTTCGCGCGCACCGTGGAGGCGGAGTTCCTCCTCCGCACCGGCTGGGCCAAGGAGATCGCGGCCCCCCGGGAGGTCCTGCGGGAGCGGTCGGCCCACATGAGCATCACCGGAGCCACCGACGTGGAGCTCGCGCGCGACCCGTTCGCTCGCTCGGTCCGGCTTCCGAGCGCCGCCTTCGACGCGATCCGCAAGGGTCTCGAGCAGGGCCCGGTCCTGCTCCAGACTCCTCGACAGGGCTACGTCACGAGCCTCGCCTGCGAACGGTGCCGTACCCCCGCGCGTTGCCGGGCGTGCTCGGGACCGCTGCGGGTGCAGGCAGCCCACCTCCCGCCCACGTGCACGTGGTGTGGTCAGGACGAGCCGTCCTGGGCGTGCACCGAGTGCGGCGGCCGAGGGCTGCGCGCCCCCGTTCGCGGCGACCGACGCACCGCCGAGGAGATCGGCCGGGCCTTCCCGTCGTTCCCGGTGCGGACCTCCTCCGGCGGCGACCGTGTTCTCGCCGAGGTGCCCGCGAAGCCTGCGGTCGTGGTCGCCACCCCGGGTGCCGAGCCGGTCGCCGAGGGCGGCTACTCCTGCGTCGTGCTCCTCGACACCTGGCTGATGCTCTCCCGCACCGACCTGCGCACCACAGAGGAGTCCCTCCGTCGGTGGATGAACGCCGCGGCCCTGGCACGACCCGCGGGCCAGGGCGGGCGCGTCGTCGTCGTCGGGGAGAGCAGCGAGCCCGTGCTGCAGGCCCTGCTGCGGTGGGACCCGGCGGGGTACGCCCAGCGCGAGCTCGCCGACCGGCAGTCGGCGCACCTGCCCCCGGCCTCACGTCTCGCCTCGCTCACCGGGAGCGCGGAGGCCGTCACCGGCGTCCTCGACACGCTGGCTCTGCCCGACGGCGCCGAGGTCCTCGGTCCGGTGCCCGTGGAGGACCGTCCCGGCCCACCCGCCGCCGGCGACACCCCACCGCAGGTCCGGGCGGTCGTGCGGGTCCCGCGTGTCCGAGGCGCGGAGCTGTCACGGGCGCTGGTCGAGATGCAGGGCGTCCGCGACGCCAAGAAGCTCGAGCCCGTGCGCGTTCAGGTCGACCCCGTCGCCCTGGGCTGAGCCACCCGTGCGGGCAGGTCCGTAGACTGGGCAGCTGCCTGGGCCCGCAGAGGTCCGCCGTCGACCCCACGCGAAGGAGACCACGTGGCCGTCCAGCCCATCCGCCTCTTCGGAGACCCGGTGCTGACCACCTCTGCCGTCGAGGTCGTCGACTTCGACAAGGAGCTGCGCCGCCTCGTCGAGGACCTCACCGACACCATGCGCGACGCGCCCGGTGCCGGGCTGGCCGCCCCGCAGATCGGCGTGGGCCTGCGCGTCTTCACCTGGTACGTCGACGGCGAGCTCGGCCACCTGGTCAACCCGGACCTGTCCCTCTCCGACGAGGAGCAGGACGGCCCCGAGGGGTGCCTCTCGATCCCGGACCTGACCTTCGACTGCAAGCGCGCGATGTCGGTGGTCGCGAAGGGCTGGAACATGTACGGCGAGCCGGTGACCGTCGAGGGCTCCGAGATGCTCGCGAGGGCGATCCAGCACGAGACCGACCACCTCGACGGCGTCCTCTTCATCGACCGCCTCGACCGGGAGACCCGGAAGCTCGCGATGAAGGCGATCCGCGAGGCCGAGTGGTTCGGTGAGACCCCGCCCGCGGTCAAGGTCTCCCCGCACGCGATGAAGGGGTTCGGTCTCTGATGCGCGTCGTCTTCGCAGGAACGCCCGAGGTCGCCGTCCCCGCCCTCGACGCGATCGCCGAGAGCAGGCACGAGCTGGTCGGCGTGGTCACACGTCCCGACGCTCCGGCCGGCCGTGGCCGCAGGCTCGTCGCCTCGCCGGTCGCCCAGCGGGCCGAGGAGCTCGGCGTGCCGGTGCTCAAGCCCGAGCACCCGAAGGACCCCGACTTCCAGGCGCAGCTCATGGAGCTCGCGCCCGACTGCTGCCCGGTCGTCGCCTACGGCGCCCTGCTGCCGCAGAGCGCGCTCGACATCCCCGTCCACGGCTGGGTCAACCTGCACTTCTCGCTGCTCCCCGCCTGGCGCGGCGCCGCTCCGGTGCAGCACGCCGTCTGGGCCGGCGACGAGATCACCGGCGCCACGACCTTCCGGATCGTCAAGGAGCTCGACGCGGGTCCCACGTTCGGTGTCGTCACCGAGACGGTCCGGCCCACCGACACCGCCGGCGACCTGCTGACGAGGCTCGCCCACAGCGGCGCCGGCCTTCTGGTCGCGACCCTCGACGGCATCGAGGACGGCTCCCTCGAGGCGCGCGAGCAGGCCGACGACGGGGTGAGCTTCGCCCCGAAGATCATGGTCGAGGACGCCGAGATCGACTGGACCGAGCCGGCCGTGGCCGTCGACAGACGCATCCGGGCCTGCACCCCGGGTCCAGGGGCCTGGTCGACGTACGCGGGGGAGCGGATGAAGATCGCCCCGGTGACTGTGACCGAGGGCCGCGAGCACCTCGAGCCGGGTGTCCTCGAGGTCACCAAGAAGGCGGTCTTCGTCGGGACGGCGACCGACCCGGTGCAGCTCGGTGAGGTCAAGGCGTTCGGCAAGAAGCAGATGCAGGCGGCCGACTGGGCCCGCGGTGTCCGGGTGGAGTCGGGCGAGAAGCTCGGTGGCTGACCGGCGACGAAGCCCGAGGCAGGCCAAGGGCACGGGCCCGAAGGTCGACGCCGCACGACTGGTCGCGTACGACGTGCTTGTCGCGGTGCGCGAGCAGGACGCCTACACGAACCTCCTGCTCGCCTCGATGCTGCGTGAGCGCGGGGTCTCCGGACGTGACGCGGCGTTCGCCACCGAGCTCGTCTCGGGAACGATCCGGCGCCAGGGCACCTACGACGCCGTGATCGCGTCCTGCGTCGACCGGCCGCTGGAGAAGGTCGACGCCGCGGTGCTCGACGCCCTGCGCCTCGGGGCACACCAGATCCTGGCGATGCGGGTCCCGACCCATGCGGCGGTGTCCACGACGGTCGACCTGGTCCGACGGCGGGTGGGCCACGGGCCGGCGGGCTTCGTCAACGCGGTGCTCCGCAAGGTCGCTGCCCACGACCTCGACGGCTGGGTGCGCCGCGTGGCGCCCGACCCGACCGCCGACGCGACCGGCTACGCCGCGGTCGCCCACTCCCATCCGCGGTGGGTCGTCGAGGCGTTCACGGAGTCCCTGGGCGACCCGGACGAGGTCGAGCAGCTCCTCGCCGCGGACAACGCCTCGCCCAAGGTGACCCTGGTGGCGCGTCCCGGCCTGGCCACGGTGGAGGAGCTCGTCGCCGCCGGCGGCAACGGCATCGACCATCTCGCCGTACGCCGTCGAGCTGGCCTCGGGTGACCCGGGCTCTGTGCAGGCCGTGGCCGAGGGCAGGGCCGGTGTGCAGGACGAGGGGTCCCAGCTGGTGGCGCTCGCGCTGGCCCGGGCGGACGTGGACGGCCGTGACGAGGTGTGGCTCGACATGTGCGCAGGCCCTGGCGGGAAGTCCGCGCTGCTTGCCGCGCTCGCCGCCGAACGCGGTGCCCACGTCCTCGCCTCGGAGCGCCAGGTCCACCGCGCCCGCCTCGTGAAGCGGGCGACGGCGGCCGCGGCTGCCGGCCTGACGGGGGTGATCGCCGC
The DNA here is from genome assembly GCA_963701425.1 of uncultured Actinomycetota bacterium. Taxonomy (GTDB): domain Bacteria; phylum Actinomycetota; class Actinomycetes; order Propionibacteriales; family Nocardioidaceae; genus Nocardioides_C. The sequence continues at coordinate 93,214 of CAVPAG010000017.1, read as the reverse complement.
TGACGGCACCGCTCCTGCCTGGGCGCCGGGCTCTTTCGACCGGGTCCTCGTCGATGCGCCCTGCTCGGGTCTCGGCGCTCTCCGGCGACGGCCCGAGTCGCGCTGGCGTCGTACACCCGAGGACCTCGACGACCTCGTACCGCTCCAGGAGCGGCTGCTGGGGTCGGCGCTCGACGCGGTGCGTCCCGGCGGAGTCGTGGCGTACGTGACCTGCTCGCCCGTGCTCGCCGAGACCTCCGAGGTCGTGAGCCGGGTGCTCGCCGGCCGTCCCGACGTGGCCCTCGAGGACGCCGCTCCGCTGTTCGCCGGCGTGCCCGAGCTGCACGCGGAGGGAGCCCGGTTGCCCGGCACGGTGCAGCTGTGGCCGCACAGGCAGGGGACCGACGCGATGTTCTTCGCGCTGCTCCGGAGGCACGAGGAGCGGTAGCGTCGGCGGCATGGCCGCCAAGTCCACGGGCTCGCCCGCCGTCGAGATCGAGGTCGACGACCGCGTCGTACGCATCTCCAACCCCGACCGCGTGTACTTCCCCGCGCGCGGCGAGACCAAGCTCGACCTCGTCGAGTACTACCTCTCCGTGGGTGACGGGATCGTCAACGCCCTGCGGGAGCGACCCTGCATGCTCCACCGGTTCCCCGAGGGCGTGGCGGGGGAGAAGGTGCACCAGAAGCGGGTCCCCCGCGGGGCGCCCCCATGGCTGGAGACCGTGCGCGTGAAGTTCCCGCGCTACGACCGCCACGCCGACGAGCTCTGCGTCACCGAGCTGGCCAGCGTGATCTGGGCGGTCCAGATGTCGACGGTCGAGTTCCACCCCTGGAACTCCCGGCGCGCCGACACCGAGAAGCCCGACGAGTGGCGCATCGACCTCGACCCGATGCCGGACTGCCCCTTCGACACCGTCCGCAAGGTCGCCCACGTGGCCCACGAGGTGCTCGACGAGCTCGGCGCCGTGGGGTGGCCCAAGACCTCGGGCGGCAACGGCATGCACGTGTACGTGCGCATCGAGCCGCGCTGGGGGTTCGGCGACGTACGACGCGCGGCGCTGGCGTTCGCGCGGGAGGTGGAGCGACGGGTGCCCGACCTGGTCACCACCACGTGGTGGCGCAAGGACCGCGACCCTTCGAAGCTGTTCGTCGACTACAACCAGAACACCCGCGACCACACCATCGCGAGCGCCTACTCCGTCCGAGGCAACCCCGAGGCCACGGTCTCCACACCCATCCGCTGGGACGAGGTCGACGACGTCGAGCCGCGCGACCTGACCATCGCCACGGTCCCGAAGCGGTACGCCGAGCTCGGCGACCTGCACGCCGGGATCGACGAGGCGGTCTTCGACATCACCCCGCTGCTCGAGTGGGCGGAGCGCGACGAGCGAGAGGGCGCGGAGGAGCCGCCGGAGCCCGACGCCTAGGATCTGACCTGCCATGGGTATCCAGATCTCGCCGAGCATGCTCGCCTCCGACTTCGCCAACCTCGCCTCCGAGGCCGAGCGCGTCTCCAACGCCGACTGGCTCCACGTCGACGTGATGGACAACCACTTCGTCCCGAACCTCACGCTGGGCCTGCCGGTCGTCGAGGCGCTGGCGAAGGCCACCGACACGCCGCTGGACTGCCACCTGATGATCGAGGACCCCGACCGGTGGGCTCCCGGGTACGTCGAGGCAGGCGCTTCCTCGGTGACGTTCCACGTCGAGGCCGCGACCGCACCGATCCGGCTGGCGCGTGAGCTGCGTGCGATGGGTGCGAAGGCCGGGATGGGGCTGCGTCCCGCGACCCCGATCGAGCCCTACGAGGACCTGCTCCCCGAGCTCGACATGCTCCTGGTCATGACGGTCGAGCCGGGCTTCGGCGGTCAGGCGTTCCTCGACGTCTGCGTGCCCAAGATCCGGCGTACTCGCGAGCTGATCGACAAGCACGGCCTCGAGATGTGGCTCCAGGTCGACGGCGGGGTCTCGCTCGAGACGATCGAGCGCTGCGCCGAGGCCGGGGCGGACGTCTTCGTGGCCGGCTCCGCGGTGTTCCGGGCGGACGACCCGAACGTCATGATCGAGAAGCTGCGCGCCTCCGCCGCGGCCGCCTCCTGCCTCTGAGCCGGGACTCCCCAGGGCGGTCTGTTCCTTCCCACGGTGAGTTCGCCAGGGGAGGCGACCACCTGCCTGCATCCCTGGTAATCGGTCAGCCAACCCACCCTGGTGGGGGAGGTCACACGCCACCGAGCGGGTTGATGTGGCACCCTGATCCCTGACGAGTGAAGAGCTCGCGTGCTCTGGGGTCGGTGTAATTCCGAGCCGGCGGTGACAGTCCGCGACCCGTCCGCATCCAGCGGCCGGTTGACCAGGTGGAACTCCTGGACCGACGGTGAAAGTCCGGATGGGAAGCGCACGCAGCTGTCCGCCGTACGCCTGGACGACCGGTCATGCCGGCGCGAGCGACGGCGGCAGCGGTTCATGGCCCCGGGGTCCGCGACAGGACGAGAGGGGCACGACCCGGTGACGTTCAGTCCCGCGGAGACGCGCGCGATGACGCGTGCCCTCGACCTCGCGCGCACCTCGGGTGTGCCGACCGGGCCGAACCCCCGCGTCGGCTGCGTCCTCATCGACCCCGCCGGCGAGACCGTCGCCGAGGGCTACCACCGCGGCGCCGGCAGCCCGCACGCGGAGGCCGACGCCTTGGCCCGGGCCGGAGACCGCGCCCGCGGTACGACGGCGGTGGTGACTCTCGAGCCCTGCAACCACACCGGGCGCACCGGACCGTGCGCGGAGGCCCTGGTCGCCGCCGGGGTCGCACGGGTCGTCTACGCGCAGGCGGACCCCAACCCCGTCGCGGCCGGGGGCACCGGCACCCTCCGCGCCGCCGGCGTCGACGTCGAGGCAGGTCTGCTCGCCGACGAGGCTCGCGCGGTCAACCGGGTCTGGACGTTCGCGGTCGAGCACGGGCGTCCCTTCGTCACCTGGAAGTTCGCCGCCACCCTGGACGGTCGGAGCGCGGCCGCCGACGGCACGAGCCGCTGGGTCAGCTCGGCGGCGGCGCGGCTCGACACCCATCGGCTGCGCGGCCTCGCCGACGTGGTCCTCGCCGGCACGGGCACCGTCCTGGTGGACGACCCCGAGCTCACGGTGCGCGACGCGTCCGGCCGCCCGCTCCCGCAGCAGCCGCTGCGCGCCGTCATGGGCCTTCGTGAGGTCCCGGCCGACCGGCGGGTGCTCAACGACGTCGCCGAGACCGTCGTACTCGCCACCCGGGACCCGGCCCAGGCGCTCGCCGAGCTGTTCGCGCGGGACCGGCAGCACGTCTTCCTCGAGGGCGGTCCGACGCTCGGCGCCGCGTTTCTCAAGGCCGGCCTGGTCGACGAGGTCGTCGCCTACGTCGCGCCCATGCTGCTCGGGGCCGGGCTGAGCGCGGTCGCCGACCTCGGCATCACCACGATGGCCGACGCCGTCCGCTTCGACGTCCTCGACATCTCCGTCGTGGGCGAGGGCAACGACGCCAACGCCCGCTTCACTCTCGCACCTCTCCACCGCAAGGAGCACTGATGTTCACCGGAATCGTCGAGGAGCTCGGCGTCGTCGAGGTTCTCGTGGACCAGGGCGACTCGGTCCGCCTCACCGTGCGCGGCCCTCACGTCACGCTCGACGCCGCCCTGGGCGACTCGATCGCCGTCAACGGCTGCTGCCTGACCGTCGCCGAGCGCGACCAGGAGACGTTCACCGCCGACGTGATGCGCGAGACCCTCGACAAGACCTCCCTGGGCGCCCTCGCCCCCGGGGACCGGGTGAACCTCGAGCGCGCCGTCACCCCGCAGACCCGCCTCGGCGGTCACATCGTCCAGGGCCACGTCGACGGCACCGGGCAGGTCCTCAGCCGGACACCCAGCGAGCACTGGGAGGTCGTGGAGGTCAGCCTCCCGGCGGATCTCGCGCGGTACCTGGTCCCGAAGGGGTCGATCACCGTCGACGGCATCTCGCTGACCGTCGTCGAGGTCGGCGCCGACAGCTTCACGGTCTCGCTCATCCCCGAGACCCTCGCCCGGACCACCCTCGGGTTCAAGCAGCCCGGCGACCCGGTGAACCTCGAGGTCGACGTGATCGCCAAGTACGTCGAGCGTCTCCTCTCAGCGGGTGAGCACGCGTCGTGAGCCTCCTGGACTGGCTGCTCGAGGGCAGCATCTCGATCGGCTCCTCGGCCATCCTCGTGCGCGAGGTGGTCGGCAACGGCTTCGGCGTCGCCAGCGCCGTGGGCGGCATGCGCCGCAAGGTGTGGGCCTGGCCGGTCGGCATCGTCGGCAACCTCGTGCTGTTCACGGTCTTCGTCGGGGGGATCCTCGACAAGCCGCAGATGCACGACCTGTGGGGGCAGGCCGGCCGGCAGGTCTTCTTCCTCGCTGTCTCGCTCTACGGCTGGTGGCGCTGGACGCAGAGTCGTCGTGGCGGCGAGCCCTCCGACGGCGGGGCCATCACGCCGTCGTGGGCCGGTCCGCGGGGCTGGGCGCAGCTCGCCGCGCTGGCCGTGGTCGGCACGACCGTCTTCTACGTCGTCCTGAAGGAGCTCGGCTCGTGGGGTCCGCTGCCCGACGCGTGGATCCTCACCGGGTCCATCCTCGCCACCTACGGGATGGCTCGCGGGTGGACCGAGTTCTGGCTGATCTGGATCGCGGTCGACGTCGTGGGGGTACCGCTGCTGCTGCAGGCCGGCTACTACCCGTCCGCCGCCCTCTACCTGCTCTACGGCGCCTTCTGCGTCTGGGGCTTCATCACCTGGGTGCGCGTGCAGCGCGCCCTCGACACCGACCGCACCGACGTACCCGAGGAGGTGGCCGCATGAGCGGCGCGCCCAAGGTCAGGCTCGACTCCGTCGAGGAGGCCATCGCCGACATCGCCGCCGGCAAGGCGGTGGTCGTGGTCGACGACGAGGACCGCGAGAACGAGGGCGACCTCATCTTCGCGGCGAGCAAGTCGACCCCCCAGCTGATGGCGTTCACGATCCGGTACTCCTCGGGCGTGATCTGCGCCCCGATGACGTCGGCCACCCTGGACCGGCTGGGGATCCCCCTGATGACGCCCCACAACCGCGACCGGCACCGCACGGCGTACACCGTCTCGGTCGACGCTCGCGACGGTGTCACCACCGGGATCTCCGCGGCCGACCGCTCCCGCACGGTTCGCGTGCTCAACGACTCGGCGACCGAGCCGTTCGAGGTCACCCAGCCCGGCCACGTCTTCCCGCTGCGCTACCAGGAGGGCGGCGTGCTGGTGCGCCCCGGCCACACCGAGGCGGCCGTCGACCTTGCCAGGCTCGCCGGCCTCTCGCCCGCCGGGGTGATCTCCGAGATCGTCAACGACGACGGCACGATGAAGCGCGGCCAGGAGCTGCGCGACTTCGCCGACGAGCACGGGCTGAAGCTGATCTCGATCGAGGACCTGATCCACTACCGCCGGCGGCACGAGACTCACGTCGCGCGGGTCGCGGAGACCCGTCTGCCGACTGCCTACGGCGACTTCACCGCCTATGGGTACAAGATCACGATCGACGACTCCGAGCACATCGCGCTGGTCCATGGCGACCTCGGCGACGGCGAGGACGTGCTCACCCGGGTCCACTCCGAGTGCCTCACCGGCGACGTCTTCGGGTCGCAGCGCTGCGACTGCGGACCCCAGCTCGAGGAGGCGCTGGAGCGGGTCGTGGCGGAGGGCCGTGGTGTCGTGGTCTACCTGCGCGGCCACGAGGGCCGGGGGATCGGTCTGGTGGCCAAGCTGCAGGCCTACCAGCTCCAGGACGGCGGTCGCGACACCGTCGACGCGAACCTCGACCTGGGCCTCCCCGCGGACGCCCGCCACTACGGCGCGGCGACGCAGATCCTGCGCGATCTGGGGGTCCGGTCGGTCCGTCTCCTGACCAACAACCCGGCGAAGACCAGCGGTCTCGAGGACTACGGCATCGCGGTGACCGAGCGCGTCCGGCTCACCCCGCACCCCAACGACCACAACCTGGCGTACCTGCTGACCAAGCGCGACCGCATGGGGCACGACCTGCCCGACCTGGCCGCGCACACCACCGAAGGAGAGCTGGCATGAGCGGCGAGGGATCACCGCAGGTCAACCCGGTCGACTGCCACGACCTGCGCGTAGCGGTCGTCGCGGCGAGCTGGCACGAGCAGGTCATGGACGGCCTCCTCGCCGGCGCGCACCGGGCGTTGGAGGACCACAAGGTCGAGGCGCCCACCGTCGTACGCGTGCCGGGCTCCTTCGAGCTGCCCGTCGTAGCCGCGGCTCTCGCGGAGAAGGGCTACGAGGCGGTCGTCGCCCTCGGGGTCGTGATCCGCGGGGGTACGCCGCACTTCGAGTACGTCTGCTCCGCAGCCACCGACGGCCTCAACCGGGTCGCGCTCGACAGCGGCGCCGCCGTCGGGTTCGGCCTGCTCACCTGCGACACCGACGAGCAGGCCCTCGATCGGGCCGGGCTCGCGGGGTCTCGCGAGGACAAGGGCTACGAGGCGACCGCCGCCGCCCTGCAGACCGCGAGCCTGTTGCGCGACATCCGGCGCGGCTACGCCAGCTGACACCGCTTCACCTCGGAGCTCCGACAAAGGGGACATAGGTCCCACCGGAGAGGTGCCGCACGGCCGGTTCGGCGTGAGGCCTCAGCAGGGAGGGTGGGGGACGTTGTCCGACCGGGCGACGCCCCGACTTCGCACCCCGACTGAGGCACTCCGTGATCGCACCCCTGGCCGGCCCCTTCCTGCACGAACGCTGGTTCGTCGAGCAGACCCCCGGCAACGACTGGTCCTTCTTCCTCTCACCGCTCCCGCTGACGCTCAGCCTGGTCATGGTGGCGGTCGCGCTGCTCTGGCGGTGGGTGGCACTGCGGCTGCCCAGTCCGGAGCTTGCAGTGCTCCGGCCGCTCGGCAGGCTGGCTCCTTGGGTCCCACGCATCCTCGGCGTGCACCTGGGGGTCACGCTGCTGGCTCTCGCGGCCACGGGGGCGTTCGTCACCCCCTCGGTGGAGCTCGACGGCGCCACCGGGGCCGCCCTGCTGCTCGCCGAGGCTGCGGTCGGCGTGTGGCTCGTGAGCGGGTTCAGGATCCGGGCCGCCGCTGCGCTGACCCTGGCGCTCGGTCCCGGCACTGGCGGTCTTCGCCGGCCCGGTTGCCCTGCTCGAGTGCGCCAACCTGGCCGCGGTGGCGGCGTTCCTGGTCGTGCTGCCGTCCGGCGAGGACGGTCACGGACGAGTCGCGGCCGACCCCGCGACGCTCCGCACCGCGCTCCTGGTCCTCCGGCTCGGCGTCGGCGTGGCACTGGTGTCCCTCGCGTTCTCCGAGAAGTTCACCAACCCCGCGATGGCCACGCACACCCTCGAGGAGTTCCCTGCCCTCGACGTCTTCGCCTGGGTCGGGATCGACCTGACCCCGACGACCTTCGTCGCCGTGGCGGGCGCGGTGGAGCTGCTCTTCGGCCTGCTCGTGATCTCCGGCGCCATGCCCCAGGTCGCCGTGCTCGTCGCGATGGTGCCGTTCAACGCGACGCTGGCGCTGTTCGGGCAGACCGAGCTGGTGGGCCACCTGCCGGTGTACGGGTTCTTCCTCGCCTTGCTGGTCTACGGCTCGAACGAGGGGACCGCGCCCCTGGTGCGCTGGCTCCCGTCGCGACGGTCGGTGCGCGAGGCCCGTCCGTTCGCCGAGGCAGCCGCGTGACGGACGTCTCGCACGCGAGGAGGCCCGGCCGGGCCCTCCGGCGTACGCCGTAGGCTTGTCGTGCCCTCCCGCGAGCTGCGGGCAGCGGCGTGACCCTCACGGAAAGCACCCCGATGAAGACGTTCGACGAGCTCTGGGCCGAGCTCAGCGAGAAGGCCCAGACCCGCCCCGCCGGGTCCGGCACCGTTCAGGCACTCGACGCCGGCGTCCACGCGATCGGCAAGAAGCTGGTCGAGGAGGCCGCCGAGTCGTGGATGGCAGCCGAGCACGAGGGACCCGAGCGTGCAGCGGAGGAGATCAGCCAGCTGCTCTACCACGCGCAGGTCCTGATGATCGCCAGCGGCCTGACGCTCGACGACGTCTACGCCCACCTGTGAGCCCGCCCTTGTCTTCGCCAGAGAGGTCCGACATGTCCACGACCCCCTCACCGTCGACCACCTTGCGGGTCGCGATCCCCAACAAGGGCTCCCTCTCGCAGTCGGCGTCGGAGATCCTGCGTGAGGCCGGCTACCGCCAGCGCAGCGACTCCAAGGAGCTGACCCTCACCGACCCCGAGAACGACGTCGAGTTCTTCTACCTGCGTCCCCGCGACATCGCGCTGTACGTCGGCGAGGGCACGCTCGACATCGGCATCACCGGGCGTGACCTCCTGCTGGACTCCGGGGCCAAGGCCGAAGAGGTGCTGACCCTCGGCTTCGGCCGCTCGCGCTTCCGCTTCGCGACCCGGCCCGGCACGGTGAGCACCCTCGAGGACCTGCGGGGCAAGCGGATCGCCACCTCGTACGACGGGGTCGTGCGCCGCTACCTCGAGGAGCGGGGGATCGAGGCGACCGTGACCCGGCTCGACGGAGCGGTCGAGACGAGCATCCAGCTCGGTGTCGCCGACGTGATCGCCGACGTCGTCGAGACCGGATCCACCCTGCGTCAGGCCGGGCTCGAGGTCGTGCTCGACACGATCCTGGACTCTGAGGCGGTCCTCATCACCCGCGCCGGCGCGCAGACCCCGCCCGGGTTCGACGTCTTCCAGCGTCGGCTTCAGGGCGTCCTCGTCGCCCGCACCTACGTGATGATGGACTACGACATCCGGACAGAGCGGGTGGAGAAGGCGGTCGCCCTGACCCCCGGCATCGAGTCCCCGACCGTGTCGCCGCTTCATCGAGAGGGCTGGGTCGCGGTCCGGTCGATGGTCCCGCGCGACAGCGCCCAGCGGGTCATGGACGCCCTGTGGGAGATCGGGGCCCGCGGCATCCTCGTGACGGACATCCATGCCTGCCGCCTCTGACGCGCCGAAGAGCGCCGCGCCCTCGGCGACCTTCCGGCCCTTCGGCGTGCGCATCGCGGCGCTCGTCCTCGGTCTGCTCCTGGTCGCCGTGGTCGCCGGGATCTGGCTTGCCTTCCCCCAGAGCGTGCGCGACCAGTTCACGACGTTCCAGCGGCTCACGGTCCTCGCGTTCGGCGTCGCGGCCGGTGCGGCGATCTACGCGCTCGCCCGGTCGCGGGTGGACGTGCGCGAGGACGGCCTGCTCGCGGTCAACGGCTACCGCTCCCACCTCTACCCGTGGGACAACGTGGCCGGCGTGACCCTGCGCGCGGGCGGCCCGTGGGCGATCATCGAGCTCGCGGACGGCTCGACCGCCTCCGCGATGGGCATCCAGGGCTCGGACGGCGCACGGGCGGTGACCCAGGTGAAGCAGCTGCGTGTCCACCTGGCCGAGCACACGCGAACCGGGGGGACCCGTCCCGACGCCTAGTCCCGATCGCACCGGCCACTAGGGCGATGGTGGGGGAGTGCCGGTTGCCAGCGGCGTCGGAGAGGACGTCGGCGAGGGCGTGTACTCGGAGGTCGCGGTCTCGTCGGGGGACTCGGTCAACGGCGGCACCGCGGTCTCCTCGGTCTCTGCTGTCGGAGTCGGCGACGGCTCTGCCGTCTCCCCGGTGCTCTCGTCAGGCTCGCCGCTCGGCGCCTCCCCGGGAGTCGGCTGCGGGTCGTCCTGCTCGCCCGCCGGGTCGTCCTGGCCGCGTCCGCCGCCCAGACCGGGGATGGAGGTGCGCCGGTCGCTGTCGCTGCCGCCGGTGTACGACGAGACAGCCCGGCCGGTGACGAGCTCGAAGGCGAGAATCACCAGCATGGCGGCGACGAAGAGGCCGGTGGCGACCACGGCGATGCGTTTCCAGGGCAGTCCGGCGAGGACCGTCGTGAAGCCGGCTGCGGGAGGGTTCTTCGCGTCCTCGAGGGCCGCCCGCGCCGGGTGCAGGTTCTCTCCGGCCGCTGTCACCTCCTCGTCGGTGACTGCCGCTCCTGCGGCCGGTTCGTCCGGCGACGATGGTCCTCGAGACCGGCCGTGACCGATCCGGGTGACAGCGACTGTTCCTGCAGTCGCAACGCGGTCCTGGGTGGCACGGATGTAGTAGGAGTACACGGCGCTCCCCACCGTCGCAGCGAGACTGCCGAGCGCCGCACCGATGAGGGTGCCGGCCACACCCACCGTCGACAGCAGCACGGCGGAGGTCACCGCCGCCAGGGCTCCAGCCAGTGACTGGACCCAGTTCAGCTCGAAGCGTTTGTCGCCTTCACCCATGACCTTCGAGTATTCCGGGACGGCAAAAGGCCGGTTGCAGCCACAAATGTGGCTCCTGAGCCGGTCCGACCGCCGGGGTCAGGGCTCGCGGCTCGTGCGCGAGGCGAGCTCCGTCAACGCCTGGGTGAAGCACTCCATGGGCGGGGTGACCAGCCCGGCGCCGACCTGGCCGGTGCCGGCGACCCGACCGGCCATCCCGGTGTTGATCTGAGGAAGCACACCCGTGCGGACCACCGAGGTCACGTCGATCCCGGTCGGCGCTCCCCGGAACTCCAGGATGGGGATCGCGAACGACGGGTTCTCGCCGACGGTGATGTCGTACATCCGCTGGGTGGTGGCGAGCGCGTCGGGCACGCTGCCGCCCACGAAGCGGACGATGGCCGGTGCTGTGGCCATGGAGAGCCCACCGATCCCGGCGGTCTCGGTGATGGCGGAGTCGCCGATGTCGGGGTTCGCGTCCTCGGGCCCGAAGTCGCCGAGGTAGAGCCCCTCCGGGGTGTTGGCCGGGGCCGTGAACCAGCGGTCTCCGGTGCCCGACGTCTGGATCCCGAAGTCGGTCCCGTTGCGGGCCATCACGGTCACCACGGTCGACCCGGGGATTCCTGCCGCGGCCGCTGTCTGCAGCTTGCAGGCCGGCATCACCAGGTTGAGGAAGAAGTGGTCGTTGCCGGAGACGAACCGGACCGCCTCGGCGACCTCGGCGCTCGGGCGACCCGAGTCGATCATCGCCGGCAGAACCTCGCGCAGGAACATCAAGGTCCCGGCGCGGTTGCGGTTGTGGCCCTCGTCGCCCATCTGGACCATCTGGGCGATGATCGCCTTCACGTCGACGGGCTCGCCGGCACGTGCCGCCTGCTGGAGCAGGGGGCCGAGCACGGCGTTCATCCACCGCAGCCGGTCGATGACCTCGCTGCTGTAGGCGCCGTAGCGCAGCACCTTGCCCAGCCCCTCGTTCAACGAGCACCACGACGTCGTGTCGTGCACCTCGTCCCGGAGCTCGAACATCCACATCGAGGGAGAGACGACGCCGGCCATCGGACCCACCGCCCCCCGGTGGTGGCACGGCTCCCAGCTCACCCCGTCGCCCCGGGAGAGCAGACGCTCGGCATCCTCTGGCGTGTCAGCGAGGCCTTCGAGCAGGACCGCGCCGACCAGGGCGCCCCGCATGGGCCCGGACGCCCGATCCCAGTCGACCGGCGGGCCGGCGTGCAGGAACTCCCCGGTTGTCAGCCCGAGCGCCTCCGAGGCCGGGCGTACGTCGACCAGCTTCGCCTCCGCCGCGAGCATCCGCTCCAGGGCGGTGGCGTTCGCGGCCTTGCGACGGCGGTCCCCCATCACGGTCGCCACCGACGCCGCGGCGCCCTCGACCGGCGGACGCCAGTCGACCCTGAGCGCCTCGACGCCCTGCTGCTCGACGGCGTCCGCGAGCAGCGACGCCCCGGCCGTCACGACCGACTCGGGCGTGGTCAGCGGCTTCATACGCGGGCCTCCTTGCCCTCGACGAGGCGGACGGCGGTGCGCGTGGCGTCGGCGTTGGAGGTGCAGACCCATGCTCCTGCGTCCCGGAGCGTGGCGATCTGTCCCTCGAGGCCCTGCGGGTCGTCCTTGGTGCCGACCACGGAGGCGATGACGGGAACGCCGGCGTCCGTCGCAGCCGCGACCGCCGGGGCGAGCTCTCCGGCCGGGTCGTCGGCCGCCCCCAGCCCCAGCACGACGTCGAGCAGGATGACGCCGGTGGTCGGGTCGCCGATCTCCGCGAGGAGGCGCTCCACCCGGATCGACCCGTCGATCATCGGGTGCGGCCGGCCCTGGGTCAGCCGGTCGTCGCCGAAGTCGATCATGGTGTGCCCGACGGAGCCGAGCCGTGCGTCGACCGCCCGCCCGTCCGCCAGAGGGACGTTGGAGGCGATGGGTCCCAGCTCGTCGGCTGCGAGCAGCATCGCCTCGTGGCACAAGGTGCCGCCGGCGAAGAGACCACGCAGCGCTCCGCCGGGTCTCCCTGCGTGCACCGCGCCCGGGAACGACCGGGGCGGCTGCCAAGTCCCACCCGCGGCCTCGACGACCTGGCGGGCGGCCTCGGTCAGGTCGGGCCGGCCAGGTCCGAGCAGCGCGAACATCACGGGCTTGCCGAGGTCGCGGGCCCGGCGCTCGACGCGGTCGGCCACCTCGGCGTCGCCGGGCTTGGAGACCACGACGACGAGCTCGGTCGCCTCGTCGTCGGCCAGGAGGTCGAGGGCGCGGAGCGTGGAGATGCCGCCCACGGCCGCCGACAGGTCCCGGCCGCCGACCCCGAGGCAGTGGCTGATGCCGATGCCCGAGCCGTCGAGGAGGGTCATCAGGTGCTGGGCCCCGGTGCCGGACGCCGCGACGATGCCGACCGGGCCCGGCCGCACGACATCGGCGAAGCCGAGCCCGACACCTCCGACGACGGCCGTCCCGGCGTCCGGGCCCATGACCAGAACGCCGGCGTCCTCGGCGTACCGTTTGAGGGCGACCTCCTGCTCGAGCGGCACGTTGTCGCTGAAGACCATGGTGTGCAGACCGGCGTCGACCGCGTCGACGGCATCGGCGAAGGCGTACTCGCCCGGCGTGGAGATCAGCGCGACGCCCGCGCCGCCGCGCCTGGCCGCGGCACCGACGGTCAGGGGCTGCGGAGCGGAGCCGAACGACGTGGCCGGAGGTGTCGCGGCCTCCCGCAGCGCCGCGTCCACCACCGTCAGTGCTCCCGCGAGCGCCTCCTCGTCGGCGGCGTCGACCGCCACCAGCATCTCGTTGGGGCTCGTCCGGTCGGGAAGGGCGAAGCCCATGGACCGGGCGAGGTCGAGGTTGAGCTCCGTGGCCATCGCCACCAGGGCGGACGTGACGCCCGGAGCGGAGGCCACCTTCCGGCTCACCTGCATCAGCGTCACCGAGTCGACGTAGCTGCCGCGGCGGACCTGGAGTGTCTTGCTCACGCTGCTCCTTCGAGCTGGTGGGTGGTGAGGCTGTGCAGCACGCCGGCCATCAGCGCCGCTCCGCTGGCGTGACCGACGGTGAGCAGCCTCGCCCTGGCCCGGGCCACGCCCTCGCCGGAGCACACAGCGGTGACGAACTCCGCGAGCTCCGGTGTGGCGTACCCGTCGCAGGCGTGGTGCAGGAGAGCGCGGGAGACCGCGGTGGTCCTGGCGGTCCTCAGGGCGGCGAGCGTCTCGGCGCGCCAGCGGAGGAGGCGAGGGTCCGAGGTCGCGTACGCCGCGACGAGCGCGCCGGCCACCACGTCGTCACCCGACGGGGTCAGCCCCGGCCCGCGCCCGATGAGCGTCGCGGGGCGCAGGTCGTCGTACGACGGGCGGGGGAGCGGCACGCCCACGGTCCGCTCGACGCGAGGCTGCGGCAGTGAGGTGGTGTCATGGGGTGGGACGAGCCCCGCCGGACGCGGCGGACGCCACCACCTGATGACCCGCCAGCCGACGGCACCCCGCTGGAGCCCGCCGAGGCCGATCGCAGCGGGGCCGGGTTCGGGGAGGGTGGCTGCCACGACAGACGCGGGCAGCCGGACGGCGCACGGTGAGCAGACGGTGAGCACGGGCACGCGCGGGTCCGCAGTCTCGTAGTGCACGCTCACCCGGGTCCGGGCCACCTCCCGGAGCGGTGTCTCCGGTCCGTCGAGCAGCGATGCGACCAGCGACGACGCGGCGCAGCGGATCTCTCGGGAAGACACCCTCCGACCTTAGGGAGTCGGGTACCGTCCGGTGCATGTCCAAAGTTGCCAACAATCGGGCCCTGAGTGGCCTCGAGTTGCCAACCGTGGCGAGCGTTCCCACGCTTCCTGGCGCGGCCGGCGATCAGTCCGCTGCCCAGCCGATGAGCGTCGCCGAGATGCTGACGCTCCCCGCCTTCGCGGGTGCGGAGGTCCTCGCGGGGGCGCGCGGCCTCGGCCGTCTGGTCGCGCCGGGCGAACGTCATGGAGGTGCCGGACATCGTCGCGTGGGTGCGGCCCGAGGCACTCCTGCTGACCACGGGCTACCCCCTGCGCGAGGGGGGTGTCGAGCTCGCGGACCTGGTCGCCGACCTCGACGAGCGTGGCGTGTCCGCGCTCGCCGTGAAGCTGCACCGCTACCTGGAGGCCCTGCCGGAGACGATGCTCGCGGAGGCCGACCGGCGGGGGCTGCCGTTGGTCCTCGTGCCCGACGACGTCGGTTTCGACGAGATCCTCACCCAGGTGTTCACGAGCGTCGTGAGTGAGCGGACCTCGGTGCTCGAACGCAGTGAGGAGGTCCAGCGCCAGCTCGTCGACATCGTCCTCTCGGGTGGCGGCGTGGCCGAGGTGGCCGAGGCGGTCAGCGAGCTCTTCTCGGGCGTCGCCCTGGTCACCACCGCCGACGGCCGGGTGGTGAGCGAGGCCGGCGACCCCGCCCACCGGTCCCTCGTGCGCGCCTCGCCGGCCTTCCATCCCAGCGGACGCTTCCGCACCGAGGCGTCGCCGGAGGGGCTCCACCAGCTGGACGGGCTGCCCGGGTCGCACGCCGTGGCCGCGATCAGGGGAGGGCGGATCGACCACGGGCGACTCGCGATCTTCCACCCCGAGCGCACCCTGACCCGGAGCGACCTCGCCGTCCTCGAGCGGGCTGCGACGGTGGCTGCGGTGTCTCTCACCAAGGAGATCGCGATCACCGCGGTCGAGAGCAAGTACCGCGGCGACTTCCTCCGCGACGTGCTCGCGGGACGTGCCGGCGGCTCCGAGGAGGTGCTCGCCCACGCACGCTCCCTGGGCTGGGACCTGGGCCGTCCCGTCGTGGTCGTGGTCGCGGCGCTCGAGACCGAGAACGCGCCGCCCATGACGCAGGGCTACGCGGGTCCCTTGGAGCTCGAACGCTTCGGCGCGGCCTGGCTGAGCGTGGTGGGCGCGCAGGACCCGAGCGTGCCCGTCGTCGGGTTCGCGTCCGAGGTCCTGGCGCTGCTGCCGCTTCCCGAGTACGCCACCGCGGCCGAGGTGGTGGACGCCGTTCTCACCGGCGTCGCGGGCGACGGCGGTGGCGGGCGTAGACCCTTCGCCACGGGGGTGAGCCGTCCCGTGGCCGACGTCGGCGGCCTCCCCGCGGCGTACGAGCAGGCGCGCAAGGCGCTGCGGGTCGGGCGGCAGCTGCACGGGCCGAGGGCGGTCACCTTCTTCGACGACCTCGGGGTCTTCCGCCTGCTCAGTCTGATCGAGGACACCGACGAGCTCGACCGCTTCGTGCAGGAGACGCTCGGCGATCTCGCCGGACCGGGGGAGGAGACCGAGGACCTGCGCCAGACGCTGCAGGTGCTCCTCGACACCAACCTCAACGTCGCCGAGACCGCGCGCCGCCTGCACTTCCACTACAACACCCTGCGCTACCGCATCGGGAAGCTCGAACGCGTCGTCGGCCCCTTCACCGAGGACCCGCACCTCCGCCTCGATCTCGCGCTCGCCCTCCGGATCGTGAGCATGCGCACCGCCTGAGCGTTGGCAACATCCGCCGAACAAACCGTCGCTTATTCGGCATCTGTTTCACCGCGAGTGTGATGCACGTCTCGTAGGTGAGGGTGCACAGTGAGCCATGACCCACGTGCCGGGTCACCGGGTGCACCGGACCGGAAGGTCGGTGCGTGTCGGCCAGGAGGGCCTCCCATGTCGATGTTGTCTTGGAAAGTCGTCTACGGCGGCAAGACGCCGCCACCGGGGGAAGCGGTCGCACCTGACGAGCGGTTGTCCTGGGGGCGGACAGCCGGCCTAGGTGCCCAGCACGTGGTGGCCATGTTCGGCGCGACCTTCGTGTTCCCGCTGATCATGGGCCTGAACCCCCAGCTCGCGATCATGATGAGCGGTATCGCCACGATCGCCTTCCTGTTGATCGTGCAGGGCAAGGTGCCGAGCTATCTCGGGACCTCCGCCTCCTTCGTCGGCGGCGCGTTCGCGATCTACGGCCAGGGCGGTGACCCCGCCGACGTCACCGGCGCGGTGCTGATCGCCGGTTTCGTGCTCGCCCTGGTCGGCGTCCTGATCCACTTCATGGGCTCCGGTGTCCTGCACGCCGTGCTGCCCCCGGTGGTCACCGGCGCGGTCGTCATGCTGATCGGGTTCAACCTGGCACCCGTGGTCGCGAACATCTACTGGCCGCAGGACCAGTGGATCGCCCTGATCACCATGGCCTTCGTCATCGTCATGGCGGTGGGCCTGCGCGGCTTCCTGGGCCGGATCGCGATCTTCCTGGGCCTCATCTTCGGGTACGTCCTGTCGTGGATCTTCGATCTCGTCGGCCCCATCACCTCGGTGCTGCCGGGACAGAACCTGATCGGACCCGACGGCGAGCCATGCCAGCCGGAAGGCACCTACTGCGTCGCCACGGCTTTCGAGCACAACCGGGTGAACTGGGACTCGGTCAAGGCGGCGGACTGGTTCGGCTTCCCGCCCCAGAGCGACTTCGCCAACGGCATCGTGGGCTGGCACGCGCCCACGTTCAGCTTTGCGTTCGTCCTTCTCATGCTGCCGGCCGTGATCGCCCTCATCGCCGAGAACACCGGCCACGTCAAGGCAGTCGCCGAGATGACCAACCGTGACCTCGACCCGGTGATGGGTCGCGCGATCGGCGGCGACGGCGTCGGCACGATGATCGCGAGCGCGTTCGGCGGCTCCCCGACGACGACGTACGCCGAGAACATCGGTGTCATGGCCGCCACCCGGGTCTACTCCACGGCGGCGTACTTCGTCGCGGCGGGCGTGGCGATCATCTTCGGCCTCTCGCCCAAGTTCGGGGCGCTCGTGGCTGCCACCCCTGGCGGTGTCCTCGGCGGGATCACCGTCGTCCTCTACGGCATGATCGGCCTGCTCGGCGCGAAGATCTGGAAGGAGAACAGGGTCGACTTCGCCAACCCTGTGAACCTCGTGCCGGTCGCCGCCGGAATCATCCTCGCCATCGGCAACACCTCGCTGAAGATCACCGACGACTTCGAGCTGTCAGGCATCGCCCTGGGCACGATCGTCGTCCTGGTGGCGTACCACGTCGCACGAGCGGTGGCGCCTCCGAACCTCAGGGAGGACGTGAACCTGATCGTCGTGGAGCGCCCCGGCGTGCAGCAGGAGGACCAGATTCCCCCGCACGACCGGGACCGCGAGCAGTAGCCACACAGCCGAAGGAAAACCGTGAAGCCTTCCCCGTTCACCTACCACCGGCCGAGCACCGTCGACGAGGCGGTCGAGATGCTCGCGGCCCTGGGGGCGACGGGGAAGGTTCTCGCAGGGGGTCAGAGCCTGGTGCCGCTGATGTCGATGAGGCTCGCCGCTCCGGAGAACCTCGTCGACATCAACCACCTCCCCGGCCTGGGTGCTGTCGAGGTGGACGACTCGGTGGTCCGGGTCGGTGCCCTCGCACGCCACTCCGACGTCGAGCGCGACGAGGACGCGTACGCCGCCGTACCCCTGCTCCGACAGGCGCTGGTCAACGTCGCGCACCCCACGATCCGCAACCGGGGTACGACGGTCGGCAGCCTGGTCCACGCGGACCCGGCCGCCGAGATGCCCGCGGTGCTCGCACTGCTCGACGGCGCCGTGGAGCTGCGCAGCGTCCGCGGCAGCCGAAGCGTCCCGGCAGCGGAGTTCTTCGTCGGCCCGATGGAGTCCACCACGGCCCCCGACGAGCTCGCGGTCGCGGCGATCTTCCACCGGCCTCCGCGGGGGAGCGGGACGGCCTTCCGGGAGCTCTCCAGGCGGCACGGCGACTACGCGATGTGCGGAGTCGGAGCGGTCGTGACCAGCGACCCCGACGGCGCTGTCGTCGCAGCCCAGGTGGCGCTCATCAGCGTCGGCCCCGGTCCCGTCCTGGTCGACATGGCCGGCGCGGTGAGCGGCAGCGGCGGAGGCTTCTCGACCGCCGCGGTCCACGAGCTGCTCGACGCCCACATCGAACCGGAGGCAGACATCCACGCGACCGCGGAGTACCGCCGCCACCTCGCCCACGTGCTGACCTCGCGGGTCCTCGACGACGCGCACGCGGCAGCCGTCGCCGCCCGTCGCGCAGAGAAGGTCGCCTGATGAGCGCCGAGACCCTCGTCACCGTGAGCCTCACCGTCAACGGCACCCGCCACGTGCTCGAGGTGCCCGCGAGACGGCTCCTGTCCGACGCACTGCGGCACGACCTGCGCCTCACCGGCACCCACGTCGGCTGCGAGCACGGGGTCTGCGGCGCCTGCACCGTCCTGGTCGACGGCCGTCCGGTCCGTTCGTGCCTGGCGTTCGCCGTCTCGCTCGAGGGCTCGGACATCACGACCGTCGAGGGCTGCTGCACCGACGACGGCGGCATGGGTCCGGTCCAGCAGGCCTTCCAGGACTGCCACGCGCTCCAGTGCGGCTTCTGCACGCCGGGCTTCATCACGACGATCTCCGCCTACCTGGAGGAGAACCCCGACCCCACCGCAGAGGAGGCGCGGGAGGCGATCTCGGGCAACCTGTGCCGCTGCACGGGCTACCAGAACATCGTGGCCGCCGTGCAGCGTGCCGCCGAGCTTCGCGGGAGGCTGCGCGGACCCGGGGAGCGGCGCCGGGGGTGGCTGGGTCTGGCGGGAGCGCGAGCGAAGCGAGCGCGGATGGATCGCCCGGCGCCGTTTCTCGGGGGAGCGCGGCGGTCGGCAGGACGGCGGTGACCGGACGTGACCACGAAGCTGTTCGGGGCCCCCATCAGGCGCAGCGAGGACCCCCGCCTGGTCACCGGCAACGGCCGGTACCTCGACGACCTTGGCCACGACGCCTACGAGGCGGCGTTCGTGCGCAGCCCCCACGCCCATGCCCGCATCGTCGACATCGACGTCAGCGAGGCCCTCGACGTCGAAGGTCTCGTCGCGATCTACACCTACGACGACCTCGAGGCCGACCCCGCCGGCCGGATGGCCGAGCCGCTGCCGCTGCTGATCCCGCACCCGACGCTGACGCACGGCCGGACGCCGTACGCACTGGCGCGGAGCGAGGTGAACCACGTCGGCGAGGCGATCGTCATGGTCGTCGCGGAGAACCGCTACATCGCCGAGGACGCCGCCTCACGCATCGTCGTGGAGTACGACTTCCTCCCGGCCGTCGTCGGCATCGAGGTCTCACGCGAGGCGGCGAACCTCGTCCACGAGGACGTGCCGGGCAACGTCGCCGCGGTCATGGTGCAGGAGACGGGCGACGCCGACGCCGCCGTGGACGCCGCACCGCACCGGCTCGAGCTCGACCTCGCCATCGAGCGCAGCGCCTCGATGCCGATGGAGGGCAAGGGTGTGCTGGCGCGCTGGGACGACGACGACAAGTCGCTGCTCGTGCACACCTCGACCCAGACCTCGACGAGCGTGCGTCAGGCTGTCGCCGCCAAGCTCGGCCTCCCCGTGGACCGTGTCGAGGTCGTCACCCCCGACGTGGGGGGCGGCTTCGGCGTGAAGATCGTGCACCCGTGGCCGGAGGAGGTGCTCGTGCCCTGGGCCGCGGTCCGGCTCGGCCACCCCGTGAAGTGGACCGAGGACCGCCGCGAGCACTTCGTCTCCAGCGCGCACGAGCGCGGCCAGCTGCACCAGGTGCGGGTCGGCTACGACGACGACGGCCGGCTGCTCGGCCTGTCGGTGAGGTTCTGGCACGACAACGGCGCCTACACGCCCTACGGCCTGATCGTCCCGATCATCACCTCGACGCAGCTGCTCGGGCCGTACAAGCCGGGTGTCTACCGGGTGGAGTTCACCAGCCTCTACACGAACACGGTCATGGTGACGCCGTACCGCGGCGCGGGGCGCCCGCAGGGCTGCTTCGTCATGGAACGCACCATGGACGCGATCGCCGACGACCTCGGTCTCGACCGGGCGCTGGTGCGCGAGCGCAACTTCATCCAGCCGGAGGAGATGCCCTACGACCAAGGGCTCGTCTTCCAGGACGGCCGGGCGCTGGTCTATGACTCCGGCGACTTCCCCGCCTCGATGGACAAGCTGAAGAAGCTGGTCGGCTGGGACGACTTCGAGGCCTACCGTGAGCAGGCCCGGGCGGAGGGACGCACGGTCGGCATCGGCCTCGCCTGCTACGTCGAGGGCACCGGCGTCGGGCCCTACGAAGGCGGCCACGTCCGGGTCGAGACCGACGGCACCGTGGTGGTCTCGACGGGGCTGACCACCCAGGGCCAGGGTCACCAGACCATGCTCGCCCAGATCGTCGGCGACGAGCTCGGCGTGCCGTTCGACCGGATCCGCGTGACCACCGGGGACACCCGCCGGTTCAAGTACGCCGTCGGCACCTTCGCGTCGCGCACGGCCGTGATGAGCGGGAGCGCGGTCGCCCTGACCGCCCGGAAGGTGCGCGCGAAGGCGCTCCGGGTCGCGGCACAGGCGCTCGAGGCGTCCGAGGACGACCTCGAGATCGTCGAGGGGCACGTGCGGGTCAAAGGCGCACCCGACGGGTCGGCGTCGATCGACCTCGGCGCGGTCGCGGTCCTCTCGAACCCTCTCCGCTACGCCTTCGACGAGGCGGCGCAGCGGGCGACCCAGTTCGCGTCCGCGGCCGACCCGGACCGGCCGCCGGTCGACGCAGGCGACTCACCGGGTCTCGAGGGGAGCGACTTCTACTCGCCGATCCGCTCGACCTTCGCCAACGGCATGCACGCCGTCGTGGTCGAGACCGACCCCGAGACCGCGGAGGTGAAGATCCTGCGCTACTGCGTGGTCCACGACTGCGGCACCGTGATCAACCCGATGATCCTCGAGGGCCAGATCCACGGCGGGGTCGCCCAGGGCGTCGGGGGAGCGCTCTACGAGCGGATGGAGTACCACCCGAACGGCCAGCTCCTCAACGCGTCGTACATGGACTTCCTGATGCCCTACGCCTCCGAGGTGCCCACCGTCGAGATCGACCACCTCGAGACGCCCTCCCCGCTGAACCCGCTCGGGGTCAAGGGCGCCGGCGAGGCGGGGGTGATCCCGGGCTCGGCGGCGATCGCGTCGGCGATCGAGGACGCCGAAGGGTTCCCGATCCGGAGCATGCCGATCTCCCCGAGCGAGCTGTTCCACCTCCGCCTCCGACACCGAGAAGGTCAGACACGATGAAGCTCTCCGGCACCTCCGTCCTCCAGGCCCCGCGCCAGGAGGTGTGGCGCGCGCTCAACGACCCGGCCGTGCTGGTGCAGACGATCCCCGGCTGCCAACGCCTCGAGGCGCTCGGCGGCGACTCCTACAAGATGACGGTCGCCGCGGGCGTCGGGTCGATCAAGGGCGTGTACGACGGGCAGGTCCACCTCACCGACCACGAGGAGCCCTCGTCGTTCCGCATGCACGCGCAAGGCGCCGGAGCCCCCGGGACGATCGGGGCCGAGGTGCTCGTGCTGCTCGAGGACGGCCCGGACGGCGGGACGTCGCTCAGGTACGACGCAGACGCGGTCGTGGGCGGCATGATCGGCGGTGTCGGGCAGCGGATGCTCACCGGCGTCTCGAAGAAGATGGCCGACGAGTTCTTCGGCAACGTCGACAGTCTTCTCGCGGGCATACCTGCCGCTGTACCGGCGGCGGGCGCCGGTCTGCGCGCGGCAGGTGCGCCGCCCTACCATCCGCCCTCCTCCGTCGGGCTCCCGCCAGGCCCGACCACGGTCGGCGCACCCACCGCGCTCCGCCCGGCTCCTGAACCCGGGCAGGTCTTCACCGCTCCTGCAGCGGCGGCCGCACCCGCTCAGCCGTCTTTCGTGCTCGGCGCTGTCGTGGGGGCGGCCTCGGCGCTGGCGGGGGTCCTCGTGGGTGCATGGGTCGCGGGCCGGCGCAGGCGCTGATCGGCCGATGCCACAGATGAGTCATCTCGACGTCTACGACAGCGCGCGGTCGATGGCCGCCGCCGTGGCTGCCAAGGAGGTCTCCGCGCGCGAGCTGCTCGAACTGCACCTGAGCCGCATCGAGGCCACCAACCCGCTGGTCAACGCGATCGTCAACCTGGACCCCGAGCGCGCCCGGGAGCAGGCTGAGGCTGCCGACCAGGCGCTCGCGAGCGGACAGGAGGTCGGGCCGCTGCACGGTCTGCCGTTCGCGTTCAAGGACACCCACGAGGCGGCCGGGTGGCCGACGACCTTCGGGTCCCCGCTGCGCGCCGACCACGTGTCGCGTCGCGACGACCTGATCGTGGAGCGGATCCGCGCGGCCGGGGTCGTGGTGATCGGCAAGACCAACGTCCCCGAGTGGGCTGCCGGCTCCCACACCTTCAACCCGGTCTTCGGAACCACCCGCAACCCCTATGCGCTGGACCGCTCGGCAGGCGGGTCGAGTGGGGGAGCGGCGGCTGCTCTCGCGAGTGGCATGGTGCCCTTGGCCGAGGGCAGCGACATGGGCGGGTCGCTCAGGAACCCCGCCTCCTTCTGCAACGTGGTCGGTCTCCGGCCGAGCGTCGGACGGGTCCCGAACTGGCCCGCGACCAACGCGTGGGAGCTGACCTCGGTCGGCGGGCCGATGGCACGCAACGTCGAGGACCTGGCTCTGCTCCTTGCCGTCATCGCCGGACCGAGCACACGAGCCCCGCTGTCGCTGGAGACCCCGGGCAGCACCTTCGCCCCACCGCTCGAAGGCCGGCTGGAAGGACTCCGGGTGGCGGTCTCGGTCGACCTCGGTGGCTCGTTCGCGGTGGACCACGCCGTCGCCGGGGTCGTGCGCGAGCAGGGGGAGCTCCTCGCAGCCTCCGGCGCCCACGTCGACGAGGCACACCCTGACCTCACCGGCGCCGACGAGGTCTTCCGGACGTCGCGGGCGTGGTTCTTCCAGCACCGCTTCGGCGCGATGCTCGCGAAGCGGCCCGAGGCGTTCAAGCCTTCGCTCGCCGACAACATCAGGGCGGGCGCCGACCTCTCCGGCGCGGACGTCGCGCGGGCCTACGAGCTCCGCACCCGCCTCGCCGAGCGCGTCCGGGTGTTCTTCGAGACCTACGACGTCCTGGTCATGCCGGTGAGCCAGGTGCCGCCCTTCAGCGCCGACGAGGAGTACCCCTCGGCGATCAACGGCGAGCCGCAGGCGACCTATCTGGACTGGATGCGCTCGGCGTACCTCGTCACCGTGACCGGCTGCCCCGCGATCTCGGTGCCGGCCGGCTTCACGGCCGAGGGGTGGCCGGTGGGCGTCCAGCTCGTCGCCGCACCGCGCCAGGAGCGCCGTCTGCTCGAGGTCGCCCACGCGTTCGAGCAGCTCAACCGGGCCGGTGAGCGCCGGCCGCAGATCAGGCAGGAGCAGGGATGAGCACCAGCGTCGCCGGCCGGAGGATCCGGATCGGCATCGACACCGGAGGCACCTTCACCGACGTGGTGGCCGTCGACGAGCACTCCGGCGAGCTCGCGGCCACCAAGACCCCGTCGACACCGCACGACCCCGCGGTGGGCTTCATGGCCGGCGTGCACAAGGTCCTCGGCATGCTCGGCCTCGACGGGCACTCCGTGAGCGCCGTCAGCCACGGCACCACGGTCGCGACCAACAAGCTCCTCGAGGGCAAGGTCGAGAACCTCGGCTTCATCACCACCGAGGGCTACGAGTTCATGCTCGAGATCGCGCGGCAGTCGGTGCCCGACGGCTACGGCAACTCCTACTTCTGGGTGAAGCCGGACCGGATCGTCCCGGCGCACCGGGTGAAGACGGTGGCGGGCCGGATGAACGTCGACGGCGAGGAGATCCGGCCCTTCGACGCGGCCGGCGCGATGGCGGTCGCGCAGTGGTTCCGCGACCAGGGGGTCAACACCATCGGGGTCTGCTTCCTGCACTCCTACGCCAATGACGCCCACGAGATCGCCATGCGCGCGATCCTCGCCGAGGTGCACCCCGAGGCGACCGTGTCGATCTCCAGCGAGGTGCTGCGCGAGTACCGCGAGTACGAACGCTCGGTGACCACGCTCGTCGACGCGGCAGTGAAGCCGAACATCCGCCGGTACGTCGAGAACATCAGCAACCACCTGGCCTCGCTCGGCCGTGGTATCCCGTTCTACGTCATGAAGTCCAACGGCGGCGTGCTGTCGGCCGAGGAGGTCGTGCACCAGCCGATCACCACCGTGCTGTCCGGACCTGCGGCCGGGGCACTCGGGGCGGCGGTCGTCGCCGAGAAGGCCGGCTTCCCGCAGGTGGTCACCTGCGACGGCGGCGGTACGTCGACCGACGTGACGGTCGTGATCGACGGCCGCCCGGCCCTGACCACCGAGGGCCACGTGGGGGCCTACCCGTCGAAGATCCCGATGATCGACGTGGTCACGGTCGGCGCCGGCGGGGGGTCCATCGCGTGGATCTCGCCCGAGGGCACGCTCAAGGTGGGGCCGCAGTCGGCGGGCGCCGACCCCGGGCCGATGTGCTACCGCACCGGAGGGACGGATCCCACCATCACCGACGCCCACGCCGTCCTCGGCCGGATCCCGCCGCACCTGCTCGGCGGGGAGGTGCCCCTGGACGTGGACCTGGCCGACCAGGGCATCCGCGACCTCGCCGGCAAGCTCGGGCTGGCCTTCGAGGCCTGCGCCACCGGCGTGCTCGAGATCTCCGCCTGGAACCAGGCCAACGCGCTGCGCCAGGTCACCGTCAACCGGGGCCTCGACGTCCGGGACTTCACGATGGTGACCTTCGGCGGGTCGGGGTCGCTGCTGGCCTGCCGGCTCGTCGACATCCTCGGCCTGCGGGGCGTCCTGGTTCCGCTCAACCCGGGCAACCTGTCGGCCTACGGGCTGCTCACCGTCGACGTCCGTAACGACTACGTGCAGACCGCGGTGTCCCGGCAGTCGCAGCTCGACGTCGGTCAGCTGCAGGCGGTCTTCGACGACCTGGCGCGGCAGGCCGACGAGGCCCTCGAAAGGGAGGGCTTCCTCCACGAGCAGCGGCGTTTCGTGCGCACCGCGGACCTGCGCTACTACGGCCAGGCCTACGAGGTGCGCGTCGACGTCCCGGACGGCAACCTCGACGCCGACCTGCTCGCGGTGGTCGCGGACCGGTTCCACGACGAGCACAAGGCCCTCTACGACTACGACTTCCGCGACGACCCCCGGCAGGAGGTCGAGTGGGTCAACCTCCGCGTGACCGGCGTCGGCCCGATCCGCAAGCCCGAGGTCCGCGAGGTGGCGGCCGGGACCGGTGTCGACTCGGCCCGCACGGGGAGCCGGCAGGTCTACTTCGACGGCTGGACGGAGACGCCGGTCTACGACCGCGCCCGCCTCGGCGCAGGTGACGTGGTCGACGGGCCGGCCGTGCTCGAGGAGTTCAGCTCCACCGTCCCGCTGCACCCGGGGTTCACCGCCCGAGTGGACCGGTTCGGCAACCTTCTGATCACGAGGACCACGTCATGAGCACCGCCTCCACCCCCTACCGCCTCACTGCCGACACGGCGCCGGACCCGATCCTCGTCGAGATCGTCGAGGGCTACCTCGCCTCGGTCGAGAAGGAGGTCGAGACCGCGATCGGGCGCACCAGCCGGTCGCCGATGATCCGCGACGCGCACGACTATCGCGCCGGCATCCACGACCGCCATCTGCGCAAGCTCACCGGGCGGTCCTACTCCGCGCTCGTGCATCCCGTCGTCCGGGACTACCCGATCGAGACGATGCGACCCGGCGACGTCTTCTTCCACAACGACGTCTACCTCTCCGAGGGCGGGATCGGCCACCTGCCCGACCTGTGCGTCACCGCACCGGTGTTCCACGACAGCGGCAACGGCCCTGAGGTCGTCGCCTTCGTCCAGGCCTTCGGCCACCACGACGACATCGGCGGCGCGGTCCCAGGCTCGATGCCGAGCAACGCGACCAGCGTGTTCGAGGAGGGGCTGATGGTCCCTCCGATCAAGCTGTGGGACCAGGGCGTGCCCTGCGAGCAGGCGCTGAAGATCATGACGCGCAACTCCCGGATGCCCGACTCACTCTCGGCCGACCTCGACGCCGAGTGCTCCGCCTGCCTGATGGGTGCACGGCGGATGGCCGAGCTCTTCGCCCGCTACGGCAAGGACACCGTGGAGGCCTGCTTCGACGCGGTGCTCGACAAGACGACCGCCACCTTCCGCCGCGAGATCCTCTCCAAGATCCCGGTCGGCAGCTACGTCTGGGAGGACTACGCGGAGCACGACGGTGTCGACGAGCCGCGACTGCACACCCAGCGGATCACGCTCACCAGGACTCCGGCCGACGACCCCGACGGCGAGCGCCTCGTCGTCGACTTCCACGGCACCGCACCCCAGGCCAAGGGGCCGATCAACCACTGTGGCGACTACGCGGACGGGAACTTCCTCAAGAAGTGGCTCGCGCCGATCCTGCGCAACCTCGCGGACTCCCCGGAGCGGATGGCCGAGCTCGACGTGAACGAGGGCGTCGTGCCGCTGATCGAGATGCGCTTCCCGCCCAAGGGCACGCTGCTGACTCCGGAGTTCCCCGCGCCCACGAACGCCCGCACCTTCGTGATCCTCCGCCTCCTGGGCGTGCTGGCCGGTGTGGTCGCCAAGGCGGTCGACGGCCGGATGCCGGCCGACCAGGAGACGATCCGCTACACGGGCGTGTACGGCCGCGACAGCAGCGGTGCGTCGTACCTGATGCGCGAGGTGCTCGGCGGCGGCTCGGGCGGGCGGTACTACGCGGACGGTGAGGACACCATCCACGTCGTGCCCGACTCCCGGAACCTCCCGAGCGAGTTCTCCGAGTCGAGGTTTCCCTTCGTCGTGGAGCGGCTCGGCCTGGCCGTCGACAGCGGCGGTGCCGGTCGCCATCGAGGCGGCCTCGGCTACGAGAAGCACATCCGGATGCTCGAGGACGCGCACTTCATGTCCATCGCCGACCGGTCGATCCTGTCCTGCTGGGGCGTCAAGGGCGGCAAGGCGGGGCGGCCGTTCTCCGTGGTCGTCGACCCGGGAGGCCCGCACGAGCGGGAGGTCGACGCGCTCGCCGACGCCGAGCCGGTGTCGGCCGGTGAGGTGATCCGGATCCGCACGACCGGCGGTGGTGGCTGGGGCGACCCCCTGGAGCGCCCCTACGACGAGGTCGCCCGCGACGTCCTCTGGGGCAAGGTGTCCGTCGAGGGGGCACGTGACGACTACGGCGCCGTGGTGACCGGTACGCCGGACGCCCCGGTCGTCGACGAGATGGCCAGCGACCGCCTCCGCGAGAAGATGCGCGCCGACCGGGGCGAGGAGCCGTTCTTCGACCGTGGCCCCGGCTACGCCCGACTCGCGGGTGGGGCCGCCGCGGCCGAGGTGGACTGGCTGTGAGGCGCCTGTCGCTGGTCACGGGCGGCACCCGCGGCATCGGAGCCGCGGTCGCGCTCCGGCTGGCCGCCGAGGGTCACGACCTGGTGCTCGGCTACCACCGTGACACCGAGGCCGCCGACGCGACGGCTGCGAAGGTCCGCGCCCACGGCGTCGCCTGCCGCACCGTGCAGGCCGACGTCACCGACCCGGACGGTGTGGACGCGCTCTTCGGCGCCGCCGAAGGGCAGCTGACCGGTGTGGTCTCCAACGCCGGTGCCACCCTGCACCTCGGCGACCTCGCAGACACCCCCGTCGACGTCGTCCGGCAGGTGGTCGACCTCAACCTGACCGCCGCGATCCTGGTCGCCCGTCGGGCCGTCCAGGTGCTCGACCGGGACGGCGTGCTGGTCAACGTCTCCTCGTCCGCGGCAACGCTCGGAGCGGCCCACGAGTACGTCCACTACGCCGCCGCCAAGGCGGGCGTGGACGCGCTGACCCACGGGCTCGCCCAGGAGGTCGCCCCCCGTGGCATCCGCGTCGTCGGGGTCGCGCCCGGGATCGTCCGCACCGGCATCCACGCCGACGCCGGCGACCCCGGCCGTCTCGAGCGGGTCGGCCCCCGGGTGCCGATCGGGCGGGCAGGCGAGCCCGAGGAGATCGCCGAGGCGGTGGCCTGGCTGATGTCCGACGCGTGCCCTTACGCGACCGGGGCGACGCTGCGCGTGGCAGGTGGCCGATGAGGGTCCTGCTCGCTCTGGGCGGCAACGCCATGACCTCCCAGGACGGCCGCGCGAGGCCGGAGGACCAGATCGCCGCGGCCGCGGTCGCCATGGCGGAGGTCGCCGATCTCGTCGCCCAGGACGTCGAGGTCGTGATCACGCACGGCAACGGCCCCCAGGTGGGCAACCTGCTCGTCAAGAACGAGCTCGCCGCGGCCGTCGTACCCCCGGTGCCCCTGGACTGGTGCGGTGCCCAGACCCAGGCGACCCTCGGCTTCATCCTGATGAACGCGCTCGACGCAGGGCTCTCCGCACGCGGGTCGGACCGACGCTCGGCGGCGGTGGTGACGCGGACGCTCGTCGACGCCGACGATCCCGGGTTCGAGCGGCCCACGAAGCCGATCGGGCGGTTCCTCCCCGCGGAGGAGGCGGCGCTGCTCGTGGACCACGGAGAGACCTGGGAGGACCGCGGAGAGAAGGGCTGGCGCCGTGTCGTCGCCTCGCCCGAGCCGCTCGAGATCATCGACGCCCCGGCCATCGCCACGCTCGTGGACGCCGGTTACGTCGTCGTGGCCAACGGCGGCGGCGGAGTCCCCGTCCTACGCCGGGACCCCGGAGGTCCGCTCGAAGGCGTCGAGGCGGTGATCGACAAGGACCTCGGCGCTGCTCTTCTCGCCCGTGCCGTGGGCGCGGACGTCCTCGTCATCGCCACCGACGTGCCGAACGCCGTGCTCCACTACGGCACTCCGGAGGCCGAGCCGCTCGGCCGCGTGACGGTGCAGGAGCTGAGGTCGCTGGCGGCTGATGGGCACTTCGCGAGCGGGTCGATGGGCCCGAAGGTCGACGCCGCCTGCCGCTTCGTGGAGAACGGCGGAGCGTACGCCGTCATCACCACGCTCGACCAGATCACCGAGGCCGTCACCGGGTCGTGCGGGACCGTGGTGGTGCCGCGGGCGGACGACCGATGAGCCGGCCAGAGACAGAGAACCCGAGAGCAGGACAAGCAGAAAGGTTGACACCCATGCCAGAGCCCATCGAGGTCCGCAAGGTCCCGATCCTCAACGTCTCCGACGCGAGCGGACTCGCCGACCTGATCGACGGGGGAGTCCTGGAGGCCGACCGGGTCATCGCTGTGATCGGCAAGACGGAGGGGAACGGCGGGGTCAACGACTACACCCGCATCATCGCCGACCGCGCGTTCCGCGAGGTGCTCGTCGAGAAGGGCACCCGCAGCGCCGAGGAGGTGCGCCAGGTCCCGATCGTCTGGTCCGGCGGCACCGACGGCGTGATCAGCCCTCACGCCACCGTCTTCGCCACCGTCCCCGCCGACAAGGCGCCGGCCTCGGACGATCTGAGGCTGACGGTCGGGTTCGCCATGAGCGAGCAGCTGCTCCCGGAGGAGATCGGCCGCGTCGAGATGGTGAGCAAGGTCGCTGCCGCGGTAGAGGAGGCGATGGCGCGCGCCGGGATCACCGATCCCGCCGACGTCCACTACGTGCAGACCAAGACGCCCCTGCTGACCATCCACACCATCCGCGACGCCAAGAGCCGCGGCAAGAGCGTGTGGACCGAGCACACCCACGAGTCGATGGACCTCTCGAACGGCTGCACCGCACTCGGCATCGCGGTCGCCCTCGGCGAGATCGACATGCCGACCGACGAGCAGGTCATGCACGACCGCTCGCTGTACTCCAGCGTGGCCTCGTGCTCCAGCGGGGTCGAGCTCGACCAGGCCCAGGTCGTCGTGGTCGGCAACGCACGCGGGGTCGGCGGCCGCTACCGGATCGGTCACTCCGTGATGCGCGACGCGCTCGACCAGGACGGCATCTGGGAGGCGATCCAGGACGCCGGCCTCGACCTGCCGGACCGGCCGCACCACACCGACCTCCAGGGTCGGCTCGTCAACGTCTTCCTCAAGTGCGAGGTCAGCCAGGACGGGACGGTCCGCGGTCGGCGCAACGCGATGCTCGACGACTCCGACGTGCACTGGCACCGCCAGATCAAGGCGTGCGTCGGTGGCGTCACGGCGGCGGTGACCGGCGACCCGGCCGTCTTCGTCTCCGTGTCGGCCGCCCACCAGGGCCCGGACGGCGGCGGTCCCGTGGCCGCGATCGTCGACCACGGCGACGAGCCGACGGGATACGTGGCCCCGTCGTCGTAAAACGGGTGCGGGGGAGGGGCTCGGGTCCCTACCCTCACCGGATGGACATCACGCTGCGTGGGCTGCAGACAACCGACATTCCGGCCTGGAACCGTCTCCTCGCGGAGGTGGAGGGGGCAGACGGGACCGGTGAGCACTTCAACGAAGCCGACCTCGCGGAGGAGATGGCCAACCCCGACATCGATCCGGCGCGGGACATCGTCGGCGCCTTCGCGGGCGAGGACCTCGTCGGTTACTTCGCCGTCTACCCCCGCTCGGCGACCGAGGAGTACCACAAGGTCCACCTGGAGGGCGCGGTCCGCCCCGACCTCCGGGGCCAGGGTGTCGGCACGGTGCTGGCCGACGCGATGCGGCGGCGCGCTCTCGAGGCTCACCAGGAGCGGCAGCCTGAGCTGCCGGTGATGCTCATGCTGCGCGGCCTGGCCGACAACGTCGACCAGCAGGGGCTGATGGCCGACATCGGCCTCGCCCCCGAGCGGTGGAACTTCGGCATGCGCGCAGACCTCTCGAAGGAGACCCGGACCGCGCCGATGGTGCCCGAGGACCTCGAGCTCCGGCGGTACGACGAGTCGTTCGCCCGTGCCATGCATGCCGCCCACAACGCCGCCTTCGTCGACCACCCGAACTGGACGCCGTGGTCGGAGTCGGAGTGGAGGCAGTGGGTCACCGAGAGCCGCAACTTCCGGCCGGAGCTGAGCTTCGTCGTGGTCGACCGGGCACGACCCGACGAGGTCGTGGCCTACCTGCAGACCAACGAGTACGACGCGTACTTCCAGATGACCGGAAGGCGTGAGGCCTACGTCGGCAAGGTCGGCACCCGGCGCGAGTACCGCGGTCGCGGCCTGGCGAGCACCCTGCTCGGACACGCCCTGGCCGAGTACCGCAGCGCGGGCTTCGACGAGGCTGCGCTCGACGTCGACTCCGAGAACCCCACCGGGGCGCTCGGGATCTACGAGCGTGCGGGGTTCGAGGTGGAGACCCGATGGGCCGACTACGTCGCCCGGCTCACCACCGAGCACGCGAAGGGGAGGTCCCAGGGATGAGAAGAACGCTCCTTCTGCTCGTCGGGGTCCTCGCCGCCGCCCTGGTGCTGTCCTCGTGCGCGGCCGGTCCCAACCCTGCCACCGACGCGGGGGCGAACCCGGCCGGCTTCTGGGAGGGCCTGTGGCAGGGCTTCATCCTGCCCGTGTCGTTCGTGATCTCCCTCTTCACCGACGACGTGAACATCTACGAGGTGCGCAACACGGGGAACTGGTACGACTTCGGCTACGTCATCGGGCTGTCGATCATCTTCTCCGGCGGTGGCGGGGCCGCTGGCTCACGCCGCCGCTGAGGGCCCGAGGAACGATCCGGCCTCAGGCCAGGACCACCGCGTCCTCGGCCTCGCCGGTGCCGTCGACGATCACGTCGGCGCGGTCCCGGGTGCGCTCCCGAGCGAGCAGCGCGTCCTCGTCCCGCATCCACTGCAGCAGCCGGGGACGCAGCGCTTCCCCGTCCCGGACCACGCTCCGTGCCAGCCCCAGGTCCGCAGGCGCGTCGACCCAGACCAGGGTGGTGATCCACGAGGAGTACGACGTCGCGCCCGACCCGACCCCCTCGACGACGAGCAGGTCCACCGGGTCGACGACGTGCTCCTCGGCGTACTCCTCGCGGACCCAGTCGTAGCGGCGGTAGCGACCGGGCCGGTCTGCTCGCAGCGGCACCAGCACGTCGCGCTCGAGGGTCATGCTGACCTTGTCGAGGCCGCCCCATCCGTCGAGGAGGTCGTCGAGGTGGACCAGCGCCGCCGAGCCGATGGTCGACGCTGCCTCGTGGACGGCCTCGCCGAGGGAGGACTTGCCCGCACCGGTGCGACCGTCGACGCAGACCAGGCGGGCGTCACCCAGGGTCGGCTGCCGGTTCCGCGCGACCCACAGGACGATCTCTGCGACGTCGACGAGCCGCCGCTGCCATGGTTCGGACGGCTGTCGGCTCACGAGATGCCGTGGCGCTTGAGGATCGCCTCGATGTCGGCCATGTCGTCGTCCGCCTGCGGTGCCTGCGCCGGTGCACGGGAGGTGTCCGCCGGCAGGGCCTTCTCGCGACGCGGCCGGGAGGCGCCGAGACCACGTCGGCGCAGCATGCCGGCGGTCAGGAACAGCGCCACCGAGATGCCCGCGAGCACGACGCCGATCCAGACGGTGGGGCTGAACGCCAGGCGGGTGGCCCAGGTGACGAAGGCGTCGCCGATCTCCCAGATCAGCCGGAGCGTGCCGGTGAGGTAGGCCGCGGCGGGAAGCAGGGCGACCGCGAGCATCCGCAGGCCGGACACCGGCCCGCGTGCCTTCCAGATCAGCCCCGTCGAGACGAGGCCCGCGATGGTCAGGACGAGCGTCAGTGCCTGCCAGGTGATGGTGTCGATCGAGCCCACGCATCCAGCCTGTCACACCCGCGGGCACGGGGAGCGGGTGTGCCTTGGCAGACTGTCGGGATGCGCAGCATCCCCGACCCCGGCTTCGCGGGCGACGACGGAACCGTGGCCCCTGAGGTCGCGGCCGCCATGTCCGCCTACGCGGGCGACCCCGACGGTCTGCACCACCGCACGGTGGCGGTCCTCCAGGAGAGCAGGCTGCTGGTGCCGGTCGTGGCGGTGCTCGGCGAGGTGGAGTACGACGAGCAGGGGCTCGCCCACGACAAGACCTCCGACATGGCCACTGTCCTCATGCGCGGGAAGGACGGACGGCTCGCACTCCTGGCGTTCACCGGCGACGAGCCGCTGCGCCGCTGGAACCCGGAGGCCCGGCCGGTGCCCGTGACGGCGCGGCAGGCGGCGCAGGCGGCGCTCCAGGACGACGCGGCCGCGTTGCTCGTCGACGTCGCCGGCCCCGCGCTCCTCGTCATCGAGGGGGAGGACCTGCGCTCGCTCGCCGAGGGCTACCGCCTCGTGGAGACCGCCGGAGGCTGGGCCTGGGCCCGCGTCAGCGACCCCGCACCGGACGAACCGGGCCGGTGAGCTTCTCGCCCGGGCCCTCGCCGGGTGCGTCCTCGATCTCCGAGGCCTCGCGGAAGGCGAGCTGGAGGCTGCGCAGCCCGTCGCGCAGGGGCGCCGCGTGGTGGTGTCCGAGCCGCGGGGCGGCCGCGGTGACGAGGCCGGCGAGCGCCTCGATCAGGGTCCGCGCCTCGTCGAGGTCCACGT
The DNA here is from genome assembly GCA_963701425.1 of uncultured Actinomycetota bacterium. Lineage (GTDB taxonomy): Bacteria > Actinomycetota > Actinomycetes > Propionibacteriales > Nocardioidaceae > Nocardioides_C. Next base: position 59,731 of record CAVPAG010000017.1, on the reverse strand, counting down.
GGTCGGGCAGGTCCTCGGCGAGGCCGAGGTTGACGGCGGCGGAGCTCATCAGGTGCAGCGCAGCCGTGGAGACGATCTCGATGGCGGGCACGTCGGCGATGTCGCGGGAGGAGGGGGCGCTCCCTGCGGGCAGCGGGTCGGTCATGCACAAAGGGTGTCACGGCGTGCTCGATGTGCGTGCAGCAGCAGTCTCTTGCTACCCTTGAGCCGACCGATCTCGGCGATCGGCTGTCTGTGCGTCCTGGATGGGAACACCCAGTGCCTGCAGATGGTTGATCAGCGTAGAGATCAGACAAGCGGAGAACACTCTCCCACCCGCATCGACGGATGAGTCGTCGGGTCCGGTCGCGAGAGGTACTACCTCACGGCATGTCCGTGGCGCAGTGCTCCTCGCAGGCGCTGAGCCAGGCGTCGCGGTGAACCGCGACCTCGGGTGAGGTGGCGAGGCTGGCTTCCGCTTGTACGTCGAGCGGAGGCCTTTTTGTTTGTCCGGACCCGTCCGGGCAGGGGCTCCCGCCCGCGAGGTCAGCCACCGAAGACCCACCCCAGGAGGACCCATCAGCACAGAGCTGCGCATCAACGACCGGATCCGTGTACCCGAGGTCCGGCTCGTCGGCCCCAACGGCGAGACCGTCGGGATCGTCCGCATCGACGACGCCCTCCGGCTCGCGCAGGAAGCCGACCTCGACCTGGTCGAGGTCGCCCCGACCGCGCGTCCGCCCGTCTGCAAGCTCATGGACTACGGCAAGTTCAAGTACGAGAACGCGCAGAAGGCACGCGAGGCCCGTCGTAACCAGACGAACGTCGTCATCAAGGAGATGAAGCTCCGGCCGAAGATCGACGCGCACGACTACGAGACCAAGAAGGGTCACGTGGTGCGCTTCCTCCGGCAGGGCGACAAGGTGAAGATCACGATCATGTTCCGCGGCCGTGAGCAGCACCGCCCCGAGCTCGGGTTCCGGCTGCTGCAGCGTCTCGCCGAGGACGTGAGCGACCTGGGCTTCGTCGAGTCGTCGCCGAAGCAGGACGGCCGCAACATGATCATGGTGCTCGGGCCGCACAAGAAGAAGTCCGAGGCCAAGGCGGAGGTCAAGGCCGAGAAGGCCGAGAAGGCCGCCGAGCGCGAGGCCGAGAAGGCCGCCGAGCACGCCGAGCGCTCAGCGGGTGCGACGGCGGGTGCGGCAGAGCCGAGGAAGCCGCGCCGTCGCTCGGAGAGCCTCGACCCGGACATGTGACACATGGTTCGTCCACCAGGACGGGCCCGATATCGAAAAGGACAACAATGCCGAAGATGAAGGCGCACTCCGGTGCGAGCAAGCGCTTCAAGATGACCGGCTCCGGCAAGCTGCGTCGGCAGAAGGCCGGCCGTCGCCACCTGCTCGAGCACAAGCCCTCGACCCTCACCCGCCGCCTCGCCGGCACCGAGGACGTGGCGAAGGCTGACGTCAAGAAGGTCAAGAAGCTCCTCGGCAAGTGACCTCCAGGTCACCTCGCCGAGCCCCCAACGTTGCAAGCATCAAGGAGTAAGAAGTGGCACGCGTCAAGCGGGCAGTGAACGCCCAGAAGAAGCGCCGGGTAACTCTCGAGCGCGCGTCCGGCTACCGCGGTCAGCGCTCGCGGCTCTACCGCAAGGCCAAGGAGCAGGTCACCCACTCGCTGGTCTACAGCTACCGTGACCGTCGCGCCAAGAAGGGCGAGTTCCGCAAGCTGTGGATCCAGCGCATCAACGCGGCGGCCCGCGCCAACGGCATGACCTACAACCGGTTCATCCAGGGCCTCAAGGCCGCCGGTGTCGAGGTGGACCGCAAGATCCTCGCCGACATGGCCGTCAACGACGCCGCCACCTTCACCTCGCTGGTGGAGCTGGCCAAGGCCAACGTGCCCGCGGACGTGAACGCGGCCAAGGCCGAGGCGTCTGCCTGACCGCTCGACGGTCACGGCAACCCCCGTCGATGGCGAGTCTCCCTGCCGACTCCCCGCTGCTCTCGGTGAAGAGTGGTCGGGTGAAGGCGGCAAGGAGACTCGCCAGACGTGTCTCCAGGGCCGAGACCAGGCTCTTCCTCGCCGAGGGGCCCCAGGCGGTTCGTGAGGCGCTCGACCTGCCCGGCTGCGTCGCCGAGGTGTTCGCGGTGCCCGGGGCCGCCGAGTCACACCCTGACATCCGCCGTCGGGCCGAGGACCAGGACGTCGCCTGGCACCTCGTCGACGACGCCGCCCTGGGGTCGCTGACCGAGACGGTCCACCCGCAGGGGCTCGTGGCGGTCTGCCGGTTCCTCGACCGCCCGCTGGTCGACGTACTCCCCGGAGGCGGGGGCGCCTCGCTGGTCGCCGTGTGCGCCGACGTCCGGGACCCGGGCAACGCCGGCACGGTGATCCGCTGTGCGGACGCCGCAGGCGCGACCGCCGTGGTCCTGACCGGCAGCTCGGTCGACCCGTACAACGGGAAGGCGGTGCGCGCCAGCGTCGGCAGCCTCTTCCACCTCGGCCTCGCCGTCGCCCCCGACACCGCCGCGGTGATCGCCGAGCTCCAGGCGCGGGGCTTCCAGGTCCTCGCCGCCGACGGCGGGGGAGAGACCGACCTCGACGACGCCCTCGACCAGGGGCTGTTGAGCCGGCCCACGGCCTGGCTGTTCGGCAACGAGGCCTGGGGTCTGCCCAGCGAGGTGGCCGCTCTGGCCGACCACCGGGTGCGCATCCCGATCCACGGGAGGGCGGAGAGCCTCAACCTCGCCACGGCCGCCGCCGTGTGCCTCTACGCCTCGGCCCGTGCCCAGCGCCGCGCCGCCCGATAGTCTCCGGTCGCCAGCCGAACGTTCACGGTCTAGCCTGGTCGGGTGTCGCACCACACAGAACTCGTCGAGCAGGTGACTCTCGACGCGCTCCCGGACGGCGTTGTCCTCGCCGACGAGACCGGGCAGGTCACCGCGATGAACTCCGCGGCGCGCACGATGCTGTGCGTCAGCGACGGTGTGGGCAAGAACATCGCCGACGTCGTGGCGCTCCAGGACCAGGCCGGCAACGACTGGTTCTCCAGCGTGAACCTCTACGACGGCTCCCGTCTCAGGTCGGGGATCCCCGAGCAGTCCTGGTTCCTGGCGGACGGCACCGAGCTCCTGCTGACGGTCCGGCTCCAACGCGGCACCAAGCACGGCCCCACGTCCCAGGTCGCGGTCTGTCTGCGAACCTCCCGCGCCCGTGAGCGCCTCGACCGTGAGCGCTCGGACCTGGTGGCCACGGTGGCCCATGAGCTGCGCTCGCCCCTCACCGGCGTGAAGGGCTTCGTGGCGACCCTGCTGGCCAAGTGGGACCGGCTCAACGACGACCAGAAGAAGCTGATGCTCGCGACGGTCAACTCCGACGCGGACCGGCTGAGCCGCCTGATCGCCGAGCTCCTCGACGTCGCCCGCATCGACACCGGCCGGCTCTCGCTCTACCCGAGGCCGGTCGACTTCACCCAGGCCGTCGAGCGCGTGCTCGCCTCCGTCAGGGCCGGGACCGGCCGCGAGATCGTCCTCGAGGCGGCGCCGGACCTGCCGCAGGTCTTCGCCGACCCGGACAAGTTCGTGCAGGTCGTGACGAACCTGGTCGAGAACGCCGTCCGGCACGGCGAGGGCCTCGTGCAGATCACGCTCGAGCCCCTCGGCCCCGAGGACCCCTTCAGCGGCGTGCGGATGCACGTCGACGACCAGGGCGAGGGGATCAGCCCGGAGATCCGCAGCCGCGTCTTCACGAAGTTCTGGAAGCACGGCACCCGCGGTGGCTCCGGGCTCGGCATGTACATCGTGCACGGCCTCGTCACCGCCCACGGCGGCCAGGTGGAGATCGACGACGCGCCCGGTGGAGGCGCCCGGATCACGGTGACGTGGCCGGAAGAGGACCTCCGCACCGACTGAGCCTTTCTCCCGCAAGGCAAACCGGTTCGCTCGCGCGTGCGGGCAGTTCCTAGACTGGTCCGAGCACCCCCTTGTACGCCGCCCCCTTCGCGAAAGGCAGCCATGTCGGGCCCCAACTCCGATTACGACCCCGTCGAGGTCACGCCGCTGCGTGCTGACGAGGTCGACGCCATGCGCGAGGCCGCGCTCGCTGCCATCGCCGGCGCGAGCAGCCTCGAGGAGCTCAAGGAGGTGCGGCTCGCCCACGCCGGCGAGCGGTCCCCGCTCGCGCTGGCCAACCGCGAGATCGGTGCGCTCCCGCCGCAGGCCCGCAAGGAGGCCGGCATGCGCGTCGGCCAGACCCGTGGAGCGGTCACCAAGGCCCTGGCCGAGCGCCAGGTCGAGCTCGAGGCCGAGCACGAGGCGCGGATCCTGGTCGATGAGGCGGTCGACGTCACCGTCCCCTGGGACCGCGAGCCCCAGGGAGCCCGTCACCCGCTCACCACGATCCAGGAGCTCGTCTCCGACGTCTTCGTCGCCATGGGCTGGGAGGTTGCCGAGGGGCCCGAGGTGGAGGCCGAGTGGCTCAACTTCGACGCGCTCAACCTCGGCGCCGACCACCCGGCGCGCACCATGCAGGACACCTTCTGGCTCGAGCCGCCCAAGGGTGGACTGGTGCTGCGCACGCACACCTCGCCGGTCCAGGCCCGCACCATGCTCACCCGCAAGCCCCCGATCTACGTGATCTGCCCCGGCCGGGTGTACCGGACCGACGAGCTCGACGCGACGCACACCCCGGTCTTCCACCAGGTCGAGGGTCTCGTGGTCGACAAGGGCATCACGATGGCCCACCTCAAGGGCACGCTCGACCACTTCGCCGAGGCGATGTTCGGGGAGGGCATCACGACGCGCTTCCGCCCGTCGTACTTCCCCTTCACCGAGCCGAGCGCCGAGGTCGACCTGGTGTGCTTCGTCTGCCGCGGGCAGGCCCCGGACGTCGAGGACTGCCGCACCTGCAAGGGCGAGGGCTGGATCGAGTGGGGTGGCTGCGGCGTGGTGAACCCGCGCGTGCTGACCGCCTGCGGCATCGACTCCGAGACCTACTCCGGCTTCGCCTTCGGCATGGGCCTGGAGCGGACCTTGATGTTCCGTCACGGCATCGAGGACATGCGCGACATCGTCGAGGGCGACGTCCGGTTCACCCTGCCCTTCGGAATGGAGATCTGATGCGGGCCCCCCTTTCCTGGCTGCGCGAGTACGTCGACCTGCCGGCCGACCTCAGCCCGGTCGACCTGGCCCACCGGATGACCGCGCTCGGGCTCAAGCTCGAGGCGCACGAGGCCCCGGGCTCGGACATCGCCGGCCCGCTCGTCGTGGGTCGCGTGCTCTCCTTCGACGAGGAGCCGCAGAAGAACGGCAAGACCATCCGCTGGTGCCGGGTCGACGTCGGCCCCGAGCACAACGACGACGAGGGCGGCCGCGGCATCGTCTGCGGTGCCCTCAACTTCGAGGTGGGCGACCTCGTCGTGGTCATCCTCCCGGGCGGCGTGCTGCCCGGTCCGTTCCCGATCACGGCCCGCAAGACCTACGGCCACGTCTCCGACGGGATGATCTGCTCCACCCGCGAGCTCGGCATCGGCGACGACCACGGCGGCATCCTCGTCCTCGACCCCCGGCTCGAGGGCGACGCGGCGGTCAAGCCCGGTGACGACGCGATCGAGCTGCTTCACCTGCGCGACCACGTCATCGAGTTCGAGATCAACCCCGACCGCGCCTACGCGCTCTCGCTGCGGGGTCTCGCCCGCGAGGCGGCACTCGGCTTCGGAGTGCCCTTCCACGACCCCGCCCTGCGCGAGGTCCCACCGCCGAACGACTCCGGCTACCCGGTCCGCGTCGAGGCCGAGGACGGCTGTCCGGTCTTCGTGACCCGGACCGTCACCGGCTTCGACCCGACCGCCCCGACGCCGCGCTGGCTGGCCCGACGGATCCAGCTCGCCGGCATGAGGCCGATCTCGCTCGCCGTCGACGTCACCAACTACGTCATGCTCGAGCTCGGCCAGCCGATCCACGGCTACGACGGCGACAAGCTGTCGGGCCCGATCGTCGTACGCCGGGCGAACGCCGGGGGAGCGGCTCACCACGCTCGACGACGTGACCCGCGACCTCGACCCCGAGGACCTCCTGATCACCGACGACAGGGGCGCGATCGGCATCGCCGGCGTCATGGGTGGCCAGGAGACCGAGCTGAGCGACACCACGACGCACGTCGTGATCGAGGCGGCGTACTTCGACCCGGTGTCGATCTTCCGCACCGCCCGGCGCCACAAGCTCCCGTCCGAGGCGTCCAAGCGCTTCGAGCGCGGCGTCGACCCGCTGCTCCCGGCGTACGCGGCGGACCGGGTCGCCGAGCTGCTCGTCGCGCACGGCGGCGGGACCATCGAGGACGGCGTCACCTACGTCGGCAGCCCGCCCGAGGGTCGCACCGTCACCATCAGCGCCGGCCTGCCGCAGCAGGTCACCGGCATCCCGATCGGCGCCGACACGACCGCGCAGCACCTCAGGGACGTCGGCTGCACGGTGGTGGCCGACGGCGACAACCTGACGGTCGCACCTCCGTCGTGGCGGCCCGACCTCAACGACCCCTACGACCTCGTCGAGGAGGTCGCGCGCGTCGTCGGGTACGACGCGGTGCCGAGCGTGCTTCCCGCGGCGCCCGCCGGCCGGGGCCTGACCCGTGAGCAGCGGCTGCGTCGCCGCGCCGGCCTCGCGCTCTCGGGCGCCGGGTACGTCGAGGTGCTGACCTACCCCTTCGTCGGAGACTCCGACTGGGACGCCCTCGGGCTCGACGCCGACGACGAGCGGCGGCGCACCGTGCGGATCGCGAACCCTCTGTCCGAGGAGGAGCCGCTGATGCGCACGACCCTCGTGCCGGGGCTCCTCAAGACCCTGGCCCGCAACGTGGGCCGGGGCATCGGCGACGTCGCGCTCTTCGAGCAGGCGCCGGTGTACCTCCCGAGGCCGGACGCCGGACCGGCGCCGATCCTCGGTGTGGACCGCCGGCCCACCGACGAGGAGTGGGAGGAGCTCCAGGCAGCCGTCCCGGACCAGCCGCTCCACGCGGCGGTCGTCCTCGCCGGCGAGCGCGAGGCGTCCGGCTGGTGGGGCAAGGGCCGTCCGGCGTCCTGGGCCGACGCGCTCGAGGCCGTGCGCAGGCTTGCCCGGAGCCTCGGCGTCGAGGTCGAGGTCCGCTCGGCGACGTACGCCCCGTGGCACCCGGGACGCTGTGCCGAGATCCTGCTCGACGGGCTGGTCGTCGGTCACGGCGGCGAGCTGCACCCGACGGTATGCAAGGCCTACGGGGTGCCGGTGAGGACCTCCGTCGCCGAGGTTGACGTCGACGCGCTCATGCGCGCCTCGGTGGACGTCGTACCCGCGCCGGTGTTCTCGACCTACCCGGTCGCCAAGGAGGACGTCGCCCTGGTGGTCGACGCCACGGTTTCGGCCGCCGCGGTGGCGGGCACGTTGCGCGAAGGCGCGGGTCCACTGCTCGAGTCGGTGCGGCTCTTCGACGTCTACACCGGTGAGCAGATCGGTGAGGGCAAGAAGTCGCTGGCTTTCGCGATGCGCTTCCGGGCCACGGACCGCACGCTCACGGACGCCGAGACGGCCGAGGCGCGCGACGCCGCGGTCGCGTTGGCCGCGGAACGCCACGGCGCGGTTCTCCGCTCCTGACCCCCGCTGCGCATGACCATGCAGCATCGTGTATGGTCATGCGCATGCCAGGTGATCCGACCCCGAAGTCCAGCTATCGCGTCGCCGTCGCCGGTGCCAGCGGGTACGCCGGCGGCGAGGTGCTCCGCCTCCTGCTCGCGCACCCCTCGGTCGAGATCGGGTCGCTGACCGCCGGCTCCAACGCCGGCGAGCTGCTCGGCTCGCTCCAGCCGCACCTGCTGCCGCTCGCGGACCGGGTGCTCGAGGAGACCACGGTCGAGGTGCTCGCGGGCCATGACGTGGTCTTCCTGGCGCTGCCGCACGGCCAGTCCGGTGAGATCGCCAAGGCGCTCCCGGACGACTGCGTCGTGATCGACTGCGGCGCCGACTTCCGGCTCACCGACCCGACGGCGTGGGAGCGGTTCTACGGCGGCGAGCACGCCGGGTCGTGGCCCTACGGACTCCCCGAGCTCGGCGGGCAGCGGGAGGTCCTGAAGCGGGCCACCCGGATCGCGGTCCCCGGCTGCTACCCGACCGTGTCGACGCTGACCATGGCGCCCGCGGTCGCCGCGGGGATCGTCGACCCCTCCGACGTCGTGGTGGTCGCCGCGTCCGGGACCTCCGGCGCGGGCAAGGCCGCCAAGCCTCACCTGCTGGGCTCCGAGGTGATGGGGTCGGCCAGCGCGTACGGCGTCGGCGGCACCCACCGGCACACGCCCGAGATCACCCAGAACCTCTCCGGCCTCACCGACCAGGACGTGAGGGTCTCGTTCACCCCGCTGCTCGTGCCGATGCCGCGCGGCATCCTGGCGACCTGCTCGGCCACCGCGGTCGGCGGCGTGACTGCGGAGGAGGCTTACGCCGTGTACGAGCTCGCCCTCAAGGACGAGCCCTTCATCCACCTGCTGCCCGCCGGGCAGTGGCCCCAGACCAAGTCCGTCGTCGGCTCGAACGCCGTGCACATCCAGGTCACCGTGGACGACGACGCGGGCCGCCTCGTCGCGGTGGGCGCTGTCGACAACCTCGCCAAGGGCACCGGCGGCGCGGCCGTGCAGTGCATGAACCTCGCGCTCGGCCTTCCCGAGGACGCCGGCCTCACCACGGTGGGCCTGGCGCCGTGACCCACACCCTCCTGCAGTACGACGAGCAGCTGGCCGTCGTCCGCCTCGGCCCGGGGGCCGACATCCCGGCCTGGGCGGTGTCGGGGACGCTCTTCTCGGTGACCGCGACAGCGAGCGAGACCTCGCTGGTCTGCGCCCAGGTGGGCGTCCCGCGGAAGGCGAGGCACGAGGGCCCCTTCACGGCCTTCGCGGTGCAGGGACCCCTGGACTTCGCCCTGACCGGCGTGCTCAGCGCGCTCCTGGTTCCGCTGGCCGAGGAGGAGGTCCCCGTCTTCACGGTCTCGACCTTCGACACGGACTGGATCCTCGTCCCCGCCGACCAGGCGGAGCGCGCCGCCGACGCCTGGCGACGATCCGGACACGACGTCCGCCCCGCCACCCAGCCAGCCGACCAGTCGTCCGAAGAAGGAACAGCATGAGTGTCACCGCCCCCAAGGGCTTCCGCGCCTCCGGCGTCGCCGCAGGCCTGAAGAGCACCGGCGCCAAGGACATGGCCCTCGTCGTCAACGACGGCCCGGACCACAGCTCGGCCACCGTGTTCACCAGCAACCGCTGCAAGGCGAACCCGATCCTGTGGAGCCAGGAGGTGGTCAAGGACGGCATCGTCCGCGCCGTGATCCTCAACTCCGGCGGCGCGAACTGCTACACCGGCGCCGAGGGCTTCCAGACGACCCACGCCGTGGCGGAGCGGACGGCCGGAGCGCTCGACATCGGCTCGATCGACGTCGTCGTGTGCTCCACCGGCCTGATCGGGCTCAAGAACGACCGGGACGACCTGCTCGCAGGCGTCGACGCGTGTGCGTCCTCGCTCTCGGCCGACGGCGGCTCCGACGCGGCCGAGGCGATCATGACGACCGACTCGGTGAGCAAGCAGGTCGTGGTCGAGGGGAGCGGCTGGACGGTCGGCGGCATGGCCAAGGGCGCCGGCATGCTCGCGCCCCAGCTGGCGACCATGCTCGTCGTACTCACCACCGACGCGAAGCTCACCCCGAGCGAGGCCGACCAGGCGCTGCGCGCCGCCACCCGGGTCAGCTTCGACCGGCTCGACTCCGACGGGTGCATGTCCACCAACGACACCGTCACGCTGCTGGCCAGCGGTGCCTCGGGGATCACGCCCACGCTCGAGGACTTCACCGAGGCGCTGACCCGGGCCTGCACCGACCTCGCCATGCAGCTCCTCGCCGACGCCGAGGGCGCCGACCACGAGATCGCGATCACGGTCCTGAACGCCGCGACGGAGGACGACGCGGTGGAGGTCGGCCGGTCGGTGGCCCGCAGCAACCTGTTCAAGGCCGCGGTGTTCGGCAAGGACCCGAACTGGGGGCGCGTGCTCGCCTCGATCGGCACCACCTCCGCCGCCTTCGACCCCGCCGACCTCGACGTGGCCATGAACGGCGTCTGGGTCTGCCGGTCCTCCGAGCCGGCCGAGTCGCCGGAGAAGGTCGACCTCAGCGGTCGCGAGGTGACGGTCACCGTCGACCTCAAGGCCGGCGACTCCCGCGCCACGGTGTGGACCAACGACCTCACGCATGCCTACGTCCACGAGAACTCCGCCTACTCGAGCTGAGGACGCCATGACCATCAACGAGACCACCCCTGGGGTCGGCAAGAGCCCGGACGAGTGGAAGGAAGCCACGCAGAAGGCGGCCACCCTCGCCGAGGCGCTGCCGTGGCTGAAGCGCTACCACGGCAAGACGATCGTGGTGAAGTACGGCGGCAACGCGATGACCGACGACAACCTGAAGCGGGCCTTCGCGGAGGACATCGTCTTCCTGCGGTACGCCGGGTTCCGGCCTGTCGTGGTCCACGGCGGCGGCCCCCAGATCAACAAGATGCTCGACCGGCTCGACATCGAGTCGGAGTTCCGAGGAGGCCTCCGGGTCACCACGCCCGAGGCGATGGACGTCGTGCGCATGGTGCTCGTCGGCCAGGTCGGTCGCGAGCTCGTGGGCCTGCTCAACCAGCACGGTCCGCTCGCGGTGGGCCTCTCGGGGGAGGACGCCGGGCTGTTCACCGCCAAGGCGACCACCACGACGGTCGACGGCGAGGAGGTCGACCTCGGTCTCGTCGGCGCGGTCGAGAAGGTCCGGCCCGAGGCCGTGCGGGACCTCATCGAGGCCGGCCGCATCCCGGTCATCTCCTCGGTGGCACCTGACCAGAACGGCGTGGTCCACAACGTCAACGCCGACACCGCCGCCGGTGCTCTCGCCGCGGCACTCGGTGCCGAGAAGCTGCTGGTCCTCACCGACGTCGAGGGCCTGTACCGCGACTGGCCCGACAGCGACGACGTGATCGGCCAGATCAGCCCCGAGGCACTCGCCGAGCTGATGCCGACGCTGGCCAGCGGGATGGTCCCGAAGATGCAGGCCTGCCTCGACGCGGTCAACGGCGGCGTCCCGCGCGCCACGGTCGTCGACGGCCGCGAGCCGCACGCGGTGCTGCTCGAGATCTTCACCGACGAGGGGGTCGGCACCCAGGTGCTCCCCGGCGTCGAGACCAAGGTGCGCACCGCGCTCAGGAAGGGGGAGTGAACGTGAACGACCAGGCAGCGACCACCAGCGAGGCTGTGCAGGAGCGTTACGCACACGCCCTGATGAACACCTTCGGCAAGCCCAAGCTCGTCCTGACCCGTGGGGAGGGCGCGCGCGTCTGGGACGCCGAGGGCAAGGAGTACCTCGACCTCCTCGGCGGGATCGCGGTGAACGCGCTCGGCCACGCCCACCCCGCCCTCGTCAGCGCGGTGACCGACCAGCTCCAGACCCTGGGCCACGTCTCGAACTTCTTCGCCACCGAGCCGCAGGTTGCCCTCGCCGAGCGGCTCCTCGCGCTGCTCGGTGCCGAGGGCAGGGTCTTCTTCGCCAACTCCGGTGCCGAGGCGAACGAGGCCGCCTTCAAGCTCACCCGTCGCACCGGTCGCACCCACGTCGTGGCCGCGACAGGCGGGTTCCACGGCCGGACCATGGGCGCGCTCGCCCTGACCTCCAAGGAGGCCTACCGGGAGCCCTTCGAGCCGCTGCCCGGCGGGGTGACCTTCGTGCCCTACGGCGACGCGGACGCTCTGGCCGAGGCCGTCACCGACGAGACCGCGGCGGTGGTGCTCGAGCCGATCCAGGGCGAGGCCGGCGTCGTCATCCCGCCCGAGGGCTATCTGCGGGCAGCCCGGGAGATCACCTCCGCGCACGGCGCGCTGCTGTGGTTCGACGAGGTGCAGACCGGCATGGGCCGCACCGGCACCTGGTTCGCGCACAGCGCGAGCGGCGTGACGCCCGACGTGGTCACGCTCGCCAAGGGGCTGGCCGGCGGCATCCCGGTCGGCGCCTGCATCGCCGTGGGGGAGTGCGGCCAGCTGCTCCAGCCCGGCAACCACGGCACGACCTTCGGCGGGAACCCCGTCGCGGCTGCCGCCGCGCTCGCCGTCATCGACACCATCGAGAAGGAAGGCCTGCTCGACCACGTGCAGCAGGTCGGCGCCGCACTCGCCGAAGGGCTGAAGGACGCCCGGGTCACCGAGATCCGGCAGGTCGGCCTGCTGGTCGGCCTCGACCTGGCGGCACCGGTGGCGGCCAAGGCCACTGCCGCCGCGCTCGAACGCGGGTTCATCATCAACGACTGCGCACCGGACCGGATCCGGCTCGCGCCACCGCTCGTCCTCACCGAGGAGCAGGCCGCGTCGTTCGTCGCCGCCTGGCCCGAGATCCTCGACGTCGCCTTCGCGGAGGAGGGGTCATGACCCGGCACTTCCTGCGCGACGACGACCTCACCCCGGCCGAGCAGTCGGCTGTCCTGGATCTCGCGGTGCACCTCAAGTCCGCTCGGCTGAGCGCGCGGCCGCTCGAGGGACCGCGCACGGTGGCGGTCCTGTTCGACAAGCCGACGCTGCGGACCCAGGCGTCGTTCACCTCCGGCATCGCCGAGCTCGGCGGCTTCCCGATGGTCATCGACGCCCGCCTCGCGAAGGTGGGCCAGCGTGAGTCGGTCGCCGACACCGCGCGCGTGCTGGGACGGCAGTCCGCGGCCATCGTGTGGCGCACGTTCCACCAGTCGAGCCTCGAGGAGATGGCCGAGTACGCCGGCGTCCCGGTCGTCAACGCCCTCACCGACGCGTTCCACCCGTGCCAGGTCCTCGCCGACCTGCTCACCATCCGGGAGCACCAGGGCGAGCTCGCCGGGCGCAGGCTCACCTTCCTCGGCGACGCCGCCTCGAACATGGCGCACTCCTACCTGCTCGGTGGTGCCACCGCCGGCATGCACGTCACGGTCAGCGGTCCCGCGGGGTTCGAGCCCGACCCGGACGTCCTGGCCCGCGCGCAGGAGATCGCCGGTACGACGGGCGGCTCCGCGTCGTACGACCCGGACCCGCTCGCCGCGGTCGCCGACGCCCACGCCGTGGCGACCGACACCTGGGTGTCGATGGGCAAGGAGGACGAGGCCGACCAGCGCATCGAGCCGTTCCGGCCGTACTCCGTGACCGCAGACCTGCTCGCGAAGGCGTCGCCCGAGGCGGTCGTGCTGCACTGCCTGCCCGCCTACCGCGGCAAGGAGATCGCCGCGGAGGTCATCGACGGCCCGCAGAGCGTCGTGTGGGACGAGGCCGAGAACCGCCTGCACGCGCAGAAGGCCCTGCTGACCTGGCTGCTCGAGGAACGGGAGGTGCCACGATGACCAGTCCGGCACACCGCCCGGGCACGATGCCGATGACCAAGAACGCCCGTCAGCAGCGCATCGTCGACCTGCTCGGCAGGCACCAGGTGCGCTCGCAGACCGAGCTCGCCGATCTGCTCGCCGAGTCCGGGGTCAGCGTCACCCAGGCCACGCTGTCGCGCGACCTCGTCGAGCTCGACGCGGTCAAGGTGCGCGTCCCCGGCGGCACCCTCGTGTACGCCGTACCGGCAGAAGGTGGCGACCGGACCCCTCGCCCGGGCGGCGAGAGCGGCGCGGGGGAGACGCGCCTGGCGAAGCTGCTCGCCGAGCTGATGGTCTCCGCGGACTCGTCGGCGAACATGGCGCTCCTGCGAACCCCGCCGGGCGCCGCGCAGTTCCTGGCATCGGCGTTCGACAAGGCGGAGGTGCCCGCGATCCTGGGCACCGTCGCCGGAGACGACACCGTCCTGGTGATCAGCCGCGACCCCGAGGGCGGCGCCGCCCTCGTCCAGAAGCTGCTGGCCCTGGCCAACCACCACTCCTCCGCGGCGCACTGAGCTCGGCTCGGCGCCCCGGACACCCCTGAACTCCAACCACGAAGAGGAACTTCACACGTGAGCAAGGTCCTGACCTCCCTGCCGATCGGCGAACGCGTCGGCATCGCCTTCTCCGGGGGCCTCGACACCTCCGTAGCCGTGGCCTGGATGCGCGAGAAGGGTGCCGTGCCGTGCACCTACACCGCCGACATCGGCCAGTACGACGAGCCGGACATCTCCGGCGTCCCCTCCCGTGCCCTGCAGTACGGAGCCGAGCTCTCCCGTGCCGTCGACTGCCGCCGGGCCCTCGTCGAGGAGGGCTTCGCCGCGATCGCCTGCGGCGCCTTCCACATCCGCTCCGGCGGCCGCGCGTACTTCAACACCACCCCGCTCGGCCGCGCGGTCACCGGCACGATGCTGGTGCGGGCGATGCACGAGGACGGTGTGGACATCTGGGGCGACGGCTCGACGTTCAAGGGCAACGACATCGAGCGGTTCTACCGCTACGGCCTGCTCGCCAACCCCCTTCTCCGCATCTACAAGCCGTGGCTCGACGCGGACTTCGTCCACGAGCTCGGTGGACGCAACGAGATGAGCGCCTGGCTGACCGAGCGCGGCCTGCCGTACCGCGACAGCCAGGAGAAGGCCTACTCCACCGACGCCAACATCTGGGGCGCCACCCACGAGGCCAAGACCCTCGAGCACCTCGACGTCTCGCTCGAGTCGGTCGAGCCGATCATGGGCGTGAAGTTCTGGGACCCCTCGGTCGAGATCGAGCCCGAGGACGTGACCATCCGGTTCGAGCAGGGTCGCCCGGTGGCGGTGAACGGCAAGGAGTACGACGACCCGGTCGAGCTCGTCCACGAGGTCAACGCGATCGGCGGCCGGCACGGTCTCGGCATGTCCGACCAGATCGAGAACCGGATCATCGAGGCCAAGTCCCGCGGCATCTACGAGGCGCCCGGTATGGCGCTGTTGTGGATCGCCTACGAGCGCCTGCTCAACGCGATCCACAACGAGGACACCATCGCGAACTACCACGCCGAGGGCCGTCGACTCGGACGCCTGCTGTACGAAGGCCGCTGGCTGGACCCGCAGGCGTTGATGCTTCGTGAGGCGATCCAGCGCTGGGTCTCCTCGGTCGTCACGGGCGAGGTCACCGTCCGGCTGCGCCGCGGCGAGGACTACACGGTCCTCGACACGCAGGGCCACGGCTTCTCCTACCACCCCGACAAGCTGTCGATGGAGCGGGTCGAGTCGGCCGCGTTCGGTCCCACCGACCGGATCGGCCAGCTCACCATGCGCAACCTCGACATCGCCGACTCGCGCTCCAAGCTCGAGATGTACGCGCTGCAGCCGCAGGACCAGGGGCACGTCCTGGTCGAGCACGGGAACCTGCTGGGCGCGCTCGAGCCGGGCGGCGCCGACCAGATCGCCGAGAATCCCGTCGAGCCGGGTGCCCTCGACGACGAGGCCCTGGACCACGCCGCGATGGAGTTCGGCACCGACTGATGCCGAGCGGTCGGGCACCCCACTCCGGCCGGCGCCTGACCGAACGATTCAACGGATACGAAGGACGACGTGAGCGAGAACTCGAAGACGATCTCCGGGGCCCTGTGGGGCGGACGGTTCGCGGGAGGTCCGTCGGACGCGCTGGCTGCGCTGTCGAAGTCGACGCACTTCGACTGGCGGCTGGCGCCGTACGACCTGGCCGGCTCGAAGGCTCATGCGCGGGTGCTGCACAGGGCGGGGCTGCTGACCGACGGCGACCTGGAGGGGCTGCTCGCGGGGCTGAACTCGCTGGCGGCGAAGGTCGAGTCCGGGGAGGTCGTGCCCGCGGAGTCCGACGAGGACGTCCACGGGGCTCTGGAGCGCCTGCTGATCGAGGAGGTCGGTCCGGAGCTGGGCGGACGCCTGCGCGCTGGCCGCTCGCGCAACGACCAGGTCGCCACCCTCTTCAAGGCCTTCCTGCGCGAGCACGCACGCATCGTCACCGGACTGGTGCTCGACCTCGTCGAGGCGCTGGCCGACCAGGCGGAGCGCCACCTCGGCGATCCCATGCCCGGTCGCACCCACCTCCAGCACGCCCAGCCCGTGCTCCTGTCCCACCATCTGCTGGCCCACGCCTGGCCTCTGCTCCGTGACGTCTCACGCGTGCGGGACTGGGACGCCCGGGTCGCGGTCGACTCGCCCTACGGCTCCGGTGCGCTCGCCGGGTCCTCGCTCGGGCTCGACCCGCAGCAGGTGGCCCGCGAGCTCGGCTTCACCGACTCGAGCCCGAACTCCATCGACGGCACCGCCGCGCGCGACTTCGTGGCGGAGCTGGCCTTCGTCCTGGCGATGATCGGCGTCGACGTCTCCCGCCAGGCGGAGGAGGTCATCCTCTGGGCGACCAAGGAGTTCGGCTTCGTGGAGCTCGACGACGCCTACTCGACCGGGTCGAGCATCATGCCGCAGAAGAAGAACCCCGACATCGCCGAGCTGGCCCGCGGGAAGGCAGGCCGCCTGGTCGGCAACCTCACGGGCCTGATGGCCACCCTCAAGGCGTTGCCGCTGGCCTACAACAGGGACCTCCAGGAGGACAAGGAGCCGGTCTTCGACTCCGTGGACACCCTCGAGGTGCTGCTCCCCGCGTTCACGGGCATGGTCGCGACGCTCCGCTTCCGGACCGAGCGCATGGCCGAGCTCGCTCCCCAGGGCTTCTCCCTCGCGACCGACGTCGCGGAGTGGCTGGTGCGCGAAGGGGTGCCGTTCCGAGTCGCTCACGAGGTCGCCGGTGCCTGCGTGCGCCGCTGTGAGGAGCTCGGCTGCGAGCTCGACGAGCTGACCGACGAGCAGTTCGCCGAGATCTCACCGCACCTGACCCCGGGTGTGCGCGAGGTCCTCACGGTGGAGGGCTCGATCGCCTCCCGTTCCGGCCGCGGGGGCACCGCCCTCGACCGCGTCACCGAGCAGCTCGCCGAGGTCCGCGCCGCCGTGGGCGACCACCGTGCCTGGCTTGGCTGACCTGCTGTCCGGGCCGGTGCTCGAGGTCGCCCCGTCGCTTCTCGGCGCGGTCCTGCGGCACGAGACGGCCGAGGGTGCGGTAGCCGTCCGGCTGACCGAGGTCGAGGCGTACGCCGGCGAGCAGGACCCGGGCTCGCACGCCTACCGCGGCGCCACCGCCCGCAACGAGGTCATGTTCGGCGCCGCGGGCCATCTGTACGTGTACTTCACCTACGGCATGCACTACTGCTGCAACGTGGTCGTGGGGGAGGAGGGCCACGCTTCCGCCGTGCTCCTCCGTGCCGGTGAGGTCGTCGAGGGCATCGAGGTCGCTCGGACGCGCCGCCGCAACGGCCCCGACCGGGACCTCGCCCGCGGCCCCGCCAGGCTGTGCCAGGCCCTCGGCATCGACCTGCGTCACAACGGCGTCCTCCTCGCTGACGGGCCGCTGACCCTGACCCTTCCCGACGAGCCGCACCACCTCGGCGAGGTGCTCACCGGCCCGCGGGTCGGGCTCCGTCACGCCGCCGACCACCCGTGGCGGTTCTGGCTCTCCGACGAGCCCACGGTGTCGGCGTACCGACCGGCCAAGCGGCTGCCGCCCAGCTCCTGAGCCGGCCACGACGGACCCGCCCCCGGGCCTAGCCTGGAGGGATGACAGGCGGGACAGTCCTCGTCCTGGCCGGTGACGTGATGACCGGCCGGGGCGTCGACCAGATCCTCCCGGACCCGGGCCGCCCGGCGCTGCAGGAGACGTACATCGTCGACGCGCGCTCTTACGTCGACCTCGCCGAACGGGTCAACGGGCCGATCCCCAAGCCGGTCGACCCCGCCTGGCCCTGGGGCGACGCGCTGGCCGTCATGGACGAGGCCGGCCCGGCCGTGCGGGTGATGAACCTCGAGACGAGCGTGACGACGAGCGACGAGTTCGCCCCCGGCAAGGGCGTGCACTACCGGATGAACCCGGCCAACGTCGGCTGCCTGACCGTGGCCGGTGTCGACGTGTGGAGCCTGGCCAACAACCACGTGCTGGACCACGGCACTCCCGGGCTGCTCGAGACGCTCCATGCGATGCGCGGTGCCGGACTTCGCACGGCCGGCGCAGGAGCCGACGAGGCGGAGGCGTGGACACCCGCGGTCGTGGAGCGTGACGGCACGCGGGTGGTGGTGACCTCCGTCGGCCACGCCTCGAGCGGTGTCCCCTCGGGCTGGGCGGCAGGGCCGGGTCGCCCGGGCGTGGCGCTGCTCAGGGACCTCTCGGACGCCTCCGCGACCGCCGTCGCCGAGGCGATGCAGGAGGATGCGCGGCCGGGCGACCTGCGTGTCGTCTCCGTCCACTGGGGCGGCAACTGGGGGTACGACGTACCGGCCGACCACCGACGCTTCGCGCGACGGCTCGTCGAGGCCGGTGTCCACGTGGTGCACGGGCACTCCTCCCACCACCCGCGACCGGTGGAGGTGCACCGCAGGGGGCTGGTGCTCTACGGGTGTGGGGACCTGGTCAACGACTACGAGGGGATCGGCGGCTACGAGTCCTTCCGCGACGACCTCCGCCTGCTCTACGTCGCCCGGCTCTCACCGGCCGGTGACCTGGAGGAGCTGTCGATGGTGCCCTTCCAGTCCCGGCAGATGCGGCTGTGGCGGGCAAACCGGGAGGACGCCGACTGGCTGGCGAGCACTCTCGACGCCGCGTGCCGGCGGTTCGGCGCCTCGGTCTCCGTCACCGGCGAGGGCTCGCTGGTGCTCGACGCGGGCTGATGACCTTCACAGTCCAGACCGGGACCATCGACCCGTGCCCCTGTGCTGCCGCACTCCTAGCGTGGAAATGGCGGGATCCACACATGGAGGTGAGCGACGTGTCCACAACCGAAGTGACGCTGTTCGAGGAGAGCACGCAGAAGACCCGGCTCTGGCTCGAGGAGCTCGCGGAGGAGCTCGGCCGTCCGGGTGACCAGCGGTACGCAATGCGCGTGTTGCGGGGATTCCTCCACACCCTGCGGGACCGGCTCCCGGTCCCCGAGACCGCACACCTGGCAGCACAGCTGCCGGAGCTCCTTCGCGGCGTGTTCTACGAGGGCTGGCGTCCCACGACGCTGCCCCAGCGCTATCACGACCTGGACACCTTCCTGGTCCGGGTCGCCGACCAGGGCCAGCTCGCGGGGGAGACCGAGGCCGCCTACGGCGCCGAGGCGGCAGCCCGTGTCATGCGCCGTCATGTCGGCGCCGGTGAGATGAACAAGGTCCGCGCCGTCCTGCCGCACGACATGGTCGCCCTGCTCGACGGCAGCACGGAGGGAGGGCGCAATGCCCAGTCGTAGGCCGACACTTCCCCCTGTGAGCATCGAGACCGTGGTCCGGGGACCGGTCCCCGACACCGCGGTCGACTACGCCGCGTCCAAGGTCGACCACGTCATCCGGTTCGCCAACCACCCGGTCCTCGCCGCGAAGGTCGTGCTCACGCTCGCCCAGGACCCGGCGATGGAGCGCCGCGCGCGAGCCGAGGCCTCCCTGGACGTCAACGGGACACAGGTACGCGCGCATGCGATCGCCTCGAACATGACCGGTGCGGTGGACCTGCTCGAGCAGAAGCTGCGCGAGAACCTTGTCCAGCAGCAGGAGCGCGAGCGGACCAGGCACCGCTGGATCGGTGTCGCAACCGAGCACCAGTGGCGTCACGGTGACCTGCCGACCGTGCGGAAGGACCACTTCCCCCGGCCGCCTGCCGAGCGGGAGGTCGTCCGCCGCAAGACGTTCGCCCTGGCGCCGATGACGCCGGACGAGGCGGCGTACGAGATGGGGCTGCTGGGACACGACTTCTACCTGTTCACCGACAGCCGGACGGGCAAGGACGCGGTCGTGTACGTCGACGGTGACGGCAGGTTCGCCATCCGGGGCGAGGCCGTTCCGACGGACGAGAGCGCGCAGCTCGTCGAGATGGTCGGGAACGCCCCGACCCTCTCGGAGAGCGAGGCGGTCACCCGCCTGGAGCTCGGCGGTGAGCCGTTCGTGTTCTACCTCGACCCGGAGACCGGACGGGGCAGGGTGCTCTACATCCGGTACGACGGTCACTACGGCCTGATCACCGCTGCCGGCGACTGAGCTCGGCCGGACCGACCCGGCCGGCGCCACGGGTAATGCGGTTGTCGGCCGGCGTTGCCCATGAGGCACTCTTGGACATGCACGTGTCGCGGCGGCCGAGCGGCCGTCGTACTCCCGGAGCACGAAAGGCACCCTGGTGACCACTGACCCGCACGTCCTCGACGAGCTCGAGTGGCGCGGTCTCATCGCGCACTCGACCGACCTCGACGCCCTGCGCGCCGAGCTGTCCGAGGGCATGGTCAAGGTCTATTGCGGGTTCGACCCGACGGCACCGAGCCTGCACATGGGCAACCTGCTCCAGATCCTGACGCTCAGGCGGTTCCAGGACGCCGGCCACAAGCCCTACGGGCTCGTCGGCGGGGCCACGGGCATGATCGGCGACCCCAAGGAGACCGGCGAGAGGCAGATGAACAGCCTCGACACGGTCAAGCAGTGGAGTGCCAACGTGCGCTCCCAGCTCGAGCGCTTCCTCTCCTTCGAGGGTTCCAACGCGGCCTCGGTGGTCAACAACTACGACTGGACCGCCGGTCTGTCGACGATCGAGTTCCTCCGTGACATCGGGAAGCACTTCCCGGTCAACAGGATGCTTGCGCGCGAGGTCGTGAAGTCGCGGCTCGAGAGCGGCATCAGCTACACCGAGTTCAGCTACGTGCTGCTGCAGTCCATGGACTACCTCAACCTCTACCGCGACTTCGGCGTCACGCTGCAGACCGGCGGCAGCGACCAGTGGGGCAACATCACCGCCGGGGTCGACCTGATCCGCCGGGTGGAGGCCGCGCGGGTGAACGCCCTGGCGACCCCGCTCGTGACCAAGGCCGACGGCACCAAGTTCGGCAAGACCGAGTCGGGCACGGTGTGGCTCGACGCCTCGATGACCTCGCCGTACGCGTTCTACCAGTTCTGGCTCAACACCGACGACCGCGACGTCATCGACCTGCTGAAGTACTACACGTTCCGCTCCCGCGAGGAGATCGGGGACCTCGAGTCGCAGACCCGCGACAAGCCCTTCCTCCGCGCGGCACAGCGGGCGCTGGCCGACGACGTCACGACGCTGGTGCACGGTGCCGAGGAGACCGAGCGGATCAAGGCCGCCTCGGCTGCCCTGTTCGGCACCGGGGAGCTCACCGAGCTCAGCGTCGACACCCTCGGCGCTGCCCTTCGCGAGGCGGGCTCGGTGCAGGTCAAGCGTGGTGAGGCGATGCCGAGCTTCGTGGACCTGCTCGTCGAGACCGGCCTCGTCGCCAGCAAGGGCGCCGCGCGCCGCACGATCGGCGAGGGCGGCGCGTACTTGAACAACAAGCGGGTCGAGGACGCCGAGCTGGTCCCGGGATCGGACGACCTGATCGGTGGCACCTGGATGGTGCTGCGCCGGGGCAAGAAGCACCTGGCCGGTGTCGAGGTCGTCGAGGGCTGAGGGACACGATGGAGCGGTGGGGGGAGCACCTCGAGGAGCTCGCACGCGAGGTCCTGCCCGAGTCCGTCCACCGCTACGTCCGTCAAGGCGCCCGCGACGGCGTGACCGCGACCGAGGCGGTCGCCGCGTGGGACCGTTTCCGCTTCGTGCCGGCGGTGCTCCGCGACGTGACGGAGGTCGACTGCTCCTCCGAGCTGCTCGGTACGCCGGTCAGCTCCCCGTTCGCGATCGCCCCCACGACGATGCAGCGGGCCGCCCATCGGGACGGCGAGCTGGCGATGGCGAGAGCCGCCGCCTCGCGCGACACGCTCATGGTCGTATCGAGCAACGCAGGCACCACGTTCGAGGAGATCGCCGAGACCGGCGTCGCGTGGTGGGTGCAGGTGTACGTGCCCTCTGACCGCCTGGTCTGCAAGCCCTTGCTCGACCGCGCGGTCGCAGCAGGAGCCTCGGCTGTGGTGCTCACCGCCGACACGCCGGTCGTCGGGACGACGTACGACGGCGACCACGAGACCGTGTGGGACATCGCGGAGTCCTGGTGGCTCCGTGCGAACTACCCCGACGGTTACGACGAGCTGCCCGGACACGAGAAGGCGCTCGACCTGGGCCCTCAGGACGTCGACTGGCTCCACAAGACCACGGGCCTGCCCGTCGTGGTCAAGGGGGTCCTGCGCCCGAGCGACGCACGCCGCTGCGTCGACGCGGGAGCCTCGGCCGTCTGGGTGTCGAACCACGGTGGTCGCCAGCTCGACCGGACCGCCGCCACCGCCGACTGCCTCAGGGCAGTGGTCTCGGCTGTCGGCGACGACGCCGAGGTGTACGTCGACGGGGGAGTGCGCAACGCCCGGCACG
>CAVPAG010000017.1:0-35000 GCA_963701425.1 uncultured Actinomycetota bacterium | reverse complement strand
TTGCCTTCTGGTCCGGGCTTTCGCTTCCGCGAACCGTTCCGCACAGTTCTTGTGTGGGGTAGGCGTGGGGTGGTGGGGGTTGCCGGTTGTTGTTTGAGAACTACACAGTGGACGCGAGCATCTTTGTAGTAATGACAAGCTACTAAGTGCACATGGTGGATGCCTTGGCACCAAGAGCCGATGAAGGACGTAGGAGCCTGCGATAAGCCCCGGGGAGTTGGCAACCGAGCTGTGATCCGGGGATGTCCGAATGGGGAAACCCAGCTGGAGTCATGTCCAGTTACCTCTGCCTGAACACATAGGGCAGTTGGAGGGAACGTGGGGAAGTGAAACATCTCAGTACCCACAGGAAGAGAAAACAATAGTGATTCCGTGAGTAGTGGCGAGCGAAAGCGGAAGAGGCCAAACCGAGGGCGTGTGATAGCCGGCAGGCGTTGCGCTTTCGGGGTTGTGGGGCCGTTCGGTCAGTTCTGCCGAGCTGACGCAGAGTCATAAACCATCAGTGAAGTCGAAGCAGGTTGGAAAGCCTGGGCGTAGAGGGTGATACCCCCGTAGACGTAAGCTGGTGGCTCTGGAGCGTGACCCCAAGTAACACGGAACCCCTGAAATTCCGTGTGAATCTGGCGGGACCACCCGTTAAGCCTAAATACTCCTTGGTGACCGATAGCGGACAAGTACCGTGAGGGAAAGGTGAAAAGTACCCCTGGCGGGGAGTGAAATAGTACCTGAAACCATGTGCATACAATCCGTCGGAGCTCTTCCTTGTGAAGGGTGACGGCGTGCCTTTTGAAGAATGAGCCTGCGAGTTAGTGTTATGTGGCGAGGTTAACCCGTGTGGGGAAGCCGTAGCGAAAGCGAGTCCGAATAGGGCGTTTGAGTCGCATGATCTAGACCCGAAGCGGAGTGATCTATCCATGGGCAGGTTGAAGCGCCGGTAAGACGGCGTGGAGGACCGAACCCACCAGGGTTGAAAACCTGGGGGATGACCTGTGGATAGGGGTGAAAGGCCAATCAAACTCCGTGATAGCTGGTTCTCCCCGAAATGCATTTAGGTGCAGCGTCGCGTGTTTCTTGCTGGAGGTAGAGCACTGGATGGTCTAGGGGGCCCACAAGCTTACCGAAATCAACCAAACTCCGAATGCCAGTAAGTGAGAGCGCGGCAGTGAGACTGCGGGGGATAAGCTCCGTAGTCGAGAGGGAAACAGCCCAGACCATCAGCTAAGGTCCCTAAGCGATAACTAAGTGGAAAAGGATGTGGAGTCGCACAGACAACCAGGAGGTTGGCTTAGAAGCAGCCACCCTTGAAAGAGTGCGTAATAGCTCACTGGTCAAGTGATTCCGCGCCGACAATGTAGCGGGGCTCAAGTTATCCACCGAAGCTATGGCATTCACGCATTAAACTCGGCCACCACTTGATGGTGGTCCAGGTGTGTGGATGGGTAGGGGAGCGTCGTGTGGGGGGTGAAGCGGCGGAGTGATCCAGCCGTGGACGCCACACGAGTGAGAATGCAGGCATGAGTAGCGAATGACAGGTGAGAAACCTGTCCGCCGAATGATCAAGGGTTCCAGGGTCAAGCTAATCTGCCCTGGGTAAGTCGGGACCTAAGGCGAGGCCGACAGGCGTAGTCGATGGACAACGGGTTGATATTCCCGTACCGGCAAAACAGCGCCCATGACGAACCCGGTGATGCTAACCGCCCAAAGCGCCGGCGATCCTTCGGGAGAGCTGGTGTGGAGCGCGGGACCCGAACTGGTAGTAGTCAAGCGATGGGGTGACGCAGGAAGGCAGTCCAACCGTGGCGATGGTAGACCACGGCCAAGGATGTAGGCCGAGACATAGGCAAATCCGTGTCTCATGTGGCTGAGATCTGATGGGGAGCCCGTTGGGGCGAAGTGGATGATCCTATGCTGTCGAGAAAAACCTCTAGCGAGCTGTGCGCCGCCCGTACCCCAAACCGACTCAGGTGATCAGGTAGAGAATACCAAGGCGATCGAGTGAACCATGGTTAAGGAACTCGGCAAAATGCCCCCGTAACTTCGGGAGAAGGGGGGCCGGATCCGTCAGCACACTTGCTGTGCGAAGCGGTGATGGCCGCAGAGACCAGGCCCAAGCGACTGTTTACTAAAAACACAGGTCCGTGCGAAGTTGTAAGACGATGTATACGGACTGACTCCTGCCCGGTGCTGGAAGGTTAAGGGGACGTGTTAGCCAGCAATGGCGAAGCGCAGAACTTAAGCCCCAGTAAACGGCGGTGGTAACTATAACCATCCTAAGGTAGCGAAATTCCTTGTCGGGTAAGTTCCGACCTGCACGAATGGAGTAACGACTTGGGCGCTGTCTCAACCGTGGACTCGGCGAAATTGCACTACGAGTAAAGATGCTCGTTACGCGCGGCAGGACGGAAAGACCCCGGGACCTTTACTACAACTTGGTATTGGTGTTTGGTTCGGCTTGTGTAGGATAGGTGGGAGGCTGTGAAACTCGGACGCCAGTTCGGGTGGAGCCATCGTTGAAATACCACTCTGGTCGTACTAGATGTCTAACCTAGGTCCGTTATCCGGATCAGGGACAGTGCCTGGTGGGTAGTTTAACTGGGGCGGTTGCCTCCTAAAATGTAACGGAGGCGCTCAAAGGTTCCCTCAGCCTGGTTGGCAATCAGGTTTCGAGTGTAAGTGCACAAGGGAGCTTGACTGTGAGACAGACATGTCGAGCAGGGACGAAAGTCGGAACTAGTGATCCGGCGCTGGCATGTGGAAGCGGCGTCGCTCAACGGATAAAAGGTACCCCGGGGATAACAGGCTGATCTTCCCCAAGAGTCCATATCGACGGGATGGTTTGGCACCTCGATGTCGGCTCGTCGCATCCTGGGGCTGGAGTAGGTCCCAAGGGTTGGGCTGTTCGCCCATTAAAGCGGCACGCGAGCTGGGTTTAGAACGTCGTGAGACAGTTCGGTCCCTATCCGCCGCGCGCGCAGGAAACTTGAGAAAGGCTGTCCCTAGTACGAGAGGACCGGGATGGACGAACCTCTGGTGTGCCAGTTGTTCCGCCAGGAGCACGGCTGGTTAGCTACGTTCGGAAGTGATAACCGCTGAAAGCATCTAAGCGGGAAGCACGTTTCAAGATGAGGTTTCCCACCGAATCAATCGGGTAAGGCCCCCAGTAGACGACTGGGTTGATAGGCCGGAGGTCGAAGGCAGTAATGCACGGAGCCGACCGGTACTAATAGGCCGAGGGCTTGTCTTACAAAGATGCTACGCGTCCACTGTGTGGTTCCCGAGTAACAAACGGGAACCCAAACCCCCGCACAAGGGGGTTGGTCTGGTTTTGATTACTCCATAGAGTTTCGGCGGCCATAGCGAAAGGGAAACACCCGGTCCCATTCCGAACCCGGAAGTTAAGCCTTTCAGCGCCGATGGTACTGCACACGCGAGTGTGTGGGAGAGTAGGACGTCGCCGGACATAAATTTCGCTAGTGGCCACCCCTGTGGGGTGGCCACTAGTCATTTCCGGGCATGATTGCGGGGGCCGGCTCGACGAAGGGAAGACGAGAGAAGTGGCGCAGGAACGACGCTCGAACGACCCACGACGGAACGCTCCCGGCGGCGGCGGTGACCGGCGCGGCGGTGCCCCATCAGGTCGCTCCGGCGAGACCCGCGGGGCCGCAGGTGGACGTGGACGTCCTGCCGGTGGCAAGGACGGCAAGCGCGGCAGCGAGAGCGGCCGCGACGGCAAGCAGCAGTGGAGCCGTCCTCGTCGGGACGACGACCGCGCGCGTCAGGATCGGCCCCGCTCCGAGGACCAGGCGCGCTACGACGGTCCGCCGCTCGACGAGTCGATCACCGGGTCGGAGCTCGACCGCTCGATCCGGCAGCAGCTGCGCGGGCTTCCCGAGAAGCTGGCTGCGCGCGTGGCACGCCACCTCGTCGCCGCAGGCCAGCTCATCGATGAGGACCCCAAGACGGCGTACCAGCACACCCTCGCTGCGCGCGCCCGTGCGGCACGAGTAGCGGTCGTGCGTGAGGCGTGTGGCGAGGCCGCGTATGCGGCCGGCGAGTACGCCGACGCCCTGTCCGAGCTCCGCGCTGCCAAGCGCATGAACGGCGCAATCGACTACCTCCCGGTGATGGCCGACTGCGAG
This sequence comes from uncultured Actinomycetota bacterium, assembly GCA_963701425.1. Lineage (GTDB taxonomy): Bacteria > Actinomycetota > Actinomycetes > Propionibacteriales > Nocardioidaceae > Nocardioides_C. Next base: position 30,861 of record CAVPAG010000017.1, on the reverse strand, counting down.
CGTGCGCTCGGCCGGCCCGAGAAGGCTCTCGCTCTCGCGAAGAGTCCTTCGGTGGCAAACCTTCCCCCCGATCTCCAGGCCGAGATGACGATCGTCGAGGCGGGAGCCCGCCGTGACATGGGTGACCTCGACGCCGCGGTGCGGACGCTGGAGAACGCGCCACTGCGGTCCAAGTCGAGGGCCGACTGGGTGGTCCGGCTGCGCTACGCCTACGCCGACACGCTTCTTGCCGCGGGACGCCGGGATGACGCTCTCGAGTGGTTCCACCGGACCGAGGCGATCGACGGCGAGGGTGCCACCGACGCCGCCGACCGGGCCGCCGAGCTCGAGGGTGTCATCTTCGTCGAGGAAACCGACGAGAGCTGACCGCGGCAGCGGCCCAACAGCCGCAGCCGGTGCACACGCTTGTCGGACGACGGGTCTGTCCCCAGGGCGCACACTCCGATCTCCGGGACCTTCCCTCTCGCGGGAGGGTCGTACCGGAGGTGGAGACATGACCACAGCAGAAGAGACGCCCACGCGGCCCCGCAACGCCGTGTCGTTGGCGGGGCGGGTGTCGTCGACGCCCATCGAGCGCGAGCTTCCCAGCGGGGACCGGGTGGTGACCTTCCGGCTCGTCGTCGCCCGCGAGCAGTCGCCGATGACCGCGAAGTCCAAGCAGGTCTCGGACTGGGTGGACTGCGCCGCCTGGGGCGGCCGAGTCCGCAGGAGCGTGGCGTCGTGGCAGGTCGACGACCGCGTCGAGATCGAGGGGGCCCTGCGGCGCCGGTTCTTCAGGGACGGCGGGGGCGCCTCGACCCGTCTGGAGGTCGAGGTGCTCACGGGCCGGCGCGTAGGGCGTGCCCCGTGAGGGGGAGCCGGGTCAGGCGTCGCTCAGGTCCCTGAGCACGAGGCCCATGCGCGGCTTGGGGCTGAACGAGGTCGACTTCCGGGGGAGCCGCACACCTCTGGCGGCGCTCGCCATCACCTGCTCCAGGCGCGGAGGACGCACGCCCACGACGACACCGGGCTCGCGTGCGGTGGTGTGGAGCGCCTGGTCGAGCGAGTGGTGGTAGTCCACCTGCTCCTCGGTGACGTTCCAGGCCGGGAAGAGCTCGTTGTGCAGCACCGCCGCGTCGACCTCGTGATGTCGTTGCGTGGCCAGAGTGACCCACGTCCTCCCGTCGGAGATCACGAACTCGGCCCGGTCGCTGCCCGGGTCGGCCCATTCCGCGGTGAGTGAGGACAGGGCGGACTCCCGGTCGGCGCAGGTGGTCACCTCGTCACCGTGCTCGGCGGACAGGTCCAGCACGTCGGAGAGCGTCAGCGCCGACACCGAGCGGTGGATCGGGCCGACGGTCAGCGGGTAGTCGTGCTGGTCGACCAGCATCGCGAGCCCGTAGTCCCAGGGTGACTCGCCAGGGGCGGCGTCGGGGCCTCTGAGCTCGCGCTGAAGAGCGAGGTAGGCGGCGTACCGGTGGTGACCGTCGGCGATCAGGGCCTGACCCGGCGCGAGCGCCTCCGCCACGGCAGCGAGCTCCTCGGCATCGGTCAGCGACCAGAGACGGTGGCGGCTGCCGTCCCGTTCCTCGAAGTCGACGAGCGGCGTACGGCTGGTCGCCTGCTCGAGGACCTCGCGCAGGGACGTAGGGCCCTCGTGCACGAGAAGGATCGGCTCGAGGTTCGTGCGGGTGGTGCGCATGAGCACCGAGCGGTCCTCGACCGGCCCGGGCATGACCTCCTCGTGAGGGAGGATGACCATCTCGCTCTCGTCGCGAAGGCCGACGAGGCCGATGAGGCCGCGGACCGTCACACCGTCGACGGAGTACTGGTAGAGGTACAGCGCAGGTGTCGGGTCGGGGACGAGGCACCCCTCGTCGCGCCAGCTGCCGAGCCGCTTGCGGACTGCCTGGTAGGGGCGCTCGTAGTGACGTGACAGAATCAGCCGCACGATGTTGCGGCGGTTGCCGGACTCGAGGTCCCGGACCGTCTCCGCGTCCAGTACGTCGTACGGAGGCGAGATGACCGTCCCGAGGTCGCCCACGACCGCGGGGTCGAAGCGCAGTCCCCGGAACGGGGCCATGACGAGTCCTGCGCCGGTGCTGAGCATCGCTGCATCGTATGAGAACCGACGACGAGGACGCCAAGCGAAGGGCACGAACCGCGTGTTGAAGCACAGCAGCCGAGCGCTGTGGCAGGAGTACGACCTCGCCATGCTCGATCTCGACGGCGTCGTCTACATCGGCCCGAACGCCGTCGAGGGGGCCGCCGAGCGCCTCGAGCAGGCGTCGGCAGCGGGCATGCGTCTCGCCTACGTCACGAACAACGCCTCCCGACCGCCGCGTGTCGTGGCAGACCACCTCACCGAGCTGGGCATCCCGGCAGCCGAGCAGGACGTGGTGACCTCCGCGCAGGCGGCCGCCCGTGTTCTCGGAGAGCAGCTCGAGGGGGGATCGCCGGTGTTCGTGATCGGCGGTGCCGGGCTGTTCGAGGCCCTGGAGGAGGAGGGGCTGCGTCCGGTCCAGTCGACCGGAGAGCACCCGCTTGCGGTCGTGTCCGGCTACAACCCCGACCTGCGATGGGGAACCGCCATGGAGGGCGCGATCCTCGTCAAGAACGGCCTACCTTGGGTGGCGTCGAACACCGACATGACGGTGCCGACCCCGCAGGGCCCCGGGCCTGGGAACGGTGTCCTGGTCGAGGCCGTCGCACGGTTCGCCGGCCGGGAACCGCTGGTGGCCGGAAAGCCGCTTCCTCCGCTCTTCGAGGAGACGCGCCGGCGGGTAGGCGGCTCTCGCCCCCTGGTCGTGGGCGACCGGCTCGACACCGACATCGAGGGAGCGCAGAACGCCGGCCTCGACAGCCTGCTCGTGCTCACCGGCGTCACCGGTGTCGCCGAGCTGGTGTCGGCTCCGCCTCATCAGCGGCCGTCGTACATCTCCCTCGGCCTGGAAGGGCTCGGCGACGTGCACGGCGCCCCCGAGGCGCAGGGGGAGGGGTACGAGCTCGGCGGCTGGCGTGCGGTCGCCCAGCACGGGGCGGTGAAGATCGACGGGGAGGGCGACGCCGCCGACTGGTGGCGGGTCCTGGCCGTCGCCGCGTGGCGGCATCTCGACGAGACGGGCGAGAGCGTCGACGTCTCCGCGACGACGCCGCCGGGGTAGCGTGTGCGCACGGACCCCGGGACGATAGGGAAGCAGAGAGACGGTGAGACAGTGAGCGAGCACTCGGAACACCTGGAGCGGCCGACGACGCCGGAGAACGGCTCGTTCGAGGACCACGCCGCCGTCGAGCTCACGGGCCACGAGGCCGTCGACGAGGTGCTGCGTTCGCTGGACACACTCGACGGGCGGCCGGTCGACGAGCACGTCGCCGTCTTCGAGTCCGCGCACGAGACCCTGCGAGCCGCGCTGGCGAGCGCGGGGGACCGGCCTGGCGGACCAGCCGCGGGCTGAGCAGACCCCACCACGAACGATGCCTCGACGACTGAGACTGGACGCCGAGCTGGTACGTCGAGGCCTTGCCCGTTCACGCGAGCACGCCAGCGAGCTGATCGCGGCCAAGCGGGTGAAGGTCTCCGGCGCGCTGGCCACCAAGCCCGCGACCGGGGTGACCACCGACGTCGCGCTCGTGGTCCTGGACGATCCCGACCGCCCTGACTACGTCTCCCGCGGCGGGCACAAGCTCGCCGGGGCGCTCACCGCTTTCGAGCCGCTGGGGCTCGTCGTCGAGGGGCGGCGCTGCCTGGACGCCGGCGCTTCGACGGGTGGGTTCACCGACGTCCTCCTGCGTCACGGCGCGGCCGAGGTGGTCGCCGTCGACGTCGGCTACGGCCAGATGGCCTGGAGTCTGCGGCAGGACCGGCGGGTGCAGGTCCACGACCGGACGAACGTCCGCGAGGTCACCACCGACCAGATCGGGGGCCCCGTCGACCTGGTCGTCGGCGACCTGTCGTTCATCTCCCTGCTGCTCGTCCTCGACGCCCTGCTCGGGGTCACCAACCCGGACGGCGACCTCGCCCTGATGGTCAAGCCGCAGTTCGAGGTGGGCAAGGACCGGGTCGGCAAGGGCGGGGTCGTGCGCGACCACGCGTTGCGGGCCGAGGCGGTGACATCAGTCGCCGACGCGGCCGCCGAGCGGGGGTGGGGTGCACGCGCGGTCACCACGAGCCCCTTGCCGGGGCCGTCGGGCAACGTCGAGTTCTTCCTGTGGCTTCGACGCGGTCCGGCGACGGTGACCGCGGACGAGATCGACCGGGAAGTCCGGCGTATCCCGGTTCTGTCGGTTGCTGATGAGAAGGTGGAGCCGTGAACCGAGCCGCCACCGAGAAGCGCTGCGTCTTCGTCCTCGCGCACACGGGCCGAGAGGAGGCCCGTGAGGTCGCACGCCAGTTCTGCCGTTCCCTGCACCAGCACGGCCTCGGCGTACGCCTGCTGAAGGAGGAGGCGGCGGACCTCGACCTCGACCTCGAGGGCCTCGAGCGGGTGGAGTGCGACCCTCAGGCGCCCATGGGATGTGAGCTGGCCGTGGTGATCGGGGGCGACGGCACGATCCTGCGTGCGGCGGAGCTGACCCGCGAGTCCGGCACTCCGCTGCTCGGCGTCAACCTCGGCCACGTCGGGTTCCTGGCCGAGGCGGAGCACGACGACGTGGAGTTCACCATCGACGCGATCGTGAACCGTCGCTACACCTCCGAGGAGCGGCTCACCATCGACGTCTCGGTGTACCGCGACCGGGAGCTCGTGGCCCAGACCTGGGCGCTCAACGAGGCGAGCGTCGAGAAGGCGGCCAGGGAGCGGATGCTCGAGGTCGTGGTCGAGATCGACGGCAGACCCCTCTCCCGGTGGGGATGCGACGGTGTCGTCTGTGCCACCCCCACGGGGTCCACCGCCTACAACTTCAGCGCCGGCGGCCCGATCGTGTGGCCCGGCGTCGAGGCGCTGCTGATGGTGCCGATCAGTGCGCACGCGCTCTTCGCCCGGCCGATGGTCGTGGCTCCGACCTCGGTCCTCGCCGTGGAGGTCCTCGCCCGCACGGAGGGCGCCGGCGTCCTCTGGTGTGACGGGCGCCGGACGGTCGACCTGCCCCCCGGTGCCCGGATCGAGGTACGTCGCGGCCGCACCCCGGTGCGCCTCGTCCGACTGCACCAGGCGCCCTTCACCGACCGGCTCGTCGCGAAGTTCGACCTGCCGGTCTCCGGCTGGCGCGGAGCAGCGGAGCGGCGCCGTAACCGGGACAACGGAGGCGACAGTGCTTGAGGAGCTACGCATCACCTCGCTGGGCGTGATCGAGGAGTCCGTCCTCGAGGTCGCACCCGGCCTGACCGTGATCACCGGTGAGACCGGCGCCGGAAAGACCATGGTGGTCACCGCGCTCGGACTCCTCCTGGGCGGACGCGCCGACTCCGGTGCCGTGCGCACCGGGGCGAAGGCGGCCCGGGTCGAGGGAGTGCTCAACGTCGAGGCGGCCGGTCCGGACCTCCAGTCCCTGGTGGAGGAGCACGGAGGAGAGATCGAGGACGGGCGCCTCCTGATCGCCCGGCAGATCTCCGCCGAAGGCCGTTCGCGGGCCTTCGCCGGGGGCGTCTCGGTGCCCGCCTCCGCCCTTGCCGGGCTCGTCGACCCCCTCGTCGCGGTGCACGGCCAGTCCGACCAGCACCGCCTGCTCAGGCCGGCGGCACAGCGGGAGTCGCTCGACAGCTTCGCCGGCCCGGCCACGATCCGGGCGCGTGACAAGTACGCCGACCTGTACCGCCGGCTGCGGGAGACCGAGGCAGAGCTCGGCGAGGTCGTCCGGACCGCCCGCGAGCGGGCCCGCGAGGCCGACCTGTTGAGGTTCGGGCTCGAGGAGATCGAGGCCGTGGCGCCCGAACCCGGGGAGGATGCCGCGCTGGCGGCGGAGGAGGCCCGGCTCGGGTTCGCCGACACGCTCCGCGGCGCGGCTGTGCAGGCTCGTGAGTCGCTCTCGTCCGAGGACGGTGCACCGGACGCTCTCGCCGCGGTGTCCAGCGCGCGCAAGCTGCTCGACGGCGTCCGCGACCACGACTCCGAGGTCGGGGGTCTCGCCGACCGGCTCGCCGAGGTCAGCTACCTGCTCTCCGACGTCGCTGCGGACGTCTCCTCCTACGCCGCCGGCCTGGACACCGACCCCGCCCGGCTTGCCGCGGTCTCGGATCGCAGGGCCGCCCTCACGGCGCTGACCCGGAAGTACGGCGAGACCATCGACGAGGTGCTGGCGTGGTCCAAGCAGGCCGCGGAGCGCCTGCTGCTCCTCGACGACACCGAGGGCCACATCGAGAGCCTCAGGACACGTCGCGACGAGCTGCGGACCGCGCTCGCCGAGGTCGGCTCCTCCCTGAGCGAGCTGCGCGCCAAGGCGGCCGTCCGCCTGGGCAGGACGGTGACCGCCGAGCTGTCCTCGCTCGCGATGCAGCACGCCACGCTCAGCGTCTCGGTGACGCAGAGCGAGGCCGAGGACGGGCTGCGGGTGGGGGAGCGGACCCTCGCTTTCAACGCGTCGGGGCTCGACGACGTGGAGATCCTGCTCGCTGCCAACAAGGGCGCCGAGGCCCGTCCGCTGGGCAAGGGCGCGTCCGGCGGTGAGCTCTCCCGGGTCATGCTCGCCATCGAGGTGGCGCTCGCCGAGACGAACCCGGTCCCGACGTTCGTCTTCGACGAGGTCGACGCCGGTGTCGGCGGCAAGGCAGCCGTCGAGGTCGGCCGGCGGCTCGCGATGCTGGCGCGCCACGCCCAAGTGCTCGTTGTCACACACCTGCCCCAGGTCGCGGCGTTCGCCGACCAGCACCACGTGGTCCGCAAGAGCAGCGACGGCGTGGTCACGACCTCCGGTCTCGTCACGCTCAGCGAGGCGGAGCGCGTGCGTGAGCTCTCCCGGATGCTCGCCGGGCTAGAGAACTCCGACACCGCCCTGGCACACGCCCAGGAGCTTCTGCAGACGGCCCGGGAGTCCCGGACGCCGACCCGCTGACCTGCGCCCGCCTGTCCGGAAGTTCCCCGCGTCCGTGGCAGGATTGCTGCGCGATGAAGTTCCCCTCACGACAGAGACCTGACTCGGTGCTGCCCGGAACGTCCGGCGCCATCCGGGCGGACCGTCGTACCAGCACGCTGGTACGCCGGCTCAAGCCCGGCGACATCGCGGTCATCGACCACCTCGACCTCGATCGGGCAAACGCACAGGCGCTGCTCGACTGCGGCGTGGTGGCGGTCGTGAACGCCTCGCCGTTCATCTCCGGCCGGTACCCCAACCTCGGTCCTGAGCTGCTCGCGCGCGCGGGCGTGGTGCTGGTCGACAACGCCGGCGCAGAGGCGTTCGGGAAGCTGCACGACGGGGCGCCCGGCCGGATCCACGAGGGCCAGCTCTACGTCAAGGACGAGCCGGTGCTCACCGGCAAGCAGCTCTCGCTCGACGACATCACGGCGATGATGGAGGAGGCCCGCGGCGGGCTCTCCACGCAGCTGCAGAGCTTCACGCACAACACGACCGAGTTCCTGAGGCGGGAGCAGGACCTTCTGCTGCACGGCGAGGGCGCGCCCGAGCTGCGCACGCGCCTCGAGGGCCGCCCCGTCGTGGTCGTGGTCCGCGGCTACGACTACCGCGAGGACCTCCGGCGCCTGCGGCGCTACATCCGCGAGCAACGGCCGGTGCTGATCGGCGTGGACGCCGGGGCCGACGCCCTCCTCGAGGCCGGGCACAGGCCCGACATCGTGGTGATCGGCGAGAACGGCCTCGCCCAGGGCAACCGCGGCAGCGACATGGGCGCGGTCTCCGACAAGGCGCTGCGCGGCGCCAAGGAGGTCGTCCTCCACAGCGACCGCGCCGGACGCGCCGTCGGCTCGGACCGCCTCGACCGGATCGGCGTGCGCGCACAGAACTTCTCCGCCTCCGGCACGAGCGAGGACGTCGCGCTGCTCCTTGCCGACGTCGCCGGAGCATCCCTGATCGTGTCGGTGGGCACGCATGCCACGCTCACGGAGTTCCTCGACCGGCACCGGTCTGGTCTCGCGAGTACCTTCCTCACCCGGCTGCGGGTCGGCCCGAAGCTCGTCGACGCCAAGGGTGTGCCCCAGCTGTACTCCGGCCGCGTCCGCATCTGGCACCTGCTCGCGGTGCTCGTCGCCGGCATCGCGGCGCTCCTCGTGGCCATCGCGGGCACCCCCGTGGGTCAGGAGTGGTGGGACGCGGTGCAGGCCTGGTTCTCCGACGTCACCGACTGGTTCCAAGGACTCCTCACGTGATCTCTTTCCGCTACCACATCGTCTCGATCGTCTCGGTCTTCCTCGCGCTCGCCGTGGGGGTGGCTCTGGGTGGCGGTCCGCTCAAGGGCGAGGTCGACAACACGCTCGTCGAGCAGGTCGAGGCCGACCGCAGGGCGAAGGCCGACCTGCGCGCGCAGATCGCCGCGCTCGGGGCGGGCAACGCGTTCAGCGACGACTTCGCCACCCGTGTCGCGCCCGAGCTCGTCGGGGGGTCGCTCGAGGGACGCCCGGTCACGCTGCTCGTCCTCCCCGGTGCGGAGGAGACCGCTGTCACCTCGCTCACCGAGCTGGTCGAGACAGCCGGCGGAAGCGTCGGCGGCACGATCCGGGCAGGCGACGGCCTCGTCGATGTGAGCAACAAGCAGCTCGTGGACGAGCTCGGCAGCCAGCTCCTCGACGGCGTCAACGACGTGACCGTCGCGGAGGAGGCCGGGACCTACGAGCGTCTCGGTGCGATCCTGGCGCGAGCGGTGGCCACCGACGAGGACGGCGGCGTGGCCGTCGACGACTCCGCCAACAGCATCCTCTCCGGCCTCAGCACGGCGGACCTCATGTCACCCGCGGGCGACCTGGCCCGCCGGGGCAGCCTGGTCCTCGTCGTCAGCGGCCCCGGGCCCGACGAGTCCGACGAGCGCGAGGGCTCGAGCGCGGTCGTCACCGCTCTCGTGGACGCCATGGACGAGGCGACCGACGGTGTCGTGGTCGTGGGCCCGATCGCGGCCGCCCGCAGTGGGGGAGTCGTGGAGGCGGTACGCCGTGAGGTGGTCACCGCCCAGGAGGTCTCCACGGTCGACACGCTGGACCGGGCGGCCGGTCAGGTGGTGGCGATCCTGGCGCTCGCGGAGCAGGCCGGGGGCGACGCGGGGCACTACGGCTCGGTGGACGCCGCCGACGGTGTCATGCCGGCCGCTGCATCCGACTGACCACCTCGGCGCGGCTTTGGCCATGCGGCCCGGCTTGTTGGTAGCCTAGAACCCCGTGGACGGTTGGTCTCCAACCGCCTCTTCGCTGTCCTAGTCAGCGAGGTCCGGCACCGAAACCACGGGAGTTGCCTTGGCCGCATCGCAGCCAACCAAGCACGTCTTCGTCACCGGAGGCGTCGCCTCCTCCCTCGGCAAGGGCCTCACCGCCTCCAGCCTCGGAAACCTCCTCAAGGCTCGCGGGCTGCGGGTGACCATGCAGAAGCTGGACCCGTACCTCAACGTGGACCCCGGCACGATGAACCCGTTCCAGCACGGAGAGGTGTTCGTCACCAACGACGGCGGCGAGACCGACCTCGACATCGGTCACTACGAGCGGTTCCTCGACACCGACCTGAACCAGATCGCCAACGTGACGACCGGGCAGGTCTACTCCCGGGTGATCGCCAAGGAGCGCCGCGGCGACTACCTCGGCGACACGGTCCAGGTGATCCCGCACATCACCAACGAGATCAAGGAGCGCATCCGGGCGATGGCCGGCCCAGATGTGGACGTGGTCATCACCGAGATCGGCGGCACCGTCGGCGACATCGAGTCGCTGCCGTTCCTCGAGGCGGCCCGGCAGGTGCGCCACGACGTCGGCCGCGACAACTGCTTCTTCCTCCACGTCTCGCTGGTCCCCTACATCGGCCCCTCCGGCGAGCTGAAGACAAAGCCGACCCAGCACTCGGTCGCGGCGCTGCGCTCGATCGGTATCCAGCCGGACGCGATCGTCGCGCGCTCCGACCGCGAGATCCCCGAGTCGATGAAGCGCAAGATCTCGCTCATGTGCGACGTCGACGAGGAGGCGGTGGTCAACGCGGCCGACGCCCCGTCGATCTACGACATCCCGAAGGTGCTCCACGCCGAGGGGCTCGACGCCTACGTCGTACGCCGGCTGAACCTGCCGTTCCGCGACGTGGACTGGACGCAGTGGGACGACCTGCTGCGACGGGTGCACCACCCGGCCGAGGAGGTCACCGTCGCCCTGGTCGGCAAGTACGTCGACCTCCCCGACGCGTACCTCTCCGTGGCCGAGGCCCTCCGCGCCGGCGGTTTCGCCCACGAGGCGAAGGTGAACCTGCGCTGGGTCCCCTCCGACGACTGCCAGACCCCCGAGGGCGCCGCCCGTCACCTCGCCGACGTCGACGCCGTCTGCGTGCCCGGAGGCTTCGGCATCCGCGGCATCGAAGGCAAGGTGGGTGCGCTGGAGTACACCCGCACCCACAAGATCCCCACCCTGGGCCTGTGCCTCGGGCTGCAGTGCATGGTCATCGAGTACGCCCGGCACGTCGCGGGCATCGAGAACGCCGACTCCACCGAGTTCGACCCCGACTGCGAGTCGCCGGTGATCGCCACGATGGCCGAGCAGAAGGCGTTCGTGGAGGGTGAGGGCGACCTCGGCGGCACGATGCGCCTGGGGCTCTACCCCGCGCGCCTCAAGGAGGGGTCGGTCGTCGCGGAGACCTACGGCGAGCCCGCCGTCGAGGAGCGGCACCGCCACCGCTACGAGGTCAACAACGCCTACCGGGACAGGCTCGAGGCGGCCGGGCTGGTCTTCTCCGGGACGTCTCCGGACGACAGCCTCGTCGAGTTCGTCGAGCTGCCCCGCGACGTGCACCCCTACTACGTCTCGACCCAGGCCCACCCCGAGCTGCGCTCGCGCCCCACGCGGCCGCACCCGCTGTTCGCCGGTCTCGTCGGGGCTGCGATCGCCCGCCAGCGCGAGCTGCGCTTCCCGATCGACGAGTCCTCGCTGCGCCGTCCGGCGTCGTCCGAGGAGCCGCTCGAGGAGCTGGTGGCCAGCGGTTCCGCCGCCTCCGACCGGGATGCCTGAACGAGGGCCTGACGCCACCGGCAGACCGGCCCGAGTCCTGGCCGGTGGCCTCCTCGCGGGACCTGTTCCGTGACGAGTGGGTGATGGCGATGCGGAGCGACACCGTGTCGCGGCCCGGGCACGAGCACGAGCAGTTCCCCCGGCTCGTGCTCGAGCACCCGGGTTCGGTCATGGTGCTGGCCGTCGACGACGAGGATCGGGTGCTCGTCCTCGAGCAGTACCGCCACGCCGCCCAGCGGCGCTTCGTGGAGCTTCCCGCGGGCCTGTGCGACGTGGACGACGAGGACCCGCTCACCACGGCGCAGCGCGAGCTGCTCGAGGAGGCCGAGCTCCGCGCCGCGACCTGGGAGCACCTGGTGACCACCTACCCGTCGCCGGGCATCAGCTCCGAGCGCATGGAGATCTTCCTGGCCCGCGGCCTGGCGCCGGCCGACCGTGGCGAGTTCGAGCTCGCCCACGAGGAGGCCGACATGACGAGCCGGTGGGTGCCGCTGGACGAGCTCGTCGACGCCGTGCTGGAGAGCCGTGTCACCGACTCGCCGCTCGCGCTCGCGGTGCTTGCCTACGCGCACCGCCGCCTACGCGCCGCGGGCCGACCCGAGCACGCCTGAGCCTCCACCCACGGCCACGCGTCCCGGCGTGACGCAATACACTCACCGAGGTCACCCCGAAGGCGTGGTGACGGTCACATTGTGGAGGGAGTGCGCACCGTGAAGGTCGGCGTGCCGAAGGAAGTAAAGAACAACGAGTACCGCGTCGCGCTCACCCCGGTGGGTGTGCACGAGCTCACCGTGCACGGGCACGAGGTGTACGTCCAGAAGAGCGCAGGTGCCGGTTCGCTGATCCCCGACGAGGAGTACGTCGCGGCCGGCGCCACCATGCTGGACACCGCCGACGACGTGTGGGGCACCGCCGACATGGTGCTGAAGGTCAAGGAGCCCATCGCGGAGGAGTACGCGCGGATGCGCGAGGGCCAGACCCTGTTCACCTACCTCCACCTCGCCGCCGACAAGGCGCTCACCGAGGAGCTGCTGCACCGCAAGGTCACCGCGATCGCCTACGAGACCGTGCAGCTGCCGTCCGGCTCGCTGCCGCTGCTGTACCCGATGTCCGAGGTGGCCGGCTGTCTCGCGCCGCAGGTCGGAGCGCACGCGCTGATGAGGGCGCAGGGCGGCCGCGGTGTCCTGCTCGGCGGCGTCGGCGGCGTGGCCAACGCCAAGGTCGTGGTGATCGGTGCCGGCGTCGCGGGCCAGAACGCCGCGAACATCGCGATGGGCATGGGCGCGGACGTGACCCTGCTCGACACCGACCTCGACAAGCTGCGGATGTCCTTCTGGCGCTACAACAACCGCGTCCACGGGCTGGCCTCGTCGAAGCTGACCATCCAGCAGCAGGTGATGGAGGCCGACCTCGTCATCGGCGCGGTGCTGATCCCCGGGGCCAAGGCGCCCAAGCTGGTGAGCAACGACCTCGTCTCGCAGATGAAGCCGGGCTCGGTGCTGGTCGACATCGCCGTCGACCAGGGCGGCTGCTTCGAGGACACCCGTCCCACCACGCACGCCGACCCCACCTTCGAGGTGCACAACTCGATCTTCTACTGCGTGGCGAACATGCCCGGCGCTGTGCCGAACACCTCGACCTACGCGCTGACGAACGCGACGCTGCCCTACACCGTGGCGCTCGCCGACAAGGGCTGGCACAAGGCGCTGCGCGAGGACCCGTCGCTCGCGCTCGGCCTCAACACCCACGCCGGCAGGCTCACCAACGCGCCCGTCGCCGAGGCCCACGGCATGGAGCACACGTCGCTCGAGGGGGCGCTGGCCTGACCGGGACCGCCACGGAGCGGGGTGGGGCCACGACCGGGCCCACCCCGCTCCAGCGCGCCGTCCGCACGTACCTCGACCACCTCGTCGTGGAGCGGGGGCTCGCGGACAACACGCTCAAGTCCTACCGCCGCGACCTGCGTCGCTACGTCAGCCATCTCGCAGGTCTGGGCGTCCAGGACGTCTCGGAGGTGACCGAGCCCGCGGTCAGCGGGTTCCTCATGTCACTTCGCGAGGGGGACGCCGAGCACCAGCCGCTGAGCGCGGGATCCGCCGCGCGCACGGTGGTCGCGGTGCGCGGCTTCCACAAGTTCGCGGTGCGTGAGGGGCTGGCCCAGCAGGATCCTGCGGCCGGCGTACGCCCTCCGGCGTCTGCCAAACGGCTGCCGAAGGCGCTGCCGCTCGCCGACATCGAGGCCATCCTCGAGGCGGCCGGCGCCCCGGGCACGTCTCTCGCGCTGCGTGACCGCGCGCTGCTCGAGGTGCTCTACGGGACCGGGGCCCGGATCTCCGAGGCGGTCGGGCTCGACCTCGACGACCTCGACATGGAGGAGGGCACCGTCCTGCTGCGCGGCAAGGGCGGCAAGGAGCGCATGGTGCCGGTCGGCTCCTACGCGCGCCAGGCCGTGGAGGCGTACGTCGTCCGTGGGAGGCCGGACCTCTCGGGCGTCGGACGCGGCACGCCGGCGCTGTTCCTCAACGCCCGGGGCGGGCGGCTGTCGCGCCAGAGCGCGTGGGCCGTCCTCGCCAAGGCGGCCGAGCGGGCCGGGGTCACCGCCGAGGTGTCGCCCCACACCCTGCGGCACTCGTTCGCGACGCACCTGCTCGACGGGGGAGCCGACGTCCGGGTCGTCCAGGAGCTGCTCGGTCACGCGTCGGTGACGACCACGCAGGTGTACACGCTGGTCACCGTCGACAGCCTGCGCGAGGTCTACGCGACGGCGCACCCGAGGGCCCTGGCCTGAGGCGGCCGTCCCCAGGTTTCTCCCCAGCAAAGGCTTCGCCTGTGTACGGCGCGCCTGCGCTGTGCACAGGGGCGGGACAGTTTTACTGGTCCCGTACCCGCGTCGGGCGGCCGTGTTGTAGGACGCGCGACGCACCGAATAGAGTCGCGGCGTTGCTGCGACGAACCGATGTGTCGGCGAGTCGACAAACGCAACGTGACCAGGACACGGGAGGCACGAGCGTGAACGACCCGGTTTCCATCGGCAGGGGCTCCACGGGAGCCAGCGCCCCGGAGATGCCGCCGCTCGTCGACCCGTCCGCGATGTCGGGCGCGTCCCGGACCGACGTACTCACAGGAGATGCCGCGCGCGTGAGCGAGCCCCTTCCCTTCCGCCACGAGGAGACGGCTGTCCTCGGCCCCACGGGCCGTCCGATGCCGCACCTGCCCGAGCCGCGACCGTTGACCACTCACGGCAATGCCCGCGTCGTCGCTATGTGCAACCAGAAGGGCGGCGTCGGCAAGACCACCACGGCGATCAACCTCGGTGCCGCGCTCGCGGAGTACGGCCGCAAGGTCCTTCTCGTCGACTTCGACCCACAGGGCTCGCTGTCGGTCGGTCTCGGCCTGAACCCGCACGACATGGAGCTCAGCGTCTACAACCTGCTCCTCGAGCCGGGGGTGCACATGGAGGACGTCGTGGTTCCCACCGGTGTTGCCGGCATGGACCTGCTTCCGTCCAACATCGACCTGTCGGCCGCCGAGGTGCAGCTCGTGCACGAGGTGGCGCGTGAGCAGACGCTGCAGCGGGTGCTCAAGCCGGCGATCGACGAGTACGACGTCATTCTCATCGACTGCCAGCCCTCCCTCGGTCTGCTGACCGTCAACGCGCTGACCGCCTCCGACGGCGTGATCGTGCCGCTCGAGTGCGAGTACTTCGCGCTGCGCGGCGTCGCCCTGCTCAAGACCACGATCGACAAGGTCCAGGAGCGCCTGAACCCGAAGCTCACCATCGACGGTGTCCTCGGCACCATGTACGACGGCCGCACCCTTCACGGCCGTGAGGTCATGGAGCGGCTTGTCCAGGCCTGGGGCGACACCGTCTTCCACACCGTGATCCGCCGTACCGTGAAGTTCTCAGACTCCACCGTCGCGGGCGAGCCGATCACCAGCTACGCCGGGACCTCCGCTGGAGCCGAGGCCTACCGGCAGCTGGCGCGGGAGGTGCTGGCCCGTTGTCTCGACGGGTAAGCCTGCCCGCGGCCGACGACCTCTTCCGCCCGACGACCGGCAACCGGAGCAGCGACGAGTCTCCTGCCGCCGAAGCGCCGGCGTCACCGACAGCGTCACCGATGGGGGAGGAGCCCGCATCCGGGGGAGGTGACACCGGGCACGGCCGAGCCCGTCGAGGTCGCCGCCCGAGCGGTCGCGTGCGCCACGACGAGAAGATGACGGTCTACGTGACGGCCGAGGAGCTCCTCGACCTCGAGCACGCCCGCCTGCTGCTGCGCCGTGACCACGACCTGGCCGTCGACCGCGGCCGGCTCGTGCGCGAGGCCGTGGCCATCGCTCTCGCAGACCTCGAGGCCCGCGGTGAGGACAGCACCATCGTGCAGCGCCTGATGCAGGCATGAGCGAGGACGCCGGAGCCGCGCTCGGAGCAGTCGAGGAGGGCCAGGCCCCCTTCGCGGTCCGTCTCGACAACTTCGAGGGGCCGTTCGACCTGCTGCTGAGCCTGATCGCCAAGCACAAGCTCGACATCACCGAGGTCGCCCTCTCGAAGGTCACCGACGAGTTCATCGCGCACATCAAGGCCGGGGGAGGGGCCTGGGACCTCGAGCAGACCACCTCCTTCCTGCTGGTCGCGTCGACGCTGCTCGACCTGAAGGCCGCGAGGCTTCTGCCCCAAGGCGATGTCGAGGACGAGGAGGACCTCGCCCTGCTCGAGGCGCGTGACCTGCTCTTCGCCCGGCTGCTGCAGTACCGCGCGTACAAGCAGGTCGCAGCCGTCCTCGAGAAGCGGATGGCGGACGAGACCCGACGCGTCCCGCGTGCGGTCGGGCTCGAGGAGAGGTACGCCGGGCTGCTGCCGGAGGTGCTGATCGGCCTCGGCCTCGACGAGTTCGCCGCGCTCGCGGCCAAGGCGATGGCGCCCAAGCCGGTGCTCGAGCTGTCGCTGGCCCACATCCACGCTCCGACGGTGAGCGTGAAGGAGCAGGCGGCACTGGTGGTCGACCGGCTCCGCCGCAGCAAGACCATGACCTTCCGGGCACTCGCGCGGGACTCGCCCGACATGCTCACCACGGTGGCCCGTTTCCTCTCCCTGCTGGAGCTGTTCCGTGAGGGTGCGGTCTCCTTCGACCAGGTCTCGCCGCTCGGTGAGCTGACGATCCGGTGGACCGGTTCGGAGGAGGGGGAGGTCGAGATCCACGACGAGTTCGACGGAGCACCCCCGGAGGCCTCCAGCGATGCGGGCGATGCGCCCGGCGAGGGCACGGATGAGACGCTGGACGAGGCGTCCGTCGACCCGGAGGCGGACCCGGACGAAGGTAGGCCGGACGAGACGGCCCTTGAACCAGCAGGACCCCAGGACGAGGACGAGTAGTGGACGAGCACCAGACCAACGAGGGACTGCACGACCCGATGGCAGATGCGGATCAGGCCGAGCAGCCGTCCGCTGAGGAGGGCGCCTCGGTCACCGAGGGGGCCTCGGTCACCGACGGGCCGGAGACCCTGGCCGTCCCGCTCGCCGAGCTGCGGCCCGCGCTCGAGGCGGTGCTGATGGTCGCCGACCAGCCGCTGGACCAGGTCACGCTGGCCAGCGCGGTCGGCTACCCGGTCGAGGAGGTCGCCTCGGCGCTCAGGGACCTCGCCGACGAGTACGCCGCCCAGGGCCGCGGCTTCGACCTGCGCAACGTCGCGGGCGGCTGGCGCTACTACACGCGGGAGGAGTACGCCGCGGTCGTCGAGAAGTTCGTGCTCGACGGCCAGCAGGCCCGGCTCACCCAGGCCGCGCTCGAGACGCTCGCGGTCGTGGCCTACAAGCAGCCCGTCAGCCGCGCCCGCGTCTCGGCCGTGCGTGGGGTCAACGTCGACGGCGTGATGCGCACGCTGCTCGCCCGCGGCCTCGTCGAGGAGTGCGGCCACGACGAGGAGACCACCGCCACGTTGTACCGGACCACGAGCTACTTCCTCGAGCGCATCGGGGTGACCTCGATCGACGAGCTGCCCGAGCTCGCCCCGTTCCTGCCGGAGATGGGCGACCTCGAGGAGCTCGAGGAGTCGATGCCGAGCACGTCGCCCGTGGCGACCGTTCCCACCGAGCAGACCGAGGAGCAGCCCACCGACCGGACGGATGGTCAGCCGCCGCAGGAGACGGTGTGACCGAGGGGCCCGAGCTCGACCAGGAGGGGATGATCCGCCTCCAGAAGCTGCTCGCGCAGTCCGGCGTCGCCAGCCGCCGCAAGTGTGAGGAGCTGATGCTCGAGGGGCACGTCGAGGTCGACGGGGAGGTGGTGACCCGGCTCGGCACGAAGGTGGACCCGCGCGCGGCGGTCATCCGCGTCGACGGCAAGAGGCTTCCGCCCATGAGCCCGCACGTGTACCTCGTGCTGAACAAGCCCCGTGGCGTGGTGTCCACCATGTCCGACCCCGAGGGCCGTCGTACCCTCTCCGACTTCGTCACGGACCGGCCCGAGCGGCTCTTCCACGTCGGCCGGCTCGACACCGACACCGAGGGGCTGATCCTGCTCACGAACGACGGGGACTTCGCCCACCGGATGGCGCACCCGTCGTACGAGATGGACAAGACCTACGTCGCCGAGGTCGCCGGCCAGGTCACCAGGGCGACGGCACGCGAGGTCCTCGACGGCGTGACGCTCGAGGACGGCCCCGTGGACGTCTCCTCGTTCAAGGTCGTCTCCAGCCACGGCGGCAAGAGCATCGTGGAGCTGGTCATCCACGAGGGCCGCAACCGGATCGTCCGCCGGCTGCTCGACGCCGTCGGACACCCCGTGAGGCGGCTGACCCGCACCGCGATCGGGCCGGTGCGCTTGAGCGGGCTCCGCAAGGGCGAGCTCCGCGACCTGACCCGCGACGAGCTCGGCACGCTGCTGGACGCCGCCCGGCTCTGACCCTCCCACGGACTAGGGTTGGTCCGGACACCGGACGAGGAGATGAGGCGTGGCAGTGCGGGCAGTGCGAGGAGCGACCCAGCTCGACGCGGACGACCGTGAGCACATGCTCGAACGGGTCGCGGAGATGGTCACCGACGTCATGGAGGCCAACTCCCTCGAGGTCGACGACTTCATCAGCGTGATCTTCACCGCCACCCCCGACCTGGTCTCCGAGTTCCCGGCGTACGCCGCACGGCGGCTCGGCTTCGGCGACGTACCCCTGATCTGCGCCCGCGAGCTGGCCGTCGAGGGAGCCATGCCTCGGGTCGTGCGCATGCTCGCCCACGTGGAGACCGACCTCTCGCGCCAGGACATCACCCACGTCTACCTCCACGGCGCCGCGGCCCTGCGCAGCGACCTGACGAAGGTCCGTTCGGTCCCGGACTCGGATCCCGCCTGATGGGTGAGGCGGGGGAGAGGGGCAGCCTCACCGGCCCCGTCCTCATCGTGGGGACCGGGCTCCTCGGCACGTCCATCGGGCTCGCCCTGCGACGTCAGGGCCTCGAGGTGCTCCTGCGCGACGTGAACCCCCAGAACGTCACCATCGCCAGCAGCGTCGGGGCCGGCGTGGACGCCGCCGCGCTCGAGGTCGCTCCCGAGCCGCAGCTGGTGGTCGTGGCGGTGCCTCCGGACCACCTCGCCGACGAGATCGTCGCGGCCCTCGGCGTGGGGGAGGCCGTCGTCACCGACGTCGGCAGCGTCAAGGCCGCACCCCTCCGGGCGGTCGGCTCGAAGGTCGCCCCGGACCGTCTGGCCCGGTACGTCGGTTCGCACCCGATGGCGGGCAGTGAGCGCTCGGGGCCGTTCGCAGCCTCGTCCGCGCTCTTCGACGGCCGCCCGTGGGCGGTCACCCCACATCCGGGCGCGGATCCCTCGGCCGTCGAGCTGGTCACCGCCCTCGCCGGCGCCTGTGGTGCGACGCCGGTCACGCTGACTCCCGAGGAGCACGACGAGGCCGTTGCCCGCACCTCCCACCTGCCCCATCTCCTCGCAGCCCTCGTCGCGGGCCGTCTTGCCGACGCCCCGGCCTCGCACCTGGCGCTGTCCGGCCAAGGGGTCCGCGACGTGACGAGGATCGCGGCCGGCGACCCCGCCCTGTGGCAGCAGATCATCGCCGGCAACGCCGACGCTGTGGGGGAGATGCTCGGGGCAGTGCGTCGCGACCTCGACGAGCTGCTCGACGCGGTCCGCTCCGGAAGCCGTGACCGGGTCGCCGCGCTGCTCGCACGGGGCGTGGAGGGCACTGCCGCGATCCCCGGGAAGCACGGCGGCCCCGTCCAGCCGACCGCGGCCGTCTACGTGGCGGTGCCGGACCACCCGGGCGAGCTGGCCCGTCTGCTCGCCGACGCGGGCGACATCGGGGTGAACGTCGAGGACCTCCACATCGACCACGACCCCGGGCGCCCCGTCGGTCTCGTGGAGCTGGCCGTCGCCGCGGACCGTGCGGACTTCCTCAAGGAGTCGCTCGAAGACAGGGGCTGGACCTCGCACAGGTAGGCTTCCTCGGCGAACCGTCGGTCGAGAGAACAGGATCCCCCAGAGTTGAGCAGCGTCGTCGTGGCGATGGACGGACCGTCCGGGTCGGGCAAGTCGAGCACCTCGCGAGGTGTGGCGAGCCGGCTCGGCTTGCGCTACCTCGACACCGGGGCGATGTTCCGGGCGATGACCTGGTGGATGCTCCGGCACGGCATCGACGTCGACGACGCGGAGGCAGTCGCGGCACACGCCCAGGAGCCGGTGCTCGTGTCCGGGACCGACCCGGCTGCGCCGACGATCACGGTCGACGGGGTCGACGTCGCAGGCCCGATCCGGTCACCCGAGGTCACCGCCGCTGTGAGCGCGGTCAGCGCAGTGCCCGAGGTCCGGGCCCGCCTGCTCCGCGACCAGCGCGGGATCATCGGCGGCGGAGGCATCGTCGTGGAAGGCCGCGACATCGGGACCGTCGTCGCTCCGGGGGCCGCGGTGAAGGTGTACCTCACGGCCGACCCGGAGGCCCGCGCCGCCCGTCGTACCGCGGAGCTCTCCGGGGCCGACGTCACCGCCACGCGTGAGGACCTCCTTCGCCGGGACCGCTACGACTCGGGAAGGGCTACGGCTCCGCTGGCCATGGCCGAGGGCGCGCACCACATCGACACCACGCCGTTCACCTTGGACGAGGTCATCGAACAGGTGGTGGCGCTCGTCGAGCAGGCGGCACGGTCGTGAACCGGCAGGCCAGGCTCGCGCACCACGACCTGCCGCGGTCGGACGACGCGGTCCACCCCTCGCACCGCCCGTTGCGGCTGCTGCGCCCGGTCGGCCGCGCCTGGTTCCGGGCGCGGTACGACGTGCGGACCTACGGCGACGAGCATGTGCAGCGCCAGGGACCGCACATCATCGCCTCGAACCACATCGGCCTGCTCGACGGCCCGCTGCTCGCCGCGTTCGCGCCGCGCCCGGTGCACGCCCTGACGAAGAAGGAGATGTTCAAGGGGCACACCGGCCTGGCGCTCAGGGCGGTCGGACAGATCCCGCTCTCGCGCTATGAGGTGGACCTGTCCGCGATCAAGGACTGCCTGCGGGTGCTGCGGGACGGGGGAGTGGTCGCGATCTACCCGGAGGGGACGCGGGGGTCGGGTGAGTTCACCCGCCTCAACAACGGCGTCGCCTACCTCGCGCTCGTCACCGGGGCGCCCGTCGTACCCCTCGCGATCTTCGGCACGCGGGAGCCCGGCGGCGGCATCGACTCGGTGCCGTCGCGTGGGTCGCGATTCGACTTGGTGTACGGCTCTCCGGTGTACTTGGACGCGCACCCCTGGCCGCGGCGACAGTCGCACGTCCGCCAGGCGGCTGAGACGCTTCGGAAGACATTTGTCGACCATCTTGTTGAAGCCAGACGTATCACCGGCCGGGAGCTTCCCGGGCCGATCCCCGGGGTCACCGAGGAGCAGATCGTCCAAGGACTGCGCCGGGACCCCTCACGAGAGAGACACCATGACCACTGAGCACGTCGAGCCCGCCACGGGCCCCGCACCGGTGCTGGCCGTGGTCGGCCGCCCCAACGTCGGGAAGTCGACCCTGGTCAACCGGATCCTCGGCCGCCGAGAGGCGGTCGTCGAGGACGTCCCCGGCGTCACCCGCGACCGGGTCTCCTACGACGCCACCTGGAACGGCCGCGCTTTCACGGTCGTCGACACCGGCGGCTGGGACCCCGACGCCCGGGGCCTCGCCGAGCGCATCGCCGCCCAGGCAGAGGTCGCGGTGAACATTGCGGACGCTGTGCTCTTCGTCGTGGACGCGACGGTCGGCATCACCGACGCCGACGAGGCCGTGGTCCGGATCCTTCGCAAGGCGGACAAGCCTGTCGTGCTGGCCGCGAACAAGGTCGACGACATGCGCATCGAGGCAGAGGCCTACGGCCTGTGGAACCTGGGTCTGGGGGAGCCGTACCCGGTCTCGGCGGTGCACGGGCGCGGGTCGGGTGACCTGCTCGACGCGATCCTGGCCGCACTGCCCGAGACCCCGCCGGAGTCGTACGAGGAGGTAGGCGGTCCGCGGCGCATCGCCATCGTCGGCAAGCCGAACGTCGGCAAGTCGTCGCTGCTGAACAAGCTCGCCCGCGAGGACCGTGTGGTGGTCGACGACGCTGCCGGTACGACGGTGGACCCGGTCGACGAGCTGATCGAGCTCGGGGGACGTGCGTGGCGCTTCATCGACACCGCCGGCATCCGGAAGCGGGTCAAGGAGGCCTCGGGGCACGAGTACTACGCCAGCCTGCGCACCAACACCGCCATCGAGCGGGCCGAGGTCGCCGTGCTCGTCGTGGACGCGTCAAAGCCGGTCTCCGAGCAGGACCTCCGGATCATCTCCAACGTCGCCGAGGCCGGCCGCGCCCTCGTCATCGCCTTCAACAAGTGGGACCTCGTCGACGAGGAGCGCCGGTACTACCTCGACCGGGAGATCGAGCGCGACCTCGTCCGCGTCCAGTGGGCGCCCCGGGTCAACATCACCGCCCGCACCGGGTGGCACGTCGACAAGCTCGTTCCCGCATTGGACGCAGCCCTCGAGGGCTGGGAGACCCGCGTCGGTACGGGCGCCCTCAACTCGTTCCTGGGACGTCTCGTCGCCGAGCACCCGCACCCGGTGCGAGGTGGTAAGCAGCCCAAGATCCTCTTCGGGACCCAGGCCTCGACGGCGCCGCCGACGTTCGTCCTGTTCACCTCAGGCGTCCTCGAGGCGTCGTACCTCCGCTTCATCGAGCGGCGTCTGCGCGAGGAGTTCGGCTTCGTCGGGACGCCCATCCACGTGCAGCAGCGCCCCCGGAAACGCGACAAGAAGTGACCGGTTTCTGCCCGCTGCTGATGCTGGGGTAAGGTTCTCACCGCCCGCTCGTCGCGAGTCGATGTTGCGGGCATCGGGCTGTGGCGCAGCTTGGTAGCGCACTTGACTGGGGGTCAAGGGGTCGCAGGTTCAAATCCTGTCAGCCCGACCGATCAAACCGCCTCTGACCTGCGGAAACGCGGGTCAGAGGCGGTTCTTGATTTGAACTGTGCCGCGGTGCCGTGTGGTCAACTCATTCGGCTGCGCAAACCTTCGCCGACCTGCGCAAACGCCGGCCGACGACAGGGCTTCGACGAGGGTTCTTGTTGGACGTTTACTGGTCGTAAACGTTCCGACTCCGACAGGCACGTCGTCCGCGGAGTGCTGGGGTCGGCAACGATTCTGACGGTGAATCGGATCCGGCTAGATGGGCGTCTTCCCCGGGCGCCGAGCGCAGACAGTCACCTGCGTTGCAGCTGTGGATCGAGCGCGGATCGCGGCTACTTCCGGATGTCAGGGTCCGTGGGAGATGGGCGTGTGCGCGGGCTGCGCTGCCTATCGCCAGAGCCATCGCAGTGCGTCGGGCAGCAGTACGCCGGGGTGGTTGGAGTTGTGTGCGCCGTCGCCCAGCACCAGGCGGGCGTCGTAGCAGGCCCGGAATAGGGCGGCGGCGACGAGCAGGTTCTCCGCCAGCCAGTTGTCCTGCTGCTCGTTCCAGCCGAGGTCACGATGTCCGACGTGCAGCAGGATCCGTAGTGGTCTCGCTGGCTCCGATGTGATCAGCTCCGGGTAGGGATTGCCTCCAGTGATCTGCGGGAAGCTCGAGGAGAACCCGATGACCTTCCCGAACGCGTCAGGTCGGTGCCACGCGGCCGTGAGAGCCGCATTGCCACCGCTGCTGAACCCGCAGAGCCCGCGGCGAGCCGGGTCGTCACTGATCCGAACATGGTGCTCGACCAGTGGCAGGACCTCGTCGGCGAGGAGGTCGGCATAGCGGCTGTCGAACGCGTCGTACTCGGCGTTGCGAGCGACCGGGTCGACGAAGACGCCGACCATCGGCGGGATGTCGCCCGCTGCGATCAGGTTGTCCAGGACGATGCCGGCCCGCAGGTCGTCCTTGGGGTCCAGGAAGCCTCCGCCGTCCTGGAAGATCACGCAGGGCAGCACGCCGTCCGTTGCTGCCGGGGCGTGCACCCAGATGTCGCGGCTGGTGCCTGGGAATGCGCGCGAGTCGGGGAGATGCAGCCGGGTCGTCCGACCCGGGGTGACGTCGGGTCGCGGCGAGGAGTCCGGCCCGTGGTCGTACAGCACGTGAGACTGGTCGATCGGCAAGGCCTGGAACGGTATCCGAGCATCCATGTCTGCGAACCTAGCTTCCCTGAGCGGTCGATGCGCCCGTGGGAGAGTAGGCGGGTGAGCGACGGGGGTGTCTTCATCTCTCGTTCGTTCCTGCGCTACTGGCGCGCCACCGCGGTCTCGGGGCTGGGCACGTACGTGACCCTGTTCGCCCTGCAGGCGCTGGTCGTGCTGACCCTGGATGGCACCGCGGCGGACGTGGGGTGGCTCCATGCTGCGCGCTGGCTGCCCTATCTGGTCTGCGGGCTCGTGGTGGGCGCGCTCGTCGACGGCAGGCGCCGCCTCCCCCTGATGGTGCGCACCGACCTCGCCCAGGCGGTCCTGCTGCTCGCGATCCCGCTGCTGTGGTGGTCGGACCTGTTGTCGCTTCCGGTGCTCCTGCCGGTCGTCCTCGCCTACGGAACTGCAGCCGTGGTCAACATGGCGGCGACGATGTCGTTCCTACCGCGCCTGGTGGAACGGGGCCAGCTCCAGCCCGCCCACGCGCGCGTGGACGGTGCCGACGCGGTGTCGTCGACGGCCGGCCCCGCCCTCGGAGGCGTTCTGGTCAGCACCATCGGGGCGCCGCTCGCCGTCGTCCTGGACTCCGCGGCCTACCTCTACTCCGCGCTCACCTTGCGCCGGATCGAGCTGGACGAGCCGCCACCACGTACCGGCGTCACCGCACGCGGGCTCCTCGGTGAGGTGGTGGAGGGGGTGCGCTGGGCCTACGGCGGCTCGGGGCTGAGGACGTTGGCGATCGCCACCCACGGATGGTTCGTCGGCAATGCCATCGTCGGCGTCGTGCTGGCGCCGTACGCGTTCCTCGTGCTGGACCTCCAGGCGGCGCAGTTCGGCCTCGTCGGTGCGGCCGGGGGAGTCGGTGCCGTCTTTGGCGCCGCTGTCACGACCTGGGTCGGCCGGCGGCTCGGCACCGGACGGACGATCATCTTGTGCCACCTGCTGACCACGGGGGCCGTGGTCACGATGACGCTGGCCGGCCAGTCGTCGTACGCCGCTTGGGTGCTCGGGCTGGGTCAGGGCCTCTACGGGCTGGCGATGGGGATGAGCAACTCGCACGAGATGAGTTACCGGCAGCTCGTCACACCCGATGGGCTGCAGGCGCGCACCAACACGACGCTGCGGTCGCTCAACCGGGCCGTCGTGGTCGTCGTGGCGCCCATCGCCGGCCTGCTGGCCGACGCCGTCGGCATCCGAACCATGCTGGTCGTCGCCGCTGTGGCATTCGCCGTCGTGGCCGTCGGTCTCGCCGCCACGCAGTTCAGGACCGTGCGAGCGCCCGTCTGACGGGTTCAGCCAGCATCCCTCCACGGCGAAAGCGCTGTCATCGGCATGATCGCACTAACGTGGACAGACCTACGAAGAGCGGAGGCAAGTAATGTTCGCTCGCGTCGCTGTTTGGGAGCCGATGCCTGAGGACGATCGCCAGTGGGTCATCGACGCGGCGAAGACGGTTCCCGGCGTGCTGGACGCCTACCATCTCATCGACCCCGACACTGGCAACGGCTTGTCGATCGCCTTCTTTGATGACGAGGTGGACATTGCCGAGGTGAAGGCGGCCATCTCCACAAAGGCTGAGGAGATCGGCTGGCATGACGAGCCACGGCCAGCGCCGAGATCAGAAACCATCTATCGAGTCCTGCGCCGGGGGTAGGCGACGGTCGCGACCTGGTGCTCGCTCATCGGCACGACAGAACGTCACTCTCGGCGGCATGAAGTGCGTTGGTCCCGCTAGCAGCCGGGAACCGATGCGGGACCCGGTGCGTCGGAGAGGCATGGCCAGGTCGACGCATCTCGCTCGCAACGTCACGTTGCTCGTCACGGCGCTCATGCTCACCGGCTGTGGCAGCACGTCGCCGACCCAGGATGCGTCCGTGGAGGAGCCGAGCGGCACGCCGTTCAGTGTCTACACGCACTGTGGAGTGGAGAACGTCCGCATCGACGGACAGTGGTGGCACGCCAAACCACCCCTCTACGACGACGAGCGGACCGGTCCACCGGCTGGGTGGAGTGACCCTCACCAGGAGGGGACGCTCACGATGGAGTCGGCAGAGCGGGCGGTATTCGAGGCACTGGGTCAACGGGTCGTCTTCGTGCCCGCGCCCGACAACGAACCGGTTCGGGTGTGCCGATAGGCGCGCCCGATCGCCTGCTGTCGGCCCGCTGCCCCGCGCGGATCGCGGCATGTCAGGGCGCTTCTCCTTGCCGCTGCCGATCAGAGCGTGGGGCGGGCGCGGGTGCCGACCGATGCAGCCGAAGGCCCCAGATCGGCATGAGCAGGTAAGTTCCGGCCCAGCATGGCCCGGCGGCCAGCAGCCAGAGGGGCGCCGTGGCCTGGTCGTCGATACCCATCACGATGCCGGGCACATTGACGAATCCGACGACCATGACCGAGCCGGCCACTACCCCCAGGATCGTCTGGGGGCGAGACGGGCTGATGCCCGGAGGTTTTCCAGCTGAGAGGTTGGCTGCGATCAGCCAGGTCCCGACCAGGGCGAAACCGGATGCCGACACCAGTCCGGCCAGGAAGTATCCCGTGATGTCGAAGATGACCAGCGCCGACCCCACCACGACAGCGGCCACTCCCACGAGCGCCAGGGCCGTGGCCACTCGTAACGAGGGACTTGGCCGCTCCGCCGAGCGTAGCCAGGTGACTGCCAGCGTGCCCGCCAGCGCCGCCAGCGCGGCGTTCGACACGTCGTTGATGAAGCCGAAGGGACCCCCGACGATGAAGAACGCAATCAGACTCAGGAGGGCGAGGATGCCCACCCAGCCGACCATCGCGGCAAGGCTGCCAACGCGTCGCGCCGCGGCTTGATCAGGCACGCAGCAAGTGTCGCAACGAACGGTGCTCGCCGAACAGCCCTCGCCCCCGCTGCATCGACGAACGTGCGCAGCCCATGGCGTGCGCACTCTGCCAAGCGTGCGAACAGCGGCAGATCCGCGCACCCCAGTCGTACGCCGGCTACCGGTCGCCGGGGGTCGGGACCACGAAGCAAGAAAGCCGCACGGGGCGTGACGCCGAACTCGCTCGCACGTGGGTGTCGTATCGACCCACTGCCGTTCGTAGGGTAGGTAGTGGCGGACATCAGGTCTGCCCGACGAAGGGGATCACGGATGCCTCAGTATCTCATCTACTTCAACCAGCAGTGGGTCGGCGACCACGACGAGGCGTGGTTCGAGAGCCGCGTCGAACCGTCCACGGCCGTCGTCCGAGAGATGCAGGACCAAGGCGTCCTGGTCTACGCCGGTGGACTCGTCGAGGAGCTCGAGGAGGCGGCCAGCGCGGACGCCACGAGTGGCGAGTTGGTCTTCACCGACGGGCCCTACGCGGAGACCAAGGAGTGGCTCGGTGGGCTGACCATCGTGGACGTGCCCGACGACGAGTCCGCTCGCATGTGGGCGGGGAGGGTGGCCGAGGGGTGCGGCTGGCCGCAGGAGGTGCGCCGTTTCAAGGCCGGCTCGTTGCAGGCGCTCGTGCTCGGGGGATGAAGCACTGGGCCGGCGCCGTGCGGCATCGTCACGCGACGCACTGACATCGGCACGGTCGAGCTTCACTCTCCGCGGCATGTCAGGACTCCAGTTCGGGCACGTCGTTTCCCGGCGAGGCGTCGCGAGGGCCGCTAGACAGCGCATACCCTCATCTCGACGCCACCCGCCAAGGACCCGCCATGACCGAGGCCAACCGCCGCACTCCCGAAGCCATCCTCGCAGCGCACCGCCAGACCATCGCAGAAAACCGTCGCCTGGTCGCCCAGGTGCTGCGCTACCTGGCGGTCGTTCTCG
This sequence comes from uncultured Actinomycetota bacterium, assembly GCA_963701425.1. Lineage (GTDB taxonomy): Bacteria > Actinomycetota > Actinomycetes > Propionibacteriales > Nocardioidaceae > Nocardioides_C. The sequence goes on along the minus strand of CAVPAG010000017.1, from coordinate 3,428 downwards.
TGTCGGTCGCCGGCACTGTCTTCGGCCTGATGGTGCTCGCCTACCTGGCATCGGGCGACAGTGGCTACGACCGCGACTGGCCGGGCCGATACTGGTTTGCGGTACTGCCACTGCTCGTCGCGGCTCTGGGTTTGAAGGCCACCGGGGACAAGGTCGAGAACACCCCGTCCGTTTCTTGAGCCGGTCGACTGCCCAAGGGCACGGCCGCGCGGAATGCGGCAGTTGCGGACGTTCTCCGACTCCCGTGTCGCTATCGGCAGGCAGCCGTCTCCCTATGCCACCATCCAGGAATGACGCTGTCTCGTGGAGAAATGATGCAGTTGCGGATTCGGGTAGGGGATGCCGAGCGAAACGCCTGTGTAGCGGCTCTCATCGACCACCACCTACATGGACGGCTGTCGGTTGAGGAACTAGACCGACGCCAGAGGTCGGCTCTCGCTGCCGTTACAACGGACGACCTGCGGCCCCTGCTGGCCGACCTGCCCGACCGAGAAGCGCTCGCGACGCCCGCTGCCCGACCGGCCTCACCCGCTGTCGTGTCTGATGTAGCCGCAACGGCGGGCCACCTGCTCGTGCGCGTCACTCCGGTGCTCGGCGGCGCGTGGGTTGCGCAGGGGCTCTGGCAGTACAGCGCCGAAGGGCCGTTCCTGGGAGCCCTCGTGGGTGGAGCACTGGGCTACGCCACGCACGCGGTCGTCTCCCGGTTCCGCCGCTGACTGCGCTTCACTCACGTCGGCACGCGCGGATCGCGGCAAGAGCGTGAGTCTTCGAGCGCACGCTACGCGGCGGATGCGGGTGAGCCTCGGAGGCGAGGCAGACGCTATCTGGCAGACGTGTCGTGGTCGCGCTGGGATGCCGACCAGTTCGCGGTTCATGTTCAGTGCATCGTTCATGCCATAGCGCACTGCCAGCCGGATGACCCAGAACGTCGCCCAGACGGTCAGCAGCGCGAGCACGGCGAAGTAGAGCATCGGAGCGAGGTCTGTCGGCATGCGCCGACTGTACAGACTTGGGGCAGCCTGTTCAGTCGTCGCCCGGACCGTCACGACCGCGCAACACGGTGCGTAGCGCCATGGCTGCATGAGGGCGACCCGCATCGCGGCATGGTCGGATGCTCCGCACCGACAGCGGCATGGCGTGCGGCGGGCAGGTCCGGCTGGTCTCCTGCGGGTCGCGCAAGACGCCGTCGGTCGACGTCTTGCATGGTGCTGATGTCAGGAGTTCAGCTGGTGGGTTGTGGATGGTGATGAGCCTAGGGCGCCGTTGGCACGGCGTGCGAGATACATCTGCACGCTCTCGGCCACCAGTTCGAGCGGCCTTGGCGGTAGGTAGGCGTGGGCGCCCGCGTCGAGCAGCCGGCCGACGGGGCCGGAGATGTCGAGACCGAACTGAGGGTCGAGGATCTCGGTGACGATGATCTGCGCGTGCGGGAACAGCAGCGTCCAACGGTGGGTGAGTTGGGGGCTATGCGCACAGGTGAGAACGACATCGGCGGTGTCCGGGGCGTCGTGGAAGTCGAGGACGACCCAGTCCGGGCCGAAGGACTGGCGCAGCAGGTCGCGTGCGGAATTGCTGAGGGGCATCGTCGTCGCCAGCACCTTGGTGCCCTCACGTAGGTCGCTGGGCTTGGTCGCCTGGTCGGCCGCCGGGGTGGCGACGATGGTGCCTTCGAGAACTGCGCAGGAGTACGTGATGGTGCCGATGGTCTGCCCGTTGCGGCGAATGAGTACCGGCCCGGACGTTGCAAGGCTTTCCACCCATGCCCGCAGGTCGGAGTCAAGCTTGTCGAGGTCGACGACTGCCGGCTCCGTCATGGCGACTCGAGGGCGAAGAACAAGAAGCAGATGAAGCGGTGCCCCCCGGGGGGTAGGAGCTCGGTGGGGGTGTCTGGGTCGGCAGCAGGCTCGGTGACGCTGGTGATGACGAGTCCGGCGTCGAGGAAGGCGCTGATGACGTCTTGCAGGGGTCGGTGCCAGTAGGTGAGGGTGTACGCGTCGCCGTCGTGCTCGTAGTCCTCGGAGTACCGGGTCAGTGCGAAGTAGTCCTCGTCCTGATAGCAGAACGCGTAGACGAAGGGGTGGATGATCGACACCACCAGCCGCCCGCCGGGCTTGAGCACACGGCGCAGCTCGGCAAGGGCAGGCGCCCAGTCCTGGACGTAGTGCAGAGCCAGCGAGCAGGTGACTACGTCGAACTCGTCGTCGTCGTACGGGAGTGGTTTGGTGAGGTCGGCGACCCGTAGGTCGTGGCCGGTGCCGAGGCGGTCCGTCGCGATTTCGATCATGGAAGGGCTGAGGTCGAACCCGGCTACGAGTGCGCCGCGGTCACGCAGCGGGATCATGAGGGGACCATGGCCACAGCCGGCGTCCAGGACCCGCTTTCCCTTGACGTCGCCGGCGAGGCGGAGCATCTCGGGTCGGGCGTACCAGGCGTTGAACAGGCCGTTGTCGTTCGCGGCGGCGTAGGTGGCTGCAAAGTCGTCGTAGTCGGGGGCTTCACGGGCGCTGATGTCGGTGCCGGTCATGGATGGTGTTCCTTCCGAGGTGGGTGCGTGAAAGCGTTGATGTCCCGGTCGAGGGCGGCCATGACGACTCCGTAGTAGGCATGGCGCTCGGCACCGTCATCGACCTCGTTCAGGGCGCGGGAGGTATCGGTCCAGCGGTCGAGAAGCTCCGCGAACTCGAGGCGCATCTGCTGTAGTTCGGTGTCGCTGAGGCGCACCGCGAAGTCGTCGCTGATTGTGCGTTGCTGGCCGCTGGGGGCGTCGATCTGGGACGGCTGTTTATGGACAGCCCGATGCAGCGCGAGCATGTGGCCTTCGGCGGCGCGGCGAAAGACACCTACCGCGGCCTCCCCGCCTTCGAGCTGCTGCATCCCGTCGAGATCGATCTCGAAGCCTCGGTCGGACGTCATACGCCACCAGCGTTCGCGCCCGTCCTCGGACCGCTCCGGGTTGTTCTCGATTAGTCCGTACTTGGCCAGCTGTCGGAGATGGAAACTTACCGAGTTCGCAGGCTCGCCGACACCACTGGCCAGATCCACGACACGAGCCGTCCCTCGCCGCGACAACTCGCCGAGCAGTCGCATTCGTAGGGGATGCGTGACCGCGAGGACCGCTCTCGGATCGGAGATCTTGGTGGGCGACATGCGTGGCGAGTCGTCGGACACGACGCCAACGATGCCCCAGCACGTGAGGAAAGCGCAAGCCGCCTTGCGCAATAGTGCTTGCGATTTCGGGCGGACCTGAGCCTGACAATCCCTTCGGCCTAGAACGGAACGATCAGCGACGCCGCCGACGGTGTGCGAGCCGTGGCCAACCTCCGCGCAGCGTGAGCCCGCCCATCGGCACGGTGGACGGCCGGGGGCAACGTCCGACTCTCGGCTATGAGAGTGAAACTCGGTCACCCTTAGGCGGCGGAAAGACGCAT
>CAVPAG010000016.1:0-198761 GCA_963701425.1 uncultured Actinomycetota bacterium | reverse complement strand
GCGTCGGACCACGGTGCATTGAACTCTCGGGCGAGCGCCTCGGCGGTGCCGTGCTTCGTCGTGATCGGGAGATCGAGTCGCATGCCGTTGACCAGGTTGACGAGCACGCGCTTGTGCTCCTTGCCGCCAGGCCCAAGCCGCTCCGAGCCGGAACCGGTCAGCGCCGAGATTCTGTTCACCGCCTCGATCTTCGAGCGGGCTGGCACGAACAGCGCCCACTCCGCCCCGTCTAGGAGCGCGGGCCGCATCTCTTCGAGTCGCCGAAGCGATCCGTCGGCGTAGGCGTCGGCCGCGCCCTCAAGGAGCGCGTTGAGCCCATCGAGCGTGATCTTGTGCCGGTCCAGGAACCGCTGGGGCTGCCATTCGACATCGAGGGCCTCAGCGATCGCGCCACCCATGATGTCGCTGGTCACGCCAGTGTCGATGTCGAGCCCTAGCGCGTCGCGCAAAGCGACGATCGCGCGCTTCTCGCCGCGGGTGCCCGTGTCGGACGCGCCGGTCAGGGAGAAGATGCGCTCGATGGCCTCTGCCGGCGTCGCGGCCGGGAGGAAGAACGGACGGTCAGCGGAGGGCGACGTGCACACCGCGAGGCTAGCCAACCTGAGTGGCGGCGGGGCGGAAACGCGAGCCTAGCCCTTTGGTTGGTGCTCTGGCCAGGACCACGTCAGGGGAGGGCGGCGCGTCGAGAACGGCGCTGGATGATGCGCTTGGCCGGGGTCGCTGTGCTTGAGCAGCCACTCGTCGCGGCGGACGTGCTCGCGGAGGACGTGCCAGACGGCGCCGACGTTCACGCCGTTGCCCATCTGCTTGTAGGTCGCGGCCGGCGCGCTGGTCGCCGAAGTCGAACCAGTCAGGCAGGCCCTGGAGCCGGGCGGTCTCGCGCGGAGACAGGCGGCGCTCGCGCGGGCCGACGATGCGAGGTCTGCGTGATCGCGACGAGCGCCGGGCAGGTAGGTCGGCGCGCTTGGCGCGGATGCCGGACGGGCGGAAGTGCATGACCGTGTCCCACAGGCGACGGGGTGTCCTGGGCCTGCCACTCCAGCTTGCGGCGCGAGGCGGGGAACTTGTCGGTGTAGACGCCCCACTTCTCGGCCCAGGGGTCGATCAAGTCCTGGTGCTCGGTGTAGAGGGCGTAGTTCTTCGCGAGGTGGCTCGCCTTCCACTGCGGCAGCGTCTCGGTCGTGCTCCATGAGGTCGCGGTAGTCGGGCACCGCAGCCGAAGTCCGCGACGACCTCGTCGAAGTCGGGCCAGGAGTCAGCCCAGATCGGGAAGCCCGGCAGGACGACGGCCCTCGGTCGCCTCGTACCAGGTCTGCACGAACTCGTCCCAGGCGTCGATCCAGAGTCGCTCGGAGTCGGTCAGGTTGCAGCCCGGGGATGTTGTGGGTGTCGTCCAGCAGGTCCTCGAGGTGCCACTCCTGCTTCGGGTCGACAGCCGTCGATCCGGTCGCTGGGCAGCGCGACCGGCTCGACTCGGCAGCTCGTCGCCGAGCGCCGGTCGGGTTGTGCGTCGCCGTGATGAACACGCGCTCGCGGACCTGCGGACGGCCACCGCGCTCCGGCGGCAGCAGGTGCGGCGAGAAGATCGCGGGCGTCTCAGAGACGCGGTAGCCCTGGTCGCGCAGCGTCTCGATGATCACCTGCCACTCGTGGAGGTGGCGCGGGCCGGCGAGGTTGCGCACGTTCTCCAGCAGCACGACCTTGGGCTTGCGCTTCTCGATGATCTTGCAGGATGTTCCAGTAGAGCGTGCCGCGGGTCTCGTCCATGCCCCGCTGGGCGCCGGACTTGGAGAACGGCTGGCACGGGAAGCCCGCGGCGAGGACCTCGTGCGCCGGGACGTTCATGACGTCGTCGTTGGCGTCCTTGGTGATGTCGCCGAGCGGGTCGTGTCCCCAGTTGCGCTCGTAGACCTCGCGGCGGCCTTGTCGATCTCGACGGCGTAGACGCACTCGCCGCCGAACGCCTTCAGCGCAGCGTGGAAGCCGCCGACGCCTGCGAACAGGTCGATGAAGCGTGAACGGAGGGCTCGGCCATGTGCGAACCTTAGCTTAGTCGAGCTGCTGTTCGATGCATGTTCGACGCGTGTCAGCCGAGGACTCGGTGGTCCGGCAGGGAGCGCACCTCGAAGATCAGCTCGCAGAGGCTGATCGAGCCAAACGAACCGTCTTTGGCGCGCACGCCTACAGCCAACTCTGCCTCGGTCTTCGATCGAGCGGTCGCGTCCAGTCCGGTGCGGTCAACGCATGAACTTCTCTCGAAAGTAGGTGTGAGATCGTTCGCCCGCAGACAACTCTGCGAAGTCGTTAGGCTCGCCGGGTACCACAAATAGGTACGGGAGTGTGAGCGCTGCTGAGGGTGCCTCGACGCGAGTCCGGCCGTTAGCCGAGAAGACCGCTCTGCGATGCGCGCGCCGAGTTTGCAAGCAGGGGTCGGCTTCGCAGCATCACTCGACCCAGACCAGGTGCTCGGGGAAGGGCTGTGGGCTGCGGTCGATCGCCCGTGTACATCCAGCGGAACCAGGCGCCCTCGGCGACGATGTCGATGATCGGGTTGCCGTCGCCGTCTCGGTAGACCTCGCTGGCGGCGCGCATGTCGTACACGAACCCTTCAGGGGTCGACAGGATCACCCGCTTGCCCTTGAGGGCCGGCTCGTCGGCGGCCGGGCGAGGCTGGCGGGCCGGCGGGACGCCGAAGTAGGGGTAGCGACGTTGCTCGGTCACAGTCGGACTCCCTTCCGAGCGAGCCAGGGCATCGGGTCGGTGGGCTGGTCGTCGACCCGGATCTCGAGGTGGAGGTGCGGGCCGGTGGAGTTGCCCGTGCTCCCGACCTCTCCCAGTCGATCGCCTGCTTGCACCTCGTCGCCGACCTGGACCTGGATCGCCGAGAGGTGGGCGTACCAGGACTCGACGCCGTTCGGCGTGGCGGACGCGGACGAGGTTGCCGTAGCTGCCGCCCCAGCCGGCGAAGACGACGACGCCTCGGCTCACGGCAGTAACCGGCGACCCTTCGGGGCGAGCGAAGTCCTGGCCGGTGTGGAAGTCGGCTCCACCCCGCGTCGGCGAGGTCGCGCCAGCCGAAGCTCGACGTGAGGGTGTAGCCGCTCTGGACCGGCGGACGCCATGGTCCCGTGGCCAAGCGCCTCGCAGCCTGCGGTCGTGCCAGAGAGCCGCTCGACGATCTCGGTCGAGAGCGGCTCGTGGTCGGCGTAGGCCATCGGGAAGGCGGAGCGCTGCACCGTCTGGGCGGCTTCCCACAGCGGCATCTGCTGCCAGCCTCGCACGGACAGCAGGCCGGAGTTCGCGGTCGGTGACTTCGGCCCGCCGAAGAAGGCGCGAGCGGAGTAGGCCGGGTCCTGGACCTGAGACGCAGAGCCCCAGCCCATCGGAGGGTCGCTGCTGCATGAGGCCGAGGGAGTCTCGGTCGCCGTAGTCGAGATTGCGCAGACCGGACTCCTGCAGCGCGGTGGCGATCGCGATGACCCAGCCTCGTGGCGGGACGTTCAGCGACTTTCCGACGGCGATGATCGTTCGGGCATTCGAGATCTGCTCGTCGTCGAGGTCCTGAACGCTCACGGTCGATGCCGAGAGCGCGCAGGCGGAGAAGCCGAAGCCTGCCTCGAGCAGAGCCCGAACTGCCGGTGTTGCTGCCGATGAACGCCGTCATCATCAGCGCCGGCACGGCCATCAGGCACGAGTCCGCCCAAGCAGCGCGACCGCAACGAGGGCCTTGGCCGTGCGAGCTCATGGTGCCTCCGTGAGACGTACGTCGCTGACTCGCCAGCCCTGCTCCCAGGCCACGACCGAGATCAGCAGGTCCGTGCCTGAGTCGAGCTCGGCGGTAGCCGTGCCGCTGAACGGTCCGGTGTCTTCGACCGAGACCTGGGTGACCGAACCCGTCGGCAGCGAGTCGGGCTGTGTCAGTCGTAGGCCGCGCCACAAGGCAGGGGTGGACAGTCTCCGAAGAGATGACGGCACTGCGTTCGGCTCCGACTCCGCGCGGGACGACGTACTCGCCAAGAAACCTGCCTGCAGCGTTCCGGATTGCTCGCGGGGAGGCGGTTTCCTCGCTGTCCGCCTCGGCCGGACTGGACGAGATTGGCGCTGAGGGGCTGGGGGAGGGGTCCGCATTGGCCGGCCTCGGCGCCAGTCGACGACTGGTCAGACTCACCGAGGGCTGCACCGGCGAGGAGGGCGATGCAACTACGGGAACGGCGAGGACCAGCAGCCGGCGAGGTGAGTAGAGCAGCCAGGCCGCGAGGTCACGCAGCATCGTCCGCACCCGGGTCGGTGGGCCGGTAGATCGTGTAGACCTCCTCGCCGTCGTACCACTCAGGTTCGGTCGGCGGCAGCGGTGTCTCCTCCGAGGTCGGCATGGGCGGCGGCGACTCGTCCAGGGCCGGACCACGGGCTCGCTCTCCGGGGCCGAACCTCGACGGCGACGGCCCGGGCCGCCGGGCGGAGGTGGCGGAGGTGGTCGTCGGTCGGATCGGACGGTACGTCGGACGCGGGGAGCGCAGCGACGGGGCCGGCGCGGGTCACGTCCGACGAGGTCGAGGCGACGGGCAGCGGCTCGACCGGTGTTGGTCTGGCCTCAGCACGGTCGGGAACGGCCTCGTCGCCGTCGTCGTCGAGGGCCTCGGCGGTGACGGCGGCGGCAACGCCACCGGTGTAGGCGGCAGCGGCGGTGCCGGCGGCTCGCTTCGTCCAGCGCTTGGCCTTGTCGGAGGCATCGCCCAGCGCGCCGGCCGCGTCGTTGAACGGATCGGCGTTCGGGCTGACCATCGTCGTGAGCCGCCGGAAGGGCTTGAGGGCGACCCACATGATGAACCCGAACAACGGCATCAGCACGAAGGCCAGCCAGCCCGGGAGCGCGAGACGCGGGGTCGAGGATCAGCCCGAGCACGCGGATCGTCACCGCGGCCCCGACGCCGAAGATGACCGCGTTGATCAGTGCTGCGCCGACGGTGCGGCCGATGCCGAGGACGACGCCGCGACCGGCGGGGAAGACGCCGATGGTGGCGAAGGCGGGGAAGAGCATCACCGCCAGCCGGACGATCAGGAACGAGCCCATCAGCAGGAGAGACGGCGACGAGCAGGAAGGGCAGCGCCAGCAGGGCCCCGAGCGTGGAGAGGAGGGCGTAGCCGACTCGGGTGTCTGACCGCTTGCCCGGTCAGGTGCTCGTACGCGGCCGGGTCGTTCTCCTTGATCTCAGCGGCGATCTCCTCGTAGCGCTGCCTGCTTCTCCTCGATGATCTGCCTCGCCCGCGGTCGGGGTCGTTCTGGACGATCTCGGCTTCGCGCCACGTCAGCGCCTGGGCCTTGAAGAGCTCGGGTCCGTACTGCTTGGCGGTCTCGGAGTCGGTGGATCCGAGCGTGCCGGCGAGCCAGGAGCTGTAGAAGATCGACTCCTGGACGTTGGAGGCCACGGTGACGCCGGGGTTCTTCGACTCGATGCTCGTCGTTGAGGTCTCCGACGACGGTGCCGAGGGTGGCGGTGACGGTGTCGTCGGCGAAGTGGCCGGCGACGATCGGCCACTTGAAGATCGCGGTGGCGACCAGGACGACCATGAGCGCCCAGCCGATGGAGGCCGCGGTCGTGGCGAGGGCAGCGCGTCGTGCCTTGAGGAGGATCATGATCCCGAGCAGCGCGATGCACGGCCGGCACCCAGCTCGCGAACAGCCCCTCGTAGAGAGCGTCGGAGACCCGGCGGATGGTCGGGTCGAACACGTCGAGGAAGGTCGGCGCGAAGGCGACCTCGGTGATCGAGGACGTCATGGCCGTGAGTGACACGGGCAGGTTGAGCATCCAGTTGCTGACCGCCGTACCGACAACCGCGTCGGGGTTGCGGGCGGCGTCGGGACCGCAGCCGAGGTCGTAGTTGTTCCAGCGCAGGCCGGAGTAGCCGTACTGCTCGTAGATCGTCGTGCGACGAGTCCTCGCGCGAACGGGTCCTCCTGAGCGGGCAGCGGATCCGGCGTCTTCTGGAAGAAGGCGCTGAGCCCCTGGCCAGGCATGTCCGGTGTCGGCGCCTCGGTGCAGTCGACGCCGAACGCGGTCCGTCGGTTGGGAGTACGCCGAGGCCGGCACCATCAGCAGCAGGACGCAGAGCAGTCACAGCGCGACGGCGAGCCGGCGGATCATGCGACCTGCTCCCTGTCCTCGTCGGCGTCCCTGTCCCCGAGCGGTCGTGTTCAGGGCCTCGAGCAGTGTCGGGGTTCGCGGTGAGGTCGACGCGGATCTTGTCCACGTGGCCGTCGACGTCGCGCATGACGAACTCGCGGAAGCCGGCGGCGCCCCGGCTGGCCGACAGCGTGGCGAGTGCTCGCTCGTAGCCGACGCCGGTCGGGACGCGGAGCATCCGCAGGGCGTCCTTGGCAGCGGCGTCGTCCTCGATCCGGCCCACGAACGCGGCGGACATGAAGTTGGCGACGTCCATGCCGAGCACGTCCGCCGGGTTCTGGGAAGCGGCGAGGACGCAGGTGTTCCACTTGCGCGAGTCCCGGCCCAGGCGGGTGAACAGAGCCCGGCCGGCGGACCAGTCCCCGAGGAAGTGCGTCTCGTCGAGGGCGACGAGCTTGCGAGTCGCCATGGCCCGGCCGTAGACGGCGCGGGTGGCGTACCAAGAGGCGAGGTGCAGCAGCGGGCACGGCGAGCTGCTCGGAGGTCGACCAGTGTTCGCGCGGCACAGTTGCGTGGTGGCAGCACGAGCCCGGGCATGGTCAGCACGGTCAGCGTGGCGTCGAGCCGCTCGGACGCGCGGTCGTCGGCGGGGAAGAACAGCCGCGCGAGCGGGAGCTCGGCCATGTCGCGCAGGTAGTTCGCGACGACCTTGCCGTGCTGCTCGTCCAGCGACTCGAGGTTGGTCACCACGTCCCAGAGCGAGGCGTCCGGCTCGCCGCGGGTCGCGCGTACGGCGTCGGAGACCACCAGCGACGTCTGCGGCATCGCGTCGAGCGACGGAGGCAGCAGCATCTTCACCACGTCCATCGCGAGCAGCTTCCGGTCCTGGGCGGCGAGCACCTCGGCCTCGGCGAGCGCGTCGTCGGAGCGGTAGGCCTGGCGTGACGGGCGGGCCACGACGGCGAACGGGTTGAGCGTGCCGCTGTGCGCCGTCGTGAGGTCGATGTGCTCGGAGTGCTCGCGGAGCTCCGGCAGCTCGGTCAGCCGAGCCAGGGGACCGGAGGGGTCGAGCACGACCGAGGGGATGCCCCGTCGTACGGCGTCGTAGGTGATCTGCCCCAGCAGCACGCTCTTGCCGGCACCGAGCCCACCGACCACGGGCACCAGGCCGGAGGTCTCCTTGACCTCGGTGGCGTAGTGGGTGTCGAACATGACCGCGCGACGAGAGGCGCCGGCCGTGTAGCCGACGTACGGACCGCGACGGTCGCCGACCTGGCTCGAGGCGGTGGGGACGCCGGCGGCGAAGTAGAGCACCGGCAGCCGGCGTCGGTACGCCGAGGTCGAGACCGGCTCGCCGGGGATGAACTCGCGCAGCAGGCCGTACTGGCCGCGCGGGTGCTCGATGGTGACTCGACGGCCGCGGTACGACGCGATCACCTTGCGCGCCTTCTCGAGGCACTCGTCCTCGGTCCTGCCGGCGACGGCGAGCCGGAACCAGCCGTGCAGCCGAGCGGCAGCGACGTCGACACCGCGGCTCATCTGGTCCTCGACCTGACGGGCCTGTCGTGCCTGGCGGTCGAGGGCGAGCGGCTCGTCGAGGTCGTGCTCGCGGTAGTGCCGCTGCATGTCGCGGACCACCAGCAGCTTCCGCTGGATCGCCTGGCGGGCCTCGCCGCCGGAGAGGATGTCGAACTGCGCCGTCCACTCGACCGGGAACGGGAGCCGGTCGGTGTGGGCGAGCCACGGCTCGTGGCCCGGGTCCGGTGCCTCGATCTCCTCGAGCCGGCCCACCGACATCACGGCGACGTGACGCTCGATCGGCTGAGCACCGCGGCCAGTCACCTGCACGGTCCGGCCGAGCGGGACCGCGGCGTAGTCGACCTGGTCGGTGAAGGAGTGCAGGTCATCGGGCTCCCACTCCCTGCTCTCTGCGGGAGAGAGCGAGGCGGGAGCGGGAAGCCCGAGACCCACCGACCGGCGGAGGAGCCACTCCATCTCGGCGGCCGTGGCGGGGCGCCCCTCGAGGCCGGGGAGGCCCACCGTCTCGGTCACGCGCTCGACCAGCGGCAGGAGACGAGCCTGCTCGATGTTGCCCGGCCGGCGCCAGATCGCGGCCGCGAGCTTGTGGCTCGGCAGCGCGGTGCGAGAGGCGTACGCCGAGGTAGACCTCCTTCTCGGCCATCGTCTGGTGACGCAGGTGCTCCTGCATCTTCACCAGGTGGTCGCCCCACGAGTCGCCGGCCGTCGAAGCGAGCGGCGATGGGGTGTTCTCGTCGAGCCGGCGAGCCCACTCCGCAGCGGGGTAGGGGCGGGTGGTCACCCGGAGGTGGACCCGGTGGCCGGCCAGCCAGGCGAGAGCGTCACCGGAGCCGAAGAGCAGCTGCTCGCGCTGGGTGTCCGAGCGGAAGGCCCAGGGCTGGGTGGGCAGGACGTACCACGCCCAGGCCTCGTCGTCGGTGAAGCAGAGGTTGTCCTCGATGTTCCGCAGCGCCAGCTTGGCGCGGACGGCCGGGTCCTTAGTGCCTTGTCTCCGCAGCATGGCTCTCCCTCACTCGCACGGATGCGGCTGAGAGTCGGATGGGTCGTTCGGCCTTGGGTGGACGGGGTGCGGTGAGCTCGGCGCGTAGCAGCTGCCACACCGAGACGACCGGGCGGTCGTGGTCGATCACGCCGGTGACGGCGTACGTCGCAAGGATCGTGAGCACGAGCTCCCAGACCGGCGGGACGCTCACGCCCATCGGGAGGATCGCCTCGACCAGGAGCACGCTCACGAAGAGCATGAGCCAGATGCCGTAGGCGGAGTACCGGGCAGTCCAGGGCAGGGTGAGGCCGCGCGGCCCCAGCCACACTGCGTCTACCCGGTACACCTCGTCGTCAGGACGAAGCAGCACCGGGACTCACCCCGCGGCGAAGACGAACGTCGCGATGTTGTCCGCGAAGCCGTAGAACAGGGCTGCGCCGGCGATGACCATGCAGCCCAACATGACGTTGGTGATCGTCATGGCGTTCTGGCTCATCTGGCCCTTGCGGGCGCCGGCGATGATCGCGATCCCGATGAAGAGCAGGACGATCGGGATGATGTTCTTGACGCCCCACTCGACGATGCCGTCGGAGTTGATGTCGGGCGCGGCCGAGACGGCCGAAGCGTAGATGCGTGACATGGCTTAGTACCTCCCGAGAAGACCCAGCGAGGCACCGGCAGCGGTCGCTGCATCCCCCCGCTGGATGGTGACCACTTCTTTACTTTGCTGCCAGGGAGTCAACTCCCGTTCACATGCACCCGCAAGAGCAGATGAACATTTGTGGACAAGCCGGATGTCAGACCCCGTCGTGAAGCCGTGACAAGCCGGAGCCGCGGGGATCAGAATTGGCGACCGACACCCATCTGTAGGGAGACAAGTGCTACCTCCACTCACGGCCTTCGACGATCCCCGTCCCTCGCGCATCTGGAACCGGCTGTACCGGGTGAGCTGGTGGTTGACGCTCGCGCTTGTGGTGGCGGCCTTTATCGTGGCGCCGGTTAGGGGCGGCTCCGGTGACACTCCCGGAACAACAGATCGCGTAGCGAGCGCGATCGCCGTGTTGCTCTTCCAGAACCTTGTCTTGGCTTTTCTGCTCCTGGGTGGGCATGTGACCCGCCTTCTCGAGCAGATGTCCGCAGCCGGCCCTTCAAGTCGGATGTCCTCGGGGACTTCCTGACCGCTCAAGCACGCGGGATGCCGTGACGACTCGACGCGCCGGCTGGCTCGGTTACACCTCGACCCGCAAGGGACGTTCTCGCCAAGCGTTGAAAAGTTGAACAAGCGCGTTGCCAGGCGTGCATGGGAGGAAATCACCGAGCCCCTCGCGGGCGCCTGGGGAGTGGCCGCCCACGGTAAGTCAGCGCTGCTAGCGATTAGTGGCGAAGGGGTCGTGCTTGTCACCACTACAGAGATCGCGCGAATAGCTTGGTCAGAGCTGGATGGCATGGTCATGGATGGAGGGCCAACGAGCTCGAGATCTGCCACACAGGCGGCAAGCGGTTCGTCTTCTTCCGATGGCCAGAGGAACTGAGCAGTTTGCACAGTCCTTCAACCAGATGTCGGCTGAGTTCTTGGAGTCCAAGTACGGATGTGAAGGTCGTAGGGCGCGCGAGACTTGACTGCAGTTGTGACTGCAACGGAACCAGACGGCGCAGACGGCCCAGTTGCCGATGGCTTCGTGCGCGTGCAGACTGACCGGCGGCCTCGACAACATGGTTCTCGAGCACCGATCTCCACTTCGCTGCGGCGCAGAACGACGACTTCCACGTCTCACCCATGGCGCCGTCCACAGCCTCGAGCCGCTGACTGCCTGGACCAGAGGCTCGCAGCGAAGGGCGTGCGCGACTGCCGTGCGCCGGAGCATCCCTCGATCACGCGCGCCACTCCAGCGGCTTCCGCCGGGTGCGAACTCGCGACGAGTGCAGGCTGTCGCGGCTCTCCGGAGCGCGCAGCCGATTGCCGTTCGACGACCAAGGCCGACCGCGGCGAGTAGAGTTCGACGGCGCTCAGCAACGTCCGTGACCGAGGGCTCGACGGATGCGCCGGTCGTTGGTCGGCGTGCTTCAGGCCGCACACCGATAAGTCGGTTCGGGCGCAGCTTGAACACGGTCGCCTCGCACTCCGAGTCTCAACCGACGCACCAGGGCGCACTGACGCCGATTCTGAGGCTCGACGGACCTGGCTGACTGCTAGTTCATGACTGCTACGGGGCCAGACCGGCGCAGACCCGTCGACGGCCCGCATTCGGCAGTTCTGACTGCAACGCGGCCGGATCAACGCACCAGTTGCCGAATGGCCGTTCCTGAGCGTGAAACAGACTGATCCAGACGCCCAGACAACCGCGCTGAGGCTACGGATCAAAAGGTTGGGGGTTCGAATCCCTCCGAGCGCGCCAACCCGAAAGCCCAGGCAGACACCCTCTGACCTGGGCTTTCGTGCTTCCTGGCCCGAGCCGTAGGCGATTGCGAGGCTGGTGCTCTGTCGATCGACAGCAGTGGCTGACAGCCACGGAGCCCTATCTCAGGAGGACTGTTGAACCCCGTCGCGTCTGAGATAGCCCAATGGCGATGGACATGGGTCGGTGTCGCGGTGGCCGTGCTCATGCCGATCTACGCCCGCGAGAGTCCGAGACACGCGCTGATCTTCTTCATGGCAGGCGTGTTGTTCGCACTCTCGGCGCGGGCGACCTGGGATTCGAGCGAGGAGTAGACCCGACCCACAGCGGCTGTCCCGCTACCTGCGGTGGTGCCGACGCTGCCGCGCCTTGTGATGGCGCCCTTGCGCCCTTGTGATGACGCACCTTGTGATGTGCTCCGTGGCGGCCGTGGTGCCGGGCTTTGTGAGGGCGAGCCTTGTGGTGGCGACGGTGGGCGTGGTGCCGGGCCTTCTGCGGGTGAGCCTTGTGGTGGCGACGGTGGGCGTGGTCTCGGGCCTTGTGGTGCCGGGTCTTGTGTTGGGCGTGCTTCCCCGACTTCTGGTGCCCGCGGTGGGCAGCGTGCTTCTTGCGGTGGTCCCGCTTGCGCTTGACCTTGGGAGAAGGCGACGTCCCGCGTCGCTCGTACCAGCTGGTCTTCTTCCGCGCCGCGGACCGGGTCAGCGAGATGTGCATGTGGTTGCGGTGCCGGTACGACGCCGAGCAGCGCCGGATGGTCCTGCAGGCGGGGTGCTTGTAGCGCCGGGTCCGGTAGTGATGCGTCGCCGAGTAGATCCGGTCGTTCCAGATCGCGTACATGATGCCCATGCGGCGGGCCAGCGCATCCCGGCGTCCGAAGCGGTCGGGCTTGCGCAGCCGGCGCAGGAAGTCGGCGGCGTAGTGGCGGTCCCGACGGGAGCCGGCGTTGAGCGCCCAGTCGAACGCGCGCCCTTCCTTGTGCTCCGATACGCCGCCGGCGCGGCATGAACGGGAGATCCCCAGAGACCCCGAGCCCTTGTAGTGCCGCATCAGGTAGTTCGCGAGCATCACGGTGCCGCGCTTGGGCTTGGGGCTGCAGCTCGTCTGCGGGTGGTAGTTCGGGAAGCCCTCGATCCGAGGTTCCCGTGCGCCCGCCCCAGCGGGCAGTAGCGACAGCAGGACGGCCGCGGCGACCGCTGCGATCGCGATCTTGAACAGACTTTTCGAAGGTGCGTGAGCACGCCGATGGTGCATGAGTGAGTCCCAGGACGGTTGACACGCCGCGCGGTGCGCGACCTTGATCCGCGGCGGGAACCATCCGTCCCGAGTAAACGAAAAGTAAAGCCGCCTCCGGGAGGATATGTCGGAGTCGCGAGGTTTGTTCTGGCTTTGGTGTTATCGCTTGAACGCACCTGTGGCCGCCACCGTCGGAACGGCAGCGGCCACGGATCTGCTGGATGGCCGGGGGCTAGGGCAGCTTGAACTTGAGGATCCTCGTCTTCAGGAGCTTGGTCGGATCCGGCCCTCGCGCCGTACCTGGAGCGAGGTACTCCCGCACGATCGTCGCGAAGTTCACGCCGACCGGCACCTCGTCCGTGCCGATGCTGGTGCACTCCCCGTCCGTCAGGTTCTCGATCGCAGAGCAGTCCCTGGTCAGGTAGTGGACGTAGAACTTCTCGTGGTTCGGGACGCTCGTCGCGTACGCCTCCGCCGATCCCTTCAGCTCGGGGTCCGACACGTTGACGACGCCCTCCAGCTTCTGGAGGTTGTTGACCGACAGGGCAACGTACGTTGCGTTACCGGTCTCTGTCGCAAGGGTGCCGACGAACGCCCAGACCTCCCCTGAGTCGAGTCCCCGAGCTCCCGCGATGAGGTAGGACGCATCCCAGTTGTCACCGGCGCAGTTCATGCCGATCTCTCGACAGTCAGTACCGACGGCGCGGATCGGGAAGTCCTGGAGGCTGATCGTCCGGGCGGGGTCACAGGGCTGTCCCCACCGCTCGCAGACGTCGCTGACGAGACCGAACAGGCCGGCGCGCAGGTTCGGGTCGCCGACCTCGTTGTACGGCGTGGTGCGGGGCTCGTAGACCAGTGGCGGGAACGCCTTTGCCGCCCGTTGGGACGCGGCGGGTGCGCGCACCCGGAGGACCTGGAGCGGCAGGTCCTGGCGCCATGCGTTCCCCGCATCCTCGTCGTCGGGCAGGGCGTAACGCATCGTCGTGATGAAGTCGTTCGCGTGCTTGTCGAGGCCCAGACGGGACAGCGGCGGCTCCACGCTCTTGCGACGGTCGCCGTCATCGGCATCCCCCGACGGGATTGGCTCGGTGAACACGTGGTTG
The DNA here is from genome assembly GCA_963701425.1 of uncultured Actinomycetota bacterium. Taxonomy (GTDB): domain Bacteria; phylum Actinomycetota; class Actinomycetes; order Propionibacteriales; family Nocardioidaceae; genus Nocardioides_C. The sequence goes on along the minus strand of CAVPAG010000016.1, from coordinate 185,386 downwards.
TTCGGAACACCCTGACGAGCCAAGGCTTTCCGCACGATCCGGTTCATGCCCCGGTCCGGGGTGATGACGAAGTAGCGCGTCTGGTCCCACGAGGCTCCGGACCGGCGCTCGACCACGACGTTGTTGACCGGGTTGCTCAGGCTGGAGATCGACTGGAGGCGCTGGTTGTCCTCACCGGGGACCCAGGCGAACAAGAACGGCAGCATCTCCGGCAGCTTGGCTTTGACAGCCAGGTAGGCAGAGCTGAGCCGGTGCATCCGGGCCTCGCCGCTGAACAGGTACGACTCCAGGCCCATGTACCTGCCAGGAGGTGGAAGCTTGCCGAACACGACGATCGCCTCGCGGGGGTCGAGCCGGTAGCTCGCGCTGTATCCGGGTCGGGTCTTGCCGAAGGCGTTGACGGTCGCCGGGTCGACGTACTCCTCGGGCCAGGACTTCACGATCGGGAGGATGTAGGGGGCGGCCGGGTTGTTGGCGAAGCAGTTCTTCATCACCGGGTAGGAGTACTCCTCGCAGTCATCGGTGGTGTAGAGCTTCATGTAGCCGCGCGTGACGCGGAGGCGCTTCTGCTTGAGGTCGCGGACCAACGCGTTGGTGAATTGCGGTGCGCTTGTCTCGGCAGTCGCCCGGCTCGTCCGAGTCGGCTCGTCGGATGCCTGCGGGCGGCTCTGTGCCGGAGGTGCCAGGGCCAGGCCGCCGATGAGGGCCGCTGCCAGCAACGAGTAGCCGGCCCTCCCGAGGTTTCGAGTCATGGTGAGCCCCTTTCACTCGGTCTTTCCCTTCAGCGCACCCCTTTCGGCCCTGCGGCATCACGGCCGGAGGGCCTCCGGCGGATGACCTTGGGCCCCAGCCCGACAGTTCGGTCACAAGCGAGGCAGGACGAACTCGGTCGAGATAGCCCGAGGGGACGCGTGCACACGGGAGTGGACTCGGCGGCCACGGCGGTCGGGGGACAGGGATGGGGGTGGTCTCAACGCGAAGTTCCGGCGTGAGCCGGCTCGTCGCCGGCTGGGACGCCGACAAGGTGCTCGGCCTCGCCCTCGGCGCCGCCCTCCACGTGCAGCTCGGGCAGCCACTCGAGCCACGACGGGAGGTACCAGTTCCACTTGCCCAGCAACGCCATGCTCGAGGGCACGAGGATCGTGCGGATCACCGTCGCGTCCAGCAACAGCGCCACCGCGACGCCGAACCCCATCTGCTGGAAGCCGACGGTGTCGCCGGTCGCGAAGCCGGCGAAGACCACGACGATGATCAGTGCCGCCCCGGTGATGATGCGCCCGGTGGCGCCGACGCCGTGGATCACCGCGTCGACCGTGTCACCGGTCGCGAGATAGCGCTCACGGATCCGGGTCAGCAAGAACACGTGGTAGTCCATGGACAGGGCGAACAGCACCGAGAACAGGAACACCGGCACCCAGGGTTCGACCCGGTCGATCTGCTCCAGCCCCAGCAGGTCGTTGCCGATGCCCTTCTGGAACACCAGCACCATCAACCCGTAGGCGGCGCCCACCGAGAGCAGGTTCAGCAGCACGGCCGTCAGTGGCAGCACGATCGAACGGAAGACGAGCAGCAGGAGGAAGAAGCTCAAGGTCAGCACGAAAACCAGGACGATGGGCAGCCACCGGTCGATCAGCGCCGCGTAGTCGATCTCGAGTGCGGTCTGGCCGCTGACGTAGACCTCCGCGTCGACGTCCCCGAATGCGTCCGGGACGTAGTCGTCCCGCAGTCGCTCGATGGCCGCCTTGGCCTGCGAACCCGCAGGGTCGCCCAGGAGTGCGATCTCGACCAGGCCCAGATCGCCGGACGGCGCCGCGGCGACCGTGGATGGCCCGAACGCCTCGTCGTCGGCGACCAGTGTCTGCAACCGTTCCACCGCCGATCCCATCTCCGGCGTCGACGTGTCGCCGTCCACCACCACCTCGACGGGGCTGGTCCGGGCGCCGGCGGGGAAGCTGCGCTCCAACGCAACGAACCCCTGCTGCCCGACGGTGTCGTCCGGTAACGACGTCACACCTGACGTGCCGGTCTGCAGGTCGAGCACCGGGAGGGCAGCCGCCAGGAGAACGAAGCTGGTCACGGCGACCGTCACGCCGGGGCGACGAGTGACCAGGGTGACCGCGCGTCGCCAGAAACGGCTCTCGCCACCCCGCTGCTGGGGGACGAACGGGATGCGTCCGCGTTCGATGCGGTCGCCGAGCACGGCGAGCATCGCCGGCAGCAGGGTCAGCGCAGCGGCAACCGTCACCAGGCCCACCACGATCGCACCGAAGGCGAGGCTTCGCAGCACCTGGTCGGGCACGAGAAGCAGGCCGAGGAGAGCCACCACGAAGGCCGAACCCGAGAACAGCACCGCTTTGCTGGCCGTGGCGCCGCTGACCGCGATCGCCTCCGGCTTGCCCATCCCTGCGTGCCGCTCCTCCCGGTAACGGGAGGTGATGAAGAGGGTGTAGTCGATCCCCAGCGCCAGACCCATGGCGATCACCATGTTCAGGAGGAAGAACGACAGGTCGACGGCCTGGCCGGCCAGCGCCGAGATGCCCAGGGCGACGATGATCGAGACGATGGCCACCGCGACCGGGACCAGGGCAGCGACCACGGCACCGAAGACGAGGAGCAGCACGATCAGGGCCGCCGGCAGCCCGAACTGCATCTCGCCCTTCTCCAGGTCATGCTGCGAGAGGACGACGAAGTCGTGGCCGATGGTCCAGTTGCCGGTGATGTTGGCAGCGATTCCATCCTGGTCGTCCACCGCCTCGACGGCGTCGATCACATCGACGATCCCGGCCTCCGGGTCGGCCCCTCCGGCATCGTCGATCACGACCGGCAGCAGTACCGCGGTGCCGTCCTGGGACACCAGGCCCTCGGCCGCGGCGTCGAAGGGGTCCCCGACACCCTGCACGCCTTCCGCCGACGCGATGTCGTCGCGCAGCCCCGTCACCGTGGCCTGGAAGTCGGCGCTCTCGACGTTCCCGGTCTCGGACCGCACCACGACCAGGTCGCTGGTGGCGTCCCGGTCGGGGAACCGTTCATCCAGCAGGTTGAGGCCCTTGACCGACTCCGGCTCCGCGATGGCATCGCCCTCGGTCGTGAGAGCAGACCCCAGGAACATCACGATGGCGGAAAGGGCAAGGCACAGGACGACGAACCAAGCGCCCAGCGCCCTCCATGGGTGACGTGCGCAGGCCATCGAGAGCCGTTGTGTCGCCGACCTCTGCATGCCCGTCTCCTTCGTGAGATGGATGCGTCCGTCGTGCTTCGCTTCCATTCACCGGCTCTACTCCCTGCAGGGTCAATGACCGGTTGTGGCTATTCCCCACCTCGGCGTGGTCGCGGCGGTGTGATCCGTGACCTGATCGTCAGGCATCTGTCGGCAACATCGGGGCACCTACGCCGCATGCCCGCCCTCTGGAAGGTCCTGATCGGTCTTCTCCTGACCCTGCCCGTTGCTGCCTTCGCCATGGGCAGGATCGTCGGCCCGCCGGACGCCGCGGTCGGTCCCCACCCCGTGGCGACCTCGACCGAGTCACCCACCCCGGGATCCCCGACCGTCACCCGTTCGGGCAGTGGTCCGGCCATGGGGACGTCAGAGGTGCCGAGCTCAGGCTACGAGGGCGGCACGGACCCCAGCTCTGACCGGGGGCCGACGGACGCCAAGAGATCCGACCTTCCGTCTACGACCCCCAGTGGACGCCCACGCACGTCGCAGCGCGAAGACCCCGACAGTCGACCTGCTCAGGAGACCACGGAGACGCCGAGTCCCGGCGGTACGGAAACCCCGGACAGCACGGTGACGCCGACGCCTGAGGACACGGCTACGCCCACACCCGAGGACACCCCGACGGAGGAGCCGTCGGAGGACACCACCACCGAAGCGCCCGAAGGCGGAGACCCTGCCCCTGGTGAGGACGCCGAAGATGGGTAGGGCAGACGTTCGGGTGTGGCGGTCGGGTCCCTGCGTCCGGCGGGGACGCTAACCATGACGCCTGCGCAGCCACGCCACCGTGGCCACTGTCGCGACCACGACGACGACGGCGCCGACCGCTACGACCGGTCTCGGCCGCCCCAGCTCGTCGGTTGTCGCTTCCTTGGCTCGCGTGCCCAGCTCGACCGACTTAAGTCGAGCCGCATCTGCTCTGTGCAGGACCTGTTCCTTGGCGATGCCGAGACGCTTGCTGGTCCTCGTCTTGACGTCGAGCTTCGCGCTCAGCGCCTCGACGGTCCGGCCGAGCTCCTCGCGCGTCTGTTCGATGTCGGCCTGGATCTGGTCCGGCCCCGGTCGCTCGCTCTCGACTCCCTCGGCCGCAGTGGCCTCGGAGGACGTCACGACCTGCCCGCGTGGTCTCTCATCTGGTGTCGTCACGGTTCAGGCTCTCCTTGACTGTCTCGATGTCGCGCTTGACGCTGCCGAGGGTCCGCTGCGGTGTGGGTGGCGTCGCCTCGGACACGTGTCGCTTGCCGACGAGCGCGACGACCGCGGCGACAACGAACAGCGCAACGGTGACGATGAGCGCCGCGGACCAGGCCGGCAGTACCAAGGCGAGAGCCAGGATTGCCGTGGTGATGAGCGTCCCGACCCCGAAGAGCGTCGTGATGCCGGCAGTGCCGAACAGTCCTGCGCCGATGCCTGCGTGCTTGGCCTTCTGCTGCATCTCTGCGACGGCCAGCTCCAGCTCGCTGCGGAGGAGCTTCGAGGACTGCTCGGAAAGCTGGGTGACCAGCTCGCCCACGGACGGCTCGGCCGGTGGCGACTGGGAAGCAGCCGACCGGAGGTCCGGGTGAACGGCGTCCTCAGTCATGTCGTCCACCACCCCACCTGCCGATGCGACTTCCGCGGGCATTGGTCGTTTCCCGCGCTGACCGCCCGATGGCAATGACTTTCATGGTTCCTCCCTCTCCCTGAGAGGTGTGTTCCCGGTCACGCGCCGCTTATTCGCCGGCCACGGAAGGGGGGTCGTCGACCGAAGCCCGACGATGCCCGCGGCCCCGGCAACGGGGGTCTTCAGCGGTCGGCCGCGCTGCTCGGGGTCTGGTCCAGACCGGTGAGGCCACCAGTGGTTCAGCGACGGGGATGCGGGTAGCCACCTGACTGGGTGGGCTTTGACAGGCCCATCTCCTCCATAGAGGCACCTGGCGTACCCCTATCGCCGGGCGGTCTCAGCGATGCCTCGATCGCTCCGTGCGACCGGGGCATCGCCATGCCTGGCTCCGGTGCTCGTGAATCGTCGGCGCGCCTGGCTGAGATCGGCGCGGCCGGGGGAGAGCCCTCACCTGGCTCGGTGGCGACCGTCCGCGGCAAGACCATGTGCGTGGATCTGCTCCAGGTCGCCTCCGAAGATCTTCGTCCTCGCCTCCCGGCGCAGGTACTCCTGGAGGATCTGGGCACGGCTCGGGTGTCGCAGCCGCGAGATGTACCTGGTCAGGTCCGAGCCCTGGAGCGTCCCGATGGTGACGGACACGATGGCCGTCGCCTTGGCTCTGAAGCTCCGGAGCTCACTGGTCACGTGCTGATCGATCTCGTCCAGCTGTTCTCGAATGCTCGTGAGCGCGGGGGTGGAGGTCCAGGACAGGCCGATGGCCGTCAGGAGATGACGACGCGCGAGGTTCCGCTTCCGGTGGCCCTGTGTGCTGAGGACCAGGGAAAGCGCGATCCCCGTGACGACGATGCCGGCCGCCCAAGGCGATGGCAGGGCCGCAGCTCCCAGAGCCACCGAGAGGACGAAGGTCGGAAGCGCCAGGCCCTGTCGGAACTCGGCCTCGGAGGCGATGCGGTCGTACTGCTGGAACTGGTCCGGTGAGTCCTTGGACAGTCGCAGGGCGGCAAGGTCCAGCTCGGCCTCGACCAGACTGGCGGGCAGAAGATCGCGCAGGAACACGTGATCGTGCTCGCCCAGGGTGGCGCTGAGAACCTTGCTGTTGATGGTCTCCGAGACAGACGTCGACGGGTACAGACGTTCCCACGTCTCCCAGACCGACAACCACATGCTCAGCTCGAGCTCCGCCTTCTCGAACAGGGCACGCCGCCACCGTCGTCCGAGAGCCCGACCGATGTCACGCGTCGTACCCACCGCGACGAGACCCAGGACGTAGGTCGTGAGTGCGGCGACGACCAGCTGGCCGAGCGCGGGTAGGGATCGGTAGTGGCCGGCCAGGAGACCGAACGCTGCACTCCTGTCGGCTCTGAACAGGGATCCGGCGAGCAGCAGGACAGCGAGCCACGCGAGCCCTACCGCGAACGGCACGCGAAAGGCTCTCAAGCCGGAGGCGATCACCGAGAGCAGGTTCATCGAGCCACATCATGGCAAGGTAAAGGCCTGTCCGACGGAGGGCGCGCCCATGTCGCGGTCTGACATGGACGCGCCTCGGTCGTCGGCGGCGCCCCCCTCGATCTCGCTTCGCTCAGGCCATCTCGGGAATGTGCAGGTGGGCGAGCACGAGGTCGAACTCGGCCACGTCGAGCACCTCGGCTCGTGCCTCCTGTGCCGTCCCGGCCCTGATCTGCTCGGCCTGGCCGCGGCTGGCCTCGAGGGCCTCGCGGTTGTCGTACGTCGCCGTCGAGACGGCGCGCCCGATGCCCCGGTCGACGAGCAGGCTGGCTGCTGCAGAATCCGGGCAGCTCCTCCATGGCGGGTACGGCCGCGAGCTTGTAGACGTCGACCGCGCGGTCGAGGTCGGCGGGGTCGCCCTTCAGCCAGGTCACCCGGGCGCAGGCGCCCTCGCTGGTGTGGTGGTTGCGGTGCATGGCCGCGACCTCCCACTCCTCGACGTCGGCCTTGTCGGCGCCCAGGGTCTGCGTGACGCGGTCGCGCATCTCGCGGACCATCTCGCGCGAGGTGGTGAGGTCCTCGATGGTCTCCCAGGCCGTGGTGACGATGCCGCGGCCGGTCTCACGGTCGATGAGCATCGACAGGCCGAGGCAGCCCTTCATGCCCTGGATCGCCGGAAGGACCTCGTCGCGCACCTGCGCGATGGCCGTATCGATCATCTCCGGCTTTGCGATCACTGTGGTGGAACGTGCGTACACGACCTCATCCCTTCCCCAACAGGGCAACGCCCCGATGGCGCCGCCGGACCTCATCCACGTTCCTCGGCTCCGACGGTGATCGCAAGGGGAGGCAACGGCCGCCGCTGCCCGTGACATAGGGGATCAGAACGACCAGCCCTGACATTCGGGTAGTACGACAAATACTGAAAGATTGTTTTGAAGCACCACAGATCCCTTGCAGATTCTTCGGCTGGTTGGTAAAAAGTGCCCTTGTCATTCTCGGGGCTAGAGAGTTGGAGGGACTCAATGGCGACAGATGACGCATGCGCGTCTGCAGGGGCAAGCGACTACGAGCTGGTGGGCGGAGGGCCCGCGATCCGGGCGGTGGTCGACCGGTTCTACGAGCTGGTGCTGGCAGACCCGCGGCTCGCCGGATTCTTCACCGACAGCGACCTGACCTCGCTCAAGCGGCACCAGGTGCTGCTGATCTCCCAGGTGATGGGCGGTCCGGCGCAGTACGACGGCCGCGACCTCCGGCAGGCGCACGCGGGCCTCGAGATCAGCGGCGACGAGTTCAACGTGGTCGTCTCCTACCTGGCCCAGGCGCTGAGCGAGGCCGGCGTACCCGACGAGATCATCGCGCGGGTGGGTGATCGACTGGCTGCCACGAAGACCGACGTCGTGGCCGCCGGCGCACGCTGAAGGATCTTCATGGACACAGCTGCCCTGAAGGACAGCTGGGAGCTCGTTGCCAAGTCCGGCGACGAGGTCCCGCTGTACTTCTACTCCCACCTGTTCCTGTCCCGGCCCGACCTGCGCCCGATGTTCCCGATCGCGATGACGGGTCAGCGCGACAAGCTGGTCGGCGCTCTGGGACGGATCGTCAGCAACGTCGACCAGCTCGACGATGTGACGCCGTTCATCCAGCAGCTCGGCCGCGACCACCGCCGTTTCTCCGTCGTGGCAGAGCACTACAACGCCGTGGGCGCCTCGCTGCTCGCCACCTTGAAGCAGTTCCTCGGAGCTGCCTGGAACGACCAGCTCGCCGCCGACTGGGCCGCGGCGTACGGCGTGATCGCCCGGGTGATGGTCGAGGCCGCGGAGGAGTCCTCCGACAGCCAGCCCGCCTGGTGGGACGCCGAGGTGGTCTCGGTCGACCGTCGGACGATGGACGTCACGGTCCTGCAGATCCGGCCGGAGCAGCAGTTCGGCTTCCAGGCCGGACAGTCGTTCGCGATGGAGATCCCGCAACGGCCGCGGCTGTGGCGCTACTTCAGCCCGGCGAACGCTCCCCGCGAGGACGGCTCGATCGAGCTGCACGTCCAGCTCGTCGACGGCGGCCAGGTCAGCAGTGCGCTGGTCAGGTCGGTGAAGTCCGGCGACGAGGTCAAGCTCGGTGCCCCGGTCGGCGACCAGCTCGCCTGGTCCGGGACCGACGGGCGCGACCTGGTCCTGGTCGCCGGCGGCACGGGCCTCGCGCCCTTGCGCGCGATCGTCGACCAGGTCGACCGCGTGTGGCAGGCAGAGGGCTCGGGGCCGCAGGTGCACCTCTTCCACGGAGTCCGCGTGCCGTGGAACCTGTACGACCGCGAGTGGCTCAGCGCCCTCGCAGAGCAGCGGCCGTGGTTCGACTACACCGAGGTGGTCTCCGACGACCACTCGTTCCCCGGAGCCCGAGGGCTGGTCGGCTCCTACGCCGCGAAGAGCCAGTCCTGGAACGGCCGGCTGGCCATGGTGTGCGGAGGCCCGCAGATGGTCTCCCACACGGTCGACGAACTCACCGCGGCCGGCGTCCCGGCCGAGGACATCAGGTACGAGCAGTTCCATCATGTCGGCGCGGGCGACACCGACGACGACGCTCTCAGCAGATCAGGTGACCACCAGTGACGCAGAAGCACGACCACGCCTTCCCCTACTACCGATCGCCCGCGGACATCCGAGGGCAGGAGTTCTCCCACCGCATGCGGGGGCTCGACGAGTACGAGGTCAGCGAGTTCCTCGACCTCCTGGCCGACCAGGTCCAGGCGACCGAGCACGAGCGGGCCGAGCACCGTGCCGAGATCGAGCGGCTCCGTTCTGAGGTGGAGCGGCTCCGACACCAGGAGCAGCCTGACACTCCGTCGGGGGAGATCAGCCCTCAGGCGGTAGCGCTCTTCAGCCAGGCCCAGCAGGTCGCCGACCAGCTGGTCGAGGAGGCGGTCCGGCACGCACGCGACCTGATGACCTCGGCGAGGAACCAGCAGCGCGAGATCCTCCAGCGTGCCCACGAGGCCGCCGACAACGCGGTCCGTGTCTCGGCGGCGGTGCTGCCCGACGGGGCGGTCGGCGGCTACAACACCCCGGTGCAGGAGATCGAGTACGTCCGCACCTTCGCCCGGGTCGCCCAGGTCCAGCTGCGCTCGGTCCTCGACGCGCTGACCGAGCAGGTGGAGAAGCTCGGCGAGGTCCCGAAGCTGGGCCCGAGCCCCGCCCCCGACGACGACCGGCTTCCTGTCGCCGCGGGGAGCGGAGCGGGGCCCGAGCATGTGTTCGTCTATCCGAGGCCCCAACGCACCGGTTCCTGATCACGGGGGGCGGAACGCGGCGAGTGCGGCGGTTCGTCCCCCGGTATCCGGCGAGAGCTGTCTGGACATCGAAGGCACGTCGTTTCAACAGCTCCTCGATGCGGCACACGTGGACTCGTCACTCAGCCGCCGGCGAGTACGAGTCGGTCACCGACACGTCCTTCCAGCTGGCTCCGGGTGACTTTGTCTGCCGCCGACAGCGGGCGTGCAGGCAGTACCGCCATGTACAGCGCCTGAGGGGGGATCCGAACGGCGTGCCGGCGACGACCGCACGCCGTTCTCCGGAGGGGGACTCGGGCCACCGAGCCCCCTTGAGGTAGCAGAGGTTTGCCCGGACGTCATCGCTTGTCTGCGCGCCATCGTTGGTCGAGGCGCATCCGCAAGGTCACTGGCCTTCCTACCCTGAGCTCCGTCGTCGCGGCGTCCACCGTCGTGACGTGGGTCGCCGTCCCGGCCACGCCGCCGGGGTTGCTGGACACCGCCCGCAGCCGGCCGACGTCGCTCGTGGCCTCGGGCCACCCGAGCGCGGACACCGGTCGGTCCTCTCCGGCGCGCGAGGGGCGAACCGCCGAGCCGACCCGGGCAGGGTCCCGCCCGGCGAAGGCAGCCCTCGCGGGCGATCCGCCTGCGGGACGCGGCACGGATCGGCGCGCTCCCCAGAGGAAGCAGGCCCAGGAGTGGTTGTCTCCCGGTGAGATCGCGAGGGCGGTGGGTGCCGACGAGAAGGCCGTCGCCCAGACCTGGCCGGTGATCGAGAAGGCTCTTCGGCAGGAGGGCATCGACGACAACCCGAGCCGGATCGCCGTCCTCGCAACCGTGGTCACCGAGGTGGGACCAGGGCTCCGCCCGATCAACGAGCACGGCGGACGCTCGTACTTCACCCAGATGTACGAGGGTCGGAGCGACCTGGGGAACACCCGGCCGGGCGATGGTGCGCGGTTCCACGGTCGCGGCTACATCCAGCTCACCGGCAGGGCCAACTACCGGTCCTACGGCAGACGGATCGACGCGCCGCTCGAGGACCGCCCGGAGATGGCTCTCCGCCCGGAGGTCGGCGCCCGGGTCCTCGCCGAGTACTTCAAGGAGCGTGACATCGACCACCTCGCGCGTCGCGGGCAGTGGCGTGAGGCGCGACTGAGGGTCAACGGCGGCTACAACGGCTGGACGACCTACCGGAAGCTGGTCTCGTCCCTGAACGACGCAACCAGGGACTAGAGGCGGCAGCTGCTCGGTTGGCGCGAACGCCAACGCCTCTGCTAGGAACCTGTGCGTGTTGTCGAAAGTCATGGCGCCGGCAGAGTCGGTTGCGGTTCAGGCGCGTACCAGCGCGCGCCTGGTTGTCATCCGCGCGACCGAGGAGGCGCTCGACAGGCGTCCCGACCTCGCCGTCGCGATGGTGCGCGCGCAGCTCGAGCGGTCGGTACGACGCAGGGCGGGCCAGCCGTTGACGTCGCGGGATGTCGCGCAACGGTTGGCGATCCGGGCGATCGACGTACACCCCGTGGTGGGGGAGCGGCTCGTGCGTCTCTGGCTGAGGCGGGCACGCGCCGCCCACGAGGCGGGGCTCAGCCGCGCCTGATGTGGTCGAGGAGCATCCGCTGCTCGGCGCGTGCGATGACCCGGCGGGCTCGTGCGGCGGCGTCGGGGTTCACCGAGATCGACGTGATGCCCTGGCGGACCAGGAACTCCGCGAACTCGGGTCGGTTCGACGGCGCCTGACCGCACAGCGAGGACGTGATGCCGGCGTCGGCGGCGGCCTTGATGATCCGGCCGATGGCGTCGAGCACGGCCTCGTCCGACTCGTCGAAGAGCTCGGAGCAGATCTCCGAGTCGCGGTCGACGCCGAGCACGAGCTGGGTCAGGTCGTTCGACCCGATCGAGACCCCGTCGATGCCGAGTGCGGCGTACTCGGGGATCCGGTAGACGACCGACGGCACCTCGGCCATCACCCACCGGTGCAGGCCACGGTGGCTGCCCAGCGGGTGGGCGTCGACGGCCTCGAGGCAGGCCTCGAGCTCCCATCGCGTGCGCACGAACGGGATCATCAGGTGCAGGTTCGGGGTCTGCTCGCGCACCCTGGCCATCACGTCGAGGTCGAGCGCGAAGATCTCCGGGTCGCGGATGTAGCGGTACGCGCCGCGGTAGCCGATCATCGGGTTCGCCTCGACGGGCTCGTAGTCCTCGCCGCCCGCCAGCCCGCGGAACTCGTTGGTGCGGAAGTCGACGGCGCGGTAGATCACCGGCCGCGGCGCGAACGCCTGGGTGATCCGCAGGACCGAGGCGGTCATCTTCTCGACGAACTCCTCGCGACGGCCCGTGGCGAGCAGGTGCTTCGGGTGCTCGCCTCCGAGCGCGTCGGTGATCATGAACTCCGCGCGGAGCAGGCCGACCCCGTCGACCGGCATCGCCGCGACCTCCTCGGCGTTCTCGGCGATCGCCAGGTTGACGTACAGCAGGGTGCCGGTGGTCTCGGCGGCGGGAGGTGCGGTGGGTGAAGGCCCCGCGGGTACGACGGGCGTGGCTGTCGTCGCGGAGGCAGGGGCCGCCGCTCCTGCGCGCACCACGCCCTTCGCCCCGTCGACGGTCACCATCTCCCCGTCTCGAAGGACGGTGGTGGCCGTCCGGGTCGCGACCACGGTCGGCAGGTGGAGCTCGCGTCCGACGATGGCCGCGTGGCAGGTCACCCCACCGCCGTCGGTGACCAGAGCGGCCGCTCGTCGCATGGTGGGAACCCAGTCGGGGCTGGTCATCGCCGCGACGAGCACGTCGCCCCTCTCCAGGCGCGCGCCGTCCGCCGTGCTCCGGAGGATCCGGACGGGACCGGAGACCACACCGGGCGCGGCGGCGAGCCCGCTGACCAGCAGCGTGCCGGGCTCCTCCTCGGCGATGACGGCGGTCTCGCCCAGCGTCGTGATCGGGCGCGACTGCACGATCCAGGTCCGGTCGCGCTCGCGCGCGAACTCGACGTCCTGGGGCGCGCCGTAGTGGCGTTCGATGTCGATGCCCATGCGGGCGAGGTCGAGCAGCGCGTCGTCGTCGAGCACGCGGAGGGCCTGCTCGTCCGACGGCACGGGGAGCCTCAGGTCGTGGCCGTCCGGCCCTCGCACGATCTTCTCGGCCTTGGTGCCGAGGTGCACGTGCACGATGCGGGGGCCGTCCTTGGACACCACGTAGGTGTCGGGCTCCACCTGCCCGCCGACCACGACCTCGCCGAGGCCGAACGCCCCCTCGATCACCATGCTGTCGCGGTCACCGGTCGCGGGGTCGGCGGTGAACATGACGCCCGACGCGTCGGAGTCGACCATGAGCTGGACGACCACCGCGATCGCGGGCTCCTCGGCGAGCGCGTGGGTGGCGCGGTAGGCCACGACGCGCGGGCTCCACAGGGACGCCCAGCAGTCGACGATCCGGGCGACGAGCTCCTCGCCGCCCTGGACGTTGGTGTACGTCTCGTTCATGCCCGCGAACGAGGTCGACGCGGTGTCCTCCGCGGTCGCCGAGGAGCGGACCGCGACGCGCGGCTCGTCCCCGAGCGGGGCGTAGGCGGCGAGCACCTCGCGGCGGAGGTCCCCCGGCATGCCGGCGGCGTGGACGAGCGCCCGGAGGCCGTCCGCGACCCGGGCCAACGCCGCGGGGTCGTCGACGTCGAGAGTGGAGACCTTCTCCTGCAGGGCCTCCCGCACCCCGCCGACCTCCATGGCCTGGAGGTAGGCGTCGGCGGTGACCACGAACCCGGGCGGGACGGGGAGCCCCGCGGCGGTCAGCTCCCCGAGGTTGGCTCCCTTGCCGCCGACGCGCGGGACGTCGGCCTTCGAGAGGTTCTCGAACCAGGCGATCGAGGCGGTCGTGGTCACAGGGGCAGTGCGCTCCGTCATGACCTCAGCGTCCGCCTCGGCGGCCCTGAGGGCCTAGGGTCCATGGTCCCCGCCGCCCGCCTGCGCGAGCCATGTGCCTCCGGGGCGCGCCATGTGCCTCCGGGGTCAGTAGCCGATCATCCGGTGCAGCCGGAGGAAGGTCTCCTCGAAGCCGAGCGCCGGCCAGGCCCGCGACGAGAGGAGGTTCGTCGTACGCCAGTCGGTGACCACGCAGTCGAAGCCGCGCTCCGCGCTCCAGCCGAGCACGGCCTCTCCCAGGGCGCGGCCGGCACCGAGGCCGCGGGCTGCCGGGAACACAGCCGCGAAGGCGAGCAGCGCTGCGTTCTCCGGTCGGGCGAGACCGGCGTGGCTGCTCGACTTCTCGACGGGGCAGCCGACGGCGGAGCCGACCACCTCGCCGTCCCGCTCGGCGACGAAGACGCCCATGTCCTCGCTGCCGAAGTCCTCCTCCCACTCCTCGAGCGACTCCTCGAGGCTGCCCAGATCACCGGCGGAGAAGGTCGGAGCCAGACCCTGGTGCCGAGGCAGCTCCAGGTCGAGACGGGCCAGGGCGGGGATGTCCTCACGGCGGGCCGTCCGCACCTCGATGCCCGGTGGAACAGCCGGCCGGTCCGTCGGGACGGCGCGGACGGCGTGGGCGTGCTGCTGGCCGAAGCCCAGGCGGAACCATGCCCTGACGAGCGCCTCGTCGTGGGTCGGCACGAGGACGTACTGGGCAGTCCTGCCCTCCTCGACCCAGCGGGTCGCGGCCACGGCGTACAGGTCCCGCATGACCTCGGCCTCGTCGACCGCCTGACCCGGCCGCCTCGACCCAGACGTTCGGTCCCCAGAGCGGGCTGGTCCGCGGAGCTCCGAGGAGGAACCCGACGACCTCGTCACCGCGGCAGGCGACGGCTCCCGAGGCGCCGTCGTTCTTCCACGCGGCGACGACCTCGGCCTCGGCGGACTCGGGGTTCTCGTAGCGCGCGGGCAGGAAGGGCTGTGCCGCACGGTGCAGACGGTGCCGCTCGGCCAGCAGCCGGCCGGCCGCGGGAAGGTCTGCCTCGGTGAGCGGGCGGATCTCGACACGGGTCATGACGGACAAGGTGACAGGTCACGACCGAGCCCGCCACGCAATAACGGCGCGGGTCTCGGCCGAGAGCAGGACGCCAGGGCCGTCGCCGCGGTTAGGCTTCATCATGGCCAAGCACGAACACGGGCACGGCTCACGGGCCGGCCAACGGCTGCCGAAGTCGGTCTACCAGACCGAGCTGTTCCGGCTGCAGGCAGAGCTGGTCAAGGTCCAGGAGTGGGTCAAGGCCGAGCGGCAGCGGATCGTCGTGGTGTTCGAGGGCAGGGACGCCGCCGGCAAGGGTGGCACCATCAAGCGCATCACGCAGTACCTCAGCCCCCGCGTCACGCGGATCGCGGCGCTTCCGGAGCCGACCGAGCGCGAGAAGGGGCAGTGGTACTTCCAGCGCTACATCGCGCACCTGCCGAGCGCCGGTGAGATCGTGCTGTTCGACCGGTCCTGGTACAACCGTGCCGGCGTCGAGAAGGTGATGGACTTCTGCACTCCGGGGGAGTACCGCCGCTTCCTCCACCAGTGCCCGATCTTCGAGCGGCAGCTCGTCGAGGACGGGATCCTGCTGCGCAAGTACTGGTTCTCGGTGAGCGACCAGGAGCAGCAGCGGCGCTTCAAGTCCCGGCTCGAGGACCCGATGCGGCACTGGAAGCTCTCGCCGATGGACCTCGAGTCGATCACCCGCTGGGAGGACTACTCCCGTGCCAAGGACGAGATGATGGTGCACACCGACATCCCCGAGGCGCCGTGGTACGTCGTCGAGAGCGACGTGAAGAAGCGGGCGCGGCTGAACATGATGGCCCACCTGCTCGCGACCATCCCGTACGTCGACGTACAGCGGTCGGTGCTCGAGCTTCCTCCCCGGCCCAAGCCGAGGGGCTACGAGCGCCCCCCGCGCGAGCACACGACGTACGTCCCCGACCACTGCGCCACGCTCGACACCTGAGCTCGGAGATCGTCCAGGTCGCCCGTCGTGCGGCGCGCTCAGGACCTTCGTCACTACGAGCCCTCGCCGTGCGCGCCCATGCTGGAGGTGAGGCCTACTCGGGGGAGAGGCAGAGCCATGACGCACGCAGGACCACTTCCACGCGCGACCGCGTGGCGCCGGGTCGCCCGCTGCGTCGCACGGACGGCGGCGATGCTCGCCAGGGGTGAGATCCACCAGCCGCAGGAGAACGTCGGGCGGGTGATCCGCTTCGCCGACGGCTCGTCGGGACGCGTCTACCGGGAGACGACGGTCGACCGACCTATACCCCTGGACCCCTGTGTCCTGGTGGTCGCGTTCCGGCTGAGGGCCGTGCGCGGCAGAGGACACACGGCGTTCGAGTGGGAGAGCCTCCTGAACACGCCGCTGTTCGTGGGGTTCCCGGGGTTCGTGTCGAAGCTCTGGCTGACGCACGACAGCCACGGCAACTACCGGGGCCTGTACGAGTGGGACGGTCCGGTCGCGGCCGAGCAGTACGCCCGGGCGCTGTGGCGGGTGCTCGAGCTCGTCAGCGAGCGGGGCTCGATCGGCTTCCGGGTCTTCCCGAACCTGCGGCGTGACGAGGTCCTCGCCGACCCCAGCCGGCTCGACGGCCATGCCCGAGGGGACGAGGATTCGTGGTGGCGCGTCGTCGCGGCGGTCTGAGTCGCCCGCCGGACGTCCTCGTGGTCGGTGCCGGGCCGGCGGGGCTCACCACAGCGCTGCAGGCGCACGACCACGGCGCGAGCGTCCGGGTGGTCGAGCGAAGGACCGACCCGTTCCGTCCGTCGCGGGCGATGATCATGCATCCGCGCACGATGGAGAGCCTGCGGCCGCTCGGTGTCACGGACGACCTGCTGGAGAGAGGCGACGTCTCGCCGAGGGCGGAGCTCCACCTCGGACGCAAGCGCGTCTCGGTCGAGCTCGCCGCGCTCGACATGCCGGACACGGCGTTCCCGCACCTGACGATGCTGCGCCAGATGGACGTCGAGGAGGTGCTGGCGCAGGCCCTGGAGAAGAGGGGCGTCACCATCGAGCGCGGCACCGAGCTGGTCGACGCGGCCCAGGACGGTGACGGGGAGGTCGAGGTGCTGCTCCGTTCCGACGGCCTCGTCGAGACGACCACCTGCCGCTTCCTCGCGGGGTGCGACGGGCCGGAGAGCACGGTGCGTGGCATCGCGGAGATCGGCTGGCAGGGCGGTCCCTATCGCGAGGAGGTCGTCCTCGCCGACCTCGAGCTCGACGGTGACCTCGCTCCCGGCCTGCTCCATGTCGTGGCCGGTCGGGAGGGGCTCGTGTTCCTGTTCGCCCTGGGTGAGGGCGCCTCGTGGAGGCTGCTCGCCACCCGCCCGACCCGCGACACCGGGGCCGGGTACGGGCAGCCCGGCCACGAGGTCCCGGCGTCCGACGTACAACGGCTGCTGGACGTGTCCGGGCTCGGGGTCACGGTGACGGACATGCGTTGGTCGGCGGAGGTCCGGCTGCAGCACCGGCTCGCGGACTCGTTCCGGCAGGGGCGGCTGTTCCTGGCCGGGGACGCGGCCCACACCCACTCGCCCGCGGCCGCCCAGGGCATGAACACGGGGATGCTGGACGCCGTGAACCTCGGCTGGAAGCTCGCCTTCGCCGCCGACGGCGTCGAGCACGCCGACCTGCTGGACTCCTACGAGCAGGAGCGCCGCCCGGTCGCCCGCCAGGTCCTGGCCCTCACCCATCTGGTGTTCTTCGCCGAGGCGTCGACGAACCCGCTGCCGGCGTTCCTGCGCGGGACGCTGGTGCCGCTCGCGGCGCCGGCCATGCCGCTCCTGCTGAAGCAGCGGCGCCTCATGGCGGAGGTGGTGCGGATGCTGTCGCAGCGGTGGGTGCGCTACCGCCACAGTGCGCTCTCGCTCGAGGGCAGTCCCCGTGCCGGGGGCTGGCCGCGGCCCGGTGACCGGTTGCCTGACCAGGACGTGGTGTACGACGGGCGCACGACGCGTCTCCACGACCTGACCGCCCGTCCGGGTGTGCACGTGCTGCTGGAGCGCGACGCCGACGAGGTCGACGTACGGCTGCTCGGGCCTCACGTCACGGTGCACCGGCTGAGCAGCAGCCCCGGACGCGGTCTCGTCGCGGTGCGTCCCGACGGTTTCGTGGGGTTCCGCTGCGGTGAGGCCGACCCGGCCCAGCTCGGGGTGTGGCTCGACCTCATCGGCGCGCGTTAGGTGTAGTCGGCCAGGACGCTGGTGAAGCACCGGTCGATTCGTCACCTGGCGAAGGTCGTGGGGGTTGCCGACAGGGCCATCGGCTGGATGAGTATGGCCAGCATCATGTACTCGCTGCGGGATAGCGTGAGCAGCGCATTCAATAGACGGAGAAATGCATGAGACCCCGATGGATGGACGTGTTCAGCCTCGTCGTGTTCCTCGCCTTGGCTGCGATGTCGTTCTGGTGGGCGACCGATGAAGCCAAACAGGAGAACCGGCTCGTCCTACAAGGCGCTGGGATTCTCATGCTGACACTCGCAGTTTGGCGAGTCATCCTGATCATGCGCACCCGTAGGGCTCAGCCCAGGCAGTCAGTGGCAATTCACGATTGAACATGGTGGGTCGGCGGACCATCTCGGTCCGCTGGCGCCCTGCCGCAACCTTGGGATGGACTTTGCGCCAGGACGCAAGAAGTCAGGTCGCAGGCAGCTCATACGAGAGTACGTAGTGATCCGCCGACATCACGGTGTCGCAGACCTCGACCGCTCGCCCGTCTGAGTGATACGCGACCCGCACCAGCGTGAGTACGGGAGTGCCGGGTGGCAGGCGGAGTGCTTTCACTTCCTCTGGCCCCTGGGAATCCCGCCGAGCGCTCGGTGCGGGCCAGGTTTCCTCCACAGGTTCACGAGGCCGCGGTCGTCCACAGAGTTCGAACTGGTGTTCGAATGAGGGGTTGACTTTCCCTAGCGTGGGGGTCATGGAAAAGGTGTCGACGCCGGTGGCGGAGCGGGTGGACCCGGTGCACGGGTTCGCCGGCCGGGCGCTGGCGGTGCTGGACGGCCTGGTGGATGCGCCGGGGTGGGCGATGACCCCCGACGAGCAGGCCGAGACGCTGGTCGAGCTCAGTGTTCTGGCGGCGCGGGTGACCGAGCTGCGGTGGCGGGTGCTCGCCGCGGCGGACGCGAACGAGATCGGCGCGAAGGACGGCTCCACCTCGACCGCGGCGTGGCTGTCGCGGCGGACCCGGGAGAACCGGTCCCAGACCAACGGGGACCTGCGCGGCGCGCGGGCGCTGGACGAGCCGAGCGGTTCGCACCGACCCGGGCGGCGTTCGCCGCCGGGCAGCTGACCACCGATCAGGTGTGGGTGATCATCCGGGCGGTCGAGGACCTCCCGACCGGCGAGGTCACCGACGCACAACGCCTCACCGCGCAGGAGCACCTGATCAAGCTCGCGGCTGCTTATGACGCGAAGCGGTTGCGGGTGCTGGCGAGGCGGTTGTTCGAGGTCCTCGCCCCCGACGAGGCCGACAAGCCGTGAGGGTGAGGCGCTGGAGCGGGAGGAGCGCCGGGCGCGGGAGAGGACCCGGTTCGCGATGCGCGACAACGGCGACGGCACCACCAGCGGCTGGTTCAAGCTGCCCACCGCCCAGGCCGACATGCTGGGCAAGGCGGTGCAGGCGTTCGCCGCCCCCCGCCGCCACGACCCCGGCGCCTGGGTCGACGCGGAGGGCCGCAAGGTGCCCGTACCCGGTGTTGTTGGGGCAGGCGTTCGCCGAGCTGGTCGAGCACCTCCCGGTCGACAAGCTCCCCCAGGCCGGCGGTGTCGCGGCGATCGTCGCGATCACCATGGAGCTCGACAAGCTCAAGACCGGCCTCGGCGCCGGGACGCTGGACACCGGCACCCCGATGTCGGCCGGGCAGATCCGGCGGCTGTCCTGCAACGCCGGGCTGGTGCCCGCGGTCCTCGGCGGCAGGTCGGTGCCGCTGGACCTGGGCCGCAAGACGGCGCCTGCACACCGAGGCGATGCGGATCGCGATGGGCATCCGGGACAAGGGCTGCACCGCGGTCGGCTGTGACCGGCCCCCGGCCTGGTGTCACGTCCACCACGACGACTGGTGGTCCGAGGGCGGCGGCACCAGCGTCGAGAAGGGCCGGCTGCTGTGCCCGCACCACCACCACCTCGCCCACGACACCCGCTACGACATGCACCGGCTGCCCGACGGCAAGGTCAGCTTCCACAAACGAACCTGACACACCGGCCGCCGCCGCGGCCGAGTCACCCGTCCCGAACCCGATCACTCCAGGCTGCAGGCTGTCCGATCGAGGGGCGGCCCTATCCGGCATGCCCTCGGCACGACCGGAGGGGTAGCGGTCGGCCGGCTGGCACGGCCCTCCGCATCCGGAGGTCTTCCCCACCCGGCGACCGGCCGGCTTCTCCGACCCCAACCCCAGCGACACCCACGCCGGCGAGGCCGAGTCACCCGCATCCCCTGAACTCGCCGTACGTCCACGACTACGACGTAGGGCGGTTCAGCCGGCGGTCGAGCATGCGCAGCGCTTTCCAGCGGATCAGGTTGCTGAACGGGCCGACGGCTCGCCAGTAGCGGAGAAACTTTCGACGGCTCTCGGGATCCGTCAGGACGACCCGGGTCTCCGTGGTCAGGATCGTCGAGCCGCTGCCGTACGGGTCGACCCGGAAGCTCGTGGCGATCTTCGCGAACCCTGGCTCGGCGAAGTCCCTGAACGTCTCGGGTGTCACCGGAGTGCTCGGCGTCGCACCCCTGGTCCAGGGGCGGCCGACCATGCCGAGCACCATCTCGACGTCAGGAGTCTCGCCGAGCTGGAGCCAGCCGTGCTGCGACATCTCGCCCAGCCGGTACGTCGAGTGCCCGGCTCGTCCCGCGGGGCGGTGTCCGGGCAGCAGTTCGGCCACGCGAGCTGGCACGCCACGGGCCTCGATGATGGCCCTGATGACGGGCGACTCGAAGACGTCGAGCGCGAGCACCGCCTCGTAGCAGGCCGAAGGCGGGACGCGGTAGACGCCGGCGTGGACGAGATTCAGGTCGAAGCGCGGCACGAACCGGTCCAGCAGCAGCTCGGTCCCGGTCCCCTGACCATCCGACATGAGAAACCTCCCCGACCACAGGATGGCACGAGGGTGTTGCCGCGTTCTGTCCGTGATGCGAGACACGCCCGATGTGGGAAGAGGCGGCGCTCAGAGTGGGTTGGCAACGAGACCGACAGTCCGCACCCACTATCTCTCGGGGGTTCTCCACTCATGGCTACGTCCACCGCGACCCAGACCGGCGGCCTTCCGCAGCCGCGGGTCGCCCCTCCGGCTCCGGCTCCGTCCCCGGTCCAGCGAGGAGTTGCTCTCGCCGGGCTCGCCGCTGCCCTCCTGCTGACCTTCGTCACCTACAGCACCCAGGGCGTGGACAGCGCACTGCTGCTCCTGCTCGGCCTGGGCCTCGGCCTCGCGCTGTTCCACTCACGGTTCGGCTTCACCTCCGCGTGGCGCCAGCTCGTCGCGGTCGGCCAGGGCAAGGCCCTTCGGGCACACACGCTTCTGCTGGCCGCCACCGCGATCGTCTTCGCGCCGTTCCTCGCCGCCGGGGTCGGCCCCTCGGGCCAGGCCGTCGAAGGCAACCTCTCGCCGATCGGGGTGAGCCTCATCTTCGGCGCGCTGCTGTTCGGCATCGGCATGCAGATCGGCGGCGCCTGCGCCTCCGGCACCCTCTACATCGTCGGCAGCGGCCACACCGCCATCCTGCTCACCCTCGGCGGCTTCGTGGTCGGCTCCACCATCGGCGCCGCGCACTTCGGCTGGTGGGAGGCCACTCCCTCCGTCGAGCCGGTGAGCCTCGCCGAGGTCTTCGGCAGCTACGCCGCCGGCCTCGCCGTGACTCTGCTCGTCCTCGCCCTCATCGCAGCGATCACCTACGCCGTCGCCCGCGTCAAGAACCCTCCGCCGGTCGGTGCCGTGCCGACCGCTTCCGGGTTCGCCCGCGTCTTCCGCGGCGCCTGGCCGCTGTGGGTCGGCGCGCTGCTCCTCGCGGTGCTCAACCTCGGCGTACTCCTGGTCAAGGGCTCCCCGTGGGGCGTCACCAGCGCGTTCGCGCTCTGGGGCTCCAAGGCAGCGGCGAACCTCGGCATCGCGGACCCGGCCTCCTGGGACTACTTCGCCGGCGACAAGGGCGCGTCCCTGCAGGCGTCCGTCCTCGGCGACGCCACGAGCCTGACCAACTTCGGCATCATCATCGGCGCCCTGATCGCCTCCGCCCTGGCCGGGGCGTTCAGCCTCCACCGGCGGGTGCCCGCTCGCCTGGCTCTCGGCGCGATCGTCGGCGGCGTGCTGATGGGGTACGGCGCACGCCTCGCCTACGGCTGCAACATCGGCGCCTACCTCGGAGGAATCTCCTCCCTGAGCCTGCACGGCTGGGTCTGGGGCGTCGTGGCGATCGCCGGCACCTGGGTCGGCCTCAAGGCCCGGCCGCTGTTCGGCCTCTCCAGCCCGAAGCCGAGCGACGGGGTCTGCTGACCACGGCACCGACGCAGAAGAGGGGCCTCGAACCGCCGTGGTTCGAGGCCCCTCTGCGTCTGGTCAGATCCTGGCGTTGATGGACTGGTAGCCGGAGTCCTCGCGCGTCCCGCCCTGGCCGTCGCCCTCGGTCGCGTAGTCCTCGATCCACTCGATCGAGCGGAGGTACTTCACCATCTTGTAGCCGTGGATCGACTCGACCCGCAGCCGCAGCGGGGCGCCGAAGGTCAGCGGCAGCGGCTCGTCGTTCATGTCGAAGGCCAGCATGGTCTCGTCCTCGTAGACGAGGTCCTCGGGGAGGCAGCTGTAGTAGGGCTCCAGCGGCTTCCCGCCGTGCATCTTCTGCGCGTAGCCGTAGGAGGTGAGCTTGAGGTACCTCGCGTTCGGCTTCTTCTCGACCAGGGCGAGCACGTCGGAGAGCTTCACGCCGCCCCACTTCGCGATCCCGGTCCAGCCCTGCATGCAGGTGTGCATCGTGATCTGCTCCTGGCGCGGCAACGCCCGCAGGTCGTCGAGACTGAGGCTGATCGGCCGGTCCACGAGCCCGCCGACCTCGAGCCGGTAGTCGCGCCAGCCGTCCATCCGCAGCGCCTCCCACTCAGGCGACTCCTCGGCGCTGGGGTGGCGGCCGTTGCTCCAGTGGTAGGGCGAGATGTCGTCCTCGGTCCACACCTGGGCCTTGCGCTGTCGCGACGCGAACCGGTTGACGGTCAGCCTGCGGGCAGGCTCGGTGATCCGGTTCAGCAGCACCTGCGTACGACGGGGGTCGGCGAGGCTCCAGAAGCTGAGGAACAGCCAGATGCCCACGACGGCGGCGATGCCGAGGATCGTCATGGTCAGCGCCTGCGCGAACCGTGCCGGGTCGCCCTCGCCGAGCATCATGTGGGTCAGGTTGTACTTCGGGTGCACGACGAAGACCAGCGTCACGTGGATGACGATGAAGAACGTGAAGAAGGCCATGCCGAGGAAGTGCAGCGAGCGCGCAGCCTGCCGTCCGCCGAAGAGCTTCGGGTACCACGGGAAGCGACCCACGACAGCCGGCGACATGACCGGGCCGGTGACGATCATCAGCGGGGCCGCGACGAAGACGACGAAGAAGTACATCAGCTGCTGCAGTGCGTCGTACGGCTGGAAGTGCTCGATCGACGGCACGCCGAGGCCGGCGTAGATCTTCAGCGACTCCCACGCCTCGGGGAAGACGTCCCACGACGTCGGCACGAGACGGCGCCACTGGCCGGTGCCGAAGAGGAGTACGACGTACACGAGACCGTTCAGCAACCACAGCATCGTGACCAGCGCGTGCCAGTGCCGGCCGGCCCCGATGTTCTTGCGGCCGGGCAGGGAGATCAGCGGCGACAGGGAGCACTCGTCGTCGCGGGCCATGTAGGCGCCCTCCTCCGGGGGCACCACCCGCTTGGTGAACTTGATCCACTCCGTGCCCGGGCCGCAGTCGTTGCGCCAGTAGAAGCGCGGGTGCGTCGCGATGATCTCCCAGCCGCTGCGGATCAGCAGCCCGAGGAAGAGGAAGTTCAGGAAGTGGGTGACCCGGAGCCAGGCGGGAAACCCGAGCTCTGGGTCGGTGGCTGCGGCGATGATCATGCGTGTGCTCCCCCTTGAAGCCCTGCGTGTGAAGCGCGGTGAGTGCGTGTGAAGTGCGGCGTGTGAAGTGCTGGGTGCGGGCAGCGGTCGTCATGCCCTAGGGAGGAGTTTTCACGGAATATCCCGTGTAAATAACGGCCATGGGTCGCAGTCGGATGGGCCTTTGGTCCCGTTCTAGGCGATCCGCCCCATGCCTCGCGGGAAGCCGTGGAGACGCTCGCAACCGCTCGCCGTGACGTGCAGGAGCTCGCCGGTCTGCACTCCGGCCCGGCCGTCGGGCGTGGTGACGTTGGGCTGCACCACGACGGTCATGCCCTCCTCGAACGGCGTCTCGGGCAGCGGCTCGAGGGTGCGGCTCCGCGAACCGAAGACCGGTGGCAGGTAGCCCCCGCCGAGCCCGTGCACGAGGTCGTCGACGGTCGTGAAGCCGGCCTCCTCGATCACGCCGGCCGCCTCCACGACCTGCGCGGGGGTGACGCCGGGAGCCAGCAGGGCCTCGATCCGGCGCAGCGCCTCGTCGGCCACGGCGTGCAGGTCCCGGTACAACGGAGTCGGCTCGACACCGACCGTGAAGGTCCGCAGGAGCTGGCCCGGGTAGTCCACGCCGTAGCTGGTGCTCAGCTCGCACGACAGGACGTCGCCGACCCCGAGCCTCCTGTCGCTGGGCCACTGCGCCGGCACACACTGCTCGGGCGAGGCCATCGAGGTGATCGAGAAGTAGTGGATGTAGTTGGCCCCGCCGAGCGGGAGGTAGGCCCCCTCGACGAGCGCCACCAGCTCGTGCTCGGTGTGACCGGGGGCCGCTCCGTCGCGGAGAGCCGCGCAGGACAGGTCGGTGAGCTCGGCCGCCCGCCTGAGCCACTCCAGCTCCTCGGGGGACTTGCGCATGCGCAGCCGGTTGTACAGCGGGTTCAGGTCCAGCACCGTCCCGACCGCGTCCGCAAGGACCCGGTGCGTCTGGAAGGGCAGCGGCCCGATGACGCCGACCCGCGCGTCCTCGCCGGCGCCTCGTGCCCGCAGCTCCTCCAGGACCGTCGCCCCGGTCCTGGGCCCGGCCCATCGCACGGTGGCGCCGGACGCGACGCTGCGCGCCTGCGGTACGTGGTTGAAGAACTGCACCAGCAGTACGTCGGGCACCCCGATGCTGTGCACGACCACGCCCTCGCGGGTCACCGGCCATCCGGTCAGCCACTGCACGCCGCTCCCGGCCCGGTTCGCGCCGTAGACGACGACGTGGTCGACCTCGGCTGCCCGCATCACCTCGTCGAGGGCCGCCGTACGTCGGGCCATCTCGGCGTCGCTGAACCTCGGGCGGCCCATGGGACTCACGGGGGACTCACGGGACTCGTGGGGCGGCCGGGCGGTCGAACCGCGCACGACGAGGGAGAGCGGGAGGAGCACCGACCGGGTCGGGCGGTCGGACTCGTGGAAGAGCTCGAGCAGCATCCGCGCCGCCTCCACACCGATCTGGTGGTGCGGCACGGCCACGGTGGTCAGCGGCGGGCGCATCTTGTCGAGGAACGGCATGTCGTTGAAGCCGACGACGCTCATGTCGCGGGGGCAGGAGATGCCGCGCTCGGCGAAGACGTCGTAGCAGCCGAGGGCGATCAGGTCGTTGCCCGCCACGACGGCAGTGAACTCGGCGCCCGCGTCGAGCAGCTGCCGCAGGGCTCGCGCGCCCTCCTCCTCGCTCCAGTAGTCGCAGGAGACGATCAGCGACGGGTCGTCGTCGAGGCCGTGGTCGCGCACCGCGTTGCGGAACGCGTTGGCCCGGATCACGCCCGTCGACGTCGCCTCCGGGCCGGCCAGGTGAGCGATCCGCGTGTGTCCGAGCCCGGCCAGGTGCTTCACGGCGAGCGCGATCCCCGCCGCGTCGTCGGGCGTGATGCAGGGGACGTCGATGCCCTCGGAGCGACGGTTGACCAGGACCATGCGCACGCCCTGCTCATGGAGCTTCTCGAGCAGCGGGTGGTCGAGCAGCGCCGTCGCGACGATCAGCCCCTCGACATGGCGCGAGCGCAGCGAGGCCACGAGGGCCTCCTCGCGGGCGGGGTCGTTGTCGGTGTTGACGATCAGGGCGCTGTAGCCGGCCGGGCCGAGCACGTCCTCGATGCCGCGCACGATCGGCGGGAAGAGGGGGTTGGTCAGGTCCGGCAGCACCAGCCCGATCGTGCGGGACTTCGCCGTCTTGAGGCTCCGGGCGATCGGGTTCGGCTGGTAGCCGAGGGTCTCGGCCGCCTTGAGCACCCGGCGGGCGGTGTCGGCGTTGACCAGCCGGCGGGTCTCGGGGTTCAGCGCGCGCGAGGCGGTGGCGGCATGCACCCCAGCGGCTTCGGCAACGTCACGGAGCGTCGGGGTCTGCACGCCAGGGATACTAGTGCGCTGCGCCTTCGTGGCCTTGCGTGTCGGGCGTTCCCTCATGCGGGCTCCTCCTCCGGTCGTCGCCAGGTCGCCCGGCCCCAGACGGCCAGTGACACGAGCGGCACGGTCGTGGCCGCGAAGATCAGGAAGATCTCCTGGTACCTGTCGGCCTCCGCCAGGTCGGCCACGAGGATGGCGCCGACCGCGCTGCCCACGAAGAGCGAGCCCGCGAAGAGCGACACGACCGTGGCCCGGGCTGCCGGCATCACCTCGGTCGCCCAGGTCTGCAACGACGAGTGCATCGACGCGTAGGCGAGGCCGAGCAGCATCGCGACGACCACGGCCACGGCGGGCTCCTGGGACGCCGCCATCAACGTGCACCCGACCAGTGCCGCCACGCCGCCCAGCGCGATCAGCCGCGAGGGGTGCTGGGTCCGTGAGAGTCGACCCACCAGGTGCGCCGCCCCGTAGACGGCCAGGCCGTACGCGGCCGTGGCGGCCCCGGCGACCGACGGGCTCGCGCCGGTGGACTCGACGGCGGGCGGGACCAGGGTGAGCGCACCGAGGAGGACCGCCCCCTCCGTGAACGCCAGCACCAGGACCAGCACCGTCATCCTCGACCGGAAGGCCTGGAGGACCGGCGCGACGACGTTGCGGTGGGTGCGCGTCACCGCCGGCACCGGGAGGTTCCGCAAGACCGCGGCGAGGCCGAGTGCTGCGGTCCCGGTCACGACGAAGGCGATCCGCCAGCTGGCCACGTCGGCGAGGACGCCGGCCCCGACCGAGGCCAGGGCCGTCCCGAGGGCGACCCCGACCATGAGGCGCGTGATCTGGCTCTGCCGCTCGGCAGCAGCGACGGTGTCGCCGACGTAGATCAGCGCGGAAGGGAAGGCGGCGCCGAAGAACCCGCCCGCGAGGCAGCGGAAGACGCCGAGGGCGAGCACCGACCCGGCCAGGGCCGAGGCCATGGTCGTCAGGCCGGCGAGGAGCAGGGTCATGCGCAGCGTCCGCACGAGCCCCAGCGAGTCGGAGACCATGCCCCACACCGGCTGCATCAGGCCGTACGCCAGGAAGTAGGCGCCCGCGACCTGCACCGCCTGGGACAGGGGGACGCCCAGGTCGAGCGCGATCGCGACCAGCATCGGCGGCATCGCGAAGCGGTCCAGGGTGCTGGTGAAGGCGGTCAGCTGGAGCAGGCGGATCGACGACGTGTGGCGGTCCGCCGGGCCGCGGCTCATCAGGGTCCTGTCGCAGCGGGGACCACGAGGCCCGAGTCCGGGTCGAGGGCGTGCTCGAGCGGGTCGTCCCCCGGCACCTTCGCCGGGAGGTAGTGCCGGCGGAGGCCGATGACGGTCCCCAGTGCCTCGCGGTCGACCTCGTCGTCGAGCACCAGGCCTTCGGCCGGGCTGCGGAGGCGGTCGACGTACCGCTGGGCGAGGGTCTCGTCGAGACCGAGCACCCGCATCGCCTCGTCGACCGCGACCTCGGCGTCGTGCCCGCCGTCGTGCCCGCCGCAGATCGCGCGCGCGGTCTCGCGCAACGCCAGGCTCAGCCGTCGTGCGGGCTCCAGCCGGTCCTCGCCCACGACGCCGACGACGGTGCCGAGGTACGGCGCGCACACGTCGCTCACCCGGGCGAGGAGCACCGCCCCGGCAGCCTCCGCGACGAGCTCGTTGCCGGCGTTGAGCATGGTCGCGTCGCACTCGCCTGCGAGCAGCGCGTCGAGCCGCCGCGGCGTGGAGCCGAGCGCGACGAGGGCGTACTCGTCGCGGCTCACGCCGAGGGAGTCGGCCAGGGCGTACATCGCCAGGGCGAACCCCGAGGTGGGCACGTCGACGCCGACGGTCGCACCCCGCAGCTGCTCGGGGCCGTCGAGGCCCGGTCTGCCGTAGAGGCCGAGCCCCATGCCGCGGTCGACGGCGCTGACGATCCGCGCGTCGGCGGTCGCGCCCAGCGGGTTGTCGGTGCTGAACCGGTAGGCGACCACGTTGTCCGGGCTGGTCAGCGCCACGTCGATCTCCCCGGCGAGCATCGAGCGGAACTGCGCGGGGGAGGAGGGGACCGGGGTCTCGGTGACGTCGAGGTCGTGCGCCCCGAGGCGACCGGTACGCCGGGCGACGGCGAGCAGGACCGACGGGGTGAAGGATCCGACGACGAGGTCCACGCCTGCACGATAGCGCAGCGTGCATTCGATTGCAGTAGCCATGGTTCCTACCGAACGCCTCCCTGTCCAGGGATGCCGAGCCGACTCTCCGGTCTTGACACCCGCTGCTGCCATCGAGAGACTGCACTCGTTTGCAGTAGTCGTCGGTCCGAGAGGGAGGGCGAGAACGTGGCGCAGGCGGACGCAAGGGTCGCCTCGGCGATCGCGCACTGGGCGCCGAGGTTCACCACCAACGGGGTCACCGTGTGGGACTTCCAGAGGATCACCGAGGGCGTCACCCGGTGGGAGGACTGGTGCGAGGCCTGGTCGCGGGTCGGTGAGGAGCACGAGACGCTCGGGCGGACGGCGCTCGACCAGGGTCGCCTGCTCTCCGCCGGCGAGCACCTGGCGCAGGCGGCGGTGTACTACCACTTCGGCAAGTTCGTCTTCGTCGAGGACCTCGACCAGATGCGCCGGGCGCACGAGCGCGCGGTTCGCTGCTACACCGACGCCCTTCCCCACCTCGCGCGGCCCGGCCGGCGGGTCGAGATCCCGTTCGAGGGCGCGAGCATGGTCGGCGTGCTCCGGCTCCCCGAGGGGGACGGCCCGCACCCGACGGTGCTGATGATCCCGGGCCTGGACTCGACGAAGGAGGAGCTCCGCTCCACCGAGGAGACCTTCCTCGCCCGCGGCCTGGCGACCTTCAGCGTCGACGGTCCGGGGCAGGGGGAGGCGGAGTACGACCTCACGATCCGGGGGGACTGGAGCGCGCCGGCCGAGACCCTGCTGGCCGCTCTGGCCCGGATCCCCGACGTCGACAGCGACCGGCTCGGGGTGTGGGGAGTCAGCCTGGGCGGCTACTACGCGCCGCGCGTGGCTGCTGCGGTCGGGGACCGGGTCAAGGCGTGCGTCGCCCTCGCCGGACCGTTCGACTTCGGCGACTGCTGGGAGGGGCTGCCCGAGCTCACCCGGAAGACCTTCGAGGTCAGGTCGCGGGCGGCGGACGAGGCGGAGGCGCACGAGATCGCCGCGACTCTGACGCTCGAGAAGACCGCCGGGGACATCACGGCGCCGCTGCTGATCGTGTTCGGCCGGCACGACCGGCTGATCCCGTGGCAGCACGCCGAACGGCTGCGGCAAGAGGCGGGTGGCGAGGTCGAGCTGCTGATGCTCGAGAACGGCAACCACGGGTGCGCCAACGTCGCCGCGTGGCACCGTCCGTACACCGCGGACTGGCTCGCCGGGCGGCTCTGACCGACTCGCTTGACGGTGGCCGAAGGCACGACCTACGTTGAGATACAAACGATTGCAAAGGCAGGCGCATGACGAACGACACGACTGACTCGACCGGTCTGAAGGTCGGCTGGATCGGCACCGGCCGGATGGGTTTCGCCATGGCTCGGCGCCTCGCCAAGGCGGAGGTGGACCTCACCGCCTGGAACCGCACGAAGGCCAAGGCCGAGCCGCTGGCCGAGCACGGTGCCGCCGTCGCGGACTCGATCGCCGACCTGCGCGACCTCGACGTGGTCTTCACCATGGTGTCCACGCCCGCGGACCTCGAGCACGTCCTGCTCGGCGAGGGCGGGCTGCTGCAGGACCGCGAGCACGTGCCCTCCGTCGTCGTGGACTGCTCCACGGTGTCGACCGAGTCCTCGGAGCGCATGCGCGAGGAGTGCGCCGACCGCAACGTGGCCTTCCTGGCCGCGCCGGTGAGCGGCAACGGCAAGGTCGTGAGAGCGGGAGGCCTCAGCCTCGTCGTCTCCGGCCCCGAGGACACCTACCGCCGCGTCGAGCCGCTGCTGGGGCACCTCGGCAAGTCCGTGACGTACGTCGGTGAGGGCGACGTCGCGCGGCTGGTGAAGATCTGCCACAACCTCCTGCTCGGCGTGGTGACCCAGTCGATGGCCGAGATCACCGTGCTCGCCGAGAAGGGTGGCGTCTCCAGGGCAGCCTTCCTCGACTTCCTCAACAACTCGGTCATGGGGTCGGTGTTCAGCCGCTACAAGTCGCCGGCGTTCGTGAACCTCGACTACACCCCGACGTTCACGCCGGTGCTGCTGCGCAAGGACTTCGACCTCGGCCTGGCGGCGGCCCGGGAGCTCGACGTACCCATGCCCGTCGCCGCCGTGACCGCGCAGCTGGTGCAGGCCACGGTCAGCAGCGGACGGGTCGACGAGGACTTCGCGATCCTGCTCGACCAGCAGGCGGCGGCCTCCGGGATCGAGCTCAAGCCCGAGAACGTCGCCGTCGACGACGGCCTGAGCGCTGCGGACGAGGTGAGCTGACATGACCACCCCCGCCCTGCCGGGCGCCAGGCCCCTGGCGGCTCCCGGCCACATGGGCGTCGACTACGAGCAGCGGGTCGACTTCGACCGCCTCCGCACGTACCGCCTCGGGCGTGCGAAGGCGTCGCTGGAGGCGAGCGAGTGCGGCGCCTTCCTGCTCTTCGACTTCTACAACATCCGCTACACCACCCAGACCTGGATCGGTGGCGCGCTCGGCGACAAGATGACCCGCTACGCGCTGCTCACCCGCGACGGCGAGCCGATGCTGTGGGACTTCGGCTCCGCAGCCCGCCACCACCGGCTCTACTCGCCCTGGCTCAAGCCCGAGAACAGCCGTGCCGGCATGCTCGGCCTCCGCGGCGCGATCGCCCCGACCGCAGGCCTGATGGAGGACGCCGTCCGGCAGATCAAGGGCCTGCTCGAGGACGCGGGCGTCGCCGACGCGCCGGTCGGGCGTGGACATCGTCGAGCTGCCGTTCCTCTTCGAGATGCAGCGGCAGGGTCTGACCGTCGTCGACGCGCAGCAGCTCATGCTCGACGCACGCCAGATCAAGTCCCAGGACGAGATCATGCTGCTCACGCAGGCGGCCGCGATGGTGGACGGCGTCTACCAGGACATCGTCGAGGCGCTGAAGCCCGGCGTCCGCGAGAACGAGATCGTCGCGCTCGCCAACAAGCGGCTCTACGAGATGGGCTCGGACCAGGTCGAGGCGATCAACGCGGTCTCAGGCGAGCGCTGCAACCCGCACCCGCACAACTTCTCCGACCGGCTCATCCGCCCCGGCGACCAGGCCTTCTTCGACATCATCCACTCGTTCAACGGCTACCGGACCTGCTACTACCGGACCTTCAGCGTGGGCAGCGCGACGCCGAGCCAGCGCGACGCCTACACCAAGGCGCGGGAGTGGATGGACGCCTCGATCAACATGATCAAGCCCGGCGTCGGGACCGACGAGGTGGCCGCGGTCTGGCCGAAGGCCCAGGAGTTCGGCTTCGAGAACGAGATGGAGTGCTTCGGGCTCCAGTTCGGCCACGGCCTGGGGCTCGGCCTCCACGAGCGGCCGATCATCTCGCGGCTCAACAGCATGAAGGAGCCGATCGAGCTCCAGGCGGGCATGGTGTTCGCGCTCGAGACCTACTGCCCTGCGAGCGACGGGTTCTCCGCGGCGCGGATCGAGGAGGAGGTCGTGGTCACGCCTGACGGACCCCGCCTCCTCACCCTCTTCCCCGCGCAGGACCTCGTGGTGGCCAACCCGTACTAGAGGTCGGCCCACTAGAGGTTGGCCCAGTAGTCCTCGCGGGCCTTGGTGACGGCGAGCTCCTCGGGCGTGGTGAACCCAGGCGCCATGGAGGCTCCGGTGCCGGGCATGTACTGGTGGTGCTCGACGCCGAGCAGCCGGATCCAGCTCTGCTGCCCGAACGTGAGCGCGATGAAGCAGCCGAGCTCGACCAGCTCGGGCTCGGAGAAGTGCTCGTGCAGCCGCTTCCACAGCCCGTCGAGGTCCTGCTCGCCCCAGGCGATCGCCTGCGCGTAGGCGAGAGCGGCCTTCTGCCGGTCGTCGTACTTCTCCGAGGACTCGAAGTTCAGCAGCTCGTCGTACTGCTGCTCCTGGAGCCCCGCGGCCGTCGCCTTCATCGAGCGCTGGTTGCCGCAGAACTCGCACTTGACCGTCCGCGAGATGTAGACCCGGCACAGGTCCTTGATCGCGTGGTCGCAGACGCCGCTGTGGAAGATGTCCTTCCACGAGTCGGCGAAGGCCCAGAACGCGTTCGGCGCATGGGCGCGGACCGCCGAGCTCTCCGGGCGCGGTGTGCCCTCCCGGGCGCAGCGGTGCATCTCCTCCTGCATCCGCTCGTCCATCTGCTCGAGTGGCACGTAGCTGATGTACGGATCTGACATGTGCTTCTCCCTCGGTGGTTGAGCGTGTCGTACGTGTTCAGTCCGGCTGCGCCTCGATGGCCGCGACCACGGCCTCGGTGGTGATCGGGAGGTCCCGCACGCGCACCCCGACCGCGGCGGCGACGGCGTTGCCGATGGCGGCGGCCGTGGGGCCCTGGGCGGCCTCGCCCGCGCCGACCGACGGCAGGTCCGGCCGGTCGAGCAGGTGTACGTCGATCTCGGGCGCCTCGCTGAAGCTCAGGATCGGGTAGGTCTCCCAGTCCACGCTCGTGATCCGGCGACGGTCGAAGCGGACCCGCTCCTTGAGGGTCCAGCTCGTCGCCTGGGTCGCGCCGCCCTCGATCTGGTTGCGCACGCCGTCGGGGTTGACCACCCGTCCCACGTCGACCGCGACGGTGAGCCGGCGGACCCGGACCGCCTCCTCGGCCTCCACCTCCGCGACGACCGCGCAGTAGGCGCCCCGGTCCTTGTAGCGGGCCAGCCCGATCCCCCGGGCGGCTCCCTCGGGGAGGTAGGAGCCCCAGCCGGCCGCGGCGGCCGCCGCCTCCAGGACGTCGCGGCCGCGGGGGTCCTCGAGGTGGCGCAGCCGGAAGGTCAGCGGGTCCTCGCCGACCGTGGCCGCGAGCTCGTCGATGAAGGACTCGATGCTGAACACGTTCATGAACGCCCCGAGGGCGCGGAGCGCCGACGAGCGGATCGGCGTCTCGAGCAGCCGGTGGCCCGTGATGCGGCGGGGCCCGACCGAGTAGATCGGCACCGCGTTGCGGGTGGAACCGCCTCCGGCGGCAGGCGGCGGGTCCGTGGCAGCCGGTGCGGGGAGCGGGTGCTCGAGGTACGCGCCGGCCAGCAGGCCCGGCACCCCTGCGTAGCCGGGTCGTGTGGTGTGTCCCTGGCTGAAGACGTCGTAGGTCCACGCCGGCGATCTGACCCGTCTCGGAGACCGGGGCGCTCACCTCGGTGACCATCGCGGAGCCGAAGGGCGCCCAGCCGAGCTCGTCCTGCCTCGTCCACTGCACCAGCACAGGTCTGCCCGGCACGGCCCGGGCCAGCAGGACCGCGTCGAAGGCGGCGTCGTCGGCGCCGTTGTGGCCGTAGCAGCCGGCGTTCTCGGCATGCTCGACCACCACCACCGAGGTGTCGAGGTCGAGCGCCTGGGCGATGGCGTCGCGCAGCTTGAAGATGCCCTGGCTGTGGCTCCACACCGACACCCGGCCGTCCTCCTCCCACCGGGCGATGCCGCAGCTCGTGCCGATCGAGGCGTGGGCCAGGAACGGCCGGCTGTAGCGCGCGCTCAGGCGTCGGACGCCAGCCGTCCGGGCTTCGCCCTCAGTGAGCAGCGGGTCGTCCTCGGCGAGCACCGGGATGTCCTCGTGCGGGCCGGCCAGCAGGAACGCGGTGAGGTCGTCCTCGTCGGGGAGCCGGTCCGCCTCGGCCCAGGCGCTGCTCTCGCCAAGCGCCTCGGCGGCCCGGGTCACCGCGAGCTCGTCGGCGCCCACGACGCCGAGGAAGGAGCCGTCGCGCACGACCTCCACACCGCGGCGCTCTGAGTCGCCGCCGTCGCCGCCTCGTCGCCGACCGAGGTGAGGCGAGCGCCCGGCGACGGCGGCCGGACCACCCGCCCGAAGAGCATCCCGGGCAGGCGCAGGTCGGTGATGTAGCGAGGGCGGCCGGCCACCTTGTCGGGCAGGTCCGAGCGGGCCGCGCTGCTGCCCACGAGCCGCGCGCCGTCGACGTCCTTGACCGTGACCTCCGCGCCGATATCCGCGTCGACGTCGACGTCGAGGTCCACGCTGCCCGCGAGCTCGGCGTACGACGCGCTCCTGCCGTCGGGGGACCGGAGCTCGCCGGCCTCGACCGTCACGTCGACCGGGTCGATGCCCCAGCCGCGGGCGGCCTCGGCCACGAAGAGCGCCCGCACCGCCGCACCGACGATCCGCACGGCCGGGGCTGCGTCGAGGATCGAGGTGCTCCCCGCGGTCAGGCCCTCGTCCGGCCCGAGCCCCGTGTGCGCGGGGAGGGCGCGGACTCGCGTCGAGCGGCACGTCGAGCTCGTCGGCGAGCACCTGCGCGAGGGCGGTGAGGATGCCCTGGCCGAGCTCGACCTTGCCGACCCGGAGCCCGACCGTCCCGTCAGGGCCGACCGAGACCCACCGCGAGAGGCGGGGGTTCGCGGCCAGGTCGCGCGGAAGCGCGGAGGTGGCCTTGTCGGTGACGGTCATGACGACCTCGCACCCGCCTCGACGACCGCTCGCACGATGCGGCGCTGGACGCCGCAGCGGCACAGGTTCCGGTCGAGCGCCTCGACCACCTCGTCGGCGCTCGGGTGGGGGTTGGCCTCCAGCAGTGTCGCCGCGTTCACCGCGATGCCGGAGATGCAGAAGCCGCACTGCGCCGCCTGCTCGTCGAGGAGCGCCTGCTGCACCGGGTGCAGCGCCCCGTCGGCGCCGAGGCCCTCGACGGTGACCACGGTGCGGCCCTCGACCGACCACAGCGGGGTGTCGCAGGAGGAGACGACGGCGTCGTCGAGGCGCACGAAGCAGGCCCCGCACAGCCCGAGCCCACAGCCGAACCGGCTGCCCTTGAGGTCGAGGCTCTCGCGCAGCACCGTCAGCAGCGGGGTGTCGGGGTCGGCCGTGACGGTCACCGCCGCGCCGTTGACCGTGAACCCGAACGCCTGGCTCCGGGGCGGGGTCATCATGGCGCGCCTCCGTCGAAGACCTCGGGGTGCCGGTCGAGCTCGATCCGGGTACGCCGGATGTGGCCGCTCAGGTAGCGCTCGGCATCGACCGGGTCGCGCCGCTCGATCGCGTCGAGGAGCAGCCGGTGCTCGGCGTTCACGACCCACATCCGGCTGGGGCCGCTCAGCGCCATGAACGCGCGACGGTAGTGCTGGGTGGAGTTCCACAGCCGGGTCACCATCGAGGTGAGCGGGTCGATCCGGCACCCGGTGTAGGTGAGCAGGTGGAACTCCCGGTCGAGGGCGAGGAAGGCGGCCATGTCGGTGTTCTCCTCGATCCGGGCCTGCACCTCCTCGAGCCGCTCGATCTCGGCGTCTCCCAGGTGCGGGATGCTCTCGGTGAGCACCAGGGGCTCCAGCCGCTCGCGCATCTGGTAGATCACGTCCACCTCGTGCATGGACAGACGGGGGACCCGAGCGCCCTTGTTGGCCTCGTGCTCGGTCAGGCCCTCGGCCTCGAGCATCCGCAGAGCCTCGCGCACCGGGAGCCGGCTGGCCCCGAACCGCGCCGCGACGTCCTCCTGCCGGATCCGCTCGCCCGGGGTGATCCGGCCTTCCAGGATCGCGGCCCGCAGGTACTCGGCGACCCGGGCGCTCGCGGCACCCGTGCCGTTGGTCCCCGTGCCGTTGGTCCCCGTGCCGTTGGTCTCAGCCGCGTCCACGGTCGAACGCCTTTCCGCCCGGGTAGGACACCAGCTCGAACTGCATGCCCCACGGGGAGAGGAAGTAGACCCAGCGGTTGCCCTCGGCAGGCCCCTTGCTCGGCGTCGGCTCGCCCAGGACGGTCACCCCCTG
Source organism: uncultured Actinomycetota bacterium (assembly GCA_963701425.1). GTDB lineage: Bacteria > Actinomycetota > Actinomycetes > Propionibacteriales > Nocardioidaceae > Nocardioides_C. Next base: position 149,611 of record CAVPAG010000016.1, on the reverse strand, counting down.
CGACCGCAGGTGCTCCACCGCGACGTCGAGGTCGTCGACGTACAGCGCCACGTGGTGGCCGCCGATGTCGCTGTTGCGGGGGATGGCCTGCTTCTGGTCGGGGGAGGTGTAGTGGAAGACCTCGAAGACGGCCTGCTCGCCGCAGCGGAAGAAGCGGTTCTCCACGACCTCCGCGCGCGGGTGGACGTCGAGGTGCTCGGTCATCCACTCGCCGTCGCTGCGGAAGGGCCCGAGCGAGTAGAGGTACTCGCAGCCGAGGACGTCTTCGAGGAAGCGCGTCGCCTCGTCGAGGTCGGGCACGGTGAAGCCGATGTGGTCCAGTCGCCTGAGCCCCGGAAGCGCCACATTGGATCCTTTCGTGTGGGCCGCGATGAGCGATTTCCACTGAACCACGCCCCACATCCTGTGTCCAGCGTCACGGCTAACCTGGATCTTGGATCCAATCCTGTGTCACGCTGGAGGTCTCCCCACGACCGCTGGAGGTCTGCGATGACCGAGCACCGCCTGCTCGAGCCGGCTTCGCCGTGGGTCGAGCTGGTCGTCACCGACGAGGACTGGGACGCGGCCGACCCCGCGCTGCTGCGCACGATGCTGGGCCAGCTCGTTCTCATCAGGACGTTCGAGGAGACCGTCCTCGAGCTCGCCGGTGCCGGGCTGATCCACGGGCCTGCCCACTCGAGCATCGGCCAGGAGGGCGGCGCGGTCGGGTCGGTGCTGGCCCTGACCAGCGAGGACACCGTCAACGGCTCCCACCGGGGGCACCACCAGTTCCTGGCGAAGGCGCTCCACCACCTCGCGCCCAAGGGGATCGACCCGGCCGAGGAGCCGGGGGACGAGGTCCGCGAGCTGCTCCTGCGCACGCTCGCCGAGATCTGCGGGCTCGACCGCGGCTTCGGTCACGGGCGCGGCGGGTCGATGCACCTGCAGTGGAAGGAGGCCGGGGCGATGGGCACCAACGCCATCGTCGGTGGCGGCGTGCCCCAGGCGGCCGGTTACGCGTGGGCGCACCGCCAGGCGGGCACCGACGCGGTCTCGGTCACCTACTTCGGGGACGGCGCGGTCAACATCGGCTCGACGTTGGAGACCTTCAACCTCGCCGCGGCCTGGAAGCTGCCGGTCTGCTTCTTCATCGAGAACAACCAGTACGCCGTGTCCACCAGCGTGTTCGAGGCCACGGGGGAGCCCCGGCTCTCGGGCCGCGGCCCCGGTTTCAACATCGCGAGCTGGAAGGTCGACGGGATGGACCCTCTCGCGGTCTTCCTCGCCATGGAGGAGGCGGTGGCCCACATGCGCGCCGGGCGCGGGCCGACGATCGTGGAGGTCGACACCTACCGCTACTTCCACCAGAACGGCGGCTTCCCCGGCAGCGCGTTCGGCTACCGCACCAAGGAGGAGGAGCAGCAGTGGCGTGACCGTGACCCGGTCACGCAGCTCTCGGGACACCTGGTGCACCGCGGGATCATGACGCAGGCCGAGGTCGACGCCGCCGTGGCAGGCGCGAAGGCCCTGATGGCCGAGACCGCCGACGTACTCCTCGAGCCCGTGCCCGACGGCAAGCCCGGACAGCGGCGCATCAAGCCGAGCGAGTGGCCGGACCCGGCCTTCGTCGACGTCGGGGTCCGCGGGGACCTCAGCGAGTTCGACGACGCGCCTCTGGCCGACCTCGACTCCTTCACCGGTGAGCTCGCCGAGCAGAAGATGATCGACGCGATCGCGGGAGTCATGGGTCGCCGGATGGAGACCGACGACTCCGTGGTCGTGATGGGCGAGGACGTGCACCGGCTCAACGGCGGCACGAACGGCGCCACGCGTGGTCTCAGGGAGCGCTTCCCGGACCGGGTCCTCGGCACCCCGATCAGCGAGAACGCCTTCGCCGGCCTCGGCGGCGGGATCGCCCTGGACGGTCGCTTCAAGCCGGTCGTGGAGTTCATGTACGCCGACTTCATGTGGGTAGCGGCCGACCAGCTCTTCAACCAGATCGGCAAGGCACGGCACATGTTCGGGGGCAGCGGCGACGTGCCGTTCGTGCTCCGCAGCAAGGTCGCGATGGGCACCGGCTACGGCTCGCAGCACTCGATGGACCCGGCCGGGATCTTCGCGACCGCGCCGGGCTGGCGGATCGTCGCGCCGACGACCCCGTTCGACTACGTGGGCCTGATGAACAGCGCCCTGCGCTGCAAGGACCCCGTTCTCGTGCTCGAGCACGTCGACCTCTACCCCTCGACCGGCCTCGGCCCTGTCGACGACCTCGACTACTGCCTGCCCGTCGGCAAGGCCGCCGTTCGCCGCAAGGGTTCCGACGTCACCGTGCTCAGCTACCTCGCGATGGTGCGTTACGCGCTCGAGGCGGCCGACCAGGTCGACCTCGACGCCGAGGTGATCGACCTGCGCTGGCTCGACCGCGCCAGCCTCGACTGGGACACCGTCGGCGAGAGCATCAGACGCACCAACAACGTGCTGATCGCCGAGCAGGGAGCCGTCGGTACGTCGTACGGCGGCTGGCTCGCCGACGAGATCCACCGCCGCTTCTTCGACTGGCTCGACCAGCCGGTGCAACGGGTCACCGGCGGGGAGGCTTCACCCAGCATCAGCAAGGTGCTCGAGCGGGCCGCGATCGCGCAGACCGACGAGGTCGTCGCGAAGCTCCGCGAGATGGAGAGGTACTGACATGGCGCGGCTGCTGCGCATGCCGGGCGTCGCCGCGAACACGACGGAGGCGGTCCTGCAGGAGTGGACGGCCGAGGAGGGCGCCCGCGTCGGGGCCGCCGAGCCGATCGCCACCGTGGAGACCGAGAAGGCCGTCGTCGACATCGAGGCCGAGGGGGAGGGTGTCGTCCTCAGGAGGCTGGTGCCCGCCGGGTCGCAGGTGGAGGTCGGCGCTCCGATCGCCCTGATCGGCGAGCCGGGGGAGCAGGTCGACGACGTGGACGCGCTCCTGGCCGAGCTCGGCGTTTCCGCGGGCACCGCCCCGGCTGCCGCCCCCGAACGGCGGACCGTGCCCGACGACCCCGAGGGCGGCACCGCGAACACCGGCACCGCCACACTGCCGGCGCCGGCCGAGGCCCAGCAGTTGGCCCAACAGGTGACGGAGACCAACGGCGAGCACCGTGGCCGGATCTTCGCCAGTCCGCTCGCGCGCCGGCTCGCCCGAGAGGCAGGGCTCGCCGTCGAGGAGATCCAGGGCTCGGGCCCTCACGGGCGGATCCTCCGCCGGGACGTCGAGGCGGCAGTGTCCGGGCGGCGGCCCGAGCACGGCGAGGGGGAGCCGCGCCTGTCGAGCAGCCGGCTGCCCAGGCGCCGTACACCGACATCCCGCACACGAAGATGCGCCGGGCGATCGCGGCCCGCCTCACCGAGAGCAAGCAGTCGACTCCGCACTTCTACGTGCGCGCGACGATCGACGCCCGCCGCCTGCTGAGGTTGCGGAAGGAGCTGAACGAGTCCGCCGACGTGAAGGTCTCCCTCAACGACCTCGTGGTCAAGGCCGTCGCACGCGCCCACACGCTCGTACCCGAGATGAACGTGACCTGGACGCCGGAGGCCGTGCGGCAGTACTCCACCGTGGACGTCGCCGTGGCCGTGGCCACCGACCGCGGCCTGCTCACCCCGGTGCTGCGCGACGTGGACTCGATGTCGCTGACCGCGGTCGCCCGCGCCACGAAGGACTTCGCCGAGCGCGCGAGGGCGGGACGGCTGCGTCAGGAAGAGCTCGAGGGTGGGGCCATCAGCGTGACCAACCTCGGCATGTTCGGCACCGAGGAGTTCGCGGCCATCATCAACCCGCCGCAGTCAGCGATCCTCGCGGTCGGCGCGGTCCGCGACGAGCCGGTCGCGCGGAAGGGCAAGGTGAAGGTCGCGCCCGTCATGCGGGTGACGCTGTCGGTGGACCACCGACCGGTCGACGGGGTGGTGGCCGCCCGGTGGATGCGGGCCTTCGTGGAGCTCGTGGAGAGGCCCCTGCGGATCCTCGCCTGAGCGACTACGTCGCGCCCATCACCTTCCCGGGGTCCATGCCGAGGTCGGTGAGCACGGCGCGAGCGGCGTTGCGTCCCGGCCGGCCCGACACCGAACCTCCCGGGTGGGCGGTGGCGCCGGTGAGGAAGAGGCCCGGCACGGAGGTCGAGTACGTCGGCCAGCCGGGGATCACGCCGCCGTCGGCGGTGACGAACTCGCCGCCGTGGCACGAGCCGCCGAGGTTGTGGGGGTTGTGCCGGGCGACGTCGACCGGGGACTCGGCCCGGATCGCCAGGATGTCGTCGGGGTCCAGGCCCTGGGCGCGGGCCCGCACCAGGTCGACCAGCGCCGCGGCGTACTCGTCCTTGGTCTCCGCCCAGTCCCGACCGTCACGGCGTTCGTACGGCGCGATCGTCAGGATCTTGAACGTCGCCTGCCCGTCGGGAGCCCGGCCCGGGTCGACGGCGGTCTGGCCGACGACCAGCAGCCACGGGTCGCCGGCATCGGCCTCGCCGCGGTGGTGGGCGTCGACCTGGCGGACCATGCCCTCGGTGCCGCCGAACCCGGCCGCGGGCGACCGGAGCGGCCCCGTCGCCGAGGGGTACTCCAGGTCGCGGCGGAGAGCGGCGTGCACGGCGAACACACTGAGCCCGGGCCGCCACCGGTCCCGTGCCTCGGTGAGGTCGGCGGGAGCGGGGGCACCCTCCAGCATCTCCGCGAGCCGCGCGAGGTGGGCGCTCGAGACGACCGCTCGCCGGGCCTCGACGCGGCGGCCGTCGACGGTGCGCACCGCGGCAGCGCGACCGCTCGAGACCTCGACGCGGTCGACCGTTGCGTCGCAGACCACCGACCCGCCGTGCGCGCGGATGAGTGCGGTGAGGGCGTCGGGCAGCGCCTGCGACCCGCCCACCGGGGTCGCCCAGCCGAAGCTCAGCCGGCCCGCGGTCAACGACGAGGGGAGGAAGCCGGTGCCCGGGCGGCGCGGGTCCTGGATCGTGGCCATCGCGAGCCACAGCACGAACGACCGCACGACGGGGTGCGAGAACCGCCGGTGCACGACGTCCCACGCGCTCTCCTGCCGGAGGGCGAGGTAGCGCGCGACGCTCTCGCCCTCGCCGAGGTCGAGGTGGGAGCTCCAGCGACCGTGGACGGCCGCCAGCCCGCCGGTCCACTCGTCGATCATCGCCTCGAGCTCGGTGGCGTCCGATGCGGAGAACCGTCCGACCTCCTCGACGGTGGCGTCGAGGTCGCGGTGCATCACGAGGGTGTCGCCGTCCGCCTGCGGCATGACCACGGCGGGGTCGGTGTGGAGGTACCTCAGTCCGTACGTCGAGAGCAGTCCGAGCTCGTCGTCGCGGATCATCGGGTTGGACTGGATCAGGACGTGGGCGCTCGAGCAGGAGTCGTGGGCGAAGCCCGGCAGCGTGAGCTCCTCGGTCCGCGTGTTGCCGCCGGCCTGGGCGGATGCCTCGAGCACGGCGACCTCGAGGCCGGCCCGCGCGAGGTACGCGGCGCAGGCGAGGCCGTTGTGGCCGGCGCCGACCACGACCACGTCGGCGGAGCCGGGCAGCGGGTCGGTGGGCGCGGGTCGGTGGGCTGCGGGTCGGTGGGCCGGGGAGAGAGGGCCACGGCTGACCTCCTGGGGCGCGGTCGCTTCTTCGACGTCACGATGCCGGATGCTGCAAGCGTTTGCAATCAGCCGCCGTCCGTTACGCCCCTTTTCGTTGCCGAGCCTGCCGACGGGGCTCTGGTGGGCCGTGGCTCAACCACCCCACGGGCTCCGGAAAACGGCCCGCCGAGCGATGAAGATTCGGTCATCATGCTTGACAGGGTGTGGCCTGCTTCACAAGACTGCCACTACCGCAATCGATTGCGGACACCGAGGAGGAAGAATGGCGATTTCGAGGACCGGCCAGCGTCTCAGGGTGGCCGCGATCAGCAGTCTCTTGGTGCTCGGGCTAGCCGCATGTGGCGACGACAACGGCGGCGGCGGGGGTGACTCGGAGGAGCCGATCAAGATCGGCACGTCGCTCCCGCTGACCGGTGAGTTCTCGCAGCCGGGCCAGGCGGCCAAGCAGGGCTACGAGATCTGGCAGGAGACGGTCAACGAGGAGGGCGGCCTCCTCGAGCGCGACGTCGAGATCGTCTACAAGGACGACGCGTCGAACCAGAACACCATCGTCGCCGACTACAACGCCCTCATCAGCCAGGACAACGTCGACCTCCTTCTCGGGACCTTCTCCTCGCTGCTGAACCTGCCGGCGTCCGCCGTGGCGGAGCGCAACCAGATGCTCTACGTCGAGCCCGCTGGCGGGTCCCCGGAGCTCTTCAGCCGCGGCTTCCAGTACCTCTTCTTCGCCCAGCAGGCCACGGCCGACAAGCAGGGCAAGGTCTTCGCCGAGTACGTCGCCGGCATGCCGGAGGACGAGCGTCCCAAGACCGCGGCGTACCCGACGATCGACGACCCCTTCGCGGCCCCGAACGTCGAGGGCATCCGGGAGATCCTCGAGGACGCGGGTGTCGAGACCGTCTACGAGGAGACCTACGCGATCGACACCAAGAACTTCGACACCATCGTCAACGCGATGAAGGCCAAGAAGCCTGATCTCGTCGTGCACGGCGCGGTGTTCGAGGACGGCGTCAGCATGATCCGCTCCATGCTCAAGGCGAACTTCGAGCCGCAGTGGCTCTACCAGACCAGCGCCCCGTCGCAGGGTGACCAGTTCTCCGAGGCGATCGGCGTCGAGAACACCGAGGGCATCCTGTACGCCGTGAGCCACGTGCCCGAGGCGGCCACGCCCGGCAACGAGGACTTCGTGGCCAGGTACGAGGAGAAGTTCGGCGGGGTCCCGCCCGAGGACGCCGCGGACGCGTTCGCCGCGGGTCAGGTGCTGCAGGCCGCCGTCGAGGCGGTCGGCGACATCGAGGACCAGGAGGCCATGGCCCAGTGGCTGCGGGACAACACCGTGGAGACGATCCTCGGGCCGCTCGAGTGGAACGACGACGGCAGCCCGATCGGTGAGTTCCTCATCGGCCAGTGGCAGGACGGCGTACCCGAGATCGTGCTTCCCGAAGACGCCGCCACCGTCGACGGCCTCATCCCGGGTTGGCAGCCTGGAGGCGCCGGCTGATGACCCAGCTGCTCCAGAACCTGATCCTGGGCTTGCTCCTCGGCGGGGTGTACGCGCTGGTCGCCAGCGGCCTGACCTTGATCTTCGGGGTCATGCGGGTGATCAACATCGCGCACGGTGCGTTCCTCATCGTCGCGTCGTTCCTCTCGTACACGCTGTGGAGCGAGCTCGGGATCGACCCGCTGCTGGCGATCCTCATCACCACCCCGGTGATCGGCCTCGCCGGCTGGGTGACCTACAAGCTGTTCGTCTCGCCGATCAGGACCGCCCCGATGGCCTCGACGGTCCTGCTCACCTTCGGTCTGGCGCTGGTGCTCGAGGCGCTCATGGGCACGATCTGGGGCAACAACTCGACCGCGATCCGACCGAGCTACGCGGACGAGTCCTTCACGGTCGGGAGCATCTTCCTGCCGAAGGCCCAGGTGTACGGCGGCGTGGTGGCGGTTCTGGTGCTGGCAGTGCTCTGGGTCATCCTGACCCGGACCTGGCTGGGTCGCGCGATCCGTGCCGCGGCCATCAACCCCGGCAGCGCCGAGCTGGTCGGGATCAAGGTGGCCGCCGTCGCGGCGCTCGTGTTCGCGATCGGCATCGCGGCCGCCGGGGCGGGCGGGGCGATCGTGGGCGTGCTGTACCCGTTCGTGCCCGGCGCCCACTACCAGTGGATCGCCCGGCTCCTCGCGATCGTCGTGCTCGGCGGGATGGGGAGCCTCAACGGCGCCATCCTCGGCGCGCTGATCTTCGGCGTGGCGGAGACGTTCACCGCTGCCTACGTCTCGCCCTCCTGGGCGACAGCGGTGCCCTACGCGATCGTCTTCGCGGTCCTGCTGATCCGGCCGCAGGGCCTGCTCGGAACCCGGATGCGTGAGGATGCGGTGCCCGCGTGAACTCGTCCCTGGCCAAGCTCGGACATCCCCTCTGGATCGGGCGCTTCCTCGTGGTGGTCGCCGCGGTGCTGCTCCTGGTCTTCCCGATGCTCTCCGACGACGCCTACTACCAGAACATGGTGATCCTCTCGCTGGTCTTCGCCATCGGCGCCAGCGGACTGAACATCATCACCGGCTTCGCCGGCTACGTCTCCCTCGGCCAGGGCGCCTTCATCGGGCTCGGCGGCTACACCATCGGGGTGCTGGCGACGCGCTACGACTCGGTCTCGGCCTGGCTGTGGGTGCCGGTGGCGGGGCTCGTCGCGGCGGCCGTGGCCCTCCTGCTGGGCCTGGTGTCGCTGCGGTCGCGCGGCCCGGCGTTCGTGATCATCACGGTGGCCTTCCTGTTCCTGGTCCAGGTCGTCGCCGTGAACTGGGTGAGCCTGACCAACGGCACCGCCGGCCTGACGCTGCCGTTGCCGACGTGGGACCGCGACATCATCAACTGGCCCTTCTACTACGCGCTGGTCGCGATCCTCGCGCTCCAGCTGCTGATGACCTGGTGGATCCGCCGGACGAAGCTCGGCATGGGCCTGATCGCGATCCGCGAGGACGAGACGAAGGCCGCGACCATCGGGATCAACCTGCCGGTGGAGAAGATGATCGCCTTCGTCGCGAGCACGGTGTTCGTCGGCATGGCCGGGGCGGTCTACGGCTACTACCTGACCTTCATCGACCCCCGCGGCATGTTCAGCATCCTGATCAGCGTCCAGCTGATCCTGTCGCTGCTCATCGGGGGCAAGGCCACGCTGTGGGGGCCGGTGCTCGGTGCCTTCCTGATCGAGCCGCTCAACGAGATCGCGAACAACAACTTCGGCGGCGGCAACACCCGGCTCTTCCTGTTCGGCGGGCTGCTGGTGCTCGTGGTGATCTTCCTGCCCAAAGGCATCCTGCCTGCGGTGGAGTCCCTGCTCTACCGACGGCGTACGGCGGGCAAGGCGGGTCTCGTGGGTGCGCGCATCGGCACGGGCGGCAGCCTCGCCTCCCTGACCGACCGGGTCCAGCCCGTCGGGGCCACGGACCCCGAGCCCAGACCCCTGCTCGAGGTTCGTGGTCTGTCGAAGCACTTCGGCGGCCTCAAGGCCGTGGACGACTGCTCCTTCGTCGTACCCGAGGGGACCATCACCGGCCTGATCGGGCCGAACGGCTCCGGCAAGACCACGGTCTTCAACCTCATCGACAACACGATCGTGGCCGACGCCGGCGAGATCTACTTCGACGGCCACCGGATCGACAAGCTCCCGTCCTGGGCGCGCGCCCACCGCGGGCTCGGGCGGACCTTCCAGACCACCCGCCTGTTCGGCGAGATGACCGTGCTCGAGAACGTCGTCGCCGCCCACCGGTCGTTCTCGCTCGGCCATCTCGGCCGCATCGCGGTGAGCGGGAAGGAGGCCGAGACCGCCGAGGAGCTCCTGGAGTTCGTCGGGATGCGGGCCTTCCGGGACCAGAAGGCGCACGCCCTGTCCTACGGGCAGCAGAAGCTCGTCGAGCTCGCGCAGATCCTGATGCTCGACCCGAAGCTGATCCTCCTCGACGAGCCCGCCGGCGGCATCAACCCGGTGCTCATCGACCGGATGGGCGAGATGATCCGCGAGCTGAACTCCTACGGGAAGACGTTCCTGATCGTCGAGCACAACATGCCGTTCGTGCTCGACCTGTGCGACCCGATCCACGTGCTGGCCCGCGGTGCCACCATGGCCAGTGGGCCCCCGGCCCAGATCCAGACCGACCCCGCGGTGATCGACGCCTACCTCGGCGACGACTTCAAGCTCGAGCAGGAGGCCGCGAAGTGATGATGCTCCAGCTGCACGACGTGGTCGCGGGGTACGGCGGCGGCGACGTCCTCCAGGGCGTGGACATCGAGGTCGAGAAGGGTGCCGTCGGCTGCATCGTCGGGCCCAACGGCGCCGGGAAGTCCACGGTGCTGCGCACGATCAGCGGCCTGCTCACGCCCCGGCGCGGCGAGGTCACCCTCGACGGCGCCCGGATCGAGCACTGCACCCCGGCCGAGATCCTCGACCGGGGCGTGTCACAGGTGCCCCAGGCGAACGCGCTGTTCCCGAACCTCACGGTCAAGGAGAACGTCCTGCTCGGCGGCTACATCATCCGCCGCGACAGGGCGTTGGTGCGCAAGCGCTACGACGCGGTCGCCGAGCTCTTCCCGATCGTCCGGGACCGCACCCACGACCGTGCGGGGAACCTCTCCGGCGGCCAGCGCCGGATGGTGGAGTTCGCCCGGTCGCTCATGCTCGACCCGATGCTGCTGCTGCTCGACGAGCCGTCGCTCGGGCTCGACCCCAAGGCCCTGCACACGGTCTACGACTCGGTGAAGCTCCTCAAGGAGAGCGGGAAGACCATCCTGATCGTCGAGCAGAACGTCAGGTTCGGGATGCGGATGGCCACCGACGGCATCGTGATGGAGAGCGGCAAGGTCGTCACGCAGCGGCCGGCCGCCGCGATCCTGTCCGACCCCGACATCGCGCAGATGTACTTCGGTGGCGCGGCGAGCCAGCGGCACACCGCCCCACCGGTCGCCGTCGTGCGGCCCCCCGTGACACCCACGACCTGAGCCGCGGGTAGACGGGGTGAACGGCGCACTCTGGGCTGCGCTCTCCGGGGTCGGCTTCGGCATCTTCCAGGTCCTCAACGGTCGTGCGGTCCGCAACCTGACCCAGGTCTACGTCTCCACCTTCGTCCAGCTCCTCGTGGCGACCGCGGTCTTCGTCTCGATCGTCGCCGTCGTCGGGCCCACGGGCGACCTCTCCGACCTGCCGTTGAAGAGCCTCGTCCTCTTCAGCATCTCGGGGATGCTCCACTTCTTCATCGGCTGGACCACGCTCAACGCGAGCCAGGCGCGGATCGGCGCCGCCCGGACCTCGCCCCTGATCGCGACCACCCCGATCTTCGGCGTCCTCATCGCCCCGGTGACGACCGGGTCCCTGCCGGGTCCGCTGGCACTGCTCGGCATCGCGGTCACCGTCGTCGGCGCCTACGCGGTCACCGACCCCGGCGCGCACCGGAGGGCGGCGCTCCGCGACTCGGGCTTCGGCCTCACCACCTCGGCGGCCTGGGCGGTGAGCGCGGTGCTCACCGTCATCGGCCTGCGTGACTTCGACGACCCGCTGCTCGGTGTCACGGTGAGCATGGCGGCGGCCGCGCTGGCCTACGGCGCGCTGCTGCTCCTCGTCCCCGGCACCCGGCGCGGGCGGATGCCGCGCGACGCGTGGACGCTGAAGATCGTCGCGGGAGTCATCGTCGCGCTCGCGACCTGGTGGCGCTGGCTGGGACTGGCCGACGCCGAGGTCGGCGTCGTGCTCGCGCTCCAGCTGGTCACCGTGCCCACGGTGCTGGTGATCGTCGCGGCGACCCCGGGGTCCGAACGGATCTCCCTGTCGGTCTGGGCCGGGTCGGGGCTGGTGCTCGCGGGCGTCGGCCTGCTGATCGCGGTCAGCTGATCGCGGTGAGCTGAGCCTGGTCAGTCGTCGCTGCGGGGGAAGGCGAGGGTCTTGGTGAAGAGGACCTCGTCCTCCCAGGTGCGCGCGGTCAGCGTGACCCGGACCGTGCGGCCGTCGTCGCGGACGGCGACCGTGCCGAACTGGCCGCCTCCCGGGATGACCGGCCCGGTGTAGGGCCCGCCCTTGACGCTGCCCTTGCGGTCCAGCGACGCGGCGTGGAAGAGCGGGAACCCCGCCTTCTTGGAGTCGGAGTAGTCGGTGTGGGTGCCGTCGTCGTAGGCCAGCATGTGCGCGTCGCCGCTGACCATGAGCAGGTTGTCGACCTCGTGCTCGGCGATGGCATTGGCGATCGTCCTCCGCTCCTCCGCGAAGGCGGGCCACAGGTCGGACGTCGGGTCGGCCTTGCCCACCCAGGGCGCGCCGTTCACCCACACCACCAGGCCGTAGCGGTCGGCCCTCGCCAGCTCGCGGAGGAGCCACCGGCGCTGCTGCTCGCCCAGCATCGACCGCGGGTCCTCGTCGGCCGGGTCTCGCGCGGAGCGGGGGTCGGTGAGGACGAACCGCACGTCGCCGACGGTGAAGGTCTGGAAGATCGGCGCGTCGTCGCCCCGCAGCGGGTAGTGCGGCACGAACTGGCGATAGATCTCCATCGTCGCCGGCTTGGCGGCCGCCGTGCTGTCCGCGTCGTTGCCGCCGAAGTCGTGGTCGTCCCACACGTAGACGAACGGCGTGGTCGCGTACAGCGCCGACTGGGACGGGGAGGACAGGTTCGCTTCGTACTGGCGGCGGACCAGGTCGGTGTCGTTGCGGTCGACGTCGCCGTAGTACCAGTCGCCGTCGTTGAGGAAGAACAGCGGCCGCTGGCGGCGGATCGCGTCGTACACCTCGCCGTTGGAGCCGGTCCTCGCGCAGGACGCGACCGCGAAGGTGAACGACGACGGCCCGCGCGGGAACGTCGCGAAGTGGCCGACCCGCCCTGTGTACACCTCGCCGTCGAGCTCGAGGGCGTAGTAGTAGTCCTGGTCGGGCTCGAGCCCGCCGACCCTGAACGAGACGATGTTCCCCGAGGACCCCTCCGACGGTTGTGGTCGCGAGTACGTCGGGGTGTCCAGGTCCGTGCTCTCGTCCAGGAGGAGCCGGACCCGGTCGACGTCGTCCTCCGTCCTGGCCCGGACGTTCACGCTCGTCGGGGTCACCGCGCCGGACCACAGCCAGTCCACGATGTCGCCCGGAGGCGCCGGGGTCGCCGAGGTCGGGTGCGTCGGACCCCACTGCGTGCTGTAGTTCGTCGAGGCGAAGTACACCAGGCCGGACAGCAGCAGCGACGTGGTCACCGCGACGGTGAGGGCGGTGCGCACCGTGGCGATCGTGTGCCACTGGACCCAGAGGAGCAGCGCCGGCACGAAGGCCAGGGTCGCGATGGTGAGCGCCACCCACGGCGCGTACTGCACCGACGAGGCGTAGGCGAGCAGGACCGCGGACAGCGCGACCATGACCGCCCCGGTCATGTGCCAGCGGGCCGCGACCAGGACGCCGATCACCATGAGCACGACGAGCCCGATGTTGAGCGGCACCTCGAGGCCCGTCCCCATGACCCCGGACTCGGGCTCCCGGGGGATGCCGCGGGAGTACGCCAGGTAGCCGAACCCGGCGGCGAGCACGAGCGTCCACACCAGCGCCGCCCGGTAGAGCGGGTGGGCCGCGCCCCCGTGATGAGCCGGAAGGTCCGCGGTGCCGCCGACGCCCCGCTGCCAGCGGCAGTCGTCGCACCGGGCGTGGAGACGGGAGGGGTGGTCGATGGCGGCGAACGCGGCGGCCGAGGCGACGCCCCCGATGAGCACGGCTCCCGCGACGTCGAGCGGCCAGCGGAGTGCCGCGTGCACCTCCTCGAGAGCAGCGCCGAGGACGAGCACGCCCAGGACCACCCCGGCCACCGCCGTGACGGCCCGGCTGCCGGTCAGGACGTGCAGGCACATCGGCACCATGACGGCGACGACGGTGAGCAGGGCGATCGCCAGGCTGGGGTAGCTGTCGGAGGCGGTCAGGTACGAGTCGTAGGGCCGCGGCCGGGACACCAGGTACACGAGAGCCACGGACACCCCGCCCGTGGCCACCAGCGCGAGGACGTAGCTCGCGACGAGCGCACGGCACCGCCAGCCGACGAGGCCGACCAGCGCGAGCAGGCCGATGAACGGCGCGGTGCGTACGACGTCGAACTCCGACACCAGGGCCGGGAGGTCCAGGCCACGGATCTGCACGTAGACCCACTCGTCCGCAGGCGGGTTCGCGAACGCGGCCAGGGTGGTGACCACCGAGGCGAGGACGATCAGGATCCCCAGCGCGAAGACATGGCGGCGTCTGGAGCTGTTCTCGAGTTCGGGCATGTCCGCTCCTCCTCTCCACTGTGGCCCGGGGTCCCCACGGTTGGCACGGGTCCTTGGGCCCGCCGTCCGCGGGGGTGGCCTAGCCCGGTCCGTGACCTATGGCCCTTTGTCGGTGCAGGGCCTGGGCGGGAGACTGACAGGGCAAGGAAGGCTGCGAGAGGTCAGTCCGATGGCCGTTGTGTCCGGGTCGGTCCAGGTCGGTTACGTCTGCGCGCTCGACGACGCGGCCGCCCGTGACCCCGGCGTCACAGGGTCGAAGGCCGCCAGCCTGGCGACGACCCGCGGCAGCGGCCTCCCCGTGATCCCGGGGTTCGCCGTCACCACCAGGGCGCACGGGGACTACCTCGCCGCCGGGCGCACCTTCACCGCCGAGATGACCGGACCCCTGCGGGAGGCCTGGGCGGACTTCACCGAGCAGGGGCGGATACCGGTGGTCGTCAGGTCGTCCTCGACGGTCGAGGACGTCTCGGCGAGCTCCATGGCCGGCCGGTTCCGCAGCGTGCTCGACGTACGTGGCTGGGAGGACTTCCTCGCCGCAGTCCGGACGGTGTGGGCCTCGGCCGACGCGGTCGCCGAGGGCCCCACGCCGAGCCCGATGGGTGTCCTCGTCCAGCGGCACCTGGCCCCCTCGCGGTCGGGGGTCATGTTCGGGGTGGACCCCGTCACCGGTGACCGCTCATCCGTCGTCGTCGAGGCGGTCAGCGGCGGCCCGGACAAGCTGGTCAGCGGACAGGTGACGGCCCAGCACTACGTCCTGACCCGGCGCGGCCGCCTGCTCACGCTCGACCACGAGTCGGTCTACCGCATGCACCCGCACCTTCGCCGCCATCCCCTGCTCCATCCCCGGGACGTGCTGGCGCTCGCCGCGCTGGCCCGCAAGACCCAGCGCGTCTTCGGCACGCCCCAGGACGTGGAGTGGGCGATCACCGACGACGGCGCACTCTGGCTGCTCCAGAGCAGGCCGGTCACCGCGACGGCGGCGACCGCTCCGGCGAGCGGCCCCGTGCTCGGCCCCGGGCCGCTCGGGGAGACGTTCCCCGATCCGCTCGGCGAGCTCGAGATCGACCTGTGGGTGCGGCCGCTGCGCGAAGGGGTCGTCGAGGCGATGAAGGAGACGGGGGCGGTCGTCCAGGAACGCCTCGCGGCGTCCCCGGTGGTGACCACCGTGAATGGCCGGGTCGCGGCGGACCTCGAGCTCTTCGGCTACGTGCGCACCCGCAGTCCACTCGGCCCGCTCGACCCACGGCCGGCGATCCGCCAGCTGAGTGTCGCCTGGCGCACCGGGTCTCTCAGGGCACAGCTGCCCTCGAGGGTGGCGAGGGTCGTCGCCGAGACCGACCACTGGCTGGCCGGGATCGACCCTTGGTCGGCGTCCGAGGCAGAGCTGGTGGCGACCCTCGAACAGGCGGTGGAGACGCTGCGACGCCTGCACCACAACGAGGCGCTGGCCGGCACGCTGCTGCCTCCCACCCGCACCACCGCCGCCGCGCTGGCCCTGAGAGTGCTGGGCTCGGAGGACTCCTACCTGCCCGACGACGAGCTCGTCCGCCGGCACCCGGTGGTCCTGTCGCTGGTGCCGCCCTCGGTCGAGGAGGAGCTCGCGCTCCCCCCGGTGCGACCCGTCGCCGCCGATGAGCCGCTCGAGCCGGTGTCGCCGCTCGCCGAGCGTGAGCAGGTCCGCCTCCGTGCGCGGTGGGTGCAGGAGATGACCGTCCGTGTGGCGAACGAGCTCGGCCGCCGTCTCAAGGAGCGCGGCCTCCTCGACCACCACACCGACGTCGGTCTGCTGCACCTCGACGAGCTCGCGGCTCTCGTCGCCTCGGGAGCGCCGCCGAGCGTCCTGGCCGAGCGTCGCGCCCTGGAGGTCGGTGTGGCGTTCACCCCGCCGCTGCCGGCGCAGTTCCGGCTCAGCGAGGACCTCGAGATCGTCCCCGCCGGCCGGCGCCGGGTCAGCCCGGGCTTCGGTACGCCGGCCGGCGGAGGCCGTGGTGTCGGGCCGGTCTGCCACGGCACGGTGCGGCGCCCGCCCTCGCCGGGGGACGTGCTCGTCGTACGCACACTCGAGCCGGGTCTGGCCGGGTGGCTCCCCGGCCTGGCCGGGCTGGTCGCCGAGACCGGGGCCAGCCTGTCGCACCTGGCGATCCTCGCCCGCGAGTACGGCGTGCCGACCGTCGTCGCCGTGCACGACGCGCTCGGGCGGTTCGCGCCGGGGGAGCGGGTCCTCGTCGACGGGGCCACCGGTGAGGTGCGTGCCGTCGGGCGGGAGGAGGTGTCATGACACGTCTGCTGGCGAAGGCGGTCATGTGGCTCGCGCTCGCCGGGGTGATCGTCGTCGCGGGCGGCCACTTCATCTACTACCTGTACCAGTGGGAGTGGGGGCGTGCCGGCATCGCCGGGACCGGCTTCACCGCCGGCCTGATCCTCGGGTCGACGTTCCTGTTCCTGAGCAGGATCCAGCGGATCGAGCGCCGGCTCGACCAGATCCTGCTCGCCCAGCAGGCAGCGGTGAGGACGGCCGAGCCCTCGGGGCCGGACCTCGAGCCCCGACCTGACTTCCCGTGGCTGACGACCCGGCCGCAGCTCCTGGGGATCCTCGCCCTGGTCGCCTACGACCCTCCGAAGCCGAGCGTGTTCATCCCGGTGTTCCTCGCGGCCGGGCTGGCCATCTCCGCCTCCGCCGGCGTGGTCGAGCGGATCGCCGCGCTCCGCTACAGGGAGAGGCCCGCCGGCACCGCGGCGGCCCGGCAGCCCGCAGCCCGGCAGACCGCGCCGGCCGGCACTCCGCCGACCGTCCGCGAGGTCGTCGCGGCGCAGCCGCGCCGTTGGCTCGTCGTCTTCCCGGTCGTGGGGATCATCATCACCGGGCTCGTCGTCGGCGGGCTCTACGTGATCAGCCACTACTGGTCCCAGCCCATCGGTCCCGGCGTCACGACGATGACCGTGGAGGTCAGCAGCCGCGGTCCGGTCTACCCCGCCGTCGAGGTCGTGGAGTCCGTCGGTAGGTACTGCAGCATCAACACCGGCATCGGGGTGCGGTACCTCGGGGTCGCACCGGGCCCTGGGGAGACCACTCTGCTCAGGCTCGCGCCGCTGCTCGACGAGGACGCCCAGGACCGCTTCGTCGGCTGTGTCGAGGACGCCGTCTTCGAGTGGCACAGCCTGGAGGTCACCGGCACGACCCTCGACCCCCGCTGACCGGCTATCGCGACTCGCCCAAACCACTCCAGAAAGGCACGAATCGGACGTAGCCTGACTCCGTGAGCGCGCCATGGACCTAGGGACCCTGTACCGCGACATGGTGGAGACGTCCCCCGACGGCATCTGGGTGATCGACGCCCAGGGTCGGACGCTCTACGCGAACCCTCGCATCGCCGAGCTCCTCGGCCGGGATCCCTCCGAGCTCGAGCAGCTCACCGTCTTCGACGCGCTCGACGACCAGGGGCGGACGCAGTTCGCCGAGCACCTGCGCGACCTCGCCCGGGGCGAGGTGCACCAGCAGGAGGTCGAGTGCCTCTGGGTCCGCAAGGACGGCGAGCAGCTGTGGGTGCTGGTCCGGGAGAGCACGCTGTACGACGCCGAGGGCGACGTCTCGGGGTTCCTCCACCGGGTCAGCGACTACTCCGAGCGCCGGAAGCTGTTCGACGAGCTGAGCCGCAGCCGGCAGATGCTCGCCGAGGCGCAGCGGATCGCCAAGATCGGCAGCTACGAGTGGGACATCGTCAACGACGTCATCACCGCCTCCGACGAGCTGCACGTGCTCTACGACATGCCGCGTGAGAACTACGACGGCACCTACCCGACCTTCCTCGCCACGGTCCACCCCGACGACCGTCACATCGTCGACGAGGCCGTCGTGGCCGCGCTCGGCGGCGCCGACGAGTTCGACTTCGTGGTCCGCGTGACCCGCAACGGTGAGCCGGCCTGGATGCGCGGCCGCGGGGAGGTCTTCCGCGACGCCGACGGCGTGCCGGTGAAGGCCCGCGGCACCCACCAGGACGTCACCGACGCCCAGGACTCCGCGCTCGTCCTCGAGGACCTCGTCGCGCAGAACACCCTGATGCAGGTGATGGCGACCGCGGCCAACGAGGCGGAGACGCTGATCGACCTGCTCGCCGTCGCCCAGCCGTTGCTGCTCCACCACGACGACTGGGTGCGTGGCAGGGGCTACCTCCCGGACCCGGGCGCCCCCGACGGCCTCCTCCAGCTGCACCTCGACCGCGACGAGCGTGACGCCGACGCGCTCGAGCCCGACCTCGTCGCCTTCGAGCGCGGCCTTGCACTCCGGGCCTACCGGGAGCACGGCCAGGTCTGGGACGAGGAGACCCACCCCGGCCGGCCGTCGATCGCCTTCCCGGTCATGCTGGGCGACGAGGTCGCCGTGATCATCGTGATCACCGCGTGCACGCCGTTCGAGCGCCACACGATGATCCGCGCGATGATCGACCAGGTCGCCGTGCAGATCGGCCGCGTCGCCGAGCGGGAGCAGGCCGCGAAGGAGCTCGCCGCCGCGCGCGACGCCGCGATGGAGGCCTCACGGCAGAAGTCGGAGTTCCTGGCCACGATGAGCCACGAGATCCGCACCCCGCTCAACGGCGTGATCGGCCTCAACGACCTGCTGCTGCGCACCGAGCTCGACCCGCACCAGCAGCGGCTCGCCTCGGGCGCCCAGATCGCCAGCCGCGCCCTGCTCGGGGTCATCAACGACATCCTCGACTTCTCCAAGATCGAGGCCGGCAAGCTCGAGCTCGAGAACGTCGACTTCGAGGTCCGGCCGGTCTTCGACCAGGTCGCGAGCGTGCTCGCCGAGAGCGCCCGCAGCAAGGGCCTCGAGCTGCTCGTCTCCTGCCACCCCGGCGTCCCCGAGTACCTCAACGGGGACCCGACCCGCCTCGCCCAGGTGCTGACCAACCTCGGCTCCAACGCGGTGAAGTTCACCGAGCAGGGCGAGGTGTTCATCCGCGCCACGGCCGAGGAGGCCGGGGACGGCACCACGGTCATGCGGGTCGAGGTGGTCGACACCGGCGTCGGCGTGGACCCCGAGAAGCGCGAGCACATCTTCGACCCCTTCTCCCAGGCCGACGCCTCCACGACCCGCCGCTACGGCGGCACCGGCCTGGGCCTGGCCATCTCCAGCGAGATCGTGGCGGCGCTCGACGGCCGGATCGGCCTGGAGAGCACCCTCGGCGAGGGTGCGACGTTCTGGTTCACCGCACGGTTCGGCCCCGCCGGCAGCCGTACGACGGACGACGCGCAGATGCGCCGGCGGGACGCTCTGGCGGGCCGGCGCGTCCTCGTCGTGGACGACAACGCGAACAACCGGCTGATCCTCAGCGAGCACCTCGGCCGCTGGGACGTCCGACCGACCACCGCCGCCACGGCGCTGCGGGCCCTGGAGCTGATGCGCGAGGCCGTCGGGTCGGGCGAGAGGTTCGACGCGGTCCTGCTCGACATGGCGATGCCTGAGTACGACGGCATGCACCTCGCCGCGATGGTGCGTGCCGACGAAAGCCTCGCGCAGACGCCGCTGATCATGCTCACCTCCTCGTCCGAGCCGGACGAGGAGGAGCTCCGGCACGCCGGGATCGTCGAGTGCCTGACCAAGCCGGTCCTCGCGGGCGACGTCCTCGAGGCGTTGCTCCGGGCGCTCGACAGCGGGGCGCCCGCGGCCCGGCGTACCCGGGCGGCGGCGCCGGACTCCCGCGTTGCGCCGGCCGGCGGAGAGCGCCCGCTGCTGCTCGTGGTCGAGGACAACCCGGTCAACCAGCTCGTCGCGCTCGGCATCCTCGAGACCCTCGGTTACGCCGCGGACACCGCGGACGACGGGGTGGAGGCCGTGGAGCTGTGGCGGAACGGCGCCTACGCGGCGGTGCTGATGGACGTCCAGATGCCGCGGATGGACGGCTACGCCGCGACCCGCACCATCCGCGACCTCGAGGCCGAGGGGCAGCGGATCCCGGTCCTGGCGATGACCGCCGCCGCGGTCGAGGGGGAGCGGGAGAAGTGCCTCGCGGCAGGCATGGACGACTTCCTGACCAAGCCGGTCAACCCCGACGCCCTGGGCGCGATGCTGCGCCGCTGGCTCAGCGGGAGGGGTCCCGACCAGGCGGCCGCTGCGCAGGAGCAGGCACCCCAGGAAGGGGTCCTCGACCTCGACCGGCTCGACATGCTGCGTGACCTCGACCCCGGCAGCACCGCCTACCTCGACAAGGCGATCGCCAACTTCGTGGCCCGCGTGCCCGAGTCCGTGCACGCGATCCGCTCCGCCACCGCGGCCCGCGACGACGAGGCGCTCACGCACGCCGCGCACCGGCTCAAGGGCAGCGCCCTCAACCTGGGCCTGCCGGCGGTGGGCCACCTCGCCTACGAGCTCGAGATGCTCGGCGACAGCGGCACGACCACGGGTGCGGCGGCCGTGCTCGCGGACCTGGAGGAGGCGCTGTCGCGAGCCGTCGTGGAGCTGCTCGGGTACCAGGCCACCTACCAGCGCACGCTCGTGTGACCTGCCCCTGCCGGCCCTGCCCACCCCCGGGGCTAGGCCGAGGCCATCAGGTCGTCGCGCACCTGCCGCCTCAGCACCTTGCCGATCATCGAGCGGGGCAGCTCGTCGACGACGACGATCCTCCGCGGCACCTTGTAGGCCGCGAGCCGCTCCTTGCAGGCCACCTTGACCTCGTCCTCGTCGAAGGAGGCGCCGGGCTCGAGAAGTACCGCGGCCGTCACCACCTCGCCGCCCTCCGCCGACGGCAGCCCGACCGCGGCCGCGTCGAGGATCCCGGGCACCTGGCGCAGGGCGTCCTCGACCTCGGAGGGGTAGACGTTGAAGCCGCCGGTGATGATCAGCTCCTTGATCCGGTCGACGATCGTGAAGAACCCGTCCTCGTCCATGACGACCACGTCGCCGGTGCGGACCCAGCCGCCGTCCATGAGGGCGCGGGCGGTCTCCTCCGGCCGCTCCCAGTAGCCGCTGAACACCTGCGGGCCTCTGATCAGGAGCTCGCCGCGCTCGCCGGGGGCGACGTCCAGCGTGGGGTCGTCCTGGTCGACCACCCGGACCTCGGTCGACGGGAACGGCACGCCGACCGCGCCGACGCGACGCGAGGGCGCCATCGGGTTGCCCAGGGCGACCGGCGACGTCTCGGTCATGCCGTAGCCCTCGACGAGCAGCCCGCCCGTGACCGACTCCCACAGCTCCGCCGTCCTCGGGGGCAGCGACATGGCTCCGGAGATCGCGTACCGGATGCTGGTGAGGTCGACGCCCCTCTCGCGCGCGGCAGTGGCCAGACGCTCGTAGATCGGCGGGACCGCGGGCAGGAAGGTGGCCGGCCGTCGCCGCATCGTCTCGAGCACCAGGTCGACGTCGAAGCGGGGGAAGAGCACCAGGGTGGCTCCGACGCTGACCGCGAACGTCAGACAGAGCGTCAGCCCGTAGGCGTGGAACAGCGGCAGCACGGCGTAGATCACCTCGTCGCCGTCGGCCATCCCGGGCAGCCAGGCACGACCCTGGGCCGCGTTCGCCCGGAGGTTCCGGTGCGTCAGCACGGCTCCCTTGGGCCGGCCCGTCGTGCCGCCGGTGTACTGGAGCAGCGCGATGTCCAACGGGGACGGGCGTGGGTGGTCCAGCGTCAGAGGCTCGCTGCCCGCCACCAGCTGCTCCCAGCCGGCGACACCCGGTGCGGGCGCGGTCATCGCTTCGCGGGTCCGGCGCGCCTTCGCCAGCGGCAGCCTCAGGGCCAGCCGCTTCGTCCACGGCAGGGCCGACGGCAGGTTCACCGACAGCACGGTGTGCACGCCGAGCCGCGCCCCGATCTCGCTCGCCATCGGTGCCACCTTGTCCCAGGCCACGATCACGGACGGCCGGTGGTCTCCGAGCTGGTACTCCAGCTCCTCCGCCGTGTAGAGCGGGTTGTGCTCGACCACGACGGCGCCGAGCCGGAGCGCCGCGTAGAACGCCACGACGTGCTGGGGACAGTTGGGCAGGACCAGGGCGACCCGGTCCCCCTTCCCGACCCCGCGTCGGCGCAGGCCCTCGGCGGCTCGCGCCACCTGGTCGCCGAGCTCACGGTAGGTCGTGGTGGCGCCGAAGAAGTCCAGGGCGACCCGGGGGCCGAAGCGCCCGACGGAGTCGTCGAGCAGGTCGGGGAGGGACTCCTCCGGGACCTCGATGTCGAGCGGCACCCCCGGCGCGTAGCTCCTTCTCCAGGGCCGGTCAGCGGGCGTGACCATGCTTCGCCTCCTCCCCTCCGTCTCTCACCCTAGGTTCGGGCCGCCGCCTCCGGCCTGAGGCAAAGGTCCTGTCAGGGGACCTGCACCCGGACGGGAGGACCATCGGCCCTGTCGAGCGCGCCGTGGCAGGAGAAACCTGGACTGCAAGCGGCCGGAGCCACCGGAGCCACGGGAGCGACCATGGACGACGCACATGCCCACTGACAGCGCCGAGCAGACCGTCGAGGTGCAGGCCCCGTTCAAGGACGTGCTCGCCACGATCCGCGACGTCGAGAGCCAGGTCGAGTGGATCCCGGAGATCCTCGAGGTCGAGGTGCTCGAGGTGTACGACGACGGGCTGCCCGCCACGGCGAGGTTCAAGGCGTCGGCCACCGTGGGCACCGACGAGTACACGCTCTCCTACGAGCACGGCGACGACCAGATGAGCTGGACGATGGTCAAGGGGCGGCTCCAGACCGGGCAGGAGGGCATCTACACCCTCCGGAAGGCCGGGCGCGCGAGCACGACGGTGACCTACTCGCTGACCATCCACCACAACCTGCCGCTGCCCGGCTTCATCCGGGGGCGCGTCATCAGGGGCCTGGTCGACAGCACCCTCACGGGCCTGCAGAAGCGGTTCAGCTGAGCCCCTTCAGAAGCCGAGCCCGAGGTAGAGCAGCACCGTGATCAGGGCGGCCAGCCCCGCCCAGATGATGAGGTCCGCGCGGGCCTCGACGAGCAGCCGCAGCTGGCGGCCGGCCCGCCCGGTGCCGAGCGCCTGCTCGGCGTCGACGACCCGGGTCAGCCCGATCCCGACGGCGACGACACAGGCCGCGCAGATCGTGCAGAACAGGCAGAGCGCGCCGATCGCGAACGCCGACTGCTGCATGTACCAGGTCAGGAACGCCGCCATGAACACGGTCGCCCCGAGCATCGTGGCCAGGAAGGAGCCCGAGAGGCGCGAGCCGAGCAGCCCTGCGAGGCCCACGGCTGCGAGCATCGCGAAGACCGGGATGCTGATCATCGTGTTCGGGATCCCGAGCGCCGACGACTGCCAGTGGCTGTAGACGCTGTTGCACGACAGCACCGAGTTGATCTCGCAGATCGACCCCGAGTCGGTGCCCGCGGCGTAGGCGATGCGCTCGACGGTCTGCCACGCCCCCGAGACCACGCCGAGCAGACCGCCGCCCAGCACCAGCGCCCACCAGACCGTCGCCGGCCTCGGCGTCTCCTGGACCTCGTGGGCGGGCCTCGTCTCCCGCACTCGTACCGCTGTGGCCATGGGTGCCCCCTCTCGCATCGTCTCGATCATCCCGGCTGACCCGGTTCGTCCCTCAGGGTCGTCGGTCCCGAGTGCATGAGGCCGAACGGCTCAGGTCTCAGTAGATCCGCCGCAGCCCCAGGACGTCCCCGACCCCGAGGGTCCGGGCGGAGGTGTCGCACCGGCCCATGAAGCTGCTCATCGTCAGCTCGTCGGTCCCCGGGCTCTCCGGCACGTGGCCGAGCCCGAACGAGTGGCCCCGCTCGTGCGTCATGACGGCCTGGAGGTCGTAGCTGTCGACGCACAGGCCGTCGCCGGGGTCGAGGGTGAACGCGCCCGGCGCGTCGCTGAGCATCACGTCGGACTGCCAGATGTCGCCGCCGTGCCTGTAGGTGCAGGTGACGGCCACCACGTCGGCGGGGAGCTTGCCGAAGGAGACCACGCTGATGCCGTCGCTCCTGCTCGACGGGAAGCACGCGACCTCGGGGGTCACGTTCGCGTGGCGGAGCGTGGGCCCGGAGTAGAGGGCGACGGGCGGGGTCGCCTGGTCGGTGTCGTCGATCGGGCAGGGCGTGTGGGCCCGGGCGACGGTCGCCGTCGCCTGCTGGGCCGCCCACACCGCGCGGGAGCGGTCCAGGTACGACGGGACGGAGTCGACGTTCATCACCCAGGTGAAGGTGTCCTGCTGGTAGGCGCTCCGTGGGACGTAGGCGCTCTGGGCGCAGCCGGTGCCGTGGAGCGCCGGGGACGTCGGCGCGGACGCCACGAGGGAGCCGCCGTCGGTGTCATGGGCAAGGAACAGGATGCCCGCGAGCGCGAGCGCCGTGATCTGCCAGGCCCGCTTGGGCCGTCGCGCGGACGCCATGACTCGCTCCCCCTCCCCACGTCCCATGTCACCAGGGACGGAGAGCGAGGAGTAGAGCCCAAGAGCATGACCTCCGCGTGGCCCGGACTAGTTCACACGGGCTCGGCGTCGCCGAAGGTCATGCGGAGGTTCGGGATGGTGGTGCTGAACATCGCCCGGTGCGGCAGGCCGAGGGCGGCGAGCTCGCGCCCGATCGGGTGGTCCCCGAGCCGGAGCTCGGCGCCGCCGGGCCGCGACCGGATCCCTTGCGGGTCCATCTCCCACGAGGTGTGCCGGGTGACGCCGTCGAGGTGGGAGTACGCCGTGAGGGCGAGTCGGCTCCCGGGGGCAGGAAGCCGGAGGCCCCGTCGGACCCGGAGGTCGACGACGAGCCGGCCGTCCTGGCGCAGCACCACGTGCCGGTCCGGGCCGTCGAGGTCGGTCTCGAACTCGCCGAGCGTCTTGGGGAAGCCCCAGATCTCCCGGCCCGCCGCCATGGTGAACTCCCCGTCGACCGGGAGCCGGTGGATCAGCACGCCGGCCTTCCCGCGGAGGAGCGAGCCCAGGTCCGAGCCCGGGTCGGAGTCGTGCCGTCGGACGAGCACGCAGACGCCGAGCTCGTCGTAGGGCCCGAGGTCGCCGTCGACGTACCGGACGAAGACCAGGCCGACCACCGAGCGGCCGGGACGGTAGGGGAGCACCTGGAGGCCGGAGTACTCGACCATCGCCTGGGCGCGGTCGGCCGGGACCGAGAACATCGCCGTCGCCGCGGTGGCAGCGCGGACCTCGACCGGCATGGTGACCTCGCGGCCGAGGACGGTGTGGGAGGGGGACGACATGGCCCTCAACCTAGAACACGTTCCAGGTCGAGGGCCAGGGTCGCGGCCAGGGTCGCAGCGGTCAGCCCGCGGAGAACCTCCGCAGCCGCAGGCTGTTGGTGACCACGAAGACCGAGCTGAAGGCCATCGCCGCACCCGCGATGAGCGGGTTCAGGAAGCCCAGCGCGGCCAGCGGGATCGCCGCCACGTTGTAGGCGAAGGCCCAGAACAGGTTGCCCTTGATCGTGCGGAGGGTGGCGCGCGCCAGGCGGATCGCGTCGGGCGCGGCCTTGAGGTCACCGCGCACGAGCGTCAGGTCGCTGGCCTCGATCGCGACGTCGGTGCCGGTGCCCATGGCCAGGCCGAGGTCGGCCTGCGCCAGGGCGGCGGCGTCGTTGACCCCGTCGCCGACCATCGCGACGACGGCGCCCTCGGCCTGGAGCCTCTTCACCACCTCCACCTTGTCGGCAGGCAGCACCTCGGCGATGACGTCGCCCTCGCCGATCCCGACCCGTGACGCGACCGCACGCGCGGCCCGCTCGTTGTCACCGGTCAGGAGCACCGGGCGAAGACCCAGGCCGCGGAGCTGTGCGATCGCCTCCGCGGAGGTCTCCTTGACGGTGTCGGAGACGACCACGACGGCCCGGACCCGGCCGTCCCAGCCCACCCACACCGGCGTGCGGCCCTCGGACTCGGCCCCGGCGGCGGCTGCCTCCAGCCCCTCGGGAGCGGCCATCGCCCACTCGTCGCGGAGCCACCCGGCCCGGCCCACGACCACGGCGTGCCCGTCGACGACACCGCTGACGCCCTGGCCGCCGTGGTTGGTGAACCCCTCGACCGGAGGCAGCGTGCCGACCTGCTCGCGAGCGTGGGCGGCGACCGCCTGGGCGATCGGGTGCTCCGAGGCGTCCTCGAGGGCGCCGGCGACCCGGAGCAACTCGTCCTCGGACTCGCCGTCGGCCGGGTGCACCGACGCCACGCTCATGCGGCCCGTGGTTATCGTGCCGGTCTTGTCGAGCACGATCGTGTCGACGATGCGGGTCGACTCGAGGATCTGGGGGCCCTTGATCAGGATGCCGAGCTGGGCGCCGCGCCCGGTGCCGACCAGCAGCGCGGTCGGCGTGGCCAGGCCCAGGGCGCAGGGGCAGGCGATGATCAGCACGGCCACGGCTGCGCTGAAGGCGGCGGTGGTCGGCTCGTCCAGGAGCAGCCACACGGTCAGCGTCAGGAGGGCGAGCGCGATCACGATCGGGACGAAGATCCCGGAGACCCGGTCCGCGAGCCGCTGCACCTCGGCCTTGCCGGTCTGGGCCTCCTCGACGAGGCGCGCCATCTGGGCGAGCTGGGTGTCCGCCCCGACACGGGTGGCGCGGACGACGAGCCGGCCACCGGCGTTCACGGTGGCGCCCACGACGTTGTCGCCGGGGCCCACCTCGACGGGGACGGACTCGCCGGTCAGCATGGACGCGTCGACGGCCGACGTACCGGACTCGACGACGCCGTCGGTCGCGATCTTCTCGCCCGGGCGGACGACGAAGGTGTCACCGGCGACGAGCTGTGCCACGGGGATGCGGACCTCGCCGCCGTCGCGCAGGACCGCGACGTCCTTGGCGCCCATGTCGAGCAGTGCCCGGAGGGCGGCGCCCGAGGCCTTCTTGGCGCGCGCCTCCAGGTAGCGGCCGAGCAGGATGAAGACCGTGACCGCGGTCGCGACCTCGAGGTAGATCTCGGCCACCCCGGCCTCGTTCGTGGGCAGGAGGGTGAACTCCATCTTCATGCCGGGCATGCCGGCGTGGGTGAAGAACAGCGCCCACACCGACCACAGGAACGCGGCGCTGACGCCGACCGAGATCAGCGTGTCCATGGTGGCCGCGCCGTGCCGGGCGTTGGCCCAGGCGGCGCGGTGGAACGGCAGCGCGCCCCAGACCACGACGGGGGAGGCCAGGGTGAGCGAGAGCCACTGCCAGTTGTCGAACTGCAGCCACGGGATCATCGCCATCGCGACGACCGGGACCGTCAGGACGGCCGAGACGACCAGGCGCTGCCGCCAGCCGGCCGCCTCGTCGTGCACGTGCTCGCTCGCCCCGGCGGCCTCTCCTCCAGTGGCCTCTCCCGAAGTGTCGGCCGGGGCTGCGGGCGGGGCCGGCAGCGTGGCGGCGTACCCCGTCGCCTCCACCGTCGCGACGAGCTGCTCGGGCGTCACCTCTCCGGTGTAGGTGACCTTCGCCTTCTCCGTGGCGTAGTTGACCGTCGCGGTGACGCCCTCGAGCTTGTTGAGCTTCTTCTCGATGCGGTTCGCGCAGGAGGAGCAGGTCATGCCACTGATCTCGAGCTCGAGGTCGGTGGTGGCGCCCTCCGTGCCGGTCGTGTGCGTGGTCATGTCGTCTCCTCTGCCGCGTCCCGCGGCTGTGGTGCCTGTGCTTAGTTGGCGAGCTTGTAGTCGCCGGCCTCGTCGAGGGCGGCGGCCACGGCGGCCTCGTCGAGCGGGACCTCGCTGGTGACCGTCACGGTCGAGGTGCCACCGGCGACCAGGGCCACGTCGACGTCACTGACGCCCTCGACGGACTTCAGCTCGCTGGTGACGGCGCCGGCGCAGTGGCCACAGGTCATGCCGGTGACGGAGTAGGTCTGGGTGGTCATGGTGACTCCTTCGTTCGTTGGGTGGCCGGCCTCGACGCCGGACATCGTGGTGCTTCCTGCGAGTCAGGAACGGACGAGACGCGCGATGGCCGCGGAGGCCTCGGTGATCTTGTCGTCGGCCTCGGTGCCGCCCACGCGCACCGCGTCGCTGACGCAGTGCCGCAGGTGCTCGTCGAGCAGCGAGAGCGCCACGGTCTCGAGGGCCTTCGTCACCGCCGACACCTGGGTCAGGATGTCGATGCAGTAGGTGTCCTCGTCGACCATCCGCTGGATCCCGCGGACCTGGCCCTCGATGCGCTTGAGCCGGTTGAGGTGGGCCTGCTTCTCAGCGATGTACCCGGGCTTCACGTGCGCCATGCCGTCCTCCTCGTTCACAAACCCCTAGGGGGTATGGCGAACATATACCCGGAGGGGGTATTACGCAAGGGCCTTCAGTCCTGAGGCACCGGCTGCCAGGAGGCGCCCTCGTCGGTGGACGAGAACAGGCCCTGGTCGCTCGCGGCGTACCAGGTCTCGCCGTCCGTGGTCAGCGCCTGGGGCGAGCCCGGCAGGCGACCGTTCCTCTCCCAGGTGGTGCCCCGGTCGCGGCTGAGCAGGACCTCGCCGGCGGGGCCGAGACCGACGAGCAGGCCGGAGGCCGGCCAGTCCAGGACCCCGAGCCTGGGTGCGTCCGCCAGTGCCGACGGGCGGCCGTCCGCGTCGAGCCGCATCAGAACGCCTCGCTGGTCGGCCAGCAGCAGCGACGCCGGGTCGGCGGGGTCGGCCTCGACGTCGAGCAGTGGCGCGGTGAGCACGTCGCTCCAGGTGCGCCGGTCCTCGGTGACCTTCAGGGTCGCGGTCTGGGAGTCGTAGCCGTAGAGGCGCTCGCCCGCGATCTCCAGAGCGTGGAAGTCCGCCTCCCCCTCCAGGGAGAGCGCGGTCCAGGTCTCCGCGGCGTCGGTCGACTCGATCAGGCCGAGGTGCACCGGCTTGTCCTCGCGGGTGTCGGGGTGCCCGCTGCCGAGGAAGTGGTCGGGCCCGGCGACCGTGAACGCCATGGTGTCCTGCCACCGGTCGGCGATGCGCCGGAAGCCCTGGTCGGTCTGCCGGAAGACGCCCATGTGGGAGGCCACGTAGAGCCGGTCGTCGGCGGGGTTCACGCCGAGCCCGTGCACGTGGCCGAAGACGTTCTCCGCGTGGGCGGCGGAGCCGGGCGCGTCCTGCCCCTCGCCCGGGTCGTCCGACGTGCAGCCGGCCGACACGAGCAGGAGCAGGACGGCCCAGCCGGCCGCGCGGGTGCGGGCCGGAGGAGCCAAGGCTCAGCCCTCCAGCAGGTCCTGCATGGTGGAGATCTCCGCCTCCTGGGCGTCGATGATCTCCTCCGCGAGTGCGACCGCCTTCGCGTTCTCGCCCTCGGCCACCTCGGTCTCGGCCATCTCGACCGCGCCCTCGTGGTGCTCGATCATCATCTCCAGCCACATGGTCTGGAACTCCGCTCCAGAGGCGTTCTCGAGCGCGTCCATCTCCTCGGCGCTCATCATCCCGGGCATGTCGGTGTCCAGCTCGGCGCTCGCGCCATGGTCCTCGGCGTGCGCGTTGGCGTGGTCGCGGCTGGTCTCGGGCACCGGCTGGTCCCAGTCCTCGAGCCAGTCGGCCATCTTCTCGATCTCCGGGGCCTGGGCGGCCCGGATCTCCTCGGTGAGGGTGACGACCTCGGGGTCGAGCTCACGGCCCAGGGTCAGGTCGACCATCTCGAGGGCCTGGGCGTGGTGCTGGATCATGTCGCCCGCGAAGTCGACGTCGGCGTCGTTGTGCCCGCTGCCTCCGGCGGAGGACTCGGAGGACGAGCAGCCGGCGAGGGTGAGGGTCAGAGCGGCCGCGGTCGCGGCGAGGGCGCGCTGGTAGCGCATGGGTGGTTCTCCTTCTCGGTACGAAATGTGCTGGATGAGTCGTCGCGGGACGACTGTCAGCAACGCATCACCGTGAACCGGGGGACCGGTGTGCTGTCGCGCAGCACCGGGGGAAAGGGGAGCACGTGCGTCCGCACCGTGGCGCGCATCTCGGCGACCCAGGTCGTACGTCGACCTCGGAACGTGGCCGCCCCGGCGGCGAGCAGCAGGGTCATGCACAGCGCGAGCGCAGTCGTGCTCTCGTCGCCGTCCTCGGTCGGGGTCGCCGGGGTCGCCGAGGTCGCCGAGGTGGCGGCGTGCTCGTGGCCGGCGGTCGTCGTGGCGGAGAGGGCGGCCGATGCGGCGGCCAAGCCGTGGTGGGCGGCCGTCGCGCCGCTGCTCGTCGCGAGGCCGTGCATGCCGACGATGCCGAGCACGAGGAGGCCCAGCAGCAGTCGCTTGGTCGTCAGCATCGCCGCCGATTCTAGGTGGCCTCGACAACTCCCATCATCCCGCGGTCCTCGTGGTCGAGGATGTGGCAGTGGTACACGGTCCGCCCGGCGAAGTCCTCGAAGGCGACCCGCACCCGCACGCTGCCACGGGCCGGCACGTTGACCACGTCCTGCCAGGTGGGTCCGTCGACCTCCCGGCCGTTCTCCTCGAGGAGCTGCATCGGCCACACGTGGAGGTGGAAGGGGTGGTCCATCGGGCTGTCGTTGAGGATCGTCCACTCCTCCACGGTCCCGAGCCCGACCTCCTGGTCGACCCGGGCATGGTCGAACTCCCGGCCGTCGATGGTGAAGCTCATCATCGAGCCCATCCCCCCGCCCATCCCCCCGCCCATCCCCATGGCGAGGACCAGCTCGCGGCGGCGCCCGACGTCCTCGTCGCGCAGGTCGCGCGGGATGGCGAAGGTGGGCAGCGCCCCGGCCTCGGCGCCCTGACCGGTGCCTCGACCGGCGACCCGGAGCTCTGCCAGCCGCACCGGGCCGGCGTCGGCGGAGGAAGGGCCGCCCATCATGCCGCCCATCCCCATGCCCATGCCGCCGCGGTCGTAGGGGATCGCGCGCAGCACGCCGGTCCCCGGGCCGACCGTCACCAGCAGGTCGGCGCGGTTCCCGGGGGCCAGCACGAGCTGCTCGGTCGGCACCGGCACGGTGAAGCGGCCGCCGTCCTTGCCGAGCAGGTGCACCCGGTGGCCGTCGAGGCGCAGCGACAGGAACCGTGACGTGCAGGCGTTCACGACGCGCCACCTCTCGCGGTCGCCGCTGCGCGCCGTGAGGTGCGGGAACACCTGCCCGTTGACGAGCACGAGCCCGCCCTCGCGGCCGGTCATCTGCTCCATCGGGGCCGGCCAGAGGATCCGCCCGCCGCTGTCGAGGCTGAGGTCCGAGACGACGAGGACCCGCTCTGCTGCGACGTCGAGGGGCTCGGCGTCCTCCACGAGGATCGCCCCGTAGAGGCCGCCGTAGATCTGGTCGGCGACCGTGCCGTGGTGGTGCGGGTGGTACCAGTAGACGCCGGGCGGGTGGTCCTCCGGCAGGCGGTACTCGTAGTCGAACGACTCCCCGGGCGCGACCTCGACGAAGACGTTGTCCCCGTTGTCCTCCGGCGAGACGTGAAGGCCGTGGACGTGGAGGTTGGTGACCTCGTCGAGGTCGTTGACCAGACGGACCCGCAGCCGGTCACCGGCGCGCACCGCGAGCGTCGGCCCGGGGAGCCCGCCGTTGTAGCCCAGGGTCGTGGCTCGCCGCCCGGCGACCTCGTGGGCGCCCGGCGCGGCCCGGAGGGTCACCTGGAGCACGCCGCCCTCGCTGCGCATCACCTCGGGCTCGCGGAAGGCGAGGCCCGCGTCGGGGTCGAGGGTGGGCTGCCCCTCCTGCCAGGGGCGGGTGATCGCCGCGAGCGTGGCCGCGCCCGCGGCAACCGTCGCAGCCCCCAGGGCGCCGAGCCCCAGGACGGTACGGCGGCTGATCGGTTCCATGTCGTGACCCTTCGACCGGCTGGGCCTCTTCCGCGGCTGTCTCGACCGACGCGGTCTGTCTCGCAGCGTACGGCCGGAGGCGGCAGCGGCGGCATCTCCGGCCACTTTTCGTCCACAGGATCTGCCGGCGATGAGCCGTCCACGCGATTCGAAACTTTGTTCGAACAGGGGGTTGCTTCTTTCTAGGTTGGTGGTGTACGGTTCTGCATCAGGACATCGGTGACACATCCGGGGTGCGTGGTGGTGACACTTCTGGCCTCGATGACTGCGGTGGTGGCCGCCAATGAACCCATCGATCCTCGTGTCCGTCTCGCGATCACGCAGTGGCCTGATGACGCGCCGCGCGGAGCGGTCTCACGTTCTGCGCCGAGCACGGCATCTCCCGCAAGTCGTTCTACGTGATCTGCGCAAGCGCGCGCAGGCCGACGGGCCGGCCGCGGCGCTCGAGCCCCGCACCCGACGACCGACGATCGAGCCCGTCGAAGCTGACCGACGAGGTCAAGCAGCAAGCCGTCGCGGTTCGAGCTGCGCTGGAGGCCTCCGGGCTGGACCACGGGCCGATCAGCGTGCACGACAAGATGCACGCGATGGGACTGGACCCCGGTGCCCTCGGTCGCGTCGCTGGCCCGGATCTTCCGCGAGGCAGGCGTCGCTCGGCTCGAGCCGAAGAAGAAGCCACGCTCGGCGTGGCGCCGGTTCGTGTATCCGGCGCCGAACGCGTGCTGGCAGCTCGACGCCACCGAGTACGTGCTCACCGGCGGGCGCAGGTGCGTGATCTTCCAGCTCATCGACGACCACTCCCGCTACGCGGTCGCCTCCCACGTCGCGTGGGGTGAGACCGCCCAGGCAGCGATCGCCGTGTTCGACAAGGCCGTCGCCGCCCACGGCGTGCCCCAACGACTGCTGTCCGACAACGGGACTCGCGCTCAACCCGTCGCGGCGCGGGCTCCTGGGCCAGTTCGTCGTCCACGTGATGGCGCGCTGGGCGTCGAGCCGATCACCGGCAAGCCCTACAAGCCGACCACCCAGGGCAAGAACGAACGCTTCCACCAGACCTTGTTCCGCTACCTCGACAAGCAGCCGCTCGCCGAGCAGCCTGGCCGAGCTGCAGGCCCAGGTCGACGCGTTCGACCACATCTACAACACCGAGCGCCCCCACCAAGGACTGCCCGGCCGCGTCACGCCCATCGTCGGCGTGGGAGGCCACCACGAAGGCCGAGGCTCCTCGCCCCACCCGCCGGGTCGTTCAGCCGACCGCGCCCCACGGCCTCGCGCCCCGCGCCGAGCCGCCGACAGACCTGCCCGACGACACCCAAGTCAAGAAACGTGACCACCGCCGGCACGTTCAGCGCTGGACAAGGTCCACTACAAGGTCGACGGACGCACGCGCCTTCGAGCAGGTCTTGGTCGTCAGCCGACGGCGACAAGATCACCGTCGCCGACCTGCACGGCGAGATC
The DNA here is from genome assembly GCA_963701425.1 of uncultured Actinomycetota bacterium. Taxonomy (GTDB): domain Bacteria; phylum Actinomycetota; class Actinomycetes; order Propionibacteriales; family Nocardioidaceae; genus Nocardioides_C. Next base: position 116,689 of record CAVPAG010000016.1, on the reverse strand, counting down.
CTCATCGAGCACACCCGCCCCGGCCCCGGGGTGACCTACGTCGGCAACCGCCGACCCCGGGGCCCGCACCCAAGACCTCAAGAAGCGTCACCGATGTCCTGAGACATCAACTGTCACCGATGTCCTTTCTAGGTTGGTGGTGTGACCACGACGGACCAGCGCACCAGCGAGGCGGAGCCCACTCGGGCCGAGGATGCCGGTTGGGCTGTGCCGGGCGTGGATCGGCCGGCCGCTGCGCCGGGCTCGCCGGTGTCGTCGGTTGCGGGGGCGACCGATGGTGTCGACCGCTGTGGTGCGGGTGCTTCGGATGCGGCTGCCCACCTCGACACCTGTGCGGACCCGGACGCCGACGCCGCCGACGCGGCCGATTCCGACGCGGCCGATTCCACGCGGCCGATTCCGACGCCGCCGGATTCCGATGCGGCCGACTCCGACGCCGGCGACACCGGTAGCACCGGCGGGGACGGGCCGTCGTTGCTGCACCGTGAGATGGCCGCCGCGGGCGGGTCGGTGCATCCGGTGGTCACGGCGCTGCTGGGCTGTCTGGAGGCGTTGGAGTCGGTGCGGGGCGTGTCGGCGGCGACGCTGACGGCGCGGGAGATCCGGCTGATGCTGCTGGCGGTGGTGCAGGTGATCACGGTGGCGTTCGCGGTGAAGATGAAGCTGCTCGTGGCCGGGGAGGTCCAGCGGGTCGGGGACCTGACCGGGGCGACGTCGACCGCGGCGTTCTTCGCGCACCTGACCCAGACCAGGCGTGCGGACGCCTCGGCGCTGGTGCGGTTGGCCAGGGACCTGGACCGCCGGTATCCGGTGCTCGCCGAGGCGTTGGAGGCCGGCCAGGTCAGCCCGGACCAGGTCGCGGTGTGCGTGGCCGCGCTGCGGAAGCTGCCCAAGGACCTGCCCGGAGACCAGCTGGCGAAGGCCCAGCGGTTCCTGGTCGAGGCCGCCCAGTCGCTGGCGCCGGACAAGCTGAGGGCGGTGGGCCGCAAGCTGTGGGAGGTGATCGACCCCGAGGGCGCGGAGGCCAAGGAGGGCAAGGCCCTGGAGGACGAGGAGGAGCTGGCCCGGGCGAAGGCGTACTTCCGGTCCTGGCGCAACGGCGACGGCACGACCGGGTTCCGCGGGAAGCTGCCCGACCTTCAGGCCGACATGCTGATCAAGGCGATCCAGGCGTTCGCGTCCCCGCGGCGCCGGTCGAACCCGAACATCCCCACCAGCCAGCCCGACGACATCCGCCACCCCGACACGAACCCCGCTGGAGCCAGTGGGTCAGGCGACCCGGAACGAGCCACAGCCGGCGGTGTGGCTGCCGACGGCCGGGGTGGACGCGAGAAAGGTGCGGCTCCTGGTACGGGCGGTGTGTCGCCGGAGCAAGAGCCGGGCAATCGCCCGCTGGTTGATGCCGATGAGGACGAGGACTTCGAGGAGACCGAGTCGCCGGAGGAGCGGGAGACCGGACGGGTGATCCCGTACCCGGTCAAGCTCGGCCACGGCCTGATGGACCTGATCGAACGGATCCCGGCCGACCTGCTGCCCTCCTCCGGTGGCGTCGCCGCGGTCGTGAACATCACGATGCGGCTGGACCAGCTGCGCAGCGGTCTCGGGGTGGCGACCGTGGACACCGGGATCGAGGCCTCCGCCTCCCAGGTCCGGCGGCTGGCGTGCGAGGCCGGGCTGGTGCCGATCGTGCTCGGCGGTGAGTCGGAGATCCTCGACGTGGGCCGCGAGAAGCGCCTGCACACCAAGGGTCAGCGCCGCGGCATGGCGGTGCGCGACGGTAAGTGTGTCACCGAGGGATGTGACCGGCCCGCCGCGTGGACCGAGGCTCATCACCCGGTCACCTGGGAGGACGGCGGCGAGACCAGCCTGGAGAACGGCGCATCGGTCTGTCCCTACCACCATCGGCTGTGGCACAGCCCGAAGTGGCAGGCGATCTGGAACGGCCGCACCGTCCGCTTCCGCCGCCGTCGAGCGACTGACCCGGCTCAGACCACGGACAGCGGCAGCGACCTGCCCACCAGGCTCCGGCGTACGACGGGCAGGGTGGCTGCGATCCGGCGGAGCTCCTGCACCGAGTGCGCCTCGGGCGAGGAGACCATCGCCGGGACGCCGGCGTCCCCGCCCTCACGCAGCGCGACGTCGAGCGGCACCTGGCCGAGCAGCGGCGCGTCGATGGTCCGGGCCAGCTCCTCACCACCACCGGAGCCGAACAGCGCCGTCGACTCGTGGCACGACCCGCACACGAGGGCCGACATGTTCTCCACGACCCCGGCGACCGGCATCCGGGCGTTGCGGGCCATCCGGCCGACCCGTTCCGCGACCGTCCGGGCGGCGGGCTGCGGCGTGGTCACCGCGATCAGCGCGGCGTCCGGCACGAGCTCGAGCAGGGACATGGTGATGTCGCCGGTGCCCGGTGGCAGGTCGATGAGCAGGGCGTCGAGCTCGCCCCAGTGGACGTCGCCGAGGAACTGCTCGAGTGCCTTGTGGAGCATCGGGCCGCGCCACACGACCGGCTCCTCGTCCTTGACGAAGAAGCCGACCGACATCAGCGAGACACCGTGGGCGTCGACGGGCAGCATCAGCCCCTTGATGGCGATCGGCGCGCGTCGTACCCCGAACAGGTGCGGGATCGAGTAGCCCCACACGTCGGCGTCGAGGATGCCGACCCGCTTGCCCTGCTGGGCCAGCGCCACCGCGAGGTTCGCGGTGACCGTCGACTTGCCGACGCCGCCCTTGCCGCTCGCGACGGCGTAGACCTGCGTGGAGGAGTCGAGCCCGAAGGGGTGGCCGCCGCCCTCGGGGTTGTCGCCCCTCAGGCGGGTGGCCAGCCGCATGCGTTCGTTCTCGCTCATCGCGGCGAAGCCGACCTCGACGCGCTCGACGCCCGCGACCGTGCCCACGGCGGCCGTCACGTCGCGGGTGAGGGTGTCCTTGAGCGGGCAGGCGGGCGTGGTCAGCCGCACGACCACCGTGACGGTGCCTGAGCGGTCGACGTCGACGTCACCGAGCATCCCGGCCTCCGGCAGGGGCAGGTGCAGCTCGGGGTCCTCGACCGTGGCGAGTGCCGCATGGACCGCGGCGAGGTCGACCTCGACCGCCGGACGGCGACGGGACAGCAGGCTCATCAGGCGTTCCCCTCGGTGGCCATGGCGACGCGGTAGGCCGACCGCTTCGGCGTGACGTGCCGCATCATGAACTCCGGCCGGCGCTGGCCGTCGGGGCCGGGACCCGGTCGGGTCATGGCGAGCCAGCGGCGGTACACCTCGCGCGACTTGTTCACGTCGACCTCCACGTCGCCGTACCGGTCGTCTGGGTGAGCCTTCTCGATGCGCACCTTCTGGTGCCAGCAGTGCATGCCCGACACCGGGTCCGGCTGCACGGGGAACGTGAGGTTCTGGTGCACGCCGGGGTCGTCCCAGTAGATCCGCTCCGAGTCGGGGTCCTCGCTCTTGAACGGCTTGACGCCGTCGAGGTAGCGGAGCTTCCAGATGCCGTCGTCGGAACGGTCGAGCTTGACCTTGCCCATCACCCACCGGCTCCCGGGGTGGTCCTCCTGCATCCAGCGGCCCATGTGGTGCGAGAGGCCGGTGACGCCGGGGCGGATCGCCTCGGTGGCCCAGACGCGGGCGACGAAGTGGCCGATCTCGGTCGTCAGGCGCACGAGGTCGCCGGTGGCCAGCCCGAGCTGCTCGGCGTCGCCCTTGTTCATCCACAGCGGGTGGGTGTTGGCGATCTCGTTGAGGAACTTCGCGTTGCCCGAGCGGGTGTGGATCAGCGTCGGCAGCCGGAAGTTCGGCATCAGCACGAACTCCTGGTTGCCGCGGTCGATCTTCCGGGCCGAGACGTGGGACTCGATGTAGCCGGGGGTCGCGTGCTCCGGCCAGCCCCAGTCGGCCAGCGTGGTGGAGTACAGCTCGAGCTTGCGCGACGGCGACAGCCAGCCGGCCGTCCTGGTGCCGTCCTCGTGCACGACGCCCACCGCACCGGCCTCGCCGACCAGTGGCGGAGCCGTGTCGAGGGTGACGGGCTTGCGCAGCACACCGTTCTCGTCGGGTACGGCGCCCTCGAGCTCGGCCTCGGTCAGCGGCCGCTCGTCGAGGCGGTAGACGTCCTTGGCCACCTCGAAGACGCCGTACTTCCGCATGTACTGCAGCGGCGTCATCCCCTGCGCGGCAGCCGCTTCCGGCAGGCCGGGGACGCTGTGCTCGAAGAGGCGGTTGTAGTACTCGTCCTGGGTCATCCGCTCACCCGGACGGTCCTTGGACTCGAAGTACTCGCGGATGCCGAGCGACCCGTCGGGGTCGATCTTCCAGGAGAGGTCGAACCAGAACTCGTTCTCCTCCCACACCTCGCCGGGGTTGGTGTCGCGGGTGTCCTGGTAGGGGATGCCGCGCTTGTCCATGGCGACCCGCTGGACCGGCTGGCGGAAGGCGATCCACTTGGAGGCGTGCGTCTCGAACGACATCGTGTCGTGCCGCTCGGAGGCGTGCCCCATGGGGAGCACGTAGTCGGCGAAGGTGGCCGACTCGCTCCAGGTCGGGGTGAGCGCGACGTGCAGGCCGATCTTGCTCTCGTCCTTGAGTACGTCGATCCAGGTGAACCCGTCGGGGTTGACCCACAGGGGGTTGTAGACGCGGCTGAAGTAGACCTCGAGCTTGCCGCGGCCGTCCTTGAGCAGGTGCGGCAGCAGGATAGACATCTCGTTCGTGGTCAGCGGGTACTCCGCCGGCCAGAGCTTCTCGCTCCAGATGTCGTTCGGCTCGGGCATCTCGGGGAAGTGCGCGATGAACTTGTCCCAGCCGTTGGGGTGGGTGCCGCCGACCGTGCCGACGCTGCCGGTGAGCACGTTGAGGAAGAACAGGCTCCGGGTGATCTGCCACCCGCCGAGGTTGCCCGCGGCGGCCGAGCGCCAGGTGTGCGTGGCCAGCCGGGTGCCGGCGTCGGCGACCATCCGCGCGAGCGCCTCCACCTGCTCCACCGGGACGTGCGCCTCCGCTGCTGCGTACTCGAAGGTGTACTGCGCGTAGTCCTCGGTCAGCCGCTCGAGGAAGACCTCGAAGTCCTTCGGGGCGTCGGGGTGCAGACGCTCGAGGTAGACGTCCCAGTTCACCCAGCGCCGCAGGTAGGCCCGGTCGATCTTGCGGGTCCGCAGCAGGTAGGAGGCGATCGACAGGAAGATCGCGGCCTCGCTGCCGGGCCACGGGGCGATCCACAGGTCGGCATGGGAGGCGGTGTTCGAGAGCCGGAGGTCCAGGACGGCCAGCTTCGCGCCGTTCTGCCGGGCCTCCATGATCCGCTGGGCGTGCGGGTTGAAGTAGTGGCCGGTCTCGAGGTGGCTCGAGAGCAGCAGGATCGTCTTGGCGTTGGCGTAGTCCGGGGAAGGCCGGTCGTAGCCCATCCAGTGGGTGTAGCCGCTGCGGCCGCCCGAGGAGCAGACGTTGGTGTGGCTGTTGTGCCCGTCGACTCCCCAGGCCTGGAGCACGCGCTCCACGAAGCCGTCCTCGCCGGGGCGACCGACGTGGTACATCACCTCGTCCTTGCGGTCCTCGACGATCGCCCGGCGGATCCGTCCGCCGATGTCCTCGAGGGCCTCGTCCCACGAGACCTGCTCGAACTGGCCCGAGCCGCGCTCGCCGACGCGACGGAGCGGGTACAGGATCCGCTCGGGGTCGTGGATCTGGTTGATCGTCGCCGGGCCCTTGGCGCAGTTGCGGCCGCGCGAGCCCGGGTGTGCCGGGTTGCCCTCGAACTTCTTGATCGACAGGTCCTCGTGGTCGACGTACGCCAGGAGCCCGCAGGAGGACTCGCAGTTGAAGCAGATCGTCGGGATCAGCGAGTAGGTGTGGGCGACCTTCTTCGGGTGCGACCGCGAGTCGTACTCCACGTGGGAGTCCCAGTCCTCCGGAGGCGGGTAGTTGCGCAGCCTCTCGTGCGTGCGGGCACCCGGCATCGGGACCTGGGGCTTCTCGCGCTCCAGCTCAGCGGTCATGACAAGTCCTTCCAGAAGTCGGTGCGGGGGTGAGAGCCGAGCGTCACGACAGCGGCATGTCCTGCCCGGCCCGGACGAAGACGCTCTCGTAGGCCAGCAGAGCGGGCTGCACGACGAGGCCGGCGAGGGCCACGAGGACGGCCGAGGTCGTGTCGGCGCCGAGGATCCACGCGACCACGCCGACGACCGCGGCGAGGACGGTCGGGACGACGCTGCCCATCCAGAACGTGCGGGCGTAGCGGCCACTGGTGATCACGTGGGCCGCGGTCGCCGCCTGGCGGCTGGCGTGCTTGCCGGCGTACTCGATGAGCAGGATGACCAGGTGGGCCACCGTGCCGATCACGAACGACGCGATGATGAGCATCCACGCCTCGTCGGAGAGGTCGAGGAACAGCCCCGCGATCGCGAGCGCTCCGGCGCCCACCATCACCGCCTGGGCCTGCAGGTGCCAGAACAGCACCGGCGACTGCCACAGGTCGCGGCCCTCGGCCTGGCCGAAGAGGAAGGCGGTGTAGCCGGCCATCATCGCCGAGGCGGGGATGGCCAGCCAGGCCAGCGCGGTCATCGCCCAGCCGAGGTCGAGCGCGGCCGCCAGGATCCACAGGACGGCTCCGCCGGTGAACAGCGTCAGCACGTAGCCGCCGAGCACCAGCCACGAGGAGAAGTTGGACTTCAGGAACAGGTAGATGAACCGCTCGGGACGCTTGAGGTCGAGGACCAGCAGCGCACCGGTGGTCGCGGCGCCGAAGATGGCGAGCGCGGGGGCGACGTAGTCACCGAGGACGCCGAAGTCGATGCCGAGGAGGATCGCGAGAGCGGCGACGCAGGAGCGCACCCGCGCCGACGCCCTTGGTCCACAGGTAGGTGACGACCTTCCAGCCCCAGGGACGGGGGTGGGCGGTGTTGAGCGTGGTGCGGGCCTTCGTGCGCGGGCTGCCGGGCAGGTCGCCGGCCGTCTCGAGGCGGTGCGCGTCGGGCTTGGCCCAGATGTAGGTGTCGTCCACCGGAGCCGCCAGGGGGTCGAGCACGGCCTGGTCGGCCCCGAGGTAGAACACGTTGGGCCCGGTGTTCTGCTCAGGCGTGCGGACCGCGGTCTGGTTGGTCGACACCAGCTTCGAGATCCCGCTGGTCGGGTCGTCGAGGTCGCCCACCCAGATCGAGTGCGTCGGGCACACCACGACGCACGCCGGCTCGAGGTCGTTGTCGACCCGGTGCGCGCACAGGTTGCACTTCGCGGCGGTGTTGGTCTCCGCGTCGATGTAGATCGCGTCGTACGGGCAGGCCTGCATGCAGCTCTTGCAGCCGATGCAGCGGTCGTTGTCGAAGTCGACGATGCCGTCCTCGCGCTTGAACAGCGCCTGGGTCGGGCAGATCTTCACGCAGGGGGCATCGGTGCAGTGGTTGCACCGCATCACGCCGAAGGAGCGCGTCGTGTCGGGGAACTCCCCGCTGTCGACGTACTTCACCCAGGTGCGGAACTGGCCGAGCGGGACGTCGTTCTCGGTCTTGCAGGCGACCGTGCAGGCGTGGCAGCCGATGCAGGTGCGCTGGTCGATCGCGAATCCGTACTGCACCGGCTACTTCTTCCGGATGACGTAGCGGAAGACCCCGTCCTCGGCGCTCTGGTCGATCAGCTCGTTGCCGGTGTCCTTCGCCCACGAGGGGATGTCGCTCTTCGAGCCGCCGTCTGTCGCCTCGAGGACGAGCACCTGGCCGGACTCGAGCTTCTTGATCCCTCGCGAGAGCAGAAGCACCGGCATCGGACACTTCTGGCCCTTGGCGTCGATGGTGAGGTCAACCTGGTGCGAAGTCGTCATGTCAGCTCCTTGGGTGAGTGGGTACGCCGGCCGCATCGGCCGGCGTGGGTCAGATGAAGAGGTTGATCTGCGAGCGGCTCATCTCCGAGAGCGCGGTGGCGGCACCGACCGGGGTGCCCACGCCCTCGATGAGGTGGTCCTGCCTGAGGCCGAGGAGCTCCATGGTCATCTCGCAGGGCCACAGGTTGACGTCGAGCTCGGTGCACATCTCGATGAGCTCCTTGGGGCTGGCGACCTTGTTGTCGTTGGCGAGCTTCTTCATCATCCAGGCGCCGGCGCCGGCCATGTTGAGCTTCGAGAGCTTCATGTGGCTGATGCCGGGACGGTTCATGCCCGCGAGCGCCTTGGTCATGGCGTTGGTCCCGGTGATCCGGACGTCGTCGCGGACCAGGGGGAAGAGGCCCCAGAAGGTGAAGAAGATGGTGGTCTTCATGCCGTAGGCGGCACCGGTCGAGCCGAGGATCAGCGTCGGCCACATCTTGTCCAGGTCGCCGCTCCAGGCGACGATCGTCATGCTTTCGGGCACGTCCTCGGTGGAGTTGTCCGACATCGCTCGTGGTTCCTTTCCCCTGAAAGAAGGCGTTGCCAAGGTGTGACCTCGGACACTACATTCGTGCTTGCGCATATAACAAGACCCAATTTCCTGAGGGAGATATCGCGTGGCAGAGACGATCACCCCCATCGAGCTTTTCCGTGAGATCGCGGAGGGCCGCGTCAGCGAGATCCTCGACGTACGCAACGTCGACGAGTTCGAGGCCATGCAGGTCGAGGGCTCGCGACCGGTGGCCGACCCGCAACGTGCCGGTCTACCGCGTCTTCGAGGAGCTCGAGGACGAGGCCGCGCGCACCAAGGAGGGCGCCGTCGTGATCTGCGGGCAGGGCAACGGCTCCGCCCTCGTCGCGGAGGAGTTCGCGGACCTCGGCGTGCACACGCGCTCCCTCGAGGGCGGCACCGACGCGTGGAACCGGCTGCTCGTGCCCTTCGAGGTAACCGGCCTGCCGGGGGAGGTGCGCGTGTGGCAGTTCCAGCGGCCGGCCAAGGCGTGCCTGTCCTACGTGGTCGGGGTCCCGGGGCAGAGCTGCATCATCGTGGACCCCACCCGCCAGCCCCAGCCGTACCTCGACATGGCGAAGGAGCACGGCATGACGGTCACCCACGTGGTCGACACGCATGTGCACGCCGACCACATCAGCGGCGGTCCCGCCCTCGCCCAGGAGCTCGGTGTGGAGTACCACCTGCCCCCGGAGGACGCGGGCGGTGTGGTGCCCTTCCCGAACGTGCCGCTCAAGGACGGCGACGTCCTCGACCTCGGCTCGGCGTCGGTCCGGGTCATGTCGATGCACCTGCCCGGCCACACGCCCGGCACCATCGCGCTGCTGGTGAGCGACAAGGTGCTCCTGGTCGGCGACACGGTGTTCGTGCGCGGTCTCGGCCGCCCCGACCTGACCGGCCAGGCCGAGCAGCTCGCCCAGGACCTCTTCCGGAGCTGCCACGAGCGGCTGCGCCCCCTCGACCCGCAGACGATCATCGCGCCGGCGCACTGGTCGACCTCGGAGGAGATCAACGCCGACGGCCTCGTCGTCACGACGCTCGAGGACGTCTTCACCGCGACCCTGCTCAACGAGAAGGCGATGAGCGCGTTCGTCGAGGAGATCGTGACCTCGCTGCCCGCGGCGCCCGACTTCTACGACACGATCCGGCAGGTCAACGCCGGGCAGCTGACCCCGCCCGAGGACGAGGTCGACGTACTCGACGTGGGGCGCAACCAGTGCGCCGCCTCGACGTCGCTGGTGTGAGCCGGTGACATCGGCCCGACGGTCCGGACGCCAGCCCCTCCACGAGGTCGGCGAGACCCCCGACTACCGGTTCACCCTCGCCAACGAGCGGACCTTCCTCGCGTGGGTCCGCACCGCCTTGGCGCTGATGGCCGCGGGGGTCGCCGTCGTGCAGTTCGTGCCGGGCCTCTCCGTGGTCCGGCACCTGCTCGGCTTCGTCCTGGTCGGCCTGGGCGGGGTGGTGGCCACGGTCGCCTACGCGCACTGGGAGCGCAACGAGCGGGCGATGCGCCTGGGGGAGCGGCTTCCGCACTCGCCGGTGCCGAGGCTGGTCGCCTTCGCGCTTGCGCTCATCGCCTTCGCGGCGCTGGGCCTGGTCGCCTACGACATGGTGGAGGGCTAGGCCGATGCCGGTGCTGCGCACGCTGTTCCCCCACCGGCCTCGGCCGGAGCCGTCGCTCGACGTCGGCCTCCCGGCGGAGCGGACGGCGATGGCGTGGCAGCGCACCGCGCTGGCCCTGGCGGCGTTCTCGGCGCTGCTGGTCCACCTCGCGGAGCGGCGCGTCGTGGTGGCCCTGCCCGGGCTAGTCGGCCTGGCGCTGGCGCTGGCGCTGCTCGTCCTCGGGGAGAGACGCTACGGCTGGACGGTGCGCCGGGTCGAGGCCGGCGAGACGTGCATGGCGCCGAGGCTCGTCGCACTCCTCACGGTCGGGGTCGCGGTGCTCTCGGCGGCGTCGCTGGTGCTGGTGGTCGCGATCGAGACCTGAGCATCGTCCGGCGCAGCCGCCGGACGGAACTACACTGTGCCTTCGAGAAGGTGTGGGGAGGACGCATGGAGCAGGATGTCGCAGCACAGCTGCAGGAGCTGCACGCGCGTGTCTGCAAGGCGATCGCCGACCCCAAGCGGTTGCTGATCATCAACGAGCTGCGCGACCGCGAGCTCAGCGTCGGCGACCTGTGCGACGCCCTCGGTTTCAGCCAGTCGAACGCCAGCCAGCACCTCGCCGTGCTCCGGGAGCGCGGCATCGTCTCGGCCCGCCGCTCCGGCAGCAACGTCTTCTACTCGTTGCGCAGCCAGAAGATCGTGCAGGCCGTGGACCTGCTCCGGGAGTTCCTCGCCGAGGACCTCGCGGACCGAGGCGCCCTCAGCGGCGCCCTGACCCCCTGAGGCTCACGTTCAGTCGGCAGTACGCCGGAACGGGTGGCTCTGGTCGTAGTCGAGCCGCTTGACCATGTGCACCACCGCCCCGATCTTGGGCTCGCTCACGAAGTTCAGGTTGTCGACGAGTGCGCGCATCAACGTGAGGCCGCGACCGCTCTCGGCGTCGATGTCCTCCTGGTCGCGGACCGTCGTCGCGTCGAAGCCTTCGCCCCGGTCGAGGACCGTGATCGCGCACCGGTCCGCGGCGAGCTCGATGCTCACCTCGTAGCCCTCGCTGTCGACGGCGTGCTGGATCACGTTGGCGCAGGCCTCGGAGATCGCGAGCTCCACGTCGTGGATGCTGTCGGCCGCGACACCGAAGGCGCGGAGGATCTGCGCGGCCAGGCGGCGGATCACCGGGACGCTGTGGCTCTGGCGCGGCAGCGAGACGGTCATCTCCAGCCTCGGCGAGGGGTCGGACTGCGGGTGGGTGCCCGCGGGCGGCCACTGGTAGGTGCTGCCGGTGACCTCGTCCTCGACGTCGCCGAAGAGGACCCGGATCCGGTCGGCGGGGTCGCCGTGGCCGAGGCTCTCGTCGTGCACGACGGTGGCCTTGCCGTGGACGCGGGCAGAGATCCGTCCCGCGATGGCCTCGGTGAGCCGGGACATCGACGGGATCTGGCAGATGGCGGGGCCGAACGGGCTCTTGTCGACGAGCACCTCGAAACCGGTGTCGTCGACGCGCACACGCTGGTACGTGCCGCCGAGTGCCTCGTGGACCCGGCCGAAGTACTCCACGGCGTCCTCGGTGGACCCGACTACCTCGTTGTTGCCCAGGGACGCGTCGGCGAGCATCGCGCCCGCTGCGGCCGCGACCTGGTCAGGCGTGGCGACGGGGTGGGACTCGGAGGCGGCGGCGAGCGCCACCGCTGCCGACGCAGGGCCGGCGCTGATGGGGTCGAGGTCGACGAGGACTGCGACGTCGGGGTCGAAGTTCAAAACGACCTCCTTCGGGACCGTGAGGTCGATCGAGGTCGGGTCGCCGGTGGCGCTCTGGGCCAGCGCGTCGCGCTGTGTGGCACTCAGGGCACTGAAGCCGGGCTCGGGAAGGGGTGCTGCGTCTCGCGGAACGGCCTGCAGGGTCAAGGTGGGCAGGACCCGCGCCCAGTCGAGGTGAAGCCAGAGCAGGGCGTCGTCGGCCTCACCGCCGGGGCGAAGAGCCGAGTCGACGGCCTCGACGGCGCTCGGCACGGAAGACTCGTTGCTGGTGTGGCGGAGGAGGTGGTCCTCCACTGCCATCACGGCGGCCTTCGTCGCGTCGTCGCGTCGTATGTCGAGTAGCCAGTCCACGTCCTTGGAACCTTCCCCCCGTACGGGAGCCGCCGGGTGCGGCCGGTCAAGGGAGATATACCCACGAGGGGTGAAATGAACACGGGGACGTGCTTCACGTCTCAGCGCAGCTTGAGGATCTCCAGGAGCAGTCGCGCCGCGCTGCCGCCCTCGTCGGTGGCGACCGCGAGGGCGCGAGGGACGTCGAGGTCGTCGAGGAGCGCGGAGACCACCGCCGAGTCGCCCTCGGAGCTGTCGTGGGTGCGTCCGGCCGCCTCGTAGAGCGCGTCGAGCGCCTGCTCGGCAGCGGCGAGCTCGCGCTCGTCGTACTCCCACGACTGGTGCCAGACCCGGTTGATGATCATCAGGCGGACCGCCGCGGGGCGGTTGGAGGCCAGCAGGTCGCGGACCAGCGTCATGTTGCCGGTCGACTTGGCCATCTTGCGGCCGCCCTTGTGGACGGCGCCGACGTGCACCTGGCGACGGGCGAACGGCGCGACACCGCTCGCGGCCTCGACCATCGCGCACTGGTACGCGTGGTGCGGGTAGGTGAGGTCCTCGCCGCCGACGATCACGTCGACGCTGGTGCCGAAGGTCGCCCAGGCCATCGCCGCGCACTCCGAGTGCCAGCCGGGTCGTCCCCAGCCCCACGGGCTCGGCCAGGCCGGCTCGTCCTCGGGGGACGGCCGCCACACCGGTACGTCGAACGGCGACCTGCGGTGGGTGTCGTCGGGATCGTCGCCGAAGTCGCGGGACCGCTCGAGGGCCTCCTTCTCGCTCAGCCCGCTGCGCGTGGCCACCCCGTCGCCGCGGAAGTACACGAACCCGTCGAGCTCGTAGGCGTGCTCGGTCGCGAGCAGGGCGGCGGCCAGCTGGGTCACGTGCGCGACGTGGAGACGGGCGTGCGGGCTGTGGTCGGGAGCCCGGTTGCCGAGCGCGCGCATGTCGCGCTCGAACAGGAACTCCTGGGTCAGCGCGAACTCGTCGTAGGGACGGCCGTGCTCGAGCGCGGCGGCGGTCAGCACGTCGTCGACGTCGGTGACGTTGCGGCACGTGTCGGTCACGATCCCGGCGAGCCGCACGACCGACTGGAGCACGTCGGCCCAGACGAAGGTCGCGGCGTGGCCGAGGTGGGTCACGAGGTACGGCGTGATGCCGCAGGTGTAGATCCGGGCCGTCGCCGTCAGGGGCAGCCGCCGCCCGGCCAGGACCAGGTCGCTGCTGCGCAGGGGCTCGGTGTCGACGAGGGGGACGCGTCCCGCGGAGCCGAGGATGCCTGAGGCCGAGAGGTTGCTGTGCACGGCACGATCATGCCTCGTGTGCCTGCCGCGTGAAAGACGAACCCTGACTAGGGGCAGACGGTCGGCTCGCGGCCGTCCTTGTGCATCTCCGTCAGCCGCCCGACGACCGCGCCGAGGTCGGGCGGGACGGCGGGCCGGTCCGGTCGGGCCGCGCGTCCGCCCAGGGTGAGCTCCCAGCACTGCGCGAGGAAGCGCAGGCGGGTCGCGGTGACCGCCAGCGGGGCCGTCGTGAACCGGCCGTCGAGGTGGGTGGCCACCCATCGCCTCAGGCGCGGCCGCTCGTCGAGCGAGCGCCAGACCCTCCGCGGCACCTCGATCGCGCCGTTGTACTCCCGGGGGACGTCGGTCAGGCCACGCTCGCGCACCTCCTGGCGCAGGCCGTCCGAGGAGTGCAGGACCAGCGGCAGCCAGAGGCCCTCGCCGACCTGGACCCGGAGGGTCGCGGGAGAGCACTCGGCGTTGAAGTCGGGTACGACGGCGGGCGACCCCTCGACCGACCCGGCGAAGCGGAGGTCCGCCGGACGGGCAGGAGCGCTCAAGACGGAGCCCCTCGACCGGACGAACCCGCCGCGGGAGAGGACCCGCCAGCGGCGGTCGTCGATGTCCTTCTCCCAGACCACGCGCCGGCCCCGCCTGTCGCGGGCCTCGACCCGCAGCAGCCGGTCCGAGGCGTCCGACCCGGTCTTGGCGATGCTGATCCGGCCGGTGAGCACGCCCGGCGGCGGGTCGTGGCGGACCCAGCGCGGACCGGGCAGCTGCCACCTCGTGTCGCTCGGCGGACGGCCGCGCTCCCACGAGTAGTCGCCGAAGACCGTGTTGGCGCCCGAGACGTCGAAGTCGTAGAGGCGGGTGAACAGCTGACCGCCCTCGCCGACCACGAAGACGACCGACCCGCTCGCGGAGAGGTTCGCCATCGGCAGGGTGCCGCGGCGCGGCCCGCACACCTCCCGGCTCTCGTCCTGGGGGAGCCACGGGTCGAGGTAGGTGATCCGCCGGTTGTCGTTCCGCAGGAGGTAGACCGTGCCGACGCCGATCGCGTGGTGCCGGCGGCCGGAGGTGTCGGTGAAGGTCTCCGAGGCGTTGAGCTCGGAGGTGGCCCAGCGCTCTACGTCAGGGAACATCCTCATGCCCGACCCGGTCCAGAAGTACGGGCCCCAGCGCCAGGTCCACCGCTCCGCGGACAGGTCGCCGCCGGGCATGTCGTGGGAGTACACCTGCCGGCCCGGTCCGAGCGCCACCAGGAACCGGTGGTCGGCGGAGATCGCGGTCACCGTGCCGTCGAGGCACGAGGGCACCTCGAGGACCCGCCAGGGCTCGCCGGCCTCGCCCCGGCCGACCGTCGCGGGCCGCACGTAGATCCGGCCCCGCCGCAGCGCGAAGGCGTACTCGTTGGAGAAGGTCTCCCGGTTGGTCTTGAACACCACGACGTCGGGCAGGGTGCGGGCGACGTCGGCGGGTGCGGGCGCTCCGAAGCCTCCCCGCTCGCCCGTGAGCTGGTCGCCCGAGGGGGCCGAGCCGCCGACGACCAGCACCCCGGTCGTCCCCGCGCCCAGCGGCAGGCAGGCGGGCTCGCCGGGCGGCTCGGCGGCGGAGGGCCCGGCGAGAGGCACGACGAGGGCGAGCACCGTTGCGGCGACGGCGGGGAGGGGACGCATGGCATCGGAAACGACCCGGGACGACCCGGGGTTACGAGCGAGGGCCGACGACGCCTTGCCGCCCGGTGTCATAGTGACGGCATGCCGTCAGCGGACGTCGTCGTGGTGGGAGCCGGGCTCGCCGGGCTGACCTGTGCGCGCGAGCTCGAGCGCGACGGCCTCGACGTGGTGGTGCTGGAGAAGTCCGACGCGGTGGGCGGTCGCGTGCGCACCGACGTGGTCGACGGCTACCGCTGCGACCGGGGTTTCCAGCTGCTCAACCCCGCGTACCCGGCGGTGAAGCAGCTCGTCGACGTCGACGAGCTCGACCTGCGGGCCTTCGCGGCCGGGGCGGCGCTGTCCGGGGAGCGGGGGTTCGCGATCGTCGCCGACCCGCGTCGCAGTCCCGGCTACCTCTCCCACGTCCTCCGGAGCGGCTACGTCCGTCCTGGTGAGCTCGCCCGCTTCGGGGCGTGGGCGAAGCCGTCGCTCGGCAGCGTCCGCAAGCTGCTCGAGCTGGAGGACGAGCCGCTCGCCGAGTCGCTCGACACGCCGGCGTGCGCGGCCGGCTCCGCGAGGAGGTCTTCGAGCCGTTCTTCACCGGCGTGCTCGCCGAGGACCGCGGCGAGACCTCCGCGACGTTCGCGCGGCTGCTGCTCCGGTCGTTCGCGCTCGGGACGCCGGGGGTGCCCGCCCTCGGGATGTCCGAGCTGCCGGAGCAGATCGCGGCCGACCTGAAGCGCGAGGTGGTCCTCGACACCGAGGTGGTCGCCGTCGAGCGCAAGGGCAGACGGTGGCGGGTGGTCACCGACGGCCACCGGTACGACGCACGCGCGGTCGTCGTGGCCACCGACCCGGTCGGCGCCTCGGGTCTCACCGGTGTCGACGCGGCCTCGATGAAGGGGCTTGGTCACCTACTGGTTCGCCACCGACGAGCCGCCGACGGACCTCGACCTGCTGGTCCTCGACCCGAACCGTGACGGCCCGGTCGTGAACACCGCGGTCATGACGAACATCGCCCCCGACTACGCCCCCGAGGGACGCCACCTCGTGCAGGCCACCACGCTCTGGCGGGACGGGGCGGCGGGGGAGGCCGGGGAGAAGGAGGTGCGGGAGCACCTGGAGCGGATGTACCGCGTCCCGACGGAGGACTGGGACCTCGTGGTCGCCCACCACGTCGTGCACGCGCTCCCGCACCAGCGGCCGGGGGTCTCGATCCGTCAGCCGGTCGAGCTCGGTGAGGGGCTCTTCGTCGCCGGCGACCACCGCGACACCGCCTCCATCCAGGGCGCCCTCGTCTCGGGTCGCCGGACGGCTGCGGCGGTGCGGGCCGAGCTCGGCTCGTAACGTTGGCGCCATGCGGATGTTCGTCGCGCTCGTCCCGCCCGAGGACGCCCTCGAGGACCTCGGCGAGTTCCTCGGGCCGCGACAGGAGGCCGGGAGCGGCTTCCGCTGGACCGCCCCGGAGCAGTGGCACGTCACGCTGGCGTTCATGCCGCAGGTGGCCGACCGCTCCCTCGACGACCTCCTGGCCCGCCTGGAACGCGCCGCTGCCCGTCGTACCCCCTTCTCGGTGACCGTCGCGGGAGGCGGCGCCTTCCCCCACGCGGGCCGCGCCAAGGTGCTCTGGGCGGGGCTCGACGTGAGCGACGCGGAGGAGCTGCGGCGGCTGTCGACGGGGGCGCGTGCCGCGGCCAACAAGGCGGGGGCCGAGGCCGGCGGCGGGCACTTCCACCCGCACGTGACGGTGGCCCGGATCGGCCGGCCGCTCGACGTGACGAGGTGGATCCGGGTGCTCGAGGCGTACCGCGGCCCGACCTGGGCGGCGACGGAGGTCAGCCTGGTCGAGTCGCACCTCGGCGAGGGGCCGCGCAAACGGCCCCGTTATGAGGTGATCGAGTCATTCCGCCTCGGTCGACCCGCGCCGTAGCGTCGCGACCATGAGGATCGCGGTAGTCGGCACCGGGATGGTGGGCCGGACCCTGGCGCCGGCGTTCGCGCGCCTGGGCCACGACGTCGTCATCGGGACGCGGAGCCCCGAGGCCACCCGGGCGCGAGGCGACTGGGAGCTCTACCTGCCGCTCGTGGCGTACGGCGAGGTCGCGGAGGGTGCCGACCTGGTGGTCAACGCGACCAGCGGCCAGGCCTCGATGGCGGCGCTCGGTGCGGTCGGGGAGGAACAGCTGGCGGGGAAGGTCCTGCTCGACGTCGCGAACCCGCTCGACTTCTCCGTGGGCTTCCCGCCGACGCTCACCGTGAAGGACACCGACTCCCTCGCGGAGCAGATCCAGCGGGCGTTCCCGCGCGCCAGGGTCGTGAAGTCGCTGAACACGGTGAACTGCGCGGTCATGGCCGACCCGCAGCGGGTGGGCGACGGGCACACGACGATGTTCGTGGCGGGCGACGACGCCGACGCGCGGGCGCTGGTGATGCGCCTGCTCGAGGAGCTCGGGTGGCACGACGTGATCGAGTTCCGCGAGCTCTCGTGCGCGCGGGGCCTGGAGATGTGGCTGCCGCTGTGGGTGCGGCTGATGGGACAGCTCGGGACGCCCGACTTCAACGTCAAGATCGTCCGCTAGACGACCGACCGCGGGGGGATCCGTGGCGCGCACGCCCTGGATGGACCGCCTCAAGGTGGTCGCGATCTCGGGCGTGATCGTGGTGCACGCCGGGACGGCGTACGTCATCGACATCCCCTGGTACTACGACGACGAGCGCACCACCTCGTCCTGGACTCCCGACGCGGTGCTCCTCCCGACCTTCTACGCCGCCGTCTACGGCCTGGCGCCGCTGTTCATGGTCGCCGGCTTCCTGTCGGAGAGGTCGCTGTCGCGGAAGGGGCCCGCGGGGTTCGCGGGCTCCCGGCTGTTGCGGCTCGGGGTGCCGATCGTGCTGTACCTGGCGCTCATCGACCCGCTGGCCGACTACCTGGGGGACGTCTACGACGAGGACACCCCGTCGCTGACGAGCTTCCTGAGGGACCCGGGCACGGAGCGCGACCTCGGCCCGGTGTGGTTCCTCGCGGCGCTGCTCGCCTTCTCCCTCGTGCTCGCGGGCTGGCGGCAGGTCCGGCCGTCGCGACCGGGGGAGCCGGCGGAGCCGATCCGGGTCGGGGTGCTGGTCGCCATCGCCCTCGCCGTCGCGCTCGCCGACTTCCTCGTGTGGCTCCGCGTGGAGTACCTGACGGACGTGTGGTGGAACCTCCAGCTGCAGCACTGGCCCCAGGCGGCCGGGGTGTTCGCGGTGGGTGTGCTGGCGTGCGGACGGGGCTGGTTCGCGACCATGTCGCGGGAGTCGACGCGGACCTACGGCCGGCTCACGGCCCTCGGCGTGGTCGCCCTGCTCGGCGTCGCGGTGGCGTCGTCGGGCGACATCTCGGACATGCTCGGCGGGTGGCACTGGGCTGCGGCTGCCTTCGCCCTCCTCGACGGCGCGACCGCCATCGTGCTGTGCGTCTGGCTCGCGGGGTGGATGGGCCGGCGTTGGAACGCGCCGCTGCGCCCCTGGCTCGGTGCCGCGTCACGCGGGGCCTTCGGCGCCTACCTGCTGCACCCTCTCGTCCTGGTCGCGGTGTCCCTGGCGGCCAAGCCGCTGCCGGGCGCCCCGGAGCTGAAGTGGGTGCTGGTCTCGCTGGTCGGCGTACCCGCCTGCTTCGTGGCCGGGTACCTCGTCACCCGGGTGCCGCGGGTCGGTGAGCTGGTATGAGCCGGTTCGACTGCTGGGACGACGAAACAACCGCGAAACCGCCCCGTGACACCCTGGCTGGCATGCGTATCGACAGGATCGGTTTCACCCCGCTCAAGGGCGCGCGTCATCTCGCGCACGACTCGGTCGACCTCTCGGCCGAGGGCCCCGTGGGGGACCGCGTCTTCTGTCTCGTCGACCCCGCTCGCGAGCGCGTGCTGCGCACGGTGGAGAACCCCTCGCTGGTCCGCACCGTGGCGCGCTGGGACTCCGGGATCCTCTCCGTCGACCTCCCCGGAAGCACCGTCGAGGGCACCCCGACCCCGACCGACGAGGTCGTGAAGGTCGACTACTGGGGGCGCACGGCGGCGCTCGAGGTCGTCGACGGGCCGTGGGCCGGGGCCTTCTCCGAGTACCTCGGGTACGACGTCGTCCTCGCCCGCTCCCTCAACCCCGGGGAGGTCGTGTACGGCGGTGCGGTGACCCTGCTGACGACGGCCTCCATGCGCCTGCTGTCGGAGCGGGTGGGGCGCGAGCTCGACAGCGCCCGCTTCCGCTCGACGTTCCTGGTCGACGCCGACGTCGAGCCTCACGAGGAGGACGCGTGGGTCGGGAAGAGGCTGCGGCTCGGGGAGGCGACCGTGCTCGTCCGAGGGACGGTCCCGCGCTGCGCGGTGGTCGACCTCGACCCGGGGACCGGTCTCGACAGGGCACCGGTGCTGAGGACGTTGGCGGGCTATCGTCGTCCCGATAGGGACGTCCATTTCGGGGTGGACGCCGTCGTGGTCGCCCCGGGTGTCGTCCGGGCCGGTGACTCCGCCGAGCTGGAAAGGGGCTGACGAGCCCGATGCCGTACCTGCTCCGCGTCGAGCTGCCCGATGTTCCGGGGTCCCTGGGCAGGGTCGCGGCCGCCATCGGTGAGGCCGGTGGCGACATCGAGGCGATCGAGATCGTCGAGAAGAACCTCACGACCCGCACCGCCGTCGACGACGTGCTGCTCGAGACCGCGCCCGGCGTGATGCCGGACTCGATCGTCTCGGCCTGCACCCGCCTGGAGGGTGTGCAGGTCCTCTGGATCTCCCGGTACGGCGCCGGGGGCAACCTCTTCCTCGACCTCGAGGCGGTGGAGGCGCTCACGGCGACGCCTCACTCGGCCCTCGACGAGCTCGTCGACCTGCTGCCGATCACGTTCCGTGCGGACTGGGGCCTGCGCGTGCGTCGTACCGACTCCGGCGTGCGCCTCGTGCACCGCACCACCGCGGCCCCCGAGATCCTCGACGGTGCGGTCGACTGGTTCCCGCTGAGCCGGCCGGCGCGGCTCGAGGTGCCGGAGGACTGGGAGCGCTGGACGTCGACGCTGATCGCGGCCGCACCCCTCGGCGACAAGGACGACGAGGTCGTGCTCTTCGGTCGCCGCGGCGGCCCGGCGATCCTCGACTCCGAGCTCGCCCGGCTCGGCCACCTGGCGGCCCTGGCGGTCTCGATCACGAAGGCCGGCTGAGTCAGCCCGGGTCCGGCTGGCTCAAGCGTCGACCGGGTCGAGGACGAAGACCGGGATCTCACGGTCGGTCCTCTCCTGGTAGTCGGCGTAGTCGGGGAACGCCTCCACGGCGCGCTTCCACCAGAGCGCCTTCTCCTCGCCGGTGACCTCGCTCGCGATGTAGGTCTTCTTGACCGGGCCGTCCTGCAGCTCGACCTCGGGGTGCGCGCGGAGGTTGTGGTACCACGTGGGGTGCTCGGGTGCGCCGCCCTGCGAGGCGATCGCGGCGTACCTCCCCGCGTGCTCGACGCGCATCAGCGGGGTCTTGCGGATCTTGCCGGTCTTCGCGCCGAGGGAGGTGATCACGACGACCGGCAGGCCGCGCATCGTCGTGCCCTCGGTCCCGCCGGACGACTCGTAAAGCTCGACCTGGTCGCGTACCCACTTGCTCGGACTCGGTACGTACTCGCCCTTGAGTGTCATGTCGGAACAGTGCCCATCCGGGCGCGCATCAAGCCGTCCGGGTCCGCGGAGGTAGCCTGCGGCCATGTCTGAGCCCGCAGTCTCCGAGATCTTCGACCCCTCCGCCTGGAAGCCGGTGCCCGGCTTCGAGGACCTGACCGACCTGACCTACCACCGGGCGGTGGAGCACGGCACGGTGCGCATCGCGTTCGACCGTCCCGAGGTCCGCAACGCCTTCCGCCCCCACACCGTCGACGAGCTGCTGCGGGTCCTCGAGCACGCGCGTACGTCGAGCGACGTCGGGTGCGTGCTGCTGACCGGCAACGGCCCGTCGCCGAAGGACGGGGGGTGGGCGTTCTGCTCGGGCGGTGACCAGCGCATCCGGGGGCGCGCGGGCTACCAGTACGCCGAAGGTGACACCGCGGAGTCCGTGGACAAGGCGAAGCTCGCGCGTCTCCACATCCTCGAGTGCCAGCGGCTGATCCGGTTCATGCCGAAGGTCGTCATCTGCGTGGTGCCCGGCTGGGCCGCCGGGCGGCGGGCACTCGCTCCACGTCGTGTCCGACCTGACGCTCGCCAGCGCCGAGCACGCCCGGTTCAAGCAGACCGATGCCGACGTCGGCTCCTTCGACGGTGGCTACGGGTCGGCGTACCTCGCCCGCCAGGTCGGGCAGAAGTTCGCGCGCGAGATCTTCTTCCTCGGCGACGAGTACACCGCCGAGGACGCGCACCGGATGGGCATGGTCAACAAGGTCGTTCCGCACGCCGAGCTCGAGAAGGTCGCGCTCGAGTGGGGTCGCAAGATCAACGGCAAGTCGCCGACGGCGCAGCGGATGCTGAAGTACTCCTTCAACCTGATCGACGACGGGCTCGTCGGCCAGCAGCTCTTCGCCGGCGAGACGACGCGGCTTGCGTACATGACCGACGAGGCCGTCGAGGGCCGCGACGCCTTCCTCGAGAAGCGCGAGCCCGACTGGTCGCCGTTCCCGCACTACTACTGAGGTCCCGCATGCCTGGTGACGAGACGCGCTGGTCGAGGATCGGCGGGGTCAGCGGTGAGGAGTACGCCGAGCGGTTCGCCGCCCTGGCCCGCTCCGGCGCGGACATGCACGGGGAAGCCCGGTTCTGCGCGGCGATGCTGTCGCCTGGTGCGCGCGTGCTCGACGCGGGCTGTGGCACGGGCCGGGTCGCGATCCACCTCGACGAGCTCGGCTTCTCCTGCGTGGGCGTCGACGTCGACGCGTCGATGCTCGCGGTCGCTCGGCGGTCGGCTCCGGGGATCGCGTGGCATCAGGCGGACCTCGCCTCGGTGAGCGCGGCGGACCTCGACGGGGTCTCCGGGTTCGACCTGGTGGTGATGGCCGGCAACGTCGTACCCCTGCTCGCTCCCGGGACCGTCGAGCGGGCGGTCGCGTCTTTGGTCTCGCTTCTTCGGCCGGGCGGCCTGCTCGTCGCCGGCTTCGGGCTCGACTCGGCGCACCTGCCGCCGCGTTGCCCCGTCACGCCGATCGACGAGTACGACGAGGCCTGCAGTGCGGCCGGGCTGTCCCTGCAGGCGAGGTACTCGACCTGGGACGGTGCGCCGTTCGAGGGGTCGGAGGGGTACGCCGTCAGCGTGCACGTGCTGGGGTCCTGATGGGCGGGCGGGATCAGCGCTTGGCGGCGTCCTTGACGCAGAGGACCGCCCAGGGGTGTACGTCGAGTCGCTCCTCTGGGATGGGCTCACCGCACATGTCACACCGGCCATAGCTGCCCTCGTCGATCTTCACGAGCGCACGCTCGACATCCGCGAGCGTCGTCTGGAGACGGTCGTGGACCGCCACCTGCGAGAGTCGGTCGACCGCCATCGAGGTCCCCTCGCCGACCCTCTTTCCGAACGAGATCGAGCCGTGGTCCGTGGGCTTCTCCTCGAGCACGCCCATCTGCTGGAGGAGCTCGGCTCGTTTGGCCTCGAGCGTGGCGGTGACGTCGTCCATTCGTTCATGGTGCTCCGATCGGCCTTCTCCATGCGCCAAAGGGCGGAAGTGGTCGATCCCTTCCTGAACGCGCGGCCCTGGAGCGGAGACCTACGGCGAGACCGCGGTCGAGGGCGTCGGCGGCATGGCCAACGCCAAGGTCGTGGTGATCGGTGCGGGAGCAGCGGCGGTGGTCGGGCGCACGCCCCTGGGCCGCGCGGCGCTGGTCGGCGATGTCCTCACGAACGGCATCCGCTTCGTCGGCATGCTGCTCACGTGGTCCTCGCCCGGGTGTTCGGGGCTCGCACCGGCGACGGGTCACCCATACCGACCCTGCAAGAAAACTTGACGCACAAAACTGTCGGTGCTCGAAGGTATGTTCGACTCATGCTCGAGCTGGAGTGGATCGGTGACCTGGACGGTGACGCGGCGTGTGCCGTGGCCGTCGAGGCGCAGGCCGATCTGCTGCGTGCGGAGGCGACCCGGTTCTACCTGGCCGCGCACTGGGCCGACCTGCACGCCGGTGAGGCGCTGGCCGACGAGCGGCGTCGGTCGGGGCGGCGGGTG
Organism: uncultured Actinomycetota bacterium; assembly: GCA_963701425.1. Lineage (GTDB taxonomy): Bacteria > Actinomycetota > Actinomycetes > Propionibacteriales > Nocardioidaceae > Nocardioides_C. Next base: position 93,554 of record CAVPAG010000016.1, on the reverse strand, counting down.
CTGCCGGGGATGGAGCGGGCGAAGCAGGTGGGTGCGGACGGGACGCCGTTGGTGGCGGAGTTCGCGGCGATGGAGCTCGGTGCCCTGCTCGGGATGGGTCACGTCGCCGCGGACCATCTCGTTAGGGACGCGTTGAACGTGCGGCACCGGCACCCGCAACTGTGGGCGGCGTTGGCCGAGGGGCGGGGTCGGGTGTGGCAGGCCCGGAAGGTCGCCCAGTCGTGCGCGGCCGCCGGGCTGGACCTGGACCAGGCCCGGTGGGTGGACGCGGTGACGACGCCGTACGTGGCGTCGTTGCCGTGGGGGCGGTTCGAGTCGCTGGTGGAGGCCAAGATCATCGAGGCCGACCCGCGAGGCTGCGGAGGAGCGGGCGAAGGCGGCGGCGATGGCGCGGTTCGTGCGCACCGGCCAGTCGACCGAGTACGGGATCAAGACGCTCATCGCCCGCGCCAACGCGGGGGATGTGATCTTCTTCCAGGCGATGGTCGACCGGATCGCGCAGATCCTGCTCCTGAAGGGCGACGACGGACACCGCGGATGTGCGGCGGTCCAAGGCGGTCGGGATCCTCGCCTCTCCTCTTCGGGCGCTCGCGCTGCTGGAGTGGGGCGCCCGACAGGCCACCGCGGCCAGCGACGGTCCTGGCCCCGACGAGGACGACGACGGGGACGCCGACGACAGCGCCGGCGACGGTGGCGACGGCGCGACGCCCGCGACGACGCCGCTGGCAGCACGGCGACGCCGGCGACGGTCAGACGATCCGACGACCCGACGCTGCCGCGACTGGCAGAGGACGCAGCTCGAACGACGCCGGTGAGCGACGACCCGGAGGTCATCGGCGAGGGTGATGTGCATCCGTCGCAGAACGACGCCGACGACCCGGCCCCCGTACCGTCGCCCTGCCCCGCCTGCGGCGGCACCGGTACCGGCGGGATGACCGGGGACCCGACACCGTTCACCAAGCCGAGCCAGGTGGACCCGCGGAAGCTGCTGCCGAACGCGACCCTGTACGTGCACATGTCCGAGGCGATGCTCCGCGGCGAACCCGGCGGGGTGGCGCGGATCGAGGGCGTCGGCCCGGTCACCCGCGAGCAGGTGATCGAGTTCCTGGGCCACACCAACGTCCGCACGGTCCCGGTGCGTCGACCTCGCCGACCAGACACCCGGTCGACGGGTACGAGGTCCCCGAGCGGATGGCCGACGCGGCGCACCTGCGCAACCCGGCCTGCGTCTCCCCGTGGGCGAGCAACCTGTCGCGGCGCAAGGACAACGACCACCCCGTCCCGTACCTGCCACCGGACAGGGGCGGTCCACCCGGGCAGACCGGACTGCACAACCTCGCCCGGCTCGGCCGGTTCCCGCACCGGGTGAAGACCCACGGCCGCTGGCGGCTGCGACAAACCGGCCCCGGGGTGTACGAGTGGACCTCACCCCACGGCTACAAGTACCGGGTCGACGCGGATGGCACCCACCCGCTCGGCAAGGACACCGCCGCAGAGCGCGCGAGCGCGACCGCGGCGTGAGCCTGCTCCGCACAGACCAGGCCAACCGGGACAGCTGCGGCCAGCGACCCCGCAGGCCTCGCACCAGTCACGTCGTCAGCGTCACCCGTGTCGGCAGCGGCTGGATGGAGACCTACGAAGCACCGTTCACCATCGAGGTCGACGAGAGCTTCCAGCACTCCTGACCGAGCCGCTCGGCCGTGTCGGCACAGGACTTTCGACCCGTTATCGAGACACGCACGTTGATGTTCCTCACAATCGAGAGCCATGCCTGGGCCTTTGCTCTAGTTTCACAAAGGTGAAGATCGCGGTAGCGAAGGAAGTGCGCGAAGGCGAGTGCCGTGTAGCCATGGTTCCTGAGCTGGTCGGCAAGCTGACCGGTCTGGGTTACGAGGTCGCGGTGGAGTCGGGCGCAGGAGTCGAGGCCCTGGCCTCGGACGAGGACTACGAGCACGCGGGTGCCGTGGTCTCTCCGGAGGCGTTGGAGGGCGCAGACCTCGTGGTCTCGGTCCAGCCACTGGAGCCCTCGGTCATCCGAAGACTTCCAGCGGGGACGGCGACCATGTCGTTCCTGCCGCCCGCACAGTCGCTGGATCTCGTGGCCGACCTCCGCGACTGCGGCGTGACGTCGTTCGCCATGGAGCTCGTGCCGCGCATCTCGCGCGCGCAGTCGATGGACGCGCTCTCGTCGCAGGCCCTGGTGGCCGGCTACCGCTGCGCTGTCGTGACGGCCGGCCTGCTGCGCAGGTTCTTTCCCCTCAACATGACCGCCGCGGGCACGGTCCCTCCGGCGGAGATCGTCGTCCTCGGCGCAGGTGTCGCGGGCCTCCAGGCCATCGCCACGTGCAAGCGCCTCGGTGCGGTCGTCAAGGCGTACGACGTACGCGCGGCTGCTGCGGAGGAGATCCGCTCCATGGGCGCCCAGTCGATCGACCTCGAGCTCGAGACGCTCGAGGGCACAGGTGGCTACGCCCGCGAGATGACGGAGGATCGTGCAGCACGGCAGCGCGAGCTGCTGACGCCGTACATCGCCAACGCCGACGCCCTGATCACCACCGCCGCCGTCCCGGGTCGGCAGGCGCCGATGCTCGTGACCGCCGAGATGGTCGAGCAGATGAGGCCGGGATCCGTCGTCGTCGACCTCGCCGCGGAGACCGGCGGCAACGTCGAGGGATCCGTGCCGGGCAAGGTCGTCCGGATCGGAAACGCCCAGGTCTGGGGCGGGTTCAACGTCCCGTCGCAGATGCCGGCACCGGCGTCGAAGCTCTACGCGCAGAACATCGTCAACCTCGTCACGCTGATGACCGTGAAGGGCGAGGACGGCGGTCCGGCCAGCTTCGCCCCCGACTTCGAGGACGAGATCGTCAGCGGGTCCTGCGTGACCCGCGAAGGCCACGTGTGGCACGAGCCAACCCGCGACCTCCTGGAAGGAGTGACCCCGTGAGCGAGCCGGTTGTCTGGCTGACGATCTTCATCCTCAGCGTCTTCGTCGGCATCGAGGTGATCTCCAAGGTCTCCTCGACCCTGCACACGCCGCTGATGTCGGGCGCGAACGCGATCCACGGCATCATCCTGCTCGGCGCGATCCTCGTGACCGGCTACGCCGACTCGACGGTCGAGCTCGTCGTCGGGCTGATCGCCGTCGTGCTCGCCACCGTCAACATGGTCGGCGGCTTCGTGGTCACCGACCGGATGCTCCAGATGTTCACGCGCAAGAAGCCCAAGGTCGTCAAGGCCGATCAGAACGGAGCGGGCGCATGATCGAGACCCCGGTGTGGGTGCAGCTCGTCTACCTCGCTGCCGCCGTCTTCTTCATCCTCGCCCTCAAGGGCCTCTCCTCGCCGAAGCACGCCCGCACGGGCAACCTGCTCGGCGCCATCGGCGCGACGGTCGCCGTGGTGGTCGTCTTCTTCTACGCCGAGCTCGACAACATCGCGCCGATCCTGGTCGCGATCGCCGTCGGCTCCGTGGCCGGCGTGGTCGGCGCGCGTCGGGTGCAGATGACCCAGATGCCGCAGCTCGTGGCGCTGTTCAACGGTGTGGGCGGTGGCGCCGCGGCGCTGGTCGCCCTGCTCGAGCTGAGCGACATGACCGAGCCCGGTCACGACCCGGGCGGCTTCGCGCTGTTCGCCACCGCGTTCACGATCGTGATCGGTTCCGGCGCCTTCTCCGGTTCGGTGGTCACGTTCGCCAAGCTCCAGGAGCTCATGACCTCCCGGCCGGTGATCTTCCCCGGTCTGCCTGCCGTCTTCGGCCTCGGTCTCATCGCCTCGGTCGTGCTCTCCGTCCTGACCGTGACGGCTCCCTCGATGCTCGTCGGCATCGTCCTGGGACTGCTCGGCCTGCTCGTCGGCGTACTCCTCGTGCTACCTGTGGGCGGCGCCGACGTCCCGATCGTCATCAGCCTCCTCAACGCGGGCACGGGTCTCGCCGTCGCCGCCAGCGGCTACATCCTCGAGAACACCGTGCTGCTCGTCGGCGGCACGCTGGTCGGTGCCTCCGGTACGTTCCTCACCCTGCTCATGGCCGCGGCGATGGGCCGCAGCGTCGCGAACATCCTGTTCGGAGCGCTGAAGGGCGGCTCGACGCTCGGTGCGGGCGAGGCCTCGGACCGTCCGGTCCGCTCGGCGGGCCCCGAGGACATCGCGATCCTCCTCGGCTACGCCAACCGCGTGATCATCGTCCCCGGCTACGGCCTCGCGGTCGCCCAGGCGCAGCACACCCTGCGCGAGCTCGTCGACGTGCTCGGCGAGCGCGGCACCCACGTCGACTACGCCATCCACCCGGTGGCGGGCCGCATGCCCGGTCACATGAACGTGCTGCTCGCCGAGGCGCAGGTGCCCTACGAGCAGCTCAAGGAGATGGACGACATCAACGGGGACTTCAAGCACACCGACGTCGTCCTCGTCGTGGGCGCGAACGACGTGGTGAACCCGGCCGCGAAGACCTCGCCGGGCGCACCCATCTACGGGATGCCGATCCTCAACGCCGACGAGGCGCAGCAGATCGTGTTCATGAAGCGGTCCATGCGCCCCGGGTTCGCGGGCATCGAGAACGAGCTGCTCTTCGACCCGAAGACCACGCTCTTCTTCGGCGACGCGAAGGACTCCCTCGGCAAGCTGCTCAGCGCGGTGAAGTCCCTCTGACCCCGAGTCGCTGACTAGACCGGTCGGTGTGACATGCGACAGGATCTGTAACTCCGTGTTACAGATTCGTCCGCAACCTGGATAGACTCCCGGTTGGGGAGGGTTCGACCGATTCACCGTGCATGACTGGAGGTCATCGCCATGGAAGGTGGACACAAGTACGACGCACCCGAGCCGCCCGAGGAGACCAGCTCCAAGGGCATCAGCTACGCGGTCCTCGGGGTTCTCGTCGTGGTGATCATGGTCCTCATCGCGACCGGCACCGTGCAGATCTACAACTTCTGACCCACGAACATCGAACCGCCCGCACGCAGGACGTGCGGGCGGTTCGTCGTACTCGGTCTAGCCTGCGATGCCGTAGAGCCGGTCGCCCGCGTCGCCGAGGCCCGGCACGATGTATCCGAGCTCGTTGAGCCGCTCGTCCATCCCGGCAGTCACCACCGTGACGGGCACGCCGAGCCCGTCGAGGTCCTTCTCCACCCGCTCGCAACCCTCCGGCGCGGTCAGCAGGCAGATCGCGGTGATGTGGTCCGCGCCCCGGTCGACCAGGAAGCGGATCGCCGCGGCCAGGGTGCCGCCGGTGGCGAGCATCGGGTCCAGCACGTAGCACTGGCGGCCGGACAGGTCGTCGGGCAGGCGCTCGGCGTACGTCGACGCCTCCAGCGTCTCCTCGTTGCGCACCATGCCCAGGAAGCCGACCTCCGCCGTGGGCAGGAGGCGCATCATCCCGTCGAGCATGCCGAGGCCCGCCCGCAGGATCGGCACCACCAGGGGCCTCGGATGAGCCAGTCGGGTCCCCTCGGCCTCCGCGACCGGGGTGTTCACGGTCACCGCCTCGACCCGGACGTCCCGCGTCGCCTCGTAGGCGAGCAGCGTCACCAGCTCGTCGGCCAGGCGACGGAAGGTCGGGGAGTCGGTGCGCTCATCACGCAGGGTGGTGAGCTTGTGAGCGACGAGGGGGTGGTCTGCCACGTGGATCCGCATGCGGGAAAACCTAGGTCATGGGCGGCGGGTAGTGCCACGCGGGATGATCTGCAACGATCGGTGTTTGCGGGTCGACCGAGGAGGCTGCATGTCAGACCAGTCCGAAGCGTTCGCCGAGGGCATTGACTTCGCCGTCGTCGCCTACCGCGAGGAAGGCGTGTGGCAGGTCGAGCAGATCGTCGTGGAGAAGATCGAGGGCATCGACTCCTTCGCCACCGAGCTACGCCGCTGGCCCGGTGACGGCGGCTCCCTCGGCATGATCTCCGTCGACGAGGACTTCTTCCTCCTGGTCCGCGTCGCCGGCGCGAGCACGAGGGTGCTCCTCTCCGACGTGACCGCCGCGACCGACTGGCCGATCGCCCGCTCCGGTCTCGAGTTCCTCGAGATCCCGCTGCCCGACGACGAGGACGACCAGGAGCCCGCGGGCGACCTCGGCTGTCCTCGCCGACCTCGGCATGAGCGCCATGGACATGGGCGCGCTGCTCGACGACTACGACCTCTATCCCGACGAGATGCTCAGCGACATCGCCACGCGAGTCGGGTTCGGCGCCCAGTTCGACGAGGCGGTCGGAGTCCCCGCCTCCTGATGGTCGGGTACGACGAATGGGTCGATCCCATGAGGGAGGCCCTCGCTGAGGCGCGCTCCGCTCCGGACACGGGCGACGTCCCCATCGGCGCGGTCGTCCTCGACCCCGACGGCAAGGTCATCGGACGTGGCCGCAACGAGCGCGAGGCCGTGGGCGACCCCACCGCCCACGCCGAGGTGGTCGCCCTCCGTGAGGCCGCCAAGGTCCGGGGGGAGTGGCGGCTCGAGGGCTGCACCCTCGTCGTGACGCTCGAGCCCTGCACCATGTGCGCCGGCGCGGCCGTGCTCTCCCGCGTCGACCGGGTCGTCTTCGGCGCCTACGACGACAAGGCCGGCGCGGTCGGGTCGCTGTGGGACGTCGTACGCGACCGAAGGCTGAACCACCGCCCGGAGGTGATCTCCGGGGTCCTCGCCGACGAGTGCACCCTGATGCTCCGGGACTTCTTCGCCACCCACCGCCCGATTTAGGGCAGACCGTCGAGGTCTAGTACCCTCTCTCGCGGTGGCGTGTCCGAGCGGCCTAAGGAGAACGCCTCGAAAGCGTTTGTGGGTGCAAGCCCACCGAGGGTTCAAATCCCTCCGCCACCGCCAGACAGAAAGTCCCAGCGACGCCGTCTCGTGGCCCAGCTCCGGGTTCACGGGGCGGCGTTGTTGCGTTCCGGACGGGGGCCCCGTTGATCCGCCCAGCCACCGAAGCCGACCTCCAGCGACTCGTCGCCGTGGAGGTCGAGGCTGGGCAGGTGTTTCGCACCGTTGGCATGTCGAAGGTCGCCGAGGACGTTCCCCAGATCCCTGAGCTGCGTGAGGCAGTCGCAACGGACCGGCTCTGGGTGACGGAGATCGGCTCGGAGGTCGCGGGGTACATCACGGCAGAGGTGCTCGACGGGAACGCGCACGTCGCCCAAGTCTCGGTGGCACCGGACTACGCGGGTCGAGCCCTCGGCAGAGCCATGATCGAGTTCGTCGAGAACTGGGGCCGAGCCGCTGGCCGTCCCGCCACCACGCTCACGACCTTCCGCGACGTCCCCTGGAACGGCCCGTACTACCTTCGTCTGGGGTATCGCGTTCTCCCCAAGGAGGACGTCGGGCCGGAACTGGCGAGGACGATGACGCACGAGGCGTCGCTGCCGGGGATCGACTCCTCCCTGCGTTGCGCGATGGTCAAGCCCTGACCGGGACGAGGCAGTCGACCTCGCCCTCGCGTCGGTAGAACTCGATGAGCGGACGGTCAGGGTCGTGGTCCGCCTGCTCGAAGAGTGCGTCGAAAGCGGCGCCGATCCGGGAGTAGACCTCGGGTGCGGTTCCGACGAGGGTGAGCCGGAGGTAGTCGCCGCCGGGGACCACCGTCTCCTGCAGGTCGTAGGAGTGGTCGCTGTCCCGGTCCAGCTTCGAGGTGGCGATGCGATAGATGTTCTGCCGGTTGAAGACCAGCCCCATCATGCGGCGTCCCTGAAGGGAGTCCAGTGATGCCTCGAACTCGGGCCAAGCCCGCTGCACCTGCGGAAGGTCCAGCGGTACGTCCATGGAGAGGACGGGCAGATCGGCTCGCGTGACTCGGGCGATGGCCCCTTGCTCGGTCATGGCGAGAAGCCTAGGACGATGCTCCGACAGGTCCCCGAGCGTCGGTGTGGGAGCGTGCTACATTCCGGCATCCACGTTGCCTCCTCGACTCTCGGGTCGTTCTCTCGGGGAGCCTCCTATGGCACGCCTGCTCGCCTTGTTGCTCGTCCTCACCGGTCCGGTCCTCCTGGTGCCCCCGGCCTCCGCTGCGGTCTCCGTGACTCTCGAGGTCGACCGCTCGGTCGTCATGGCCGGGGAGACGGTTCGCTTCACCGGTCGCGCCGCAGGGGCCCGTCTGGCAGCACGGTCCGCCTCCAGCACCAGGTCGGCGACCGCTGGAAGCTCGTCGCCTCCTCCACCACCGGGGCCCGCCACGGGTACCGGTTCCGGGTCACGCCGCCCAAAGGGCTGCAGGTCTACCGGGTCGTGAAGCCTCGCCAGTACGGCGAGCCCGCGGCCACCTCTCCGAGGTCGAGGGTGACCGTGCGCTGGCGGCCCGAGATCACCGGCAGCACCACGACCTTCCTCGACGACGGCGGCTCGGCTGTCACGCGCCTGCAAGGCATCGCCCAGGGCCTGGCCGGCACGAGTCTGGTGGTCCAAGAGCTCGTGGGCGGGTCCTGGGCCGCCACGGGAGAACGCACCCGCGTCCGTGCAGACAACCGCTACGCGCACGAGTTCGCCGACGCTCACGCGGTGGAGCGGTACCGGCTCTTCGCACGCGCGTCGGGACCGCGACTGTCCGCCTCCTCGCCGCAGGTCGCGGCGGCGTGGACCCCGATCGTCACGAGCAGCAGCTACGGCCGGATGCGCGAGGACGACGTGTGGCTGACCTGTCAGCGCGGCGAGGCCGCAGACCTCGCGGGGCAGTCCCTGCTGGTCGAGCGCTTCGTGGACGGAGCCTGGCGGCAGGTCTCCCAGACGCCGGTCGACCAGGCCGGTGGCTACGACGTGTGCTTCGACCCGGCGCCGGTGGGCACGCAGTACCGCCTCGTCGCACCCGCCTCGGGGCGGCGCCTCGCCGTCAGCACGCCCGCGGTCACGGTCGAGGACGAGGCGTGGCGCCCCGTCATCTCCGGCGAGGTCACGACCTACACCGACGCCGAGGGAAGTGCAGTCACCCGGTTCGCCGGCACAGCGCCCGCCTTCGTCGGCGGTGAGCTCCACGTGGAGCGCCTCGTCGACGGCGCCTGGACGTCGACCGCCCAGCGGGTCCCGGTCCAGCTCGACGGCAGCTTCAGCCACGCCTTCCCCGACGCCCACGCCAGCGAGACGTACCGGCTGTACGTGCCGGCGGACGGTCCGCGGCTTGCCGGGACCTCTTCCGAGATCAGGACCGCCTGGACGCCTGTGATCTCGACGCTCGTCGATGGGGAGATGCGCGACGGCGAGGTGTGGGTCACCTGCATCCGCGGGGAGGCACCCGCTCTGGTCGGGCAGGTCCTCCACGTCGAGCGGTACGACGCCGGGACCTGGACCGAGGCTCCGCCCGGACCCGTCACGCTGTCGTCGCGGGACTTCGGCTTCTGTCTCGAACCCGAGCCGGTCAACGCGGAGTACCGCCTCAGGGCAGGCGCCGACGGTCTGAGGCTCGAGACCACCACCGAGTCCGTCATCACGCAGCCGGCATGGCGGCCGGTGATCGAGTCGGTACAGATCGATCCCGTCCACGAAGCAGTGGAGAGTGACTACGGGCCGGCTCAGAAGCAGTCGCTCCGGGTCACCGGCATGACCGACTCACCCGGCGTACGCGTCGTCGTCACCCGCGTCCACCCGGTGCACGAGGGGGGATACCTGCATCTCGGCGGCGGAACCACTGACGCGAACGGAGCCTTCGACTTCCGTGCCCTGGCCGCCCCCGAAGGGGAGCCGCTCACCGTCCGCATCTACGAGGACGGGCGCATGCTCGGCACCGAGCACCCGACACTCCCGGCGCCCTTGGCCCCGTGGGACCTCCCGCTCGAGGGGGAGCCACTGCGGCTCTACGGCATCCCCGACAGGGTGGGCGCGCGCCTTGAGCTCGACCTGGCAGCGAACCAGTACCTCAGCCTCTGGACCCGGGACCTCTACCGGTTCGACGCGGACGGGATCAGCCACCAGCTCCTCGACCCGACGGGTACGCCGGTGGCGGAGGACTACTTCGAGGACGGACTGCTCAACACGCGGTCCTACACGACGCGGGAGGCCGGCAGGTACACGCTCGTGCTGACCAGCAACACCGGCGCCACCGACGGCGGCGAGGTGGAGATCTGGGGCTCCACGCCGCTGGAGGTCCAGGGTGGCTCGGACGTGTACGCACCGGTCAGGGTGCCTTCCCTCGGACGCCCGCGCCAGGCGGTCGAGGTGAGCTACACCGGCACCGCTGGGCAGGTCGTGCGCCTCCCCAACCCCGACGGCCGGCTCTGGAACTGCGGGGAGGACGACGCCCGACGGCTCCACCTCGTGCAGGGCGGCCGGGTCGTACCTCGTCGCGAGGCGGCCTCGCCGTACGTTCGGCGGCGCGACACGGTCTGGGAGCTGCCCGAGGACGGGCCTTTCCGAAGCGGGTCCCGAGCCGTGTACGTCGACTCCCCCGAGGACGAAGGTGTCGTGTTGATCGTCTACGCCGGCCCGGACGATCACCCTGGACACCGCCGATGGATCTGGACCTGCCGATCAGTGTGGATGAGCTGTTCTCCATCGCCACGTACCCTCTGGTCGACGTTCACCGCGTCCCAGGCCGCGCTCGATGCAGGTGCTGACCTGGACTTCTCCAGGAACTGACACGAGGGACCTCGCATTGGTTCTCATGCGTATTCCGTGGCGTGTGAAGCGGTCCTGGCTGGGCCCCACCCTGATCGCGAGCCTCGTCCTCCTGGTCGCCGGAGCGGGCGGTGTCGCCTCGCTCGAGACCGGGACCGTCGGGTCCTTCTGGGAGGGGCTGTGGTGGGCCATCTCCTTGATGTCCACGGTCGGTTTCATCGGTACACCGCCCACGACCGTCCCCGGCGCGGTGCTGTCCGTGGCGTTGATGCTCTCGGGGTTCATGCTGCTCGCGCTCGTGAGCGCGGCCCTCGCCTCTCTGTTCGTGAAGCAGGACGTGGAGCCTTTCGAGAAGCTGGAGCGTGCCGTCGACCAGCAGATCCTCGAACGGCTCGGGATGCTCACCGAACGGATCGCGGCTCTCGAGGCTCAGCTGGCCGCGTCTGGACCACCGGAGGGGCCATTGGCAGGAGGTCCGGCGCGGGCTGACGATGGCTGAAATGCCTCTGGAGAAGGGGATGAGCAGCCATGCCGAAGGCATCGAGGACCACGGCCTCAGAGACGGTCGAGCTCGAGGGCTACGAGGGTCACATGGAGAGCATGGAGGACGGCTACACCGTCGTGTTCGAGAAGTACACCGCGGACGCCGACCTCACACCGTTCTTCAAGGGCCTGCCCGACGACCGCTGCCAGGCGGCGCACTGGGGGTACGTGTTCAGCGGCAAGGTGACCTTCAAGACCGCGAAGGGCGAGGAGACGTTCGAGGCCGGCGACGCGTACTACGTGGGACCGGGGCACACGCCGGTGCTGTACGCCGGCACCGAGATCGTCGAGTTCAGCCCGACCGAGGAGCTCGAGCGGACCTTGGAGACCATCGGGAAGAACATGGAGAGCGCCGGCTGAGCGGTCCCGCTAGCGTGGCTCCATGCGAGCCTTCCGTGAAGCCGTCGAGGCGTGGGACATCGAGCGTGCACTGTCGTTGATGACCGAGGACGTCGTCTTCCGCAGCCCGGTCGTTCACAAGCCGTACCAGGGACGTGACGAGGTCGCGGTGATCCTGCATGCCGTGTCGAGGGTCTTCGAGGACTTCCGGTACGAACGCGCGATCGGCGCAGAGGACGCCGTGGACCACGCGCTGGTGTTCCGGGCGCGGGTCGGCGACCGCGAGCTCGAGGGCTGCGACTTCCTCCACGTGAACGAGGACGGCCTCATCGACGAGTTCTTCGTCATGATCCGGCCCCTGTCGGGCGCGCTGGCGCTCGCCGAGGCGATGCGAGCGGAGCTCGAGAAGGCCCCCGGTCAGGGTCAGGTGTCGCCGCCGATGTCGAACTCGTAGGCCTCGTAGACCAGGTCCGCGCCACGCTGGCGGTGCCGGGCGAGCGTTGCGACGAGCTCCGTCCCCAGGTCGCGCAGCTTGACCACGTCCAGGTCGTCCTCGGGTGTTCGCACCTCGGCCAGCAGCCCGTCGACGGCCTTCCTCATCACCGTGTGCTGGCCGGTGAGGTGGTCGACCTCGCCGGCCAGGCGGGGAGCGGTCTCGAGGACGTCGTTGTACAGCCCGTCGGTCCCCTCGGTGATGGCGACGTGCTGACGCAGGTCCGCGGAGAGCTCGACGAGCGCGACCTGCACGCGGTCGGCCCAACGCACCGGGTCTCCGGCCGCAGGGCCGGCCAGCGCCTGCTCCAGGGCAGCCATCGACTCTCGCAGCTCGCCACGGCGGCGGCGGAGCCGCTCCAGCATCTCCTGGTCGGTGGTGAACGAAGTCGGGTCCATGGTCACGTCCTACGGCTCCAGGGTCGGACGTGCCAGGGGCGATGGTCCCGAAGCCTGGTGGACACCGCGTCGGGCAGAATGCATTTGCCCAGATTCGCACCATCGGTCCCCTCCGGAGGACGCCGTGAGCCACGAGCACGAGCACGGCGGACTCCGTCGACTCCGCGCTCGAGTCGAGCAGCGAAGGCATCCGCGCCGTCAAGATCAGCCTGGTGGCGCTGGGTCTGACCGCAGCGGCACAGGCCGTGGTCGTCGCCCTGACCGGTTCCGTGGCCTCCTCGCCGACACGATCCACAACTTCTCCGACGCGCTGACCGTGATCCCGCTGTGGATCGCCTTCGCCCTCGGCCGACGCGCGCCGTCTCGCCGCTACACCTACGGCTACGGACGCGCCGAGGACCTCGCCGGCGTGCTGATCGTGGTCATGATTCGTGCGGCTGCGCTGGATCGGCCACCGCGTGTACGCCGACGTGGGCATCGTCGTGGCCGCGGAGCTGACCGTCGTGGCCGCCCATGACATCGCGATCGACGCCTCACCGGTTGCTTCATGCGGTGCCGAAGCTCGCGCAGGCGACGGTCCACGTGAGTCCGTTCGCCGACGACGGTGAGGACCACCACGCCCTGCTCGCCCATCACCGCGCGCCGGTAGGTTGATCGCCCCTCCCCGGCGAGCCTCGACGGATCCGCGCCGTCGCCGTTCTTTACTTAGGGCTCTCGGAGGGAGGACCGAACGATGAACCGTGCCGTCACGAGGCAGTCGATCGCCGCCGCCGCGGTGGTCCTGGCCGCCCCCGCCGTCGTACCCCTCGGCATCGCCCCGGCCGCGGGTGAGGAGAGCGCGTCGCCCGCCGTACGCGGGTGGACCGTCGCCCTCGACCGCAGCGCCGTGAGCCGGAAGGGCCAGCAGGTGAAGGGAAGGCCCACGTTCGAGACCGTGGGGGTGACCTGGTCCGGCGGTGACGACCCGCAGGTCGAGGTGCGCACCCGCGTCGACGGCGTGTGGTCGCGCTGGCAGGACGCCGACCAGCTCGTCGGTGGCCGGAGTGCTGCCACCGAGCCGCTCTGGGTGGGTACGTCGGACGCGGTGCGTGTCAGGGTCGCGGAATGGCGCAGGGCCCTCGCCGTCGTCATGGTCGACCCGGGCGAGCAGCCGGAGCAGCCCGAGGAGGAGACCGCGCCGCGGACCGCCCGGATGGCCGCGGCCACCACCACGACCGCCACCGCGACCGACAGGCGGCGCCTCCGCCACGCGCCGATGCCACGGCTCCGCCTCCGCTCCGACTGGGGCGCGAACGAGCGGATGCGCACGAGCGACCCGGTGTACCTCGACCGGATCAAGCAGGTCCACGTGCATCACACCGCCGGCAAGAACCGCTACAGCCGTGACGAGGTGCCGGGGATCATCCGAAGCATGTACTGGTACCACACCAAGCAGCTCGGCTGGAGCGACCTCGGCTACAACTTCCTGGTCGACAGGTTCGGCCGGATCTGGGTCGGCCGGGCAGGCGGTTACCGCAAGCGGGTGCGGGGTGCGCACACGCTCGGCTTCAACCACGCGTCGTTCGGGGTCGCGGCCATCGGGGACTACGACAAGGCCCGCGGGAACGAGCGGCTCAAGGGCGCGCTCACCCGGCTCGTCGCGTGGAAGCTCGACCGCGACGGACGTGCCCCGGCCGGTCGGGTGAGGATCTACTCCAAGGGCAGCGACCTGTTCCCGAAGGGGACCCGGCTGAAGCTGCCTGCCGTCGTGAGCCACCGCCGCACCAACCAGACCGCCTGTCCGGGTCGCAACCTCTACGACTTCGTCCCGCGGCTGCGCGAGCGGGCACAGGCCCGCGCCGACCTCTGGGGCTGAGAGGTCAGGCGGGCGTCACGCCGGTGGCCGGGAGGCTCACCCAGCCCCGCGTGAACGGAGCCCGGACCCGTTCGCCGGCCGCGACGTCCACACCGATGCCGGGCTGGCGGGTCAGCAGCTCCTCGAACGCGACCCGGGCCTGGAGCTTGGCGAGGTGGTTGCCGATGCAGAAGTGCGGCCCGCTCGCGAAGCCGAGGTGCCGTGGCATGTCCCGCCGGATGTCGAGCCGGTCCGCCGTGGGGCCGAACTCACGCTCGTCACGGTTGGCCGAGGCGTACAGCAGCATCACCTTCGAGCCCTCGGGGATCTCCACGCCGTGTACGACGGTCGGGGCGGTCGTCGTACGTGCGAGCCCCTGCACCGACCCCTCGAGGCGCAGGAACTCCATCACCGCGTTGGGCACGAGCGAGAGGTCCTCGCGCAGCTGCTCGCGCTGGGCGTGGTCGGTGTCGAGCAGCATCACGCCGTGGGAGATCAGGTTGGCCGTCGTGTCGTTGCCCCCGGCGACCATCACGAAGCAGAAACCGAGGATGTCCCAGTCGGTCAGCCGCTCGCCGTCCACCTCGGCCGCGACGAGCGCGCTGACGAGGTCGTCGCCGGGGTCCGACCGACGAGCGGCGATCAGGTCGGTGAAGTAGGCGAACATCTCCGCGACGGCGTCCGGCGCCCGCAGCATCGAGGCGGTGTCGAACCCGCTGTCCTGCAAGGTGGTCAGCGCCTTCACCCAGGGGTCGAGGCGTCCCCGGTCGGCGGCCGGCACACCGAGGAGGTTCGCGAGGGCGTAGGTGGGGATCGGCGCCGAGAAGTCGCGGTGGAGGTCGATGGGCGCGCCCTCGGCCGCCATCGCCTCCATCAGGACGATCCTCTGCCGGACGAACGCCCGCAGGTCGTCCTCGAGGGCCGCCACGCGACGAGGGGTGAAGCCGTGGCTGATCAGCCGGCGCAGCTCGGTCTGCCGCGGGGGGTCGAGCATCACGATGGTCGGTGCGAGGCCCAGCGTCTCGATCTCTCCGCCGTAGAACGTGAGCCCCTGCGCGGACGAGAAGACCTCCGGGTCGCGCACCGCCGCCCACACGTCCTCGAACCGGGACAGCGCGTAGAACGGCGGGTCCTCGTGCCGGTGCACCGGGTCGTGGTCGCGGAGAGCGCGGTAGGTGTCGTAGGGATCGGCCAGGAACGCCGCGTCGAGAGGGTCGTAGTCGACGTGCTCGACGGCTGCGCTCATGGGGGACTCCTCTGTTCTAACGCATCTCGTTAGTAACGACGTCCGTTACTGTGTCGCACTGTGCCCCGTGACGCAACAGCCACCCGCGAGAGCCTGGTCCGTGCGGCCGCGCAGCTCTTCGCCGACAAGGGCATCGACGCCACGCGCTCGCGGGACGTCCTCGTGGCGGCCGGACAGGCCAACGACTCCGCGATCGGCTACCACTTCGGCTCGCGACAGGGTCTCCTCGAGGCGATCCTCGACCGGCACATCGAGCGGATGGAACGTGCCCGGGCGGCGGACCTGCCCCGGCTCGAGGCCGCCGACCTCCACACCCTCGTGGACGCGCTCGTGCGTCCCACGGCCGAGGAGCTGCTGACCCCGGACGGGCGACGGTTCCTGCGCATCATCGTCCAGCTCAGCGGCCGGGCGGGAGTGCGGAGCCACCGGGTCCCCGCACCGTTGCGAGGCACGGCTCTCGCCCGCCAGCTCGACCTGCTCGAGGCCGCTCTCGACCCGGACCTGCCGCAGGAGGTCCGCCGCGAGCGCGTGGCCGCGGTGATCCTCCTCCTCACCGCGACGCTCGCCGACCGGGCCGGCCGCATCGACCGGCGCAGCCGGCTGACCCTCGACCACGAGGCCTGGGTGGCCAACCTGGTCGCGATGTGCGCGGGCGCTCTCCGGTCGCCGTCGCTCAGCGGCTGATCCGCACCCGCGCCCGCTGCCAGTAGGCCCCGGGGTCGGTCGCCGCGGCACGTTGCGCGGCCGTGTCCTGCTGGTGCACGTGCGACTCCCCGAGCCGTACGTCGATCAGCAGGCGGCCCGCCCGGTCCGCCCGGACGACCGGGGTGGAGGTGCTCGCGGTAGGACCCTCGACCTCGACCCGGTAGCGACGTCCCGGGTCGTACACGGCGGGCGTGCGCAGGTGCACCACGCCGCTCCCGACGAGCCGCAGCCCGTTGCGGCCCACGTCACGCATCCGCAGGAACTCCATGACGTCGCGCTCGACCCGGACCCGCCACCCCCAGACGTCGAACCGCGACTCGACCGACCGGTAGGAGAACCGTCGCGGTCGGGCAGGCCGGTCCTGGGCGAAGACCTCCTCGATCTCCGGCCAGGCGAGGCGTTGGAGGGCCCGCTGCCAGTGCCACCAGTTGTGGCCGCCGCGCCGGTAGGACTGGTACGTGTAGGGCATCCCGGCGCGTTCGAGGGCGGCGGCGAAGATCTCGTTGAGCTTGCCGACCCCCTGCTCCAGGGCGAGGCCCTGCGGCTCGTGGTCCTTCGGCGCCGGGCCGCCCGGGAAGCCCTGGCCGGTCCGGAACCACACCTTCGTGTGCCGGAGGTTGTCGACCAGGTCGACCGGGTTGTGGCCCCGCACGCGCACCAGCTGGTCGGCCTCGGTGCCCCAGACCTCCGGGAAGGCGTGCGACACGAACCGGCGGCTGTCGAGCGCCCCCGACAGGCTGAACGCGCCCGCGAACAGATGAGGGTGGCGGGCGGCGTACGACATCGTCCCGAAGCCGCCCATGGACAGCCCGGCGACCACCCGGGAGTCGCGGTCGCGGAGGGTCCGGAAGGTGCGGTCGACGTACGGCAGCACGGTGTCGATGTGGAAGGTCTCCCACGCGGGGGACCCGTGCGCGCCGAAGTTGAACCAGTCGGAGTACCACCCCGGCCGCTCCGGGGTGCCGCCGTCGGGCATCACGACGATGACGTCCTTGTCGGCCGTGAACTCCTTCAGCGTCACCGGCCACCCGTCCTGGTTGGTGGTCCACCCGTCGTACCGGTCGCCCGCCCCGTGCAGGAGCAGGAGCACCGGGTAGCGGCGGTCCGAGCGCCGGTAGCCCGTCGGCAGGAGCACGCGCACCTTGGGCCGCGGCAGCACGCTGCCCAGCGAGGGGACGTCGAAGGTGAGGTCGACCGTCCGCGCGTCGAGCCACGTAGCGTCGACCGGAGAGGACTCCGCGGCCGTGGCGGCAGGCCCGCCCGGACCCGCGAGGAGGCCCACGGCGAGCAGCACGCTGAGCAGGATGTGGCGCATGGTTCCCCCGTGGCGGACGGACTAGGTCGTTCGGGTCAACGACGAGTCGGGCCCGCTGTTACGTCTTTCACATCTCCGGGATCGGTCGCACACTGGGAAAAGTCCTACCCCTCGGCCCGGGAGCTGGCCCATGACGAACCGCAGCCGTACCCCAGACTTCATGCCGACGCTCTCACCCGGACGGCACCGCAACCCGCGCAAAGGCGCGTGCTTCATGGAGATGGCCTCGTTCCTCGCAGGGGAGCGCTGGTCGGACCACCCGAGCTGCACTCATCCGCTCCTCGCCGCGATGGCACGCGAGATCAACGACCGCCTCGGCGACCGGGGCCGTCAGGACCTGGTGCCGCTGATCCCCTCGGTCGTCGGGCTGGTGAGCGAGGACCCGAGGATCGACGTGTGGATCGCGCGGGAGGCCGCGCTCACCGCGCTACCGGTCGTGTCGATGACGAACCAGCGGGCGGTCGCGGTCGGGATCCTGCGCAGCGAGGCGGTGCTCAACGAGCTCGACGACCTGCCGGCCGGCCACCTCTCGACCCGCGCCCGGACGACCCTCGACAAGGTCCCCGAGGCGGAGCAGTGGGCGCGCGAGTTCATCAGCACCGCCCTGAGCCGCCGTGACGCGTTCGCCTCGCGCGGCGCGCCGGCCGTCGTGCACCTCTCGGTGGCGGGCATCTCGCGCGCCTGCGTGCCCGAGCCGGAGGGCCTCCTGGTCGACCTGCTCCGCAGGACGATCGAGGGCGTCGCTCAGATGACCGGCAAGGTCGGCAGCCACGACTCGATCCGGGAGAGCGCCTCCTCGACCTCAGACGGCGCTCCCGCGAACGACAGCCGGAGGAACCTGCCGCCGTCGACGGTGTCGAAGTCGACGCCCGGCGCGGTCGCAACGCCGGTGTCGGCGAGCAGCCGGTGGCAGAGCCCCATCGAGTCGTCGGTCAGGTGGGACACGTCGGCGTAG
The DNA here is from genome assembly GCA_963701425.1 of uncultured Actinomycetota bacterium. GTDB lineage: Bacteria > Actinomycetota > Actinomycetes > Propionibacteriales > Nocardioidaceae > Nocardioides_C. The sequence goes on along the minus strand of CAVPAG010000016.1, from coordinate 75,208 downwards.
ACGTAGAACGCCCCGTCCGCCGGCGCGAGCCGGTCCAAGCCCAGGCGCGGCAGGCCGTCCAGGAGCAGCGCCCGGTTCTTCGCGTAGCGCGCGACGTGCCCGTCCACCTCGGCGTACGACTCGGGGGTGAAGGCCGCGACCGCTGCGTGCTGCGCGAGCACCGGCGGGCAGATGGTGAAGTTGCCCGTCAGTACGTCGACCGCCCGGCGCAGGCGCTCGGGGACGAGCATCCAGCCCAGCCGCCACCCCGTCATGGAGAAGTACTTCGAGAAGGAGTGGAACACCACCGCCTCGCGGGAGGTCTGCCATGCGGTGGCGTGCTGCATCGGTGAGGCGTACTCGATGCCGTGGTAGATCTCGTCGCTGATCAGCTGCACGCCGTGGGTCTCGCACCAGCTCGCGAGCGCGGCGAGCTCCTCGGGGGCGAGCATCGTGCCGGTCGGGTTCGCCGGGCTCGCCACGACCAGCCCCTGCACGGGCTCGTCGAGCGACTCGAGCATCTCGACGGTCGGCTGGAACCGTGACTCGGGGCCGGCCGGCAGCTCCACGACCTCGCAGCCGAGCGCGGTCAGCACGTTGCGGTAGCAGGGGTAGCCGGGCCGGGCGATCGCCACGCGGTCCCCGGCCTCGAACGCCGCGAGGAAGGCCAGCAGGAACCCGCCGGAGGACCCGGTCGTCACGACGATGTCGTCGACGGCGACGTCGATCCCGTACACCCGCCGGTGGTGGCCGGCGATCGCCTCGCGCAGCTCGGGGATGCCCAGGGCGACGGTGTACCCGAGCACGTCCTCGTCGAGCGCCTTCTTCGCGGCCTCGCGCACCGGACGAGGCGCCGGCGTCGATGGCTGGCCGGCGACGAGGTTCACCAGGTCGCCGTGGCTGCGCTGCCGTTCCGCGGCGGCGGCGAGCAGGTCCATGACGTGGAAGGGCGGCACGTTCGCCCTGCTGGCGACGGTCAGGCGCTGTCCTGGCTCCATCCGGTCACGGTAGCCGGGGCGGATGAGGCAGGATCGCCGCCATGACCGACCTTCCACTCTCCGGGACAGCCCTCCCCGGCTTCGAGCCGGTGCGGGACGCCTTCGCCGAGGTGCTGGCGTCGCAGCCGGGCGCGGGTGCGGCAGTGGCCGCCTGGCACGACGGCGCCTGGGTGGTCGACCTCTGGGGCGGCTACGCCGACGCCGCCCACACCGTCCCGTGGCGCTCCGACAGCCTCGTCATGCCCTACTCGGTGACCAAGCCGTTCGCCGCCGTCTGCGCACTGCTCCTCGTCGACCGCGGCCTGGTCGACCTCGACGCACCGCTGTCGACGTACTGGCCCGGCTTCACCGCGCCTGCGACCGTCCGCCACGTCCTCGCGCACCAGGCCGGGGTCGTTCTGCTCGACGAGGACCTCCCCGCGGAAGCGCTTCTCGACCACGACCGGATGTGCCGCGCCCTCGAGGCCCAGAAGCCGCTGTGGGAGCCGGGCACCGCGCACGGCGAGGCCGCCCTGGTCTACGGGCACCTGGTCGGCGAGCTGGTCAGACGCGTCGACGGCCGGACCCTCGGCACCTTCCTGCGGGAGGAGGTCTGCGCGCCGTACGGGCTCGACTTCCACGTCGGTCTCGGTCCGGGCGAGCTCGCGCGGGCCGTCGAGCTGACCGGGTACGACGAGGAGTTCCGGCGTCGCGGGTCGGAGTACGGGCCGGTCTTCCACCGCGCCCTCGGCAACCCTCCGGGAGCGCTCGACCCGGCGGTCGTGAGCTCCACGCCCTGGCGCCGCGCGGAGATCGCCGCCGTCAACGGGCACGGCACCGCGCGATCCGTCGCGGGGCTCTACGTCGCGCTCACCCGGCGCGGGCTGCTCTCGGAGCCGTTGCTGCAGGAGGCGGTGCGACCTCACGCCCGGGGAGTGGACGAGGTCCTGGGGCAGGAGGCCTCGTGGGGGCTCGGCTTCGGCGTCGACCCCGACGGGTTCGGCATGGGCGGTGTCGGCGGCAGCTTCGGGTGGTGGAGCGAGGCCGGAGGCTACGCGTTCGCCTTTCTCACCGGCCACATCGGGGACCACGGCCGCGGGGATCGCCTGGAGAACGCCCTGCGCGAGGTGCTCGGCCTGCCGTCGGTCTAGCCGGGAGACCGGCCCCTAGGATGGGGGCCCGGGACGCCGACGTCGGAGGTGAGCGTGAGCTTCGACGTGCACCAGCTCGACGCGGTCCTCCTCGTCGGGACCGTCGTGATGCTGGCCGCGATCCTCGCCGTGCGCGGCTCGGTGCGCGTGGGTCTGCCCAGCCTCCTGATCTACCTCCTCATGGGCGTCCTGCTCGGCGAGGCGGGCATCGGCATCGAGTTCGACGACCCGAACGTCGCGCACGCCCTCGGCTTCGCGGCCCTCGTGCTGATCCTGGCCGAAGGTGGTCTGACGACCCAGTGGGAGGAGATCAGGCCGTCGATGGGGATGGGCGTCGCGCTCGCCACCCTCGGCGTCGCGGTCAGCGTGGCCGTGATGGCGGTGGGCGCGCACCTCGTGTTCGGCCTCGACTGGCAGCTCGCGATCCTCCTCGGCGCGGTGACCTCGCCCACGGACGCGGCAGCGGTGTTCTCGGTGTTACGACGGGTCCCGCTGCCGCGCCGGATCGTCGGCGTGCTGGAGGCCGAGTCCGGTCTCAACGACGCCCCGACGGTCCTGCTGGTGACGCTGGTGAGCACGGGCGCCGCGCTCGACCAGGGCGTCCTCGGGTTCGCGGGGATCGTGCTCTACGAGCTCAGCGTCGGCGTCGTAGGCGGCCTGGCGGTCGGCTTCGGGGGTGCCTGGATGATGCGGCGGCTCGCCCTGCCGGCCTCGGGCCTCTACCCGATCGCGGTCCTGTCGCTCACGGTGCTCGCCTACTCCGGCATGGCCGCCATCCACGCCTCTGGCTTCGCCGCCGTCTACACCGCGGCGCTCGTGCTCGGGAACTCCGAGCTGCCGCACCGCGCGGCGACCCGCTCCTTCTCGGAGGGCGTGGCGTGGCTGGCCCAGATCGGGCTGTTCATCATGCTCGGCCTGCTCGCCTCGCCGTCGAGGATCTCCCTCGAGGACGTGGCCTTCGCCGTCTCCGCCGGGCTGATCCTCACCCTGGTCGCGCGGCCGCTCTCGGTGATCGCGTGCTCGCTGCCGTCGAAGGTCGGCTGGCGCGACCAGGCGTTCCTGTCCTGGGCGGGGCTGCGCGGCGCCGTCCCCATCGTGCTCACGACGATTCCTCTGGCCAACGAGGTCACGGGCGCCATCGACCTGTTCGACATCGTCTTCGTGATGGTCGTCATCTACACCGTCCTGACCGCCCCCACGCTGCCGTGGGTCGCGAAGGTGCTCGGCGTCGCGCACGCCGATGAGCCGCGCGACCTCGAGGTCGAGGCCGCACCGCTGGAGCGGATCGCCGCGGACCTGCTCCAGGTGACCATCACGCGCCGGTCGCGGCTCCACGGTGTCGAGGTGGGCGAGCTCAGGCTTCCCGTAGGCGCCTCGGTGGCGCTGATCGTCCGGGACGGCAACTCGATGGTCCCTGCCGACAGGACCGTGCTCCGGCGCGGGGACGACCTGCTGGTGGTGACGCCGCGCAGGCTGCGCGAGGAGACCGAGGACCGGCTCCGCAAGGTGTCTCGCTCGGGACGCCTCGCCGAGTGGTGGTCCGAGGAGTGATCAGCCGGCGGGCTCGCTGGGCTCCACGGGGATGCAGACCTTCACCGGGTCCTTGACCGTCAACGTCGTGGGTGCCCTGCTGAGGCCCCGGAAGCCGTCGCCCACGATGACGTCGACCCCGACGCCGAGGTCGACGTCGGAGAAGCGCACCTTGACGTCCGTCCCGAACTGGCGGGCGACGAGCCGGGCCCGCACGTCGTTCTCGACCGTCGACCAGACGGCGACCCGCTTGACCTTGACGTCGTCCGGGGCGTTCCCGGCGTCGCCGGCCTGGAAGCCACGCTCCACGAGTACGTCGAGCGTCGTGCCGGCGAGGCCCGACCGGTTGCTGCTGTTGAAGACGCTCACCTTCACCTGGCCCGGCCGGATCTTCTGGCCCGCCTTGACCCGCTCCGTGGTGCAGGTCGGCGAGGGGTCCTCGGAGACGATGTCGACCGCGGGAACCTCGGCGAAGAGCGCCTTCCAGCCCCAGACGGTCGCGAGCACGAGGACGCCGACGAGCACGAGCATCGTGGCGGCGGTGACGAGCTGTTGGCGACCCACGCCTCAGCCTTCCATCGGGTAGACGCGTGCGTGGAGGACCTGTCGCTGCTGGAGCGCCGCCCGAAGCGCACGGTGCAGACCGTCCTCGAGGTACAGCTCGCCGTGCCACTCGATGACGTGGGCGAACAGGTCGCCGAAGAACGTCGAGTCCTCGTCGAGGAGGGTCGCGAGATCCAGGGTGTCCTTGGTGGTGACCAGGTCGGCGAGGCGGACCTGGCGCGGTGGGAGCGCGCTCCAGTCCCGCGGAGCGAGTCCGTGGTCCGGGTAGGGGCGATGGTCGCCCACGCGCTTGAAGATCACAGGCGTCAGCATAGGTGAGCCGCCCGGCCTGAATCCGGGCGATGGCTAGGCTGCCCGGATGAGCAGCGACGACATCGCCACAGCCGTCACCGAGGCGGTCACCGCCGGCTACGCGTTCGACGGTCCCGTGCTCGAGCTCGGCGCCCTGATGGTCGGCCCGGACCAGGTGGTGGACGCGCCCGTGCGGATCCCGCTGGGCATGGTGAACCGCCACGGCCTCGTCGCGGGCGCGACCGGCACCGGGAAGACCAAGACGCTCCAGCTCCTCGCCGAGCAGCTCTCCTCCCACGGGGTGCCGGTCTTCGCCGCTGACGTCAAGGGCGACCTCTCCGGCCTGCTGGCGCCGGGCGAGGGCGGCGAGAGGATCGACGTACGCTCGAAGGCCGTGGGCCACGAGTGGCAGGGCCGAGGCTTCCCCGTGGAGCTCTTCGCGATCGGGGGCGAGGGCACCGGCATCCCGCTCCGCGCGACGATCTCGTCGTTCGGACCGACCCTGCTGTCCAAGGTGCTCGGGCTCAACGACACCCAGGAGTCCTCGCTCGGCCTCGTCTTCCACTACGCCGACAAGGCCGGCCTCCCGCTGCTCGACCTCGCGGACCTCCGGGCCGTCGTGCAGTTCCTGCTCTCCGACGAGGGCAAGGCCGACCTCAAGGGCCTCGGCGGGCTCTCCTCGTCGACCGCGGGCGTGATCCTGCGCGAGCTGATCACCTTCTCCGACCAGGGCGCCGACGCGTTCTTCGGTGAGCCCGAGCTCGACACCGTCGACCTGCTGCGCACGGCGGAGGACGGCCGCGGCGTGGTCTCGCTGGTCGAGCTCCCGCGCCTGCAGGACCGGCCCGCGGTCTTCTCCACCTTCCTCATGTGGCTGCTCGCGGACCTGTTCAACGACCTGCCCGAGGTCGGCGACGTCGACAAGCCGAAGCTGGTCTTCTTCTTCGACGAGGCGCACCTGCTGTTCAAGGACGCGTCGAAGGCGTTCCTCGAGGCGATCGCGCAGACCGTGCGGCTGATCCGCTCCAAGGGGGTCGGGGTCTTCTTCGTGACGCAGAGCCCGACCGACGTGCCCGACGACGTGCTCGCGCAGCTCGGCTCCCGCGTGCAGCACCAGCTGCGTGCCCACACGCCCAACGACGCCAAGGCCCTCAAGGCGACCGTGAACACCTACCCGACGTCGGAGTACGACGACCTCGGCGAGGTGATCACCTCCCTCGGCATCGGCGAGGCCGTGGTGACCGTGATGAACGAGCGGGGCGCGCCGACCCCTGTCGCGTGGACGATGCTGCGCGCTCCCGAGTCGCGGATGGGCCCCGCCGACCAGGCGGTGATGGACGGCGTCGTCTCGGCGTCGCCGCTCCACGGGAAGTACGCCGAGGCGCTCGACCGGGACTCCGCCCACGAGATGCTCGCGCGCAAGCTCGACGCGGGCGCGGCGACGGCCGAGGCGGAGCGGGAGGAGCCTGGAGCCGAGGGTCGGCTACCCGAAGAAGTCGTCGCCGGCTCCGCAGGAGCAGGGGAGCGTCGTCCACGACATCCTCACCTCGCCGGTGGCGAAGGACCTCGCCCGGACCGCCGTGCGCGAGATCTTCCGCGGGGTGTTCGGCACGGCCCGACGGCGCTGAGCGCGGGTCAGTACCCCTTCCGGCCGACCGGCGTGCTGACGAGGTAGGCGATCCAGAGCACGATGGCGGGGATGCCGGCGCCCACCGCGAAGAGGCCGACCGACGTCACGGCGAACAGCGTGACCTCGACAGCCAGCCGCGCCGGGTCCTCGAGCCGCTTGGCTGCACGCGGGGCCACCCACGCGCCCCAGACCGTGGCCGCGACGGCGACGAGCACCACGGCGAGGATGAGGGCCACGGCCTGGCTGCCCTCGGCAATGCGCCATCCGACGTACGCGAGGCCGGCGAGCATCCCGAGCTCGGCGGCGAACCGGACCGCAGCGAGGGCGAGCCAGCCGCCGGTCAGGTCAGGGGAGTCGTCCACGACGAGATTGTCGCGCAGCCTGTTGACGCAGATGGGGCAGATCGGTACGTTCCGGGAACTTGGAACGAGTTGCAGGAGGCGGCGTGGACCTCGGGCATGTGCTCGCCGTCGAGGAGATCAAGCAGCTGAAGTACCGCTACCTGCGGACCCTCGACCTGAAGCGCTGGGACGAGTTCGCGGCGGTCTTCGTGCCCGAGGCGACCGGCGACTACGGCGAGGGGCTGTCGTTCGGCTCGCGTGACGAGCTCGTCGGCTTCATGCGCGACTCGCTCGGACCGCAGATGATCACCCTCCACCAGTGCCACCACCCCGAGATCACCGTGGACGGCGACCGGGCGACCGGGGTCTGGTACCTCGAGGACAAGGTGATCATGCCCGAGCACCGGCTCGTCCTCGAGGGCGCGGCGTTCTACGAGGACCGCTACGTCCGGACCGCCGACGGGTGGCGGATCGAGCACACCGGCTACCGCAGGACCTACGAGGCGACCATGTCGATGGACGACGTCCCGAGCTACCGCCTCAAGATCGGCACGGCCTACGAGTGAACGAGGGGCACAAGGCCGTCTACGCCCTCTGGAGCGCCGAGGGTCAAAGTGCCGACCTCCTCGCCAAGTCGCTGCTGCTCGAGTTCGGCGCACGGCTGGCCGACGCCGGCGTGACAGGGGTCCAGGTCAACGTCTCCGACGCAGCCGTGGCGGCCGCGATGCTCCGGCTCACCGCCTTCGACGAGCCGGTGGACGCCGTGGTCGGCGTGTGGCTCCCCGAGCCGGATGCGACGCGCGTGAACGCCGTCCTCGAGGACACGGGCGCACGTATCGAGGGGTGGTTCGTCGAGGAGACCGAACCGATCCCCCCGCCCGTCGTACCACTGGGGCAGCGTCAGCCCGGCCTCGCCAACGTCGCGTTCCTCCGGTGCCCCGTGACCATGGAGTACGACGACTGGCTGCACCACTGGAAGACCCGCCACACGATGGTGGCCATCGAGACGCAGGCGACGTTCGGCTACGTGCAGAACCGCGTCGTGGGGCCTGCGACGGAGGACGCCTCGCGAGTCGACGCCATCGTCGAGGAGCTGTTCCCGATCGAGGCGATGACCGACCCGCACGCTTTCTACGGCAGCGGCGGCGACGGCCACGAGCTGTGGCGGCGGTGCGCCCGGATGCTCGAGAGCGTGACCGCCTTCGGCGCCGACCGCGACCTCGACCTGGTGCCGACCAGTCGCTACCGGCTGCTCTGACGTGGAACGCCGGCTCGGACCGTGGTGGTCCGAGCCGGCGTCTTGCCTGGTCAGGCGTGGCGGAGGATAGGGGATTCGAACCCCTGAGGGCGTTAACCCAACCCGCTTTCCAAGCGAGCGCCATAGGCCACTAGGCGAATCCTCCGCGGGAGAGGTTACCGGGCGTGACCGCGGTGGGAGAAATCAGCCCGGGTTGGGCGGCTCGGAGGGCCTGTCCTAGACTCGGGGCAACCCCCCGTGCGGCGGCATCTCGCCCAACTCCCCCAGGGCCGGAAGGCAGCAAGGGCAAGTGAGCTCTGTCGGGTGCGCGGGGGGCCTTTTCATGTCCGGGTCCCGGTCGCCGGGTGTCCGGCCTACCGGGTGTCGGTGCGGGTAGTTAGGGTTCAGGACGTGGAAGCACCCCTTGCCCTCTACCGCCGGTACCGGCCCGAGACGTTCGCCGAGGTCATCGGCCAGGACCACGTCACGACGCCGCTGCGCACCGCGCTGGCCAACAACAGGGTGAACCACGCGTACCTGTTCTCCGGACCGCGCGGCTGCGGCAAGACGACCAGTGCCCGGATCCTCGCGCGCGCCCTGAACTGCGAGAAGGGGCCGATCGCGGACCCCTGCGGCGAGTGCCGCTCGTGCCGTGACCTCGCCCGGGGCGGGCCGGGGTCGGTGGACGTCATCGAGATCGACGCGGCCAGCCACGGTGGCGTCGACGACGCGCGCGACCTGCGCGAGCGGGCGTTCTTCGCGCCGGTGGCCAGCCGCTACAAGGTCTACATCATCGACGAGGCCCACATGGTCTCCACGCAGGGCTTCAACGCGCTGCTGAAGCTCGTCGAGGAGCCCCCTCCCCACCTGAAGTTCATCTTCGCCACGACCGAGCCGGACAAGGTGATCGGCACCATCCGGTCCCGGACCCACCACTACCCGTTCCGGCTGATCCCGCCGCGGCTGCTCTCGGCCTACCTCTCGGAGCTGTGCGAGAAGGAAGGCGTGCGGATCGAGCCTGCCGCCCTGCCCCTCGTGGTCCGGGCCGGCGCCGGCTCCGCCCGTGACACCCTCTCGGTGCTCGACCAGCTCCTCGGCGGCGCCGGCGGGGACGGCGTGACCTACGAGCTCGCCACCGGCCTCCTCGGGTTCACCCCCGACGCGCTGCTCGACGAGGTCGTCGACGCCTTCGCCGCCCACGACGGCGGCACGGTGTTCGGCGTGGTCGACAAGGTGATCGAGACCGGGCAGGACCCACGCCGGTTCACCGAGGACCTCCTGCGCCGGCTGCGCGACCTCGTGATCATCTCCGCGGTGCCCGACGCCCCCGCCACCGGCCTGATCGACGTACCCGAGGACCAGGCCGAGCGCCTCGTCGCCCAGTCCGCCCGCTTCGGCCGCTCCGACCTGACCCGCGCGGCGGACCTGGTCGCGGCCGGTCTGACGGAGATGCGCGGCGCCACCGCTCCTCGCCTCCTTCTCGAGCTGATCTGCGCTCGGGTGCTCCTGCCCGGTGCGGACGACTCGACCGCCGGTGTCCTGGCCCGTCTCGACCGGTTGGAGCGACGCGTCTCCATCGAGGGTGGTGCGCCGTCGACGGCCCCGTCCCCACGCCCTGCGCCGACGCACCACCCGGCGGCGCCGACGTCTGCTGCACCACCCGCCCCGGCGCCTGCCGCTCCTGCCCCCGCCGCCCCGGCTCCCGCTCCCGACCCGGCGCCCGCTCCCGCGGTCGAGCCGCGTGACGCCGAGCCGGTCCGGGCGGAGCAGGAGACACCCAGGCCGCCCGCGCCTGCCGCCCCTCCGGCCGAGGAGCAGCCGCGGTCCGGAGCGCTCAACCTCGTCGAGGTACGCCGCCTGTGGCCGGATCTCCTGGAGTCGGTGAAGCTCAAACGGCGGTTCACCTGGATCATGCTGAGCCAGAACGCCCAGGTGGCCGCCGTCGACGACAAGACGCTGACGGTGGCGCTGGTGAACGCCGGCGCACGGGACTCGTTCGTGCGCAGCGGCAGCGACGAGATCCTCCGTCAGGCGGCGATCGACGTCATCGGCCAGGACTGGCGCGTCGAGGCGATCGTCGACCCGAGTGCGCAGCCCGGCGCCGATCCCGGCAGCGAGCCGCGGGTGGTGCGACCCGCGGTCAGCCAGCCAGAGCCAGAAGCCCCGCAGACCACGACCGCCCAGGACGGCGAGGCTCCCGGCGAGAGTGCCCCGCCCCCGCAGCAACAGCAGCAAGAGCAGCAGCCGCCGCGCAGCGCGGTCGACCCCGACGCGGTCGCGACGGCTCGCGGTGCGATCCAGGCGACACGGGCACCGGGTGCAGCAGCCCAGCGAAGCGGCCCTTCGGTCTCCGACGACGACGTGAGCCGTGACGACCCGGATGCCGACGACGGCAACCTCGCCGGCGCGGAGCTGCTCCAGCGCGAGCTCGGTGCGAAGGTCATCGAGGAGATCAAGCACGAGTGAGCACCATCCCCAGCAGCACCCTGACCAGCCAGACCACGAGACAGCAGAGGACGACGCGATGACCGAGGGAAACCCGTTCGGCGAGGGCTTCGACATGAACGCCCTGCTCCAGCAGGCCCAGCAGATGCAGCAGCAGATGATGGACGCGCAGGCCGAGCTGGCCGACGCGACGGTCACGGGGACCGTCGGCGACGGCCTGGTGGCCGTGACCCTCAACGGCACCGGCGAGCTCGTCGGTGTCTCCATCAAGCGGGGCTCGTTCGACCCCGACGACACCGAGGACCTCGAGGACCTGATCGTCGCGGCCTACCGCGACGCCAAGGCGCAGGCCGACGCGCTCGCGTCCGAGAAGCTCGGTCCGCTCGCCGGTGGTCTCGGCGGCGGTGAGGGCATGCCCGGCGGCCCGGGCGGGCAGCTCGGCTTCTGATGTACGAAGGCGTCGTCCAGGACCTGATCGACGAGCTCGGTCGACTACCGGGTGTAGGTCCCAAGAGCGCCCAGCGCATCGCCTTCCACATCCTGCAGACCGACCCGGTCGACGTACGCCGGCTGGCGGAGGTCCTGCTCGAGGTCAAGCAGAAGGTCACCTTCTGCACGATCTGCGGCAACGTCGCGGAGGCGGAGACGTGCCGGATCTGCCGGGACCAGCGGCGCGACCCGTCGGTGATCTGCGTGGTCGAGGAGTCGAAGGACGTCGTCGCCATCGAGCGCACGCGGGAGTTCCGGGGGCGCTACCACGTGCTCGGCGGGGCGATCTCCCCGATCGAGGGAGTCGGGCCCGACGACCTGCGCATCCGGGAGCTGATGAGCCGCCTGGCGGACGGGGTGGTCACCGAGGTGATCCTGGCGACCGACCCGAACCTCGAAGGGGAGGCCACAGCGACGTACCTCACGCGGCTCCTGCGGCCGATGGGCTTGCGCGTGACGCGACTTGCTAGTGGACTGCCTGTAGGCGGTGACCTCGAGTACGCCGACGAGGTCACGTTGGGTAGGGCTTTCGAAGGGAGACGAGCCGTCGATGAGTGAGCAGACGCCTTCGGCCGTGGGCGGCAACGGCCTGCACAGCGACCTCGAGGACTTCGCCCAGCAGATCGCCGACCAGGTCGAGAGCTTCCTCCTGGCTCTCCAGGCGATCGCGCGCGGCGAGGCCACCGGCGGCCACGCCGTCTCCCTCCTGCTCCTGGAGGTCAGCCAGGTCCTGCTCGCGGGAGCCCGCCTGGGTGTCCAGACCGACTTCGAGCCCGTCGAGCAGTACCAGCCCGACGCCGGACCCGACCCGGACCTCGACGCCATGCGCCTGCGCCTGGCTGTCCTCCTCGAGGGGGTCGACGCCTACACCGAGGTCTTCGACCCGTACGTCGACCCGCCGGAGCTGGCCCCGTCGCTGCTGTCCGACGACCTGACCAGCATCGCCACCGCCCTGGCCCACGGCCTGCGTCACTTCAAGGCCGGCCGCGTCGACGAGGCGCTGTGGTGGTGGCAGTTCTCCTACGTCGCCTCCTGGGGCAACGAGGCGAGCAGCGCCCTGCGCGCACTCCAGTCCGTGGTCTCCCACGACCGCCTCGACGCAGAGTTCGAGGGCGAGCAGGAGCAGGTGGCCGCGGTCGACGAGTTCCTCGAAACCGCAAAACCTTGAGCCACGCAGGTATCGGCACCCTTCGCGACAGGAAATCCTCCTGTTCGTGACGTCGTGCTAGGCCGTCTTGTGATCCGGCGACCGTCTGGGGCGGGATGGCTCGGCGGGTAGAATCGGGCGAGTCCCCGACCGGCTCGAACCATCCCCTGAGGAGAACCGTGGGCATTGTCGTGCAGAAGTACGGCGGCTCCTCCGTTGCCGACGCCGAAGGCATCAAGCGCGTGGCCCAGCGGATCGTCGAGGCCAAGCGCGCCGGCAACGACGTGGTCGTGGTCGTCTCCGCCATGGGTGACACCACCGACGAGCTGATCGACCTCGCCCAGCAGGTCTCGCCGCTGCCTGCGGGCCGTGAGCTCGACATGCTCCTGACGGCTGGTGAGCGGATCTCGATGGCGCTGCTCGCGATGGCGATCGGCAACCTCGGCCAGGAGGCCCAGTCGTTCACCGGCAGCCAGGCCGGCGTGATCACCGACGGCGCCCACGGCAAGGCCAAGATCATCGACGTCACGCCGAGCCGGATCGAGAAGGCGCTCCAGGCCGGAGCGATCGCGATCGTGGCGGGCTTCCAGGGCGTCAGCCAGGACACCAAGGACATCACCACGCTCGGCCGTGGTGGCTCGGACACCACGGCGGTCGCGCTCGCGGCGGCGCTCGACGCCGACGTGTGCGAGATCTACAGCGACGTCGACGGTGTGTTCACCGCCGACCCCCGGATCGTCGCTACGGCGCGAAAGCGCGAGCAGATCTCCTACGAGGAGATGCTCGAGATGGCCGCGAGCGGCGCCAAGATCCTTCACCTGCGGTGCGTGGAGTACGCCCGCAGGTACAAGATGCCCATCCACGTCAGGTCCTCCTTCAGCAAGAAGACCGGCACGTGGATCGCAGAGGAGTCAAAGGTGGAGAACATGGAGCAGCCGATCATCGCCGGCGTTGCCCACGACCGCAGCGAGGCCAAGATCACGGTCGTCGGGGTGCCGGACAAGGTCGGTGAGGCGGCCCGCATCTTCGAGGCGCTCTCGGAGGCGCAGATCAACCTCGACATGATCGTGCAGAACGTCTCGGCGGCATCGACGAACCTCACCGACATCTCCTTCACGCTGCCCCGCGCCGACGGCCAGCAGGCGATGGCCGCGCTCGCGCAGCTCAAGGACGAGGTCGGCTACGACTCGCTGCTCTACGACGACCGCATCGGCAAGGTCTCGCTGATCGGCGCCGGCATGCGCTCGCACCCCGGTGTGACGGCGAAGTTCTTCGCGGCGCTCGCGAGCTCGGGCGTCAACATCGAGATGATCTCGACCTCCGAGATCCGGATCTCGGTCATCGTCGACGAGTCCCAGGTGGACGACGCGGTGGCCGCGACCCACACGGCCTTCGAGCTCGACGCCGACGAGGTCGAGGCGGTCGTCTACGGAGGGACCGGACGATGACCCGGACGAGCAAGACCAAGCCGACCCTCGCCGTCGTCGGTGCGACCGGAGCCGTCGGCACCGTGATGCTCGGCATCCTGTCCCAGCGCGAGGACGTCTGGGGCGAGATCCGCCTCATCGCCTCGCCGCGCTCGGCCGGCAAGAAGCTGCGCGTCCGCGGCCAGGACGTCACGGTCATCGCCCTGTCGGAGAAGGCGTTCGAGGGCGTCGACGTCGCGATGTTCGACGTGCCCGACGAGGTCTCCGCGCAGTGGGCCCCGATCGCTGCCGCCAAGGGAGCGATCGCGGTCGACAACTCCGGAGCCTTCCGCATGGACCCCGACGTGCCGCTGGTCGTGCCGGAGGTGAACCCCGAGGCCGTGCGCAACCGCCCGCGCGGGATCATCGCGAACCCCAACTGCACGACGCTGACGATGATGGACGCGCTCGGCGCCCTCCACGCGAGGTGGAGCCTGACCGCGCTGGTCGTCGCGTCGTACCAGGCCGCATCCGGTGCCGGGCAGCCCGGCGTCGACCGTCTGTACGACGAGCTCGAGGTCGTCGCGGGCGACCGCGCCCTCGGCACCGTCGCGGGCGACGTCCGCAGGGCCATCGGCGACAAGCTCGGTGACAGCTCGCCGTTCCCGGCCCCGCTGGCGCTCAACGTGGTGCCCTGGGCCGGGTCAGCGCGTGAGGGCGGCTGGACCAGCGAGGAGCTCAAGGTGCGCAACGAGTCGCGCAAGATCCTCGGCATCCCCGACCTGAAGGTCTCCGCGACCTGTGTCCGCGTCCCCGTGGTCACGACCCACTCGCTGGCGGTGCACGCCACGTTCGCCGAGGAGGTCACGGTCGAGGAGGCCCGCCACGTCCTCGTCCAGGCGCCGTCGGTGGTCGTGATGGACGACCCCGCGACCGGGAACTTCCCCACGCCGGCCGACGTGGTCGGTGCCGACCCGACGTTCGTGGGCCGGATCCGTCAGGCCCTCGACTTCCCCAACACGCTCGAGATGTTCGTCTGCGGCGACAACCTCCGCAAGGGTGCCGCTCTGAACACCGCCCAGATCGCGGAGCTGCTCGCCAAGGAGCTCACTGCCTGAGGCCGGTGGCCTCCTCGTCGAAGCGCGTGGTCACCCAGTGGGCGAGCAGGAACGCCACCGCGCTCAGCGCCGGGATCACCACGAACATCGCGGGCGAGTAGATCACGTCGAGCAGGACCAGCATCGCGACCACGGCCACCACGCCGACCGCGAGGAAGCTCGTGCTGCCCGTGTCGCTGACGCGGAACGCCTTCAGCAGCAGGCTGCCCAGCAGGACCATCAGGGCGAGGATCGCCACGAGGATGAAGAAGCCGGGTGCGCCGCCGCACGTGCTGACCCCCCGGACGGCCTCGCAGCCCTCCATCGCGCCGTAGGTCGCGGCACCGCCTGCCGCGCCCACGACCAGGCCGGTCACCGCCGCGGCGACCCGGCCGGGGACCTTGGGGGCGGCCGACGCGGTCCGGCGGCGGCGCTCGAGGCGCCCGGCGCGCTCCTGGGGCTCCGTCCGCTCCTTCCGCTCCTTGCGCGCCCTACGACGCGTGGGGGCGGCCGCGAGCTCGGTCGTGGGCTCGTCGCGCGGCGCCGGCTCGTTGACCGGCTCGTTGACCGGCTACGTCCGGCGGCGTGCGGTCCTCGACGAGCGCGGGCGGCTCGTGCACCTCCGGCAGCGCCGCGGTCTCCGCTTCCGGCAGCGCGTCGGTCTCCGCCTCCGGCGTACTCGGCTGCCCGGTCTCCGGCCCTGACTGCTGCAGGTCCTTTTGCCTGGACTTCTTCCGGCGGCCGAAGCCCGGAAGTGAGAGGGAGGGGAGCTCGAGCGAGGGCTCGTTGTGCTTCTCGTCGCCGGGAGTCTGACCCATGCACCGAGTCTGCCAGATCCCCTTTGCCCCTCCTCGCCCCCGTCTGGGGTCACCCGCCGCGGCGACTCTCTCGGAAAAAGTTCCACGGACCCCAATCCCCGGCGCGATCGTTGACGAACGGGGGTCGTGGCAGCTGCCACACTCCGTGCACCATCCAAGGGGAGGGAAACCCATATGAACCTGCGCCACGTGACGTCGGCGTTCACCGCTCTCGTACTCACCGGCACCGCACTCGGCGTCGCCACGACGCCGGCACAGAGCGCCGAGAGCCAAGCGGTCGGGACGCGAAGCCTCGCCAAGCTTCTTGCGGCGGACGGGAACCGCTTCGACAAGAACCCGCGCGACTTCGACATCCTGGACCGGGCGATCCGTACCGTCCTCAAGGCGAAGCCCGAGAGCCCGGTTGCGGTCCTCAAGGACGGCAAGGTAGCTCTGACCGCGTTCGCGCCGACCGACCAGGCCTTCCGCCTGCTCGCCCAGGAGGTCACCGGGACGCAGCTCAAGTCCGAGCGCGCGGTTTACGCCGCCCTCGCCCAGGTCGCCGACGTGAACACCACCGAGCAGCTGCTGCTCTACCACGCCGTCCCGGGCAAGACCATCAACTACAAGCAGGCCAAGGCCTCCGACGGCGCGCGGCTGCAGACCGGCACCGGCGCCAAGATCAGGGTCAAGGTCGTCGACGGGTCCGTGACGCTGGTCGACGGTGACAAGAACGACCGCAACGCCCGGGTGATCCCGACGCTGAAGAACCTCAACAAGGGGAACCGGCAGATCGCCCACGGCATCGACCGTGTGCTCCGGCCGTTCGACCTGCCGTGACGCTGAGGACACCGTCTGACAGGACTGCCTGAGAAGTACGAGAGCCCCGGAACGTGGTGACGTTCCGGGGCTTCTCACATCCAGTCGGGCTGACAGGATTTGAACCTGCGGCCTCGTCGTCCCGAACGACGCGCGCTACCAAACTGCGCCACAGCCCGATTGCCTTGACGGCGTGGGGAGTCTACCCGAGCCCTCGGGATGCCACGAAACCGGGACCGGTCACCGAGCGGTCAGGGTCACCAGCGAGGCCTCGGGGCGGCAGGCGAAGCGCACCGGGGCGTACGGCGAGGTGCCCAGGCCGGCCGAGACGTGCAGCCACGAGCTCTGCGGGTCGCCGGGGCTCGAGTCGACGGGGTGGCGGTGGAGGCCCTTCACGCGCTCGGGCTCGAGGTCACAGTTGGTGACCAGAGCGCCCTTGCCAGGAAGGCACACCTGCCCGCCGTGCGTGTGGCCCGCGAAGATCGCGTCGTAGCCGTCGTGCGCGAACGCGTCGAGGACCCGGAGGTACGGCGCGTGGGCGACCGCGACGCGCAGGTCGGCGTCCGGGTCGGCCGGGCCCGCGACGGCCGGGAGGTCGTCGTACTCGAGGTGGGGGTCGTCGACGCCCGCGAACGCGAACCGCACGCCGCCGACCTCGAGCCCGTCGCGCCGGTTCGACAGGTCGACCCACCCGTGGCTCTGGAAGCCGGCGCGCAGGTCGCGCCACGGCAGCGGCGGGGTCCGGGTGTTGCGCTGCCCGGTGTCGGGGAGCAGGTAGCGCAGGGGGTTGCGCAGGGAGGGGGAGTAGTAGTCGTTCGACCCCATCACGAAGACACCGGGTACGTCGAGCAGGTCGCCGAGCGCGTCGAGGACGACGGGCACGGACTGCCGGTGGGCCAGGTTGTCGCCGGTGTTCACGACCAGGTCCGGCTCGAGGGACACCAGCGAGCGCAGCCACTCCTGCTTCTTCGCCTGGCGCGGGGTCATGTGGATGTCGCTGAGGTGGAGAACCCTCAGGGGCGCGCTGCCCGGCGGAAGGACCGGCATCTCGACCCGGCGGAGTGTGTAGGCGCGGGCCTCGTAGCCGGCTGCGTAGGCGAGGCCGGCGACGCCTGCGAGAGCCCCCAGGGCCAGGGTGCGGGTCACGGTGCTCTGCTGCGGTCGCATCCGACCAGGCTGCCACAATGGTGGTCATGAGTGATCTCAAGGACCGCCTGCGCACTGACCTCACCACCGCCATCAAGGCCCGGGACGAGGTGCGCTCCTCCACCCTGCGGATGGTTCTGACGGCGGTCACCAACGCCGAGGTCGCCGGCAAGCAGAGCCGCGAGCTCAGTGACGAGGACGTGGTCGACGTGCTCAGCAGCGAGGCGAAGAAGCGCCGCGAGGCGGCCGAGGCCTTCGACCAGGCGGGCCGCACCGAGATGGCCGCCAAGGAGCGCGCCGAGGCCGAGGTGCTCGCCGACTACCTGCCCGAGCAGCTGACCGAGCAGGAGATCGCCGACCTCGTCACCTCGGCCATCGCCCAGACCGGCGCCCGCGAGGAGGGCATGCGGGCCATGGGCAAGGTCATGGGCGCGATCAGCTCGCAGGTGAAGGGCCGGGCCGACGGCGCCGCGGTCGCTGCCGAGGTACGCCGCCAGCTCGGCTAGCCGCTAGCCGTTGCCCCCACCCGGCCCGGCGTCGTTGCCGCCGCCACCGCCGGGGGCGGGACGGTCGGTGCCGCCTCCGTCGCCACCTCCGTCGTTGCCGCCACCGTCGTTACCGCCGCCGTTGTTGGTCGGCGGGGGCGGCGGGACGTACGGCGTCCCGTCGGAGACGTAGATCGTCACGGTGCTGCCCGACCCGACCTCCGTGCCCGAACCCGGGTCGAGGTAGGCGACGGTGCCGTAGGCGTTCGCGGAGCTGACCATGGGGCCGATCGTCGGGACCAGGCCGGCCTCACGCAGGACCTTGGCCGCCTCCTCCGGCGAGTAGCCGTAGACGCTCGGGACGGTGACCATCTTGCCCTTGATGGTGCGCGGGTCGGGCGAGGTGAAGTCGACGTCGGTGAGCCACTGCTCGATGACCTTCATCGCGTCGCCCCACATCGGTCCGGCGTTGGTGCTTCCGGCTGCCCGGCTGATGTAGGACCCGCCGACCGTCTGGCCGTTGAGGGTCACCCACTCGCCCTTGCTGTTCGCGCCGGCGATCATCGAGGCGGTCGCGAGGTTCGGGGTGTAGCCGATGAACCAGACGGCCATGTTCTCGTTGATCGTGCCGGTCTTGCCGGCCGAGGGCTGAACGGTGTTGATCCCGGCGCCGTAGCCGAAGCCGCCGGGCTCCTGGACGCCGCGGAGGATGTCGTTGACCGCGTCGGCGACGTCACGCGGGAGCACCTGCTCACAGGTCGCGGGGTAGTCCTTGAGGAGCTTGCCCTTGCTGTTCAGGATCTCGGTGACCGGGCGGGCGTCGCAGTGCAGGCCGCGGCCGGCGAAGGTCGCATAGGCCTCGGCCATGGTCAGCGGGTCGGTGTTGACGATGCCGAGCGTGAACGGCGGGTAGATCTGGTCGTCCGGGACCGTGATCCCCATCGCGCGGGCCAGCCTGACCGGCTCGCACAGCCCGGTCTGTTGCTCGAGCTGGGCGAAGAAGGTGTTCACCGACTGCTGGGTCCCGGTGTAGAGGTTGAACGTGCCCGAGCCGGTGGAGTTCGCCGGCGACCACACGTCGGAGCTGCGGATCGGCCCGTCGCAGCGTCGGAAGCTGCTGACCGGCAGGCTGATCTGCGGCGGCGCGCTGATCTGCGTCGAGAGCGAGACGCCCTGCTTGATGGCGGCCGAGAGCACGAACACCTTGAACGTCGACCCCGCCTGGAAACCGTTGGCGTCGCCGAGCTCGGGCGGGGTCACGTAGTTGAGGAAGGTCTCCCCCTTCTTCTTGTTGCGCCCCATCGGCCGGGACTGCGCCAGGGCGCGGACCTCACCGGTGCGCGGCTCGACCATGGCGAGGCCGCCGATCGCCTGGTCGGTCGGGTAGACGTGCTCGCGCACCGACTCGTCGGCCGCCTTCTGGAAGCGCGGGTCGATCGTGGTCTTGATCGTCAGGCCGCCGGAGTTGAGCAGCTGGGTCCGGGCCTCGACGTTCCGCCCGAGGTCCTCGTCCTGGACGATGTACTCGCGGACGTAGTCGCAGAAGAACGGCGCGGCCGAGGACACACAGCCGTTGCGCGACGGAGTGATCTCGAGCCCGAGGCCCTTCTCCTGTGCCTCACGGGCCTCGCTGTCGGAGATCACGTTCAGCTCCGCCATCCGCGCGAGGACGACGTCGCGCCGGGACTTGGCGGCACCGGGGTCGTTGGTCGGGTCGTAGGCGGTCGGGTTCTTCACCAGGCCGGCCAGGAGCGCGGACTGTCGCAGGTTCAGCTCGGAGGCGCTGACGGAGAAGTAGTGGCGTGCAGCGGCCTCGATGCCGTAGGCCCCGTCGCCGAAGTACGCGATGTTGAGGTAGCGCTCGAGGATCCAGTCCTTGTCGTACTTCTCCTCGAAGGCGATCGCGTAACGCAGCTCGTTGAGCTTGCGCTCGTAGGTGTCGGCCGTGGCGGCCGCCTCCTCCTCCTCGGTCTCCGCCTGGGCGAGGAGTGTCATCTTCACCATCTGCTGGGTGATCGAGGAGCCACCCTGGACGACGCCGGAGTTCGCCTGGTTGGTGATGAAGGCGCGCAGCGTGCCCTTGAGGTCGAGCGCGCCGTGGTCGTAGAACCGGTAGTCCTCGATCGCGATGATCGCCTTCTGCATGGTCGGCGAGACGTCCTCGAGGTCGACGTTGACCCGGTTCTCGTCGTAGAAGATGGCCAGCGTGCTGCCGTCGCGGGCGAGCAGGCGGGTGCGCTCGGCGAGTGGCTCGGCGGTGAGGTCGGACGGGAGGTGGTCCATGCTCTCCGCGACCGTGCGAGCGCTGAGCCCCGCGACACCGGCGAACGGGATGGCCAGGCCGGCCACGAGCAGGCCCATGACGGCGGCAACGGCCGCCATGACCCCGAGGTGGGACAGGACGCTGGCGAACCCGAGACCGCTGTCTCTGCTGTCAGACATGGTTACAAGGGTACGGGACCGTACTCAGCGCACGCGTTATCCCATTTCACCCGGGAAATCACGCGTATCGGGGGAGGCGTGTCGTGGCCCGAACGGTACCGAATGGCCCGAAGGTGCTACCTCCGGACTACTGCGCCTGGGGTACCGCCTGGCCTAGGCTCACACGGGACCCCGGAACTGCCGACCTCACCGGATGAGGGGTCTTTCGACCCTCCTTGATAGTCAAAAAGGGCTATGCGAAGTTGCTCCCTCTGTGTCTGTTTCGAGATGCGTTGACTCTTTAACTTTTAACCCGAGGGGCTTGACTCGGCCGTCCGCGGGGGAAGCGGACGGGTCTATATCTCGGAGGAGCGCATCATGACTTGGAACGACGACTGGGCCACCAAGGCTCTGTGCAACCAAACCCGGCCTGACGAGCTGTTCGTGCGCGGGGCGGCTCAGAACCGCGCCAAGCAGCTGTGTGCCGGCTGCCCGGTGCGCACCGAGTGCCTTGCCGAAGCGCTCGACAACCAGATCGAGTGGGGCGTCTGGGGCGGCATGACCGAGCGTGAGCGTCGCGCTCTCCTCCGCAAGCGTCCGAACGTCACCTCGTGGCGCCTGCTCCTCGAGACCGCGAAGGCCGACCACGTCGCCTCCTCGCGCCGCGTCCCGGTGACCGCCTGACGTACGCAGTCATTCATCCGCTCGCCTCAGCCGGCGAGCAGACCACCGACCTGGCGCAGCCCGTCGAGGTCGTGCACGTCCGTGGAGAGGGCGGGCATGACCGCGGTGGGCACGTGCGGGTGCGCCGCCGCGAACCGTTGACGCAGGTGCGACTCGCGCGCCACGATCCGCGTCCTGTCCGCGTGCAGCCTGAGCAGCCCGGCCGTGACCTGGGTCGACTCGTCACCGGTGTCGTCGAGCCGTTCCGCGGCCGCGCCGGCCTGGTCGCCGGAGAGCCCGGTCAGGGACAACCGGCCGGCTCGGTTCACCACGAGACCCGCCAGGGGCATGTCCTCGCCCGCCAGGCGCTCGACGAAGTACGCCGCCTCGCGCAGTGCGTCGGGCTCCGGAGCGGCGACCACCACGAACGCCGTACCCGGCGCCTGGAGCAGCGCGAACGTCTTCTGGGCCCGCTGCCGGAAGCCGCCGAAGAGCGTGTCGAAGGCGGCGATGAAGGTCTGCATGTCACGGAGCACCTGGGCGCCCAGGATCTTCGTGAGCGCGTTGGTGACGACGCTCAGGCCGGCGGTCATCAGCCGGGCCGGGCCGCGGGCGGGTGCCAGCAGGATCCTGATGAAGCGGCCGTCCAGGAAGCTCGAGAGCCGCTCGGGGGCGTCGAGGAAGTCGAGCGCCGAGCGTGACGGCGGGGTGTCGACCACGATGAGGTCCCACTTGCCGGTCCTGATCGCGTCCTTGTGCAGCTGGCCCAGCTTCTCCATGGCCATGTACTCCTGCGTGCCCGCGAACGAGCTCGACAGCGCCTGGTAGAAGGGGTTCGCGAGGATCTGCGCGGCCTTCTCGGGGCTGGCCTGGCTCTCCACGACCTCGTCGAAGGTCCGCTTCATGTCCAGCATCATCGCGTCGAGGCTGCCGTCGCCGTTCACGCCGGGGACGGGCCGCGGCGTGTTGTCGAGGGTCTCGATGCCCATCGACTGGGCGAGCCGGCGGGCCGGGTCGATCGTCAGGACGCACACCTTGCGCCCACGCTCCGCCGCCCTCAGCGCCAGCGCCGCGGACGTGGTCGTCTTGCCCACGCCGCCCGACCCGGTGCACACGATGATGTGGGTGTCGGGGTCGTCCAGCAGCGCGTCGATGTCGAGCCGCGGTGCCTCCTCCGGCTTGCCGGCCAGCGGGCCGACCCGGCGGGTGGACCTTCCTCTCTCGCTCATGCCAGTCCCTGCTCACATAGATCGGCGGCGAGCTCGTAGAGCCCGCCGAGGTCGACGCCGTCGGAGAGGCGAGGCAGCTCGTACGTCGGGACGCCGAGCTCCGCGATGCGCTCACGCTGCTCGTCCTCGAGGGCCCGGCGCTCGGCGTGCTCGCGGGCCTCGGTGAGCAGACCGTCGACGATCTCGGGCGTGCTCTCGATGCCGATCCGGTCGAGGTCCTTCTCGATCTGCTCGCGGGGGAGGTCTCCGACGAGGGCCTTGTCGCGGGCCTCGTCGTCGAGCTCGATGCTCCGGACGAGGTTCACGATCACCGCGCCGACGGGCAGGTCGTTCTTGTGCAGCTCGGCGATCCCGTCGGCGGTCTCCTGCACCGGCATGTCCTCGAGGACGGTGGTGAGGTGCACGGCGGTCCGCGGGGAGCGCAGCAGGGTCATGATCGAGTCGGCCTGGCTCCGGATCGGCCCGACCTTCGCGAGACCCGCGAGCTCGCTGTTCACGTTGAGGAACTGCGCGATGCGGCCGGTCGGCGGCGCGTCGAGCACGATCGCGTCGTACCGGCGGTGGTTCTTGCCCCGCTTGTTGCGGTAGGCCGCCTCGTAGACCTTGCCGGTGAGGAGCACGTCGCGCACGCCGGGGGCGATCGTGGTGGCGAAGTCGATGACGCCGAAGCGGTCGAGGGCCTTCCCGGCGCGGCCGAGGCGGTAGTACATGTCGAGGTACTCCATCAGAGCCGCCTCGGGTTCGATCGCCAGCGCGAACAGGTCGCCGCCGTCGTTCGGCCCGCTCGCGATCCGGGTCTCCTCGTAGGGGAGCGGAGGCACGTCGAACAGCTGGGCGATCCCCTGGCGACCCTCGACCTCGCACAGCAGCACGGTCTTGCCTCGGGAGGCCAGGGCGAGCGCGAGGCTCGCGGCCACGGTGGTCTTGCCGGTCCCGCCCTTGCCGGTCACGACGTGCAGCAGGACGTCGTCCCATCGAGGGTCGGGGCCGCTTGGGTTCTCCGATGTCGATGCCACGTCTTGGAGCCTACGTGGGGCGCGGGCGCCAACGGGAGGCATGTGGCCGGACTCATGTGTGGCGTCCGGTCATGTCCGCGCCGACGATGTGTGGCGGTCCGTCATGCTCCGGGAGGTACGTCCGTGGCTAGGATCACAGGCGTCAGCCGCCCGTCGTACCTCTCGTGCGACGAGGCGGGAGTGCGTTGAGGGAGGACTTTGTGGACAAGGTCGTCGCGAGTGCCGCCGAGGCGGTTGCTGACATCAGCAGCGGCTCGTCGCTCGCTGTGGGTGGTTTCGGGTTGTGCGGCATCCCGTCGGTGCTGATCGACGCGCTGCTCGAGCAGGGCGCCGACGAGCTCGAGGCGGTGTCGAACAACTGCGGCGTGGACGAGTGGGGTCTCGGGCGGCTGCTGTTCGCCAAGCGGATCCGCCGGATGGTCTCCTCCTACGTGGGCGAGAACAAGGAGTTCGCGCGCCAGTACCTCCACGGCGAGCTCGAGGTGGAGCTGACTCCCCAGGGGACGCTCGCCGAGCGGATGCGAGCAGGCGGCTCCGGCATCCCGGCGTTCTACACCGCGACCGGCGTCGGCACCCAGGTGGCCGACGGCGGCCTCCCGTGGAAGTACGACACCGAGGGCAACGTCATCGTGTCGTCGCCCGCGAAGGAGGTGCGCGAGTTCGACACCGCCGAGGGGCCGAAGGAGTTCGTGCTCGAGCAGGCCATCGTCGCCGACTTCGGCCTCGTGCGGGCCTGGAAGGGCGACCGCCACGGCAACCTCGTCTACCGGGAGTCCGCCCAGAACTTCAACCCGCTCGCGGCGATGTGCGGCCGAGTGACCATCGCCGAGGTCGAGCACCTCGTCGAGCCCGGCGAGATCGACCCGGCCGAGGTGCACACGCCCGGCGTGTACGTGCAGCGCGTGGTGCCGCTGAGCCCGGAGCAGGCGGCGGACAAGCGGATCGAGAAGCGGACGGTGCGGCCGCGGCCGGCCGATGCCCCGGCAGGTGCCGGTTCGACTGGGACGGAGGCCTGAGATGGCGTGGACGCGTGAGGAGATGGCCGCTCGTGCGGCGTCGGAGCTGACCGACGGGTCGTACGTCAACCTCGGGATCGGCCTGCCGACGCTCGTGCCGAACTACGTCGCCGACGACGTGGAGCTGGTGCTGCAGTCGGAGAACGGCATCCTCGGTGTCGGCGCCTACCCGTTCGAGGGCGAGGAGGACCCCGACCTCATCAACGCGGGCAAGGAGACGGTGACCCTGCGCAGGGGTGCCTCCTTCTTCGACTCGGCCACGAGCTTCGGCATGATCCGCGGCGGCAAGATCGACGCCGCGATCCTGGGCGCGATGCAGGTCTCGAAGGCCGGCGACATCGCGAACTGGATGATCCCCGGGAAGATGGTCAAGGGCATGGGCGGCGCGATGGACCTCGTCCACGGCGCCAAGCGCGTCATCGTCCTGATGGAGCACGTCGCCAAGGACGGCTCCTACAAGATCGTCGACGAGTGCTCGCTGCCCTACACCGGCAAGGGCATGGTGCAGCGGATCATCACCGACCTCGCCGTGATCGACGTGACGCCTGAGGGACTCAAGCTCGTCGAGCTCGCGCCGGGGGTCACCGAGGACGAGGTCCGCGAGAAGACCGAGCCCGAGCTCGTCTGACCGCGCGGGCGGCTGCTGCCCCGACGCGTCGCCCCGGCGGTCAGACGTCAGGGTGCCGGGTGGCGAGGCGGTAGGCGCCGGAGTGGAAGACCAGCGGCTCGCCACCGGGGGCGTCGTAGGACTCCACCTCGCCGAGGATCACCACGTGGTCGCCCGCGTCGACCTTCTGGGTCGTACGGCAGACGAAGTGCGCCACGACGCCCTCGAGCACGGGTACGTCGGAGGGGTCGCTCACGAGGTCGACGCCGTCGAACTTCTCCGCGCCCGAGGTCGCGAACTGTCGCGAGAGGTGGTGCTGGTCCGAGGCCAGGACGTTCACCGCGAACCGGTCGGCGGCCACGAACGCCGGGAGCGACGGTGAGCTCTTCGCCGCCGCCCACAGCACGAGGGGCGGGTTCAGCGACACCGACGTGAACGAGTTCGCGGTCATCCCCCACGGGCGGCCCGACTCGTCACGCGCGGTCACCACCGTGACGCCGGTGGTGTACTGCCCGAACGCGCGCCGCAGGTCGCGGACGTCGAAGCGCGCGGTCTCCTCGGCGACCTGCTCGGAGAGGAACCGCTCGGCCTCGGCTTCCTCGAACCACCAGGGCACGAAGAGCATCGGGTCGTCGAAGCCGGCCACGATCCGGGCGGCCACCCCGGGATGCTCCGCCGCCGCGGCGACCACCTTCTGCTGGTGGGGCCTGGCCGGCTGGAGCCAGGAGTTCGTCCAGGCCGTCGCCCAGCGGGCCCAGCCACGCCAGAAGTTGTCGAAGGTCCGCTGCATCCACCCGGCGTCGAACTCTCCGTCGTGGGCGGTGATCGCCTCGAGGTAGAAGGAGGCGGACTTGATCGCGTTGTTCGAGCCCTGGCTGGTGAGCGGGTCGTTGAGCACGACGGCGTCGGCCATGCCCAGGACGGTCGCCCCGGACGGCAGCGTGCCGACGGGCCGGCGTACGACGGGGGTGAAGCTGCCGCGGAGCACGGCGTGCGCGTCGGCCAGCTCGGCCTCCCGCACCCGCGCGGCCTCGGAGGGGAAGTGCTCGGCGAGCGCGTCCTCGAGACGTGCCAGGTGCTCCTCGTCGGACCCGACGTCGGACCAGCAGTCGAGCGGGCCGCCGGGCACGCCCTCGACCACATAGATGTCGCAGGGCCCGTCGACGCCGAGCGCCGGGCAGGTGAAGCACTCGCCGACGCCCTCGATGGCGTGGTAGCGGAGCGCCGGGCCGTCCGCGGGCTCGACGCCGCGCAGGTAGGTCAGTGCGACGGAGCGCTGGGGAGCGGAGTACGGCGAACGGTCCCGGTCGTCCTCGAACAGCCCGGCCAGGCCGCCGCGCCCGGTCGAGACGACGACGAGGTCGTGGCTGCGGGCGAGCTCCTCGAGGTCGTCGACCCCGGCGTTGCGCACCACGACCTTCCCGCCGAGCCGCTCGATCTCCGCGAGCAGGGCCGGGATCTTGAGCCGGAGGTCGACCGAGTGGGCGGGACGTTCGAGCGGCACGGTGAACGCCGCGCGGGACCCGTCGAGCCGCCGGACGTCGTACTCCATCCGCCGCAGCGGCGGCGACGTCGGCAGCAGCGCCGTCACGCCCAGGGTGGTCTCCACCTCGAGCGCGGACTCGAAGGTCACCTGGCTCGACATCACCGGACCGGAGCGGATCTCCTCGGCGCTCCGGCCCGAGACCAGCGTGACCGGCCAGCCCTCCTGGAGGAGGCCGAGGGCGAGCATCGTCCCGGCGGGGCCGGCACCGACGATCGCGATCGCGGGTCGTGTCATGCCGTCCAGCCTCTCATCCGGTCAGGCCACCTCATCCGGTCAGCGCACGGCCTCGAGCACCGCGGGCCACGCCGACGAGGTCGGGTTCATGACGTCGAAGTGGTCGGCCCCGTCGATGATCCGGAGGTCGACGAAGGGTCGCGCCGCCACCAGGCCCTGCGAGTTCGAGAGCGGCACGATGTCGTCGGCCGAGCCGTGCACGACGCGTACCTCGCAGGCCGGACGCTCGGCCATGCGCGTCAGCGGGTCCGCCGCGTCGTACCGCTCCGGCTGCTCCTCGGGCTCGCCGCCGAGCAGCGCCTGGGTCGCCCCGTCGCCGAGCCGTTCGCGGGCGGCCGCGCGGAGGTCGCCCACCGGCGCGATCCCGACGACACGGTCGATGGCGTGGCCCTGGTTGGCCAGCCACAACGTCAGGTGCCCGCCCGCCGAGTGGCCGATGACGGTCAGGCCGGTCGTGCTCACGCCCAGGCCCTCCAGGAGCCCCGGGATCGCGCGGACGGCGGCGTCGACGTCCTCCGCGGTCGTCGGCCAGCCGCCTGCCCCGCCGACCCGTCGGTACTCCGGCGTCGCCACGACGAGCCCCTCCGAGGCCAGGGCTGCTGCGACGGCGCGGGTGTGCCTCCGGTCGTAGGCCTGCTTCCAGAAACCGCCGTGCAGCAGGACGACGAGCGGCGCCGGCCCCGACCCGGCCGCCCCCAGGTGTACGTCGACCAGCCCGTCGTCGTGGGCGGCGTACCGGACCACCGCGTCGGGCCGTGGGAGGTCGAGCTCGTCCAGGGGCGTCGCGTCGGCTCGGGGTCGCATGGCGCCCAACCTAGTGGGCTGCCTCACGCACCCGGCCGGGCCGCTAGGCTCGCCCGCATGACGAAATGGGAATACCTGACCGCGCCGGTCCTGGTGCACGCGACCAAGCAGATCCTCGACAACTTCGGCGAGGACGGCTGGGAGCTGGTGCAGATCGTCCCGGGCATGAACCCCGAGAACCTGGTCGCCTACTTCAAGCGGCCGAAGCAGTGAGCGGCGGCATGAGCACCCCCGAGGAGCGCCTCGCCGAGATGGGTCTGGCCGTGCCCGAGGTGGCCAAGCCGGTCGCGTCGTACATCCCGGCGGTCCGGAGCGGCAACCACGTGTTCACGTCGGGCCAGCTGCCGATGCGCGAGGGCCAGCTGATCACCACCGGCAAGGTGGGTGGCGAGGTCACCGCGGAGGAGGCCGTCGAGTGCGCCCGTCTGTGCGCTCTCAACGCCCTCGCGGCGGTGCGCGCCGAGGTCGGCGAGCTCTCGAACATCAAGCGGATCGTCAAGGTCGTCGCGTTCGTGGCGTCCACCCCCGACTTCACCGGCCAGCCGGGTGTCGCCAACGGTGCCTCCGAGCTGCTCGGCGAGGTCTTCGGTGAGGCCGGCCGTCACGCCCGCTCCGCCGTCGGCGTGCCGGTCCTGCCGCTCGACGCCCCGGTCGAGGTCGAGCTGGTCGTCGAGGTCTGATGGAGCAGATGGTCCAGCTCCCACCGCACATGGTGGAGCAGCTGCGCGGTTTCGCCGACGGCACGAGTGCTCCGGCGGAGCCGCGCAACGCCGCGACCATCGTGCTCATGCGCGAGGGCGGCGCCCCGGAGCCGGGCGAGCTGGAGGTCTACCTCCTCCGGCGCCACCTCGACATGGCCTTCGCCGGCGGGATGGCGGTCTTCCCGGGCGGCGGGGTCGACCCCCGCGACTTCGACCACGCGGTCGACTGGGTCGGCCCCTCCCCGGAGGAGTGGGCCGAGCAGATGGGCGTCGAGGTCTCGCTGGCCCGGGCGCTGGTGTGCGCTGCGGTGCGGGAGACCTTCGAGGAGTCCGGGGTGCTCTTCGCCGGGCCGACCGAGGACAGCATCGTCGAGGACACCACGGGTCCGGGCTGGGAGGAGGACCGCCGCCGTCTCGAGGCGCGCGAGCTCTCCTTCACCGACTTCCTGTCCCAGCGCGAGCTCAAGCTGCGCTCGGACCTGCTGCGGGTCTGGGGTGCCTGGCTGACCCCGGTCTTCGAGCCGCGCCGCTACATGACGTGGTTCTTCGTGGCCGAGCTCCCGCCGGGCCAGGAGACCCGCGACGTCTCCACCGAGTCGGTCGAGGTGACCTGGTTGTCGGTGCGCGAGGCGATCACGGCGGCCGACGAGCAGCAGATGCTGGTGCTCCCGCCGCAGTACTGCACCTTCCTCGAGCTCTTCGCCTGCATGACCCCGGGGCACGCCCTCGAGGCGGCAGCGGACCGCGACCTGACGACGGTCGAGCCGGCCGGGATCGTCGAGGGCGACGAGGCGTACCTCAGGCTCCCCGACCACCTGGTCGAGCTGAGGGAGAAGGTGGCGGGGAGGCTCCGCGCGTGACCGCCTGGGTCGGGGGCTCGTTCGGGGACAGGGCGCGGTGCGTCCTCGCGCCGAACCCGAACATCATGACCCTCGACGGCACCAACACCTGGGTGCTCCGAGAGCCAGGTGCCCGTCGGTCGGTCGTGGTCGACCCCGGCCCGGAGATCCTCGAGCACCTCGACGCGGTCGCCGAGGCGGCAGGGGACGTGGCCGTCGTACTCCTCACCCACGGGCACGCGGACCACTCCGAGGCCGCCCGCTCGTTCGCCGAGCGGATGCGGTGCGGCGTACGCGCTCTCGACCCCCGGCACCGGCTCGGCTCCGAGGGCCTGGGCGACGGTGACGTGGTCGAGGTCGACGGGCTCGAGGTCCGGGTCGTCGGCACGCCCGGCCACTCCTCGGACTCGCTGTCGTTCGTCGTCCCCGCCGAACGCGCGGTGCTGACCGGGGACACGGTCCTCGGCCGCGGTACGACGGTCGTGGCGCACCCGGACGGGCAGCTCGGGGCCTACCTCGACTCGCTGCACCGGCTGCACGCCCTCGCCGAGACGCACGAGGTCGACGCGGTCTGGCCCGGCCACGGCCCGGTCATCGGCGACGCGCTCGCGGTCCTCGACTACTACCTCGCCCATCGCAAGGAACGGCTCGAGCAGGTCCGCCAAGCACTCCAGGACCTCGACCCGACGCACGAGGACCTACCCCGAGCGGTGGTCGAGAAGGTGTACGCCGACGTGGACCCGGTCCTGTGGGGCGCGGCCGAGCTCTCGGTCCGCGCCCAGATCGCCTACCTGCAGCCGCGTTGAGCTAGCGGGCGCGGCGGCCCAGGCGCTCGATGTCCATGATCACGACCGAGCGGGGCTCGAGGCGCAGCCAACCGCGCGAGGCGAAGTCGGCGAGCGCCTTGTTCACCGTCTCGCGGGAGGCGCCGACGAGCTGCGCGAGCTCCTCCTGCGTGAGGTCGTGGTGCACGTGGATGCCGTCGTCGGCGCTGCGGCCGAACCGGTCCGCGAGGTCGAGGAGCGCCTTCGCGACACGGCCCGGGACGTCGGAGAAGACCAGGTCGGCGACCACGTCGTTGGCCTTGCGGAGCCGGCCGGCGAGCTGGCTGAGCAGGCCGCGCGCCACGGCGGGGCGACCCTCGAGCCACTTGAGCAGGTCCTCGTGCGACAGGGACGAGAAGGTGGAGTCGGTGACCGCGGTGACCGTCGCGGAGCGCGGGCCCGGGTCGAACAGCGAGAGCTCGCCGAACATCTGACCGGGGCCGAGGATCGCGAGGAGGTTCTCGCGCCCGTCGGAGGAGGTGCGACCGAGCTTCACCTTGCCGTCGGTCACGATGTAGAGCTTGTCGCCCTCGTCGCCCTCGCGGAAGAGGACCTCGCCGCGACGCAGCTTGGTCTGAGCCATCGAGGCGCGAAGGGCGGTCGCAGCCTCGTCGTCCAGGGCACTGAACAGCGGTGCCTGACGCAGCACGTCGTTATCCACGGATGGGTCCTCCTCGTCAACGCCCGGCGCCTTACCAGGCGGTGCAGTTGGTCACAGTGTGACGTATCAGCCCACGGTTTCGCCAAAATGCTGTACTGCGAGACGCCCGTACGATGTGCAACGTGCCTGACACCGCTCTCGTCCGCCGTGCCCGGAAGATCAACCGGGTCCTCGCCGAGACCTATCCCGAGGCGAAGTGCGAGCTCGACTTCGACAGCCCCTTCGAGCTCCTCGTGGTCACCGTCCTGTCCGCCCAGACGACCGACAAGCGGGTCAACGCCGTGCGCCCGGCCCTCTTCGCGGCCTACCCCGACGCGGCCGCCATGGCCGGCGCGGACCGGGAGAAGCTCGAGCAGCTGATCCAGCCCACCGGCTTCTTCCGGGCCAAGACCGACTCGCTGCTGAAGCTGTCGCAGGCCCTCGTGGAGAGGTACGACGGCCAGGTGCCGCCCCGTCTCGTGGACCTGGTGACCCTCCCCGGCGTGGGCCGCAAGACGGCGAACGTCGTGCTGGGCAACGCGTTCGACGTCCCCGGGATCACCGTCGACACCCACTTCGGCCGGCTCGCGCGACGGTTCGGGTGGACCGCCGAGACCGACGCGGTCAAGGTGGAGCACGAGGTCGGTGCGCTCTTCCCGAAGCGGGACTGGACCATGCTCAGCCACCACCTGATCTGGCACGGCCGCCGGGTCTGCCACGCCCGCAACCCCGCGTGCGGCGCCTGCCCGGTCGCGCGGTGGTGCCCGTCGTACGGCGAGGGGCCGACCGACCCCGAGGCGGCCGCGAAGCTCGTGCGCACCGAGGGCCGCGCGTGAGACGACGCCGCCCCGGGTCGTCGCGCGCCGTCGTGGGCGCGGTCGCCACCACCGTCGTACTGCTGCTCGGCGGGTGCACCTCGGGTGACCCCGCCGGGGACGGGGACGACCGTCGCTTCGCCGTCGACGTCGACGTGGACACCCCTGAGCTGCGGGCTGCGAAGAAGGAGGCAGGCATCGCCGACTGCCCGGCGCCGGAGGGGCCCGCCCCCACGGCCGAGGAGCCGCTGCCCGAGGTGACGCTGCCCTGCCTGGGCGGTGGCCCGGACGTGAACCTCGCGGAGCTGCGGGGGCCGATGGTGGTCAACCTCTGGGCCCAGTGGTGCGGCCCGTGCCGCGAGGAGCTGCCGTACTACCAGCAGCTCCACGAGCGCGCGGGTGACCGCGTCGCGGTGCTCGGCGTCGACTACCAGGACACCCGCCCGGCGTGGGCGCTCGACCTGCTCCGCGAGACGGGCGTGACCTACCCCAGCGTCGCCGACCCCGCGGGGGATCTCCGGGAGCCCCTGGCCGTGCGGGGCCTGCCCGCGATCCTGCTCGTCGACGAGGACGGCGAGGTCGTCCACCAGGAGTTCGCGGTCATCGAGTCCTACGACCAGCTCGCCGGTCTGGTCGAGGAGCACCTCGGTGTCGCGGTCGGTACTGCTGGGTAGGCTCGAACCCGTGTCAGAGGGAAGCGCCCACACCGAGGAACCGGCGGGGCACCCGACCCTGCCCGCGTGGCTGGAGCCGGTGCGGAGCGGGGCGATGGACATCACCGTCGACGAGCTGACCCGGTTCGTGCCGCCCGAGGGCTCCGACACCCGGCGTGGCGCGGTCCTCATGCTCTTCGGCGAGGGACCCCTCGGCCCGGACCTGCTGCTGACCGAGCGCGCCCACGACATGCGCTCCCACCCCGGGCAGGTGTCCTTCCCCGGCGGCTCGATCGACCCCGAGGACCCGACCCCCGAGCACACCGCGCTGCGTGAGGCCGAGGAGGAGACCGGGCTCGACCCCTCCGGCGTGGACGTCTTCGCGATGCTCCCCGAGCTGTGGCTGCCGCCGAGCAACTTCGCCGTGACCCCGGTCCTCGGCTGGTGGCGCGAGCCGTGCGAGGTCAGCGTCGTCGACCCGCGCGAGGTGCACGCCGTCCTGCGGGTGCCGATCGAGGAGCTGCTCGACCCCGAGCACCGGGTCTCGGTGCGCCATCCCTCCGGGTGGAAGGGGCCGGCCTTCCTCATCGGCGATGACAAGGACCTCGTGCTCTGGGGGTTCACCGCCGGCATCATCGCCCGGCTCTTCGACTTCGTCGGGTGGAGCCGCCCCTGGGACGCCGACCGCCTGGTCGACCTGCCCACCCATATGCTTGCCGTCCCGCGTGAGGCGGACGCCCGCCGCACGCCGCCCCCGAACACCAACTTCCGAGAGCGGTGAGGGTCCCCCTGTGACGCGTCTGTGAACGTCCTCGACTGGATCCTCGTCCTCGTCGTCCTCGCCTACGCCGTCTCCGGCTACTGGCAGGGCTTCATCTCGGGCGCCTTCGCGACCGCCGGCCTCCTGCTCGGCGGCTTCGTGAGCGTGCTCTGGCTGGTGCCTCAGCTCCTCGGCGACGCCGAGCCCTCGCTGTGGGTGTCCCTGGGTGCGTTGTTCGTCGTGCTCCTGTCCGCGTCGTTCGGGCAGGCGATCTTCCAGTACGTCGGATCGCGGATCCGCGACAGGATCACCTGGCAACCCGTCCGGGCGGTGGACGCCGTGGGCGGGGCCGCGTTGAGCGCCGCGGCCGTGCTCGTCGTGGCATGGGTCCTCGGTGTCGCGGTCAGCGGTTCGGCCCTCCCCGGGGTCAGCACCCAGGTCCGCTCCTCGACCGTCCTGGGCGAGGTCGACCGGCTCATGCCCGACGAGGCCGACGAGGCGCTCCGCTCCTTCAACGAGGTCGTCGGGTCGAGCTTCTTCCCGCGCTACCTCGAGCCGTTCGCGACCGAGCGGATCGTCGAGGTCGCACCGCCCTCGGACAAGATCGCGCGCGACGCGCAGGTCCGTGCCGCCCGGGCGAGCGTGCTGAAGATCCGTGGGGAGAACGACTGCGGGCGCGGTGTCGAGGGCACCGGGTTCGTCTACTCGCCCGGCCGGCTCATGACCAACGCCCACGTCGTGGCCGGCGTCGACGACCCCACCGTGCTCGTCGGCGAGCAGGAGGTCCCGGCGCGGGTCGTGCACTACGACTCCGACCTCGACGTCGCGGTGCTCGCCGTGGACGGGCTCGACCGGCCGTTCCTGCGCTTCGACAAGACCGGCGAGGCGCGCGACAACGCCGCTGTGCTCGGCTACCCCAACGACGGTCCCTACAACGTCCAGGCGGCCAGGATCCGTGGTGAGCAGCGGCTGCGCAGCCCCGACATCTACGGCAGGGGATCGGTCGTGCGCGAGGTGTTCTCGCTGCGCTCGCTGGTGCGCCCGGGCAACTCGGGCGGACCGTTGCTGTCCCAGGACGGCGACGTGCTCGGCGTGATCTTCGCGGCCTCGGTCACCGACCGCGACACCGGTTACGCGCTGACGGCCGACCAGGTCTCCCAGAGCGCAGCCACAGGCCTGACCAACGACAGCGAGGTCGACACCGGCGACTGCGCCTGAGCCTCAGGCCCCGGTCGCTCCGGTGACGCGCGTCAGCCAGGAGAGCAGCACCTCGTTGAACGCGTCGGGGTCCTCCTCCTGCGGGAAGTGGCCGCAGCCGCGCAGCACGTGTGACTCGAAGGGAGCCTCGACCCGGTCACGGGAGCGTGCGCTGCCCTGCACGGGCACGGCCGGGTCGTCGGCCCCGTGGATCGCGCACACCGGCACGGTCACGCGATGCTCCATGAGGGCGTTGAAGCGGCGGCCGTCGGCGCGGACCCGCGAGCGCACCAGCCAGCGGTGGTACTCCAGCGCACAGTGCGCAGCCGGCCAGAGCGCGAGCGCGTCGTGGTAGCGCTGCGCCGTCTCGTCGTCGGGGAAGCCGGAGGCCGGGCTGCTCCACGACCGCAGGTGGTCGGCGACGTAGCTGCTCGAGGCCTGGGACAGCCGCCGCTCCGGGGCGAACGGAACCTGCATGGCGAGCACCTGCGCGAGGGCGCCGACGGTGCGGGGCGATCGGAAGCCCGACATCAGGATGGGCAGCATCACGAGAGGGTGCGGCGCTGCCACGGCACAGAGCCCCGCGACCTCGCGCGGGTGGAGCGCGGCAGCCGTCCATCCGACGTACCCGCCCCAGCCCTGGCCGACGACGAACGCACGCCGCTCACCGAGGGCCTTGACCATCCCGGAGACGTCGGCCGCGAGCGTGACCGGGTCGTAGCCGCGAGGCGGCTTGTCGGAGCCGCCGTACCCACGCAGGTCCATCGCCACCGCCCGGTAGCCCTGGCCGGCGAGTGCGGGCAGCTGGTCGCGCCAGCACCACCAGAACTCGGGGAAGCCGTGGAGCAGGAGGACGAGAGGCCGCCCTGACACAGGTTCGTCGGAGGTCGCCTCCACGACGTGGAACCGGGCCCCGTTGGCAGCGACGTACCTGTGCTGCCAGGGGCCCGGTATCTCGACGACTCCGGCGGGATCGGGGGGCAGGGCCACCGCCGTGGGCTAGTTCCGCTTGAAGATGGTCTTGGTCTCCTGCGCCTGGTGGATGGCCCGCTCGGGGGCACGCACCTTCTTGACCTTCTTCACGCCCACGAAGGCGAGGAGCGCGGCGAGGAGCAGGTAGGCGCCGAAGACGATGAGGAAGCACCACGCGAGGCCGAGCCCGGTCATCTCGATGAAGTAGGCGAAGGCCACCGAGAGCATGATGATCGCCAGGAGGCCGAGGAAGGCCGCCACCGCGAAGAGACCGGCACCGGTGCCGCCGTACTTGAGGCTGACCTTGAGCTCGGCCTTGGCCAGGGCGATCTCGTTCTGGACCAGGCTGGAGATGTCACGGCTGGCGTCCGCAACGAGGCGTCCGATCGTGGGTTCCTCGACCTCCGCAGGTGCCATGGCGCGGGCGTCGGCGGTGGTGGTCGGGCGGGGATCGGTGGTGGCCATCGCTGCGTTCCTCGTCATCATCTCGTCCTTTCGCGGCGGTCTGCTGTCGTTCAGCGGTCCCGCCACGGGTGCGTGCCCCTGAGACTAGGGCACTAAACGTCGACGAGGGGAGTGTGACCCGCTCGACGTGGACCGCGTCACGCCCGCTTGCGCACCCGGTTGCGGCGCCCGAGCACGAACGCGGCGATGACCCCGGCGACGAGCGAGCCGAGGAGCACGGCGGTCTTGGCGGCCTCCGCGTCGGGGCCGGTGTAGGACAGCTCGGCCACGAGGAGGGCGACCGTGAAGCCGACACCTGCCAGGACGGCGACGCCGAACACCTCGCGCCAGGTGAGCTCCTCGTTGAGCTCGGCGCGGGTGAACCGCGTGGTGAGCCAGGCGCCGGCCATCACGCCCAGGGGCTTGCCGACCACGAGGCCGGCCGTCACGCCGATGACGACCGGGTCGGTGATGAAGTCGGCACTCGCGTCGATGACGACGCCGGCCGACATGAGCGCGAAGAACGGAACCGCGACCCCGGCGGAGAGCGGCACCAGGCGGTGCTCCAGCCGCTCGGCGGGGGAGCGCTTCTCGTCGTCGTCGGGGATCACGCGCGTGAGGAGACCCAGGGCGACGCCCGCGATCGTGGCGTGGACCCCGCTCTCGTGCATGAACCACCAGGCGACCACGGCGAGGGGGACGTAGAGCAGGGACGACCGCACCCGGTAGTGCTGCATGAGCGCATAGATCGCCAGCGCGACACCGGCGACCAGCAACGGCGTGAACGCGAGGTCGGAGGTGTAGAAGATGGCGATGATCAGGATGACGATGAGGTCGTCGACGACCGCCAGGGTGAGCAGGAAGACCCTCAGGGGAGTCGGAAGGGCGGAGCCCACCACGGCGAGCACCGCCAGCGCGAACGCGATGTCGGTCGCCGCGGGGATCGCCCACCCCTCGACCTTGCCGCTGTTCAGGTTCGCGACGGTGAAGATGATCGCGGGCATCGCGACGCCGGCCAGCGCGGCCACGACCGGGACCATCGCGTCCGCGGGACGTCGCAGCGAGCCGACGAGGAACTCCCGCTTGAGCTCGAGGCCCGCGATGAAGAAGAAGAACGTGAGGGCGCCGTCCGCCGCCCAGTGCTGCATGTCCAGCCCGATCTCCGGGAAGGGCACCCAGTGGCGGAGGTCCTCGTAGCTCGCCGAGAAGGGGGAGTTGGCCCAGAGCACCGCGGCCACGGCGGCGACGAGCACGATGGCACCGCCGATGGCCTCGTCGCGGAGCACCTTCCCGATGAACGTGCTCTCGCCCTGCTCGGGGTTCGGGAGGAACTTCGGGCGTCGGGATCGGGTGGCCATCGTCATCGGGCTCGTCCTCAGGAGTCGGCGGTCAACACGCCGACCAGACTTCCCGGCACACCATGGAGCTCTGGGGACAGGTTATCGGGCGGACCGGTCGCCGTCGCGAACCGTGTGGCCCACCTCGGCGTCGCGGCGCGTACGCCCGTGCCCGTACCCACATCCCTGAGAACAGCGTCACTCCCCTGAGGGAATTCCCCCAGGGGAGTGACGCTTTCCCAAGGGCCCTTGGGAAAGCACCCAGCCCAGGGCCCGCGGCGGACGGCGAGCGGCTACTCGTCCCCGGACTTGTTCGTGGAGAGGCCCTGCTGGATGAGCGACATCACGGTCGAGTCGGCGAGCGTCGTGACGTCGCCGACCTCGCGGTTCTCGGCCACGTCGCGCAGCAGGCGGCGCATGATCTTGCCGGAGCGGGTCTTGGGCAGCTCCTGCACGACCATGATCTGCCGCGGCTTCGCGATCGCGCCGATCTCCTTGGCCACGTGCTGGCGCAGCTCCTGCACGATCTCCTGGCCGCCGTCGCCCGCGGACTCCCGCAGGATGACGAACGCGCAGACGGCCTGGCCCGTCATCTCGTCGGTCGCGCCCACGACAGCCGCCTCGGCGACCTTCGGGTGGGACACGAGCGCCGACTCGATCTCGGTCGTCGAGAGCCGGTGGCCGGACACGTTCATCACGTCGTCCACCCGGCCGAGCAGCCAGATGTCGCCGTCCTCGTCGGTCTTCGCGCCGTCACCGGCGAAGTAGCGGCCGGGGAAGCGCGACCAGTAGGTGTCCTTGAACCGCTGGTCGTCGCCCCACAGGGTGCGCAGCATCGCCGGCCACGGCTCGGTGAGCACGAGGTAGCCGCCCGAGCCGTTCGGGACCGGGTTGCCCGCGTCGTCGACGACCTCCGCGGAGATGCCCGGGATCGCGGTCATCGCAGAGCCCGGCTTGCCCGCGGTGACACCGGGCAGCGGCGAGATCATGATCATGCCGGTCTCGGTCTGCCACCAGGTGTCGACGATCGGGCAGCGGTTGCCGCCGATGTGCTCGCGGTACCACATGTAGGCCTCGGGGTTGATCGGCTCACCGACCGAGCCGAGCACCCGCAGCGAGGACAGGTCGAACTTCGCGGGGATCTCGTTGCCCCACTTCATGAACGTCCGGATCGCGGTGGGCGCGGTGTAGAAGATCGTCACCTTGAACTGCTCGATGATCTCCCACCAGCGGCCCTTGTGCGGGGTGTCGGGGGTGCCTTCGTACATCACCGACGTGGTGCCGTTGGCCAGCGGCCCGTAGACCATGTAGCTGTGGCCGGTCACCCAGCCGACGTCGGCCGAGCACCAGTAGACGTCGGTCTCGGGCTTGAGGTCGAAGATGGCGTGGTGCGTGTACGCCGCACCCACCATGTAGCCGCCGGTCGTGTGCAGGATGCCCTTGGGCTTCCCGGTCGTGCCGGAGGTGTACATGACGTAGAGCGGGTGCTCGGCGTCGAACATCTCCGGGGTGTGCGAGGAGTCCTGCTTCTCGACCAGGTCGTGCCACCACACGTCGCGGTCGGCGTCCCAGTCCACGTCCTGCCCGGTGCGGCGTACGACGAGCACGCTGCGGACGTCGGGGCAGCGCGAGACCGCCTCGTCGACGGCCGGCTTCAGCGCCGAAGGGGCGCCACGGCGGTAGCCGCCGTCGGACGTCACCACGACGCGGGCGTCGCAGTCCTGGATCCGGCTCGCCAGGGCGTCGGCGGAGAAGCCTCCGAACACCACGGTGTGGGGCGCGCCGAGGCGAGCGCAGGCCAGCATCGCCACGACCGTCTCGGGGATCATCGGCATGTAGATGGCCACCCGGTCACCGGTCTTCACGCCGAGCTCGACGAGCGCGTTCGCGGCGCGGGCCACCTCGTCCTGGAGCTCTGCGTAGGTGACCGAGCGGGTGTCGTCCTGGGGTTCGCCGACCCAGTGGAAGGCGACCTTGTCGCCACGACCGGCCTCGACGTGGCGGTCCACGCAGTTGTAGGCCGCGTTGAGCCTGCCGCCGACGAACCACTTGGCGAACGGCGGGTTGTCCCAGTCCAGGACGGTGTCCCACCGCCGGTCCCAGTCGAGACGCTCGGCCTGCTCCTCCCAGAAGCCGAGCCGGTCGGCCGCGGCACGCTCGTAGGCGTCGGCCTTGACGTTCGCGTGCGCGGCGAGGTCGGCCGGAGGCTCGAAGCGACGCTCCTCGCGCATCAGGTTGGACAGTGTCTCGTCACTCACGTCGTCTCCTCTTGTCTGCGGGGTGCTGCAGGATGTGACCGGGTCTCTGTGCGGCCACGATATGACGTACGGCGCCCGGCGACGAGGGGTCAGGCCACGAGGCCTTCCTCCTCGCCGCCGGGCAGCACTGGCGGGCCGTAGCCCTAGTGGGACGTCGCGCCTTCGGCGCCCGCACCGGTGAGGGCGCGGACCTCGAGCTCGACGAACATCACCTCGGACTCGGGCTCACGCGAGGTGACGGTCCCGATGTAGCCCAGCAGGAAGCCGAGCGGGATCGAGATGATGCCGGGGTTGCTGAGCGGGAACCAGGCCCAGTCGCTGTCCGGGAAGAGCGACGTCGTCTCGCCCGACATGACGGGGGAGAAGAACACCAGCGTGACGGTGGCGAGGAGGCCTCCGTAGATGCTCCAGGTCGCGCCGCGGGTGTTGAAGCGCTTCCAGAACATGTTGTAGAGGATCGCCGGCAGGTTCGCCGAGGCCGCCACCGCGAAGGCGAGGGCAACCAGGAACGCGATGTTCAGGCGCTGGGCGGGGATCGCCAGGACGATCGCGATCGCGCCGATCACGAAGGCGGCGATCCTTGCAACGGTGACCTCCTCCTTCTCGCTCACGGCCTGGCCGCGCTTCACCACTCCCTTGTAGAGGTCGTGCGCGACCGACGAGGACGAGGCCAGGGTCAGACCTGCCACGACGGCGAGGATCGTCGCGAACGCCACCGCCGAGATCAGCGCCAGCAGGATCGCCCCACCGGCGGAGTCCGCTCCACCACCGACCGCTTCGGCGAGCAGTGGTGAGGCCAGGTTGCCGCTGGTCGCAGCGACCTTGCTGTCCTCGCCCGTGTCGAGCAGGGCCGCGGCACCGAAGCCGAGCACCAGGGTCATCAGGTAGAACGCGCCGATCAGGCCGATCGCCCACAGCACCGACTTCCGCGCGTCCCGGGCGGTCGGAACCGTGTAGAAGCGGATCAGGATGTGAGGCAGACCGGCGGTGCCGAGCACCAGCGCCAGGCCGAGGGAGAGGAAGTCGATCTTCGCGAGCGTGTCACCGCCGTAACGAAGTCCGGGCTCGAGGAACGCCTGTCCCTTGCCCGACTGCTCCGCGGCCTCGCCGAGCAGCGTCGACAGGTTGAAGTCGAACTGCCACAGCACCAGGATCGTGATCAGCAGCGAGCCGGCCATCAGCAGCACGGCCTTGATGATCTGCACCCAGGTCGTGCCCTTCATGCCGCCGACCGTGACGTAGAAGATCATCAGCACGCCGACGCCCACGATCGTGAGGTTCATGATCGCCTGGCTCTCGACGCCGAGGAGCAGGGCCACCAGGGTGCCCGCGCCGACCATCTGCGCGAGCAGGTAGAAGATCGAGACGACCACGGTCGACAGCGACGCGGCCGTCCGGACCGGACGCTGGCGCATCCGGTAGGCGAGCTGGTCGGCCATCGTGTAGCGGCCGGCGTTCCGCAGCATCTCCGCCACGAGAAGGAGTGCGACCAGCCAGGCGACGAGGAAGCCGATGGAGTACAGGAAGCCGTCGTAGCCGTAGAGGGCGATGGCGCCGGAGATACCGAGGAACGACGCGGCCGACATGTAGTCGCCGCCGATCGCGAGCCCGTTCTGGAAGCCGGAGAAGGAGCGTCCGCCGGAGTAGAAGTCCGTGGCCGTCTTGGTCTGCCTGCTCGCCCACATGGTGACGGCGACCGTCAGCAGCACGACGCCGATGAAGAGCGAGGAGGTGAGGAACTGCTGGCTCATGCGTGCATCCCCCTGTCGAACTCGTCCTTGAGCTTGGCGGCGAGCGGGTCGAGGTGCTTGGTGGAGTGCTTGGAGTACAGCCACGCGATGAGGAACGTGGTGACGAACTGGAGCAGCCCGAACACCAGGGCGACGTTGATGTTGCCGACGAGCTGGATGTTCATGAAGTCCGTCGCCCAGCTCGACATGATGACGTAGGTCAGGTACCAGACCAGGAACGCGACCGTCCACGGGAAGGCGAACGCGCGGTAGCGGCGCCTCAGCTCGTAGAAGTCCTCGGTGGCATGCATGCGCTCATAGACCGCATGGGCCGACCGCTCGTCGGTTACGCGGTATTTCTCGTCAGCCACGAAAGGTCACCTCTTCTCTGGGTGGGCCGTCCGTCCCGAGCGCGGCACGGCGGCATGCTGCTGTGATGCCCGTCACCGTAGGAAAGGCGGGCCGTGCCCTGCGATACCTCCGACGCCGCGCTGCGCTCAGCGGCGACCAGCGGTCGACGTACGGCGGGAATCGCGCGACGAACGGTCGGGGCCGAAGGCCCGGGTGGGGGACGGGTCAGAGCGGGTAGGGCCCGCGGTCG
Organism: uncultured Actinomycetota bacterium; assembly: GCA_963701425.1. Classification (GTDB taxonomy): domain Bacteria; phylum Actinomycetota; class Actinomycetes; order Propionibacteriales; family Nocardioidaceae; genus Nocardioides_C. The sequence continues at coordinate 34,370 of CAVPAG010000016.1, read as the reverse complement.
AGCTCGACCGCCTCGGGGGTGTGCAGCCGGACCATCGTGCGCGACAGGTTCACCGGCCGCCGGCGCGGCGTGAGCAGGGAGACGCCGACCATCGTCAGGAAGGCGGCCGGCACGGTCCACGCGGCGGGATGGGCGAGCAGCGCGCCCGCCCAGCCGTCGTGCGCGTGCCGCAGGAGCGTGTCGACCACGGCCAGCCCCGACAGCGTCCCGCCGACCGCCATCCCGGCGATCGCGCCGACGTCGGTGAGCCGTCGCCACCAGATGCCGAGCACGAGCAGCGGGCAGAACGTCGACGCGGCGACGGCGAACGCCAGGCCCACCGCCCGGGCGACGCCGACCCCGTCGGCGAGGATCGCCAGAGCCAGGGGTACGACGACCGCCACGACCGCCGCGGCCTGGAAGGACCGCACACCCCGGAAGCGGCGGCCCATCACGTCCTGGCTCAGGACACCCGCGACCGCGATGGTGAGGCCCGACGAGGTGGAGAGGAACGCCGCGAACGCACCGGCTGTCGTGAGCGCGGAGAGCAGGTCGCCGCCGAGGCCGCCGACCATCCGGCTGGGGAGCTCGAGCACGACCGTGTCGGTGGCGCCCGTCGCGATCAGGTCGGGCGCGTAGAGCCTCCCGAGCGCGCCGTAGACCGGGGGCAGGACGTAGAAGAGCCCGAGCAGGCCGAGCACCACCAGCGTCGTGCGGCGGGCGGCCCGGCCGTCGGGGTTGGTGTAGAAGCGCACCACCACGTGAGGCAGGCCCATCGTGCCGAGGAAGGTCGCGATGATGATCGAGTAGGTGGTGTACATCGGATGGTCGCTCGACGACGCGAGGGGCGAGGTCCACAGGTCGGGGGAGCCCGAGTGTGCGACGTCGGCCGGCGAGACCGCTCCGTCGCCCGCCCACACGGCGAGGAGGAACATCACCGGCACGAGCAGCGCGGTGAGCTTGAGCCAGTACTGGAACGCCTGCACGAAGGTGATGCTGCGCATGCCGCCCGACATCACGTTGACCAGCACGACCACCGCGACGAGCACACCGCCGACCCACCGCTCGGTGCCGGCCACCGTGCCCAGGGACAGCCCGGCGCCCTGGAACTGCGGCATGAGGTAGAGCCAGCCGATGCCGACCACGAGGACGGAGGAGAACCGCCGGACCACCCGCGACTCGAGCCGGAACTCCGCGAAGTCCGGGAGCGTGTAGGCGCCCGAACGGCGCAGCGGCGCGGCCACGAGGACGAGCAGCATGAGGTACCCCGCCGTCCAGCCGACCGGGTACCACAGCATCTCCGTGCCGAAGGCGAGCACGAGCCCCGCGATGCCGAGGAAGGAGGCCGCCGAGAGGTACTCCCCGCCGATCGCCGAGGCGTTGAGCGCGGGCCGGACCGAGCGGGACGCGACGAAGAAGTCGCTGGTCGTGCGGGAGAAGCGCCAGCCGTAGGCCCCGATGGCGAGGGTGGCGACCGAGACGAGCGCGACGGCGGTGATGCCGTAGTTCATGGGCCGCTACGACCTCTCGACCGTGTCGGCGAAGTCGCGCTCGTTGCGCTCCGCGGCGCGGACGTAGAACCAGCCGAGGAGCAGCAGGAAGGGGTACGCCGCGAAGCCGAGGAGGACCCAGGCCAGCGGCATGCCGAGCACCCGGACGTCGTCGAGACCCGGGAACAGCAGGTAGGACAGGGGCAGCCCGCCGACGACGACCAGCACGACCAGGATGACCGTGACGGCGAGACGCAGCTGGGCGCGCAGCAGCGTGCTCATGTAGAGCTCGCCGAGCCGGGTCTGCGCGTCGATCTCGGAGGTCACGTTCACCCGGCGTTGACGGCCGGCGGTCGTGCGCGGGCTGGTCACCCGGACCCGGCGAGGAGGGTTGCCGCCCTCGGGGGTCATGGCCGTGTGGAGCTTCCGGGGCGGGCCCGGCGTACCAGGAGGTCGCGGAGCTCCCGCGTGTGGCGGCGGCTGACCGCGAGCTCGTCGCCGCCGACCACGACCGTGCAGCGTCCGGAGTCCATGCGCACCTCCTCGACATGGGCGAGAGCGACGAGCAGCGAGCGGTGGATGCGGACGAAGCCCGCGTCGCGCCACTGCTCCTCGAGCGAGGTCAGCGGCACCCGGACGAGGTGGCTGCCCGAGGCGGTGTGCAGCCGGGCGTAGTCGCCCTGGGCCTCGACGTACCGGACCTCGCTGCGAGGCACGAACCGGGTCCGCCCGCCGAGCTCCACCGCGATCGTGTCCTCGCCGGACGGCGTGGAGGTGCCACGGGCCTCGACCACCCGGCGCACCGCCTCCGCGAGCCGGTCGTCGCGCACCGGCTTGAGGAGGTAGTCGACGGCGTTGAGGTCGAAGGCGTCGACGGCGTGCTCGTCGTAGGCGGTCACGAACACGACTGGCGGCGGCGCCTTGAACCGCGACAGCACACGGGCGAGGTCGAGGCCGCTGAGGCCGGGCATCCGGATGTCCATGAAGACCGCGTCGACGCCCTCCTCCTGGAGGATCCGCAACGCCTCGGTCGCCGAGTCCGTCGTGAGTACGTCGCCGATCCGGGAGTCGCGGCCGAGGAGCCAGGCGATCTCGTCGAGGGCAGGGCGCTCGTCGTCGACGACGAGGACCCTCAGCGAGGAGGTCGGGGTCATGGGCGGACTCCTGGCGCGTACTTCGGCACCCTGACGATAACCTTCGTACCCGCTCCGGGAGCGGTCTCCACGACGAGGCCGTAGTCGTCGCCGAAGGTCGAGCGCAGCCGCTCGTCGACGTTGCCGAGGCCGACCGAGTCCATGGAGACGTCACCGGCCAGCGCCCGGCGTACCCGGTCGGGGTCCTCGCCCACGCCGTCGTCCTCCACCGAGATCACGCACTCGGAGTCGTGGTCCTCGCCGATGATCGTGATCCGGCCGGTGCCCGCCTTGTCCTCGAGTCCGTGCCGCACGGCGTTCTCGACCAGGGGCTGCAGGCTGAGGAACGGCACCACGACGGGCAGCACCTCCGGAGCCACCCGCAGGGTGACCTGGAGCCGGTCGCCGAAGCGTGCCTTCTCCAGCACGAGGTACCGCTCGATCGAGCGCAGCTCCTCGGCCAGCGTGGTGAACTCGCCGTGCCGGCGGAAGGAGTAGCGGGTGAAGTCGGCGAAGTCGAGGAGCAGCTCGCGAGCGCGCTCGGGGTCGGTGCGGACGAACGACGCGATCGCGGTCAGGGAGTTGTAGATGAAGTGCGGGCTGATCTGCGCCCGCAGTGCCCGGACCTCCGCCTCCATCAGCCGGGTGCGGGAGGCGTCGAGCTCGGCGAGCTCGAGCTGTCCGGAGACCCAGCGGGCGACCTCGTTCGTGGCGCGGACCAGACCCGCGGACGCGGTCGGCGTGAAGACCTGGAGGGTGCCGACCACGCGCTCCTCGACGGTCAGCGGGCTGACGATCGCGTGGCGCAGCGTGCAGCCGGGGTCGTAGCAGGGAAGGTCGGACTTGTCGGCGACCGAGGTGCCGCCGTCCGCGACGACCGGGGCCGCGAGGGCGGGAGCCTGGTCGCCGTGGTGGCTGTGGCGGCCGTCCCAGGCGAGCAGCCGCTCGGTGTCGGTCAGCGCGACCGCGGGCGTGCCCAGGAGCTCGCGCAGGTGCCGGATGGCCTTGGTGGCCGACACCTCGGTGAGACCCGAGCGCAGCGGAGGCGCTGCGAGCGAGGCGGTGTGCATGGTGCGGAACGTGGCGCGGTCGGCCTCGCTGCCCAGGTGCCCCGGCCGGAGCCAGCCCCACCGAGAACGCATCGCGCCGTCCTTACCTGAAGTCGATGAGGAGGGCGTCGTCGTCCGAGAGTCCCGGGCCGTCGGCCTCCCCGGCAGGGAGGGTACCCCGGCCGGCGGGCTCCTCGACGGGCTCGGGAGGCAGCGCCCACGGCAGCACGGCCGTGCGGCAGGCGGTGGTCACGTAGGGCAGGAGCATGCCGTCGGCACCGCGGCCGTACTCGGCGTAGAGCTCGTCGACCTTGCGCAGCACCCGCTCGCGCTCGAAGTCCGGCATCACCGCTACGTGGGAGCGCGAGACCACCAGGTCCCGCAGCGACTCGCGGCTCAGCGGCTGCCAGAACCGGAAGCTGGTCCGCTCGACGCTCTCGAACATGCCGGTCCCGTCGACCGCGTTGCTGGGGTCGTCGGCCTGGTGGGCGGTCCCGATGATGCGGCCGAGCCGCTTGACCCACGGGATCCGCTCGTCGCGGGAGTTCCACAGGAAGGCGAGGCGGCCTCCCGGTCGCAGCACCCGCGCCACCTCGTGCAGCGTGCGGTCGGTGTCGAACCAGTGGAAGGCCTGTGCCGCCACGACCAGGTCCACCGACCTCGGCCTCAGCGGGATCTGCTCTGCGGTGCCGGCGAGCGCGCGAGCCTGCGGGGCGCGTCGGGTGAGGCGGCTGAGCATCGCCTCGGACGGGTCCGTCGCGGTGACCGAGCACCGACGGGCGACCAGCTGCTCGGTGAGCTTGCCGGTGCCGGCGCCGAGCTCGAGGACGTCGGTGGTGCCGGGAGTACGGCGGGCGCCGTCGAGCAGCCAGGCCACGGCCTCCTCGGGGTACGACGGGCGGGCCCGGTCGTACGCGTCGGCGACCAGGTCGAACGAGCGCGCCGGCTCCACGGCGGGGCGGTGGCGGGGGTGCTCGTTCATCGTCGCGAGGCTACCCGGTCGAGGCCCCCTGGGCTCGGTTAGCCTTGACGATCGTGTCTGCCACAACTCCCGCCGCCTCCGACCCCTTCGCCCGGCTCGCCGCCCTCGAGGGTGTCGCCTCCGCCATGGCCGCGACACGGGACGGGATCGACGTACTCCTGCGGGACCGGGGGCTCAGGCAGAGCACGCCCGAGATGACCGCGGAGTCGCTGCTCCTTGGTGCGCACGCGAGCGCCGTGCTCGAAGGGTCGCAGAACAGTCTCGAGGAGATGCGTGCCGGCTCCGGCGACCCGATGGCACAGGCTGCGCTCCGCCTGACCACGGAGCTGCTCGGCCTGCTCCCGGCGCTGACGAAGGCTCCGCTCCAGGCGTTCGCGCGGATGCACACGCTCGCCGGCAAGGGCATCGTGGCCGACGAGGAGCTCGGCCGTCCCCGCGACCCGGCGGGTGCCGCGCGGCTGAACGACCTTGCCCGCCTGCTGGTGGCGCCGACGGAGGCGCCCGCCCTCGTGGTCGCGGCGGTCGTCCATGCCGAGCTCGCCACCGTGGCGCCGTTCGTGTCGCACAACGGTCTCGTCGCCCGAGCCGCGGAGCGGCTGGTGCTGGTGGCACGCGGTGTCGACCCCAAGTCGCTCGTCGTCCCCGAGGCCGGGCACCTCAAGCTGCGACGGGAGTACGAGTCCAACCTGCGCGGCTACCGCGACGGCGGGACGGCGGGGGTGCACTCCTGGCTGCTGTACGCCGCCGAGGGGTACGCCGCGGGTGCCGAGGCGAGCCCCGTCGCGCGACCGGCCCGCTGAGCAAGACCCCTGGCACATGCGAGCGGCACTCCGATCTCTCGATCACGAGTGCCGCCGCTGACACGTGAGACCTTGGCTACCAAGCGTGCACCGATATTTGTTGCTCCGGGTGAACCCGAGAGGCAACGCCCATAGGAAGGGTAGGTCGCCGCGTGGGTACCTGGCTCACGTGCGGGTCTTGAGTTGTTGGTCCTTTTCTACGCCAGATGGCGAAACCGGACAAGGGTCCTGAGGCTCTTGTCTAGTGGCCGGGCGTGTCGCAGACGCGTTCAGGCGTTGGGGTTGCGCCGTCGCGCCGCGAGGTATACGGCGCCACCGACGCTGGCCGCCGTGCCCAGCGCGATCGCTGCCAGGGTCGGCCGGCTCGAGGGGAGCCGCATCCGACGGGTGAGGGCCACCGGGCGGTTGAACCACAGCACCGGCCAGCCGCGGGACGCCGCGGTCTTGCGCAGATCCCGGTCGGGGTTGACCGCATAGGGGTGCCCGACGATCTCGAGCATGTGCACGTCGGTGATCGAGTCGCTGTAGGCGTAGCTGCGCGAGAGGTCGTAGCCCTTCTCCCTGGCGAGCTCCTCGATCGCGCTGGCCTTGTTCTCTGCGTAGGCGTAGAAGCCGATCTGACCGGTGTACTTGCCGTCCTCGATCTCCATGCGCGTCGCGATCACGGCGTCGGCCCCGAGCATCTCGCCGATGGGTTCCACGACCTCCGCTCCGGAGGCCGAGACGATGACGACGTCGCGGCCGGCGAGCTGGTGCTCCTCGATGAGCGAGACCGCCTCGTCGTACACCAGCGGGTCGACGATGTGGTGCAGCGTGTCGGCGACGATGTCGCGCACGGTCTGCACGTCCCAGCCGGCGGAGAGGTCGGAGAGGAACTCCCGCATCTTCTCCATCTGGTCGTGGTCGGCGCCGCCGACGAGGTACACGAACTGCGCGTAGGCGCTGCGCAGCACCGAACCCCGCGAGATCAGCCCGCCTGCGTAGAACGACCGGCTGAACGCCAGCGTGCTCGACTTCGCGATGATCGTCTTGTCGAGGTCGAAGAAGGCCGCAGGGCGCCCGGAGCGAGGTCTGGTGCTCGAGGGCGTGAGGTCTTCGGTGGGGCCCATCAGGGCGGCTCCTCGGTAGTGCGGCACAAAGTAAAGAAAGACGCTACGATGGGAGCGTTGCGTGGATCGCCCCGGTCGTGCGGCTTACGGTCACCACGATACTGGCGCGGCCAGCACCAGAGCCCCAGCGGCATCCCCCCGCCGCTGGCCCCGGCCCGGCTCATCCCCCCCGAGCGCGGGCCCGCGGCCCTCGATCATCCCCCCCGATCGAGGGCCGCTTCCTTTTCCTGACGTTTTTTCATGACTTCTCGGTACAGAAGGGGGCGCAGCCGGCCACGGGCCGTCCACAAGCCCGCCACTCTGGGGGATCGTCCACAGCGGCGCCTCGACGCCCTCGTGGAGGGCGGCTGCCGGACAGGACGCTCGGCGTATGAGTGCATTCGCCGTACCCCTGCTCGTCACGGACGACGCCGCCCTCGTCGCGGACCTGCGCCGCCTGGCCGCGGCGGCCGGGACCGTCCTCGACGTCAGTGCAGATCCCGTCGAGGCACGTGGTCGCTGGCCGTCCGCCCCGGTCGTGCTCGTCGGCCCCGATCTGCTTCCGGCCATGGTGGTCGCGGCGCCGGCGCGTCGCGAGGGAGTCCATGTGGTCGCGCGCGACCCGTCGCCGGACGGCATGTTCCGAGCCGCGCTGGCGCTCGGTGCCGAGAGCGTCGTCGAGCTCCCCGCCGCGGAGGGCTGGCTGGTGGAGGTCCTCACGGACACCGCCGACGGCGCGAGCGGTCGTGCGGGCCTGGTCGGTGTCGTGGGCGGCTGCGGCGGCGCGGGTGCCACGACGTTCGCCGCAGCGCTCGCCACGGCCGCCGCCCTGGGTGCGTCTCCTGCCGAGGTGCGCCCGGTGACACTCCTGGACGCGGACCCGCTCGGGCCCGGCATCGAGCGCGTGGCGGGGCTCGAGGACGCGGTCGGAGCGACCTGGGGTCCGTTGCTGGAGTCGGCCGGACGGCTCGGTTCGCGGTCGCTGCGTGCTGCCCTGCCCCAGCGCGACGGACTGGCCGTCCTCGGCTGGGGACGGGGAGCACGGGTCGCCCTCGAGCCGCAGGTCGTCCGCGAGGTCGTCAGCGCCGCGCAGCGAGGCAGCAGTCTCGTCGTGGCGGACCTCCCGCGCTATCTCGACCCTGGGGTCGAGGAGCTCCTCCGTCGTTGCGACCACCTGGTCCTCGTCACCACCCTGACGTCGGCTGCCGTCGCGTCGGCCGCCCAGGTCGTGGCGAAGGTCCTGCCGGTCGTGCCTCGCGCCCACCTCGTCGCTCGCGGCCCGGCGTCTGCCCTCGACGCGGAGGAGGTCGCGGCTGCGCTCGGCATGCAGCCGGCCGCCGTGATGACCGACCAACGCCGGCTCGCGGAGTCGGTCGAGCTCGGACTGGGGCCGCTGCAGTCACGCAGGGGACCCCTAGCGCGTGCCGCTCGCCAGACCCTGGCGCGTGTCGCCGCACCGTCGCTGCCCGTGGCGGGGGCGGCGCAGTGAGCAGGCAGGACCTGCTCGAACGGGTCCGCGAACGGCTCGCGAACAGCGGCGCGCCTCTCGGCCCCACAGAGGTGGCGCGTGCCCTGCGGGAGGAGGGGCGCCCGGTCGGCCACGCCGAGGCGCTCGCGGTCCTCGACGACCTGCAACGGGAGGTCCTCGGGGCAGGCCCCCTCGAGCCGCTGCTCCGTCGGCCGGGCGTCACCGACGTCCTCGTCAACGGACCCGCGGAGGTGTACGTCGACTGCGGCGACGGCCTCGAACGAACCGGGGTCACGTTCCGCGACGACGAGGAGGTCCGGCGACTCGCCCAGCGGCTCGCGTCCTCCGCCGGACGGCGCCTCGACGACGCGACGCCGTACGTCGATCTGCGGCTGCGCGACGGGACGCGCTTCCACGCCGTCCTGGCGCCGCTGGCGAGACCCGGGACGGTGCTCTCGCTCCGCGTGCCCCGCGAGCGGGTCCTCGACCTGAGCGAGCTCGTCGACTGCGGCACCGTCTGCGCCGAAGGTGCCGAGCTGCTGAGGCGGATCGTCGAGCGGCGGCTGGCGTTCCTGGTCACCGGAGGCACCGGGTCGGGCAAGACGACCCTCCTCAACGCACTTCTCAGCCTCGTCGACCGGAGCCATCGGATCGTGGTCGTCGAGGACGCCAGCGAGCTGCGGCCCGACCACCCGCACGTGGTGGGGCTCGAGGCACGGCCGGCCAACGTCGAGGGAGCCGGCGCCGTGCCGTTGCAGGTCCTGGTGCGACAGGCTCTTCGGATGCGACCCGACCGGCTCGTCGTCGGGGAGGTGCGCGGCAGCGAGGTCTCGGACCTCCTCGCGGCGATGAACACGGGCCACGAAGGCGGGTGCGGCACGCTGCACGCGAACTCCTGCGCGGACGTGCCCGCCCGTGTGGAGGCCCTCGCGATGGCGGCCGGGATGCCCCGGGACGCCGCGCACAGCCAGCTCGCGTCGGCGCTGGACGTCGTGGTGCACCTGGGCCGGGCCGACGGTCGCCGCAGGGTCGAGGAGGTCGCCGTGCTCCGGCGTGGCGCGGACGGCTACGTGGTGGCGGTGTCCGCTGTCACGTTCGACGCGGGCGGCGACATCCGGACCCACGACGGTGCCGACCGCCTTGCGGAGCTGCTGTGCCGGTGACGGTGCTGGTCGCCGCTGCGGGTGCGGGCCTCGCGGTGTGGCTGGTGCTGCCGCCTGCGCCACGGAGGCCGGGCGGGCGCGGCGGCCGGGCATCGGTCGCCCCGGTGCGGGGTCTCGGTCAGGCGGTCCTCGTGGCGGTCGTCGCCGGCGGCCTCGTCGTGGTGCTGGAAGGGACCACGCTCGCTCTCGGGCTCATCGGCGCGGCCGCTCTCGCCGGGAGCGCGCGCATGGTCGCTCGCGGACGCGCCCGACGTGCCGCGCAGCAGCGGGCCGACGTCGTCGTGGAGGTCTGCGAGGCCCTGGCCGGGGAGCTCAGGGCGGGTCAGCCACCGCTCAGAGCGCTGCGCCACTGTGTGGAGGTGTGGCCCGAGCTGGAGCCGGCCGCCACCGCAGGCGAGCTGGGCGCCGACGTGCCCAAGGCGCTACGCCGGCTCGCTCTTCTTCCCGGCGCCTCGGGGCTCTCCGACGTGGCGGGCGCCTGGCAGGTCTCCCACGGGTCGGGCGGGACGATGGCGTCCGCGCTCAGCCGGGTCGCGGACGCCTCTCGAGCCCGGAGGACGACCCAGCGCCTGGTCGCCTCCGAGCTCGCGTCGGCCCAGGCCACGGCGAGGCTCGTCGCCGCCCTGCCCGTCGTCGTCCTCGCCATGGGCACCGGGCTCGGAGGTGACCCCTGGGCCTTCCTCCTCACGACGCCGGCAGGCCTGACCTGCCTGGCTGCCGGGCTGCTGCTCGGGTACGCCGGCCTTGCCTGGATCGAGCGGATCGCGGTCAAGGCGGTCGACCCGTGAACGCAGGTCTGCTGCCCGCGGTCGTGACGGCGGTGTTGGCGGCAGGGGCAGTGCTCCTCCTCATGCCGCGGCCTCGGCCGCTCGACGTGTCAGGGCTTCGTGCCCTGAGTGCGACGGGCTCTCATGGCGACGGGTCTCCGGGTGGTTCCCCGGGAGACGCCGCCGAGCGCCGCCCGGATGAGGACCTGCTCGGACGACATCGGGTCGCGGTCTCGCTGCTCGCCGGTGCCGCGCCCGTGGTCCTCCTCGGCGGCGTCGTGGGACTCGTGGCCGCGCCGGTGGCCGCGGTCGTCGTACACCGGGCTCTGGGGGCGCGGGAGCCGGCGTCCGAGAGGCGGAGACGCGAGTCCGTCGCGCGGAGCCTCCCGCACGTCGTGGACCTGCTCGCGGTGACCCTGGCGTCGGGTGCCTCTCCCTCGGCCGCGCTGACCGCCGTCGCGGCCGCGGTGGACGGGCCTGTCGCCGAGGACCTGCGCGCCGCCGAGCACAGCCTGCGGCTGGGGAGGGACCCGGTGCGGGTGTGGCGGGAGGTCGCGCGGCGTCCGGGGCTCGCGGCGCTGGGGCGGAGCATGTCACGCGCGGTGGAGAGCGGGGCGTCGGTCAGCGAGGCGCTGCACCGCCTGGCCGACGACCTGCACGCCTCGGCGCGGCTCGACGCCGAGAGCAGGGCCCGTGCGGTGGGAGTCCGTGCGGCGGCACCTCTCGGCCTGTGCCTGCTGCCCGCCTTCGTCCTCGTCGGTGTCGTGCCCCTCGTGGCGGGCACGGTGTCGGCGCTTCTGGTGCCGTGACGACGCCATGTTCCCTCCACAGCGACGGGGGACGTGCAGCGGTCCCCTGCTGTCGGATCGACCCTCGTTGCGACCTCCGGATTCGAGAAGTCTCGGACCGTCAAGTTCGAGATCCGCCGGCACGAAGCCGGCCTCACCCTGGAGGTATCCATGACCACCTCGCCCGTCGCCCGGCTCCGCAACCAGAGAGGCGTCACCACCGCTGAGTACGCCGTCGTCACCGCAGCCGGCTGTGGCTTCGGCGGCGTCCTGATCAAGCTGCTCACCAGCGAGTGGGGGCAGAAGCTGCTCAAGCAGATCTTCGACTTCTTCCTCAAGATGATCGGCCTCGGCTGAGATCGTGCCCGATCTCCACAGTCCGGCCGGGGGAGCGCGCAGGGGCCTGCGCGCTCTCCCGGCCGTGCCACCCCTTTGCGGTCGTCACGAGCGGGACGACCGTTCCGAGCGGGGCGCCGTCGCGGCCGAGACGGCAGTCGTGATCCCGGTCCTCGTCGGCGTGGCCCTCGGCCTGGTCTGGCTCGTCGCGCTGGCCGTGACCCAGGTGCGTGTGGTCGACGCCGCTCGGGAGACCGCCCGCGCCCTGGCGAGGGACGAGCCCGCAGCCACCGCGGTCGAGCTCGGACGTCGGATCGCCCCGGACGACAGCCGGATCGACGTCAGTGAGGAGGCCGGAGCCGTTCGTGTGCACGTGGTCGCCGAGGTGCGAGGCCCCGGTGGCCTGTTCGCCTTCCTCCCCGCGGTCGACGTGGACGCGGAAGCGGTCGCTGCCAAGGAGTCACCATGACCCGAGCGCCGGAGCGGCGAGAGGAGGCAGGTTCGGCCACGGTGCTCGTGCTGGTCCTCGTGGCCGTGCTGACCACGATCGCCGTCGCGGGAGTCGCGGTCGGCGGCCTCCTCGTCGGGCACCGACGGGCGGCGGCGGCAGCGGACCTCGCTGCCCTGGCGGCCGCGGAGACGCTCGGCAGGGGCGGGGGCACCTCAGTGGGCGGCGCTGCGGTCTGCGAGCAGGCGGCACGGCTCAGCGAGGCGAACGGCGCTCGCCTCACCGGCTGCCAGGTCGAGGGGCGTGACGTGATGGTCGAGGTCGCCGTCGACGTACCGAGCGTGCTCGGCGGTGACTGGGCCGTCCCTGGCAGGGCACGAGCCGGACCGGCGGAGCGCGGGGCTACGAGGTCGGTCGGTCCCGATCCGTGACCGCGGTGTCGGTGCGCGTCTCCGTCGTCCGGGTCGTCTCGGTGGTCTCGGGCTCCCCGGTCGCCGGGGTGGCGGCGCGGGTCTCCTCGCGCTTCTGGAGCCGGTTGAGCTCCTTGCGCTGCTGGCGACGACGACGAGCCCGGCGCAGGCCCGACTGGATCAGGGCGATGCCGGCCACGAGGAGCAGCAGGGTCACGGCACCGGCAAGGAAGGCGGTGAACGTGTTGACGTCCACATGGATCGCGCCGAGGTCGAAGCCGGCAGGCTCCTCGGAGCTGCGACCCCCGAAGAGAGCGGTGACGAGGAGGCCTGCGGCGAGCAGGATGAGGATGATTCCGAGAACAAGCATGGACCGACCCTTTCGAGGACTGCGGCTCAGGCTAGCCCGTCTCGCGCAGAAGTACGTCGAGCAGCGCCACGGCGGCGTGCTTGTCGAGGGGGTTGTTGCCGTTGCCGCACTTGGGCGACTGCACGCACGAGGGGCAGCCGTCCTCGCAGGCGCAGGCGTCGATCGCCTCGCGGGTCGCGGTCCACCACTCGACAGCCGCCTCGAACCCGCGCTCGGCGAACCCGGCCCCACCCGGGTGACCGTCGTACACGAAGACGGTGAGCTGGCCGGTGTCCGGATGCAGCGCCGTGGAGACACCGCCGATGTCCCAGCGGTCGCAGGTCGCGAAGAGGGGGAGCAGCCCGATCGCCGCGTGCTCCGCTGCGTGGGCGGCCCCGGGGAGGTCCTGGCCCGCGAACCCCGCCTCCTCGAGGACGGCCGGGGGCAGCGTCCACCAGACCGCCTTCGTGTCGAGCACCCGCTCGGGCAGGTCGAGCGGCTCCTCGCCGAGGACCTCTCCGGAGGGCACCCGACGCTTGAGGTACGACACGACCTGGTGGGTCACCCGCACGTCGCCGAAGCTGACGCGGGCCGACCCCCACGACGTGTGCTCGCGTTCCTGGCCGATCGCGATGTCGGTGACCTCGCGGGCGAAGGTGGAGTAGTCGGGGTCGGCCCGCGTGACGACCGCGACGTTCTCGTCGAGGTCGAGCTCGAGGACGAGGTAGGTCTCGCCGAGGTGCAGGTACACCGCACCCGCGTGCACGCTGCCGTGGGCCGACGAGTGGTCGACGGTGCCGAGCAGGCGGCCGGTGCCCTCCTCGACGAGCCGCACGGGAGCGCCGCCGGTGGAGCGGATGTCGGCGAGGTCGCAGGCCCGGCTGCGGTCGGTCCAGAACCACCCGCGCGGGCGGCGGCGGAGCATGCCGGCCTCGGTCAGAGCGTCGACGCCCGCGCGCGCCATGGGCCCGAACATCTCGAGGTCGGCCTCGGTCAGCGGCGACTCCTCGGCGGCGGCGCACAGGTGGGGCCCGAGGACGTAGGGGTTGTCGGGGTCGAAGACGTTCGCCTCCACCGGCTTCCCGATCAGTGCCTCGGGGTGGGTCACGAGGTAGGTGTCGAGGGGGTCGTCGCGGGCGACGAAGACGCCGAGCGCGTCCTGTCCGCCTCGGCCGGCGCGGCCGATCTGCTGCCACAGGGCCGCGCGGGTGCCCGGGAAGCCGGCCATCAGCACCGCGTCGAGCCCCGAGACGTCGATGCCGAGCTCGAGCGCGTTCGTGGCCGCGAGCCCGAGGAGCTCGCCGGAGCGCAGGGCGTGCTCGATCGCCCGCCGGTCCTCCGGGAGGTAGCCGCCGCGGTAGGCCGCGACACGTCCGGCCAGACCCGGCTCGACCTCGTCGAGCAGCCGCTTGGCCGTGAGCGCGACCGTCTCGGCCCCCCGGCGGGAGCGGATGAAGGCGAGCGTGCGGACCCCGTCGACGACGAGGTCGGTGAGGAGGTCGGAGATCTCGGCGGTCGCGGACCTGCGGACCGGGGCGCCGTTCTCGCCGCCGTAGGAGGTGAAGGGCGGCTCCCAGAGCGCCAGCGCGACCTGTCCCCGGGGCGAGCCGTCGTCGGTGACCGCGACGAAGGGCAGCCCCGTGAGGCGCTGTGCGGACGTCTCGGGCTCGGCGACGGTGGCCGACGCGAGCACGAAGGTGGGAGACGAGCCGTACAGCGCGCAGACCCGGCGCAACCGCCGGAGGATCTGCGCGACGTGGGCGCCGAACACCCCGCGGTAGTGGTGGCACTCGTCGACGACGACGTAGTCGAGCATCGAGAAGAACCTCGCCCAGCGCGCGTGCCCGGGGAGCATCGACCGGTGCAGCATGTCGGGGTTGGTGAGGAGGTACTCCCCGTGGTCGCGCGCCCAGTCGCGCTGCTCGCGGGAGGAGTCTCCGTCGTGGGTGGTCGCGCGCAGGTCCGGGACACCGAGCGCGAGGAGTCCCGAGAGCTGGTCCTGTGCCAGGGCCTTGGTCGGCGAGAGGTAGAGCACGGTCGAGCCGCGCTGCCCCTGCGGCCTCCGCTTCCGGAGCACGGAGGTCAGCGCGGGCATGAGGTAGGCCAGCGACTTGCCCGAGGCGGTCCCGGTCGAGATCACGACGTGCCGTCCGGCGTACGCCGCCTCGGCTGCCGCCGACTGGTGGGTCCACGGCCGCTCGATGCCGCGGGCGCGCCAGGCCTCGACGAGCCGCTCGTCGGTCCACGACGGCCACGCGCAGGGTCGCCCCACCCTCGGAGGCAAAATCTCGAGGTGGGTGAGCCGGTCCTCGCGGCCCTGTCCGCTCAGCCGGTCCAGGGCCTCCGCGACGGACTGCTGCGTACGTGGGGCCACGTCTTGCATCTTCGCAAACGTCTGGAGAACGGTGTCCGTACCGGTCGGGGGCCACCCCTTGGCCGCACCGTGCCAAAGCGTGACCTGCGGGGTGATTGAAGGCATGATTGAATGACAGTTGCAGGGGAGGGGTGTCGCACGACGCTCTTCCAGAACTCCGCGCACGCGGCATCGTTGGGAGAAACCACGTGGATCTGTCACTCGAGACGCGCAACGAGGATGGGCACACCATCATCGAGGTCGGCGGGGAGATCGATGTCTACACCGCACCGCGGCTCAGGGACAAGATCACCGAGCTCGTGGGTGAGGGGCACTACAACCTCGTCATCGACATGGAGAAGGTCGACTTCCTCGACTCCACCGGCCTCGGCGTCCTCGTCGGCGGCCTCAAGAAGGTCCGCGCCCACGACGGGTCGATGCGCCTGATCTGCAACCAGGAGCGCCTGCTGAAGATCTTCCGGATCACCGGGCTGGCCAAGGTCTTCACCATCCACGGCTCGCAGGCCGAAGCGCTCGCGGATCTCTGAGGGGAACCATGCCGTCTGGCACGGATCGTACGGCTGCCTCGGTCACCGTCACGATCGCCCGTGACCCTGCGCTCGTGCGCACGGTCCGCCTCGTGGCGGCCTCCGTCGCGCGCCGCGCAGGTCGCGACGAGGAGTTCGTCGAGGAGGTGCGCCTCGCCGCCGGTGAGGCCTGCGCCCTGTTCCTCGGCGAGAGCGCGGCCCAGGGCACGGGCTCGGAGGAGCCGCTGGTCTCGGTGACCATCACCATCGACGACGGAGTGAGCGTGGACGTCTCCACGCCGGCCCTCGTCGACGTGGAGGACCACCCCGACAGCGACCTCGAGGGCATGGAGGCGTGGGCTCTCCTGCGCGGCCTCATCGATGACTTCAAGGTCTCCCAGGACGACATGCAGACGACCGTGTCGATGCGCTGGCCGCTCTCCTGATCCCGCTGCTCCACCTGTCGCAGCTGTCTGCACCGATCTCTCTTCTCCTGCGCTGACCCCCGGTCATTCCGGGCGTCGCGACCTCCTGCGCGCCGAACCTTCGGAGAAATGTGGTCCACGCCACACTCCCGGCCCTCGCAAGTCGCCCGGGTCTCAGTAGACTCCGGGCCACATTGGTGTCAGGCAGATCACACTGCCTGGCCACTCGCGGGGGACACCGCGGGTTTCGGCGCAATCTCGACGGGCCGGACGGCCCACCGGAGGAGGACTCACATGTCCGGACTCACCCTCGCCGCAAGCGGCGCGGATGTGTCTTTGTCCGGGAGCAACCAGACCTTGATCATCGTGGTCGGCGTCATCGCCGTCATCGCCCTGGCGATGGCTTTGATGTTCCGCGGTCAGGTCCTTGCTGCCCATGACGGCACAGAGAAGATGAAGACCATCGGCCTTGCGGTGCAGGAGGGCGCCTCGGCCTACCTCACACGGCAGTTCAAGACCCTCGGGGTCTTCGCCGTGCTGGCCTTCGCCCTGCTGTTCGTGCTCCCCGCCGACGACTCGGCCGTCCGGATCGGGCGGTCGGTGTTCTTCCTGGTGGGCGCGGGCTTCTCCGCCACGATCGGCTACATGGGCATGTGGCTCGCGGTGCGGGCCAACGTGCGGGTGGCCTCCGCGGCCCGGGAGCACACGCGTGACAACGCGATGCGGGTCGCGTTCCGCACCGGCGGCACCGTCGGCATGGCCACGGTCGGCCTGGGCCTGCTCGGCGCCTCGGCCGTCGTGCTGATCTACAAGGGCGACGCCCCCGCTGTTCTCGAGGGCTTCGGCTTCGGCGCAGCGCTGCTCGCGATGTTCATGCGAGTCGGCGGCGGCATCTTCACCAAGGCGGCCGACGTCGGCGCCGACCTGGTCGGCAAGGTCGAGCAGAACATCCCCGAGGACGACCCGCGCAACGCCGCCACGATCGCCGACAACGTGGGCGACAACGTCGGCGACTGCGCCGGTATGGCCGCCGACCTCTTCGAGTCCTACGCCGTGATGCTCGTCGCGGCCCTGATCCTCGGCACCGCCGCGTTCGGCGCCGAGGGCCTGGTCTTCCCGCTGATCGTCCCGGCCATCGGCGCACTCACCGCGATCCTCGGCGTCTACATCACCCGCCCGCGCGCCGGTGAGAGCGGCCTCAAGACGATCAACCGGTCCTTCTACATCTCGGCCGCGGTCTCGGCCGTGCTCTGCACGCTGGCCGCGTTCCTCTACCTGCCGGGCTCGTTCGACGAGCTCGACCGGATCGAGAGCTCCGGCCTGCTCGCGCAGATCCTCGGCGAGGTGACCGAGGCCTCCGGCGACCCGCGGGTCATCGCCTCGGCCGCGGTGATCATCGGCATCGTGCTGGCGGCGCTGATCCTCGCGCTGACGGGCTACTTCACCGGCACCGAGCACCGTCCGGTCAAGGACGTCGGCAAGACCGCGCTCACCGGCCCGGCGACCGTCATCCTGTCCGGCCTCTCGGTCGGCTTCGAGTCCGCTGTCTACACCGCGCTCGTGATCGGAGCCGCCGTCTACGGCGCGTTCCTGCTCGGCGGCGGCGTGACCGTGGTCTCGCTCTTCGCGGTGGCACTCGCCGGCTGTGGTCTGCTCACCACCGTGGGTGTGATCGTCGCGATGGACACCTTCGGTCCGGTCTCGGACAACGCCCAGGGCATCGCCGAGATGTCCGGCGACGTCGACGAGCAGGGCGCGGCGATCCTGACCGAGCTCGACGCCGTCGGCAACACCACCAAGGCGATCACCAAGGGCATCGCGATCGCCACCGCGGTGCTCGCTGCGACCGCCCTGTTCGGCTCGTTCACCAACGCCGTCTCCGATGCGGCCGTGGAGGCGAACCAGAACGAGAAGGGCGAGGCGCTGCTCGGCCTCACCGGCGTGCTCAACGTCGCGAACCCGGCCAACCTGGTGGGCCTGCTCATCGGCGCGGCGGTGGTCTTCCTCTTCTCCGGCCTGGCGATCAACGCCGTCGGCCGGGCGGCCGGCGCGGTCGTCTTCGAGGTGCGCCGCCAGTTCAGGGAGATCCCCGGGATCATGGAGGGCACCGGCCGTCCGGAGTACGGCAAGGTCGTCGACATCTGCACGCGCGACTCGCTCCGTGAGCTCGCCACCCCCGGTCTGCTGGCTCTGCTGGCGCCCGTCGCGGTCGGCTTCGGCCTCGGTGCGGCCCCGCTCGGTGCCTACCTGGCCGGTGCGATCGGCACCGGCACGCTGATGGCGGTCTTCCTGGCCAACTCAGGTGGTGCCTGGGACAACGCCAAGAAGCTCGTCGAGGACGGCCACCACGGCGGCAAGGGCTCACCCGCCCACGAGGCGACGGTCATCGGTGACACGGTCGGCGACCCGTTCAAGGACACCGCCGGTCCGGCGATCAACCCGCTGATCAAGGTGATGAACCTGGTCTCGCTGCTCATCGCACCGGCGGTCGTCGCGCTGTCCGTCGGTGACGACGAGAACGACCCGGTGAGAATCACCATCGCCGTCGTGGCTGCGCTGATCATCGCCGGCGCCGTCTACATCTCCAAGCGGCGCCCGGTTGCGATCGGCGACGCGGAGCCGGAGCCCGCCAAGACGGAGACCGTCAAGGTCTGACCCGCTCCCGAAGCAGATGCAGGGCCCGTCGGCGCAAGCCGGCGGGCCCTCGTCGTGCCCCGTCGTGGACGAGCGCGCGGAGCACCTCCGTCTGGGCGCGCACGACGTCCGCGGTGGCCGGGGTGACCTCGTCGGGCCGGGCGGCGAAGGCGTCGACTCCGGGCAGGAGGTCCTCGGTCGGCCCGACCAGCTCCCAGCCGTGTGACGCCAGGTCCTTCACGGCGCGCTCCGCCTCCGCGGTCACCGCCTCGCGCAGCTCCTCCGGCAGTCGAGGTACGACGCCCGCCACGGCGCCTGTGTGCCGGAGCAGGACGTCGCGACGTACGGGGTCGACCGGCTCGTCATCCGCGTTGAGCAGGCGCACGACCTCCGCGCCGGCCAGCGAGGCGAGCTGGTCCGGCGAGGCAGCGTCCAGGCGGAACCGGTGCGGGTCCACCCCCACCGTGCGGGCGAACCGCGCCCAGGTCTCCTCGGCGCCGTGCTCGCCTCGGGCGGCAGTGACGACGTGCACGCGCTCCGCCGGTACGCCGGTGGTCCACCGCGCGAGGACCTCGCCGATGTCGTGGGAGCGCCAGAAGACCCGAGACATCCGGTGCTGGTCCCGGTGCACGACGCGGGCGGCGTACGTCGCGAACGGCACCGTGCCGCCGCCGTGGACCCACGCCTGCCACGCCCGCGGCAGCTGCCGCCCCAGGTCCTGGGCCACGTGGACGACGTGCACCTCGGCGTCGCCGAGCGAGGAGACGACCCGGTCGACCTGGGCCTCGGTGGCGTCCGCGAGCAGCTCGTGGGAGACCACCGCCGTACCGCGTCGCCAGTCGCGCACGGTCTCGGCCAGCCGGTCCCACGCGCCCGCCGCAGGTGCGTGGTCGCCGGTCGTGAGCCCGAGCACGTCGAGGACCGCGTCGCGGTGCCCTCCGTCGTACCCGAGATGGCCCGGCGGGTAGAGCACGCCGACCCGCGCGAGGCGGCGTCGGTGGCGCGAGAGGGCGTCGCGCAGGGTCGTGGAGGGAGTGAGCGGGGCGCCGACGTGCAGGTACACCTTGCGCGCCACTGTGGCCCACCTCCCGGTTTCGAAACGCCGCCGACGGGGGAGTCTACGCAGACGGGGGCGGTCCGTTGCGCTGCTCACGGCCGGGTCTGCGACCCCGCCCGACGCTGGTACCGTGACCCGGGTCTGAACGGATTCTTCCCCATCGACGAGGACACGCCTTGACTGACACCGTCGCCATGCCCGCAGCCGGGGGCGCTGCGGACATCGAGAGCAATTCGAGCTTCCGTGTGGTCCACCGCACGATCCTGCGCCCGGACCAGGAGATCGACATCCGCCCGATGTACGTCGGGGGCGTCTCCGGCTTCGGTGGGACGGAGTCGGAGTCCTCCGCCGGTGCGTCCGGCGACACCTCCGACGCCGGCGACGCGGTGAACTACTCCAGCTCCGACAGGTCCGCGGCGACCGAGGCGGTCAGCCTGAGCGGCTTCGGCAAGATCACCGACGAGGGCGCGTTGGTGCTGCCCGAGCGCCGACTGACCTTCGGCACCTACTTCAACGCCTTCCCCGCCGGTTACTGGCGGCGGTGGACCTCCTTCCCGTCCGTGCGCCTGCAGGTGACGGTGCGCGGTGAGGGCTCCCTGACGGTCTACCGCTCCACGGCCAAGGGCCACGTCCAGCGCGCCGACGGTGTCACCTTCGACACCTCGGAGCCCACGACGTACACGTTCGACCTGCCGCTGAAGCCGTTCATCGACGGCGGCTGGTACTGGTACGACGTCGAGGCCGGCGAGCAGGAGGCCATGGTCCTCTCGGGCGTCTGGGGCTTCGAGACCGAGAAGACCCGGGCCGGCAGCGTCTCCATCGGCATCACCACCTTCAACCGTCCCGACTTCTGCGTCGACCAGCTCGTGGCGCTCGGCAAGGAGCCCGAGGTCCTCGACGTCCTCGACGAGATCTACGTGATCGACCAGGGCACGCAGAAGGTCAAGGACGACGAGCGGTACGCCGACGCTGCCGCCAAGCTCGGCCCGAAGCTCCGCCTCATCGAGCAGGGCAACCTCGGTGGCTCCGGCGGCTTCTCCCGTGCCATGGACGAGACCGTCGCCAAGGGCGACGCCGACTACGTCCTGCTGCTCGACGACGACGTCGTGGTCGAGCCGGAGGGCATCCTCCGCGCCGTCGCCTTCGGTGACCTGGCGAAGCACCCGACCATCGTCGGTGGGCAGATGTTCAGCCTCTACGACCGCTCCGTGATGCACGCCTACGGCGAGACCGTCGACCGTTGGCGCTGGTTCTGGGGCGCCGCGCCGAACACCAAGCACGGCCACAACTTCGCGACCCGGTCGCTGCGCTCCACGCAGTGGCTGCACCGCCGTGTCGACGTCGACTACAACGGCTGGTGGATGTGCCTGATCCCGACCAAGGTGATCAAGGAGATCGGCCTCTCCCTGCCGATGTTCATCAAGTGGGACGACGCCGAGTTCGGCCTGCGTGCCGGTGAGGCGGGCTACCCGACCGTGACCCTGCCCGGTGTCGCCGTCTGGCACGTGCCGTGGCACGAGAAGGACGACACGATCGACTGGCAGGCGTACTTCCACCGCCGCAACCGCCTCGTGGCGGCCCTGCTGCACTCGCCCTACGACCACGGCGGCAACGTCGTCTTCGAGAGCTTCCAGACCCAGGTCCGGCACCTGCTGTCGATGCAGTACAGCCCCGCCGAGATGGGCCTCATGGCCATCGAGGACATCCTCGAGGGTCCGCAGCGCATGCACCGCGACGTGCTCGAGCGGCTCGGGGAGCTGCGCGAGCTGCGCAAGGGGTACGACGACGCGCGCTCCGAGGCCGAGCTCGACGCCTACCCGCCCGCGCGCCGCAAGAAGCCCCCGCGCAAGGGCAAGGACGTCTCGGCCCCGGTCGGCCCGGTCGGGAGGCTCAAGACAGTCGCGAAGGGTGCGCTCAAGCAGGTCATCCCGCCGAGCGACCTGTCGAAGAAGCACCCGCAGGCCAACGTGCCGCACCTCGACCTCAAGTGGTGGAAGCTCATGCAGCTCGACTCCGCCCTGGTCTCCTCCGCCGACGGCACCTCGGTCTCCTGGTACAAGCGCGACCCCCAGCTGGCCAAGGACCTCCTCAAGCGCTCGATCGCGCTCCACTCGCGGCTGGCCAAGGAGTGGCCGCGGCTCGCGGAGGAGTACCGCACGGCGCTGCCCGAGCTCGTGGCCCCCGAGACGTGGCACTCCACGTTCGAGGCGTCGACCAAGAAGGACTGACCGCGGACACCATGCGGCGGCTGCGTGCCGCGCTCGAGACGGCCGGTTACACCTACGACGGTGTGGCCGGCCTTCTCGGCGCTACGGCGCACGCCGCGCTGTCCCGCAACGAGACCACCCCGGGCCTCCGCGCGACCCGCGACGGGTCGCCGCTGGCCACGCTGGTGCGGCTGTGGCTGCTCCAGGCGCCGGTGGACCTCGGGGCCGCCGAGACGGCGCTCCCCGGCCTGGTCGGCCCGCTCGAGGACCTCGGGATCGTGCAACGCTCCGGCGGCGAGCTCAGGGCGCTGGTCGACGTACGGCCGTATGCCGACGAGGACCACGACTGGTGGGTCCTCAGCGACCTGACGCCCGGCCTCGACGGGCGGAACCTGCGGGTCGGCGCCGACCACGTGCTGGGAATCAGCTCGGCCTCGACGTCGTTGGCCCAGCTGACCGTCCGTGAGCCGGTGGAGCGCGCCCTCGACCTCGGCACCGGCTGTGGCGTCCAGGCGCTGCACCTCGCGACCCACGTCCGCGAGGTCGTGGCGACCGACGTGAACGAGCGGGCGCTGTGGATCACCCGCCTCAACGCCGAGCTCAACGGCAGCGAAGGCATCGACGTGCGCGACGGCAGCCTGTTCGAGCCGGTCGCGGGCGAGCAGTTCGACCTGGTCGTGACCAACCCGCCGTTCGTCATCTCCCCGGCGACGGGGGAGCGCCTGGTCTACCGCGACTCGGGGCTTCCCGGCGACGAGGTCGTACGCCGTGTGGTCAGCGAGGCCCCGAGGCATCTCCGGCCGGGTGGCTGGTGCCAGGTGCTCGCCAACTGGGTCATCGAGAAGGACCGGCCGTGGGACGAACGCCTCC
Source organism: uncultured Actinomycetota bacterium (assembly GCA_963701425.1). Lineage (GTDB taxonomy): Bacteria > Actinomycetota > Actinomycetes > Propionibacteriales > Nocardioidaceae > Nocardioides_C. The sequence continues at coordinate 12,047 of CAVPAG010000016.1, read as the reverse complement.
GGTCCTGGGTCGAGGGCTCGGGCTGCGACGTCTGGGTCGTGCAGCGCGAGGTCGCCGACCCCGCCCAGTACGTCGAGCTGTGGCTCAAGGACGCCGGGCTCCACGGCACGGACGAGTACGTCGAGCGCTACGACGCCTGGCTCGGGTGGTTCGAGGAGCAGGGGGTCGAGGGGGTCGGGTTCGGCTGGCTCAACCTGCACCGGACCGACCGTGACGAGCCGGTGCTGCGGTTCGAGGAGTGGCCCTACGAGGTCGAGCAGCCGCTCGGGTTGGAGGTCGCCGACTGGGGGAGGCGGGTCGAGCTGGAGCGGTCCCTGGACGACGAGGCGCTGCTCGCGGCCCGGCTGGTCGCGCGGGTCGACGTACGCCAGGAGACGTTCGGGGAGCCCGGAGCCGAGGACCCGGAGGACATCGTCCTGCGCCAGCAGCGTGGGCTGCGCCGGGCGCGCAAGGCCGACACGGTCGAGGCCGGGCTCGTGGGGGCCTGCGACGGGGACCTGGCCGTCGGTCAGATCCTCGACGCGCTGGCCACCCTGCTCGGCAGCGAGCCGGCTGCGGTGAGGCGGGAGTACCTTCCTGTGGTGCGTGACCTGCTCGTCGAGGGGTTCCTGACCGAGGGTCACTGACCGGTCTCGACCGGATCGACCGCCGTCTCACGCCGCACGGGGGGTCGGCGCTACCTGGCGGCGGTTACCGTTACCGTGGCGTGCGAGTCCCCTTGCCTCAGGACGAGGCGAGGGGCGCACTGATGGAGGAGCAGCGAACACGTGGCAGTCAAGAACTCTGAGAACGGCGCCGGTCACAAGCTCGTGATCGTCGAGTCGCCTGCCAAGGCGAAGACGATCGCCGGCTACCTGGGCCGCGACTACGTCGTGGAGTCCTCGATCGGCCACATCCGCGACCTCCCGCAGAGCGCGTCGGACATCCCGGCCTCGATCAAGGGCCAGCCGTGGGCGCGCCTCGGCGTCGACATCGACAACGACTTCAAGCCCTACTACGTGGTCTCGTCGGACAAGAAGAGCCACATCAGCAAGCTGAAGAAGCTGATGAAGGACGCCTCCGAGCTCTACCTCGCCACCGATGAGGACCGTGAGGGAGAGGCCATCGCCTGGCACCTCTTCGACGAGCTGAAGCCGAAGATCCCCGTGAAGCGGATGGTCTTCCACGAGATCACCCCGCAGGCCATCAACGCCGCGGTCGAGAACCCCCGCGACATCGACGAGGACCTCGTCGAGGCCCAGGAGGCCCGCCGCATCCTCGACCGGCTCTACGGCTACGAGGTCTCCCCGGTGCTGTGGAAGAAGGTCATGTCCGGCCTCTCGGCAGGTCGTGTCCAGTCGGTCGCGACCCGGCTCGTCGTGGCCAAGGAGCGGGAGCGCATGGCGTTCCGCGTCGCGTCGTACTGGGACCTCGAGGGCAGCTTCGACGCCGGCGCCAAGCACGACGACCGGATGTTCCCGGCCAAGCTGCACTCCGTCGACGGCGCCCGCGTGGCCCGCGGCAGCGACTTCACCGCGCAGGGTCAGCTGAAGTCCGACCAGGTCGTCCACCTCGACCGGCCGCGGGCCGAGGCGCTCGTCGCCGGGCTCCACGACACCGACTTCGAGGTCCGCTCGGTCGAGTCCAAGCCGTACCGTCGCTCGCCGTACGCCCCGTTCCGCACCACGACGCTGCAGCAGGAGGCCTCCCGCAAGCTCGGGTACGGCGCCTCGCGGACCATGTCGATCGCGCAGCGGCTGTACGAGAACGGCTTCATCACCTACATGCGTACCGACTCGATCACGCTGTCGGAGTCGGCGATCTCGGCTGCCCGCGAGCAGGTCCGGGAGCTGTTCGGGTCGGAGTACCTCCCCGACAAGCCGCGGACGTACCAGTCGAAGGTCAAGAACGCCCAGGAGGCCCACGAGGCGATCCGCCCCGCCGGCGAGCGCTTCCGCACCCCGGCCGAGACCGGGCTCTCGGGTGACGAGTTCCGCCTCTACGAGCTGATCTGGATGCGCACGGTCGCCTCGCAGATGAAGGACGCGGAGGGCCGCTCGGTCTCCGTCCGCCTCGGCGGCACCGCCTCGACCGGTGAGGACTGCGTCTTCGCCGCGTCCGGCCGCGTGATCACCTTCCACGGCTTCCTCAAGGCGTACGTCGAGGGCTCGGACGACCCGAGTGCGGAGTCGGACGACCGCGAGACCCGCCTGCCCGCCGTGGCCGAGGGCGACCCGGTCTCGGCGGCGGCGCTCAAGGCAGCCGGCCACGAGACGAAGCCGCCGGCCCGCTACACCGAGGCCACGCTGATCCGCGAGCTCGAGGAGCGGGAGATCGGTCGCCCGTCGACGTACGCCTCGATCATCGGCACCATCCTCAACCGCGGCTACGTCTACAAGAAGGGCACCGCACTGGTGCCCGCGTGGCTGGCGTTCTCGGTGATCCGGCTGCTCGAGGAGCACTTCGCGCGGCTGGTGGACTACCAGTTCACCGCCGGCATGGAGGACATCCTCGACGAGATCGCCGCGGGGCGCGCGGACCGTAACGCCGAGCTCGCCGACTTCTACTTCGGCACCGGCGACATCGAGGGCCTCAAGCAGCTCGTGTCCGGGCTCGGCGACATCGACGCCCGCGACCTGGCGACGTTCCCGATCGACGACGGCATCGACCTGCGCGTGGGTCGCTACGGCCCCTACATCGAGACGCCGGACGGGAAGCGGGCCAACGTGCCCGAGGACCTCCCGCCCGACGAGCTCACGCTCGAGAAGGCCAAGGAGCTCCTCGCCAACCCCGCGGGGGAGGAGACCGAGCTCGGCGCCGACCCCGAGAGCGGCAACGCGATCGTGGCGAAGAACGGCCGCTACGGCCCCTACGTCACCGAGGTGCTCCCCGAGGACGCCCCGAAGAGCGCCAAGCCGCGCACGTCGTCGCTGTTCAAGACGATGTCGCTCGACACGATCACGCTCGACGACGCGCTGAGGCTGCTGACCCTGCCGCGCGTGGTGGGCAAGGACCCCGAGTCCGGTGAGGAGATCACCGCCCAGAACGGTCGTTACGGGCCGTACCTGAAGAAGGGCACCGACTCGCGGTCGATCGACGAGGAGGAGAAGCTCCTCACGATCACCCTCGAGGAGGCCCTCGAGATCTACAAGCAGCCCAAGCAGCGGGGTCGCGCGGCGGCCAACCCCGGTCGCGAGATCGGGGACGACCCCGCGACCGGCAACAAGATCACGGTCAAGAGCGGCCGGTTCGGGCCCTATGTCACCGACGGCGAGTACAACGCGACCCTGCGCCAGGGCGACGACGAGGCCACGGTGACGCTCGAGCGGGCCGCGGAGCTGCTCGCCGAGAAGCGCGCGAAGGGCCCTGCCCCGAAGAAGCGTGGCGCGAAGAAGACCGCCAAGAAGAGCACGGCGAAGAAGACCACGGCCAAGAAGAGCACCACGAAGAAGGCTGCTGCCAAGAAGTCGAGCTAGGTCTGCTCGTAGGGTAGGCGCTGTGAGCGACCATGAGGCCATGCATCCCTCGGTCTCCTCGGTCGAGGAGCTGAGGCACGCGCCGACGCACTCGCTCCTCGCGGTGATGCGGATCCACGACTTCCGCCTCCTGTGGATCGGGCTCGGCCTGTCCAGCCTCGGCGACTGGATCGGCCTGCTGGCGCTGACCGCGCTGGCCAACGAGTTCGCCGCCCAGTCGAGCGGCGGCTCCTACGCCGCGCAGAACTTCGCGATCGCCGGCGTGCTCTTCCTCCGCGTGCTCCCGGCCCTCGTCATGGGGCCCGTGGCGGGCTACATCGCCGACCGTCTCGACCGGCGGGTCACGCTGATCTGGGGCGACTACATCCGCGGCGCGATCTTCGTGACGATCCCGATCGTCGGGACCCTGTGGTGGGTCTTCGTGGCCACGGTCCTGATCGAGATCGTCAGCCTGGTGTGGCTGCCCGCGAAGGACGCCACCGTCCCGAACCTCGTGCCCCGCCACCGGCTCGAGGCGGCCAACCAGATCAGCCTCGCCACCACCTACGGCTCGGCGCTCCCGGCCGCGGCGCTGTTCACCGGCCTGACGATGGTCGACAACTTCTACCGCAACCTCTTCCTCGACTGGCTCGGGCCCGATCGACCTCGCGATCTACTTCAACGGGGTGTCGTTCATCGTCTCCGGGGTCGTCATCTCGCGGCTGACGCACATCCCACGCGGCCCCGCGACAGGCACCGAGGAAGGCAGCCCGCTGCGCGTGGTGATCGACGGCTGGAAGTACGTCGCCGGCACCCCCGTCGTACGAGGTCTGGTCGTGGGCATCGCCGGGGCGTTCGCCGCCGGCGGCGTGGTGATCGGCCTGGCGCGCACCTTCGTCGCGGACCTCGGCGGTGGCGAGCCCGGCTACGGCGTGCTCTTCGGGACCGTCTTCCTCGGGCTCGGGTTCGGCATGTGGCTGGGGCCGCGGCTGCTCGTGGGCCTGTCGCGCCGGCGGATGTTCGGCCTGGCGCTGACCGGTGCGGGGATCCTGCTGTTCCCGCTCGCGCTCGTGCAGCAGCTCGAGGTCGTCACCGGCATCACGCTGGTGCTCGGGTTCTTCTCCGGCGTCGCCTGGATCACCGGCAACACCCTGCTCGGCCTCGAGGTGCCCGACGAGATCCGCGGCCGCACCTTCGCGTTCGTCGGCTCGATGATCCGGCTCTCCCTGGCGCTGGTCCTCGCGACCGCGCCGGCGGTCGCAGGTCTGATCGGGACGCACGACTACGAGGTCATGAACAAGGAGTTCGTGTACAACGGCGCCGCGTTCACGTTCCTGATCGCCGCGGTCATCATGACCGTTGTCGGTGTCGCCTCGTACCGTCAGATGGACGACCGAAAAGGAGTCCCGTTGGTGAACGACCTGCGCAACGCCTTCACCGGCTCGCCGGGGGTGTACTCCGCGACCGGTGTCTTCATCGCGCTCGAGGGCGGTGAGGGCGCGGGCAAGTCCACGCAGGCGCGCGAGCTCGAGAAGTGGCTCAGGGGCGAGGGGTACGACGTCCTGCTGACCCACGAGCCGGGCGACACCGAGGTCGGCCAGAAGCTCCGCAAGATCGTGCTCGACCCCTCGACCGGCGACATCTCGCACCGCACCGAGGCGCTCCTCTACGCCGCCGACAAGGCCGAGCACGTCGAGCGCGTGGTCGTCCCGGCGCTCGTCCGCGGCGGCGTGGTGATCACCGACAGGTACGTCGACTCGACGCTGGCCTACCAGGGCGCCGGCCGCGACCTCGCCGACCGCGAGGTGGAGAGGGTCGCGCGCTGGGCCACCAGCGACCTGCGGCCCCACCTGACCGTCCTGCTCGACCTCCCGCCCCAGACCGGGCTGACCCGCTTCGAGGAGCGCGACCGGATCGAGGCGGAGTCCCTGGAGTTCCACGAGCGGGTCCGCCAGGCGTTCCTGCGGCTCGCCTCCGCGCACAGCGAGCACTACCTCGTCGTCGACGCGCGCCGGCCGGTCGACGAGATCGCCGCGATCATCCGCCACCGGGTCACCCCGTTGCTGGAGCAGGCCGTCCGGCGGGAGCAGCAGGCATGAGCGCGCCCGCCACCGCGCCCTCGGTCTGGTCGTCCCTCGTCGGCCAGCAGCACGCCATCGCGACCCTCCAGCGGGCGGTCTCGGGCCACGGCATGACCCACGCCTGGCTGTTCACCGGGCCTCCCGGGTCGGGCCGCTCCAACGCCGCGATCGCCTTCGCGGCGGCGCTGCAGTGCGAGCGCGGTGGCTGCGGCGAGTGCCACACCTGCCACACCGTGCTCGCCGGGTCCCACTCCGACGTGAGCGTCTCCCGCACCGAGACGGCCGTGATCAAGGTCGAGGGGATCCGCGAGCTGGTGATGCGCTCCGCGCTGTCGCCTGCCCAGGGCCGCTGGCAGGTCATGATCGTCGAGGACGCCGACCGGCTCAACGACAGCTCGGGCAACGCGCTGCTCAAGGCGGTCGAGGAGCCCTCCCCGCGCACCATCTGGCTGTTGTGCGCCCCGACGGTCGAGGACGTCCTCCCCACGATCCGCTCCCGGTGCCGCAACATCGTGCTGAGCACGCCGAGCGCGGCGGAGGTCGCGGGCTTCCTCGTCTCCCGCCACGGCATCGACCCGGGGCTGGCCGCCTACGCCGCTCGGGCGAGCCAGGGGCACATCGGCCGGGCCAAGGCACTCGCCACCGACGAGGGCACCCGCAACCGTCGCCGTGAGGTCGTCTCCATCCCGTCCGGCCTGACCTCGCTCGGCGCGTGCATGAACGCCGCCGCGAACCTCGTCGACATCGCCAAGGTCGAGACCGAGGCGGTCGGCGAGCAGATCAACACCCGCGAGCGCGAGGACCTCGACACGGTGTTCGGCAGCGACCGCAAGGCCAAGACCTCCCGGTCCTACAGGGCCGCGCTGTCGCAGCTCTCGGAGAGCCAGAAGCAGCGGGGCAAGCGGCGCACCCTCGACGTGGTGGACCGCTGCCTGATGGACCTCGTGTCGGTGTACCGCGACGTGATCGCCCTGCAGGCCGGAGCCCCCGGCGACCTCGTGAACGAGGAGATGCGCAAGGAGATCTCCGGGCTCGCCCGCCAGTCCACCCCGGAGCAGAACCTCCGCCGGATCGACGCGGTGTTCGCTGCCCGCGAGAAGATGCTGGAGTTCCAGGTGCCGCCGCTTCTGGCCCTGGAGTCCATGATGCTCTCGCTGCGCCTTTAGGCGGGTTTTCCGGCGGTCCGACCTAGAGTGGACGCCGTGCCCACCACTCTGACCCCCACGGCGCGCAGACGCCTCGGCGCAGTCGCCCTGCCCGTCGTACTGTCGGTCGCGCTGAGCGGCTGCCTGCTGACGGGGGAGGAGGAGCCGGAGACGCTGCCGTCGCCGACGCTCTCCGCGAAGCCGGTGCCGTCGCCGTCGGAGAGTGACGATGCGGCCTCGGACCTGGAGCGGTACTACACCCAGGACGTCGACTGGAGCCGGTGCCGGCAGAAGCTGGAGTGCGCGGAGATCCAGGTCCCCCTCGACTACGAGAAGCCCGACGGCGAGACGATCTCGATCTCGCTGCTGCGGGTCCCGGCCGCCAGCGACGAGCAGCGCGTCGGATCGCTCGTGGTGAACCCGGGCAGGCCCGGGCGGCTCCGGCATCCAGTACGCCGCCAACGCGAGCTCCTACTTCGGCTCCGAGCTGCGGCAGGCCTTCGACATCGTCGGCTTCGACCCGCGGGGAGTCGGGGAGAGCACGCCGGTCGAGTGTCTGCCCGACGAGAAGCTCGACGCGTTCGTGGCCAGCGACCCGGACCCGGAAACGCCTGAGGAGGTGGACCGCTCCGACGAGCTGGTCCGCGAGTTCGGCGAGGGCTGTGTCGCGGAGAGCGGCGAGCTCGCCTCGCACGTCTCGACCGTCGAGGCGGCGCGGGACGTCGACATCATCCGGGAGGTGCTCGGCGACCGGCGGCTGAGCTGGTTCGGCGCCTCCTACGGCACCTTCCTCGGTGCGACGTACGCCGACCTCTTCCCCGACCGGGTCGGGAGGATGGTGCTCGACGGCGCCATCGACCCCAGCCTGTCCAACGAGGAGATGAGCCTGGTCCAGGCCCGGGGTTTCGAGGTCGCCCTGCGTGCGTACGTCGGAGCCTGCGTCGACCGGGGCGACTGCTTCCTCGGCGACACCGTCGACGCGGGGACCCAGCGGATCAGGCAGTTCCTCGACGAGGTCGAGGAGCGGCCGATCGACGGGTCCGACGGGCGGCCGCTCGAGGTCGGCAACGCGGTGCTCGGCATCTGGGCTCCGCTGTACAACGAGGGGTACTGGCCGCTCCTGGACCAGGCGCTTCGGTCCGCCTTCGACGGCGACGGCCGGGCGCTCATGTCGCTCTCCGACGCGTACACCTCGCGCGGCCCGGGCGGCTACGTCGACAACTCCCTCGAGGCGCTGTACGCCGTGAACTGCCTCGACCACGACGACGCGATCCCGTCGTCGGAGGTGGCCGACCTGGTGCCGAAGTTCGAGGAGGCCTCGCCGACCTTCGGCGCGATCTTCGCCTACGGCCTGTCGAGCTGCGCGCAGTGGCCGGTGGAGGGCACGCGCGAGCCCGGCGAGCTGACCGCCGAGGGAGCCGAGCCGATCCTGGTCATCGGCACCACCCGCGACCCCGCCACCCCGCTGGCCTGGGCCGAGGCGCTCGCCGCGCAGCTCGAGTCGGGCGTGCTGGTCGCGCGCGACGGCGACGGGCACACCGGCTACAACGCCGGCAACCAGTGCGTCGACGACGTGGTGGAGGCCTACCTGGTCTCCGGCGAGGTGCCGAAGTCCGACGTCAGCTGCTGAGCCGGCGGGCATGATGAGCCCATGACCCGGTACGGACCGCAGTACGGCCCCGACATCACCTTCCTCGGCGTCGACCGGTGCGACCTCGACGAGCCTTCCTCCTTCGCGGAGGCGGACGTCGTGATCGTCGGTGCGCCCTTCGACGGGGGCACGTCCCACCGACCCGGGGCCCGCTTCGGGCCGATGGCGATCCGGCAGACCTGCTACCTGCCCCACGACGGGTCGCGGCCGCACCTCGCGCTGCGCGTGGACGCGCTGCAGGACCTGAGGGTCGTGGACGCGGGCGACGTGGAGATGTACTCCGGCGACGTGATGGCGTCCATCGCCTCGCTCGAGGAGGCGGTCTTCAAGGTCAGCTCGGCGGGCGCCGTACCTCTGGTGCTCGGCGGCGACCACACGATCGCCCTCCCCGACGCGACCGGCGTCGCGCGGCACCACGGCTTCGGCCGGGTGTCGATGCTCCACTTCGACGCGCACGCCGACACCGGCGACATCGAGTTCGGGTCGCTCTACGGCCACGGCCAGCCGATGCGCCGGCTGATCGAGTCCGGGGCGCTGCGGGGCGACCGGTTCCTGCAGATCGGGCTGCGCGGCTACTGGCCCGGGCCCGAGACGCTGGCGTGGATGGCCGAGCAGCGGATGCGGTCCTTCGAGATGACCGAGATCGGCGCCCGCGGGCTCGACGCCTGCCTGGACGAGGCGTTCGAGATCGCGCTCGACGACTGCGACGGGGTCTTCCTCTCCGTCGACGTCGACGTGTGCGACCCGGGGCACGCGCCCGGCACGGGTACGCCGGAGCCCGGCGGCCTGTCCGCGCGGCAGCTCCTCGACTCGGTACGCCGGATCTGCCTCGAGCTGCCCGTGGTCGGCGTCGACATCGTCGAGGTCTCGCCGCCCTACGACCACGCCGAGATCACGGCGTTCCTGGCCAACCGGGTCGCCCTCGAGGCGCTGTCCGGGATCGCTGCCCGCCGTCGTGGGCTCACCCACGACCCCGCCGGGCCGCTCCTCGAGGGACGCTGACGGGCCCGTTTCGGAGAATCCGGACGCTTTCCGTATACTCGTCCGGCGTGCCAGGCTCCGGCCTCGGGACAGGCCGCCTTAGCTCAGTCGGTAGAGCGATTCACTCGTAATGAATAGGTCGTCGGTTCGATTCCGACAGGCGGCTCCACACAAAAGCCCCAGGTCAGCGCCACAATGGCGATCACGACCTGGGCTTTGTTCATGCCCAGAGGCCGCTTCGTGGCCGCATTTTGGCCGTATGTGGCCTTCGGTGCCCCCGAAATGCCCCCGAGAACGTGCTGACTCATTCGCCCCGTCCGATCCGGTCGAGCGCGGCCGCCACGCTGTCGAGCTCGTCGTCGTAGAGGTGCGCGTAGATGCGGGCCGTCGTGGTGATCGACTCGTGCCCCATCGCCTTCTGGATCCACCGAAGGTCCGCCCCGGCAGCCCTGGCCAGGCTCCCGAACGTGCGACGCAGATCGTGCGGTGTGACGTTCAGGCCGAGGTCCTTCACGGCCTTGTCGAACCCCGATCGCTGTCGCCAGTTCCGGTTGCGCAGGTAGCCGCCGTTCGGCGCGGTGAACACCAACGCGTCGGGTTCCTTGCCCTCGACCCGCTCGGTCAGCATCGGCAGGAGCAGCGCGGGGATCGCGACGTGCCGGTTGGACGCGGAGCTCTTGGGAGCCGCCACGTCGACCCGACCCCCGACCTCCGTCGCCCGCTCCACGATGTGCACCCGCCGGCGGACCAGGTTGACGTCGGCCACCTTGAGCGCGGCGAGCTCCGACCACCGCAGCCCGAGGTAGGTCATCGCCAGGACCAGGTCGCCGTCCTTGCCGAGCTTGTCGGCCAGGGCCTGGACCTGTGGAGCGGTCAGGAACCGGTCCCGGGCCGGCGGTCGCTTCGGTAGCCGCACACCCCTGGCCACGTTGACCGGGACCCGGCGCGTCCGCATCGCGTGGTCGAGCACCAGGCAGAGCACACGATGCGCGTAGCGGACGAGGTCCGGCCCCGACCGTGCGCTCATCGAGGTGACCCAGTCGGCCACGTCGGCGTGCTCGATCTTCGCCACGGACCAGCGCCCGAAGGTCGCATCGACGTGCCGCCACGCGTTGCGATAGGCTGGCCTTCGTGGTCTCCCGGAGGTGGCCCATGCCGGTGCGCTCGTAGTCGAGCCAGACGTCCCGGAGCGTGACCCGGCCTCGTCGAGGGTCGATCCAGTCACCCCGGTGACGCTCGGTCCGCATCTTCGCGTCGTACGCCTCGGCGTCGCGTCGGAGCCGGAACGACTTGGACCGCTCGCGACCGTCAGGGCCGTAGTACCGAACTCGCCAGGACACTCGGCCAGACGGCAGGGTCCTCTTCTCGATCACGCCGCTGTCCGCTTCGCCTCGTCGAGCCACTCACGGACCATTGCGGCGTCGAAGCGGCGGTGCTTGCCGACCTTGAACGACGGCGGACCGTCGCCCCGCACTGCCCAGTGGTGCACCGTCGACACCGGCACACACAGAATCTCCGCCACGTCCCGCACGGTCAGCAGCCGCGGGAACACCACTTGCTCATCCATCACCCTGTCCAATCTCCTGAGATCTCATGTCGTCCTCTTGCTCTGCTCTGCCTTCCACTGGGCGTACTCGCGTGCTCGGCCTGCGGCGGCGAGGGCGAGGGCCTGGTCTCCGTCGCGGGTCCAGCCGGTGCCCTGGTAGGTCCAGGAGCCGATGACGAGGGTGGTCTCCTCCTCGTCGGCGAGGAGCCGTTCCTCGAGGTCGCGCACGTCGAGCGGCTCACCGGTCCGACGCGACTCGGCCGCGAGGGTCTGGAAGCGCTGACGGGCACGACGGAGGGCGCCGAGCGTGACCGAGTAGCGGCGTGACTTGGTCGAGAAGTGGCCCCGGAAGCCGAGCATGTGCGCCCACTTGCCGAGGAGCAGGTAGGGCGACTCCTTGTCGTGCTTCCGCGCTCGCTCGCCGAGTTCCCGGCAGGTCTTGGTCAGCCGGGTCAGGTGCGGTCGACGCTCACCGGGCTGAGCGCAGGCTGTTGGCGTCCTTGGTCGAGTACTTCGCCAGGTAGCCGGCCACCTGCTCAGGCGAGAGCGGCCCGGTGGGGTCGTCGGTGCGGTGGCCGTCGCGGACGACGCGGACGTCGAGCTGCTTCCCCCACGCGAGGAGCGCGGGCGGTGTCGTCGTCGTCGACCGGAGGGGCGGTGTACGTCGTCGCGGGTGCGGCGGTCTTGAGCACCTGGGCGAGGTCGTTGCCGTCGAGGGGTGCGGGTGAGCCGGGTCCGTCCGGTCCGTCGAGCCGGATCATGGCGTGGAAGTGGATCAGGCCGCGGGCCTGGTACTCGGCCACCTTCGCGTACTGCAGCGAGGCGACCGTCTTGAGCCGCCGTTCCGAGACGTCGAGCGCGGTGGCGAGGCCGCGTCGGAGAGCGATGGTGGTGCGTCGCCACAGCTCCGGTGCCCACCACTGCCACACGACCGCGCTCTCCCAGTCGTAGCAGTCCCCGCACAGAGGTGCGCCGTTGATCGGGTCGTCCTCGCCGTGGACCTTCATGCAGCCGGTCGGGCGGCCGTGCGGACACAGCTGCGACCTGTCGCGAGGGCGGCAGCGGCCACCGGTCCGGCTGCCCGCGCGGGGGCGAGGTCCGTGGACGTAGCCGAACGAGGGAGCCGTGAAGGTCGCGAACAGCAGCGGGTTGTCCGAGACCGCCTCCGGAGACGGTCTTTCCGCCGACGAGGCCCGATCGGATCATCGC